>CBDEVD010000006.1:0-2160945 GCA_965243645.1 Arenicellales bacterium | reverse complement strand
GTTGTCCTTCAAGGTCACCCTATAGTGACCGCCACGCGCAGTGATGTAGCGGACAATATCGCGCTGCGCCAGCATCGCATCCGCGGTGATCACCTTGCCTTTGAGATCTTCGATTGACTCCAACAGCGGTTTGCAAACACCAATCTCGTTGGTGTACTTTTGCTGTTGTGTGTCCTTGACCGGCAGTTTTGTTTTTTTTGCCAACCGGCATGCGTGTCTGGTGCCCGCTGGCACCCAACACATGCAACTGGCGCTCGTTTTCGTCAATGCACGAGCGCAGCGTCTTGCCGTCGATTGCAATCGCGGTATCGGTGCCCTCGATGAAAGTACGCCAAGTGTGCACGGCCGCATCAAACTGCTCACAGTCAACCTGCACCAGTGCGTTGCGAAGACAATACACACTGGGACGCTGAACCTTGCCGCGCCGTTTGCGAGGATCGTCAATGTGTGCAAAATAATCCAGAATTGTTTTAAAACCTTCGTCTGTATACATTTTTCTGTGAATGCCTTGAGGGAAATAGCAGGAATGAAGATGCGCGTCAGCCAGCAGCTGGCGCGCTTTTTTAGTGCGCCAGGCATGGCGCGCAGCGCCTTGACTGGTGCTATTCCGACACACGTGGTGGTGGTCGGATGACTTGGCGGTGTAAGTCCGCTACTGGCCCGACAAGGGGAACAGTTAGCCGAACGGCAAGGGTGTCCGTTGCGAAGCGGAATCTGAAGGAAGCCGAAGGCAAACCACTGACCTGACGAACAGGAATCGCATACGAGGCGGTCACGGTGGGTGAGAAGGCTAATATCTTCAAAGCCCGATACTTGTACGGCAACCGTGGACGTATATGCGGCAGGTATAAGTGGGAAAGTCGCGCGCATTACCCTGGGAGGTCTGTCGTTGTGCCAATGGCTACTGCATTCGAAAGGATGTAGGATGGGACGACAGAAGTCAGCAGAGGCCATAGTAGGTTGCGTACTGGCAACTGAAGGGCGGAACATGGCAAGATGCGAGTAGGCGAGGGAGAATCTCGATGACACCGAAGAAGACACAAGTTGACCGAACGGGTCAAGCCCAAACGGTGACGGGTCGACGGAATCGATCTGGCGCGGTTGTGGGTGTTGAGGTGGAAGCGGCGACTCCAACGCGGACGAAAGCGCAGCCCAACGAGGCGGACTTAATGGCGGCGGTGTTGTCACCGGCCAACATGCAGAAAGCCTATGAGCGAGTGTGTAAGAACAAAGGCAGTGCCGGTGTCGATGGCATTGGCGTTGCGGAGTTTCAAGCACACTTACAACGGCATTGGCCAACGGTCAAGGCTAAGTTGCTGGCGGGGGAATATATTCCTGCGCCAGTGCGTCGGGTGGACATTCCCAAACCGCAAGGTGGGATGCGGATGCTCGGCATACCGACATTGTTGGATCGGTTAATCCAACAGGCATTGCATCAGGTATTGAGTGAGTTGTTTGAACCGGAGTTTTCGGATTACAGTTTTGGATTCCGAGCGGGTCGCAATGCTCACCAGGCAGTTCAACAGGCGCAACAACATGTGGCGGCCGGTTGCAATTGGGTGGTGGACTTGGATTTGGAGAAGTTCTTCGATCAAGTCAACCACGACATTTTGATGAGCAAGTTATCGGGCAAAGTCAACGATCGATACGTGTTGAAGTTAATTCGCCGGTATCTTAAGGCCGGTATGATGGCAGACGGGGTGGTGTCGCCGCGCCAGGAGGGAACTCCGCAGGGTTCGCCACTTAGCCCCTTGTTGTCGAATATCATGCTGACAGAACTGGACCTGGAATTAGAACAGCGCGGTCATCGTTTCTGCCGTTATGCCGATGACTGCAATATCTATGTACGCAGTGAGAAAGCGGGGTTGAGATTAATGGCGAGTCTGGAGGAGTTTCTGGAAAAGCAATTGAAACTGAAGGTCAATCGGGCTAAAAGTGCAGTTGCACGACCATCGAAACGTCAGTTTCTGGGCTACACCATCGTGGGTGGTGGACGAACCGTCATCCGCATCTCAATGAAGAGCCGCCAACGTTTCAAGGCGAAAGTGCGGGAGATATTTCGCGGCGCACGCGGTCGGAGTGTTTCCTACACAATCGAGCATCTTAATGGGTTGTTGCGCGGTTGGGCGGCTTATTTCAAGTTGGCCGAAGCGGCAACACTGTTAAGCGAACTTGACCAGTGGATACGGCACAAATTGCGCTGTATTATCTGGCGGCAATGGAAACGCGTTTTCACTCGTGCCCGTAATCTGATGCGGATGGGATTGGATGAGGTTCAGGCGTGGAGCGGAGCCACCAATGGGCGTGGCCCGTGGCGGAACAGTCGACTCCCGCACATGAACTGGGCTTTCCCTATTGCCTATTTCAGTCGTCTTGGCTTGGTTTCGTTGCTTGATACCGTTCACCGGCTGCGTGGCTTACCATGAACCGCCGTATACGGAACCGTACGTACGGTGGTGTGGGAGGACGGCGGGAGTAATCCCGCCTCCTACCCGATTCGACCGGCCGAACGAACATCGCTTTTTGCGATGCGCCTGGCTGGTAGCCGGCGGAGCGACCGATCTCAATCCAGTTGGCGGCGCGATAACATGTGCCTTTAAAACGCGTTAAATCAACGAACGTCTCTATCATCAGGACCGGGTGGCCGAACCGGATGGGCCAGTCTTTTGCAATGCGACGCTCCAGCAGCGACAAGGTGCGCGATGCCAGGTTCGGAATCGACTCCAGAACGAGGAATCGAGACTGATTGGTAATCAGGTGCAGTCTTGGAATGCGGTCTCTTTCATGCCAGCCCAGCCACTCATCGCGGGCACGGCTTTTCAAAGCACAGGCATAAAACGATGACAACGCGACCCAGCGCCCTTCAAGCACTGCCGCATAAAAGGCACTTTCACCGATCTTTGCCGGTGCGCCAAGGTAGTGATGGGCTCCATCAGGGGTGTGCGTCAGAATTTTGGCAGCAACTCAATTAGCGTATGAAATCTATATATTTTTGCCTTATATCTGGTAGTATATAATACTGTCATAGTGCCACTATAATACCCATTACCCATGGACACCATCAAACTACTGAAAGCCAAACGCGAAGCCCTGCTGGCTCAAATCAGCAAAATAACAGACTTCCGACCCGGTAATTTACTCAAAGTTTACCGCCAATGCGGCAATCCCAACTGCCACTGCGCCCGCCCCGACGACCCCGGCCACCCCGGTTGGCAACTGTCGCGCAAAGTCAAACAGAAAACCATCACCCGTCGCATCCCCCATAATGCGGTAGAACTCACCGGTCAACAAGTCGACGAATACCAACGGTTCCGGGAACTGGTGCACGAGTTGACCGAAGTCAGTGAATCGCTGTGTGATTTAAAGCTGCAATCGAAGCGTAAAAAAAAACACGACACCAAACCCGTTCAAACAAACCTTCGCAGCTGAAGTTGAACAGGAGATTGTGGCGCTGCTCAGTGGTCAGGATTTTTCCCGGTGCGTTGACTTCGATGCGGTTGAATGTGCCATCAAAGCCAAGACGATGGCATTTGCTGCATCGGTACTTGAGGTGTTTTTGAACGCCGACACCTCGGATCACCAGACCAATCAACAGCGCTGTCAATGTGGTGCAATGGCGCACTACAGCGGCACTCGAAGCCGACGGCTCACCACGGTTGTCGGTTTGATTGAATATCAACGGGCGTATTACCACTGTCGCGCTTGCAACAGTGGGTTTTTCCCTAAAGACCAGGCCATGGGGCTGGATTCAAGTGCGCTATCACCTGGGGTGGTTCGCATGATCGGTCAAAGTGCGGCCCGGGAAAGTTTTGCGCAATCGCAGGTTCTATTGCACGAGTTGGCTGGCGTCACAGTCAGCACCAAGCAGGTGGAACGCACTGCAGAGCGCTTGGGTGAACAGCTAAGTGATCATGAACGCCACGATACTGAACTTGAATCCCCGGCGGCAACGACCATGTACCTGGGTGTTGATGGGACCGGGGTACCGATGATCAGTTCAGCAACCGCAGGTATCAAAGGCAAACAGGCCGACGGCAGTGCCAAGACCCGGGAGATGAAGGTCGCGGCTGCTTGGTGGTGTGACCAGTATGATGAACACGGTCATGCGCGTACTGCAAAAACCTCGGTGACCTACACCGCTGCGATTGAAACTGCGCACACTGCTGATGTGGACAAACAGTTGGCGCCGTTTGTGCAACGGGTGGAGCGAGAGGCCTTAAGAAGGGGGTTTTATGATGCCGACACTCAGGTTGTACTCGGTGACGGGGCGCGCTGGATTTGGCAGTGTTTTTCAGAATTGTTTCCCGATGCCATTCAGATACTCGATGTTTATCATGCCAAAGAAAAAGTTTGGGAGCTGTCGAAACTCATCTATGGCAAAGACACTGATACGGGTAAGCAGTGGGCTGAAACGACCGTTGAGATTCTCAGGGCTGGTGAGATTGAACAACTCATTGCGCGCCTGAGATCGTTTTCAACCAAGCATGCCGACGTTGGTGTGGCCATTGGTTATTTTGACCGCAACCGCGAGCGGATGCGTTATGCTGGGTTTCGCGCCCAGGGGCTTAGTGTATCAAGTGCAGTGGTCGAGGCGGGTTGTAAAAATGTAATTGGGACTCGGTTAAAGCGCGGTGGGATGCATTGGAGTGAAGCGGGAGCCAACAAAATTGCGGCACTGCGCGCCAGCGTCATCAGTAATCGATTTGACGATTATTGGTACACGAGAGCCGACAATTCGTAAAATTGCCAATAATTTGACGCACACCCCTCCATCAGTGCCTTGAAATGCGCCTCTTGGTCGCGTGCGACCGGCACATAGCCAACTCTGACAGTTTCACTTCTCGAATGTGTGATTCAGCTTTACTGACTGAACTATACACAAAACGAAAGGGAAAGTTCAGTAACCGCGGGTATTTATTTCAGGTCAAATAGTTGAGTGAACTAAAAATCCGTCTGCTGGTCTGCTGGAATAATATTGATTCTGAAGTCCAATAAGTTTTATACTATTACCCAACATAGCCGTCACGCCTCTTCACAATGCGCAACTTTGACGGCTTTTTTTGTCCTTTTCCGCGATATGAAAATTCAGGGTGAACGAAGAATACCGAAAACCACCCCTTACGTTCGAACAACAGCTCCAACAGCTGAATAATCGCGGTCTGAAAGTAGATGATAACGACATCGCCCTATCCCATCTTAAGACTATCAGCTACTACCGCCTGAGTATCTACTGGTACCCGTTTCGTAGGGAAGAGAAAATCGGCATGAAATCCGACGAATTCAAGGAAGGTGCTCATCTCGACGAGGTAATGAAGCTGTACAACTTTGATCGAGATTTACGTTTGCTGGTGATGGATGCGATAGAACGAATTGAAGTGCATGTGCGTTCCCTTTTTGCTTATCGCATGGGGCACGAGTACGGAGCGTTCGGGCATACGGTTGCAGCGAACTTTGCGCCAAATTTCAAGCATGCTGAATGGTTGGGAAAAATCAATGATGCAACGGCAAAACGTGATATTGGTAAAGAAGAATTCATCACTAGCTACAAAAAAAAATATACGGGGTTCCCCACGTTACCAGTGTGGATGGCAACGGAAGTCATGTCCTTGGGTAATTTGTCTGTCGGATATAAGGGAATGAAATCCAAAGATAAGAAATACATATCAGATAAGTTCGCGTTGGATTTCAGGTACTTGTCCAGTTGGCTTCACACAATCACCCATGTCCGCAATATTTGTTCACACCACGGTCGATTGTGGAACAGGGAGTTAGGCATCAGACCCCGCATGTTGCAACAAAGAAATTGGCAGCCTCCCATTACACCTGGAAACGACAGAGTATTCTACGTTCTCTTGATTCTTCGATACCTACTTTCTTTCGATAGTGCAGGCAATGAGTGGAAAGAAAGAGTTGGAAAGTTACTTGAACCTATCGCGAATGAAGATAGATGGCGCATTGCGATGGGAATGTCTGAAGAATGGAAAAATCATCCTGTATGGAAATAGTGCAAATCAATGCTGGCCATATCGACTTTGTAGAAACAAATTTATAAGTGTATGATATTAATAATATTATAAATTTTGTTTTTTCCGTGATGGTGTCCACGCCTGAGGCGGGGTTGGGGACTTATAACTCGATTCTCTGCATCCGCACAAGGCGAATTTTTGTTCGGCAGGTCAAACGGTCGTTGTCACTTATGCGGGTTGAATGATACGCAAGTCGGGCTGGATTTGGCGCACAAAATCATGCCATCTGAGTGAACTTATCGATTTGCAATCGATTTCAAAGGCGTGTCAACCGAATTTTCGAGCAGCGCTCAGGATGAAGGCACAGCGGTCCTGTTGCACCGGTTGCGACGGTGCAGTGAATGGCTGTTACGAGTGCGAGCTGCGGTGCGATAGCGGCACCGCGTATGGTTCACTGTTGACAGACGCGCCTGCAACGGGCGTTTTCAGTCAAACACAGATAGTCGAGCAACAGGCGTGAATTGCTGCGCAGCGTTGGCGCAACCCCCTTGCCATGACGTCTGATTATTGCAATCGCAAGTCTGCGCAAAGTGATCATGTTCTCGGCTCCGAAACCTGTGCGAATCCGGCATTTGTCCTTGTTCCAGTTATTGGCCTCATCCAATATGCGGTGGACAGCTTCTATTGCCCAATGTCCCCTGTTGAACCCCAGCAAAGTCTGTGCATCGGCCTGCTGGGTGCTCAACGACGTGATGCCGACACTGATTTCCTCTGTCTCCCGGTCGACCCTGCCATTTTTGTAGTGCTGCACCGCCCGGCGCACACGAAACACCTGCGCAACGCCCGGAAAGTCAAACTCCCTACCCAGGTACTCGTTGAGCACATCGCTCACCCAGATTTGCCTTAACTCAGCACGACCATGCTGGACCTTCGGTGCTTTTTTCACCCGATCAGTCTCATCACCGGTCTGCGTGAAAAAATCCGGCTCGGCATCCGGCTTGAGCCGCAACAGATTCTCAAAGTAAAACTGCACTGCTTCGTGCGACAGTTTCTGGTTGTCCTTCAAGGTCACCCTATAGTGACCGCCACGCGCAGTGATGTAGCGGACAATATCGCGCTGCGCCAGCATCGCATCCGCGGTGATCACCTTGCCTTTGAGATCTTCGATTGACTCCAACAGCGGTTTGCAAACACCAATCTCGTTGGTGTACTTTTGCTGTTGTGTGTCCTTGACCGGCAGTTTTGTTTTTTTTGCCAACCGGCATGCGTGTCTGGTGCCCGCTGGCACCCAACACATGCAACTGGCGCTCGTTTTCGTCAATGCACGAGCGCAGCGTCTTGCCGTCGATTGCAATCGCGGTATCGGTGCCCTCGATGAAAGTACGCCAAGTGTGCACGGCCGCATCAAACTGCTCACAGTCAACCTGCACCAGTGCGTTGCGAAGACAATACACACTGGGACGCTGAACCTTGCCGCGCCGTTTGCGAGGATCGTCAATGTGTGCAAAATAATCCAGAATTGTTTTAAAACCTTCGTCTGTATACATTTTTCTGTGAATGCCTTGAGGGAAATAGCAGGAATGAAGATGCGCGTCAGCCAGCAGCTGGCGCGCTTTTTTAGTGCGCCAGGCATGGCGCGCAGCGCCTTGACTGGTGCTATTCCGACACACGTGGTGGTGGTCGGATGACTTGGCGGTGTAAGTCCGCTACTGGCCCGACAAGGGGAACAGTTAGCCGAACGGCAAGGGTGTCCGTTGCGAAGCGGAATCTGAAGGAAGCCGAAGGCAAACCACTGACCTGACGAACAGGAATCGCATACGAGGCGGTCACGGTGGGTGAGAAGGCTAATATCTTCAAAGCCCGATACTTGTACGGCAACCGTGGACGTATATGCGGCAGGTATAAGTGGGAAAGTCGCGCGCATTACCCTGGGAGGTCTGTCGTTGTGCCAATGGCTACTGCATTCGAAAGGATGTAGGATGGGACGACAGAAGTCAGCAGAGGCCATAGTAGGTTGCGTACTGGCAACTGAAGGGCGGAACATGGCAAGATGCGAGTAGGCGAGGGAGAATCTCGATGACACCGAAGAAGACACAAGTTGACCGAACGGGTCAAGCCCAAACGGTGACGGGTCGACGGAATCGATCTGGCGCGGTTGTGGGTGTTGAGGTGGAAGCGGCGACTCCAACGCGGACGAAAGCGCAGCCCAACGAGGCGGACTTAATGGCGGCGGTGTTGTCACCGGCCAACATGCAGAAAGCCTATGAGCGAGTGTGTAAGAACAAAGGCAGTGCCGGTGTCGATGGCATTGGCGTTGCGGAGTTTCAAGCACACTTACAACGGCATTGGCCAACGGTCAAGGCTAAGTTGCTGGCGGGGGAATATATTCCTGCGCCAGTGCGTCGGGTGGACATTCCCAAACCGCAAGGTGGGATGCGGATGCTCGGCATACCGACATTGTTGGATCGGTTAATCCAACAGGCATTGCATCAGGTATTGAGTGAGTTGTTTGAACCGGAGTTTTCGGATTACAGTTTTGGATTCCGAGCGGGTCGCAATGCTCACCAGGCAGTTCAACAGGCGCAACAACATGTGGCGGCCGGTTGCAATTGGGTGGTGGACTTGGATTTGGAGAAGTTCTTCGATCAAGTCAACCACGACATTTTGATGAGCAAGTTATCGGGCAAAGTCAACGATCGATACGTGTTGAAGTTAATTCGCCGGTATCTTAAGGCCGGTATGATGGCAGACGGGGTGGTGTCGCCGCGCCAGGAGGGAACTCCGCAGGGTTCGCCACTTAGCCCCTTGTTGTCGAATATCATGCTGACAGAACTGGACCTGGAATTAGAACAGCGCGGTCATCGTTTCTGCCGTTATGCCGATGACTGCAATATCTATGTACGCAGTGAGAAAGCGGGGTTGAGATTAATGGCGAGTCTGGAGGAGTTTCTGGAAAAGCAATTGAAACTGAAGGTCAATCGGGCTAAAAGTGCAGTTGCACGACCATCGAAACGTCAGTTTCTGGGCTACACCATCGTGGGTGGTGGACGAACCGTCATCCGCATCTCAATGAAGAGCCGCCAACGTTTCAAGGCGAAAGTGCGGGAGATATTTCGCGGCGCACGCGGTCGGAGTGTTTCCTACACAATCGAGCATCTTAATGGGTTGTTGCGCGGTTGGGCGGCTTATTTCAAGTTGGCCGAAGCGGCAACACTGTTAAGCGAACTTGACCAGTGGATACGGCACAAATTGCGCTGTATTATCTGGCGGCAATGGAAACGCGTTTTCACTCGTGCCCGTAATCTGATGCGGATGGGATTGGATGAGGTTCAGGCGTGGAGCGGAGCCACCAATGGGCGTGGCCCGTGGCGGAACAGTCGACTCCCGCACATGAACTGGGCTTTCCCTATTGCCTATTTCAGTCGTCTTGGCTTGGTTTCGTTGCTTGATACCGTTCACCGGCTGCGTGGCTTACCATGAACCGCCGTATACGGAACCGTACGTACGGTGGTGTGGGAGGACGGCGGGAGTAATCCCGCCTCCTACCCGATGTGCGCCAGGCATGGCGCGCAGCGCCTTGACTGGTGCTATTCCGACACACGTGGTGGTGGTCGGATGACTTGGCGGTGTAAGTCCGCTACTGGCCCGACAAGGGGAACAGTTAGCCGAACGGCAAGGGTGTCCGTTGCGAAGCGGAATCTGAAGGAAGCCGAAGGCAAACCACTGACCTGACGAACAGGAATCGCATACGAGGCGGTCACGGTGGGTGAGAAGGCTAATATCTTCAAAGCCCGATACTTGTACGGCAACCGTGGACGTATATGCGGCAGGTATAAGTGGGAAAGTCGCGCGCATTACCCTGGGAGGTCTGTCGTTGTGCCAATGGCTACTGCATTCGAAAGGATGTAGGATGGGACGACAGAAGTCAGCAGAGGCCATAGTAGGTTGCGTACTGGCAACTGAAGGGCGGAACATGGCAAGATGCGAGTAGGCGAGGGAGAATCTCGATGACACCGAAGAAGACACAAGTTGACCGAACGGGTCAAGCCCAAACGGTGACGGGTCGACGGAATCGATCTGGCGCGGTTGTGGGTGTTGAGGTGGAAGCGGCGACTCCAACGCGGACGAAAGCGCAGCCCAACGAGGCGGACTTAATGGCGGCGGTGTTGTCACCGGCCAACATGCAGAAAGCCTATGAGCGAGTGTGTAAGAACAAAGGCAGTGCCGGTGTCGATGGCATTGGCGTTGCGGAGTTTCAAGCACACTTACAACGGCATTGGCCAACGGTCAAGGCTAAGTTGCTGGCGGGGGAATATATTCCTGCGCCAGTGCGTCGGGTGGACATTCCCAAACCGCAAGGTGGGATGCGGATGCTCGGCATACCGACATTGTTGGATCGGTTAATCCAACAGGCATTGCATCAGGTATTGAGTGAGTTGTTTGAACCGGAGTTTTCGGATTACAGTTTTGGATTCCGAGCGGGTCGCAATGCTCACCAGGCAGTTCAACAGGCGCAACAACATGTGGCGGCCGGTTGCAATTGGGTGGTGGACTTGGATTTGGAGAAGTTCTTCGATCAAGTCAACCACGACATTTTGATGAGCAAGTTATCGGGCAAAGTCAACGATCGATACGTGTTGAAGTTAATTCGCCGGTATCTTAAGGCCGGTATGATGGCAGACGGGGTGGTGTCGCCGCGCCAGGAGGGAACTCCGCAGGGTTCGCCACTTAGCCCCTTGTTGTCGAATATCATGCTGACAGAACTGGACCTGGAATTAGAACAGCGCGGTCATCGTTTCTGCCGTTATGCCGATGACTGCAATATCTATGTACGCAGTGAGAAAGCGGGGTTGAGATTAATGGCGAGTCTGGAGGAGTTTCTGGAAAAGCAATTGAAACTGAAGGTCAATCGGGCTAAAAGTGCAGTTGCACGACCATCGAAACGTCAGTTTCTGGGCTACACCATCGTGGGTGGTGGACGAACCGTCATCCGCATCTCAATGAAGAGCCGCCAACGTTTCAAGGCGAAAGTGCGGGAGATATTTCGCGGCGCACGCGGTCGGAGTGTTTCCTACACAATCGAGCATCTTAATGGGTTGTTGCGCGGTTGGGCGGCTTATTTCAAGTTGGCCGAAGCGGCAACACTGTTAAGCGAACTTGACCAGTGGATACGGCACAAATTGCGCTGTATTATCTGGCGGCAATGGAAACGCGTTTTCACTCGTGCCCGTAATCTGATGCGGATGGGATTGGATGAGGTTCAGGCGTGGAGCGGAGCCACCAATGGGCGTGGCCCGTGGCGGAACAGTCGACTCCCGCACATGAACTGGGCTTTCCCTATTGCCTATTTCAGTCGTCTTGGCTTGGTTTCGTTGCTTGATACCGTTCACCGGCTGCGTGGCTTACCATGAACCGCCGTATACGGAACCGTACGTACGGTGGTGTGGGAGGACGGCGGGAGTAATCCCGCCTCCTACCCGATTCGACCGGCCGAACGAACATCGCTTTTTGCGATGCGCCTGGCTGGTAGCCGGCGGAGCGACCGATCTCAATCCAGTTGGCGGCGCGATAACATGTGCCTTTAAAACGCGTTAAATCAACGAACGTCTCTATCATCAGGACCGGGTGGCCGAACCGGATGGGCCAGTCTTTTGCAATGCGACGCTCCAGCAGCGACAAGGTGCGCGATGCCAGGTTCGGAATCGACTCCAGAACGAGGAATCGAGACTGATTGGTAATCAGGTGCAGTCTTGGAATGCGGTCTCTTTCATGCCAGCCCAGCCACTCATCGCGGGCACGGCTTTTCAAAGCACAGGCATAAAACGATGACAACGCGACCCAGCGCCCTTCAAGCACTGCCGCATAAAAGGCACTTTCACCGATCTTTGCCGGTGCGCCAAGGTAGTGATGGGCTCCATCAGTGCCTTGAAATGCGCCTCTTGGTCGCGTGCGACCGGTACAATAGCCAACTCTGACAGTTTCACTTCTCGAATGTGTGATTCAGCTTTACTGACTGAACTATACACAAAACGAAGGGGAAAGTTCAGTAACCGCGGGTATTTATTTCAGGTCAAATAGTTGGGTGAACTAAAAATCCGCCCTGTCCGAATACCGATGTCCATTGCGGCGCGCCAAATCAAGTTGCCATTTTGAAGGGAAATCGGCCAACAGTCAGTCGCCGTAGTGAATCATTGCAGCCGTGCGCTCGTCATTGATATCCTCGATGGCTGTTTCAATGTCGGCAATTGCATCTTTCAAGTAGTTCGTAATGGTTTGTCGATCTTCAGTAAACGGAATATTCTCGATCATATTGTGCAATTTTCCGACTGAGAGCCAAGCTTTGTGCCGCGCCCATTCAGTAAACAAGACGTGGTGGGGGTCGACCAGGGTTAAATCAGAGAAACGGCACACATCTTCGATTGCGGGATCTAATGGGACATAACCGTTCACAAGGGTGATGCGCTCTGCCCGTTAAGACAGTTGAGTTGCCCGATGAACGACCATGTTGCCATGTAACACAATTGCATAACCAGCACCTGGAAAATGAGGAGTGACTGTTCGATCATCCGGGATTGATTGATCTCGGTCCGCCAGTTCCTTTGCTTCGTAGCGCGTACCCAGGAAGTATTGGAAATCTCCGCCCTGCAGTTGAGCAGGGTCTGATAAAAACAGGACGTAGTCCAGACTCAGTGTATCGTGATGCCACTTGTCTACTGCACGGTTAAGGTCATCCGGGGCAAAATTTAGGTGCCCCAAATGCAAGGGCATGGTGTGCGGCGCGACTGGGGTTGCATAAATTTCACTCAAGAACTCGGTTACTTCGGGACATAGGCAGAAGTCGCGTAAAAATTCCGACTGGTAGACTCCGCCGCGCACCATGTTCTCGATGCGTTCACAATTTACGGCATATTTCTTGAGTGAACGAGCGATGTCCACCATTACCGCCACTCCTTCGTCGGACAGCAGGCGGATGGCACTTGATACTGCAAAGTCAGTCGCAGACTTTTCAATGTCTTGTGCCGAATAACCAAGGTCGGATAGATGCAATATCGATTCTGGAGGTTCCAATTGCAGATGGCGCGCGGGGTCGAATTTGATGGTCTCGCGTGCGTAGCAGTATCCGTCGGGCAAGCGTTCCGGAAAGGGCAGTGGTGTATTCATTTGCAGCATTTCAGTTTCACCGGACATTAATTGCTAATTTGTTGGTTAGTCAAGGACGATCAAATTTTACCTGACTAACGCGTGATGGACTGTTATCGGTGCAAATTCTGGAGACCTGATCAACAGATATTCAGCGATCGTTTCCGTTTGTTTCATTATCACTGCTCAAGTATCACTTACGATGAATGGATTGTTGTGCAGGGTCAATCGATCCATTACAGGTGATCAAGTGGGTCATTGTTCTTTTTCTGATCTGTGATTTGTCAACCAAAGCGGTTGGTGTCACCTGTTTTTATCCGAGTAGTCTCTAAATGTCATAAAGTGCTCTGGCTGCATCGAGCAATCGAATTGGCTAGCTGAAAACGTTATTGATTTAAAATGCACATTATGATATCTGTGATGAATCCTGCCCCAATCATCTGATCGATTTACCCATGCAAATGAATTTGAAGCCCCATTCTGAGTGTCATCCGACAATCGGTTCAGGGAATCCAGTTAGTCTGCAGTATCAAACCGAATGCCTTTTCAGTTTTTACTTCTGTTAGTGATGCGCTGTTTCAGCGTATAGACATGAGCATATTCTCGGGGACTATACCGTGAACCGTCGCCTGCTGCCTACTGGAATTCAACATTTCCCGACGATTCGGGAGGGAGATTTTTACTACGTCGACAAGACAGCTTTCATCCAGCGACTTGTGAGTGAAGGTCGGTTCTACTTTCTTTCCAGACCGCGTCGATTTGGTAAGAGTCTGTTGGTGGATACGATCAAATCACTATTCGAAGGCCATGAGAACCTGTTTCGGGGTTTGGCAATTTACGAACACTGGGACTGGTCGGTGAAATTTCCCGTGGTTCGATTGAGTTTTGGTGGAACATACAACTCGCCCGACGAAATTGAAGAAGACGTACTCGCGCAGTTGGAAGGAAGTGAATTAGAATTCGGCCTCAATTTACCGAAGACGAATGGGTCGGCGCAGGTACGATTGCGAATATTGTTGCGCCGTGTGCATCAAGTCACCGGTCAGCAAGTGGTGGTGTTGGTGGACGAATACGACAAGCCGATTCTGGATGTGTTGGATAAACCGGAACTGGCCAAGGAGAATCGGGATTGGCTACGCGGGTTTTACGGGATCATCAAGGACTGTGCTGAACATGTCCGATTCGTATTTGTCACCGGCATCAGTATGTTCACCAATGTGAATTTATTCTCAGGCTTAAACAACCTGAGTGACATCAGCCTGGACCCACAATATGCCTCTATTTGTGGATTCACCGATACCGATATTGATACAGTCTTCGCGCCGGAGCTTTTTGATTTAGAACGGGATGATATCAGTCGCTGGTACAACGGTTACAACTGGCGCGGTAAAGAAGATATCTATAATCCCTTTGCAATATTGCAGCTATTTCGACACCGAGAGTTTCAGCCTTATTGGTTCGAATCTAGTTTACCGACTTTTTTATTTGAAATGCTGGTGGCCCGCAACATCAATCCAATGGCGCTCGAAAAACGGGTTGTAAACATGACTTTGGTATCAAAGTTTGATATCGCGAATGTGAGTGTAGATGCACTGATGTTTCAGACGGGATATGTGACCATTGCTGATGAACAACGGCGTGGAAATCGAACACTGTTCACGTTGAGCTATCCGAACCTTGAAGTTCAGTTGAGTCTAAACCAGGGTTTGCTAGAGTATGTTACCGACAGCGGTCAAGAGGCTGAAGTGTATGCTGAGCAGCTGGTGGAACTGCTTGCAATAAATCAATTGAAAAATTCGCAGAGCAGTTGCAGGCGTATTTAACAGGTATACCGCATCAGTGGTACGATGTAAGTGAGATTGAGTGTTTTGAGTCGCATTATGCGGCAATGCTTTATTTGGCATTGCGCGCCATTGAGGTAGACCTGGTGGTTGAAATCCGTCCAGTCACGGCCGAGCAGATATGGTAGTTTTTCACGCAGGTCAGGTGTTTGTACTGGAGTTCAAGGTCGCACAAGTTAAATCTGATGTCGAGGCAGTCTTGAATAAAGCAATCTCGCAGATTCAGGAGCGGGGTTACGCAGAGAAATATCGGACCCTCGATGAGCCAATTCATTTAATTGGCTTAGTTTTCGGTCAAACGGAACGGAATCTAATAGGCATTCGTGCAGTTACCGTTTAGACCTTGGTTTCAGCACACAGTTTGTTGGTGCCAAGGCACCCTAATTTTGTCAGATAAATCCACCGTTTTTTATGATTGTTGTGAAAAATCATCGCGACTCGAAAAGTATGATTAACAGTCATTACATTCGCTGATTACCAATCATCGAAATTCTATAACGTTCAGCAAAGCTCGCATATGTTACAGGTCAATAATCTCACCGGTGTTCGAGGCGATCGATTGTTATTCGAGAGTCTCTCGTTTGTGGTAAACAAGGGCGAATTGGTGCTGATTAAAGGTCAAAATGGTGCTGGCAAGACAAGTTTATTGCGACTTGTTTGTGGCTTGGCGGCCCCGGAAAAGGGTGAAATTTCCTGGGATGGAAACCCCATCGCGCAGATTCGACCCGCGTATTTTCGTGAACTGGCTTATGTTGGACACGATAATGGTGTGAACCTTGATCTCACGGTGAGGGAGAATCTCGAATTTCTCCGTGCACTTAAGACCTGCCCCTCACAACTGCAAATTCCCGCAGTACTCGAACAATTGGGTATCGCCAGGTATTTGGATGTGCCTTGTCGATTCCTCTCAGCCGGGCAGAAAAGAAGGGTGGCACTCGCGAGGCTTGCGCTTACACAAGCTCGAATTTGGTTGCTCGACGAACCGTTTACATCACTCGATTCACAGGCTTTAGATACGGTTGTCGAATTGATAATCCAGCATCTAGAGCGCGGTGGGCTATGTCTTGCGACTTCCCACCAGGAAATTGATTGGCGTGAGGCAAGCGTTCAGGAAATTCAACTGGAGGGCACCATATGACAGGCGCATTTGGTGCTCTGCTTAAACGCGACCTGACACTGGTGGTCCGAACCCCTGGTGATTACACCACACCTGTTATATTTTTCGTTGTCTGTGCCACTTTGTTTTCTTTTGTTGCCGGTACGGATACTAGCGTACTTACTACCATCGGACCTGGCGTAATTTGGGTCGCGGCACTTTTGTCTTCAACGTTGTCGCTTGAGGGATTCTTTCGCAACGATTACGAAGATGGCACGCTGGAGCAAATCCTGACAGCTCCGGCCCCGTTACCGCTGCTGGTCCTGGCAAAAGTGCTTGCGCACTGGATCTCGGCCGGACTACCGTTGCTGCTGATTAGCCCGATTCTGGGTATACTTATGAATCTTGATTCATTCAGCATCAGCATCCTGATCGTGACGATTGCTATCAGCACACCCATTTTCTCGCTTATTGGCGCGTTTGGCGCATCACTGGTGATTGCCCAGAAAAAGGCAGGTATGCTCCTGTCGCTTTTGATGCTACCGCTATGTGTGCCGATTCTGATTTTTTCGGTTTCTGCAGTACTTGCGGCTGCAGAACAGGCACCGGTAAGTGGGCACTTGCTACTGCTCAGTGCATTTTTTGTATTTGCTTTGACGCTTGCCCCATTCGCAACGGCCAGCGCGCTGCGGGTTATGTTGGACAACTAAGATGTGGCTCTGGTTTCATAAACTGAGTACTGCAAGACACTTTTATGCGCTGGCTAACACAGTGACACCGTGGTTGGGTTGGCTTGCAGGGATTACTATCCTGATTGGTCTGTATCTCGGTTTGGTGGTTGCACCGATCGACTATCAGCAAAAAGATGCTTACCGGATTATGTTCGTGCATGTGCCTTCTGCATGGATGTCCATGATGATCTATACCATTATGGCGGTCAGCGGTGCGATTGGATTGATCTGGCGGATTAAATTGGCTCACGTCGCCTGTACGGCAGCGGCCACGATCGGAGCTTCGTTTACGTTGATTACGCTGGTATCCGGATCTATATGGGGGAAACCAATGTGGGGTGCCTGGTGGGCTTGGGATGCGCGACTGACATCGGAATTGATTTTGCTGTTTCTGTATCTCGGGTTTATGGCGCTGCAATCAGCCATTCCCGATCGCAGTAAAGCTCAAAAGGCCGGTGCCATCTTGCTGCTTGCCGGTGTAGTGAACATCCCGATCATTCACTATTCCGTACTTTGGTGGCACACGTTGCACCAAAATCCGTCTGTTTCAAAGTTTGGGGCGCCTTCAATTCATACCAGTATGTTGATTCCACTACTGGTTATGACCGTCGGATTTACCTTGCTATTTTTGACCTTGCTTGCGCTGCGGATGCAGGCCATGATTCTCGAGACCGAGTACAAAGCGAAGTGGTTGCGACAGCTTAGGGAGCCGTCATGAATCTTGCAGAATTCATTTCGATGAGTGGTTATGGCGAATATGTCTGGAGTTCCTATGGCTTCGCCTTGGTGGTGCTGGTGGCGAACGTTGCGGGTGCACTGCGACGATTAGGAAAAGCGCGGCGCCTTGATGCGCAAAGTGATGGGGAAACTGTAATCAAATCCGACTGAATATTGAGAGCCTCGTCGGTGTGTTGACCAATGTTGTTAGCGGTTGAATTTGTTCACCGACTGATTGTGTTTCAACTCAGGCAGAAACCTCATTGAGCTTTCTTTGAATCAGGTTCACATTGCGCGACGCGACACCATAATTCAGGGCCAGTTGTCGCCATTTGTTGAGTGCTGATTTGGATTGATCAATAACTGAATCTATGAAAGGACGAGAGAAGTCTTCTTTCAGTCCCAATTGAATCAAATTCGAGAGTTGAAATTCCTTTCCTTTGCCCGACAGCATCGTTGATTGTTCGCCATTGATACCCGTTGAAAAGGTCAAGTCGTAGGCTGGCGCTAATTTCCACTCACCTTCGAGGTCCAGCAAAAAGCTGAAGTTTTTCGAGTGGTCATCACGATTGTGAGCCAATATGTTGAATACAGCCAAGCGAAACATTTTTTCTGCCTGCTGTCTGTCTTTTGTCAAGATTGTGGTCAGTCGGATGAGGTCCTGGTAATCGAGGGATGGCGTTCGATAGTCTGAATGTAGTAAGCCGCAAACGCTATGACAATGAATTCGTTTATCGTTGTTGCGGTCGAATCGTTTGGTTGCAAAATAGCCTGGGTTCTTGTCCGATGGAAACAGATGGACACTTTCCATTTCGATGCCTGCATCGCGCGCCATCAGGGCATAGACATACTCGATTGCGCCGGCGTCAACACCGTCCCCGGTGTTAGCAAACTTGATCAACCAAGGTTCATAGTTTGAGTCGACAGTATCTTTACCGAAAACGATGTTTTGCTTATCTTGGTCGACGCCAATGACTGCTTTGGGTCGGGCACCAGCCGAGGACCCATTCAGGTTAAGCAGCTCGTCAATGACTGTGCCTGATTCGCCTTCAAGGACTTGTTGAACGTCAGCAGCAAGCTGATCCAAATCCAATGGTTCACTTATTTCATCAGTGGGTTCAAAGGGTTTGTATGTCAGAGCACCCATCCCGCTTTGTCCAACAAACGTCAGACGATCAAGTGGTGTAAGTTGTTGGGGTACCACTCCAAGTTTACGCATCTTTCTGTCAAGCAGCAAACGTCCCCACCCATCGGGAAGGCTGTCGTAAAACAATCCAGGCAGGCCCTCAAAAATGTGAGGGTCGAAGGACTTTAAGCCTGGTGATGTCGTAAGACGAATTGGAGAGAGTTCAATGCCCCGTTCGATAAAAGACGAGGCAAATTCAAAATAGACTCTACTCTTGACTGTTGCCAGTTGACCAACCGATACTTCCTCGTCGTTGATAAACAGCGCTACCTCAACTTTGTTGACGGGTTCAAAGGTCACGACTGCCAGCCTCGCTTTCGCACTTTGCGCGGTTCCAGAGATTCCAAAACGTCCTCAATCGATCGAAATTGGCCCTCGGTTGGTTTGACTGCTGCGACCACTTCTTCAAGTCCTCCCAATATCATTAGAAGTTTCAGAAATGATTTAAGGGAGATTGAACCTTCCTGTTCAAATTTGCGCAGGGAGTGGAGATTGACATCCGAGCGTCGAGCAAGGCCTTGCTGAGTCAACCCTTGGGATAATCGTTTTTGGACAACAAAGTCACGTAGCTGTGTCTGGGCTTCTGATTGGTTTAGAAATAGCATTTTATTATTAATTATGGTGAATACGAATTAGATATTAATAAAATAATAATAGTTATTATACCAGAAATTCCAGTGAAATAAGTACTCGAACTTTTTCCTGGAACTTGTCAAACGTCGTGAATAGTAGGTTCCGACGATATCGACCAGGTACTGACCGACTTGGAGGGAGAATTTAATGCAAGGTCGGAGTAAGACCTGATCGACGATCAATCCCTTGAATCATAAATGCAAGAAAACTGGAAATTCGATAACCGATTTGGAACTTGAAGAAGTGGTATTCAAAATTGAGGGTCATATTTGACCCAAGTATGCCAGCGGGCCTGTGAAAGAATTCCGAAACACTGGTTAATCGTCAGCGGGTTAGGTCGCTGAATTTGCAGGAGATGACGTGAGCCGGTTTCTGATAGGATCTGATTTAATGTTCGTGCTCGGATCGTAAATTCTCAACACCCTGCGACAGTTCTTTCGATGCAACAATCCCTTTCTTGATTACCAGTGTTTCCAGCGCGAGCAGCCAATTCTCATAGTAATTGTCCATCGGTTGCGAACGAATCGATTGCGCCAGTTGATCACTCCATTCCGACCAGTTGAATAGACCTTGCTCATAGAGTTTTATCGTCAGCGCAAACGCGTGTGCCTCCCAGGGTGCCGCGAAAACCGGTTCCTTACCGTCAGGGTAGAATCGATCAATCGATGGTTGAACTGTATTCATGCTTTGGTCAGGTACGATTCGAACAGATCGACGTAAATTGCGCCGTGGGCGTTTGAATTGTCTGGCCAGATGTCAGTTGCTTCAAAGCGAACACTATAGAGCCGCTGCGCTTCCTTTATGCCCTTGGCATGCTGATCCGGAAATATGAACATGCCGTAATCCGCGGCGATTGTCCCGCGATAACCCTGAACGTATTCAGGCAGACGAATGTGTCCTGGGTGATTGAATTGTCGTGCCATGACAGCAATGCCGACTTCGAATTTCGCTGGACTCTCGGCAGTCATGCGAGCGCTGCCACCCTTTTGCAGGGCGGACCAGACTTCATGGGCTTGCAGAGTACTCATTGGTGGGATCCAGTCGAGACTTCCATGATCCGCTGGTCGATTTCATCTTGAGTCAGTACTCCTTTTTCGACCAATAACGTGCTCAGCCCGTGTATCCATTTTTCGTAATAGCTTGAAGCCAGGTATTCCGAATCGGGCATGCATTCGCGAGCGTAGCGACCCATGTCGAGATTCCACTTACCTAAAAATCCGCAAGCCACCGTAATGGCAAATGCCCGCTTTTCCCACTCGTGGTGAAAAACCGGCTCATCGCGCGGCGCGGCGATCGGCCCAAGTCCGGTTTTACCACCAAGATCATGCGCGCCTTTCATGCTATCTCACTCGGCCTCAAAGCAAGTCCCGTTCCGATCATTGAATCACGCGTGACCAATTTAGCCAGTTCAACTTCATTGAGTTGTTCAGTCCCGACAGGCCGCATTGGAATCACCAGGTAGCGAATCTCAGCGGTACTGTCCCAGACGCGGATTTCCACCTCATCATCCAGGATAACTCCAAATTCCGTCAGTACGCTGCGTGGCTCCGAGACTGCTCTTGCCCGGTATGGTGCAGATTTGTACCATACCGGCGGCAGACCAAGAACTGGCCAGGGGTAGCACGAGCACAACGTGCAAACCACCATGTTGTGTATGGTGGGCGTATTTTCCAGTGCAACCATGTCTTCACCTTGCCGTCCGTGGAAACCCAACTCACCAATTGCCTCAGTGGCATTGTCAAGCACGCGGGCACGGTAGGTTGAGTCTGACCAAGCACGTGCGACAACTTTAGCACCGTTTTGCGGTCCAACCCGGTGTTCATAAATATCGATTAACTCATCCAGTGCTTGGGAGTCAACCAAGCCTTTATCAATGAGCAGCGATTCAAGCGCTTTGACTTTGATTTCAATCTCGGACAGTGGTTGCGCGTGCTTATGTTTATTGCTCATGGGTGCCCATCTCGACTAAGACAAATACTCCCACTATGTTATTCAATTTCGATGAATCGTCTAACCCCAAATCGGAAAATAGAACTCGAAAGCCTGATTGGCACCTCGATCAGCGCCAACCGCTTGGCTTTGACCACTGGAATTTGCCCTTGACACCACCGAATCAGTGCGATTGTACTGCGCGATCGCACGCACTATCCTGTTGAATCGGAATTTACCGGCGAGATGCCGTGCCAAAGACGTGCCGAACCCTACCAAAAGTGTCAAATGTGGTCTTTACCTGTATCGGGCGATTGCCACCAATCTGGACGAGGATGGGTTGAGTGATCATGAGATTGTGTACTTCTACAACCGGCGTACCGAGCCATCGGAAAACCGGATCAAGGTGCTTCGCAGTGACTTTGCAGCCGCCCATTCGCCGTGTAGTGAGTTCAGTGCCAATGCGGCTTATTTCCAGCTGTGTGCGATGGCCTACAACCTGTTGGCCCTGATGCGCATGATATTGCTGTTTGCAATGGGTAAGATGTCGCGTGACGACGGTTCGCTGCCGGCTCTATGCGGTCGCTGGTCAGTTTGTGCATCATGCGCGTCAGTGGACGCTGAAACTGAATGCCGACCGAAGAGCTGCGCTCAATGAGGCGATCTGGTCGTTGCGCACGTGTGTGCTCAAATGAGTGAGCCGCCTTCGGCCGCGTCTGACCAATCCATTCGAATTAATTCTGTCAGACCGGAAGGCATCGGTATGTCTTGAAAACGGCGTTGTGCCAGTCAATGGCGTCGTGATCCATACTGTTCACTCCCAGCGTGCCAAATTTCACTGATTCTGTGCTGCAAATGCTAAATTGGGTGATGGAAGCCACGTGACTGGCTGCTATTCACGGCAAGTATCGCCTTGCAGATTTTCTAATTGCGGATTTTGGAAGGCAATCAATGTCAGCAAATTCGTCTGATATTGAGATTATTGGTGCTGCAAAGATGGCCTCTCACCAGATGGATTATCTCAGCAAATGTTGCCAACGAAAATGCCTCAATATGATTTAATATTGAAAAAATTTTTGCATTCGCGTAGATAACCGGATCCAATTACCGACCGATGGTCTGGGTGTCTGTGTGCATAAACAACACGGTTGGCGGTGAAATGGACTTCGACAGTTCATCAAGGAATAAGAATAAGGCGAGCTCGCGGAAACGGGCGATGAGCGGTACAAGGCCCGGTCGAGTGCAAAGGCGTCAAAATCGCGTGATTGAGAGTCGCCCGGCCAAGGAATTGATTTCCACGTTCTGCGTCGAACGCCGCAACCTGTCGATTCGGATGGGCAACCTGCGGTTCACCCGGCTGGCTAATGCGTTCTCGAAGAAGATCGAGAAGCGCGTTGCCATGCTGGGCCACTACTTCCTGCACTACAACAACTTCTGGCGCATCCACAAAACGTTGAAGGTCACACCAGCGATGGCAGCGGGCCTTGACGATACGGTTCGTGACTGCGAATGGATCATCAGATTGATCGATACGCGGGCACTGAAGCCAAAGCGACCTGAGTCTTACAAGAAGCGGGCCAGAAATTCAATCCGATATACGGCCTGTTTTTCTTGCCTTTAGTCAAGCCCTTGACTTTTATTGTGTAACTGGAGTCTGGCAGAAAACTCTAATGTTGCATCAAACCCATTGTTTTGATTATTTTTTTCTAAAGGAAAGAGCAATCGAAGATCTGTCGAAGATTCAGCGATGCCTGCCCATTGAGATCGATTTCAGGTACATCTTGAGGCGGAAAGGCTGGTTCTCGAAAATCTTCAGTCTTGAAACTGATTTGCATGCCATTGTTATTGCGAATTTATTTTGAAATACATGACTTTTCTGACAATCACTAACAAATGGCGGCAGGCATGGACGTTTTTACTGGCTATTGTTATTCTCCCTGAAGCCCACCTCGCCGTTGCGAACGTCAACCTGCCCACCGTCAGCATCACCTCAGGCGGCGACGTGGTTGAAGGCACCGATGCCGTGGTTGTCGAGACTCATCAGCAGCTCCGCGGACGGTGGTGCGGTGCGGCGTCATTATGGCACGGGGCATGACGATGGCCCTCGCTCGCATCGGCGGTGCTCTGCGGGGACTTTCCGAAGCGGCTGTCCGGGGTCTGCGCCGCGCGGCCGCGACCCTGCGGAGCGAAGGCATTCCCGGAAGCGGGAGCGTCCGGGTATGGCCCGCCGTACTCGCCATTTCTCTGCTGGGGGGGGTGTCGGGCTCGCCCCTGTCGCCGCGCAAACCCCGCCCCAACTCACCGTCAACCACTCCGCAGGGGATCTGTACGAAGGCGACTACGGCGTTCCCTTAAGGATCACCGGCTTTAATAATTCCGCGGCGGTAGGCAATCAACTGCTCCTCAAAGTTGTGGCGGGCAGCACGGCCAACGGTGGCGACTTCCGCACAGTGCGCTTCGAAAGCAAATCTGCCACTGGCGCCACCGCCCTATTGACCTTTATCGACGATAGCAACAACACCGAAGGCGACGAGGAACTCAAACTTGAACTGTTCTACCAGATAAAGACGGAGACGCCGAACCCGGGACGTAACGAACCCGAGTTCACGTATGAAGATCACTCCCTCGGCACCTTCTCCATCACCATCAAGGACGGCCGGCGTCCCAACGTCGGCATCGAAATCACCCCGAATCCCGTCGAACTGCGCGAGGACAACCTCACCGACGCCAAGGTTTCGGTCAAGCTGACAGGCGCGCCCGAATCGGGACAGACCGCAAAAGTCGTTTTGACTCGCACGGGCGCGGTTGCCGCCACAAGAGTCAAGTTTAAGGGAGAAGCCCTCGGTGTGGCGAGCAAAACACTGAACTTCGGCGCGAACTGGGCAACGCCGCAGGAAGTAGCCTTTGAAACGGTCTCGGGTGATGAAGATGCAGATGATGAGCAGTTCACGTATACGGTCACGGTGGAAAACTACTACTACATCGAGCCGCAGCCTAATTTAACCGTCAAGATCATCGACACCACCGTTGTTCCGGTGTTCAGCCCCGCCACTCTGACACTTGTGGAGGCGGCTGATGAAAATGGTCCGACGAAAGAGTACACCGTCAAACTCGACCGCGACCCGGGCCCGGGTAAGGTAGTTCATCTGGAAATCGAGCCACCGAAAATCGGGGAAATCTATCCACTGAAATTCAAGGGGCCGGCCGGTGGTAATTTTATTCTGAACCCGATACTCAAATTCGACAGCACTAACTGGCAAAAGCCGCAGACCATCACTGCCATCCACTTACCGGACGAAGACGGTGTCGACAATACCGTCGAGATAGGGCACCGCGTAACGCCTCCATCGGTCACTGGGGATGTGAAGCCCACCGCCTATGAGGTTACGCTGGATGACGCTGGCATCTCCCCCGTTTTCAGCCCGGCATCCTTGTCGGTGGACGAAGGCGGCGATGCCGGAACCTATGGTGTCAAGCTCGACTACGACCCAAAAGGCACCGCCACCCTCACCGTGACCGTCCCAGCGGCCCATCAGCAGGCGTTCACCGTCCAGGCGCCCGGCGGGACCGCGGGCTCGAGCGCGACCCTGACCTTCATCG
The DNA here is from genome assembly GCA_965243645.1 of Arenicellales bacterium. GTDB lineage: Bacteria > Pseudomonadota > Gammaproteobacteria > Arenicellales > JAJDZL01 > JAJDZL01. The sequence continues at coordinate 2,136,106 of CBDEVD010000006.1, read as the reverse complement.
GCAGCGACGACGCCACCAGCCAGACCCCCGCCAACTGGAACGTCACGCAAGAGATCACCGTCACCGCCACGCCGGACGACGACTATGCGGACGAGACCGTCACGCTTACCCACACCGGTACGAATCTCAACCGGGCGGACGCTGACCTTCCAACCTACAGGGTGACGGTAAACGACAAGAAGGACGGCGAAGTCCTGCTGAACAACAGTAACGCCAACATCGTCATCCCGGAATTGCTCGAAGGCAAGGAAGCCAAAACCTACACCGTGCGCTTGAGCGACCCGCCCGCCGATGAGGCCGTCGTCACCGTCACATCGGGGGACCCCGCAAAGGTGACCGTCGAGCCGGCAACGCTCACCTTCGACGCCGGCAACTGGGAGACGGGTCTGACAGTCACGGTCAAGTCGCCGGACGAGTCCATCACCTCAGATAACGACGCCGTGGACATTACCCACGCCGTCACCGGCTACGGCGACACCACCACCGGCCCGAAAGCCACCGTCCTCGTGCGCGACACCACCATCACCGACGACCTTGAACTCCGCCTCACCGCGGCGCGCTTCAGCGGAAAAGAAGGCGGTGCCGGTACTGTCGAGGTGGAACTGCTCGCGCCGTCGGCCCCCACGACCAAGCGGTTCCTGCCCGCCGTGAATTTCCGCGTCTGCTTCACGGCCGGCACCGCCGCGGTGGGCGATATTACCGGCGACATCGGCCCGATCGATGCGAATGCCGACCCCGCCCAATGCGTTGATGACGATCTGCCGCGATTGTCGGGCAACTCCAAACAGACCGGCATCGTCAGCGTCTTCGACATACACAGCGACACAGGCGACGAGCAACCCGAAACCGCCACCATCACCCTGCAAGCCGACCCCGACAATCCGCTGCCCGCTAGGGTGAGCATCGCGAGTCAAAGTTCGAGCGCCAGTTTCATCGTGATGGACGCCAACCCCACCGATATCAGCTTCAGGCGCACGGATTCCGGGTCAATCCAGGAGGGCGGCGCGACCAAGGCGACCTTCGAGTTTGCCACCGTGAACCGGGCGCTCGTCACCGGCGAAGAGCTGCGCGTGCCGATCAACATCGGCGGCACCAATATCACCGCCGCGGACTACGCGATCACCCTCAAATCCGGTACGGGCGCCTCGCTCAGCACCGAGTCGCCCTACAGCGCCGCCGCCCCCGGGCTCATTATCAAGGGCGGCGCATTGCCAAGTGATCAGTCGACGCACAAGGCGGTGTTCGAAGTCGCCGCGCTTGCCGACGGCACGGCCGAGGGCGGCACCGAGACCATGACCGTCGGCTACACGGACCCGGTCTCGAACCTGAACACCGATGGCGTCCAATTCGCGACGGGCGCCACCCGAGCCGCCACCGGTTCCAGTAACGACATTTCCGTCGAAATCATCGAATTCCCGACCGTCAGCATCGCTTCTGCCGGCGACGTGGCCGAAGGCACCAATGCCGTCTTCAACCTCTCGGCCTCGCCGGCGCCGAACTCGGGCGAGTCGATCACGGTGAGCTACGGTCTCGCGCAAACCGGCGATATGGTCGATGCGGCGAACGTGGGCACCGGCAAGACCGTCGATATCGACGACACGGGCGCGGCAAAAATCACCGTCGCCACCGTCGATGACAACCTGGACGAAGACGACGGCAGCCTCACCGCGACGCTCGCCACCGGCACGGGCTACGTGATTCCAGAGTCCCCCGGCGATGCCGCAACGGTCAACATCAGCGACAACGAAGACACCCTCGTAACCCTGACCGCCGATGCCAGCGTCACCGAAGGCGGCAAGGCGACCATCACGGCCACCATCAACGGCCTCGCCCAGGCCGCTGATGTAACCATCCCCGTCACCGCGACCACCGGCGGGGTGGACGGCACCGCGGAAGCCGGCGATTTCGATGCGCCCGCGAGCATCACCATCAAGGCGGGTGAGAAGACCGGCACCACCGAACTAGTGACCCATCTCGACACCGACAAGGACGACGACACGGTCAAGGTCGCCCTCGGCACGCTGCCGGCGGGTCTTGCCGAGGGCACGCCGCCGTCGGCAACGGTCACCATCACCGACGATGGCAAGGGCGTGGAGGCGACGCTTGCGGCGACCCCGGCAACGGTTACCAACGGCGAGGACGTCACCGTCACCATCACCCTCGACCGGCCCTTTGCCGCCAAGACCACCATCCCCATCGCGGTGTTGGGAACCGGCACCAACCCCGCCGAGGCCGCCGAATGGGAAGCGCCCGCGAGCATCGAGTTCGCCGCCGGCGCAAAGACCGCCACTGGCACTATCAAGACGATTCGCGACCAGGACGATGACGACGAGACCTTCACCGTTTCGTTCGGCTCGCCGCTGCCCGCCAACCTGACCACAGGCACGCCAGCGTCGGCGGAGATCACCATCGAGGACGATGCCGTCGGCCACACCATCACCTTCACGGCGAGCCCCAATCCCGTCAATGAGGACACCGCCACCACCATCACCGCGACGGCGAACGGGATCTTCGACGCCGACGTGACAGTGCCGCTCATGCTCGCGAACGGCACGGCGGAGGCGGGCGACTACGAAACACTTACCGGCATCACCATCGCCAAGGGCGCGACGAACGGCACGGGCACGCTCACTACCATTGGCGATGCGGACACCGACGACGACACTTTCACCGTCGCCGTCGGCACGCCGCTGCCCGACGGGGTGCGGGCGAGCGCCACGACCTACACCATCACCATCAAGGACACCAAGGCCTTCGAGGTCACGCCGCCGGAGTTGACGCTAACGACGACGCCTGCGGTGGCTGATCAATATAGCGGTGTCGAGGTGAACGAGGGCGAATCGGTGACCGTCACCGCGACGCTCGACAAGCCGCACAGCGCGGACATCACGCTGCCGGTGACGCTAGATAACCACTGGGACACCAGTTATCAGACGGACCCAACGGACTACGGCACCCCGAAGAGCATTACCATCAAGGCCGGAGCGACGTCTGGATCAAGCACCATCACCGCCATTCAGGACGACGATGAGCAGGATGAAGGGCTGAAAATCGACGTGGATTCCAGGTCGCTCGGCACTGCGGTCGTACACGCCGACGGGTACGAGTTTTATGTCAAGATCATTGATGACGACAGGCCCCCGCCGACTGTGCGGTTCGACTCATACAATTATTTTCTTCTAGAGGAATTCGAAACAACGAGCGAAATCCCGATTTCAATCCAGGCGGGAATCGACGATGGCAGCGAGTTTCTGCTGCCAATTGACAGTGATTTAGACGTGCTTGTCGATGTGTCGCAGAATGGGCGTTTTCTTAAATCGAAGAGTCTCGGCAGGCACACCGTCAAATACTCCGGCTCGATGGGAGGAGCCCCGCCTCTCGTCCTGTACCTCGACGACGACGCCATCGACGAGCCAAACGGCGCGGTGACGATCACCATCGCCGATCACGCCAGCTACGTGGTCGATCCCTCTTACAAGACACTGAGCAAAACCATCGAGGACGACGACCTGACGATCGTGAGCCTCACAGCACCCGGCGGTGACATTCCAGAAACGGGGGGACGCAAGACCCTGACCGTCGCTCTTAGCCGGGCTCTGGCGAAGGGTGAAGTTTTACCGGTCGCGCTTAGATTCGCATACAACTCGGGCGACGACGGAGGCATCTGCACGGACTACACCTTGTCAACCCCGACGCCCTCCGCATCCTCCGGGATCACCTATTCAAACTTCACCTGCCCCAGCGCGGCGCAGTTAGGAAATGACCCTACGGTTACCTTTACCGGCGTCGCCGGCGCGGCCAAGAGCGCCACTTTTGACATTGTCGCGACCCACGATACCGAAAGGGAGCAAGACAACCCGACGAACGCCAGGAAAGCCTACGAGACCGTGCGGGTGGAGATTAAGAACCTCAACGACCAGACCGGGCTTGGCGGCGGTGCTGCTGAAAAACCCGGCGCCAGACCAGTCGCGTTTCGCATCATCGACGACGACCAGGTGACGGCCTCGGCCGGCCTTGTGTTCTCACGCAATGACAATCCGATGATAGTCGAGGAAGGCAAAAGTGTGACCTTTACCGTCGCGCTGGCCACCCGGCCAAGCGGCGCGGTCACGTTGAATCTCGCTTTCAACACCCAATTTTCCGGCAACGTTTCCGATGCCCTGAGCTTCACCCCCGATACGCTTCAATTCAACACATCAAACTGGAAAACAGCGAAACCAGTCACGTTTACCGCGCTCGCGGACACGGATGCCGACGACGAGCAGCCGGAAATCGACATCACACCGACGGGTTACTCCGGGGTTTCCAAGAAGACCCTGTTTGTGCGAACCCTCGATGCCGGCGCCGGCCTCACCCTGTCGTCCCCGTCCGCATCCCGGATTGCCGTCAACCGCACTGCGACCTACAACGTCAAGCTCAAGAGCAAGCCCACCCAACCCGTGACCGTCACGCCGGTCAGCGGCGACGAGCGTGTCGCCACCGTCAGCGGCGACCTCAGCTTCAATGCATCGAACTGGAACGTCAACCAGAGGGTCACCGTGACCGGCGCGGGCGCCGGCAAGGCCGAAATCACGCACACCTGGAGTTCCTCGGATTTCGACTATGTCCAGTCCAAGGGCGCGTTGCCGGTGGAATTCACCGTCCGGGACACCGGAAACCGGATAGTTTCCCTCGAAGTGCCGGCAACGACGGTCGAGGAAGGCAAAAACCTCACCGTCGAAGTCAAGCTGGACAAGGTTCACACAGTGGACGTGACCGGTAATTTGGGCTACCTCCTCAAACCAAACGACACCTACACGGCGGAGTCAGGCGATTTCACCCGGACACCCGGCTTCACCATTGCCGCCGGCGCGCTCTCGACTTCGGTCAATATTCCCATCATCAACGACGATATTTACGAAGGTGACGAGACATTTGAAGTGGGCATCTTTCCCCAGACGAGCGGTACGGAAAAGGACCCCGGCAAGAACAGCGCCGTCATCACCATCACCGACGAGACCGACCTGCCCACCTTCAATCTCGTGGCGCCAGGCACGCTGAACGGTAACGAGGGCGACCAGAGCAAGGATCGGGTCTTCGAGGTGACAAGAACGGGCGACACGAATTTCGACGCGACGGTCAATATCAACACAGCCGACGGCACGGCGACCGAGCCCGGGGACTACACGGCCATCCCGGCCAGCGACCAGACGCTCACCTTCAAGCCTGCCGACACCAGCAAAACCGTCACCGTGACCTTCAAGGACGACACCGACGACGAAGTCAAGGAAGACTTCAGCGTCGCCATCAGCGGCCCGACAAAGGCCAGGCTCGGCGCAACCACCTCAGCCACCATCGAGATCACCGACAACGACCCGACCGTCGTTGGGCTCACGGTCAGCAAGACCGACATCAAGGAGGCTGCCGGAACCAAGGACATCACCGTCTCCCTCGGCCGCGCATTGACCACCGGCGAATCCCTTCCCGTGACCCTCGCCTTCACCGGCGCCGCCGAGTTCGGCACGGACTACACGCTCAGCGCCCCGCAAACCGCGCCCAAGGGCGTCACCTTTACCAACCTCGCCAGCACAGACCTCGCCACGAACCCGCCCACCGTCACCTTCACCGGCGCCGCCAACGCCGCGGCCGTTGCGACCCTCACCCTCACCGCCACCCAGGACCAGGCTGACGAGGGCGCGGGCGAGGCGGTCACTGTCACCCTCGGCGCGCTCGACGCCAATTCCGGAACCGGCCTCGACGGCGGCGCCAAGGCGGATGCGCCCAAGAACACCCAGACTTTCAACATCACCGACGACGACGGCACGCCCACCAGCATCACCCTGACGGTGGATACCGACACGTCCACCAAGGACGCGCAGGACGAGGTTTCCGAAAGCATTGCCTCGCCGCCCACGGTCGAGGTCACCGCCACCATCGACGGCAGCAGCGTCTTCACCGAAGACAAGATCATCGAGGTCTCGGTCGTCGGCGACACCGCCACCGTAGTTGACGACTTCAAGGCCGTCGCCAGCTTCAACCTCAAGATCGAGGCTGGTAAATCGAGCGTCAAGGGCAGCTTCACGCTCGCGCCGGTCTATGACGGCGCCAAGGAAGACGACGAGACGATCTCAGTCACCGGCGCGGTCACCGGCGATCAGACCCTCACCGTCAACCCGGCGACCATCACCCTCACCGACCACAGCGTCATCCCGGAGATCAGCGTCACCGCGGGCAAGGACATCACCGAGGGCGCGGACGCCGTCTATACCTTGAAGAGCACCGTCGCCATCCCGGTGCCGCTCAGCGTCAACGTCAGTCTCGCCCAAACCGGCAACTTCGTCGCCGCCAAGACCCTGACCGACACCACCACCGTCAGCATCCCGGCTAATGCGACCAGCACCACCCTCACCATCGCCAGTACGGGCGACAGCGCCGATGAGGTGGACGGATCGCTCGCATTGACTGTCACCGCCTCCGACAATGCCGCCTATACCATCTCCAGCACGGCGGATGCGGCCAGCATTGACATCACCGATGACGACGCCACGACTATCAAACTCTCGACGGGCTCGTCAACGACGCTCACCGAAGGCGACACCAGCACCAAGGCGGTGCTCCACATCACTCTCGGACGCGCACTCGCAACCGGCGAAGTCATCGAAGTGCCGCTCGCCATTACCAGCAGCACGGGCGTTGACCCCGATGAGAGAACCGACGCCGACCGCGACTACATACTCGATGCGACCGGCACCGGCGTCAGCAAGCAGCATCAGCGGCGGCCCGATCCGAAGATCAAATTCACCGGCGGCGCGGGTGTGCGAACCGCCACCATCGAACTCACCGCCACGGCACGCGACGACGGCGACGAAGACCACGAACGGCTCAGCATCACCCTTGGCGACATCAGCGCGAAAACGCTCCCCAACAACGTCAGCGGCGGCGTCGCGGCCCATGACGACAACGACCCGAACACAACCGACAACACCGTCGAGGTCACCATCTTCGACGACGAGGGCCTGAAGCCCAAACTCGACATCGACTGGAAGGACCCGGCCGCGGAGCCCCCTGAGGAAGGTGGTAATGTCGCCATGCGCATCACCGCCAACCCCGCGCCCACGGCGGACATGACCATCCACCTGACCGTCACCGAAAAGGCCGGCACCGCCCACGTCGCCGCCGGCGCGGAAGGCACGCAGACGGTGGTGTTGCCGAAGGGTGCCACCGAAGTTCTCTACGAGGTGCCCACCGTCAATGACGAGGTGGACGAGAAGGACGGCAACGTCACCGTCGCCATCGTTGCGAACAGTGCGTATCGTATCGGCGGGACGAGGAACGGGCAACGCGCCATGCCGGTTCTCGACAACGAGGCGACGCCGGTTACCTTCAGTCGTCTTTGCGTCCATTGCACCCCCATTTCCGAAAACGGCGGCACCACCGATTTCAGCCTGGACCTCGGTCTCGCACTCCACGAGGCCAATCAGACCGTCACCGTGCCGATCAATGTATCCGGCGCGACAGTCGGCACGCACTACACCTTTGCGCTGAAATACAGCTACACCAATGTCAGCCTGTTGACCACAAATCCCTATAGCGCCCAGAACCCGGCGGTGCAGTTCAGCGGCGTGGACGCGGTCAGGGCCGAACTTGTCCTCAACGCGGTGGACAACAACGACACCAACTCCCGCACTCTGGAACTTAGCCTCGGCACCTTGAGCGCAAGCAACCTGTCCGGCGGGGTCGAGAAGGGCGCGGCGACGACCGGGAGCGTCAAGATTGCCAACGACGACGGCACGCCGGTCGTGTACGTGGAGGCGTCTCACGCCGAAATTCGCGAAGGCGGCAACGTGAACCCCGAACTGTACATCTACGCGGACCCGGTGCCAAAAACGGACATCACCGTCAGCGCCACCCTGCACGAGAAGGGGGACGTGATTCATTCCTCCTCTCGAAGCAAGCTCGGGCGGCACACGCACATCATCAGGGCAAATCAGGCTACGCCCGCGGTCGTGAGTGTGTCGATTCGCAACGACAACCACGATGAACCCACCGGCATCCTCACCCTCGAGGCCCACGCCGGCCAGGGCTATACGGTGTCGCCTACGAAAAACACCGTCAGCACGCGCGTCATCGATACCGACGGCGGCCCCACGGTCAGCCTTGCGGCGGCGAGCGCGCGCATCACCGAAGGCGGCAATGCGGTGTTCAACCTGACCCGTGGAACGGAGGGCGCGGACGACTTTTTTGATGACCAGGGTGGCGTTTCGATCGTGCGGCTCAATGTTTCGCAAACAGGCGATTTCGTGGACGACAAGCACATCGGCATCAAGCTCGTGACGATGGGCAAAGGCGTTTCGAGCGCCACCCATGAAGTGCCCACCATTGGCGATACAACCGGGGAGGTGGACGGCGCCGTCACCGTCAAGATTTTGGACAATGTAACCAGTCGTGACTACCCATCCGCATACGCCATCGACCTCCCGCCGAACGACAAGGCCGAGGTCGCCGTTGAGGACGACGACGGCCCGAGCGGCTTCGACCTGTCGGTGGATACCGACACGGTTGCCGAGGATGCCCAATCCGCGGTCAACATCACCGTGACCGCCACCGCCGAGGGCGGCGGTACCTTCGATACGGATCAGAAGGTCGATATCACCGTCGGCGCCGACGGCGACAGCGCCGTGTCCGGTACCGACTATGCGCAGGTGGAGACATTCAGCTTCACCGTCACCGGCGGCAACACCAGCGGCAGCGGAACCTTCAGCCTCGATCCCACCGACGATTCCCTGGACGAGCTTGACGAGACCCTGAGCGTCACCGGCACCTCCGGCAGCCTGAACTTTACGCCGACCACCATCACCATCACCGACGACGACCCGGAGCCGACGGTTTCCGTGGCGGACGCGGCGGCGGTGGCCGAGGGCGACGATCCCGCAACGACGACGGACATGACCTTCACCGTCAGCCTGTCGGCGGTGAGCGGCAAGGAAGTGACCGTGCCCTACACCTTGAGCGGCACCGCGACGGCTGTGGCCGACTTCGATGCGCCGGACCCGACATCGCTGACCATCGCGGCGGGGCAGGGCAGTGGGGATATCGTTATCCCGGTCAAGGGCGATGCGATCGACGAAACTGACGAGACCATCATAGTCACGCTTGGCACACCGACCAACGCGACTGTCTCGACTGCCGAGGGCGCGGGCGAGGCCACCGGCAAGATCACCGACGACGACGTGCCGGAACTCAGCATCACGGCGGGCGCGGCGGTCGCCGAGGGGACGGACGCGAGCTTCACCGTGGCCGCGGACATCGCGCCCGCGGCGGCGCTGACGGTGAATGTCGACGTAACGATATCACCCGGATTCGCCAAGAGCGGCACGACCGGCAAGCAGAGCTTCACCTTCTCCGCCGGGGATACGAGCGCGACCTACGCGGTGGAAACGGAATCTGACGCCGTTGACGAGGCCGACGGCACGGCGGCCGTGACCCTGGAGGACGGTACCGGCTACAGCGTGGATTCGGCTGCCAAAACGGCCAGCGTGGACGTGCACGATGACGATGCGACGAGCGTCACCCTGGCGCGCTCGGGTTCGGGCGGCATCGCGGAAGCCGGCGGCAGCATCGATGTCACCATCACCCTCGGCCGGGTGCTGGTGGCAGGCGAGAGCGTAACAGTACCGTTGACGGTCTCCGGCGCGACGGTCACGACTGAGTACACCTTCGCGCTCAAAGGCAATGGCGGCACGGGCGTTTCCCTCGACACGTCGAACCCGCACAGCGCGCAAAATCCTGCCGTGACCCTCGACGGCGTAGGCGCGCAGACGGCGACGCTGACGCTGACCGCTGTGCCGAACAGCGACCGCGACACTCGGACTGTTAGCGTTGCCTACGGCACGGACGACGGCACCAACGACCGTACCCCAACATCGAGCGGCCTGTCCGGCGGTATCAGCACGACGGGCACGGCGGCGGTCACCATCATCGACGACGACGCCATGATCACCGTCGCGGATGCGAGCGCGGCGGAAGGCAGCCCGGTGGCGTTCAGCGTGACCCTGCCGGACCCGGCCCCAAGCGGCGGCGTGACCATCGCCTACTCGACCAGCGACGGCCGCGGAAAATCCACGGACGCTGACCACCAGGTCGCGACCAGCGCGGATTACACAGGGGCGGCGACAAACGCGGCACTCACGATCACCCAGGGCGATTCAAGCGGCACCATCAGCATCACAACGACGGCGGACAACACCTACGAAGGCAACCATCACTTCACCTTGACGCTCGACAGCACCAACGCCTTCAACATCAGCAGTGCAGCGCGTTCGGCCATCGGCACCATCACCGATGCTGACGATGCGCCGAGTTTCGCTTTCTCCGCAGCTGCGACGGAGGCGGACGAGGACGACGGCGCGTTGACGCTGACAGTGGAGCGGACCGGTACGACCTTGGTGGGTTCGACCGTGAGCTACGCGACAGTCAATGACACAGCAACGGGTGGCTCGGACTTCACCACCATTGCAAGCACCGACCTCGACTTCAAGGTGGCGGATGCCAGCAAGGACATCACCGTCACCCTCACCGACGACAGCACCGACGAACCGACCGAAGCGTTCACCGTGGCGCTCACCGCCGGCGCCCATGCGCAGATCGGCAGCACGTTCAGCCACAGCATCGAAATCACCGACAACGACGCGACCACGGTAACGCTGTCCGCCCCGTCCGCCGCCATCGCCGAAAATGGCGGCACCAAGACCATCACGGTCACGCTGGGCCGCGCGCTCACCGGCAGTGAAACGCTGACCGTGCCGCTGACCTTCGCCGGCACGGCAAGCTTCGGCGACGACTACACACTGGCGGCCCCGACCCAAACCCCGACCGGCGTCACCTACTCGAACCTCGCGAGCACCGAACTCGCCAAGGACCCGCCTTCCATCGCCTTCTCCGGCGTGGCGAGCGCGGCGGATAGCGCGACACTCACCCTCACCGCGAGAACCGACACCATCGACGAGGGCGCTTCGGAATCCGTAACCGTTACCACTGGCACCCTGGATAACAATCTCGATGGCGGCGCCACCGGCAGCGGCACGGCGAGCTTCAACATCACCGACGACGACGCGGTGCCCACCGCGACGCTAGTGCTGTCGCCGACATCCATTGGTGAGGACGGCGGCAGCAGCACGGTGACCGCGACCCTGAGCGGCACGTCCAACAAAGAAGTCACCTTGACGGTTGCCGTGCCGGATTCCGACGACTACACGCTCAGCGAGAACGCCGAGCTGACCATCGCCGCCGGCGACACGACAAGCACCGGTACCGTCACCATCACCGCGGCGGACAACGACATCGATGCGGCCAACAAGACCGTCGCCGTCTCGGCCACGGCGAGCGGCGGCGACGTGGCCAATCCGGCCGATGTCGAATTGACCATCACCGATGACGACACCCGCGGCGTGACGGTTTCCAAGTCCACTCTGTCGGTGGACGAAGCCGACGATTCTCAGACCGGTAGCACGAAGGAGCACGAGGGCACCTACACCGTCGTGCTCACCAGCGAGCCGACCGATGATGTGCGCATCGACCTGGCCGCGCCCGGGGGCGCGGTGACCTTGAGTGCTTCGAGCCTCGACTTCACACCGGATGATTGGGACACGGCGCAGACCGTCACCGTCACAGCGGTCGATGACGACATCGACAACCCCGGCAACGCCCGCACCGCGAGCATCGCGCACACCCTTGTGGCGGGCGATTCTGACTACGGCAGCGTGACAGTTTCCGGCGTAACGGTCACGGTCGATGATGACGATGACGCGCCGGACGGTATCACGCTGTCGGTGGACACTTCGAGCGTCGCCGAGGATGCGGGCAAGACCAGCATCACCGTAACGGCCACGGTTGGCGGCAGCACCCGTTATTCCGTTGCCACGACAGTCGAGGTGACCGTGGGCGACAGCACCGACAGCGCGACCTCCGGCACGGACTACGCGGAAGTGGAAGTGTTCGACATCACCATCGGCGCGGGCGAAGCTAGCAAGCAAGAGAGCTTCGACCTCACACCCACCGACGACACGCTCGACGAGGCGAACGAGACCATCAGCGTCAAGGGTACGTCGGGGACGCTCTCCATCACCGGCACGAGTATCACGCTCACCGACGACGATGTGCCGGAGCTCAGCATCACCGCTGGCACCGCAGTCACCGAGGGTACGGCGGCGAGTTTCACGGTCAATGCCGATACCGCACCTGTCGCCGACCTGACGGTGAACCTCGATGTGGCGACCACCGCGGGTTTCGCTGCGAGCGGCACGACGGGTAAGAAGACCCTCACTTTCCGCAAGGGACAATCGAGCGAGACGTACACAGTCAGCACCCAGGGCGACACCACCGACGCGGCAGACGGTACGGCGACGGTGACCCTGGAGGCCGGCACCAACTACACGATAGCGTCCGCAGGCAACAAGGCCAGCGTAGACGTGAAGGACGATGACAAGACCACCGTCACGCTGGCGCGAACGGGTTCGGGCGGCATCGCGGAGGACGGCGGCAAAATTGATGTCACCATCACGCTCGGTCGAGCGCTGGTGGCGGGCGAAAGCGTCACGGTCCCATTGACAGTATCCGGCGCGACCGTTTCAACCGACTACACCCTCGCCCTCAAGGGCAATGGCGGTACGGGTGTCTCCATCGACACATCGAATCCACACAGCACGCAAAACCCGGCGGTGACGCTGGACGGGGCCGGGGCGCAGACCGCAACGCTGACGCTCACCGCCGTTGCCAACACAGACCTCGACCGTCGCACCGTCGCCATCGGCTACGGCACAAGCGCCCGCGCCCCATCAGCGACCGGCCTGTCGGGCGGCATCGACGCGACCGGCTCGGCTTCCGTACTCATCATCGACGACGACGCCAAGGTCAGCGTCGCCGATGCGAGCGCGGCAGAGGGCAGCGATGTCGTGTTCACCGTCAGCCTGCCGGAGGCGGCGCCGTCCGGCGGCGTGACCATCGGCTACTCGACCTCGGACGGCCGCGGCAACGCGGGAGACGCCGCGCATCAGATCGCGACCAGCGCGGACTACACCGGTGCAGCGGAAAATGCGACGCTCACCATTGCCGAGAACACCAAGAGCAGCACCATCCTCATCGCCACAGCGCAGGACAGCAGCTACGAGGACGAGCATCACTTCAAGCTGACGCTTACGAGCACGAGCCACTTCAACTTGAGCGACACGGCGCGTTCGGCCATCGGCACCATCACCGACGCCGATGATGCGCCGGCCTTCGCCTTTTCCGCCGCTTCCACGGACGCCGACGAGGACGCCGGCACGTTGACGCTGACGGTCGAGCGGACGGGTACAACCCTGGTGGGATCAACCGTCAGCTACGCAACAACGGATGGTACGGCAACCGGCGGCAGCGACTTCACCGCCATTGACAGCACGAACCTCGCCTTCGCGGTTGCGGATGCGAGCAAGACCTTCACCGTGGACATCACCGACGACAGTACCGACGAGCCGACGGAAGCCTTCACCGTCGCCCTCACTGCCGTCGCCCATGCGCAGATCGGCAACACGTCAAGCCACAGCATCGAAATTACCGACGACGACCCAACCACGGTGACGCTCTCGGCCCCGTCCGGCAATATCGTCGAAAACGGCGGGACCAAGACCCTTACCGTGGAATTGGGACGCGCGCTCACCGGCACTGAGACCCTCGCCGTACCGCTGGCCTTCACCGGCACGGCGACATTCGGCACCGATTACACGCTGGCGGCGCCCAGCCAGGCGCCAACCGGCGTCACCTATTCGAACCTTGCGAGCACCGACCTCGCCAAGAATCCGCCGATCGTTATCTTCTCCGGTGTGGCGGGCGCGGCGGACCGCGCGACGCTCACCCTCACCGCGACAAGCGACACCACCGACGAAGGCGCGTCCGAATCGGTGACTGTCGGCCTGGGCACGCTCAGCGCCACCTCAGGCAGCAACCTCGGCGGCGGCGCTTCGGGCTCCGGTTCGTCAACCTTCAACATCACCGACGACGACGATGCGCCGACAGGCATCACGCTCACCGTCGATACCACCACCATCGCCGAGAACGCCGCCGCCGCTGACGTCACGGTGACCGCCACTGTCAGCGGCGGCACGGCTTACAAGACTGACACCCTGATAACGGTCAAGGTCGGCGCGGGCACCGACAGCGCGACCGAAGGCACCGATTACGCCACAGTCGCCGACTTCGACCTCACCATCGAAGCGGGCGACATGAGCGCCGAGAAGGCGTTCAAGCTCACCCCCACCGACGACGCCCTCGACGAGCCGGACAAGGCCATCAGCGTGACGGGCACGTCGGGCAGTCTCACCATTACCGGCACAAGCATCGCGCTGACCGACGACGACGTGCCCGAACTCGGCGTCACCGGCGCCGCCGTCACCGAAGGCACCGACGCGAGCTTCACCATCGCCGCCGACCCGGTCCCGCACGAGGACCTCACCGTTGCGTTCAGCATCACCGAGAGCGGCGGCTTCGTCGATTCCGGCGATGTCGGCAGCGGCCAGTCGGTCACGCTTGCCAAGGGCGCGGCCAGCGTGGATGTGGACATTGAAACCTCCGGCGACACGGTGGACGAGCCGAGCGGTTCCGTGACGCTGACCCTGGCAAGCGGCACCGGTTATGCGCTCGCCTCCGGCAAGTCCGCGTTCAGCATCGCCATCGAGGACGACGACAAGACCCAAGTGACCCTGACGGCGGGCGCGGATACCGAAATCACCGAACAGGAGACCACCGACACCGCCACGGTCGTCATCACCCTCTCGCGCGACCTCGCCCCCGGCGAGATCGCTGAAGTGCCGCTCAGCCTGACCACCGCCACGGGCACGGTGATCGCCGAGACCGACGCGGCTGAGCGCGACTTCACCCTTGCGGCCAGCGGTACCGGCGTAAGCCTGACGGGCGCGAACACCGCCAGCCCCAAGGTCACGTTCACCGGCGGCTCAGGCACGGAACAGAACGCGACCATCACCTTTGCCGCCACCGCCCGCGACGACGGCGACCTCGACCTCGACCGGCTGAGCGTCAGTCTCGGTTCGCTCACGAATTCCGCCCTCGCGACCAATCTCGACGGTGGCATCGAAGCGGGCGCCGGCCTCAATCGCGCCTCCATCGACATCATCGACTACCGCGACCCCTCGGTGGTGCTGTCGGTGAACAGCATCGCCCTCAAGGAGGGCTTCAAGGGCGAGGAATACACCGTGCGGCTTGCCTCGAACCCGCGCGCGACGGTGACGGTCAGGCTGCGCCTTGATAAAGGCAACAAAGCCGAAATCTCGCCGACCTCACTGACATTCACGCCGACCGGCGACACCGCCTGGAACGTCGCGCAGAAGGTGACCCTCACCGCCAAGACCGACGCGGACGCGACCAACGAGACGGTCAGCGTCAGCCATGAGGTAACCGCGCCCGAAGGCAGCCCCTACCGCGGTCTGGCCGCAACGTCGCTGCCGGCGACCATCACGGATCTCGGCCACCGCCTCGTGAAGGGCAAAACCCTGTACTCGGTGCGCGAGAACGGCGGCACCACGCGGGTCGGCATTTTCCTCAGCGGCACGCCGACGGCGGACGTGACTATCACGGCTACCACCACCTACGGGGCGAACATCGAGATCGTTGGTTCCCCGAAGGTCTTTTCCGCGGCGAGTTGGTACCACGGGCGTCCGGTGCACTTCGAGATCAAGGGCATCACCCGGCTCCAGGGCTACGATCATGTCTCCGTGGACGTGACGGCAACTTCGACAGACCTGAATTACAACGGCAAGACCCTCACGCTCAACGTCGCGATCCGCGAGGACGAACGGCCGGTGGTGACGCTCGAAGCGAGCCCTGCCGAGGTCGCCGAAGGCGATGAAGTGACGCTGACTGCCGCCATCGACGAAGCGCAGACGGGAGCCGTCGCGGTGCCGCTCAGCTTTGTGGATGACACCACGGCGTCAAGCGACTACACCGCCGTCGCTAGCATTACCATTCCCGCCAGCCAGACGAGTGCCACGGCCAAGGTGGCGATCACGGACGATAACACCTACGAAAGCCCGGAAGCGTTCAGCATCGCCATCGGCAACCTGGATGCGATCTACCGCAAGGGCGACCCGGTGACGATCACCATCGACGATGAGGCCGACGCGCCGAGTTTCAGCTTTGATCTCACGACTTCGACCGCGGCGGAGGCCGACGGCACGCATTCGCTGAAGGTGAACAAGACCGGTACGGCCTCGGTGCCCATCAGCCTCGCCTGGACCACCGCTGACGGCACGGCGCTTTCCGCCTCCGACTATACCGAAGTGACCGGTGGCAGCCTGGTCTTCGCCGACACGGACGTCAGCGCCACGCTTGATGTCACGCTCACCGACGACGACGACGATGAGCCCCGCGAGACCTTCCACGTGGACATCGCCGCCGGTGCCGGCGCCACGCTCGGCACCAACACCCGGCACACGGTCACGCTCACCGACAGCGACCCGACGACGGTGACCTTGAGCGCGCCGAGCGGCAACATCAATGAGGCAGGCGGCAGCAAGGTCATCACCCTGGCCCTTAGCCGGGCCTTGGCAACAGGCGAGTCCCTGGCGGTGCCGCTGCAAATCAGCGGCGGCGCGACTCTCGGTGAAGACTATGCGCTGGCCGCGCCGAGTTCGCTACCGACGGGCGTCGGCTACACGAACCTCGCCAGCACGGACCTTGCCGCCAACCCGCCGACCGTCACCTTTACCGGTGGCGACAGTGCCTCAAGTACCGCCACCCTGACCCTGACCGCAACGGCGGATCAGCGTGATGAAGGTGCCAGCGAGCGGGTGCGGATTCGTCTCGGCACCCTTGACGCCACCGGCCTTGACGGCGGCGCGGCGGCGAGCGACGACGGCGACAACAACACCAAGGACAACGAACTTGACTTTCGCATCACCGACGATGACGCCGCACCGACCGGCATCACGCTGACGCTCGACACCGATTCGACGACGCTCGGCACCCAGAGCGCGGTCGCCGAAGACGTGACGGAAGCCGTTACCGTCAGCGTTACCGCGACCGTGGACGGGTCCACTACCTTCAACGAGGCAACCGATGTGAGCATCACCGTCGGTGCCAAGGATGACGGGGCGACCTCGGGCACGGACTACACAGCGGTGGACACCTTCACCCTCACCATTCCGGCCGGGGCGTCGAGCGTGACCGACACCTTCTCCTTCGAGCCGCAGGACGATGCGCTCGACGAGGCCAATGAGACCGTCAGCGTCACCGGCACATCCAGCACCCTGACCGTGACCGGCACCAGCCTTAGCATCACCGACGACGACGTACCGCCCGGCGGCATCACCCTGAGCCTCGACGTCACTTCGGTGGCCGAGGACGTGGCGAGCGCGCCGACCATCACCGTCACGGCGACGGTGAGCGGTAGCACGCGCTACTCGGAAGCGACCACGGTTGAAGTGACCGTGGGCGCCGCCAGCGACACCGCGGTGTCCGGCACCGACTATGCGGCGGTGGATGGGTTCGAGATCGAGATCGAGGCGGGCGAAGCGAGCGCCAGTAAGAGCTTCGTGCTCACCCCGACCGACGACACCCTCGACGAAACGGACGAGACCATCAGCGTGACCGGCGAGTCCGGTGATCTGAAGGTGGATGGCGCGAGCATCACGCTGACGGACGATGATGTGCCGGAGCTGAGCATCACGGCGGGCGCGGCGGTCACCGAGGGCACGGCAGCGAGCTTCACCGTGGAAGCCGATCTGGCGCCGGTCGCTGACCTGACCGTGAACGTTGATGTGGCGGCGACCGCGAGCTTCGCCGTGAGCGGCACGACGGGCAAGCAGACGTTCACCTTCCGCGCCGGACAATCAAGCGAGACCTACAGCGTCAGCACCCAGGGTGATTCCGCGGACGAAGCGGACGGCACGGCGACCGTGACCCTGGAAGCCGGTACGGACTACAGCGTGGCTTCGGCTGGCAGCACTGCGAGCGTTGATGTCAAGGACGATGACGCCACGAGCGTGACGCTGGCCCGGAAAGGTTCAGGCGGTATCGCGGAGGCGACCGGCAGCGACGAGATCACCATCACGCTGGGTCGGGCGCTGGTTGCGGGCGAGAGCGTGACTGTGCCGCTGTCAGTTTCTGGCGCGACCGTATCGACCCATTACACCCTCGCGCTCAAGGGCGCGGGCGGCACGGGCATTTCCCTTGATACCTCGACGCCACACAGTGCTCAGCACCCGGCGGTGACGCTTGAGGGCGCGGGCGCACAAACAGCAACCCTGACGTTGACAGCCGTCGCCAACACCGACCGCGAGACGCGAACGGTGGGCATCGCCTACGGTACGGACGACGGCACCAACGACCGCACCCCATCGTCGACCGGCCTGTCGGGCGGCATCAGCGCGACGGGTTCGGCCTCCGTGACCATCATTGACGACGACGCGATGATCACGGTCTCGGGCGGGAGCGCCAAGGAAGGCAGGCCGGTGACATTCACCGTGAGCTTGCCGGACCCCGCGCCGAGCGGCGGCGTGACCATCGGCTACTCGACCAGTGATGGCCGCGGTGATTCCGAGGACGCCGATCACCAGATCGCAACCAGCGCGGACTACACCGCGGCGGCGAGCAACGCGACGCTCACCATCGACCAGGGCGATTCAAGCGGCACCATCAGCATCACGACCGCCCAGGACAACACCTACGAGAGCAACCATTACTTCACGCTGACCCTCGACGACACCGACACCTTCAACATCAGCAAGGCGGCGGGCAAGGCCATCGGCACCATCACCGACGCCGCCGACACGCCGACTTTCGCCTTCTCCGATGCCTCGACTGACGCTGACGAGGACGACGGCACCTTGACGCTGACCATCGAAAGAACGGGCGATACCCTGGTGGCCTCCACGGTGAGCTACGCGACGGCCAACGGCACGGCAACCGGCGGCAGCGACTTCACCGCCATCACCAGCACGAACCTTTCCTTCGCGGTGGCGGATAAAAGCAAGACGATCAGCGTTGAGATCACTGACGACAGCACCGACGAGACTGCGGAGGCGTTCACCGTTGCGCTCACCGCCGGCGCCCACGCCAAGGTCGGCACCACGTCGAGCCACAGCATCGAAATCACCGACGACGACGCCACTACTGTGACGCTCTCCGCGCCGGCCGCAGCCATCGCCGAGAACGGCGGCACGAAGACCATCACAGTGACGCTGGGCCGTGCGCTGACCGGCGATGAGACCCTTGACGTGCCGCTGACGTTTGCTGGCACGGCGGCCTTCGGCGACGACTACACCCTCGCCGCCCCGAGCCAATCCCCGACCGGCGTCACCTATTCGAACCTCACGAGCGCCGACCCCGCCAAGAACCCGCCGACGCTAGCCTTCTCCGGGGTGACCGGCGCCGCGAGCAGCGCGACGCTCATTCTCACCGCGAAGACTGACACAATTGACGAAGGCGCGACCGAATCAGTCACTGTCGGTCTCGGCACTCTCAACGACACCTCGGGCAAGAACCTCGACGGCGGCGCTTCCGGCTCCGGCACAGCGAGCTTCAACATCACCGACGACGACGCGGCGCCCACCGCGACGCTCGCGCTGTCGCCGTCATCCATCGGCGAGAACGCTGGAAGTACGACGGTGACCGCGACCCTGAGCGGCACGTCCAACAAAGAAGTCACCTTGACGGTTGCCGTGCCGGAGTCCGACGACTACACGCTCAGCGCCAGCACCGAGCTGACCATCGCCGCTGGCGACACGACAAGCACCGGCACCGTCACCATCACCGCGACGGACAACGATGTCGATGCGGCCAACAAGACCGTCGCCGTTTCGGCCACGGCGAGCGGCGGTGATGTGGCCAACCCGGCCAATGTGACGCTGACGATCACTGATGACGACACCAAGGGCGTGACGGTGTCGAAGTCCACGCTCTCGGTGGACGAAGCCGATAATTCCCAGACTGATGGCACGAAGGAAAACGAGGGCACCTACACCGTCGTGCTCACCAGCGAGCCGACCGACGATGTGCGCATCAACCTCGCCGCGGGGACCGCGGTGATCTTGAGCGATGCGCGCCTCGACTTCACGCCTTTGGACTGGAACACGGCGCAGATTGTCACCGTCACGGCGGTCGCTGACGACATTGACAACCCCGGCAACGCCCGTTCCGCGAGCATCACGCACACCTTGGTGGCAGGGGATTCCGACTACGGCGGCGTCACAGCTTCCGCCGTGACGGTGACGGTCAACGACGATGACGATGCGCCGGACGGCATTACCTTGTCGGTGGACAAGTCAACCGTTGCCGAGGATGCGGGCAAGACTAGCATCACGGTAACCGCGACGGTCGGCGGCGGCACCCGCTACTCCGCTGCCACGACGGTGAAAGTGACCGTCGGTGACAGTAAGGACAGTGCCACCTCCGGCACCGATTACGCGGCAGTCGATGCCTTCGACATCACCATCGGCGCGGGCGAAGCGAGCAAGCAGAAGAGTTTTGACCTCACACCCACCGACGACAGTCTTGACGAAGCGAATGAGAAAATCAGCGTCAAAGGCACGTCGGGAACGCTTACCGTCACCGGCACGAGCATCACGATCACTGACGACGATGTGCCGGAACTCAGCATTTCGCGGGGCTCGGCGGTCACCGAAGGCTCGTCGTCGGTCTTTACAGTGAATGCCGACACGCCGCCCGCTGTCGACTTGACGGTTAACCTCGACATCGACACTACGGCCAGATTCGCCGCGACCGGCACGACCGGCAAGAAGAGCTTCACTTTCCGCGCCGGACGGTCGAGCGAGACCTACAGCGTCAGCACCCAAGGTGATTCCACCGACGAGGCCGACGGTTCGGTTTCGGCGACTTTGGAGTCGGGCACGAACTACGGCGTCGATTCGGCTGCCAGAACCGCGAGCGTTGACGTGAAGGACGACGATGCGACCACCGTGGCCTTGGGCGGGATTACTTCAAGTGCCATCGCGGAGAACGGCGGCCGCGCGGATGTTTTCTTGGCGCTCGGCCGGCCGCTGGTCGCGGGCGAGAGCGTAACTGTCCCGCTGACAGTATCTGGTGCGACAGTCGCAACGCATTACACCTTCGGCCTCAAGGGCAACGGCGGCACGGGCGTTTCGATTGACACGACGACTCCGCACAGCACCCAGAATCCGGCAGTGACGATCGCAGGCGCGGGCGCGCAGACAGCGACGCTCAGACTCACTGCCGTCGCCAACACCGACCGCGAGACGCGAACGGTGGGCATCGCCTTAGGCACCAGCGCCCGAGCGCCCTCATCGAGCGGCCTGTCCGGCGGCATCCGTGCCTTCGGTTCGGCATCGATCACCCTCATCGACGACGACGCGATGATCAGCGTCGCCGATGCCAGTACCGCTGAAGGCAGCGCGGTCGTGTTCACCGTGAGCTTGCCGGACCCAGCGCCGAGCGGCGGTGTGACCATCGACTACTCGACCAGCGATGGTCGCGGGGAGTCCACGGACGCGGACCACCAGATTGCGACCAGCGCCGACTACACCCCGGCGGCGAGCAATGCGACGCTCACCATCGACCAGGGCGATTCAAGCGGCACCATCAGCATCACCACGGCCCAGGACGACATCTACGAGAGCAACCATTACTTTAAGTTGACCCTCGACAGCGCCGACACCTTCAACATCAGCAAGGCGGCAGGCTCTGCGGTTGGTACAATTACCGACGCCGCCGACACGCCGAGCTTCGCCTTCTCCGCCGCCAAGACGGAGGCGGACGAGGACGACGGCACCTTGACGCTGACCGTCGAGCGGACCGGCGACACCTTGGTAGCTTCAACGGTGAGCTACGCCACAACCGATGGCACGGCGACCGGCGGCAGCGACTTCACCGCGATCAAGAGCACCGATCTCGACTTCAAGGTGGCGGATACAAGTAAGACGATCAGCGTTGACATCACCGACGACAGCAACGACGAGCCGACGGAAGCCTTTACCGTCGCGCTCACCGCCGGCGCCCACGCCAAGGTCGGCAGCACGTCCAGCCACAGCATCGAAATCACCGACGACGACGCCACTACTGTGACGCTCTCCGCACCGACCGCAGCCATCGCCGAAAACGGCGGCACGAAGACCATCACGGTGACGCTGGGCCGCGCGCTCACGGGAGATGAAACCCTCGACGTGCCGCTCACCTTTACCGGCGCGGCGACCTTCGGCACGGATTACACGCTGGCGGCCCCGACCCAAAGCCCGACCGGTGTCACCTATTCGAACCTCACGAGCACCGACCACGCCAAGAATCCCCCGACCATCGCCTTCTCCGGTGTCACAAGCGCGGCAAGCAGCGCGACGGTCATTCTCACCGCGAAGACCGACACCACCGACGAAGGCGCATCGGAATCCGTAACAGTCGGCATCGGCACCATCACCAGCGAACTCGACGGCGGCACGACAAGCAACGGCACGGCGAGTTTCAACATCACCGACGACGACGGAACGCCAACGGCGACGCTGGTGCTGTCGCCGACATCCATTGGCGAGAACGCTGGAAGTACGACGGTGACCGCGACCTTGAGCGGCACATCGAGTGCGGATGTCACCTTGACGGTCGCCGCGCCGGCGTCCGACGACTACACGCTCAGCGAGAACACAAAGCTCACCATCGCCGCCGGCGACACGACAAGCACCGGCGCGGTGACCATCGCCGCCGTGGATAACGATGTCGATGTGGCCAACAAGACCGTCACCGTCTCGGCGACAGCCAGAGGCGGTGATGTGACCAACCCGGCCAACGTGACGCTGACCATCACCGATGACGACACCCGCGGCATCAGCGTCTCGCCGGTCACGTTGACGCTCGCCGAGGCAGACGACGGCTCGACCCAGAACACAAATGAGAATGAAAGCACCTACACCGTCACGCTCGCCAGCCAGCCCACCGGCACGGTGACGGTTAACCTGGCGAGCGGCGATGAGACCATCGCCACGCTCAGCGACACGAGCCTCGAGTTCACGACTGTGGACTGGGCGGCGCAAACCGTTACCGTCACCGCCGTAGCCGATGCCATCGACAATGCGGGCGACAAGCGCACCGTGCGTATCACCCACACCGTCACCGCCTCGGGCACCGACTATGCGGACGAAACCGCCGCGCCCGTCGACGTTACCGTTAACGACGACGACGGCGAACCGGTGTTGTCGGTCAATTCACCAAGCGTGACCGAGGGCGACAGCAGCACCACGACGATGACGTTCACCGTGAGCCTGTCGCCTGCCAGCGGCAAGCCGGTGAAGGTGAGCTACGCCGATGCGACCACCGGTACGGCCACCTCCGGCACGGACTACGCAGCGATCACGGCAGGCACGATCAACTTCGCCGCAGGCGACACAGAGAAGAATGTCGATGTCACGGTCAATGGCGACACAACCGACGAACCCAATGAAACCGTCGTCCTGCGTCTATCCTCGCCGAGCAATGCCAAACTCACCGGCAATGCCACCACCCTCGACGCCACCGGCACGATCAACGACGACGAGAGCACGCCCACGGCGACCTTGGTCCTGTCGCCGGCAACCATCACCGAGAACGGCGCAAGCAGCACCGTGACCGCCACCCTGAGCGGCGCATCGAGCGAGGCGGTCACCCTGACGGTCGCCGCCGCGCCGGACTCCCCTGCTTCTGCCGACGACTATACCCTCAGCGGCGACACCCTGACCTTTGCCGCGGGCAGCAAGACCAGCACCGGCACGGTGACGATTACCGCCGTGGACAACAAGGTCGATGCGGCCAACAAGACCGTCACCGTCTCGGCCACGGCCAGCGGCGGCGTGGTGGACCCGGATGACGTGACCCTGACGATCACTGACGACGACGGACGCGGCATCAACGTCTCGCCTGCGACGCTGACCCTGGAAGAAGCCGACGACACTTTGACCCAAAACACCGATGAGCGCGAAGGCGAATACACTGTTACGCTCGCCAGCCAGCCCACTGGCAAGGTTACGGTCAACCTCGCGAGCGGCGACAAGACCACTGCCACGCTGGACAAGACAAGCCTTGAGTTCACGCCCACGGACTGGGCCGCGCAGACCGTCACCGTCACCGCCGTGGATGACACAATCGACAACGCCAATAACAAGCGCACCACCAGGATCACGCACACCGTCAGCGCCACGGGTACCGACTACGACGGCCAGACCGCTGCGGCAGTGGACATCACCGTCAACGACGACGATGCGGCGCCGACGGGCATCGCGTTGTCGCTCGATGTCACGACTCTAGTCGAAAGCGCAGGTGAAACGGAAGTGCGGGTGACGGCGACGGTGGGCGGCGGCACTACCTACTCGGCGGCCAAGGACTTGACGATTTCGGTCGGCGGGGGCACGGCGACTTCCGGCACAGACTTCACAGCAGTGGACAATTTCACGTTGACACTGCCCGCTGGCGCGTCGAGCGCCTTCAAGGACTTCAACCTCGAACCACTCGACGACAAGGTGGACGAGGACAGCGAGACCATCGCTGTCACCGGAACCGACCCCGGGGGCGTCACCGTCTCCAGCGCGAGCATCAGCCTCACCGACGACGACACCAAGGGCGTGACGGTTTCCAAGTCTACACTGTCGGTGGATGAGGCTGACGATTCTCAGACTGGCAGCACGAAGGAAAACGTGGGCACTTATACCGTTGTGCTCAACAGCAAGCCGACCGACGATGTGCGCATCAACCTCGCCGCGGGGACCGCGGTGACCTTGAGCGATACGCACCTCGACTTCACGCCTTCGGACTGGGAGGACGCGCAGACTGTCAAGGTCACGGCGGTCGATGACGACATCGACAACCCCGGCAACGCCCGTTCCGCGAGCATCACGCACACCGTGGTGGCAGGGGATTCCGACTACGGTGGTGTCACCGTCTCCGGTGTGACGGTGACGGTCAACGACGATGACGATGCGCCGGACGGCATCACGCTGTCGGTGAGCCCTTCAACCGTTGCCGAGGATGCGGGCAAGACCAGCGTCACGGTGACCGCGACGGTCGGCGGCGGCACCCGCTACTCCGCTGCCACAACGGTGAGAGTGACCGTCGGTGACAGTAAGGACACCGCGACCTCCGGCACCGATTACGCGGCAGTCGATGCGTTTGATATCACCATCGGCGCGGGCGAGGGGAGCAAGCAGAAGAGTTTTGATCTCACCCCCACTGACGACGGCCTTGACGAAGCGAACGAGAAGATCAGCGTCAGCGGCACGTCGGGGACGCTCACCGTCACCGGCACGAGCATCACGATCACCGATGACGACGTGCCGGAGCTGAGTATTGCGGCAGACGCCGCGCAAGTCACCGAGGGGACGGCGGCGAGCTTTACGGTCACTGCGGACACTGCACCTGCCACCGACCTGACGGTGAACGTCGATGTGGTTACCACGGCCAGCTTCGCCGCGACCGGCACGATAGGCAAGAAGAGCTTCACTTTCCGTGCCGGGCGGTCGAGTGAGACCTACAGCGTGAGCACCCAAACCGACACGACTGACGAGGCCAATGGGTCAGTTTCGGCGACTTTGGAGTCGGGTACCAACTACAGCGTCGATTCGGCTGCCAGCACTGCGAGCGTTGATGTCAAGGACGATGACGCCACGAGCGTGACGCTGGCCCGGAAAGGTTCAGGCGGTATCGCGGAGGCGACCGGCAGCGACGAGATCACCATCACGCTGGGTCGGGCGCTGGTTGCGGGCGAGAGCGTGACTGTGCCGCTGTCAGTTTCTGGCGCGACCGTATCGACCCATTACACCCTCGCGCTCAAGGGCGCGGGCGGCACGGGCATTTCCCTTGATACCTCGACGCCACACAGTGCTCAGCACCCGGCGGTGACGCTTGAGGGCGCGGGCGCACAAACAGCAACCCTGA
Source organism: Arenicellales bacterium (assembly GCA_965243645.1). Classification (GTDB taxonomy): domain Bacteria; phylum Pseudomonadota; class Gammaproteobacteria; order Arenicellales; family JAJDZL01; genus JAJDZL01. Next base: position 2,110,219 of record CBDEVD010000006.1, on the reverse strand, counting down.
CGTTGACAGCCGTCGCCAACACCGACCGCGAGACGCGAACGGTGGGCATCGCCTACGGTACGGACGACGGCACCAACGACCGCACCCCATCGTCGACCGGCCTGTCGGGCGGCATCAGCGCGACGGGTTCGGCCTCCGTGACCATCATTGACGACGACGCGATGATCACGGTCTCGGGCGGGAGCGCCAAGGAAGGCAGGCCGGTGACATTCACCGTGAGCTTGCCGGACCCCGCGCCGAGCGGCGGCGTGACCATCGGCTACTCGACCAGTGATGGCCGCGGTGATTCCGAGGACGCCGACCACCAAATCGCCACGACTGCCGACTACACCGACGCGGCGGACGACGCGACCTTCGTGATCGGCGAAGGCATCAAGCTCGGGCTCATCAGCATCCCGACGATCCAGGACAGTACCTACGAGAGCGACCACCACTTCACGCTGACCTTGGATAGCACCGACACGTTCAACATCAGCAAGTTTGGCGGCGCCACCGTCGGAACCATCAACGACGACGACGATGCGCCGACCTTCGCCTTCTCCAAGGTATCCGAGTCGGCAGATGAGGACGGTGGCGATGTGACGCTCACCATTCAGAAAACCGGTGCGACGCTTGTGGACGGCACGGTCAGCTATGCGACAGCCAACGGCACGGCGACCGGCGGCAGCGACTTCACCGCCATTGAAGCGACCGATCTCGAATTCAAGGCGGCAGACACACGCAAGACGATCGACGTCAGTATCACCGACGACAGCACCGACGAGCCAGCGGAAGCCTTTACCGTGAATCTCACCGCCGGCGACCACGCCAAGCTCGGTAGCGTAGCCGGCGTCAGTATCGGCATCACCGACGACGACGCCACCACGGTGACGCTCTCCGCGCCCGCAGCCGCCATCGCCGAGAACGGCGGTACGAAGCCCATCACGGTGACGCTGGGCCGCACGCTCACTGGCGATGAAACCCTTGACGTGCCGCTCACCTTTACCGGCACGGCGACCTTCGGCACGGATTACACGCTGGCCGTCCCGACCCAAAGCCCGACCGGTGTCACCTATTCGAACCTCACGAGCACTGACCACGCCAAGAATCCCCCGACCATCGCCTTCTCCGGTGTGACGGGCGCCGCGAGCAGCGCGACGGTCATTCTTACCGCGAAAACCGACGTCATCGACGAGGGCACATCGGAATCCGTAAGCGTGGGCATTGGCACTATCGACGACGACCTCGGCGGCGGTACGACAAGCAGCGCGACGGCGAGTTTCAACATCACCGATGATGACGCCGCGCCCGGCGGCATCACGCTCTCGGTCGACACTTCGAACATCGCCGAAGACGCCGCCACCAAGACGGTGACGGTGACGGCAACAGTGAACGGTGGTACGGTGTATTCGACCGATACGATCATTCAGGTGGACGTGGGTGATACCGACGACAGCGCCACCGAAGGCACGGACTACGCGAATGTGGCGCGCATCGCCCTCACCATCGACGCCGAGGCCACCAGCGGCGAGAAGACCTTCAGCCTAAATCCAACCGACGACACGCTCGACGAGGCCATCGAGCGCCTGAGCGTCACCGGTACTTCGGGCAGCCTCTCGATCACCGACACGAGCATCACGATCACCGACGACGACGACGAACCGCAACTCGACATCAACGCACCGACGATCGACGAGAGCGACACCGACGAAACCGCGACATTGCGCTTCACCGTCTCCCTGAACGCCGCAAGCGGCCAGCAGGTGACGGTTGACTACGCGGAACTCAGCGGCGGCACGGCGACCTCGGGCACCGACTACACTGCGCTCTCCTCCGGCAAGCTCACCTTCGCGCCGGGCGACGTATCAAAGCACATCGACGTGACGGTCACCGGCGATATCACCGACGAGGCGAACGAAACGGTCAAAGTCCGCCTGTCCTCGCCGACCAATGCGGGCTTTGCCGGCAACGCCGCGACCCTGGACGGCACCGGCACCATCACCGACGATGACGACCCGCCGGTGCTCTCCATCAATGACCCCAGCGTCACCGAGGGCGCGACACGCGCGACCGCGACGCTGCGCTTCACCGTGACGCTAAGCCTGGCGAGCGCCAAGGCGGTGTCCGTCGACTTTGCCGAGCAATCCGGCGGTACCGCCACCTCGGGCACCGACTACGACGCCCTCACCGCAGGCACGCTCAATTTCGCGGCGGGCGAGACTGAAAAGACCATCGACGTCACCGTCAACGGCGATGCCATTGATGAAGCCAACGAGACGATGAAGGTGCGGCTCTCATCTCCATCCAACGCAACCCTCAAGGGCGGCGTGACCAACCTCGACGGCACCGGCACCATCAACGACGACGACGGTCCGCCGACAGGTGTGACGCTCAAGGTGGACACGGTGAGCGTTGCCGAAAACGCCGGCAGCACGGCGATCAGGATCACCGCCGAGGTGACCGGCGGCACGGCCTATCGGGATGCGAAAGCGATTGAGGTTCAGGTCGGCGCAAGCGACGACAGCGCCGTCGAGGGCACGGACTACACAACCGTTGGGAAACTCGACCTGACCATCGCCGCAGGCGCGAAGTCAGCGAGCTACGACTTCAATCTCGTGCCCTCCGACGACGATGTTGACGAGGAGACCGAAACCATCAGCGTCACCGGCAGCGCGACCTCGCTCAGCGTCACCGGCACGAGCATCAGCCTGACGGATAACGACACCCGCGGCGTAACCGTCACGCCGGTGACATTGACCCTGGACGAGGCCGACGACGGCGACACGCCCGCCGAGGAGCACAAGGCGAGCTACACGGTTGTCCTCGATAGCGAGCCGACCGACGACCTGACGGTCAACCTAAGTGTACCGAACGGCGCGCCCTTCACCGCCAGCGCCACCAAGCTCGACTTCACCCCGGCGAACTGGGACAGCGCCCAGACCGTCACCGTCACTGCAAGCGACGATGACCTCCACAACACCAGCGGCAGCCGCAAGGCGACGATCAGTCACACATTGAGCGCGACAGGCACTGACTACGCCGACGAGAACGCAGCCTCGGTGGCGATCACCGTGAACGATGACGACTCAGCACCCACGAACGCCACTCTCACCGTGGACACCGACGCGGGCACCGACAACAACCAGAAGACAATCGGCGAAAGCGCGGGCCAAACTTCCGTCAACGTCACGGTAACCCTGGATGACGCTTCGCGCTTCGACTCCGCCCAGACGGTCTCCGTTGCCGTCGGCAAGAACGGCGACAGCGCGGCCGAAGGGACAGACTACGGCAACGTCGCCCGTTTCGATCTTGAGATCGCCAAAGGCGCGGCAAGCGGCAGCAAGAGTTTCAACCTGACGCCCACTGATGACAACCTCGACGAGAACGACGAGAGCCTGACCGTCGAAGGCACGCTCTCCGGCCTCACCATCACATCGGACAGCATCACGATCAAGGACAACGACACGGCCGGCATCGTGCTCGCCCCCACGAGCCTCGGTGTGATCGAAGGCGCGAGCAGCACCTATACGGTCAAGCTCGCGACTCAGCCCACCGCCGAAGTGACGGTGACCATCGGCGGCACAGGCGGTACGGACCTGAAACTTGACAAGTCCTCATTGACGTTCTCCACTTCGAAATGGAACGAGGCGCAGACGGTCACCGTGAGCGCAGACCACGACCCGGACAAGTCCCACGACGCTGCCACTCTGACCCACACCGCATCGGCCGGCGGCTATGGTTCGGTATCAGCCAATCTGCCAGTGACCATTTCGGACGACGAGGCCGTTGTTTCGGTCGGCGCAGCGAGCGCGGCGGAGGGCAGCACCGTGTCGTTTACCGTGAACCTGCCCGAGCCCGCCCCCAGTGGCGGTGTGTCCGTCATGTACTCGACTTCCAACGGTCGCGGAATGAGCACCGACGCTGCCTACCAGGTCGCCAAGGCGGGCAGCGACTACACGGCGGCAGCGGAAAATGCGGTACTCATCATCACCCAAGGGCAGAGCAGCGGCACCATCAACATCGCCACGCAGAACGATTCGACCTATGAAAGCGACCACCACTTCACCCTGACCCTCGACGCCAGTAGCCACTTCGAGGTGAGCGCATCGGCCGGGTCCGCCGTCGGCACCATCACCGATGCAGATGACACGCCGAGCTTCGCCTTCTCGACCGCCACCACAACCATAGACGAGGATGACGGCCCTGCAACCCTTCGAGTGCAGCGCACCGGCGCGACCGAAGTGCCGACGACACTGACCTACGCGACAGTTAACGGCACCGCAACCGGCGGCAGTGACTTCACCGCCATCGCTAGCAAGAACCTGGCCTTCGCGGCGGCGGATTCGAACAAGACCTTCACGGTCAGCATCACCGACGATGCCGACGACGAAACGGCGGAGGACTTTAGCGTCACACTGACCGCCGGCGCCCACGCTTCGCTCGGCACGGATTCAACCCATACGGTGACCATCACCGACGACGACGCCACCACGGTGACGCTTAAGGCCCCCGCGGGCAACATCGCCGAGACCAACGGCGGCAAGGTCATCACGGTGACCCTCGGCCGTGTGCTCGAAGGCGATGAAGCCCTGTCAGTGCCACTCGTCTTCAACGGCGTGGCTACGTTCGGCGACGACTATACCTTGAGCGCGCCGAGCTCGACTCCGACCGGCGTCACCTATTCGAATCTCGCGAGCACCGATCTTACAACCAGCCCGCCGACGGTTCGCTTCTCCGGTGTCGCGAGCGCCGCGAGAGAGGCGACCCTGACGCTCTCTGCCGTCTCCGACAGCGTGGATGAGGGCACGTCGGAGACTGTCAACGTGGGTTTGGGCGCCCTCAACGCCAATTCGGGCGCGAACCTCGGCGGCGGCGCATCGGGTTCGGGCACGGCGAACTTCAACATCACCGACGACGACGCGACGCCCGGTGGCATAAGTTTGAGCGTGGACACCGACTCTACCAAGAACGGCGATCAGACTAGCCTCGCCGAGAGCGCAGGCAGCACGTCGGTCACGCTGACCGCCAGCGTCAACGGTGGCACGACCTATAACGACGCCAAGACCGTCGAGATCACCGTCGGCGGCAAAAACGACAGTGCCACCGAAGGCGACGACTACGCCACTGTCGGCACATTGACCTTGATTATCCCGGTCGGCGCGATGACGCGGGAGATCGAATTCAACCTCATTCCAACCGACGATGACATCGATGAAAAAAGCGAGATAATCACCCTCACCGGCGAGTCCGGTGACCTGTCCATCAGCGGCGCTAACATCACCCTTACCGACAACGACACCCGAGGCATATCCGTCAGCGGTACCACAGTCACGATCGAGGAGGTCGATGACGACAGTACCAGCGACACTGAAGAGCACAAGGCGGCCTACACGGTGAAGCTGATGAGCGAGCCGACCGGCAACGTTAGCATCACCTTGAGCGTTCAGAAAGGTGCACCGTTTACAGCCACTCCGGCGCAGCTCGACTTCACACCGTCAAACTGGGCTGCGAAGACCGTCACCGTCACCGCCGTCGATGACAACCTCCGCAACACGGGCGGCAAGCGCACGGGCATGGTCATGCATTCGGTGAGCGCACCGGATACCGACTATAAGATGGAGACCGCGGCTTCGGTGACCGTCACCGTGAACGACGATGACGACGCGCCCATGTCCGCGACCCTGAGCGTCGATGCCGACGCCGAGTCCGACGGCGTCCAGACGGCGGTGACGGAGGACGGGGGCGCGAAGAAGGTCAAGGTGACGGCGACCTTCAGCGGCGGCACCCGTTTCGACACCTCCCGGACGATTGCCGTGACGGTCGGTGCGAGCGGCAGCACGGCGACCAAGGGCACGGACTACACCACCAGCGACAACACCGTCAGCGTCAATATCGCGGCGGGCGAGGCGAGCGGCAGCGGCGAATTCACGCTGACGCCGAGCGACGACGACGTGGACGAGTCGGACGAGTCGATCAAGCTGAAGGGAACGCTCGCGGGGGTGACCGTGTCCGATGTGAGCATCGGCCTTACCGACGACGACGAGCGTGGCGTGACCCTCTCGGACACCAGCCTGACCGTCAACGAGGTTGACAACTCCGGGACCGCGGCAGTCAAGGAGAACGAAGTAACCTACACCATCGCGCTCGACAGTGAGCCGACCGACGACGTGCGCGTCGATCTTTCGATCCCCAATGGCGCACCGGTCACCATCAGCCCGGCTCGTCTCGACTTCACGCCGTCAAACTGGGGCGCGAAGACGGTCACCGTCACCGCCGTCGATGACGCCATCGACAATCCGGACAACAAGCGCGAGACCCGCATCACTCACTCCCTGGTGGCGGGCTCCTCCGACTACAGCCCCGTGAACGTGCCTGATGTTGACGTCCGGGTGGACGACAACGACGCAGCGCCCGGCGGCATTGCACTATCCGTCGATACCACGAGCATGGCTGAGGACGCGGCGACGAAGAGCGTCACCGTCACCGCCACCGTGGGCGGCGGCACCACCTACAGCGAGGCGAAGACCGTCGAGGTCGAGGTCGGCGCCACGTCGGACACGGCCACCGAGGGCGCGGACTACGCGAAAGTCGGGAAGTTCAGCATCACCATCACTAGCGGTGCCACGAGCGCCCAAAAGAGCTTCAGTCTCGACCCCACTGACGATGTGATCGACGAGCAAAGCGAAACCATCAGCGTCACCGGCACGTCCACCGGGATCAAGGTAGACGGTGCGAGCATCAGCATTACCGATAACGACGCCGCACCGACCGGCATCGCGCTCGACGTGGACACCACGAGCCTGAGCGAGAGTGCAGCCTCCACGGCGGTGAATGTCACCGCGACCGTGGAAGGCGGCACCACCTACGCTGCGGCCACGGCAGTCACCGTGATCGTCGGCGCTGCTGCTGACAGCGCCAGCGAGGGCCGCGACTACGCCAGGGTGAATGATTTCACCCTCAACATCCCGGCCGGCGCCGCGAGCGCGAGCAAGTCTTTCAATCTCGAGCCGGTCGACGATAACATCGACGAGCCGGACGAGGAGAGCCTGAGCGTTACTGGGCGCTCCGGGAACCTGAGCGTCAAGGCCGCCGGGAATATCACGATCACCGACAACGACCCTCTCCCCACCGCGCGCCTCGTGCTCTCCCCCGCGGCCATCGACGAGGACGGCGGACACACGAGGCTCAGCGCCACCATCAGCGGCCAGTCGAGCGAAGATCTTACTCTGACCGTCTCTGTAGACCCGGTGTCGCCGGCGACGAGTAGCGACTACAGCCTGAGCGGCAAGCTGACACTGACCATAGAGGCCGGCCAGACCTCGAGTTCCAGCCAGGTCATCATCACCGCCGTGGACAACGACTTCGACGAAGACGACAAGCAAGTGAGCGTCTCGGCCAGCGCCAGCGGTGCGCGCGGGGTGGCGGATCCGGGCGATATCACGCTCAATATAAAGAACGACGACGTGGCGGGCGTGGATTTCTCCACTGACGATGTCAAGGTTGAGAAAGATGAAACCTCTGTCATCGAGGTTCGCCTGACCTCGCAGCCGACGATGGATACGACCGTCGTGCTTACGAGCAGCGACCCGAACGTGGCCGAACTTAGCGCAAGCCCGCGCGGCCGAAGCGTCGAATTGCTGTTCACGCCGCAGAACTGGAACCAGCCTCAGAGGGTCACCGTCCACGGCATGGCAGACGGCGATGTGACCATCGATACCAGCATTCGCAGCGCAGACCCGAACTACGCCAATGCCAAGATACCGAAGCCGCTGAATACCAACGTCATCGGCGTGCCGAACCTGACGCTGAAAAGAAACTCGCCGGACTGGATCATGGAGGGCGAGTCAGCGACGTTCACGATCAATGCCGACCGTACGCCAACGGCTGATGTGCCGGTGCGCGTCAAGGTCGGTCACGGCTGCTGCCTCGGCGAGGGCAAGACGCTTGCCGAAGGCGAACAGGGCGTTCGAACCGTCACCCTGCCTCAGGGGCAGACGTCGGTCGAATTCCAGGTAAAGACCGCTGATGATGACGTGTTCCAACGCAACGCACACATCGGGGTGCAGATTGTCGAGAGCAATGCGTATCGCATTGACTGGGAATTTCATAACGACCGGCACCCCAACTTCTATGACAAGGTGTACGTTCGCGACAACGATCCGATACCACCGGCGGATATCGTTGTGAACCTGTCCGGCGTGGACAAGAATCGCTTGGTGGAAGGCGGCACTGTGACCTTCACGATGGAAGCGTCCAAGGCGCCCGAGAACGATCTGACGATCGAAATATACCTGCAACTCTCTGGTGACTTCAAAGTCGGCTTCCCCGTTGATCCAGACGAATGCCCCGTTGATCCAGACGAATGCTTTGTTCCCTTCCCCTTTGATCCAAAAGTTCGCAGCGGCATCGAGCTCAAGAGTACGACCCTGCCGGCTGGTGCCACGGAAACCACGTTCACCATCACTGCCAAGAAGAATACCAAAACCATCACTGCCAAGAACGATAAGGGGCCCGGCGAATTAGAGTTTCGCATCAGCAGAGGCAGGAATGGAAGCTACGATACCGGTGACGAGTACATCACAACAATCGAGCTCATCGACGATGAAACGGACTCGTCCGCCGAGCAGCTGGGGAGCAAAGATCAGGGACCGGCCTGCGTCCCCGACGGCCTGATCGAAGATGTTGAGGAGTATATTAAGACGAACGACTCGGAACGGTGGACCCGCGTGCTGAAGGCGCTGAAGGGAGAGCCCGGCGGCATCACCCCGGAGGAAGTTCGGACAATTTACGACAACCGCAAACAGAACGGCTTGACCACCGATCAGTGGGAACCGGTGATCAAGGCGCTTGAAAGCCTGCAAGAGACCGACCCCGAGTCTGATCCCGATCCCGAAATTAGCATTGCTGGCAGCGATGCCGTCTCTGAGGGTGATACGGCCACGTTCACGCTGACCGCGTCGCCTGCGCCACAGAGCGACATCACGGTCGAGGTGAAGGTGGTGGACAGCGGCGACTTCGCGGACAGTGGCCAAACCGGTGCGCGGCAGGTCACCGTCGGCACGGACGGCACGGCGACGCTTGATGTTACCACCGACGATGACAGTGCCGAAGAATCTGAGGGCACGTTGACTGCCACCATTACCAGCGGCCAGGGTTATACGCGATCGTGCAACAACGACTCTGCCTCGATCACGGTGAACGACAACGACACGTCGAATGCCCTGTCGCTCGCCCTGTCCGTGGACGACGTGGAAGTGAACGAGGCCATCGGCGCGAAGCTCGTGTTCACCGTGCGCCTGAGCGAGGGGAACCATGAAGAAGTCTGGGTCAACTATGATACACGCGACGTCACAGCGATGTCGGGGCAGGATTACGCCCAGGCCGGCGCTACCCTGATCTTCCCGCCGTTGGTCACAGAAAAGCAGGTTCAGATCCTGGTGTACAACGACGAGCACGACGAGGGTAACGAGACCATGGAGCTAGTGCTCTCGGGCGGCAATGTCAGGATCGAAAAGGCTGTGGGGGTGGGGACCATCCGCAACTCCGATCCGTTGCCGGCCGCCTGGCTCGCCCGTTTCGGTCGCGCCGTGGCGAACCAGGCAATCGAAGGCGTCACCGAGCGGATTGAGTCCATCGGCTGGTCGGGCGCGGCACGCGAAACGGGGTTTCGCGGCACTTTCGCCGGCCTCCCGTTGGGCGGCGGGAGAGGGGAGACTCACGGCTGCGGCACCGATCGGGCTTACGAAGACAGCACAACGTCGCCGAACGTCGGCGCAGCAAAGAATGATGGGCACGTGGACGAAACAGCGGAACTCGGTGACCGGCATTTGCAGGGCGATGATATGCCTGCAAACGGATTGAACTTCGCCGTCGGTCGCAACGACTCGGCGGCGGGCGGGTGTTTCGAGGATCGGTTCGGCAACCTGGCTGGGCGTGCGCCCGGTGATTCCACGGGAATCGTCGGGAACCCGTCACCTTCGGGTTTCGGCGTCAACCTTGCCGGATTCGGGGGAAGCCCGGACCTGGCGGGTGTCGGCGGTACATCACTTGACCCGCTAGCGGCATATTCCGTCGCCAGCGCCAGCGGTACCGCAGGCGAATCGGACCGTAGCGAGTTCCAGCAACTGCTGCTCGGCAGCCGCTTCACCTACACCGTAGGAGAAGACTCGACTGGTGGCGTGTTCGGCCTTTGGGGCCGCGGCTCGCAGTCGAAGTTCGCCGGCAGCGAGAACGATGTCGGACTGGACGGCGAAGTGACCACTGGCATGCTGGGCGCGGACTACGCGTTCGACAACTGGCTGGCCGGCGTAGCGCTTACGCAAAGCACGGGTAAGGGCGGGTACCGCGGCGGTCCGGCGCAGGGCACCGCGGCCACCACCGGCAGCATCGAGACCGCGCTGACGGCGGTGATCCCCTATGCCGCTTGGCGACCCTCCGAGCGGCTCAAGGTCTGGGGCGCGGCCGGCTACGGCTCGGGCGAAATGACCCTCACGCCGGAGGGCATCGCCGCGATCCGCACGAACATTGACTGGACCATGGCCGCGGCCGGACTGCGCAGCGACTTGTTCGCCTTCCGGGATGGTACAGCACTGGCGTTGGTCTCCGACGCCCTGTTGGCAAGCACCGACTCGGACCGCGCCCAAGGTCTTGTGGCCACGGACTCCACCGTCAGCCGCCTGCGAATCGGCATTGAGGGCAGCCGGCAGTTTGACCTACCGGGCGGCAGCAGCCTGACGCCGAAAATCGAGATCGGCGCGCGCCAAGACGGTGGCGATGCCGAGACCGGGTTCGGTATAGAGATCGGCGGCGGGGTTGCCTGGAGCGCCCCGCAGCTCGGGCTGAACTTCGACCTGGAGGGCCGAACGCTCGTCTCCCACGAGGATCGCGCGATACGCGACCGGGGCGTATCGGCCGCGTTTGCCTACGACCAGAAGCCGGACTCGGATCTTGGCCTGTCGATGGCGCTGCGCCAGGACGTCGGTGGAACGTCCAGCGGCGGTCTGGAAACGTTGTTCGCGAACGACCCGCTGGCGCTGCGTCCCGGCGGCACGGACACAGCCCGCTGGACGGCAGAAATGGGCTACGGTCTGCCAGCCTTCCAGGATCGGTTTGTCGGGACCACACACGTCGACTACGGCGTCTCCCACGGCGCGCGCGAGTTTGGCCTCGGTTGGCGACTGGCCCCTGCGCCGGATGCGAGCGCGCCTGATCTCAGCCTGGCGGTGCAGGCGATCCGGCGCGAGAGCCTCGGACCTGAACCGGCTGAACACGGTATCGGCATTGAGCTCCGCGTCCGCTGGTAAGATCTTCTGTCGGGATAAAGTCGCCTCCAAAGTACAGTACACGGTCTCGTGGCTACGGACGCTCGGCATGAAAGTCACGACGGACTCAACGCGGATACCGGTCTATACGGACCGTTGCATTGGCCGCTCACGGCCCGGCGGTACTACGCGCGGGCCACTGATCTTTCTGTCGCTCCGAAATCCCCGGTCACACGCATTGACAACGATACCGCAGGGCGTTGTCACAATGTCTTACTGAACAACCCGCTGCAGGAAATATCTGCTAGCCAAAATAACGGCTGCTACCTAATGTTCAACTGCTGGGAAAAGAAATTATCGAAGGTAAGACCTTCTTGACTGTTGCAGTTTATAACAGAATAGTGGAACAGTCACAACAGATTAATTTGCTGCAAAACTAACAAAATCTACCGGAATAATGTGGGGAATAACAGACGCGCATGATGCACAATCTGCCCAGCCACCGCATAGAGTCGATAGCGAACCGTGGTTGCGCGGCACCGCTCCCACTTCACCGGTAAGATCATGCGCATCAGTGCCAGCAGGTTATAGGCCATCGCACACAGCTGGAAATAAGCCGCATTGGCACCGAAGTCACCGCACGATAAATGGGCTGCAGCAAACTCGCTGCTAAGCGCGTTTATCCAATTTTCCGAATGGTTAGTCCGCTGGTTGTAAAAACGCACAATCTCATGATCCGTCCACCCATCCTCGTCCAGATTGGTGGCAATTGCCCGGCACAGGTAAAGAGCGCATTTGACACTTTGTTCATCCACCTCACCCAGCCTACCGGGAAACAGATCCTGCTGCGGGTCTGCTTCAACCTCACCGATCAAACGACGCGGCACCACCACCGTGAACGCCGTTGCCGTCTTGCCCATCGTATGTAAGGTGCGCGCCACCTGCTCGGATTTTGAAACCGAACCGTCTTTTCGAACCAGTGCTTCCCACTCACAGTCCTTGATCGCAGTCATGGACTGCTTGAGTGCCTCGTCCATCTTGGCACGGATTGCAAAGCGAATCCCGTTGCTATGACAGTCATTGACCATGTCAGCCTGGTAGCCGGCCGTATCAATGCGTACCTGCGACACCGATACACCTTCCGGCAAGGCCTGTTCACACTGTTTGATGAATTCGAGATTGTCTTTGTTTGGCGCTACATTGCCAGCTCTAAAGTCAGTGGCTACCACCGGTTCGGTCGCGGCAATGTGGCCCACTATCGGTACACAACCGGGATGTTTCTTGTCGGTGTACTTGGCCTCCTTTTTGTGCGCTTCAATGACGGGGCATCAAGGTCAAGCGTGACGCGCTTGCGATCGGCAAGGCGGCTTTGAGCCGCCGCTGGTTGATGTCGTTCAGGCTTTGCACGGTACCTTTGTTTGAACCCAGTTCGCGCAGCCAGTTGCCGAGCGTTCGGGCGCCGGGCACTTGGCTGATTCCGAGACTTCTCATCAGTGCAGCTTCCTGGTGCAAAAGACGCACGTCGTCGCGACATTTGGCGCCTTCATGCATCATCAGCATGAAGGTGTTGACAATGGTGCTGGACTGAAAGGCGCGGTTGCGGCCTGCCTGGGGCATGAGCTTATCGATTGGCTCGCTCAATTTCAGGTGCTTGATGAGCTCGCCAACCACCACAAGACCGGTGCGCGAGGTTAACCTGTGCTTACTGTTGGAAGTCTGGTAGGTTAAAAATGTCCATAGCCTTGTCGTAATCCTTGCTATTTGTCACTCATTGGGTGATATTGAATTATTGTTTATACAAGGCTTTTATCTTTGTTACAAGTCCTGTTTTCGATTAGGGCTAACGCGTCACTGCGGTCTGTTGCTTGCGTTCAGAATAGGTGGTTCCATGTCAGACAAAGAACTGGGCGACAATCATGGCACCACAGCCTAGCAATGCGACTGCAACCGTGCGTTGCATCGTGAGTGTGGAGATTCTGTGAGCAATGCGTGCGCCGATTAGCACCCCGGTAGACATGCCGACTGCAATGGGAATCGCCAGGAACCATTCAATTGATCCGTGCAAAATGTGACCCAGCGTTGCAAACGGTGAAATCGGAATCTGGATCGCCATACTCAAGCCAACGGCTGCCATGACTGGAAAATTGAGCAGCAGCAGGGTAGGAATCAACAGTAATGGCCCACCTGTACCACTCAACGATGAGCCGTAACCGACGGCGAGACCGACGAGAATCAGTGCCGTATTTGGGACTTTGTCTATTCCGTCTGACCGCAATGGTCCAGATGAGGTTGCCAGTGCTCGCAGGCCGGACCCGACAACCAGTATCGCCATGATTACCTCAAGTATCAGTGAGGACAACACCAATACCGTAATGGAACCCAAATAGGCTCCCGGTGCGGCACCAATGGCCAAATAAACCGCTTTATCCCATCGGATCGATCCACGTTTGGCATAAGCGTAATTTGCAAAAACAGCAGTGACGATAAATCCTGCCATACACGCCGGTATGACTGTGTGTATGTCAATACTTGCGACGTAGACCAAAAATGGAATGATCAGGATACCACCGATCCCACAAACCCCGATTAACACACCAACCAGAAAGCAGAAACCAGTCGCGATCGCGTAAAACACAACAGGCGAACTGATTAAGTCCAATTGAAATGCCCGATTTGTGAATTGCTCCGGCTGAGGGAGCGGGTGATACGAGGCTTATATGGTAAACGACGATCCGCAGCCACAGGTTGTGGATGCATTTGGGTTTTGCACGAAGAATCGTGCACCCATCAAGTCGTCAAGGTAGTCCACCTTGGCCCCCATGAGGTACTGAATGCTGAGCGAATCAACCAGTAAGGTGATGCCATTTCCCTCGATGATGAAGTCATCGTCCTGTTGCTGCTGTTCCAGTTGGAATCCGTACTGGAAACCGGAACAGCCACCGCCTTCAACATAAACGCGCAAACCAATGTCGGTGTCCGACATCAATTGCGAGACGCGCTTTGCTGCACTGGGTGAAATTTGTATGGGTGTGTTGCTTTCCATCAATCAAGAATCCAATAAACTGATCGTGCGAACATTTAGAGAGGTCGTTCGCCCGAGTACGTCAAATTATAATGACAATTCATTCGACCGTCACCCATTCACCAGTCCGGCCTCTCCGTGAATCAATCAGGTACCGCAACGGCGGCACTTTCAGTATCCAATCTTTCGAAGACTTACTCTAATGGCAGAGTCGCGCTTAAAGGAGTGTCCTTCGTCGTTCAGGAAGGTGACTTTTATGCGCTGCTTGGCCGCAATGGTGCCGGTAAATCGACCACCATCGGCATTACCTGTTCGCTTGTTACCAAAACCGCCGGTAAAGTTCATATTTTCGGTATCGATATCGATAAAAATTTTGGACTTGCCAAGTCACATATCGGATTGGTTCCCCAAGAAATCAACTTCAACCAGTTCGAAACACCCTGGAATATTGTCATTAATACCGCTGGCTATTACGGCGTTCGCCGTGCCATCGCGCAACAGCAGGCAGAAAAATACTTGACGACGCTGGGATTGTGGGATCATCGCAACAACAAGTCGCGCAGACTTTCCGGTGGTATGAAACGCAGGCTCATGATTGCAAGAGCACTGATGCACGAACCTCGCCTCTTGATTCTGGACGAACCGACTGCCGGAATTGACTTTGAAACGCGCTTGTCCATGTGGGAGTTCATGCAGGATTTGAATCGTCAGGGAACGACGATCATCCTGACGACACACTACCTGGAGGAGGCCGAAAAATTGTGCCGTAATGTGGGTGTGATTGAACTTGGTGAAATGATTCTCGATGTCGATATGAAGTCACTGTTTCGTCAATTGAGCCAGGAAACCTATGTTCTCGACCTGGCTAGCCCGGTTGAGCAGTCTCGACTGCCGGTCAATGCAGGTGCAACACTTCGATTGCTTGACCCAACGACTGTAGAAGTCGACATCGCGCGAAACTCCAGCATTAACCGGGTTTTTGAAACGCTGTCCAGTTTCGACATTCATGTGGTCAGTATCCAGAGCAAGTCAAACCGTTTGGAAACGCTGTTTATGGAACTGCTTCGGTCGGAGACCGATGAAATGCAAAAGCAACTCAAGGAAGCATGATCAACTCATCACAATAGGAATTAAAATACGAACGCCAAAAACCATTGGTTCGCGTTCCGTCAACGCCGCCGTAGAATCCTCTATATCAATAATTACAGAAAGCTAAAACTTTGTTTCTTATGGATATTGTTGCGATGAAACGATCAAGGTGATCAATCCGAATTCGAGTCGCAGATCATCATTGTGAGATCAGTCTTCCGGTACCGATAGACTGCTTTCGCTGTGACCTGCTCTAAGCTAGACATAAACCCAAACGGAACAATTCTTCTGAAAAACCAACAAATCGGACCGATTTGACGATTATTACAACCACCAGACGATTACCATTGCAATACCTAGCAGTCGCACTTTACACCCTCAGTCGCAAGGAAATCACGCGGTTTTTGCGAATTTGGACACAAACACTGATTCCGCCGGTGATTACCACTTGTCTTTACTTCCTGATCTTTGGCAATCTCATCGGTCCGAGAATCGGACCCATGCAGGGACACTCCTATATTGACTTTATCGTACCTGGGCTAGTGCTCATGTCCGTTATTACCGGTAGTTATACGAACGTTGCTTCATCATTTTTCTCTGCCAAGTTTCAGCGATTTATCGAGGAACTCATGGTTTCTCCCGTGCCCTCCTACGTTATCTTGATTGGTTATCTTGTCGGAGGAGTCTGCCGCGGCATCATGGTTGGAATGATTGTGTTGGTTGTAGCGATGATGTTTGCAACAGTTGACATTGTGTCGCCATTCACCACCATCGTGGTGATCTTTCTGGCCGCACTGGTATTTTCCTTGGGTGGCATGCTGAACGGGATGTTCGCAAAAAGTTTTGATGACGTAAGCATCATCCCGAACTTTGTTCTGACACCGCTAATCTATTTGGGTGGGGTATTCTACTCGGTGCGCCTGTTGCCGGAATTTTGGCAATTCGCATCACTCGCCAATCCCATTTTGTATGTCATCAATATTGCGCGCTACGGCTTCTTGGGCTCGAGTGATGTGGCAATCGGCGTATCGTTTGCGGTTATTTTCATCGCCATCGCAATCCTTTGCACCCTGTGTCTGGTATTGCTCGAGCGCGGCTACGGCATTCGCGAATGATAATCTGCTGTATTCCGTGAATGCATGACCGAAAGTTGGCTGGGGAACCAGGATTCGAACCTGGATTGACGGAGTCAGAGTCCGTTGTCCTGCCGTTAGACGATTCCCCAGTGTCTGGAACCCCTAACGATAAAACCGAAAAGTTCCTGCCTGTAAACTATCGTTTGGAATATTGTGGGCGCTTTCTTGCTTTGTGCAGACCGACTTTCTTGCGCTCAACCTCGCGTGCATCGCGCGTCAGGAAGCCAGCCTTGCGAAGTGCAGCCCTGTTGTTTTCATCATAGTTCAGCAGCGCTCGTGCGATACCGAGCTGGATGGCGCCCGCCTGTCCGCTTTGACCTCCGCCTGATACGTTTGCCTTAACGTCGATTGAGTTCAGCATACCAAGGTGTTCAAGCGGCTGACGAATAACCATACGCGCGGTCTCGCGTCCGAAATATTCTTCAATTGGGCGATTGTTGGCCGAAATACTGCCGGTGCCGCGGGTCAGGTATACCCGGGCTGTCGAAGATTTTCGACGGCCGGTTCCGTAATAGACTTCGCTGGAAGTTGCCATGATGATTGTCTCTAGAAAGTGAGCGGTTTGGGTGACTGTGCCTGGTGCGGTTGATTAGGACCGGCATAGACTTTCAATTTGGAGAGCATTGCCCGACCGAGCGGCCCCTTTGGCATCATCCCTTTGACGGCATGCTCAATAATTCGGGTTGGATGTTCTTTACGCATCGTGCTGATGGGTACAGTCTTCAGTCCACCAGGGCGGCCTGAGTGGCGGTGATAGACTTTGGCATTTTCCTTGTTGCCGGTCACAATGACTTTTTCGGCGTTTATGACCACGATGTAGTCACCGGTATCAACATGAGGGGTATAGATCGGCTTGTGTTTGCCGCGCAGACGAATTGCGATCTCGGTCGCCATACGTCCCAAAACCTTGTCAGATGCGTCGATGAGATACCATTCGCGTTGCACCTCGCTGGCTTTTGCTGAATTCGTTGTCATTGTTCCCCTGTCCCTACCCAGTCTTGATTGCTTCCGTACGTATTAGAAAAAGCGGAAATTATATAATTTTATTGCCCGAACTGTTGTTAGACGTTGCCATGGGTTATTTCCTCATAACGGTCTCCGGGTCGACAGTAATCTGTTTGACGGTGAATGGAGAGGCGGAAAATTCGGCATAATGCCGGTGTCAGTCCAACGGAACGACTTAGAATTGATCACAGGTCAAGCAACCGCCCGCAAATTCTACATGACTACGCATCAAATCGCAACTCAAATTTGCGTCACACCCTGATAATTCAGCACAGACCACGTGGCTGAAAGTAAATCAAAACTGCCCCTCTTGCAAGACCTCAAGCTCTACGGTCGCCTGATGAGCTACGTGATGGTCTATAAGTGGTATTTCTTTTTGGGCCTGTCCCTGGTTGCGCTGTTCGCATTAACCACGCCCGCGGTTGCAGTGCTGATGAAGCCGTTGCTGGATGGCAGTTTTGTCGAACGGGACCCGATCTACATCGTTTGGACACCCATTATCCTGGTGGTGGTGTTTGCCATCCGCGGCATCGCAAGCTACCTGCACGGTGTGTGCATGAGCTGGGTGCTGGGTTATGTTGTATACGACATTCAAACCACAATGATTGACCGCATGATTGCTTTTCCAACCCGGTTTTACGATGAAATGCCGGCCGCACAAATCATGGTCCGAATTTCATCCGATGTCAACCAATTAACCGATACGGCATCCACGGTTGTGATCACAGTCATTCGGGAGTCGCTCACCATTATTGGACTGTTGGTGTGGATCTTCATACTCGACTGGGTGCTGAGTCTGACACTGCTCGTGGCCACACCGCTGATAACGCTTCTGGTTGCGTTCATTGCCAGACGACTGCGTCTGCTTTATCGGGATTTCATGCAGATGGGGGGACAATTTCTCGCCCACTTGCAGGAGGTGACCGCCTATCATCGCTTGGTCAAGCTCTATCAGATGCAGAACTATGAACGCGAACGGCTCAAACGTTATGCCAATCGAGTTCGACAACTGAAACTCAAGCAAGCTGTCGCGAACCACTTAACTGTGCCCGCAGCGGAGTTCATTTCAACCTGCGTCATTGCGGCCACCGTTTACTTCAGCCTCACCCGCGACTTGACTGATCCTTTGACTGTAGGCGGATTTGTTTCGTTTATGGCGGCCCTGGCACTGATTTCCAGTTCTATGAAAAAATTGCTGCGTATCAATGAGATGCTGCAGGCCGGCCTGGTTGCTTCAGAGCGTGTGTTTTATCTGATTGACCAGGAAGTTGAAGTCGACGATGGCGAGCATCGGATTGCGGATAAAACGGTTACAGGTCGAATTACATTTGAAAACGTGTCATTCAAGTACGCGACATCTGCGGCCAGTTCCTTGAATAACGTTTCGCTGGAAATCGAACCGCATCAGACTGTCGCACTGGTCGGTGCTTCGGGTAGTGGCAAAAGCACTTTGACATCACTGTTGCCGCGCCTTTATGAATTGCAGGAAGGGGTCGTGCGGGTTGATGGCGTGGATTTACGCGACTATACACTGGCAGAAATTCGTCGCCAAGTGGCACTGGTCACCCAAGACATCTTCCTGTTTGACGATACCGTTGCAGCTAACATTGCCTATGGTGATATCAATAATGCAACTCAAGAAAAGATTCGCGCGGCAGCACAATCAGCCTATGCACTTGATTTCATCGAAAAGCTGCCCAATGGGTTTGAGACGCAAATCGGTGAACGCGGTGTACGTCTTTCCGGTGGTCAAAAACAAAGAATCGCGATCGCCAGGGCATTTATAAAGGATGCACCAATCCTGATATTCGACGAAGCTACGTCGTCGCTTGATACCCAGTCTGAGTTCGAGGTGCGCAACGCGCTAGACGCCCTCGGCGAAGGGCGTACCGTGATCATTGTCGCCCATCGGCTGGCGTCAATCGAACACGTCAATCGAATTATTGTGCTTAACGAGGGCCGGATTGTCGAAGAAGGTACGCACACAGAATTGATGCGTCTCAAGGGCCATTACTACCAGTTGCATTCCGTATACAGCAATAACACGATGTGATGCGGTGCGTTAGCGACGCCGCCAGCGATTAAAGCCGCGCAATATTTTCGACACTCGTTCTGAGACACGTTTGCGGCGCCAATTACCAGCGACAAATCTTGCCGATTCCGCCAGTGTCGGATAGATATGAATGGTACCCAGAATTTTGTTGAGTCCCAATCCATTCTGCATGGCGAGAATGAACTCTGTGATCAGGTCGCCCGCATGCTCACCGGCGATGGTTACCCCGAGTATCTTGTCTTTACCAGGTGGGGTCAGCACTTTAATCTCCCCGCGGGTTTCGCTATCCGCAATCGCACGTGACAAGTCTTTGAAATCATAGCGAGTAACTTCGTACTGAATCCCTTGCGCTTTGGCTTCGAGTTCATTGAGTCCGACTCTCGCAACTTCCGGGTCCGTAAAAGTCGCCCAAGGTATGACCGAGTAGTCACAGCGGCGTCGAAAGAACGGTCTAAGCAATGCATTGGTTGCGGCCGCGGTGGCTTGGTGCGAGCCAAAGTGCGTAAACTGATAAGGCCCGGCAACGTCGCCAACTGCATAGATATTGGGGTAGTTGGTTTCTAGAAAATCGTTCACTTCTATAGTGCCGCGTGCGGAGATTTCGATGCCCAGATTCTCAAGGCCATAGCCTTCCAGTCTGGCTTTGCGTCCAACGGCGACCAACAATACGTCAAACTCGATCAATACCCGCTCGCCCAGCGTTTCACAAACCAGGTGTTTTTGTCCGTCCCGTTTGATCAACTCAATGGCTTGATGTTGCAGCCGCACATCAATACCATCTTCCAGAAACTGCTTAAGCACCATTTCGGAGTATTCGGGATCTTCCTTGGGCATCAGGCGCTCGGGTTTTTGCACCTGGATGACCTGCGAGCCCAGTCGGGCGAATGCTTGTGAAAGCTCACAGCCAATTGGACCACCACCCAGAACCAACAGACGCTCCGGCAATTGTTCGATCTCCCACAAGGTGTCGGAAGTGAAGTACCCGACATCCTCGATGCCCGGCAGTGCGGGTACCGCCGGTTCTGCACCCGCAGCAATGACAATGCTGCGCGTGGTCAGCGTCTGTCCATTGACATTCACACGATAGGGTGATTCGATGGTTGCATGGCCGCTGAAACAATCAACGCCAAGTCCGGTGTAGCGTTCGACTGAGTCGTGATGTTCAATCACACCGATGATGTCATGCAGCCGCGTCATGACGTCCTTGAAATCAAATTGCGCACTTGCGGTATGCACACCGAATTCCTTGCTGCGCTTAATGTGCGACATGAACTTTGCGGTACGGATAATCGCCTTGGAAGGTACACAACCCGTGTTCAGACAGTCGCCACCCATTTTGCCTTTTTCGATGAGTGCGACCTTGGCTTTGACTGCAGCCGCGATGTAAGCTGCGACCAGCCCCGCTGATCCCGCGCCGATAACGACTGTATTGAAGTCAAACTGTTTGGGTCGTTTGAATTTTCCAAGCTGCTTGCGACTCTTCATGACGTCGATGACTTTTTTTGAAATCAGTGGAAATATTCCCAGCAGTACAAATGAACCCAACAGCGCGGGTGAGAGAATCGATCCAACTGAGTCGATTTTGGCCAGTTGTGTGCCTGCATTGACATAAACGATGGTGCCTGGCAACATGCCTATTTGACTGACAACAAAGTAGGTTCTAAGGCGCATTGGCGTAAGACCCATGACCAGGTTAATCACGAAGAACGGAAACAGCGGTACCATTCTGAGTGTAAACAGGTAAACGGCGCCATCCTTGCGAATTCCTTCATTGATGGTTCGTAATCGGTCGCCGTAGCGGTTTTGTATCGAATCGCGAAGAATGTGTCGAGACACCAAAAAAGCACACGATGCACCAATAACCGAAGCAAACGAAACCAGTACAGTACCCCACAGCAGTCCGAATATTGCCCCGCCAATCAGGGTGGCGATGGCTGCGCCAGGCAGGGAAAGTCCGGTGACCAGAACGTAAACTACGAAGAAAATTGCCGCGGCACGCAGCGGTGCTGCGTCCCGAAACGCACTGATGCGTTCTTGCTGCGCTTTGAAATAGTTCAGATCAAGGTATTGGCCAAGATCGAATAAGAAGTAAACTAAAATCAGGCCTGCGATAATGGCAAGAATTAGGATCTTTTTCATAACATCTGCTTCGTATTGAGAAAATCGCAACTGTGGTACCAGCGTTTGATCCGCCAGCCATCAGTTTATCGTTGCGATTCTTATACTTGAAATTAGAGCTTTCAATTTCGGATTCTTGACTGTGGAATTATTTTTTGTCCGTCACGGGCAGACGGATTACAACGCAGAAAAACGCTTCCAGGGACGCGTTGATGTGCCGCTAAATGAGACTGGTAGACTGCAGGCGCTAAGGATGCGAGAGGCATTGTGTGATGACATGGACAAGATCGCACGGATTTACTCGTCTCCGCTTTGCCGGGCAACCGAAACTGCTCGCCTGATTTCCCCGGAAAATTCTATCATTCGAACCGACGAATGTTTGATTGAAATCAGTCTTGGTGAATTCGACGGCCGCCTCGAAGCAGATATCGAGAGTGAGATGGGAAGTGCAAGTTATGCTGCCTGGCGAGCTGGCAATTTTATGCAGCCCGCACCGGGTGGAGAGTCGCTTGCGGGGGCCATGCAAAGGGCCAGGGCGTTCTTGAAACGAATTGGCAGTTTGCCCACAGATCAAAATGTTGTAATTGTTTCGCATCAAGGTATGTTAATGGCACTCAAGGCAGAGCTTTCAGGGGAGCATTCGCAGTCAGCACTCACTCGATATCGACAAAAAAATGATGAAGTTGAAGTCTGGAATGTCGCGCGCGCACAACGCTCCAGACGAATTGACGTGTCGGCTGCTTGAGATCGAATTTCACTCCAATGAGCAGATTCCCGTATTGATCGGCCATAGCCGTGAAAATGCTATAATTTAGAAGCAATTACTACACTTGCGCTGCTTCATAACGATCAAATTCAATTCTAGGAATTATCGCTTCAGATTGAAATATCGTTTCGCGGACACTGGATGCCATGCAGTGTCCAGTCCGTTGCAACGGGTTACCGCTTTGCCTTACTTAACTAAATTCGAGGTTTGACCGTGTTTCCAGATTTAGCACGTCGAATGCTGCTTGCCTTGCTGGTACTTGCCGCGCTAACCGGTTGGGGTTTACATTTGTTTAAAGGGGATCCAACTGAGCGGAACTCGGCGCAAGCTGTTGAACTGGAACAGCAGTTGCAGTCGTTGCAAAGCCAATATGATGAACTGCAGTCAGATCATGACAGCCTTATTATGGAAAGGACTGCCCTGCTGACGCTCAACGAGAATCTGCAGCAGAGCGCATCGCTGACTACAAATGGTGAAGTTCAAAACGGTTTGCCCGGCGGCAACATTGCCCGCTTCCCCTATACGCCGAACGAATACCTGCGAACGCGATTAAATCAAGCCCGTAAGCAGTTGCGTTATCATCGCAGCCAGAAGGAACTCTCAGCTGCTGCCCTAAGTGAGGCCCAGCGCGATAATGATGTTCTGATGCAACGATTGCAGTCGGAACTGTCAGCAAAGGCAAATGAACACGAAATGCAGCTTACTGAACAAGCCAATCAGCATGCTGTGGTCCGTGACAATTACGAACAGACTATTGAGCTGCTCGAGGAGCAGCTTGGTCAAGCCGAAGCACAGGCTGCCTTGCTCTCCGATGTTCGCACCGCGGTTACGCAACTGGAACAGCAGTTGGACGCGACCAATTTGGACCATCAGTTGGTGGTCCGTGAAAATGAACGTCTGGCAACCCGAGTGGCTGAACAAAGCGAGAGACATAACGAAGCGCGCACGCTATACGAACAGGCGATTGAAGCGCTGGCAGACAAACTTGAACAAGCCGTTGCTGTGATTTCTGCAACGGATGCGACCGGTGGGCAACAGATGGCCGTGAGTAACGGGTCATCGACGACTACATCCGAAGAGTCGACGGCAGCAGAATCGATACCTGCGGCAACGGTTGCAACGGATCAATCCAGTTCAGTTCAGCAACAACCGCAGGAGACGATGAGTGAGTCTGCAAACGCAAGGGTGGTTCAGGACTGTCCACAGGATCGATCCATCCAAGTTCAACAGCAGTTGAGTCAATTGCAAGAAATGCTGAAAGTTGCCCAAGTACGCGCCGCGTTGCCAGAGTCAATGGCGGGTGACGACGAAGATTCGAATAATCAGGTACTTGATCAGCTGCTAAGCCTTCAGCAGCAATTGAACCAGTCGCAAATTATGCTTGAGACAGTTCAATCTGATGCGGTGTTGCTGGAGTCTGAATTCAGCAGTGTCGCACTGGCAAATTGCCAGGATCCTGACCGGCTACAGAGCCTCGAGCAACAGCTCAGTCAGTTACACGACAAGCTCAAAACAGCTCAATCCGAAGCTGAAATTGCGAACCTGGAATCTGCACGCGCTGGATCATTGCAGAGCAAGGATCGACAGCGAATCGTTGAACTTCAACAGCAGTTGAGCGAATTACAGGAAATGCTCCGAGTTGCACAAGCGAATGCGGTACCAGAGAGTTCAGACACGCGCGCGGCTGAGGTCTCAGTTGATAATGATCAGGACAGCTCCATGCGTCTTCAACAGCAGTTGAGTGATTTACAGGCAATGCTGGAGGAATCTGAAGAACAAGGCATACCGTTGAAATTGGCACAAGACAGAATTACGGTTCTTGATCAGCAACTACAGCAGGAACAACAGGAAAACCGCAGTTTGCAGCAAGCATTGAGTGAGCTGAGTGATCAAGTCGACGTACTGAAACTTGAGTCAGCCAGCGCCCAGGAGCGGACCCAAAATATGGAGACCATGACGCAAGCGATTAACGAAGAAAATCGGCGCTTTGGCGAGCTGATCAACCAACTGCAAGACAATTTAGGCTTGACTATTGCGGAAAAGAACACGCAAATTTCGGCAATCCAGTCGGCCTACACGGTCATTGAGTACTCGACCGACATCTTGTTCGAATCGGGCTCAGCGGAACTGAGTGCTACAGGTAGGCAGGTGCTCAAGAATTTCAGTGCAACTCTGGATCAGGAAGAATTTGTTGATCGTATTGTCAGTATCGAAGGACACACGGACAACGTACCCATCAAGGGGAGCCTGGCTGACCTTTATCCCACCAACTGGGAGTTGTCGTTCGCCCGGGCTGCGAGTGCCACCCGTCTGATCATCGAACAGGGAATTGCCGAGGATCGAATCCGAGCAGTTGGATACGGTTCATCGCGGCCAGTGGCTACGAATGATACTGACGAAGGACGTGCTGCCAACCGTCGTATTGAAGTCCATCTGGTCCCGGAATTGAATATCGTACGGAACTGATCTCGGTTCAGGATGGCAAATTCCTTGCCCTACGATCCGCAGGACGCTCTGCGGCACTTCCGCGCCGCCGATCCAGTATTGGCGAATCTGACTGCCGAAGTTGGCGAATTCAAACTCGAATATCAACGGGATCAGTCGCCGTTCGAAGCCCTGCTGCGGTCCATTGTTTACCAACAGCTTTCTGGTCACGCCGCGGCCAGTATTCTTGCCCGGGTACTTGGACTTTATGGTAACGCGTTTCCAATGCCCGCCGATTTACTTGATACCCCGGACGATACTTTGCGCAGCTGCGGGCTGTCTCGCGCCAAGATTCGGGCGGTCAAGGATCTAGCAGAAAAAACCCAGCAAGGGCTGTTACCAAAGCCAGGTGATATCGCTGCAATGGACAACCGCGCGATCATCGATGCATTTTCTAAAGTCCGTGGTATCGGTCCATGGACGGTGGAGATGTTGTTGATTTTCAATCTGGGACGACCTGATGTTCTGCCAGCCACAGACCTTGGAGTGCGACGCGGCTACTCGGTTGCATTCCACACTGCTGACTTACCAACACCAAGCGAACTGTTACAGCATGGTGAGATTTGGAGGCCGTATCGCAGCGTTGCGAGCTGGTACCTCTGGCAAGCTGCAGATTCGAAATTCCGCGCTCAAGTGGACTAATCCCGAGATTTTAATTTGGGTGAGATCTCGTAAATGTTCATCGCAGCAGTCCAAATACACTCTTCGGGGACGTTTGTTTAGTCCACTATATGACACAACCAACAATATTTATGTCAGTTGAATGAGGCAAAAGAAAGTGATTGGCACGATCAACGGCTAATCGGTAAGATGCGAACGAATGAGATTTGGACTCTAGCCTGACTTTACCGAGTTCGTGGTAAATTTCGGACTGATAATTCCCGCACCATTTCTTCAGTTCCTCTCTAACCTCCTGTTTCTACGGATTATTTTCAGGCTGACAAAGCCTGCTTGAGAATGTTTTAGCCTGATTTTATGTATGACCTAATATATTTGCTGTATTATTCTCTGTCATTAATTATGATTAATAACTGTTATTATTTATTATTATCATTTAATATAAACTCATTATTAATCATCTGTATGATCTATCTATGCCAAGCATCACCGCCAAGAAAATCAAGGGCAATACCTACTACTACGCCCGCCAGTCCCAACGCATCAACGGCAAACCCAAAATCGTCTGGCAAAAATACCTCGGCCGCGCCGAAGACATTATCGCAGCCAAAGACGCCGCACCGGCACCCAAAGAAGTCCTCGTCAGTGAATTCGGCGCCAGCGCCGCACTCGTCGATTTCGCCAAACAACTCAAACTCGTCGAAATCATCGACCACCACGTCCCGAAACGCTCACAGTCTGTCTCGGTCGGCTCCTATATGCTGATCGCAATCATCAACCGCTGTCTACAACCGTGCTCCAAAAATGCGCTGGCCAACTGGTACGCCAGCACGGTGCTGCCCCGATTGCTCGGCGTGGAAAGCGCCAAACTCACCGCGCAGCGCTTCTGGGACAACATGGACCGCATCTCGATTGATGCACTGCGCACCATCGAACGCGATATCGTCGCTCACATGGTGCAGCACTTCAAGGTCGATGTCAGTCAGCTGTTGTTCGATGCAACCAACTTTTTCACCTTCATCGACAGCTTCAACGACAAAGCTGAGCTCGCCCAGCGCGGGCACAGCAAGGAAGGGCGAAAATCGCTGCGCATTGTGGGTCTGGCGCTGCTGGCAGCAGCTGACCACCATGTGCCGATTCTGCATCACACTTATCCCGGCAACCAGCCTGACTCACCCACCTTTCGCAGCCTTGTCGATGCCCTGGTGGCAAGGTTTCATGAACTCGGCGAGCAGCACGATTCCGATGTCACCCTGGTGTTCGACAAAGGCAACAACTGCGAGGATAATATTGCAGCCGTACACGACAGTCCCTATCACATGATCGGCTCACTGGTGCCGACCCATCATCCAGACTTGCTGGCCGTGCCGGCACGCCAGTTCAAACCGCTCGATGAGCTGCCGGGCGTCAGCACCTGGCGCACCACCAAGGTGCTCTACGGCACCGAGTACACCGTGGTGGTGGCTAAAAACCAGAATCTGGAACAAACACAAACAGCCACCTTGCTGCGCGAGATTGCCAAGCGCAGGCAGAAACTACACGAGATTCAGTGGCAGCTGCGACGCTGGCAAACAGGGCGGATTACCAAGGGCAGGCGCCCGCGCGTGGCTGGCACTCAGAAAAAGGTCGACGAGTGTCTCAAAGCCCGACACATGAACGAGTTGTTTGATGTCTGTGTGGAGTTGACTGAACACGGGGTTCCGAAACTGACCTACCGCTTTGAGCGGCAGGCCTGGAAACATCTGCAGCGCACTTTGCTTGGTAAGCATCTGATCTTCACGGACCGCGCCGAGTGGAGTGATGCACAGATTGTACGCGGCTATCGTGCTCAGCACCATGTCGAGCGCGCCTTTCGAGACCTCAAAGATACCCAGCACATTGCCATTCGTCCCCAGTATCACTGGACGGATCAGAAAATCCAGGTGCATGTGCTGATCTGTGTGCTGGCACTGATGCTGCAAACCCTGCTGTATCGGTATTTGGGCAGTCAGGGCCAGATGCTTTCGTGCACTCAGATAATTGAACAGTTGGCGGCAATCAAAGAGGTCGGCGTGGTCTATCCGTCCAAACGCAAAGACACCTCGCCAACGATACAGATGACGCTGTCGAGCCTGTCTGAGACCCAGAAAATACTGTACAAGTCGCTACAGCTGGATCGTTATCGAGCCGGTTAGGTCACACCTCCACAGAGAATCATTCTGGTCCCGACATTTTCAGCAGTGTCGGGAAGTAATTCCATTGCGTCAATGGGTTACAATAGACTCACCGAATTAATCGAATCTACTTCGCCGAGTGCAAGTCGTTGAATGCGGTAAACTCGGGCTAGTTGTTAGTAGCACTGTCGGCAACCCCAACTATCGTATCAATCTTTTCACTTATCTCTGGATTAAGTTCCTCGTTTGGAATAAATTTGACCAATTTGTGAAAATTCGACTTCTCCATCTGATTTGGGAGATCAAGCTTCCGGTAGTATTTGCGAAAAACTGGCCTAAGAAAATCGTCGCTGGCTTTTAAGTCATCACTCCAGGCTTCATCCTTTCCCAATGCAGCTAAGGCGTCAGATATTTCGGCAATTGATTCTTGCATCGCAGTCAAGTGTTTTGCTAGTGCCGCAGGCAGAAGGAGTGGAGAATCCGCCCATTCTAAATTAACAGAGTCTTCAACGAATGCGACCAATGTTCCACTGGAGCAAAGGTAGTTTTCGATTTCTCGTTTTTGCCAAATTAAGTGAATAATGTGTTGCATTTTGTTTTCAGAAAAGTCGATCCTATCGAACAGTCCCACACCTTGAAGGTTTGGAATAGCTTCCTTCAAACCGAAGAAGTGCGTCGCCGCGGCGGTTCGATCATTACCTACGTAGTGAACAAATGGCATATCCAATATTTCCACGGCACGCTCGTTGCCAAGCTTTTTTGCGAATTCACGTAATATCGATAAGTCTGTGGATCCTTCAAGATAGAGCACCCATCCTCTTTGCTCTGCTTGGTAGTAGTCTTCCCACCCGATTTTGGCCAGAGCCTTGTAGACTTGACTTGCTCTGTCTCCGATTCGATGGGGTTTTCCAACAAAGGCGACAACCAAGTCTTTACCAGCTGCTTCGTTAAGTATGATTTCAGAATGGCTTGCCACAATGATCTGATTACCCAGTTCAGCCGCCAAATCACTAATCTGCCTGTAGATTCCTCTTTGGCGAAGTATTTCTAGATGTGCATCTGGTTCATCCAATAGGATCACTGAATGTTGATTCAGCCGCATATAAGCCAGTAATAACAAGGTTTGTTGCAATCCGCGGCCACTGGATGAAAGATCAAATACACAACCGCCTTCTTGGTAGCTCATCGTAATTTCACCCCGGTCAGGTATGTACTCTGGTGCGTTTAGCTTCACTCCAAATAGAGTTCGAATGTCGCTCACTAATATTTCCCACTGTTCATCGCTTGCTTCCCAAATGCGCCAGCACAGATTCCTTAGAACATCCGCAGTGCGACCTTCTCCAATTCTGACATTGACTGTACCTAATTCAAGTCGTGTTTCATTGGACGCTAAACCTGACATTGGGGGAAGGTATGCAATCTTTAACGATGCGGCACACTCTGGTACAGGCATACGTTTTTGATGCCCTTCATACTCCACAAGCAAGGGGCGGCAATAAATCGATTCCGGATTAGCGTAATCGAATTCAAAGCCGCTTTGCCAGTATTCGTCTCTTGTGATCCCATCCAGAAGAACTTCAATTCGCACATTCG
Organism: Arenicellales bacterium; assembly: GCA_965243645.1. Classification (GTDB taxonomy): domain Bacteria; phylum Pseudomonadota; class Gammaproteobacteria; order Arenicellales; family JAJDZL01; genus JAJDZL01. The sequence goes on along the minus strand of CBDEVD010000006.1, from coordinate 2,080,942 downwards.
CTGTTTTTTGACCTCCATCAGTTCTGGAAATTTCTCTTGTACGACAGTTCCTCCACAGCAGATTTGCGCTTGGTTGAGGAATGGCTAGCAAATCTCGACGATTGATCGTAACACCGGGACGCTGTTTAGGCACTTTCTCTTGATGAGAGTATTTCTCGCTCCAGCGCTTCATTCCAATTTCCCACAACGCCAGTGCCTGCATTGCTGATGTTTTGCCAGAATTGTTGGGCCCAACAAAAACAACAGGTTCTGCTAAATCAATCGAAACTTCTTCGAAACGCTTAAAGTTCCTTAGAGTCAGCTTGGTCAGCATAATTGAGATCGATTCAAGTGTGACTGATGCAAAAAATTGATGTTCCGGTTTTAACCCTAAGTCGGCAGCCGTCAGATTCTGCTCTTTTCGTACCTTAACTGCTTTTCATCTGCGCAATCAGAGCATCAGCAAATCCGCTGGTTGAAACTTCGGTTGCGCCTTCCGTTAAGCGTGCAAAGTCATACGTTACGACACCTCGGCCAATCACTTCGGGGTAGGCTTTATTGATCAAATCGGCTGCTTCCTGCCAACCCATGTATTCGAGCATCATTACCCCCGAGAGCAGCAGTGAAGATGGATTGACCTTATCGAGATTGGCGTATTTGGGTGCGGTGCCATGCGTTGCTTCAAATACCGCGATGTGATCCGCAACATTGGCACCCGGTGCAATGCCGATGCCACCCACTTCGGCTGCAGCTGCATCGGACAGGTAGTCTCCATTCAAATTCGTCGTTGCAATGACATCGAACTCTGCGGGTCTTAACTGCAGTAATTGGAACATGATGTCCGCAATTCGGTCTTTGATAATGACTCGATCGTCTGGTTGGACACCGTCGTACTGATCCCAAAGATCCGCTTCGGAAATGGTTGAATCCGCAAATTCCTCGTTAGCTAATTCATAACCCCAGGCGCGAAACGCGCCTTCGGTAAATTTCATGATGTTGCCCTTGTGGACCAGGGTAACACTCTTGCGCCCGGTGTCCAGGGCGTACTCAATGGCTTTTCTGACCAAACGTTTGGTTCGAAATTCGCTGACGGGTTTGATACCCAGTCCGGCATTGGTTTCGAATTCCACATTCATCTGTTCGCGTAGAAACTTTGCGAGTTTTTCGTTCTCTGGCGAACCGGCGGAAAACTCGATGCCAGAATATACATCTTCGGTGTTCTCACGAAATATCACAACATCCACATCCTGTGGCCTTTTCAACGGTGAGGGAACTCCTTCGAAGTAGCGGACGGGACGCACACAAGCGTACAGATCAAGTGCCTGGCGCAACGATACGTTAAGTGAGCGAAATCCACCGCCGACAGGTGTTGACAACGGCCCCTTGATTGCCACGATGATATCCCTGATGGCTTGCAGCGATTCGTCTGGAAAATAATTGCCATCATACAAGGCACCCGCTTTTTCACCCATGTACAATTCACACCAGTGAATTTCCCTGTTGCCCCCATAGGCGAGTTCGACCGCGGTGTTCCATACCCGCATTGAAGCGCGGGTGATATCGGGACCAATCCCGTCGCCTTCAACAAAACCAACAATGGGTTGATCAGGCACACACAGCGTGCCGTCTTTAATCGTTATTTTTTCTCCACTTTCCGGTATTCTTATGTGCTCAAACATATCTGTAGATTTTCCTTTCTCGAATAATTGAAAACTTGACAACCCTGTCCATTGTCAATTGACCGTTACCAAAGCAAATTAATTTTCGACGCGCGATCACGCCAATGAATAAGAGCATTGTAACCGCGGGACATCCGAAAACTGCAGCAGCTGCTGCACAAATTTTATCCGCGGGCGGCAACGCGTTTGATGCCGCGATAGCTGCGCTGTTTACCGTTTGTGTTGCTGAGCCTGCGCTAGCCTCATTGGGAGGCGGTGGATTTCTGCTGGCGAGTCCCAGCAACAGCCGTCCGCTCGTGTTCGACTTTTTTGTCCAAACTCCTGGAGAACATAAAGCACCGGATGACGTCAGCACTGAGAAATTTCTCTGCGATTTTGGCGATACCCAGCAAGAGTTCATCATAGGTACGGGAACCAGTGCCGTACCCGGGATGGTTAAGGGCATTTTTGAAGTCCACTCGAGACTTGCGTCGATGCCGATGAGTGAATTGATTCAGCCTGCCATTCAATTTTTGAAGGAAGGCATTGAGATCAATGAAATGCAGGCCCACGTGCTACGCATTTTGACCCCAATTTACCTTTCCGGTGTGGCCCGCGACATTTTTGAAAGCCAACTGAAGCCGGGCTTCACAGTCCAGAGTGGTGAAACAACTTTCTTTCCCGATTACGATGATTTGCTTGAGTCGTTGGCAATTGAGGGTGAGGCACTGTTTTATCGAGGAGAGATTGCCCAGTCGATTGCAGAATTAGGTCACCAGGGCGGGCAGTTGCGTTACGATGATATGACCGCTTACCAGGTCGAGTTGCGCGAGCCGCTGCAAGTTCGCTACAAGCAACATCAATTGTTGCTTAATCCGCCGCCCTCCAGTGGCGGCATAATGATTGGGCTCGCGATGAGTCGACTGGCAGCTCACAATTTATCAATGGAGCAGTTTGGTTCGTCAGCGCACTTGTCCACGGTCTTGCAGACGCTTGGTGCATGTAGCCAACTTGACGAAGACCGTTCATCCGGTAATGCTGCTGATTTTGACCGGGGTCTGTTAGACATTTACCATGCCAACCAGCAATGGCTGGCACCGAACGGTACCACCCACATTTCGATTATCGACCGCGACCGCAACGCAGTGTCAGTCTCAGTCAGTAATGGTGAAGGCTGTGGCACCATGATTCCCGGCACGTCAGTTATGTTGAATAACATGATGGGTGAGCATGACGTCAATCCCTATGGGTTGACTGCGTGGCCGCGGCGGCGACGGTTGAGTTCAATGATGTCACCGACTATCGCAGTGGATGATTCGGGAACATTGATTGCAGTTGGTACCGGTGGGTCGAACCGAATTCCCGCAGTCATCCAGCAAGTACTGCTCAATTTGCTGGATTTCAACATGTCGGTTCAGGATGCTGTGCAGGCGCCGCGCATTCACTACCATCAGCACTCTGCCTATGGCGAAGATTTGTTCGGCAATCCGCAATTACTGCAAATCTTGAAGACTGCAGGTGATGCGACCATTTTCAAGAAAAATGATATTTTCTTCGGTGGTGCACACACAGCCAAACAGCGAGATGGCGCAGTTGAAGGATTTGGTGACACGCGCCGGGGTGGCGTGTGGATTGAGGTTCAGTGAACCGTTTTTTGCGCGGGTTAATTCCCGATCCCAATCGCAGACGAGTTCTGCTCGCGATAATTTGTGCGGTCTCGACTTACGGTTTGTCGATTGGGTTCTTTTATCCACTGATCAGCCTGAAAATGGAACTGCGGGGATATTCTCCCGCATTAATCGGCATCATGGGTGCCTTACCGTTTCTCGCATCCATAATTTTTTCTCCGCTGATCCCACTGATTATGCGGTACGCCGATGTGAGGCGCCTGATCAAACTGGCAATATGCTCAGATATATTTTTCATCGCGATCATGGTAATTTTCGACCATATTCCAGTGTGGTTTTTCTGTCGATTCATGATGGGCGTTGCCGGTACTGTTCTGTTTGTGGTCAGCGAGACCTGGATCAATGAAATAGCTGAAGACCGTTATCGCGGGCGCGTGATGGGGCTTTACGCGTTTGTATTCAGTGCAACATTGGGAATCTCGCCGCTATTTATCGTATTTTTTGGTGTCGAGGGTAATTTGCCGTTTGTATTTGCAGCTATCGTGATTGCAATTGGTTTGATTCCACTTCGGTGGACACACGGTTCATCACCGGATTTTTCAGGTGGCAAGGTCTCTCACGTACTCCAGTTCTGTATGTTGGCACCGGTATTGGTCGCCGGTGCGGCACTGATGTCGTTCGAAGAGGCTGCTGTCGTAACGCTGTTGCCCGTGTATGCGGTGCGAAGTGGTTTATCTGAAGCAAGCGCGGCCTTGATACTGACGGTGATGTCCGTAGGCGGAATGGTTGCACAGCCGTTTATAGGGCGTTTATCGGATCGAATGAATCGTTACTTGTTGTTGTACATCTGTGTAATTCTGACTTTAGGCGGCGCACTGGTGTTGCCGATCATCATCAACACCAAAGTCATGGTTTGGATTACGATGATTGTCTGGGGCGGTGCGATCACGGGAATTTATACCGTGGTGCTCACCATTATGGGAGCCCGGTTTCGCGGGGCGCAGCTTGCCGCCGGAAATGCTGCATTTGGACTCATGTGGGGGCTGTCCGGAACTGTAGCACCGGGTGTAGCCGGCTTTGGCATGACTGAAATGGGGCCGAACGGATTTGTGGTTGTCACCGTTGCGGCAGTACTGGCTTTCCTGGTGCTGGTTGTCGTCCGTAGACTGCTTGCGACACGGTAGCTTACCTTGCAAATCCGTGTAATCGGTACGGATAATTCAGCTTCTGTTTGATCATTGCCTGCCTGAATATCAGCCTTGATCGCGTTCTGTGTCGACCCAAAAATTGGGCGGAAACATTCGCTTTGAGATTCCGGAACCTTCTCAGGTAAATTTCAAAATAGCGACGGCCAATCCGACAATGCCTATTACAGCGATTAACAACCGTGTTTCCCTTCGTGCAATTTCTGCAGCCAACAGGGCGATGTCGGTCTTGTATTCGTACTGCTTGGTTTTCATGCGTTCCTCTAATACGGCTATTATCGTTTCAAGCCGATACTATTCGTTTATCAATCAGGAAATTTAAGAGGACTATATACTTGACACACAAACTAAAAGGGAAGCGAAATTTTTAATATCTGTGCTCTATTGTACAATTACTGATTAAATTACACAGTGAGAGGAGTTATGAAACGCATGCCGGATAAATTCAAATTGGTGGTTCATTACATCATTGCGAATTGCGGTGATCCAAGAAAACTAGGGTCAATAAAATTAAATAAGATATTGTGGTTTGCAGATGTTTTTGCGTATAGATTTTGGGAAGAAAGTATTACTGGATCGAAATATATAAGAAGGCAATTTGGACCTGTGCCTAAGAAAATCCTTCATGTTTTGAAAGAACTTGAAAATGAAGGGAAGATATCTATAAAGGAACAGAAGGCTAAGTATGATCCTGTAATATATATAGCTTTGGAAGACCCCGATATATCAGTCCTTTGCGGAGATCAAATTGGGCTGCTCGACTCAATAATTAATGAAATTTGTAATGATTTTTCAGCAAATGAAATCAGTAAAGTTTCACATGACGACGTTTGGAAAGCAGCTGTCAATGGTCAGGAAATACCATTAGAAGCGACACTCGTAAACGTTGGAGAATGTACTCCTGAAGATTTATCGTGGGCAAGTCAGGTAATTGCTGAATATGAACGATGATTGGATTTCTCATAGAAATATAGTTGTTACGGACGAAGCGTCTAAATCGATAAAGAAATTCACAAAAACGTACAGAAGATTTGCAAAACAATGGGATGGGCTTAAATGGCTTCTTTCGGAAAAACCTGAAAATTCATCACCGAAAAGGCTTGATGATAGTGGTCGTGTGTTTTATGTAATGCGTGATTATGGTGATCCAAGTTGTGATTTAGTTGCAATATCAGTTGTGTATACATACGATGAGAAAGAAGTAACAATACTAGGCGTAACCGCATGGGAGCCTAGTGAATAATGATCCCTTAGTATCCTCGGAGCTTTCATTGTTTCATCCTCCGGAACCGGAAAAACAGCACATTAAAAATGGTTCTTACATTCCCAGATCGGTAAATTAGGTAGCGATAACGATGTCGTGCAGTCAAATAGGACCATTCGACACTCTTTCACCCTCCTGATTCCAAGCCGATCAGATCGAAATTGCCTAGAATCTTTGCCAATCGCAGAGCGACAGGATAATTTTTTTGTAACCCACGGTTCAATAACGGTTGAGATTCGTGGTTAGAATTTCAAACTTTCGCACCAGGTAGAGATTCAAGCAACAGTTCCAGAGAATGGCAAGGTGCAGAACAGGTCGACCCCTGACACAAATATGCGACGGTAGAAGTGGGTGATTCCGGTTGGGCGTCGATCATTCCAGGCACGCGTTTGGCGTGGTATGGCACTGGATAAATATTGAGGTTTTGAGATCCAGCGGTCATACAGGCATCAGCCCATTCGCGAACCGCAGCCTCTTCTCCGCGAATGACGAGCGTAGGTTTCGGACTGATGATTTCCTCTATGGCTAAAAGATCGGAACCGAATGCAGAAGGAAACTGTGCTGCCGTAGCTTGTAGCGCATTGATGACACGACTTGCGACCTCGCGGTAATGAATCTTCCCCGACAGATAGCTCAGTTTCAGCAAGACCTGCGCCGCAACACCGTTCCCCGAAGGAGTCGCCTCATCATGCGTTGGGACGGCGCGGTACAATAGTGCTTCGTGGTCATCCGAAGTGAAGTAGAACGCGCCAGTCTCCTGATCCTCGAAATGTTCAAGTACTGTTTCCATCAATTGTTCAGCAAATCCAAGGTGGGCATCGTTCCAGCGAGCTTGCAGAAGTTCAATGGCACCGTCGGCAACGAATACATAGTCATCCAGATATGCGTTCAGATGGGCTTTGTCACCCTTCGCAGTGGCCAACAGGCGGCCGTTTTGCCACATGCGTTGTCGAATGAATTCTAATGCCCGTTGCGCGGAGTCGATAAAATCGGCGCGTTGCAGAAGTCGTCCGGTTTTGGCCATTGCCTTGATCATCAGCCCGTTCCAGGAAACCAGGATCTTGTCATCCAAGAACGGCTCCACCCGCTGACTGCGCGCCTTGAACATCTTTTGATGGGCAGACTCCAGTAAGTTCTCGACCGAATTTCGTTCTAAACTTGCGCGGTGTGCTACATCTTCCAGAGAGTTGATGATTCGCAGATGCCACTTACCTTCAAAGTTCGGTGCGCCGCGCAATCCATAGCGAATCATGATCACTTTGTATTCATCTTTATCGAGTAATGCATTAAGTTCGTCTGTCGTCCAGACGTAAAACTTGCCTTCCACCCCTTCCGAATCCGCATCGATCGCACTGTAGTACCCACCGTCGGTCGATTGCATCTGTTGCATTGCCCATTCAGCCGATTGAATTGCAACATTGTGAAGGTCACTGTTCTTGCCCAAGAAACCAGCATCAACATAAGCGGGCAACAGCTGTGCGGTGTCATACAGCATTTTTTCGAAGTGAGGGATCTCCCACTCAGCATCAACGGAGTATCGATAAAATCCGCCGCCCAGGTGATCATACATGCCGCGCGTTGCCATTGCTTCGAGTGTATGGATCGCCATATCGAACGAGCGCGTCGCCAATTGGTCAGTGGCGCGCATATCGCGCTGCCAAAAACTCAATAAAAGATCAATTTGAGTCGGATGCGGGAATTTTGGTGCCTCGCCAAAACCACCAAAAACCGGATCATACTCCTGGCTTAGGTGTTCTGTGGCGCGGCGCATCAATTGTGCATCGAGCGGAATATCAACATCGCTGCGAGTGGCTCTAAGTTGTGAGAAAGCGTTCTTGACCGCAGTGCTGTGCTCGGGTAGAAATTTGTCTTTTTCTTTGTAAATCTCCGCAATTCGATTTAATAAATCCCCAAAACCAGGCATGCCTTGGCGTGGTGTAGCAGGATAATAGGTGCCAACATGGATAGGAATGAGTTCGTCCGGTGTCAACACGACAGTGAGCGGCCAGCCACCGGCGCGTTTGTTGAACATCTGGTGCGCGCTTTGGTAAACCTTGTCGAGGTCGGGACGTTCTTCACGGTCGACTTTGATACAGACATAGTGCCGATTCATAATTTTGGCAATCTCTTCGCTTTCAAAGGATTCACGCTCCATGACGTGGCACCAGTGACAAGCAGAATAACCAATGGATAATAAAATGGGCAAGTTCTGCTGTCGGGCACGCTCCAATGCTTCAGGTCCCCAGGCATGCCAGTCAACGGGGTTGTATGCATGCTGAAGAAGATAAGGACTGGTTTCGTTGATCAGTCTGTTGGGTTCACGGGTAGTACTTGCGTTCATGGAGTTTCGATGCGCTTTGATTTGTGTCTTGAAATTTGTCGCCAGGGGTTTGTACCAACACGCGGTGAGACGACTACTTTGACACCGTGGATTGTCTCATTACTATAAACTTTAAGCCAAGAAATTGTCGAATGAATCGCCTGCACAACGCGCCAAGCCCGGTCGACTCGCGCACTTGGTTTGTTCGCGATGAACGCAGCAAACTGGACCGACAAGTTTCGTTGTGAAAATTGATATTGATTGTTGACTGAATGATTGTGCTACCTGATTTTGATCCCATAGCGATCCAGCTCGGCCCGCTAAATGTCCATTGGTATGGCATCGCGTACCTCGTTGGCATATCCGGTGCGATTGTTTTAGGCAGGTTTCGCGCGCGCCAGGCACACTCGCCGATTCCGCGCTCGGTAGTGCTGGATCTCGTGCTTTATTGCTCACTCGGTGCAATCATCGGTGGTCGGCTCGGTTACGCCCTGTTTTACCACTTCGTGGAATACGCCGCCAATCCGCTCGCAATTCTGAAGGTTTGGGAGGGTGGCATGTCCTTTCACGGTGGTCTCATTGGCGCGATATTGGGTGTTTGGGCATTTGGCAAGAAATTCACCATTCCACTTTTACGGCTGACTGATTTTTTGAGTCCATTTTGTGCAATCGGCTTCTTCTTTGGACGTATCGCGAATTTCATTAATCAGGAACTGTGGGGACGTCCAACCGAAGTCGCGTGGGCAATGGTATTTCCCGCGGATCCATTGAAACTGGCCCGCCACCCTTCCCAGTTGTATGAAGCAGCACTGGAGGGACTGGTGCTGTTCATCATCTTGTGGTTGTATTCAGCCAAGCCGAGGGCTACTGGAGCGGTATCGGCAGTGTTTCTGATGGGCTACGGTGTTTTTCGAATTTGCGTCGAATTTTTTCGCGAACCCGATGCGGTGCCCGGTTTTGTCATCTCTGACTGGGGGACAATGGGGCAGGTGCTTTCAGTTCCAGTTGTCATCGGCGGTATTTTTCTTTTCATGTTATCGAGTCGCAGAGCAACCCATGACTGATCAACAAAAAGACACACTGATTCAACAACTCGATTTGCTGGGTACGCCTTATAAAATCTTCCCTTGTGATCCCGAGCTCGCTGATACCCAGGTGTTTGTTAAACACTATGGTTTTGCGTTGGAAGATTGCGCCAATACCATCGTGGTCAAATCAAAGACTGGTGAAGAAAAATTTGCCGCCTGTGTCGTCCTGGCGACATGTCGATTGGATGTGAATCATACCATTCGCAAGAAACTTGGCGCCCGCAAGGTGTCGTTCGCCGGGCCTGCGGAAACCATGCGATTGACGGGTATGACGGTCGGTGGTGTTACCCCGATCGGGCTGCCTGAGATGCTACCGCTTTGGGTTGATGGTGCGGTCTTGGAACGGCCGCGAATTATTTTGGGCGGCGCCAGCCGGGCGTGGAAAGTGAGCATCTCTCCGCAGGTGTTTGAACTGATTTCGAATGCCGAATTCGTCGACGGACTTGCCAAGCCGATCGTCCCGTCAGTCGAATAGATTGATTCAGAGGGTCAACAAACGGTAATAGAATGGATACCAAGCGCCAAGCAGAATGACAAAGGCGAGTCCATCAAAAAATATGATGTGGCGATAGCGCTTGCGTTCCGATTCGCTGCGACCAGATCGCATGATGCTGCACATGGTCATATCGAGTGGGATGACAAAAAATAGCATGGGCACGGTTGCCGGTGCGATCAAGGTTGGAAACATCATCAGTCCTGACTTTTGTGTACCTCCCATCGAAAATAGCGCGGTAATCGTCAATAGAAGAACCAGCAGGTATAGCATGCCGCGCAAGGGGCCAACGTAGCGCCAGAATTGGGGCAGCGCGTTCATGCCGCGCAAGGGGACGGATCGTTTAATTGCTGGATTTGCATGCAATCTCCATTTTCAGGTTTGGCTGCTTGTAGTGACCGATGAACAGCCAGAACGATTCGTCTGTCTGGTCGCTCGAATGCCATTGCATTCAAAATTCGGTGAACCACCGCAAGACAATTGTCGCCTATCATATATGAGCCGAAATTGTACTGGATAGACTCTTGCATCGAGTCAGGACCTTGAGCCCGGATTATTCGCAGGATTTTGTAAACGCCGTTGCTTGATCCACTGCGCCTGTTGCAACCCAAGTTAATTCAAGCCGTTCAAGCTCGGCAGCATCCAATAAATTACCCCAGGAGACGATATTGACACAGTCAGCCAACCCTGTTCTGGTTGAGGTCACGCGCGGCGACATGGTGGAAAGTTTTCACCGCGGTGCGGCAGTCGTGATGGATGCGAGTATGCGCAAGGTTGCCGAATTTGGTGATGTTTCCCGTCAAATATATCCGCGCTCTGCCATCAAGCCACTGCAGGCATTCGTGTTGGTTGAATCCGGTGCATTGGAAAATTATCGACTCGGCGCACCTGAGGTCGCTTTGGCTTGCGCATCGCATTCCGGTGAACCCTGCCACACGGACGGTGTACAGCAGTGGCTGGCCCGGCTTGGGTTGACTGAAACCGCGCTTGAATGCGGCGCACATTACCCTGCTCATCGGGACACGCGCATTGCAATGACGCGCAATAACATAAAGGCCAGTGCCAGCCACAACAATTGCTCCGGTAAACATGCGGGCTTTATAAGTGTGGCACATCATCGCGGTGAACCCATTAATGGTTACATCCAGCGCGAACACCCTGTTCAACAAAGTGTGCTGCGAGTCGTGAACGAACTGACTGAAGAGAGTGTTGAAACGGCACCCGCAGGTTTGGATGGTTGCGGAATCCCGGTTGTGGGCCTGTCGCTGCAGGGTATCGCGAAAGGGTTTGCAGCATTGGCCAGCGCCAAGTTCGCATCTTCCACGCGCCGAGATGCCGCCGTTCGAATATGTCAGTCCATGACTGAGTATCCGCAGCTGGTTGGCGGAACTGATCGCTTATGTACATTGGTACCGTTAGTGACCAATCGACGGGTGATCATTAAAGTGGGTGCCGAAGGGGTTTATGCAGGACTTGCATTGGGTGATCGACCGCTTGGATTTGCACTCAAAATCGATGACGGTAGTCGCCGGGCGGCAGAGGTTGCAGTAACCTGGTTGATCCAGCAATTTTGCCAACTCGAAGAATCTGCAATCGTTGAGCTGCAGCCGTGGCTGCAGCCCGAATTGAAAACAGTTGCAAAACGATTGGCCGGTACGATTCATCCGGCCAGTGACCTGTAATCTGGATGCCGGTTCCACTGAATGCGATAATAGAAGTGCAATTACGAGGAATCGTGTACCAATATTTACGATAGGCTCACCTGCTAACAAGGGAACAATAACATGTATGAATACGAAGAATTTGGCGATCCAATTCAGCGACCACGCTATACCGGCATCCCCACGTTTATGCGAGCACCGCTTGCACAGAGTTGGGAAAACGTAGATGTCGGACTGGTTGGCATACCATTTGATGGTGGTGTAACCAATCGTACCGGTGCGAGGCACGGACCGCGCGAAATCAGGAATCAGTCCAGCCTGATGCGCCGCAAAAACCAATCATCGGGCATTTGTCCCTATGACTTGTGTCGAGTGGCTGATCTTGGCGATGCGTGGGTGCAGAAACCATTCCATCTCGAAGAGAGTTTGGATGAAATAGCAGCATTTTTCCAGCGCGTCCATCAATGCGGTGTAGTACCGATCTCTGCAGGTGGTGACCATTCAGTTACCTTACCTATTTTTCGGGCCATCGGCCGTGACCATCCGGTTGGCATGGTGCACTTCGATGCACATTGCGATACGGGGGATGACTACTTGGGCTCGAAGTTTCACCACGGAGCACCGTTCAGGAGAGCCGTTGAAGAGGGATTACTGGATCCCAAACGGACGGTGCAAATCGGGATTCGCGGCTCTTTGAATGATCTCGATATCTGGAAATTCAGTCACGATACCGGGATGCGCGTTGTTTATATGGAAGAATTATCCGAGCGCGGTTGGAGTGAAGTCATTCAGGAAGCCAGACAAATCGTTGGTGATGGGCCAACATACATCAGTTTCGATGTTGACGGACTGGATCCTGTATTTGCCCCGGGTACGGGTACACCGGAAGTCGGTGGATTCACCAGCCTTGAAGCTCAGTTGATGATTCGCGCACTGCAAGGTCTGAATTTGGTGGGTGGCGATGTCGTCGAAGTGGCTCCACCATTCGATCCGTCAGGCAATACTGCCTTGGTAGGTGCCACCATGATGTTCGAGATCCTCTGTGTAGTCGCTGATTCGGTTGGCAGTCGAAGCGGCTGATTCACCACACACGAAATACGCCTTAATTCCATCGACCAGCTTTGCAGCAGCATTTCGATCAACATCGAGATGCGTAACAATCCGCATGGGTGAACCTGGTGTGACAATGATGCCGCGCGCCCGTAAATTTGCGGCGAGCTGTTTAGGATCGCCCTTGGCCAGTGTGATGAAGACCATGTTGGTCTGCAACGGGTCATAACGAACCTGCAATTCTTCAAGCTGGGCCAGTTCATCAGCGATCCAGCGTGCATTGTCATGATCGTCGGCCAGCCTTTCGACATGGTGTTCAACGGCGTGTATCGCCGCGGCAGCCACGATGCCAGCCTGACGCAAACCGCCGCCCAGGAGTTTTCTCCAGCGATGGGCTTGCCTGATTAGGTCGTGCGGGCCGCACAGGACAGAACCCAGTGGTGCACCTAAGCCTTTGGAAAAGCAGCACGTAGAGCTGTCGAACGGGCGGGTAATTTCAGCCACATCGACACCGTGAAATACAGCTGCGTTGTATACACGCGCACCATCAAGGTGGTAAGCGAGGTTCGCCGACCTCGCAAACCGTGCTGCTTGGTCCAGATAGGTCATGGGCAATGCACGGCCCGCCTGAGTGTTCTCAAGACAGAACAATCGCGTGTTGGCAAAGTGCTCGTTATCCGGTTTTATTGCCGCTTTAGCGGCATCAAGATCGATTGTCCCGTCATTACAAAACTCAAGCGGCTGAGGTTGGATGCTGCCAAGTACCGCGGCACCACCGCCTTCGTACTTGTACGTATGCGCGTGCTGACCGACGATGTACTCATCTCCGCGGTCACAGTGTGCCATCAGAGCCACAAGGTTGGCCTGTGTCCCGCTGGTGGCGAACAAACCCGCCTCCATGCCAAATCGCTCAGCCATCATGGCCTGCAGTCGGTTGACTGTTGGATCGTCGCCATATACATCGTCGCCAGTTTCTGCGCGGTACATGGCTTTGCGCATTGAATCGGTCGGCCGGGTAACGGTGTCGCTTCGGAAATCAAGAATCATCTTTGTGCTCCAGTTGGCATAAAATCAAACATGTGGTTTGATAATGAATATTTAACCAAATTTTTGCCTTATGTTTTGATAAATACGAATTCGCTGAACACAATTTGCACCCGCATCCCGCGGTGCTTACACCTTACTTCGGCGGGGTCTAGCCAATGAGCAATATAGAAGAATTTACCATCGGAATCGAGGAAGAATACCTGATTATCGATGTTGGCACCATGAACCTGGTCTCCCAGATGCCGCCCGACCTGATGAAAGAGTGCACCCAAGAGTTGGGGAGTCAGGTTACCAAGGAATTTCTACAGTGCCAAATTGAAGTTGGAACCAAAGTTTGCTCGTCATTGCAGGAAGTCAGCGATGATTTGAGATATCTCCGTTCGACCGTCGCTAGAATCGCACGCAATCACGACTGCCTGATCATGGCAGCATCAACGCACCCGTTTTCCTACGGCTCAACCCAACTCACTGACGATGATCGTTACCTGCATCTGGCACAGGAGTTGCGACATGTGGTCGAGCGACTGTATATCAGTGGCATGCACATCCATGTTGGTGTGTCGAACGATGAATTGCGGATCGACCTGATGAATCAGGTGACTTACATCGTTCCACACTTACTGTCATTGACCACCTCATCGCCATTTTGGCGCGGTGAAAATACCGGCCTCAAATCCTACCGAGTGTCGGTCTTCGATCAATTACCGCGAACTCGACTACCGCCTGTGTTCAATAGTTACACAGATTATCTGAAGCATGTCGATGTATTGGTCCACTGCGGTGTGATTGAGGATGCGACCAAGATCTGGTGGGATGTGCGTCCGAGCTGGCGATTCCCTACGCTGGAGCTTCGCATTTGTGACATGTGTACCAATATTGAGGACACCATTGCGGTAGCGGCGGTTTATCGCTGCTGGCTGAGTATGCTCAATCGGTTGAAAATGAAAAATCAACGGTGGCGATCATACTCGGATTTTCTGATCAAGGAAAATCGCTGGCGCGCCCAGCGCTACGGCACGGATACCGGGCTTATCGACTTTGGGCGCCGCGAAATGGTCAGCTGCAAGGACTTGGTGGAAGAGTTAATCGAAATTACCGCCAAGGATGCCGAAGTGCTCAATTGCGTTGATGAAGTGCAGCAAATACGCACCATTCTGGAGCGGGGAACCAGTGCTCATCGACAGGTTACCACCTATAAGGAAGCGCTGGCAGCGGGCCGGTCCCACGAACTCGCGCTGTTGGATGTCGTGAAATTCATTGTCAACGAAACGGTGGTGGGGCTGTGAGCAGCCTTGAGTTTGCAACGCAACTATCCACCTAGCCGTGGTAGTGGGTCGACCGGCTCACCATTGTCCCGGATTTCAAAATAGAGTGCCGGACTGGTTACCTCGCCAGTGTCCCCCGCTTTGGCAATGAGCTGTTGAGCCACGACAGTATCACCGATCCGCACAGCCAGTTCATGGTTATGTGCGTATAGTGTGAACAGCTCCTCGCCATGATCGATGATGATCAAACGTCCGAGTGTTTTGTGTTCTTTGGCAAAGATCACTACGCCCGGGGCGGCCGCGCGGACTGCCTGTCCGGTTTCAGCCTGGTATAGAAGACCCGTCCAATGGTTGCCGTATGCTCGTTTTGGATCACCAAATTTTCGTTTAACGGGCGCGTCAATCGGCGCGCTGAACTTGAAACTTTCAGATGCATCCGCAAGTTGATCGGACTGCTGCTCCAGTTTCGCTTGTTGGACGGATAACTGATTCAGGGATTCACGTAACTCTCGAATTTCCGTCTGGTTTGCAACAAGTTGCCGATTCAGTGCTTCGACCTGTCGTTCAATGGTTACTTTAGCTTTCTTTTTATCGGCCAATTGCTGTTTGAGTTCGTCGGTATACAAAACCAGATTTGCAATATCTGCATTATCATCAGCGGTTCCCGTGTCGTGCAGTGAGTTGAACAGCGCTTCAACACGAGTTGACTGGCTGTGGGTCAGGTAGTTCAGATAGGCCTGGGTTCGTGCCAACCGGTTGACATCGTTATTTTGCAGAGCATTTGCGATATGGTCTTGATTGGCAACTTCGAGCAGGATTGGCATGGTCGCATTGAGTGCAGCCGTGCGCTGTTCGAATTCCAACACTTGCAGGTATTTTGCGCGCCGCGTGTCCTGCTGCGAAAGGTCTTCTTTCTTTAGGTTCTGCAGTGCATTCTTACGATCGCCTTCGATTGCCGCGACCTCTTGATCGATAGCAGCCACGTCTTTTAACAACCGATCGCGTTCCGCTCGAACTTCAAACGATGTCGATTCCAGAACTTCAATTTGCTGGCGCATCAGGTTGGTGTCTTCGCTATAATCGTTCTGCCCAGTCGCTGAATTGAACAACAATGTTGTGCTCAGCAAAATCGCCGATAGCACTAGCGCCCGGAGGTTTGAGATTTTCATTGTTGACGGTGGACTAAGCGGCTGACAACGGGTTCCCGGCTTTACTCTTCAACTCAACTGGCATCCTGGCAAGACGGGCATGGATTTTGAATTTATAAAAATCAACTGGCATTTGTTTGTTGCCTTGATCGCAATCATCGCGCTGCTGGCCTTTGAACCCCTGCGCAAGCGACGCGGTGGAATTCGCTCGATCAGTGCAGATGAATTACCGAGACTCATGCGTGACGAAAAAATTATGATCCTTGATGTTTCCGAGGCCAAAGAATACGCTGGCAGCCATATCCCCAAAGCGCGCAATATCCCGATCAGCCGTCTTGATTCTGACATTCAAACCATCAACAAGTTCAAGTCGCGTCCGGTTGTTGTTTGCTGCCGAGTCGGCAATCGCAGTGCCAAAGCGGCAGGCATCCTTAGGAAAAACGGTTTTACGGACATCCGTACACTGCACGGCGGCATCGTTGCCTGGACCAAGGAAAATCTGCCGATCGAAACGTAGTTCGAAAGAACCATTCAATCTGTAAATACTCAGATCCGATTATATGCGAGTGGGTCACTACGACACCATTTAGGCTGAGCGCGAGACTTGTATAAAACGTCCGAATTGCTACCCAACATGTGTTTCATAATGAATACAATCAGCCGATTGGGACGCTCCACATACTAGCTCAGCCTGCATTCAGTGTTTCCAACAACGAGCCAATGCTGGTTCTTAGTATTACAGCACGCGGAGCGCCAAAGCAGTAAACAATCGAAAGTGTATTTCAGTTCATAGATAAGGGGCGAGAAATAATCGTTCGTGGATTTACATCAGTAACAACATCCGAAATGCATAAGATCTGGGGGCGTATCACATGACTTTTGGGAACAATGCGTTACATTCAATAGAAGCGAGCTACCCATATGATGCTACATTAAGTGAACCTGAATGGGTTTCGCCCCATCACGGTCGAGTCACGGCGGAAAGTATCCAGTCAAACCTAACTTCGGGGGTACAACATTTAGGGAGCGGCACGCCTAATGAACGGGTATTTCTGAAAGTCGGACCGATGCCTCGTTGGATTTCAGATGTTATTGACTCGCTAAATTCAATATTAGCTTTAGAGGAAAATTGGGATTCGTATGGTGCATGTAGCGTAAGTATAGAAACAGCCTTGGCTACTATTACTTTGCTGTGTTCTGTGATGGGAGAAAAGACCCCTTTGCCTTCAATAGTACCTACACCTTCAGGGAATATTCAACTTGAATGGCATGAATTCGGAATTGATTTGGAGGTTGAAATTATTCCCGATGAGGGCAATTTAATTTGGTTTGAAGATGAACGAAAAGAGTTGGAATCGTATGAAGGCGAGTCTTTGTACAGTACTCAACAGCAGCTATTAAACTTCGTCGGCCTCGTGACTCAACGCGCAATCTCAAAAGCACCCGAACTTGAATGAACCATATGGGTTTGGAAGACGACCCATCAATACGCGATGAATGTGAATTACTGCGTCGTATTCCAATCAAGCTTAATGTAAATGTAATCTGGGACGATAATCTAAAGCGTTGGCGCCTATCTTCAGCATCGTTTAAAGACCATCGTAATGGGACGCCAATGTCCATCGTTCCAAGAGATGACTTGGAACAGGCTGGCCGAAAACCTGAAGAGGTTTTATTTGGGCATGATAATTTTGCGCTTGCTGCAATTACTGCGGAAAATGCACGTGAATATAAGCAAAAAGTAGCGAGGGACTCCCTTCCAGATGAACCAGCCCACGGCTTGGTTATTGGTGAAAAGAAAATAGCGAGTAGGAAAATGGCCAAAGCAGCGCGCTGGATAATACCACCCCAAAACGTTATGCTTTAGGTTGGATAACGATCCCGGTGTAGGGCATGGTCGTTTTGCCCGCATTATTGAAGTGCGGCTTTTCACGGCATCCTGAATTTGGCGGGCTAGTTCGGATAGAGTAATCCCGTATTTCCGCGCTGAATGCTTCGAAAGCTAATAGCTCGTATAGCGTTCGAGTGCAGCCTTGCATCCTGTTGAGAATATTGTGCCAAGCCAGCCCTCAAACGACTCGACAAAAGTTGAAGTTTCGGTTAGGTCCTGATAAATTCCGCACTGCTCCAGCCAGGCACGCGGCCGGTGTCGAGCTGCTTGTGCTGCACCAAGGAGCGCGTCCCAGTTCACATCAAGCTGCTCAATTCTGGAGCCATCCTCTCGCGTACCCTCGCACATTCGAGCCCAAAGAGCCTCCGCCAGCGCCAGTCCTTCAACTGGAACATTGGATTTCAGTCCGTCACGGATGATCGGCAGGATAAACTCAGAGTGTTTAGCACAACCGTCGAATGCTACGCGCCGCGTGGTGTCGCTAACCGCTGAATTAGAAAAGCGCCTGACGAGTAACTCGAAATAATCGTTCAATGAAATGTCTGGTACCGGCTGAACGTGCGGCACAATTTCCTGTTGCAGTACTTTGCGAAAATACTCAAAAATGAGCGGATGAGCCATGCATTCATCAATGGTCTTAACTGCCATGACTTCACCACAGTTTGCAAGAACCTGGTGTCCTGCATTCAACATTCGAATTTTCATATTCTCGTAATCGTGCACCTTAGCAGTGAATGTGACACCAACTCGACCCCAGTCTGGACGCCCGGCGCAAAAATCGTCTTCGATGACCCACTGGCGATAATTTTCGTGGGTTACCGGTACTGCGTCGTCAATACCGAATTTTTGCGGCAATGAAAGCTCATGTGTCCCGGTCGCAGGCACAATGCAATCAACCATCGAGCAGGGAAATGAGTACTTGCTGTCGATCCAAGCGGGCAGGGCCGGATCAACAGCGTGCGCGAGTGAAACAACACAGGCGCGCAGCACCTCGCCATTGCTGCGAATGTTGTCACAACTTAGGCAGGTCAAAGGTCCGATTCTCAGTTCACGGCGTATTTTGAGTGCCGCGACTATTGCTCCGAATGCCGTACACGGGCGCATCGGGTTCGCAATGTCGTGCCTAATGTGAGGGTGTGATAAATCTAATTTCTTTGTTTCTGGCTCAAAGTAGTAGCCACTTTCCGTAACGGTTAGGGACACAATGCGGATTGCAGGGTCGGTCAGTTGGCGAATCAGTGAACTGCATCCATCTTCGACCGGTAGGTAGTCAATCATTGCGCCAACGACTTCTGCTGACATTTGCGACGGTGCGAGTTCAATTAGCGTTGAAAGGCAATCTTGCCTGATAAGTTTGTCTCGTTGTGTCGCATCGTACGCGCGCACACCCGCCCCGATTATTGCCCAGTCAAGATCCAAACCAAGCTGAAAAAGCTGCTGCAAGTACCACGCCTGGTGGGCGCGATGAAAATTGCCCACACCGATATGAACAATGCCTGGTTTCAGGGTAGATCTGTTGTAAATTGGCCGCCTGATCGACTCCGGTAAATCGTTCAAAGTTGATTGTGAAAGCCTGCTCATGGCTGTGGATCCCGAGCTTTCAAATTTTTGGTTTTTTCCATTTTTCGTTTGCAACTCTACTGTACTCAGCCACAATATATTCAGATTGGTTGCATTCGGGTCGTATTGCGTTGCCGAAGGCGCTCCTTAGCTTGCCGGTACAGTCATTGGAAACTAACTGAGCGATTGCACAGTCTTTGGGCTGAGTGTTGGGTTCTCACTTTCTGAGGGAGTTAATTGCCTGTTGGCACTCACCATAAAAAACTGCCAGGTTAAAGCTATGGTTACGTTGATGTCAGATTTGATCAGTAACAACCAGTTGATACATCCCAACTGATTAAAGACAGCTTGGTCATGAAATAGACTGCTATCGATACGTTCGCACTAGTTTGGGCACATGGTTCGGCAAAGGCAAGTTCAGCACTGCGCGAAGCACCCATAATCAGGGCACGTTTCCTCGTCAGGCGTTTTGATTGATACTCAGTCCCTGCGCATCAAATCGGTAAATGTGCTCTGTATTTGGAGTCAGATAAATGACATCACCATGGTGCATGTCCACATTGCCACCTGAACGCACCGTAACCGGGTCAGAATGCCCATCGAGATGAACATGTAAGAAGGTATCCGAGCCGAGATGCTCAGAAAGCCCGACGCGGCCCTGCCACCGTCCCGCGGTGGGGGACGGACTGATGTGCTCTGGTCGGATGCCAATGGTATGGGCATTAAATTTCGCTGCTTCATCTCCATCGATAAAATTCATTTTGGGCGAACCGATAAATCCAGCAACAAACATATTGCGTGGTGCATGGTAAAGATTCAGCGGAGAGCCGACTTGCTCGATTCTGCCGTCGTGTAAGACCACAATTTTGTCAGCCATGGTCATAGCCTCAACCTGATCGTGAGTGACGTAAATCATCGTTGTCTTGAGTCGACTGTGAAGCTCACTGATTTCAAGTCTCATGCCGACGCGTAGTGCTGCGTCGAGGTTCGACAGTGGCTCATCGAAAAGAAAAGCAGTGGGTTCCCTAACAATGGCACGCCCAATCGCAACTCGCTGGCGTTGACCACCGGATAGTTGCCCTGGCCGACGCTCCAGGTAGTCAGTGAGATTCAAGACTGCCGCGGCCTGTTCGACGCGCCGCATCTGCTCGGCCTTGGCTACCTTCGCCATCCGTAGCGGAAAAGCAATATTTTTACGCACCGTCATGTGTGGATACAGTGCGTAGGACTGAAACACCATCGCCAGCGCGCGCTTAGCTGGCGGTACAGTTGTTGCGTCATGTCCATCAATACGAATGGTACCAGCGGTGACCTCCTCAAGTCCTGCTATCAGTCTGAGGAGCGTCGATTTTCCACAGCCAGAAGGGCCCACGAATACGACAAACTCACCATCTGTAATCTCAAGGTCGAGGGGTGGAATGACGGTTACTTCACGAAATTGTTTCTTTACCTGTTCAAGTACTATGTGTCCCATTCCTTAGACTCCATGTGTTTTTTCGACGATCTCGCTCGGCGCGAAATGTCCGGATGGACGTCGACAGTCAATCATCAAGTGCTGGTATTGGTACAGACAGCCGAGATTGTAATTCGGCCAGTGTTGCTGAGAAATTGCCACGTTGTGACAATTGTTTTTGCTGTTATTCACTTGACCGCACCAAATGTCAGACCGCGTACGAGCTGCTTTTGGCTGAACCACCCCAAAATTAATATCGGCGCAATAGCCATCGTTGATGCCGCACTCAGTTTGGCGTAGAACAAACCCTCTGGACTTGAGTAGCTGGCGATAAAAGCAGTCAGAGGACCGGCTTTCGCGGCAGTCAGGTTCAACGTCCAAAACGCTTCGTTCCAGGCAAGAATGAAATTCAATAATATGGTCGAGGCGATGCCGGGTACTGCCATCGGGGTCAGCACATACAAGATCTCCTCGCGTAGTGATGCGCCGTCGATTCTTGCCGCCTCCAGAATCTCTTTTGGAATCTCCCTGAAGTAGGTGTATAGCATCCACACAATGATGGGGAGATTGATCAGCATAACGACCGCAATCAGGCCGACGCGGGTATCAAGGAGTTCAAGTCGAATGAAGATCAGGTATATCGGGTAGAGCACACCAACCGCCGGCAGCATTTTTGTAGACAGCATCCAAAGGAGAATGTCTTTGGTTCGTTTTGACGGCATAAACGCCATCGACCATGCCGCAGGGACAGCAATAATGATTCCGATAAGGGTGGAACATCCAGCGATAATCACTGAGTTCCACAGGTATCGCATGTAGTCTGAACGTTCCTGAACGACTGCGTAGTTCTCCAGCGTCCAATTGAAAAACAAAAACAGCGGCGGGTCAGCGATGGCTTGCGCCTCGGACTTGAAACTTGTCAGAATCGTCCACAGCACCGGGAAGAAAATCAAAATACCGATGCTCCAGGCAATGGCAGTATTGATGATTCTTCGTTGGGTTGTAACACTACGAGCCATGACTATTCAGCCTCATTTGTCCAAGTTCTTGCCAACAATGCGCATCAGGAAAATTGCAACGATGTTCGCGAGGATGATCGCATAGACACCTCCCGCGGAGCCGAGTCCGACGTTCTGGCTTTCCAGAACCCGCTGAAATATGAGGTATGTCAGTGTTTTGGTTCCAAATGAACCCTGCGTTGTTACGAAAATTTCAGCAAAAATTGAAAGCAGAAATATGGTCTGAATCAGTATGACAATCGTAATTGCTTGCCCAAGATGCGGCAGAATGATGTAAACGAATCGTGCCAGCGGCGGCGCTCCATCGATTTCCGCTGCTTCAAGCTGCTCGCGGTCAAGGGACTGGATCGCGGTCAGTACAATCAGCGTCGCGAATGGCAGCCACTGCCATGAAACAATCATCGTAACGGACATCAAAGGCAACTGGCTGAGCCACTCAATCGGTGCCAGGCCGAAGAATTTCCACAGGTGGGCGAACAGTCCGTTAACCGGGTCCATAAACATATTCTTCCACACCAACGCTGATACCGTCGGCATAACGAAAAACGGTGCGATCACCAGGATTCGAACAACACCCTGACCCCACATTGGCTGATCCAGCAGTAGTGCCAAGAACACACTCAGGACCACAGTAATCAGTAGCACTCCACCGACGATCAGCAGCGTTGCCTGAACGCTCGGCCAAAACGAACTCGAAGTAACAAAGCGTACGTAGTTTTCGAACCAAACCCAGCCAAGATCACCACCACGCAATGGCAGGTACTTCTTGAACGAAAAGAACAGGGTCATGGTTAACGGCACCAGCATCCATACCAGTAGTACGAACACCGCCGGTGCCATCATCAAGCGGGAAATTGATCTTTGCTTCAGCGCAGCCATCGTACAATTAATTGCGTATTGGTCTGATTTGCTTTACAAGTCTATGACCGTCTAGCTGGAAGACAAGGGTTTTGGTCCTCCAGCTAGGTGTCAAAACATCTCCTTGATCAGAAATTCTCGTCCATTAGCGATGCTAAACCTGGATCAATATCCAGCCGCTTCCATTTCATCGCGCGTTAATGCTTGGGCTTTTTCAAGTGCTGCAGCAACACTCTGTTGACCCGCAAGTGCCGCTGAAAACTCCTGACCCACCTGCGTGGCGATGCCTGCAAATTCAGGGATTGCCACGAATTGCACCCCCGTATAAGGCACAGGATCAACTGTCGGTTGGGTGGGGTCGGCAGCATTAATTGAATTGAGGGTCATTTCGGCGAACGCCGCGACTTCTAGATAAGCTGGATTCGCATAGAGTGACTGTCGGGTACCTGGCGGTACATTTGCCCAACCTTCATTTGCGGCGACCAGTTCGGTGTATTCCTTGCTGGTGGCCCAAGCGATGAATTTTTTTGCTGCGTCTGTGGCATCTGAACCGGCTGGAATTGCCAGCGACCAGGCCCACAACCAATTGCCACGTTTGCCAAGCCCATTGTCTGGTGCCAGTGCGAAACCGACGTGGTCGGCAACAGTGGAGTCATTTGGGTTGGTGACAAACGAAGCTGCTACGGTTGCATCGATCCACATACCACACTTGCCCTGTTGGAACAGCGACAGGTTTTCATTGAAACCGTTGGTGGACGCGCCTGGCGGCCCGTAGCTGTTCATCAAGTCAATGTAGTAGTTGAGGGTATTTGCCCAAGCATCGCTATCAAACTGCGGCTGCCAGTTCTCATCAAACCAGCGCGCACCGAAAGAGTTTGCAGTGGCCGTCAGAAAGGCCATGTTTTCGCCCCAACCGGCTTTGCCGCGCAGACAAACGCCATATATCTGGTTATCTTGGTCCGTCATCGCCGCCGCGGCTTCCCTGATGAAATCCCAGGTGGGGGCATCAGGCATCTCAAGACCTGCTTTCGCCATGAGGTCGGTTCGATACATGACCATCGAACTTTCGCCATAAAAGGGCGCGGCGTACAGTTCACCATCGACAGTCAACCCGTTGCGCATGGCTGGTAGCAAGTCATCAGCATCCCATTGGGGTGGTAGATCGTTCAACGATACCAGCCAGCCGTTATTACCCCAGATTGGAACCTCGTAGGTCCCAATTGTGAGCACATCAAACTGACCTCCCTTGGTGGCAATATCCTGCGTTACCCGTTGCCGCAGTACGTTTTCTTCCAGCGTTACCCACTCAAGACTGATATCGGGATTCTTGGAAGTAAAGTCATCTGTCAATCCTTGCATTCGGATCATGTCACCGTTGTTGACCGTCGCGATCGTTATGGTTGTCGTGTGCGAGTCCGCAAAAGCACCGGTCGCGAAGACAAGTGCAAGTAAACCGGCTACACAGACTTTAATTTTCATTCGCATAGTAAATTTCTCCTGCAAAAATGAATTAATTTATCAATGTGATTTATTAATACCATATTATGTCCTCAATAGTCAAGTCAAATACGCCAAAATCATCCATTCGAATGATAAAAAATGGCTATCCATACCATCGAACGGCTGATGTTACACGTTGCCACCCAAGCGGTGAGTCCGCTACGTTAAACCAAAAGCAAACTGCTGGCTGTGAGCTTGCATAAAAACGCTGTTCATTTGAATGTTTGTTTCGCGGTCGTGTTGATTGCCAAATTGTTGGGTTGTCCGGCAGTGCCAGGTGGCACCAGTTCCGGCGCATGCAAAGTGCGCGCAGTTTTCACCAGCAGGTCGGTATCGGGAGAGAATCTCCGAATCAACGGCATCAGTGCTGCGCCCAGAACTCGGGCGGCAGGTCCGATCGACCCGATTGTGATTTCAAACGGTGACAAGCCTGCGTGATTGAATTTCGCGCACTCTTCAGCAACGCGCTCGGCAGTACGCTTGCACCATTGTGGGCAAAGAAGTCCATCGATCACCACCTCTTCGAAGTCGATTACACTGGTCGATGAGATGACCGCACAGGACAGCGCGGGTGCGGCGCGATCCATCCAGATATCAAAAATCCTATCCGCTTTCGCGCCAGGTTGAAAGTTGACCAAGTCTGCAATGTCAAATCCTGCCGCAGTGAGTAAGCGTTCGAGCTCAATAATGGAGGCCATGTGAATCAGCTGTTGTGGCTGAGTCTTTGAATGAACCCCGAGCATCGGCATAGAGCCGACGGCCCCGGCATTGATTTGTTCACCCCGATACAATCGGCCGTCAATTACAACACCCCCACCGATGAAAGTTCCGAGAAAAAAATAAATCGCGCTGCGGCGATCAATCCGGTCTCCGACGATCATTTCTGCCGCGCAAGCCGCAGTGGCATCATTAAAGAGCGAGACTGGCAAACCCGTTGATGATGCAAGTTCCTGACTCACATTTATGTTGCGCCAGCCCTCGAGGGCGGTGTGTTCCAAACCCAGTACATCTGACCACTCATGAAGATCCCACGGTATCGCTACCCCCAGTCCTACAAGCCGGCCCCGAAACTCAGATTTGACCGAATCAATCAACTCCTTGGTTACTTCCGTGGCTGCCGTCATTGTCTGTGCGGGTAGCGGGGCATCGTAACGTTGCGTTTTTGAGTCGATCACGTCACCACAAAAGTCCACCAGCACTGCTTCCAGGCTGCGCCGGCCGATCTTCAAACCAACAGAGAAAGCACCTTGTGGATTAAGCGCAATTGGGGTAAAAGGCTTGCCAACCTGCCCGCGTACGCGCTCTCGTTCAACCAGCAAACCTTCATCAACCAAAGCATTGACGATTACCGTAGCAGCTTGTCCGCTAAGCCCCGTGGTGCGCGCAATTTCTGCTTTGGATAAGGCACCAGCCTGACGAATAGCAGCAATCATCAACCGTTCGTTGTAGGCTCTTAGCCCAATTGAGTCTCCGCCGCGCATCATCTACCATTGTGGTTGGAATGTTGTTTGCAAAAAATCTATTTTACTGGAGCTGCATGTGTGTCGGATAATAAATCAACCTAATTTATATATTGACAGAGAACAGCCGAACGAGTTTAATAGAAAACAAGTGCCTGTGCTTTGCGCTCCAGATGACCGTACTTGGCATCGATACAATTGCGGACTTTGGCGCAATAGGCAAGGCGCTTACAAAAATTAACAACCTTGTTTTTTTGATACCCTATAGATGCTGTTCATAAGTGAACTTTTAACTCGTAATGAATCGCTCTGCGCTGAGAAGGAGTTAAGCAGTGTTGCCGTCTTGGGTATGCGCCATTGCTGATTGCACCGTCAACCAATGCCTGTATTTGACATCAATCCCTGCGACTGAATAATGTACCTGGTTTGTGGCGAAGCTCTGTTTGATGTCTTCATTGACGGTGAGAATAAACACTGCGGTGGTCTGCGTCTGGAGGCACGCCCCGGAGGCTCGCCTTTCAATGTTGCAATTGGCATAACCCGATTGGGTGGTCGTTCAGCGTTGCTGACTGGCATGTCAGGCGGCGCGTTGGGCGAACACCTGGTTCGCACTTTGAAACACGAATCCGTTTCTACAGAATATCTCATCCGTTCCGGCGGGCGCACCACGCTTAGCTTGGTTGGTGTTGACGATTTGGGACAGCCCGATTATGTTTTCTATGGCCTGGGATCTGCAGACTGCAGCGTAACGTCTGAATTGATACCCGCAATCAGCCCCGCAATTAAGGGTGTACATTTCGGTTCTTATTCGATCGCAGTGCAGCCGATTGCCGATGCCTTTTCCACACTTGCCGCGAGTCTTAAAAATCGGTTCGTTTCCGTTGATCCCAATGTTCGAACGATGGTGGAACCAGATCTCGATGTTTGGCGTTCGCGTATGCAAGAATATGCTTTGCACGCAGATCTGGTAAAGTTAAGTATGGAAGATTTGCAGACCCTATACCCGAATACTAACCGTGATGGGGTTGCAACCATGTTGTTGGATGCGGGTGTCAAGCTTGTTGTGATCACCGACGGCGGCAGGACTGTTTCGGCGTGGAGTCATACAGACCACGTTGTCCAGGTAACACCGCCTGCAACTCGTGTTGTTGATACGGTCGGCGCGGGCGACAGTTTTCAGGCAGCGTTATTGGTGAAATTATCTGAAGACAATTCTGGTGACCCCAAAGAGGCGGTTGCAAGTTTGACTCGGGAACGGCTTGAGGTCGTTTTGAATTTCGCAGTCGAAGCTGCGCACATCACCTGTCGAAAGCGCGGGGCAGACCTGCCTTTGCGCACAGAATTGTTTGGCCTCAGCAGCTGATCGATTTTTTCGCGCACTTTATTTGTAACAGCGAAGCCCAACACACACATACGTCAATCAAGCCTGCACGATTGGAGGTGCGCTACCTATATGACGTAGCCGTTCAATGCCTTTCGTTCCGGGCTCAGCGATCACGATGAATAGCCAATACGATTCCATCGAATTTTGCTGTTCGGTCGTAGGACGAATAGTCGCGTTCAACAATGCCGGCTCCACAGGGTAAACTTCATTTATACCGAGGCCCTGATGTTCCGCTCTTCGGCCTGGGAAAGATAAATAATGGCGAACACAATCAGCACGGAACCGAAAATCGTCCACAAGTCCGGAAACTCCTGAAACACCAGCATCCCAATCGCTGCCGCCCAAACTAATCTTGTACAGTTGACCGGCAGGACGACTGTTGCATCATATATCTTCAGTGATTTTGTCATGCCAAAATGACCGGTCGTCCAACACAGGCCAATCAATACGGCTTCCACCGTCTGTGCGGGCGTCATGGGCATCCATACGGGCACAACACAAACAGCTGATGCCACCACCGTTACCATCAGGGACCACGTCAGTATCACGCCAGGTGTTTCGGTGCGGGCCAGCACCTTTGCGACGACCAAGGCCAGACCCCAAGTAAGTGAAGCCAATAACACCGCATAGGCACCCAGTGAGGCTTCAATCAAGCCTGGCCGCAGAATTGCGATAATACCCAAGAATGTGACAACGATCCCCACCCAGCGGTGCAGGTACATCGGTTCACGCAAAAATAATACCGACAGGACGACGGCAAATACGATGCCGACAAAACTCAATGAGGTGGCTTCAACAAGTGGCGTCAGGGTCAAGCCAAGGAAGAAAACCAAATTTGCTACCGCGACGAGCAGGCCTCGAAAGATGAGCAGTTTTTTGGACTTGGACTGAAACAGGGGTTGCTTGGTTAACCTTGCAATACCGATCAGGGATATCAAGCCGACCACGCTGCTGATAAAGGTAATTTGAAAACTGTGAACTTCCTGCCCCAGGTGCCTTACCATCGCTTGCATCGTCGCAAGAAATAGCGTCGAGGTCGCCATCAGCACGATTGCCCCGGTAGCTGGTGGTAGTCGGTTCACACGCTTATATTGGAGCAGTGGAGGTCAATAACCATCTACGTCGGTGAGATGTGTTTGAAAGAGGAATTCGGTGGTTGTGGAAATTATTCCGCACTCAACACCAAAGCATCGGAAGCGTTCCAATAAACTGCGATGGGTGTACCGGAAACCGGGGGGACCCGATCCGGCCGCTGTTCCACTAAAAATGGCTTGTCTGCTCCAACATCAATAAATATATCCAGCAGATTGCCGGAAAACGTTGAGCGAAGGACTTTACCCGGTATTTGGTTGTCAAAATCGTTGGTTTGATCAGGTGAACCGATGAAGAGTTTCTCCGGCCGAATGCCGACACACAGCGTCTGATCCGTAATTTTGTCGTCCGTTGCCAATTTCGAGCGGATTTTTCGGCCATTTAAAATATTCAGTTCAGCGATATCGCCAGATTTACTCAACAACTTTGCATCAAGTAAATTGATTCGACCAACAAAGTCAGCCACAAAGGCACTTTGGGGAAAGTTGTAGATATCTCTTGCTGTACCGACCTGATCAACCTCCCCGTTTCTCATGACCGCGATTCGATCTGACATGTTCATTGCTTCGGTTTGATCATGGGTGACGAACACGGTCGTGATTTTCAACTCCTGCTGGATTCGGCGCAACTCCAACTGCATGGCTTCTCGCAGTTTGAGATCAAGCGCACCAAGAGGTTCATCCATGAGTAACACTCTTGGCGGGTAGGCAACGGCCCGCGCGACTGAAATTCGCTGCGCCTGACCACCACTTAATTCTGCGGGATAACGGCCTTCCACTCCCGGTAGGCGTACCAACTCGAGCAACTCTGCTACCCGGCCATCAATTTTCTCTTTCGGTGTGCGTCGTTCCCTTAAAGGAAAGGCGATATTTTCCTTGATGGTGAGATGCGGGAACAGCGCATAGTCCTGGAAAACCATACCAATTTCCCGCTTTTGCGGCGGTAGATTGGTAATATCTTCATCGCCCAGCAGGATTTGCCCTTGGTCAGGGTTGTTGAAACCCGCAATCAGCCGCAAAGTTGTTGTTTTTCCGCAGCCTGAAGGACCAAGGAGGGTGATAAATTCACCCTCCTGAATATCTAAGCTGATGGATTTAAGAGCGACAACACTGCCAAACTTCTTGGAAACATTGCGCAGTACAACGCGTTGTGACATTGCTGGCGATCAGAATAAACTGTTTCGGTCCCCGCTATTGCGCGATAGCTCGGTTCCACTGGTCAGTCCAGTCCGAAATTATGACCTTTGAGTAGTCAACTCTCAGTTGGTTGCCTACTTTTTCGGGATCAAGTACGATCATTTCCGCGACGAGAGGATCGTCCGCCATCGCTTCGAACACACTTTGATTGACCGGCACAAGACCCGTCTTGGTTGCCATCTTCAACTGGTAATCGGCACTGATGAACTGGTTGATGTACCACTGAGCAGCTTCTGCATTCTTACTGTTTTTCATGACTCCCCACCAGCCTTCTGAAGCGACACCAACTTGATCATCGCTAATACGCGGGTGTACCGAGGTTACGTTTTGCCCGGCAAGCTTTTTGGTACGCAAACACCAACCGGCATGCACAACCGCCGCAATGATGTCGCCTGATTCGAACTGCGCCATCGTCTCACCGCCGCGCGCCCAGAACTTCAGTACGTTCATTTCCTTGACCAGGTTCAGGCCGGCTTCGATGTCAGTTTCGTTACCGCCTTCAGCGAACGACACGCCGGCTAGACCCGGGAGCCCACCGCCCGAATTGATGTCGGGGAACTGCAGTCGTCCGGCAATTTTTGGATGAACAAGGTCGCGATAGGTTGTGGGTACCGGTATGCCTTCTTCAGCAAACTTATCCTGATGGTAGCAAATGACTTCCTGGGTTTCCCAGGACCCAACAAGCAAATCGTTATAGCGGCTTGCCGCCAGGTATTGAGTATTGGGTATAAGGCTCAGGTCCAGTGGCTGGAGTACATCAAGTTCGTGATAGTCCTTGACCTGGGCGGCAAGAATTTCCACCACGTCAAATGGTGCTTGACCGCGAGCCGCGACAATTTTCGCAAAGTTTGCCGCCGGCGATCCCGTCACGAACTCAACCTTTCCGCCTTCAGCTTCAAACTTCGAGACGATATTTTCGACTTGGTTGTCCTTCCACAATCCACCCCAGGTACCAACGAGTAGTGTGACACCATCGAATTGACCTGCAACGGCAGATGATGAAATCAAAATTGCGGCTGTAAAACTAGCCAAGGTGTTTCTAATTGTCTTTAACATTTTCTCATTCCCTCTAACATTTTTTCTACATCGCATTGTGGGTGCGCAGTTCAAACCACGCCTTACATCGTCATTGATTGACACTTGAAAAGTCGACGTAGTTAATTATTGATTCTTTCAAGTGTTCATAAAGTTTACAACAAAACTGATTTGCATCGTTACTGCTTCCTGTCGTGAAATGGCCATGCCAGATGCCGGTTAGCCTACGCCGCGAGAACCACCGACTTTCAGCAATGCATCCAGTCCGATCACTTTTTGAACGAGTAGAAGTAATCCCAGGCAGATGATGATGACCAATGTTGCGGATGCCATTAAGCTCGGTTCGAAGTCATTTTCGAGCGCGAAAAAGATCTCTACTGGATAAGTAACGAATCCAGGGGCACTGAGGAAAATTGCAACGGGAACGTCGGAAAATGAAACCATGAACGCGTAGAGCGCGCCCGCATAGACGCCAGGCATGATTACCGGCAAAGTGACCCGAAAAAAGGCACGCCGCGGTGATGCCCCATGTATTACAGCAGCCTCTTCCAATCGCGTATCAAATCTTTGCAGAATCGCGGTGACTGTTCCAACCACATAAGGCGTTGCGATGAAAATATGACCCAAGGCGAGGCCCAGCAGAGAACCTTGCCAGTACAATCCTGTGATATCACCAATCCAGTAGAACAGCTGGAGAAAAGCGATGCCCGTCACAATCGCGGGAATTTGCAGTGGCGCGCGGAAAATGGCACTGATCAGTGCTTTACCCGGGACATTGCTGCGTACCAGGCCAAGCGCAGCAGGCACGCCCAGCAGGCAGCCAACAAGTGACGCAACGCTCGCAAGTACAAAGCTCAGCAGCAATGCTTCCAACTGCCCTTCCGGAATTTGGGTGTACCAGTAAAGTGACAGCGATTCCGGTGGAAACTTGAAAGATGCCTCAACGTTCTCAGTCGGACCATTGAGCGAAGTACCAATGACTACCACAATGGGCGACAGCAGAAAAATATAAGAAATAGAACAATAAAGTCCAAACAAGAATCGGCCGATTGCTTTTTGAATTCTGTACTTTGAGAATTTCATGGGCAAGCCTTACACCATGACCAAATGTGCCGCACGCAAACGGCGCAGTAAATAGATCGATAGAATGTTGATCACGATGACTGATACCAGCAGCACTGCCGCGATTGTCGCGCCCATTGAGTACTTGATGTCCATCATGACAATCCTTTGAATCATGACTGGGAGCGTGAAGACGCGCCCGCCGCCTAACAGTGCCGCTGACGTGAACGCGCCCATACACATGTTGAAAACCATCAGAAGCATTGCGGTTACTCCAGGTAACGACAGCGGAATGATCACCCGATAGTAGACCCGCCAGCGATTTGCACCGTGAATTTGCGCGGCTGATTCCAGCGAACTGGGTATGGTTTGGATGATGCTGTACAGGAGCAGGACACCGAATCCGAGGGTAAAGTGCATCAACCCAATGACCACTCCCGTTTCGTTACCGAATACCGAAAACGGCTTGTCGAACAGCCCGATACCAAGCATGAAACGATTGAACAGACCATCGGCAGAAAAAATGACGATCAGACCATAGACCTTGATCACGATGGTAATGAACGTTGAGACAACGATTCCGGCCAACAGAATCATCGACCAGCTCGATCGCATGCGGGCAATCAAATAGGCGACCGGGAAGCCCAACATTAATGTTGCAAGTGCTGCAAGTGCTGAAGTCTTAACAGTAACCCACAAGATTTTCAAATAAAAGCCATCGGTAAGAAACTGAATATAGTTGCCTAAAATCAGCTCGTCGCCGACGCGTCCAAGTCCCAGGTCTTCGAAAAAGCTTGCGCGCAGGAAGACAAACTGCGATGCGGCAACCAGCGTAAAGCCGACCAGCAAAGGAGGAATGAGTAGTATCCACCATCGAACCCACATTACGATATTTCAACAACCAGCTGGGATGTTGCTCCTGGATTGCAAATATTTATTGGAAACACCTACGCGCTACACCTTAGCACTTTCATTAGAACCTTGCACTCTTTTTTATCAAACAGCAAAGATTGTTTCAGTTACATGCTGATTCGAGCCGTCACGTGCACTGCAGTTGCGGTGGTGCGCGGTCGGCAGTATTGATAAAGGGTGCCGAGCTGGCACTTGCTCGGCGAGAGCAAACCGAACGATTCGCCTCAATGAGGTTTCCGCTCCCACTATCCGCGGCCTTGCAATTGGGTGTTTATTGATCGGGCACTTGTTTCAGTTTTGCGGTTTTAAAGTGGTTTGCCGAAAGCGCGATTCGAAAAAGATGACCACCAGTCCACCGAAGATGATCATTCCGCTGCCAAGGTAGTCTCGCAATCCCGGCAGGTCACCCCACACCACATAGCCAACAACGATCGCAAAGGGCAGTGAGGTGTACTCAAATGGAGCGACCAAAGATGCTTCAGCTATGCGGTAAGATTGCGATAACAGGTATGCCCCGGCAGCTGATGCAGCACCGCACACGATGATCAACTGAACATCTGGCGCAGTCGGCCATTGCCAGGCACGCAGCAGAAAATCCAGGGTCGTCTGGTTGAACACATTGAATTCACCATGACCGAACAGTAGTCCGCTAAATGCACTGAACAATAAAAAGCAGATCTGGATGTAGAACGTCAGAGTGCCAGCGGAGTCGCTCATGCCAAGTTTGCGCGTCATCATCACCACCAGCGAATAAGTCAGCGCGGCCAGTACCGGTAAGAATATGGACCAGGTAAATTCGGTACTGGTCGGATTTGCCATAACCAAAACACCGATCATACCGACAAAGATTGCCAGCCAGCGAAGTAGTCCGACCGACTCGCCAAGAATCGGCTTGGCGACCAGGCAAATGAACAGCGGTGCGCAATAAAACAGGGTCACCACGGTTGCCAGCGGCATCGTTGAAAGGCCCATAAAGAAAAATGCGTTAGCCATCACGAGCAGAAATCCCCGGATGAAATGCAATCCGGGTCGCCGCGTCTTTAACTGTGATAAACCACCAGCAAAATGCGTGAATGCCAATACCAGGGTGAGTGCAACCACCGCTCGGGCGAACATAATTTCATAAAGGGGATAAACCGGACTCAACCACTTGATGATGGAATCACTGATGGTTAAGAAAACCAGTGCAACAACAAGACACATAATGCCTTGTGTACTTTGGTTGGCTGACTTAATATTCCGCATGCTGGAACCAGCATCCCACCACGATTACATCAATAGGGATGTTCGCACAGTATCGCCTTTGCAGTGCCAGAATGCGTCAGTCAGTGCAGTATGACTGGAGTTTGCCTGCTAAGTCAACTGGTTTACAGAGCAATCAGCGACCAATCAGCCCGCATCTTTCTCATCCAACCATGCTTTGATGATTGCCTTGTGTCGCGCTCGATCGTAGCTTGCAAAATGACCCGCGTGAACAACCCTGACCGGCAGCTCCAAAAGTCGCACCATGCTGCGATAGTAGTCCTTTGCATCGGAATTGTAGTTGTCTTCGACGAGCGGGCCATCGTAGACGACATCCCCCGAAAACAGAATGCCGGTTGCGTGTTCGAAAAGGGAAATGCCACCGGGTGAGTGCCCAGGGGTGTGAATGATCTCGAAGCGGCGATCACCGAGGTCGATGGTGTCTCCATCTTCCAGCAGTTGGGTGGCTGGTGCCCCTGTCACTGCATATTGGGCCGATGTGTAAGGTTCCGGAGGCATCTGAGAAAACATGCCATCATGAACATAGACATCGGTTAGTGTTGTTTCGCGGGTGGGGTTTGCCATGATGTCTGCTTCCAGACGATGGACGAGGCGCTGATCAAATTCAAAATGTGCACCGATATGATCGAAATGGGTGTGTGACGCCACCGCCAGACAGGGTTTTTCAGTAACCAATGGAACCTGTTCCCGCAAACTGACGACACCCATGCCGCTATCGACCAGCATGTCCCGGTCGCGGCCGCGAATATGCCAGATATTGCAGCGGTAAAACTCCTTGACATAACGCTCTTGGATCAGCGTAATGTCATCCGAAAGTTTTTTTGTACGATACCAGTCTTCTGGTGCGATTCGATGATTCATGGCTACTGATTTTTTAACGGGTTGGGAATCCATACTGAACTGATAAACACTATGAATGAGTAAGCCCTTACTCAAGAAATAAGTGGGACGGCCTGGTTGTGACACATTTTGGATGATTGAAACAAAGCCTCAATACGATATTGTCCGCGAATTTCAAGCTAAGGTGACCGTATTTTGTCCGGAATTGACAGTATCCTGCGCAATAACGGTGAACAAACTGATTGATTGCCGGACTCACAACAACTGGGTCGCTGCAACTGTGCTGAACTGACCGGTCCATGATTAATCAACTGGAACTGTGCTCTTCGAAAAACCATTTTGTCGCCACGCTTCATAAACAACAATGGCTGCCGCATTAGCCAGGTTAAGACTGCGATTGTTGGGCAGCATTGGCAGCGTTAAGCGGTGCTCGACATCCTTGCATTGGTGGATTGTGTCGGGTAGACCCGACGTTTCTGAACCGAAGACCAACAGGTCTCCAGGTTGGTAGTCAACCTGCGTATAAGGCTGTTGGTAATACTTTGAATAAATCATGAGACTGTGATGCGGATGTGCGCGTAGGCACGCCTCGAATGTAGTGTATACATGAATATCCACGCCTTCGCGATAATCCAAACCTGCTCTTCGCAACCGGGCATCGCTTAATTCAAACCCCAGCGGTTCGATCAAGTGCAGGCGACAGCCCGAATTGGCGCACAGGCGGATGATATTTCCGGTGTTGGGCGGAATCTCGGGTGAGACGAGAACGATGTTGAACAAAATACAATTACCGGAGTCTAAACTAGTTGAATATCAATAAGAAGGATTTGTCATTATGTCTTGCCGAACAGCCCTTTTGAGTGCAATTGCACTGCTGGTACTGTCTACCTTGCCCCCGTCGTCACTGCGAGCAGATGATGCCACCAAGCATGTTTTCGAGTTATTCACGTCGCAGGGCTGCTACTCCTGTCCGCCTGCAGAAGAGCTGTTGGGCCGTATCGTTGATCAGTACGACGATATTCTGGCACTTGAATTTCACGTTGATTACTGGGATACACTGGTTTACGGTTCAGCCGGGCAGTGGAAAGACCCATTTTCATCACCGCAATACAGCAAGCGCCAACGCGATTATCAAAAACTCCCACTAAAGGGGCGCACCGGCGTATATACGCCACAAATGATTGTCAATGGAGCTTACTCCTTTGTCGGTAGTAAGTCTTTCCACGCTCAAAAACAGATGAAAAAAGATTCAGTATTTTCTCTAACTGCCTCGGCCGCAATTTCGCGAGACGGCCAATTGACGATTCGTGTGGATGGTGAACATGATGCACCGGCTGATGTCTGGCTGGTGAATTTTGACAAACATCATACGACCCACGTGGATGCCGGGGAGAACATGGGCAAGTCACTTAAGAATACCAATATTGTGCGAAGCCTCCAATCCATGGGTAAATGGCAGGGTGAATCGCTCGTGATTGAGACCAACATCGCACCCCTTGAGGACAATCAGAATTGCGCAGTAATCATTCAGGCTTATGATGATTCCCAAGCGCGCATATTAGGACCGGTACTTGGTGCTGCAAAATGTACGCCGGCATAAGTGCCTGCCTGGCATCAGGTTCTATGCAGGCTTAAGGACTACCAGTGCGACGATCGCAATCAGCAAGACCACCGGCAACTCGTTGAACAGGCGGAAATAAACGTGTGAACGCACATTGCGGTCATTCTTGAAGCTGGCGAGATAGTGCCAGCACCACAGATGATAAATAACTAAAATTAGAACCAGCAGCAGCTTGTACATCAGCCATAACCCGCTGAACCCAAACCCCAGCCAAAGCCACAACCCCGTCCCCAGAGCCAATAACGCACTCGGCGTCGCGATGCCAAAATAAAGCTTGCGCTCCATGACCTTGAATCGCTGGTTGCTGATTTCATCGCCAGCCTGTGCGTGATAGACAAACAGCCGTGGCAGATAAAACAGTCCCGCGAACCAGGTGACTACAAAAACAATGTGAAATGTCTTGATCCACAGCATCGTTAGACTCCATCAGTTGACATCGGGTGTGCGTCAAATTATTGGCAATTTTACGAATTGTCGGCTCTCGTGTACCAATAATCGTCAAATCGATTACTGATGACGCTGGCGCGCAGTGCCGCAATTTTGTTGGCTCCCGCTTCACTCCAATGCATCCCACCGCGCTTTAACCGAGTCCCAATGACATTTTTACAACCCGCCTCGACCACTGCACTTGATACACTAAGCCCCTGGGCGCGAAACCCAGCATAACGCATCCGCTCGCGGTTGCGGTCAAAATAACCAATGGCCACACCAACGTCGGCATGCTTGGTTGAAAACGATCTCAGGCGCGCAATGAGTTGTTCAATCTCACCAGCCCTGAGAATCTCAACGGTCGTTTCAGCCCACTGCTTACCCGTATCAGTGTCTTTGCCATAGATGAGTTTCGACAGCTCCCAAACTTTTTCTTTGGCATGATAAACATCGAGTATCTGAATGGCATCGGGAAACAATTCTGAAAAACACTGCCAAATCCAGCGCGCCCCGTCACCGAGTACAACCTGAGTGTCGGCATCATAAAACCCCCTTCTTAAGGCCTCTCGCTCCACCCGTTGCACAAACGGCGCCAACTGTTTGTCCACATCAGCAGTGTGCGCAGTTTCAATCGCAGCGGTGTAGGTCACCGAGGTTTTTGCAGTACGCGCATGACCGTGTTCATCATACTGGTCACACCACCAAGCAGCCGCGACCTTCATCTCCCGGGTCTTGGCACTGCCGTCGGCCTGTTTGCCTTTGATACCTGCGGTTGCTGAACTGATCATCGGTACCCCGGTCCCATCAACACCCAGGTACATGGTCGTTGCCGCCGGGGATTCAAGTTCAGTATCGTGGCGTTCATGATCACTTAGCTGTTCACCCAAGCGCTCTGCAGTGCGTTCCACCTGCTTGGTGCTGACTGTGACGCCAGCCAACTCGTGCAATAGAACCTGCGATTGCGCAAAACTTTCCCGGGCCGCACTTTGACCGATCATGCGAACCACCCCAGGTGATAGCGCACTTGAATCCAGCCCCATGGCCTGGTCTTTAGGGAAAAACCCACTGTTGCAAGCGCGACAGTGGTAATACGCCCGTTGATATTCAATCAAACCGACAACCGTGGTGAGCCGTCGGCTTCGAGTGCCGCTGTAGTGCGCCATTGCACCACATTGACAGCGCTGTTGATTGGTCTGGTGATCCGAGGTGTCGGCGTTCAAAAACACCTCAAGTACCGATGCAGCAAATGCCATCGTCTTGGCTTTGATGGCACATTCAACCGCATCGAAGTCAACGCACCGGGAAAAATCCTGACCACTGAGCAGCGCCACAATCTCCTGTTCAACTTCAGCTGCGAAGGTTTGTTTGAACGGGTTTGGTGTCGTGTTTTTTTTTACGCTTCGATTGCAGCTTTAAATCACACAGCGATTCACTGACTTCGGTCAACTCGTGCACCAGTTCCCGGAACCGTTGGTATTCGTCGACTTGTTGACCGGTGAGTTCTACCGCATTATGGGGGATGCGACGGGTGATGGTTTTCTGTTTGACTTTGCGCGACAGTTGCCAACCGGGGTGGCCGGGGTCGTCGGGGCGGGCGCAGTGGCAGTTGGGATTGCCGCATTGGCGGTAAACTTTGAGTAAATTACCGGGTCGGAAGTCTGTTATTTTGCTGATTTGAGCCAGCAGGGCTTCGCGTTTGGCTTTCAGTAGTTTGATGGTGTCCATGGGTAATGGGTATTATAGTGGCACTATGACAGTATTATATACTACCAGATATAAGGCAAAAATATATAGATTTCATACGCTAATTGAGTTGCTGCCAAAATTCTGACGCACACCCGTTGACATCCACGGCAAATTTTTTGTCAGTGAGTTAAACAATTCTGTTGACTGAAAGATGGGGAATGATCCGTCGACCTGATTGGTTATTGAGCTCAAATCCACTCACTGTGCCAAGTTATAGTACGAATCGAGCGCAAATTTGGCGGTGACGAGAACGTTGGTACGCTGTGAGCCAACACCGGGGCACAGCGTTGCGATTGCAGCAGCTGTGAGCACTGCCACATCGGGGTTTGTTGGCATTGACAGTGCTGCGCACCAGCACTGCGTTTGAGCTACGTTGCCGTCGCGGCTTTACTGCGGCAGTTCGCGGTCAGGCCCAGATAATCAAGCAGCATTCTTGAGTTGCTGCGCAGCTTTCTTAAAGTCGGTGCGACGGCTTTGCCATGACGGCGGATGATCGCAATCGCCAAGCGCCGAAGTGCGGATATATTTTCAGCGCCGTAGCCTGTCCGAATGCGACACCTGTCCTCGTTCCAATTGTTCGGTTCATCCAATATCCGGTGCACCGTTTCAATGCTCCAGTGTCCTCTGAGATAACGCAATAACGTCTCAGCGTCGGCTTGCTCAGCCGACAACGAAGTAATACCAACACTGAGTTCCTCAGTCTCTTTGATCACCTGTTCGTTCCGATAGTGCTGCACCGTGCGTTTCACACAAAATATCTGGGCAATCTGAGGGAAGTTAAACTGTTCGTTTAAATAGGCATTGATCTCAGCTGAAACCCAAAGCTGTCTAAGCTCTGAACGACCGTGCTGAATCTTCGGAGCTTTTCTATAAGCATCAGTCTCATCACCAGTGCGAGTGCTGAACTGAGGCGCAAGCTCAGGTCTTAAGCGAAACGCATTGTCGAAATAAAACCGTACAGCTTCATGTAACAGTTTGTGATTGTCTTTCACTGTCAGCAGGTAATGAGCACCGCGCCCAACAATGTACTTGGCAATCTCAGTCTGCGTCAGCAACGCATCGGCTGTGATCACTTTACCGTTGAGATCGGCAATGGATGCCAACAGCGGAATACTCACACCAATCTCATTGGTATATTTGTGCTTGTCCTTGGCTTTTTTCTTTAACTTCGTTTTTTTTAGCCAACGGCATCCGGGTGTGATGACCACAGGCACCGAGCACATGCAATTGGCGGTCATTGTCATCAATGGCACTGCGCAGGGTCTTGCCATCGATGGCAATGGCATCATCATCAGTGCCGTCAATTGACGCACACCAGGCATACATCGCAGCATCAAACTCATCGGGGTCGGTGTTCAACAGTGCATTGCGCATGCAAGACACACTGGGGCGCTGCACTTTGCCGCGCCGCTTGCCGACTTTAAAATGCTTGAGCACTGCATCTGACTGGGCTTTGATCCATTCGCCGATTTCCAGATAACCCCTGGCACCGCTGAGCACTGCGGCAGCTGCCAACGCCAGCAAGCTCTCCAGGCGATAGCGCTGGCCGCGCCGTTTACGGGGGTCTTGAAGGTGTGAAAAGTAATCCAGGATTGTTTTAAAATCATCGTCTGTATACATTTTTCTGCGAACTCCTTGTGGGAAATAGCGGGAATGAAGGTGCGCGTCAGCCAGCAGCTGGCGCGCATTTTTATGTACGGGTCGAACAAACATCGCCTTCGGTGAATGGTTTGGCTGATAGCCACCGTGGGTGCGCCGGTAGCCGGCTGATTGGCCGATCTCAAGCCAGTTGGCAGCCCGGTAGCAAGTCCCTTTGAAGCGACTTAAGTCAACAAAGGTTTCCAGCAACAGCAGCGGATGGCCGAACCGGCTTGGCCAGTCTCGTGCCAGGCGTTTTTCCAGCAGTGACAACGTCCGCGAGGCCAGGTTGGGAATCGCTTCGAGAATCAGGAACCGTGACTGATTCGTGATCAGGTGCAGCCTGGGCAGGCGGTCGCGTTCATGCCAGCCAAGCCACTGATCGCGGGCGCGGCTTTTCAGTGCGCAGGCATAAAATGACGACAGTGCAACCCAGCGGTCCTCGAGCACTGCCGCGTAGAAGGCACTTTCGCCGATCTTCGGTGGTGCGCCAAGGTAGTGATGGGCATTCATCAGCGCATTGAAATGCGCTTCCTCATTGCGGGTGACCGGTACAATGACCAGCTCAGACAGGTCCATTACTTCGCCGTGGTAGTTCAACTTGACGGGCTGAACTATACACGAAACGAGGGGGAAAGTCCAGTAACGGCGCTATTTCAATTCAGCTCAATGAGTTAGCCTGACCTAAAATTCGCCCTGGTTGACATCACGCAGTACAGAACGCGCGCATACAATTGGCATATACTTAGCTTCATTGTCCAATCTACTTCGGAGGTGAGCTCAAATATTGTGGCTAAAGAAGATCAAATCGAAATGAACGGTACGGTACTTGAAACACTACCCAATACCAATTTTAGGGTCAAACTAGATAACGATCACATCGTTACTGCACATATTTCCGGCAAGATGCGTAAAAACTACATTCGTATTTTACGTGGTGATCGAGTCATCGTACAGTTGACTCCTTATGATCTAACCAAAGGCCGGATTGTCTATCGGGAACGGTAAATCCTCGAAAACATGCTGGACTTTTTTCTCATCAATTTGCCCTGGTGGGGTTATGTACTTGTCACGCTGGGACTGACCCACCTAACCATCATTTCAGTAACCCTGTTCCTGCACCGCTGCCAGGCACATGGAGCCTTGGACCTGCATCCTGCATTGAGTCACATTTTTCGATTTTGGCTGTGGCTGACAACCGGGATTGTTACCAAGGAATGGGTTGCCGTGCATCGCAAACACCATGCTCGGGTAGAGGGTGCAGAAGACCCGCACAGTCCCCAGCAAGTCGGCATTAACAAGGTACTTTGGGGCGGGCTCTTTCTGTATCGTCGGGCGGCACGACTGCCTGGTATTCTGGAACAGTATGGCAAGGGGACACCCAACGACTGGCTGGAGAATCACGT
Organism: Arenicellales bacterium; assembly: GCA_965243645.1. Classification (GTDB taxonomy): domain Bacteria; phylum Pseudomonadota; class Gammaproteobacteria; order Arenicellales; family JAJDZL01; genus JAJDZL01. Next base: position 2,039,771 of record CBDEVD010000006.1, on the reverse strand, counting down.
TTACGCGAAATACCCAAACCTGGGTTTGATCATTTTGCTACTGCTCAACATGGCAGTTTTCGGTTTCGTTGCGGGATTATCGATCTGGATTGTACAAATGCTGTGGATACCGTTCTGGGCTGCGGGTGTGATCAACGGTGTCGGTCATTACCTGGGTTATCGAAATTTCGATTTACCTGATGCCAGTCGTAACATTGTCCCTTGGGGCATCATTATTGGCGGTGAGGAGTTGCACAACAATCACCACGCCTATGCAGGCTCGGCACAGTTTTCTTCGCGTCGCTGGGAGATTGATCTAGGCTGGTGCTATGTACGCTTACTCAATAGGCTCAGACTGCTCACCATCCAACGAAAAATCCCGGTGATTACCTATAACGAGGACAAACAGCACTGCGATTTCGAAACTGTCAAGGTGTTTGTTTCCAACCGATTTCAGGTCATGTCGAATTATGCCCGAGAGGTTTCAAAAGGGGTATGCCGCGAAGAGCTCCAATCTGCCAGCGGCGAGACCCGCCGGCTGATCAAGCAAACCAAGCGGCTGCTGACCTCGGATCAATCACACCTCAGCGAACTCAAAGTTCAGCGACTCAGCAAGTTTCTGGAAACCAACAGCCGACTCGCGACCGTGTATGCCATGAAAGAATCGTTGCATAACATTGCCATGCGTTCGTCGTCTTCGTACGAACACATCCGGCAATCGCTCGATGAGTGGTGTCAACGCGCGGAGGAATCCGGCATCGAAGCCCTGATGCAATTTTCCATTCGCTTGAGAGGCAGCGCGGTCAACTGACCACACGGGGGAGGGGATTTCGTTTGGGGGTGCTGGACTCAGCCCTGACTTATTTCAGTTTGGTTTCCTTATACAAGACGTGCTTGCCAGCAACGGGGTCGTATTTGCGTAGTTCGATCTTCTTTTCCGTGTTCCGCTTGTTTTTCCAAGTGGTGTAGAAGTGCCCGGTCCCAGCCGATGATTCCAACTTGATTTTCTCACGCATGATTCAGTCTCCGCAAATGTTTCAATCAGACTTTGACGCCTTCAGCGCGCAGCTCGGCGAGCACTGTGTCGATCCCATTTTTTTCGATCGTACGCATGGCTTTTCGACCCACACGGAGTTTTACCCAGCGATTTTCGCTCTCAACCCAAAATCGCTGATAGTGCAGGTTGGGCCGAAATCGACGCTTGGTCTTATTATGCGCGTGTGAAACATTGTTCCCACTCGCGGTCTTTTTTCCTGTTACCTGACAAATTCTTGGCATTGTTTCCAGAACCTGAAGAGATTGAAATTTGTTTGCAAAGGCGCACATTCTATACTATTAGGCAATAGAAATCAAAGTGAGTTTGACCGCCAAGAGGCACATTATGCCAACTGACATCATCAATGGAAAGCGAATTCTTTTGGGTGTAACCGGAGGAATCGCTGCGTACCGATCTCCTGAGCTGGTTCGCCGCTTACGCGAAGCGGGTGCCGAAGTGCGCGTTGTGGTGACGAAAAATGCCCAAGCATTCATTTCCAGCTTGACTCTGCAAGCCGTCAGCGGCAATTCGGTTCGCAGCGAATTGTTCGATGAAAGTGCCGAAGCCGGGATGGGTCACATTGAACTTGCGCGCTGGGCTGATATGATTGTGGTCGCACCTGCCACCGCTGGGTTTCTCGCGCGACTGACGCATGGATTTGCCGATGATCTGCTCGCAACGCTGTGTATTGCGACGGAAGCACCGATCGTGGTGGCGCCAGCCATGAATCGGATCATGTGGTCAAGTGCGGCAACCCAAGATAACGTCCGTCAATTGGAAGCGCGCGGCGTTGTGGTATTGGGGCCGGACTCAGGCGAGCAGGCTTGCGGTGAAGTTGGACCCGGACGTATGCTGCAGCCTGACGTAATTGCGCAACAGTTGCAAGCACTGCTGGGTAGCACCGCAATGGCGGGGCTGGGTGTGTTGGTGACTGCGGGGTCCACCTGGGAGGCAATCGACCCGGTGCGCGGCATTACCAATCAAAGTTCAGGAAAAATGGGTTACGCGGTTGCTGAAGCAGCGGTTCATGCTGGCGCCAAGGTAACACTGATAACCGGTCCTGCGACGCAAGCGGTGCCGGCTTCCGTAACTCAAGTCATTCGGGTTACCAGTGCCCGGGAGATGCTTGATGCTGTGCTGTCCAATCTGGACGAGCAAGATGTTTTCGTTTCTGTAGCCGCAGTTGCAGATTACCGTCCCGCAACCCAATCAGTGCAAAAAATCAAGAAACAAACCGATGATGTACTCAACATGCAGTTGATTCGAAATCCAGATATTCTGGCCGAGGTGAAACAGCGCGCACCTCACATCTTTGCGATTGGCTATGCCGCGGAAACAGAGAATCTGGTTTCACACGCCCGTAAGAAACTACTGGCCAAAGGAGTCGACCTGATCGCCGCGAATTTTGTCAGCGGTGAAGCCAATGCACTGGGCTCCGATTACAATACGCTGCAATTGATTGATCGCAGCGGTGTAACCACACTCGGACCCGATTTGAAGGCGCGCATTGCGGTTGCTCTGATTGATGAGGTTGCAACAAGGTTGAATGCACAAGGTACGCTACAAAATTCTGGATGAGCGAGTCGGTCAGTCGATTGCGGTGCCGGCGTACGCGACCAGAGGTTCTGCTGGACTGGACCTGCGAGCCTGCATCGATGAGGCACTGGCACTGCAGCCCGGTGATTGTGAACTGGTTCCGTCCGGCATTGCGATTGACATTCGCGATCCTGGAGTTGCCGCGGTCCTGTTACCGCGTTCCGGTTTGGGCCACAAACATGGCATAGTGCTTGGCAATCTGGTCGGCTTGATTGATTCAGACTACCAGGGCCAAGTGTATATTTCCTGTTGGAATCGTGGCGAGCGTGATTTTACTATCGAGCCCGGCGACCGCATTGCACAAATGGTTTTTGTCCCAATCATTCAACCCGAACTGATTGAAGTCGATGAATTTGAACCCAGTCTGCGCGCCGCGGGCGGGTTCGGACACACCGGTGTGCGCTAGCCTCGCGATGCATAAAGTTGAAATTTATTCCAGTCCTTTGTGCGGATACTGTTATGCTGCCAAGCGATTGCTTACCGGCAAGGGTATTGATTTTAAAGAGTACAATGTTGCCTTCGATGCCAGTAGCAAACAAGAGATGCTGACTCGAAGTGCAGGGCGACATACTGTACCGCAGATATTTATCAATGATGTTCATGTGGGTGGCTATGACGACCTTCGTCGATTAGACGGACAAAACGAACTCAACGACTTACTGAAGTCCACGTAAATAACCTTCTGAAACGCTACCTTGAGGCGTTGCGCGTGCAAGCCCACTGCGGGTAGCGGGCACTTACAACTAACATTCCGTTAACCGATGAAGCTGACCAAACAACAGTTCTACAGCGCAGAGCGCAAAATCATCACTCTCATGGGTATGTCGGGCTGTGGCAAAACCACTTTAGCGCGAAAACTTCCATCAACTTCCTGGTTTCATTACTCTGCAGATTATCGAATTGGTACCCGCTACCTGGATGAACCAATAATCGATAACATCAAGGAAAAAGCAATGCAAATCAGCTTCTTAAGGGATTTGCTGCGTAGCGATTCCATTCACATTGAAAGCTCGATGACGTTTGACAACCTTGATTTGCTGTCGAAATTCGTCGGTAAACTCGGTGACCAGAGCAAAGGCGGTTTACCATTGGCGGAATTCAAACGGCGTCAGGCATTGCATCGCGACGCAGAAATCAATGCGATGCTGGACGTCGGGGAATTCGTCCACAAAGCTCGGTCTATCTATGGTTACAATCACTTCATCAACGATTCGAGTGGCAGTCTGTGCGAGTTGGGCAACGAGCAGGTCCTGGTAGAACTCGCGCGCCAGACGCTGATTCTGTATATCGATATCAGTGCCGAGCAGGAATCCGAAATCATCAATCGACAAGTCAAGCACCCCAAACCGCTCTACTACGAAGCTGAATTTTTGGATAACAAACTCGCTGAGTATTTAGAACACGAGCAGTTGAGCAGTGCCGATCAAATTGATCCCAATCATTTTGTGCGTTGGATTTTCCCTGAGTTGCTGAACGCACGGCGACCAAAATATGAACAAATCGCAGACCAGTATGGCTATCGGGTGGCGGCTCACGAGATTGAAAAAGTCCGCGATGAACAAGATTTTATCGAACTTGTCTGTAGTATTCTCGGTGATTGAGTCAGCTGACTTCGTATCCTCGAAATGCCTTTGATCAGACATCGGGAACTTGCCTCTTGGGGACGGCTTGAATACGAAGGTATCAACATTGCTGATCCCAAGGCCGAACAGGTCACCGCGTACCCAGAGCTTCATATTGGCTTTCTAAACATGATGCCTGACCGGGCACTGAAGGCGACCGAGCGGCAATTTTTCAGGCTCATTGCTGCCGGCGCTGACCACCATTCTGTCTACATTCATCCATTTACGATTGGCGGTTTGGACCGGTCGGCAGAAACGCTCCGCTATGTCGCACAGGTATATGATTCTTTTTCAAAAATTAAGCAGCTTGAACTGGATGGGCTAGTCCTGACTGGCGCCAACCCAGGTGTTGCAGAGATTACCGCAGAACGTTACTGGCCCTACTTCGAGGAGGTTACGCATTGGGCTGCGACCTCTGTGCCCAGCGTATTCTGTTCATGTCTCGCCTCACACGCGATTTTGAAGCTGCTGTACGGTATTGAGCGAACCCGCTGCAAGCCTGACAAACGTTGGGGTGTTTTCGAACACCGCGTCGTCCGGACACAGCACCCACTCATGGCTGACATGCCAAGCCATTATGATGAGCCCCGCTCGCATGTTTTCGAGATGACTGCCAGTCAGTTGGAACCAATCGGTATTGACATACTGGCCAGTAGCGAAACTGCAGATTTTGGCATTGCGGCCAGTAAGGACGGCATCAAATGGGTGTTTTTACAGGGCCATCCGGAATACGATGCGATCAGTCTGCTCAAAGAATACAAACGTGAGATCAATCGCTACCAGTTGCAGGAGCGGTCGGACTATCCGGATTTCCCGCTCAATTACCTGCCGCAGGCTGCCCGCCAGCAACTGGAGCACTATCGCAATGAATTTATTGCGGCACTGAATCGAGATTTTGAGTTACCCAAGTTTCCGGAGGCCGATATCATCCCTTTGATCGACAGTACCTGGGCGCCTCATGCCAAGGTGCTGTTTCGCAATTGGTTGCGGCAAGTTGCCGGCAATCGAACGGCGGGGTAGTGTCCGTGAGCTTAGTTTGCTTGCTGGCTGAATAGAATCGCGTCAGCGTCGCCGTTTTCGATTTGCTTTTTACGCTTTGCAACAAATTCCTCCAGCTCTTCTCGGACAGCCACATCCAGTGGCGGTGCTTCGTATTCGTTCAATAGTGCTTTCCACACTTTGTTGGCACGTTGGTACGCATGCAAGGCACCATCATCACGCCAGGTTTCGAAGTTTCTCCAATCCGATAGCAGCGGTGAATAGAAAATATCCTCGTAGCGTTCCAAGGTGTGAGCTGAGCCGAAATAGTGGCCACCGGGAGGTATATCTGCGATTGCATCGACTGCAAGGGTGTCGCGATTGACGGTAACAGGTTTCAGGGATTGCGAAATCAGTTGCAGGATTTCTGCGTCGATGATGAGTTTTTCGAACGAGGCAACCAAGCCTCCCTCAAGCCAGCCGCCGCTGTGATGGAGCAAGTTTGTGTGGGCCATCACCGCGGCCCAAACAGACATGCAGGTTTCATAGGCAGCTTGCGCATCCGGCGCATTGGAGGCGTTTGAGCCACTGGCTCGGCAGGGCAGCCGATAGAATCTGGCCAGCTGTCCGCTAGCCAGCGTGGTACGGACATATTCCGGAGTTCCAAACGCAGGTGAGCCGGACTTCATATCCACGTTGCTGGAAAAACTACCATAGATCACCGGGGCACCTTGACGTACGGCCTGGGTGAGGACAATACAGATCAGTGCTTCAGCATTCTGTTGGACCAAAGCACCGGCCATGGTCGTCGGTGCCATGGCACCAAGAAGGGTGAAAGGTGTAATGATTGTGGCCTGGTTCAGCGCGGCGAACTCGATCAGCGCGTCAGACATCGACTCATCAACCTGTCGAGGTGAGTTGACGTTGATGTTTCCCATCGTCAGTACATCTTGCGGCAATTCATCCAATGTGATACCGTGGGTGATGGCTAACATTGCCAGCCCATCACAGGCGCGAAAACCACCCAGCATACTGACCAGCCAGAGCTTGTCGTGACAGGTGATTGCGGCCAGATATTTGTCGAGATGTCGAGTTTCTGCGGGTAAATCCTGGGGTTCAAAGGAATTTGCACCGCAGACATGAAAGATCTCCAGCTGGTGCCCAAGTTTGAAAATATTTTCAAGATCCGACAGCGTACCGCTACGTCGACCGTGGTCGAGATCGGAAATGAAAGAAGGGCCACCAACAATTGACAGGTTGATGTGATTGCCGCCCATGTCGATTGACCGAAGTGGGTTGCGTGCTTTGATCGTGAATTGGTCCGGTGCATGTGAGATCATCTGTTCGACCAATGCCGGATCAAGTTTAACCAGTGCATTGGCCTCGTCTACCTCACCCCCAATTGACGCAAAAATATTGCGGGCGCGGGCACTTAGAAATTTAATCCCTGTATCGCGCAAAACCTCAAGCGATGCATGATGGATGGCTTCGACTTGGTCGGCTGAAAGAATCTCCAGCGGTGAATAAGGGTTGACAAGCTTTTCCCAGGCAAGGCGCGGGATTGCATTAGGGTTCCGTTTCGTTCGCTGCCTGGATGAGCGTCGTTTTTGGGTTGTCATCAGCGAGTCAATCAGTCGGGCAGGAATTTGTCGCCCAATATTCTGCGGTATAAATCCAGGTTGACATTGCCACCTGAAGCGATGACGCCTACGCACCGTCCGGTCATTTGCGAACGTTCCTTAATCAGTGCGGCAAGACTGATTGCCCCTGCTCCTTCAATGACATGATGGGTATCGGTGAAATAGATGCGCATTGACGCGGCAATCTCTGCTTCGGTAACAGGCACGATTCGAGTCACAAACTGTTGAATGATTGTTAGTGCCTCTTGGTTGGGTTCGCGAACGGCAACACCATCAGCAATGGTATCTGCAGTATCGGTAGTCAGCCGTTTGCCTTGCTGGAAAGAAAGTGCATAGGCCGGGGCGTTGTCTGCGACGACACCAATTATTTCAGTTTCCAGCCCAAGTGCTTCGCGTGCCGCAATCATGGCACAAATTTCTGAACCCAAACCGATCGGAACATAAACTGCGTCAAGATTGGTAACCGCGTTCAACAGTTCCAGACCACAGGTTGCCACACCCACCACCAAGTGGCGGTGAAACGATGGGACAAAGTGGCAACCCATATCTGTGGCGAGTTGTTGCGCGTGCAGGTGGGCTTCTGTAAAATCCTTGCCAGATTCAATTAAAGTTGCACCAAACGCACGCATTGCGGCATTTTTCGCAACACTGTTACCGTGGGGTACGACTACAGTCGCATTTGTACCATTAATTTTTGCAGCGTAAGCAACGGATTGTCCATGATTGCCGCGCGTCGCGCAGATGACGTGGTCTGTGTCGATATTCGCAAGGTAAGTGATGCCGCCGCGGATTTTGAATGAACCAATGGGAGTGGTATTCTCGTGTTTTACCCACACTTGTGCATTACACCGATCGCGCAACAGGGGCCAACTATATTGAGGAGTTGGTGCGACATGCGGCGCTATCAATTGCGCCGCATTTTCGATTTCACTGAGTGATGGCAGTTGCATGTGGCAGTGCCTTATCAAAAGAGGGTGGGGTGGACGATGGGATTCGAACCCACGACCACTGGAACCACAATCCAGGGCTCTACCAACTGAGCTACGCCCACCACATCATTTATTGCCATGGCTGAGGGCTGACGTTCATGTATGAGCATCGGCTCCAAGGCCAAATTTTGCACGCCTGACAGGACTCGAACCTGTAACCTACGGCTTAGCATACCACTACAATTTTCATTGCCCGGCTGATGTTTGACCGGTTTGTAGTCTGGACTATATCTTCACCATCTCAGGTGGGGCACGTATAGTCTCTACGGATCCCGCAATTCACGGTTTCCTCGGTATTGCCATCACCACGACGTGTTAAGGTTCCACCGATACAGTGCCCTCCACTTTGCAGGTTTAATTCCCTGAAAAGGCTCCTTGTCGAAGGCCGTTGCTCTATCCAGTTGAGCTACAGGCGCATATCGCACTGGTCGGGGTAGAGGGATTTGAACCCCCGACTCCCTGCTCCCAAAGCAGGTGCGCTACCAGACTGCGCCATACCCCGCTAGGTCTGTTGAGTACTGTGTGGCAAAAAACTCACCCATTCAGCCTCAACAACGACGCGAATTATATCGAGTTCCTACGCAAGCGCGCAAAGACAATCTCAACGAGCTACCCAGTTCGGAATCGGCAATAGCTGCGCGCTCAGCGCAAATCGGGATTCGCTGTCCGGGAGGGAACTGTGCTGTGCAGTTATGGCGCAATAATGATCGGACTCTTGCCGTCAATCGATTCGGCTAGCAGAGTGTTAATGCGTCGAACATAATCCGCCGGATCGTCCAAAGCTGAGCCCTCACTCAAAGTTGCCTGATCAAACAGTACATGTGCCCAATCTTCCAGGTTTTCATCTGATTCCATCAGATTTTGGATGATCCGGTGATCAGGGTTGATTTCCATAATGGGTGGTACGTCATAGGAGGACTGGCCGGATGCTTTCAAAATGCGCGTCATATTACGGCTAAGTCCGAAATCACTGACCACCAGGCATGCGGGTGAGTCAGTCAGACGAGACGTGGTTTTCACATCGGTAATGCGTCCCTCCAGGATTTCTTTCAGCCGGGTAACTAGGGCGTCGACTTTTTCATCCGCTTCAACTTCAGGCTTTTCTTCAGACTCCAGCCAATCCAATGACAGGTCGCCTTTAGTGATTGACTTCAGCGGCTTGTCTTGGAATTCATTCAGATGCATAACAACCCATTCATCAATTGGGTCGCTCATCAGCAACACTTCGATGTCGTGCTTTTTGAATACTTCAAGATGAGGCGAGCCTTGCGCAGAAGCGTGGCTGTCCGCAGTTATGTAGTAAATCGCATCCTGTTTCTCGTGCATGCGCTCAACATATTGCTGCAAGGATTCGGTTGCGTCTGAGCTTTCGCTGCGGGTGGTTGCAAAGCGTAGCAATTCGGCGATGGCCTGACGATTGTCTGCGTCTTCCGTAACGCCCTCCTTGAACGCGCGGCCGAACTCTTTCCAGAACACTTGGTATTTTTCGTTATCCTTGTTCGCGACGCGTTTAAGCTCACCTAGAATCTTCTTTACGACACCGGCACGAATCCGTTCAACTTGCTTGTTCTTCTGTAAGAACTCGCGCGATACATTGAGTGGCAGATCGTCTGAATCGATCACGCCGCGTACAAACCTGAGATAACCCGGCATCAGATTTTTGGTGTCATCAGCGATGAACACGCGCCGAACATAGAGCTTGATGCCGCGTTGTCGTTCGGCATCCCACAAGTCGAATGGTGCACGCGCCGGAATAAACAGCAGTGCAGAGTATTCGAGTCGACCTTCAACCCGGTTGTGCAGCCTGATCAGTGGATCTTCAAAGTCAAAGGACAGGGATTTGTAAAAATTGTTGTATTCTTCGTCCGAGATGTCTTTGCGGGCTCGGCTCCACAGTGCCGAGCCATCGTTGACGAGTTCCCATTCGGATTCAGATTTCTTCGTCGGTGCGGCTCGCAAGCGAATGGGTACGGAGATATGATCTGCGTATTTCTTGACAATGTTCGAGACTTTATCGGTTTCGAGAAACTCCTTTGCATCCTTTCGTAGGGTCACGACAATCTCGGTGCCATGATTATCAATGGACTGGTCGTTGATGGAATAACCGCTGACGCCATCAGATTCCCACACCACGCCCTGGTCATTTGGCGAACCGGCTTTACGGGTTTTAAGGATGACTTTTTCAGCAACCATGAATACTGAATAGAATCCAACGCCGAATTGGCCGATCAGGTTTGCATCTTCCGATTCTTCACCGGTGAGTGCCTCAACAAATCGTTTGGTACCCGACCGGGCAATGGTACCGATGTTTTCTGCCACTTCGTCTCGAGTCATACCGATGCCGTTGTCGCGAATCGTAATGATTCGCCCGCGTTTGGCAACTTCGATCTCCACCGCTGGTGTGTGCTCGGATTCCAGCATGTCGGGATTGGTCAGGGATTCAAATCGAAGTCGGCCACAGGCATCAGAGGCATTGGAGATCAGTTCACGTAAAAACACTTCCCTTTCAGAGTAAAGGGAGTGAATAACGAGGTTGAGAAGCTGTTGGACTTCGGCTTGAAAATTTAGTTTTTCTGTGTTTTGTTCTTCTGACATCCAGGCACTCCAGGGTATCAAAATATGGATTTGTGGTATATGGCACTTATAGTTAGTGTGTAATTGCAATAATTCAAGCGTAGTGCGCTGCAATTCGTCGGTTCTTGAGCCTATCGACAGGATTGACAATAGCCAGGCGCCTTAACTCTATATCGCTGCGCATAGATTGACTTTGGTTGCTCACTCTTATCAAAAATAAAACGAGGCTGGGAATGAAACAGTTGATTGGTCAGTCGATTTCGCGCGTGGAAGATGTGCGTTTGCTGACCGGTGCAGGTTCGTTTACCGATGATTTAGATTTTGCAGGGCAATTGCACGCCTGTTTTGTTCGCAGTCCCTATGCTCATGCCCGTATAGTTACCATCGATTTCAGTGCTGCTCGGGAAGTGCCGGGCGTACGTATGGTTGCTGATGGTGAAACCTTGGCCCAAGCGGGCCTTAAGTCGATTAATTCGTTAACCCGCAGTCCGGATTTCCCGATTTGTAATAAAGATGGCAGTGCACTGCCCGATGTACGTCGCTGGCCACTCGCCCGGGAGAAGGTTAGACTGGTCGGTGAGCCGGTTGCTGTCGTCGTTGCTGAAACGCCGGATTGCGCGCGCGATGCAGCCGAATTGGTCGACGTTGAATACCAAGCACTCGAGGCTGTGATCAGTGTTGAACAGGCGCAAAGTGCCACTGCCCCTAGTGTATGGGACGAATTGGAATCCAATGTTTGCGTTGACACTGAATACGGAGACGGCGGTGCTGTTGATGCGGCGTTTGCCAGTGCATTCAAAATCGTATCCGCAACATTCGATTATCCCAGGCACGTTGTGAGCTTCATGGAGCCGCGCGCGGTGATTGGTCGTTTTGACATCGTAACTGACCGGTATGAAGTAACCTGCGGAAGCCAGTCAATCCACTGGCACCAACAAGGCATCGCCGACGTGCTCAATGTGCCTGCACACCAGGTACGGGTTATTTCACCGGATACGGGCGGTGGATTTGGTGCGCGCACGTCACCTTACCCCGAATTTGCGGTGGTGGCATGGCTTGCCAAGCAAACCGGTTCTGTGGTGCGTTGCACCCTGGATCGTTCCGCGAGTTTTTTGTCCGACTCGCAGTCGCGCGATCACCAACTGAAAATTCAACTGGCAGTCAATCGCGCAGGCCAAATGACTGCACTTCGGTTATCCAGTACTTGGCGGTTGGGGGCTTACCTTAATCCGCGCAGTATTTGGCTTCATGCATCGTACATGCAGCTGGTGAATTGCGGTGTTTATCGAATTCCGGTCAGTCATTACCAGCTCAAGGGGTTTTTCACGAATACCGCATCCATTGGTGCTTTTCGCGGGGTTGCGCGCGCTGAAGCGTCCTATGCGCTGGAGCGAATCGTAGATAAAGCTGCACATGAACTGGCTTTGGACCCGGTGCAATTCAGACAATTGAACATGATTACCCCTGACGAGATGCCATGGACCACTCCGAGCGGGGCACGCTATCGCGCGGGCGATTACCCCGCAAACCTGGCCATGCTGCTGCAACAAATCAATTGGGATGAATTTGAAGGTCGACGCCAGGCTACACATAGAAAAGGTAATTTTCGCGGATTGGGCTTTTCCGTCTATGTAGACAGTGTGGGTGGTGCACCAAACGAGTTTGCAGATGTCCGGGTCCAGGCAGATGTTGTCGAAGCCAGAGTGGGAACCAAATCGGTCGGGGTCGGGCATGAAACTGTATTCGCGCAGCTGCTGGCAAGTCAGTTGCAGATACCAATGAACAAGATTCAGATCATTGATGGCGACACGGATAAGGTTCGAACAGGTAGCGGTACCCACGCATCCCGTTCACTTAGAATCGGGGGTTCGGCAATCCACTACGGTGCACAAAAAGTACTCGACAAGGCACGGGTGAGTGCTGCACAGCACTTGGAGGTTGCAGAACATGACCTCGAATATGCCGACGGACAATTCTCTGTCGTCGGAACAGATCGGCAGGTTGATTTATTTGAAATCGCAACAATGATGCGTGAATTCAATGGCGAACAGCTGGCTGCAACGCATGAGCATTACACTGACGAGCCTTTGTACGCCAGTGGCTGTCAAGCTTGTGAAGTTGAAATTGATGCAACCACAGGTTGTGTACGCGTCGATCGATTCGTGACGGTTTGTGATCCTGGTCGGCTATTCAATCCGCGCATCGCCGAAGGTCAGGTACATGGTGGCGTGGCGCAAGGGATGGGTCACGCTCTGTTGGAAAAAGCGCACTACGACGAAACTACCGGACAACTGTTAAGTGGCAGCTTCATGGACTACACCTTACCGCGCGCCGATGACTTGCCGATGTATGAGAGCTACTGGAACCCAGTTGAAACCGATGAAAACCCGCTTGGTACCAAGGGGGTTGGCGAGTTGGGGATAACCGGTGCACCTGCGGCAGTTATGAATGCGATTGTCAATGCGTTGCGACCATTGGGCATTACTGATATTCAGATGCCCGCCCGTCCAGAGCAAATTTGGCGGGCGATACAAGGCGTACAATACAAAAATAAATTGGAGCCGTGATCACAACTTTGAACCAACATTTACAAAGGAGATATTTATGAAACTAGTGCGTTTCGGCGACGCGGGCAATGAAAAACCCGGCATCCTCGATGCTGAAGGCAGGATTCGCGACTTGTCTGGAAAAATTAACGATATAGATGGTGCGGTTCTGGCCGCAGACGTGCTGCAAAATCTGGCCAGTCTGGACATTGCAACACTGCCTGTGGTTGCGGGTTCACCTCGACTCGGTGCACCGGTTGCGAATATCGGTAAATTGGTTTGTATTGGGCTGAACTATCGTTTGCATGCCAAAGAAGCGGGGGCAAAGATTCCCGCAGAACCAATTATTTTCATGAAAGCAACGACCTCAATTGTGGGTCCAAACGATGCCGTCATGTTGCCAAAGGGCAGCGTCAAGACAGACTGGGAAGTCGAGCTTGCAGTTGCCATTGGACGAGTGGCCCGCTACGTTGACGAGGGAGAAGCGCTGAATTATGTGGCGGGTTATTGCATCGCGAATGATGTCTCAGAGCGAGCTTTTCAGCTTGAAGGCACTGGGCAGTGGGTTAAAGGCAAAAGTGCGGATACGTTCTGTCCGTTGGGACCTTTTTTGGCCACTCGTGATGAAATTCCGGATCCTCAAACCCTCAAACTGTGGCTGGATGTTGATGGCACCCGCTATCAGGACGGCTCAACTGACGATATGATTTTCGGGGTGGCACATTTGGTCAGTTACGTCAGTCATTACATGACGTTAATGCCGGGTGACCTGATTTTGACTGGGACGCCATCCGGTGTCGGACTCGGGCTGAAGCCACCGGTATTTCTTAGACCCGGTAACCAGATCAGGCTGGGGATTGAGGGTTTAGGGGAGCAGTTGCAGGAAGTAATAGATTTTCAGTTGTAGCGAGCGTTAACCGCCGGTCGCGGCGTTGGTCACGATCGAAACATAGGACTTCACAGTTCGTCTAAATCCGCTTTGCAATGCCTCGACAGTCAAAGCGTGTCCAATTGACACTTCGAGAATGCCGGGGATGGTGAGAAATTTTTTGAGGTTTTTCCGGTTGAGATCATGACCCGCGTTGACGCCTAACCCGTATTGCTGGGCCAGCGCAGCTGCCTGGTGGTATTGATTGAACACTTCTTCGTGTTTTTTGTGATTGAATGTGCGTGCATATTCTTCCGTATAGAGCTCAATGCGATTGGCCCCGGTTTCGGCCGCTGATGGAATGAGCGTGAGTTCGGGGTCCAAGAAAAGACTGGTTCGGATTCCGTGCTCGTTAAGGTCGGCAATGATGGGACGCAGAAAATGATTTTCAGACTGCGTATTCCAGCCGTGATCTGAGGTAATTTGGTCCGGTGCGTCGGGAACGAGTGTACATTGGTCGGGTTTGGCAGTTTTGACAACCTTAAGAAAATCCGCAGTCGGGTAGCCTTCGACGTTAAATTCGACATTCGGATAATCTTGACAGAATTCTGCCAGCTCGAACACATCCTGATAGGTGGCATGGCGCTGGTCTGGCCGCGGATGCACAGTTACGCCGTGAGCGCCACATTCGACGCACATTTTGGCGAAATTCAACACTTTTGGAAAATCCATTCCTCTGGCATTTCTGAGCAGGGCAATCTTGTTTAAATTAACACTGAGCTTGGTCATGATTCATTCCCGATAAAGGACATGGAACTTGTAAAGACGTTGTACGACTAATTTTATCCGCTCCCGAGTGCGTCAAATAACGTAGCAGCCACCTGGTGTCCGGTGTTTCGCTCGCCAGTCTACCAGCGGGAACCAATACCAGAAAGCCAATGGCGCGATTTACCGGGCGGTGCGTGGATCGACGCCGTCGTAGGTCATCAGGCCACAGTCACGGTGCCAGGAGCGCACCAGGTGCCGCTTTTTTACGGCATCTGGATGGTCGATAATTTCGCTCCGATAATGCGCAATATCGATATTGTTTATATATTGCACATGACCTCGCTCGATGGGCAGTTCGAACCATAGACTGGGGTCTTCGGATACTTCTTTCAGCGCCGATATGGCATCTTCAGTTGCACTGTCCATTGGCGTCTGTGCGACTTCATAACCTTTCTTCACGAGACTTGGATTGGCACGGGTCCAAAGGCGTTTATTATCGAATTGGAAAACGGGTGCATTGGCCACAGTGGGTTCGCCTTGCGCGTGTTCTGCCTGCCGGTCCCAGTATACGGGTTCGTAGAGGCGTTTCAGCTCAGTGGGGTATTTTTCCAGCAATCGGTTGTGAACGGTATACAGACTACAAAAACGGCTTAAACCCCCTTCGATGGATGGTCTGAAACACATGAGCCCAACGTAGTGCGGCAGCGCGATGCCAAACGCGTTGTCGTTATGAAACAACAGTTCAACGCGAGTGTAGGATCCGCGCACTCCGTACTCGTACTTCGCACCGGTGTCGCGAACGTGATAAACCATGGTTCCTTCCCACTTTTGTGCGACATTACGGCCAATGACTTGTCCGATCGTCCAAAAAACATCAATCGCTTCGATTTCGGTCATCTCATCGAGAGGCAAACTGGCGATCACTGCGACACCGGGTGGCGTATCCAGACGTCGCTTGACTTCAGTCATCAATTCGATGGTATGCGGAATCGTAAACTGATCGATTTGTCGAAGTACCGTAGGCAGGGGGTTCGCCTGTATCAAATCGACCATTTGCAGAACTTCGTCACGCACATTATCGCTGACGTTGATCAGGCACTCGGTTGGGTTGATATCGTCATGGGTCCACGCGAATCCACCGTCGACCTGAGTTTCTAAACGTTGAGTGCTACACTCGTGAGATAGATCGAGAATGTTCAAGGTAAGTTCACCATTCGATCTACAAACATAAACTCAAACTGTGGCCTATAGCAATAACTCTTCTTTAGATCTTCTTTAGACCTGAGTATTCTATGTGGGGAGCAGAAGCCCTGATTTGTCGCCAAAGCGTATTGAGGATGCGATACAAACGACCTTTAATTGCTCAATTTTGGTCTTGGAATTTGTGTTTGTATGAATATACATACCATTGGACAAACGAAAAGCAGCCTTTCGCACGCTTGTAGTTATATCTGTCTTTCTACTGTAGACGAAATTAATTTCATTGAGTTTATTCTGAGCAATTCTCGGGACTAAATTATCCATAATCTCTTTATATGCGTTAGCATATGAACTTGCTGATTTTTCCTCGTCAAACAACCAATAGGTAATTTTTCTTTTTCTTGGCCTTCCAGGCGATGGCCCCGGTATCACAATCGGAGGTGCTGAAGTTATTTGACCTAAAAACTCAATCACGTCGTGACGGTCTGGTGGTGTTCCACAAATTCTGGAAGTTTCTTGAACAATCATTTCGACGATTTTCGCTTCTGGGCTATTGGTGAGATTTGCCCAAGCATCACCAATTTTTGATTTAGCCAATTCGCGATTTTTCTTTTGTTTACTAATATTGTCGGCGATCTCCACAGATCTCCCAGATTGCGTATTTGCAAAAGAAAGAAATTGTTGCAATGCCTCGGTTATTTCTTCTACATTGTTGTTCAGTAAATCGATGGTACGAATCAGCCGTTCTTGGATACTGCCATGAGTCATGGGTAAGTAAACACGCCATTCCTTTCCATCAGTCAATATTGCGATTGGCACACCTGTCATAAATGCATATTCGAATAATTGGTCATCAGCGTCAACTTTACCAACTGCCTTGACTTCAATGATTAATCCAGGTGCATTGCTGTGTTTTCTTGCAAACAGTGCGTAATCAACCTTTCTGGATTCTGATTGAGATTTTTTTACATGGTATTCAGGACGAATTGCAGTTGGGTCAGTCGTATCCCAGCCAAGATCCCGGATGATTGGCATTACTATAAGTTCTCGTACTGAGGCTTCGTTTGGGTAGACTTCATCTTTTGAGGACAAATTTTGTTTAATTTTCTCGATTAGTTCTTGTAGTGAGTCCATGGTTGTCTCTAAAAATTAGTTTTGAATTAAGCACGAGGAGTATTTCTGAATTTTTAATGAAAGCATTTTATTTCAAAACGTTCCAGATACGTATGAGTGAAGAGAGACAGGTTATGCAGGAGTTGGATATTAATTTGAATTTTTTTAAACGGATTCTCCTGAACGATCGCAATCGGGTGAACCATAGAAAGAGTGATGGATTTACAGATTTGATTTTGACAGTAAAGGATCCTGTTTGAGTAATTCAGATCGAGCTTTAAGGTGCCGCTCGGCGATCACGGGTGACCATCGAGCTCTGGCATAAATCCCAGATCAGCCAATTTCAAGGCCGTCGGTACGCATAATCGCAATCACCGACGATCGAGGCACCGTCTCCCCACCGTCTGGAAAGTGAGATTCGCTGGGGTTTGACTCACCAGGATGTTGAATTCCGACAAACATGGTGCGTCGATCATCACTCCAGGTGATGCCAGTTACTTCACATCCCTTTGGCCCAACCAGAAAACGCTGGATTTCACCGGTTTCAACACTCGCCATCAGCATTTGATTGTTGCCCATACCGGCAAAATCACCTTTGTTCGAATATTTTCCATCGGTTTGAATCCAAAGATTGCCGATTGAGTCAAATGCCAGTCCGTCAGGCGAGTTGAACATGTTGTCTGGATTAATGTTGTCTGAACCTGCGTTGGCATCACTGTGCACTACTGGATTGCCAGCAACAACAAACAAATCCCATGTAAATGAATCTGCCGTGTGGTCACCATTTTCAGGCTTCCAGCGAACGATTTGCCCGTAAATATTCGCTGTCCTTGGATTTGGACCACCGGCCGGTGTTGCATCGCCTCCGGCATTCGGTTTAATTCCGCGGTTCTTATTATTGGTGAGGCAACAATATACTTCCGCCTTATGGGGATTTGCTGCCACCCATTCTGGTCGGTCCATTGTTGTCGCACCCACTTTGCTACCAGCGATACGAGAGAATATGCAAATCTCAGCCAGCGACATGTCGATGGTTTCTGGTGACAGAGTCAACCAGTGCCCACTGCCGTCATCTTCGAATTTCGCCACCGACAGTACTCCGTCATCCAACAAATTCGAATTGGTATCAGCGTCTTGTGAAATATTACCCTTTGATACAAATCGATAAATGAATTCCCCGCGCTCATCGTCACCCATATAGGCAACAACTTTTCCATTTTCCGCGACAACGACTTCACAGTTTTCGTGCTTGAATCGTCCCAAAGCGGTACGCTTTTTCGGTACCGAGTTGGGATCAGACGGATCAATTTCAACGATGTATCCCGCGCGATGAGCTTCGTTGGGATTTTTTGCCACATCAAAGCGATCGTCAATACTGGACCAGTTATCTCCCCAGTCCTTGTTCTTGATTCCGTAACGCCTGTACGTGCCAGATAACTCCATTTCAGGTTGACTTGGAGTTGCAAAGTAGCCGTTGAAGTTCTCCTCGCAAGTGAGATAAGTTCCCCACGGTGTTACACCATTTCCACAGTTGCTCCAGGTACCGAGTGAATGCGTACCCTCAGGATCAACTTCTGTTTTCAATAGATTATGTCCCTGAGCAGGGCCGGTAATTTCCATTGGACTTGCTGCGGTAATTCTGCGATTGTAAGGGGAGTCAAGTACGATTTCCCACTTTCCATCTCGCTGGGACAATTCAACAATACTGACGCCGTGCGCAGCGATACTTTTTTGCACATCGTCGTCATTTTCCGGCAATCCGCTTGCCCTATTTCCATAAATGATGGTCCGATTACAGTATTCATTATTGACCACAAGCAGATTACGATCATTCACATTGAAGAAAGCCATGCCATCACAGTTATCGCCGAACGACTTGGCTTGACTGTCAGCATCGCCGCGATTAACCTGATCGAATGCCGGCACTCCACTCCAAAGCGGGTCCCCCCAAGCGGCTACAACGTGCCACTGGAAGCCTTCCGGCAGGGTGACGGTGTCAAGCGAGTTGGCAGCAACGGAATTAAACCAAATCTCGGAGCTTGCCAAGGCTTTGGTGACTGGAAAAGTACTCGACACAAAAGCACCGGTGCCCATCACAAAAGTTCCCTTCAAAAACTTCCTGCGGTTAACAACTTTTTCGAAATCAGTCACTTCTTATTCCGATTTGTGCAATGGAAAAGAACTTTCAGTTGACAAAGAGTGATCGCGATTACACTCAAGCAACTGCAATCTCCGCCATAACACAGTGGATTGCTCAAACTAGAATACTTCTGTGTTGCAAATAATATCACGGCTTCAAACCAGCGGATGATGCGCTAAATACTTGGCGTATTGCACGAAGAGTCAACACAAACAAACTGAATGATGTAACAGGCTCCAGAAGACAACCCATGCTGAATTACTACTCATAAATATATGATACTAAAACATATAGTAACATCTTGATCCACATTTAATCAAATTGTTCTCCAAACCAGATATCGCAATGAACACGATTGAGCGCCGCGATTCAAGATGACAGTTGGTATGAATGAGAACAATGCGCTGAACGTTAGTTTTTATACTTCTGATGGCTTGTAAAAATATTGAGAAATAAGCCTATCTTGTCATTTGATAAAATCAGTAGCAGAGTCATTCTTTTATTGCAAGTTTTTTCAGTACGCATTGGAGATTTAGTATGAATTACCTATTAGGAATCGTCGCGATTGTTTGTTGCCTCATTTTGGCGTCATTCGATACCTTTACTGGCTCGGTATTGACGAACGTTGCTTGGTGGGGTGTGGGAATTTCTATCGTCTATATGGTTTTATCGGCGATGGATCGTGCTCGTGCAGACTCGACATAAGCGACCCAGACTGAACTAAATTCTGTCTTCAATCGTGGTTGCTTAAATTGATGGCTGTTCATGAATAATTTCGCAGACTTTGACTTTGCGGGTAAGAATGTCATCGTCGCAGGGGGCACAAGCGGAATCAATCTTGGCGTAGCCAGCACCTTTGCAGACGCTGGCGCGAATGTGGGTGTCATCAGTCGGTCGCCTGAAAAAGTAACCGCCGCGGTCGAACATCTAAGTCAGTCCGGGACAAAGATTCGCGGGATCAGCGCGGATGTAAGAAATTATGATCGCATCGTCGATGGGCTGAAGCACTTCAGTGATGAGTTCGGCGAATTCGATGTGGTGATAGCGGGTGCGGCGGGCAATTTTCCGGCTCGCGCAACCGATATGTCACCGAATGGCTTTGCGGCAGTGGTGAATATCGATCTGTTAGGAACTTTCCACGTCTTGAAAGCGGCCTATCCGTATATGAAAAAACCCGGTAGTTCAGTAATCAACATATCAGCACCGCAAGCATTTGTGCCAATGATTTTGCAATCGCATGTTTGTGCAGCAAAAGCTGGTGTCGATATGATCACTCGTACTTTCGCTATGGAATGGGGAAGCGACGGTATACGCGTCAATTCAATCGTTCCAGGGCCAATTCAGGACACCGAGGGCATGAAGCGATTGGCACCAACACAAGCCTTGCTGGACAAGGTTGTTGACTCAGTGCCGCTTAAGCGACTGGGTAAAGCATCCGATATCGGTAATATGGCAATGTTCCTGGCATGTTCCTCAAGCGCTTACGTTTCGGGTGCAGTCATTCCTGTTGATGGCGGCTGGTCTTTGGGTGGTGTATCCGGGTTGATGGACGAGCTTGCACGTGAATTGCACCAACAAGGTTGATTCAGCGTGTTTGGTCATTAAAGATCGAATGGTATTGCTCGCGTAATTTGGTCTTCTCGATTTTTCCCATGGCATTTCTGGGGAACTCGTCGATAAAATCGATGTGCTGAGGGACTTTGAATGCCGACAGGTTTTTTGCAAGCGATTGACGAATATCTGCGACTGTCAATTCTTTAGAACCTCGAATGATGGTGGCAACGACGGCTTCCCCAAGATCCGGATGTGGAGCACCAACCACCGCAGAATCAATGACCGCTGGAATTTGATTGATCAGTAGTTCAATCTCACTTGGGTAAATATTAAATCCGCCAGAGATTATCAGGTCTTTTTCTCGACCGACAATTGACAGCACGCCGTCATCATCAATGGTGGCAATATCGCCAGTAATAAAGTAGCCGTCATCACGAAATGCTGTGCGTGTTGCTTCGGGATTACGCCAATAACCTTCAAACACATTGGGCCCTTTGATTTCCAATGCGCCAATTTCACTACGCCCCAGAGGGGTGCCGTCTGCATCGCAAATTCTGAGTTTAACATCCGGTAACGCGAATCCGACTGTCCCGCCTCGACGACGGTCGACATGCAATGAATTGGATGAGATCATTTGTGCTTCCGTCATACCATAACGTTCGAGAATTCGGTGTCCGGTTCGAGTTTCGAAATCTGCAAATGTTTCCGGTAGCAGGGGTGCTGAGCCGGAGATAAACAACCGCATTTTCGAACACAAGTTTCGATCAAATCTGGAATCTGACAGCAATCGGGTATAAATCGTCGGAACTGCCATCATGACAGACACACTTGGGATCAATTTGATTGATTTTTCCACAGAGAATTTGGGTTGGAATAAGATTTTTGACCCCGCCAGCAGCGGTAAATGTAATCCAACACAAAGCCCATGGACGTGAAAAATCGGCAGCACATGCAACAAAACATCGCGTTTTGCCCACCCCCAAAAATGTGTCAAGTTGATTGCGTTCGAGGCAACGTTCTCGTGTGTAATCATCGCACCTTTTGGCTTGCCAGTGGTACCGGAGGTGTAGATCAGTAAAGCAGTATCATTTCTTTTTCGAGGAATGATCGGGGATTGCGCGCTGAAATCCTGGAGATCGGCACACAATGAGCCACTGCCATCGGCATCAAGGGTCTGGACGCGCATCGCTTGCGGATCATTGATCAATTTAACCACTGCATCAACTCGCGTGGAATCGCAGACCACCAGCGCGGGTTTGGTGTCCGCCAGAAAGTATTCGAGTTCATTGCTGGTATAGGCTGTATTGAGTGGGTGAAATATCAAGCCAGCCCGGAGGCAGGCCAGATAAAGCATTACAGCTTGGGGAGATTTATCCACTTGGGCAGTCACCCGATCTTCGGGTTGCAGTCCCATATCGATTAGTTTGTTGGCAAGTCGAGCTGTGAAAATTTCGACATCGAGAAATGTAATCGGAGGACGTTGATCCAACTCAAGAAATACATGGTCAGGACATGCTAACATTTGATCTTGGATCAAGGCAAAAAAGTTGTGATTACTATACATTTATGGGTATGATTGCTTAGGTTCAAGCATTTGAATGTTCAACACGCCGGTCAACGGCCGACAGTTTTATGTTAACAGCATCTCAAGCCCAACGCGACAAGCTACCGAACTGGAACTATCGGCCTGATGTTCCACTCGCTGTCTCACCGTTATTCCAATGGCCCTTGCATCCAATGAAAATTATGAAATGGATTTTGCAAAGTTGGTTCCCCATTTCGGAAAAATTGATCATTGTTTTGACTGCGTGCATTTCTTGGGTCTATTTTCAACCATCGCTTGAAGTCGCACGGCAATTCAGCTTTGATTGGGTTGCACTGATGTGGCTGAGAAACTTTGTTCTGATCATGCTGGTTGCCGGTGGGCTACATCTATATTTCTATGTCTTTCGGATGCAAAAGGCAAGACGCAGATACGACAGCAAGGCATTTGGGAAGGGGCGACCATATACGTTCAGAGACCAAGTTCTTGACAATATGTTCTGGACGATTTCCAGTGGCGTTACCGTTTGGACCGGTTACGAAGCATTTCTCATTTGGGGATTTGCAAATGGCTATATCGATATTCTTCTATGGTCGGAAAATCCGCTTTGGTTTATTGCAATATTTTTTCTTGTACCAATTTGGGAGAGTTTTTACTTTTTCTTGATTCATCGCGGGCTGCACTGGAAACCACTATATAAACTCGCGCACCACGTTCATCATCGAAACTCGAATGTTGGCCCGTGGTCGGGTTTATCCATGCATCCGATTGAACACCTGATTTTTCTTGGTTCCGTACTCATTCACTGGGTCATGCTTTCCCATCCGGTCCATGTGCTGTATCACCTGCAATATTTTTGTCTGAGTGCAGCAACCACGCATTGTGGATATCAGGCGATTGCGCGATCAGACCATAAGATTCTTTCTCTCGGGACTTTTCACCACCAGATGCATCATCGATTTGTTCATTGTAATTATGGCGGCCTGGAATTTCCTTGGGACAAGTATACCAGTATACCGGGTCGTTTCACGATGGTACTCCCGAATCTCACGCGCAGCTGAAAAACCACATGCGAGTAAAAGCGCGAGAATTACGTCAACGAAGCCAATAGAGTTCGAACAAGCAACTCTGATTTATTTCGGATTAATGTAGCAATTGGCTGCTGATTATTGTTCTACCCTATCTCGGATGAACAGGCTCACACCAATTCAAAAATTGAGTTATGCGAGCTTTGGGTACTCACAAAATTCGGTGTGGGTGAGGGGTTAACCTTTGCAACTCCATGCTCTGCCAAGCAAATTCACATCCACCGCGAGCAATTTCCAGTGTCTACCATCTGCAAAGGAACGGGTTATGAACTGTTCGCAATCTCTACGTGGAATACCTGTCATTCAGAAGCAGTGTGCCGTCGTTAAATCCAGGGTGAGCTATTGGTACCACTCTCAAGAAGCCTGCTGCCTTAGCCGTGCAATCTGTTCGGGTGTGATATTGGTGAATTGTTCGATTTCCTGATCCGGTCTGTCAGCACGCACCATGCGTTCGGCAATGGCCATCTGCGTCTGACGGACACCCTGCTCAATACCTTGCTTCAGCCCCTGTTCAATACCTTGCTCCAGCCCCTGTTCAATGCCTTGCTCAATGCCTTTCTCTCTACCCATCAGTTCCGCTTCTGCAAACGAATCCGGATAGACCTCTTCCCACTGCTGTATCAACTCTTGCATCCTCTCATCTCCCAGCTTGGTCGTTAAAAATACCCATCTGCCTGTTTTGGATAATCTGTGTGGGCAACAACGTGAGTCTTGCCAACTCCCATGCTCTG
The DNA here is from genome assembly GCA_965243645.1 of Arenicellales bacterium. GTDB lineage: Bacteria > Pseudomonadota > Gammaproteobacteria > Arenicellales > JAJDZL01 > JAJDZL01. The sequence continues at coordinate 2,015,806 of CBDEVD010000006.1, read as the reverse complement.
CCAAGCAAATTCACATCCACCGCGAGCATTTTCCAGTGTCTACCATCTACAAAGGAACGGGTTATGAACTGTTCGCAATCTCTACGTGGAAAACCTGTCATTCAGAAGCAGTGTGCCGTCTTTAAATCCAGGGTGAGCTATTGGTACCACTCTCAAGAAGACTACAGCCTTAGCTGTGCAATCTGTTCGGGTGTGATATTGGTGAATTGTTCGATTTCCTGATCCGGTCTGCCAGCACGCACCATGCGTTCGGCAATGGCCATCTGCGTCTGACGGGCTCCCTGCTCAATACCTTGCTCCAGCCCCTGCTCAATACCTTGCTCCAGCCCCTGTTCAATACCTTGCTCCAGCCCCTGTTCAATACCTTGCTCCAGCCCCTGTTCAATGCCTTGCTCAATGCCTTTCTCTCTACCCATCAGTTCCGCTTCTGCGAACGAATCCGGATAGACCTCTTCCCACTGCTGTACCAACTCCTGCATCCTCTCATCTCCCGGCCTGGTTGCCTTCAATACCTGTCTGACTTGTGTTATTTTAATCTTTGGGCGCACCCTCGCCAAATATTTGAACGTCCCCTTCATAAACCCCGTGCGCGCCACCCCCGGGGCCAACTCGCACGCCGCTGCCATCCACTTGGCATAACTGTGCTGATCCGCTTCCCAGATCTCCGCCATCACCTGCAGTACCAGTTGGTCGATTAACTCTTATATGGAAACCTCTCGAATTGCAAGTGTAATGTTGCGAATCAATGAACAAAAGATGGGGTGCGGTCTTATATTCGGCCTACTATTGAGGAGGGCATGAATGCCGTCCTCGTGCCATGATGATTTTCGCGCACAGGACTCCTTATCTAACTTTCGGCTTGCATGCTGCCGTAGAATTTATCAGGCTCTTCCCGTGCAGGCATCGCCCTTTTTGTCATCAGTTCACAATCTCACCAATGCAACTCCCTTGACAGGTTAACCGTTTCACTGCACCGGCCTCAATAGCCAGTGCAGTCATGTATTCATTTCGATGACCCACCCGTCGCAAAGCGACGCGGGTCGTATTTGACGCCTTGGGACAAAATCACCCAACTGATACGCGCCAGCTGATTGGCCAGCGCCACCGCGGCCTTGTTGTTATTGCTGCGCCTGGCAATCCGTCTGACCTTGCTATACAGCGGATCCGAGTTGTCCGTGTTTCGGCGCGCTGCAGACACCACCGAGCGGGCGCCATGAATCAACATCGTGCGCACATAGCGGTCACCGCATTTGGAGATGCCGCCGGACTTGTCATGTCCGCCACTTGAGTATTGGCGCGGCACCAGACCCAGCCAGGCGGCAAAGTCGCGTCCATTTTCAAAACCACTGCCATCACCAGCCGCAGCCACCAGTGCACTGGCCACCAGCGGACCAATGCCCGGCACCGTCTGCAACCGCTGCACCGCTTCGTCCTTTGAACCGTGCGCCTCAATCCGATGGGTGTAATAGGTCAACTGCTCTTTGACCTGGGTCAAATTCAGTGCCTCGCGGCGCAGCGTGAGAGAAAACTCAAAGCTCACCTGACTGAGATCCAGGCCTTTGTGCGCGAGCGCATCATCACTGAGCACTTGGTTGATCAACTGATCCACAGCCCCTTTTGAGCGCCGCACCACCAATCCCCGTTCCGACAGATGCGCACGGATGGCATTGTAGCTCTGGGTTTGCTGCTTGAGTGCCTGCTGGCGAAGACCATGCAACATCGACAAGTCTTGCTGCGCGACCGTTTTGAGCGCGACCGCGTGCAACCGCGGGCGCAGCGATGCCTCGGCTATTGCCACCGAATCGTTGGCGTCGGTTTTGTTGTTCAGCACATAGGTCTTCACCCACCTTGGCGGCAACAGTCGAACCGGTAGCCCCAACTCCTCGAACTTCCGACCCCAGTAATGCGCCCCGCCACAGGCCTCCATCGCCACACAGCGCACCTTCGCTGCATCTAATCTGGCAAAATACCCCAACACCTGGTTGCGCTTGAGCTTGACCTGACGGATCAATTTCATGTTGCGATTCATCTCGGACAAGTAAAACACGTTCTTCGCCAAATCCAACCCAATGGTTGTGTTATCGTATGTAGTCTGCATTGTTAACCTCTCACTTTCGTGTTAGTTGGTTGGTTCAACCTTATTCTAACTGCCAAGGTGAGAGGTTTCCATATCATCTAACTTGGTCAACTCCCCCTTTTGCCACAACTCGCGTACATTCACAAACACCGCCTCAAAGTTCAGCAAATGATGCTTGAACTTGTGCACAAATTCACCCGGCAGTTTGGCATGTTCAAAAGCTTCGAACGTCTTGTCCTTACGCCATGCACTGTGACCGTGATAAATCACGATGGGCACGACTGCTGCAACCCCTCGATGATACTCAACTGCAATGTATCGGAGCAGTTGGCGGAACACTTGCGAGTCGGTGTGGCTTTTATGGTCAACAATGAAGCTGATCATGACTTGTTCTTGGTTGTTCAGTCGGACTTGGCACTTTAAATCAGACACTGATTCGATCAGTTCGTGATCATCAACTGCGTGTTCGCCCACCACTTGCAGGGTATCGAGATCCAATACGGCGAGCTGTTGCGGGCTCAGGGCGAGTTGCAACAGTGAGAGAATCTGCTGGGGGTGGTGAAAGTTGCTTTTGAAGTACCGGTCGTGCCAGGGTCCGCGGTTGGGGTGTTGTGCAGCCATCGGTTCGTCTCCATTGCCAGGTTGATGATTCCAGTGCAGCTGATACACACGATCGGTGTTGCGCGTGCCATTCAGCATGTGGATAGCAATACATGGTTTCGATTGCTGCAGCAATCGAAAATCCGATCTGTGCCAGGAGTGAATTTAAATTCAATGGCAGATTGCAAAGAGGCTTCCTGCCTGCGATCACGCGTCCCTCCCTTTCCCGGATTAATGGTGAACAGTAAGTGTTACGTACTTGAGTTTCGGAGTTCAAATCGCGCCTTTTCACGACACCGGAACCCCGATGGGTTCGTGTTCCTGACTGATTGTCAGTGTTTGTTGGCCGTCTGTCGTTATTTTGCACCCTTGGCCGAAGTGTCGGTTTGCCGTCAGACACCTGAGATAGGAGCCGTGTGCATTAACGTGTAAGCACGGATCTTATTACGAATCCGTAATAACGGATCTGTGCGAGGGAAGGCAGTAATGCGTTTCCCTACCGCGACAGTTAATGACTTACCGATCGGTGGAATTGGATCAATTTGAGTATCGAGAATGAGGTCTGGTCTTGGAGATTTTTGGACACCACTGAGTGCCGTTTGTACGTATTATGGCTTTCAATTGGGGAATTTACAGCAGTTGATGGGAAGTGTTCATAAGGCCAAATGTTTCGAAAATGCACCAAAACAGTGCATTTTCGAGGTATTTACACTGTAAACACCGAATTGGGAATGGGTTCAGTGCACCAAATTGGTGCACTTGGTTTTGAGGGTGCGTTGATACTCGGATGCCGAAGGTGGGGATTGCCAGTTAATCAGTCGTTAAAGATGTGTGCCAGTCTTTCTGCATCAATCACTCGCTCAGCCCAGCGCGCCAGTTGATACCGATCGGCAGTTTTAATCCGTTCGGTTATGGTCGCTGGCAACTGACCGAATTTATGGGTCAATTGAAGCTGCAAAGTGTTTCGTGCTCCTTCTTCAAATCCCCTTTGGAGTCCTTTTTGATGTCCTTCTTGATGTCCTTCGGCTTTCAAATCCACAGCCCAGCGGTCCATGGTTTCAGCCAGTGCATTGCGCCATTCTCCCATAATGATGTCCTCTGCTATAGCCTTTAACTCCGGGTACTTTTGCTTGGCCGTTTGAATAAAAAACTCCACAATTGTTCGCTTCAATGCCGTACCGCTAACACCATCATCGAGCCATTCATTAACCGCATCAAGCGCCGCGAGTGTCTGTTCTGGTGTCTCACCGTGCATTATAGTGGCCAACGCGGTGAACAGCGAACGCTCGCCGGTCAGGGATTGCGCCCATTGTTTTTCGTCAACCAAAATGTACTGTTGTGAGGGAAGACAGGCATCGAGTCCATCTGCGATGGTGGAGAAGTTTGCGTGTGCATTCAATGATGCAGACCATTTTGAGGTGCCGTTATAAAGAACCAGTGGCAAGATTGCCGGGTAGTGTTGTTCGGGTTTGGAGCGGTACTGTTGGTGAGTAATAAGCGATTCCAGAAGCATTGATGAATAAGTGAGGATACGCAATCCCATGTCGACATCAACCGTGGATTGGAATTCGAACAAGAAGATGAAGATTTCGTTTCCGTCGATGGAATCGCATTGCCAGATGTAATCAACATAGCGGCGGTGCAGGGATTTGCTAATCAGTTCCGACGGTATTTTTCGTGCAGTGGAGAAATCGACTGAGTCGAGGAAAGTGCGATGTCGATGAAACACTTGACGCAGGAGATCCTCCATAAACTCCGGGTGGTTGAATAACTTTTTGTAAAGTGGGTCAAATTTTGCCATCTGTTGAGTTCGCTCAGCGATACGACAGGGATTGTTGTTTCCAGCGGTACCGAATTTGTTCAAAACCAGGTGGAGACAATTGATCGCCAACAATTGTGCCAATGATCAACGCCAATCCAAGGAATTTCAATAATAAATACTGAATTAGCTGGGCACGAATTTTTTGCCAGCTTATTTTGAGTGTGTCGAAACCATTGGGGTCAGTTTAGCGACTGTGAGTCGTTGTACCTGCCAAATTAGGACTTCCTGTGAGCTACGGTCTACGTCATATCAATTAGACCGATTGTTTGCCAATGCATGATTGTGACATAACGCCAATGAATCTGCTAGACACCCGATCATTCTCGTAGGTACTTTGGTGACAAATCGAAATTCACAGCAAATTGGCCGGGTCACAAATGGTATTTGCAATCCACTCGTTCCAGTTTCACCCAAGCTCGAGACAATCCTGATTCCACAAAGCTGTCTGCTATGTCGGCATAAAACGACAACACTTTGCTACTCACAATTCAAATCACTTGTCTTAAAATTCACGAATGCTTATAAAATCTTCTATATAGGTCATATATGTTTCTAAATGATGCTAATCAACGACTTTTCCAACATTTCGATTCGGATGATGCGGCACAATAAATCGCTAACGAACGAAGCGATGACTCAATACCTGTCGATCGGGTAAAACCATCTCATTGTTCATTGCAGCTTTTGGTTGAAAGTACTCGGAAATGATTCGCGTTCATGTGTATGCGACGACAGTTTCACTATAATGAACGGTCGATTCTTAGCCCCTGCGGATAACCAGACAATGAGCAATACGGAAGTTGCTCCTGAATCAAATAAATAGGAAATTCTCACAATCTATGCTGGAATCCCATCTTCAAGAATGGCTCGAACTGTCTTTGCGTTGGGGCCATTTGACCGTCGGAATCGCTTGGATTGGCGCTTCTTTCTACTTTAACTGGCTGGAGAACCGCCTGCAACGACAAAGTACAGGTGCAACCGCGATCGAAGGCGACCTGTGGGCAATTCACGGTGGCGGATTCTACCATGTGCAAAAGTACAGTGTTGCGCCTGCCACACTGCCGGCACAACTTCACTGGTTCAAGTGGGAAGCCTACTTTACCTGGTTTACCGGCTTTGCGCTACTGGTGCTTATCTTTTATTTCAATGCAAACGTTTTTCTGCTTGATCAGACAGTTGCGGAGTTAACACCGTGGCAAGGCGTGATCATTGGCATCTCCTCGCTGGTCGTCACCTGGATCTTCTACGATTTGCTGTGTCGGTCGACATTCGCTACTAAAACCCGTCTTCTTGCATTGATCATTTTTGTCTACTTCTGTCTGCTGACAATATTGCTCTGTCATACATTCAGTGGTCGCGGGGCATTCATCCATGTGGGTGCAGCAATCGGAACCGTCATGGTGTTGAACGTGATGGCGGTGATTATTCCATCCCAAAAGTCGCTAGTCAGTGCAATGGAAACCGGTGGTGAACGAGACGCTGCACTTGGACAGGCAGCACTGACTCGCTCGCGGCACAACAATTATTTGACCTTACCGGTTCTGTTTATCATGATCTGCAGCCATTACCCGTCTACTTTCAGCGCTGAGTGGAATTGGCTGATTCTGATCGGAATCGCGATCGCTGGGATTGTCGTTCGCCACTATTTCAATGTTCGCCATTTACCCGGACCTAGATGGTGGTTGCTCGTCGTCGGTGCCAGCATATTCGCCGCGATTGCGGTATTCACCATACCCAAGGCGAGCGTAAAACCAGAGGCTTTGGTATCTGCATCTTTCGATTCGGTGCGCGGCATTGTGCATGAACGCTGCACTGTCTGCCACTCTGCTGCGCCAGTACATGCCGGCTTTCCAGTTGCCCCCAATGGAATTGTGATGGATACGGATGCTCAGATTAATGAACTCGCGGCGCGTATATTCAGCACTGCCGTCGCAACCCGGTCAATGCCGATTGGAAATCTCTCTAAAATGACTGAAGATGAACGAATGACGATTGCCGCGTGGTACACTCAGCAGAACAGGAATTAAAAATGAGCAAATTAACGACCCATGTCCTAGACTTAGTCAAAGGCTGTCCCGGCCGCGGCATCGAAATTGAGCTGTATCGATTGAGAAGCGATCAAGCACCGAACGGCAATCAGCGCCCCTCGCGTGAACTGGTCGCGTCCGCTACGACCAACCCCGATGGTCGCTGCGACGGAGCACTATTGGAAGGCGACGCGTTTGTCAAGGGTCAGTATGAAATCGTATTTCACGCGGGTTCTTATTTTGATGCAGATGGCGCTTCTCAGGCTGAACCCAAATTTCTTGACCAGATCGTCATTCGATTCGGGATTGCCGACCCCAGCCAGCACTACCACGTGCCATTACTATTGTCCCGCTACGGCTATTCCACTTATCGGGGCAGTTGATGACAACTCGACAATCCATACGATTCTTGCTGGGCAATGAAGTCAGGGAGCTCGCGGCAATTACTCCGACGATGACAGTACTTGAGTATTTGCGCACCGTTGAACGGATGACTGGAACCAAGGAAGGTTGTGCCGAAGGCGATTGTGGTGCGTGTACGGTTGCTGTAGCACACAGTAGCAATGGCACTCTTCGCTATGACGCATGCAATGCTTGCATCATGTTTGTTCCATTTTTGCATGGCAAGCAGTTGATTACAGTCGAACATCTTAAAGACAAAAACGGACAGCTGCATCCGGTTCAGCAGGCCATGGTGGATCAGCACGGTTCCCAGTGCGGATTTTGTACCCCAGGATTTGTAATGTCGCTGTTTACGATGTATCACAACAGTTGCACAACCGACCGCACAGCACTTGATGATGCATTGGCTGGGAATTTGTGCCGTTGTACCGGATACGCGCCGATTGTTCGCGCGGCCAGGCAATGCCTGGATTTACCGGTTCAGGACCATTTTTCCAAAAATGAAACCGCAACCCGCAAATCCCTGGCGGCACTTAATTCTACCGCAACCATTCAACTGGATGACGCTGCAAAAGGCAACTATCATGCGCCAGTCACAGTACGGGAACTGGTCGAGCTCCTCAAGGAATACCCCGCCAGCCGTATCGTAGCCGGAGCAACAGATGTTGGTTTGTGGGTTACCAAACAGCGTCAACTCCTGCCGCACGTGATTTGGGTGGGTAACGTACCGGAATTGCAGAAAATCGAGGTCGCCAAGAACAGCATAAAAATCGGCGCTGCAGTCTCAGTTGCCGAGGCGATGAAAATCCTGACGAAATATTATCCGTCGACCGATGAGTTGTTCAGGCGCTACGGTTCGGTTCAGGTTCGTAATCTTGCGACGCTGGGTGGTAATGTGGCCAATGGTTCGCCGATTGGAGATAGTTTGCCGGTATTGGTGGCTTTGAATGCTCAATTGATAATCACCAGTTCTCTGGGGTCGCGGAGCTTGCCAATTGAAGATTTTTTTATTGACTATGGTAAGCAGGACCTGCATCCCGGAGAATTTCTGCAACGTATCGATGTGCCTTTGCCCACAGACGGCTGGGATTTCCGAGCTTACAAAATTTCCAAGCGTTTTCACCAGGATATTTCGGCAGTATGTGGGGCATTTGCGCTCCAAATCACGCAGGACACCGTCCAGTCTGCCAGAATTGCTTACGGCGGAATGGCGGCAATACCGAAACGAGCGCGGCATTGCGAGCGCACTTTAATTGGGTCGCCGCTGACCGCAACCACAATCGAGCGTGCCAAGGAGGCGTTGCGCGAGGATTTTGCACCGATATCGGATTTTCGAGGCAGTGAGAACTATCGTTCCCTGGTGGCCGGTAATCTGTTTGAAAGAATGGCGCGCGAGTTGACCGGACAGAACGAAATCAGTGTCTGGGAGGCAACCTATGCTTGATCGTCCGGTAACGGAGCAGCTGCAAACGACTGTGCATCAGCCGGTGGCCCACGACAGTGCGGTGCGACACGTGGCGGGTGATGCCATTTATGTTGACGATATGCCGGAACCGCGGCAACTGCTGCATGTCTGGCCAGCCCTGAGTCCACACGCGGCTGCCAGAATCGTTTCGCTGGACACCAAGCGGGTTGCGCAGTGCCCGGGTGTTGTTGTGGTGCTAGATGCCCACTCGGTTCCGGGAATCAATGATTGCAGTCCGACGGTTGGCGACGATCCGGTATTCGCTGAAGGTCGGGTTGATTTTAGTGGCCAAGTGCTTTTCGCAGTCGTTGCTGAATCGGAGGTGCAAGCACGAATGGCTGGTAATCACGCCGCCATTGAATACGAACTTGAAGAACCGATCTTAACGATTGAACAAGCGCTCAAGCGCGACAGTTTCGTGCTGCCGGACTCAAGCATTCATCGCGGTGACCCAAAGCGCGCAATTCAAAGCGCCCCAAACCAACGATCTGGTGAGATACGCTGTGGAGGTCAGGATCATTTTTACCTGGAAGGTCAGGTTGCCATGGCGGTACCGAAAGAAGGCGGTGACATGGTTGTTTATTCCTCCACACAGCATCCTTCAGAAGTGCAGTTGCTGGTGGCAAAAGTGCTCGAACGTCCGTTGCATTCCATCACCGTCGAAGTCCGCCGGATGGGCGGTGCGTTTGGTGGCAAGGAGTCTCAGGCCGCGCAGTGGGCCTGCATTGCTGCAATTGCCGCCGAAAAAACGGGTCGCGCAGTCAAAGTTCGACTGGACCGGGACGTCGATATGCTTGCCACGGGCAAACGGCACGACTTCTTGTACCACTACCGGGTTGGTTTTGCAGATGATGGACGCATTCTAGGCTTGGAGCTACAGATGGCCTCGCGATGTGGCTACTCCGCGGATTTGTCAATGCCCATTAATGATCGCGCCCTCCTACACGTGGATAATGCCTATTTCATTGAAAATATTTCTGTAACAACACGGCTATGCCGTACCAATACGGTTTCAAATACCGCATTTCGAGGATTTGGTGGTCCGCAAGGTATGTTTTGCATTGAGCGAATCATCGATGAAATTGCCTGTCACTTGCAACTCGATCCCCTGCAGGTGCGCCGTCGTAATTACTACGGTAAACGTACGCGAAATACGACCCCTTACGGCATGAAAATTTCTGATTTTATTTTGCCTGAATTAACAGCCGAATTGATTCGCTGCGCGAATTACGATGCCCGTCGAAAGCGAATTCGACAACTGAATCAGGAAAATCCAATCCTGTTACGCGGCATCGCGTTGACACCGGTCAAGTTCGGCATCTCATTCACAATGACCCACTACAATCAAGCCGGCGCACTGGTCCATGTCTATACGGACGGCAGTATTCACCTCAATCATGGCGGCACCGAGATGGGACAAGGACTGTTCACCAAGGTGGCGCAAGTCGTGGCGGATGAGTTTTCGGTGCCTCTGGAAACAGTCAAGATCGCGGAAACCAATACGTCGCGCGTTCCGAACACTTCCGCAACTGCGGCATCGTCGGGATCCGATATCAATGGCAAGGCGGCCCAGGCGGCTGCTCGGACCATCAAGAATCGACTAATCGAAGTAGCGGTCGACGCATTTGGTGTCAATAAACACGACGTGTGGTTTGTCAACGGCAAGGTCATTGCCGGGCGTCATGCCGTTGCATTTCGTGACCTGGTTGAGCTTGCACACAAGGCGCGGGTTTCGCTGTCGGCGACCGGTCACTACAAAACGCCGAAGATCAATTGGGATCGAAAGAACATGACGGGCCATCCGTTTTACTATTTCGGCTACGGTGCTGCCGTCAGCGAGGTGGTTATTGACCGGCTGACCGGGGAGTACCGATTAACTCGCGTGGATATCGTTCATGATGCCGGATGCTCCTTGAATCCAGCCGTCGATTTGGGTCAGATTGAAGGTGGTTTTGTACAGGGGGCAGGTTGGCTGACCAGTGAGGAATTGTGGTGGGATGCGCAAGGCTCACTGAAAACACATGCGCCTTCGACTTATAAAATTCCAGCCTGTGGGGATGTCCCGGAAGCATTCAATGTACAAATTTGGCAGTCCGGTCGAAATGCGGAGCATACGATTTATCGTTCCAAAGCTATTGGGGAGCCGCCATTAATGTTGGCAATCTCAGTATTTAGTGCGATTTCTGACGCGATATCAAGTGTTTCAAACTATCATCATTGGCCAACCATCGATGCACCAGCCACTCCGGAGCGTGTTCTGATGGCAATTGATTCAATGAATACAAACGACAGTTGATGTGATGAGTTTCCGTACAGAATTATTTGAAAAAGTAAACGGCCTGGACCGCTTTGTCCTGGTGACGGTCATTGAGATCAGCGGTTCAGCACCCAGAGAAGTCGGCGCCCGTATGGTGGTCACTGAGCGTACAGAATGCGGCAGTATAGGGGGTGGGAACTTGGAATATCAAGCTATTCGATCAGCGCGAGAGTTGCTTACTAGTCACCTCGAATTTACTCGTCGAACCGAGTACTCCGGACTTGGAATAACACTCAAACAATGTTGTGGTGGTGCGGTACAGTTGATGTTTGAGGTGTTCGAGGGAGACAACTTAAAGCAGTTGGTCGACGCACTTGCGCAGGCCGCGGATCGTAGGCCAAGGTTTCTTGTCTCCTGTGTTTCTGATGATGAACCTGCAGTGGTAGTCTCGCGCAGGAATGATCGACTTCAATTGCCGGACGTCGTTTGGGATGCCGCGCAAGCGCTGGTTAGAGAACGCGGGCAAACCAGTGTAAAGGTCGTGGTTGGTGAAACCCAATGGTTCATTACCTATCTCAATGAACCACCTACTAAAATCGTACTGTTTGGTGCCGGCCACGTCGGCAAGGCACTGGTCAAAATATTACAAGACTTGCCGTTTCATATTGATTGGGTTGATTCGAGGTCCGACATTTTTCCTGTCGACATTCCTGACAATACGCGGGCACTATCGCCGGCCGATCCGGTCACTTTGATCGATGAGCAGTCCCCCGGTGTTTGCTATATCGTGATGACCCATGATCACGGTTTGGATTATGAGTTGTGTCGGCATATTTTGCGACAACGGAAATTTGGCTGGCTCGGGTTGATCGGATCAGACACCAAGCGATTGAGATTTGAGCAGCGCTTGATCAAAGATGGTGTTGACTCATTTACGCTGAAGCGCCTGGTTTGTCCTATCGGTATTGCGGGTATACGCGGTAAATTTCCCGCCGTGATTGCCCTTTCTACCGCGACGCAACTGCTTGAGCTACACAATCGTCGCGTCAGTATTTCTGCTGACGAATCTTTGGTGCATGTCGAGGCTCAAACATGAGTACGCCTTTGCTCCAATTGCAGGGCATATCCAAGGCTTTCCCCGGCGTTGTCGCCAACGACTCTATTGATCTTTCCATTGCTGAAGGAGACATTCATGCGTTGCTCGGTGAAAATGGAGCGGGTAAAAGCACTTTGGTCAAGATTATTTATGGCTACTATTCCGCCGACGCAGGTGATATGAGGTGGAAAGGACAAACAGTTCGAGTCTCGAGTCCGGCTCATGCGCGCCAGATTGGGATTGGCATGGTTTTTCAGCACTTTTCCCTCTTTGATGCGTTGTCGGTCAGGGAGAACATTGAGCTTGCCATTGCATCAGGCAAAACCGGCGATGAGTTGTCCCACGATATTGAGGAAGTTTCTGCAGCCTATGGTCTCGGACTGGATCCTGACCGGGATGTGCTTTCCCTGTCAGTGGGTGAGCGCCAGCGAGTTGAGATTGTGCGTTGTCTTTTGGCATCACCCAAGCTACTCATTATGGATGAACCGACCTCGGTGCTGACTCCGCAGGAAGCTGATAATTTGTTTGAGGTATTGAACAAACTGGCACAAGAGGGTTGTGCGGTACTGTACATCAGTCACAAACTCGAGGAAATCCAAAAATTGTGTCACCACGCGACCATTCTGCGGCAAGGCAAGGTGGTTGCCGAATGCGATCCAACCAAGGAGGACACTCGCAGTCTGGCGGAAATGATGATCGGCAAGTCGCTGAAGCCGCCAACTTACGAACTGAAGGCATTCGGTGACACGAAATTTGCAGTTCGCAGTCTGTCCAGGGTTGCGATCAATGAGCGGAGCATTTCACTCAAGAACATCAGTTTTAGTGTTTGCGAGGGAGAAATATTCGGTATTGCCGGGGTAGCCGGCAATGGACAGACTGAGTTAATGGAGATGTTGTCCGGTGAAGTTTTGGCTGAAGACAATGAAGTGATCCACGTCAATGGCATGGCTTGTGGGCGACTCGGCATTCGCGAACGACGGCAACTTGGTGCCGCGATTGTTCCTGAAGAACGTCTGGGACACGGTGCGGTCGGCAGTATGTCATTGGTTGAGAACGTATTTTTGGGCGGCCATCAGCGTTTCAGTTTAACTCGCGGACTATGGATGAATCACTCCAACGCGCGTACATTTGCACAGAAAACTTGTGATGACTTTGATGTCAGGCATGCGGGGATTCAGGTCGATGCCGGCAGCCTTTCAGGTGGAAATCTGCAAAAATTCCTAATTGGTCGGGAAATATTGCAGGAACCATTGGTCATGCTGGCTTCGCAACCGACCTGGGGAGTTGACGCAGGCTCGCAATTGGCCATTCACAAGGCACTGTTGGACCTGGCAGCCAACGGTACCGCGGTGCTGGTGATTTCGCAGGATCTCGATGAATTATTGGTGTTGTGTAACCGAATCGCGGTGATGTTTGCCGGGCAGTTGTCTGACGCGTATGCAGTTTCAACGCTTACCGCTGAGAAAATTGGTCTGCTAATGGGTGGCGCCCACCCGGAAGCAGCATAAGGAGGTGATCAGTGCACTTTAGACTTGTTGCCCGTCAAACGCACTCCCGGTTGATGACCTGGTTGACTCCGGTAATTGCCTTGGTGTTGAGTCTCATTGCTGGCACCGCCATGTTTTATTTACTTGATTTTCCTCCGCTGCAAAGTTTATATGCGTTTTTTATCAGCCCCATCAGCGATTTGTATGGGGTCACGGAGTTGCTTGTCAAAGCGACACCACTGGCCATCATAGCAGTCGGTCTGGCGATGGGTTTCAGGGCGAATGTTTGGAATATTGGCGCGGAAGGACAGTTTACCATTGGTGCGTTGGCCGGCAGTTCCCTGGTGATCTATTTTCCCGAATCGAGTAACATTTTGCTACTGCCAGCAATGCTCATTATGGGTGTTGCTGGTGGTATGGCATGGGCTGCAATACCGGCATTTTTGAAAACCCGGTTCAACACCAATGAAATCTTGACGAGTCTGCTGCTGGTTTATGTTGCGATTCTGGTTTTGAGCACACTCGTACATGGGCCTTGGCGAGACCCCGGGGGTTACAATTTTCCGGAGAGTGTAATATTTCAGGATGTTGCAACATTACCGGTCATTTTGCCGGGAACTCGCTTACATGTCGGTGTGATATTTGCGCTTTTGGTCATCGCTACTGGTTGGGTGCTGTTTTCCAGAACTTTAGCGGGTTTCCAGGTCAGAGTTGCGGGTCTCGCGCCCCACGCTGCACGTTATACAGGGGTGCACTCTGATCGCATGATCTGGTATTTGCTGCTTGGCGCGGGTGGGTTGGCCGGGCTCGCTGGAATCGTCGAGGTGTCCGGTCTGATCGGTCAGGTGCAGCCAGTTATTTCTCCAGGTTATGGGTTTGCTGCGATTATCGTCGCTTTTCTCGGGCGCTTGCATCCGCTTGGCATTCTGTTTGCAAGCCTGGTTTTGGCGTTGTCTTACCTGGGCGGGGAATCTGTACAAATCAAACTTGGACTACCGCTGGGAATCGCAGGGGTTTTCCAGGGCATGTTGCTCTTCTTCCTGCTATCTTGTGATGTTCTGATCAATTATCGGATTGAGTTCAAACGAGCGCGGTCCGGCAACTCTATGAGATCAGCGTAATGGCAACGATTACCACAATTGAATTGATACTGCTCACCGTAGTGAGCGCGGCAACACCCTTGCTGCTAGCTGCAACTGGAGAGTTGGTTGTGGAGAAATCAGGGGTTTTGAACCTGGGAGTTGAAGGCATGATGCTGGTCGGTGCTGTGTGCGCGTTTATTGCGATGCTCACGACCGGTAATTGGGCACTTGGCATTGTTGCAGGTGCTGCCGCGGGCGTTCTAATGTCAATGCTGTTTGGCGTACTGACATTATTTTTTCTGGCCAACCAGGTTGCTTCAGGTCTCGCCCTGACTTTGTTCGGAATCGGTGTCAGTTCCTTGCTTGGAATTCCATTCATTGGCCTACCGATTGAAAAATTACCGGCGCTGGATGTCCCAATCGCTGGCGACATTCCAATTTTCGGGCCGCTGATATTCGGGCAGGATTTTCTGATCTACTTTTCGGTACTGATGGTCGTGGTTGTGCACTGGTTCTTGTTTCGATCGAGATCTGGACTGATTTTACGCGCGGTTGGTGAATCTCACGATGCAGCTCACTCGATTGGATATTCGGTGATCAAAATTAGATTTCTGGCGGTGATGTTTGGTGGTGCCATGGCAGGGTTGGGCGGTGCTTTTTTATCACTCTCCTATACGCCAATGTGGGTTGAGCAGATGACTGCAGGGCGCGGCTGGATTGCATTGGCACTTGTGGTGTTTGCGACCTGGAAACCAGGACGTGTATTGATTGGCGCCTACCTGTTCGGTGCAGTGACGATTCTGCAGCTTCATTTACAGGGATTCGGCGTTCAGTTGCCAGCGCAGATTCTATCGATGTTGCCCTACTTGGTGACCATTCTGGTGTTGGTACTTATCTCACGAAGTGCGACTCGCGTCAAACTGAGCGCACCGGGATGTCTGGGCCAAATTTTCCATCCGAACACCTGACAGCATCCCCAAATATGGCAATCATCGGAACTCTCGAACGACAGCTTCGAACGGACCTCGATTGGTGATGTCAATCGGCAGCGTCATTGTGGCCAGCGATGTATATCATCCACGCCGAAGTGAAATTGAACTGATGGTGTTAAAATTATTCACAGAGCAACTCGAGGTGCAGGTCTTAGCCCACGGTCGAGTGCAAATTCATGTGTGATCGAGCAAAGCGATCACCAATTGTGAAACTTTGAGTATTAGGAGATTAGTTAGTATGCGACAAATTGTTATGACTGCATTGGCGGCATTATTCTACATGGTTGGTACCGTTGGTGCGATGGCGGATGACCCGCTGAAAGTGGGATTTGTATACATCGGACCCGTTGGCGATCACGGATGGACCTATCAACACAATGAAGGACGCCTGGCGATTGAGGAAGCGTTTGGTGATAAAGTAAAAACTTCGTTTGTCGAGTTTGTACCAGAGGGTCAGGACGCCGAGCGAGTTATTCGTCAGCTGGCCGCCGATGGTCACAATTTAATTTTCACCACGTCCTTCGGGTACATGAATCCAACCATCAAGGTCGCGAAGAACTTTCCGAATGTCCATTTTGAACATTGTTCCGGTTACAAGCGATCCGACAATGTTGCCACTTATCTTGCCCGATTTTATGAGGGGCGTTATGTCATCGGCCGAATCGCTGGCGCAACCACTCAATCGAATACGATTGGATACATCGCTTCGTTTCCGATTCCTGAGGTTGTTCGCGGCATCAATGCATTTACCTTGGGTCTAAGAAGTGTCAATCCGGATGCAAAGGTGAAAGTCGTCTGGGTGAGTACGTGGTTTGATCCAGGTAAGGAAGGCGATGCAGCCAAAGCACTGATCGATCAGGGGGCGGACATTCTGGTACAGCACACCGATTCTCCAGCGCCCTTGCAAGTCGCTGAAGAGCGTGGCGTTTATGCGTTTGGTCAAGCATCGGACATGGTTGCGTTTGGGCCGAAAGCCCATCTGAGCGCAATTGTCAATAATTGGGGACCTTATTATGTTGCGCGCACCCAGGCGGTGCTGGATGGTGATTGGGCATCGCAAGACGTGTGGGGTGGAATCTCTGATGACATGATCAGATTGGCCGAGTTCAACCCAACCTCTTTAGCTGCTGATGTGATCGCAGATGCACAAGCGACAGTTGATGGCATCCGCTCGGGTGAGATTCATCCGTTCGCGGGGCCGATCATGGATCAAGCCGGCAATGAAGTTGTGGCAGCAGGATCAGCTTTGAGTGATGGCGACCTGCTTGGAATGGATTATTACGTAATGGGTGTAGACGGCGCCTTGCCAAAATAGGTTTAACCGACTTAAATCCGTTGATCAAACGAATCGGGGATGTTTGAATTCAGGCATCCCCGATTTTGTTGGTGAAGACAGCATATCAATGTTCGTGCAAATGTTCAGTGAATTCGCCTTGATATCAGGCGATGAATGATCAAAGACTTGGTACACATTCGACCGGTCTTCAAATTCCACAGTACCTAATATTGCCAGTGGACCGTTGCGGGAACAATTGTAATAGGCGTTGCCGTCGGCGCGCTGGAACATGCAAGGTAATATTTGTAAGCCCCACATGAGCTTGGTCGATCAATGGCTGCATATCAAGGATTGCAGTGGCTGACGCACCAATGTACACTGCAGTTCAAGCTTCGCAATTGTTGCTGTTTGAGCCGGTAAATACAAATGGTTCAAAAGACAGTCGGCTCCTGATGCTTTGTACGTTGCTCGGACAAGAATTTTTTGGCGCTTCCCCTGGTATGGTGGGTCGGACCATCTGGTTACCCGCTTCGGGGTATAAGACCAATTCACTCAAAGGGAATTCCATTCGCAGTGGTTCAGTAGGTGAACAGTAGCCGCGATAACAAGAAGGTGATGACGATGGTAACCATGAATTACGACCTTAGAGACGGCTGAATGCAATCGATTCGATTCAGTGGGACGGCTAGAGAATACTTTGGCATTTGGATATCCAATGTCGTGCTAACTATTGTTACATTGGGTGTCTACAGTCCGTGGGCCAAGGTTAGACGAAAGCAGTTTTTCTTGAACCATACGAATATCGAGGATTACCCGTTCGCCTATCACGCATCTGGGGGTCAGTTGCTGATCGGAAGGGCGCTGAGTTTTGTCTTGATTGTCTTATACAGCATCATCACGTACGTATACCCATCAGTCAGTTTTGTGCTGCTGCCACTCATCATTTTTGGGATGGCCTGGATTATTAATCGCTCGTTGCGATTCAACGCGCGGATGACTTCATGGCGAAATGTTCGATTCAATTGGCACGGAACCTATTGGAAAACGCTGTTTTTTATGGTTGTTCTCCCGGTTGTCGGAATAGCGTCGGCGGGAATCTTGCTGCCCCTGTGCTCTTGGTATTACTACCAGTACTATGCGAAGAACTATGCATTCGGCACAACAAGATTTGATGCTGTTTCAAGAATCCGCAGCTACTATTTTGTTTTTGTGGTTGCTTGTTTAATGGCTCTCATCTTACCCGCAGCATTGTTGGTAATTCTGGTATTCATGGCAACATTTTTTGAGTTTATTGACGTCGGAACGGTAGAGGAACTGGCGGCTGGCGGGGTGATTTTATTCAGTGTCTTGTATATTGGACTTGCCAACTTCATCTTTCAGACTCTGTGTCGAAATGTATTGGTACGCGCGTTAACCCTCGGCGAGGTTGTACAGTTTAATTCCAAGATCAATGCACTGTACCTTTGCTGGATCATCATAACGAATCTTCTTGCAATCATCGTGTCTCTGGGATTGTTGGTACCATGGGCAGCAGTTCGTCGTTACCGATATTTGACCCAGAAAACCGAGTATCAATTCCTTGCCGATGAACAACAGTTCGTTGACGACCAACGCGAGAAAATGAGTGCGTTTGGCGAGGAGTTTGCCGACCTTGAAGATTTTGATGTCGGAATATAGCGTCAGTGAGCCTTTACTTTGAGATTCATCGTCATTGTGACGCTGAGTGACACTTTCTGATTTGTTGACGTTTTGATTATGAATAGGATTGAAATTGTGGGCGAGTACTTTTTACCGCTTTCTGCAAAATCTGAAAGTAGTGTGCTCATCGCCGAAGAAAACTCTCTTCGCATTGAATATCAAGACAGCCAGGGCCCGGCGAACCTGCAAATTGAAACCATCCAGGGATTTGAAAGTGTCCATTTTGTAGGCGGCGGCTATTTCAAGTCGCATGGAAAACTGCCACGCGAGTTCATACGAAATCACCAACGTCGCGCCAGGCGCTTCATAATTTGGCTGGAGGAGTTTTCCCTAACAAAGGCAGTAGTTCTGGTTACGATGCTACTTGCGTTCGTAATCGTCGTAAGGTATTCGATTCCAACGATCAGTTATGCGGTCGCTACGGTGATTCCGGTTAGCTGGGAGAAGCAGTTGGGTGAGGGAGCATACGAGGTACTGAATAATTGGTTTTTTGCTGACAGTGAGATACCAGTCAGTCAGCAGGCTCGGATCCGCGAAGACTCAAGGATGATTTCCAAACACATTGAAGGGATTACAGAGGTAGCTATCTTATTTCACAAATCAGACCGACTCGGCGCGAATGCACTGGCATTTCCGAGCGGACCGATCGTGGTTACAGATGAACTGATTCAGATGTTGAACCACGGTGAAGTCCTGGCCGTCATTGCGCATGAATTCGCGCATATTGAAGAGCGTCATTCGTTACAGCAAATTGTGCAAGTGGCCGGTTTGTCTTTTGTAGCTTTTCTGGTATTCGGTATCGATGAAAGTGTGATTGAAGAAGTTTCTTCGGTACTGATTCAAATTTGGGCGATCGGGCGGACTCGGGAATTCGAGAAAGAAGCTGATCTTGTTGGATTGGAGTACCTAAGAAAAGCCGGGATGGATCCTCAGAATATGGTTACTGCGATTGAGAAACTGACGCTTGATTCATGTGAGTCTGTTAGCAGCGATGGCGCTAAAGTTGACTGTGAAGATGAAGTTTCGAGCTGGTTTTCCACACATCCTTCTTCGTCCGAGCGATCTCAATACCTGAAAGCTGCAATTCAAGAATGATTCGTAGATTTGGTTTAACAAGTTGACTGTATGATGATGGCCAATCTCAGTCTGCCATGGCTTTTTTGGTGTGCGCCAGCATACCGAATTAAAACCTGTTTGTTATCCCGGTTACCGGTTAACATAATCCATTCGAAGACGACTTCTGATCTTTAATTTGAATCCAATGCAACGCTTCGGACTTCGTGGTGCCATTTTTCATTTGATCGCAGACCCCGGCGAGCACAGTGATGCGTGGCGTTATTATGACGACGGCATCTTGGTTATTTCAGCCGGACGGATTGAATCCGTCGATTCGGTCGCAAATTGTTTGGCTGCACTGCAAGATCAGATCCCAATTTTTGAGTACCCGAATTGTTTGATTTGTCCGGGGTTTATTGATACGCACATTCATTATTCGCAGACGCGCATCATTGGGTCACCAGCCCCGGGATTGTTGGAGTGGCTTGAAACTTATACCTTCCCCGAAGAACTCCGTTTTGACGACCCAGATTATGCTGCAACAGTCGCCAGCCAGTTTTTCGATCAATTGGTCAGCAACGGAACGACGACCGCGCAAGTCTATCCAACTGTTCACGAATGTTCTGCCGATGTGTTCTTCGATGAAGCCAACCAGCGTGGCTTGCGAATGGTAGCGGGTAAAGTCTTAATGGACCGCAATGCCCCTGCAGGATTGCGTGATGGCAGTGATTATGGTGCCGCAGCCAATGAGCGCCTGATTCGTAAATGGCACGGGATCGGTCGACAGACTTATGCCATTACGCTGCGGTTTGCGGGCACCTCAACCCGGGCTCAGATGGCGTTGTGTTCGAAGCTGGTACAGCAGTATCCTGATCTTTTGTTTCACACCCATCTTTCTGAAACCTTAGCCGAGATCGACTGGACACTGAAATTGTACCCGGAATGTTCAGATTACCTGGCGGTCTATGAGCAGTATGGCGTTGTTACTGAACGCTCAATTTTCGCTCACTCGATACACCTGAGTGAATCCGAAAAGCAGCGAATGGCCGATGCGGGTGCTGCTATCGCACTGTGCCCGACATCGAATGCATTTCTTGGTAGCGGCTTGGCGCCATTGAACGCATTATCAGACAGTCGCATCGGGTTGTCCCTCGGAACGGATGTTGGTGGGGGAACAAGTTTTTCAATGTTGCAGACGATGCAGGAAATGTACAAGATTGTGCAGTTGGGGGGTGATCGGAATATTGATGCGTTGCGGCTGTTTTACCTCGCAACGCTAGGGGGCGCGAGAGCGTTGCATCTTGATCGTCATGTTGGGAATTTTGAAGCGGGCAAAGAAGCCGATTTTATCGTTCTGGATGCTGGTGGACGAGCGCTGGTCCAGGACAAACTCAACCGCGCGCAATCCATTGGTGAGCAACTGTTTACCTATATCATTCTTGGCGGCGAAGTCAACGTAAAAGAGACGTGGAGCATGGGCAAACGAGTTTTCCAGCGTCAAGATAGGTAAGTGAATTGAATGAGTGGATTGAAGTTGTTTTACCTCAGTAGGTGCCCACTTCAAATGCTCCGTTGGGCCTATCGGCTTCAACACCAAGGACTGCGAGCGCTTCTCCCTGTTCAACCAAGCCCCGCTGGCAGCGGACAAAGGCAATGCCTTCGACCGGGAAGTTGATTCGAATCGGCGGTGCGTCAATGTGATCAATGCGATGGATATAGCCGACGGGATCACCTGCCTGGACTCGGTCGCCAGGCGCAAACGCAGGTTCAAACAATCCACGGTGTGTTGAGTAGACGTGCTGGTTCGGGTCGACGATCTTAAAAAAGATCGGAGGTTTTTGTTGTGGTTGGCAATCTCCCGACAGGACATTCAGGTGTTGCAAGCAATTTCGGATGCCCTGCTCACCGAGTTTCAGGGTTTCCGCAGTAACATGTCCCCCACCGCCGAGTTCAGCTGCAATCGAGGGAATCTTGTTGCGGACCGCGGCGCCGTTGACACTGCGGTCATCGTTATAGATTCCCATCATCCAGACCAGCGGACAGTCAAAGACTGCTGCGAGTTTCATAATGGTGTCCTGGCGTTGCGGGTCTTCGTCGTAGGTGGCCATGGCACAGGGTGAAAACCAGTAAGCTTTGCCACCGGCGTGGAGATCAATCGCATAATCACATACCGGCATGACGGTTTTTTCGATGAAATTTGCGATTTGTTGTGTTGGTGTGCCGTCAGGATCACCCGGGAATGCGCGATTGAGATTGCCATCATCCAGAGGTGAGACGCGGGCCGATGCGTTGACAGCAGGGGAGTTCAGCGCTGGTATTACAATGATTCGGCCTTGGATGTCGGTCGCGTTGATTTCTCGCAGCAATTTGATCAATGAAATTGGACCTTCAAATTCATCGCCGTGTACACCGCCCGTCAACAGCACAGTCGGTCCATCACCATTGATCACCACGCCCGCGGGAATTGGGATGTAGCCCAGCGCGATTTGATTGTCGGAGTGTTTAAGGCGCAAGTCCCCGGTTCGTTTGCCCGGCGATACGAAGTCGAGACTGGATTGGATTCGGGTGTTGGCCCACAGCAGGTCCGGGTATTGTGTACTCATCGGTTCACCAAAATTTAATTCATTTCAATTATGCGGTCGGTTCGCTTGACCTCGCTTTTTCACAAGCATTTTACCGGTTGGCAAACGAATGGATGCGCATTTGCCAACAACGAACGAATAGTGATGTGCTTGTGTGCTTAATTGATGGAAAAGTATGCCGTCGTATATCGAATGAGTTATAGGGCAGAAAATACAAGCTGGTTAACGTCCTCCCACAATGGATCACGGCTTGAATTATCCGGTGCGCACGTCAGAGCGAAGGCGAATTCGTTAAACCGCTGTTCGCTGTTGATTGCGGCAGATACGCTCGCCCCTTAAATCCCCAGGATAGTGAGCATGGACGACCGTCAACCTTAGTCTGGTAAGACTGAGTACGCCATTACATGTGGCGGCAGCAACATTGGTATTTTACTTGTGGCGACTTCTGCTCTTAATCGATCTGCCAAGGTGTCGATGTCTATCTGCTCGGCGGTTGCGATTTCTAAACTGATGATCAAAGGCAAGAGACTTTTAAAGCTCGCGGCAAGGAAGTCAAATCCCACCCAGGACGGATGACATCCCATGGGAGCTTCATAACGTAGCGTCGGTTCTGGAAGCCCTGCCTTCTCAAACGTATTGAAAATTTCAAATCCCATTCCGATATTAGCACCCGTGCGTTGGAAGACTTCAAGCCCCCAGTCGATTAAATCGTTTGCGAACGGAGTATCCTCACGTTTTAAAGCGAGGTAAGTCCGCAATTCCGCCTCCTGAAAGGCGACGATGCCACCGGGTTTGACGTGACTGGCTAACCGTTTAAGTGTGGCTTCCGGTTGCTTTAGATACATCAGCACTAAGCGGCCGATGACGGCATCGAAATCGTGATCGAGTTCCATCGCATCAATGTCGCCGGCACGGAATTCAATGTTTGTAAAACCGTCGGCCTTGGCCCGAGAATTCGCTGATTCTACGATATCTGGATTCATGTCGACACCAATCACCTGACCTTCAATGCCAACCAGTTTGGCCGCTGCCATGGCAACATCTCCAGCACCGGAACCGATATCCAGCACTTTCATCCCGTTGTCAATTCCGGCCGACTCAAAAAATCGTAGGGTGATGTTTTCGTAAAGGTGGGACTGTTCGATCAACCGTTGTCTTTCGTGTTCACTTCGACCCATTGTGTAGGTCTGTTCTTCTTGAATCGTCATGCTACACTCCTTGAAAAGCTTGAAGAACCACTTGAAACTGAGAGCCGCATCGACTGTTAGTTCGAATAATACGGCCTATGTTTAATCGCAAATAGGAATCTGCAGTGTCTTGGAACACCTGCTGGATTCCTTATTGATATTCCTCGACAATTTGAATTTAGTTATTGAGAAGAATTTCATGTCAATAATAACCGATGATATCACCCTTGGTGGTTACGCCCAGGCCATTCAACAGGCGGTTGACATAGCAAAAGTAACCAATAACCTGGTTAAGTTCCAAAATTTCTCCATCATCGCATCCGGCATCGAGCAGTGCGTCTACATCGCGTTTGACGATATCGCCAACTGAAAGGGTTAATTTTTCGACGTACCGCAACATAGCAAGTTCCTTATTCTCAAAGACTTGCTCTGGCTTATGAGCATTTAACGCAGTCATAATCTCTTCGTAGCGTAGATCATCATCAACCAGCTTCTTTAAGTTTGAACTGTGGTGCGCTACGCTGTAATGGCATTGGTTCAGAATGCTGGTATAGGTGCCCGCTGTCTCCAGAAACCAGAATGGCAGCACATTATCGCTGCTGTGAAGCACACTGCGATACAGAGAAACATGGCCATGCATGGTCTTTGGACGCAGACTGTGAATGCGCATCACATTGTCTACAGTGCCGTGCGGTGTGCGTGCAGTCTCCAAGGCTTCCTTTGCTTCTCCGGAGGCCTCAGCATCGGCGAGCATGCGAATCCAGGCAGTCATTATTGTTCCATGCTCTGGCGAATGGTCACTTCAGTTGCGGTAGGCGAAAGAACGATTAAATCGACCGTTGATATAGGCATCGCAGGTGATCGGCTCGAACTTGGCAGTCTCTCCTTTGTGAACTATGGGGTCGATGACGGTTTGCGAATCGGGATCGACAAATACAACCAGCGAATAGCGCGCCGCGCTGGTTTGATTCACAACGCAATGAGGTACTGATCGAAAGCGACCGTTGGTCCAGCGGGACAGTAAATCGCCGATATTCACAACGAATGTATCGGGAACTGGTTCGATTTCATGCCATTTTCCATCTGCAAGCTTTGCGCTCAGACCCGACGAGCCTTGCAATAACATCGACAGGCAACCAAAATCTGAATGCGGTGAAACACCATATTGGCCGACTGCCTGTTCATTGGTCGGATAGTAGATCAAAGAGCCTCTTGAAGTCGGTCGATTGAAGTTTCGGGTGAAAATATCAGCTGATTCACCGATTGCCAAGGCCAGTGCACGAAGAATTTTTGCGGAGCAGCTATGGACTTCAGCAAAGAAAGCATTCAGTACTTCACGCATTTCAGCGGGTTGGTCGGGCCAGCGATTGGGCGCGTGGAGTTGATTCTCAGTGTCTGTTCGTGGATTGTCGAATTTTTCGTCAAGTCCCCAAATGAAACTCTCTTTTTGGTCCGCGCTACTGTAACCCTCCATGGTCGACTCACCAATCGGGAGAAAGCCGCGGTGCGTGCCAGACATCGTTACGGTTGCTTTTTGGTTGGCTGGTAGCGAGAAAAAATTCCTGGCAGTTGCAAAGGTTGATTTGATCGTTTGGGCATCGACACCGTGTCCTGCCACGTAAAAAAATCCGTACTTCTCAGCTGCCTGACATAATTGCTGTCCGACGCGCTGCGACGCTGCATCTGATTCGTCCTGCATGACAGAGATATCAATGACCGGTATCGAAGGCATAGAAACTGTTGATGTTGAAGCAAAGAAGCGTAAATGAAGACACAAAGTATACTTTGTTTGTGGCAACTGGTTTTGAGAATCAGGACGCACTGAAACAGTGTTGATTTTGATTATTTCTTGATTACGGAACCTACGAGTTACGATGGGTCTGACTGACCAATCATCCCACCATTTGATCAACCAAGAGTCATGCATGTGACGGCATCCATACAAAAAGACCTGTCGAAAGTCGTATGCGGTGAGGTGCTCACCGGAAAATTTGATCGCGGACGCTACGCCACTGATGCCTCCAGTTACCAAATGTTGCCGTTGGCTGTTGTCGTGGTCAAAGAACACAGCGATGTTGCCAAGACACTTGCTTACGCCAATAAGCACAGCATCCCGATTCTGCCGCGCGGCGGTGGGACCTCGCAGTGTGGGCAGACCGTCAATCATGCGATCGTACTGGAATACAGCAAGTTCATGACACGGATTGTTGATCTGGACGTTAGCAATTTACGGTGTCGAGTTGAAGGCGGTATTGTTCTTGATGAATTGAATCGTCAACTTCAACCCCACGGACTGTGGTTTCCTGTCGATGTGTCCACCGCAAGTCGCGCCACCATCGGCGGCATGGCTGGAAATAACTCTTGCGGTAGCCGCTCGATTCGCTATGGCTTGATGCGTGACAATGTACTTGCGATTGATGCAGTGTTAGCCAATGGTGAGTCCTTGTCATTTGGTGAAGTAGCGGTCAATACCGATCAGCGGCACAATTTGATCAATCAATCGATTGAGATTGCGGATCGCAATCGGCAAGAAATTGTTAAGCGATTCCCGCAAGTGTTGCGAAGAGTAGGGGGTTACAACATTGATGCCTTGATACCCCATCAGGAGACCATCAATTCAGCGCATCTTTTGGTTGGGTCTGAAGGGACGCTGGCTTTATCGCGTACGATTGATCTGCAGCTTTCACATTTACCACGGCACAAGCTTTTGGGCATTTGTCATTTTCCAAGTTTTCATGCCGCTATGGATTCGGCCCAGCACATAGTCGAATTGGGACCGGTTGCAGTTGAACTGGTTGATCGGACCATGATTGAATTGTCGCGCGAGATTCCACTGTTTCGCAAAACTGTGGAAAAGATGGTGTCAGGTGAACCTGAAGCACTCCTGTTGGTGGAATTTGCTGAAGACAATAAACAGGAAAACTTCCGCAGGCTCAAGGCACTGGGGGAACTAATGGCGGACTTGGGATTCAGATTCAACAATCCGTCTGCTGCCCGCGGTGGGGTAGTCGAAGCCATTGATCGAGATTTTCAAAGCTCAGTGTTTGAAGTTCGAAAGGCAGGTCTCAACATCATGATGTCGATGCGCGATGACCGAAAGCCCGTTTCGTTTGTCGAAGACTGTGCAGTCGAACTCAAAGACCTGGCCGAGTATACGGCTCGGCTGACTGACATATTCACCCGGCATGGTACGCGCGGCACCTGGTATGCACACGCTTCAGTGGGTTGCCTGCATGTGCGACCGGTGCTGAACTTGCGACTCGAAAAGGACATCAAGGCCATGCGCGCAATCGCTGAAGAGTGTTTCGATATGGTGTTGCAGTACAAGGGGTCGCACTCCGGTGAGCATGGTGACGGACTGTGTCGTTCGGAGTTCCACGAAAAAATGTTTGGCCAACAAATGGTGGAAGTCTTCGGTGAGATTAAGCAGTTGTTCGACCCGAACGGAATCATGAATCCGGGCAAAATTGTTTCCCCGCCCAAGATGGATGACGCGCGACTGTTCCGTTATCAACCCGATTATTTTGTCCCGGAGATCAAAACGGCACTGGATTGGCAAGGTTGGACCGGTAAAGGGGGCGGATTGCAGGGTGCGATTGAAATGTGCAACAACAACGGTACCTGTCGCAAGCTTGCTGGTGGTGTGATGTGTCCATCTTATCGTGCAACGCGTGATGAGCAGCATGTTACACGCGGGCGAGCCAATGTCTTGCGGTTGGCGATTTCTGGACAACTCGGTAAGGATGCGATGAGTTCGACACCAATGCAGGAAGCCATGCAACTGTGTGTCAGCTGCAAAGCCTGTCGCCGCGAATGTCCAACTGGTGTTGACATGGCGCGTATGAAAATTGAAGTTGCTGCCGCGCGCTATGCTGCTCATGGTGCAACGGTGCACCAAAAACTGATCGCTCATTTACCCAAAATTGCGCCAATCGCTTGGCGCATGCCATGGCTTGGGAACTTGTTCTCCGATTCACAATTATTCCGGACAGTGCTTGAACCGGTTACTGGGTTCAGTCGACACCGGTCTTTACCACGCTGGCATCATTCGCCGTTTATAGGTCGACAATCAAGCGGCCCCGCGGACGGTAAACCCGTTGTCTTGTTTGCTGATACGTTTAATACCTGGTTTGAACCTGAAAATTTAGTGGCTGCTAAAGATGTTCTGACAGCAGCCGGTTACCGGGTCAACATTGCAACGGCAGCCGACGACAGTCGCCCTTTATGCTGTGGACGCACTTACCTCACCAATGGGATGGTCAACGAAGCTAAGGCAGAGGCTAACCGTATGCTACAGGCGCTGGAGCCTTATGTCGATCAGCAGATTTCGATTGTCGGACTTGAGCCGAGTTGTGTGCTGGGGTTGCGGGATGAACTTCCGGTTTTAATGCGCAATCAAGCTGCTCAAAAACTCGCTGCACATTCCTATTTGTTTGAAGAGTTTCTGGTTAAAGAAAACGTACAGTTACAGCTTGACTCCCTGGACGGAGTTGCAATACTGCACGGTCATTGCCACCAGAAGTCATTCGATCAAATGCATTTTGTAGAAAGTTTACTGAAGCAAATTTCCGGACTTGATCTGAGTACGATTCAATCCGGCTGTTGTGGTATGGCAGGAGCCTTCGGATACGGTAAAGAGACGCATCGCGTGTCACAGGACATGGCGGAGTTGGATCTGCTGCCCGCGGTTCAAAGTGCGACTGATGATACATTAATCATTGCCGATGGGACATCTTGTCGTCATCAGATTGAATTAGGCGCTGGAAAGCAGGCTTTGCACGTTGCCCGAGTCATTCAGTCCGTCCTAAAAAGGTGATATGGGCGCGACTGATGAGCAGGAAATTCTCCGAGCTGCAATCAGGCGATATCGCGTAGGGACAGGCAAGAATTTTAAAACTTCTTAAGTCAGAGCGATCACCAGGAACGCTTGTTTACCACAGCATTATCTGCCAGAGAATGCTGGTTTACGCTTCTCGTTAAACGCCTTCACTCCTTCGTGGCGGTCTTCAGTCGGTATGGTGCGATAGTAGGCTTCAATTTCAAATGCCAGCGCATCGGACAAGCTCATTTGCAAGCCCTTTTGAATTGCTTGTTTTGCCTGTCTGACCGCAATTGGGGCATTCACCGCGATTGATTTCGCGGTTTTAATTGCCTTCGGTAGCAGTTGATCAGACGGAACCACTGCGTTCACAAGACCCCAGGCCAGTGCGTCGGTGGCAGAAAATGGGTGACCGGTGAGGACTGCTTCCTTGGCTCTTCGTTCACCGATTGCACGCGGTAGGGTTTGCGTCCCACCGGCGCCAGGAATGATGCCAAGGCCTGTTTCGGGCAGCGCGAAGCGGGCGGTCTCAGCTGCATACAGGAAGTCGAGTAAACAGGCAATTTCGCATCCGCCGCCAAAAGCTGCACCGTTGACGGCACCGACGACAGGTATCGGACAATCCTTGATGGCTCTCACCATTCGCTCGATTTCAAGGTGCTGGCTGGTCCATTGATGCTCGTCCATATCGCGCCGTTCCTTGAGATCTGCACCGGCACAAAATGCACGTTCACCCGCACCAGTCAGAATCATGCAACGAACGTCACCACTATCGAGCGCGGTCTGTTCAAACAGACGATATAAGTCGCGTACCATAGCGGTGTTGAACGCGTTCGACGCTTCCGGTCGGTTCAGCGTAACTATGCGAACATGGTCGTCGAGCGACTGAATCTGTAGTGTATCGTATTGATCAAAATTCATAATTTAAGTTGTCTTACTCTGCAAATTCTAAGGTTCAAGTATTGCTTGTAGAATGATCACCTGACGCCACGAGATGGGCGTCTTGCCATTACTACGCATCATTAAAATTTCCTACCAACGCCCGGCTGATCTTGATCTATATCGGACTTTTCTGGTTGAATTCAGCGGTCAGACGACATCCTGGAAAAACTCGACTCAAACTGATTACGTTCGTCAGAAATTGTACCACCGCACCTTGATACTGGCATACAAGGCATAATACGCATGCGTGTTTTTTAAACAGGACAGTTAAATTGCATCCGATTATCGCACTTTGGTCTCACCCTCGATCCATGTCGACCGCGACGGAACGGATCATGCGCGAACGCGGTGATTTGGTATGTTTCCACGAACCGTTTATGTATGACTATTATGTGCATCGAAAGGTCCGTCAAATGCCACACTTCAATGTGGAACAAGGCCACCCCCAAACCTATGCTGAAGTGCGTGAGATGCTGCTTGAGCAGGCACAAAAATCACCGGTGTTTTTCAAAGACATGAGCTACTACGTGATGCCTCATATATTAAGCGATATGCAATTCAGTGAATCACTGGTCAATTGTTTTTTGATCCGTAATCCGGTTGCCACTATTGCGTCGTATTTCAGACTGGATCCTGACGTCACCTGTGAAGAAATCGGACTGGAAGCCCAGTGCCGGCACTACGAAGCCTTGGCAGTAACATCGCAGATTCAGACTGTGGTCATTCAAGCTGAAGACATTCGCAATAACCCCCGCAGTCTGCTGCGAACCCTTTGGGCATCAATCGGACTTACAGATGCTGAACACGCCCTGCGCTGGCGTAATGAAAGTCCCAAAGACTGGCAGCAAGTTGAGGGCTGGCATGGTGAGGTGATGAACTCGACCGGCATCCGCCCGCTTGGTGCGACAGAATTGGATCAACAGACGCATGAGTTTGAACAAATGAGCAATCGGTATCCGCGTATGCTTGACTATCTTGAGCATCACTTACCCTACTACGAGACCCTGAAAGCACAAGCCATTCAGCCATGTGCAACACCCTGAATCGATTTCGGAACGATTGAGTCAGGAGTTGATAATCGGATTACACGTCGTGTGAGTCTTTGATTGATACCTCAGAAGCGATAGTTAACGGTTGCAAAGAATGTGCGCCCCCAACCGGCCGAGATTGGTCCGTCATAGGAAGAAACATTTCGTGTGTTGAGCGAAAGCTTTGCATCGGTAACGTTGTACACACCTAGAGTTAGCCGCATGTTTTCGACACCAAAGGCATTTTTCCAGTCGAATGTGAGGTCGTGTCCGGTCCACGAAGGAAACTCACCGCTACCGATGTTTTCGATTTCAGCGCGGTAATTGATGGCCCACTCAGCGGTCCAGTCACCACGCCCGACGTAGGGTATGAAAAGAATAGCGTTACGCGGCAGCGGGAATTTATATTTTTGCTCCGCTCGGAATTGTTCGCTACTATCAACATGGCGCCAGAAGCCGCGCATTCCAATAAAGCCCCAGTCTGTCTCGTTGCGAGCGCCGAACCGGGTATTGAGTCCCACGATCTCAGTCTTGATTAGGTTTGCGAAAGTATCGTGGATGGAAACATCTCGGGTTTTATCCAGCTCAATACAAGGTGGTACTGGATTGTCTTTATCGCACTCAGGATGGTTGAGAATCGACCAGGTGGGATACCGCAATCCCGGCAAATCCGAGGTCTTGAGCTGGTACAAGTCAGCAACGAAGTAGTTTGCCCCTTTGCGAACTTCGGCACCAATGGAAATTCGCTCAGAATCTGATGGTTTAAGGTTCGGGTTGCCCTCCGTTATACGTTTTACCTGCACCCAATTGGTTGTTGGACAACGGCCCTGTTCCGCTTCACTCGGGATACATTGAACATAGGGATGGTCCTGAGACGCCTCGCTATGTAAATAGTACATGCCAGGAGCGCCATCACCTGTGCTCCACGAGCCGCGCAGCGTTACGATATCGTTTGCATGGTACTCGGTTCCAAATCGCCACGCACGTAATGTACCAATATCATCAAGTTTATCGATTCTTGCGCCGGCTCTTAGATCCATTGAATCGGATAGTGGCAGGGACAATTCACCGAAAGCAGCAGATGAATCGCGCTCACCGGCATAGCTGGTTCCACCCGAACCGAGTACTTCAGTCACGTTGTAATCAGGTCCGCTGCCATCCTTGGCTCGAAACCTCAGCAATCGATGGGCTCGATAGTCTTCGAATTCGACCCCGGCTGTCCAGGCACTCTTCCTCTCACCAATGCCAGGCCCAATTCCTTCAAAAGCAAAACGTGCACTGAGGTGGCGCGCACTATAGGCATCTATCTCGCGCACACTGCTCTTCGCAATCGCTTTCTTGTGGTCCTCATCCTCTGATAATGGATCGGCCAGATCGTAGTGTCCCGCTGCAATCTCAGCTTGGATTACATTTGTTGCCACAAACGTATCGCCGATGATCACTCCGTCATTGCGATAAGCGCTGATCTGGGCGTCGTATTCCAGCTCGTTGGAGAGTTGGCCGACGATGCTTGCCGAGACGTCGTACTCGTCGTAGTCGTTCTTCCAGTCTCGGGTTCCATGACCGGTAAAGCGGTGGGAGATTAGGAAATAGTCATTCGTATCAAAACTACCTTTCGGATCGACAAGATTATTGATCTCACCAAGCAATTCGGTATGTGGCGTAAAACTATAGGAACCAACCGATGGTGCGTAGCGGAACGCCCCACGTCCTTGCGTGAAATTTGCATCCAACTGGAATTCGACATCAGCTTCGAGTGGTTGGACAAGGTTTATGATCATATTTTCCTGATCGTAGCTTGCGGTATCCCACCATACGTTGCCGTAGGCGTAACCGCAGCCATCATCGCCGCGCCCTATCCCGGGTGGGTTCTTGAGCGGACCGGTATAACCGTGTTTTGGATCACAATCACCCAGCGAGAAGGACCTTAAATTTTTCTCACTTGTGTCGTAGACGTAGAGGGTGTTGCCGCCGGGACTGACATTTTTTGCATCAGCGAATTCTCCACCTTTCGTCCACTCCGAACGGCTGTGTTCGCGGGCACTTCCCGGAATGTGATCGCGGCTTAGGACATCAAGACCGACGGTTAGCTGTCCGCCAGATTCAGTCTTACCACCCCAAACCACGCTACCCTGTCGAGTGTCACCCCCGTCCCGGGTTGGCATGCGGGTGGTAGCACGTACATCGATCCCTTCCAGGTCCGTTCGCAGCACAAGATTGTATGCCCCGCGAACCGCCGCTCGGCCGCCAACCGTTCCCAAACTCTCAGCCCTGATCACCTCAATACGTTCCACTGCTGAAAGCGGTATCGTGTCCAAATTGCTTGCGGTTGTCCCGTAAGGTCGACCGTTGACCATGACCAGCAGGTTGCGGCCGCCAGTGAAGAAGTAGCGCACGATGCCGGTGTCCAACAATTCTCCAAAACTTTGGGCACCGGAACGCTCAATGAATCCACGATCGTATTCGGCAATGATCTGCGGACCTGGCCCCAGCTTACCGGAATACGCTGGTACTGGCAAAAGTAAAGCACTCAATGTAAGTGTGGTGACAAATACTTTTCTAATCAAATCCCTGTTATTTTTGGATATTATCATTTTTATTCTCCATGAAGCCCGTAGTTGTCGGCTGCAGCAGTATCCGTTAGAGATGCACCTAGTTTGCTGGAGTCTTCCGATACAGGCGCGACAGCATGCTGGAGAAAATTATATTTCGCTAAATATTAGATTTTTTTGATACTTGTTCAGACTACAAGAAAAATCGCCGCAATTGAATGCAATAATCAAGTGAACTTGATGTACATGGCTGATGTCCAGGCGGTCGCACCGTCAACCTGCATGCCCTGCAGGTAAACCGGTCGAAAACCATGTGGCCCGTTTTCAGGCTCAATTTGAAACGTGCCGCTGACATCGCGGTTCATGGCCAAATCAGAAATTCTTTCAATGGCTATATAAAGATCCGTACCACCCAATTCCACTCGCACACCGCCTTTTTCCAACAATTCCGCGCCGCTAACCTCACAGTCAAATTCAGGGCAATGGACAAAAGGATTGCCATCAAGCGGGTTGCCTACTTTAACGTATCCATCGATGGTTCCAGACACCCGTAGTCTTGCGTTTTCCAGGTTGGATATGTCAATCTCAAACGAGTCCGTATCACCGTAGGTATCGGTGCGAAATTCGAGTGTCGTAGGTCCGGAACGCCGCAAAGTCTCTTCAATATGCTCAAACCCATAAGCGTTGAATGAATTGATCACGCCGTTTTGGATGTCAATGGTGCCACGCCAGTCTGCCCATCGATATCGATCGCGAATACGTGCACCACCGATTCGAACGCGAACACGTCGGTTCGAATACCCGGCTTCCGCCTGTAAGTTGCGTCGCGCAATCAGTCCGGTGTGATCGAACAAGATGATTTCATCCCATCCTCGGTCGCCGAGGAAACGGTATTCCAGATTCAAGGCACCGTGATGCTCAAATTCATCACCCATCATGTGTTCACCGCTCCAACTGAGCGCAACAGTACGCTCACCAGTTGTTGCCCAGGTTCGACGCGCTCTTAAGGCTTTACCCACAGATTCTCGGTCCAAAGAATCACAGATCAACCCCGTTACACCACCTTTGGTGCCAAATACTGCCGTACCCGGAACACCACCACCGCAGCGACCCCGATGTTCATCTCCATTGGCCGCGGCACCAAGCTTATAGCCTCTGGCAGCTACTTCCTGATACAGCCATGAAAAATGTCCCCAGGCTGAAGTGATTTCGACCAGTCGGTCCATAACGGGATGATGCCAGTCCATGATGCAACGTCGGCCACCGACGTGCGGCATGATGAGGTGACCTTCCGGGTCGTGGATATAAGTTCCCCATAGTTCTTCCAATGGCCAGGTACCCGGCTGGATTGTTTCGCTATCCATGTCTTCGTTCCACTCGAACGAACGTGCGATATTGCCCTTGGCATCGAACGGGAATTCGGGTGTCTTGCCGTGCAGAAATACCACGTTGTGATCACCTCCGGCACATGAATTGCCACACCATTCAGTGCCCGGATAGCAAACGAATTGACCATCTTTATTCAGGCTGTGGATGAGTTTGACATCGTCCTCCCAATTGGCCTTGGTAATCTGAAAATCGTTCGCCGTATAGCCCAGGTAATCCAGTCGTGCAATGTCGCGTCCATAAGTGAGATTGTAGACAGTGTCGTTCGTGCCCACAGTTTTGTCAGAATGTACATGCAGATCGCCGAAAAACACGCGCGGAGAGGGACATGATTCGTCAATGGTGACAAAAAATTCGGCACTTTTGAGCGCATCATTACCGATTGCGGTTGCAGTTACCGCAAGTTCTCCAGCCGAATAAGTGGGCAGGTCGGAAATTTCGGCAAATGCCCAACCCTGACTTGCGAGCGATATTTTTTTCCGATAAACCTGGGTGCCCTCTAAGTGGGCTGTAACCAATACGTCGACATTTTCGTTAAAGCAGGTGTTTCCCCATACATCTTCGGCTCGAACCCCCAAAACGATGGGTTCCCCGGGTCGCAGCATACGCGATCCGGCCATCACCAGTTCAGCCGGTGAGCCTGGAACAATATCGATTTCGACATCGCCGGGAATGGCGCAAAATCTCGATGTTCCCAGTGGGTCGATATAACAGCGGAATCGGAACCCCTTTTCTACGAATGTTTGAACTCTTGTACCCGGACCGCCACCTCTGCGGTCCCCAAGGCGAATAATTATGTGATCACCTGGCTTCAAATATCCATCGACAGTATCGACGATAATCGCTTTTTGGAATGGACGTTCATGACCTTTTTGATCGAAGCGAACCTTGAGCGACTGAACCGTCGCTGGACTTTGTCCCTCGCAAAGTGGGCCAGCCTGATATTCAGCAGACACATAGTTGGCTGCCTTTGGGTCGGCGGTCTGAAATAGCGCCCAATCCGAATAGAATTTGAACGTTGCCTTAATCCAGGCACCATCGGCAATGCCGGACGCACCGACTTCGTAGTCCAATACGATTTCGGTCCATTCACCTGCCACAAGTTTGCTGACGTTGCATGTAACCTTACCGAGAAACGACATGCTTCTGGTCTTGTCATAAAGCCCTTTGGGTGCAAAATAGTCTCCCAATTTTTGCCTCATTTCAGCTTCGGAAGTAGTGAACTGAGACCAGCCCTGTATGTTTTTTTCACTCTCTTGCATTATGAAATCTCCTTATTGTTCCACTGGACTGTGACACGCAATGATTAACGAAATCATCCGGCACTATCCAAGGTGCAATTCTGTCGGTTACAGTAGATCACGACTTACACAACCGGCTTACGATCATCAAGTTTAACTCCGGTTTGGGTTCGCGAGCAACGGATAGATTACCGTCGTGTGCAAGTCCTGCTGATTGGCAGTCACCTTGTTCATGATTGAATCTTATCCAAAATCTCCGCCACAAACCAAAGACTGTTTGAGCTTTTGTATTGACGATTGACCATCATCACGACAGCACGATCTAAAGCGCATGCAATTCCACATTTCCCGCATTCATCGAGTCCGATTGCCACAATTGCACTGCAGTCATCACCCGCGTCAGTCAGGCGATTTTAAGCCATGATGTCGATAGATCGACGCGGCCCTGTCACTTAGAAAATACTCAAACGCATCACAAGCCACTTGACAGCTTTCTGTGACCAGGCCGATTGCATAACACGTGACGACATTATGCTCATCTGTAGGTAACGGAATCCGCTCAAAAATCTCAGGAAATATTCGGCAATAGCGCAGCGCAAGGTGATCATAAACGATTGCCACATCGGCCGTTCCATCCGCGATCGTCTGGGGAGCTTCCCGATGGTGAATCAATTCGCCGAAATGCACATGATCACTGGCCAGTAATTCTCCAATTGATTTTCTGGTGATACCTGATTTGGACGCCATTCCTTCCAGGGTTTGACGATAGACCGTATGGCTTGCCTTTTCCGTGACGGGATTCGAAATGAACAGTCTGACATCCTTTCTGAGGAGGTCGCTTACCGCGCCGATATTCTTCGGATTGTCTTTCAGCACCAGGAAACTGTTCCCACGACTTTGCGCGAACACTTGGTTGCGGCATACTTTTTTTTCCTTTAGAAGGCTGTCCATTATGTCATCGGGACCGATGACGAGGTCCGGAACCACGCGCAAACGAAGATTGCCAATCTCGATTACAGCAGATTGCATCCAGTCCAGATACACTTTGGGTGGTGTTGTACAGTAGAAAACAGATGCCAGTCCGTAGCTTGAGCGAAACGACTCCAGCGTTTCTTCAAGTGCCATATGGTGATTGCCATCAGAAAACACCCGCAAGTTTGAAGTTTGCGGGTCGCCATGAAAATCCAGGCAATAGTTGCTTGTCGGATGAGACCAGCGATGGCAATCCGAATTCGGATCGACTGCACTCTCCCTGGGCCAATCAAGCTGCATGGTTATCTCCAGTCATCACTTGGCCAGTCCACGCGCCACCGATTTGCTTGTTGTCCAAAGCAACGGACAAATTCCAATGAACATGTCCCGGTGTTCCCTTCAAATCCAACAAGCGATAACGACCATCAGCCGTTCTTTCGTGTGCTCAATACGAACGTACGGATGACCACAAAGAACGTCAGGCACATCAATAACACTGCCACCGGTCGTCGAAAGAACATGAACGGATCATACTGAGAGGTGATGACCACTTGCTGCAGTGCTCTTTCCCACTCAGGTACGAGAATAAACCCGATCAGAAATGCCACGTAAGAGAAATCGAATTTACGCATGAAGTAACCAATGACGCCAAATACCAGCATGACGGTCACATCAAACATTGAGGACTGGCCGAGATAGGCACCCATAATACAAGTGAAAATAACCACGGGATAAAGCATTACAGCCGGGATTTGGACTGCCTTGCAAAACAGCCTCAAGCCGAATCTGCCGATAACCAGCAGGAATAAGCTGGCAATCACCAGGCTACCGAAAACGCCGTACATCAACTGTGAATTTTCTTCAAACAGCAGGGGACCTGGCATCATGCCATGGATCATGAATGCACCCATCAGCATTGCGACTGCCAAATTACCCGGTATACCCAGTACGAACAAGGGGATCAGGCTGGCACCAACGACCGCACTATTGGCAGCCTCCGATGACGCAATTCCCTCCAGGCGGCCTTTACCGAACTCCTCGGGGCGTTTTGCCCTTTTAAGTGCCTGATCATAGGACAAAAATGAGGCGACCGGTGCTCCCAATCCTGGCATGGCGCCAACGCCAATGCCAATGGCACTGGCTCGCAGCAAGGTTCGGGTGCATCCGAAAAACTCTTTTTTTGACACGTACTTGTCTTCAGGCTTGTCAGAAAACTTGCGGGCTGCTTCGTCAGCGCTTGCGCGTAATTTGAGACGCTCAAGTTGAATCAGAATTTCAGAAAATGCCAGCAGCCCGATGGCCACCGGAATCAAAGACAGACCGCTTTCGAGACGATAAAGGTCAAACGTCAGTCGCGGCAGTGCGGTGACCGGTTCCGTACCGATCATGCCAACCAACAGCCCACCGGATGCCGCGATAAGCCCACGGGAAATCGACTTGGTACCAATGCCGGCGATCACGGTCAGTGCCAGCGATATCAGTGCAAACATTTCCGGGGGCCCCATATAAAGCGCGACCGTCGCCAGCGGCGCGGCAATCAGAATCAAAACCGCGGTTGAAATAAAGTCCCCGGATACGGAGCTGAAAAGCGCCATTCTTAGCGCTTTTTCTCCTTTACCCTGTTCGGTTAACGGGTAACCATCCCAGGTTGTCGCGGCCGCTTCCGGTGTACCAGGCGTGCGTAACAGTACCGCCGAAATCGCACCACCAAAAAAGGCGCCTTTGTTGAGGCCGACCAGAAAACCGATGGCGGCCAGCGGCGACATGTAGTAGGTCAATGGAATGAATAGCGCAATCGCCATCGGACCGTTGATCCCCGGCACCGCGCCAACCGCGACACCAGTGAAAACGCCAACAAAAACGAATAACAGACTCACCGGAGACAGTGAGTCCATCAGACCGGCTAATATCATCTCCATGAGTTAGTCCTGTGGATTTGAATCCCGGTCAGTTACCAGGCACCGGTACGCCAAATCCGTACCGCATGGCAGCATACATCAGTGCAACAGTAATGATTGCCAAAATCACAATTTTTATCCAGTTGCGAGCACCAACCAGCAACTGGAGCAACACTAGGAATGCCAGGGCTGAAGGTAAATAGCCGATGGTACCAATCCCGATCACGAGCAAAGCCGCAGGTACCATGAATTTGGCCAAATGGACAATATCCAGTCTGCCTACCTGCGTAAATCCAGAGCCTCCTCCCGCGTCCGGATATGTTGATTCTTCTTCGCTGAAAGGTGTATTGCCTTTAATTGCCAATGCGGTCCGTATGATCGCGAGCAGGGCCATGACGAGCATCACACCAACCGCGACAATTGGGACCAGTGCTGGCGAAGCGCCATAGCCAGGGTATGCCGGAGTGTACACCGGAATCGCCCAAATGAGTAATAACACGCTGGCCAGTGTGATGACCACATTGGCCAGCATGTCGCGTCGAATCCTGCTCAATGTTCTGTCCTGCAGAACAAATTCAGGTTAACTGTACTAGAATCAAATTATTGACTTTTTGCCTGTTCACCAAAAAGGTCATACAAGTCTTTCAGTGACTGTTGAGCATGACCCTGACCCCAAGTCACTGGCAGCATCAACAACTGTTCAGTGATAAAGGCGTTGGTGTCAGCATCATTGGCGAGTGTGTCGGCTGCGCCGAGCACTGCGGCTGAGACATCCTCAGGCAAACCTTTAGGAGCAACCAAGCCAACGATCATTTCGACCGCTTCATCGTAACCTTGCTCCTTGAGTGTGGGTACATCGGGGAGCGGCGGTAATCGTTCATTGAGAGCGGAGGCCAGCAATTTCAAGCGTCCGGCTCTGACGTGTTCGTAGAGTATCGCGCCGACATAGCCAATGTCTGCGTGTCCACCTGTTACCGCCTTGATGACGGAAGGACCGCCTTTACTTGGTATCAGTGAGATATTGACGCCTTCAGCCTTGGCGATTCGCTGAATGGCATCGCGGTCATCGGCGCCATGGAACATACATACCAACGCTTCATTGTTGGCCTTTGCCCATTCGAAGGCTTCTTTCAGAGTATTCCATGGGCGATCGGGCAAAGAGATGAAACCACTTGAATTCAACGCCACCAGCGACAGATAGTCAAAATCATCAAAGCCGTATTTCACCGGCGAATGGTGTGGTTGGTAAGTGTAGGCCGTAACCGCGGCGACTGCCAATGTGTACCCGTCTGCCTTGGCCTTGCTCAATTCGGTTGCCATCACACTTCCATGCGAGCCGCCAGTCACGTTTTTCACGTTGACAGGTTGACCGAGTTCCTTGCTTAATCGCTCGGCAAGTCCTCTGGCGAGGCGATCAATCTGGGCACCGGGTTGCACCATCGTCATTAATGTAATCGGTTTTTCCGGATACTCAGCCATGGAAACTGGAACAGCCAGAAATCCTGCCATGACAATAGCGATTACACTTAAGGTCAATTTTTTCATGTCATTTCCTCCAATTGATTATTGCTAAAACTATCGAGTTTATTGTTATTCGAATTTTGAAAACTTGCTTGGTCACGAAACCGATTCAATCAGTTCCCGACTTGACGTAACATGGGCAAACTCTTATTAAATAACTGATTTAATTATAATAAAAGTATACCAGCGACAAAAATTATACGGATAGTTCAGCAAATATAGCAGGAAAATAGTTTGAATGCCAGAAGAAATTATTCGAACAATCTACGGAATCGCACGACTTAACAACAGTACGAAATCGATTTGAACTAGAGATATTCTTTGATTGCCCTGAGCGCCACTCGCAATGCTTGTGGGATGTGATAATCCTGCCATTCCACGTCAGCATAAGCACTGTTGCCCGGTTCGATATCATTGCGTACGTGATATGACAGTTTACCAACGCCGCGTACGCCAATATCAATGTAGCCTGCTTTGGAATGATGACTGAAGGTGAATTCACCATAATCATCTAAACAAACTTCGGGTATGAGTTTACCTTCAAATAGACCACAATGGGTGAGCTGAATTGCCTCTTCATAAGCTCGTAATCGTTGCAACTCTTTTGAAGTTGGTAGATTATGGCAAGCGCCTAGCATGGCATGGCGCACCTTCTCATGCAGAGGGGAATTCGGATGATCAGGTGGTGGATTCATTGGAGGACGGAAAATGACTTGGCATGGTAAAGGGCCTAATAAGACGGTGGTCGCCCTAGAATAATGCATCGCGGCATCATAATGTACCATATTGGACTGATCCAGTTCACCAATCAAACTGCTGGGAAATTTGCCAAGTGTTGAAAGTAAATCAGGTCCGCTAGATTGGCGTCAGACATGAACTACCAATCTGGCCACGAGGATATTCGCGCTGCTGTCAGGAAACTCTGTTTGCAGTTTCCGGGGGAATACTGGCGCAACTGTGATCGCAATCGGACCTATCCGGTCGAATTCGTCGACGCACTGACCCGAGCAGGCTATTTGGGTGCGTTAATCCCCCAACAATATGGAGGACTCGAATTGCCACTGAGCGCGGCCGCCGCGATACTTGAGCAGATTCATCATTCGGGCTGTAACGCAGCCGCCTGCCATGCTCAAATGTACATCATGGGCACCATTCTGCGCCATGGTTCCGCAGTGCAAAAAGCAAAATACTTGCCTGGTATTGCAACCGGTGAGATTCGTTTGCAGGCTTTTGGCGTAACCGAACCAACGAGTGGTACCGATATGGCTTCACTGCATACCACAGCCATTCGTTGTGGTGACCGATTTATTGTCAACGGTCAGAAAATTTGGACCTCACGCGCCGAACATTCCGACCTGCTGCTGCTGTTGTGTCGAACAACTGCGCTATCCGAAGTGATCAAGCGAACAGATGGCCTATCGGTGCTGTTGGTTGACATGCGTGAGGTTCCAAATTCACAGTTGGAGATCCGTCCGCTTCGAACCATGATGAACCACTCCACCACAGAGGTGTTTTTTACCGACATGGAAGTGCCGCTCGAAGCACTAGTCGGCGAGGAGGGTAAGGGATTTAAGTACATTCTGTCAGGTATGAATGCTGAACGCATTCTGATTGCGGCTGAATGCATCGGCGATGCCAAATGGTTTATTGAAAAAGCTGTTGCCTATGCAAAAGATCGAGTCGTTTTTGCGCGACCAATCGGGCAAAACCAGGGGATTCAGTTCCCAATTGCCAAGGCTTACGCGGACCTGCGCGCAGCAGAACTGATGCTTAAAGAAGCGGTTCGCCGCTACGATGCGGGTGAAAATCCCGGCGAAGAAGCAAATCTTGCCAAAATGCTCGCCGCAGATGCGTCCTGGTCTGCCGCGCAAACCTGTCTGCAGACCCATGGCGGTTTTGGATTTGCCGAATCATTTGATGTAGAAAGGAAATTTCGCGAAGCAAAACTCTATCAGGTTGCACCGATCTCAACTAACTTAATATTGAGTTATCTGGCAGAGCATGTATTGGGGTTACCAAGGTCTTATTGATTGGAGTCGGCACTGTATTTCTTAGTTTGTAGAAATCAACCCGATGCCTGCGTTATATTTATTGACTCACCACGACATTCGCCTTGTCCTGCCTAAATTTGAGATTGAACGCTATTGTGAAATCCATACCCAAGCCGAGCCGGTCCACTATTCTGGGTCTTTGTAGCTCATGACTCCTGCACTACGACCCGGAATCAGTCACATCCGACCTCATATGGTTAGTGCCGACTCCGCCGCATTGACTGGCATCCGGATCAATATTGCCTCCAACGAAAGTGCATTTGGTCCCAGCCCTGCAGTGGTGGCCGCAGTGACTCAAGCTCTCGGTCATATGGAACGCTACGCCGAGGGTGCCGAGATGGCATTATCTGAACGAGTTGCCGAGCACCACGCGCTGAATCCACACGGGGTTGTCTGTGGCAACGGCTCGGATGATTTGTTGGCCCGACTCGCAAGGGCATTCTTAAGACCGGAGGATGAACTGATCTGCAGTATCAACGGTTATCAGAAAATTCCAAACTACGCCTACGCGAACGATGCAGTACCAATTCGTGCGAACGATCGGAATTTCACCGTTGATGTCGACGAAATTCTCAACTGCGTCTCCCCGCGAACCCGCATTGTGATGCTCGCAAATCCTGACAATCCAACTGGTACCTGGATCAGTGGCCAGGAAATTTGCCGTTTGCATGCCGGTTTGCCGGATAACGTGCTGCTGATTTTGGATTCCGCTTATCTTGAGTACGTCGATGACGCTGATTTTGGTGATCCGGCGAAGCTGGTCGAAGAAAATGCCAACGTTGTGATGACCCGCACGTTTTCCAAGATTTACGGGCTTGCCGGATTGCGCCTGGGTTGGCTCTATGCACCAGCACCCATTGCTGACGCGATTCGACGCATCGGCCTGACTTTTCCAATTTCGAATGTGGCTTTTGCTGGCGCTAAAGCAGCGTTGGTGGACGAGTCTTATGCACGGGAAGTGTTCGAACGCAATCAGCGTGGTAAAGTTCAATTGGCTGCCACACTCGAGAATTTCGGTGCCCATGTTCTGCCATCGCAAACAAACTTTTTGCTCGCCAAGTTTTCCCAACCTGAGCCAATGGTTGTCGATCTACATCGCGCCTTGATGGCCCACGGGATCTATACCCGACGGTTGGCCGCTGCGGCTTTCCAAGATTGCATTCGGTTCACCATTGGAACTGAAGCGCAAATGCAAGAAGTGGCACTCGTACTGGATAAACTGCTCAACTCGGAGCTTGCCAAGTGAACGAATCTAAACCAGCATCGCCAATCAAGGGCGCCTCAATCATCCAGGCATTCGCAGATGCCCGAATTCAGTCGGTTGTCGCACTGCCAGATATTGTGACTTGCGAGACCGTACTGTGGCCCATCTCAACGCAGTCGCAGTTTATGCTCATTCCCGTATGCAAAGAAGACGAAGGGGTCTCCATCTGTGCCAGTCTGTCCTACTGTAATCATCGTGCAGTCTTGTTGATTCAGCATACCGGGTTCCTGGATTCAATCAATGCAATTCGCGCCATTGCAGTGGAATACCAGTTGCCCGTGGTGATGGTTGTCGGCTTGCAAGGCGCCGAGCCCGACATTCATCCCAGCAAATCAGGTAAAGTTGGCATTCGCGCACTCGGCCCGATTTGTGATGCACTCGGCTTGCAGCATACGACAATCGCAGATGAGCAAAGCGCAGGTCTCATCACCGACTGGATTAACGCTGCCTATACTGAATCTTCTGCGCGTGTCATTTTTCTGCCGCAGCCGCCGGTGTGACACGATTATGATGAAGCGCGACGCAGCACTGAAAGCACTGGCGCGACACTATCCGGAAGGAATTGCGGTCGCGGTTTATCAAAGTGCATTCGATTGGATGCAAATTCGACCTCACCCCTTGAATTACCTGTGTACCGGTGCGATGGGTCAGGCTTCGTCGCATGGTTTAGGCTTGGCGCTTGGTGCCCCCGGTGAACCTGTGGTGGTACTTGACGGTGATGGCAGTTTGCTGATGAATCTTGGAACTTTGGTAACCATTGCCAATTTGGCACCAAAGAACCTGTTTCACTTCGTTAGCCAAAACAACATGTACGAAGTGAACGGCAAGTATCCGATTCCCGGTTCTGGAAGTATCCAGTTTGACCAGATGGCTTTGGCTGCGGGGTACCGGCATGCATTTTCTTTTGACGAGGTTTCGCAATTTGATTCACAAATCAGCCAAATATTGAAATTGGACGGACCAGTGTTTGTCTGCATGCAGATTGAACCGGGAGGATTCTACCCGTTGGATTACGTTACAATTCACAGTGAACAATCTCGAGCAAATTTCCGAAATGCACTACAAAGTCGTTTACAATCCAACAATTGACGAATCAGATGAGAGTGAACCCAGCCAATGCAACTGATTTCCACGAATTCCTGGCGAATGCTGTAAAGTAAGCATTCCAGTCGGACATTGATCAAACGATTGATACCTCAATAACATGGCCAAAGAATCTGCCCAAGTCGCAACGGAACACAAAATCCGGCCTCCTGCTCCGAGTTTGCTGTTTACTCGCAAGTCTCCGCTGATCGATATTGCACAGCTGGTCGTGCTTGGGACTTTGACTGCGTGGGTCATATACTCCGGCGCCCAGGCCATGGAATACAACTGGCAGTGGTATCGCGTTGAACAGTTCATCTATCGGGTCATCGATGGAGAATTGATTTGGGGTGCGCTGATGAAAGGTCTCATGGTGACTTTTCAGATAACTGCGTTTAGCATGGTATTTTCGGCGCTGATCGGACTGATCACTGCACTCCTTAGAATGTCCAATTCTTTTTCGGGCAAACTGCTCGCAAATATCTACCTGGAATTGATTCGCAACACCCCGCTGTTGGTGCAGTTGTTTCTGTTCTACTTCATCGTTGCGCCAATCATCGGGATTGATCGGTTCTGGACCGGGGTGCTGTGCTTGAGTTTCTTTGAAGGCTCGTTTGCAGCTGAGATCATTCGCGCTGGCATTCAATCCGTGGCCCGCGGTCAAACCGAGGCGGCCAAGGCACTGGGCTTCAGCCGGATGAACACCTA
This sequence comes from Arenicellales bacterium, assembly GCA_965243645.1. Lineage (GTDB taxonomy): Bacteria > Pseudomonadota > Gammaproteobacteria > Arenicellales > JAJDZL01 > JAJDZL01. The sequence goes on along the minus strand of CBDEVD010000006.1, from coordinate 1,971,235 downwards.
CCGCGACATCGTTTTACCGCAAGCGGTTCCGCTCATCCTGCCGCCAATGACGGGACTTGTGATTAATCTGATCAAGCACTCTGCAATTGTCAGTGTCATCGCAGTCGCCGACTTGACGACGGAAGGGCTCAATATTATTTCGGAGACCTTTATGGCATTCGAAATTTGGTTTACAGTTGCCGGGATTTATCTTGTGGTGACTGTATCACTATCGTTATTTGTTTCGTGGATGGAAACCAAAGCCACTCGTGGACGGTAACACAATTTTTTTAGGAGAAGTGAAACTATGAAGATCAAAAACGTAATTGTGACCATGTTTGCTGCCTTTGCCCTCGCATTTTCTGCGCTGGCGGGTGCGGCTTCACAAGAACTTGCGAGCTCCAGTGTTCTGGAGGAGATTAAAAAGCGCGGGACGCTGCGTGTTGGAATGTCAACATTCGTACCTTGGGCGATGCGAGACAAGCAGGGCGACTTGATTGGGTTTGAAATCGATGTGGCGACGAAGGTTGCCGAAGACATGGGTGTGCAGGTTGAATTCGTACCCACCGCTTGGTCAGGCATCATTCCGGCCTTGATTGCGCAGAAGTTTGATGTCATCATTGGCGGTATGTCAATCACCCCAGGCCGTAATCTGACGGTGAATTTCACCACACCTTATGCGCATTCGGGCCAACAGATGGTGGCGAACAAAGCACTGGCGGATGGTTTTGCGGTTGCAGACTTCAATGCGTCTGATGTGACAATTGCCTGCCGTCGTGGTGCAACACCTTGTAATGCGGCACAGGAAATCTTTCCAAAAGCCAGTCTGGCTCGCTTCGACGACGATGCCCAGGCATTTCAGGAAGTTGTTAATGGCAATGCCCATGCAATGATCTCCTCGGCACCCAAGCCCCGCTTCTGGATGAGCAAGCATCCGGAAAAGCTGTTTATGCCGACTGACGAAAATCTGACCACCGGTGATGAGGCTTTTGCACTGCGTAAAGGTGATCCGGACGCATTGAATTTCTTCAGTAACTGGATTACTGTCAACACCAGTAACGGCTGGCTCAACGAGCGCCATGATTTCTGGTTTAAGACGCAAACCTGGGCTGACCAGATTGAGGAACAGTAAATCAGTATGATTTCAGTGTTTCCCCGGATGACCGTCCGGGGAAACACGTTTCTCGACTGAATAAATCGCTATGAACGAAGCCAGGCATCCACCGCCGCTACAAAAAGTCAAGCGGGTCACCCGCCTCGACGTTGCAATCATCGCCAGTGTGGTTGCACTGTTGGTGTTTGTCTACTACAGGGTGGAGCACGTCCTGGTATACAACTGGAACTGGGGCCTCATATTCGAATACATGATTCGAATCGACGAGGTGACCGGTGAAATCCTGCCCAATTTATTTCTCAAGGGTGTTGCCATGACATTGCGGCTGGCCTTCTGGGGTACGCTGATTGCAGCAGTCATCGGTATCGTTATGGGCCTGTGCCGTGTCAGTAACAACCTGTTTTTGAAGATTGGCAGTCGATTTTACGTGGAACTGATTCGCAATATTCCCCCGGTCGTTTTCATTTTTGTTTTCTACTTTTTTATCAGTAGCCAGATCATTCCCCTCCTGGGACTGGATCGCGTTCAGGATACCTTTTCCCCAGGCACGCTGGCAGTCATGGAGGTATTGTTCGGGCCGACTGAATTGTTTACCAACTTTCTTGCGGGTTTGATTTGCCTGGCGGTTTTTGAAGGTGCCTACATCACCGAGATTGTCAGGGCGGGCATCCAGTCAATCGGCAAGGGCCAGTGGGAAGCGGCGCGTGCCATCGGGTTGTCCCGCTATCACGTGTTACGCGATGTCATCTTGCCACAGGCACTCAAGACGATATTGCCACCGTTGGCCGGGCAATTTATTACCTTGGTGAAAGATTCAAGCATCGTCTCTTTGATCTCTGTGCAGGAATTGACATTTCTGACTCAGGACGTATCCAACACGACGACGCACTTTTTTGAGGCCTGGATGGTTACGGCTGCACTGTACTTCATGATGTGCTTTCCGCTTGCGGTGCTGTTTCAAAGATTTGAGCGTTTCGGAATGGGAATTCAAAAACACTAGGAGTTTGCCGATGACAGACAATAACAATACCAAGGCCACCGCGACAGATCGAAAAGAACTCCTGAAGTTCTGTGGAGTCGGAAAATGGTACGGTCAGTTTTGCGCTTTGTGGGATATTAACCTGACGGTCCATGCAGGTGAACGCGTCGTGGTTTGTGGCCCTTCGGGCTCCGGAAAATCGACGATGATCCGGTGCGTCAACCAGCTTGAAACGTTTGAATCCGGGAAAATATTGTTCGACGGTGAGCCGGTTCAGAACGATCCAAAATCCTTGCAGGTGGTGCGGCGAAAAATTGGCATGGTTTTTCAGAATTTCAACCTGTTTCCTCACATCACCGTGCTGCAAAACCTGATGTTGGGACCGATTCGCAATCTGAAGATCTCCAAAAAAGAAGCCGAGCAAACGGCCATGCATTACCTGGAAAAGGTGCGTATTGCAGAACAGGCAAAGAAATACCCCAGTCAGCTTTCCGGTGGACAGCAACAACGGGTTGCGATTGCCCGCTCGCTGTGTATGCAACCCGAGGCGATGCTGTTTGATGAACCTACCTCAGCCTTGGATCCCGAGATGATTTCAGGGGTATTGGACATCATGGTGGAGTTGGCCGAGGGCGGTATGACCATGATGGTGGTGACACACGAGATGGGATTTGCCAAACAGGTTGCCGATACGATGGTTTTCATGGATCATGGCGAGATTGTCGAAATTGCACCGCCAACAGAGTTTTTTACCAAACCCAAGAGTGATCGAACTGAACTGTTCCTGAGCCAGATTCTCCAGCACTGATTGCTGTGAAGCCGCAGCAGCGTTACTCAATTTTCAGTCTGGTTGGTGGCGCCCTAAGTGGCCACCGGGGTTGGCAGCAGACGTGGCGCCATCCTGAACCCAAATCTCATTATGACGTTGTCATTGTCGGTGGCGGCGGACATGGTCTGGCCACTGCCTATTACCTCGCCAAGAATCACGGGGTTCGCAACGTCGCGGTGGTCGAGAAAAATTGGATCGGTGGCGGCAACAGTGGCCGCAACACCGCTGTTGTGCGTTCCAATTACCTGCGGGATGCCAGCATCCGATTCTTTGACAAGTCACTCCAGCTGTACGAGGGACTGAGTCGCGAGCTCAATTACAACATTATGCTCAGTCAGCGCAGCGAGGTCGATGTGTTGCTGACCACGACGAGTATGCGCAATATGCGAAGGCGGGCACTCAATATGAATCGCCTCGGCATTGAATTTCGAATGTTGAGTGCTGCAGAAGTTCGCCAGCGCATTCCAATTCTCGCACCACTGGACGAGTGTCGTTTGCCCATTCTGGGTGGTTCGGTGCAAGCGCGCGCCGGAATCGCCCGACATGATGCGATCGTGTGGGGATTCGCACGTGGTGCCGATGCGTATGGAGTCGATATTATTCAAAATGCCGAAGTTACCGCCATTCGTCGGGGGGCAAATGGCGAGGTTTGCGGGGTTGAATCAAGTCGGGGTACGATTGCTACCAACAAAGTTGCCATTGCAACCGGCAACGAGAATGCCGCACTGGCCAGTCTGGTCGATTTACGGTTGCCGCTGCGGTGCTTTAACTTGCAGGCTTTCGTATCCGAGCCGATCAAACCCGTATTGGATGTGGTTGTCAATTGTCCGGACCTCGGAGTTTATCTGAGTCACTCCGACAAGGGGGAGTTGGTCATTGGCGGTGCGACTGATGCGCAGCAGATATCATTTCGAAAAGGCGGCAAGATTCCGATGCTGGAAGACACCGTCTCGGGCCTGCTTGAACTATTCCCTACTTTTCGCAAGCTCAAACTTTTACGACAGTGGGGTGGCGCCCTGGAGTTCGCACAGGATGGCAGTCCCATTATTTCGACTACTCCCGTCAAGGGACTTTATGTGAGTGCCGGGTGGTGGGGTGGCTTCAAGGCGATTCCAGCAGGTGGTTTGACGTTCGCCCATTTGATCGCAACAAAAGAGCCTCATCCACTGGCGGTTAACTATGGACTGGAGCGATTTTCGACCCTGAACTATGTACTTGAAGGTGGTACCACGGTACCCAGTGAGTAGCTTGGGTGTTAAGGTGGTCGGATGAACGGTCAGGATCAGGTTAACGGATTCAGACCATGTTATTGATTCCATGTCCGTGGTGTGGCGAGCGCCCAGAGACGGAATTTCGTTGTGCCGGGCCCGTTAAGCCACCGCGCCGGGAATTTGTCGACGCCGATGATGATACTTGGATTGCCTATCTTTATCAGACTGAGAATCGACGCGGCGTTCTGGAGGAATTCTGGTGTCACGAAAAAGGTTGTGGAGAGTGGTTTAAACTGCGCCGCAACACCGTAACACATCAATTTATGGACAACGAGCAGGATCGCTGATGCTTATAGACTCACGTCGATTAACGCATGGTGGCCAGATTGACCGGAACCGTCCGTTAAAGTTTCAATTCAATGGCAGGGAGCTAAGCGGGTATCACGGCGATTCGGTGGCCTCGGCACTGATGGCGAACGGCATTGATGTACTGTCGCGTAGTTTTAAATATCACCGCCCGCGCGGGGTTCAAAACAGAGGCTACGCGGACGTGACCTCTTTGGTGCAGTTATGCGATAAGCACGAATCACCCAATATTCTGGCGAGTGCCCAGCCGCTTTACGAGGGCCTTGTCGCGAACAGTGTCAATTGCTGGCCGAATGTTAATTTTGACCTTTGGTCGATGCTCAGCTTGGGCTCTGCAATGTTGCCGTCCGGTTTTTATTACAAGACTTTCATGTGGCCAAATTGGCATGCATTCGAACCGGTGATCAGGCGGGCGGCAGGGTTTGGTACCGCGCCAAAAGAGATTCCGCAAGGACGCTACTCGAGTCGCTTTGCTCACTGTGACATTCTGGTGATTGGGTCGGGGCCAGCCGGGTTGATGGCGGCATTGACCGCGGCGAGAGCGGGTGCCCGAACCGTTCTGGTTGATGAAATGGCTGATCCCGGGGGTGCGCTTCGGTACGAAAATGTAACAATTGATGGTGAACCAGCCGCTGCGTGGGTCAAGCAGGTGGTCAACGAGCTGGAGCATCACCTACAAGTCAACTGCTTGTGGAATGCGACAGCCTGGGGCTATCAGGAAGGCAATATGGTCTGCGTGGCCGAACGCGATCCTAAGCCGAGCGAACTTGTGGGCCGCAACTGGAAGATTTGGGCAAAACAAGTCATCCTCGCGACGGGCGCGATTGAACGGCCCATCGTTTTCGAAAACAACGACGTACCAGGTGTGATGCAGTGCTCAGCAGTGATGGATGCCATCGGCGTAACGGCCGTAGCGCCTGGCAAAAAAGCCCTCATATTTACCAATAACGATGGTGCTTATGAACTGATACCCCATCTTGACGCGGCCGGCATCGAGATGGTGGGTTTGGTTGATACCCGCACGCAAGATCGAATACACCAGGCGACGCTGGATTCGGCTGCCAATGTTGAATTGATACCTGGGATGAGCGTTCAGAAAGTGGTTCGCGCTCGAAACAGAGTGCGGGGTGTGATTGTTGGTCCGCGAGCCGGCCAGCCAGCGCAACAACGCATGATTGAATGCGATCTTGTTTGCGTTTCTGGCGGCTGGAATCCTTGCGTCCACTTGTTTTCGCAAGCGCGCGGTTCACTTCGTTATGATGATGATATTGCGACATTTGTGCCGCACCGGGCAATTCAGCCAGCCCACAGCGCAGGTGCCGCAAACGGAATGATGACTTTGAGTGCCTGTCTTGCTGATGGTGTGCGCGTCGCTGATAAGGCTCTGTCCGAAATCGGGTTTCGTTCGCAAGCTCAGCCGTCGTGGAATCTGTCCGGTCAAGGCATAGCAGCATATCGAATTGAACCCTATTGGAGTTCGACAACGGGTGATCGTCGCGCCAAGGCTTTTGTTGATATGGCTGGAGACGTTACCGTATTTGACTTGCGACTTGCACTTCGGGAGGGCTTTGCTGAAGTCGAACACTTGAAACGCTATACCACCAATGGCATGGGTCTCGATCAAGGTAAAACTGCCAATGTCAATGCCATCGGAATTGTTGCTGAACACCTTAACTGTCATCCAGCTGAAGTCGGTACGACAACGTTCCGACCGCCCTACACACCCGTTGAGTTCGGTGCGATAGCTGGCAGTCAGTCCGGTGCGGTTGTCTTGCCCTACCGGCATACGCCCATGACTGGTTGGAACAAGGTGCAAGGGGCCGTCATGTATGAAGCCGGTGCCCGCTGGCGACGCCCCGGATATTATCCGCAGCCCGGCGAGATAATGGATGACGCGATTGTGCGGGAGTGCCACGCGGTGCGAAATGGTGTAGGCGTTTATGATGGCTCGCCGCTTGGCAAGTTTATGATTCAGGGTGTCGATGCACTGCAGGCGATTAACTTGTTGTATACGAATAGCTTCGACAGTCTGAAACCTGGGCAGGGACGTTATGGGGTGATGTTGAATGAAGAGGGACTGATATTTGACGATGGTGTCACGTTTCGACTCGACGAGCACCGCTACCTGCTGTCATGTTCAACGGGTGGTACGCCTGCAGTTGAACGTAAATTGGACAAGTTGATTAATGTTGAGTGTCCGGAACTGGAGGTATTGATTACACCGATGACCTCGCAGTGGGCCAACGCAACGGTGTGTGGACCGCTCGCTCGTCAATTGCTTGAGGCAGCAGATTCAGACCTGGATTGGTCGGTTGCCGCACTGCCGTTCATGCACATGCAGCAAGGTACGATTGCCGGATTACCGGCGCGCGTGTTTCGGGTGAGTTTCACTGGTGAACTCAGCTTTGAAATCAATGTGCCATCCCGGTACGGACTGCAGTTATGGGAATATTTAATCGACATTGGACAGCGGTGGGACATCTGTCCGGTCGGTTCAGAGGCCAATCATGTATTGCGCGTGGAAAAAGGATTTCTATCGTTAGCTCACGAGGTCGATGGAACAGTTGATCCGATTGATTTGGGGCTGGGTTGGATCGTCAGTCGTAAGAAAGCAGATTTCATTGGCAAGCGCGCAATGGAGATTCGCCGCGCTAACCAACTGGTCCGCCAGGAGTTGGTTGGACTGCTACCCGAGGATTCGGCTGGCCTGATTCCCGAAGGTGCACCAATCGCACCGGGTCGCGGTCAAGTGCAGTCGGAGGGATTTGTTTCCGCCTGTGTATGGAGTAGCAGTTGCGATCGGACCATCGCGCTCGGACTGTTGAATAACGGTCGAGCACGAATCGGTGAGACCGTGTTGGCCTGGAACCGCGAAAAGTCGATACCCGCGGTGGTGACTCGACCGGTTTTCTACGATCCGCAAGGCGAACGACTCAGAATGTAGCCATGGCTTATCAGGTTGAAATCTCGCATCTAGATCAGGCGGCCATGTTTGATGTCCGCAGCGTTCACCCGGACGATTTGGAGAATTGGTTTTCCAGTCATTCGGTTCTCGATGGTGCGACTGAAATGAATCGAATGATCGTTTGTGAGGAATTCGAAGTCTTGCGCATCGGCCCGCGCCGCGCAATTATCACTTCAACGCTCGAAAATGAGGCCTGGCTTGAACAGCAGTTAAGCCGAGATTTGGCAGCTACGCGACGGGTGGGAGTCGTTAATGTGTCGGATTATTATCTCGGCATTCGCGTCCGCGGTCCCGATGCCCTGACCGTTTTGGCGCACGCGCTCCCCCTTGACTTGCACCTTCTCAATCCAGGAAGCGGAACCGCGACGGTAGTATTTTCCATTGCTGGAATCGTTATTTGTGAGCGCGCAGACAGTTTTGCAGTTTTGGTTGATCGGAGCTATTTCGATTACGTTTTGCAGCGTATGGCAGTCTGTGGACTGGTTGCATCCCCATAGCAAGCTGTAGCACTTGATATCTGAATTGAACGCCAGTATGGCAGTTGGTCAGATGAACGTCGTAACTTTGTTTGATTTCGACGGTGTTCTGGTCGATTCAATCGAAATTTTTTCCGATGCAGTCAATGTGGCCGGTCGTAAGCTCAATCAGCCAGTCGCGTTCGGGCCGCAAGATTTACGTAATATCAAACAAATGTCAATTCCAGAAATCGTTGCTGCCGCCAATGTTGATCCCAAACTGTCCACAGAGTTTATCCACGAAATTGAGCGGGAACTTTATCGATGTTTCGATAAAATTCAACTTTTCCCACAAATCGATGAGGCGGTTCGGGAGTTGCGGGAGTTTGGCAATCTGGGCATCGTTTCGGCGACTTCAGTTGCAGTACTTGAACGCGTCATGGCGAATTGTGGGCTGTTACAATTTTTCGATGACATCATCGGTGGCGATATCCCTGGTACCAAAGCCGAGAAGATTTCGGCTCTGATCAATAAATATGGGGCGTCCGCTTCCCGGACCTGCATGATTGGTGATACAGTCAGCGACATTGAGCAGGGCTCCACCGCCGGTGTGATGACCATCGCAGTGAGTTGGGGCTGGCATCGAATCGAGTGGATTCGAACCGCCGGACCAGATTTTGAAGCTTTTGCACCTCGGGACCTTGTCGATATCGTTAAGCACCAGCTGCATGATCAATAGAACCAGTAATTTTTTAACCCCAATACCTGACTTAACCATGAAAGATAGCAGCACCATTTTGGCTCAAGCCAACCACTATATCAACCCGTCGAGCGGTGGGATTGTTCCGCCAATTGATGCCTCTGTCACGTTTGCCCGCGATAGTAACCTTGAGCTTGTTGGCGATTATGTTTATGGCCGCTACGATAATCCAACCTATGAGCAGCTTGAGTCAATCGTATGTGAATTGGAAGGCGGACGCGAGGCGCTCTTTTTTGCGTCAGGTCTTGCAGCCATTGCCGCGGTATTCGAAACCGTGAAAATGGGTGAACACATTGCTGCACCAAGCGTCATGTACCACGGTACGGTTGACTGGTTGAAGCGAATATCGGAACGACGAAAAATAGAATTGACCTTGTTTGATCCGACAGATCCGGCCAACCTCGCCCGCTCGCTGATTCCGGGAAAGACGTCCGTCGTTTGGATTGAATCACCCATCAATCCGTCTTGGGATGTGATTGACATCGAACAAGCGGCCAAGGACGCGCACGCGGCGGGCGCGATATTGGCTGTTGACTGCACCGCTGCTTCCCCTATCTCCACTCAAGCCTTGAGTCTCGGTGCGGACATTGTGTTTCATTCCGCGACAAAGTACATGAATGGGCACAGTGATCTTAATGCTGGAGTGCTGGTTACCGGGGAGCTCAATGCGCGATGGGAGGAGATTGATGAGGTACGGCGGTTGACCGGGGGATTGCTGGGTTCATTTGAAGCCTGGCTATTGTTACGGGGCATGCGTACGTTGTCAATTCGTTGGGAGCGCTGTTCTGAGAACGCCATGAAAATTGCATGTTTTCTGGAATCGCATCCGGCAGTGGAGCGGGTGTTGTATCCAGGATTGCCCAGCCATCCATCGTATGACGTGGCCAAAAAGCAAATGACCAAGGGTTTCGGGGGCATGATGTCGGTACAGCTGAAAGGCGGTGAACAGGCTGCCCGTCAGTTAGCTGCCGGCGTCAACGTATTTATGCGGGCAACGTCCCTCGGTGGAGTAGAAAGCTTAATTGAGCATCGTCGCAGCATTGAAGGCCCGCATAGCCAAGTGCCGGTGAACCTGATTCGTATTTCCACAGGCATAGAAAGTGCTGAAGATCTCATTGCAGATTTGCAGCAAAGTCTCGAGCAGCTGTAGCACCGGCTTGCTACGCTCGGGCAAACTCAGGTTGACGCGTTACAGCAGGCGAAACCGCTCAGGTGACAGCTGATCGAAAGAAAAGGGTGATGCCTTGAATTCAGGCGGTGGTGCCGAGTCCGTTACCAGTGATGCTGCGTAGCGTCCAATGGCAGGTGAAGTAAAAATACCGTAACCACCTTGTCCAACTACCCAAAAGAATCCCGGTTGTTCTGTTTCCCAGCCGATGATCGGGTCTCCGTCCGGTGAAAATGTCCGCAGCCCGGCCCAACTGTGATCGATTCGCCTGACACTCAAAGTTGTCGCTGCCTCAAAGCGGGCGACTGTAATCGCTTTGTCAATCTCCGTCGACTGGACATCGCAAGGCACACTGGGCGTTTGATCGACTGGCGACATCATCAGTTGACCAACCCCAAATGGCTGAAAATAAAGATGATCAGGTTCGACAATGACGAATGGCAGAGTGTCAAAGCTGATCCCGTCAAATTGGTCGCTGCCAACCACGACAACGGTTCTGCGCTTGGGAACCAATCCAACCGGGCTGATACCGGCTAATGTCGCCAGCTGGTCGCCCCATGCGCCGGCCGCGTTGATCACAATCGACGATTGATACGATTCATCGCCCGTGTTGACCGTCCAGGTGCCGGAAGGATCCAGGGATAAGCTTGTCACTTCGGCATTGGTCTGTATTTTGCCGCCGCGGCTGGCCAGTGCCTTGACGTAAATTGAGTGTAAAGCATGGACATCAATTGAAGCGACCTGAGTGTCAAGAACCGCGCCAAGGTACTTTCCGGCTTTCAGAAATGGCACCCGTGCAAGACATTCACGCTCATCGAGCCAGATGCTTTGGGGTGGTCTGTCGACTGTTACAGCCAGTTCCTGATCAACCAGTGAGATGGTCTTCCGATCACTGAGAATGTCTGAGTCACTCTCAAACGTTGGTGATTCCAGAAAACTGCGGGCGATGGCACCGAAAGCGCGCATGGAATCGGGACCATAGAACGGTGTATAGAGTGCTGCGCTACGACCCGTGGTGTGATAGCCGAGCGAATTTTCCCTTTCCAGCAGCACCACTTCCAAGCCATCAGCAGCAAGAAAAGCTGCGACAGAGGCACCGGCAATACCGCCGCCAACCACAATCGCGTCCGAGGAATAGCTTGCGTTCACTTAGATATGCTGGCAAAGGCGCAGTGAGTCGTAGATGGCGGCATGAATGTTACGGCTGGCGAGCGCATCACCCACTCGAAATAACTGATACGCACCTTCCGGGTTAGACACCAGGTTTTGCGGTTCTCCGGCAACGAGGCTTTCGATATCAAGTTCTCCATGGTTGGAGGAATGTGACTTAAGGTCGAAGTAGAGTTCATCGTTGGGCAGCGTACCATGTTCGACTACGATTTGGGCCGCTTCAATACTGGATGTACTGCGATCAAACTCATTGTAGAACTGCCCCTGGAGCACGCCATTTTTGCGTTCAATGCTGATCAGCCGTCTGTTGGGCAGCATGGCAACACCGTGTTCGTAGAACAGTTTCAGATAAATCGGATAATTCGTTCCACCGACCTCTTGTGCGATACTGCGATCGGGTGTTACGAGCTTGACGACACTGCCTTGCTGGACAATGTACTCAGCGCACGAAATGCCCTGATGTTGACCGTTGTCGTCATATACTAGCACGTTGGATGCAATTGTCGCACTTCCGGTCAGAATATCCCAAGTTGTGGTCGCATACTCATCACCGGCGCGCAGGAAAGACAGATTCGGTAAGCCGCCGGTTGCGATAATGACAATGTCAGGTTGTTGGTCGGTGATATCTGCGACTTCAACATAGTGGTTAAAGTGCATCGTCACGCTCAACTTCTGCAATTGTGCGTACCGCCAGTCAACAATGCCGAGAATCTCCCTTCTTCTTGCAACCTTCGCGGCAATCGTAATTTGTCCGCCAGGTTGATCTGCGGCTTCATACAGTATGACATCATGCCTGCGCTCCGCAGCGACGCGCGCGGCTTCAAGTCCCGCGGGACCTGCACCGACTACAATCACTTTCTTTGTAGCGCGTGCGAGTTGGACGACATGCGGAGTGGTCTTTTCACGCCCGGTTGATGGATTGTGAATGCACAGGGCTTCGACACCGTCATAAATTCGATCGATGCAGTATCCGGCACCAACGCAGGGTCGCACTTGGTCTTCTTCGCCTGCTTGAATTTTGTTGACGATGTGCGGATCGGCCATGTGCGCCCGTGTCATGCCGACGAGATCGACACAACCACTGGCCACAGCATGCCTGGCGGTGGCAACATCAGCGATTCTGGCCGCATGAAGTATCGGCAATTTGAGCTCTGAACGTACCGCGGAAGTGAATTCCAAGTGCGGTCCCGAGGGGGTGCCCATGTTCGGTATGACGTGCGATAACCCCTCATCGGTATCGACATGTCCCTTGATGACATTGATGAAATCCAGTTGCCCGGTGTCGGTAAGGATCTTTGCGATCATCATGCCTTCATCAAAATCAATGCCGCCGTCTAAATCCTCGTCAACCACCATGCGGATGCCGACAATGTAATCACGACCCACCTGATTTCGAATTTCGTTGATCACTTCGCGGGTAAATCTTAATCGATTGTCGAGACTTCCTCCATATTCATCGGATCGCCGATTGGTGAGTGGCGACCAAAAACCGTCCAGCAGATGACCATAGCCTTCGATTTCTACGCCGTCGACATGACCATCAACACAACGCCGGGCTGCACGGCCGTAGGCTTTCGCGATTCGTATCATGTCTTCGCGTTCCATTTCTTTGGGAAAAGCACGGTGAGCAGGTTCTCGAACGCATGATGCTGCCACAGTCGGCAACCAATCGTTGACATAGGGTGAAGTGCGTCGACCAAGGTGGGTGATCTGGCACATCAGGGCTGCGCCGTGCTGATGCACCCGTTCTGATAATTGTTTGAAATACGGAATAATTTCATCAGAACCGGCGAAAAGATTACCAAACGCGGGTGGTGAGTCGCGATCCACCAGGGTCGAACCGCCAAACATCGTCAACGCGATACCGCCTTTGGCTTTTTCCTCGTGATACAGCTGATAGCGCAGTTTCGGCAGCATATCTTCGGAATAGGCCGGCTCGTGGCTGGTACTGATGATCCGGTTGCGTAGTTCGAGGTGCTTGAGCCGAAAAGGTTGAAGCAGGGGGTCGTTTTGTTTCTGCATAAAATTCGACAGCCAAAATTATTCAATAAGGAGTAAATATTTCACTCCAAAAAAACTATATTTAGCACTTTGAAATTGTGGTTGCGGCTTTGAAGTCAAATCATCAAAGACACAATCCCATTGCTCGTGCTAGCGACACTTGGCAACAAATGTGTAATTTTAAGGGAAATGGCCTGTTGGGACCCGAATGATTGCCCGAAGCGCGTGTGCGTCGCTACCCTTCATAACGCTACCTTGAAATAATCCAAATTTCAGGGAAGATCGACATGGCAAATTTGGCACGTAAACCCCGTCGTCGGCGTGAGAATCCGTCGCAAGCCCCAATCGATCAACTGCCGTTTGAGCAAGTTCAGAATCCCTATCCGCCCGTCGAAGTACTGTCGGCAGATGAGTTGCAGCGCGTTCACGAAGCGTCACTTACAGTTCTGGAAGAAATCGGTATCAATTTCCTGCTCGACGAGGCGCGCGATATATTGAAAGCCGCGGGGGCCGATGTCGACCATAGCAGTACACGCGTTCGTTTTGACCGGGATCTTGTTCTTGAATCGATTGCCAAAGCGCCAGCGGAATTTACCATCCATGCCAGGAACCCTGCAAAGAGCCTGAAAATAGGTGGTCGCTGGCTGGCATTTTCAACGGTGGCTGGCCCACCCAATGCGAGTGATCTGGAAGGCGGTCGTCGTTCCGGGAATTTTGAAGACTACTGCAACTTTGTTCGTCTTGCGCAGTGTGTCAACGTCGCGCATGCGATTTCCGGACATCCTGTTGAACCACTTGACCTTGACCCGCGCACGCGTCATCTCGATACTGCGAGGACCAACCTGACGTTGACGGACAAGGTGTGTCGAGTCTACTCACTTGGCCGCGAGCGCGTCATGGACGTACTCGAAATTGCCAGAATCTGCCGTAACATCAGTTGGGAAACCCTGGCCAGGCAACCGAGCCTGTACACCGTGGTCAACGTTAACTCACCTTTGCAATACGATGTTCCGATGCTGTGGGGCATCATCGAGCTTGCGAAGATGAACCAGGTGGTTGTGATTACCCCATTCACACTCGCGGGTGCAATGGCGCCGATCACGCTGGCGGGTGCCATTACCCAGCAGAATGCCGAAGCCTTGGCCGGACTGGCTTTTTCACAAATCGTCAATCCGGGTGCGCCGGTTATGTATGGGGGCTTTACATCGAATGTCGACATGAAGTCTGGTTCACCTGCGTTTGGTACTCCGGAATATGTCAAGGCAACGTTAATTGGCGGGCAGTTCGCACGGTTTTACAATCTACCGTATCGGTCGTCGAATGTTAACGCGTCGAACGCGCCCGATGTGCAGGCTGTTTATGAGTCGCAGATGGCGATTTGGAGTGCTGTCATGGGGCATGCCAGCTTGGTTCACCATGCCCTTGGATGGCTGGAAGGCGGCCTTTGTGCGTCGTTCGAGAAATTCATTATGGATGCCGAGATGTTGCAGGGCATGGTTGAGGTTTTAAAGCCGGTTGTCGTCAATGAGGAAACCATCGGTATCTCTGCAATGCGGGAAGTCGGCCCTGGCGGCCACTTCTTTGCGGCCACACAAACAATGCAACGATACGAGACGGAATTTTATCGACCCATATTGTCCGACTGGCGAAATTTCGAAACCTGGTTTGAGGACGGTGCGGTTGATGCAACACAGCGCGCCAATGGAATCTATAAACAGTTGCTGACAGAATATCGACAGCCGCATGTGGATCCTGCGATTTTGCAGGAACTTGACGAGTTTATCTCCGTAACCAAGCAACAGCGAAGCTCGGTTACACTCTAGATTTTTCTGGGAGGGAAAAGTGCAAAAAAATGCTGAAGTTGTAATTATTGGTGGCGGTGTAGCCGGATGCAGTGTTGCCTACCACTTGGCTAAACGGGGTTGTAAGGATGTAGTGCTGCTCGAACGTTCGGAGTTGACCTCAGGATCGACCTGGCACGCGGCAGGCAATACTCATGTTCTGCAGGACAATGCCAATCTTTCTAAACTTCATTACTATACGATTACCTTGTATCCCAAACTTGAGGAAGAAACCGGGCAATCCTGCGGACTGCATCCAGTCGGAGGCATCTATCTTGCGTCGACCCCGGAGCGTCACGATCAAATTCGGATTCAGGCATCCAAGGCGAAATACCTGGGCCTTGAATTCGAGACGATTTCGCTCGACGATGTTCACAAAATGAACCCGCTTCTTAATCTCGACGATGTGGTCGGTGCGATGTATGAGCACAATGAAGCACACGTTGATCCCAGCGGCGTGACCAATGCCTACGCGGCAGGTGCCCGCATGAACGGTGTGAAAATCCATCGCCATACACCGGTTACTGCGACCACGCAACTGCCCAATGGCGGCTGGCTGGTTGCAACACCACAGGGTAATATCGAGAGCCGGTGTGTGGTCAACTGTGCGGGCCTTTGGGGACGCGAAGTGGGGAAACTGGCAGGTTTGAATCTGCCGTTGATGCCAATGGAACACCAGTATTTTGTCACCGAAAGCATTCCGGAAATTGAGGCGCTGGGACGAGAAATTCCGCTCATACATGACAACGATGGTGAGTACTACATGCGCCAGGAAGGCAAAGGATTGTTGGTTGGTGCTTACGAA
Organism: Arenicellales bacterium; assembly: GCA_965243645.1. Taxonomy (GTDB): domain Bacteria; phylum Pseudomonadota; class Gammaproteobacteria; order Arenicellales; family JAJDZL01; genus JAJDZL01. Next base: position 1,955,592 of record CBDEVD010000006.1, on the reverse strand, counting down.
AAAGGTGGGCTACACTGGGCCGTTGAGGGCACACCGATGGATTTTGGGCACGATTTGCTGCCGAATGATTTGGAACGGGTCTTGGACAATGTCGCGCGGGCGATGGCGCGTATGCCGTGTCTGGAAACTGCAGGTGTTAAACGCATTGTCAATGGTCCCATGATTTGGACCCCGGATTTGATGCCGCTATTTGGCGCAGTGCCGCAGCTCAGTAACTATTTCCTGATCGGTGGCTTGATTCCAGGATTCAGTATTGGCGGCGGGCTTGGATTGATGATGGCGGAGTGGATTTTGGATGGCCAGCCAAGTCTTGATATTTGGCCGATTGATGTTGCCCGTTTTGGCGACTGGCCCACGCATGACTATGTGTTAGCCACCACTGCAGATAATTACGAGTCCCGCTTCAGAATCTTCTTCCCCTATGAAGAACGAACTGCAGGGCGACCGTTGCGAACTCGACCAGCCTATGAATACCAAAAGAGCGAAGGTGCTTTCTTTGGCGCCCAGTACGGTTGGGAAGTACCCATGTGGTATTCGTCAGATGGTTCCACACCGGTTGAAAATTACACTTTTCGAAGGACCGAGTCTTTTGGACCGATTGGTGAGGAGTGTCGGGCCATTCGATCCGCGGTTGGATTGCTGGACACTTCGGCTTATGCGAAGTTCATCGTGAGAGGGCCACGCGCTGCTGAGTGGCTCGATTACCTAACCACCAACAATCTGCCGCAAATGCGGCGTATGTCACTAGCGCCCATGGTGCATCCTCAAGGTGGTGTGGTTGCTGATTTTACGATTGCGCGTCTCGAGGACGACGAATTTATGTTGATCGGTGCCGGAGTGGCGGAAAATAGCCACAATCGATGGTTCAGGAAAAATGGTTTTGCCACTGGCGTTGAAGTCACCAGCGTGTCCGACGATTGGGTTGGTCTTTCATTGTCAGGGCCCAAGTCCCGCGCGTTGATGAATGCACTCACTGACGAGGATTTTTCCAATGACGCGCAGCGATTTCTCGGTGTACGACAAATTCAGGTGGGTCCGGCTTTGGCTTGGGTGTTGCGGGTGGCATTCACCGGTGAGCTCGGCTACGAGTTGTATTTTCCAAGTGAACACCAGTTAGAAGTGTTGGAACTGGTAATGGCCAAAGGCGCACAGTTCGGGATTAAACCGATTGGTTCTCGAGCACTGCTGTCGCTTCGGTTGGAGAAGGGTTATGGCAGCTGGGGCCGTGAGTATTCACCTGAATATAACCCTTATGAATCCCGACTGAATCGGTTTGTGAAGTTCGACAAAGGTGACTTTATCGGCCGCGACTATTTGTTGGCAGCCTCTCAGCAGCCACCGAAGTGGCTGTTGACTTGTTTCAGTGTTGATGTGGATGAGCAAGATGGCGTTGGTGGTGAGCCCATTGTGTGTGATGGTGAAGTATCGGGCATCGTAACCTCGGCATCATATGGTCACACAATCGACAAGAGCATCGCGCTTGGCTACATCCCCCCTTCAAGACGCGAGAGCAAAGAGATCCAAATCGAGATCATCGGCAAGTCGAAACCTGCAAGAATCGAGACTGACTCTCTGGTTGATCCAGGTGGATCGCGCATGCGCAGCTGATCGGGCTATACTTAAAGTTTGAATTTACACATCAATCTTGAAGACTATGAAAACCCCTTCCGCCAGTCGGTTCCCGATACCCCAACTTGAAACCCTGCCTGATGATATACAGGCGCGAATACTCGCCGTGCAGGAAAAAGCCGGATTTGTTCCCAATGTCTTTCTCGCATTAGCCCATCGGCCCGACGAATTCCGGGCGTTTTTTGACTATCACGATGCACTGATGGAAAAGCCAGGCGGGTTGAGCAAGGCGGAAAGAGAAATGATTGTTGTCGCCACCTCGGGTGAGAACAACTGTCAGTATTGTGTGGTTGCTCATGGAGCGGTGCTTCGAATTCGTGCCAAGCACCCGTGCGTGGCGGACCAGGTTGCGGTGAACTACCGCAAGGCTGATATCACGCCGAGACAACGCGCAATGCTGGACTTTGCGGTCAAAGTGTGCAATCAGTCATGGGCGGTGGGTGAGTCTGATATTCAGATGCTGAAGGAAGCGGGATTCAGTGAACAGGATGTTTGGGACATCACTGCAATCACTGCATTCTTTGGGATGAGTAACCGGCTGGCCAATGTCATGGTTATGGAACCGAATGCCGAGTTCTATAACATGGCTCGAGAATTCGAATAGTTTCAAATAACTGGCTTGAGCATTCAGCGGGTAAAACCACTCGCTGCTGCTGATTTGGGGAAGGTTGGCAAGAATAGGCGAGAATGCCTCTGAACGCAACATGGAGCAGTTGCAGTGATAATGCCATGTACATTAATACACTGGTTAATTTGGAATTTCCCTCGAAACCAGACTATTACGATTCGTGATATGATTGTTGTATGAACCTAATTCAGCAACACAGCAACCGTCCGATACTTCCGATTGGGATGCAGTCGTTTGGCCGGATTCGGGAAATTAGTGCGTATTATGTTGATAAGACAGCACTAATATCGCGCTTGATTAATGAAGGTGACTACTACTTCCTATCGCGACCGCGTCGCTTTGGTAAAAGTCTGCTGGTCGACACGCTTAACGATCTTTTCGAAGGTCGGGAGCAACTGTTTCAAGGACTCGCTATTCATCAGCACTGGGATTGGTCGATTAAGTACCCAGTTATTCGACTTAGTTTCGGCGGAGGATACCAACGAAAAGAGGAGCTTGAAGAAGACATCCTTGATCAGTTGGCGGTAATTGAGTCTGATGCTGGGTTGCAGTTGCCAGACACCATCTCTGTGGGACAAATTCGCCTGCGTAGACTCATTCATCACCTACATCGCACTCAGGGTCAACCGGTTGTCGTCCTGGTCGATGAGTATGACAAGCCAATACTGGATGTACTGGACAATCCTGAATTGGCAAAAGAGAATCGGGATTACTTACGCGGATTTTACGGCATCATCAAAGACAGTGCTCGGCACGTTCGGTTTGTATTTGTCACCGGCATCACGATGTTTTCGAAGGTCAGTTTGTTTTCGGGCCTAAACAATCTGAAGGACATATCATTAGATCCCCGCTATGCATCGATCTGTGGCTTTACCGATGAAGAGATTGACACGGTATTTGCAGCCGAGCTTGAAGGATTGGATCGACAGGCCATTCGTCGCTGGTACAACGGCTATCACTGGCGAGGTGAACACAAACTCTACAATCCTTGGGATATTCTTTCGCTGTTTGATCGACGAGAATTTGCACCATACTGGTTCAATACAGCTATACCTACCTATTTGTATCAACTGCTTGAGACCAACAACTATCCGGTTATGGAACTGGAGGGTAGCCAAATCAAACGCAGTCAACTCACTCAATTTGACATAGAAAAAATTGATTTGCGCGCCCTGATGTTTCAGTCGGGTTATCTGACTATAGCTCAAGAGTATCCTACTAATGGAGACATTGGGTATACGCTGGAATACCCAAATTTTGGGGTACGGACGAATTTCAACACTGAGTTGTTGGACTATTTTGGGCGAGCCGATGCAGCCGCTCAGGAAGACGGCCGTGCGTTACTGGCTTTTCTGGAAGCAGCTGATTTTGAGGGCTTTGCCGAATTGCTGCGGGCGGTGTATGCAGACATACCCCATCAGTGGTATCGGAAAAATGAATTGGATCGTTATGAGGGTCATTACCTTTCAGTGCTTTATGCGCACTTCAATGCGGTAGGTGCTGAGGTTCGGGTGGAAGAATCATCGAGCCGCGGGCAGTCAGATTTAGTTGTTAGATGTACAGGGCAGGTCGTTGTGATGGAGGCGAAGGTAGTAGAGGGCGACGGTGAGTCGCAAACTGAAGCGGCACTTTCAACGGCGATGCAGCAAATGAAAGCGCGCAGCTATGCAGACAAGTATCGAGGTCGCGATGAAAGCGTCTACCTCATGGCGTTGGTTTTTGGGGCAACAATGCGTAATCTTGTGAGCCTAAAAACTGAAGTTGCATGAGATCGATTTTCCTAGTGACCTTGTCAACAGTGACAGTTGTATGAAAGCCTTAGCGATTTTTCTCTGAATTGTTTGTTGTTCTTCTATCGAACGTTCATAAAAAAATTTCGAATAGACAATTTCGATGCTGGTTTGGTTGAATTTAGCCGCCGCTTTGCGTATCGGTGATTAGATTGCCCATCAAAATATCTGCAGCCAAGCGCGGTTGACGACTCTAAACCGAAAAGCGTGGTGGTATCTGTTCAGTACTCAGCATCTCATCAATCGTTTCCCTAGATCTGATCGTATCGAATCGATCACCATCGACCAATACTTCAGCGGGTTTGGGCCGCGAGTTGTAGTTCGACGACATGACCGCACCGTAGGCTCCGGCACTTTGTACCGCGATCAGATCGCCTGCGTCGATTGCAAGGGTACGTTGCTTGCCCAAAAAGTCGGCACTTTCGCAGATTGGCCCGACAATGTCAAACACATTTTTGTCGGACGCGTTGAGTTCCACTGGCACAATGTTCATCCAGGCGTCATAGAGTGCAGGCCGTAGTAAATCATTCATTGCGCCATCGACGACTGCAAAATTTCTATTGCCGCTGGACTTGATGTATTCAACTTTGCTTATCAACACGCCAGCGTCTGCTGTCACTGCTCGACCGGGTTCAATGGACACCGGGATGTGACAGGCACGGCGTTGAATGGTGCTTACCAGGGCATGACAGTATTCCGTTATGGTTGGCGGTTGCTCATCCCGGTAGCAAACACCGAGGCCACCACCCAGATCAAGATGGCGGATCTGAATGTTTTCGACAGCCAGTTGTTCTGCCAGATCGATGACATGATCAATTGTCTCGATGATGGGTCCGAGTGAAGTCATTTGCGAGCCGATGTGAACGGCAATACCAACGATATCCAGATTCGGCTGTTGGGCTGCGAATCGGAAAATATCGATGGCTTCGTCCATGGTTACGCCAAATTTGTTCTCCTGCAGGCCGGTCGAAATATACGGATGTGTTCTGGCATCAATATTGGGGTTGACGCGCACACTGATTGGCGCGTTGCGATCGAGGGTCTGTGCAATTTCATTGATTCTGATCAGTTCGGCAAATGATTCGACATTCAACGAAAATACACCAGCCTCGAGCGCCGCGGTAATTTCCTCATGGGATTTGGCGACACCGGAAAATATGGTTTTCTCAGCTAATCCACCTGCACGAATCACGCGCTCAAGTTCTCCACCAGAGACGATATCGAAACCCGAACCGAGTTGCGCCATCAGAGCGAGCACTGTGAGATTCGAATTGGCTTTGACCGCATAGCGGATGGTTGCGTTGAGCCCAGCAAGTCCGGCTTCAAATTCGCGCCAGTGAGATTCGAGTGCGGCGCGTGAATAGACGTAGGTCGGCGTGCCAACTGTTTTTGCAATTTTGTCAAGTGGCACCGATTCTACATGCAGCAGGCCGTTCTGGTAGTTGAACTGTGTCATGTCGATTACAGGCTCACTGTTGGTAATCCAGCATTGAAGATGTTTTTTTGTAGCAGGGTCGGTGGTGCTTATCTCAACACCAAGCACGAGACCTGGTGAACTGGACTTACAAGAGTTGCTTAAGTTGTGTGAGTCACTTTAACCCGATGTTGGTGTTATCGGGGTAAATCAACTCGGCCACAGGCGTGTTGTTGCAAGTGGCACCGGTGTTGTTACCGGTGCGAGCGTCGCAATTTCCGGTGGCTGTAAATCACTGGTCACAGGACGCTGCAAGGGCCCTTTCTTGCCACAAGATACAAGTGCCAGTCCACATAATAGTACGATCGACAGCACTACTAATTTGGGTGAAAATATCTTATTCATTGGGTTCGTTCCTCAAGAAAAACGAATTATACCGTGTCCTGTTGTGAATCAATTTAATGAATTGTCAATCATAACAAACAGGTAAGAGCGGCAGTGAGATTTTGAAAATCGAACGGATGTTGCATTCCTGTCCTCGATTACCCCGTAATTGAACCGATTAAACAGATCTGACGACTTCAACAAAAAGGACATACCGGAATCAGGCAATTGCAACTCAGTGCTTGAACGAGACTGATTGGGAGGCATCTGAATTGTACGTGTGCAATGTGTCAATCATCGCTCATCGCCAGTCTTTGTCTGGCTTCCTTTACTGCTGCGCGTACTTGCTCCGGTGCGGTGCCGCCAATGTGATTTCTTGATGCGACAGAACCCTCGAGGCTCAAGACGGCCAGCGCGCCTGCATCCAGCGTTGGATGGAAGACTTCGAGCTCCTGGGCAGTCAGGGAATCGAGGCTGCAATTCTTTTCGATGCAGAACCGCACAATTTGACCCACTACGGAATGCGCATCTCGAAAAGGAACGTTTTTGGTGACCAGATAATCTGCAAGATCAGTCGCGGTCGCAAAGCCGGTGCCAGCCGCGGCCCGCATGGTTTCCGTATTGGCCTGCATGTTTTTCACCATCCCGTGCATGATTTTTATGCTCGCGGTAACGGTATCAATGCTGTCAAAGAGGGCTTCCTTGTCTTCCTGGTTATCACGATTGTAGGCAAGTGGTTGTGCTTTCATCAGCACCAGCAATGTTTGCAGGTTGCCAATTGCTCGCGCACTTTTACCGCGTATCAGTTCTGCGATATCGGGATTTTTCTTTTGCGGCATGATGCTTGAACCGGTGGTGTAGCCGTCCGAGAGGCTTACAAAGTTGCAGTGGTCTGATGTCCACAGCACCAATTCCTCACCCATTCTTGATAGATGCACCATGACGAGTGCCGCGTGAGCGGTAAATTCAATCGCAAAATCGCGGTCGGAAACCGCATCCAGCGAATTGCTCATCACTCCGTCAAAGCCCAATTCCGCCGCGGTCATGTGTCGATCAATCGGGAAACCTGTACCGGCCAATGCCGCAGCACCGAGCGGCGAGAGGTTGAGCCGGCCGCGCGCATCGATGAACCGCAGTCGGTCTCGGTCCAGCATTTCAAACCAGGCCAGCAGGTGGTGCCCAAACGTGATCGGCTGTGCAACCTGCAGGTGTGTATAGCCGGGCATGATCGTATCCGCGTGCGTCTCAGCAAGCTCAATCAAGGTGTGCTGCAATGCCAGCAGTGACGTGATGATCTGATCAACTGCGTCGCGCGTATACAGACGCAAGTCGGTCGCAACCTGGTCATTTCTGGATCGCCCAGTATGTAATTTCTTCCCTGCTTCGCCAATGTCTTCAGTCAGGCGTTTTTCGATGTTCATGTGAACATCTTCAAGTTGCTCCGACCAGTCAAATTGGTCTGCCTGAATCTTGTCCAGTATGGTTTCGAGTCCCGCCTTAATGGCATTGAATTCTGAACGATTCAATACGCCGACATGGTTGAGCATGCGTGCATGCGCGATTGAGCCGGCAATGTCGTGCCGGAACAGGCGTCGATCAAATGAAACTGAGGCACTGAACTGTTCCACATCGGAATCAGTGGATTCGGTGAAGCGCCCGCCCCAGAGTTTTTTCGAATCAGCTGTCATAAAAAAGGGAAGCAAAATGTTCGGGTTGACTCAAATTGAAGACCTTTAGTGGTACCACTCAGAAGCAAATTGGACAATGATTCAAACCTTCCTGTGCACAGCGAGGTCCCAACTGGTGCGCCGCGATTTACCCGTTTAGGTGTTCTAACTTAGTGTATTGATTCATTATAATGGCTCAGCATGATCCACAGGAGTGATGCTAGATCCGTCGCACGATCAAAACACAATCCTGCTCGACACTCAAACCAAGCAGATATTTTTATTTCCTGGTTGCAAGCATGCCAATTGCCAAACCACAGCAGGCAATCCGAATCGGATAGCCAAGCTGATGCCTGTTGTTCGAATCGGTACCCGCGGCAGTCAGCTGGCATTGTGGCAAGCCAATCACGTCGCAACACTGATCTCCAAGCACCTTGCCAATGTCGCAACCGAGATTGTACCATTGAAGACTGAAGCCGATCGTCGACAGGACATCTTACTGAGCGAGTTGGGAGGCAAGGGCTTGTTTATTAAGGAACTGGAAGTGGCGCTGTTGGATGACCGGATCGACATCGCGGTTCACTCTATGAAAGATGTAACAGTCGACCTACCTGAGGAGTTCTGTATTGCCGCAATTCTTCCCCGGGAAAATCCTTTTGACGCGCTGGTTTCCACTAACTATCAATCGCTTAGCGAACTTCGTGAAGGCGCTGTGATTGGCACCTGCAGTTTACGCCGCCAAAGCCAACTGCTGCTGGTAAGGCCGGATCTGAAAATTGTTCCGGTACGAGGCAACGTGACAACTCGTCTGCAGCGCTTGGATGACAGCGAATTTGACGCCATCATCCTGGCAGTTTCCGGATTGCTGCGACTTGGACTGGGAAATCGAATAACACAAGTACTCAAGCAGTCACCTCACATCCCATCACCGGGTCAGGGCGCGCTGGGCATCGAATGCCGCCGCCGAGACACCGGTTTGATTGGTGACCTGGCTTGTCTCAATGATCACAGCAGCAGTGCCGCGGTCCATGCTGAACGGGCGGTTAATGCCGGGCTCGGCGGCAGTTGTCATATTCCAATTGGAATTCTGACCGAGTGTCGTGCCCAAACGTACGATATGACTGCATATGTCGGCAGTGTTGATGCCAAAAGTACGTTATTGGAATTCGCCACGGGGCGCCTTGCTGATTTGATGGAAGATGCAGCAGCGATGGTTGAGCAACTCAATCTTCGCGGGGCCCAGGAAATATTGGCCGGTTGAATCGATTATGGCCGGTTCTCCAACACTTTCGGGTCAGGCAGTCCTGATTACGCGCCCCGGTCAGTACGCCGATTATCTCAGCATGAAAATTACGGAATTGGGGGGTCAATCCATTATCTTCCCGACTCTGGAAGTTCGGCATCGAACGGAAGGTCTGCATGAAAAGACATTCTCCCAGCACGACGTTGCAGTATTTATCAGTCGCAATGCGGTTGCAGCAGTTGCTGAATTTTTCGATCAATCCACTGAAACTTGGCCACAATCATTGCAATGCGCAGCAGTCGGCAGTAAAACTGCCGATGCGATTCGCGCAGCATTCGGAATTCAAGATGTGATTGCACCAAGTAATGACCAAGGTGTTCAAGCATTGATGGCACTGGATTACATGCGGAACCTGACAGATCGGCGCGTGATTTTTTTTGATGGCGGAGGTGCGCGCAGTGCCTTGTTCATCCACGAATTACAGGGCAAGGGATGTGCGATGGTCACGCATGCGATCGTTTACGAACGGCTCATACCAAAACGCAGTGCAGACAGTTTGGCTCATATTCTGAAGCATCAAGGTATCGATTACGTCATTTTGACCAGTGTAGCCGGGGCGAGCAACTTAATCAGCCTGCTAAACCCGGAGTGTGTCAAGATACTCAAATCCGCATGGATGGTTGTTTACAGCGAACGTATTGCAAGACAATTGGCGGATCAAGAATTTGAACGGATTGCGATAGCTCGAACAGCTTCGGACGACGCCGCGATTGAGGCGATTTTATCAACGCAAACATACAAAGCATCTCAGCGGCCAGGATACGAAAATAAAGCAGAGATTATTACAATGGACTGATTAGGTAAGGCAACATCAATATGACAAATTCGGAAAATCAGACTGATAACAATTCATCGCCAGACCGATCGGACGACAACGGTTCACCGCAGGAGTCGAAGGTGACTTCAGCCGCGTCACCTGCACGACGACGAAGCGGGCGAGGTGGTGTCATTTTCGCGGTGCTGATCGGCATCGTAGCCATAGCGGGCACTGCGTATCTTGGTTACCGGGTTGAACTTGAAACTGTACCGGGTATTGATACGGAGCTTGCCAAAGTTACACAATTTGGTACAGATTTGGAATCCATTCAGCAGCGTAGTGAAGAACACTGGAGCCAGCAGGCTGCAACGGTAGAAGTGTTACGTGTTCAGCTTACGCAGCAGGCGGAGCAAATTGCTTCGTTGAATGCGCAGTTAGCGCACTCAAACTCTGAGCAATCCGAAAAAATCGACGCCCTAGTTGAGTCAATGTCGGCTGTTTATCAGAATCTTGATCAACGGGCAGACGACTGGGAGTTGAACGATGTTGCATTGCTACTGTTGATCGGTGCCAAGCAATTGCAGGTTACCGGCGATCCGGAAGCAGTGTTACCCGTATGGCAACTTGCCAGTGACCAGGTCGCGCGTAGTGCGGACCCGCAATTATTGGTGGTTCGAGCTCAGCTCGGCAAGGAGATTGAACTGCTGCAGTCGATGGAATCGGTTGAAATCGACAGAATCTCAAGCGGCTTGCTTGAACTGATCGGTGGCATTGACAGTCTGCCGCTTCGATCCGGTTTGCTGCAAACTGCCATGCAATCTGACGCACCAGGCGATGATCAGGCCGAAAATTCTGAAGCATCCGGGGTACGTGGGACGCTGGATGAAATTTGGACGGACTTAAAGTCGCTGGTACGGGTCAAAAAAGTTACCGACCCATCTTCTTTACCGCTCAATCCTCACATTCGAAGTGATCTCTTAGAGCGTCTCAAATTGTCTTTGTCGGCGGCACAGATTGCGGCATTGAAAGGCCAGAGCGAAGTTTACCAGGCGAACCTGGCATATGTATCGGGTGCGCTCAATCAATATTTTGACCGCGAGCAAGTCGCGGTTATGGAGTATTCCGAGTCCCTCAGAGACTTGTCACGCCTGCCAATCGTAGCTTCGACACCGGACGTTACGGTTTCCTATAGTCTGTTGCAGGAAATTGTCAAACGCCCGCCGGATGCATAACCGATGTTTTATCTGCTGATTTTACTGGTTGTAATTGGCGTCGTTTCGATTGCGACAGTCTACATTATCAATGAGCCTGGCTACTTGGTCGTGCAGTGGGACATATGGCAAGTGGAAATGTCACTGGCGATGGGTGTGTTGGTTATTTTTCTGACCGCGCTGTTGCTGTTTGTGGGACTGGAAGTGCTGGCGGGAATTTTGCGGTTTCCGGGTCGGCTGGGTCGCTCCTATCGTGAATATCGGGAGCAAAAAATCTATGCGGCCTCGACGAAAGGATTGCAGCACTTGCTGCTTGGCGATTGGACCAAGGCCGAACAGCTGTTACAAAAATCAGCGGCTCACTTACCAGAGCCGGTGGTCAGCTACCTGGCAGCCGCTTATGCAGCCCAGCAACAGGGGAAAACTGTCCAGCGTAATCAATATTTAAAGAAAGCCCGCGATTTCGGCAAGCAAGACCAAGCGTTGGTCTCTTTATTCGCTTGCCGTCTGCTGATCGATCAAGGAGAATATCGGGAGGCGATACAGGGACTCAAAAAGCTCTGCGCCAGACTGCCCAAGAACGCAGCGGCTTTTGACATGCTGGCGAAAGCCTATGAACAGACCGAAGATTGGGAAGCACTCAACCGGTTGCTTCCTCACCTCAGTAAAAACAAGGCTCGTTCACCAGAAGAACTCAACGCGCTGACTACGAAAGTGATCGGGCAGCGGTTGCGATCGGCAAAGCTATCCTCTGACCTGCAAAAAATTTGGAAAAGCACACCAACTTCGACTCAAAGAGATCCCAAAGTGATTGCAGCATACGTGCGTAAACTGTTTGAATTCAACTGTCATCAGGAAGCCGACAAGGTCATTCGCAACACACTGAATCGGCACTGGGATTCAGAATTGGCTTACCTTTATGGGTTGGTTAACGGCTCCCTCAAAGATCAGCGGCTCTACGATACGGCGGTCAATTGGCTGCAGAATCATCCAGATGATCCAGACCTGCTGCTGACGGCCGGAAAGCTGGCGCGGCGGCTTGGATTGGCAGGTAAGGCGCAGGCGCATTTGCAAAAGTGTATTGATGTGGGTCCGCGGCGAGATGCTTATGAAGAGTTGGGAAATTTGCTTGAGGAACAGGACAAGAACGACGAAGCATTCGGTGTCTATAAATCCGGAATTATGGACCCGCTACAGCCACAGGAGTTGATTGTGATTCAGGAATCCGGTTCGGACGGATACAGTGTGTCAGAGGAGAACTCAAAGGAGTCGTAAAACAGTCGGTCATTCGTAAGCCCGTAGGCTGGAAACATGTCACGAATTGCTTCAATCATCGGCGGCGGTCCGCTCGCATAGACTTCAAATTCGTTAAGATCCGGATAGTGTTGCAAGACTATTTCGTGCACCCAGCCAGTGGCGCCTCGCCAGTGATCTTCCGGTTGCGGTTCTGACAAGACCATCGTAAACCTGAAGTATTCTGAATGCGCTTCGGCCCACTTGAGTACATGGTCTCGATAATACAGGTCGCGCAGCGCGCGAACGCCCCAAAACAAGTGGATTGGCCGTGCAAAATTACGGTTTCGAAAAACGTCTTCAAGGATTGCATTAATTGGTGCTAAACCGGTTCCGCCGGCGATCATAATGATTGGTGCTGTTGAGTTGCGCCGGAGAAAAAATGTACCCAGCGGACCTTCGAATCGCAAAATGTCGCGAATTTTCATGGAGTTGAAGATGTGGCCGGTGAAGCGTCCTTTCGGCACCTGTCGGACATGCACTATCAAGTGGTTGTCCCCAGGCGCATTGGCAATCGAAAAGCCGCGGCGTTTTTCATCGCGAGTCAATAAATCGACATACTGCCCGGCAAGATAATGAAACGTCGTGTCACGTGGCAAAATAAGTTTGAGTTCCATCACATCATGGGCCAAGCGATTAAGCTCAATCACCCGGCAGGGAAGTTTCTGAATTGACATGCTTGAAAGCATGTCAATTTCATTGGCTTGAATCTTCAGGTCTTCGGTTGGATGAGCTCGACACAGCAGGACTGCCCCAGTTGCAATTTCATCATCTGACAAAGCAGAACGATCATAATCATCATAGACAACTTTACCCGAGACCAGTTTGGCCTTACAGGCCGCACAAGTGCCATTCCGACAACTGTAGGGTACAGCAAAGCCTTGTCGCAAAATGGCATCGAGGACCGTCTCTTCGGAACGGACCTGAAAACTACGGTCCGTGGTTAAATTAGTAACCCGAAATTCTGACATTGACAGATGGTTTTCCGAGAAAGATTCAAAAGTGGCTATCAAAGCAAGCACGAAGTCCAAGCCAATTTTAATTCATGCCTGAATTACCAGAAGTAGAAACCACGGTGCGCGGGATTGCACCCTATCTCGAGGGTCGCACGCTCAGTGCAGTGCAGGTAAGGGAGTCGAGGTTACGCTGGCCGGTCCCTGCGAATTTGAGCCAGTTAGTAACGGGGCAGACTGTGAGGTCCGTTCGACGCCGAGCCAAGTACATCCTCATCGAATTGGACAATGGCCATGTTTTGTTGCATCTTGGCATGTCTGGCAGCCTGCGGCTCACTTCGCCCACAGAACCCTTGAAGCGGCACGATCATATTGAATTTGAGATTGCGAGGGAGCGTCGACTCAGACTGCACGACCCGCGTCGATTCGGTTGTGTGTTGTGGATTGAAGGACGCCCCGAGGACAGCCCGTTGCTGGTACATCTTGGTGTTGAACCGTTAACAGATGATTTTTGCGGGCAATACCTATATCGCGCCGCCCGCGGGCGCTCGGTGGCTGTCAAAAATTTCATTATGAACAGTCATATTGTTGTGGGAGTTGGGAACATTTATGCGTCCGAAGCATTGTTTCGTGCTGGCATCCATCCAAACCGGCCGGCTGGACGAATCGCTTTGCACCGGTACAACCGGTTGGCCGAAGCAATTCATCAAACGCTTTGCGATGCGCTTCGTGCAGGCGGTACGACTTTGCGAGACTTTGTTAACGGCTCTGGCGATCCAGGCTATTTCAAGTATGACCTAAAGGTTTACGAGCGAGAGGGACAGCCTTGTGTGAACTGTGCGCTACCAGTGAGGCGAATGATTCTTGGCCAGCGTTCAACCTACTATTGTCCGCGGTGTCAACGCTAATGATGTTCGAGGCCTTTTCGTTGGCGGCCAATTCGTACGCTCTGCGTAACCAAGTTTGACCTCCAATGGAGTCAATTATCCCGCAATCCACTCCACCTGTGTGTGAATTGAGCACATTGAGCACCACCAGCCTGAATAATCTCGGCCAGTGTAAGATAACACCGAAATTCATCCGCGTTGAATCCTTCAACCTTGTGAATATCTGGCATTTGGAATGAAACGCCCCGTCCAGGCGCCAGGTCAGGCTGCCAACGATAAGACCAGCGAGCGAACCTCGTCGGGTTTGTTCAGCTGCATGGCAAAATTCGCGGCCGCCATCATGACGACCATTGAGATCGTTACCTTAAGCCCCAGCGATTTTTTGCCGCGCAGGTAGTGACTGTGCAGCATGAAACTATCGGCCACTCTGGAGTTGATTCGCTCCATTGCGCTTCTTTGGTGGTACAGCCGGTTCCACTTCTTCGTTGCAGGGGGTAGCACCGGGTGCTGCCGCAGGTTGTCGGCATCCACTTGGGTGCGTACCACTCTGGCCTTGGCGCCGGCTTTTACCTTACCCAGGTAATGACAGTCCTCCCGACCGGCACACTCAAAATCAGACACCGAAGCCGGACACTGCCACTTCAGCGTGCCTCTTTTACTCTCATAACCCTGATAATGCATCAGTCGAATCTCACTGGTCTGGGGACAACGACAATATAGATCACCGCACTCAGTGCGCAGCATCGTGTCATACACCTGAGCATCCAACGGCCGGGTCGGTACCTTGAGCTGCTCAGGATCGAGATTGACTTCCTGCCACAGATTGCGCGTGTCAATCACCGGTAAAATATCTTGTTCGTGCAACTTCTTGCGCAGCTTATCGCTGTCAAGACCGCGGTCGGCAACAAAACTCTTGCACCGCGTACCCAACTGCGAGTCAATGAACTCACTCACCAGTGCATCACACAGCGGATGTTCGCTCTGGTTGGCGGGCACCAGCTTGAAATCAATCGGCAATTCATAATTAACATCACCCAAAATGCCCAATGAGTAACCATACCAACGCTTCTCAATGACTTTCTCCTTTCCGGTGGCATCGGTGGTGTACTGGCGGTGGCAGCCCCAGGCGGCATCCGGGTCGGAGGTGCGCTGCTCACCGGTGTCAGGATCAAGGCAGTCCTTACGGCCCGTGGAGTGAGATTCGATGGATTTCCCGTCAAAGCCAGTGCGTTCACCGAAGTCAGGGCACACTTCAGCAAAACTGTCGCGCAGTTGTTCGAACTGTTGATACAAATAACCGTGTTGATCTTCAACTTTCATGATGGTTGCGCGAAACCGGCTAAAGGCCGCTGCTGAGGGGACCCGGTAGGGTAAAAACTGATTGAGGTGATCACCGCCGTCGGGGTTGGCTTTCAATTCAAATCCCAGTGTGGTCATCAAGGTGGGATTGCGCATCAGTTCGCGCCGGAACGATTCAGTGCTGCGATGCTGCAGGACACTCATGGCGATTAGTGCGCGCAGCATTGCCACGACGGGCCAGTCGCAACGGCCGGTGAATCTTCGTTCCCTTAAAATGGCTTCAACCAGTGGCGAAAGCTCAAGCTGGTTGAAGATTCCCTCGAGTCGTTGCAGCTCAGAACAATCGAGGTAGTCCTTCCAAAATAAGTCATAATTGATGCTTGGTGCCATGGTTCAGCCTGTTGTATTTTGTGGTTTAACAATGGTTGCAATTATACTTCACAGAGACTGGATTGTGGCACTAATAATCAATCAAATCATAATGATAGACGAGAATATCCGGATTATCCCAGGACGCTATAGAGACGCATTGGAAACACCCAGGCAGTGGGGTAGAAATTCGGGATTTTGGCCTCAAAGTGCCAAAAAAGGCCGATTAGGGGCGATATTTTGGGGTAAGCGTTTTTTCAAGTCTCGGCTTTCGCGCGAAACATCAATACATTACAACCTTCGAAAAGGCCTCTGTTCAGGCGGCGGACGATCTGCCAACGATCCTGTGATACTTCTCCTGTAATTCGGCTTCGGATTCGGTGTTATCGGGGTCAACGATGATGCATTCCACTGGACAGACTTCGACGCACTGTTGGGTTTCGAAGTGGCCGACGCATTCGGTACACAGTGCGGGGTCGATTTCATAGATTTCTGGACCCATATAGATTGCCTCGTTCGGACATTCGAACTCGCAAACATCGCAATTGATGCATTCATCTGTGATCAGAAGTGCCATTAGAGTGTTTGAAACCTGTCAGAGAAAAACAGTGAATTTTTTGGGACTTACATACAAAAGTTGACAGAGGCGATGGGGGATATTAGCGCCTCGTTGGAGAAAAGCATCAGTCTAATTACTCAAAATAAACTGATTGTTGTACATAGTAATGTGGAATAAAGTAATAAAATCCATGCCAATCAAAACATCATAATTTACTGGATTGTATGGAAGTTTAGCAACATTGACATCCTTTCCAAGCAAGTTGTCGCGACTTCCTATTTCCCCGCCTGATAGAATTACATTTTGCTTTATAGGAATATCCAAACGAACCATATATTCCTCTGTTTTTATCGGTTTTCCACTAACTGGGGTTATATCAATGGCTCCGATTGGTTGAAGTCCTATATCTTTCACTACCCTTGCTGAAATCATTGTCAGTTGCGCGCCTGTGTCAAACAACGCTTGATAATACTTAGGAATATGATTCGCATCAATTCGAACACAGACTGAAAACAATATTTGTTTATTCTGTATTGGAATAGAAAACGTTGCCATAATCTATTATCCTGATACGCAAATTGTGTATATTCCTAATGATACAGGACCTTTCCCAATCTCTTTAATTGCAAAATGTCCAAGTCCAAAACGATCACGTCCAGTCTGATAAGCATCATGTTTATCGTTGTAAATTGAGACTAGTTCTCCTTCATGCAATAACGCTATTTTGCCGAAGCTATCTTTCTCCAATTTGTCTTTCATTTTTTCGTATGCATCTAAATTTTTTTGCATCTCTTTAGTGAACATAATTATTTCCTCTGTATCAATCCCTTGTAAGTTAATCGTTTACCGATAGTGCCACTTATAACACTATTGATCTATCCACAGTGTGATTCGTCACATTGCAATCAGTCAACTTTAATGTGTAAGTCCCTAAATTATTAATGGTATCGACTGAAAATTATAGGATGTGTGGCGCGAATGGCCATGGAAACCGCACGTGGGAAAGCGAAAGCGTGTGAATATTGACCAAGAACCAATGAAAATAGCGGACAATACTTGGTTTTGTTTCATTGCCTGTAAAGTGCACATTCACGTTTTACCCATTCGATCTCTTTGTATCGGCTTTACTGGCTTCATGTATAACTCCCGAACCGTCATATTAGCGCCAATGTTTGTAATAAAGTGGAATGAATTATCCAATGGTTCGTAGCGTCGAATAAACTGCTGATTCAATGGCCAATCTTATCGAACTGCACAACACCACTGTCTATCGAGGCGGACAAAGGGTTTTAAACAACTTTTCTTTACAGTTGCCCGCGCAACGAAACATCGCAATTCTCGGACCCAATGGTGCTGGAAAATCCACCTTGTTGAAACTGTTGATGCGTGAGCTTTATCCAGTTCGAGAGAATGGTTCCTGGGTTAAGATCATGGATTCCGAGATTTGGAATGTATGGGAACTCAGACGCAATTTGGGATTTATCTCGCAGGATTTACACAATCGTTATTTCGGTTTTGTGAGTGGCTTTTCAGTTGTACTTTCAGGATTTCATGCGAGTGTGGGTATCTATGACCACCAGAAGTTTGATGCGAGTTCTGTCCAACTCGCCCGTCATGTGATGCAAGAATTGGGAATCAGTGAATTGGGGGACCAACCCTATTCGCGCATGTCAACCGGAGAACAGCGTCGCTTCTTGCTTGCCCGCGCCCTGGTTAACGAACCAGCAACACTGGTTCTCGACGAGCCGACAAGCGGGTTGGACGTTAATGCCACATTTCACTATCTCAGAGTGATTCGTCAATTGATCGCGCGCGGTAAGCAAATCGTTCTGGTAACGCATCATATTCATGAAATCCCACCGGAGGTGGACTACGTCGTCCTACTGAAAAACGGAGAAGTTGAATCCGTCGGTGAAAAGTTAAGTCTATTTACCGACGAAACGTTGAGTGCGCTATATGACACCCCTGTCAAAGTAGTGTCCGCGAAAGGATATTTTCAAGTCATACCGGCTGATGAAGTCTATGGCAATGACGTTTCACACTGATAACGATTGCGATGGCTCCTGTTTATCAGACGCCTTTTCGTTGAAAACCGATTAATCTGCCTCCTCTTCCAATCGACTCTTGTAGTGTGCGGCACCGGGTCCTTTTGGTGCTCGAATCCCGCGAAACTCCCATTCTCCGCCCATTGCTGTTGACACCACTTCTTCTGTTGTCATAGGCTGATGGCCGACATCATTCCGTATGGCGGTTGGACCTTCAACGATCGTATTGGTCAATGCGCCGAGACCCTCGACTTCAACAGTAACAACATCGCCGGGTTTGACGGGACGGCTATTGGCAGGAGTTCCGGAAAGCAGCAGGTCTCCGGGTTCCAGGGTAATATTTCTAGCGATGTCAGCGACCAGATAATGCATATCCCATTCCATCTCATTCGTATTTCCGTCTTGTTTGACTTCGCCGTTGACGATTGTGCGGATGCGCTTATTACGAAAATCCCAGCCTTGAATCAGTCCCGGGCCAACCGGACACAGGGTATCGGATCCCTTTACTCTCAGCATTGAACCGGCATCCGTATCGCGAAAATCATGCAAGCCATAATCGTTCGCAATTGTGTATCCCACAATGCAATCGCCTGCTTCTGCCTGGCTGATGTTTCGACAATGCCGGCCAATGACAATCGCAATCTCGCCCTCATAATTCAGCCATTCACAGCGTTTGGGGCGCACGACATTCGCCATATGGCCACAAAGCGCGGTGATTGGTTTGTGAAAATAAGTCGGTGTTGCTGGCAGCTTGGTCATGAATTCATCCACACGACTTTTGTAATTCAGATGCACACAGATTATTTTGCGCGGTTCAACAGGCGCCAGATGGACCGCTTGTTCAATCGAAACTTTGCGACCGTCTCCTGCGACCAGTTGATCGTCTAGACGTTCGACTACTGTTGGATAACCTGCTAACAGGATTCGACGAAATTCGCGCATGTTACCTCCGCGGCGGAAATTTGACTTTAGTGAATTCAATTGGGTGGCGAATACACAATATCATATCAGCGTCAATTTATTGTTATCTGTGAAAAGCCCAACAATCGACAGTCAATTCGTGCAATCAGACAGTATGGAGCAATTGCAATGTCACTAAAAGGTTTTATGTTTCCACGAAGCGCCACGGGCCAGTCGTCATTGGTTCCCGATACACCGTGGCACTATTCAGGCGCAACACTGACTCTGGAGTACATGACGAAACCTGAAAAGGTGGCTGAGCTGCTCCCTGATTATCTTGAGCCCGCGGACGACAGACCGGGTGCCGTCGCGATAATTTGGGCAGACTGGCAAAACTGTCGCGATGACTACAGTGAAATATTGGACCCCGCGCGCAGCCAGTACATGGAGGTGTTCGTAGTGGTCAGATGCAAGTACCAGGGCAAAACTTATTCTCGCTGCGTCTATATCTGGGTGGATTCTGATTATGCAATGGTTCGCGGACATCACCAGGGCTATCCAAAAAAACTCGCGTCAATCTTTATGTCGCGTCCGATTACTGTGGGTCAGGCTGGTCCAAGACTTGAGTCAGGCGGTCGATTCGGAGCAAGTGTTTCAGCCTATGATCACAAGCTCATCCATGCAACTTTCGAAATTACCGGAGAATGTGAGCATGCCGGATTCGTTAACAGCCACCCAATGCTACACAATCGTTGGATGCCATCAATTGAGGGTATTGGAGAAGACAGTTTGGATGAACTGGTAACCATGAGCGCTTACCAGTCCGAAGTGGGACGCTCATTTACCGGTAACTTTGAGTTGCAGCTGTTTGATTCTCCGGTCGAAGAATTAACGCGTCTCGAGCCGGTCGAATTCATCGCCGGGTATTGGCGGGAAATCGCTTTTTCCTGGCGCAGCGGTACCACAGTGAGGCGCCGTAATCTTCCAGAAATTGGTTGAATACCAATGTTTGGTTTGAACGGATGATGCAGACGCGTCATGCAATCAATTAGGTGCGTCAACTGGGGAAGTACAATGGGACAAGATAGAACACCCAGGATAGCAAAGTGATGTTGAAGGGCTTGAATTTATGCACAAGGAGGAGAGCGTAGCATGACAATTTGGCACCCCAGCGACGATGGCTATGTTAACTTGTCTGATCATGATTCGTTTGTCAATGGCGTTCCACACAATACTTTTGCCAGGATGCGCAAAGAGGAACCGTTGGCATGGTGTGACGGTGGTCAATACATGGGTTACTGGTCGCTGACTCGCTACGATGACATACTGAAACACAATCGCAATCCCTCACTATTGAGTTCAGCACAAGGCATTCGTATGGAAGATCAAAGCCGGGAAGAATACCTGGCGCGACGAACCTTTCAGGAAACCGACCCGCCTGAACACACAGTCACTCGGAATACCGTGAACGAGGCATTTTCCAAGAAGGTGATTGATCAATCGGAAGGAACCATACGCGAACTATGCGAGGATATTCTTGAAAACGCACTGTCATACGATGAATTCGATGCTGCGTCGCTCATCAGTCGCCAATTGCCGATGCGTATGCTGGGCAGGGTGCTTGGACTGCCACCCGACGACTTGGACTGGCTGGTTACCAAAGGTGACGAGTTAATCGCCAATACAGACCCGGAATACGCCAAGTTTGTGCTGGACAAGAGTGATACAGATGAGTTTCGATTCATGCCGTTTCGTTCTCCTGCAGGTGCGGAACTGTTCAGTTATGCCAAGCAGCTGATGCAGGACAAAGCTGCGCGCCAGGATAGTCCAGGTGTGTTGAGTCTGATTGTTCGGCCGAATGAAAACGGTGAAGTCATCAGTGATACAGAATTTCGAAACTTTTTCTGTCTCTTGGTGGCAGCGGGCAACGACACGACGCGTTATACCCTTTCGGCATCAATGCATGCATTGGCGAAAAAACCTGAGCTGCTTGAGTTGTTGCAAAACGCAGATAACCGGTTGTGGGCATCGGCGACGGAAGAGTTTATTCGCTGGGCTTCACCAACGATGCATTTTCGACGCACGGCGACAGAAGATTTTCAATTGCACGGAAAAACCGTAAAGAAAGGCGATAAGGTGGTTTATTGGTTTGTGTCCGCCAATCGTGATGAGAACCGCTTCGACCGGCCGTTTGAAGTTGACCTCAGTCGTACACCCAATCGTCATATGTCGTTTGGTCAGGGTGGACCACACGTTTGTCTTGGCATGTGGTTGGCGCGTCTTGAAGTACGCGTGCTGGTACAAGAGCTTGTAAAGCGCGTTAATTCAATTCAACTGGTGGATGATGTTGAATACGTGCGATCCAATTTCGTTGGCGGAATCAAACGGTTACCGGTAAAGATGACACTTAATTGAGCAAATCGATCGGATTGATCAAGCGAAAATATCAAATCATTACAGAGGAGTAATTCGGTGGCAGAAAATCAACTACGGGTGTTATTTTGTGATCACCTAAATTTAGCCAGAGGAAAATTGATACCGATGTCGAATGCGACTGGGGAGTCTCGATTTTGTCAGGGAATTTATGCATTGGCTTACGATAAGACGTTGCTGCCCGCGCCATGTTCATTGCTACTCGAGGGTTTGTCAGACATGGTTGTGCACTATGATCTTGAGCAATTGCGTTCCGGCTGGCTTGGTCAGGAAAAGGTTGTGATTGCAGATCAGTTTGACAGTGCCGGTAACGATTTGGCCGTGAGTGGCCGAACCCTGTTGCAACGAACGGTTGAGCAGTGGCAAGCGCTTGGCTATCGTCCAAAGGTTGGTATCGAACTTGAAGCGTATGCATTCATCAAATCCGCCAGTGGCGATTGGCAGCCTTGTGATACTCCCGGTGCCTATGTATACGGCACGGGTCCGTTTGTTGACCCTTATGAGTTGGTTGACCTGATCTACGGTCAGTCAGAACAATGCGGTATTGCGCTGGAGATGATTACCTCTGAATTTGATTCGCCCCAGGTTGAGTTCACTTTGAGGTTCGATGATGCCTTGCAGGCGGCTGATGATGCCTTTCTGTTTCGGTTAATGGCTCGCGAGACAGCACTGCGAAAAGATGTCTTGTTAACGTTTATGCCAAAACCGATCGAAGATCTCAGCGGTTCGGGTTTACATGTCAATTTTAGCTTGTGGGATGACCAGGAAACGAACGCTATTGGTAATGCCAACGCCGAAGACAAGCTGTCCGATCTTGGACGCGCTTGTGTTGCGGGCCTGATGCACCACCATCAGGCACTTGCGGGGTTGCTGGCACCGACCGTCAACTCTTATCGGCGGCTGCAGCCCGCCAGTCTGTCAGGCTATTGGCGCAATTGGGGGATTGATCACCGTGGTGTCACAACCCGAGTCAGCAGTGAAACCGGCAAGTACGCGCGCATTGAACACCGTATGGCCGATGGCGCGGCCAATGTATATACAGCGATTGCAACCGTCCTGCAGGCAGCTCGCCTAGGGTACCAAAATGGCTACGCGTTGCCGCCTGCGGAAACAGCCGATTGCCTGGAAAATCAAGATGCAACAGACGGTGTTCCAGAAGATCTTGGCCAAGCCATTAAGGCACTCGAAGCAGATACTGAGATCGTCAATGCAATCGGGGCCGACTTAATTGGCAACTTGGCTGTCATCAAGACGCACGAAATTGAAGTGACTCGTGAATTTAATCACGAACAGCTGCGCGATTATTACATTCACTATATTTGAGCACTGATTGCCGGACTGTCGGCGTGGTCGAGTCGCGCAATTTTGGTGCCGTGATTCCAGACTCAATTCAGACAGAGATTGCGTGACTCGGTTGCTCGACCTATTTGCGACCGATTATGATGCCAAACTGTTCATCAAGCAGCGGGCCCTGATTGACCGCGTCGTGGTAGCTTAGTCCGACGCGCCGCTTAAGTGAGTATTGCCAGTCAAACAGCGCCTCTTTCATGCGGCTGACGATTCTGTCTGTTCCGGGGGACTGACCAAGGTCGTTCATTTCATTGGGGTCATCTTCCAAATCAAACAACTGATGTGGAAACCCCTTGTAAAAAACATATTTCCAGCGCCCATCCCGAACCATTGTGGCATGACAGTCATACGGTTCAAGATTCAGCTGGTAGCGGGCGAATCGATCGCCAAATCCGATTTCACTGATTGAGTATTCTCGCCAATCTGCCGCTGGCGACGGGGTTTGTAACAACGGCGAAAGACTGCGTCCTTCAATGCGTTCACGACAAATCTCGCCGCCTGCCATCTCTACAAATGTTGGCACGATGTCCACAGCTTCGACCAGCTCACTACGGGCGAGATTTCTAGTCTGATTCGCCCGTTCGTCCGGGTCGACGATGATAAGCGGGATTTTTGCAGACGGATCATGGAATAAGTCCTTTTCGCCAAGCCAGTGGTCGCCGAGAAAATCACCGTGATCGGCTGTGAATACCACCACGGTGTTGTTTAGCAACTGCTGTTGTTCCAAAAAGTCGTGTAAGCGACCGATATGGTCGTCGACTTGTTTGACCAGCCCCATGTAGACCGGTACAACAATGTCGCGGATTTCATCGTCAGTGTAGTTTATGCTGTATTCCGCCCGCATAAACGCATCAATTACAGGATGAGGATCACTGCGTTCTGTATCGCAGCGAATGGCGGCTTGAATATCTTCCTTTCCGAAGCAGTTATGATAAGGAGCAGGGGCGATGATTGGCCAATGGGGTTTGATGTAACTCAGGTGCAGACACCACGGCTGTTCACCCGTCTGCGTAATGAAATCCATTGCGCGTCGGGTGGTAAAGGCGGTTTCGGAATGTTCTTCGTCAAGTGCAGCAGGATAGATTGAACTTTGCAGAGACCAACCGGAATGCAGTGCCCCATTTGCGTCAATGCCGCTATTCGCCCGAGTCTGCCAGGGATTCTGATCCGTATAACCGACGGAGTGCAGATAGTGCGTGTAGCCAAGGTTGTTGGGTAAGATGGGATCAGGGTAAATGCCTTCATGCACTTCATAGGGTTCAAATCCACCACTGCCAGCGGTTGTCGCCAGATAAGAATCGGGGTCGATGGCGCATCTTTTTAAGTCTGCCGGACTCTTGTAGCTGTGAGTTTTCCCTACGACCGCGGTGCGATAGCCAAGCGGACGCAAATAATCACCCAGCAGGTATTCGCCGAGTTGTACAGCATCTTCATTGCTGCTTACGCCATGTGAGGATGGATAGCGGCCTGTGTAGAAGCTCGCGCGCGAAGGTGCACATAGTGGCGCTTGACAATAGGCATTCGTAAAGCGTACGCCACGCGCGGCAAGCTTGTCAATATTGGGTGTTGCCAGGGTTTGGTGACCATAACAAGAAAGATAATCATGCCTCAGTTGGTCACACATAATGAACAGAAAGTTTGGTGATTTACGGGCGTTTGGCATAGGATTGCGCTTCATCGACTGCGAGTTCGGGTTTCGAAAAGATGCTCAGGATTTTAGCGATGCCTCCCGGATCGGCACCGCTAGTGAACAGAGCCGTCCAGAATTTGCAGTGTTTGCAGATCGCTATGAAAATCGAGTGCATAGTCACCGCCCTCCCGACCGATTCCGCTGATTCCGAAACCTCCAAAAGGCGCACTTAAGTCGCGTACCAGGAACGAATTGACCCACACGGTACCAGCTCGCACTGCACGGCCAACGCGTGTGGCGCGGTCCGCACTTGATGTGTAAACGATACCAGACAGACCGTAGGCGGTACTGTTGGCGAGGGACACAGCCTGTTCCTCACTGTCGAAAGTTTGTAGGGTGAGTACCGGTCCGAAAATCTCATTTTGCACGACTTCTGAATGATTGGATGCGGGTTCAATCAATGTCGGCCGGTACCAAAGTTTGCCAGGTTCAAACCGCTCGCCGCCAAAAACGATGGTATCACCTGAGTTGCGCGCGCGTTCAACGAAACCTTCAACCTTCTCCAGATGGATGGGATGAATCGCGGCGCTCAGTGTTGTTGCCGGATTGCGGCTATCGCCATAGACGTGCTCGTTGGTGTAATCGACAAAACGTTCCATGAATTCTGCTTTGATCGATTCTTCGATGAGCAGTCGTGTGCCAGCCAAACAAACCTGGCCGGAATCGTCGAATTGGGCGGCAGCTTTCTTGGCCGCGGCGTCGATGTCAGCATCGGCAAAAACGATCAGCGCACCCTTGCCTCCCAGTTCAGCTGTGAACGGCACTAGGTTTCTTGCCGCGCTTTCACCAATTTTGCGACCGGTTTCCGGCGATCCGGTGAACGAAATGCGCCGCACCCTTGGATCAGCGACCAGTGCGGCACCGACTTCAGAGCCCAAACCTTGGACAATATTAAATGTACCTGCTGGAAAGCCGGCTTCGTTAATGAAATCGGCGAGCATACTCGCGGACAATGGAGCCCACTCAGCCGGTTTTAGAATGACAGAATTGCCGGCAGCCAGTGCCGGCGCGACTTTCCAGGTTGCCAGCATGAATGGCGCATTCCACGGTGTGATTACAACCGCGGGTCCCGCTGAGTGTCGAATGATGGCATTGTTGGTGCCTTTTGAGCGCCACGTTCTTTCCTGGTGTTCGGCGACCATCTCGGCGTAGTTTCGAAAATTCAACGCGCCGCGCGGAATGAGTCTTTGCTTAAGGCTGTTGAGTAGCATGGCCATGTCGAGGCATTCGATGGTGGCAAGAGATTGTACGTTCGCGTCAATCAGATCCGCCAGTTTGAACAAAATATCGTACCGTTCGGTATTTTTAAGTTGTGACCATTGCTGGTAGCCAGATTCAGCAGCGTAGACTGCATGCTTTGCTGTGAGCTCATCGCCGCGCGCCATATCAGCCAATTTCAATTCCCAATCAAGTGGCGAACGCACTTCAAAGCTGCGCTCTGAAGCGATTCTTTGACCGCCAATAAAATGATGCGGCGACACAGAGTATTCATCGATCGGTATTCGCGAGTTCAATTCCTTCATTGGAGATTCTCACTGGCTGTGGGGTAAGTTCTCATTGTGCAGATATTGTAGATTCAAGTTCAATTTCTACCATAATTGAATTTTTCGTGAAGTAACTGCATTTAAGGGAGCAAATGTATGGGAGAAATAGTCGGAGTTGGATTTGTATCACATGCGCCAACAATTATGTTTCCTAAAGAGCTTCGCTATGAGATTAACGATGGTCAGGAAATCAGTTTGGTGCCCGGTCTTCGTCGGTTGCGTGAAGAGGTACTAGATGATCTCAGGCCCGACGCGATCGTTTTATTTGACACCCATTGGTTTACCACCGTCGAGTTTGTCGTCACCGCACATACGCAACGTGCGGGGGTCTACACTTCTGAAGAATTACCACGCGGCATGGCGCAGATTCCTTATGACCTCAAGGGAGATCAGGAGTTGGCACACACCATTTGTGACCATGTGAATGCTGCAGGCGTTCGTTGCCATGCCAGCGAAGATCCAGCGCTACCGATTCATTATCCAACCATCAATGTCGCCCACTTTCTGAATACAGGTGAAGCATGGATTTCCATGAGTGTATGTCAGACCGCTCAGGACCATAATTTTTTGGCAGTTGGAAAGGGTGTGGCAGCGGCAATTGAAGCGTCTAACCAACGTGTGGTATTACTCGCAAGCGGGGGAATGAGTCATCGGTTCTGGCCATTAGACGAGCTTGAGCAGCACGAAACATCCGATCCCGCCAATATTATTACACCAGCAGCACGAGAGGCAGACCTGCAACGACTCGACTGGTGGCAAAGCGGCGATCATCAAGCGGTGATACGGAACATGGATGAATACCGAAAGCATGCCCCGGAAGGCAGATTCGGACACTATCTGATGATGGTCGGGGCGCTTGGCGGAGTCAGTTGCCAGGCACCAGGCCGATTGTTCAGTGACTACGAAAACGCAACGGGCACGGGACAGGTGCACGTGTGGTTCGATCGGCCCGAGAATGGCTGGTCGTCGGATTTATTAAAGAATACAATTCAATCAGATTAATACCAAACAATAGGAGATAAGAGTCGTGTTGAAGAGAGTTTTTTTCGCATTATTGCTAAGCATGTGCTTGGCTGTGCCTTTTGCACAGGCAGAATACCCCGATCGGCCGGTTACGTTTGTTGTTCCGTGGCCTCCAGGTGATCTCGAGGACGTGTTAACCAGAATGATTGCTGATGAATTTCAGCAGACTTATGGTGTAGCAGCCGCGGTGGTCAATAAGCCCGGTGGCGGTGGCGGTCCGTTTCCAGGTGCTGTTGAAGTTGCCGTTGCCCCGGCAGATGGATATACAGTCGGCTCGTTCATCATTGCAGTGCCAACGATTGGTCCGAATATTGGGATTCCGGAATTGTCTCCCAATCCGTTTGAGCCACTGGGTATCTTTTTGACTTATCCTTTTGTCATCGTTGCGGGTGAGAACGCGCCGTATGACGACATGCAGGGACTGGCAGAGCATGCCAAGAGCAACGACGTTGCTTTGGGCCACTTTGGTGCACCACTGATACCGACGCGAGTAACATTGGCGCTGGCGGGTGAGATGGGCTTCAGTTTCAGTTCAGATGCCGCATTTGATGCCTTGGATTGCAATACTTTGGCCTCGGGAGACGTTGATGTAATGAATACCACATTACAGTTGATATTGCCCTGCCTCGACAGCGTCAAGGTGCTGGCTTCGGTTGGTAATGAGCGAATCGGTTTGACTCCTGATGTGCCCACTGTTGCTGAAATTGCTCCAAATTTGAATATTGCGTTGTGGAACGGATTATTTGTGCATAAAGATACGCCACAAGATGCACGCGACAAAATCATTGCTGTTGCCGAAAAGGTAGCCCTGTCAGATGCAGCCAAGAAACTTGCGGATGAAACAGGTGCCTTGATTTATTGGCAGGATGTTGAAGCTGCCAATGCGCAAATTGCCAAAGATATCGAAACATTGGGAGCACTGAACTAGTTTTACGGATAACGCGTAGACACAACCAACAAGAGCGGCAAATCTGGAGCCGCTCTTGTTGAAGTCATTCCACCACTTGGTTGAAAATGCCAGACACGCCGCTTAAGAGTCCCGCGCGGCCAACTCGACAACGCGGTGATCTTCACTTCGCCACATTCTTCTTGCTGGTTTCAGCACTGTTGGTGTTCCAACTCGGTAGTGAAACCACTTGGGTAAAAGGCACAAAATTCTTTGCCCAACCGCGTTTTTGGCCGGCAGTCGGCTTGATTGGCATGACTGTATTCGCGTCGCTTTACTTCCTTAAGTCCGTTTTATCTGCAAAGACGCAAAACTCGCTGGCTGAAATTGTGCTATGGACCAAGTCGCTGGAATACGCGCTGTGGTTCATGGCCTATGTAATTATTGTCCCCCTGCTCGGTTATTTGGTCGGCACCCTGGTTTTCGTATATGCCCTGACATTCAGAACCGGGTACCGGGAACGAAGCATGATGATCTTCGCGGGGGTTGCGGCTGTCGCAATTGTTGTAGTGTTCAAGGGATTTCTTTCAGTGAAAATTCCAGGTGGCCAGCTCTATGAGCTATTGCCGGCCGCCATTCGTAATTTCATGATTTTGTATTTATAGTCGTATCTATGGAATTGCTACTGTCATCGATTGAACTGCTGATTCGCTGGGATGTCATATTGGCATTGCTGGTCGGTTCAATCGGTGGTGTTGTCATTGGTGCGATTCCCGGCGTGGGGCCTGCAGTGGCCATTGCAATATTGTTGCCTGCAACGTTTGCCATGGAGCCGATTGTGGGGTTGACCATGCTGCTTGGAATTTATGGGTCGTCGATGTACGGGGGTGCCATTCCTGCGATTTTGTTGAATACACCAGGAACTGCGGTGAATGCACTGACAACTTATGACGGACACCCCATTGCCGCGCGTGGCGACCCGAAACGGGCGTTGTCGTTGGCTTATTCAGCATCGTTCTTTGGCGGGATATTTTCGATTATCTGTTTAATGTTCCTGTCTCAATTGCTGGCGGTGATTGCACCTCACTTTGGCAGTCGCGAGATTTTTCTGGCAGCAGTATTGGGGATTGTGTTGGTGGTTTTGGCCCACCGGGGACAGGTGATGGCAGCTGGTATGCTCGCATGTTTTGGAATATTTCTCAACACTATTGGTTTGGAAGCTGTTCGATATACCCGTCGATATACGTTTGATCAAACATGGCTGGCCTCAGGAATCGACCTGATTGTTGTCGTCTTGGGACTGTTCGCGCTTTCTCAAGCATTTTTGTTATTGGTTAAGAAAGATGAAAGACCAAAACCTGTCAAAGTCGAAGGTGGGCTGTTTGATGGTCTGAAGGAAGTGTTGGGATTCAAGCGGGTCGCAACAGTTTCATCCTCTTTCGGGGTCATCATGGGCATGATTCCAGGTGTGGGCGAGTTTACCGCCCAATTTTTCTCCTATACATACGCACAGAAAACATCGAAACGGCCGGAACGATTTGGCAAGGGTGCTCCCGATGGATTAATTGCATCAGAAGCTGCCAACAATGCCGTTCCAGGCGCTGCAATGATTCCACTGCTTGCCCTGGGAATTCCGGGGGAAGCACTAACTGCGATGATGCTATCGGTGTTTTACGTACACAACGTGATACCAGGTCCGCAGTTGTTTGCAACGCAGATGGATTTTGTCCTGGCGTTGTATTTGGCTTTGTTTGTGCTGAACATCATTGTGTTGGTCTTTCTGGTTTATTCAACACGCGGTCTGTTACGGGTGATTCAGATTCCGACCCGTTTCCTTGGGATCATCATCCTCACATTGGGATTTGTCGGTGTTTATTCCTTGAGAAACTCAATGACCGACTGTGCTGTTGCAGCAGGTTTTGGTATTTTCGGTCTAATACTCAAGCGCCTTAACCTTCCAGTTGTGCCTATCATTCTGGGTATGGTGCTGGGTGGCATAATGGAAATCAAATTGCGCTCGGCAATGGCGCGGGTCAAGACTCCATTGGATTTCATCGACCGACCCATTGCGGCAATTCTGTTTGGTCTAATCGTATTGATCATTGCACTTCACATCTATTCTGCATTGAAGAGCCGAAAGTCTGGATAATCGCACTTTCCGAACGTGCCTGTAACTCCTGCTGCCCGCGCGACGGAATCCGAATGGTTATGTCTTACTGCTTGAAATTCTTTCCGAATCAGGATAAACGCTGACGACAGGCACTTTCCCGGCCTGCAGGTCTTGTTGGACCGATTCCCAGTAACTGACCGTTAGCAGCATGTTGTGCTCGCGCTCAAACTGGCGACGCAGTTTTTGATGCGGCAGGCACAGGCCTGCGACAATTTCTTCAGGTAGAAAGACGATGCCGTCTTCAAAATACCAGTCTGGAATGTCTTCTTCACCGTCAATTCGATCTGTGTTGGTACGAATCTTAACGTCCGTCAGATCTTCCAAGGCATCGTAGTCGTAAAGGTAAATTTTCAGGTAAGAGGAAACACCATAGTTACGCGCATCTAGATCCCGATTGAAGATATTACCGGCTGCATTGTTCTTGATACAGTAGCCAAGATTGCTCATCGCAATTTGTGCTTGATGCGGTGTTGCGTTTTCCAGAAAAATCGGCAAGGGCGTCAGACGGCGCTGTACGATTAAATATTGGAATACCAATGCATCCCCATCGCGCAGTACACTTTCCCCGGCATTGTCCAACAGCAGTGTTAACAACTCGTCGCTAAACCAGGAAACCTTGAGGCGCAAGTTGTAAAAGATAATCGCGTCAAGCATGCTGTCCGTGCGATTGATTTCGTGGACCCTGTTGTATTTTCTCAATACGGATTGCAGTCCCTGAAAGGCACCCCACTTGTAACCGTCGGTTGGTTTGTCGCGGATGACTTTCAGAATATATGCGGACTTTGGCATGCAAAATCCGATAGCAACTGTGCCCGGTTTTCCGGGTGCGAGGACCATGGGCTCCTGGTGGGAATCAAACTCGCCCTCCAGTTCATTCATCACTGCAACTTTGCCGAGATGATTGTAGCCTACAGTTGAATAATGCAGACCCAGAGGGCGCATGGGCATTATGCTGCGTAAAAAGCGGCATAGTTCGTGATAGTAGTCATTGGTGACATGAAAGTTGGCAAGCGTGGAACTGAACATGTTATGTGCATAGGTTGCACTGGTGATCAAGGCGTCGACATAAATTCCCTGGTCGCTGTTCAGTAGTGCAATAATAAACGGTCGATAGCGTTGACCATCAAACGTTGCACGCCCCACCAGATATGCGCCACGATTGCGGTAAAAACCTGCCAGAAACATTTCGATCATTAAGGAGGGCTTGGTTGATTGTGATCCGATCCCGAAATTCCGGTTTGCGCGTTGCACGATTAACTGCGCGTCGCGTTGCAAGTCTTCAAAAGGCACTCGAAACGTCTCCATGCCCAGTATGCGTGTCACGGTTTCAGCTGTCAGCTCTCCCTCAATTTCATACCGGACCAGTTGGTTCGTCATCACTTTGTCAGTCTGATACTTGCTGCGGTAGCTGGCGTAGTCGTCAACACGCCATTCGCCCTGATAGATCTTGCGTCTGATTGAATGTAAATAGGCCACTGAAAGATCAGCGGCATACTCACCTTCAACCATAGACAGGTATTGCTTCTCGACGCTAAGCCAGCTGGCTTCATCGGCGGCCAGTTCGGGAAACTCCTGCTTCACATAATCACTGAAGGTCCGAATGCTGACGCTGTAGAGTTGTAAACGCCGACTGCTCAGCCAAAGTGACCTTGCGTGATCACGGTTTTCGAAAGCCTGCTTCGATAACTTGGGGATTTCCCTGAACTGTCGATAGAAATCTCGAAATTGTTCGAGGACCAGAATGGCAACATTGGTCCACTGATTTGGTGGTGAACAGTTGGTCGTGGAATCCGTTTGGTTTATCGGAGTAGATTGCAATTTCATTCAATCAGTTAAGAATGCCGAAAATCGGCGCTAATGGGGATGCGATTTAGGTCGGTTGTCAGAATGGGTCGGAAATTCGGCGATGGGAGAATCGAAACAGTCTATTCATCTGTCTTCCAATTTTGGCAGGTAAATTAATACATCAGTTGCCGATTATTGAAGTATTTGACGTAGCGGTGTGGCTTATATCGCCGCTCCAGTCCTCGTGAATATTGCCACATATTGTAATTTGTAAGTTGTTGGCACTATATGCAGAGGCCTTTTCGAAGGTTGTAATGTATTGATGTTTCGCGCGAAAGCCGAGACTTGAAAAAACGCTTACCCCAAAATATCGCCCCTAATCGGCCTTTTTTGGCACTTTGAGGCCAAAATCCCGAATTTCTACCCCACTGCCTGGGTGTTTCCAATGCGTCTCTATAGCGTCCTGGGATAATCCGGATATTCTCGTCTATCATTATGATTTGATTGATTATTAGTGCCACAATCCAGTCTCTGTGAAGTATAATTGCAACCATTGTTAAACCACAAAATACAACAGGCTGAACCATGGCACCAAGCATCAATTATGACTTATTTTGGAAGGACTACCTCGATTGTTCTGAGCTGCAACGACTCGAGGGAATCTTCAACCAGCTTGAGCTTTCGCCACTGGTTGAAGCCATTTTAAGGGAACGAAGATTCACCGGCCGTTGCGACTGGCCCGTCGTGGCAATGCTGCGCGCACTAATCGCCATGAGTGTCCTGCAGCATCGCAGCACTGAATCGTTCCGGCGCGAACTGATGCGCAATCCCACCTTGATGACCACACTGGGATTTGAATTGAAAGCCAACCCCGACGGCGGTGATCACCTCAATCAGTTTTTACCCTACCGGGTCCCCTCAGCAGCGGCCTTTAGCCGGTTTCGCGCAACCATCATGAAAGTTGAAGATCAACACGGTTATTTGTATCAACAGTTCGAACAACTGCGCGACAGTTTTGCTGAAGTGTGCCCTGACTTCGGTGAACGCACTGGCTTTGACGGGAAATCCATCGAATCTCACTCCACGGGCCGTAAGGACTGCCTTGATCCTGACACCGGTGAGCAGCGCACCTCCGACCCGGATGCCGCCTGGGGCTGCCACCGCCAGTACACCACCGATGCCACCGGAAAGGAGAAAGTCATTGAGAAGCGTTGGTATGGTTACTCATTGGGCATTTTGGGTGATGTTAATTATGAATTGCCGATTGATTTCAAGCTGGTGCCCGCCAACCAGAGCGAACATCCGCTGTGTGATGCACTGGTGAGTGAGTTCATTGACTCGCAGTTGGGTACGCGGTGCAAGAGTTTTGTTGCCGACCGCGGTCTTGACAGCGATAAGCTGCGCAAGAAGTTGTACGAACAAGATATTTTACCGGTGATTGACACGCGCAATCTGTGGCAGGAAGTCAATCTCGATCCTGAGCAGCTCAAGGTGCCAACCCGGTCGTTGGATGCTCAGGTGTATGACACGATGCTGCGCACTGAGTGCGGTGATCTATATTGTCGTTGTCCCCAGACCAGTGAGATTCGACTGATGCATTATCAGGGTTATGAGAGTAAAAGAGGCACCCTGAAGTGGCAGTGTCCGGCATCGGTGTCTGATTTTGAGTGTGCCGGTCGGGAGGACTGTCATTACCTGGGTAAGGTAAAAGCCGGCGCCAAGGCCAGAGTGGTACGCACCCAAGTGGATGCCGACAACCTGCGGCAGCACCCGGTGCTACCCCCTGCAACGAAGAAGTGGAACCGGCTGTACCACCAAAGAAGCGCAATGGAGCGAATCAACTCCAGAGTGGCCGATGGTTTCATGCTGCACAGTCACTACCTGCGCGGCAAAAAATCGCTGGGGCTTAAGGTAACGATCTCAATGGTCGTCATGATGGCGGCCGCGAATTTTGCCATGCAGTTGAACAAACCCGACGAGGTTCGCTCGCTGGTCTTATCGTTGGCAGCCTGACCTGGCGCCTGGACGGGGCGTTTCATTCCAAATGCCAGATATTCACAAGGTTGAAGGATTCAACGCGGATGAATTTCGGTGTTATCTTACACTGGCGAAGATTATTCAGGCTGGTGGTGCTCAATGTGCTCAATTCACACACAGGTGGAGTGGATTGCGGGATAATTGACTCCATTGGAGGTCAAACTTGGTTACGCAGAGCGTACGAATTGGCCGCCAACGAAAAGGCCTCTTATGCATGCCTTCAACACCTTGAAGGCCTTTGGAAAGTCAGTATGGTTATGTATGGTGATTTGAAATTGTTTGTTATGGCCGCCGCAATGTATAGCGTGTCGCCCGACACGCAAATTGGTCAATTTTCCACACCTATTGGTGATCTAAGCCAAAATATGAGGAAAAAAGTGATAATTTGAATGACAGATTGCCAACAGATACAAACTTCTATAGTTTAACTGATTAGAGATTGAATCCATTGAAACAATATCTTATCAAAATTAGTGCCAGCCAATGATGGCTGCAGTTCCAGTTAAGCTGAAGTGCGGCATGATACTGACCAAACATTCAGTTCGTACAGCTATTCCGGTAATATTGCTATACTATTATGGATATAATTCCTAATTAGCTAAGTAAATTAGGAATAAAATGAGCGATTTGTACAATCGAATCTGCAGTATTTCACTGCCACCTGGTCAGTCAGCCTTTCTTTGGGGCCCGAGGCAGACTGGTAAATCGACGCTCCTTAAACGTCAATTCGCAAACAGCATCTACTTTGATCTGTTAAATTCCGGTACGATGCTGCGCTTTCTTTCTGCACCGAATACCCTTGGTCAAGAACTCAGCTTACTCGGAACAACCGCTCATACTGAACCCATCATCATTGATGAAATTCAGAAAGTTCCCTCGCTGTTGGATGAAGTCCACAGGTTAATCGAGTCTCATAACTCGAGTTTCGTACTCTGTGGTTCAAGTGCTCGCAAACTCAGACGCGAAGGGGTGAATCTACTTGGCGGTAGAGCTTGGAAATATACGCTGCACCCTTTAACCTGGAGTGAAGTGCCAAACTTCGATCTGCTAACAGCCATGTCGACTGGATTGTTGCCGGGAATCTATGCAAAAAAGTTTGCCCGACGGTCGCTTCGCGCCTATGTGCAGGATTATCTGACCCAGGAGGTATTCAATGAAGCGTTAGTGAGAAACACAGCAAGTTTTTCTCGTTTCTTTGAAACCTTACCGTTCTGCCACGGAGAGATGCTTAATTTCTCCTCTATTGCTCGCGACTGCGCTATCGATGCAAAGACTGTGCGTGTCTATTTTGAAATTCTGGTTGATACTCTGGTTGGACACCTGATTTATCCCTTCGCGAAAAAAAGCTCCCGCCAAACCATCTCGAGTGCTCCAAAATTCTATCTTTTTGACATCGGTGTTGCGAATTACATCTTAGGCAACGCGATCTCTAACACCTACGGCAGTAATTTCGGAAACAGTTTTGAACACTTCATATTTCTTGAACTGGTCGCAGCGAACAGTTATCAGGAATGGGATACAAAAATCAGTTACTGGCGAACACGGAGTGGACTTGAAGTTGATTTTGTACTCGACAATGGAGCTTTAGCGATTGAAGTGAAAAGCCGCGTCCGAGCTCGAGATTTGCGCGCAATCAAGGCATTCAATGATGATTATCAACCTCGAAGATCAATTGTTGTCACCGCTGAGCCTGTCAATCGAAAAGTGGACGGAATCGAAGTATTGAACTATGAATATTTTCTTGATCAACTCAATCAGGGAAGAATCCTGTGTGAATCGCACTAAACAAAGTGAGCCGATTTGAAGTTGTGATCGCAAAGGCGGTTATGATCAAAAAATAAAATCGCGGTGAAATATAGACTTGATCAGCACAAAGGTTTTCATTATCCGATTGACGTTCAGTGGCCCATAAGACTTCAAAGCACACAGAATATAATCGAAATGTATGGGTGAATATGAGTGACTGGGTCGCTTATTCACCGTTTTTTTTCTTACTGAATATTGTTTGTTGATGATTAAGACTGAAGTTGTAATTGTAGGTGCGGGGCCATGCGGGCTATTCCAGATTTTTGAGCTTGGCCTGTTGGGGATTAAGTGCCATATTGTCGACTCCTTGCCGCGGGCTGGCGGTCAGTGCGCAACGCTCTACGCAGATAAGCCTATCTATGACATTCCTGGTTATCCAGTGGTTGGCGCCCAGCAACTGGTTGATCTGCTGATGGAACAGGCATCCCCCTTCGATCCGGACTATGTTCTGGGTCAACAGGTTACCCATGTTGAAAAGCAAGAAGACGGGCGCTTCTATGTCAAAACATCGGCAGGCAATGAATTTGATGCAGGGGCACTGGTAATTGCCGGGGGACTCGGTGCATTTGACGCCAGACCGCTGCGAACCCCTGGGGCTGCAAATTATGCAGGGAAGAATCTCAATTATCATGTCGACGACAAACAGCGCTTCAAGGACCGTTCGATTGCGATTCTAGGTGGCGGGGATTCAGCACTTGACTGGACTTTGGAGTTGCACCAGATTGCGCGGCAGGTAACACTGATTCATCGCCGTGACGAATTTCGCGCACAACCGGCTTCGGTTGAAAAGATGAAGCAACTCGCTGAGTGCAGTGACGGTACGCTAAGCTATCACATTGGTCGAATCGAAAGTATTATTGAAAGGGATAGTTCCTTGGTTGGGCTCAGAGTCGTTTCGTTCGACGAGGACAAAACAGCCCACGATATCGGGTTCGATGAGCTTTTGGTATTTTATGGATTGTCTCCAAATCTTGGGCCAATCGCGCAGTGGGGAGTGCAGTTGGATCGAAAAACAGTCGTTGTCGATACCGTTGAATGTCAAACCAGTGAACCCGGTATATTTGGTATTGGTGACATCGTTTCATATCCAGGCAAGAAAAAACTAATCTTGTGTGGATTCCATGAAGCAGCGATGGCGGCCTTTGGTGTTCAGCGTTATCTGTATCCTGAAATAAAGCAACGAGTGCAGTTTACGACAACCAGTCCAATCATGCACGAGCGGCTGAAAGTGGATGGTAATTTGGCGTAGCATCAAGGTCTGTTCAATTATTGTCCGATGATGTAAATTCGGCACTGAGGTAATTTGCACAGCATACCATCTTGTGTTGAAACTGTTTGGTGATGCGATGAACGCATGACTGATTCTTGGAATGGGAGGTTCACCCGTTACGGTGAAAAATTACAGTGAATCCAGATGTTGATGAATTGCAAGTTCGCGAACAGGGACTTCCAGACCATTTCCCGCAGGACTTGAAATTACGAATCCATCGCGCATTAAGCTGGTTGCTTCGAGCTGAAAAGCAGATTGAAGACGATGATGCAGCGTTCATCTTTTACTGGGTTGCTTTCAATGCACTGTACGGCGTTCAGCTTAAGGATCCCTCTGAAAGCGATGGGGAACGCAGCGCATTTCAGGGATATTTTCAGAAAATATCGCTACTTGATTCAGAGCGGCGGATTTACGACGAGCTGTGGCGACGGTTTTCTGATTCGGTTCGAATTCTGATCCAAAACCGATATGTGTTTCAACCATTTTGGAATTTTCAGCATGATATCCCTGGAAATGAGGATTGGCAGATACGGTTTGAGAGAGCGAGAGATCTTGGCCACCGGGCCTTGGAAAATGGCGATACTCAGCAAATTCTAAGCATCATATTTGATCGGTTATACGTATTGCGCAATCAGGTGTTCCATGGCGCTGCGACCTGGAAAAGCAGTGTCAATCGAGCTCAGATCAAGGATGCGAGGCGAATTCTGGCATTTCTGTTGCCAATTTTCATCGAATTGATGATGGACAATCCGCAGATGTCGTGGGGATCACCTGGCTATGCGGTGGTTGAATAGACAGCCAACCAATCAATCAATGTTAATGCCAGATTTCATTCTGCCATGCAATTTGGGTCGGTCGGTATTGTTCAGGTCAAGTCAAGATCGTCAAAAATGCTGGCCTGTTGCAAAACACGATCCGACTCGGTGCCCGCTACCAGCATCTTGGTGATCAGTCGGTCGAATTCGCGTCGATTAATTAAGATGGATTTGAAATCAGAAAGGGTATCGCTTAGCTCGGGTACTTCTCGCCAGGTCGAGTTCAATCTGCCGCTACAGATGATTTCATTTAAAAAGCGGTAATTCGCATCTCGACACACCTCAATGGGGAGCAGCCAATTATCGGCCAGTTTAACGATGCCCAGCTTTGCCAGCACTGCCAGATAGCTCATGCTGCCACGAACATCGATGCGATTTCCCATGACCCGGTTGATGTCCAACCATGAAACTGTGCGCTGATCGTCAATAAACAGAGCCAGAGTACAAATTTCCTTAACCGTTGGTACGGTTGCGTCAAGTGGCAGCGGGGTTACGGATAGAGAAAATCGACCTTCGTCTTTGATTCGATTGCGCCATGCTGCTTTTTCGTACTCATCAATTGGCCAATGATCTGGATTTGCAACGGCAAGCAGCGATTCGTAAGTCGTCCACGGTAGTCTTCCATCACCCATCAGGCACCAATGGTATTCAACTTCGGGAATCCACAGCGGATAGGAAAAGCGGCTCTGTGATTGTTTCGCATAGACGTAAAACTTGACTTGCACTTCGCTCTGTAATACGGGGTGGAATTTCAGTTTATCAGGTGCTTTAAGCATGGGCAGTGTACCGACAATGCCCGGTGCCATACGAACAAAATAGTGAGTTGTTTTCAGAATCGGGTAAACGCTGTTGTCTGACCACTTGTTACCGAATCTTCTTTTAAATTCACTGCGAATTTCGATTAATTGTGCAGGCCCAATTTCATCGACGAGGTTGACCAACTCAGCATAGGTGGTGTCTGAACCGAATTGTTTGTATTCGTCGTCCGGTTGAGTGGGGACGGCAACATTCTGTACCAGTGCGTGTTCATCGATTCGACACCACCTTAAAACCGATGCAAACCCGGCATCAGTGAGTGACAGCATCTGTTCGGGATATTTGTATAACAGGCCATAAAGGTCGCGTGGTGAGCATACAGCATCAGGAAACGCAAATCGGTAGATTGAGTAAATCACGTCAAGCGTCGCGGGACTGCCACCCAAACATCCAGATAAAACTTTCAGCAGTTGAATGGCGCGCCGAACACGCGGTGTTAATTTTCCCGAGTGAAGGAAGCCGTCAAATATTCTGAACTCCTTGGAGCCAATCACGTAACAAGTTAGAGCATCGATTGAGACTTGCATATCCGAAGCAGCCACCTCGAGGTGGTCTGGCAACGACAGACTCTGGATAGAATTGTCAATTTGCTCAAATTCTGTTGCCAAGACCTCTAAATCAATGCTCGACTTGATATAGAGATTCCGGAATCGACTGAAGGTTGCATCGGCGTATCCGGAAAGCGACCCGTAAAGACAGCGAATCGCCAAATTAATGACTCCCAGACTGTCCAGTTGTTTGGGTAGTTGATGTTGTCGAATACATCCGACATCGCCCAGCAACCGCTGTTCAAGTTCCGAGTGACATGAATGCAGCAAAATTTTGAAGTAATACTGTGCACGCGTTTCGTTGAGCAGGCTGATTGCATTGTCGTGAATTTGTCGGACGCGCTCTCGCGACATACCTAGACTCTCACCGATGCCGTTAAGCGTCTGCTGCTTGACCGAGTCGAAACCCACACGTTGATACAAGATGGCTTTTGATTTGTGCGGTAACAACTGATTCATGATTTGAGTTGCACACCGGGCCGGACTTAATGCTTCAGCTTCCGCAGGCGAGTCATTCCAGAATGACAAAACCATTTGCAAAGTTTCCAACGCTGTCATGTCGTCCTCGAGATAAGGACCGAGCAGTTGTTCTAAGTCTGCAGCAGTCAGGTCTTTGAGATCGATTAAGCGCGTGTAGAGGAGCTCTTGTGGCCAGGGCAGCTCGAGGAGTTGCGCAGAAATCCAGATGTACTGATCATCCAATGACCGATGTTCACTGATCAGATGTGCAATTTCTTCCCACGCTGGCGCCGACCAACTACCGGGCAATTCGTCGTAGGAGTTTTGCGCTGCGGCTGCCAGCCGATCGATTTCTCGATCTAGAAAGGTTGCAAGTTCAATTACAGTTCTGGATCCAAAATCTGGCAATTCGAAATAAGCTTCGAATCCCCACTCATGATCTTCGGTATAGTCTTTAAGAGTTCGATGCGGCAGGAGACCTGCGTTATTGGCTTGATCAATCGCGCTTTTCAGTCGGACGGAACACTGACTTGTCTGAACCGTTTCAACCAGTGATACTGCAAGCGGATCAGGTCTGCGCACAGCAGTGAAATTTAGTTTACGGAGGTGGTTGTCAGTTTCAACTCGTGAATCGATAGAATCGGATGATGCTGGGTTGATAATTTTTTCGACTAAATTTGAAGCAAACCCTATGAGCAGCCGAGGTAATTCCATCTCAATCCACCCACTTCAGTTCTAAATATGCCGCGTAATTTTCAGTTTATGAGTCCAGTGTGATTAACGGGAATTAATTGAGTTGCCCAAAGTCTGAGCGTGGCATCCATTCAGCGATGGTGACCTAATCGTCATTTCGCAGCGCAGAATCGACACCAGCAGCTTGCGATATACAGCACTCACGAACCCAGACACTCAGGTCGCAACTCAAGTACAGTTGGACGTTGGGCAGCAAAGCCATCTTTGAGCATCGCGGGCAGTTCAGCCACATTCTTCACACGCAATGCGTTACAGCCAAAGCCCTTGGCAGTTGCGACAAAGTCCGGCATGTCCAAGTCGACTCCTACCAGGGGGATATCATCACTCATAAAATTATCCCGTATTTCACCGTAGCCATCATTGTGCCACAACACGACCACAATTGGCAAACGATGTTCAACCGCAGTTGCCAGTTCCTGGATCGTAAACATCAGACCGCCATCGCCCACGACGCAGACCACCGGGGTTTTCGGTTTACCCAATTGAGCCCCGATTGCAGCTGGCAATGCGTAGCCCAGCGTTCCGTAGCCAGTGGTTGAAGTGAGATAGGTTCTTGGCCGACGCGCTGAAAAACAGTAGTTTCCACTATATACAAGCTGCGTCGAATCAGCTGTAACAATACCATCGTCTGGCAGTGCACTTCGAATTTGCTGCCAAATTTGAAATTGTTGGTGAGTAGCCTTAGACCAGCAGGATTGGGTGGTTTTGATCAATTCGCGGACACATTTTTCCTGATGTGCGCAGTCGACTTGATCGGTTGAAAACTGTGTCTGTAATAGTGTGACAATTTCGCCAAGCGCATGGCGTGCATCACCGACAATCCCGAGCTGCGGAGTTGCATTCTGGTAAATTTGCTGTGGATCAATATCGATGCGGATGAGTTGGCCATCGAATTCGATATCCCCACCACGGCACCAAATATCGGTCTCTGAAAGATGACTGCCCACAACAAGCACAACGTCAGCCTGTTTGAGGAAGTCGAGCACTGATGGGTATTGAAGACCCGCACCCAGACTGAGTGGGTGATCTTCTGAAACCACACCCTTACCGGCTACGGTGGTAACAACGGGAGCATGCAACTCGGCAATCAGCTGCGTAGCCTGTGCAGCCGCGTGCTTGCAGCCACCGCCAAGTATTACAGCTGGACGCCTAGCAACTGACAGCATCTGTGTGGCCTGGTGCAGGAACACCTGTGCTGCGTGAGGTGGGTGAATTCGATTGGCTGGGGTACAGGACCACGCAACAGGCTGTTCAATCAGATCTATCGGTATCTCGATATGTACTGGTTGAGGACGGCAGGCATCAAAGACTGCGTATGCTCTTGAGATGATTTCTGGGACTGTGTCGGTTGACAGGACTGTCTGACTAAAGGCTGTAAAGTGTTCCGTCAGTTTGCCTTGCGCGCGTACCTCGTGTAAATCACCTTGTCCGAGCTCCAGACTGGCGGTTTTATTAACACTTGAGACTGCTAGCAGCGGTACCGAGTCAGAGTAGGCCTGGGCCAGTGATGTGGCGGCATTGGTAACACCTGGTCCAGTAATCAGGCAGCAGACGCCGACCTTACCAGTGGCTCTCGCATAGCCATCGGCCATAAAACCCGCAGATTGTTCGTGCCTTGGCGTGATGTGCCGCATTCCGGCTTGCGCGATCCCACGATAAAGTTCAAGCGTATGTACACCCGGTATGCCGAAAATAAATTCGGTACCGTAGTTGTCAAGCAACTCCATCAGGCCGACACCGCAACTCAATGTGTCGCCCGCCACTTTTAGTTCCTTTCTACAGTGGGTCGAAACAGCGTTTTGATTGACGAAACCCGGATGACAGTCAACAAAGTTAACAATGAAATGACACCGGCCCCCCAGAAAATTGAGTGAGGGTCGCCGAGGTCAAGCAGCAATCCAAATAAGGGTGGGCCGAGAATGCCGCCGGCATTAAAGCCGGTCGTGATGGTGCCAAAGACTTTGCCCATGTCCTTGGCAGGCGCAAGGTTGGAGATGATGACATCGCGCGACGGTGCGATAAAACCGTAGAACAGCCCCGCAATCATCATTGGAATTGACAGCAGTGCCAGCGACATTGGCACCAGGGTGATGAAAAACATGCAGACTGCCACGATGATGAAACAGTAGGTAACCACCAACTCGTGGCTTTTCCAGCGATGAGAAAGGAAGCCGGCTAACAGAATCCCAATCGCGTCCGCGCTCAGGAACAGCCAGATTACGATTCCCGCCTGTGCCAGGGACGAGTCATAAATTTCGGTAAATGCTGAAACAGAAAAATCGTACAGTCCGGTGGAACTCATTGCATAACCCAAAAAGAACAACCAACCCAGCAGAACGGGTGCGCTGAACAGCAGTTTGAAACTACTGGTACGCTGTTGAATTTCACCTTCAAACTCATCGACGGAAGGCAATTCAAGATTCCGAAACCCAATTCCCAGCCCGATGAGAATGATCAACCCGAGCCCACCGCATGCCATCAGTGCGACCGACCACTCCAAACCGGCTGTA
Source organism: Arenicellales bacterium (assembly GCA_965243645.1). Taxonomy (GTDB): domain Bacteria; phylum Pseudomonadota; class Gammaproteobacteria; order Arenicellales; family JAJDZL01; genus JAJDZL01. Next base: position 1,912,609 of record CBDEVD010000006.1, on the reverse strand, counting down.
ATCAGGACGATTACGATCGGGGCGGTCACCGAACCTAACTGACCACAAAATGTGTGGATGGAGAAAGCTTTGCCGAGACTTGCCCGATTGACAGACCGGGTCAGGATTGAGTAATCGCAGGGGTGATAGACTGAATTGGCAACACCTGCAATTGCCATCAATATGAGGTAACCCGTATAGGTCGTAAAGACGCCAAACAGTGCCAGCACCAGGGATTCCACTGCGATGCCAAGCATGAGTATCCAGCGTGCCCCAAACCGGTCAACGATGAATCCGATCGGTGTCTGGCAAATCATCGTGCAAGCACTGAAAACAGCATAACCAATTCCCAGCTGTGCATAACTGACTCCATACATGTCGTATAGAATCGGAAACAATAATGGCAGCAGCAGAAAATAAAAATGCGAGAAAAAGTGCGCGGCACCAATGAGCCCGACGGTCTTTCTCTCCTGAGAATTCATTCTCGGTGCTACGTTCATCGATGCTCCATTCGGAATTACGGTGTGATCCACATTGGGCATTGGCACAGCAGCGAACACATGGTTTGTCTAGTCTTCATGTCGTTGCTGAAAATCGGTCAGGTGTGATAATTTTTTGATCAGTTATCGGCAGTTCCTGCCGAGAAATTCCTGGAACAAAGCTGAGAGCTGTGTGAATTAAAGGCTTAATTGTATTGCAATGATTGAGATGGATACCGATTCCTAAAAGTAATCGGGAAACTTGAATTGTATATCGCCTCGAGTGTGTCCCAAATTAATGTCACTCTCGTCGCGGTTTGATTTGTGAGTGAAATTTGCAAGGCTCATTGCATTGATGTATTTCGAAGTTACAACTGATATCTCCGACTCAGCGGACATGTATTTCCAGAATATCGAGATCATCGAGAATGTGCTCTGGGCCAACTTGTTGGCCGGCGAACACGTTCTTCCCCCATATGCGGGCGAATCTGAACGTGTTTTCAAAATCCTTGTGAATTTGCCGCGCGACATCAGCGACTGTGCCGCCTGATTTGAGCGTAAACGGCTTGTCTGTATCAGCCACTTTGCCAGGAATTTTGGTGTATACCCTGACAATATTCATTTTGTCAAAAACCATGCGCGCGAAACCTTCCAGGTTGCTTCCCGTTAGCGCTGATACCGCGATCGATGGAAAATCGTAACTGATCAGCTCATTCAGCGCATCAAGTTCGTTTGGGTTGGTGGCCAAGTCAATCTTATTGACGACCAATAAAGTGGGCAGAGTGATTCGAAACGGGTCGAGTGCAGGGTCATCGCCAGTTGCATCCGCTTGTGCACTGGGTTCAAAGCAACTGCTTAGTCCGACTTTGCGCTGGTCTAGTTGGGTGATGACCTGATCAATGTGCTCAATGCATTCGGGACTGGAAATATCAATAACCAACATAGCCGCATCGGCTGTCTGGAGAGAATTGATCACCCATGGTTCGAAATACTCATTGGAAATCGGGGGCAGATCGACCAATTGAAAGTGGATGTCCTCAAACGGCATCATACCAGGCAGCAGAACTTGGGTGGTAAACGGGTACGGACCGACTTCGGAACGCGCCCCGGTCAGTCGACGGTGGAGTTCTGATTTGCCCGAATTGGGCGCACCAAGCAGCGCAATTTGCGCTGCGCCTTCGGGTCGCACCGAATGTGCAGGCCCGGTGCGTGCTCCACCTTTGCGTGGCCCCGCCAACTCGTCAGTGAGCAACTTGATGCGCGTTTTGATATCGCGCTGCAGGTGTTCCGTACCTTTGTGTTTCGGAATGGTACGCAACATTTCCTTAAGGCATTTCAGCCGGTCCGGGGCTTCTCTGGCTTCACGAAATGCCTGTTCGGCTTTTTTATATTCGGCAGTTACGTTGGTCGGCATTGCATGCTTGGTGAAGGTCTATCATCAGAACCCTATAATGATACCCTCCGGCTATGGATTGGGGTTCTTTGCAGAATGCCTGAATCAGCAATTAGATCGCTGCAAATTGGCTTACGCCTCAACTTGCGCCAATCGCTTGGTTTCAAAAGCCTGCATTTGCAGTTGATGCAACCGTATCAGTGCGGTTGTACTGTGCGCTACGATACATAGTACCGTATTCACCCGGAGTTCACCGGCAAGATGTTGTTAGATCCCGGACAAAAGCAGTTGTTGGGCCACGGTATGCAGTCTGATCCGAATCGGGTTCGTCGTCCATCCAAACAATGCCCTGCCATTGTTTGCAGTTCAGCCAGTTTCCCTGCGTGACGGAAATTCCTTCGGTTTGAATGACTGCGAATTGATAATGCTGGCACTGTCTCCCGTCGCACGGATCACAAACAGTCCTTGGCGCTCAGCATACCGATCAGCCTCAGACTCACTTCGTAAATATGCTACCGCACCATAGACACGCTTGTGTCGATAATCCGGAAAATACCGCTTAAAGTCCTCTAGCGCTGACAGGAAATATCCCACCTTGTTCGGCGTAAGCGTTGTTTTGACCTCCACCGCCACTGTCTCGGTGCCGTTGACAACCAGTATGTCAAACTCCTTTTGCTTCAGGCTGCCGTCATTCTCGACGAAAGACACTCTTGCATTGCGAGAAGTTTGGCGCACATCGATACCGTAAGTTTGCAGTAGCGATACCAAACTTCCCTCAACCAGCGATTCCACCAGTCTGCCCCATTGGGAATTGAACCGGCGGTCAGTTTTTTCCAGTTGTCGGTCGGTTTTTTCCAGTTGTCGGTCGGTTTTAATTTGGCTGGTGCGCAGTTCTTCCATGCCGGCACGAAACTCCTGCATGTCAATCCGAAACTCTTTTATGAGTTCCCAGATTTCATCTGCCGCGGTAGAATTTGTTGCCATTGATACTCCTGATTTAAATGATGGTCGTCCTTGATCAACATGATCGTCCAATGGAACAAAAAGACTGTTCCAAACTCCTGTATTCCACATTCAGTCGGCAGTCATTTTATTCAATTCTACTATTATGAGTTAGCCTTCCAAGGCCAATACGAACTAACCTTTTCACAATCGGCGGATATTACACCAGCAAAGGCATGACAGAACGGTGATTTGATCATACTGACCACTTGAGAAAGGCTTTGTGTTTCGACGTAGTTTTCGGTTGCTGTATTTATGTCCTCAACACCATGTGCGTAACAAACGGATGTGCTGGCCAAAGATGAGATGGTAGCCGATCAGGTGGTGCCTGAGGTTAAGGCATGTTTGGTGTTGTGTCGGAGGTTTTGTAGGTTACAATGTTCATGCTTTGTGATAATCTTGATATTATCAGCCATTAGGTGACCCAACATAATTTCATATATCTTTGATTATGCAAGGACATTATCCTTTTTTCAAATCCTGTTTTCCAATCAGGGGATTTAAACATGACGGATAAGGTGTTTTTGATCACAGGCGCATCGAGTGGAATCGGTGAAGCAACAGCACGAGCCGCGGCTCGGCAGGGTTTTCGTACAGTTTTAGCTGCCCGTAGAAAAACACGACTCGATCAATTGTGTGATGAATTGGGCGGTGCGAACCGGGCACTTGCCGTTGAATGTGATGTTACCCAGTGGGGTCAGCAGCAGGAAATGGTCGGTCAGGTAATAGATCAGTTTGGTCGCATTGATGTTGTGCTTGCTAATGCAGGTATTTACTATTCCGGCGGCGGTTTTGCCGAAGGCAACCCGGAACGCTGGCAGGAAATGATCATGACGAATATCTTGGGTGCCGGGCTGACTGTCAGGGCTACGCTCGCAGCGCTGAAAAAATCCAAGGGCCACATTTTATTGCTGGGGTCAGCAGCCGGTCGCCGGCCGATTGCAGGGTCGATGTATGGTGCCACCAAGTGGGCGGTAACAGGGATGGGTTACAATCTGCGCGAGGAACTTCGCGGTACAGGCATTCGCGTTACCAACGTTGAACCAGGTGTGACAAATACGGAAATATTTGGCGGCGAACGAAAATCAAGCGCAATGGAGCCTGAAGACGTTGCCGATGCCATTGTGTTTGCAGTGCAGCAGCATCCGCGTGTTGATCTACATGAAATTCTGATGTATCCGACGCCGCCGGAAGACTCACTCTGAGTCGCGTCTTAACGGCAAAACTAAGTTACAGGAGACTAATCAATGGCTGAATGCCCGGTCTGTGCAAGCGAAATAGAATTTGAGAACGATACCATTACCGGCGAGCTGCTGGGCTGTTCCGATTGCGGCGCTGAACTCGAAGTCATCGGAATTGATCCAGACGAATTGGAACTCGCCCCGGAGCTGGATGAAGACTGGGGTCAATAGGCCAGTGTGCAGCGCGGGCCAATTCGCGTGAAAATTGGTTTTTTACACTCCTTGATTCGATTCGAGGAGAAACTGTTGCTTGAACAGTTTCGATCCCGCCAGGGAGTCGACCTCATCATGCTGGATGATCGCAAACTCACCTTTGATTTGGATTCTGCACCTGAAGTTGATATCGCATTTGAGCGCTGCATCAGTCACTCGCGCGCACTTTACAGTTTGCAGTTTCTGGAACTGGCCGGGGTGCGCTGTATCAATCCCGCCGCCGTAGCCAGAATATGTGGAGACAAGATCGAGTCATCGATAGCATTGGCCAAACACAACGTTCCACAACCTCAGCTGCGCGTTGCCTACACTGAAAAACAAGCGCTTGCGGCAATTGAAGAATTTGGCTATCCGGTGGTGCTGAAGCCCGTCATCGGTTCCTGGGGAAGACTGCTTTCGAAAATCAATGACCGCACCGCGGCGGAAGCCATTTTGGAACACAAGCAACTGCTCGGTTCCTACCAGCACTCGATCTTTTACATTCAGGAATATATCGAAAAACGAGGCCGCGACATTCGCACCTTTGTCGTGGGGGATCAATGCATTGCCGGAATTTACCGGGAATCCTTACATTGGATCACCAATACCGCGCGCGGTGCAGTTGCAACCAATTGTCCCATTACTGACGAAATAGCGCAGTTATCGCTGGCTGCCGCTGCCGCAGTTGGTGGCGATATACTGGCGATCGATCTATTTGAATCTGATCGCGGATTGCTCGTCAACGAAGTCAACTATACCATGGAATTTCGCAACAGCATCAAACCAACTGGCGTAAATATACCGGCGCGAATGGTAGATTTCGTGGCGACTTCTAAAGCATAGGTAAAACAATGATCAGGGCCTCGATCGTGGGTGGCGCCGGCTATGCTGGCGGTGAGTTAATTCGACTTTTGCATGGCCACCCGAATGTTGCAATCAGCCAGGTTGCCTCGCGCAGCAGGGCTGGTAAATTCATCCACTCGGTCAATCCGAACTTACGCAAACAAGTGTCGCTCAAATTCTGTTCTCCGACGGAGTTGACTGAATGTGATCTGATATTTCTATGCTTACCGCACGGCGAAGCGATGCGGTCCATTGATCGTTATATGGAATTGGCGCCGCGCATCATTGATTTGAGCGCAGATTTTCGGCTTGAAAGCGAATCAGCTTACCACCAGGCCTATGGAGTGCCGCATCAGCGTCCGGATCTCCTTGGTGAATTCGCCTACGGAGTTGCTGAATTGAATCGTGAACAGATTGTCCGTTCCAACTACGTCGCCTGCGCAGGCTGTAATGCCACTGCAGTCATTTTGGCATTGTTACCGCTGGTTCGTACTTATGCTGTCGAATCCCTGGTTGCCGAAGTCAAAGTTGGCTCAAGCGAAGCGGGCAGTCAGGCCAGCGAGGCCAGCCACCATCCACTGCGAAGCGGTGCGGTACGTTCTTATCGGCCGACTGGTCACCGGCATGCCGCAGAAATGAAACAGGCGCTCAATATTGAGGCCATCAGTTTCTCAGCGACTGCCATCGAGATGGTGCGCGGAATCGTCGCGACCTGTCATGTATTCTCCAGTCAGTCGCTGCCGGACGACAAGCAGTTGTGGCAAGCCTACCGGGCGAGTTACCAGACTGAACCCTTTGTTCGGGTGGTCAAAGACCGTACCGGAATCCATCGTTATCCGGAGCCGCGCCACTTGGCCGGCACTAACTTCTGTGATGTCGGATTCGAGCGCGATGCCGACAACAATCGCATTGTCGCTATCAGTGCACTCGATAATCTTATGAAGGGGGCCGCGGGGCAGGCCGTGCAGAATTTGAACCTGATGCACGGTATCGCAGAGCAAACCGGTCTTGAATTTACCGGTCTTTTTCCAACTTGATCAACTGCGGTTACATTTTTTCAGTCATATGCCATGTGTCGACTGCTGTTAGTCAGAAGCATCAACCCAGTCAGTATGCGGGATCACCTCGAAGAATTCGCTTATATTGCCAACACCAGCCCCGAGGACCAAAGTCACGGCTGGGGCTGTGCTTGGCTGGATGCAGGTGGCTGGCAGTACTACCACAATATCAAACCGATTTGGGAAGACAGTTTCGAGTGCTTTGAACCATCCAGTTACTTTCTGGCCCATGCCCGCAGTGCCTTTCGCAACGAGGGCATTGAAGTCAGCAACAATATGCCGTTTGGTGATAGTGAACAGGCATTTATTTTCAATGGGGAATTGCAGGGTGTGCGCATTCGCGAAGAAGGTCGCATCGGCGCGGAAAAGATTTTCAATTTCATCAAACGATTCGATCAAGACGGGCTGGAATCAGCCATCCGTCAGGGGGTCAGCCTCCTGGTTCGGAAGACCAGTTTCACTCGCGCAATGAATTTGATTATTGCAACGCGCGATGCCGCGTGGTTAAGTACGCTATTTAATGAAAATCCCGACTATTTTCAAATGTACGAACGAAACACGGGCAACACCATTATTTACAGTTCCGCACCGTATGCGGACAGCACGGGTTGGCAGCCGATCAGCAATCACACGATTCGGCGAATTGGAGCACCTGGAAAGTGATTCAGCAGGAACAAAATTCGTTTTCCCGGCCAGTCATCATAAAGATTGGCGGCGGACAAGCAATCAATGTCGAGGGCATCGCCCGGGACCTGGCCAGGATCGATGAACCCAGTCTGGTTGTACTCGGTGCCAACGCGGCCCGAGACCAATTGGCCGAACAATTGCATATTCCGGTTCAGACTTTGCACTCGATTTCCGGTTATGACAGCGTTTATTCGGACCGCGATGCCATCGATGTCATCATGATGAGTTACGCGGGAATTGTCCGGAATCGCTTTGTTGAGACCTGTCAGAAACTGGGCTTGAACGCCATTGGCTTATGCGGGCTGGATGGACGGCTGATCGAAGGTCGGCGCAATCGCGGCATTCGGGTCAGGGAATCGGGCAAGACATTAATCAAGCGAGATTTTTCCGGTAAACCGGTGCAGTTGAATTGCCACCTGCTCAAGTGGCTCCTAACTGAGGGTTATACCCCAGTCCTTAGCATTCCGATTTGCGACGCGCACGGGGTTGCAATCAATGCGGACAACGATAACATCATCACGCTTCTGCATCGGGAACTTCAAGCGAAGCGAATTTACCAGTTGATTGAGGCACCTGGATTGCTCGCAGATCGGAACGATCCAGCGAGCCTTATCAAGAAACTGGAATGCAGTGAACTGGCAGCACGCGAGGCTGAGGCGACCGGCCGTATGAAGCGAAAATTACTGGCACTCAACCAACTCTTTGAAGAAGGTAAGACAGAGGTGATAATTGCTGACGGTCGAGTGGCAACACCGCTGGCAGCGGCCTCGACAGGAACCATTGTTACGTAACCGGGAGTAGAAAAATGACACAGAGTGTGGATACAAGGGAAACGGGACTTGGCGTTGGCGTTTACAAGAGCCGCGGAGTCTCACTGGTGAAAGGTGAAGGTGCAGTGGTTTGGGACGATGAGGGTCGCCAATACATTGATTGTACTGCCGGTATCGGCGTCGCAAATATCGGGCACGCCAACCCTGAATTGGCGCGTGCGCTCTTTGACCAGGCCCAGCGCTTGATCACCTGTGCGGGAATTTTCCCCAACGACGTAAGGGCCGAGTGTATGGAGAAACTGGTTGCCATTTCACCACCAGGTCTGGACCGTGTATTTCTGTGCAACTCTGGAGCCGAGAGTATCGAAGGTGCGCTCAAATTTGCGCGCCAGTCGACCGGACGCAACCAGGTGATTAGCGCGGTTCGCGGGTTTCACGGTCGCACAATGGGGGCACTGAGTGCAACACCGAACAAAGATTACCAGGAACCATTCAACCCCTTGGTGCCGGGATTTACTTACGTACCGTACAATCGCATCGAATCACTTGAACAAGCGGTCACTGATGAGACCGCCGCGGTACTGTTGGAACTCATTCAAGGTGAAGGTGGCGTGCGGCCTGCGAAACGCGACTATATTGATGCGGCCGCCGAATTGTGTCGTGCGCGTGGCGCATTGCTGATTGTTGATGAGATTCAAAGTGGATTTTGTCGGACCGGGAAAATGTTTGCCTGCGAGCATTACGATGTGCAGCCCGATGTGTTGTGTCTCGCCAAGGCCATCGCAGGTGGTGTTCCGATGGGCGCAATTCTAGTTAGTGACAAAGTAAAGACTTCAGTCGGTGCACACGGCAGTACTTTTGGTGGTAATCCGTTGGCGTGCGCAGCTTTCCTGGCCAATGTTCAATTCATGGAACGTGAGCACAGCGCCAATCGTGCGGCTGAGTTGGGCGAACGGTTTGTCAGTCGGCTGATGACCCATAAACCTGCGATAGTTCGTGAAGTTCGCCACCTCGGTTTAATGATCGGCATCGAACTGAAGGTTCGGGTTTCACCCTATCTCGAAAAATTGCAAAACGAGGGTGTACTGGCCTTGCCCGCCGGGACTAATGTATTGCGATTGCTGCCACCTTTGGTGATCACTCAAGCGCAGATGGATGAAGTGCTGAACAAGATTAGCGCAGCGCTGCAAAGCGACATTCAGAAAAGTTAGTGTGGGTGAAGGCGACTTTTTGCGAGTGAGACGCTCCATCAATGAGCTGGCCGATTCGCCTCGCTGAACAGTCGGTCGATTCCATCTTTCGGTGGATTCCGCGTGCACCGCTCAGTCTTGAGGAATGGAAAATTTTGCGCCTGGTCGCCCATCGTGGCTGTGTTCGTGAAGACTGTTCGGTCTATGAAAACACCTTACCTGCATTTGCTGCTGCGCAGCGTTGTGGCGCGTGGGGCATTGAGCTGGATGTTCAATGGACGCTGGATGATTGGCCGGTGGTGATTCACGATCGGCATACGGCGCGGCTGCCCGGGAAAAATGCAGTTGAGGTGGGGGCAACGGAAATCAGCGAACTGCGTAAGCTATGTCCCCTGGTGCCGCGACTCGAAGAGGTAGTGGAGCAATTCGGTGGTCAAATGCACCTGATGATTGAACTCAAGGGAGCCATACCCAATGCGCGTGCCAGTACCCGGCTCGCAGACTGTCTGGCAGCGTGGCAGCCCGGTATAGACTTCCATCTGATGTCCCTTGAGCCCGTACCGCTGCGCGCAATTGCGGACGTTCCAGAATCAGCCAAGCTGCTGATTGCAACGACCAATATGCGGGCGATGTTCAAAGAATTCAAACAAGGTGGATTCGGAGGACTGACCGGACATTTCCTGTTGCTTAACCATTCGATGCGCGCACACCTGGAAGTCTTGGGTGCCCCATGGGGTACCGGGTTTGTTAATTCAACGAATCTTTTGGCGCGGGAAGTTCGATCAGGAACAAAGTGGATTTTTTCTGATGCAGTTGAGGCGCTGATGCTTAACCGCAAAACAGTTAAGGGATGAAAAAGTACCGACGACAATCGATTTCGCTCCGTCTAACTTGATCGAAATGTTGTGCTAATCAGTAGGATTGCTGCACCGTATCACGATCATTTTTGAATCGTGAGTTGATTCCAAATTCTCTACGCGTTGCCGGCTATAAAATAATCACTCAAAACAGTGTTGTAGTTCCACTAAAAAAGTTAATATATGAACTAAAACAAAAACATAAATATCAAACCGTTAAACTTTGAATGATTTTAGTGTGGGGTAAAAGTAATGAAAATAGGTTTCATCGGCTTAGGCAATGTAGGCGGTAAACTTGCTGGCAGCCTGCTCAGAAACAGGTTTGACCTGGTGGTGCGAGACTTGAACGAGGCCTCGGCAGCACCGTTGTTGAATGCAGGTGCTTCATGGGCTGCTTCGCCGGCGGAGTTGGCCAACACCGTCGATTTGGTGATTACCTGTTTACCGAGTCCCCAGATTTCAGCCGCGGTTATGGAGTCGGATGACGGTGTGCTTGCAGGTCTTAAGCCCGGCAGTTTGTGGGCAGAGATGAGTACCACGGACCAGACCGAAGTCTTACGCCTGGGAAAAAAGGTACTGGATGCAGGCGGCTTGCCAATGGATTGTCCGGTGTCCGGCGGCTGTCATCGCGCGGCAACCGGTAACATTTCAATTTTTGTCGGTTGTGAACGCAGTACCTTCGAGCGTGCTTTACCCGTAATTCAGGCTATGGGAAGGCAAATTTTACATACAGGTGAATTGGGCTCTGCCTCGGTGCTCAAGGTTTTAACCAACTACCTGGCAACCGCCAACCTGGTGACCTTGTGTGAAGCACTGGTAACCGCAAAAAAGTCCGGCCTGGATCTTACGACAACTTACGAAGCGATTCGCATATCGTCCGGTAATTCTTTTGTGCATGAAACCGAAAGCCAGGTCATATTAAACGGTAGCCGTGACATTAATTTCACCATGGACCTGGTCATGAAGGACATTTCATTGTTTCAGGATGTCGCTGATCGCGCGGGTGTGCCACTTGAGGTCAATCCGCTGCTGATTCAAATATTTGCTGATGGTCTTGAGCGTTTCGGTGCCAGGGAATGGTCGCCCAACATTGTCAAGCGTTTGGAACAAGCCTGCAGTACCCAAGTGCTCGCCCCCGGTTTTCCGGCGCAGATTGAAGATGACGAGCCAGAAGTTGCAGGATACGAGATTGCACCAGCGAATCGCGGCAATTAATTTCGTGATTTATGAAGCCCAACCAATAAGCTGATACAGCTGAAACTGCATTGACTGCGGTGCACCACAGGCGCAACGCAAGTAGAGAACATTGGTAAAATGACCGTTACTCATCCAGAGGCAACTCCGGGCCACCCTACACTGGGTAATATCATTCTGTCTGTTGCTAAACATGATTAACCGCAGGTGATGTGCCGGGGGCAGAAACCTGTTAGTGATCAAGTCAAATGAATGATTCAAAACCCATCCAAAAAATTCTCGTAGCCAATCGCAGCGAAATAGCGATTCGTGTCTTTCGCGCTGCGACTGAACTCGGCATTAAGACTGTCGGGGTTTACGCAGAGCAAGACAAGTTCTCCTTACATCGATTCAAGGCAGATGAAAGCTACCAAATCGGTGCGGGACTGGGCCCCATCCAGGCTTATGGTGCGATTGACGATATCCTCGCAGTGGCCAGAAATACGAATGCTGATGCGATTCATCCAGGTTACGGGTTTCTGTCAGAAAAACCTGAGTTTGTTGAGGCCTGCGAAGCAAGCGGCATTCAATTCATAGGCCCTACTGCTGAAATAATGCGCAAGCTCGGCAATAAGGTGTCTGCCCGGAACCAGGCTGAAGCTGCCAATGTACAGGTCTTACCCGCAACCGGGCCACTGCCTTATGACGATGAGCAAGTCAAGCAGTTGGCTGCGGATATTGGCTATCCCCTGATGCTCAAGGCTTCCTGGGGCGGCGGCGGCCGCGGCATGCGTGTGATCCAAACACCTGGCGAATTACTGGATGCCGTGAATTTGGGTCGCCGCGAGACGCAGTCCGCATTCGGCAATCCTGAGGTTTACCTCGAAAAACTGATCAGCAAGGCTCGTCATGTTGAGGTGCAGCTGCTGGGCGATCGCTACGGTAATATCGTGCATTTGTTTGAGCGAGACTGTTCCATTCAGCGGCGCAATCAAAAGATCATTGAACGCGCACCGGCCTTGTTTTTGTCCGATGAGCAGCGCGAGTCGTTATGCGAGTCGGCAGTCAGGTTGGCCCAGTCAGTTAATTACGTCAATGCCGGTACGGCTGAGTTTTTATTCGACGACGATACCGGGGAATGTTACTTTATCGAAGTCAATCCCAGGGTTCAGGTGGAACACACGGTGACCGAGGAAATTACCGGAATCGATATTGTTAAGGCGCAGATTCGTATTGCCGGTGGTGGCAAAATCGGTGATATTACAAGCTCTGGCGTACCCGCGCAACCCAATATTGATATTAACGGCTATGCACTGCAGTGCCGGGTCACGACAGAAAATCCTGAAGAGAACTTCATCCCCGATTATGGACGGATGACAGCCTACCGTGGGGCAGCTGGATTTGGCATTCGCCTGGACGGTGGAACCGCGTATTCTGGCGCAGTGATTACGCGGTACTATGACAGCTTGCTGGAGAAAGTCACTGCGTGGGCACCCAGCGCCGATGAGGCGATTCAACGCATGGTGCGGGCATTGCGCGAATTCAGAATTCGCGGCATTGCCACCAACCTGGTATTTCTTGAAAATCTGTTGGGTCATCCAACATTTCTGGAAGGAACGTATACAACCCGGTTTGTTGATGAAACGCCGCAACTATTGAATATATCAAAGCGCCGCGACCGTGCCACTCGTCTGCTTACCTATATAGCAGATGTGACAGTAAATGGTAATCCGGAAGTGCAGGGGAGGCCCCAACCCGCGAGTGACGTTAGGCCTGTGTCACCGACAATGAAGGTTGTTACACCGCCTCCCGGTACCCGTCAATTACTGGATCAGTTAGGGCCAGCGGAATTTGCCAACTGGATGCTTGAGCAACCACAGGCGCTGATAACAGACACGACCTTTCGCGATGCTCATCAATCGCTATTGGCAACACGATTTCGCAGCTATGATCTGGTGCAGTCAGCTGACGCCTATGCGGCCAATTTACCCAATCTGTTCAGCCTGGAATGTTGGGGTGGTGCAACCTTTGATGTTGCCATGCGCTTTTTGAAAGAGTGTCCCTGGGAGCGGTTGCGAGATCTTCGACAAAGAGTGCCCAATATTTTGCTGCAAATGCTGTTACGGGGTGCCAATGGTGTGGGTTACAAGAATTATCCTGATAATGTGGTGCGTGAGTTTATCTACCAAAGCGCAGAATCTGGCATTGATCTTTTCCGGGTTTTCGACTGCCTGAACTGGGTTGAAAACATGGAAGTAGCCATGGCGACGGTCCTCGAGACCAACAAGTTGTTGGAAGGTGCGCTTTGCTATAGCGGGGATATTCTTAACCCGGCGCGCAGCAAATATACCTTGCAATATTATGAGGAACTGGCTGTCCGGATGCAGGACTTGGGAATCCACATTCTGTGCATCAAGGACATGGCCGGGCTGCTCACCCCAGACAGTGCTGCTTTACTGGTGAGTACGCTTAAGGAACGAACCGGGTTGCCGGTCCATTTTCACACCCATGATACCAGTGGAATCGCGGCAGCCAGTGCGATCGCAGCGGTGAATGCCGGTGCCGATGCCATTGATCTAGCGATGGATGCAGTCTCGGGAACCACGTCGCAACCCAATCTGGGTTCGGTCGTCAGGGCATTGCGCGGTGGCGCGAATGATACCGGATTGGATGCAGAGGCGATATTAGCGATGTCTGCCTATTGGGAGAGCGTTCGCAAGAATTATGCAGCTTTCGAAAGTGATGTCCGCTTTGGTGCTTCGGAAGTTTATTTACACGAAATGCCAGGTGGTCAGTTTACCAATCTGAAAGAACAGGCCCGGGCTTTGGGACTGGAACCGCGCTGGCACGACGTCGCGGCAGCCTATTCCATCGTCAATGACATGTTTGGCGATGTGATCAAGGTAACGCCAACCTCTAAAATGATTGGGGATATGGCGTTATTCATGGTCAGTTCCGGGATAGACCGCGCCCAAGTCGAGGACCCCGACCGCGAGGTTGCATTTCCGGATTCGGTCAAGTCTTATTTTGCCGGTGAATTAGGTCAACCGTACGGCGGTTTTCCACCCGCGTTGCAGGCTAAGGTGTTGAACGGAGCAACACCGATAGCCAATCGGCCCGGTGATAACCTGCCGCCCGCGAATCTTGATGAGTTACGCAAAGAAGCGCAAGACAAAATAGGCGCCAGGATCAGCAACGAGGAATTCCAGTCCTATCTGATGTATCCCGCGGTATATCTTGAGTATATGTCCCATCGCCGTCAGTACGGACCCATGCATGTCATACCAACTCCAGTATTCTTTTACGGCATGAAACCGGAACAGGAAATTTCTGTCGATCTGGAACCCGGTAAGACGCTGGTCATTCACTGTCTGGCGATTGGCGAGACGGATGCGGATGGTAATGTCAAAGTGTTTTTTGAGTTAAATGGCCAACCACGAACGATCAAAGTACCGAATCGAAAGTTTAGCAGCACTGTTGAACAGCGACGTAAGGCAGAAGAAGGCAATCCAGATCATGTGGCATCACCCATGCCGGGGATGATTTCATCGGTCAATGCGACGGTGGGTCAGTCGATAGAAGCCGGTGACGTGCTCCTGACGATTGAAGCAATGAAGATGGAGACCGCCATCCGTGCAGAACAATCTGCGACTGTCGCGTCGTTATGGGTTGCCGTCGGTGATAATGTCGACGCGAAAGACCTGTTGGTTGAATTAGCCCACAAATGAGGGAACAGACCATGTCAAATGACGAACATTACAAAGGAACGATTATTCCTGTCGAATTGATTCGAGCAACAGTTATGCCTCCCTACGAATTTCAGAAACCACAAAATGGCTTTGGTTCGGCAGGTCTTGACCAAATTCACAATTTGAATAAAGGGGCAATAAATCCAGTAAAAAGGTGAAGAAGAAAAATAAACAAGAGTAAAACACGACAGTTTTGAAGTTTTGCTTGCGATCCCTTCTTCATAAACCGCCACGCCTTGCTTGGCGGTTTTTAGTTTATTCATATGCCAGCCTCCATTTTTTTGCGGCTACATATGAAGTGTACCCAGATTTGTAGACACAAGGAATGGTGAATCAGACCAATTCATACAAGGGTCATTCACACCCTTGTATGAATCCAATTGCCAATCCGTGTAGTAAAAATCGTACATATAGAACGCCTCAGCCAATCTATGAAAAAAGATGCCTGAACTCGTTTTCAAAGGCGATCGGTGAGCGGTAGTCCAGTGCTGAGTGCAGACGAGTGGTATTGTAATAACCATCAATGAACTGCACGATTGCTGCACTGGCCTGCTGCCTGGTTTCGAATGTATGCAGGTCCAGCAGCTCCAACTCAAGAGTTGAAAAAAAGGACTCAGCCATCGCATTGTCATAACAGTCACCAACCCGTCCCATCGAGCGCAGGATGCCAGCTTGCTCACAGCGGTTACGAAACTCAGCCGAGGTATACTGACTGCCCTGATCGGAATGATGGACCAGAATGTCCGCATCCGGATTGCGTTGCAACAACGCCTCATTCAGTGCAGTGACCATCAACCCTGTGCTGTGGCGTGCCGACATCCAATACCCGACTATGCGCCTTGACCACACATCCAACACCACAGCCAGATACAAAAAACCCTGTCGAGTGTGAATGTAGCTCGAATCAGCCACCCACAAACGGTTCGGAGCCTCAGCAGTGAAATCCCGGCCGACAAGATCCGCAGCCTTGCCCGCATGGGGATCACGCCAGGTCGTCTTGCGCGTGGCTCGGCGGGTCATACATCGGATACCAGCCTCTGTCATCAGCCGCCGGACCTGGCGAAGACTGATCGGCTCACCCAGCAACAGCAGCATCTGATGCAAGCGCCGAGCTCCATAACGCCCGCGACACTCGGTATGCAGCGTACGTAGCTTCTGAATCAAAGCGGTTGTCTTTTGAGCCGCTTCAGATCGCTGCTGACTTTGAGCCAGCCAGCGATAATAACCACTTCGAGCGACCTCACACACCCGCGCCATCTCTAAGACCGTAAACTCAGCCCGATTCGCCGCCATGAAACGATACACGCTCACAGCCCTTCCAGGTTCTCCCGGGCGAACCAGGCCGCTGCTTTTTTTAAAATGACATTATCGCGACGCAAACGCGCAATCTCAGCCACTAACGCAGCCTTATCGGCTTGATCACCCAATTGGTCCTCACCACCCACTGATGCCAGCCAGCGATGAATCGTGTTCGCACTCGGTTCATAATCACGAGCGACCGCCGCCACTGAACGACCGCTGCGTACCTCGCTTATAATCTGCTCACGCAAAACCTTTGAATAATGCTTCCTGCCCATCAGAAATCTCCCCTCCCAGCGTCTCCGCCTTTCGTTGTTGACGTATGATACGTCGGAAATCCCTGTGCCTGCAAATCTCACCATTTGAACTGTCCACAAAAGCGCGCCCAGTCCAATAAGAACACAGATAGTCCCTATGGTAAAAGAAGTCTTTTCTGAAGAAATTTAGAACCCAAAAGTGCTTATAATTTACCTTGTTGATCACAACACTGAAGACTATCAGTGAGCAATCTACGCCACCATTCTGTTTTTCTGATTTCTGCCAGAATCAAGCAGTTGTCCTTGCTTCGCAAAGTTTGAATGCCAGATTTGCAAACTGTGACATTCTGTTCGGTTGGCTCCTCTTTCTGCCTGAATTCATATTCAGGCTCGTCGGGCACATGTTTCGTCCTTGACGATTACCCGCAATCTACTTCCCTTATTTGAGTCAGACCTATGAGTAAGTCTAACGATAATGTTGATCCAAATGGAATTTCTTCCGCCAATGCTGCCTATCTGGAGAGTCTATACGATGAATTTGAAGCGGCTCCGGAACAAGTACCGCAGCAATGGCGCGACACGTTTGAATCGCTAGCTAAATCTACACCGACTACCATCCCCACAACTACACACGCCGATGACCTCGTCAGCGAGGATTTCATTCGTCGACAGGCGGCAGTCCAGCGCTTGATTCGCCGTTACCAGGTTTACGGTCATCTGAACGCCAAGCTTGACCCCCTTGGACTGACCGATGAATGGTTTACGGCGGACCTCAGCCTTGCATCAGTCGGTCTCGAAGATTCGGACCTCAACGAGAAATTCAGTGTCGACGCGGTGGTCGGTTCCAAGACGATGACCCTTAAACAGATCATCAAGTTTTTCGAACAGACGTATTGTGGCTCGATCGGATACGAATACATGCACATCACCGATCCAAACCGACTGGAGTGGATTCAATCGCGAATCGAAAAGGAATGTGCCGTGATTACCGATGATGAGCGCCGCCAGATTCTCAGGTTGCTGACCATGGCAGAATGCATGGAAACCTATCTGCATATGAAATATGTCGGTCAGAAGCGTTTTTCCCTGGAAGGGGGCGAGTCATTGATCCCGATGTTGAATGAACTGGTGCAGCTGTCTGGTACCACTGGCGGTAAGGAGGTTGTGATTGGCATGGCCCACCGCGGTCGCTTGAACGTGCTGGTCAATATTCTCGGCAAATCTCCGGCGGAACTGTTTGGTGAATTCGAAGGCAATTTGGCAATTGGAAGTAATTGGTCGCAAGAACACGGCGATGTCAAGTATCACCAGGGATTTTCGTCCGATATCAATACCCCCGGAGGCATAGTGCATGTTGCACTGGCCTTTAATCCTTCGCACCTTGAGATCATTAACCCAGTGGTGACGGGCTCAGTACGCGCGCGTCAACACCGCCGACAGGACGAGGCCAAAAAAGAGGTTACGCCGATCTTGGTGCATGGTGATGCGGCATTCGCAGGGCAGGGAGTTGTCATGGAAACGCTGAACATGTCACACACCCGAGGTTTCGAAGTTGGCGGTACGATCCATGTGATTGTGAATAATCAGATCGGGTTTACGACCAGCAACAAACTCGATGCCCGCTCGACCGTTTACTGTACTGAAATTGCCAAAATGGTACAGGCGCCAATTTTCCACGTCAATGGCGATGATCCGGAAGCCGTCGTTTCTGTCGCGCGCGCTGCGCATGCTTACCGTATGAAATTTCATACCGATGTGGTCATTGACCTGGTCTGCTACCGCCGCTACGGTCATAACGAGGCAGATGAGCCGATGATGACACAGCCAGTGATGTACCAAGAAATCAAAAAGATTACGCCCACGCGTCGCAAATACGCTGCCAATTTGGAATCACGAGGTGTGATCGCCGATGAGGATGCGCAAGCCTTGGTGTTGGATTACCGCGATAATCTTGACCGTGGTGAAGTCGTTGCCGGCCAAATTATCGATCCGGCAAAAACGGAAAAAATTGTCGACTGGACACCTTATTTCAAGGCGGAATGGTCGGACCCGGTGGATACAACGATTACATTGAAGTCGATTCGTGCACTCAATGACAAACTCAAGCAAACTCCGGAGAATTTCACATTACACAATCGGGTAAAGAAGATTCTGACGGATCGGACCGCGATGGCTGCAGGAAAACAATTGGCTGATTGGGGCTTTGCTGAAACGCTGGCTTATGCGTCACTCATCGATGAAGGTATACAGCTCAGGCTGACCGGACAGGATGTCGGACGCGGTACTTTTTCGCATCGCCATGCGTTGTTACACGATCAGAACAGTCGGGATGTGTTTTGTCCGCTGAAGACGATTCGAGAGCCTGATGATTGTCAGATTTTCAATTCACTGTTATCGGAAGAAGCTGTACTCGGCTTTGAATACGGTTATGCAACAACCGATCCCAATTCTCTGGTAATTTGGGAAGCACAGTTCGGCGATTTTGCCAACGGTGCGCAAATTGTCATTGATCAGTTTATCAGCAGTGGGTTTGCCAAATGGGGCCGGCTCTGCAATATGGTATTGTTGCTTCCTCACGGTTACGAAGGCCAAGGTCCTGAACACTCTTCCGCGCGACTGGAACGATTTTTGCAGCTGAGTGCCGGTGGAAATATCCAAGTCTGTATTCCGACAACACCTGCTCAGGTTTTTCACATGCTGCGCCGACAATCGCTCAGATTGTATCGACGACCGCTTATTGTCATGTCTCCGAAGAGTTTGCTGCGGCACAAGCGTGCAGTTTCCGATGTTCGCGATTTCACTCGCTATGGATTTCAAACCATTATTGATGAAATCGATGAGACCATCGATCGTGAAGCAGTCGCTCGCGTCATCCTGTGTACCGGTAAGGTCTATTATGATCTGCTGGAGATGCGCGAACATATGGATATTGACAATATTGCGATCATCAGATTAGAGCAGTTGCATCCTTTTCCAGTAGTTGAACTGACGCAGACTTTGCAAAGCTATATCAATGCGACTGAAGTAGTGTGGTGCCAGGAAGAACCGCAAAATCAAGGATCCTGGTATCGTATCTGGCACCGTTTGCGTGAGTGCCGCAGGAAGAATCAACAATTGATTTGCTCATCGCGACCTGAAGCACCTTCACCAGCTGTGGGCAACTACCGATTGCATATGTCGCAGCAGGAACGGTTGATTTCCGAAGCGTTATCTACAGTGCGTAATGTAGTTTCTATCTCAGATCCGAGGAGTTCAAAAACAAATGTCAACTGAAATTAAGGCACCAATGTTGCCGGAATCCGTTAGCGAGGCAACTGTATTGGCTTGGCACAAGGCCGTTGGCGAAACGTTGCGTCGGGATGAACTGTTGATAGAACTGGAAACCGAAAAGATTGTGCTCGAGGTGCCGGCACCGAATGATGGGGTATTGAACGAAATCCGAAAGCCAGCAGGCGAGACCATCGTCGAAGGCGATGTGCTGGGCATTGTCGAACTTGGGGCAGCACCGCAACCCGCTGAAGTCCAACCGTCTCGTGCGCCTGAACCGGTAACAGCCACCCCCGAACAACCCCAGACACCGGCCCAGCCTGCAGTACCCGCGCCGACGGCCAACGCTCCTGAGGCGCAGGGAGAGCATTTGAGTCCGGCGGCTCGCCGGATTGCGAGTGAATCGGGTATCGATACAAGTACAGTGACTGGGACTGGCAAAAATGGCCGGATCACCAAGGCTGATATGCTACAGGCCGTCACAGCGGCGGATGCTGGATCCGATTCTAATGCTGATGCCAGCTCTACCACTTCGCTGCAGCAGGTTCCGGTCGCACAAACACCAGCGGTTGTGCAGACCCTGACGCCACAGGCCAACTCAGGAGAGCGCAGTGTCAGGCGCCAGCATATGACCCGATTGCGCCGTACGATTGCCGATCGTTTGGTTCAGGCGCAGCAAACTGCGGCCTTGTTGACTACCTTCAATGAAGTCGACATGAGTGCTGTGATGTCGCTGCGTAGCAAGTTTCGCGATGACTTTGAATCCAAACACGGTACGCGACTGGGTTTTATGTCATTCTTTGTCAAGGCTGCAGTCGAATCATTGAAAGCCATTCCTGCAGTGAATGCGATCATTGATGGCAACGATATTGTTCATCACGACTACTGCGATATAGGCATTGCAGTGTCATCACCGCGCGGTTTGGTCGTGCCGGTTTTACGGGACGCTCAGACCATGGGTTTTTCCGAAATTGAAAAACGCATTCGGGATTTTGGTGAACGGGCACGAACCGGCGCATTGACGCTGGATGAACTGACGGGCGGCACGTTTACCATCACCAACGGTGGCGTGTTTGGTTCGTTGGTCTCGACGCCAATTGTCAACCCTCCGCAAAGTGCGATCCTCGGTATGCACAAGATTCAGGATCGTCCGGTAGCCGAAAACGGTGAGGTTGTGATACGCCCCATGATGTATCTTGCGTTAACCTATGATCACAGAATTATTGATGGTCGTGAAGCGGTAACTTTTCTGGTCGGCATTAAGAATGGATTGGAAGATCCTTCACGACTGCTGCTGGAACTTTGATTGAGTATCGACAATGAGCGAGACTTACGATGTTGGCGTAATCGGGGCAGGTCCCGCCGGTTACGTCGCGGCCATTCGCTGTGCACAGCTCGGATTGAAGACAGCCTGCATCGATCGATGGACAAATCCCGCGGGCAAGGCTGCTTTGGGCGGAACGTGCTTGAACGTCGGCTGCATTCCTTCCAAAGCCTTACTGGATTCGTCAGAAAAATTTCACGAGCTAACTCACAGTTACAAATTGCACGGAATCAGTGCGGACAACGTCGTCATGGACGTGTCGACCATGATGAAGCGCAAGACCAAAATCGTCGCAACACTGACACGCGGAATCGCGGCACTGTTCAAAGCCAACAAGATTGACTCGATTCATGCACATGGCCGACTCGCGCGGCCTGGCGTGGTGGAATTGCTGGATTGCGAAACGCACGAGAAGCAAGGCGAATTGCAGGCTCGGAATGTCATTCTCGCAAGCGGTTCAACCCCGATTGAACTGAAGAGCATTCCCTTTCAAGGTGATCGCATCGTGGATTCCGCAGGCGCGCTCGAATTTAATGAGGTTCCCGACCGCTTGGGCGTTGTTGGCGCAGGAGTGATCGGACTTGAACTTGGCAGTGTCTGGAATCGACTTGGCTCAAAAGTTACTGTGCTTGAAGCACTCTACGACTTTCTGCCGACGGCCGACGAAGAGGTGGCTAAAGAAGCCGCCAAACAATTTCAGCGCCAAGGTCTCAATATTCATTTGGGGGCGCGCGTCGAATCCGCCACAGTTACCGATAACGGCGTTGAGGTAATTTATACGGTTGACGGTGAAGAAGCCCACCTCGAAGTCGATCGTCTAATCGTTTGTATTGGTCGCAGACCATGCACCGACAATCTTGTAGATGAGGCCAGCGGTGTGCAACTCGACGATCGGGGCTTTATAAAGGTTGACGAAAATTGCCTGACCGGGGCTGCCAATACCTACGCGGTTGGCGACTGTGTCCGGGGGCCGATGCTTGCCCATAAAGGATCGGAAGAGGGCGTTGCTGTGGCCGAAAGAATTGCCACCGGTACTGGGCACATGAATTACGAAACAGTGCCATGGGCGATTTATACCCATCCGGAGATTGCCTGGGTTGGTTTGACGGAACGCGAAATCGAGGCTGCCGGTGGCAGATGTCGAAGTGGAAAATTTCCGTTTGCCGCGACCGGCCGGGCCAAGGCAATGGAAGATACTGTTGGTTTTGTCAAGGTTACCGCAGATGCCGAGACAGATCGAATTCTGGGGGTTCACATCATCGGACCCCACGCGTCTGAGTTGATCGCTGAAGCTGTTGTTGCAATGGAATTTCATGCGAGCTCCGAAGACCTGGCGCGCATTATTCATGCCCATCCCACGTTATCGGAAGCAGTCCATGAAGCTGCACTGTCAGTCGACCAACGCGGGATTCATCGAGTCAATTGAGTGCCTAAGCCACTGAGTTCCGTTTCGGAAAATTCAGTTCCAGCCCACATCTTCAAAGAGTACGACATTCGCGGTGTCGTAGCCGATTCTCTGACGTGCGCGCACATGGAACTGATTGGCCAGGCATTTGGAACCGAATGCCAGGCCATGTCGGTCAGTGGAGTGTTCGTCGCCAGTGATGCCAGGCTCTCCAGTCCAGAACTCAAAGATGGGTTGATTAAGGGTTTGCGGCGTACCGGATGTGACGTCATTGACGTGGGTACGGTACCCACTCCAGTTCTATACCATGCCGTGAGTCACTCGACCGGTGGAACCGGTCTCATGGTAACCGCCAGTCACAATCCACCGCAGTATAACGGTGTGAAAATGGTGCTTGGCCACACCGCGATTTTTGGTGATGCAATTCAAAAGTTACGTCAGCGAATCGTCGATGGAGACTTGCTTGAACGTGCGCCAGGCAAATTACTCAAGAAGTCCATTGTTGCGGACTACTGTGCAGCGATTCAGACAAATTTGCGCGTTCAGCGCCCGCTGCGGGTGGTGTTGGATTGTGCCAATGGCGTAGCAGGTGCCATTGCACCGGGTATACTGCGCGACATTGGCTGTGAAGTCATTGAGCTTTATTGCGATGTCGACGGCAGTTTCCCCAATCATCCGGCTGACCCCACGCGACCGGAAAACCTTGCAGATCTGATTGCTGCCGTTGTTGATAACAAGGCCGATGTTGGGCTTGCACTGGATGGGGATGGCGACAGACTTGTCGCGATCTCGCCACCAGGAGAGATCGTTTGGCCGGACCGACTGATGATTCTGTTTGTTGAAGATATTCTGGCTCAACATCCGGGACGAACAGTGGTGTTCGATGTCAAATGCATGAGAGCTTTGGCTGATGCCGTTGTTCGAGCGGGCGGTGTCCCTGTCCTGTGGAAAACCGGACACTCGCTAATCCGAGCAAAACTCAATGAATGTAATGGGATTTTCGGCGGTGAGATGAGTGGACATCTGTATTTCAATGATCGTTGGCCCGGATTTGACGATGGGCTTTATGCCAGTGCGAGGCTGTGCGAATTGTTAAGCCTCAGCCATTCGAGTGCCAATGAGATATTTGCGGTACTGCCATCATCTGTCAGTACGCCTGAGATTCGCATACCTTGTGAGTCACCCCACAAACTGGTTGAGCGATTCACCGCGCACGCGAAGTTTCCTGGTGCCAATCTTGTTACGATTGATGGGCTTCGAGCCACTTTTGAAGATGGCTTCGGTTTGCTAAGAGCGTCGAATACTGCACCGGAAATCGTGCTTCGGTTTGATGCCGATTCTACTGCTGCGCTGACCAGAATTCAGGAATCGTTTGCAATGGCATTGAGTCCGCTACTTGAAGACGCAGGCAGCGAAGTCAGTCTGGTCGATCAGTTTGCGATTTCGATGGATTCAACCGAACGGTAGCCTTTGGGAAGCAGTGTACCTCTTTGGGTTCTTTCTCCCAAGTATTTCTCCTGATCGGCGCGTCTGATTCGCAGGTACCTTTTGCCACTGTGTACAAGCAGGGGCTGTTTTTTGGAAAACGCCATAGTCGCACTGACGAATTCTCCTGCTTTGCGAGCGGCGGGAGGGATGTTAATGAGGCGCACACCCTGGCCTTTGCCTTGCAAGGGTAGTTGATTTACCGGGTAAATCAACAGCCGTCCCTCGCTGGTTGCAATTGCCACCAGGTGTTCCAGGCTGTCAACAACCAGGCACGGCAGTGGTGCGTGGTTTTTGTGAACGGCAAGTACTGCTTTACCGGAACGCGATTTGGTTACGATATCGCTCAGCTGACAGACGAAGCCCTTGCCTTCGGTGGTTGACAGCAGGCAGTGAGTATCATCGCTACCGAGTGCAATACCGGAGAATTCGATACTGGATGCCGGATTGATCATAGTTGTCAGAGGTTCTCCGTAGGAGCGAGCTGAAGGGAGTTTGTGAGCCGATACGGTATACATTCTCCCGGTTTGATCGAGGCAAACCAGATGATTATTGGAGTAGCCTTTAACGCTCGCGAAATAACTGTCACCCTCCCGATAGTTGAGTGTTAATGGATTGGTTTCATGTCCCTTGGCTGAACGGACCCACCCGCTTTTTGACAGGATGACGGTGATGGGTTCCACCGGTACCAGATCTTCAGAGGAGAATGCTTTCGCAGCAGCAAAGTCATCGATGATGGGTGAACGACGTTGATCACCATGTTTTTCGGCAGCAGCCTGGATTTCGGAGATCATGAGCTTCTTGAGTCGAGTTTCTGAGCCCAAAATATTTTGCAGATCAGCCTGTTCATCTGACAGTGCCTGGAGTTCTTCATTTAATTTAATCTGTTCCAGTTTGGCGAGTTGTCGCAGGCGAATGTCCAAAATTGCATCGACCTGACGCTCTGATAAATGGTAGTTTGCCATCAACATCTCTTTTGGATTGTCTTCCTCGCGAATGATGCGAATCACCTCATCGATATTCACATAAACGATCAACAGGCCTGCAAGAATATGCAAGCGGTCGGTTACCTGCTGCAGGCGCGACTCGATGCGTTTGATGACGGTGCTCTTTCGAAACTCGAGCCATTCGGACAGCAATTGTTTGAGGTTATAGACGCGGGGCAGATTGTGCAGACCAATGACGTTGAGATTGACCCGATAAGTTCGTTCAAGATTGGTTGTGGCAAACAGATGACTCATCAGTGCATTGCAATCGATTCGATTGCTACGCAGTTCAAAAACCAGGCGAGTTGGGTCGTTTTCGTCACCTTCGTCCCGCAGGTCAACAATCATGGGCAGTTTTTTCGCAATCATCTGTGCTGCAACCTGTTCCATTACTTTCGATCCGGAAACCTGATATGGCAACGCGGATACCACAACAGTGCGGCCAATTTTTTTCCACGCAGCCCGTGCCCGAATCGAGCCATTACCGGTCTCATAAATGGTTTGCAGTTCGGACCTTGGAGTGATGATTTCAGCTTGAGTCGGAAAGTCTGGTCCCTTGACGATCTCACACAATTGTGCAATGCTGGTGTTCGGTTTGCGCAGCAGTGCGACACAGGCAGCAGCGACTTCTCCCATATTATGAGGCGGGATATCAGTCGCCATTCCGACTGCAACGCCGGAAGCGCCGTTGAGCAGAATATTGGGCAATTGGGCGGGCAGGCGTTCTGGCTCTTCGAGAGTGCTGTCGAAGTTGGGATTCCAGTCGACTGTTCCTCGCGATATTTCGGCCAGCAGTAATTGTGCGTATGGTGTAAAGCGACACTCGGTATAGCGCATTGCTGCAAACGACTTTGGATCATCAGGCGACCCCCAGTTTCCCTGGCCATCGATGATCGGGTAGCGATAGGAAAAAGGCTGTGCCATCAGCACCATGGCTTCGTATGCTGCGCTATCGCCATGGGGATGGAACTTGCCAATGACATCACCCACGGTTCGCGCAGACTTCTTGTATTTGGCGGTGGCATTCAGCCCCAGTTCTGACATTGCGTAAATGATGCGGCGCTGGACTGGTTTGAGTCCATCAGCGATGTGCGGCAGTGCACGATCAAGAATGACATACATGGAGTAGTCAAGGTAAGCCTTTTCGGCAAAGTCCTTGACTGAAAGCTGTGCCAGAAATATCTCCTGCTGCGATAAATCAGTAGTCATGAGGTTAAGTTTGAGCTTTGTTTCCTACTTTGGACAGCCAGGTTTTTCGGTCAGCGGCCTGCTTTTTTGCCAGCAACATATTGAAGGTTTTTTCAGTTTCCGAGAAGGAGTGGTTGCCCAGTTGCAATAAACGTCGGGTATCCGGGTTCATGGTCGTTTCTTTCAGTTGGGAAGGATTCATCTCCCCCAATCCCTTGAAACGCTGGACTGTAATCTTAGCCTTGGGTTTGGTGGAACGAATGTGTTGAGTTATTGAATCCAGTTCCTGTTCGTCCAGTGCATAATGGACCTGTTGACCCGCATCAACCCGATATAGCGGTGGCTGAGCGATGTAAACAAACCCATTTCGGACCAGGACCGGAAAGTGCTTTACAAACAGTGCGCATAGCAGCGTCGCGATGTGTGCACCGTCTGCGTCGGCATCAGCCAGAATGCAAACCTTACCGTAGCGAAGCCCGTCGGTGTTGTCGATTCCGGGGTCGACGCCGAGTGCGACTGCGATAGAATGGACCTCCTCAGAAGCGAGCACTTCAGTGGATGCGACTTCCCAAGTATTGAGAATCTTACCGCGCAGCGGCAGTATGGCCTGAGTTTCCCGGTTGCGGGCCTGTTTGGCAGAACCACCGGCAGAATCGCCTTCAACCAGAAATATTTCAGTGTCTTCCATTTTGTCGCTGGTACAGTCTGCCAGTTTACCTGGCAGTGCCGGTCCAACACCGGGTTTACGACGTTTGACCAGGCGGCTGGACTTTTCGCGCTTTTTGGCATTTTCGATGGCCAGTTCGGCAATTTGCTGGGCATCGGATACATGCTGATTGAGCCACAGACTGAAGGCATTCCGCGCGACTGACGCCAGTGAGGTGCCGACATTCTTCGAGGTTAACCGCTCTTTGGCCTGGCCACTGAACTGTGGGTTCTCCACGCGTACGGACAGTACATAGCTGCAATGGCGCCAGACATCTTCGGTTGAGATGCGGATACCGCGGGGAAACAAATTCCGGAGTTCACAAAATTCCCTGATGGCATCGGTAATCCCGGTTCGGAAACCATTAACGTGTGTGCCGCCGGATTCAGTTGGGATCAGGTTGACATAGCTTTCCGCGACTATTTGGCTGGCTTCCGGGGTCCACAGTGCAGCACAATCCACCTGGATGTCATCGTCTTTGCGGTGGGCAATAATCGGGGTGTCAGCAGGAATGCATGCACTGCCATTTA
Organism: Arenicellales bacterium; assembly: GCA_965243645.1. Classification (GTDB taxonomy): domain Bacteria; phylum Pseudomonadota; class Gammaproteobacteria; order Arenicellales; family JAJDZL01; genus JAJDZL01. The sequence continues at coordinate 1,885,549 of CBDEVD010000006.1, read as the reverse complement.
ACAGCGAAACCAGGTAGTCTCCCAAGCCTTCTTCAAATTTCCAGGTCTCGCTTCTCTCTGGTTTGATGTCGTCGACATAAATGATCTCCAGGCTTGGACACAAGACCGCCTTGGCGAGCATCAGTCGTTTGAGTTTGTTGATATTGAACTTGCCGGAATCAAAGTACTGAGGATCGGGCCAGAAATGAATCCGTGTACCCGATTCGCGTTTGGGAATGTTTTGAATCTCGGTCAGTTTCTGGACGAGTTCGCCGTTTTCGAATTTGATCTCGTAGTGCGTTCCGTCCCGACGAATTTCGACATTGAGTTTCGTCGAAAGTGCGTTCACCACAGAAACGCCGACACCGTGTAGCCCGCCAGAGTGAAGATAGTTCTTTGACGAGAACTTTGCACCGGAGTGTAAGCGGGTCATGATCACTTCAACACCAGGAATTTTTTCATCTTGGTGGAGATCCACCGGGATGCCGCGACCGTTGTCGCAGACGCTCAGCGAGTGATCTTCATGTAACGCGACTTCGATACTCGATGCGAAGCCAGCGATGACTTCATCAACGCTGTTGTCGATAACTTCGTGAGCGAGGTGGTTGGGGTTTTCTGTCTGGGTGTACATTCCCGGTCGCTTGCGAACCGGATCCAACCCAGTCAGGACTTCAATTGAAGATGCGTCGTAAATATTGGCCAAAATTCAGGTGAGACTCTTCACTGAAGATTTGAACTGAAATACAGGAAAAGTGAATTCAATTATATCCCTTGAAGCGACAGTAAAATCGCTTACCGCGCGGGTCTGTTGAGGTTGTCATAAGTCCGTAGTTTACCAGGCGATCGATTCTCGGTCAGATGGAGTTTATGAAAGTTCTTGCTTGCGAGAAAAACATCCGACGGCGATATTGACCATCACTTCTGATTCCTTTGAACGGTGTCAGAAACAGGTCGGAAGTTTCATCGCGATATTGATCGATGCTCTGATTCAATTTTGGAATGAGCTCTGGTATGTTCCCAAAGTCTCCACTGATTCTGGTGATGAATCGCGACGACACTTTGATTTCGTAGCTTTCTATCTCAGCGGCATCACAAAAGCGAATCGAGCGATGACGCGTATTATCAAACGATAGGAATCCAAGTTTCCCATTCGGATCATTGAACTTTATGGGTTTCCTGGTTTTTGGCGTTGGGATTTTCGCTTGCAGTTCAGTCAGATTGCCAATGAATTTTTCATCGTAATAAATTTTTGTCGGGCTGGATTGTTCACCACCAAACAACGCCAGGCAGACCGGATTTTCGGTGTCGTTGAAGAGCACGTCATGCAACAGAATGTAAGTTCGTAAACGTTCTCTGAATAAGTTGCTCTGCAAGTAACTCGCGGGAATCAGTGCTGCAACATATTTGCAATGGGTCAGGCACAGCTTTAGACACAATTTATACAGATCGTCGTAAGGGCAGTCGGGGTACGGCAGTTTGCGCCGGGTAGCTGAATTTCTTGCGAGCCAGGGTGGATTGGTGATGCAGACGTCAACCCCTTTCGGGAATGACTTGACTGTATCCCTGACCTTGACTTGAGAGTCTGAGGGATCAATGTCGTACGAAACAAAGTCGTTACACAAATCCAATTCTTGCAATGATCGAATGATGTGGTTCGCACCGGCAAACGGTTCAAGAATGGTTCGATCAGACAAGCCAATCTCGGTTGCCCATTCGATAAATGGCGTTAATTGGAATGGATTTTTATTGACAGTGAAGTACTGCCCGTGTGCGCGTTTGGATTCCTTTAAATTGAATTGTGTCATAAAGCCATAGAGGTTGTTCCGCAAGATTTGGAGCCGTCAGTGATTTGCCATATTCCAAGTGCCATGTACCCTGTTGGTATGGCAGTGTCAAAATTGCTGTGCTTCCACAATCAGGGACAGATTTTATTCAATCTGCACGAGTAGTAGGATAACGCGTAGCGTGATTTGCACCGAAACCAAACCTTGGGGTTTCTTCCGGTTGCAACTATGATGTGTCAGGTCTCACTGAAATTCTACAGCGTATTTGCTCTTTTACCCATCACCCGGTTCCGTGTCACAGCGACCAACCACACTTGTGTGCTTAATACCCGATGGCTTGCACAACATCGCGTCATAGACCCCAGAGTCACTGAACTCACGCTCCAATGCGTCACACACCGGACGCTTGTAATCAATCAAATCATTAACGTTAGTATCGGTACGGTTCCGGTCCCCCCAAAGTTTCATGGGAAACTTACTGGTAGTGGAGTCGAAGCTCGGACTATTGGTCTCAAAGCAAAAATAATGGCGTTTATAGGGTACTTGTTTTTAGAAGTTTTTTTTAAAGCCTTCGCTTTGGCGCACAATATCATTACGTTACAGACTTCGAAAACTCCTCAAAAAAACCTTCGACGGCAAGCGAACGATAATAAAATATCGTCGTCAAAATAGAAACAAAATTCATCGGGTTAGCCCTCAGTGCTTTTCACAATATTTGCGCTGTGCTGCCCGATTTGTTTTTTTGTTCGTAGGAGGTTGCTCGCCGCACTGGAGAGCAGCTGCAAATTGATACAAAAGAAGGCAATATGAATTGTCCAAGAATGGCAGGTGTAAAGTCTTCACTGCGACGGCTTCGCCTCCGTAGCGAATTGCATCGCAATATATCTTTCCAGGACCGCTGTACTGATACAGCAGGGTCTTTGCGCGGAAAAAATTCGGGGGGGGGTCTGGAGACGTGGTTATGGGAGTCGGACTGAGGCCCATTTCGAAAGATTTGGATTTGCCACCGAACCCTAACACTGGCGCGCCAGCCCTCGACTCTACACAAGATGATTAAGGCCGGAGTGGGTGACGCATCTGTTCGAGATCTCGTACTATTCAAGCGGATTGCTAATCATCGTGAGGTGTTTTTCCGTTATACGTGGTTCGACTACTCGACTCTAACTCCGCAGTATATACAGATGATACCCTCGTCCAACGATCTCCTCTCGTGGCAGGGCGACTATAAAAAAATGCAGCAGGAAATGTTCTATGGCGAGGTGCCGACATTTGAGGAAGTTCTAAAGATAGTCGAAGATTTTCAGAAAAGATTGAATGCAAAGTGAGCAATCTCAATTTTACAGTTTATCGTTTTAGTGGTACTCGGTGGTCCCTGTTGTTGGTGTACTATCCAGTGCCAGGATTCTAGTCCAAGAGGCAATGAGCGCGCTGTCAAGCACGCGTCAATCCGAGATCGGATCGAAAAGTCAAATTTCTGCTTCTTCGAATTGTTGTGATTTGCTGTATTTCGATTATCATTCTTATCAAAATTTAGTCTAAAAGTCTTCATTTCGAATGTTCATGGAATTGATGCCAGACTGCCAACAGTGAGTTAATTCGGGAAACTACCACAGGCTGAACTCAAACTTTGATTGATAGAATGTAATCTACTAAACATCACGCCTAATGTTCATCGGAGAAACTTGTGCAAAATAATATAGAAACGGCCCAGATTGCCAATCAGGCAACGGTTGATTGGAAACACAATGGCCTGCCAGAAATTGCCATGAAACTCGTTCCGGAATTCTCTGTTGACCGTGAGATTGTTTCCCAGTTTCAGGAGGACGGAGCAGTGCTATTGCGTGGCGCTTATTGCGAATGGGTCGATAGCCTTCAAACTGGATTGGAACGCAACCTGAAATCACCAATGGACTATGCGTTTCCCTGCGATAGTACTCCAGATGGTGCACCCGGCCGGTATTTCGACAGTTATTGCAACTGGCTGCTGATTCCCGAGTACTTTGACTATGTTACCCGTTCCTCAGCAGCATCGCTCGCGGGGCAGCTGATGCTAACCGAAATCGTACAATTTTTTCATGAGCATGCTTTTTCAAAGGAACCTGGCACCCAGCAGGCAACTCCGTGGCACCAGGATATACCGTATTACTGTCTTGATGGTGAGCAGACAGTCAGTCTGTATGTTGCATTGGATCCGATGCCGTCGGAAGTTGCATTGCGATTTGTGCGCGGCTCCCACCGGTGGGGAAAATATTTTCATCCCGTCTCTTTTTTCGATGGTTCTGATTTTGATTCCAGTGGGGAGGTGCTCGAATCTGTACCCGACATTGAGGGTAATCCCGATCAGTTCGAGGTGTTAGTGTGGGACCTCGAACCTGGCGACTGCATTGCGTTTGATTTTCGAACGCTACACGGAACTACTGCAGGAGAAGTCAAGCGCAGACGCAGAGCTGTGTCGACGCGTTGGTTTGGTGATGATGTGCGGTACTTTGAACGTCCGGTAGAGACCTCACCGCCTTTCCCTGATATCAACCTCAAACCCGGTGATCGCATGCGTGAAGACTGGTTCCCGGTGCTGTGGCAGCGTGAAGCCAGCCAAAATTGACTGCATTTGCGAGTTGATGTCGGAATCCGGGTTTGGAGAGAACGCAACACGCACACTGGATGCGGCACGCGATTGAGTTGGCTGATGTTGCCCGGCGTGCGAACGAGGTGCCAATCGGTGCAGTCGTCGTTCAGGATGGTGAAATCATTGGCAAGGGTTGGAATCGCTCAATTGGTGACCATGACCCAAGTGCGCATGCAGAAATTGTCGCTTTACGGTCAGCTGCACTTAACCGTAAAAATCATCGCCTCCCCAGTGCTTCTGTTTACGTTACTTTGGAACCCTGTGCGATGTGTGCCGGCGCGATCATTCAAGCGCGAATTCAAACCGTCATATTCGGTGCGTTTGACCCCAAAGCTGGTGCGGCTGGATCCGTGTTCAATGTATTGGCCCATCCTGCGCTGAATCATCAGTGTGAAATCTTGGGCGGCGTTCTGGAGCACGAGTGTGCAGGCCTTCTACAGGATTTTTTTAGCCGACGGCGTCTGCAACAGAACCAGGAGCCGGAACTCGACCGCGTTTAAGGACTTGTCAGCTGTCGGCAAACCCGGCGACCAGTTCGACTGCTCGTCGCCAACGAGTCATCAGTTGTGCGCGGTGTGTTGCGTCCATTGCCGGTTCGAATTGCTGCTCAGCTTGCCAGTTGTTCGAAATTGCTGCCAATGATGGAAACACACCAATTTGCAATCCCGCGAGATACGCCGCACCCAGTGCAGTTGTCTCTGTATTGGCGGGTCGATCGATCGACAAGTTCAAAACATCGCTCAGAAACTGACAGAACCAGTTGTTGTTCACCATGCCTCCATCAACACGCAGCCTGTTGATTTGACCGCAGTCCGAATGAATGGCCGCCAGTAAATCGGCAGTTTGGTAAGCCACCGATTCCAGGGCGGCACGGGTAAACTGTGCCTTGCCTGTATCCCGGGTCATACCAAATATTGCACCGCGGGCATTGGGCAGCCAGTGCGGTGCACCCAATCCGGTTAAGGCCGGTACCATGTATACCCCACAATTGTCATCCAACGATGCTGCCAGTTCAGCCGTTTCTGCGGCATCCGTAAACAGCTCCAATTCATCGCGCAGCCACTGCATGGCTGCACCTGCAACAAATATCGAACCCTCCATGGCATATTGCGTCTGACCGTTCAGGCGGTAGCCAATGGTTGAGAGCATCCGGTGCTTGGATCGCACCAATTCGGTGCCCGTATTGATGACAAGAAAACTCCCCGTTCCGTAAGTACTTTTGACCATACCGGGTTCAAAACAGGCTTGGCCGATCAGTGCGGCCTGCTGATCGCCGGCAACGCCACAGATAGGAATTGCTTCACCCAAAACAGCGGAATCTGTCACACCAAAGTCGGCCGCGCAATCCATGACTTGTGGCAGGCAATTCGCCGGTATCGAGAATAACTTGAGCAATTCAGCGTCCCACTCGTGGGTACGAATGTTGAACATCATGGTTCGTGACGCATTGCTGGCGTCTGTGCAGTGAGATTTACCGCCAGTAAGGTGCCACACCAAAAAGGTGTCAATCGTACCGAAGGCCAACTCTCCACGTTCAACACTTGCCCGGGCGCCTGGGACCTCATCCAGTATCCATGCCAGCTTGGTTGCTGAAAAATAAGGATCAAGCAGCAGACCGGTTTTTTCCTGAACCGAATCGGTGATATTGTCGTTTTGCAACGACGTACAAAAATCCGCGGTACGTCGGTCTTGCCATACGATTGCATTGTAAATCGGCTCACCGGTTGTGCGATTCCACACGACCGTGGTTTCGCGCTGGTTGGTGATGCCGATTGCCGCAACATTACCGGGCAACTGACCGGCATAATCCAATACACTTTGCGCGGTATCCAGGGTGGTCTGCCAAATTTCCTTTGGGTCGTGTTCCACCCACCCATCCTTAGGAAAATACTGCGTGAACTCTTGCTGCCGGCTGCAAAGGACGCTGCCATCGTGATCGATCAGGAGTGCCCGTGAACTGGTTGTACCCTGATCAATGCTGAGTATGTAGGGATGCATCGAAAGCCACCTCTGTCGTGTCTTCAAGGTCAAGTACCTTGTCAATATATTCGTTCAAACGAGCAATCTGGGCAGAATTCATGCCAATGCCGAGGCGGGTACGACGCCAGATCACATCTTCCGCACTGCGGACAAATTCATGCTGAATCAGGTAGTCCACTTCTGCCTGGTAGAGATCGGGGGAAAATTCCTCTCCCAAATCGCCAATTTTGGTGCAGTCTTTGGCAATGACATGTGCGTTGGTGCCATAGTGACAAGCGTATCGTTGCGCCAATTCCGGAGGCATCCAACGGTATTGTTGAACCAATGATTGACTGAAGTTCTCAACACTGTCCTCGCCGATGTCGCCACCCGGCAGCATCCCTGCGTAAGTCCATTTGGGCTTGTTAAAGCCTTTGAGACTTCCCAACTGATCCAGTACATCTTCTGCGAGACGTCGATAAGTCGTAATCTTACCGCCGAATACCGAAACAATGGGAGCCAGGGAGTCATCGTACTTGAGCGTGTAATCTCGGGACAGCTGACTCGCATCCTTGGTATTATCACCACACAGCGTGCGGATGCCGCTGTAACTCCATACCACATCATCATAGCCGACCGGTGTTTTGAGGTAGCGGTTCACTGCCTGACAAAGGTAGTCAATCTCTGACCTTGTTATGGTGCAGTTGTCGTCAGGCTCGCCTTCACTGATTTCGGTCGTACCAATCAGCGTATAGCGTCGTTCATAAGGAATACAGAACACAACTCTGCGGTCGGTATTCTGAAAAATATAAGCAAAACGATGGTCGAAAAGCTGGTTGACGACGATGTGACTGCCCCTGACCAACTGTACCGGCTGCTCACCATTGCTGCGATGAAAATCATGGGCGATCGAGTCAACCCATGCCCCTGTGGTATTGACGACCGCGCGGGCGCGCACTCGGCATACTGCCGACAGCATGCTGCGCTCGCTTTGACCTGCTAAGGTGATCCACCAGTAATTGTTTTCACGCTTCAAATCAGTACACCGGGTACGACTCAGTACGCGCGCGCCCGCGTTTGCCGCGGCCACTACGTTAAGGATGACCAGGCGGGAATCCTGTACCCAGCAATCTGAGTATTCAAAGCCATAATGAATGTCACTACGCAGCACAGTACCGGCTTCGTGTTGGGTGAGATTGATCTGCCTGGATTTCTGTAGCCGTTGCAACGGCGCCAGCCAATCGTAGATCAAAAGACCCGCGCGTATCAACCACCTTGGTCGCAACGATGATTCGTAAGGCAGCACGAATCGCAATGGCCAGATGATGTGCGGGGAGTTGCGAAGCAGAATTTCGCGCTCGCGCAAACTGTGTTTGACCAGTCCGAAGTGATAATTCTCCAGGTATCTCAGACCGCCATGAATCAGTTTGGTACTGGCTGACGAGGTGTGTTGCCCAAAATCGTCTTTTTCACACAGCAGTACCTTGAGGCCTCGACCCGCCGCGTCCCGGGCTACGCCAGCGCCATTGATGCCGCCGCCAATGACGACCAGATCGTATACGTCTTGCTCGCTCAGCTCATTGCCCATAGCACCTCACCCGAAAGTCTGGAATCCGGCGACGCATTAAACGCGCAAGAAAACGAAAACTGTCCAAATGATGGAAGCTGCCAAAGCACCCCAAAGTGGCGTAGAAAATGCCCAAAGCCAGCCGAGGAAAATAAAGATGCTGCCGAGCAAACTGATGAACAACCGGTCGCCGCGTGTTGTATCGAGGCCAAATACACCGCGCCGAGGGCCACCACCGGGGCTGAGTTTTTCCCACACGCCCATCGATACGATACAAATGAGGATGAAGACGAAAAACCCGACCGTCGGCCAAGTCCATGCCATCCAGGATAAGTCCAGCATGTCTGCTACACCCGACCTAGGGAAAATCCCCTGGCAATGTAATTTCTAACGAAATAAATCACAATGGCACCTGGAATGATCGTCAGTGCACCTGCGGCAGCCAGCAGGCCGAGTTCGTAACCCGCGGTGCTCGCGGTGCGCGTCATGGTGGCCGCGATTGACTTGGCCGCCACCGATGTCAGTGTTTTGGAGAGCAGCAATTCCACCCAGGAATACATGAAGCAGAAAAACGCAGCCACACCAATACCCGAAGCGATCGCCGGCATGAATATTTTGACAAAAAAGCGCGGAAATGAATACCCGTCAATGTAGGCCATCTCGTCAAGTTGTTTGGGCACCCCAGACATAAAGCCCTCGAGAATCCAGACCGCCAAAGGAATGTTAAAAAGACAGTGGGCCAATGCGACTGCGATGTGTGTGTCGTAAAGGTCAAAAGCCGCATAAAGCTGGAAAAATGGTAACGCGAAAACTGCAGGTGGTGCCATCCGATTCGTCAGCAGCCAAAAGAACAGGTGTTTATCGCCGAGAAACCGGTAGCGTGAAAATGCATACGCGGCAGGCAATGCAACCGAAACCGAGATGACTGTGTTGATGACGACATAGATGATTGAATTTATGTAGCCTCGATACCAGGTCGGGTCGGTAAAAATTTTGATGTAATTTTCAAACGTGAAATCCAATGGTATCAATGCAAACGTACCTAGGATTTCATTGGTTGTCTTGAACGACATGTTCAACAACCAATAGATTGGCAGTAACAAAAAGACGATATAGACCGTTGGCACCAAACGTCGGTGCAAGGGGACGGATCTGGATGACTTATTGCTGTTCATTTTTCATCATCAAGGTATAAAACACCCAGCAAATCAGTAACACAATGAAGAAATAAATCAACGACATGGCTGCTGCCGGTCCAAGATCAAACTGTCCCAGCGCAAGTTTGACCAAGTCAATCGACAAAAATGTTGTCGAGTTCCCTGGACCACCGCCGGTCAGAACGAATGGTTCAGTGTAAATCATGAAACTATCCATGAACCGCAACAGAATTGCAATCGTAAGCACCCGTTTCATTTTTGGCAACTGAATCCAGATAAACACAGCCCACTGTGATGCGCCATCAATTTTGGCCGCCTGGTAATAGGCTGGTGGAATGGCACTCAGGCCAGCGTATGCCAGTAGCACAACCAACGATGTCCAGTGCCATACATCCATCAGAATCGTGGTTGCCCAGGCCGCGAGCGGCTGCTGGGTAAAGTTGTAATCAATACCCAATGCATTGAGAGAGCGGCCGAGCAAACCGATATCGGGAAGTGCGAATATATTCCACATCGCACCAACCACGTTCCAGGGAATGAGTAGCGGCAACGCCATTAGTACCAGGCAAACAGACACCCAGGGCCCTTTTTTGGGCATACACAATGCGATCGCGATACCGAGTGGTATTTCGATCAGCAAAATGATTGCGGTGAACGAAATCTGCCGAATAAATGCAGCATGAAATCGATCCGAATTCAGTACCTGCTCAAACCAGGTTAACCCTTCCCAAAAAAAGACATTGTCGCCGAAAGTTTCCTGCAGCGAGTAGTTCACCACGGTCATTAGGGGAATGAGTGCGTTGAATGCGACCAGCACCACCACTGGGATAACAAACAGCCACGCACTTTGTTTGATCGTCTTATTGATCATTAACGTTCACCCTCTGTGGCCAGCCAACTGTTCGCGTACAGAAACGTTCGGTTTTTATCAAACCGGATCGCCGCACTGCCATCGGGGATGGCTGCATCTTCCGGACAGATCAGTTTAATTTCATATTGATCATTTTGTACGTGAACCAACTGATGTCGCCCGAGATCATCGACCCGGCGGATGGTTACCGGGATACCGTCGTCACTGAAATAAACAAACTCCGGTCGAACGCCGATTTCAGTCTTGATATCACCACTTGAGCCGTTGTTTGCGGCTGCGCTGTGGTTGCTGCATTGCACGGGTTGTCCCGCAAAAATGACATCGTCACCGGAAACCTGGCAGGGCAGTACATTCATGCCGGGTGAACCGATAAAGTAGCCGACAAAGGTATGCATGGGTTTTTCGAAGAGCTCAACCGGTGTGCCGGATTGCACGACTGTGCCTTCGAACATGACCAAAACTTCATCGGCAAAGGTGAGCGCTTCGGTCTGATCATGGGTTACGTAAATCATAGTTGTACCCACGTTCTGATGCAATTCCTTGAGTTTTGAACGTAATTCCCACTTCATATTCTGATCAATTACAGTCAGTGGCTCATCGAACATCATGACGTTGACATCCTCTCGAACCACGCCTCGCCCCAGGGAAATCTTTTGTTTACCGTCGACCGTTAAGGAGGCTGCTCGTCGATGAATGCCTGCTTCGAGGTCCAGCATTTTTGCCACCTCGAGAACTCTGGACTTGATTTTCGATTCCGCGACCTTTCGATTGCGCAGCGGAAACGCGAGATTGTCAAAGACTGACATCGTGTCATAAATGACGGGGAATTGGAAGACTTGTGCAATGTGCCGGTTAATCGTATCGACTTGCGTTACATTTTGATCATTGAACCACACCTGTCCCGAAGTGGGTGAGATCAGGCCAGAAACGATGCCGAGCAAGGTGGTTTTACCGCAGCCTGATGGTCCCAGTAGCGCGTAAGCGCCACCATCTTCGAATACGGTGTCGATCTGTTTGAGCGCGTAATCTTCGTCGGCTAGTGGCGCTGACAGATAACTGTGTCGAATGTCCTGCAGGGTGATTTTTGCCATTGCTGTCAATATCAGTCAGTAAATCGCACTGCCGTCCTGCGCGAAGTAAAGGCAGCCGTTGAGATTCATCGTTACTTCAATTGGGTCGCCGATTGAAAATTGATGGATTCCACCCGACTCTGAGATCCAGTCATTGTCCTGTACCTGCAGATGAATAATACTGGCCGAACCACTGATTTCAGCAAGCTGGACGAGTCCCGGCACTTTGATGTAGTCGTCACCGTGTGTAGTACTGGAAACACTCAAGTGATGCGGTCGAATACCGAGATAGTATTGCCCATCCGGACATTGGCGAAACGCCGTGGGACATTGCCAGTCAGCCACGCCAGGAAACGAAACCGTGTTGTTGGATTTGGATACTGTGGCAATATTGATGGGTGGATGGGAGAAAATTTTTGCGCACTCCAGGTTGCGCGGCTGACGGTAAATTTCGGTGGTCTTGCCATACTGCACAACCCGGCCTTCATTGAGCGTGGCAATGTAGCCGCCAAGCATCAGTGCCTCTTCCGGCTCGCTGGTCGCATAGACGACGGTTGAACCCGATTTAGAAAAGAGTTTTGGCAACTCTTCGCGCAGCTGCTCGCGCAGTTTGTAATCCAGATTTGCGAGTGGCTCATCAAGAAGTACCAGCGAGGCATGTTTCACCAGAGCGCGGGCAAGTGCTGTCCGTTGTTGCTGACCGCCCGAAAGATTAGCGACATCGCGTGCCAATAATTCTGTCAAATTAAGCAGTTCAGCGATCTCCTCGACTTGGTGTTTGATTTCACTTTGAGATTTCCCTGCAACCCTAAGGGGTGAGGCAATGTTTTCGAACACCGTAAAATTCGGGTAATTGATAAACTCCTGGTAAACCATCGCAATGTTGCGTTTTTGCACGGAAACCTGCGTTACGTTCTGACCGGAAAACCACACCTCGCCCGATGTTGGTTTTTCCAATCCGGCCATTAATCTCATAAGGGTGGTTTTACCGCTCAAAGTGGCACCTAACAGGACGTTGAACTCGGCATCCTGCAAGGTCAGATTCAGCGGATGGATGTGGGTCATTCCATCCACGATCTTGGTTACATTTTTTAGTTCAACAGACACTGGAAAACGTTCAGTTGTTGTCTTGATGATTGGCTGAAGCGATCGCCGCGGGCATCTTCATCATCACTCACAGACATGAACATTGACGTTGCTTGCTTGCGCGATCTTCATAAATTTCTTTGGTACTTCCGTGTCGGTGATGAAGTGGTCGATATCTTTCAGTTCACACAGAAAAATGGGCGCTTTGCGTTTGAATTTATTTGCGTCAGCTACCAGAATGACGATTCGAGCGTGCCGGATCATGGTTTGAGCCACGCGGACCTCACGCCAGTCGAAATCTGTTACGATACCTTGCTTTTCGATCGATGATGCGCCAATGATGGCGTAATCGACTCTGAATTGACTGACAAAGTCGGCGGTTGCGTCACCGACGATTCCGCCATCCTGGCGGCGAATCTGGCCGCCCGCGATGAACGCTTCAATCTGGTCTGACTGAACCAGGATGTTCAGCACATTGAGGTTATTTGTAACCACCAGTAATCCCTCGTGCCGCCTGGTTAATTGGGCTGCTACCTGTTCAGTCGTTGTACCAATGTTAATGAACAGCGAACAGTCATTGGGTACCAGTTCCGCGGCTTTTTCAGCAATGCGTACTTTGCCTTCAGCAGCGAGCAGTTTGCGCGCGCCGTAACCAAGATTGACAACACTGTCGTAAGTAATCGCACCGCCATGGATTCGCTGTAACAACCGGGCTCGGGTCAGTTGATTCAAATCACGCCGAATGGTTTGCGCGGTGACATTGAATCGCTCGGCCAGTCGATCAACCTGCACCAAGCCTTCCACTTTTGCAATTTTCCACAACTCTTTTTGCCGTAAGTTCAGCTCGAGAGGTTCGTGGGATTTACTTGGCATCGCTGTTATTTATTTCGATCGCGAGATTTAGGGGACGGGCTGCGCGACACGTGTGCCGGTTAATTCGGATGCAATGAAAACGGGGCGACGATTCGACTGCGCCACGCATTTCCCGCACCAACAATGAAATCGCCTGCCCGGTTTGAAACGCATTCAAACCAGGCAAACGAAATACGTCCGATTAACTGTCGCTCCAGCGTTTTACCAGTTCATCGTAACTGATGGTTTTACCCTGCGGCTTTTCTTCGACCTTGGCTTTTGGTGAGCCCGGTTGATCCAGCCAAACTGATGGGTCTTGCTCCTCGTTGAGTCGCGGTCCACAACCACCGTAGGTGTTGTTGCGCTCATCAGCGGCTTGCATTCTTGCCATGACCTGATCCATTTCGGCAGCAAGTCTGTCCATCGCTTGTTGCGGGGTAAAGGCACCTGAGTTGACATCGCCGATTTGCTGCCACCAGATTTGGGCCAACTTCGGATAATCCGGCACATTAATGCCCGTGGGTGACCATCTTACGCGGTCAGGTGAGCGGTAAAACTCAACCAAACCACCGAGTTTCGGTGCACGTTCCGTGAAGGATGCATGACGGATGTCACTGTCACGAATCGGCGTGAGGCCGACATGCGTCTTTTTCAGCGATACGGTTTTGGAAACGGTGAACTGGGCATACAGCCACGCAGCCTTGCGACGCTCGACCGGGGTTGACTTGAACAGCGTCCATGAGCCAGCATCCTGGTAGCCAAGTTTTTGACCTTCTTCCCAGTAGGGACCATGCGGGGATGGTGCCATTCGCCACAGTGGGTTACCGTCGTCATCAACCGTGTTGTTGCCGTCGCTCTTTGGCGCAACCATGGAGGCGGTAAATGCAGTGTACCAGAAAATCTGTTGCGCTACATTGCCTTGCGAAAGTGCGGGCAAAGACTGATAAAAGTCGTAGCTTGCCGCCCCTGGAGGTGCGTATTTTCGCAGCCACTCATCCCATTTACGAATTGCGTAGACTGCCGCGGGTGCATTAGCTGCACCACCTCTTGAAACTGACGCGCCAACCGGGTTGCAGGAACCGACTTCCATACGAATGCCCCACTCATCAACGGGTACGCCATTGGGCAGACCTTTACTGCCTGCACCAGCCATCGATAGCCATGCATCAGTCATTCGCCAACCAAGATCAGGTGCGCGTTTTCCATAGTCCATGTGACCATAAACTTGCACACCGTCAATTTCCTTGACGTGTTCTGAGAAAAATTCGGCAATATCTTCGTAAGCTGACCAGTTGACAGGTACGCCCAGATCGTAGCCATAAAGTTCCTTGAACTGGCTTTGCAACTCAGGTCGGCTGAACCAGTCGTAACGGAACCAGTAAAGGTTTGCGAACTGCTGGTCGGGCAATTGATAGAGTTTGCCGTCCGGTCCGGTGGTAAAACTCTTGCCCATAAAATCATCAACATCGAGTGTCGGCAAGGTTACGTCCGCGCCATCGCCAGCCATCCAGTCGGTCAGGTTGACGGCTAACTGCAAACGTGAGTGTGTGCCGATCAGATCGGAATCGTTAATGTAGGCATCGTAGAGGTTCCGATTGGTTTGCATTTGAGTTTGAACCGCTTGCACCACTTCGCCCTCACCGAGCAATTGGTGATTAACTTTGATACCGGTGATTTCTTCAAATGCTTTTGTCAGAACTTTCGACTCATACTCATGAGTCGGAATGGTTTCCGACAGTACATTGATTTCCATTCCTTTGAACGGTTCGGCAGCCTTGATGAACCAATCCATTTCTGCCATTTGTGCTTCCATTGAAAGCGTCGACGGCTGAAACTCCGATTCAATCCACTCCTTGGCTTTGGCCATATCTGCTGACGCAACGCGAAAAATTGCGCTTGTTACAATGAGTAGCGCAACCGCGAATGTCAGTGTTGTCTTTCTTGTCATTGGTTTGAAATCCTCACTCTAATCTTAGTCGAAAAAGAAAACTAGGGTAATATAGTAAGAGTTTCGAAAATATACATTATTTTCGTTTGTAGTGAGCAAAAATTGATTAATGCCGGAGAATTATTCCTTAATACGAAAATATTGATCACTTTCAATCAGAATTTTGAGTCTTACTGTTGAAATAGGGTGGGCTGGATTAAACTCGTGCGCTGGAGCATTTGATTTTCAGGATGCCGTGTTCAGATGGCAGGAGTTCATGAAGAAAGTCCGAAAAATCAAGCCACTTATACGGGGTGTCGTTGAATGATCCGAAAATTAGATTGAGTTCCTCAATGTAGGTATGTGTGTGAATAATTAATTATTAATCTCATTCAGAAAAAAGCCGAGGTCTCACAAGGAGACCCCGCACCCTGCGCTCGAAACCACCGGGGTAGTGCCCTGGTAATATATGTATCTTGCCGGTCGCAGTTAAATTATTTACGGGTGATTAGACATTGAAGAATCAGAACGTAACCCAAAACACAACTCAAACTAATCTTCAGATTAAGGGGTTGCTGTAGAAGGCAATTCGCCTTGACAATCAAATAAAATACCCCCGTCCCCAGAATCAGCGTTGGAGAGGTACCGAAGTGGTCATAACGGCGCGGACTCGAAATCCGTTGGGGGCGCAAGCCCCACGTGGGTTCGAATCCCACCCTCTCCGCCATCGCATAACATGATCGCATTTGACTGGAACACGACGGTTGCTGTGTCACAATTCACTGTATCGATTCACTGCTGGTATTAACGGCCAGTCTTCATAACCTAATTCTGGCCGCGCGGTCTGAGCGATTGACAGTCGTGTAGCTGTGACCCTGTTTTAAATCGATAGAAACCTGGGGCGCCGGCGTTACCTTCGACAGGAGTTACAACCAGATATCGATCAACAACAGTCGGTTCCGGTTGCTCGCAAGCAGCCTTGCGCCCGTCTCCATGCAAACCTTGTATTTTGAGTAAGCCGGGGGCGTCGGCGGAAAATAAATATGAAGACTGCCAACTTCCAGCATAATAACAATACTTGCCACTCGGTTTTCAATCATCTTTTGTTGAGATTCATTCATCATCCAGCAAAGCAATTACAAATGAACACCGGCTTTGTGGAACCAGCACGAGAAACTTGGATTTTGCACCAATCGAACCGGTCATGAGAATGACAATGAAACCTGACTATGTATATTCGAGATCTTACCAGGGCAAAGTGAAGGGACTGGTTCTGGATTGGAGTGGCACCGTCGCTGATGCCTATGTCATTGCTCCAGCGGTGGTGTTCGTTGAAGTATTCGCCAAGCAGGGCGTCGAAATATCCATGGAAGAGGCGCGCGGACCGATGGGATTGAGGAAGGACCTCCATATTGCTGTACTGACCCAAGACCCGGACATTCGTGAACGTTGGCGTAAAGTCAAAGGAAGTGACCCGACCGAAGCAGATGTTGCGGCAATGTACGCCGACTTTGTGCCCATGCAGCTGGACTGCCTGCCGCGCTATACCAAGCTGCTGCCTGGCGTTGTCGAGACCGCCCAAAAAATCCAGGCAGCTGGCATCAAAATTGGTTCTACGACTGGATTTGTGCGCAGTATGGTCGATATTCTTGTTGCGGATGCGGTCAAACAGGGCTTGCATCTTGACGTTACCGTTGCAGGGGACGAAGTCGTTAACGGTGCACGTCCCAAACCATTCATGCTTTATCGCAATCTGGACCTGCTGGATGTCCATCCGATTCAGTCAATCATCAAAGTTGACGATACTGCGTCCGGTATTGGTGAAGGACTGGAAGCAGGTTGCTGGACAGTGGGGATTGCGCGCTACAGCAATTACATGAATGTTAACAGCCTTGCTGAGGCAGCGTCAATCTCAGCAACTGAAATACAAAGAAGGCTTACAATTTCACGGGAGCAATTACAAAAAAGTGGTGCGCACTACGTCATTAACGAGTTTGCAGAACTGCTTGACGTAATTGACGATGTCAATGCCAGGCTTGCCCGACGCGAACGACCATAGCATGCCAACGGTTGGCTCTGTGACCAATCCAACCTAAATTTGATGCGGTCTCAAAGAGGACTATTCAATGGCTTCAATCAATACCGAACAAACAGTTCAGGCACTACCCAGTGTTTGTCCGCTCGACTGTCCCGACACCTGCAGTTTGACTGCGCTTGTTAGTGATGACCAGTTGGTTGGGGTGCGCGGATCAAGTGCCAATCCTTATACCGACAGTTCCATTTGTACCAAAGTCGTGCGCGGATATCCTGAAATGGTCCACGGCGAACGGCGACTTACGGAACCACTCAAACGGGTAGGGGCACGCGGTGCGGGAGAATTTACGGCGATTGGCTGGAACGAAGCCCTGGACCTGGTTCACGCAGGTTTTACGAAAGCCATTGAGCGTTATGGCCCGCAGTCGGTTCTGCCTTTCAACTATGCCGGACCTCATGGTGAACTGGCCGGTGGTTCCATGGACCGCAGATTCTTCTACCAACTCGGAGCAACGCTGCTCAATCGCGGTCCCCTTTGCGGCGCGGTACGCGGGACCGCCTATACGAGTCTTTTTGGTCCAGTCGGCGGTATGCCTCCCGAGCAGGCGGTGCATGCCGATCTCATTGTCATTTGGGGCAACAACGTAACGGTATCCAATCTACACTTTGCCAAGGTCGCTAAAACGGCGCGCGAAAATGGCGCGAAGGTTGTGGTCATTGACCCCAAACGTACTCGCATCGCTGAGCAAAGTCACCTGCATATCCAAATTGAACCCGGAACTGACGTGATTCTGGCAATGGCGATTGCTGCCGAATTGGAACGACGCGGTGCACTCGATATGGATTTTGTCAACCAGTGGACAGTGGGTTTTGACCGCTACATGCAGCAGGCACATGAGTATAGTGTGGAAACAGTTGTGCAGCGCTGCGGTTTGAGTGTCGATGAGTTTCACCAATTCGCTGATCTTTATGCCAATGCGCAAACCGTAGCAGTATCGGTTGGTAATGGCATCGAACGCGGTTACAGCGGCGGCTCCGGTTTAAGAGCAGCGATGGCATTACAGGCGTTGACCGGCAATCACGGCCGACTCGGTGCTGGCGTGATCGCCAAACCCGGTTTAGCGGTGCCGAAGACGACCGATCGACTACAAAGGCCGGATTTGGTGCCAGCTGGTACCCGCACGTTCAATATTGTCGACATTGCGGAATTGATGTTGGATGAGCGGCTGGATCCGCCGATTATGGCAACCATGATTTACAACCATAATCCAGTGGCGACGCATCCTGACCAAGTGAAGATGATTCAGGCACTGCAACGCGAGGATTTGTTCGTTGTGGGCTGTGATATTGTGATGACCGATAGTATGTTGTTTGCGGATGTCATTTTGCCGGCCGCAAGTCACTTTGAGTATGATGACATTTACGGCGCGTATGGTCAGAACTATGTTCAGCGCGCGGCACCTGCCATTCCCACAGTTGGAAGCTCGTTGCCCAATACCGAGATTTTTCGTCGACTGGCCGCTCGTTTTGGTTTTGATGATGAGATCTTCCGCGCGAGTGATGCCCATTTAATGGATGACGCGATTGATGTCAAGGATACGAGGCTCATGGGTTATCGTCCAAGTGAAATTCCGCTTGACCAGGCGCTTGAGTTCAAATCGGTCGATGGTGAAGCCAATATCCTTTGCAAGAACCTCATACCGGCAACGCCTTCCGGCAAGATAGAGTTGTACTCGCAGACGCTGGAAGAGCAGTATGGTTTTGGCGTACCGCGATTTCGCCCGATTGAAAAGCGCCACCCATTTACGCTAATTTCTCCGTCCTCGTCGAAACGGACGAATGCAACCTTTGGTGGCTGTGCTGATTCACAACAGTATGAAATTGTTGAAATGAATCCGGTCGATGCTGCTGAGCGCGGCTTACAATCGGGAGACCTGGTTTCCGTATGGAATGAGCGCGGCGAGGTTAGTCTCAAGCTGCAGGTCACAGATGCAACCCGGCCAGGCGTGCTTTATTCACCAAAGGGAGCTTGGCGGGATACGAGCGATACGAGATTGACGGTCAACGCACTGATTTCTTCCAAAATTCGAACAGACATCGAAAGTGGTGCGTGCTACAACGAAACGTTTGTTGATGTTTCGATTCGACCGCCAAGTTGACGGACAGGAAGTCTGCATGCTTCAGTAACGGGGCCAGTGGTCATTGGATAGTATCTGGGTGGTGTTGAATACGGCTGGCTTACCAAGACAGTTCAAGCGGTCGCTGAACTCGTACGACCAACGACAGGTTTTTTCCGTTTGCTTTCTTTGTTGTATGAGGTCATCGCCTAGAAAAGGAGAAAATTCTAGACGATGATGATTGCGAGAGAGTTCTGCTATTAACCCCTAAATCGATTAATCCGACGTTTGCGTTGCCAACGTTTCGATGGTCTGATTCTTACCTTTAAACACGGTAGCGTTGTCAACCCCATTTTTGGACTTTCTTGAGACGAGCATTCGATCGTACAAGTCCTTGATCTTTTGACTGCCGGTGGTTTCAAAGAGAAACGGAAAAAACGCGTGGATTGCGCAGGCCAGCGCACCGACCAACATGTGGCCCGTAAAAGACAGTGCAATACGCATATGTTCAAAATATGATTCGTTTACTTCATCCAGATGTTGCGTCAGAACTTTCATGGCAATCTCCGAGTTGATAACTGAATTGTTCGATAAATCAGTATAACGAATTGCGCCTGTGAAAACTAACTAAATTATTCTTATATATTGTTTATTATTGTAAAATAATACTAATATAACTCATATTATTAACATATATTTTTTATTTAATGAGAAATAGCGAATTATCGATTGTCACCAAGAATCAAGCAATTTGAACATTGTACGGGCAGTTGTGCAAGAATTCAGGGAGCGAGTTTTGGTTGTGATTTGAGGTAACCGGGTCACTGGATCGGGAGGGTAGGGATGCCCTCGTGACAGCAGCAGATGCTTCGACCAGAATAGCATTTGGAAACTGACGTTACGTCAGTTGGTCATAATCGGAGTTTGTTGAGCATTCGACCACCACTCGCCAGGTAATTTTGTGATGGCCGGCTGCCTCGTTGTGCGCAATGCCCAAGTTAACCGAAAGGCAGATGTGTCAGCCGACGTTGGAGCTTGCCAGCCGATAAACAGTCGGTCTCAAACTTTATTGATTGACCAAATCACAAACCAAAATCAGTTCACAACCATCGAAATCCTGGAAATTTCTACATTAACGGCATGCCAAACAATGTGCCATGGAATTTTGCGAGTAATCCGGCAACAACAACACCGGCCACCACCGCGGCGGCATCCATTGACCATCGAGGCGGTTTGCTCTCGGATGGTTGCTGAGTTCGCATGACCGCGCTGATTGTCGCTACAACAGCATAAACGCCCAGTGCCCCAAACAGCAGCACTGATCTGAGGTCACCGTTGGCAGCAAGGTGCACCAGTGCCCACAAAAACAACCCGGCAAGCATGGGGTGGCGCACAATGGCGCGGATATGGGTTGGCATGTTGGCAGCTGCAAACAGAATAAGCGCGATAGGGACCAATCCAAATGCCAGCGAACGTCCCCAAGCGGCAGGTTCATAAACAGGCCGAAAGTCGGCACTTGAATAACCCCAGACAATGATTGCCAAACCTACGAAAGCAACCAGCGAAAATAGGAATCGATACTTGCTTTCGCCGAAACCCCCGATCAATGCAGTACGCAATGCCGGTACTGCTGGAATTAAGTGCAAACCAATAAACACAGCAAGGCCCAGTATAAGAATACCCATATTACAATCTCCTCAGTTGCTACTTGCTCAATGCAATCATCGCTCAGATGACTTCGTCAGTGCGGCGAGTCGTCTCTCCATAACGGCTCAGTGCCGGTTGTTTTAATCCGGCATATAGTGAGTCAATGTTCTTGTCAATTTCCTGTTTTGAACGTTCGAACAGACTGTTGCCGTTAACATCCGATTCTACCAGAAAAGGTCCGAATTTGTTGACTTCAAGGATCCAGATGGCTTGCGCAATGCCAAGTTCATCAACCCAAAAAGCTTGCGGTACCCGTTTAATGCCACGCCCCAACAGGGCACCGGTTCCATAGCCGACGGTGGTGAGGTAAACTGCGTCGTTTGGCACAAAGTACGACTGGTAATCCGATTGCGGCATCCCGCCTTTGCCAATGACCACCTTGCAGTTCGTCAGTTCAAACCAACGTTCCATCCACTTGGAAAATCGAAAGCTTGCCGTTGCTGTAACTGCCCCTACGGTATAGGTGCCATCGGGTTCGACAGTCGCTGCAGGTGAGCAATGAAAATTGATATTCGATAGGGCAGCGAGGTCTGTTGGCGGGCTAATGCCATCGTCGAGTATGCGGCGATAAACGCCCTCGCGACCGGTATAAATTGTTCCGTTAAGGTATACCACGTCGCCGATATTGAGTGCGGCCAGGGATTTTGGATCGGCAGGCGCAGCAAGTTCAACGATTTTTTGTCCGGCTTGCTTCACTCAACCTCCTCCCTGCGATGATAAGATGTAAACCACATGGGATCGGTGCGAAACTCGCTCGACCCATCGGCAAACAACCGCACTACCGCACGGCGCGACGACAGGCAGAAGCTGTGAATGCTCACCGGCATACCGCCGGTATGCGTATGCGCGATTTCGATATGGCAGTCAACCACCATGGAACTGCCCACAAACCCCATGGGTCCCATGCCAATCTGGTTACCCAATGTCTTGAGCTCGTCTTCGAGATTGGCGATTTCAGGGTCTGGATGCCGGTCACCAACGACCCTTAGGCAGGCGGCCTGCTTGCCAAGTACCATACAGGTATCCTTGCTGCCGCCGATGCCGACGCCCACGATGGCAGGCTGACACGCGAGTCCGCGACGACCAAACTGAATCATCGTATCGAGGAACATTTTCTTGATTCCATCCCAGCCGTCCCCCGGAAAGAGCATGCGATAGTCAGTTCCGAAAAGCCCACCCTTATGCACGGTGGTAATATCCAGCCAATCGGCGTCAGGTTCTACGGAATACTCAATTTCCGGCGCACGCGAACCCACGTTGTTATTGTGATCTTTGCGGGTAAGCGGGTGAACGCGATTGGGCCGCAGCGGGATACTGCTGGTCGCTGCTGCGGTGGCGCGTCGCAGTGCCCGCTCCAACGCAACGAAGCCGCCTTCTATGGCTGCTTCATTGCCGAATTTAACGTAATAGCGCGGTAATCCTGTGTCAGCGCACATGGGTCGCTGATCTTCGACAGCTGCGTCCCAGTTGTCCATCATTGTGTCCAGCACAAAGCAGCTCAAGTGACCAGACTCGCGCTCGCGCGCATCGCGAACTCCATCGCGATAGTCATCAGGAATGCGTATTGCCGCTCGCCTGGTGATTTCATGGGCGGCTGCCTGAATGTTGCTTTCGGATATCAAGATTCGATGGTTTGAAGTGTTCGATTGAGGTTGTTGTCTGAATTATGGCCGCAGTCGGGTGAAGTCAACCGCGACTGTTTCAGCTTCTATTTTATTCGCTAGCAGCTGCACCCGTGTGAATCGAGACATTGCCAATGGGTCAGTTTCAGGATGATCAGTCAAATAGTGCGAGCCGCGTGAGTCAGTTCGAGTTTGCGCGGCTACTACAATGACCTGACTGACCAGAATCTGGTTTTGCAGATTGAGATAGTCGTGCCAGCTCATATTAAATGCTTGCAGTTGTGCATCAACTCCGATCTCATCGAGGGCGTTCAACAAATCGGCCAACTGGTGAGCGGCAGCATCAAGGCTTTGGTTTGAACGCAAAATTCCGGCATTTTCCCACATGATCTCGTAGAGTGTTTCGCGGATCGTGTTGAGGTCGCCGCCACGATGCTGAAATGGCTGTTGCACCCGTCGCAGTGCCTCCTCCACACGCGCGTCTTCCGGTTCAGTAAACTCGCCGTGCCTGGCCACCCACTCGGCGGCCGTAGCACCTGCAATGCCGCCGAACACGGTGGAGTTCCCGACCCCATTGCCCCCCAGACGGTTGGCCCCATGGACACCACCGGTGTCTTCTCCGGCTGCAAATATTCCAGCAATTGAAGTCGTACAATCCGTCCCAATTTCGATGCCACCCATGATGTAGTGGGCCGAAGGCGTTACCTCCACAGGGCTTGTAACGAGATCAAGACCGATATCAGCACAGCGTTTGACCATCCCGCGAAACTGCCGTCGAACCAAGTCAGGTTCCAGGTGCGCCATCGAAATGAATACGCCGCCATTCGGACCGGTTGCACCACTACGCATTTGTTCGAACATCGCCCGACTGACAACATCCCGTGTGGCACGCTCAGTGCGTTCGTCATAATCAATCATAAAACGTTTGCCGGTATTATCAAGCAGGTGTCCGCCGGCACCCCGCAAACCTTCTTCAATAATCGTCCCGGTAATCCGGGTGTCTTCACCAGCCAGCAGTCCGGTTGGATGAAACTGGACCATCTCCATGTCGCGCAGGGCCAGTCCAGCACGCAGGGCCAGTGCCAGTCCATCACAAGATTTGTCCGCCGATGGTGTGTGAAACTTGTACATGGTCGGCCCGGCACCGGTTGCGATGATGACCGCTTGACACTTGACCAGTTTGAAAGTGCCAGTGCGAATATCAATGAGCAATACGGCTGCAATGCGTTGCCGGTCCGCCGACAGGATCAGTTCAATCGCTCGGTGCTCTTCGAGCAGAACAATCGGTCGAGCACGGACCTGCTCAGTGAGGCGATTCATGATTTCGATACCAGTGAGATCCCCCTTGTGTACAGTGCGGTCGAAGGTTTGCCCGGCAAAAGCCTTTTGGTGGATGGACCCATCAGGGTTGCGATCAAAAAAACACCCATGCCGGTTTTCCAGTTCGAGAACCCGCACTGGTGCCATGGAAACCAGTGTCCAGGCCAGTTCCTGGTCATTAATCCATTTACCACCTTCAATGGTGTCGCGAAAATGCGCTTCGATTGAATCGCCTTCACTGAGAGCAACGTTATAACCGCCCTGGACCATCCGGGTGCAGCCCGATTTCCCCACCAAACCTTTGGTAGCGACCATGACCCGATCGGTTGGATTGCCGTCGTGTGCATGGATGGCGGCGAGTAGTCCGGCACCTCCAGAACCCAAGACCAGTACTTCGGTTTGCAGTTGTTGTATTGATGTATGTTGAGAACCAGACATCACAAAGTCACTGCACTTATAAAAGCCAGGCCTACCACCAGTGAAAAAACCGCAACCGCGGTGATGAGTTTTGCATGGTGGTGCGGAACAGCAAGCCACTCAATAACGAGTATACGGATACCCCCCGCGAGATGCGCGGCTGCCAGCATAATCAGCAGTGTTTCCGAAGCTTTGGCCAATGGGGCTGAGGTCCAGTCTATAAAGCGGTCAAATTGTTGGGGCTCATCAAGCAGCAGTGACAGCATATACAGGTGCACGGGCAAGAATAGTGCGAGACACAGCCCCGACACTCGGTGGATTAAAAAGGCAATATAGCCAGGATGGCCACGTACATGCATGGGTTGTTTCACCAGATTGCTGCGATTGCCTGCAAGCCAAGCCACAAACCACCGAATACGTAGAGTGCCACTACCAAATCAATCATTCTTTGGTTAATGGGCAGTATTTCGGTCAAAACTTTACGCAGCCCAATCAGGGCGTGAATGATCGCGGTTAATCCGAAAACACTGTAAAAAACGATCCAGAAAAGATTGCCGCGCACCCGTTCGGTGATCTCGGCGACGCTTAGCCCGCCTTGCACTGCGTAAATCACAGTGACAAGATGGATCAATAACAATACAGCCAGCAGTGCGCCGGTTGCCCGTTGCAGGACAAACAGTTTGAATGTCGGATCGCCCAGTTGGATGTTCATGGATTAGGTCGATTGTGCAGCAGCCGTTTTGCGAAGTTCACCACGCCGAATTTTACCGGTATTGGTCATCGGAAAATCGTCAACAAATTCAATGACTCTTGGATACTTATAGAACGCAAGGCTTTGCTTGACGTATTCCTGCAACTGTCTGCGGCTGTCATCATTCTTCGGCACGCCTTCAATCAACCGCACAAAGGCCATGACTACGGCACCGCGTTCCGGGTCAGGTTTACCGATGACCGCGGCTTCTGCGACGATGGGATTAGAGAGCAGCGTTTGTTCGACTTCATTTGGGCCGATTCGGTAGCCGCTGCTGTTGATCAGGTCATCCGTTCGGCCCTTATACCAAAAATAGCCATCGCGATCACGCGCTGCAAGGTCACCGGATTTGAGCCAGCTACCGCTTTGCAGTGAATCGGGGATGCCTGGTTGACCCCAGTAGCGGAGGAACAAACAGGGTTCACCTGGAGCCCAAACCGCGACTTCTCCAACAGTTTCGTCAGGCATTACTACACCGGATTCATCAATGATCGCAACTTTGTGACCTGGAAAAACGCGTCCCATTGAGCCAGGCACTGTCGGAAACAAACGTTTACAGCAGCCAATGGTATCGCTGAATTCCGTCTGACCGTAGAACTCGTTACACACGATGTCGAGTTCTTCTTCAGCCCAGCGCAAGACCTCACTTGGCAGACTTTCACCCCCGGTACAGATGACTCGAATGGCGAGGTCCCAATTTGCGCGTGGATTTCTTTGTTCAGCAAGCCGTTTGAGCGCAGTAGGCGCCATAAACGAATGGGTGATTCGGTGTCTTTGCAGAAAATCAAAAGCCCAACTGGCTGAAAATCGGTGATTGCACGAGACGACTGTCTGACCGTGCAGCCAGGCAGGCAGGACGACATCGAATAGACCACCGACCCAGGCCCAGTCTGACGGCGTCCAGAATACCCCATTGGGATAGTTGAGCTCCAGGTTATAGACCAGCGTCAGGCTTGGTCGATAAGCGTGCAGCAAGCGGTGCGCATGGACGATACCCTTCGGTTTGCCTGTGGAACCTGAGGTGTACATCAATATTGCAGGATCCTCGCTGTCGGTCACTGCGGGTTCGAACCCCGCGCGCGATGTTGCAAGACATTCGTCAAATCCAATTTCTCCTGCTTCGTGAGCACCGTTTACGATGCAGTGCTCAAGCGACGGTAAATTCTTGCAAGCGGTGCGCTGTTGTGACCAATATTCCGATTGAGTAATGATGATGCGGGCTCCAGAGTCGTTGATGATGTGGCCAATCCCATCGGGTCCATGGCGATGGGAAACGGTCATGGCAATGGCGCCTAGCTTGTAAATGGCAAGGTGTGCGATGGCCGTCTGTGGGCTTTGTGCCGTGTGGACTGCCACTGGCTCAGCGCGCCGTACGCCAAGGCTGGCAAGTGCGACCGCAAATTGACAGGCAAGCTCGTCGAGTTCAGCAAAGGTGTACGACTCAATCGATTGGTCGGCGTTTTCGTGAATCAACGCGATGTGGTTCGCTTGCCCAGATTGGGCAACACGCCCTACCGTGTCGGCCGCCAAATTGGCATTTTTGGGAATGCCAATGACGTATCGGTCTTGCGCGGCGTCCAGATATAGGTTGGTGAGTTTGGTGAGTGGTGCGTAGACTGGGTCAGCCATACATGGAGAAATTGGTTTGTTAAAGTATGAGTTGTTAGAGTTGGCCTTGTGCTTCGCTTGCTATTGGTTGCCCGGGTTCGCGAGCAGCCATTTCACGCAGCGCATTTCGCTTGATCTTGCCTGTTGATGTCATCGGGAAAGTGTCGATGAATTCGATGATTCTTGGATATTGGTAGGCCGCAAGATCGCGTTTGACATACTGCTGAAGGCGTTCACGGGTTTCGTCGTTCTGTGGTACCCCATTCGCAACGCGAATATAGGCCATAACAATGGTACCGCGTTCGGGGTCCGGTTTGCCGACGACTGCGGCTTCGGCAACATCCGGGTGCGAAACCAGCGAGTCCTCCACTTCATTGGGACCGATTCGATAACCCGCACTCTTGATGAGATCATCTTTACGGCACTTAAACCAGAAATACCCCTCTTGATCGCGGACCGCATAATCGCCCGTCCGCAACCATTTCCCATCTTTAAGACTTGCTGGAACACCAAGATCGCCCCAATAGCCGAGAATCAATGTCGGATCATCGGCGAGCAGCGATGCAATTTCACCCGTGGTGCCATCGGGCTGTTCAACCCCTTCATCATCAATGATTGCCACGTGGCGACCCGGGAATGCGCGTCCCATTGATCCGGGCTTGGTAGGAAATAGGTGTTTACAGCATCCGATCATATCGGTAAACTCGGTTAGGCCATAAAGCTCGTTGCATACGATGCCAAATTCGTCTTCGCACCAGCGCAGTATGTTACTTGGCAGACTCTCGCCCGAGGTGCAAACGACTTGCATGGCCAGGTCCCAGTGGTTGCGAGGATAACGAACCTCAGCGAGCCGCTTAAGCGCAGTTGCAGTCATGAACGAATGTGTGACCCGGTGTCGAGCCATAAAATCGAATGCCCAATCTGCGCTGAAACGGCGATTGGTAGATATAACCGTGTGACCGTGTTGCCACGCAGGAAAACACAGATCGTACAGACCCCCGCTCCACGCCCAATCAGAAGGCGTCCAGAAAATCGAACCCGGTTTATTTAAAAGCAGGTTGTACACAAGATTCAGTGTCGGCCGATAACAATGGGCACTGCGGTGAGCCAACAGCACACCTTTCGGTTTACCGGTTGCGCCGGAAGTGTACATGAGCACAGCCGGGTCTTCAGTTGCAGTGATCACCGGTTCAAAATGATCCGAGCAAACCGACAGCAGATCGTCGAATGCAATCTCTTGCGCTGCAGGTGAACCGCAGACAATTCGGTGCTGCAAGTGCTCAAGATTCCGCGCGACTTCTCGAAGTGGCGCCCAGTAATCGGAATGGGTGATGATGAAGGCGGCCTTGGAGTCGTTCAGAATGTGGGTCGTCGCCTCCGGTCCAGCCAGGTGTGACAGGGTTAGCACGACTGCTCCGAGTTTGTAGATCGCCATGTGGGCAATTGCCGTTTCTGGTCGCTGTGCAGTGTGAACGGCGACCGGGTCACCGCGGGTTACACCGAGATTTGCAAGTGATACGGCAAACTTGGTAGCGAGGTTGTCTAGTTGCGCGTAAGTGAACCTTTGAATCGACCCGTTCGAATGTTCGTGAACCAGTGCGATACGTGCACCGTTGCCGTTGTTGGCTTGCCGACCTATGGTATCCGCGGCGATATTGGCGTTAACGGGCAGTCCCACTCGGTAGCAGTTGGCAGCCGGGTCCTCGAAAAGGTTGGTCGTTGCCGTCAGGATTGAATAGACTGGATCAATCAAAGCTCATTCACACTCTTGATTCTGTAGGTGGTCAGCGAATACAGTTTTGAGACAATCGGCAAGCAGATTGCCCCAATCGGCGATGGCAACGTCGGTAGCGAGTAAGTCATTTCTGACTTCGATCGATAGGCCCAACAAGTCGCGCTGTTCTGCATGCGTTCGAAGCGTATAGTCACTAGCATCAGAGACACCGAAAATTTCATTAACACCGAGATTGAGTTCGGGGCGTTTGGTGTGCAAGATGTCTCGAAGTTCAACAGCAAGATTGACTGAAGTCCGGGAAATAAGGTCCGCATGCCATGGGCGCGGGGCTTGGTTCCGGAGTTTCGGGGTGAAACTGTGGATTGCAACGAGCGCAGTGCATTGATGCACGCGGTCGTCAAGCATCGCCGCGATGGTGTCGTGATAGGGTTGGAATATCTTCTTTATTCTGATTGACTTGTCTTGCTCAGTCAGTGCTTGATTGAAATCGATGACTGTTTCATCGCTGACTTCAGGGCAAAGTTCCGATGACTCATGCGGGCGATTCATATCGATGACAAGGCGAGAATACCGCTGCATAATCAAGGTGGAACCCAGTTGGGTTGCGACATGCTGCGCGAGTGCCCGTGCACCGACATCGACAGCGATGTGACGCACCATTTCATCCGGTGCGGGCATGCGATCTTGCAGACTCAAAGGCACCGCGAATCCAGCATGATCGCAGACCAGCAGTATGGGACTGGGATTGTCTGCATGCTGAATTTCGACCGGATTTGGATCTTTCTCGGTCAGCAGTGAATCGGTTTGTGTTTCAGGCAATGTGATTGAGCGTGTGGTGCGCGTTTTTTTGTATTGGGCCCGGTAATAGGGTTGTTCGATTTGCGGTTTGGCACTCGATGGGGCGTCCGATCGCAGCATTGGTCTAGACCGTCTCGCAAAGCCCATATTATGGTGAATCCCTCGGCGCTTGAATCAATAATTTTGGTAACACCATGTGGTCTATTCAACAGATAGATGGCTCGTTTAGGCGGCTGAAATAACTTAAGAAAAACAAGCGAGACGATCCATTATCCAGCGACCATGACTCCCGAAACCGGAAGCTTTGACCCATGAACTTTTCTCCAGGAGTCGTCTGAGCGATTGTATTGATCAACAGGTTTTTTGACGGAATGTAGCTGAACTACCCTGGTTGCATTTTCGCTCAGATTCATGGTTTGTATCGATACGCAGCGATGGCATAACTTGTCGTTGCACAATTGCAACGATTGCTGCGTCTAAGTTAACTGAATCGAAAAATAATTATCGGTGCATCACCTGGTGATACACTGGTCGCTTGATAATATTCAGTGCCGTTACTTGCTTCACCGATACAGCAGAATCCACTAAGGGATTTGATCAATTGGTGAAGGTTATGTTTATCAAATTAGATTTTGCTACCTCGGGAGGCACAACTTTTATGAAAGACCGGTCGGTCAAAACCTCTTCCTATCGTACGCATCACTGGTTGTTCGGTCAATTGGTGCGCTCTGAACAGGGCTTGGAACTGTTGGTGAACCTGGCTTTTACGCCCGCGGAGCGGCGCGTTCTCAAAACGGACCAGTGCGAACTGATCGCGACTCAATCCACGGCGCCAGATGGTCACTCCCAGGAGGCCGATGTCGTAGTCCGGATACCTTTGAAACACCCTGTCAAGGACGGGCTCGATGCGATTACCCTACTCATCGAAATGAAAAGCCGCTTCGTCTTCAATGAACTTATGCCTCAGGTGGCGCGCTACCAATTCGGTGAATACAAAAAAAGCCGTGTACCAGTGGTGGCGTTGGCCGTGAGCAACGATGTCAAGTGCAAGATTGATGGTGAGGTCCGCTTCAGCGATTGGCTGGCTGATGCGGGTGAGGCATTCTGGTCTGTATTGGGTCAAACGGTCTTGTCATTTGAAGTTAGAGTGTTGAATCTTCGCGCCAAGCGGGTACAGAATCAGCTACGATCATCAGAGGCTGCGGTAACGCTGCTGTTCGATGCTTTGGGAAATATTGATGTAGGCGGTGACTTTGATCGCCAAGTAGCACGAACGATGGTAACCAGGAGTCTCGCGCTGAGCGAGCCGGAAATTAATCAGTATTGGGTGCCAGTGGTACAATACATCAATGAGCGACAGGGGCTGACATTTTCCTGGTGGACGGATATTGAAAAGGAGATAACAGGAGAAAGTAAAGTGATGAATCTCGCAATCAGTAATGCACAAATTAATCGTGAAGAAGGCCGTCAAGAAGGCCGTCAAGAGGGTCGTCAAGAGGGTCGTCAAGAGGGCCGTCAAGAGGGTCGCAAAGAAGGTCGCGAAGAAGGTCGACTGGAAGCGCAGCAGTCTTTGGCTCGGGCCATGCTATGCGACGGTGTTAAAAAGGAATTCGTTAAAAAGTATTTCGACTTCAGTGATGCTGAGATGGAAACTTTGAAAAATGGCACGATGAACCATAAGTAGGCGCTTTAATCAGAAAATTAGTTCAAACGTGCCTATTCTCACAGTGAGAAGAGTCTGTACAAGGCTCCTCAAAGCATCATGGTAGACCGTGCATGAAAAGGAGATAAAAGGACAAAATTAAGTGATGAATTTCGCAATGAGTAATGCACAAATTAATCGTGAAGAGGGTCGCGAAGAGGGCCGCGAAGAGGGTCGTGAAGAGGGTCGCGAAGAGGGTCGTGAAGAAGGTCGTGAAGAAGGTCGTGAAGAAGGTCGACTGGAAGCGCGGCAGTCTTTGGCTCGGGCCATGCTACGCGACGGTGTTCATAAGGAATTCGTTCAAAAGTATTTTAACTACAATGATGCTGACGTGAAATCTTTAAAAAATGGCACAATGACTCTCGGTGGAATCGACTGATTTTAATGATGTAGAGAACTTTCCCCAATTTTTTGAGCTTGGTGTTGTAGCTAAGTTCTCTTATTGTTAACTCAACATAAGGCAAGTTGATTGGGTTTTCAAACAGTGAATTACATGAGCGAAGAAAAGCAAATAACCAACGCAAACTGGAAGACCGCGCATCGGTCTTTTTACTATGCCAACGCAGAAGACCCTGAAGACATCCATTTGGACCCTTCCACTACAGCGTTGCTGGTTATCGATGTGCAGAATACATACATGTTACCAAAAGAAACGGATGCCGAAACCCAACGCTGGCAACCGTTCTATGAGCGCATGAACGATATTGTGATCCCCAATATCGCCCGCCTGATTGATGAATGCCGGGCACGCGGCGTGGAAGTCATTTTTGCGCGAATTGCCTGTCACAAGACTGACGGACGCGACCGTTCACTCAGCCAAAAGAAACCGGGTTTCAATTATCTGCTGATTCCGAAGGACACCCACGAAGGACAGTTCGTCCCGGCACTCACACCAGCCGATGATGACATCGTTGTGATCAAAACCACCGACAGTGCGTTGACCGGTACCAATTTGCGACTGATGCTGCGCAACATGGAAATCACCGATGTAATCGCAACCGGCATCTTTACCGATCAGTGTGTTTCGTCAACCGTTCGCAGTCTCGCAGACGAGAGTTTTGGTGTGGTGGTGGTCGATGATTGCTGTGCTGCGGCGACCGAAGCGTTACACCAGCATGAATTGGAGATCATCAACATGATTTACTGTCATGTTGTGACAACCGACGAAGTGCTGACGTTTTTTACCACTGACTGAAAGGCACAATTTCATTCGTCGTCGAGGCGTTCCAGAACGTGAACGACATTGGTAGTTGCGATCCCTGAATGGGTGTCTGCAACGCCTCTTCGTAGTGCCTTTTGCGGTTGAAGTTCGGCAAAGTAGTTGTTGCTCAACAGACGATAAAGTGTGATCGCTTGCGCGATTCCGGTTGCACCTGGGGCACCACCTTGGCCGATCAGTCCACCGGAAAGATTGATGGGTAAACTGCCTTCGACACTGAAGTGACCGGCTTGAAGTAGTTTTCCGGCTTCGCCTGGCTGACAAAACTCAAGTGCCTCGATTGCCTGAAACTCAGCGCCACTGAAAGCATCGTACACTTCTGCGACATCAATTTCTTTATCTGGTTGTGTGATCCCGGCCATTGCGTATGCACTTTGGGCGGCGCGGTTTTTTGCAGCGAACCAGTGTGTTTGTTGCCGGTCACCCAGGCGGACGTAGTCAGTGCTGCAAGCTGAACCGGTGATTTTGACTTTTGGTCCTGCTCGAGTCGGTTGATTCGAGCTCGATAGGACAACTGCCGCGGCACCATCACTGACCATTGAACAGTCGAGCAATCGATAGGGTTCGCTGACGATGTCAGATGCCAGAACATCGTTAACCGTAATGTCCATTGGTTTATGAGCGTACGGGTTATGGATTGCGTTGCCGTGATTCTTGACTGAAACCCCTGCGGCGAGTGCAGGATCACAACCGTGTTCATTGCAGTACGCCTGGTAGGACAGCGCGTAAAGCGCACTGGTGTTGGCACCCGCCCAACCTTCGAGGTCGGCATCGAACGACAGATTGTAGACCTGTTGGACACCGCCTCGATTCAGTCGACTGGCAGTTTGTTCGAAGCCCACGACCAGGACGTTGCGGGCATAGCCGGAACCAATCAGGATGAAACCCTGATGCAGCGCGGCCGCCCCACTCGCCCCACCGGCTTCGACGTGTACGGCTGAAGCAAATCGCAAACCGACTTCATCGGCAATCAATGCAGCGGGGCTGACCTGCAATGACAGCAAATCGCTCTCATTGGCAACGATAATGGCTTCAATTTCACCGTGTTCCAGTTCAGCTTCTGCTAGCGCTTCAAGGGTGACCGTACGTACCCAATCGCGAAAATTGGAACCGTCCTGGTAACGTTTGAACGGAATCATCGCGGCCCCGGTAATCAGGGGTCTATTGCGGTTTGCACATAAAGCTGACTCGTGATCGGGTGCTGAGTGAGACATGTCGAAAATTGGGAAAGATCAATCAAAAATTCGAGAGTCAGAATACCACAATAGAGAATCCGTGTTACGCCAGTACCAGAATGATGGTATTCACTATTGTCTTGGACGACATTCAATGCTCTGGAAGCAATGATCCCTGCCGGTGGTGCAATCCCTCTAATGTTTCGGCCAGATTTAGCAGCACGATGCGATATGAGATCGGTCGATGTTGATTTAGATCATCCCAGAAACGGTCAAGCCACGATCATTAAGGAAAGTGACACGTTAAGCTGTAGGGTCGGCTGCATGCGAATCATCTTGTTATATGTGAGGCTTGCGCGAACGATATGCCAATTCCTCCCGTCAGTTAACGCTGTCAATGACAAGCATCGATAGCATTCGCCTTATACTGCCGTTTGCGAATGAGCAGTCATCGGGTCTGCTACGGAAAAATGACTCAATAGCTAACTCAACACATAATTTTCAATGCTAAACAGGCGTAGGAAGTCATAATTTAGGCAACGTACTATTCAGATTTTGCGGAATCCAATTAAACGAGTCGAGATATGAATGACATAAACTCCGGATTGCTACGCGGCCTGCAAGAGATTGTCGGTGAATCCAATGTGTTGTTGGGAGATGCAACGACGGAAGAGTTTCTAAAAGAACGGCGTGGTCGATTCGCAAGTGAGACTATGGGTGTGGTCATGCCGGGCACAATTGAGCAAGTTTCTAAAGTTGTGAAATTCTGCCGTGAAAACGCCCTGCCTATTGTTCCACAAGGTGGTAACACAGGTGTCTGTGGTGGCGCTGTTTCTCAAGCCAATACTGTGATTGTTAATCTGAAGCACCTTGATCGGATTCGCAAGGTTGATCCGACAGGGTATTCGCTAGAGGCAGAAGCCGGGTGTATCCTCGCCAATTTGCAGGATGCGGCAAAGGCAGCAGATTTATACCTGCCTTTGAGTCTCGGTGCACAAGGGACCTGCCAAATTGGCGGTAACCTGTCAACCAACGCCGGTGGGGTGAACGTGCTTCGTTATGGAAATGCCCGTGACCTGGTATTGGGGCTAGAGGTAGTGCTGCCGGACGGTAAGGTGTGGAACGGTCTTAACGCACTGCGTAAGAACAACACGGGTTATGATCTCAAGAACTTGTTTATTGGCGCCGAAGGTACACTGGGTATCATCACGGCCGTGGTGCTGAAACTTTTCCCGCTTCCCATACATCGCTCGACAGTGCTGATTGCTGTAGAGTCAGTTGACAACGCGGTTGAACTTTTTTCCAGAACACGCAAGGAAACGTCCGATTTTGCTTCCTCGTTCGAATTGATGTCGCGAGTTTGTGTGGAAGCTGCCATTCGAAACATTCCAGATTGTACAGATTTCTTTGATCGTCCTTATCCCTGGTATGTACTGATGGAACTTGGCGACAGTACGCACAACGGAATATCCCAACAGCTCAACGAAAGTTTTCTGGAAAATGCATTTGAAGATGGCATCATCATTGATGCGGTGCTCGCGACCAGTGAAAAGCAATCGCAGGCCATGTGGCGGTTGCGCGAGGCGATCGTAGAGGCGCAGCTCTATGAAGGCAAGAGTATAAAAAACGATGTCAGCGTGCCGCTGCCTTGCATTACCCCATTCATTGAACGGTCCATTACAAGGCTTGAGTCACTGATTCCAGGCATTCGTTCATTCGCTTACGGTCACATTGGCGATGGTAATATTCATTTGAACCTGAGCCAGCCACGGGAAATGGATGGCGATGAGTTTTTCAGCCGATGGCACGAGGTCACGGATATCGTCCACGAAATCACTGACGAACTTGACGGGTCTTTCAGCGCAGAGCACGGCATAGGGCTGTTAAAGCTCAGAGAAATGCAGCGTTATAAATCACCCGTTGAATTGGCGCTGATGCGCTCAATCAAGGCTGCTTGGGACCCGGATAACATCATGAATCCCGGCAAAGTGCTACCGCACGCCGATAATTGAGATGCCCCGTTGCAGATTCGCTACAGTAGTGTGCGCAGTGCTTGCCGTTTAAGTCCGGCAATAGAGCCTGAAGGGTCTAGTTCTTTCGGACAGTAACGAGTGCAGGACTGTGTGGTGTGACAGCCTAGACAGCCAGAATCTGATGCAATGTTTGCGAGCAGTTGGTCTCGCGATACTTGCCGTTCGTCGTTGTACAAGGTCCACAGTCGATTGAGTGCAGCTGGCCCGAGGTAATCGGGCGACCACTTGATCACATCACATGCTGCATTGCAGACCCCACAGCCAATACACTCAATGGCCTGGTTGGCCGCCTGCCGGTTGGCACTGTCAGGTCGAACCTTGGCAAAATCTGATGAATGAGTGTTGGCTGGAGTAAATGCATTGCCAGCGGATTGCCACTTGTCGAACAACGGGTCCATATTGACAACAAGGTCTTTGATGATCGGAAAGTTTCGCAACGGTTCAATTCGAATTTGAACATCCGAATCAAACGCCGCGGCTTGCGTCCGACAGGTCCAGCGGGGGACGCCATTGACTGTCATTGCACAGGTGCCACACATACCGACACGGCAGGAATAACGATAGGATAAGGTGTTATCCAGTTTACGCTGGATGTAGGTGACCACGTCAAGAATGGTTTGTTTGTTGAGGCGCGGAACCTCATAGGTGGCGAATGTGTTGTCGGCACTTCGCCAGACTTTAACTTGCAGCAAACGGCTTTGCATGAATGATTTGTATGGGTAACGAGGTACGGACGCAAGGCATACGAGTTCGCTTTACGAGTCATGGAAAATCAAACGAGAAAGCGATACTACGGGGAATTTTACGATACACTAATGACGATTTTCGGACTCGGTTGACGGTTCGAGTACAAAGTAACCTGATAATTTACAACTCATCGGCACCACAAGGAGTGGATATTCATGCTCATTGAAAATATTGAAATTACACGCCATCGATTGGACATTGATCCAGCGTTTCCGTCATCCTGGGACCCGCGTCCACTTAAAACCTTTGAGACGACAATTGTTCGGGTTACAGCAGATAACGGTACGCAGGGAATTGCTTCCGGGGACGCAATGATTGGCTTTGAACGGGTCAAGGATTTGTTCATCGGTGAGCCGGCATTCAATTTTGAGCGACACAATCGCGTGTTGGATAGTATTTCGCTGTTTGCGTCACGGTGTTGGCCGCTGGACTTGGCACTCTGGGACTTGCTCGGGAAGGTCGAGAACAAGCCAGTTTACGAGCTTCTGGGCGGCAGTACTGGGAAACTCGCTTTGTACGCGTCGACAGGTGCAGTTCGTCGTCCAGATGAATTAGCCGAGCAGGCGTTGATGCTCAAGGAGATGGGCTTTGAGGCGATTAAATTACGAATTGGTCGTAAAACTCCGAAAAAAGATGCAAAGGCCCTGCGCACGGTGCGACAGGCAGTCGGAGATGATTTTGTAATCATGGCAGATGCTAACCAGGCGTGGCGTATGCCCTGGGATATTTCACCCTGGTGGACGTACGACGAAGCACGCGACATGATTGAACGAACTTGCGAACTCAATCTCTATTGGCTGGAGGAACCGCTGCATCGGGGCGATTTTGAGGGGTTGCGGCGGTTGCGAGAGATTCCTGATGGACCATTGATCGCAAGTGGCGAGATGAACCAGGAGTACCACGAATTGCGGCATCTCGTAGCAACTGGCTGTGTGGACGTATTACAGACAGATTGCGTTTATTTTGGCGGAATTACAGGCCTTGCGCACATCGCGCGGGAAACGCGTGACCATGGTGTGACTTTCAGTCCGCACACCTGGGGAAACGGAATCGGATTTCTCGCCAATGCACATCTTGCTGTTGGAGTCGGCGCACCGCCTTATCTTGAGTATGCGATAGATCCGCCCGAGTGGCGCCTGGAGGTGCGTGATCACATGCTGCAGGAAATCGTCACGCATGACGGTTCAGGCTGTCTTGACCTTGGTCCGGCACCGGGCCTTGGTTTCGAACTCGACGAAGAAATTCTTGAACGTACGCGTATCGCGTAAGCAATTGTGCGCCAATCCGGTGGGTTCTCAATACAAATAACTGGAAGCCGCATTCTGTTTGATCAGTCGGTTTGAAGCTCTGGCAGATTGTGATAAAGATCTAAGGCTTCTGGGTTATCTAGTGCTTCAAGATTATCGATGGATTCACCGTGGACGACTTTGCGCACGGCGACTTCGGTAATCTTGCCATTTTTGGTTCTGGGGATATCGGCGACCTGGATGATTTTTGCCGGTACGTGTCGCGGCGAAGCGTTGTTGCGGATGATGGTTCTGATTTTCTTCTGTAATGCTTCATCCAGTGCGATGCCCTCGCGCAAGCGCACAAAGAGCACGACACGAGTATCACCGTCCCAACGCTGTCCAATGACCAGACTTTCGATGACTTCTTCAACTTGTTCGGCTTGCCGATAAATTTCAGCGGTTCCGATACGTACGCCACTTGGATTGAGGACCGCATCAGAACGCCCATACACAACCATGCCTCCGTGTTCGGTCAATTCAACATAGTCGCCGTGATGCCAGTTACCAGGAAAGCGCTCAAAGTAAGCGGATCGATATTTGGAATTGTCTTCATCGTTCCAGAACCCGACAGGCATGGAAGGGAAGGAATTACGACAGACGAGCTCGCCCTTGGTACCGGTAGGTACTTCATTGCCGTCGTCATCAAAGACGGCGATATCTAATCCCAACCCTTTACACTGTATTTCGCCTCGCCAGACAGGTAAAGTGGGGTTGCCGAGTACGAAACAAGAGATAAGATCGGTGCCACCCGATATGGACGACAGGCAAATGTCTTGCTTGATGGTGCGATAGACGTAGTCAAATCCTTCAGGATTCAGCGGGGAGCCGGTAGACATAAGAGTCCGGAGCGATAAGACGTCGTAGGAGACCAATTTATTCGCTCCGGACTTCAACAGAAAATCAATGTACTTGGCAGAAATCCCAATGTGATTGATTTCGTATTGCATAGCATACTCGAAAAATACTTCTTTTGTTGGAAAAAATGGTGATCCTTCATAGAGCATGATGGTTACTTCTGATGCCAGGGCAGTAACCAGCCAGTTCCACATCATCCAACCACAGGTGGTGAAGAAGAATAGCTTATCGTCGTGTTTCAGGTTGACATGCAATTGATGTTCTTTGAGATGCTGGAGCAAGGTGCCGCCGGCACCGTGCACAATACATTTGGGTTTTCCTGTAGTGCCCGACGAGAACAGGATAAAAAGTGGGTGATTGAATTGAAATTGGGGAAATTCGATCGGGTCAGTTGAAAAGTCGCGCGTGAAGTCTTCGAGATTGATTGCGTTCGGCAGGTTATGCGTGCCAGATTCGTCGAGGTAGGGAACGATCAATAAGCGTTCGAGCGTTGGCAGGTTTTGACGAATTTCGGTGAGTTTGGTGCTGATGTCGAACTGCTTGCCGTTGTACGTATAGCCGTCGACTGAAATCAGAACTTTAGGATTGACTTGGCCGAAGCGATCGATCACACCGCGGGCGCCAAAATCAGGTGAGCACGATGACCAGGTTGCGCCACAGGCGGCTGCAGCCAGCATACAGATGATGGTTTCCGGTATGTTTGGCATATAGGCGACAATTCGGTCGCCAGGTACGATACCACTGTCCCTAAAGGCTCGTGTCAGTCGGTTAACCTCGTGATTGAGATTGGCGTAGGACAGGATGCGATCTGTCTTGCCTTCGCCACGGGCAATGATCGCAGGTGTGGAATCATTTTTGCGAAGCAGATTTTCAGTGAAATTCAGTTCTGCATCGGGGAACCAGCGAGAGCCTGGCATTTGTTCCTTGTCACGCACGATTGTTGAACTGATTTTTGATGCACGAACATCACAGAACTCCCAAATCATCTGCCAGAAGTCTTCAGAGTGGTCGACTGACCATTGATGAAGTTGGCTGTAGTCTTGAAATTCGATATTGTGTACTTTGCTGACGCGCGATGCGAAACGGGTAATGTTTGCATCTTTGATGGACTCGGGATTTGGTCGCCAAAGGGGGGTGTTCACTGTTGGGAAGGTCCTTCAATTCATATGGAGTTTGAGCTTAATCGTCCAATTTTGTCGAACGTTATTGTCTTGCTAATCATTCAGTGCATATTGAAGTGGCAAGGCTGTGGTGTACTTGATTCGTTCCATGGCAAAACTCGAACTGACATCGTGGATGTCAACTGCTGAAATGAGGCGTTTATAGAACTTGTCAAATTCAGCGATGTTGGGGACCACAACCCGCATCAGGTAGTCGATCTCGCCACTCATTCGATAGAATTCTACAACCTCAGGAAACTCGATAACCGCTTTGGCGAAGCCTTCAAACCAGGCAGCGTTGTGCTGATTGGTGCGGATGGCAACAAACACATCAACGCCGAGATTGAGTTTATCACGATTCAGGAGACCAACCTTGGACATGATGACGTTGTCTTGCTCAAGTTTGCGAATTCTGCGCCAACAGGGAGTTGTGCTCAGGTCAACTTGTTCAGCGATTTGACTGGCCGACAGATTTGCATCGTGTTGCACACAATTCAGAATTTCAAGATCAATTTTATCCATAGCAAAAAATATCCTCCTATATTGTAGTTTGTAGAATATCATACCAAGAAATACACAATAAACAACAATTATTTTCAAATAAATTGAATAAACGTGGTTTAAATTGGTTGAAAATAATTGCACATCTTGTAAGCGCGAACAAAGATATAATGCTATGTTCACTTAAATTCATTGCGCATTGGGTAATGATTCCGATGCGATAACAGGGGGGTGTTTTCTTCTATGCCAAGTGTTCGTGTCCGCAGTGACGAACCATTTGATGTTGTCCTCAGGCAATTCCGACGCTCGTGTGAGAGAGCAGGAATTTTCAGCGAAATTCGCAAGCGCGAGTATTACGAAAAACCAACCAGTGTGCGAAAACGAAAAGCTGCTGCCGCGGTCAAGCGGGAAAAGAAGCGAATGATGCGTCAGCGTGGATT
The DNA here is from genome assembly GCA_965243645.1 of Arenicellales bacterium. Lineage (GTDB taxonomy): Bacteria > Pseudomonadota > Gammaproteobacteria > Arenicellales > JAJDZL01 > JAJDZL01. The sequence continues at coordinate 1,845,441 of CBDEVD010000006.1, read as the reverse complement.
TCGCCAGCGCTCGTACTGATTCTTCAACGTGTTGGCTGATCAGTTATTGCCAGTCAACACTATTCCAAATTGTTCCGGTCGATCTTGCGATTATTGCAAACGCGCAAGATCGGATTGACGCGCCTGGGTGGTGGAAAAATTCATCTACCCGGTAGTCCTGAGCATCGATTCTTTTGCTACAATTGAGTGAGCGAGGGAGCGCACAAATCGATGACCAAATTTGGGTTGAAATCCTAGTAATTATTTCGTGGCAGGCCGCATTCCAAACGATTTTATTCAAGAGCTCATTGCTCGAGTTGATATCGTTAATGTAATCAACAGTCGAGTCCCCTTAACTCAGGCTGGCCGGGATTACAAAGCCTGCTGCCCTTTCCATAACGAAAAGACTCCATCTTTCTACGTTAGTCCGTCCAAACAGTTTTTTCACTGTTTTGGTTGTGGCGAGAGCGGTACTGCGATACAGTTCCTGATGAAATATGGGAACTACCGTTTCCTGGATGCGATTGAAGAGCTTGCCGCGAGTGCTGGTATGAAGGTGCCGCGCGAATACTCGCATTCACCCGAGCACGGAGATTACACACAGCTTTTAGAATTGATGGGCAAAGTCAATTCAGAGTACCAGACACAACTGTACAAGAGTACCCGTTCAAATGAAGCCAAGCTGTATCTCAAAAAAAGGGGGATTACGTTCGAAGCCGCGCAGGCGTTTGGATTGGGCTATGCACCTGACGAGTGGACATTTATTTTGAACAAATATGGACGATCGGATCGCGAACGTCAGTTGCTTGAAAAAGCCGGATTAATCATTCGCAAGGATAGCACCAAGACTTACGACCGATTCCGCGGACGGTTGATGTTTCCGATCGAAGACAGAAGGGGTCGAGTGATTGCTTTTGGAGGTAGGGTGATTGGTGATGGTGAGCCCAAGTATTTAAATTCACCAGAGACGCCGTTATTTAAGAAGGGCAACGAACTGTTTGGTTTTAAGAAAGCGTTGCCGGCCATCAAGCAAAATGAGAAAGTGCTGGTGGTTGAAGGATACACTGACGTTGTTGGGCTTGCGCAGTTTGAAATTGAAAATGTTGTTGCAACGCTTGGTACTGCGGTTACTTCCTTTCACATCAAGGAACTCTTGCGGACGATTCACGAAGTGGTCTTTTGTTTTGACGGGGATGAAGCGGGTGTCAGAGCGGCTTGGCGCGCAGTTGAGGCAACGCTGCCAATCATGCAAGACGGACATCTGGTGAGCTTTGTGTTTTTACCGGAAGGTCACGACCCTGATTCTATGGTTCGCGAAGAAGGCAGCGAAGCATTTCGAGAACGAATGTCTAAAGGTGAACCGATCGTCGACTTTATTTTTCGAATGCTGCTTAACCGATCCAATATCGAACGAACGGATGGTCGCGCTAAATTTGCTGCAGAATTTGGAAAGGTGATTGAGAGGCTGCGCCATGGTATGTTGCGTCAGATGATGTTGGCTGAGCTTGCGGACCGTACCGGTCTATCGGTATCTGATATCAGAAGTGTATTGGGCCCGGTTAAATCGGACCATCGAGTATCAAAAGCAACACCAGACAAAGTAAAAATTCATTCGCTTACCGGAAGATTTATTTCAATTTTGGTGCAGAACCCCCAATGGAGCAAGTTGGCGGACGATATAGAGGAAATTTCCAAACTCAAAGATGCCAATATTTTGCTTCTATCCGAAGTGCTAAAGAATGTACGACGGGATCCGAGTTTAACTACTGCAAGTTTGGTGGAAAAATTCAGGTCGAGTGAGTATTTCGCACAGATTCAACTTTTCGCAAGTGTTAATCACACTGCCGTCGATGAAGATCTCAAGCACGAGTTTCAGGGAATGGTGTTAAAGCTTCGAGAACGTTTAACGGCACAGAACAACAGGGATTTACTTTCGCAACGCGGCGAGAATGACGAAGCAGATTTGCAAGATGCACTGCAGCAGTTGAAAGACAATTATGTTCTCAAGAAAAATGCCCAAGCGGGTCGAGATATCATTTAGAATACTTCCTTTTCTCGTGGAAGACAGCCGTTAAATGTATGATTCCAGTAATGGGGTACTTTTAAGAATTGCGGTTGGAAACCTTCTAATTGAAACGATTTCATCATTTGGGCCTGTAGCTCAGTCGGTCAGAGCAGTGGACTCATAATCCATTGGTCGAAGGTTCGAATCCTTCCGGGCCCACCACATTGCTGTTATTTATGACTTAAGTTGACAGGAGCGTTAAGCGGCAAACTACTGAGAAAATTTTGAAGCATCAACTGAATGATCAAACGATTAACGGTTGTTGTCAAACGAGATGGTGACGGATACGTAGCTTTATGTCCGGATGTAGATGTTCCCAGTCAAGGTGCTACTATTGCTGGAACAGGAAATTTAAGATATGGAAGAGAAATATCATAATCAGATGAAGAAATATCTTGATCAGATAAAAGATGTTAGGTGTCGCATTGAGTCAATCGGAGTAATTGCGGATGTTATGACCCGTCAACGATATCTACCTATAGCCGTAGAGAGTGTTTATTTGCAATTCCGAAAAATTCTTGAAATTATTGCTAGAGCATCACTAGTTGCTGACCAAGAAGCAATTAAAGAATTGGGTAGTAGTATGAGGAAACTTGGAAAGCATAACGGGGATAAACTGTTGAAAGTGATGGGGGCCATAAATCCAGAATTCTACCCGGTTCCAATAGTACCAGAGTTGAGCGGTGATCCACGCTTAAAGCAAATTTTTCAGAGAAAAACGGCCGATTTCTTGACAAAGGAATTGTTTGCTGAACTATATAACAAAAAGTGTGCGCCTCTTATGCATGCAGAAAATCCATTTGGAACTCATACAAACTACAAGACTCTTTGGGATGAAGTACCACTTTGGAAAAATCGGATTATGGAACTTCTGAGCATGCATCAGATCCATGTTTTGAGGCTCGACGGCTTTTTTTTGGTGAATATGCACGACGAAAACGACGAGAAAATTGATATGTACTCAATTGAGAAGGTGAACAATTAAAGTTAGGTGTAGTCAGTGCAGGTTGAATTATGAAAATGAAATTTACTTGTCGAGCGTCAATCAACTTTATCCAGAATTCTCAATAATCTTGATTGATGCAATATCTCATCCTGATCGTTGCTCGATATGTTAAAAACGTATCGCAAATTGATAATACATACACATTGCAATTTTTCTAATATTCTATGTCGGAAAAGCATCTTGTACATCACAGGTAGGCGGTGTCTGCACTAAAGTGAGAAACCATTCCCACATCATTGGTTCAACCAGCGACGAGGCTTCATATTGATAACAATAGTTAGAAATACCGTATGTTCGACACAACGAAAACCGACTTGAGTGAACTAAACCGCTGCGCGGCAGTTTCAAATATGTATACGCATAAATCCCTCAATACTGCTGATTGCTATGACGGAGTGGAATACAAATTAGTTCTTTTTATTATTTGTGCACTTCAGTTTTGGATGCATTCTCATTGACTTAAAAATTGGTTTTTATCGAACCAAATTTCTTGATGAACAGTCTAGATCTTTCAAGAGCTCAGCCAATTGCTGAACATGATCTACCAAACTTTCCTGGCTGCTACGTATTAATTGTTGATTCTGAAGGGGTAATCGAACTTGGGTTCAATTGTAATACAAGGCGTACGGTTCTCTATATCGGTAAGGCCGAAGATAGTATTCGAAATCGCGTTAACTCCCATTTGCTTGTGGGTGGTAGTGGATCCTCCACACTTCGGCGCTCAATTGGGGCTTTACTGCAGGAAAAACATAATCTCAATCCGCAACCTCGTTCAGAAAATCCAACGGATTCAAGAAGATTTAAGAGCTACAAGTTTGATAATTTTGGTGAAGAAATTATCAGTAATTGGATTATTTCATTTATTTCCATACTATGCGTCAGATCCTCGAATCCGAAGAAAACGGAAAAATACCTAGTATCTGAAAATTGCCCACTGTTGAATCTAACAGGATGGTTAAATCCTGAGAGGGCGAAAATTTTGAGCAAGAGAGCAAATTGTGCTCAATTAGCGAAATACGAGGTAGATTCATAAATCCTCAAGGAAATCAGAGCGTTTACGAAATAGGTTGTTTCCAATGTAATTTGGTAATGTAAAACTAACTTTTAGTCAAAAACCTGCTTACTATGTCACACTCGAATCAGAGGGAATAAATTCAACTCGAACAATAAGATTTGCTAAGGTTCGAATTCTTCCCAACCGGGCCCACCATGAAATTGCTTAGCTTGTTCTTGTTTTTCAGGCGGTTTCCTTACTTGTCGTATGCTCCGTGTCAATTAATGTATGAGTTAAATGCCACTGGTGAAGAAACTGCTTACAATTGAAACCAATTTGGAAATTCTTGTCGGAACAATCTCTTTCGTTCTGCGTCATTCCTAATTTCGGAATGCCATTCAGGATGCATTCGGAACGAAGCCACATGTGCATCCCACCCCCTCCGTGACCCGTAGAATTTTTTTGAACAATCAGGAATTGGACAGCAATAGCGGTTCCCGGAAGAATTTGGTGGACGATTTTTCTGAGGTGGTGTCGTCATCCTTCGACCCCTTAGCGTTGGATCAACAGTTCCAAGCAAGAGCATTGATCCTTCCGCAACTCCATCAATCCAGTCCTGACTGGTCAAAGGCCTTCGTTCAATTACGCATCGCATGACAGCAGCAGCTGTAAGGTGTGCATCGAATTCATCCTCGTTCTTTATCAACGCATCGAGTTCGCCAAGTTCAATTTGATTCTTTGTAATCCAATTTGCTTTTTTAAGACGTTTGATGGCTTCTTTACATTGTTGTTGATTGGCCTTACTTACTCTCAACCTGCATGTGGGAAGTTCGTCCACCAGTGCAGTGGCATAGGCAATAGCTGGATACATTTCACATAGAACAATAGCGTCTTGGTGGAAAAGATTTGACAGATCGTTTTCGAATGGCCAGATGGTAAATTCTCGATCGCAAGTCAGAGTTGGAATCAACTCACGCCAGAAACTTCGGGTTCCGGCACCTACGACACCTGGAATTCCACTGACAGCAAAAACTGGCTTTGCTCCAGTTTCGCGATCAATTCGACGAAGAAACCCATCAGTCACTTTCTCTTTGAACGATGTGAGACCTCCTTTACCCCTTGGCACATGAAACCAAGGTGTGTCGAAGTGCCACTTACTTGGTGCATAAATTGTGTTAAAGAAATTACTATCTGGGTCAAGATTACGCAACCAATGGACGAAGCTCTTTGGTTGGTGCCGTCCACATTTTTCGAGAATCATGCGCCAGTATCCATTCGAAACGCCTAACACGACATCGACTCCAATCAGCACGGGACCGCTTTGTCGAAGAGAATTCGCAAGTTCCAACAATGCTTTGAGGTTCCAAACCCCCGTCGTTGAAGCCTTCCAAATTGAGCGGCTGTCTATATCTGCGACGTATACTGATCGTTTTGTTGGATCTATGCTCCAATCTGCAGAAATGAAATATGCGCACATATGTGTAGGGCGACGAACAGGATGAGACATTCCGTTCATTCAAAATTCTACCTCTACCGCATTTAAGAGCTGTTTTGCGATCTCGACGCAGGAGTCTGCCAAGTCTACCGTTGCAAATCGAATTTCGTGATTCTGAATTTTTACGGCTTCATAAACGGTTCCATTTACCACTGGATGTAGTAGCAAACCTGTTGCATTGCGTGCTAATTCAGATTGTTCTTCTTGGGTCCTTAAATACGCATAGATTTGATAGAGATAGCCGCTATTTAATGTTTCTTTACGAAACTGCCCCTCCTTCAAAATACTAGTAAATTTGGTGTCGATTATTATTCGTCTTTTAAGCTTTTTATTACTCAACACTATATCGGTTTGCATTCCAGGCAGAATGTCGTCAATCTGAGGGGTTTTGCTTTCCAGGTCAACCGGCCAGTAGCACCGTTCTCCAGGAAAAACCCGCCATCCTTTCTTTGATAGCTTTACATCGTAAAATCCGGCAACGCTTTTTTCGAACAACTTTCGTAGCCATTGCGAATTTCTGTCTGGATTGGAAAGAATCCTAGTGCCAATCGTCTCTTCGGGTAAGGCTAAATTAAAAGCCAAATATGCCGCTTGTAACATTGGACGGTCATTGGCATTGTGCAAACCGAATTGGTTTACTGTTATTGTCCTGTGATTCGGTCGTTCACCCTTTACACCCATACGTTCCAAAGTTAGCGCAAGCGATCGACATTTGTTGGTGAGATTGGACTTGGATGATACCACCGTAGAAATTTTTCTCAATGCATCTCGAACGTAGCGATTTCGGGGAGTATCAACGGTAAACTCGTTGTAATGGCAGGCTACCTGTCCTCTGTCAAGCAATCGTCGTCGCTCGGTTTGAAATAAATCTATCTTCCCTCGTACTCGGTTAAGAACATCGTTTCTTGCAATGTATCCAAAATTCAGATTTCTACGAATTCGCTGTTCGACTCTGCGATACAGAATTTCCGCTACCAAATCCGGAATATCGTCAGGGTTATCTTCAACCGATTTTTTTGATTGATCAAGGTCTCTGTATAGATCTGATGCATAGAGCATGAGCAGCCAGATATTACGTATCGGAATTTGATCAACGTAGTTTACTTCTTCGTTTTGAATTAAGGGCTTGGTTGATTGATCCATGTTGATTCACTACTCGCGAAGAAGACGTTTCTTTGCATCTCTAAATTTTGAGGCAGCATCAAACCAGTATTCTTCAAGCAACGGTCCAATTTCGGTGTTCACTACCTGTTCAAACCATTTCCAAGGATCATCTGGTTTTATATCCGGTGTAACAAAACTGTGCCCAACTTGGAATTGTTTACCGAGATTATCATCATTGGAAATGGTTTCATTCAGCTGTTCTATCCTTGTCTTCAACCTATCGAGAACTTTCTTGTCAATTTGATATTTTTCGTGTACCCACCTGCGCCATTCTTTGTTGAGTTCGGGTTTTAAGTCAATGAAAGCAAATCGTCGACGTAATGCAATGTCCACAAGCGTCAGTGACCGGTCAGCCAGATTCATCGTTCCGATGATGAACAGGTTATTGGGAAGGTATACGCGTTCCTCACTTGATTTGCTGTAGATTAGTTTTAGACTTTCTTCAGGCATTCGTTTGCTAGCTTCTATCAGCGTGAGCATTTCGCCGAAAATCTGTGCGGGATTACCACGATTTATTTCCTCTATGACAATTACATAATTGGAATCCACGTCTTGTAGGGCAATATTAACAACCTCCATAAACGGTCCGTCTACCAGATCAAGCCCGCTGCTGCCACTTGGTCGCCAACCACGAATGAAGTCTTCATACGACAAACTAGGGTGGAATTGAAGCGCACTAATTTTGCGTGTATCTTTTGCTCCGATCAAGGCGAAAGCAAGCCGTCTCGCGAGCCACGTTTTCCCTGTCCCAGGCGGTCCCTGGAGAATTAGATTTTTTTTCATTTTGAGACGCTTGTAAATTTCTTCGAGGCGCGATTTCTTAATGAAGCACCCATCTTCAACAATACTTTCAATGTCGTACGATTTGAGCACTGGTTTCTTGTCTTCGCCCTTAACTTTCTGCTTGTTTTTCTTTATTTTGACTGGTCTATCTTCATAAGCAGCCAAAGATAGATCTGGGAATGAATTTACTGGGAAATCGTCTTCCAGAAATCGTGTTTGCAACTCCGTCATCAAATTCATATACGCACTCCCATTTATCTGATCATTGACAATTAATTTGTCAGTTGGAATTGCGAGCCTACTTGAAAGAAATTTTCGAGACTCTTGGTCAAGGGTTAAGTATTCCCAAGGGCGAATCCAATAAAGACCCATTGAGAGATTCCATTTGACGCCACGGACTCGTGCAACTTCGTCGAAAGCTGTCAAGAATGATGATCGAAGGCTGTCGGAATCAGAATCACAATATTCCAAAGCTCTTTCGAATAATTCCCAAAGGGTGTCAATATCACTTGCGCTCCGATCTTTTTTCCAAGCAAAGAACCATGAGCTTATGGTTGGCAAGACTGGAATGCCTTCAAATGTTTCCGGTACGGGTTGAGATACGCCAAACACATTAGCGAATTCGACTGCAATTTTTTTCCGATTAGATTCGCTGATTGTTCTGTTAATCCGCGCGATCGCCGAAAAAGGACAAAAGTCATCCAAAGGTATTCTTGAACCATCCTCTGCTTTATCCGCTTGAAGTGAGCTTTGCATAACTCGAAACTCAATGTCATTTAATTCCTTTAGCAGTTCCTGACGACGATTCTTAAATTCAAGAAGTTTGTTAGCGAGCTCTTCGTAGAAAGTTGTCCAGACAAAACGATTATTTGAGTCTCCGAAGCGTTCTTTCCAATAGGAATTGTTGCGAAACGTGTCAATATCCTGATCCTGTCCTTCGAACGCAAATTTCAACAGCCTCTTGCCGTGTTCTGCCTCCGTATTCACTTTCCAGAAATGTCGATTCCAGTCATAGAAATACCATTTTCGTGGAGTTTGGAATATTTGGTGCCACTCAACTTTCAATTTGTTGCCGTCTTTTAGAGGTTCCAACACTACTCCAACAGCATCAATAGCCATTACGGGTACTGGAAGACCGTGATTTTCGAAAGGAAGTTTATCTTTGCGTCGGTATGATTTTTTCAGTATGATTCGATCACCGGCTCTAACGGAGTTCAATTCGTCATAGTAATTTTCCTGAGTCCTATTCTTATTCTCCCAGAATCCATTCTGAATGAAGTCGGAGGTGTAGTCTGAATCTCCAAATTCACTAGCAACAACCCATATAGGCCTATTTCCCGAGTCTGCGGAATCGTATGTCTCTGTGGTACTTAAGGCAATTTCTGCATCAATTTGTGGTTTGTAGCGAGGGGAAGGGTCTTTTTCGGGCTCCCACAAACGAAACTGACTTGGGCCCACTTTAAAGAATAGGTCAAATCCCCTACCTGGCTTCACGCTGGGATGATGGCGACGATTGTTAGAATTCACCGACATACCTTCCACATGCATTTCGACAGTTTTGCTTTTGATATTCGGGTACTTGTCGGCAAACCAGCGACTTGCATCTTTAGGAGAAAATACCTGACCATGCGTTAGTTCTTGGGCGGCAAATTCGTGCATTAGTTCCCTAGTGGGATTGTCGTAAATTGGCATTCTGAAATTTCTATTAAGTAGTGTCTAGCAGAAAACCCTCGATTTTAAGCGAGAATACAGAAAAAACTGGCCAACAATGAAATCGAGTACGGCAAAAATTCGACTGCCCCAGCTTAATTTGATTGTTAACAACCAAAACAGGGCAAAATTACGAAATTTGCCGACAGCTGGCTCGTTGATTTTTGAGTGCCGTAAACACCATCTTGCTTTTTCTATCAGGTTGATGAGAAATCAAACTGCAAGTCAAAATTATTCCTTGAGTTGTTTGATTTTTTCGCCAAACTTCCGATAACTGAGTCATCTATTCGAATCACAAATGACCAATTAAACCGATACTCAAAAATGTTCGCCTGTATTCCAACTGTGCCCACCATCGCAATACAGACGAACTTTTGTCCCATTCGTCCTGTTCGGACGTCGAGTTCATTATTGCAAGAGCATTCAATGAACTGTGCGTAATGTAGCACGGCTTGCCAATATCTGGATATTTTGGTTCGAGGGTGATGGGCCCCAAAATTTTTCTCAACTTTAAAGCCGATAGAGTGGTGTTTTGTTCGAGTAAGTCTGAAAGTTGATTGTCGTTAAACAATGCGTACCGTTATCCATTCGATTGGAGGGGCATGGAACACTCTGTGCTGAATTTGACGCAATCCATTAAGTTCTGACTGAAGTTGGTTCACCTTTCACGCTGCTTCGGTCAACGCTCTGGCAAGTACTCTACTTCCTCGGCCTTCGCTGTCGGCCGACAATATCGATGAAATTCGAAAGTCTACGCTCTTCCGAGTTGAGTTCTGATTCTTTTGGATTGATTTTGTCAGACGCATCCTTAATGTAAGAAAATATAATATAAATATCTGACAGAATATGAGAGATTTGCTATTATGGATACAGACCAATGACTGGAATAGCTAACAAAATAATGCGAAGAGTGTCTGAGAGAGAAAACGGAAACTGGGTATGTACACCCAAGGATTTCCTGGACCTGGGCAGTCGCTATGCTGTTGATCAATCTCTGTCACGACTTGTCAAAGCAGGACAACTACGCCGACTAGGACATGGCCTGTATGTAGCGTTTAGGTTCAGCGATGTGCTGGATGGACCAGCACCTGCCAGTCTGGAATCAATCATCGCAGCACTGGCACGAAGAGACGGGGCGCGGATTATGACAGATGGAATAGTTGCGGCAAATCTGCTGGGCCTCACCAACGCTGTACCTGCGAAATTAATCTACGTGACAGATAGTCATTCGAGAACGCTGGAGATCGACGGAAGAATTATTCGCTTCCGACATACTGGCCCGAACACCATGAAGTGGGCAGGGAAACCTGCTGCGCCAGTAGTTCAAGCGTTGCGATGGTTAGGTCCTCGCAACACCGTTGAGGGAGGGGCAGCCTTAACTCTGAACCGAATTCTTCCAAATGAGGTGAAGCGAGATTTATTGGACAACATCCACGATTTACCTGGATGGGCTGTAGCTATAGTGCGCGAAATCGCTCATGATCAAGAAGTTGCTGCATGACTGGCGATATTAAGTCCTTCCTGGAACTCCCGACACAGGACAGGAGGGATGTATTTGAATCGACAGCAGCACGTCTGAACACACTACCAAGCTATGTGGAAAAGGATTTCTGGGTTTGCCTGGTTCTTGACGCATTATTCAATCCGCAGCCCGAAGGGCATCCGAAACTGCTCTTCAAGGGCGGAACATCCTTGTCCAAGGCTTTCGGATTGATCAATCGGTTTTCCGAGGATATTGATATCGTAGTGTATCGTGACGGTCTCGGGTTTGGAGAAGAGCGCGATCCAACCGTAGCCAAAAATTTATCCAATAAAAAACGGGAGGCATTGTTCAAAGAACTCAGAGCGGCAAGTAGCGGATACATATGCGGCGACCTGCGGGTCGTTCTTGAGAGTCGGATCAAGGAAATTGCACCAGGATGTCGAATCGTTAAGGATCAGCTTGATGTTGATCAACAGTCGCTCTACGTTGAATATCCCACTATTTTTCGTGATCATGAAGTCACATATGTAGTCCCACGCGTAAAAATTGAAGGGGGTGCGAGATCGGCAGTAGAGCCGAATCAAGTCTGTACAGTTACACCATATATCTCCAATAGCCTTGCGAAGTTTTCTTTCGAATCAGGTGCCATACGCGTAATTTCACCTAAGCGCACCTTTCTGGAAAAGCTATTAATTCTTCACGGTGTTCATTGCGGATACAGAGATTCAGGCCGGGTGCCAACCGACAAAGATCGGATTTCACGTCACTTCTACGATGTAGCAGTATTAACGGGGACTGATGTTGGAGATTCAGCACTAACATGTAAAGACCTGCTTAATGCTGTACGGAATCATAATCTTATTTCGTTTCGTCAAGCATGGAAGCGGTTTGACGAAGCCGTGCCCGGATCTGTGAGGTTGGTCCCGCAAAAAGAACTTCAGGCGGGGATCGAGAAGGATTATCACGCTATGCAGGGCATGATTCTCGGCGAGAGTCCAGATTTCGGTTGGATTATGAATCAACTTCGATATGCTGAAGTAGTGATTAACCAAATCTAAACTTAACAATATGCTACTCAGATTATCGATGTCGAGACCTATTTGCAAAACAATGGGTAAACCTGATCCATAATCCTTCAAATTATCAAATTGTTCAATGCTCACTAGCCCGACTTTACCGAGTTCGTGGTAAATTTCGGACTGATAATTCCCGCACCATTTCTTCAGTTCCTCTCTAACTGCCTGTTTCTACCGAATATTTTCGGGCTGACAAAGCCTGCCTGAGGATATTTTAGCCTGATTAAGTGTATGACCTAATAATATAGCTGTCATTTTCTCTATTCATATTTGTGACTATAGATTGATATTACTCATTATTATGTTCTATAATACTATCATTATTAATCATATGTATGACCTATCCATGCCAAGCATCACCGCCAAGAAAATCAAGGGCAATACCTACTACTACGCCCGCCAGTCCCAACGCATCAACGGCAAACCCAAAATCGTCTGGCAAAAATACCTCGGCCGCGCCGAAGACATTATCGCAGCCAAAGACGCCGCACCGGCTGCGTATTCCAATTAATATGAACGCGATTCCAGAGAATATGAACATTTCTCCAAAAACTGGCATTCGCGACGCTTATCTCAGCGGTTTTTCGAATCTTTCGAGCGAGTTATACCTCCTTTGGATTTGTTGTTGGTTTGAATCTCACACGGAGCGGAAATAAGTCGGTCAGCAACCCTGTGCAAAAACCCAAAGGCAAGCACTTTTTCGACGCGAGTGTCTTTGGGAATTTTTCACAGGGTTGGTTATGGACTTATTCTGCGGGCTCAGTGTAAGATTGTGATGACCACAGATACGCATTGAAAATAACGCACCAGTGATGAACAACTGATCCCAATTGACCCATGCAAATTGGCCAGTTGGATCAATTGATAACTGCGGCAGTGCTCGCGACACTCGGTGAATGTAAGATCTTGTCGTCATTGCCATCAGCTATCGTTGCGGTGGGATTGCGCCACCGGTACGGTCAGTGAATTGGATTGCAGCTTTCGCATTGAGTCACCGGTCAGTTGGATACGATGGGCATTGTGGATTAAACGGTCGAGGATCGCATCGGCCAAAGTGGCGTCACCAACGGTGGCATACCATTGATCAACGGGTAATTGGCTGATCACAACGGTTGCGGTTCGCCCGTAGCGCCCATCCATCAGTTCCAGCAGATCATGACGGTGGCTGGTGTTCAGGGGTTTGAGTCCCCAATCATCAATGATCAGCAGTGCGGTGGCGGCGAGCTTTTTGACAAACTTGGTGTAAGTTCCCAGTGCCCGGGCCTGATCGAACTGTACCAGCAACAAAGATAGCCGCTCGTAGCGCACGGTGTAATCGAGCAGACAGGCGGCGTGCCCAAATGCGCAGCCAACGTAGGACTTCCCGGAGCCGCACGGTCCGGTGATCAGCAGGTTCTGTGCCCGTGCAATCCAGGTGCACTGTCCAAGCTCTGCGATGTGGCTGCGTTGTAAGTTTCTCGATGGCTGGTAATCCAGTTCATTCAAGCTCGCCTGTAAGCGCAGATTAGCCTGGCGCAGCAGGCGCTGCTGACGGCGTTGGTGGCGGCACTGCAACTCATGGTCGAGCAGCAGTTCGAGGCGTTGGGTAAAGCTCAGGTCCCGGTAAAGTTCCGGTTGCTGCAACTGTTGTTCCAGTGCCTGGGCGAGGTTGCTCAGCCTGAGTTGGCGCAGTTGTTCAAAAGTGGTACTCGTGCTCATGGCGGCCTCCATTAGTTAAAATGTTTTGCACCGCGGATGTTGTCGTGGTGCTGTGGCAGTTTAAGTTCAGTCTGTGAGTCGTCAAGATCGGTGCCGTTTTTCAGAATCTGCTCGATGTGGGCAACGCGCGTCAGGGCCTGGCGGTTGGCAATTCGGCAGGCTGCGTTGAGTCGTTGGTTGGAGAATTTCTTACTCAGGGACAACACCCCCAGACAGCGGCGGCAGACTTGCTCAAAGTGGTCGGCTTCGTTGATTCTGGCACACACCCAAGCTGAGCAGTCTGCGCCGATGACGGCGGCCCAGTTTTTCAACCGCGCAGGTGGCCAGTGGCTTTGGTCATGACTTTTCGGCCGATGCAGGGGGTGGGTGGACATGCCGGCTTGCTGCTCGATCCGATGGGTGGCGATTTGATGTTGTTTGAAGAAGATGCGCAGGGTTTGATTACCGAGGTGGACTTTGACCTTTTGCCCGGCGTATTGATGGGGCACTGAATACCAGTGTTTGCCGTGTTTGATGTGGTAATCAAAGCCGACTGTGGCGGTTTTGATTTCAACGTAGTGAAAGCGCACCAGTGGCAGGGGTCGAAGCACGGGTCGGTCGAGTGTATCAAAGGCGTCTTGGCGACAGCCGTCGCGATTGGAAAAGGGTTTTAGGTTCAGCTCATCGACTAAGGGTCGAATGGCTGCATTGAGCTCGGACAGGCTGGTGAAGTGGTGGTTTCGAAGCCGCGCCAAAATCCAGCGTTCAGCGTTCTGTACTGCTTGTTCGACTTTGGCTTTATCCTTGGGTTTTCGTGGCCGCGCAGCTTTGACTGCGACACCGTAATGCTCAGCCCACTGCTGGTAGCTGAAATTGAATTGTGGATCATAGCGGCAGGCTTTAGCGACCGCGCTGCCTAAGTTGTCAGACACAATCAGTTTCGGACACCCTTTGAAGAACTCCAGCATCAAGCTCAAACACTCGAGCCAGTCGCGCAGCTGCTGGGTCCACACGGCAACCGCAAAGGTGTAGTTCGATGCGCCCAGCACCCCGACAAAGATCTGCGCCGTGCGTGTGCCGATCTTGACCGTCATGCCACAGAAATCGACAAATACGGTATCACCGGGCTCGTGAAACTGCCGCATGGAACGGCGCTGTGATTTTTTCCAGCGGGCATAATGCTCGCAAAAACTTGAGTAGCTGTACCGGTAGCCTTGCGCGCACAACTCCTGCCACAGCAACTGCAAGGTGACGGCCTTTTTTTGCTTTTCCTGATGCACCCAGGTAAAGTCGACTTCAAAGTGTGCCGGTGAATCCTGCGGCCCACCGTACACCAGTGCGGCCAGCTGATCTTCATCCATACCGTCGGGCAACGGCCACCGAATGCCACAATCGGTAGTTTTGGTCACCACTTTGTGCACCAACCCAACGCTCAGACCCAATACCTCAGCGATACGCCGAATCGTTAGCCCGCAGTCGTGTCGCAAGCGTAGTATCTCAAGATGGTTGCTCATCACAATTCTTCCTCTGCTCATGTCCACTGCCTCCTGTTTCAATGTCGTAGATGAAAACTACGATTGAAACCGAAACGGTGAACCCAGTCAAATTGTGCTGAGAAAAGCGGGCGTTATCGGTACTCCAGTTCCGAGAATATCAACCAATACAAACGGTGTTCACATTGGCTGGAATCGACGTTCATATTCTCCGGAATCCGTGTTCATATTGTCTGGAATTACGTTCATATTCCTGGAATCAGTGTTCACATAACTCTGGAATATGCACTAAATAATGCCATCCGGGTTGGTTATCACTCAATGCTGACACAAATAGCACCAATCGACTTTATAAACGGGCTGCATTGAGAATTGTAAATTCGACGCGCGTACTGCAAAGCAGCCATTTTTTGGAATATCCATCATCCATAGATTTCGAGGTTGATTCACAAATTTATAGATGTCATGTGACATCAGTATTCAATATACTGAATTATTGATAAAAAGCTAGAAATTGGCAATGTCATTCCAAATTACGGGGTTGATAAATGAGTGATCAAAAAACAATTGCATTTTTTCCAGAAGGCGCGTTTGGACCCGCGCTCAACTCGGTCGGTATCGCACAGGCTTGTACAGAATTGGGACATCGCTGCGTGTTTCTGACCGACCCTGGATTTGCCGGTGTCTTTAGTGATTACGGTTTTGAAGAGCGAACGGTGCGTTTATCGGAGGAAATGCCGCCAGAGGAGATGGCGAAATACTGGTCAAACTTCATTGATGGACACATTCCAAATTTCAATCTGACGCCGCACCAGCAAATCGACAACTATGTCAAAGAGTGCTGGGAAGCCATTGTTGATACAGCCAAGTGGGCTGAGAAAGATCTGCCACAGGTACTGACTGAGCTGCAACCCGATTTAATCTGTATCGACAATGTCATCTTGTTTCCCGCCGCAAAACAGTATGGCGTTCCTTGGATTCGAATCATATCCTGCAGCGAGAATGAAATTGAGGATCCTTTGATCCCACCGCATCTGTCCGGTTGTGGTGAAAATGATCTGGAGTGTTTTCAAAGCTATCGCGATCACTTTAACGCAACAGTCAAACCAGTACACGATGATTTTAATCAGTTTCTTGAGACCTGCGGTGAAGCACCTTATCCACTCGGACAGTTTTTTGAAGCCTCTCCCTATATGAATTTGCTGCTCTATCCAGAGCCGTTGCAATACAAACGGCAGCATCCGCTGGACCCTGCTAGATTTCAATACTTGGAAGGGTGTGTGAGAACCGAGGAGCAATACGAGGTGCCAGCCTTTACAGACCACAATGGTGCGCCGCTGATTTACCTTAGTTTCGGTTCGTTGGGGGCTGGTGATACTGATCTGCTCAAACGAATGATTAGCGTCTTAGGAGGCTTGACTTATCGAGTGCTGGTTAATATTGGTGATTACGGGGACGCTTATGATGCCGTTCCTGAAAATATCCATATTGCTTCGTGGTATCCGCAACCGTCCGTTATTGAACAGTGTGATGCAGTCATTCATCACGGTGGTAATAACAGTTTCACCGAGTGCCTGTATTTCGGCAAACCTGCGCTGATCATGCCTTACGTATGGGACGGGCATGACAATTCGACGCGTGTACAGGAAACCGGGCATGGGCTGAAAATGCATCGCTCCAATTGGACCGATGATGAGTTTATCGACGCGATTGAGACTTTGCTCAATGATAAGGAAATGCATGCACGGCTAAGTGCAACCAGCGCACATATGAAAAAAGCAAACGGGCGACAAAAAGCAGCGCAAATCATCAATCGACTGTTGAACCAAAGGTAGTGCCAGTTAATCGTGCAACCAGCACCGAAACGTCATTGAGCTTACTGCATTGATCTCCTACCCGATGCACATTGGGAAGAGTCTTGTCTATTTCGAGGTGCTGATCTCCAAGAGCTCAGATTGTGCGGGTGGCTGGTTGGGTATCCCTTTGTGAATCCGATGCGGTGGCCACAAGTCTGCGAGATTGAACTCGATTGCTTCGAATGGCGGCACTGACACCGTCGTATCGTCGTACAGTTTGTCGATCAGAACCCACCGCGCAGCACGCAACTTATAGGCTGCCAACGAGCGAGCATCTGGGTCGACAAACCAATGATAGGCCACCTGTTCGCGGGCGTATACTGCTTTCTTTTTTGTCAAGTCCAGTTTTCGGGTTGAGGGGGAAAGTATTTCGCACACCCAGTCGGGCACCAAGGTGAAGTAAGCAGCGACTGGAAATTCAGGCATACGCTCGCGGCGCCAGCCCGCGATATCTGGAACGACTATATCTTCGCCCAAGTGGAGCTCGGGCTCGTCGAGGATCCACCAGCCGCCAGGGCCACCTTCACCAAAGTCAAATGTTGTACTGATTCGACTGCCCAGTCTGGAATAGGCAAGGGCGTGTGGTGAAGCGGGTCTTGGGTGGGTGTAGAGTTTGCCATCAATGATTTCGGCAACTTTGTGTGGCGGTGCATCCAGCACGTCCTGATAAGTTGCCCGAGGCGATTTTTTAGGGACTTATATAGATAAGTTGACAACATTAATAATAAACATAATAACAGTGATATATAATCTGTTCCTATAAGATCGGTTATATATCAATGCCTCACCGAAACATTCGTTATCGCCTGTATCCCCTAACCCGCACCAAGGCCAATCTGCTCAACCGGTGCCTGGGTGCCACCCGCTTTGTGTGGAATCACTTCCTCGGTGAAAACCAAAAATTGATGCGCGCCCATGAGGATGATCAGTCCTTGCCGCGTCCTGAAACAAGTTTCTTCTCTCTCGGTAAATGTTTCACCGAACTGCGCAAGCAAACCGAATGGCTCAAGACACTGCCGTATGCCCCCATACGCTACATACTAAAATACCAGGCTGATGCTTGGCAGCAGTTTTTCAAATCAACGAAAGGCTATCCCAAGTTCAAGAGCAAATTCTATCACGATGATTCAGTCACTTTCCCGGAAGGTTCTTTTAGAGGCCTTTTCGTTGGCGGCCAATTCGTACGCTCTGCGTAACCAAGTTTGACCTCCAATGGAGTCAATTATCCCGCAATCCACTCCACCTGTGTGTGAATTGAGCACATTGAGCACCACCAGCCTGAATAATCTTCGCCAGTGTAAGATAACACCGAAATTCATCCGCGTTGAATCCTTCAACCTTGTGAATATCTGGCATTTGGAATGAAACGCCCCGTCCAGGCGCCAGGTCAGGCTGCCAACGATAAGACCAGCGAGCGAACCTCGTCGGGTTTGTTCAGCTGCATGGCAAAATTCGCGGCCGCCATCATGACGACCATTGAGATCGTTACCTTAAGCCCCAGCGATTTTTTGCCGCGCAGGTAGTGACTGTGCAGCATGAAACTATCGGCCACTCTGGAGTTGATTCGCTCCATTGCGCTTCTTTGGTGGTACAGCCGGTTCCACTTCTTCGTTGCAGGGGGTAGCACCGGGTGCTGCCGCAGGTTGTCGGCATTCACTTTGGTCCGCACCACTCTGGCCTTGGCGCCGGCTTTTACCTTACCCAGGTAATGACAGTCCTCCCGGCCGGCACACTCAAAATCAGACACCGATGCCGGACACTGCCACTTCAGCGTGCCTCTTTTACTCTCATAACCCTGATAATGCATCAGTCGAATCTCACTGGTCTGGGGACAACGACAATATAGATCACCGCACTCAGTGCGCAGCATCGTGTCATACACCTGAGCATCCAACGGCCGGGTCGGTACCTTGAGCTGCTCAGGATCGAGATTGACTTCCTGCCACAGATTGCGCGTGTCAATCACCGGTAAAATATCTTGTTCGTGCAACTTCTTGCGCAGCTTATCGCTGTCAAGACCGCGGTCGGCAACAAAACTCTTGCACCGCGTACCCAACTGCGAGTCAATGAACTCACTCACCAGTGCATCACACAGCGGATGTTCGCTCTGGTTGGCGGGCACCAGCTTGAAATCAATCGGCAATTCATAATTAACATCACCCAAAATGCCCAATGAGTAACCATACCAACGCTTCTCAATGACTTTCTCCTTTCCGGTGGCATCGGTGGTGTACTGGCGGTGGCAGCCCCAGGCGGCATCCGGGTCGGAGGTGCGCTGCTCACCGGTGTCAGGATCAAGGCAGTCCTTACGGCCCGTGGAGTGAGATTCGATGGATTTCCCGTCAAAGCCAGTGCGTTCACCGAAGTCAGGGCACACTTCAGCAAAACTGTCGCGCAGTTGTTCGAACTGTTGATACAAATAACCGTGTTGATCTTCAACTTTCATGATGGTTGCGCGAAACCGGCTAAAGGCCGCTGCTGAGGGGACCCGGTAGGGTAAAAACTGATTGAGGTGATCACCGCCGTCGGGGTTGGCTTTCAATTCAAATCCCAGTGTGGTCATCAAGGTGGGATTGCGCATCAGTTCGCGCCGGAACGATTCAGTGCTGCGATGCTGCAGGACACTCATGGCGATTAGTGCGCGCAGCATTGCCACGACGGGCCAGTCGCAACGGCCGGTGAATCTTCGTTCCCTTAAAATGGCTTCAACCAGTGGCGAAAGCTCAAGCTGGTTGAAGATTCCCTCGAGTCGTTGCAGCTCAGAACAATCGAGGTAGTCCTTCCAAAATAAGTCATAATTGATGCTTGGTGCCATGGTTCAGCCTGTTGTATTTTGTGGTTTTGCTATTGTTGCAATTATACTTCACAGAGACTGGATTGTGGCACTAATAATCAATCAAATCATAATGATAGACGAGAATATCCGGATTATCCCAGGACGCTATAGAGACGCATTGGAAACACCCACGCAGTGGGGTAGAAATTCGGGATTTTGGCCTCAAAGTGCCAAAAAAGGCCGATTAAGGGTGCTATTTTGGGGTAAGCGTTTTTTCAAGTCTCGGCTTTCGCGCGAAACATCAATACATTACAACCTTCGAAAAGGCCTCTTTTAAACTAAACGGTACCAGTCTGCATCTGCAAAGAATCGGTCAGGTGGTGTTGAGCGGTTCCAATCCCTACGAAGGTTGTAACACCAAGCAAGTGGTGATCAAACGGGAAGAGGACAAGTTTTATGCAACCGTGTGTTATGAAGTCAGTGAGGAATTGATTCAAGTAACTGAAAATGGTCAAGCCCTTGGCATTGACATGAATGTGGGTCAGTTTGCAACCAGTGAGGGTGCGATCAGACACTTACCGGATGTGAAGACACTTGAAGCGAAGCGCAACCGCTATCAGCGCCGGATGGCGCGTCAGCAAAGGCCGATTCACAAACAGGGGATCAAGCCCTCGAACCGGTATTTGAAAACCCGCAAACGCGCAAAGAAAGCATCGCGTAAGATTAGGAACATTCGTTCGAGCTGGCATCACCAGGAATCCAGAGCCATTGCCAATGATTATCAGTATGCGGTGGTGGAGGATTTAAACACCCAAGGGATGACAAAATCAGCCAAAGGCACAGTTGAAGAACCCGGAGTGAATGTAGCGGCCAAGTCGGGATTGAATCGCGAGATATTGAACACCGGCTGGTATGGATTGAAGCAGAAGCTGGCGTATAAAACTGAAGTGATAGAAGTCAGTGCGATCAATACCAGTCGCCGGTGTCATGCGTGTGGACACATTGATGCAGACAATCGCCGGAGTCAGGCGGTATTCCGGTGTGTGCTCTGTGATCATTCGGACAATGCGGATGTGAATGCTGCATTGAATATTTTAGCCCTGGGGACTCGGGCGATTGGACGCGGGAGAGGCGATTGTGTAAGCAACCTCGATGATCCGTCAAGAGAGTATGCATTTACTTGATTTTGTCAAGTAAGGTCTATAAGTCCCATTTTTTATGAGGTTTGGCAGCTTGCGCTTTGGACATAATCGGTCACTGCGATGTGTATTACAGTTCAACTATACTGTATTTCTATACACCGCGTTACATCAGACTCTCGTAGCGCGATGAATTACCACTTGAACAGGAAAACTGACTGATGATGCCTAACAGAAAACCGAATTCAGTTGTCCTTTAATCCGGGCATATCGACTCAATCAGCCAGTATGACAGAATCGATTATTCCGAAACTGCTGTGTCAAACCAATTCAAACTGACGCACTGTGAATGCACGCGCACAAGGGGGGATTGGTTCTTTGGCAGCCCCGGAAGCTGATTGGAAGGTTTTGGTTTGGTATCGCGGAGCTGCCGTGAATGAGTATGGCAGCTCCGTTACGATGCTTTCAGCAGAAATCAGACCTTGACGTAAACCTGATCGTCGACCACTTTGACTGCATAAGTTTGCAGATCCTCTTCGGCCGGGTCTTCTACAACTTTACCCGTGATTACGCTGAATTCTGCCAGATGCAAGGGACAGACAATTCGATCCTCTTCAATATAGCCATCGGAAAGACAGGCATATTCATGGGTGCACACATTGTTAATTGCATAAATGCTGTCATCCAGCAAAACCAATGCGATTTCTTCGGCACCAATATCGACTGGGAATGGCACGCGGTCTTCCAAATCCGATAGCGAAGCGACGGCGTGATAGTTTTCAAGATTTTCGCTCATTATTTCTCGAGGCTCCATTCAGCTGAGAACAAATTAAGAATTGTAGTCGCGCAAATTTCAATACGTGATTTTGCGAACGTTAAAGGAAAAGGCATTATAGTTTGTGCAAATTTCACCTATGCTTATATCTCAAATTCGATTGAATCCGTACTGACTCAATATAAAAATATCCCGTTAAATAGAAACACATTTCTATTCTACAAAATGATCTCAAGAAAGATTTATTTAACCGATTCAGTCTCGGTTTCGCAGCGATTCAGCGGTTGCGCAGGTTGGACCCCGTCAGTGTGGTAAAACCACATTTACCAAATCGTTTACTGCAAAATAATGCGGTAAGTTGAGACGAGAATCAGTGAACATTCATTAAATTACAGCTTTCTCCAACAACGGTTTGCCGTTTGCGATTCGATTGTAGCCAAGCTCGGACAAATCCAGGGTTCTATAATGACCATACGTAATCAGCTCCCCGATTGCGCGGCCGATCGCGGGTGATTGCTGCAGTCCATGCCCGGAAAATCCGCTCGCAAAAATAAAATTGTCAACCTCAGTGTGCGGTCCGACAATCGCATTTTGGTCGAGCGCATTGTAGTCATAGTGCCCCGCCCAGAAATTAATCAGTTTAATCGCCTCAAAGTTTTTCGAGCGTTTGGCCAAATGCATCCAAATGGTTTCAAATTCGTCATATCTGGGCTCAAAGTCACCGAGATCGACTACAGGATCGTGTTCAGGCGTGCATCCGGTCATAAAACAGGACCCTTCCGGACGACAAAAAATGCCGGCAGGGTCGATCATTAACGGCAGTCTGCCATCATTGACCGTGGCTGTGCCCTGTGGAGATTCAGCGCAGCTAAAAACGAAAATCGTTCTTTTACGAGGTTCAACGGGTATCGATAATCCCGCCAAGTTGGCAATTTCTGCAGAACGGGTGCCAGCGGTATTGACGATTATCGAGCAGCCGATGTGTTCACCGTTTTGCAGCTGCACACCAGTGATTCTATCTTTGTGACGTTGGACCGCGATGACCTCCTGTACCAAATAGTCCGCACCACGAATTCTTGCCAATCGTCTGAAGTTGTTCATCAGACCGGTGTTGGAAAACCAGCCTTCACCTGACTTTCCATAACTGGCCAACTGCAAATCGTCAACCCATAAATGGGGAAACGATTGCTGCAGCTCGGTTGCATTCCATAGCACAACATCAGCCCCACAGCCGACTTGAACTTGGTAATTTTCCCGGATCACCTGTGCCTGCTCGTCGGTCTGGGCCAAAAATAAATATCCGTTTTCTTGGAAACTCAGGTCAGCAAGATCATTGATTGACGCATGTTCTTGCGCAAAAGTTCGCAGAAACTGGGTCCCAAACTGCCCGATTTGAACGTTGATGGCATTCGAAAACTGGTGGCGTATTGAACTTGCGCTCAGTGAGGTGGCCGCCCGTGTAAAAGTCGGATCTTTTTCAACAATGGCGACTGAACCCTGAAAATCGAGCACATTCGTCAGAAAATAGGCGACTGAACTGCCCGTTACAGCACCCCCAACAATCAGTACATCGTAATGATTCTTCAATCTTTCTCCGCATCATCCGGGTGTGGCAATTCACAAAACCAGCCACCGAGATACTTGGCGCCGATCGACTGTGGATCCGGTTCAGGAATGCTGGACTCGATCTTTGCGCGGTAGGCCTCTGTGTTGTCATTTGGCTGAAATCCTACATGTCCCGCCTTGCTGTCGTCAACCGGGGCGACACGGTTTTTCGAAATCCCAAAGGCGATGGTGTGCGCAAGACGAGGTGCGGTAAGACCGCGCACAACATACTGAACACAATCATCAAACGAAATCCAACTCCACAGCATACGGTGATCAGTGGGTTCGGGAAAGCTTGAGAATATTCTCAGACACAGACTCTCAATTCCAAATTTATCCCAGTACAGGCGGCTTAGGCTTTCTACAAAATTCTTGGAGACTCCATAAAGGCTATCTGGTCGCCAAGGGCTGTCCGCATCAATGTGTGATTCCAGCGAATGGTAACCGATGGCATGCACGGAAGAGGCATAGATTACCCGTGGTACCTCATTTTTTCTTGCCCCTTCATAAATATGGTAGGACCCCCTGATATTACTGTCCAAAATGGTTTCAAAATCAGTTTCAAGCGCGGCACCTCCGAAATGAACGATGGCATCTACATTGCGCGTCATTGCTATTACATCATGGTAATTACCAAGCTCACAAAGAACCACTTCTTCGTGTTCAGCGACGTCCGCGATTGGCACTCGATCCGCAATTCGGATATTCTCGGCAAGCGGGTGCAGTCCGCGTCGCAACTGCGTCCCGAGGCGTCCGGCTGCGCCGGTGATTAACAATCGGTTAAATCGTTTCATCGTATGTTCCTGACAATGTGCTGACCATAACTCTGTTTTATTCGACTACATATCCGCATATGCGGTCCAGTTCTTTGGCTTCGATTGAACGTTCATCAGCTGCGCCAAATCCACCTCCTCCAGGCACCTTGAGTATCAGGCGTCTGCCTTGCGGAACAGTTTGCCAGCCTTTTTGCTTCAGAATCGTCCCGTCATCCAATTGCACCACACCCGCGGCACCACGGCAGCCTCCGTTTCGCCCGGCTGCAGGATGTTGGCATCGATCAAACATTGCCGAGAAATCGAATTCGTAGCCGTCTGCCGGTGCAATCTCAATAATCTGACCCAGTCCCCCGCGCTGACGCCCATCGCCGCCACTGCCAGCGCGCAACTCTTTGCGCCACACAATGATGGGCCCCGTCTGTTCAGTCGCTTCGGCTTGCATGGTGTGAACCCCGGACGGAAATGCAGTCGCCGACAGGCCATCCAAATTCGGCCGGGCTCCAGTACCACCGGAATTGAACATGAGGACCTCCGCGCGTTCTCCCGTACGCCCCTTTGATGGGCGTACCGAAATATGAATGTTCCACAACGCGGCTGCCCCTTCCGCCTGAATCTGATTCGGTAATGCCTTGGCCAGCGCGCCGTACACGAGATCCGGAATCATGTGCCCCATAACGTGCCGAAGTGATACGGGAGCTGGATGTACAGCATTGAGAATATTAACCGGAGAGGTGACAACAATGGGTTCAAGCGATGCGTGATTGTTGGGTATATCGGGTGCGACGACACACTTAATTGCATAACAGGCATAAGCCTTTGAGTAGTTGAAAGGGCAGTTAATCCCCCATTTACTCATTGCATCAGTTCCAGTGAAGTCAATATGGATTGACTGATCAGTGACTTTCAATTCGACTGCCAATTTGATCGGATGATCGTAGCCATCAACGAAAAATTCATTGCGCCAACTGCCGGCTGGAATCATCTGTTCAATGCGTTTTAATGTTGCGTCCCGGGAACGGGTGAATATGAACTGCGCGAGAGACTCCAGATGATTGACACCGGTTTCGTTCATCAATTCATTAAGTCGTCGATTCCCTACGTCGTTGCAGGCAGCGAGAGAATAAAAATCTCCGATCACCTTTTGCGCTTCTCTGACGTTGTTGCGTAATATGTTAATCAAGTCCAAATTGACTTCGCCACGGTCAACAAATTTCATAATCGGAACCAATAGTCCTTCTTCATAGACTGACTTGGCATCAGCACCGAAGCCGCGGCCTCCTATATCTACAACATGAGCAGTACAGGCAAAAAACGCGATCAATTGACCGTTTTTGAAAGACGGGGATACCATGGTTATGTCATGCAGATGTCCGGTACCTTTCCAGGGGTCATTGGTAACGTAGCAATCACCTTCGCACATCGTCTCAATGGGAATTTCCGCAAGAAAGTGCAATACAGATTCTGACATCGTATTGACGTGTCCCGGTGTGCCAGTAACCGCTTGTGCCATCATCCGTCCGTCGGGGGTGTAGACCCCGGCAGACAGATCACCTGCTTCGCGAACTGAGCTCGAAAACGCAGTTCTGACCAGTGCAGATGCCTGTTCCTCAACAACCGAAATCAGGCGATTCCACATCACTTGTAACTTGACATCGTTGAATTCAGTCACTTTTCAATCCTTTTTGATCAGTAGAATTGAACCATCAACCTGCAAAACGGCATCGAAGCTGTTCGTTACAACAGTGGTTGTTTGGGGTTCCACAATTAGTGCGGGTCCAGCTACGCGATCACCTGTGGTGAGAAATTCTCTTGGTAAAACTTGGCTAGGCATACAGGTATTTTGCATGGAGTCATATACATCCCGGTAGTGACCATTAAAGCCAACTGTTGAACCGGTTGTTAATTTGAATTTCGTGTTCGCGGCAGGTTTTTCTGACATTTTGACCGACCAGGAAACGATTTCAATGTCAATATCACTTAAACCGTCAATTGCCCGCCCAAAAAATTGACGGTAATGCTCATCAAATAGATTTTTGATGGTTATCGCATCACTGTCATCAAAGTGCCTCGTTGGCAGGGGCACCGGTATTTCCCATCCTTGACCCTGGTAGCGCATAAAACCGGTCGTCTGGTATTGGTGCTGGCCTGAAGCATCCAGGTTGACAAATCCGCGTGCTTGTTCCGTTAATTCCGAGAGAATCGAGTTAACAAGAGCAGCGTCGAATTTCGATAAGCGAACGATTCTTGATGCAACAGCTTCATAGCTAAAGGGCGACTTCAGAAACCCAATCGCCGATCCGACTCCGGCTCCCGGAGGAATCAGGCATTGATCAATTCCAAGTTTTTCACAGAGTCTTGCTGCATGAAGCGGCGCAGCTCCACCAAAGGCAATCATAACCGTATCGGAAATATTCTTGCCGCGTTCGATCGCATGAATTCGAGTGGCGTTCGCCATATTCTCATCAACTATTTCACAAATATTGAAAGCCGCTTCCGACGCATTGAATGGAAGATTTGCTGTAACATGCTCGTTAATAGCCCGTAGTGCATTTTGCTTTGATAACCTAATACTGCCTCCGGCGAATTCCTTTGGGTCGATTTTTCCGGTTACCAGGTCTGCATCAGTAACTGTAGGATGCTTTCCGCCGCGTTGATAGCAGGCAGGACCAGGTTCCGACCCTGCCGATTCCGGTCCGATCTGAACCCGGCCCAGAGAATCGACTGTCGCAATTGATCCGCCACCAGCGCCAATTTCAATCATTTCAATGGCAGGAATTGAAACCGGCATACCAGAGCCTTTGCAGAATCGATGGCTTCTGGCAACTTCGAACTCCCGACTGGTTTGAGGAACGTGGTTATCGATCAGACAGATTTTTGCAGTTGTACCGCCCATGTCGTAGGAAACCACTTTTGGTAGCCCGAATGTGGCAGCCAGGTAAGCAGCAAACATCGCACCGCCCGCTGGCCCTGATTCAACCAATCGAATTGGAAACTCTCTAGCGGTTTCAAAAGGCATCAATCCACCTGCAGAGTGAATCATATAAACCGGGCAAACGGCCCCCTCCAGCTTAAGACGTTTTTGCAAGCGCGTCAGGTATTGCGAAATGCGCGGACGAATATAAGCGTTGGCACAAACCGTGCTGAATCGCTGATACTCTCGCATTTGTGGCGAAACTTCACAGCTGATCGAGATAGAGAGCTCAGGCATGTGCTTTGCAAAAATCTCTCGCGCCCGCTGTTCATGACTGGGATTTTGATAGGAGTGAATAAAGCCGATCGCGAGCGATTCAAAACCGCCATCGCGAACAATTTCTATCAATTGCTGAAGCTTTACTTCGTCAAGCGGCTGCAGCTCGCATCCGTTTGCGTCGATTCTTCCCCGCACCGGATATCGAAACTGGCGCGCAATCAGGGGTGTTGGCAGTTGTAAATTCAAATCATACTGATCAAACCGGTTTTCTGTGCGCATTTCAATGACATCGCGGAATCCTTCCGTAGTGATGAACGCGGTTTTAGCGCCTTTTTTTTCGATCAATGCATTGGTCGCAAGTGTGGTACCGTGGATGATCATCTGCAAGTCTTTGAACCGCAAACCGGCTTCTTGTATCACCGAGTGCATTCCATCAATAATTGTCTGTTCCGGTGCCTTATGATCGGTCAGCACCTTTGTCGAAAACATTCCTTTGTGTGATTCCAGCACAACATCAGTGAACGTACCGCCAATGTCGACTCCAAGTCGTATTTTTCGTTCACTTGCCATATGGTCTTTGCCAGGTCAGTTGACCGTCAATAGCTGCTTGTCGATAGGATTCAAGACGGGAGCCAATATCCCGTTGAAATATTCCAGATTAAGCACTGCGCCAATTTTGCTGAGAAACCGCCTGTGCAGCACCAACTGAACAGTGTTGCAAGTGTTGCTGGACGGATCGGTGCAGTTGCATTGGGCCTTGGACATGGGCGGCTCAACTGATTGATAGAAGATCAGGCACTGGTGTAAATGTTGATCGCCTTGTCATAAGCCTTATTTTTAGCACTCATTGGATGAAAATCACTTTTATTTATTTTATTGATAATAAAATAATAAATTCGTATTTTAAGTTCTATTTTGGGTTTAAAGTAAACATCGTTCAACCTGTAAACTCCTTTGGAGCACTATAATTCGTACTTCAAATATTCCACATTGGTTGTCTGACTTGTGCCATCTGCACTGCACTTGGGCATTACTCATTCGAATCATTGATGGGACGCTTGAACCTTTCGACAAAATTCCAATTCTTACCCAAGCAATCCAACCACGATTGAATCGCTTTATGTCCACAGACTGAGTTGCTGCGAACATGATTGCCAGCATGACCGGATTTGTCCGGCGAATTGAAAAGACCAACTGGGGTGAGGTTACCTGGAGCCTGCGCGCTTTGAATCACCGAGCACTTGATATCAATCTCCAGCTGCCGGATATGTTCCGACCCTTGGAATCGTTGTGTCGTCGAACATTGGTTGAAAGTTTCGGTCGTGGCAGGATAGAGGCCGCCCTCGGTTATTCGCGTACTGCATTGAGTACAGATGCATTGCTGCTTGATGACGAAGTACTGCAATCGCTGCAGGTCTACGCCGACTCTGTCGAAGCGCGGGTGCCTGGAAGCCCGGCATTGTCAGTGGCAGAAATTCTCAAGTGGCCAGGTGTCATTCGGACCGATGCCGAACCAGAACAGCCCTTGAATGAAAAAATTGTCGAGGTGCTGGATGCAGCCATCGCTGATTTAACCCGCGATCGCCACCGGGAAGGCGCACTGGTCGAGGCAATTTTAATGGAGAAGCTCAAGTGCTTTAAGGCCGATTGTATGAAAGCGCGCACACTCGTACCCGAAGCCCAGCAGAGCCTGCACGAGCGCATGACCGAAAAATTGGCAGAATTGGACATTGAAGTTGACCCCGGACGATGGGAACAGGAAATCGGTTTGACGTTGGTCAAACTTGATGTTGCCGAAGAGGTTGACCGGATAGACTGGCATGTCGAAGAGTTCGAACGGGTGTTGGCCAATGAGGCTGTTGTCGGCAAACGTTTGGGATTCATTGTTCAGGAACTTGGTCGTGAGGTCAATACGCTGGGCTCCAAGACTGTGCACTATCCTTTGAATGCACTAACGGTCGAGATGAAGGTGACGCTTGAACAGATACGGGAACAAATTCAGAATGTCGAATAGACGTGCTGAATAATCGATACAAAATCAAGGCTCCGAAGTGGCAGATGACCGGCCCATTATTCTGATCGTTTCGGCTGCGTCCGGGACCGGCAAATCGAGTTTGACTCGGGCGTTGGTGAACTCCGAACCAAATGCAGTACTTTCAGTCTCCCACACAACTCGTGCAAGGCGGTGTAGTGAAGTTGATGGACAGGATTATTTCTTCGTTTCTTCCCAAGTCTTTCAAAAGATGGCAGCCGCGAATCACTTTGTTGAATTCGCTAAAGTCTATGATCACTATTACGGAACCTCAAGAAAAACCATTGAAGACAATTTAAATGCGGGCTTAAGCGTCGTTCTTGATATAGACTGGCAGGGAGCACAGCAGGTTGCGGATCAGTTTGATTGCACGGTTCGAGTATTTTTGCTGCCACCCTCCGTCCCGGCTCTGAAAAAAAGACTTGTCAATCGAAAGCGTGATTCCAAGGATGTCATTAGTGCGCGGCTGAAAATGGCCATTGATGATATGCAGCATTGCTTTGAATTTGACCAGATTGTATTGAACGATAACTTCAACGCGGCGCTTGAAGACCTAAGAGCATTATTATTTGGAAATGGCAATTTGGTGCGCCCGTTGCCGGCAGACTTGCTGGCCGATTTGCGCATCACCTCCTGAGAGGTAATACACCCGCCGCGCACTGTGCGCTGCTGAACTGTCAGTTGTATTACTGAAACACGTTTTTTCTATCGATCCCGAGCCTGTTCGGAACCGATCGGTGTCCATTACCTAAACAAAATTTAATAGTCCTGAAATAATCCGTCAATCTTTGCTTCATTAGAATAATGCTCATCGTAACAAGAATAATTCTGTGATGGAGGTAAAAGAAGTGCAAACAGTGCGAATTAATCAAAATTTACGTTTCGGTCAACTTTCTTTATTCATTGCAATTGCAATGGTATTTGTTTCAATCGCTTGGTTGTTTCGAACCGAGTCTGCGGTTTATGCGATTGAAGTTCAAAAGCCCGTCAGTGCTGAACTCGATGGATTGACGATGGCCAGTGGCTTTGCAGAACTGATTGAATCGGTGACCCCGGCCGTAGTTTCATTGGCAGTGACCAAAAAAGCTCCGGCGGCCTATTCACAGAAGGGTCCAGACTCAGAATCGTTTAAGGAATTTCGATGGAATAGTCCCGAGCAGCCACCGAGTGGGTTTTGGGATTTTTTCCCAAATAATCCATTTCACAACGGGCCACGCAGTAACGTACCGCGCCAGTTCTCCGGGGTTGGAGCGGGAGTAATCTTCGATTCAGCTGGTCTGATTGCAACGAATTTCCATGTCATTGAGCACGCAGCTGATATTCGGGTGACGCTACACGATGGGACCGTGCTTAGTGCGGAAGTGGTCGGTGTAGATGAGTGGACGGATCTCGCGGTATTACGCGTTGATAGCGATAGTCCGCTGCCTTATGCTGCATTTGGCAATACACAACAGGTTCGGGTCGGTGATTGGGCAATCGCGATCGGTGATCCCTTTGGGTTGAGCAAATCGGTTTCGTTGGGGATCATATCCGCAATGGGCCGCAATCTTGCTGAAAATTCGCCTAAAGTACCGTTGCTGCAAATCGACGCTGCTGTGAATCGTGGCAACTCAGGTGGACCGTTATTTAACTCAGCAGGTGAGGTGATTGGCATCAATACAATGATTATTTCTCCGAGTGGCGCGTCTGCTGGTGTTGGCTTTGCGGTTCCGTCATCAGTCGTTCAGGATATTGTTGGCGCGATTGAGCGCGAAGGTCATGTTACTCGTGGATGGCTCGGCGTTGGTATCCAGAATGTCACACCACAAATAGCTGGGGCACTGAATATGGACGACGAAGATGTCCATGGTGCATTGGTGTCAAGTGTCGATCCTGACAGTCCCGCAGACCGTGCTGGCGTTCTGGTCGGCGACATAATTGTCGAGTTTGACGGCAAACGAGTCGAAGATATCAGTGCGCTTTCAAAAACCGTCAAACTGACGCCGCCGGGTGCAGACGTTGCTATTGTGGTGCTGCGTGGTGAAGAGTCGATCGAGTTGCGCGGCATCGTGGATACGTTGGTCTATGGAGAATCGGTCGCGGCAAGTAAACTGGCCTCATCGGAAGCCGAAAATGAGCGTCAGATTGGCGCTGCGGTTGCGGCATTGACTCCGGAACTGCGCCAAAAATATCGAATTAATAAATCAGTTGAAGGCGTTGTAGTTACCGATGTCCAGCTTGACAGTCCGGCTGCTAAAGCAGGACTTAAGGAGGGTGATGTCATCGTGTCGATCAACAACAAATCGGTGAGTTCATCCCAGGATGCCAGCAAAGTAATTGAGTCAGCAGTGGACTCCGGCAGTGGCAGCGCACTGTTACTTGTTGCGGATGGACAGGGTGAACAGCTGTTCATTGTTGTAGCGCTATCCTGATATGTATACCACTCCTCCTAAACTAAGGTGGTCTTACCTTTTGCCGGGTGTCTGCGCGATGCTCGGCGAATTTTATTTTGCGCCAACAAGGTTCAATATGTTTTAATTCTGAAAAATCAAGATTCATGGACTGAATAAGAAAGAGGCAAATCATGCGAATACTAATCATTGAAGATGATGAACACACTAGACGTTTCATCGTAAAGGGACTGAAAGAATCAGGACACCTGGCTGAACAAGCAGAAACAGGTATTGACGGACTGCATCGAGCGAGAACGGAAGACTTTGATGCCTTGGTTGTGGATCGGATGCTGCCAAAGCTCGGTGGCCTTGAGCTGGTTCGTCAATTGCGGGCGGAAGAAAATTCAACACCCATATTGATACTAAGTGCACTCGGCGATGTCAACCAGCGCGTTGAAGGTCTGAAATCTGGTTGCGACGACTACTTAAACAAGCCGTTTTCATTTACTGAATTGCTGGCTCGACTAGAGTCCATTGTTCGGCGTATCGACAAGGCTGAAACAGAAACGCGGCTGACCGTAGGCGACCTGAGTATGGATTTGATTAAACGTGAAGTTCGAATGCAGGGCCAAAAAATCGACATCCGACCGATCGAGTTTCGAATCCTTGAGGTGTTGATGCGTTCCAGCGGTAAGTTGGTTACCCGCACTATGCTGCTGGAGAGAGTCTGGAATTACAATTTTGATCCACAGACCAACGTCGTTGAAACACACGTTTCCCGATTACGATCCAAAATCGATATCCCATTTGAGACTCCCATGATTCATACGGTGCGCGGTTCCGGTTACCGCATGAATGCACAGACTGAACTGGAATAGCGGCAGCGAATTGGTAATTTTCCATGCCCATTGGACTCGCGGCAATTCGTTCACTGCCAAATCTCTTCAGGCGCTATACATTCGTTCTGTCTGTTATATATGCGTCCCTTTTTTGTGCATCGATTGTCGTCGTACTTATGATTCTGTATTTTTCATCATTTCAGTTCCTGCGCGAACAGACTGACCGTTACATCGATGATGATGTCTATCGAATTGTTGCTGGAACGGACTGGCCGAGTACCGGAATTGTCAACATACGCGACGTAAAGAACTATCTGGATAACCGCCGCCGAATTCATTCCAAAAGCGATCCGTCAGTGTATATGCTGGTTGATCAGAATAATCACTATATTTCCGGTAATCTGCACAAGTGGCCAACAGAGTTTTTGTATGTAGATGGCAACCGCTCCGAGTTTACCTCCCAAGTCTATCATGAAGATGGTTCAATTGACACTCATCCAGTGCGTGCGATTGTTGTTTCGGTACCCAACAGCAGCTTTAAATTGCTTGTTGGGCGCGACATTATGGACATTGAGGCCCTGAAACGAGGTTTCCTGCAACTGTTATCTTGGAGTATTGTGGCAGCGGTTGTTTTGGCCATCGTTGGTGCGTACTGGGTTTCGCGAATTGCCTCAAGCCGGCTCGAGCAGGTCAATCAGCTCAGCCGTACTGTGATGGGAGGTGACCTTACGCAGCGTATTGAACTGAATGCCGACGGCGACCAGTTTGATGAGCTCGCGGACAACATTAACCAGATGCTGGAGAGAATTCAGCAGCTTGTTGAAGCACTGCGCAGCGTTTCCGACAACATCGCACATGATCTGCGAACG
This sequence comes from Arenicellales bacterium, assembly GCA_965243645.1. GTDB lineage: Bacteria > Pseudomonadota > Gammaproteobacteria > Arenicellales > JAJDZL01 > JAJDZL01. The sequence continues at coordinate 1,812,287 of CBDEVD010000006.1, read as the reverse complement.
CCACTGACGCGCTTGCGAAATAATTTGGAAGAGATAACAAGACAGTTGCCTACACAATTGGAAAAGGAAACAAACGATACTCATGAAGCCATCGAAAAATCGATTTCGGAAGCCGATTCTTTATTACAAACTTTTGACGCCGTACTGAGAATCGCCAGACTCGAGGACAACCTTTATAGTGAGAATTTGTCTGCGGTCTCGGTGGCTGAACTGATCGACGATTTAGCTGAACTTTATGATCCAATCGCCAGTGAGAAATCCATCACTTTACACACCAATGTGTGTTCACCATCACCGCTTGTATCGATCGATCGTGACGCCGTTGCCCAAGCACTGGCAAATCTGCTGGACAACGCATTAACGTACACGCCAAGCGGTGGCAGAATCTCGGTTGACGGTCAGTTTAGCGACCATCGGTTTGAAATATCTGTCTCCGACACCGGTCCCGGGATTCCGCTTGAATTCCACGACGAGGTTATGAAGCGCTTTGTCCGCTTGGACGACGGCAGTCGAACGACACCTGGCAATGGATTAGGGTTATGTTTGGTCTCTGCAGTTGCGCAGATCCACAGACTGGAACTGGTGCTCGAAAACACGGATCCAGGACTCAAAGTGCGCTTGAGCAATTTCGAAGTGGTGGCTTCTAATTCATCAACGGGTCCGAATGGTGTCTGAACCAGGACAACGCGTCTGCCAACACAAAAAGTGTTCCAACAATTTTCACCAGGAATTCTATGGCTTAAAAATTGATCGCGTAAAATGAGACATCGCATCCATTGACAGTTCAAGATGAATGACACAACACTTGCAAGCTGATGGCACTGCGTCGGTCAAGCATTGACAACGAATTTGGCTGCCCAACAGTGGGTGTAAGAGCTGATCGGACAAATAAAAGAACAATTCAGTGAATGGAGAAATTTATGTCGGAAGAAACCTTTGATCAGGCAACGATAGCGCAAAGATTGGCTGCAGAGCTGCCTCACTGGTACTATGAGAATGGCTTGATTCAACGCAAATACAGCACCACAGGGTGGAAGGGAACCCTGATGGTTATCAACGCCGTGGGACATCTTGCCGAAGCCGCTTGGCATCACCCCGATATATCTGCGTCCTATGCTTTTGTGATTGTTAAGCTCATGAACCATGCGGCGAAAGGCATCACTGAAAAAGACTTCGAGCTGGCCAAGAAGATAGAGGCGGTTGTGCACTGGCAGCCGGGACTTGAAGAAGGTTCACTTGAAGGAACCCCGAGCGACCCAAAATTCAGTTATTTACGCTACGATTCGTGATCGTGGCGGACTCTGTTCAGTCGATTGATGCCGCATGATGTTGTACTCAGCTTGGGGTCAAATCATGGGGACCGGCAAGCCAATCTCGAGGCCGGACTGGTGCGCCTCAGACAATCAGGATTTGCCATTCGAAAATCATCTCCGGCGCTCGAGTCGCCGGCGTTATTACCGCCCAATTCGCCTGCCGAGTGGAATCGACCTTTCTTAAACTTGATTACCGTCGGTGCAACCGATAAAGCGTATGCTCCGTTCTTAGTCGATACCAAAGCCATTCAAACCGAAATTGGCAAACCCAGCGACAATAAATGGGGTCCGCGCAACCTGGATATCGACATCGTCACCTGGGATCGGCAACCACCGCAGCCAATCAGTGGCGAGCGAGTGCTACCGATTTTCAAAAGACCTTACGTCCTATCACCGTTGATTCATATCGCACCCGGGTGGCCCGTTTCCTTGGATGGCAGTGTTACCGCGCTGGACTTGAGTGTTTCGGGGGACGTAGATTTTCACATTCCGTTGTGGATGGGTATTGTTAACGTGACTCCAGATTCATTCTCGGACGGCGGACGTTATCGCGACCTCGATGAGGTCAGGGCTGCCGTTCACAAAATGATTCGAAATGGTGTTCACATAATCGATATTGGTGGGGAATCCACCCGGCCGAATGCCAGGCGCCTGACAGATAGTGAGGAATGGCAACGCCTTCTACCCGTCTTGGAACTGGTTAAGGAAATCTGTGCGGGTCAACCGCTAGCACCTCAAATCAGCATCGATACTTATCATCCGGCGACAGCCGCAAAGGCGCTCAATCTTGGTGTGGATATCATCAACGATGTCAGTGGCTTAAGAAATCATACGATGATCGCTTTGGCTCGGGACAGCGGTAAAACCTTCATCGCAATGCACAGTGTAACTGTACCGGTTGATCCGAGTATCAGTATTGGGCCTCGCGATGACGCCTGCAAGACATTTGAAGGGTGGATTGATGAAAGGAGTAGTATTTGGGAGACCAACGGGCTTGATCTCGACAACATTGTGATTGACCCTGGTATTGGGTTTGGTAAGAGCAGCCTCCAAGCCCTGGAATTGATGCGTTCTATTCAGCGACTACGAGCGCGCGGTCACCGGGTTCTAATCGGACACTCGAGAAAACGATTTCTCAAATCATTTTCAAGTTTTTCGAGCCCGGAACTGGACTACGAAACCATTGGTGCGTCATTGAATTTGTGCGCACAGTCTGTCGACATTTTGCGGGTGCATGACATCGAAGCACATACCCGGGCTTATCTTAGCTGGGCTCACCTGCTCAGTAACCAGACGGCTGACAGCAGTGATTGAATCGATGGTGTACGGAAACTACAATTAGTTTTCAGCAGCACTGGGTATGTCAACCCGAACGTTCTGCTTTTCGTCATACCTCAACAATCAATTGTCCGAATGGCTAAGCACAACGATCAATTTTCTCGCCATGCGAGTTCTTCACTGATGCGCTTCATTTTTTCTCGCGCAATTGCGACAGTGTAAAAATCATCAGAATTGAGTTCCGCATGCTTCAGTTGATTGAGGGCGATTTTAAGATCACCAATCAGGAAGTGGTAGTCAGCATCCGCCAGGTAGGCATCTCCGATCGCACCGGATTGGGTTGCAGTTTTGACATTAAGCTTCAGCAGCTGAATGTGTTCACGATTTGATGCAAGATGCTTTCTCAAGTAACGATGCGCTTGTTCAGCATTACCAGTCAGCAACATGGCATTGACAAAAAGCTCAATCACTGCCGGATGCGGCAACTCTTTCTCAGCCCAAGGCTTCAGTAGCGCCATACTGGCATTTGGATTGTTTTCGTCGATTTCCAGCTGCGCCAAGGCTAAGATAAACCACAGGTTGTCTGGCTCTAAGGCAAGCAGTTCAGTAAGCTGATTGCGGGCTTCGACTGAATTGCCATCTTTCGCCAGGGCCAATGCATAGCCATAGCGATTTGCCAACTGCTCATGCCCGGAACTGGTGGTGAGTCTGCTCTCAAAGAGCTGGTAGGTTTTGTTGGATTGCCAATGAAACGAAACCCGGTTCCTGGCTTTGAAATACAAATACTCGGGGGACAGCTGTGGAAAAGACCGGTTGTTGAATTGCCTCAATCTGGCATCGATACTCGCGATTCGTTCCGGGGTAACGGGATGGGTATTGTGAATATTTGTTTGCACAATTCCCCGTTCGCGGATTTCCCTCTCGAGTGCCAACATAAAGTCCTTGGCATAGCGCGGATCATAATCGGAAGCCACCATGATTCGGACTGCGACATTATCGGCTTCACGTTCATATCTCAGGGTGTTATCGATCAGGGATTCTGTACGCGCCGCCTGTGAACCAACAATGGCTGCAATCCCTGCATCGCCACCGATGAGAATGCCTGCCAGTACAGCCAGGATCGAAGGAGTTTGCGTTGCCTTATAGGCTCGCAACAGCCGATCAAGATGGTCTTGGGTGAAATGCGCGATTTCGTGCGCCATCACCGCGACCAGTTCTGCTTCATTTCTGGCCAGCTCGATCAGGCCGGAGTTCAGAAAAAACGTTGCACCAGGACCAGCAAACGCATTAACCACCGGATCATCAATGACATAATAATGCAGTGATTCGGTGCTCAAATCAGCGCCAATAAAGAGTTTTTTTGCCAGCTGCACGACGTAGTGGTTGATTTGCAGATCATCTGAGATCTGCCTTGTTGAGCGTACGATACTGAGAAACTGCCGCGCTTGACGCTGCAGGTTCTTGGTCGCGACCGGGTTGGTCGCTTGCGCTTGTGCGATTTGATTTTCGCCGGGCAAAAATAACAAGCACACGGACAGCCAAAATAACAGGCCGAATAAAGTTAATCGAGCGAGTCTGAATGCTCTGTCAGTCGGAATTCGGGCCATACAATTGGAAAGGAATGCATTGAGTATGTGGGGTGTAAGTCAAACTAAATTTTACCAGCAAGCCCTTGTTGATCGGTTTCAATCTATGGATAACAACCAATTCCTGCTGACTTCGGACGATTTATCGGTGCTTCTCCAATTCAGTAAAATGAACTGAACCGATACACAGAACTCGATTCTCCAACAGTCTTCGATAGAACAAATGAAATTCAATATCTTGGTTAGCGAAGCACCATTCACACACCAGGCATCCGATACCGCTTATCAGTTTGCTAAAGCGGCAATCGAATGTGGACATGAGGTGATCCGAGTGTTTTTCTATCATGACGGTGTTCATAACGCGACGCGTTTTGCCTCACCTCCGGCTGATGATCGCAATGTGGTCAGCCGTTGGGTACAGTTGGCAAAAAACAACAATATTGATCTTGCTATTTGTGTTGCAGCCTCGTTGCGTCGAGGTGTTCTGAGTCAGGAAACGGCCAGACAGGTTGGCAGTTCAATCGCAAATCTGGACGAAAATTTCAAAGTGGCAGGTTTCGGACACTTTATCGAGGGAACAATCATCGCGGACCGTACCCTGGTATTTGGCGACTAGATCTGGTGTAGATTCCACATCACAGATGACCAAACGGATAATGATTGTGAATCGTCGGGCACCTTATGGTACCGGATATGGTATGGAAGCACTGGATGCCATGCTTGCTGCCTCAGCGTTCGAACAAGATCTCACCGCTGCCTTTGTAGACGACGGTGTGTACCAGTTGAAACGGGAACAACAGCCATCGGTATTGGAATTCAGACACTATACAAAGGCATTTGCGGCACTCAGCGAATTCGGAATCGAACAACTGTATGTAGAGAAGGAATCGTTGCTCGAACGAGGATTAAGTCATACCGATCTGTTAGAAATATTGCGCGAAGATGGCACCAATACGGTATCGATTGTGTCAACTGAAGCGCTTGCAGAAATTTTCGAATCCCAGGATGCAATACTGCAGTTCTAGGCTCGGTAATGCTGCATACAGTTAACAAGTCGCCGACAGATAAACCGAGTCTGCTGAGTTGTCTTAGGCTGGCGCAACCTGGCAGTGATATTTTGCTCATCGAAGATGCAGTTTATGCTGCGGTCCGTGGGACGAAATTCACCGAGTTGATTGAACAGGCACTCGCGAGTTACCAAATATTTGCATTGGCAGCAGATCTTGAGTGTCGCGGTTTCAATTCGTCTAAGGTAATTCCTGGTGTGCAGACGATCGACTACCAAGGATTCGTTGCACTGGCAGTAAATAACGAAGCAGTTCACGCTTGGCTATAGAGGTCAGCACGATGAAAATTGCAACAACCTGTTCGAACGGTTAAGCAAGTGTCTGCATACAATTGAACAAGATGTATCAAATCTGGTGAGGTTGATAGGGTGCTTGAGTTTGACGGCAGGGTTTATGAGACTGATGTTGAGGGGTTTTTATCCAATCCTGATGAGTGGTCGAACCAGTTGGCTGAAAAAATGGCAGCCGATGATGGCATTCAGTTGAGTGCAGATCATTGGGAGGCGATCAATATTCTCAGGGAATATTACGCACAATACGCGATTGCACCGCCCATTCGCATACTGATTCGGCATATGGGTAAACGCTTGGGCAAGGACAAAGCCAACAGCCCTTATCTGTATGAGCTGTTTCCGTTAGGGCCTGCAAAGCAAGCTTGTCGCTACGCTGGCTTACCGAAACCGACCGGCTGCATCTAGCCGGTCCCAAGCTCCCGGTGAATTAAAGCATAGTTCCGGGCTAGGTGAGAATTTCGTGTCAAGCGTTTTCGCAGTTCTGTTCTATCTTGCCGGGGTGGTGTTTACCGCTGGGATCGTGTGGAAAGTGCTGAGCTACGCGCGAACACCCGTTCGAAATTTGCTGCCAATATCACCGGCACCCCGGTCTTATGGAGGTGTTCTGTGGCGAATTCTGCGTGAGGCGCTGCTATTTGAAAGTCTGTTCAGAGCCAGCAAGTGGACGTGGCTGTTTGGTTGGATCTTTCATTACGCCTTGGCAGTGGTATTGCTACGCCACCTGTTTTTTGTAGTCGATCCAATCAGTCCTTGGGTATTCTTGCTCTTTTTCCCGGGCGACGTTGCCGCTTGGCTCATGGTTGCCGCAGTATTGGGGCTCTTAGGTCGGCGCGTGATGGTCGATCGAGTGCGATATGTCTCAACGGCCTCGGATTATTCCATGCTGGTCTTGATATTATTGATTGGTGGATCGGGACTAGCCCTTCGATACCAAGTACCTGTCGACATCCTGGCAACCCGACAATTTATGATGGGGGTGATCGATTTTTCACCGACTGAGTTACCGGTGCACGGGATGCTTTATCTGCATCTTGCCAGTGTTTTATTACTGGTATTAATTTTCCCGTTCAGCAAACTGATCCATTTTCCGGGCTATTTTTTCAGTCCTGCACATAATCAGAAATACCCGGCATCAAACACCAAAATTAGCGGTCAATAGTGTGATGCACAAGAAGCTATCACCAACAAAATTGTCTCGGGGAACATCCGCTATAAAGCCGCATTTTCGCTGCAGTGGTGATCAAGCGAGTGGACTTGTTGATAATTGGCAAACGCTTGCAATCGAGAAACTCGGTGAGGAAGTCCGTTCCAATCGGGCACTTAGAATCTTTCTGGATAGCTGTGTTAACTGCGGTGCCTGTACCGACAAGTGCCACTATTTTTTGGGTGACGGTGATCCATTGAACATGCCGGTTGCCCGCCAGGACCTGATACGCGGGGTTTACCGGCGCTATTTCACGCTGAGCGGTAAATTGTTTCCAAATTTTGTCGGCGCGCGCGATTTGACTGAGGATCTCCTTGAAGATTGGAGTACCTATTACTATCAATGCTCAGAGTGTCGCCGCTGTGCTGTGTATTGTCCATTCGGGATTGATACAGCTGAAATAACCATGGCTGGACGGGCCATTTTGGACGCTGTGGGGCTGCAGCAGAATTACATCCACACAGTACTCGACAATGTCGATCAAATTGGGAATAACCTGGGAATGATTGGTCCTGCGATTGCGAATACTCTGGAGGGGCTGGAAGAGGATGTATTTGATGAGACCGGTGTGCGAGTGAAGTTTCCACTGGATGTAGTGGGTGCTGATATTTTGTTACTGGTACCATCCGCTGATTTCTTTGCTGAACCTCATGTTGACGGTTTAATCGGGTGTGCAAAAATCTTTCACCAACAGGGTGTCCGCTGGACCTTGGCGACTGCAGCATCGGAGGCTGCAAACTTTGCCTTGTTCGTGGGGGATCTCAAAAAAATGCAGACGATAGCGGAACGAGTCAGAGATGTCGCATTACAGCTTGGAGTTAAGCAGATCGTTGTTGGTGAGTGTGGCCACGCCTGGCGGGTCGCGAGCAGTTACTGGCCGCACCTTCTAGGCAGTTGTAATTTACCCAATACCACGCAAATAGAGGTAGTGCACATTTGTGAGTTGACCTATGCCTGGCTCCAGCAAGGTGTATTGCAACTCGATCGGTCCGTACACCGGGACAAGGTAATTACATTTCATGATTCATGCAACGTGGCACGCGGTTCCCGTATGGGTCAGCATCCTGAAGATGTTTACGAAATTCCAAGAGCATTGCTAAGCGCGGCTTGTGATCACTTCGTCGATATGGCGCCTGAGTCGGTACGCGAGTTCACTTATTGTTGTGGCGGCGGGGGTGGCCTTTTGACCGATGAGTTGATGGACGTTCGGGTCAGCGGTGCTTCACCTCGCGTCAGTGCACTGGAGGCAGTCATTGCAGAGCGGGGCGTAACCCACATGGCGGCAATCTGTGCAATTTGCAAAAGTCAATTCATTTCAGTATTGCCGCGTTATGGATTGGATATGCGTATGATCGTGAGCTTGCACCAGATTGTTGGCGATGCAGTGGTGCTGGAACCCGATGTGCAAGTCGATCAAGATTGAGTTCAAAGCTTTTCGGCGTGCGATTCGTAACCAATGATGAGTACGTCTGCAGGATGTTGCGCGAAGATTCCGTTACAAACGACACCCGCCTGATTGTTCAGTGCGGTTTCAACCGATACTGCATCCTTGAGATCAAGATTACGGGCATCAATAATGATATTGCCATTGTCGGTGGTAAATCCGGCGCGCAACTCGGGCAGCCCGCCGAGTTTGATGATGGTCCGACTCACCAGACTTTGGGCAATCGGGATTACTTCGACAGCAACTGGAAATGTGCCGAGCACATCGACGACTTTGGTCTGATCGACGATACAAATGAATTTTTCGCTTGCAGTTGCGACAATTTTTTCTCGGGTTAGTGCACCACCACCGCCCTTAATCAGATGTTTGTTGCGAGTCGCCTCATCGGCACCATCCACATAGATCGGTAAGGTACCGGTACGATTCAGGTCTAGTACCGGGATGCCATGACTGCGCAAGCGATCTGCTGTCGCATTGGAACTGGCAACAGTGCCATCAATTTTGCCCTTGATCTTGGCTAAAAAATCAATGAAGGCATTGGCGGTAGAGCCTGTACCAACCCCGACGATGTCACCCATCTCGATGAAATCGAGTGCCGCTTCAGCGGCATTTTGTTTCATACGTTCGACATTCATTCAATTTTAGATATAGGAATAGGCAATTTTGTATATGTATTATGCTGTTTGATAATACAAAAATAAGTTTTTGTATAACGGTTCCAAAAGCACGGCAGTTTCTACCCCCAACACTCTGTCAATGCCTGCTCACTCGAAATCGAGTCGATTCCGGGTACCGGTGTATCGGTGACCAATGTGGTTCCAGTGTCGTAGTAGTTCAGTCCAGTCGAGGGAATTGGCTTTATACCTGTCTTGAGGTGAGTAACCAAAGCTTCGATGCCGAAAGCAGCCATCCTGACCGGAAATTGCATGGCGGTTGCACTGAGTTCGCCTGCTGCAACTTTTCGAACTCCCTCACAGCCGCCGTCTATAGAGACAATTAACACCTTCTTGTGTCTTCCTGCTGCCTTCAGTGCCGTGAATGCACCAGCAGCGGCCGGTTCATTGATCGTGTAAACAACTTCAAAACCTGACAACTTCTGCAGTAAATTTTCCATCGCCATTCGTCCGCCTGCTTCGGCACCCCTAGTGGTTCCATAACCGACGATCCGGGGATCATCTTCGTCATACATCTTCTCGGGATCACCTATGTCGATGCCGAAGCCTGTGAGAAAACCCTGGTTACGCAACCGATCTACTGAAACCTGACTTTCATAACCGTCCAATGTCACAATCCTGGCGTTCTCAGCCGCAAACCCTAACTTTTCTTTGGTCCACTCGCCGATTGACTCTCCCGCGCGGAAATTATTGGTGGCAAAAGTTGCGTCCGCAATATCAACTGTTTCAAATGGGGTATCGAGCGCGTACACGAGTACGCCAGCGTTGCGCACCTGCTTGATCGTGCCAGCAAGTGCTGCTGGATCAGAAGGCGTAATGAGTATGCCCTTTGCTCCTGCCGCCAGTAGTGTCTGCACCGCGGTAATTTGTGCTTCATGGTCTCCATCGTATTCACCTGTGAAGACACGTAGCTTTATCCCGAGACGGTTAGCACTATTTATTGCAGCTTCCTTCATTGTCACAAAGAACGGATTGGCTTCAGTCTTTAGAATCAAGCCGATCATTAGGTTATCCGCTTTTACTACACCGATCGAACCGAACATCATTCCGACGGTGAAAAGGAGACGCAGGAATTGAAATGTATTCGATTTTCTCATTTTGCTGTCAGTTGTAATGGACATCGGTCCTTCCATCCCTTAATTTCAAATCTTCCCACGCATGGCAGATACAAGCAATTCGGTCTGTATTGCACCGTTGTTTCTCAATATCCCTCAGCCGACTTTGCAGTGCACCCAAAAGTTATACCCTACCGGTTGGAACGAAACCGCCTCGAACGAATGCTCACAGTCCCATCATCTACAAAAGCCATTTATTTGGATCAGCTTCAAGGTATTGCAGATTGAGGCCTTTGTTCAGCGTCCATCAACAACTTCAACAATCTTGAGAATGTGTTTGGCCCGCGAACAGGCAACATAATTAAGTCTCCGATCTCTACCGTTCGTATCTCCAATTGGTGCGGTTAGAATAATGACCGCATCGGCTTCGAGGCCCTTGAAGCGGGCATAAGATTCAATCAGCACCCCTTCGTCATTGCGCCACGCATTAAGATCACGAGTTGCTTTGATTCGCCTGAATTTCGACGGCAAGTCGTCGAGTGGGAACCCTGGGACCAAAACAACGATTTGCGACGGACATAATTCGCCGGTTTTCGGTGCTGAGAGTTCACTGATTAATTCGGTAATTTTTTGAAAACCAGACTGTCGTGAATCCACGCAAAATACGTCCAGTGAATGAGTGGGATGATCAGATTCCAAGCCGATCAGGGATTCGCAATACCGGGCGATTTCCGGCGAGTTCCTACAATTTTGTTGCAGGAGAAATGGCTCACCCAGTTCACTTGGCAGTCGCAACTGTTCCTTGAGATACAGAATTTGATTCGGATCAAAAAAAACATAGAAGCAACCTTTGTTTTGTGGGTCCTTGAATATTGAGTCCAGGCTATGCCACCACAACTCCTGAAAATCCTGACCTTCATCGACAATAACTGCATCATACTTCTCACATTCCGGGAGCAAGTCGCAAGCCCGCATCAGAAGGTCCGGGGCAATCTCATTCCAAAAATCTCGCGGCTTGTTGTATTGATCGGGATTAAACTCAATATTCGCCGCCGTACAATAGTCGTGTGCCAGTTCGTGGTAGGTCTTGATCGCCAGCTCGTGTTCGAAATCTGCCTGTGCGGTATGGCTGAGCCAGTTTCGTAATGGGCGGTTGTAGCACAATAGCAGTGTTCGCATCCCGGCTTTTGCAGCCTGCTGTGCTTTGGCGAGTGCCAGTAATGTTTTACCCGTTCCAGCGCCACCCTGAATCGATGCCATGGATTGGTTTGTTAACACCTCGAGCAGGTTTTTTTGTTCCTCAGTAAGTCGATGGAGTCGTTCTTCCTGATCTTCAATCTTACGCCACAGCACTGGCACGATATCAAACTTTGGAAATAGGGTAAATTCAATTTTCCTGGCCTGTGCCCTGGTTAACTTCATATTTGAGCTGCGTCGAAACAGACTGAAAATTCTGGCGAGGCGAGTTTCGATTTTAGCCATGTCTGTGGCATCAATAATTTGTGCTCGAGTGATGCTAGGTGGAACCTGGCCCTGAAATCTGCCGTCGGGAAAGATGACTGCAAAACCGTACGTGCAATCCAACTGCGGGAGCTTGAGTTGTTCCTTGATGTGGTCCACAATTGCGTACATGTTGTGCTGAACCTGTTTGAAGGGGTCCTTGTTGAGCGGTATTTTGGTGTTGTATCGGGAAAGTCTCCACCACTCCTCGGTCTGCGGGTCAAATCCGACAATTCCGCCTTTTACTTCAACAAACAGCAGGCCGTTGTGCGGGTCAAGCACAATAAAGTCGCATTCCCCCTCAACCAGAATTCCAGAATCCCGTTTGTGTACCCAGTTAAAACTGTGAATGACATTGACCTGATCCGACAGGTGGTTTGCAAGCAGGCTTGCTACTTTTCGCTCGCTGGGGTTAGAAATTTGCTCGAGATTAATTACCGGAATAAATCTTGCCATTGGAGAGTCTGTCTGAATTAATTCGTAAATTGAGTCGTTGAACTAAGGGTGTCGACGTTTGTGATCGAGTAGGCAATTGATCGCCGATCAGATGAAGTCAGACGATCTGAATGCAAATCAATATTATGGATAATCGAAGTTGATGATCGCATTGCAATTGCAGTTGCACATTGTGAATCTACGCGGAAATATGATCAGCATACTTCGTGATTTGCTTCTAACAAGAACAATCCTGCCAACTGATACTCGTTGGCAAAAGCTGATTCTGAAGCCGCCATGAAGGCTAGATTATTAATGTTCAACCGAACTTTCTCGAGTAATAGACTGTCATAAATAACTGATCCCGCTTGTCCGTTAAAATAAGGGAAGTCAGACTCCAAACATCGCCTTCAATAAGGTTTCGTCGCAGATTGCACCAATGATTCAAAGAACAATCGCGGTATTTTTTACGCTAATCATTCCAGCCACGGCATTTGCTCAAACAGGGAGTCATTCTGTATTGCTGCTGTCGACACTTCAATGGTGGGCAATCATGGGTGCGCTCTTGACCGGTGGATTCATTTCGTTGTCTTGGGTAAGACTGCCTCTAGAGGTGCCAGACCAGCCAAGAGTTGATACAAGTCGCGTTCGTGACGCAGAGAGCGGTCTTTCGAAATTGAGTTTTAACAAAGGATTTGGCCACTTTGTAGTAACTGGGCTGCTTACCGGACTCGGATTAGCGTTCGCTACACAAATTCCGGTCGTTTACACCTTCGGGGTTGCCGCGGTTGTGTTGCCTTTGATTGCGTTGCCCTTGTTTGGTGTTTTTGGACTCCGTCAGTCAGGACATATGCCTGCCGAACAGTTGCTCAACAATCGACTGATCGGAACGGTTGTTGCGCTCGTCTTGGCAACGCTAATCCTATTGGCGACGAGTCATCTATTTGAAGCCAATCTGGCTGGCAGCGAAATACAGCCGGTTATGGGAATAATTTTGGCACTGGCAGCAGGTGTAGTTGCGGGCGGCTTGCTGTGCAAGGCGTTTGGTAAGATGCCAATTCCGGGCCACCAGGCTGACAATTTAGCCCGCATGGCCGGTGCTGCCATGATTGCTCTCGCCATATTCCTAGCCAGTCACATCCCACAGGTTCCCACCATGTTTCTCTGGGCAGTGTACTTGATCATCATTGCGGTCTTTTGTGGCGCCACCTCAAAATTGAGTCAGCACGCTGCGGGACACAAACTGATGCTCAAGGGTGTTGGCGTGGTGGTGCTGATTTTTGGAGCCGTCGGATTGGTAAGTGCCGCGTTCGGTTATCGGAATTTCAGCGAGCCGTTTGCCCAGATTTCGACATTTATCGCATCGGGCGGAACAACTCAAACGGAGCAAGTTGCTTCTTCGCAAGTTACAGTGTTCGAATATGCGACTTCGGTCGATGATTTTGATCAGATGCTTGCTGATGCCGTTCTGACTGGCAGGCCAGTGATCGTTGATTTTTATGCGGACTGGTGTCTTGATTGTAAACGCATGGATCGCACGACATTCAAAGACCCGACCATCGTTACCGCGCTCACGGAGGATGTCGCTAGCATCAAAATTGACGTTACCGATCCCAACGAAGAATTCAGTCGCGCGATTCGCAAGCGCTTTAAAGTTTTCGGGCCGCCTGCAATTCTGTTCTTCGATCGTACTGGCACCCTTTCGGCAAACTCGCCAGTCTATGGTTATCTCGACGTTGAAGAATTAACTGCACATCTGGCCCTGCTTTGATAGAGATGCCTTCGCTGCACACGGTTGTTTGCGAGCCGCTGCCTTACAGTGTTGTAGAGCAGCTATCAAGGCAGACATAGGGTCCGTCAAGCTGCGGGAATTTATCGCCGGAACTCTGAGAGGGCTCGGCTGGTATCGGTACGACACTTGTGAGTCGTTCAGCAATCTTCAAGGCGGATTAAATCAATTTGAACCGAGCGGTGAGACTGCATTACGTTTTCTCTTGTCGAGCGCCAAAAGCAAAGGGGGCAGGAGTAAAAAATCGGTCACAAGTGCCAGTACCAGAGTGATGGACACCAACCAGCCGAGTGCCCAACTCACCTCGAATCCGGAAGTTGCAAATACCAAGAATCCGGCGGCAAGGATCAAAGTCGTTGACCATAACGCGTGACCTACAGTACGAAAAGTCGATCGAATTGCGTCTTCTGCCGATGCCCCTTCCTGTTTGTTGCGCAAGTATTTCGTAAGAAAGTGGATTGTATCGTCCACAACAATTCCAAAAGCGATCGCAGTTACGACTGAAGCCGCCATCCCGACACTGCCAACGAGGTAACCCCAAACCCCAAAACTCATCGCGGCTGGAATGAAATTTGGAATCAAGCTGATTAGCCCGAGTCGCATACTTCGAAACACGACTATCAGAATCAATGAGATTAGCAGCATCGCAATTTTTGTTCCTCGCAGCATGCCGTAAATATTTTTTTCCGACAGATGTGCGATGATGATACTGAATCCCGTAGCTGGCTCGGATAAGCCAGGGGCATTATTTGCCAGCCATCGCTGTGCGCGATCATCAAGTTCCCGCTGACCTCGAGAGCTTAAGTTCTCAAGCGCGACCGTCATGCGTGTTGAGGATTTATCAATGTCGATGCGGTTGTTCAGATCACTTCCAAATGGCAAGGAAAATTCGAACAGCAATAGATACTGGGCTGCGAGATCAGGATCATCGGGCAACCGATAAAATTCAGGTTGGTCGTTGTTCATATTCTTGTTCAGCCGTTTCATGACGTCCGAAAATGCCTCAACATTTTTGACCTCAGGCTGCTGTCGAAACCACTCGGCAAAAGCATCAATTGTGCGCAAGTATTCGGGATCGGTGATGCCATTTAATCGACCTGACAGTAACGAATATTCCAAAGTTTCCATTCCCGTCAGGTTATCGATTATGAAATCTGTATCCTGTCGAAACTCATAGCGCTCATCGAAATATCTTGTCCAGTTGTCGGTTAACTCGTTGCGGGGAATGCCTGCGATCAGCACGACAGTTACGGCAACAAGCGACCAAAGTAGAATTCGGTTCCGCGCAATGACAAAATTAGCGATTCTATCGACGAATGAATGCTGACCGATGCGACCAGTACGTAAACGTAAAGGCATGACACTGAGCAATGCCGGTAATAAAGTTACCGCAAAAATAAACGCGCAAAGCACGCCAAATGCCACGAAATTACCCAGCACATGAAAGGGCGGAGACTCTGAAGCATTTAAACTCAGAAATCCAATCGAGGTTGTAAGCGATGTCAGGCAAACCGGATGAAAATTGATGCGCAGCGAATTTGCGATTGCAGATGGCTTGTCCAAGCCATTTTTCATGCCCAGTATCGTATTCGAAACAATATGGACGGCATGCGCGACGGTAATTACAGAAACAATCAGCGGCAGTCCCGAATTGGTAGGGCTGAGTACTGTGCCGGTCCAGCCGGCCATTCCCAGAGTTGAGCCTACCGCAAATAAAAGTACCACGACGATAGCAATGGTTCCGGTAATCGAACGCAACAGGAATATCGACAATGCTATGATGACACCAAATACGATGGGTGAGAGTTTCCGTAAGTCCTCTTGCGTGGCAATTGAAAATACGCTATTGATGACGACATTGCCAGTTAAATAGAAATCTATGTCAGGATAGTTTGCGCGAAATTCGTCCAGCATGCCATTCAAACTGGCGTTGACTTCCGCTACGCCGGCATCAAATTCGTCAGGCATGGCAAAGGTGATGGCTAAGCCCCCAACGTGACCTTTGTCGGAGACCAATCGTCCGACGATTTCAATTTCATTAAGGGCGATCGACTTGATACGGCTTAATTCATCACTGCTCAATGAATGCGCGTTTTTAACCAGTGGTGCAACCACCAGATCATCTTCGGAAGCTTCGCTGTGGGCGTAGTTGGTTAATGAATCTACACGGGTGGTGTAAGGAGTCTGCCATGCAGCCTCTGTCAATTCCTCGATCGCACCCAGTACCTTTTGCGAAAATACCGTACCGTCTTGTGGAGCAATAGCGATCAGTGCGTGATCGGAAACAGCATAAACACTCTTGAGGGCATCAAACGCGAGCAGTTCCGCGTTATCTTCTTTGAACAGAATTCGGTAGTCATTTGTGATAACAAGATTGCGAGCACCGGCGGACAATGCCAGCATTACAATCGATGCAGCAACAATCACAATCCAACTGCGATTTAGAGTAATTGATATGAATCGATCCAGTTTCAATTGATGTTCTCTTCGCTCAATGAATTCTCAAAATGAGTTAGACTCGATCCACAATACGCCTTGCTCAACCCTGATTGAATCCCAAACTTCGCTAACCGGGAGATTTGTTTGAGCGTTTACCAGTCACTGGATTTCTTATGGAGTGGGTGATCAGGTAGTTTGTAACTCAGCCCTCTTTCTTCGTAAACTGAAAGTTCAAGAAGTTTTGTAAAGTTATTCGAGCGTTGCACTAATTCAGCATTGAAAAATCGCTTGAATTGTTGCTCGCACTTGAAAATAAACAACGTCAAAAAGGTGGAAGAGTGAGGATAGTTGAATTGATTCGCCAGTTTATTGCCAATGAGCGCCCTGGACAGGCGATAGGCTAATTTGATTGTGTCTGCTTGTTCCTTTGGGTCGGCGATGCCGGCAACGCTGGGTATTGAATTGATCAGGTTATTGGCCATTACAACAGAATCGGCCGTTGGTTCAGGCTCACACATAAAACCAATTTTTCGGGTCTCTATTGCCGCTGCTCCCGTGGCATAAAGAATCGACTCTGGAATCCCCATTACATATCCGCTATAGCGCCAGATATCAAGAATACTTTGTTGTTCCGCCTTGGTCAAATTCACTCCAATCTTGCGCGAGAATTCCAACAAATTTTGCGAAAACGTACAAATGGCATATCCGAGGTGAGCCGCACTTAACGGCGTACCCCACGCATCATGGTCCCAGTAATCAGAATTCGCCAGCAAATGCCTGATTTTAGCGTGAACGAATCGAACCCGAGCCGATGTATGCCATCCGTCATTTTTTCTTTCCAGGCCGCGTGGATAGAATATTTCCATCAATTGACGATTATTCTGCATCAATCGTCGGTGGGTTTGTTCTACACGCTTGGTAATATTAAATGATTTTGCTATGAGCGTAGCGAACCCTTCTACCAAAACCCCGGTGACAAACGCAACCAGCATCAGGTCGGCATTCTTGTAGAATGCGCGTTCCCCTGCAATAAAATCACGATGATTAACCCATTCCGGTTCTACATTTGCAACGTTTTCAAAAAATTCTCGTAAGATTTGCGGGGCCTTGAGCATTTTCAATTCGTTCTGTAACATACAGGCTCTAAGGTGTTGATGAAATTCACTTGGCGACAGGCTCGACAGTTCTTCTATTACCGGGTCCAGTTCCGGGTCGCCAATTGTGGTATGTCTGACATACATGTCCGCGACTTTCTCGTTGCGCTTGCGCGCGATAGCATAACCATCGGCATACGCTGAGGGAATTACGATAGAGGGCATGGAATTAAGCTCGAAGTTAGAATGTTCTAGACCATTCAAGTCAGGTTATTAGTCCAATACTACCAACTATATTATTTGATTAGACAGTCCTTTTCAACGATAACTTTCGTCTTGTCAAGATAGGCTGATTGCGATGGCATGAGTTTCCGTACCGATTATGCAACTCTCTCATAAGTTATTTGAACTAATTTGACTGCCTCAAGGATGAGTTCGATTCCAGGTCATTGGTGGAAGTAGGGACGGGCACCGAGTTTTTTTGCGCGCCCAGTCCCGTCTGGGGTAAGACATTGCACAGATTTGCCGGTTCAGGATTTGAACGATGCTACGGCCAGCCTGATATAATTTCATCCAATGATGTCAATTGTAGTTATCGACCAGCCGCTCGCACCCCGACTGTGTGAACCATCCAGACTTTTAGCAAATTAAACTGAATTCTCGCTAGCCGCTTTGGAATCGAAATATCTTCAACGAATTTTGCTGGCGCGAGTTTACGACATCGCTGAAGACACGCCACTCGATTATGCGACAAACTTATCACGTCGCCTGAAACACGATGTTTGGCTAAAGCGCGAAGATCAGCAGCCAATTTTTTCTTTCAAAATCCGCGGCGCCTATAACAAAATGTCTCGCCTTTCACCCGCGGTGCTGCAAAAGGGCGTTGTTGCGGCTTCCGCAGGCAATCATGCGCAAGGTGTTGCACTGGCGGGCAAAACGCTGGGTTGTCCGGTGACAATCTTTATGCCGATCACCAGTCCAGAAATAAAGGTCAAATCAGTCAAGGGGTTGGGAGCAAAGGTCAAGCTGATCGGCGACAGTTATGCCGACGCCAGTGCTGCCGCTACTGAATTTTGTAAACGCAAACGACTGCGTATGATTCCACCCTACGATGATCCTGATATCATCGCGGGAAATGGCACGGTCGGACTCGAGATTATGCGTTCAGCCCCCGGTAAAATCGAAGCAATATTTGTGCCCGTTGGTGGTGGCGGACTGATCGCGGGGATCGCGGCTTATGTCAAAAGTGTTGATAAAAAGGTGAAAGTCATTGGTGTTGAGCCTATGGATTCTGATGCGATGACACAATCGATTGAGGCTAGCAAGCGGATCAGATTGAAGGATGTCGGGATATTTGCAGACGGTGTTGCGGTAAAACAGGTTGGCAAGGAAACGTTTAGACTGGTGCAAAAATATGTGGATACCATTGTTCGGGTTGATACCGACCAGATTTGTGCGGCGATCAAGGATATTTTTGAAGATACCCGTTCGATTGTTGAACCATCTGGCGCACTGGCAGTTGCCGGTCTGAAACAATATTGCTCCGAGTTGAAACGCAACGGTAAGGGGTTTGTGGCAATCAATTCGGGTGCCAATATGAACTTTGATCGGTTGCGCCACGTTTCCGAAAGAGCCGAAATCGGTGAGCGCCGTGAAGCGATTATTGCTGTAACAATTCCGGAAAGACCGGGCAGTTTCAAGCAGTTCTGCTCAACAATTGGCAACCGAAACATTACTGAATTCAACTATCGTTTTGCTGACCCCAAGAACGCCCATGTGTACGCCGGCATCCAGGTAGGCAGTCGCGACGAAGTGAATCAATTGATCGCAGACCTCGAAAAACAGCGTTATCCTGTGCTTGATCTGACTGATAACGAAATGGCAAAAATTCATGTTCGCCATATGGTTGGCGGCCGTGCGCCGCAGGCAACTGATGAAAAAGTTTATCGATTTGAGTTCCCCGAACGACCTGGCGCGTTGCTGGGGTTTCTCGAAAAGATGGGGAGTTCCTGGAATATCAGTATGTTTCACTATCGAAATCATGGGACAGATTTTGGCCGAGTACTCTGTGGCATTCAGGTTCCAGCCGAGGAGATGTCCCAATTCAAGGAATTTTTGAAAATAGTCGGGTTCAGTTTTGTGGAGGAAACGGATAATCCTGTCTATCGAATGTTTCTAACTTAAAATATCGCAATCGGAGGTGGAGCATGAATGAACCTAACGGCGTCGATTTTGTTGGACTCTATGTCATTCCAGGCGAGGGGACAGTTGCGGCATTGGGTAATGCGAAAGAAACCCAGTTATTTGACAAACAGGGACTGGAATGGATCATTGTAGAGAAGAAAAAGGCCGGTTCCGACACGCGCGTCGAGGAACAAGCGCTGGCACAAGTTAAACAAAACGACAGTGCGGGGAACGGATACTACTAATTAACCTTCGTAATTGGCCGATGGTTTGCACTACACCCTGGCCATTGGCGCACACCCCACCACTGCTGGCTTCTGGAGAAGTGCATCTGTGGTCTGCTTCGTTGCCGTCCGGTGGCCGTAAATTCCTTGAATATGAACGCTTAATGAGTTCGCGAGAGCTCGTTCGTGCCGATCGTTATGCCTACAAGAGCTCGCGTATCCGCTATATCTGTGCCCGGGCAATGCTGAAACAATTACTCGGATTGTATACAGACAGCGATCCTGCCGACATTCGGTTTGATTTGGGTCCGCAAGGCAAACCTTATCTGCCCGCAACTGCCGGACCTTTACTTAATTTCAATGCGACCGACACGGGGGACGAGGCACTGTTCGCGTTTTGCCTGAACGCGGAAATCGGGGTTGATATCGAATGTAAGACGCGCCAGGTCAATCACAGTATTATCGCCAAACGCAAATTTACCGCAAATGAACTTGAGCAGTATCGCGCCATTCCTCTGCCGCAGCGAAAGCAGTTTTTTCTATCAATGTGGACCCGCAAAGAAGCCTATGGCAAGGCAATTGGCGTTGGTATCGGGTATCGATTGAACGAGATGAATTTGGTCGATGCTAACGGGTTAGATCGTTTTTCAGTCCATGATGCAGCCGGAATTGAGTGGGAGATCACCCAGATTGAACCGGGGCCTGAATTAATCGCCTGTGTTGTGACTCAAGGCAGTGGCTGGCAGCTTCGCGCGCATCGGTTTGCGTCATAAAACCCAGCATCACTGTTGACGAATCGGGCTTGCCTACAGACGTGGTTACCCTTTTGCCATATCGTGAATAAAGTTCCAGTCGTCGACGCTGACTGGCGTTACTGAAAGACGGTTGCCGCGTTGTAGCACTCGCATTCCCGCAAGCATTGGTTCGGCTCTCAATTCAGCCAGTGATACGATGCGGGGAAACTTTGCCTTGAATTTGACATCGACCATCAACCAACGCGGATTGTCGGGATCGCTTTTGGAGTCGTAGTAGTGTTCCGTCGGATCAAATGCAGTAGGGTCGGGATAAGCCTCCCGCACAATCTGCATTGTACCGACGATGCCGGGAACTTTGCACCGGGAGTGGTAAAAGAACGCCAAATCGCCGATTTTGAATTCATCGCGGAAGAAGTTTCGCACCTGGTAGTTGCGAATGCCGTCCCAATAATCAGTTTGATCATCTGCTGCTGCCAAGTCATCGATCGAGTAAACATCGGGTTCACTCTTCATTAGCCAATACTTCATCTTGAGTGTCTCATTTGCCAAAGTGATAAATTTCCTGGTCTGTAATTACGCCCCGTAGCGGAACATCCCAAGCGTTTCGACCGATTGTATCAACATGCTGAAATTCATGTGCAAGTCCAATGACGTATGGGCGCTGCCAGTTTCGCGCGGTACGCAGCTGTCTCAGTGAGCGGTCATAAAACCCGCCGCCCATACCAATTCGGTTGCCGTGATCGTCAAACGCAACCAACGGTGCAAATATCAAATCAAGTTCATTCGAAAAGACCCAGCCATATTTTGCAATGTTTGGTTCCGGAATTCCAAATCGATTCAACTGCAGGTCATCTAGCGAGCGCGTCCGTCCAAACAGCAGGCGATTTTCACCTCCGCGGTACAACACTGGCAGATAGCAGCATTTTGCGCGATTGAGTGCTTCTAGCAGGGCTGCAGTTGGGTCAATCTCTCCGTCGTTAGGCAGATAAAACGCGATTCTGCGGCTCTTGAGATACAGCGGATGTCTCAGTACCTGAATTAACAGACCATGTGCCGCATGTTTCTGTTGGCTGGGCGTCAGGGCTCGGCGGGCCGCACGCATGTTTTTGCGGACTGTAGACTGGAATGATGTCATCGCAGGTGAGCCAGTACTCAGAATGCCGCCCGCACGTGCCGTACCAGTCCCCATAGCCTTGAACCGCCATGGTCAAGTGGGCAACTGGTGAGTCAGTTTCAGGTGCTTTACCACAGGCAAGCTCACAACAACTGGCTCAGTTTGTTCCCTGGTAATTTCTTTAGGTTCGAAGGAAATTAGACTGATTCGAACACTACAGGCGGCGTTCAAACGCTGAAAATTATAGAATCAATCAGTGAGAACCGAATCTATTTTCTCAATTAACGTAGCAATCTTCGGTTCGAGTTGCGGGTCCCCCGAATGTTGATTGGATCGTTCGGGTTGCCGTCGTAACAATTCGGCAGCGAAATTAAGTGCAGCCAAGACCGCACTGCTCTCGAGCGAAACTCGCAGTGTGCTGGTTTCGTTCTGCAGACTGGTAATTTCAGAGTTCAGCATTGCTGCTGCCTTCTGCAAATTATCCTGTTCCTCCGGTTCGCATCCGATCCGAAAGTTTCGTCCGCCAACTACGACGGTGAGGGTCTGCACAGGATTATCAGATCCGTTATCCATAATTTCATTCAACTGAGATTACCGAGTGCTTCCAACTGAGCAATTGCCTGACGAACTTGTTCAGTTGCGTTCGCGTTATTTTCAAGCAATTCGGACCGCTGCGATTCAGCATTGGTAATTGCTTGTTTCAGTCTTGTATTTTCTTCTTTCAATGAGTGACAGTATTCAATCAATTCCGAAATCCTTTTCTCTAGATGATCGAGTGCTGGAGTCGAATTAGCCATCAATTCTCGTATATATGTTCAGATTGAATATCAGAATACGCATTAAATCCGCGTTTGTCAAATAGAATGTGAATCAGGCACTGAAAAAACCATTCAATCGGCTTGATTGCTCAACCGTTGTCGTGGAATTATGTTTATGATTTCTATATCTAATGTTCCGAAAATTTTACGATAAACAACCGCCGGTAGTCGCAGGCATTACCCATGCCAAACTGGTACTGTTTGTGTTCGGAGCACTGGCTTTTATGACAGTGTCGTTATTCCAGCCTGAAGTCAGTCTCCTCAAACGCATTGCATTGCTGTTATGGTATCCGACAATTGCCGGCGTTGCCGCGGCGTCCAATGCGGTGGATTTGACGTCGTTCAAACCGTTTTGCTGGAGGTGGTGGCAGCGGACGGTGCTGATCGGTGCATGGCTGAATCTGTTGATTGTAATTTTTACCTCGGACGGCATGCAGAACTTTTCGATGGTGGTGCAGTTAAGTTTCGATCTACTGACATCACCGTATTGGTTTGTCGTCGATGGGGCTATTATCGGTTTAGTTGCTGGATACACCTCAAACAAGGCTCAGAAGGATGCGGAGAAACGGGAAAACTAAGCAGTTTTGCGACAAGCCGAGTTAACAAACTGTATGTGTATTTCGGCACAGATAGGTTTGCAGACTATCAGTATGGACAGTCAACTCCAAATCGGTTTAATGCTCGATCAACATTAACAGCAGCATTAAATCATTTTAATGCTCATTTTAATGCTCGTCAGCATTAGCAACAGCCTTGCAGATCTCGTGTTTCGCGTACTTACCTCGCCCAGGAGGCTGAAGATCAGGATTTTCTCGACGTAGTTCAGTCATCAACCGGTACACCTGATTTCGGTTCAATCGAGTGATCCGCCGAATTTCCTTATTACTCAAGCCAGCCTCGCCCAGACGAGCCCGTTCCATCAGAATTCTCAGAACTCGAGCTTTGGCAGTTTCCCAATCAATGGGTTGGTATATTTCATCCTGACCCTCTTTGAACAGCCGCTTGTACAGATCCGCACCAATAAACCAGTACGACTCTCTTCCTATGCCGCCACGTTCGATGTAACCCAAAGACTCCATACTGGACAGACACACATGAATTTCCGATTCGTGTCGTTGACAAAGGGCCGCGGCGGTAGCGATTTTAATTTCTTGATGGTGTAGCAAGTACTGCAACAGTAACAGTTCATCCACTCCTAGAATATTCCCGTACTCACCCTCCTTGGCAACAAACAGGCGAAAAGCAACATTCAATTTATTCTTACTAAAGACCACCGAAACAGAGTCACCAATTTCGCGAATGTTTGGTGGCTCTTTACCCTCCATCAGTAAAGCAGAAAACATGCGGCTTATCCCCAAAGAGCTGCGATTGACAAGACGTAATCGAGTTAGCGCCTCTACTAACAGTGGGTTTCTAGAAGCAGGTTGATGGTGAAGAATATTGTTGGGCGTGATGCCGGCGATGAATCCGCCATTGTTACTGATTTCCAACTGGTTTGGATACAACTTCACCATGACCGGTCCTGCGATACGGAAGTCAGCGTGGCAGAATGCGTTCAGCAAAGCCTCTCTCAACGCGATATTCGGCCAAGTGCGATATTCATGGTGGAATAAACTCTCTTTGTGGGTAGAAATGGGGTTGAACGGTACCAAGATCTCTTCGATACGTTGAATGGACACGGGAAGGGCGCTGATGCGGTCTTCCCGGATACTGTAATCAGTATTGGAAATCATTTGCAAGAATGTCCAGTTATGCCCAGGAATAAATTCTCGGATAGCGGCTTCCGTACCCGCCAGTAGCAGTGCAGCTCGAGTGAATTTTTGATGTCTTATTAATCCAAGTGTGGCGAGCAAATCTTTGTCAGAGAGTCTTAGCAAATCTTCAGGCGCCTGCTCTTTTCGCGCGTCATTACGAAGAGATTCTAAAGCGGTAGCAGACAGTAGCGCGGTATCTACTGTAGCTACCGATTCTGCTGTATAGTCGGATTCACCTGTTTCTACCCCTATTTTTCGTCTCAACGTTCCCGTTAGCGGTACGCAATCCTTACCGATGCGAATCACTCCTCGGCCGGCTGAATCTGTGTATGGCGGTATGCCTGGAGAGATTTGCATCAATAGCAATCGGCCTGTCCCTTCTGGTACATGTAGTTCTTCAAATATCGGTGTAATTTTGGGGTCAGTTTGATCGTATACCGCTTTTTTTAGTCGATGCAAGTCGATTTCTGGCGGTACCCCCAATATCGCTTGATTACGTCCCTTAACTTGATCTGCTACACCGAATACAACAGTACCACCGCCACCATTCGCCATGCACACCGCCATCTGTACAACTATCTTTATGGCATCTTTCCGGCTTTTCATGTTCCACTGTTTGAAGTCGAGATCTTGATCCTCAAATTCATCAGCGATACAGTGATTAAGTTCTGTAAGTAGTGTCTTGATATTTTGAGCAGTTCGCATAGTTGAGAAGACTCGCTTATTTGATCAATTTACAGTGGCTCATCAATTCTACTGTTCGAATTACGATATTGTCCCCCGTCTTCATTACTTGTCAACAGCGGTATAAATTGGTACCTGCTTTCACCAATGGAATAGCCGGGAATACAACTATATAAACTATTAACCCAATGACTGAATGTACGTCGCTCACCCTGAAATACTGGTACAGATCATCATTCCAAGGTACCAAACTTCAGTATGGCAAACTTCTCGCCGGGAGACAGGGCCGAATGACCTGTTGAACACGCCGCCTCTTGAACCGATTCGCTACATACTTATTAATATACTATGCCGGTGAGTGGTAGCAGTAATGCATCGGTGGCAGGGCTTTTCAAGGTTAGAATTACACTTCGTTAACCGAGAGTCTGGCGCCTTTTGATGAGCATCTTCAGAATCAATCGACTGAAAGGTGGCTATCCTATGGGGACTTAGGTAAACCGTCATGAAGATGTTTATTCCACTGCTGTTCTAACGTATAGTGGTCAGAACTGAGTACATAAAAAAATAACCATAACCGGAGACCAATGAATCTGATTTTTGCAGAAGTTGACCTGATACTCAAAGAAAACGAACTGGCCATTGACCCAGCATACTTTCATGGGATGTTATCTGGTTTGGTTTGCGCGGGCATTGAAGATGAGGACATCGATGACTGGTTGCCGACGTTGTTTTCTAATCGATTTATGGCGCAAGATGATTATCAGAAATTCTCTGACGATGTGTTGGGCGCAATTCAGTCGGTGCGTACCGAATTGAATCAGGATGGCTTCGGATTTCAGATTTTGCTGCCCGATGATGATGCGTCTTTGGACCACCGTGTTGATATGATGGGTTCGTGGTGCCGAGGATACCTGGTAGCATTGGTTGATTATGCGGAAACAGTAATTGAAGCTTTACCCGATGATTGCGCAGAATTTGTTGATGACGTATCTGGCATCATGAATATCGAAATCGATAACGATGAACCTGAAGATTCGTTGGACGAATCTTTCATGATGCTGGAAGAGCATATCAGGGTTGGGGTGCAGTTGGTCTATGAGCACATGAATCCACTGCAAACGAATTAAGTTGAATCACAAAGACGAGAATCCTTGTAAATGATGTATAGCGATCGGCGCGCGGAAGTTATCAAAAAAATTGGTGATGGTATTGCGGTAATACCAACAGCGCCGCATCAGCGGCGCAACTCTGATGTATTTTTTCCCTATCGCCCCGACAGTGATTTTTACTACCTGACACATTTCCCGGAACCAGAAGCCGTTGCGGTACTGGCACCGGGTAACGATGACGGTGAATACATACTGTTTTGCCGGGAACGCGATCCGGAAAAAGAAATTTGGGATGGTCGACGTGCGGGTATTGATGGTGCCATCGAACATCATCGCGCGGACGCAGCTTACCCCATCACGAAGCTGGATGAATTGCTGCCGGACCTGATGCAGAATCGAGACCAGGTTTTCTATCCGATGGGACGTTATGAGGATTTTGACAAATTTATTCTCGATTCACTGAACCAGGCTCGACGAGGCATACGTTCCGGCGTACGCGCACCGGTAGAAATAGTCGACTTGAGTCAAATCATTCACGAAATGCGTGTCTATAAACGACCGGACGAAATTGAATATTTGACGAGAACGGCGCAAATTTCTGCTGATGCACATCGCGCGGCGATGCAAGTTTGTAAACCGGGTCTGTTTGAATATGAAATTCAGGCGCAAATCGAATACTGCTTCAGAAAGCACGGCTGTGTGCCAGCCTATCCCAGTATCGTTGCCGGGGGTGAGAATGCCTGCATTCTACACTACATCGACAATACCGATCGTCTGAACGACGGCGAATTGCTACTCATTGATGCTGGAGCTGAGTATGACGGTTATGCCGGTGACATCACCCGCACATTCCCCATCAACGGTCGATTCAACGGTCGGCAGCGGGCAGTTTACGAGATTGTACTTGCAGCGCAAAAGTGCGCAATTGAAGCGGTCAGGCCTGGAAACCGATACAGTGATGTTGGTGATATCGCAACGACGACCATTGTTGAAGGACTGATTGACTTAGGCATCTTAAGTTGCAGTCAGGATGAGGCCTTGGAATTTGAAGCCTATAAACCTTACTATATGCACAAGATTGGTCACTGGCTTGGCTTGGATGTCCATGATGTCGGTTATTATCGTGATGCCGACGACTGGCGCATTCTGGAGCCCAATATGTACATGACCATTGAGCCAGGAATTTATCTCGCACCATCGGATTCGCTTGACGAAAAATGGCATGGTATCGGCATTCGTATTGAAGATGATGTGCTGGTTACGGAGGACTCTCCCCTGGTGACTACAGCTGCAGTACCCAAAGAAATTGATCAAGTGGAGCAGTTGATGGCTGGATAGCAACTATCCAGCAAACTTGAATTCGGTAGCGATGAAAACCGAACAATTTGATCTGGTCATCAATGGTGGCGGCATGGTAGGTGCCAGCCTCGCGTGCGCGTTGGCACGCTACGGGTTTCGGATTGCACTGATAGAAGCTACCGAATACGGAAGCACGAACCAACCGAGTTTCGATACCCGAGCCATCGCACTGACTTACAGTTCAGGTAATATTTTTAGAAACTTGAACGTGTGGCAAGGCCTCAACACCACTGACGTCACCGCGATTCGCCATATCCATGTCAGCGACGCAGTGGCGAGCGGATACGTTCGGCTGCGAGCTCAAGATGTTGGCCGAGAGGCTCTGGGTTGGAATGTTGCCGCGCGAGCGCTCGGTGTTCAATTATTCCGACACCTTTGTGAGTTGAACAACATTACGGTCTTCAGTCCGATGACGCTGCAGAATGTTGAGTTCACTAACTCGGGAGTACAGGCCGAGTTGGGGTATTCGGATTCGACCCGAGTTGCACATCTTGTTGCCAAACTGCTGGTCGTTGCTGACGGGTCAAACTCCGCGCTTCGTGAGCAGTTGAACTTCCATCCACGCCGCATTCACTATCGCCAACGCGCACTGGTGTGTCGCATTCAAGCTGACCGAAACAATCGCGGCGGCGCATATGAACACTTCACCCGCTCAGGTCCCATCGCGCTACTGCCATTTGGCGAATCAGGCTACTCGGTGGTCTGGACGCAAGAACCCGAAGAACACAAAAAAGCCATGCAGTTATCAAGAGCCGATTTGTTGGTCAGTTTGCAAGCGCAGTTTGGTGCTGTCGCCGGTAATTTTCAGCAACTCATTGGTGAACGCAAATCCTATCCCCTGGTGCTCAGCCATCTCAAGCGATTCGTTCGGCCCCGGGCCGTTATAGTGGGCAATGCATCGCACACCATGCATCCGGTGGCAGGGCAGGGTTTCAATTTGGCTTTGCGCGATGTTGCCACACTTGCCGAACTTTTAGCTGCTCACCAAAAACGCGGCTGGGATATCGGTAGCTACGATGTGTTGGCTAAATATGAACGTCGGCGTTCCCGGGAAAGTAATAATGTGACCGGGTTTACTGACACAATGGTTCGTACTTTTTCCAACGAATATCCGGTATTGGCACCAGCTCGCAGCTGGGGGTTGGATCTGCTGCAAACACTGCCCCCGTTAAAACGCAAACTCTTGGTACGTACCATGGGTTTGCATGGTCGACAGTCAGAACTCGCAGCGGATGAATCGGGATCGAATTGGACCGCTAGCAGATGAAGCAGTTCGACTATGACATCGTGATTGTAGGGGCGGGGGCTGTTGGTCTGGCCTTTGCCGCGGCCATGAGAGAATCGGAGCAGCGGATACTGATACTTGAATCTTCAGACCTGCCGAAGTTCGACAATTCCGGTTACGATCTCAGAGTCAATACGCTCAACCTCGCATCGCAAGCGTTTCTTGCAGCCTTGGGCGTTTGGCCCCGTATCGTTGCAAAACGACTGTCTTCTTTTGACTGCATCAGGGTTTGGGATGCTGCGGGCGGACGAATTGCGTTTCACGCCGACGAAATCGGTGAATCACACTTGGGACACGTTGTTGAGTCAACTGCATTGACCGCTTCGCTAATGGAGATGATTGAATTTCAAGACAACGTTTCTTTGCAATCTAACATTCAGCTGCAATCGATCCATCAGGATGCAGACCAGGCTTTGGTGACGTTGCACAATGGTGAGCAGCTGCGCTGTCGGCTTGTAGTCGGCGCAGATGGCGGTAATTCAACGGTACGTCAGGCCGTTGCTATCGATTGGTCAGAATCGAGCTATAACCAAGTTGCAGTGGTTGCACGAGTTAAAGTCTCAGAGCCGCAAGAAATGACTGCATTGCAGGCATTTCTGCCAACCGGACCTTTGGCATTTTTACCGCTGGCGGATGGCAGCTACTCGATTGTATGGAGTCTTGCTGATTCGATTTCAGAGCAGATTCTGAGCCTGCCCAAAGCAGAATTTGAGTGTCGCCTGGCAGAATCAATCGATTTTCAATTGGGTGACACGCATCTTGCGAGTCAAATCGTCTCGTTTAAACTCAGAAAGCTACAAGCGCAGTCTTACCTGTCTGATCGGACGGTGCTCGCCGGTGATGCAGCGCATATCATTCATCCACTGGCTGGGATGGGTGTCAATCTTGGCCTCATGGATGCAGCGGTGTTAGGCGAGGTGCTACTGGCGCCAGGGGTTGACCTGGGGTGTGAGTCGACGAGGTTTGCAGCTTTACGCCGCTATGAGCGGTGGCGAAAGTCTGCCAATGTTCCCACCGGGTTGATCATGGATGGTTTTGACCAAGGTTTCAGACATCCCTCGAAACTGGTACAAGGGATATTGGGTATGGGATTGTCCTTAACCAACCGAATCGATTTTGTAAAGCAGGAGATCATACGCGTGGCTTGTGGGTTGCGCGGTGATTTACCGTCGCTGGCCAAACGTTAGTGCCCTATCGTTTTCGCATCGAGTCATTGACTTTAGAGGCAGGAACCCGACCTTATTTGAATTGAATGATCAGGTCTCATCTTCGCGAAACGTTACCAGACTATGCAGTTGGATCGGGGAAATTCGTCCCCGGCCACCCAACTCGGTCAACTCAATGATCACTCCACAACCCACCACAGATCCCCCAAGTTGTGCAATGATCTCAGCCGTTGCATTAATGGTTCCGCCGGTAGCGATCAGGTCATCAATAATAACGAGTTGGGACTGTGGTTGAAACGCGTCACTATGCATCTCGAGTTCGCTCACACCATACTCTAAATCATAGTTTGCCCTGATGGTGGCACCGGGTAGCTTACCTTGTTTGCGCACCAGGTACAGCGGGACGTGAAGCTGGTAGGCAAGCGGCGAAGCGAACAAAAATCCACGCGCATCGATGGCCACCAGTCCATCAAGTTCGGTGTTCTGGTAGTGCTGGTACAGCAAATCAATGCTGTATCGATAGGCTTCCGGATAACGCAGCAAGGAAGTGATATCGCGAAATCGAATTCCGGATTTTGGATAATCAACAACGGTTCTGATCGTGGACTTTAGATCCATCACACCACCCGCTAGATCATCTCCCTCATTGGCAAACCAATTTGAGAAAACTGGTCAATCCGGCCAGACGGACGCATTAGACCAGCTGATACAAGTGCTGCCGTCAGGTACCCAGGACGTCAATGGTGGCTGCACGCAGAATTGCAGATAACCGATCAATCTCCGAGTTCTCAATGACAATCGGCGGTGCGAGACAGAATACATCACCGCGTACACGGCTGAATAAGCCCCGTTCAATAGCAGCATGCATAATCTTGTCACCTATCTTGTCTGCCGGATCAAATGCTTCCTTGGTTGCCTTATCCTTCACATACTCAACACCACAAAGCAGTCCCAGGCCGCGAATGTCCCCAACGTGTGGATGGTCACCCAGCGCACTATCAAGGTTATTGCGGAGCTGACGACCCTTCTCGGCTGCTTGACTGGGAAAATCCTCGCGTTCAATCAGTTCGATCATCGCACAAGCAATCGCACTGCCAATTGGATGGGCGCTGTAGGTGTAAGCATGCATGAAAGGTTCTGAACTGGCATCCATAGCATCAGCAATTTCGTCGCTGACACCGATGCCGCCAAACGGAAAATACCCTGAGGTGATGGCTTTCGCAAACTGCACAATATCCGGTTGAATATCCCAGTGTTCCAATGCGAACATTTTGCCGGTTCTGCCAAAGCCGGTAATCACCTCATCAGCAACCAGCAGTACTTCATACTGGTCGCAGATTTCGCGAATACGCGCAAAGTAGTCGTCTTGTGGAGGAATTACTCCGCCCGAGCCCTGCACAGGTTCAGCAATGAACATGGCAACGGTATCCGGACCCTCTTCGAGAATCTTCTTTTCTAACTCGTTGGCGGCTGCGATTCCCTGGGATACACCCGCTTCATTGGCTTCATACCGATAAGGATAAGGTGATGGGATGTGCGAAAATCCCGGGATACGCGGTTCGAACATTGGCCAGTAAACAGGCATTCCGGTCGCGCACATCGCAGCGAAAGTAACGCCGTGATAACCAAGCATGCGCGAGATTACCTTGGTCTTGTTTGGCTTGCCTACCAGTTTCCAGTAGTACCGCGACATCTTGATCGATGAGTCCGTTGCTTCACCGCCGCCGGAGGTCAGGTAAAATCGATTGATCTGGGGGTAGCAGATGCGCGCCAAATGTCGCCCAAGTTCAATCGCTTTCTCGTTGGAACTGCCGACATAGCCCGATGCATAAGGTAGTTTGGCATATTGCGCCGCGGCGGCATCAGCCAGTTCCTGGGCGCTGTGTCCGGCTGTATTGTTCCACAATCCGGCCAATCCATCAATGAACTCGTTACCATCTGTGTCAACGAGTGTAGAACCATAGCCTTCTGCCCAGATGCGAGCGTTATCGTGAGCGCCACGTACGTGCAATGGATGAATCAGGTGATTCTGATCAACTGCCAATAATTCTGCACTCATGTTTTTCATTCTGATATTCCCCTGTGTTATGAAAGTCTGTTATGCGTCACCTTGCTCGATGACGCTAACGATTATTTTATGGTCTTTGGTACAACAGTCTACTCTGACACTTCGACCGAAGCAATCGCCCCACTCCAGCCATGGACTTCGGGGTCAAGCGCGGAACCTTCGCCACCCTTAATCCCAAGATGACGGTCGACACTGCCTTCAGCTTTGACGCCAGCTATCCCCGGGGCGTTGACGTTGGCGGTGCCACTTGGATCAGCAGGTATGCCGGGTGAGTTTGGCGCACCACCACCGGTGATTTTTTCGTCATTGGCCTCAGTACCCGCATCAATGGCGTACAGCAATTGTGAACCGATCTGCAAATTCGCATTGTCAAGCGCAATAAAGCCGTCATTGGTGGGGAGAATCATTGTGATGAGCGATATTCGAGTATTGTCCTTGGACAGTTTGAACGTGGTCAGCTCGTTCGGCCCCAACAGGTCGCCGGCAGGATTTCTGATCACTTCGGCACCCGCGGATTCGAATTGTGTGGCGAGTTCTTCAAAATTACCACCTTCGGCCACCGCTTGCAACTCTGGTGAGGCTGCCTTGCCATAGGCGAACATTCGAGTTTGCAGGTTACTATGCCCTACGGCAAGTATTGGAGTGAGATATGAGCCAGATGAAACATTCGTTACCGTAATGGTGTATTGATTGGTATCTTTGTCCCAGAATTTCATTTTGGACATCGTATTCTTGAAGCTTTCCTTGCTGACGCTCTCGCAGCCAACCAGCGAGGCACTTAGCAGGACAGCTAGAATTAGTACAAGTCTTTTCATCGCATTCTCCCAAATCAGGCGATAACTCAGTGCAAAAATCCGTCAAAATCTGGAATTAGAGCCAACCATAATTCCATCTATGAATCCGACTAATATAACACGGCAAAGGTTGTTCTTTTTTACTGAATATGCAATCGCGAAAGCAAGTTTTACCGCTTATTTTGCGACTGGTTCGTCGATGAGAGTTGAATGAAACGATCCTGTGAATCAAAGTTAAAACGAAAATTTTTGGACAATAACCAAATTTGAACTCAATTCCTGAATTTAATTTAGTGTATGATGAGCCGAATCTATCTCGCCAGGTATAAACCATCCAATTGATATGGTTTTGGTGAAGTGTCAAAAGCAACTACAACGAGGAGCAAATTTATGAAGAAATTGATTGTATTTTTCGCTGCGATAGGGATGACATTTCTGGCAATTTTGCCAGTACAGGCTGACGAAACCTGCATGTCTCCTTACATTGCGAAAATCACCGGACAGGAAGACTATGTCTATGTCTGGACACTGGGTGTTGAAGGCGTCGGAGACGAGCAGGATAAACTGGTCACAATTGGAGCCAATCCCGCCGCGGATAACTACGGCGAAATCGTCCATGTCCTTTCAGTTGGTGGCCGCAATGAAGCACATCACTCCGGTTTGAGTGATGATCGAAGGTTTCTTTGGGCAGGGGGTCTGGACACCAACAAAATATTTATCTTCGATATCCATAGCGATCCGGCTGCGCCGCAGCTGACGAAGGTCATTACTGATTTTGCAGATGTTACCGGCGGTCTGGTTGGACCACACACGTTCTATGCATTGCCCGGTCGAATGATGGTGACTGCACTGTCAAACAACGTCGACAATGGCGGACGTACCGGTATGGCTGAATACAACAATGAAGGTGACTATGTTGCCACTCACTGGATCCCAACTGATGAAGACCTGCGCGGGGCAACTAAGTCAGGTCAGTTTGCCGATGGCTATGGCTATGATGTGCGGGTAAAAGCGGATCTCAACGTGATGCTCACCTCATCGTTTACAGGTTGGTCGAACTACATGATGGACTTTGGTGCCATGCTGGGTTCACCCGAAGCAATGCAGCGCTTCGGTAACACGATGGTTGTTTGGGACATGCATGCCCGTAAACCTCTGAAAGTTCTCGACGTACCTGGGGTACCGCTCGAAATTCGGTGTGCCTGGGACCCCGCCAACAAATACTGTTTTACCAGCACCGCGTTAACTTCGCAGATCTGGCTGATTTACGAAGACGATGCCGGCGAATGGCAGGCCAAAGCGGTTGCGGATATTGGCAACCCCGCTGATGTGCCACTACCTGTTGACATCTCGATTACTGCAGACGATAACGGACTTTGGGTGGATACATTTTTGGAAGGGAAGGCCCGTTATTTCGACATTTCCGATCCCCATGCACCGAAGCAGGTTTATGAGGAAGTCATTGGCAGTCAGATCAACATGGTTTCACAAAGCTGGGATGGCAAGCGAGTGTATTTCTCAAGTTCGCTGCTCGGTAATTGGGACAAGACCGGCGATGCAGATGAACAATACGTAAAACTGTACCACTGGGATGGCGAGAAACTGGAGCACCAATGGTCGATTGACTTCTACGAGCACGGGCTTGGTCGCGCGCATCAGATGCGTTTCGGTGCCTATGCCATGTACGGTCAGCTTAACCCACACATTGACGGTGTACAAACAGTGGAGCAACAATCCACTGATGAACCCGTCTTACAGGTTCAATCAGACAGCTGATCAATTGAACTGACTCGGAGTTGGTGAGCACCATGGCGTGGCTGTGAGGAACACATTGCGTAACCGTGTCCGCATGCTAGTGTGCGTCGCTGTGACGGTGGTGTTGTGCTTTACAGCTGCTGTCAGTCATGCAACCGTAAAGAGCCAGTTCCGAGCGCCTGGCTGGGGTGAGCTTGCTTATGAGCCGCCTGCCCCGGGAACTTACCAGTTACCGGCAATCAAAGCAGCCGTTGACGGAGAGGTATTGACGAGCGATAACTCTCCGTCTCGACTGTTTGAACTGATGTCTGATCGAATTGTATTGCTGAGTTTCATTTTTACCCGCTGTACAGATGGGAACGGTTGTCCGCTTGCAAATGCGGTGTTACATAAAGTTCAAGCCCGCCTCAATCAGCACCCGACTTTGGCACAGCACGTATCATTGCTGTCAATTTCGTTTGACCCGCAATTCGACCGTCCGGAACGATTATCGGTAATGAAAGACATCTACAGTGGGGGCGGGGCTTATTGGGAATTTCTTACAACGCAGGACCAAGCGTCTCTACAGCCGATTCTAGATGGTTACGGCCAATATCCGGTGCGCTTTGAACACAAAAATGATCAAGGTGAAGAGGTTGTCGAATACATTCATTTGCTGCGCGTTTACCTGATCGACTTTGAGAAGCAGATCCGCAATATTTACAGCGTTGCATTTTTACATGCAGATATTCTGATGAACGACCTCGAAACTTTGTTGATGGAGTTGCCTGCAAAGTAGTCAATGCCGATGTGGCAACCGTCACGAGAGTTTAACATCGTAGCCGCATTGGGATGGCTGGCGTTGGTTATTTTCAGCGCGCAAGTGTTTGCCCAAACCAGTGGTACCCTGGGTTCCGGGGAGAGTTTTGATGTTAGCCAGGCATTCGGACCCGGCGACGTCAAAACGGGCTACGATCAAAAAGACTACCAGACGCAATCGCGCAGTCTGTTGAGCCGCAGAGGCATCAAGCAGGATCTGCTCCAGATCGTTAACACACCGCCGCTTGGATTGCCCCCAGTTCCCACACCGGCGGATAATCCCATTACGCGTGCCAAGATTGACCTTGGTCGGCAGCTTTTCTTTGATCGCCGCCTGTCAATCAACAACACGGTATCGTGTGCGAACTGCCACATTCCCGAACAGGGGTTTACCAACAATGAGATCAGCACCGCAGTTGGTGTTGAGGGACGCCTGGTCATTCGCAATGCGCCCACACTCTACAATGTCGCCTATCTTAAGCACATTTTTGTGGATGGCCGGGAAATCAGCCTCGAAAACCAGGTTTGGCAGCCAATAACGGCGCGCAATGAAATGGCCGCACCTTCGATTGGCTACGTGATCAACAAAATCAAACGCATTCGCGATTACGATGGACGGTTCGAGGCCGCTTTTGACGGGCGTTCAGCCGATATTGCAACCATCGGAGATGCACTGGCGAGTTACCAGCGTACTTTGCTTGCAGCCGATTCTCCATTTGATCGGTGGTATTACGGTAAAACTGCCGCTGCCATCAGTGAATCGGCTAAACGGGGATTTGAAGTCTTTGTGGGCAAGGGGCAATGTGCCGTGTGTCACCGGATCAACCAGGACCATGCGCTGTTTCTTGATCACCAGTTTCACAATACTGGAATCGGTTATGCCGTTTCGACTGGTAAAACTGTATCTCAGGTCAAAAAAAAGACACGCGTTCAACTTGCACCAGGAATTTTCGTTGACATGGACAACGAGACCATTCAGTCGGTATCACGAATTGATAGTTTTAATGATCTTGGCTTATACCGAATTACAGAAAATCCTGCCGACCGGTGGAAATTTCGCACTCCGACTCTGCGCAATGTTGCACTCACAGCACCTTACATGCACAATGGCCAACTTCCAACACTCAGCGATGTCATTGATTTTTACGACCAGGGCGGTGTATCCAATGAACTGCTATCGCCATTTATTCGGCCCTTAAATTTGACGCAGGCTGAGAAAGCAGATCTGTTGGCTTTTTTGGAGTCATTAACTGGCCATAATGTCCCGGCTATTGTTGCTGATGCATTTGCCGCCCAAATTGGTGAACTGGGACTCGAAGACCCGAACTGGGCGCATGACAACACGCTAGGATTTTAACTTTATCGGTGTCTTCACTAATTCGCTAATCAGTCGACCCTGGATAATTCGGTTTTCTGTTGATTTTCGAAGTCATGAAAATCAGGTGTCGGGAAACTGAAGCGGCTTTGTTCCGCGCTCATCACCAAAATGCTGTAATCTGCCCCCGACAGTGTCAGGCCATCGACTACAAAGTTGGGGCGGTTGGTCACCGCAATGGAGGCTTTCATATCAAATAAATAACGCTTATGGGCCTTGCCTTTACTGATGCTGTAATTTTTTGAAATGATGTACAAATTCCGGTTGAACGCAAATGCAGAAAGTCAGTAATACCAATCGGTATTACAGGCGTGAATTAAAAAGCGCGTGTCACCCAAATTGGCGGTGAACCACCCGCCATGCAAGCGCGTTTCACATGCCCCAGACAGTCACCTGGCGTGTGCCCGCGGACGCTTCGCGCCTGAATACCTTCTCATCCCAGGACCGCTCCTCCGAGCGGTCGAATATCACCAGATGCCCGCAGTCAGTCCCGCACCGCTCCATATAGGCAGCAATCTGCTTCAATCCTTCGTCAATTGTACGCTGCAGACCGTTGCGGCGCAGCTTGCACTCAATCACCTCCCTTTGCCGGTGCTCCCCCCATTCAACCAGCAGATCCGTGCGCATCCGGCCCAGCCCATACTCACGTTCAATCCGATCGCCGGCGTTGATCACGCGCTGCAAGAACGCCTGCAGCAGCAGCTGAGGACCCGCCTCAAGGTAGTCAAATCGCTTCACCCAGTGCTCCGAGTGCTCGCGGAAAAAGGTTTGAAACGATTCCATCAGTTGGTCCATCATTAACTGTTCCTCCTGCACAAACCACGCAGTCTGATACGGCAGCGCCTTGTCATTGGATGTAATCAGTTCGCGCGGTATCACCTCGCGGTAGATTACGTTGGCAACCGTAATTTCGGGACTGGTCGCAATTAGCCCTAAATCCACACAGTACTGCACATCATCGGGACGAAAGTTATCCAATGGTCTATCGCCGGTAACCAAAGGTTCAATAACCCGCTTGACGCGCGCCTCGCGCAACTTGTCCGCCAACTGATCCAAGTGTGTGTCACGCCTTAAGATCAACTCCTCCCTGGCATCGATGACATCGTTGTGTTCGATGGTGACAGCAATGTCCCTGACCTTCTTGAGCGCCTCTCTCGCCAGCGCATTAACCAACCACGGTTGTCCTGAGGTTGATCGCCACACCTCCGCCAGTGCCGCCTCGCTCCAGCCTTGGCCTGTATCTTGCGTATGCTGCAACAAAAGCGCACGCGTCTCGGCTTCACTGAAATCACTCAGTCGCAGAGACTCCGCCTTGATGTTGAACGCACTGCCGCCGGTGATCACCGTCTTGTCGGCGCTCGAATGAATCCGGTAGTCGCGCACATCGCGGATACCGCACAGAATCACGGATTGGGGGAAATGTTCCGGCCGCTCTGTATAACCGGAACGCAACTGACGCAGCACCGAAATCAGCGTGTCGCCGATCAGTGCATCAATCTCATCGATCATCATCACCAGTGGTCGAGGATCCGACGCCGACCAGCGGCTCAATACTTCGCGCAAAGCATGGTGGGGGCCGTAAGTGTCGAGAATTCCGGCAAAGCACTCTTGTACAAAATGATCATGCAAGTGGTCTCGTGCCGATGCGGATATAACGCCCAGAATCGCCTGCATTGCAACGTAGGTGTCTTCCCGTGCCGCTTGCGCTCCTTCGATGTTGGCATACGCGACGCGATAGCGGCCCGTTTCGTTCAACTCGTCCATCAGTGCGCGCAGCAGCGATGTTTTCCCGGTCTGGCGCGGCGCGTGCAAAATGAAGTAGTTCCAATTCTCGACCAGCGAAAATACTTCATCCCGGTTTACGCGATCCAGTGGTGGAATGTGGTAGTTTCGCTCCGGTCTAACGGGACCGGCGGTATTGAATGATCGCATAATGCGTGATTATACAGTCCGCAGGTTTTGCTCAATTCTTGCGGGGAAGGGTGCGATGTCGGATGGCTGGTTTCGCCCTGCGCACATATTCGCCTGCAACGTGCAAGTTCAGGATGACTGGGTGACAGAAAATTAGTCGGCCCTGAAAAATTCGGTTTTCTGTCGATTTTCGAAGGCGTGAAAGTCAGGTATCGGGGAGCTGAAACGACTTTATGCCGCGCGCAGTACCAAAAAGCTGTACTCTACCCCCGACAGTGCCCGTTTGAAGCCAAAAATACGCTCCAATACCGAGTGACAAAAAATACGGACACAACTGTCCCTCAAACGTTTCAGGATCAACCGCAGATTGTGCCCGGCACAACTGAGCAATACATTCACACTGTCGCCTTCTGTACCCTTGAGATGATTACAGCCCAGCCAGCCATCATGCTTCATATGTCCAATGATGGGCTCAATCGCCTGACGACGCTTCAAACGCCGCCGGATGCGATCCGTCACCCCGCGCCTTTGTCCCGATATGTACACCACACTTTCGGTTTCATCGTGACCGCGGTAACCACGGTCCACATACACTTCCTCAATTTGCTGTCCACATAACTTGCGCACCTGATCCAACGCATCTTTCAACGTATGACCATCATATGGATTACCTGGCAGCGCCAGGCCACCAATAACAAAGTTCGAGCGGTTGGTCACTGCAATGGAGGCTTTCACACCAAATTCATAACGCTTGTGCGCCTTGCCTTTACTAATACACTCCACCTCCGGTGCATGCAGACTGTAAAGCTTGTTGGAACTGTCCCTTTGCTGGTTCAGCAACCGTTTGGCCATCTTAAGCTCTTCGGCAAACAGCTGTATCAGCTTCTCATCACCGTGAATCTTGCGTTCAATGTCGCGCACCACCCGCCCAAGATATGTATGTAGTGTACGAAGCTGGCGGCGCATACGGCGGCTTTGTCGCGCATGCGCATAACGATTGGCTCGCAGCACACACCTTGGACCCAAGCGCGCATAACTTTGACGCACCACCACCCGGTGTTGATGACACAGTTTGATCAACCGTTGCCGGCTACGGTTCAACAGCTTGGCATCGGTTGGAAAACTCACCGCCTTGTCCTGCACGGTGGTGTCAACGGTCACGCGCTTTAAATGCGACTTTCTAACTGCACCACTATCCAATCCCGCGGCAATCGTCTGTTGCAACAACCACTCACAGCCACTTTCACCAATACGCTGGCGATAACGCGTCAGCGAGCTCGGATCAATCGGCCAGCTCGTCTGAAAGTGGCTTTCCCCACAAAAATACTGCCAGTACGGATTTTCCAGCCAGCAGATCACCAACTGTTCATCGGACAGCTTGTGTATGTGTTTCAAATACAAAAGTCCCACCATCAACCGGGTGGGTTTTCCAGGGCAGCCCTTATCGGCGTGGTACAAATCACCGAACTTTTCATCGAACACATCCCAGTCGATCATAGCTGACAATTGCACCAGTTCATGGTTCAGGTTGATTTGACTGTCAAGGCGACTTCGGAACAGTTCTGACTGGTCTTGATGCTGGGGTGATTTGGGCTTCATTTTTGATCTCGAAATTGCAGGGAAATGATAGTCAATTATACCGTTTCTGGCAATTTCAAATCAGTGCATATGACATTATTAATCATTATTAACAATTACATACCAACGATTATTGGTTTATTCAGGGCCGACAAATTAGCGACAGTAAACTCTGCCGGAGACATCTATCCGGAGGGCAGTTGCTGCCCACTGGAAGAGTTTGGCGACAGCCGCGAAGGTAAAAAAAGCGACTCGCAGGTGAATATCGGGTTGCTGTGTGATGGCCTGTGGCAGTGACGTGTACCCGGACCAACAATGCGATGTCCTAACACTGCAGCCACAGATTGAGTCTTTCCGCTTCCTGATTGAGCATCTTGAGACAGTTACTGAGAACCGGTGTCGGGTCAAGGGTTCGACGCGCGACAGTGCGCCATTTGAGTTAACTGCCACTTTGAATGACAAAATTGACCTGTAACTGGTGATCATGCTGACGATCGCAATTGTTCGGTTGCGACTGAATCGACCGGACTGGTTCAGTTGGCAACTCGAACCGATGACACTGTTCGATTCCAGCTTTTCCTATTCTGAATCCGCAATTCGATCTGTATCGATCATCATGCGAGTGCCCCGGTGGGGTTGACGCGCCCTGGCACCAGTCATTTTTCGATTACACCTAAAACTCAAGGGAATCGGAAACTGAGACACGTCAAGTTGACTGAGTTTCGAACACCAGTAGAAATTCTAACCAATGGGCTAGCGCCGTCGATAAAATCGATAGCAAAAACCCTGCGGCGCAAGCGTCTCAGGGGTAATATTTAGTGGTAATCGATCGAAAAAGGTGATAATATTTATCCCAACATGATCGAATTGGGTGCACAAAGCCGTGTTGCATTCACCAACGGCATTCCGTTTCAGGAGCCAGAGTGTGATGTAGCGCGTTTTTTTGTGCAATCCTCCCAACCCCATTCCAATTGGAAAACTTTTCCTGGGACTCAAATCAATGTATGAGAATCATTCTGAGGAACTTCAATCAAGAATAGAAAAACTAAAAACCGAGCACCGCGATCTTGACGATGTATTGCAGCGGTTGGCAGAAGATCGCAGTTCGGATGAACTGCAGATTCGACGCTTAAAAAAACGCAAGCTGCAGCTTAAAGATT
Organism: Arenicellales bacterium; assembly: GCA_965243645.1. Lineage (GTDB taxonomy): Bacteria > Pseudomonadota > Gammaproteobacteria > Arenicellales > JAJDZL01 > JAJDZL01. Next base: position 1,771,225 of record CBDEVD010000006.1, on the reverse strand, counting down.
CAATTGCTATGCTCGAAAGTCAAGCATTACCCGACATATCTGCCTGAGATTACTGCCCGATATTTTTCTGGATTGCCCGGATTGCGGCAGTCCTGATCAGTACCGATAGTAGTCTGGCTTGAATGGCCCCTCTTTAGGTACACCAATGTAGTTGGCCTGCTCGTCTGTCAGTGCAGTCAATTTCGCGCCTACTTTCTGCAGATGTAAGCGCGCCACTTCTTCATCCAGAGGCTTCGGCAGTACGTAGACCTCGTTGCGGTAGTCGGCAGAATTTTTCCATAACTCAATTTGAGCCAGCACTTGGTTGGTGAACGAATTTGACATCACGAAACTCGGGTGTCCGGTTGCACATCCCAGGTTGACCAGGCGTCCTTCGGCAAGCAGAATCAGGCGTTTTCCGTCAGGAAAAATAACGTGATCGACTTGCGGTTTGATGTTCTCCCAGGCAAATTCACGCAGTGACTCGATATCGATCTCCCCGTCAAAGTGGCCAATGTTGCAGACGATCGCCTGATCTTTCATCGCCTGCATGTGTTGCATGGTAATGACGTGCCAGTTGCCCGTTGCCGTGACGAAAATATCTGCAATCGGTGCAGCATCGTCCATTGTTACGACTCGGTAGCCTTCCATCGCCGCCTGCAGTGCGCAAATTGGATCGATTTCGGTAATCAGTACGTTCGCCCCCTGGCCGCGTAGTGACTGGGCACAGCCTTTGCCGACATCACCGTAACCGCATACAACTGCAACTTTACCTGCGATCATGACGTCTGTTGCGCGTTTGATGCCATCAAGCAAGGACTCTCTGCAGCCATAAAGATTGTCGAATTTGCTTTTGGTAACCGAATCATTGACATTGAATGCCGGACAAAGCAGGGTGCCTTGCGCCATCATCTCATAGAGTCGGTGAACACCGGTTGTAGTTTCCTCCGTCAACCCCTTGATTTCGGTCATGAGTTCCGGGTACTTTTCGTGAACGACCAGTGTCAAATCGCCACCGTCATCAAGCAGCATATTAGGTCGCCAGTTGTCCGGTCCGAAAATTGTTTGATCGATGCACCACCAGTACTCTTGTTCAGATTCACCTTTCCAGGCGAAAACAGGGGTGCCAGCCGCGGCGACGGCAGCCGCGGCATGATCCTGCGTAGAAAATATATTGCACGATGACCAGCGTACTTCAGCACCCAGTTCCTGGAGCGTTTCGATTAGCACCGCGGTTTGAATGGTCATATGCAGACAGCCGACAATGCGCGCCCCGGTCAGGGGTTTTTCGTCTGCATACTTCGCGCGCAGCGCCATGAGCCCTGGCATTTCAGTTTCCGCGATGGCGATCTCCTTGCGACCCCAATCAGCGAGATTTATATCGGCTACCTTGTAGTCTGGACTTACAGATTTCAGAGCTGTCGGCATTTGTATAACCTGGTTTGGAATTGAATGGTGTAAAAATTCAAGTTTTATTTTGCAGCTTGGATCAGGTCGTCAACCTTGTCGGTCAACTCCCAAGAGAAGCTTTCTTCCGTACGGCCAAAGTGACCGTAAGCAGCAGTTTGCTGATAAATTGGCCGCAGCAACTCAAGGGTGTCGATGATACTCTTGGGCTGCAGATCAAAGACCTCATCAATAATGTCGGCAAGCCTGGCATCGTCGAGCCCTGATCTGGCCGTACCGAAACTGTTGACCATCCTGGAGACCGGTTTAGCAACCCCGATCGCATAGGCGATTTGAATCTCGCAGCGTTCAACCAGGCCTGCTTTTACCAGGTTTTTGGCAACGTGACGCGCCGCGTAGGTTGCCGAGCGATCGACCTTTGATGGATCTTTGCCGGAAAAAGCACCACCGCCATGGCGCGCCATTCCACCATAGGTATCAACAATTATTTTTCTTCCTGTCAACCCACAGTCTGCCTTGGGGCCGCCTTCAATGAATTTTCCAGTAGGGTTGATGAGAATGTCATCGATCGAAGCAGGCAGCCATTGTTCACCGACGATGGGTTTGATGATCTCTTCAATCACCCCTTCCATCAGAGTGCTGCGATCCACTGACTCAGCGTGCTGCGTGGACAGGACGATTTTGGAGGTGGATACCGGTTTCCCATCTTCATAGTTCACGCTGACCTGCGCTTTCGCATCAGGGCCCAGCCACTTCAGTATCCCGTTCTTTCGAACCTGTGCCTGGCGCTGTACCAGCCGATGAGCATAGGTGATTGGCATCGGCATCAATACATCGGTTTCGTTGCATGCATAGCCAAACATCAGGCCCTGATCACCGGCTCCCTGTTCTTTATCTTCACCTTCACCTTCATTGACACCCTGTGCGATATCGGGAGACTGCTGGTTGAGCAAATTGGTAATCTGGACTGATTTCCAATCAAAGCCGAGGGCATCACTGTCATAGCCGATGTCTTTGATCGTGTTGCGCACGATCATCTCATAATCAATGCTGTTGGCCTTGGTGCTGATTTCACCAGCGATCAATGCATGATGCACAGGCTCAGCACCGAGGGTGACCGATTTGACCAGGGTCTCACATCCGGCGCGGCTGTTTTTGTCCTGTTCGAGCAGTGCATCCAAAATCGCGTCCGAAATCTGATCGGCCATTTTGTCAGGATGGCCTTCCGATACGGATTCAGAGGTAAAAATATAACGAGTCGACATAAAAAAGGTCCATTCGACGTAATACTGATAAGAGGGGATTAAAGTAATAATTTATTTTATCAGTTTCAGTTGGTGCTGTGCTCAATTGGAACAATCAAGCCGGCAACCGATGGGTAACGTTATTCGCAGACGGTATGAAGAAGTGTCAGGACGCGCAGGTAAGCCGAAAGCCAGTTGGTGCAGCGAGACCAGCAGGGAGGGCAGGATCGCTGCGAAGTCAGAATAACCCTTTCGATCGAATCAGAAAGGTACCTACAAATCCTTGCATTTTCGTGCGACTGTGTTACGTCCCCAGCCGAGTATCTGTGCGGTTTGCTGTTTTGAGCCGCCGGTGTATTCCAGGGTGGCTCGCAACATAGCCCGTTCTGCGATATGGCGAAGTTTGCCATCCTCCGGTTCGTCCGTTTGTTGTAACAGTTGCTTAATCGCTGCTTGCAGCATGGTTTCAGGGTCAAGCGATACGCCATCAGTGTGGTCGAAAGGACCGAATGCCTGTGGCAGATCTTCAAGGAGAACTGTACTCGAAGGTGTCATGGCAGTTACTGAGCGGCAGAAATTTTCGATTTCGCGTACGTTACCTGGCCACGTATGCGAGAGCAGCTGCGCGGCAACCTCGGGGGCCAGCGTTTTGGGGTTGATATTCAATTGTTTGGCCGCTTCTGTCAAGTAGTGCTCGAGCAGCAGCGGAATATCGTCGCGCCGTGCACGAATGGGCAATAATGGGATTCGAACGACATTCAACCGATGATAGAGATCTGCGCGAAACTGGCTTTGCTTGACCTGGGCTTCCAGATCCTGGTTGGTTGCGGCAATGATGCGAACGTCAACGGTAATTTCGTTCGTACCTCCGACACGGTAGAATTTTCCTTCAGACATGACTCTGAGTAACCGACTCTGTAGGTCGTGCGGCATATCACCAATTTCGTCAAGAAACAGCGTCCCTTTGTCGGCTTGCTCAAAGCGTCCGATGCGGCGCTGGTTAGCCCCCGTGAAAGCACCTTTTTCGTGGCCAAACAATTCCGATTCCAGCAAGTCGGCGGGAATCGCGGCAGCATTGATTGCCACAAATATTCGATGCCGGCGAATACTGTTTTCATACAAGGCTCGTGCCACCAGTTCTTTGCCGGTGCCTGATTCACCCGTGATGAGTACATTGAGGTCTGAATTTGACAGTCGACCGATGGCGCGAAACAAATCTTGCATCGCTGCCGACTTGCCGATCATTCGGTTCACTTGAGAATCCTCATCCCGCGTGGTTTGCGGTAGATCTTCGTCGGTTTCTTTAAGGACGCGCTGAACCAGCGCGACTGCATCATCAATGTCAAAGGGTTTGGCAAGATGTTCGCGAGCACCGCGCTGAAAGGATTCCACAGTGGTATCGAGATCGGAAAAAGCAGTCATGACAACCACCGGCAGGTCCGGCTGTTCGCGGTGTACCGCGTCCAGGAACTCAAGCCCGCTCGCACCTTCCATTCGGATATCCGTAACGATTACACTCGGTTGTTCGTGTACGAACATTTGGCGCGCATCACTTGCATTACTAAACTGGCGAGTATGCAGCCCTGCCTGTTTGAGTGCCTGTGCCAGTACCCAGCGTATGGATTCATCGTCATCGATAATCCAGATGATTACAGGGTTCTGATTTACCATCGCTACTCGTATTACGAATTAACCAAACCGTTGGCATCGGCGAATCTGAGAAGCACAGTGAATATGGTTTTCCCAGGCTGGCTATCACAAGTGATGCTGCCATCGTGTCGGGCAATAATTTGGTGAACGATCGACAGTCCGAGACCTTCACCTTGAGCCTTACCGGAAATCATTGGGTAAAAAATCTGGTCGATCAATTCCCTGGAGATTCCGCACCCATTGTCTTCAATCTCGATTTTGGCGGCGCTCATGTGTCGTGTCTTGCCAAACGTTACTTGCCGCTGAACGCGGGTACGAAGGATGATTTGTCCTGACTGTGCAGTCGCTTCTATCGCGTTGCGTATCATATTGACGAATGCTTGGATCAACTGCTCACGGTCACCCAGTACCGGCGGCAGACTGGGGTCATAGTCGCGTTTGATATGAAGGCTGTCTTTCACTTCAGCGAGTGCCAGATGGTAGACATGTTCCAGTACTTCATGGATGTTGATGGGAGCGGGTTCGATACGCGATTGCGAGTGAGACATATCATCGACCAGCTCGCAAAGTCGATCGGTTTCACGCACGATGATATCGGTGTAGACTCTGAGATCAGGAAACTTGACGAGCTCTCGCTCTAACAGCTGTGCAGCACCACGCAACCCGCCTAAGGGGTTTTTGATTTCATGTGCGATTGCCCGAATCACCGCGCTGCTGGCTTGTTGTCCATTTTCCATGACGTCTTCTTCGAGTTGACGCACAGCCGTGTTGACCTGATTGATCTCCAATACCAGGCGATTGGAATCCTCAGAGGGGAGCGCGGTCACGATGCAATCCACCAACTTGGCCTGTCGCCCGGATGACATGATTTCAATTCGGCGCAGTGTGGTCGATTGCAAGGTGTCGAGACAGCGACGCAGGATGTTATCCATATCCTGGTGTTTGAGGAATTCAAGAACACTGGTACCTTTGGCCTGAGATTCGCTGAATTCGAATAGCGCTTGCGCGGCCGCATTGGTGAACGCTATCGCAAAGTCCGAATTGCAATCAACGATGGCGGTGCTGAGATTTTGCAGCAGGTTTTGCTCGTTGTCCACCGCGTAATCGCGCTGAGCTACAGGTGCGGCAGTCATAGTGCAAGTTGGTCCGGCTGTATGTCCAAAACCGGGACGGCTACGCAGTTGGAACAAGGCCACAAACTTGGCGAACCTTAAGTCCGCCAAGTCGTGTTAGTGCATGCAGATAGTCAATGCTGCCGGGTACGCGGTTGGACCTGCTGTGAGAACAAGGCTGCCAGCGAACCAGCAAGTGCTGTTGACTGCTACCTGCTGTAGTACATCTCGAATTCAAGAGGGTGTGTTACCAGGCGCATTGCCTTAACATCATCGTATAGCAGATCAATGTATGCATCGATCGCATTATCTGTAAAGACCCCGCCTTCCTTTAGAAAGCCCCGATCGTTGTCGAGGGCGATGAGTGCCTGGTTGAGCGATGGCGCAACTTGCGGAATCAGTTTTTCCTCCGCAGCGGTCAGCTCATAAAGGTCTCCCTGTGCCGGCAACCCTGGGTCAATCTGGTTTTTGATGCCATCCAGTCCCGCCATCAGCATGGCTGAAAACGCCAGGTACGGATTTGCGGTGGGATCGGGAAAACGAATCTCAACCCGTCTGGCGGATTCCGGAGTAAACGGGATTCGACACGATGCCGAACGGTTGTACTGCGAGTACTGCAGCAATACGGGTGCTTCGTACCCAGGAACCAGCCGTTTGTAACTGTTGGTTGTGGGATTGGTAAACGCATTGAGTGCTTTGGCGTGTTTAAAGATTCCGCCAATATACCACAATGCCTCTTGGCTCAGCCCGCAGTGACTATCGCCGGCAAACATTGATTTACCATCCTTGACCAGCGACTGGTGGACGTGCATCCCCGAACCATTGTCACCGACGAGGGGTTTGGGCATGAATGTCGCGGTATAACCGTGCGCATTGGCGACGTTCTTCACGCAGTACTTGTAAGCCTGGGTGCGGTCTGCCATTTTCACCAGCGTGTTATACCGAATGCCGATCTCTGCCTGACCCGCGGTTCCCACTTCGTGGTGGTGCTTTTCAACATCAACGTTCATGTCGAGCATCGCGTGGCACATTGCAGCACGAATATCGGTAAACGAATCAACCGGCGGGACGGGGAAATAACCACCCTTGACGCGCGGTCGGTGTCCCAGGTTAGGTCCGTCATCATAATCCTGGCTGCTGTTCCATGCCCCTTCGTAAGATTTGATTTCGTAAAACACACTTTCCATGTGAGTACTCCAGCGCACGCCATCAAAAATAAAGAATTCCGGTTCAGGACCAAAGTAGGCGGTATCAGCAAGTCCGCTTGACGTGAGATAGTCTTCCGCTTTTTGACCGATACTGCGCGGGTCCTTTTCATACCATTCATCTGCTGCTGGGTTGTAAATACTGCAGCGGATGGTGACCGTGGTTTCCTGCATAAAGGGATCGATGACACAGGCACTGGGATCCAGAATCATACACATATCCGATTCGTTAATTGGCTGCCATCCCTGAATTGACGAACCATCAAACATGACGGGTTCTTCGAACATTTTTTCTGAGAAGTTTGAAATCGGCCAACTCAGGTGCTGAACGGTACCCAGTGTATCGGTGAAACGAAAGCTGATCCATCGGGCATCACAATCCCGGATTAGCTTCATCGCGTTTTCCACTGCTTTGGGATCGCGAATTGAGTTAATCGCCTTTTCGACTGACATTTAGATTTACCTCCAAAATTAAAATTTGTACTACACCAGAAATACAGCAATTATCATGCCAACGCATTTAACGGAAAATCAGCCGAATATTGGCTAATATGCACAATTATAGTGCGCTAATTTTACACAATGCACCATTATGGCGCGTTACCTGGGTGTGTTGACAATGGAATTGAACAGTGATTGAGCAAGCCGTTGCCGCATGCTGTCCGGCAGCTGGTTCTGGTGCAGTCGTCTAATTGATCCGCAGATGCAAGATCGACTCGTCATCTTGAGTGTCAGTCCAGATGACTTCGTGACCGTGGATGCGGCACCAGGCGGGTATATCAAACAGTGCGCCGGGGTCAGTGCACTGAACCCTGAGAACTTGCCCAACTTGCATTTCGGCAACTGCCTGCTGGGTGCGAATAACCGGCATTGGGCAAATCAGCTGGCGGGCATCCAGCGTGCGGTCTATACGTACCATTGCTCTAGTACTTCTGCGGGTTTCATCGGTGCGACTGCCAGCATCCGCTGATTGCCGTTCTGATCGGTGAACTGAACATCGACTGTGTTGGCACTTCGGGAACTGCCAAACCGGGCAACGAGCCGGGCAGCCATCTCGACATCTTCGTCTGGAATGTTGCCGTCGACCAGTCCAATGGGTCCCGAGTGACTGGTGATTGACAAGTGGGCGAATTTGGCGCGGTAACCGTTAAGGTAGCGAGTCTCGCCCGAATCGCGAGCAATGATGAGTTTCCAGCCAGTACCCGGTCGCAAGTGGCGGCCAACCTTGAGCAGTACAATGTCGTCAAACTCGTAGTTCTTGTCTTCGCGATAGTCCCAGAAATCCTGTAATTTGCGGGCGTACGATTCATCGGTGAGGAAGCAGCAGCCCCCGGCTGGTTGGGAATAGTCTTCAATTCCGAATTGGTTCGCCAATGAAATTTGCACGTGACGTCCGCGGCCGCTGATCGAATAAAGTGCCTTGCGATCAACCCATCCAGCTCTTTCCGGCAGGGTTGCCGGCAGCAGTTTGGCGCTTAGCGGCCGCAGCAGGCGGTCAAATGCACCCGACTCGCGGGCGACGACTGGAAAAGTGCTGCGGCGTTGCGATTTGGGGCGCTGACCCAGGACCTCTCCGGTAACGATGAAGTCAAACCCATTTTGTTCCATCCACTGTCTGGCTTTACCGACCATAAAACCCTTACAGTCGAGACAGGGATTAAGGTGTGCGCCATAGCCGTGTTTCGGATTAAGAACGATGTCCTTGTAGGGTTCAATCGCTTCAATGATGTGCAGCTTGATGCCAAGTTGTTCTGCCGACCACAGTGCGTTGTTGCGTTTTTGTTTCTTTTTATCCCGATTTCGTATCGCGTGGGTGTGCCCCTCGACACAGAATCCGGTAAAGATATTGAGCCCTTCGACGTGGATGCCTTGCTCAATCATGATTCGAGCTGCCAGCATGGAATCGAGCCCGCCTGAAATCAGTGCGACAGCTTTGCGTTTAACTGCCATTTGTCCCCCAACTTGTCATGGCAAATAACTTCGAACTCAAGTGCGCTGCGGGGCACATCACGGTTCGAATTGCCAGTGTAAATCTAATCGTGCAATGCACAACAAAAAAGCGTCAATGTGGACGCGGTTGGTGTATTTTGTCCCTGAATTGATTCGAATTTCCGACCGGGTCAAAATGGTGTTTGACACCACTGTCAGCTATCGAATTGGCCGCACTGTCCTGTGGACCTCCTACGATTGATCATACTGGCGGCCAACCTTAATCAGGATGTGGCGTGGTGAATCACTGTACCATCCTGGTTTTGATTGCAATCGAAGGTGAACGATTCAATTCATCCCTGATTCAACCGACTGTACAGACCGCACCGGATCGAACCGTTATCATGAGTGCGCGAATAAAAACCTTATGCGTTCCCATACGGTTTTCTGATCCCGTAGTTTGTCGTGTATTTTATATGAATCTCATGGGACTTATATAGATAAGTTGACAAAATTATTAATACAATATAATAACAATTTAATACAATATAATAACAATGATATATAATACAATCCTATAAGATCGGTTATATATCAATGCCTCACCGAAACATTCGTTATCGCCTGTATCCCCTAACCCGCACCAAGGCCAATCTGCTCAACCAGTGCCTGGGTGCCACCCGCTTTGTGTGGAATCACTTCCTCGGTGAAAACCAAAAATTGATGCGCGCCCATGAGCTTGATCAATCCTTGCCGCGTCCTGAAACAAGTTTCTTCTCTCTCGGTAAATGTTTCACCGAACTGCGCAAGCAAACCGAATGGCTCAAGACACTGCCGTATGCCCCCATACGCTACATACTAAAATACCAGGCTGATGCTTGGCAGCAGTTTTTCAAATCCAAGAAAGGCTATCCCAAGTTCAAGAGCAAATTCTATCACGATGATTCAGTCACTTTCCCGGAAGGTTCTTTTAAACTAAACGGTACCAGTCTGCATTTGCAAAGAATCGGTCAGGTGGTGTTGAGCGGTTCCAATCCCTACGAAGGTTGTAACACCAAGCAAGTGGTGATCAAACGCGAAGAGGACAAGTTTTATGCTACCGTGTGTTATGAAGTCAGTGAGGGATTGATTCAAGTAACAGATAACGGTCAAGCCCTTGGCATTGACATGAATGTGGGTCAGTTTGCAACCAGTGAGGGTGAGATTAAACATCTACCGGATGTGAAGACACTTGAAGCGAAGCGCAACCGTTATCAGCGTCGGATGGCGCGTCAGCAAAGACCGATTCACAAACAGGGGATCAAGCCCTCGAACCGGTATTTGAAAACCCGCAAACGCGCGAAGAAAGCCGCACGTAAGATTAGGAACATTCGTTCGAACTGGCACCACCAGGAATCCAGAGCCATTGCCAATGATTATCAGTATGCGGTAGTGGAGGATTTACACACGCAGATAATGACAAAATCAGCCAAAGGCACAGTTGAAGAACCCGGAGTGAATGTAGCGGCCAAGTCGGGATTGAATCGCGAGATATTGAACACCGGCTGGTATGGATTGAAGCAAAAGCTGGCATATAAAACTGAAGTGATAGAAGTCAGTGCGATCAATACCAGTCGCCGGTGTCATGCGTGTGGACACATTGATGCAGACAATCGCCGGAGTCAGGCGGTATTCCGGTGTGTGGTCTGTGATCATTCGGACAATGCAGATGTGAATGCTGCATTGAATATTAAAGCCTTGGGGACTCGGGCGATTGGACGTGGGAGAGGCGATTACCTAGGTAACCTCGATGATCCGTCAAGAGAGTATGCATTTACTTGATTTTGTCAAGTAAGGTCTATAAGTCCCATTGGAATGGCTGCATTCGGACACACCTACGGCAGCGTGTTCAAGACTCACGCAGAAACTAAAATTCTCGGGATCTAAAACTTTGAAATCACGCCTTTATTTGAGGCATTCAATCTGCCTTGCCAGGCTTTACGCCATTTAAATGCGCGATACCTCGGGTTAAATTTATGATAAACTTGACTCCAATCAATTAACACACAGTTTGAAAATACATAATTGAGAGAGAGTAAATGGATAAAAAAATTACACCAAAGTTCCGACTTGGAGACCTTAAATATTCTGATTTATCACCCCACGAAAAGGGGATGGTTGAAAAAACCATTAAAGGCGGATTCACGCGCCGCGATGTGTTGAAGTTAATGGCAGTGACAGGTGTTTCACTGGTTACTGCGAAGAATTTACTGTTCACCGGTGAACAGGCAATGGCTTCGACTCCAAAAAAGGGTGGATCTGTTCGATTGGCTTCCAATCTTCATGGTCCAGACGACCAACTAGACCCGCCACTATTTACATCAGCGATTGATTATTCACGCGGCCGGGCTACTTACAATGGCTTAGTCCAATTCGACGAAAACCTGGACACTCAGCCGGAGCTGGCAGAAGCTGTTGAACCGAACGCAGACGCAAGTGAATGGACTTTCAAGTTGCGTAAAGGCGTTGTATTCCATGACGGCACGCCATTTACTGCTGACGATGTGATGTACAGCATGAGTCGTCATTTGACTGAAGATTCCACTTCAGTGATCAAATCTTTGTTGACCTCAATTAAGGAATGGAAGAAAGTCAACTCGCACGAAGTTAAAGCGATTATGAACACACCGAATGCAGATTTGCCGAAGGTGCTGGCGCTTTACCAGGCCAAAATCGTTAAGAACGGAACAACAGGCGATGGCATTGGTACCGGGCCATATACTTTGGATTCATTTGAACCTGGCGTAAAGTCCGTCCATTCCCGCAACGAAAACTATTGGCGCGAAGGTGCCAATCTCGATGGTTGTGAAATGACAGGAATCACTGATCCGGTCGCACGCGTCAATGCATTGATTGCCGGTGATGTGCAAATGATCAATCAAATCGACCCGAAAGCCTTCCGACAGATTGAGGATGCCGAGGGTGTCGATTTGTTGTCCATTCCATCCGCGCAACAGTTGGGCATCTGTGTCCTTAAAAATACAGAGCCCGGTAACAATGATGACTTTGTCAAGGGCATGCAATACATCCAGGATCGCGAGCGGATTGTGAAGCGGGTCCTCAAGGGCAAGGGCAGTGTCGCAAATGACACGCCGATCAGCGCGGCGCATGGAGCAGACTTCTGCAGCGAGCTGCCGCAGCGTGGATTTGATCCGGATAAAGCAAAGTTTCATTTTGAAAAATCAGGTTATTCCACTGCCGAATTGTATGTAGCACCGGTATCCGCAGGCATCGAAGAGATTTGCCTCATGGCCCAAGCCAATTGTGCCAAAATTGGTTTTGATCTCAAAATCAATAAGGTACCAACTGATGGTTACTGGGGTGCGGTCTGGATGAACGAACCGCTTAATGTGGTGACCTGGCAAATGCGCCCAACAGCCCAGTCGCAAATGGCAATTCAGTTTGCTCCTGGAGCAGCCTGGAACGATACCTACTGGAACAATGATAGGATGGGCCAGTTGCTGAATGAGGTATTGGCGGTTACCGATCCTGCAGTTCGTCACGAAATGATGTGTGAAATGCAGACGCTGATTCACAACCATAGTGGCATGGTGATTCCGGCGTTTTCCAACGTGAATGATGGGATTGCCAGCAATGTTATGGGAATGCCCCAGGTACCGCTGGGACCGTTTGGTTATGCCGAATGGCCAGAGTTTATCTGGTTGACTTGATGCAGGTTGGTCTATCTGTTAACCAGCACCATAAAAATTAGCCACTATGTTTGGCTCCAACTTTAAATGAAATACGAAAGACTTTTTATTCTGTATCGTGTCGAAAGTCTAAACGTATTCTTATAAAAATAAAAAAAATAAAGGCCCGAATTGAATCATCAATTCGGGCCTTTTGTTTGAATTCTACAGGAGGTATATAGCTATGAGAGGACTACAGCTATGATGTTAAATATGGTAATGCGCCGGATCTGGATCGGTATTGCTACCATGATCGTCGTTTCAGTGATTGTGTTTGTGATGACCAGCATTTTGCCTGGTGATGTGGCACAAATTGTACTGGGTCAAAGTGCGACCCCTGAGACCCTGGCTGCTTTGCGAGCTGAGCTTGGGCTTGATCAGCCCGCTTATATACGCTATTTTCTTTGGCTCGGTGATTTGGCAACCGGTGATCTAGGGACTTCCAAGGCCGGTGGCGCAGCGATCGCAGATTTGATCGGCGGTCGGTTTGGTAACACGATGCTACTGGCAGGTCTGGTAGCAGCGATTTCGATTCCACTTTCTATCTTCTTCGGACTTTGGGCCGCGATGCATCCCGGCACGTGGTTGGATCGGGTGGTAACTTTTGGTACCCTGTCGACTATTTCTGTGCCTGAATTTTTCGTTGCAACCTTAATGGTATTGATACTGGCAGTCAACCTGCAGTGGCTACCATCGACGGCTCTGCTTAGAGACGGTATGACGTTTTTTGAACTGTTGCTGGGTTTGGCTATGCCAATCATTACCTTGGTGATTGTGGTCTCCGCACAGATGATCAGAATGACTCGCGCGGGTATTCTGAACGTCATGAATTCCCCGTATATCGAAATGGCCATCCTCAAAGGTGTGCCGCGAAGCAGAATCATCTTGCGTCATGCATTGTTCAACGCGATTGGTCCAATCATCAATGTTATCGCATTGAATCTGGCCTATTTGGTCAGCGGTGTCGTGATCGTTGAAACAATTTTCGCATATCCGGGATTGGCTAAATTAATGATTGATGGCGTTCAAACCCGAGACCTGCCTTTGGTACAGGCCTGTGCCATGATTTTCTGCGGTACTTATGTCATCCTGATTCTCATTGCGGATGTGGGCTCAATTCTGTCCAATCCACGCTTGCGGCATCCGAAATAGGGGGAGTTTATTGGTATGAACGAAACAGATAAAAACCTAGAAAAAACAGATCAAGACGTTATTGATCAAATCGATAAATTCGATGAGCTGCCCGATGCACCACCCAAGCGCAAACTCAAACTATCGTGGGTTGGCAAGATTGCAGTTGGCGTTGTTGTATTTTGGTTAATCATTGCAGTAACCGGACCTTGGATCGCACCATTTCATGAGATGGATATGGATGGTGATGATTCTTTTCTGAATGCGCACAGCAACGAGTACGGAACCTTCTTCCTGGGCACGGATTACCTGGCCCGCGACACGTTCTCTCGGGTTATCTGGGGTGCGCGTATGACCATTGGAATTTCATTGGCCGCGACCATATTGGCATATTTCATCGGCATTACTCTCGGTATTGCAGCCGCAGTCAAAGGCGGGTGGATTGATATGGGGATCAGTCGTATCAATGATGCCATATTGGCGTTGCCGTCGATCATGTTAGGTCTGATTGCGATCGCCGCATTCGGTTCGTCAATCGCCATGCTGGTCATTATTTCGGCCATTATTTATGCATCGAGCGTGTTCAGAATTGCCCGCGCCCTGGGGCTGGACATTATGGTGCAGGATTTTGTTGAAGCGGCCAAGGTTCGCGGTGAGGGAGTTTGGTGGATCATCAGATCCGAGGTATTGCCCAATGCCGCAATGCCGCTCGCAACAGATTTTGGGTTGCGATTGGTGTTTGTTGTGCTTTTTATCTCAAGTTTGAGCTTTTTGGGCCTTGGCGTCCAACCGCCACAAGCGGATTGGGGCAGTATGGTTAGGGAAAATCTCGCCGGATTGACTTACAACTCGTGGGCAGCAGTTTGGCCGGCTTTTGCCATTGCGTCATTTACGATTGCGATTAATCTGATTGTGGATGACATTTCCGCCAAGTCGGGCGGCAGTTTGGCTAAGAAAATGGTGTAGTTTCATGAGTGAGAATGTACAAGAAAAATTGGTTGAGGTAAAAGACCTCCGTATCAGTGCCTATAACGACGAGAAACAAGAGATTCAAATCGTTAAAGGAGTCAGTTTTGATATCTATAAGGGTCAGGTGGTTGCCCTGATTGGTGAGTCCGGATCTGGTAAAACAACAATCTCCCTGGCTTCGTTATCGTATACCAAACCCGGCCTGGAGTTCACTGGCGGGGAAGTGTTGTTGAAAGGCGAAGATGTGCTGACTGCTGCACCATTGCGGCAGCGCCAGATTCGGGGCGCGAATGTTGCCTACTTGGCGCAAAGCGCAGCCGCAACTTTCAATCCTGCGATCACCATCAATGAACAGGTAACGGAGTCGGCAGTGCTGCACGGGATATTGACCCAGCAAGCCGCCAACGAACGGGCCAAGGAGTTGTATTACGCATTGGAGTTGCCTGACCCAGACAGAATTGGCTATCGCTATCCACACCAGGTGTCTGGAGGTCAGTTGCAACGTCTGATGGCTGCTATGGCCCTTTGCGGAAAACCGGATTTGATGGTTCTGGATGAACCGACGACCGCGTTGGATGTTACCACCCAGATTGAGGTGCTCAAGGCGTTCAAGAAAGTTATTCGGGAGGAGAATTCAGCCGCCATTTACGTTACCCACGACTTGGCAGTCGTCGCCCAGATTGCAGACCATATTGTGGTGTTGTACGGTGGTGAGATTATGGAACAGGGCAGTGCCAACGATATCGTCAACAACCCCACGCATGCTTATACCAAGCGTCTGATGGATGCAGTAAGGCCAAAGCCCGTCGCCGGGTTGGGCACAGCAACTGGCATCGAACATGAGCGTGATATACCCGCGGTTGAAGTCGATGACATGACTGCAGGCTATGGTGGTATTGAAAATGGCGAGCCCGTGATTACGATCTTACGGGATGTGTCGGTTGAAGTGAAAAACGGTCACGTCGTCGGTGTTATTGGCGAATCCGGTTGTGGAAAGTCAACACTGGCACGCGTGATTGCAGGCATACTGCCTCAGGCAAGAGGAACCGTCAAGTTGGACAATCATGAACTCAATGGCGATTTGAAAAATCGTAAGCTTGAAGAGTTACAGAAAATTCAGTTTGTGTTTCAGATGGCTGATACCGCATTGAATCCCAAGCAAACGATCGGGCAGATACTGGGCCGACCACTTGAGTTTTATCACAAACTGAGGGGGAAAGCCAAACACGCCAAGGTTGCGGAAATATTGAAGATGGTGGAATTGCCGCCAGAATTCGCCAGTCGCTATCCGATGGAATTGTCCGGCGGGCAGAAACAGCGGATTAACATGGCGCGATCTCTGGCTGCGAATCCCGAGGTGATGCTTTGCGACGAGGTGACTTCCGCGTTGGACAGTATTGTTGGGGCGAATGTGATCAAGCTGCTGACCGGCTTGAGAGACTCACTCGGTGTGTCTTTCCTGTTCATCAGCCACGATCTTTCCACCATTGCCTCGTTCGCTGATGAAATTGTGGTGTTGTATGCGGGTCGGGTTGTCGAACAAGGGCCAACCGATGAAGTTCTGACACCGCCATTTCATCCGTATACCCGGTTGCTGATCAGTTCTGTTCCAGAGCTTCGCATTGGCTGGTTGGAAGACACCATGCAAAAAAGGGAGATGGCTGTAGGAATCGCCAAGGGTGTTGAAATCACCGCGGTCGGCTGCCCATTCTACAATCGGTGTCCGATGGGGATTGAAGGGACCTGTGAAAAGGAAAGTCCACCCATCAGGGTGTTAAATAACAATCACCAGATTACCTGTCACCAGACTGTGGAACATTTGGAGGAAGCTGAAAAAGAAGCCCAAAAAATCCTCCGCGGGCACGAGCGCTTGGTCGATCAGTCACTGAAGGCGGTTGTTTAGTGGCCATTATTTTGTAATCCACTGATTGCAAATATGAACTCCGAGACACAAGCGCTGATGTGCTTGTCAACTCGAAGGAAATAAGGTCTTGGTTAGCCTGACAGCAAATTCATTGATTGATGCGCTGTCAGGCTATTTTCCAAATATTAACCCGTTCTTTGTTTTTTAGGGAACCTGCATCTCACCGACCGCCTACCCGGTTGTATAGTCCGATTGCAGAATTGAAATTCTGCAACAGCAGTCACGTTTTCGCCAGGATGTTTGCCGCAGCGCGGGTTCGATATAATTCGACGTATCGATTCCATATTTCTCATTAGCTCGCCAACTGCTGCGCATCCATCTATGCATTGCAGTTGCCAATTGGAGATGAGAAAGTTAATTTTTACAAACTCACCTATAAGACTGCGTTGAATTTCCAACAAATTATTTTCGCGCTCAATCACTACTGGGCAGAACAAGGCTGCGTCATTCTGCAGCCTTATGACATGGAAGTGGGTGCCGGAACATTTCATCCGGCGACTTTTCTCGGAGCAATTGGACCGGAACCAACCCGCGCCGCTTATGTCCAACCGTCGCGGCGACCCACCGATGGGCGCTATGGTGATAATCCAAACCGGTTGCAGCACTACTTTCAATACCAGGTGGTGTTGAAACCTTCACCAGTAGAATTTCAGGCGTTGTACCTTGAGTCATTACGAGCACTTGGCATCGATCCGCTACTTGACGATATTCGATTTGTCGAGGATGACTGGGAATCACCCACGCTTGGTGCATGGGGATTAGGCTGGGAAGTTTGGCTCAATGGAATGGAAATTACCCAAGTTACCTATTTTCAACAGGTCGGCGGGTTGGAATGTCGCCCGGTTACCGGCGAGATTACCTACGGTCTCGAACGCATCGCGATGTATGTTCAAGGGGTGGACAGTGTTTTCGATCTCGACTGGAACGGTCAGGTGAGCTACGGCGAACTGTACCACCAAAATGAGTATGAACAATCGCACTACAATTTCGAGACTGCCAATACGGCTAACCTACTTGACGAATTTAACGCGTGTGAAGTGGCATGCCACGCGTTGACTGAGCAGAAATTACCGTTGCCAGCCTATGAGCAGGTGTTGCGAGCATCGCATGTGTTCAACCTATTGGATGCACGACGAACGATCGGGGTTACCGAACGCGCCGTATACATCGGCCGGGTGCGTGCCCTTGCGCGTGAAGTTGCGCAGTGTTACTACGAAAGTCGGGAAGCCAAACATTTTCCGAAACTTCGTGAAACTCCGTCTGCACCACCGACCAGCAAATCGGGCGCCACCAACGTATTCAATCAGGCTGCCGCGCAACGCTGCGCGTCATTGCTGCTGGAACTTGGCACTGAAGAGTTACCACCGCGTGCAGTTTCTAATCTGGGTACAGTTCTCGAACGTGAACTCAAAAAACAACTGTTTGAAGTCGGATTGATCGCTTCGACAGAAGTGGAATCCAAGTGGTTCGCAACACCCCGCCGTGTTGCTGTCAGTATTCAAGACGTGCTGGCGCGCCGTGACGACATTGAAAAATTTCGTCGCGGGCCCGCCTTGGCGCGGGCATTTGAGGAAGACGGTACGCCAACGAAAGCGGCCGAGGGTTTCGCCAAGGGTTGTGGGGTATCGGTAGACGAACTGGAAACGCAGGCAATCGAAACCGGAGAGTTTCTGGTCTACCGGTACACGGACATTGGTCAGTCGATACAAGAAATGCTCCCTGAGTGCATTCAATCAGTTTTATCGCGGTTACCGATTCCCAAGCGAATGCGGTGGGGCGACTTTGAGCACGAGTTCATTCGTCCGGTACACTGGGTGGTGCTGATGTATGGACAGCAAGTTGTGCCTGTAGAAATTCTGGCGATTCAATCGGGATCGCAATCACAGGGCCATCGATTTCACTGCATCGAGCCAGTGTCCCTGAATGGGGCGGAAAATTATGAGCAAATTTTGCAGGAAAAAGGTCATGTGGTGGTCGATCGCAGTAAACGCAGGACCGCTATCTGTGAGCAGCTCGAGCAGCTTGAAAACACCTTCAAGATTTGTGCACTCAAGGACGACGAGTTACTGGACGAGGTGACGGATCTGGTCGAGTGGCCGTATGCTTTTTGCGGTGAATTCAGTCCCGCATTTCTGGAATTACCGCCTGAAGTACTGATTTCGTCGATGCGTAAACACCAAAAGTATTTCCCTGCTGTTGATTCACAAGGGGCACTGGTACCCAGATTTTTCGGTGTTGCCAATATTCAACCGAGTACTGCGGTGCGAGCCGATCGCATTGTGCTGGGCAATGCGCGCGTGCTTCGCGCACGTCTGTCTGATGCGAAGTTTTTCTTCGAGCAGGATTGCAAATCCAGCTTGGAAGAAAAATTATCCGGGCTTGAAACCCTGGTTTTTCACCGCAAACTTGGTTCCGTTGCCCAAAGGTCGCAGCGAATTGAGAAACTTGCCGTTGAAATTGCCAAAATGACAGGCATCGACATTCAGACTGTACAAGTCGCGGCGCGGCTTGCCAAAGCTGATCTCGTAAGCGAGATGGTGGGTGAGTTCCCTGACCTGCAAGGCGTGATGGGACAGTACTATGCAGCACTTGATGGCCATCCCGAGGCTGTGTGTCAGGCGATCAGGGAGCACTACATGCCGGTCGCAGCTGGCAGCGCGCTGCCCGATTCGATGGATGGGCTGGTGGTTGCAATAGCCGATCGGCTTGACTCTCTGGTTGGTTTAACCAGCGCTGGTGAGGTTGCAAAAGGCGATCGCGATCCATTTTCGTTACGTCGTATGGCGCTTGCAGTGGTTTGCATCATGATCGATCGGAATTTCGATTTGGATTTAAGAAAACTGCTTGATATCGCCGCGGAAGGTTATCGGAGTCAGGTTGCAGCAGCGGACAACGGGACCCCTGTATCGCCGACCAAAGAGAATCTCGAACGCCTGTTTGAATTTATGATTGAACGGCTCCGGCATCACTACATTGAGCGGGGCTTCTCGCAGGATGAGTTCAACGCAGTCCATGTTCTCAAACCGACACGACCGGTCGAATTTGATAAGCGACTCAGAGCCGTGGCTGATTTTCGCAAGTTGGAGGAATGCTCTGACCTGATTGCCGCAAACAAACGAATCGGCAATATTCTGAAACGGACGGATTCACCCGAAAAACTCACCATTGATGCTGATCGCTTCTGTAATAGTGCTGAGAAGGCGTTGTATGGGCGTGCGAGTGAACTGTGTGATGAGGTGTCGCAACTAAACAAATCCTCCCAGTACAGTGAAGTTTTAAGTTTACTGGCTGTGCTGCGAGATCCAATTGATGCGTTTTTTGATAACGTGATGGTCATGGATGAGGACCCGCAGCTCAGGGATAATCGCATCGCGCTGGTTAGCTTTGTCTACGGTCTGTTTCAGCAAGTGGCTGACTTGTCCCAATTGCAGCAAACAAAGACCATCAGCGCCGGATTGGCGCAAAGTGCAGCAGCCACCGTTTCGGCTAATCTAACTTCAGTAAGTCAATGAATCGGGACTCTTTTGACGAGATGCTTGAAGCCGTTCAAGCTTTTCATGACAAACATGACTTTGAAAACTCGGGAGGTCATGATCTTAAGTTTCGCATTGCCCTGATGTGTGAGGAGCTTGGTGAAATTTCTGCAGCAGTGACCAAGGGGCAGGGGGCGGACAAAATTGCAGAGGAATGTGCTGATCTATTAATCTTGCTCATTGGCACATCAATCGCGGCAAGGTTTGATTTAAATCAGGCATTTTGGCAGAAAATGGAAAAGATTCAAACGCGCGAGGGTAAGGTGATTGACGGTACGCTGCGTGTATCTGATTTTGACTTCTCATCAGAATAACGGCATCAGCTTTCGTACTTGAGATGATCATTGATCGAGACAATTGGTAATGAACTTTACTCGATCACTGATTTTCATGACGCTGCTGGTCGTCCAAACGTTGCTGTTTTGGCCAATTGCTGTTGCAGTCTATTTTTGTGAACCAAAGTTTCGTTCACGTGTCATTGGCGTTTGGGCACATAGTGCTGTTTGGTTACTCAAAGTAGTTTGCGGTCTGCGTCACGAGGTGGTGGGGTTGGAGAATCTTCCAAAGCAACCTGCAGTAATTTTTTCAAAGCACCAGTCAGCTTGGGAAACAATCGCATACCAGACCATTTTCCCGCCGCAGGCATGGGTATTGAAGCGCTCTTTGCTGTATATCCCGTTTTTTGGCTGGGGTCTTGCCGCGACTGGCCCCATAAAAATTGACCGGTCAACGGCTCGCAAAGCCCTGGATCAGGTGATCAAACAGGGTGGTCAGGTTCTCGATGAGGGCCGTTGGGTTGTCATTTTTCCAGAAGGCACTAGGATTCCGCCTGGTGAGCATGGAACCTATCACGCCAGTGCTGCGTTACTTGCGATTCGCGCAGGCGTACCCTTGGTTCCTGTAGCACACAATGCTGGTGATTTTTGGCGTCGACGATCTCTCACCAAACGACCTGGAACGATTTGCGTTCGGATAGGAGAACCGATCTTCCCTGAAGATTTAAAGCCTCGAGAGATGAATCGGATAGCTGAACAATGGATTCGAAAAACCATGCCACTAATCAGCGACGCATACCCGAATGAATAGAGTGGCTGGAGTTCGATTGTGGTCAATTGACAGGGTTTTACCCACTCCAATGCTCTTTGCAACTCGGCGGCGTGCTTGCAATGTAATAATCACTGGTCTCGACCGGGTCAGTCAAACGTAGTCAAATCGACGCGATAATCTTATTGAAACAGAAGTGTAAAAAGCAAAAATCGATTAAATTGGTTAAAAGATCATTTACTCAATTATGCTGTTACACTACAAGTTTTTACTTTGCCGTTGACCCTGAGCTTGTCGGCGACAAGCTGGCACATTTGACGTGAATTTGGAAGCGCCAGTTAACTCGAAAATAAGTCTGTGCGACGATTTGTCATTAGGTATATTTGTATGTGCCAACAGCAGGCATTCCGTTTAAAATAAAGGTTACTGTTCAATAATTATTGAGGAACCGGAGGGAACCGTGGTCGCAGGCAGGAAGCCTATCCTCAACCCGCCATTCAATTTAAATTCACTCCTGACAGCGATCGGATTTTCGATTGCTGTGGCAATCGAAATCATGTATTGCTACCCGTATGCTCAGATGCGCTGTCAACACCGATCGTATTGTGTCAGCTGCACCGGAATCATCAACCTTGCAACGGAGAACCTCTGATGGCTGCACAACAACCCAACCGCGGTCCCTGGCATGATCGGTACTTCAGAAGCAACTTTCAACACCCACAGCGAATTCTCTCACTGCTGCAACTCGCCCTCACCCCACAACAACTGTCAGTATTTGATCTCGATTCCCTGCAAGTGATGGGCGACAGCTCCGTCGATGATCACGAACTCATCGAATCAGTGTTTGATCTAAAGTGCCAGGTCCGATTGCACAACCAAGAGCACGTAATGATCAGCTTCATCGTTGACCATAAAAGTCACACGGACTCACGAGTGTTCCGTCAACTGCTCCGCTACATTGCAGTTGAATATCAACGGGGAGTATCGGCAGTCGTGCCCATTGTGATTTACCACGGTCAGGTTGCATGGTACAAGAAGAAGACGTTCCATGCTTTTGAGCATGCAAAATTACCAGGTGAATTTTTGAACAAGTTCAAGCACCATTTGGTTAACTTTGAGGCAGTGTTTGTAAACTTACGCGAGCTGTTTCGTCAGGGGGTGCATATTCCAGAGTTATGTGAACACTGATTCCAGGAATATGAACGTAATTCCAGACAATATGAACACGGATTCCGGAGAATATGAACGTCGATTCCAGCCAATGTGAACACCGTTTGTATTGGTTGATATTCTCGGAACTGGAGTACCGATAACGCCCGCTTTTCTCAGCACAATTTGACTGGGTTCACCGTTTCGGTTTCAATCGTAGTTTTCATCTACGACATTGAAACAGGAGGCAGTGGACATGAGCAGAGGAAGAATTGTGATGAGCAACCATCTTGAGATACTACGCTTGCGACACGACTGCGGGCTAACGATTCGGCGTATCGCTGAGGTATTGGGTCTGAGCGTTGGGTTGGTGCACAAAGTGGTGACCAAAACTACCGATTGTGGCATTCGGTGGCCGTTGCCCGACGGTATGGATGAAGATCAGCTGGCCGCACTGGTGTACGGTGGGCCGCAGGATTCACCGGCACACTTTGAAGTCGACTTTACCTGGGTGCATCAGGAAAAGCAAAAAAAGGCCGTCACCTTGCAGTTGCTGTGGCAGGAGTTGTGCGCGCAAGGCTACCGGTACAGCTACTCAAGTTTTTGCGAGCATTATGCCCGCTGGAAAAAATCACAGCGCCGTTCCATGCGGCAGTTTCACGAGCCCGGTGATACCGTATTTGTCGATTTCTGTGGCATGACGGTCAAGATCGGCACACGCACGGCGCAGATCTTTGTCGGGGTGCTGGGCGCATCGAACTACACCTTTGCGGTTGCCGTGTGGACCCAGCAGCTGCGCGACTGGCTCGAGTGTTTGAGCTTGATGCTGGAGTTCTTCAAAGGGTGTCCGAAACTGATTGTGTCTGACAACTTAGGCAGCGCGGTCGCTAAAGCCTGCCGCTATGATCCACAATTCAATTTCAGCTACCAGCAGTGGGCTGAGCATTACGGTGTCGCAGTCAAAGCTGCGCGGCCACGAAAACCCAAGGATAAAGCCAAAGTCGAACAAGCAGTACAGAACGCTGAACGCTGGATTTTGGCGCGGCTTCGAAACCACCACTTCACCAGCCTGTCCGAGCTCAATGCAGCCATTCGACCCTTAGTCGATGAGCTGAACCTAAAACCCTTTTCCAATCGCGACGGCTGTCGCCAAGACGCCTTTGATACACTCGACCGACCCGTGCTTCGACCCCTGCCACTGGTGCGCTTTCACTACGTTGAAATCAAAACCGCCACAGTCGGCTTTGATTACCACATCAAACACGGCAAACACTGGTATTCAGTGCCCCATCAATACGCCGGGCAAAAGGTCAAAGTCCACCTCGGTAATCAAACCCTGCGCATCTTCTTCAAACAACATCAAATCGCCACCCATCGGATCGAGCAGCAAGCCGGCATGTCCACCCACCCCCTGCATCGGCCGAAAAGTCATGACCAAAGCCACTGGCCACCTGCGCGGTTGAAAAACTGGGCCGCCGTCATCGGCGCAGACTGCTCAGCTTGGGTGTGTGCCAGAATCAACGAAGCCGACCACTTTGAGCAAGTCTGCCGCCGCTGTCTGGGGGTGTTGTCCCTGAGTAAGAAATTCTCCAACCAACGACTCAACGCAGCCTGCCGAATTGCCAACCGCCAGGCCCTGACGCGCGTTGCCCACATCGAGCAGATTCTGAAAAACGGCACCGATCTTGACGACTCACAGACTGAACTTAAACTGCCACAGCACCACGACAACATCCGCGGTGCAAAACATTTTAACTAATGGAGGCCGCCATGAGCACGAGTACCACTTTTGAACAACTGCGCCAACTCAGGCTGAGCAACCTCGCCCAGGCACTGGAACAACAGTTGCAGCAACCGGAACTTTACCGGGACCTGAGCTTTACCCAACGCCTCGAACTGCTGCTCGACCATGAGTTGCAGTGCCGCCACCAACGCCGTCAGCAGCGCCTGCTGCGCCAGGCTAATCTGCGCTTACAGGCGAGCTTGAATGAACTGGATTACCAGCCATCGAGAAACTTACAACGCAGCCACATCGCAGAGCTTGGACAGTGCACCTGGATTGCACGGGCACAGAACCTGCTGATCACCGGACCGTGCGGCTCCGGGAAGTCCTACGTTGGCTGCGCATTTGGGCACGCCGCCTGTCTGCTCGATTACACCGTGCGCTACGAGCGGCTATCTTTGTTGCTGGTACAGTTCGATCAGGCCCGGGCACTGGGAACTTACACCAAGTTTGTCAAAAAGCTCGCCGCCACCGCACTGCTGATCATTGATGATTGGGGACTCAAACCCCTGAACACCAGCCACCGTCATGATCTGCTGGAACTGATGGATGGGCGCTACGGGCGAACCGCAACCGTTGTGATCAGCCAATTACCCGTTGATCAATGGTATGCCACCGTTGGTGACGCCACTTTGGCCGATGCGATCCTCGACCGTTTAATCCACAATGCCCATCGTATCCAACTGACCGGTGACTCAATGCGAAAGCTGCAATCCAATTCACTGACCGTACCGGTGGCGCAATCCCACCGCAACGATAGCTGATGGCAATGACGACAAGATCTTACATTCACCGAGTGTCGCGAGCACTGCCGCAGTTATCAATTGATCCAACTGGCCAATTTGCATGGGTCAATTGGGATCAGTTGTTCATCACTGGTGCGTTATTTTCAATGCGTATCTGTGGTCATCACAATCTTACACTGAGCCCGCAGAATAAGTCCATAACCAACCCTGTGAAAAATTCCCAAAGACACTCGCGTCGAAAAAGTGCTTGCCTTTGGGTTTTTGCACAGGGTTGCTGACCGACTTATTTCCGCTCCGTGTGAGATTCAAACCAACAACAAATCCAAAGGAGGTATAACTCGCTCGAAAGATTCGAAAAACCGCTGAGATAAGCGTCGCGAATGCCAGTTTTTGGAGAAATGTTCATATTCTCTGGAATCGCGTTCATATTAATTGGAATACGCAAGGGGGAGTTGGCGAAATTAGAATTAAAAGACCAACTGGTATTGCAGGTGATGGCTGAGATATGGGAAGCCGATAAGAACAGTTATGCCAAGTGGTTGGAGGCCGCGCGCGAGTTGGAACGGGAGGAGCGCATGGCATTTATGAAGGGGACGTTCAATTATTTGGTGAATGTTCAACCAGAGACTAAAATACCAGAAGTCGGGCAGATATTGAAGGCAACCAGGCCGGGAGATGAGAGAATGCAAGAATTGGTACAGCAGTGGGAAGGGGTTTATCCGGATTCGGTCGCAGAAGCGGAACAGATGGGCGTGGAGAAAGGCAGAAAACAAGGAATCCAAGAAGGAATTGAGCAAGGAATTGAGCAAGGTGCCCGACAGGTGCAGATGACTATCGCAGAACGCATGGTACGTGCGGGAAAGTCAGATGAGGAAATCCAACAATTCACCAATATCACACTCGAAGAGATTGCACAGTTAAGACAACAGTCTTCTTGAGATTCGTACGCGTTGCTTACCCTAGATTTGTAGGGACCATACTACTATCGAATGATTGATCTTCTCACATAGATAGGCGAATCAAAATAACCAAAATCTTGGAATGAAACAATTATCACAAGGAATTTAGTTTTTTACTGATTGTTATTGTTGAAAAAAGTTATATTTTTTGCCAATTGTCCACCACCGAATTTCGCTGGGAAAGTTATTCTGAAACCCGGTGGCACATTGATTGGACAGGGAACACCAGTTGCGCTGGTGGAATCGCGCGGATTACGTAGTCCTCGTTTTCCAATTCATACTTCAAATCAGCTGTTTCGTCGTCGGCATCAACGACCTGCGCGTTATCGAGATCCACCGCAAATCCTGGTGTCAAGTAAATCGATGTGGCTCTAACCGGTGCATACCCGTCTTTTACCCGACCAAAACTGATCGATTCAGTTATTTCAAGTGGAATTTGCCGTTCACGCACAACCGGTCTCCATAAGTACAGAAACTTACCGCGGATATTCTGATTGGTCAGAAAAACAGCAATGCCAACACTCTCTCGGTCCGCGCGCAAGTGAAACAGGTGTTGCTGCAGTTCCAGAAACTCTTTTCGTGTAATGACATTGGGAATACTGTCGACGTAACGCTCTGGGTCCAGCAGAAAATTCGCCATCATTAATTGGTCAAACTCGTCGTATACGACACTGCAGTCAAAATAGTTCGCGCGCGTAGGACTTACCATAAAGATAAGAATCGCTAATACTAGCCCCAGTTGACGTCTAATCATGTCGATTTAGCAATTTTTCCAAATCGTCGGATGCACCGGAAATGACGCATCTTGCCAATTCAATATAGTGTTTAACGCTCAGGTTTTGGGCACGTAAATTGGGATCGACGCCGGCTTTTTGAAACACAGTTTCACCAACCAAGCTACCCAGTGAGTTTCTCAATGTCTTGCGCCGGTTACCGAATGCCAGTCGCACCAGTTCAGAAAATACGCGTTCACAAATTGGATCACGCGATTGAACCGTCTTGGGATACATCACTATCATGGATGAGCGCACCTGTGGTGGTGGTGAAAATGCATCGGGTTCAACGTCAAATACAGATTCAATTGAAAAATTTCGGGCCATCATTACTGTCAGTCGCCCGTAATTCTTGGAACTGCATTCAGCAGTCAGTCGCGCAGCTACTTCATACTGTACCATAAAACACATGTCTTCGATGATATCAGTATATTTTGACAGCCTAATTAAGAGGGGTGTTGACACGGAGTAGGGCAAATTGCCCACAATACGCAGCTTATTACTGTTCAGTTGGATTGAGGCGAAGTCAAATCGAAGGACATCAGCATGATGGAGTGACAGGACATCAGTGCTGAACTCACTACGCAATTGTTTTACCAGTTGGGGATCAATTTCTATGGCATGAAGTTTGACCTGTGAACGGACCAAGTGGTGTGTTAGTGCGCCAGGTCCAGGCCCAATTTCAACCATCGACTGATTCGAACGCGGTCTAATCAATGCGACAATACTGTCGATCACTTGTGGATCGATTAAAAAATGCTGGCCGAGTCTTTTTCTCCTTTGACTTGCAGTCATGCTCGAGCTCTTGCAGACAATTGACTGGCAAGCTTTATTGCATGCATCAAGCTACCCGAATCCGCCACGCCAGATCCTGATATGTCGTACGCGGTACCGTGATCGACAGACGTGCGAATAATCGGCAACCCCAGTGTCACGTTAACGATTTCACCGAATGCGCCATATTTGATCACCGGCAGGCCCTGGTCGTGATACATGCTGAGAATGACATCGAATTTCGAAGGTCGGCTATCAGCAAAAATCGTATCGGCCGGATGCGGCCCTGACACATTGATCCCTTCTTGGAACAGTATCTCGATGGCAGGTTTGATTTCCAATATTTCCTCGGTACCTAACTTGCCACCTTCACCAGCATGTGGGTTGAGACCGCATATACCAATACGTGGTGACGGTAAACCAAAGCGTTCAACCAGATCGCGGTGCAACACCCGCGCAACTGCCACGATTCGCTCGCTGGTAATGTGAGTCGAAACGTCGCGCAGTGGTAAGTGTGTTGTGACCAGAGCAACTTTAAGGTGTTCACTCGTCAGAAGCATCACCGGGTAAGGGGAATTGGTTTTACGCGCTAAGTATTCTGTGTGTCCCATAAATTCGAAGCCGGCTCGACTTATCATTTCCTTGTTGACCGGCCCCGTCACCAGGGCATCGAATTCCCCGGCAAGACAGCCATCCACGGCCCGGTCGAGTGTGTCGATCACGTAGCTGGCGTGCTGGGAGCTGCCTTCACCAACCGTTACCGGAACATCGCACTCGACGTGTAAAACCTCGACGCAAGCAGCGGGTTGGTCTGGTTGATAATCCCGGAAGGACGGGTTCCGACCCAGTATCCTTGCCCGCTCGGTGAGCACGTTTCGATCAGAGATGATCACGACTTTATCCGCTATGTGAAAGTCATCTAAAGTGATCGCGAGATCCAGACCGATTCCCGCGGGGTCTCCCGGAGTCAAGGCCAGTGTTTTGGGTTTACTCATACGGAACTGTCAGTGAATGCGTTCAAGACAGTTTTCTTGTAGTAATGAATGTATTAAGGTAAAGAGTGGTGAGTGCCATCACAGAATGGTTGCTTACGTGTGTGTTTACACCCGCAGAACCAGTAATTTCCAGCCTTGGAGATTTCTACTTTTGTCGGTTCGAAATCAGTGTCTTGGTGGGAGCCGTCACAAAATGGCTGTTTACCTGATCGTCCGCATCGACACCACCAGTAAGTTCCAGGCTTCAGCTGTTTTTCGAAAGGCGCTTTTTGCGCAATGACAGGGTCTGACATAACACTCTCCTCTTTGGGATTGAGTTCTACAAAGCATCAACCGATGATGACTATAGCGTAAAATCCGCTAAGCACTATTGTATTCATTTGTGGGCGCGCAATCGTGCCTGGCGATTGTGACCCCAGCTCAGAACCAGATGTTGCATTGCACGCAATGCAGTTCAGTAGACAGTAGCGGAGCATTTACAGCGATGACAAGAAAAGACCCCTCAAGACAGTTTATTCCCGCGACGATTGCAGTTTTGACTATTTCAGATTCGCGTACTGAAGACAACGATAAGTCCGGTGGATTGTTGGTTGAACGAGTTCAAAAGGCAGGTCACTACGTAGCAGACAAAGTGATTGTCGCCGATGATATTCACATGATTCGGGCGCAAGTCTGTCAATGGATTGTCGATTCAGACATACAGGTCATTCTAACCACGGGAGGAACGGGTGTGACCGGCAGAGATGGAACCCCTGAAGCCATTCGGCCATTATTGGATAAGGAGATTAACGGATTCGGTGAAATGTTTCGAGTATTGTCCTATGAAAAGATTGCCACCTCGACACTGCAGTCGAGGGCATTCGCTGGGGTTGCGAACGCGACTTACCTATTTTGCTTGCCAGGATCAGCTGGTGCCTGTGCCGATGCGTGGGATATGCTGATTGAGCATCAGCTTGATTATAGAAGCCGTCCGTGCAATCTCGTGGAACTGATGCCGCGATTATTGGAGCACCTGGTTAAAAAGTAGATGCAATCGTCGGACTGCAACAATGTCCGAGTGAGATACCAGCAACGTAACGCATTAAAACCACTCTCTGAGAACTCAAATTCCAGGTCTCGATTCCTACGACCACACGATGCAGGATGAATCAGTCAAGCTCGGTCGCTAGTCTGCGTGCCGTTGAATTTGTTCCGCTCGCGGCCCTGTTAATTTCGCTGGTTGCGCTCTCGGTAGATGCCATGTTGCCCGCACTCCCTGTTATCGGTCAGGAATTGGGAGTACAGCGTGCAAATGAGACCCAGTATGTGATTACTTCCCTGTTTATCGGGCTGGGAATCGGGCAATTGATTTTTGGTCCACTGTCCGACAATATTGGACGCCGACCGGCGATATTTGCAGGTTTGGTGATCTTCATTTTGGGTTGTCTGGTCAGTGTGTTTGCCATTTCGTTTGAGATGATGATTGCCGGGCGAATCTTGCAGGGAATTGGTGCTTCGGGACCGAGAATCGTTACCATGGCGCTGGTGCGGGATCAATTCAGTGGCAAACAGATGGCTCGCATTGTGTCATTTATCATGGCGGTTTTTATTCTCATACCTGCAGTTGCGCCCTTACTTGGACAGATCATTTTATGGATTGGTGGTTGGCGTGGAATATTTGTGACATTTCTTGTCATTGCTATTATTGTTTTTATCTGGTTTATGATCCGGCATCCTGAAACGCTTCACCCCGACCATCGCAGGTCATTGTCCCTAAAGTCAATTGGCATGGCGATTGGTGATATTTTTCGAATTCGTTCTACGATTGGTTATACGCTTGCAAGCGGATTGATTTTCGCGCCATTCGTCGGCTACTTGGGCTCTGCACAACAGATATTCCAGGAAGCCTACACAACAGGAGTACTATTTCCTGTGTATTTTGGCGTACTTGCACTTGCAATCGGGTTTGGCTCCATTGTCAACGATAAGTTGCTTCGGCGTTACGGTATGCACCAAATTGCGGATTCGGCCACAATTGTTACAACGATTGTTTCATTGATTGCGCTTGCCGGGCTGTCTCTATTCGATGGCTTACCGCCGCTGTGGTTGTTCATGGCTTACATGTTGGTGGTATTTGTTTGCATGGGTCCTATTTTTGGCAATCTGAATGCGCTCTCAATGGAACCGCTTGGGCACATCGCAGGTGTCGGTGCTGCTTTGATTTCTTCGATTGCTACCTTCATCTCAGTTACGCTTGGCACTGTTGTAGGACAATCCTTTGATGGCGCACTGTATTTTCAGGTCGGTAGTTTTGCGCTGTTTGGGCTGCTCACAACGGCCGCAATGCGTTGGGCCATTCGACCGGGTTGAAACTTCCGGAATTTTAATTTGGGTCACAATCTGAGCTGATTTAAATCCAACTCCCCGATGTTGTGGTGATGACCGATTGAGCCGTGACTTCAGTGTTATAGATCGATCAGATACGATCCTGTATAGCTCTGCCAGAGGTAAGATCCGCGCCATTGTCCGCACTCACCAGATCGGTCATCGGTGCGGTTATATTTAGAGCATTTATTCCATTATTAACAACATAATACGGTTTGCCAATGTCAGGGTATGTTAGCTCCAATGTGAGCGGGGCAAGCAAATTTTGTAGCGCCAGTGCCGATTGTCCGTCTTTTTTTGAATAAATCTTGTGGACTGCTGTTTTTTTTCATTCTACTGATCGGAGGTGTCTGAAAAACCTTGTCATGAGTGCATCGAAGTTCGTTGATTACGGTTTCCAGTGATATTCCACTTGCATCAAATGTGCGCCCGAAACGGTCCAGCGTAAATGCATCTGTGGTTACCTTGTCTACCTAATTCTAATGCAGTATATTAGCATTTGTTATACATCGGTATAAATTGGTATAAATTCATGGATCCCTTTATAAACCCATTCACTCCTGGGGTAGGCATCACGCCCCCAGAGTTGGCTGGTCGCCAAGATATTTTACAGAGTGCGCGCGTGTCTTTGCAGCGCGCTGTCGCTGGGAAATACACGCGTCACATGCTGATGCTAGGTTTGCGGGGAACAGGTAAAACGGCACTTCTCAACGCAATTGAACGAATTGCGCAGGAAGAACAGCATTTGGTCACGCGTCTTGAGGCTCAGGAAGGACGGCCTTTGATCGAAACGCTGGTAGTTGACATCCGTAAGGTTCTACGCAGCCTCTCAACAGCGGAAACCGCTAAAGATTTGGCTATGCAAGGCCTTGGGGTACTAAAGAGCCTAGCTTCTACCATTAAGAAATTATCTGCCTTTGGTGCGACAATTGAGGTAGACGCGGTTCGTGGTGAAGCGGACAGTGGGGATTTCGAGAAAGACCTGTCTGATGCATTTACTGCTGTCGGGCGAACCGCAGCGGCTGCTGCCAAAGGGTGGACGTTGCTTATTGACGAAATTCAGTACCTGGAAAAGTCGGAGATGTCAGCACTGATCGTCGCTCTGCACCGCATGAACCAAATTCAGGCACCAGTGACATTTGTAGGCGCAGGCTTACCGCAAGTAGCTAAACTAGCGGGGGACGCAAAGTCTTACGCAGAGCGGTTGTTCGCGTACCGCGAAATAGGAGCACTAGATCATGATGACGCGCGTCTAGCCATCCGCAACCCAATCGAACACGAGGGTGCTTCTATTGGAACCGCAGCGCTTGACGCGATTGCGGAAGGTACCCAAGGTTACCCGTTCTACCTTCAGGCGTGGGGTTCGGAATTATGGGACAATACTGAGGGTCCGTCTATAGATGTCGACGATGCACTTTTCGCACAGCGGCGCGCACTTGAAGCACTCGATGACGGTTTCTTCAGAGTGCGGACGGACCGTCTGACACCAACCGAGATAGTTTTTGTACGCGCGATGGCCGAATTAGGCGACGGTCCATATCCAATTGCAGAAGTCGCAGCGGCATTAGGCAAGTCCTTGGGATCTCTAGGGCCTACGCGCGCTAAAATTATAAAAAAGGGAATGATCTACAGTTCTGGTCACGGGGTCTTGGATTTCACGGTACCGCTGTTTGCCGCGTATCTACGTCGACAGACCGTACCGAGCTAAGCGGTTGTTATAGCGGGAAGATTAATTGAAGCGGCTCAGTGACTAAGCAATTTGGAATACAGTCGAGCGTAGTGTGTCAATTTAGATTGAAAAGGTTTCTAAAAGAGTAATCCGATCAATACCCCGCCATTCATTGAGGGAAATTTGAAAGAAATTCGGGAAGTGAAAATTCATATTCACCGAGAAATTTCTGTCCGGGAATAAATCTTGTATAGGATGAAATAGCTGGAGGAACAGATAATCAATAAAATGATTGTCAAAAAGAATAAAGCAAAATTAATTTGACTGGGACTCTAGCAATGGTGCAGATTCTTACTGCCCAGTCTATTTGTCGATTATCCACCCACGTAAGACATTTCAATTTTTGGCAGGTTGGCTTTCTCACTTGAGCGAAGTTCAGAATACCGATCTGCTCTCATGGACCACAAATTGCGAATCAATTCGGTTAATTGTTCGATGTCGGCACCGGCACGAATGTGTTCGCGTAAATCAAATCCGCTGGTGGCAAAAAGACAAGTGTAGATCTTCCCCTCTGCAGTCAGTCGCGCACGGTTGCAGGTTCCGCAAAAGGGATCAGTTACAGAGGAGATGATGCCGATTTCGCCACCACCGTCTCGGTATTTCCAGCGTTTTGCGACTTCACCTCGATAGGATGGTGCAGCCGCAGTGAGCGGAAACTCTTGGTTGATGGTTTGCAGTATTTCTTGGGCAGAGATCACCTTATCCATTTGCCAGTCGTTGGTATTGCCAACATCCATGAACTCGATAAATCGCAAGATGACATCGGAATTTCTAAATTTGCGCACCATTGGCAAGATTTCGTCCTCGTTCATGCCGCGTGCAACGACCATATTGATCTTGATGGGAGACATACCGGCGGTGCGAGCGTTTTCAATGCCGTCCAGCACCCGTTCGACTGGAAATTTAACATCATTGATGGCACCGAATACACCGTTATCGATGGCATCCAGACTGATGGTGATTCGGCGCAGACCCGCTTTATAGAGATTCTCGGCTGCATCCAGTGTCAGCAGCGATGCATTGGTGGTCATGCTTAAGTCGTCGACACCTGGAATTGCAGACAGACGCGAAATCAGATCGGTGAGGTCTCGGCGAACCATCGGTTCACCACCCGTAATTCGCACTTTCTTGACGCCATTGGCCACGAATGCGCATACAGAACGTTCAATTTCTTCGAAAGTCAATAGCTCCTTGCGAGGTAAAAACGCGTGATTAGAGCCAAAAAATTCTTTTGGCATACAGTAAACACAACGGAAATTGCAACGATCCGTAATCGACACGCGAATGTCGCGAATAGGTCGGTTAAAGCGGTCAGTTACAGGTGAAATGGGTAATGAATTCACAGCAGTAGCAAGCTAAAAAATCGAATCAGTTCAACGCGTATTTTACTTGTGATTGTTCCAGACACCGAAAATGGTGAAATTCCATCGAATTATTGCCCTTCAATATCCTTCAATGCCAAGGGTTCGGAAAAAGCCGCAGACGATTCGGTAGGTTAACCCCCAGATGACTCGGTGATCACTCTCGTTGATTCGAAAGCCCGGGAACACACCGTCATAATTGGGTGGTTCATAGCTGTCGGTAAAGGATTCCGAATTCATCAGATCACTGAGCTGCACCCAAACCAGGTCTTGTACCTCTTCATTTGGATTAAACCGAGTGGGCTGAGTCACCTGGAATAAGTGGCAAGAAATAATCAGCCCGTGCGCGTTACTCAGCTTAGGCGCAATTAAGTCATCAAGCCGCACAATATAATTTTCAGTTGATAAATCAACATTGATTTCTTCATAGGTTTCGCGAATTGCAGTCGCCAGAACCGATTCATCCTCCGGGTCCCGTCGTCCGCCTGGAAACGCCATCTGTCCAGACCATGGGTCTCCCTGGCGTTGTGCACGTTCGATGAACAGCAACTCTGTATCTTGCAAACCTTCTTTCAGCAGTAGGGCGACTGCAGCCTCTTTACGACCGACGGGGCACACGGTTTTCGGTTCGTAGTCCGACAGTAGTTTTGAGATATCAGCCAGATTGGTGTGAGGCACTTGAATGTCTCTTGATTGGTGCTGCAACGTCGTAATGCGTACGATAAATGAAGTGTGATTCGATCATCAATCTGCGGGTCGATCGAGAATTACAAAACCCCCGTGTAAAGCAACAGTTAAACGCCTCACCCAGCGAAATTAAATCACACTATTTTCAACATTTGTGTTTATACAATGTAGTGTGATAGGACATTGAGTCTCAAATGTCTAGCTGGTTCAAAGGCAACTGGAGGTTGTTGTATTGTGTTGTTCCATAGATTAACTTCAGTACTTGTTGCTGTTATTCTTGCATGCAAGGGATGACGCTGAGAAGAGCGAAAAACCAGCCAATTTACTCAGTGGTACTATTTCCTTTCTACCTCCTGCAGGTAATCAGCTTGACATCGGTGACTATGTTTGCCGCGATTGTCATGTGGTTACCGAATGTATGACTGAATTAGTACCTGATTTGAATTCCGAAGGTTGGCAATGAGGGACGGCTCGCAAGGGAAGTCAGTTGCATTGTTCGCAACTTGTCTGGTTGATCTGATCAGACCTGAAATCGGGTTTGCGGCGGCAAAGCTGATTGCCGATGCAGGGTATGAACTTGATGTCCCTCGTGCCCAAACCTGTTGCGGCCAACCCCTATACAACAGCGGGGATTTCGAAGGAACCCGCAAGATTGCTCGTAAATTGATCGACACTTTTGCCGATTACGATTATGTGGTTACACCATCGGGGTCCTGTGCTGCCATGATCAAGATACACATTCCCGACCTACTTGAGGATGATGCAGTCGAAGTCCATCACAAGGCACAGGAAATTGCACAGCGAACTTACGAGTTGACTGAGTTTCTGTCGACCATCGCGAACGCGGAAATCAGCGCCCAGTACCCCGATTCGTGCACCTATCATGATTCCTGTTCGGGATTCCGGGAGTTGGGTGTCCATCGCGCACCGCGAGCTTTACTTTCGCAGGTCGATGGTCTGACGCTGACCGAATGCAAGGAGTCAACTGCCTGTTGTGGCTTCGGCGGAACTTTCTGCGTCAAGTACCCACAAATCTCTGCCCAGATCGCAACGGAGAAAGCGCAGCACATCGAAGCAACCAAGGCCAACACGCTACTCGGCGGAGATTTGGGTTGCCTGCTGAATATCGCAGGTACCTTAAGTCGACAAGGCAGCAAGACTCGTGTTTTGCATATCGCAGAAGTATTGGCTGGCTTTGGCGACAAAGCAGCAATCGGTGAACGTCAGATTTAGCCAGGGAAATTCCGAGTGGATATTGCATCTTCAAAATTCAAACAAAATGCGCGCGCAGCTTTGCTGAATGAGACGCTGCAGGGGGCGCTGAAAAAGTCCCGCGGTGGATTTGTGGACAAACGCCAACACGCGGTTGATGAGTTCCCACAATTTGAGGAACTCAAAGAACGTGCCGTTGTGATCAAGAATCATGTGCTGACCAATCTCGATCAGTACCTGGATCAGTTTGAAGCGCAAGTTGCTGCAGTTGGCGGACAGGTACATTTCGCCAGTACGCCCGAACAAGGTGTAGCGACCATTATCGATATATGTAAAAAATCAGGTGCACAGCGCATCGCAAAGGGCAAATCCATGATTGGCGAAGAAATGGATTTGAACGAGGCGCTCGAAAACGCAGGAATGGAGGTCATTGAAACCGATCTTGGCGAATACATCATTCAACTCGCCAATGAAAAGCCAAGTCACATCATTGCGCCGGCAATTCACAAAACCCGTGCCGAGATTACTGAGTTATTTCACACCCATCATCAACGCTACGGTTTGACTGAAAAAGTCGAAGAGGTTGCAACCATTGTTAGCGAAGCAAGAACAGTGTTACGCGAACATTTTGTCAATGCGGATGTCGGTATCACAGGTGCAAATTTTCTGTTGGCCGACTCTGGGGCTTCGGTGCTGGTAACCAACGAAGGCAATGGTGATTTAACCAGTACCTTGCCGCGAGTACATATTGTGACCGCGTCCATCGAAAAGGTGATCCCATCTCGGAATGACCTGTCGGTATTTCTGCGTCTTTTGGCGCGTAGCGCAACAGGTCAGGAAATCTCTTCATATACGAGCATTTATAGTGGGCCCGCTCAGTCTGGCGATATCGACGGACCCGAGGAATACCACGTTGTATTGCTCGATAATGGCCGATCGCAGATGTTGCAGGGTGAGTTTTGGGAAATGTTGCGTTGCATTCGGTGTGGTGCCTGTATGAACCACTGTCCGGTCTACCAATCAATCGGCGGGCACGCGTACGGCTGGATATACCCGGGACCGATGGGATCGGTTTGGACGCCCTTGTTGGTTGGTTTGCAAAATGCAGCCAACCTGCCTAATGCCTGTACGCTCAATGGTCGCTGCGAATCAGTGTGTCCGGTGAAAATTCCGCTGCCGAAATTATTGCGCAAACTCAGAAACCAGATATTTGAGCGCGGGTTGGTTGATCGCCTCACGCGATCCGGACTTGCACTTTGGGGACTGATTGCCTGCCACCCGCCACTTTACCGGTTATTCATTGGGCTGGGTGCGTGGTGGTTGCACCGTTTGGGTCGTCGCCGCGGATCAATTCGACGGTTACCCTTGGCTGGTGGCTGGACGGATGCCCGAGATTTTCCTGCAGCTTCGGGGAAAGGCTTTGTCTCAAGTTGGCGTTCGTCAGGAAGTTCCGATTGATCCAAATTTACCGCAATAGAACACACCAATCCTGACGC
The DNA here is from genome assembly GCA_965243645.1 of Arenicellales bacterium. GTDB lineage: Bacteria > Pseudomonadota > Gammaproteobacteria > Arenicellales > JAJDZL01 > JAJDZL01. The sequence continues at coordinate 1,734,342 of CBDEVD010000006.1, read as the reverse complement.
TTGACCGTGTGGCGAAGCACGCGCTGGCGAATCGGTTTCGATAAGGTGGCAAGGAACCACCACCGTTTAATCGTTTTCAAAATTGCAATTATTTAATATAACTGTAATTTTGCGATGCTAGAATTTTTCGCATCCGATATCAAATGGTTTCAAAATCGATCGCTGGAGAATCGTATGACACCAAATCAAATTCCTTTATCCTCATTTAGTTCGATTCTCGTTCATGGTTTTGCAGCTGCCGCATTGCTGATTGGGTCGATTTCGTACGCGCAATCACCTGCACCCGTGCATGCCATCGCCATGCATGGTGATGCGAAGTATGGCCCCGACTTTGAACATTTTGACTATGTTAACCCGCACGCACCAAAAGGCGGTGCACTCAGAACTGCGGCACGTGGCACCTTCGATAGCTTCAATCCGTTCATACCCAAGGGGAACGCGGTCAGTACGCGATCAATTGAAACGTTGTTAACCGCGAGCAACGATGAAGCATTTACTGAATACGGACTGATTGCAGCATCCCTGGAGGTGCCCGCAGACCGGTCATGGGTTATTTTCAACATTCGTCCTGAAGCGCGCTGGCATGATGACATGCCCATTACTGCAGATGATGTGGTGTGGTCTTTTGAAATTCTGACGACCCAGGGACAGGATTTCTATCGCAACTACTATGGCAGTGTTGACAAGGTGGAAAAACTGGCCACTCACCGAGTCAAGTTTTCTTTCGCAGAGGAAGAGAACCGCGAATTACCGCTGATTGTTGGCCAGATGCCAATTTTGCCAAAACACTACTGGGAAGATCGTGAATTTGGAAACACCACACTGGAGCCGCCGCTCGGAAGCGGCCCATATCGTGTCAAGAAATTCGAACCCGGCCGCTACGTGGTTTACGAACGCGTCTCAGATTACTGGGGTGCAAATTTACCAGTCAATCGAGGACTCAACAATTTCGATACGATGCGGGTTGATTACTATCTTGACGATACTGCGATCCGGCTGGCACTCAAGTCTCAGGACGTGGATTTACGTCTTGAGAACCAGGCCAAAGCCTGGGCATCAGATTATGAGGTTCCGGCAGTTGAAAAAGGTTTCTTGATTAAAGAACTGATTCGCCATCAGCAACCCACCGGGATGCAGGCTTTTGTCATGAACACTCGACGGTCAAAATTTGCTGACCCACGGGTGCGCAAAGCACTGGGGTACGCATTTGATTTTGAGTGGACCAACAAACAGCTGTTTTACGGTCAGTACACACGAACAGAAAGTTATTTTTCCAACTCTGAGTTGGCTGCGAGCGGTAAGCCAACCGGTGAAGAGTTCGAAATTCTAGAGCGATTCCGCGATCAATTGCCACCGGAAGTTTTTGATGATCCACCCCGTCCACCGAAAACCGATGGCAGTGGGCACGCGCGACGAAATTTACGTACTGCACTGAATCTGCTAGCTGAAGCCGGCTGGGCTGTGAAGGATCTGAAGTTGATCAATGAAACAACAGGTGAACCGATGGAGTTTGAAATTTTGCTTGTCAGTCAGGCATTTGAACGCATCGTTCTGCCCTTTACCCGCAACCTTTCCAGACTTGGTATCGACGCGAGGGTACGATTGGTTGACCAGAGTCAGTATCTCAACCGAGTGCGTGCCTTTGATTTTGACATGCTCATATCTGGCTGGGGTCAATCTGAATCACCTGGCAACGAGCAGCGTTCATTCTGGGGTTCGTATACAGCTGATACACCTGGCAGCAGAAACCTGATTGGCGTCAGGAGTCCGGTTGTTGATGAGTTGATTGAACTGTTGATTCAAGCACCTGACCGTGAGTCTTTGGTGGCGCGTACCCGGGCGTTGGATCGCGTTCTGTTGGCGGGCAACTACGTCATTCCCAATTGGCACATTCAAAGCGACAGGATTTTATATTGGGACAAATTCTCCCGTCCCGCAATACCGACCAAATCTGGTGTATTGATCTCACGCTGGTGGTATGACGAAAGCAAGGCTCAAGCACTTGAAGCCAAGATGTCTGGTGACGGAGATACGAGCTAATTCCGGTAGTGCTGATCACGGGTAATTCACTTGATCCTGCACAGCTTAGAACGATTGGCGATGCGTTGAGAAATTCGGCATGACCGCATATATCATCCGTCGACTACTGCTCATGATCCCGACTTTGTTCGCGATCATGGTGATCAATTTCGTTGTTATACATATTGCCCCGGGTGGACCGGTTGAACAAGTCATCGCGTCTTTGAGCAATATTGGTGGCGATATCACTGAGCGCGTTACCCGCTCCGGAACCGGTGAGGTAATCGAGCAGCTGAGCGGTCAACAGCTGGGTGCTGAGAGTGGTGGCCTAACCAGTAAATATCGCGGTGCACAGGGCCTGGATCCTGAATTTATTGAAGAGCTGGAAGAACGTTTTGGATTCGACAAGCCCCTGCATGTGCGTTTCATCGAAACGATGAAAAATTACCTTTTCTTTGATTTCGGAGACAGTTTTTTTCGTGATCAAAGTGTCACCGAGTTGGTGTTAGACAAGATGCCGGTGTCCATATCGCTTGGACTTTGGACCACTGTGCTTGTTTACCTGATTTCAATTCCGCTGGGAGTGATCAAGGCAACCCGGGATGGTACCCCATTTGACGGCTGGACGACGATTGTTCTGATTGTTGGCACAGCCATTCCAAGTTTCCTGTTTGCGGTGTTTTTGCTGGTTATTTTTGCCGGCGGCAGCTACCTTGACTGGTTTCCTTTGGCAGGATTGGTTTCCGATAACTGGGACGAGTTGTCCTGGTTTGACAAAATCGTCGACTATCTTTGGCACATAACTCTGCCGGTAATCGCCATGGTCGTCGGTGGGTTCGCGGGTCTGGCAATGCTGACCAAGAATTCGTTTCTCGATCAGATCAATCAGCAGTACGTACTGACGGCACGTTCCAAAGGGCTAACTGAACGGAGAGTCCTTTATGGCCACATCTTCCGCAATGCCATGCTCATCGTGATTGCAGGGTTCCCTGGTGCATTTGTGGGGATTCTGTTCACCGGTTCGCTGCTAATTGAAATTATTTTTTCGCTGGACGGCCTGGGTCTGCTGGGTTTTCACGCGGCCTTTGAACGAGATTATCCGGTGATGTTTGCTACGCTGTACTTCTTTTCGCTATTGGGACTGCTAATGAACTTATTGGGTGATCTGATGTACACGATCGTTGATCCGCGCATTGATTTTGAATCGAGGGAAACCTAGCATGGATGAAGCGCAGCGACTGGCAGGGAAAACACGGATTTTTGGCATGGAAATATCACCCTTAACGCGTCGGCGTCTTGCCAGCTTTCGTGCCAATCGACGAGGCTACTGGTCGTTATGGTTATTTATGGTGTTGTTCACCGTTGCACTCTTTTCGGAATTCGTGGCCAACGACAAGCCCCATTTGATCAGTTATGGTGGAGAATTCTACTACCCGATTTTTCACTCTTATCCTGAAACTACGTTTGGTGGTGAGTTTTCAACCGAAGCTGATTACAACGACCCTTATGTACAGGAGTTGATTGAATCTGATGGCTGGATGATATGGCCACCCATCCGATTCAATCACCGCACGGTCGCCTGGGATTTGCCTTCACCGGCTCCGTCGCCGCCCGATGGTAAACATTGGCTTGGTACCGATGATCAGGCGCGTGACGTGGTTGCCAGACTGCTTTATGGCTTCAGAATATCAGTGATCTTTGGGTTTACACTGACCGTCATCAGCGCCATCATTGGGGTTGCAGCCGGCGCGGTGCAAGGTTTCTTTGGTGGCTGGATCGATTTATTATTTCAGCGGTTCATCGAAGTGTGGGCTGGGTTACCGACTTTATATCTGCTCATCATTCTGGCCAGTGTTGTGGAACCCAATTTCTGGTGGTTGCTGGGTTTGTTATTACTTTTTTCATGGATGGGATTTGTCGGCGTTGTGCGCGCCGAGTTTTTACGCGCGCGAAATTTTGACTACATTACCGCAGCGCGCGCTTTGGGGGTCAAAAATTCTCGCATCATGTTCCAGCATGTATTACCAAATGCAGTGGTTGCAACAATTACATTTATGCCGTTCACGTTGGCGGGTTCAGTAACTGTATTGACCTCGTTGGATTTTCTTGGTATAGGATTGCCACCCGGTTCGGCATCGCTCGGAGAATTACTGGCGCAAGGGAAGGCCAATTTGCAGGCACCGTGGCTGGGACTGACTGGTTTTTTTGTTATTTTGGTTATGCTCAGTCTGTTAATGTTTATTGGTGAAGCCGTGCGCGATGCATTTGACCCAAGGAAGTCGGCTCAGTGACTCTTGAGCAAAATAGTATGAGTCAGGTAGCGCCGCTGCTTAAAGTCGACGCTTTATCAGTCTCGTTCAAGACAGTTGCTGATACCACCCATGCGGTAAAGCAAGTTTCGTTTCGGGTTGATGCCGGCGAAACTTTGGCCATTGTGGGTGAAAGTGGCTCTGGAAAATCAGTTACTGCGTTGTCGATTATTCAATTGCTGCCGTATCCAACTGCTTATCACCCAAGCGGCAGTATCAAGTACGAAGGACAGGACCTTGTCGGCGCACCACGCGGTCTGCTGGAAACGTATCGCGGCAATAAGATCGGGATGATTTTCCAGGAACCGCAGACTTCACTGAATCCGTTGCACACGATTACCAAACAGATCAGCGAGACGTTGATTTTACATCGAGGTATGAATAAAGCGGATGCCCGCGACCGATCGCTGGAACTGCTTGAAATGGTGAAGATCAAGAATGCAAAACAACGACTTGACGCTTATCCGCATCAACTGTCCGGTGGTCAGCGCCAGCGGGTGATGATTGCTATGGCATTGGCGAATGAACCAGGGCTGTTGATCGCTGATGAACCAACCACTGCATTGGATGTGACGATTCAGGCTGAAGTCCTCAAGCTGTTACTGGACTTGCAGCAGCAATTGGGCATGTCGATGTTACTGATCAGCCATGACCTGAACATTGTGCGTAAGCTCGCAAATCGAATTTGCGTCATGCGCTACGGCAAGTTTGTTGAAACAGGTACGAGTACAGAAATCTTCAATTCTCCACAGCATGACTACACAAAGATGCTACTCGAAGCAGAGCCGTCAGGTAGTGGTGGTCAGCCTGCCGAATCGGCACAGGTTGTTGTTGAGCTTGATTCGCTCAGGGTCTGGTATCCGATACGCAGAGGCGTGCTACGTCGCATCGTCGACTACGTCAAGGCAGTGGATGATGTCAACGTTACCATTCGTGCTGGTGAAACGGTTGGAGTGGTAGGGGAATCAGGATCTGGTAAAACATCACTTGCGCTCGCAATGTTGCGGTTGATATCAAGTCGCGGCAGCATTCGTTTTCTGGGTGATGAAATTCAGGGCAAGTCAACCAATGAACTTCGCACACTTCGTAAAAGCATGCAGATTGTGTTTCAGGATCCTTACAGTAGTTTGAGTCCTAGGATGACAGTTGCCGAAATAATCGCAGAAGGATTGCGGGTGCATCATCCAGAAATGACCAAGTTAGCACGGGATGAGCGGGTTGTCGAGGTATTGGATGAAGTGGAACTTGATGCCAGTACGCGACATCGATACCCGCACGAATTTTCCGGCGGTCAGCGCCAGCGAATCGCGATTGCGCGGGCCATTATTCTTAAACCGCGATTGATTGTGCTGGATGAACCCACATCAGCGCTTGATCGCTCCGTTCAGTCGCAGATCATTGACTTGTTGAGGAACTTACAGGAAGCACACTCCTTGGCTTACCTGTTTATCAGTCACGATCTCGCAGTCGTAAGAGCAATGTCGAGTTCCGTGGTTGTCATGCAAGCGGGGAGCGTCGTCGAACAAGGCAGGACTGAGCAGATTTATAACAATCCACAAGAAGCATATACCAGAGCTCTGATTGATGCGGCAATCGATTTGGAGCCGACTGACCTGGTTTTTGAACATCAGGACTAATTCAGCCGACAAATAGGCGTTTTAGTCGGTGGTTTCCTGTTGAGTATTCAAACTAACCAGATTAACGGAACTGGCGAGAACTTGTTGTGCGATGTCTACAAGATGCTGGTGGTGTGTAAAAAACAGGACTTGGGTCTTTGTGCTCAGACATTCGAGTAATTTCAAGCCAGCCGCGGCGCGGGAATCATCAAAATTGATGAAAAGATCGTCAGCTACAAATGGCAGCGCGTGGGTCTGCGCCAAATAGTTTTCAACCGCGCCGATTCTAAGCGCCAGATAGAGTTGATCAGAGGTACCTGTGCTCATGCCGGATACAGGCACACTTTCTCCGTTGGGTCTTATACCAGTCAAATATGGAGTGTCTTGTTCGTCGTAATCAACGCGAAGATCGGTGAATGAGCCTTCGGTGATCCCTTGGAATAACTTACTGGTGCGCTGTAACAGTGGCGCCTGCTTCTCTTGTCGATAGCGTTCGATGACCCAGCGCAGTAGTGTGGCGGCAGTTTTCACCCGAATATAGTGCTCAGCAGTTTCCTGCATTTCGGCCAGTGCTGCCTCCTTGTTCGCAGCTGCCTGTGCAGCCACATCGTGCCCACCAATTTTCTCAAATACCTCACGAGCCTGCGATCGAGCTTCCACGACACTCGTCTGCTGCTTTCGTAAATCCTCCAATTCCAACTGAATCGAATTTTCCTGGGCGACAACATCATCCATGCTGATGTCCTCGCACTCGGTTTCGAGTTCCTCAAGGGACTTGCCATCACCATCCTCAACAATTGCTTCGATAATTTGCTGACGTTCGTGATCGAGAGATCGCTTTCGATCCGAATTTTCGATGGCCTCCTTCAGTGCGTTCTGTGTTGCTACACCGGCGGCATTCATAAGGTACGAAGTTGAGGAATTCAACTCCTCAATTTCATGTTGAAGTTTGCCGATTTGCGTTGTCAAACTTGCAACTTCTTCGTTCTTTTCCTGCTGACGCTGTTTCAATTGCTGAGCAGTGTCGAGGCGTTTGTTAAGCTCCAGGACTGTGTCCTCGGCTGGGAAACTTGATAAGTCTGGAGCCACCTTCACAACCAGTTCCTTAACGACGCGTTCGAAATCAACTACATCCCGCTTTATTTTTTCTATGCGCTCATGCTTGAGCGACCGGATGCGATTCGCAGTTGTGCGCATGGCATCGATTGTGTTGATCTGTGCATCAACAGCTTCTGGCAGGGTGGTGTCGGCGAGCCCAATCTCTTTCAGTGCGGCGCTCCATTGATGTCTCCATTTGTCGAGCTTTTGTTCAGCCTGCTGTAGTTGTCTTTCTCGCTGAGAGCTTTCGTTTGCTGCGTTTCGAATAGCAGTTTCTACATCAGATTTTCTTGTTGCTGCGGTTTCCTGGTGGTGCTGTTCATCTCTTGCGCGTTCAATGACGACACTTAAAGATTCTCTCCTCAGTCCCTTCGTCTCTATACCTATTGCCTCCAATTCACCAAGCACCTGCTGTTTTGCCTCATCTTGCTCATTTTCAGCAATAGTCAAATCACTTTCAGCCTGTCTCAATTCTGCTATGACTTGCAGAATTGTCTTGCGATTCGCAAGCCACTCTAGCATGGCTCCAGCAGAACGCACTTTAAAAGGTGCGTTTTTCCACATTGATTCCCATTCGGATTCCAACTCGCGACTTTCAGCAACGAGATTTTTCTCTCGTTGGTGTAGCTGTTCGAGACGAATCTTAAGTTCTGTAATCTTCCGGTTGATTTCACCAACCCGGCCCAACGCTTCGGCGTTATCAAATCGCCAGTCTGTGAGCTGATCTGCAGCCGCCATCGCAACCTCAAACGCACTCGCTAAATTTTTGAGTTCTTTTGAAAATTCATGAGTCAGGTTCTCCGGAATGTCTTCGCCGTTCACATATTTGAGTTTCACCAAATTCCACAATGCGTCGCGATGTTCGCGCGAGTCGTTTAATTCTTCGATCGTAATGGTTCTTTCGGTGTGGGTAGTGTGTTCAAGTGCTGCAAGCGCTGTATCCAACTCTTGTTGAGTCGCAGAGATCTGTTCTGTTAGTCCCCGAAAACGAGTTTTGCCGTCATCCTCGCGGTCTCGAAATGATTCAACCTCAGTGCGCGTCGGTACGACCAAGGTTGCCAGGTTGTTTACCTCGGAAATTGTTGGGTTAAGGCTGACAAGATGATGATCCACCTGAACTTGTTTGCTTTTGCGATTTTGTTCCGCGATTCTAACGCGTTCTGTCAGATCGCCTTGTTCTCGCACGGTCCTGATTAAGATAGCCAACCGGGAGACGTCGATCACTTTACCGATAGTGTCGAGTTGCACACTCAAATCGCGGTGATTGTTTCGAATTTCTACCAATTGTTGCCGGCTGTTTACAACGTGAGCCTCCAATTCACCTTGCTGATTGAGTAGGCCGCGCACGACGGCGACTTTATTTACAGGCGGGAGCTTGTCAATCAATGCAGTTGGACAGGATTCCGGCCAGCCAAGTTTTTTGGCTTCGGCAAGCATCGTTTCTTCACTAGCTTTCAGTTCAGCTTCCCGTTTTGGCAGGTCTGCCTTTTCACTACGAATTTCGACCCGTCTTTCGTTGAGCTGTTGTATATCGTTGGCCCTTTGCACCAGAGTATCATCAATATCGAGTTCACCCAGGGCGACTTGTGCTTGCTCGAGCTGTCTTACCAACGTTTCAAGTTCTGCTGTAACTTTAGTTTTACTTCGTTCCGTTTCATTGAGCACTTCTGCAGAATCTTCCGGTAGTCTTACGACGTTGCTGAGTTTTTCAATTTGCCGGTCCAGGTTTTGTTTGCTACGCACAGCTCTTAGGACACGACGAATTCGGTTTAGTCGATTATTTTGCGCGGTAAGGTACTTGATGTTCTGGTACACTTCTACGTAAGTGGCATCCGCCTCTTCGTAGGTATTCTTTGAATTTCGCCAGTGACTTGCAGTAAGGGTATGTTCGCGAAGTTCTTTGGCAGCCGCTTCGAACTTATCATTGACTTGGTAAAACTTGCGATGTTGGGCGCGCCTGGGGCCCCACTGACTATCGGCTTCGGTGGTCAGTTCACCAAGTTGGTCGCGCAGCCCTAGAATCCCTGCACCTGCAGAAAATAGTATTTGACCGACGTCGTCTTTCGCGTCAAGAATATCGCGTCCACCCATCTCAAGGCGAACGTGGTCAAGGCTGAACATTCTTCTGAAAAAATTGCCATCTACGCCGGCGAGATAGGGTCGCAAAGCTCCCTCACCACCGGAAATAGGTAAGCCGTCGGGGTTGAGCAATGTATCGCTCATTCCCTTGCGTCTCAGTATTTCAAGCGTTTCATGGCCATTCTCAAGTACGCCACCGATTCGCATATCCTTGTAATCATGGATGAAGTTGTATGGTGAACGACCTGGTATACCGAACAGTAAGTCTTCAATTGCAGCCAGTGCGGTAGATTTACCGGCTTCGTTGGGCCCGAATATGATATGAAAGTCAGAATTTCCCAGCGGCAGCTCAATCGAATGATCACTAAAGTGTCCGTAGCGTACCAGATTAAGTCGCTTCAGCCGCATCTCTAACTCTCCTGGGCATTCAAGCGTGCTAACAAATAAGGTTTGACTTCTTCAATCAGATTTGTATAGTCGCCGTCGACTGCGAATTGTATGAGTTGATTGTCGCTATCTGTCTTCACCTCATAGGGCAGCCTCCGAACCAGTTCGCCGATGTTGCTTGTAATTTCTTCGAGGAGCTTTCCATCACCATCCAATTTTTGTAATATTTCCTGTATTTCACCCGAAGGTCCCGCAACGGTACCTGCAGGTGCGGTGCAAATTACAACCTTTTCTACCCATACTGTTTCATCTCCCATGCCGAGCGCGATGGCACGTGCTTCAGCCAATAGTTGGTTTTCACTGACCAGCAACTGGTTATGGACATCGGTACGTCCTTCCAATTCTATGCGGCAAGCCAGCAATCTGCCGTCAGCATGATCTGCAATTGCAGATTCCAGGGTATTCCGAATGCAATCGATAACCCCGGTAAAATGATCCACACCATCAAGTGGCACATTAACAATCGCCCATCGCACAACATCACAAGGTGCAGCCGTCAAATCAATAATCTCATCCGCTTCGACTGTGACCAGGAAAGCACCTTTGGCTCCGGTTTCCTTGATGTGCCGTCCTTGAAGATTACCGGGGAAGACTACGTGAGGCTGCTCGTTTAACACCTGTGCCTGATGGACATGGCCGAGGGCCCAGTAGTTATAACCCTTGTTGATCAGTTCGTTGAGCGAGCACGGTGCATAGTTGGCATGCCCACCCATTCCGCCAAGCCCGGTATGCAGCACACCAATATTGAAAGCACTGGGTCGTGGTGCCGGGTAGTGGTCAACCAGGTTTGCGGAAACATCGCGTTGCTGATAGCTCTGTCCATGGAGTACAACATTGAGCCGGTCCTGGGTAAAGGTATCGGGTTTGCGAGAGCCGAAAACACTGACATTGGCAGGCAACTCAAGGCGTCTGGTAATTTGGCTTTCAGCATCGTGATTGCCGTGTAGTAAATAGACTGGGATTCCCTTTTCGTTGAGACGACCCATCTGCCTGGCGAAGAACAAGCCTGTATTGTAATCGCGCCAATCTCCGTCGTAGAGGTCTCCCGCGATGATGAGAAAATCGACATTCTCCTCGATCGCGAGACTGATTAAATTTTCAAGCGCTTCCCTGGTTGCGATCCTGATCTGTTCAGCTGCATTGCCCTGTTGACCGGTCAAGCCTTTTAGGGGGCTATCGAGATGAATATCGGCGGAATGTAGAAAACGAAAGGAGGCCATCGCTAATCAAATATTGTCTGGGATGTCAATTTCTTGATGGTACCTTGGTAACGAGCAAAACCCAAAATTAACCGCAGTCGACCCTGTTGTCGCCCTAAATGTCACTACAGGTGCCGACAAGGTTCGAGACACCACTCAATTTCACTCGTCATTTTAGTGTGATAGAACCAGTTTACTGTACCAAGTTGCTATGTCCAGTTCAGATCTCAAAGTAGCATTCGATTGAATTTTGTTGTCGTATTCCATCCGTCCAAAGATTGCGTAATCATTGAAATTTCTGAAGTTGCCAGCCAAATCACGGTTGCAACAACGGTAAATGTGATTGTTCAATACTGAGAGAGGAGTGCGCCTTTCACCATTAAAAATCCTTGAAACTATCCACCAGTCGGAGCTGCCATTGATGACTAACACTGAAACTGAAAAATATTTTATGTCTTGCGATAACTTATTGAATTTTCGACCATCATTAGACTGAAATTGAACGGTTAGGGTCGGTTAGAGACAAAACCTGCACTAACGATGCAATACTGCTGCAAAGATAGGCCAAGTTTTGTTGGTATACAATACGCAATGAAGTAAGAAAACTTCAGGCATATTTCCTTGATCCTAAAAATAACAAAGCAGGAAGAATTGATTATAGAAACCCATATGGAGGTTGACTATGGATGACCAATTAGGAGCATTGGTAGTAATATTCACTGAATTTTACTATTGGCTTACGGTTGTCATCATGTTCCTGATTCACGTTGGATTCTGCATGTATGAGGTCGGTGCGTCGCGGCGCAAGAACCACATTCATACACTGATGAAGAACACAATGCTGATTCCGCTGGTGACAATCACGTTTTTCTTTTTCGGCTGGTGGATCTATTTTGCCTTTCCCAACGGTCCCTGGATCACCGGTGGCATCGTAGATTCTCCGCATGCTGTGCCTTGGAGCCAACTCATGGGTACTCACATGGGGGCCGGCGCAGATGGCTGGGAACGGATCAATGGTGTGTTTTGGGCGGCGTTTTTGCTGTTCTCCTGGACCGCAGCATCGATTGTTTCCGGTTCAGTAATTGAGCGAATCCAATCTGGCGGGTTCTGGATCCTGGCAGTCGCAATTGGTTCAGTATTCTGGATCATTGATGCAGCCTGGGGTTGGCATGCCGACGGATGGATGGTTAAATTGCTCGGCTATCACGATGCTTACGCATCGGGTGTGATCCATGCAATTGCAGGTGGTTTTGCCTTGGGGGTACTGGTCGTACTTGGACCTCGCATTGGCAAGTTTGCCGCAGATGGTACTCCGCGTAATATCAATCCAAGAAATCCCTGGCTGGTTGCGATCGGTTTGTTTCTGATCTATACCGGATTTTGGGGATTCTACGTCGCGTGTAACGTGCCGATCTGGGATGTTCAGGCGGGTGATGGTGTATTCTTCTCGGCAACAAACATCTATTTGGCACCGACAACCTTGAGCGCCATAACTTTCAATTTCCTGATGTCTCTGTCAGGTGGATTGCTGGCGGGTTACTGGGTTTCCAAAGGCGACGCGTTTTGGACTTATTCTTCAGGGCTCGCCGGAATCATCGCAGCATCTTCAGGAAACGACCTGTATCATCCGATTCAGGCAATGTTCATTGCCATCGTGGGCGTCATCTTCATGTACAAGATGCACTACTACGTGGAGCGACGGTTCAAGATTGATGATGCAGTGGGTGCCGTAGCGGTACACGGTTATGCTGGGTTCTTTGGTGTTTGTATTGCTGGATTCATGCTTTGGGGATATCCCTCTTCGTACGATCCAAGCTTTGCTTCAATCAATCCGATTGGCCAGTTTATCGGCGCATGCATCATGTTTGGTCTGCTGGGATTCTTACCAGGTTTCATCATCGCCAAAATACTGAATGGCATGGGAATTCTGCGGATTCCACCCTCTGTTGAGATTGCTGGACTTGACGCCAGTACTCAGGAACTGATGGATGCAGAGGAACAGGCGATTATTGAAGCAGAAAGTGCTGCCAAGGGCGGCTAACTGAATAATAGGAGGTTTTCGATATGACCACAGGTGATTTTACGGACTGGGCAGGCACAATTGCTGAAATCGGTCCGGCTTATCCATTCGTGGGAACCGAATTTCTGTTAGTGATAGCAGGTGTTGTTTTCTGGGTTGCTTGGCATATTTCTCAACTCAAGAGAGAGGCAGCCCGTTTAAAAGAAGAAGACGATAAATACAGCTAACGGAATTTATCGACCAAGCAAATACGGCTGCTAACCGTATTTGAAGGTTATAGTTTTATCCCCTGCCGGAGTCTTGTATCTGGCAGGGGATTTTTATTTGACTTGTTGAACGGACACCGTCGCAATCAGCTATCTGAGTTGGCGCCCAGAAATTGAATCACCCATTGAGGGTCCGTATCGGTCGGAAACACCGGATAGTGAATCGCTTCGATCAGACCGCGATCTACGATCATGGTGACTCGTTTCAGAAGCGTCATACCCTCCACAGTAAAAGTCGGCAGTCGCATAGCATCGGAAAAATTTAATGCGTGATCACTCAATACTTCGAAGGGGAGTTCAAGGCGTCGCGCCATTTCTTGCTGATAGCTTAAGGTTTGAGTACTGAGCCCATACAGGGTCGCACCCAGCTTTACCATTTGCGAATAGTGATCTTTGAATGCAAGACTTTGGGGTGTGCAACCTCTGGCACCCGGTATCTTGTCCCAACCATCTGGTAATGGTACACCGGGTTGTCCCGTCATCGGATAGCAGTAAATGACGACTTTACCAGTCCCCTGTGACAGGTTGATTTCCCTATCATCCGTTGATTGCAGATTGAGGTCGGGCAGATGCATACCAAGCAAATGATCACATGCGCCATCGTCAATCGGGACCGGTAAATTGTCGGGCAAAGTTTCGTAGGTGTTATACATCGTCTTCCTTTCCCTTGTCCCGAACACGCTTGATTTCCCACTCAAAGTCGTAAATATATTCCCTGCCCTGTAGTTTCCAGAAGTTCGTCGGAATAATCCTTACCGAAACGCTTATTTTGTCTAAGCTGTTCATCATACAGCACCAAACCCTTGACGATGAATTCTCTGAGGGTTTTGGTGACCCAATTACGAAATTGGGTGGCTTGTAGCAGATAACCCAGCATCCAACGGCAAAGATGGCATTAAGATCGAAATATTTGGTTTTGTAGTTTTCCCCAATCGAAACAACTGATTCCTTTATTAGCTCGCCAGATTGAAAGAAATATTTTTAAATGTGACAATAAAGGAAGAGCTAATTTTAATACTGCGTTCTGGCGCACATCAGATAAAAGCCAACTGAGCTTACTGCGAGGTGAACCTCTGTTTAGTGGGTTATTCCACCGTGACGGATTTGGCGAGATTCCTGGGATTGTCGACTTCAGTTCCCTTGATAATCGCGACGTGATAGGCCAACAGTTGTAGCGCGATTGCGTGAACGATCGGTGAACTATAGGGTCCCGTTCGCGTTACTTCAAATACTTGTATCAATTCGTCACTTTTAATTTCTGTGCCGGAATCCGCAAAAACATAAAGCTTGCCGCCCCGAGCTCTGACTTCCTGAATGTTGGCTTTCAGTTTACTCAACAGGTGATCATTGGGTGCGACCGCAATGGTTGGCATATTGGCATCAATCAATGCCAGGGGGCCGTGTTTCAACTCGCCTGCAGGGTAGGCATCTGCATGGATGTATGAAATCTCCTTCATTTTCAGTGCCCCTTCCAGGGCAATGGGAAAATGGGTACCGCGACCGAGAAAGAGTACATGATTCTTATCAGCAAATTTTTCAGCAAGTGTAGCGATTTCCCGATCCATTTGCAACGTTGCTTCAATGCGTGCAGGCAGCGCGCGCAGTTCCTGCACAATGGCCGCTTCCTTATCCGGATCAATTCCTTGCCGTCGCGCCAGCACAACGGTGAGCAGCAGCAATGAAACCAATTGTGCGGTGAATGCTTTAGTCGACGCGACTGATATTTCCGGTCCGGCCTTGGTATGCAAAACGAGGTCGGTGGCGCGAGTCAATGAACTTGCCGGTGAGTTACAAATCGCCAACGAATAGGCGTAACCCAGTTTGGCTGCCTGCTCCTGAGCGGCCAGTGTGTCCGCAGTTTCACCCGACTGCGAAAGCAGCACAACCAGGCAGTCTTCCGGGACAAAGGGTTCGCGGTAGCGAAACTCACTGGCAATTTCAGCCTCGCAAGGAATATTCATCGATTCCAACCAGATTCTACCGATCATACCGGCATAGTAACTGGTTCCGCAAGCCAGAATACGAACCGACTTCACTCGGTCAAAGATCTCAGGTGCGGTTGCTCCAAATGCTGCGATCTCATCGATCCGATCGTTACTGATTCGTTCCGACAGGGTATTGACCACTACCGAGCCTTGCTCAAAAATCTCTTTTTGCATGTAGTGAGAATGATGGGCAAGATCAATTGATTCGGGACAAATCGGAATCAATTGGTCCATGCGCTGCACTTCAACCCCATTTTCATCAAATACTCGAGGATCGGCTTGTCTTGATATTTCTGCAATATCGCCGTTTTCGAGGACGATGACAGATTTGGCAATTTTTGCCAGGGCTATTGCATCAGAGGCAACAAATATTTCATTATCCGCCAGACCGATCAGCAGTGGACTGCCACGTTTGGCAACCACAAATTTTTCTGGCTCATTAGCCGCCAGTGCCACAAATGCGAATGATCCAGTTAATTGATTGACAGTTGCTCGGACCGCGTCAAGAATGTTGTTGCCTGCGGTTAAACTGCGGAGTATTTCCTGGGCGATCACCTCTGTATCGGTTTCAGAATCATAGACCGCACCTTCGGCCAGGTGTCGTTCTTTCAGTTCTTCATAATTTTCGATGATGCCATTGCATACAATCGCAATTTGATCTTTACAAACAATGGGATGGGCATTGATTTCGATGGCCGCTCCGTGCGTGGCCCAGCGCGTATGTCCGATGCCGATTGAGCCCTCAAGCGCACTGCCGTTGTTAAGTTCCTTAGCCAGCCTTTCAACCTTGCCAACACAGCGTCGTCGATTCAGTTCGCCGTCGTCGTCAATAACTGCGATGCCAGAGGAGTCATAGCCTCGATACTCCATGAGTCGCATGCAATTGACCAGGGTTGGTGCAACATTTTGCTCTGAAATTGCACCGATTATTCCACACATTGTTAGATTATCCCTCGGGTTGCTCGATAGACTGTTGCGGTTCGTTCAAGTGTTGCAACACCTTAACTTGAGGTACGCGTGCGTCTGCGTTTAATAGTTCGTACCTTGGCGCGTTCAACAACCAGCTCCCCGGAATCTACATCTTTGGATATGGTGGAACCGGCACCAACACGGGCATCGTCCCGAATTTCCAGTGGTGCGACAAGTGAGGAATTTGAACCAACAAATACGTGGTTGCCGATGATTGTTCGTTGTTTTTTTGTCCCATCGTAATTACAGGTGATGACTCCCGCACCGATATTCACATGATTTCCGATTTCGGCATCTCCAACATAGGCCAAATGATTAATTTTGGTATGCTCACCGATATTAGATGCCTTGATCTCAACATAGTTTCCCACACTTGAATTCTTACCGATCACTGTTCCTGGACGGATTCGGGCAAAAGGACCAATGGTGCAGCCGTCGCCGATTTCGGCGCCTTCAATGGTGCAATTCGGACGAATGTTGACTCCTTTACCCAAGATTGTATCTCGTATCATGTTGTTCGCATCAATCTTCACATCATCTGCCAAAACGACCTCGCCTTCTAGAACAACATTAACGTCGATGCGACAGTCTCTACCTGCCGTACACTGCCCACGCAGATCAAATCGTGCTGGATCAATGATATGTACGCCTGCGAGCATTAATTGTTCCGCTTGCTTCATCTGGAGTTCTCGTTCCAATCGCGCTTGTTCTACCCGGCTGTTGACCCCCGCGATCTCAGATGGATTCGACCCCTGACAGGTTGCAACGGCAAATCCTTGCGCAACTGCATGACTGACGATATCAGTCAGGTAGTATTCGTTTTGCGAATTATTGTTGTCAAGCAGATCGAGCCACTGCACCAAAGATTGACTGTTTGCCGCGATGGGTCCGGCGTTGACTTCGGTAATCTTTCGCTCTTCGTCCGTGGCATCCTTTTCTTCGACAATCTTTTCAAGTTCACCGTTGCTGGCGCGCTTGATGCGACCATAGCCAGTTGGATTGACGAGATCAACGGTGAGCAGAACTAGCGGATGGGTTTTAGCCAGTTCAAGCATTCGACGCGCAGTTTGAGGCTCGATGAGTGGATTGTCACCATAAAGCACGCATACCATTGAATCCGAGTTCAGATGTGGAATGGCTTGTAAAACTGCGTGTCCAGTTCCGAGTGGTGCCGGTTGGCGTACCCAGTTGATGTCCGTATCAGGGATTTGTTGCCGGATCTCGTCGCCATCGTCTCCTTGAACAACGTGTATTCGATCGAAACCCGCATCTTTGGCCGTATCGACGATATAGCGAATCATCGGTCGGCCGCCCAGTTCCTGCAAAGTCTTGGGACGGTTGGAATGCATCCGCACACCTTGTCCGCCGGCGAGTATGATGGCTTCGGATATTGTCAAATATCACTCCTGAAACTGTCAGGTCGTTGGCAATTGACGAACTCGCTGATGGAATTTCAGCGAACTAACGAGAAGTTTTTCGCAGTTTTTCGAGTGCTCGTAATTGCGCAGCTGCCTGGGCTAACTCTGCCCTGGCCTTCGCCAACTCCATCTGCGAAGTTTTGTCCTTAAGGTCGCGTTCGGCGGTCTTCATTGCTTCTTTCGCTTTGGCTTCATCCAGGTCAGCGGCGCGAATGGCCGTGTCGGAGAGCACCGTTACCCGATGCGGCTGTATTTCAAGCAAGCCGCCAGAGACATAAAAGAACTGCTCCTCGCCATTTTCCTGCTGTACACGAACATCACCGGGTTTGAGCTGAGTCAGCAATGGCGCATGTTGCGGTGCTATACCGACATCACCCATTTCAGCCGGCGCAAAAACCATTGTGCCGGTTCCCGACCAAATGGCTTCTTCTGCGCTGACGATTTCTACTGCAATGGTTGACATTGTTATGTTGAACTACAAAAATTGACTGACGAATCAAGCTGCCTTTTGATGTGCAGCAACGACTTCCTCGATTGGACCGACCATGTAAAAAGCCTGTTCAGGGATGTGATCGTATTCACCATCAACAATCCCCTGAAATCCCTTGATGGTGTCCGCCAGGGATACGTACTTTCCGGCACTGCCGGTGAAAGTTTCCGCGACAAAGAATGGTTGTGATAGAAAGCGTTGAATCTTGCGTGCTCGCGAAACTATCTGCTTGTCCTCTTCGGACAGTTCATCCATACCAAGAATCGCGATAATGTCGCGCAACTCCTTGTAACGTTGCAAGGTTCCCTGGACCGCACGGGCCGTATCATAATGCTCCTGTCCGACAACGAGTGGGTCTAACTGACGACTGGTTGAGTCAAGCGGATCCACCGCCGGATAAATTCCAAGTTCAGCAACTTGTCGTGACAGCACCAAAGTTGCATCAAGGTGTGCAAACGTAGTTGCCGGCGAAGGATCGGTCAGGTCGTCTGCGGGAACATAAACGGCTTGGAACGAGGTAATTGACCCGGTCCGAGTCGAGGTAATACGCTCTTGCAGAATTCCCATTTCAGCTGCCAGAGTTGGCTGGTAACCCACCGCTGATGGCATTCGTCCCAGCAATGCAGATACCTCAACACCTGCCAGTGTGTAACGGTAAATGTTGTCAATGAACAGTAGAACATCTCGCCCTTCATCACGAAAATATTCAGAAATTGTCAAACCCGCGAGTGCGACCCGTAGTCGGTTACCGGGTGGTTCGTTCATTTGCCCATAGACCAGCGCCACTTTATTCAAGACATCAGCTTCCCTCATCTCGTGGTAGAAGTCGTTGCCTTCTCGTGTTCGCTCACCGACCCCGGCAAATACAGAAAAGCCAGCGTGTTCAATCGCGATATTTCTAATGAGTTCCATTAGCGTAACAGTCTTGCCGACTCCTGCACCGCCGAACAAGCCGATCTTACCACCCTTGGCGATTGGCATGATCAGGTCAATGACCTTAACGCCAGTTTCAAGAATTTCCACTGCGGTAGCCTGATCAGTGAATCCAGGCGCTTTGCGGTGAATGGGCCAGTGATTTTCGGATTCGACGGGACCGGCTTCATCCACCGGTTCGCCAAGCACGTTCATAATTCTGCCCAATGTCGGCTCTCCAACCGGGACCAGAATGGGTTGGCCAGAATTGGTCACCGGCAGACCACGCTGCAAACCATCGCTGGAGCCCATGGCGATTGTACGAACGACACCATCACCCATTTGCTGCTGGACTTCCAGCGTGAGTCCGGTCTGATCAACCTTTAGTGCGTCATAGACTTTGGGAACCTCTGCACGTGGAAACTCCACGTCCACAACTGCTCCGATAATTTCGACAATTTTCCCCTGTGTCATGATGTCCTCTTGTTTACTGGGAATAACTTTTGAATTTTTTTGAATCTGATCACTTAGCGTGTCCGCTAAACTGCAGCAGCACCGCCGACAATCTCTGAGATTTCCTGGGTGATGGCAGCCTGACGCGCCTTGTTGTATATGAGCTGCAATTCATCAATCAGGTTACCCGCGTTATCAGATGCAGCTTTCATTGCGACCATACGGGCCGATTGTTCACACGCAATGTTTTCGACAACCGCCTGGTAAATGATCGATTCGATATACCGCCGCATCAGTGAATCAATCAGTGAATGGGATTCCGGTTCATACAGGTAATCCCAGTGGTGTGTCATGTCAACTTCGGGTTCACCTGGCGGAATCGGCAAAATCTGTTCAATCGTTGCGCTTTGTGTCATCGTGTTGACAAAATTATTGCTGACAAGATAAAGGCGGTCGATTTCTTTGTCTTCGTAGGCCGTTAACATTACACTGATTGCACCAATCAACTCAACGATTTGGGGTGCATCTCCCAGATTGGAGGCCTGACAGAGAATGTCGCCGCCAATTCTGCGAAAAAACCCCTGACCTTTGTTGCCGAAAATGCCAAACTTGATTGGAATCCCATTGTCATTCCATTGCAGCATATCATCAAGCACTCTGCGAAAGAGGTTAATATTAAGCCCGCCGCACAACCCTCGGTCGGAGCTAACGATGATATACCCGACAGCTGATACCTCTCTTTCGATCGAGTAGGGATGCTTGTATTCCAGCGAGGCATGTTTGACGTGCGCCACCACCTGGCGGATGGAGTGGGCATACGGCCGGGCGGCGCGCATACGCTCCTGGGCACGGCGCATTTTGCTCGCCGCAACCATTTCCATCGCTGAGGTGATCTTCTGCGTATTCTGAATACTACGAATTTTTGTCCGTATTTCTTTTGCGCCAGCCATGGTTAACTCACTAGATTTGTAATCAGCGTTGCAATACTACCAGGAACCGTTCTTTACGAAATCGTCCAACGCTGCTTTCATTGAAGCAGCAACTTCGTCGTCGTAAACCGGATTGTCATTGATTTTGGCCAGCAACTCGGTATGATTCGATTGCAGATAAGCACGCATTGAATGCTCAAAACTCACTACCTGAGTGATTTCCAAGTCATCCAGATACCCTTCATTGGCTGCGTACAGCGAGAATGACATGTCTGCTACCGATAGTGGCTCATACTGGGGTTGCTTCATCATTTCAGTGACTCGCTGCCCTCGTTCAAGCTGCTTACGAGTGGCTTCATCAAGGTCTGATGCGAATTGAGAAAAAGCGGCAAGTTCGCGATATTGCGCGAGGGCCAGTCGAATACCACCACCGAGTTTTTTCACAATAGGCGTCTGCGCTGCACCACCAACACGAGAGACCGACAGTCCGGCGTTAATCGCCGGTCTGATATTGGCGTTAAATAGATCGCTTTCCAGATAAATCTGTCCATCGGTAATCGAGATCACATTGGTTGGGACAAATGCGGAAACGTCGCCGGCCTGTGTTTCGATGATTGGCAGTGCGGTTAGCGAACCTGTCTTGCCTTTGACTTCACCATTGGTGAGGCTTTCAACATATTCCGGATTGATTCTGGAAGCCCGTTCCAGTAATCGTGAATGCAGATAAAACACATCTCCCGGATAGGCTTCACGTCCCGGCGGACGTCTTAGCAACAATGACACTTGTCGGTAAGCCCAGGCCTGTT
This sequence comes from Arenicellales bacterium, assembly GCA_965243645.1. GTDB lineage: Bacteria > Pseudomonadota > Gammaproteobacteria > Arenicellales > JAJDZL01 > JAJDZL01. The sequence goes on along the minus strand of CBDEVD010000006.1, from coordinate 1,713,327 downwards.
TGGTCAGATCGTCGAAAATGATGAGTGCATCTTCACCTCGATCGCGGAAATACTCACCCATGGTGCAACCCGAGTAAGGTGCAATGTACTGCATTGCGGCACTTTCAGCGGCTGACGCAGAGATCACGATGGTGTGTTCCATCGCATTGTGTTCTTCCAGTTTGCGAACCACATTGGCGATGCTTGAGACTTTTTGTCCGATCGCCACGTAGATACACTTGATACCGGTGCCGCACTGGTTGATGATGGTGTCCAGTGCAACCGCGGTCTTACCGGTCTGCCGGTCGCCAATTATCAGCTCTCGTTGGCCGCGGCCGATCGGCACCATTGAGTCAATTGCCTTAAGGCCGGTTTGTACTGGTTCAGAAACCGATTGACGGGTGATGACGCCTGGTGCGACTTTTTCAATAGGTGCGCTGCCAACCGATTCGATCGGTCCTTTGCCATCCATTGGTCGTCCAAGTGAGTCAACCACGCGCCCCAAGAGCGCTTCGCCGATTGGCACTTCGAGAATTCTGCCGGTGCAGCGTACCGTGTCGCCTTCAGTGATGTGTTCATAGTCGCCGAGAATGACCGCACCGACCGAATCGTGTTCGAGGTTCAAAGCAAGCCCGAAGGTGTCGCCCGGAAATTCGAGCATCTCTCCTTGCAGCGCATCGGCCAAGCCGTGAATGCGGACGATACCGTCCGTTAGCAGTACGACAGTTCCTTCGCTTCGCGCTTGCGCGCTTGCATCAAAGTCTGAAATCCGAGCCTTGATTAACTCACTGATTTCTGACGGGTTTAATTGCATCGCCATTTGGTCATTTCCTCTTTATTCAATAATGGCAGTTACGCTTGATACTCGAATTACACGCCCAGCGAACTCGCGAGTTTATCGAGTCGCGCTCGAATCGATCCGTCGATTACCCAATCGCCGGCACGTACGACCGCACCGCCAACCAAGTCTTCATTCACCTGGCTCGTCAGCCGCACTCTACGTCCCAAACGGGATTGCAGAGCCTCGGTCAGTTGAGCCTGTTGCTCGGCGTTCAGTTCATAGGCCGCTTCCAGTTCTGCTTCAACGATCCCTTCATCTTCAGCGCGCAGCTGCTCGTACTGTCGGGTAATTTGAGACAATGCTGGAAGTCGACGATAGTGGCTGAGAATCTTGACGAAATTACGCGCCTGATCATCCAGTTGGTCGCCAGTAATTTCCATGACGACATCCAACACCTGTTCTCGAGCAATGCGCGGGTCACCCACCAATGCCATAAAGTCCGGATGTTCCGCGACTTCAGTTAGCAAAGCCAGATGCTGACTCCACTCCTCGAAGCGTCCCGTTTCCTTTGCCAGGTCGAAAACGGCTTGCGCGTACGGCCGTGCGATGCTGGAAGAATCACTCATCGACTTAGGATCTCAAATCAAAGATTAGCTGCCAGGTCAGACAACATTTTTTCATGGGCTTTGGCATCAACTTCCTTGGTCAAAATCTGTTCAGCTCCGGCGACTGCCAATTGAGCAACCTGTGTTCTGAGTTGCTCCTTGGCTTTATTCGCTTCCATTTCAATTTCACCGCGAGCTGCTGCAATGATTCGTTCGCCCTCTGAGCGAGCTTCCTGTTTGGCTTCCGTAACGACTTCTGCGCCGCGCTTTTCCGCTTTCGCGATGATTTCCTGTGCCTGCGTCTTTGCCTGCTCAATCAGTTGGTCTGCCTCCTGGTGCCCGCGTTCGCGTTCGCGCTGACCTTCTGCTGCTGCGGCCAGTCCATCAGCAATGGTTTTGCGTCGTTCATTGAGCGCAGCCATGATCGGCGGCCAGATGAACTTCATACAAAACCAAACGAATATGATGAACGTAATCGTTTGTCCAATTAGCGTCAGATTGATATTCATTTGCTTTGCTCTACAACAATTGATATAGACCGGTCAAAATCATGACCGGCATGCGTCAGGCAACCGCGAACAGGATATAGAATGCGATACCGACACCAATCATGGGAACCGCGTCAACGAGCCCCATCATGATAAAAAATTGAACCCGCAGCATTGGCAGCAGTTCAGGTTGTCGCGCGATTGCTTCAATAAATCTCGCGGCGAGAATGCCAATGCCAACTGCGGCGCCGACGGCACCCATGCCGAGTAAGACGGCACCCGCGATAAAATACAATGCTGCTTCCATAATGTTATCTCCGTGTTAACAGCCCGATGTGAATAAATTCAAAACCAGTTAGTGTTTGTGGTGCGCCATATCCAGGTAGACAATTGTCAGCACCATAAAAATAAATGCTTGCAGCAGCACGATCAGTACGTGAAACACTGCCCATGCCCACTGTAGAAAGCCGCCCGCAATGCCCAGTGCCCAGCCCGTACTGTAAAGCAATGCAATCAGGATAAAGATCATCTCACCTGCGTACAGGTTGCCAAACAGTCGAAGTGAATGTGACAACGGTTTGGCGATCAGGCTGATGCCCTCTAGAAACAAGTTGACAGGCATCATGTATTTGCCAAAAGGCTGCAGGGTTAATTCGCCTAGAAAACCACCCAGTCCCTTGATCTTGATGCTGTAATAAATCATCAGCACAAAGACGGACAGTGCCAACGAGAACGTGATGTTGGGATCGGTCGTCGGGACGACTTTCATGTACTCAATACCCAGTGCCTTGGCCAATTCCGGGATCCAGTCAACTGGCACCAGATCCATCAGGTTCATCAGTAGCACCCACACAAAGAGCGTCAGTGCAAGCGGGGCAATCAGGTCGTTTTTACCTGAAAATGAACCGCGGACATTGTCTTCAATAAAATCGACAATCCATTCAATAAAATTCTGGAAACCACCCGGAGTATCACTGGTCATACGGGCGGCGACCATGCGAAATATGATCAGAAACAATGCGCCCAATACGATTGACCAGAACATGCTGTCGAGGTGAATCGCCATGAATCCCATATCACTGGCTTCCTGGGCGCTGTGTGCAATCGACCAGCCATTTTCGGGGTGATTGCCGAACGTCAGGTTCTGCAGATGGTGCTTGATATAACCGGAGGCGGTGAGGGTTTCGCTGCTAGCCATTTCTTGTTATGGTCCGGTAAACGTTTCTTGAGTTAATCAGCGAATGCGCAGTCCAGCTTCAATCCAGCCGGCAAAGGTCACTACGGTGAAGGCGGCAAACATTGCAATTGGATTGATCGGACTGATAAGGTAGAAAATTGCCGCGAATACACAGCCGGTAATCACGATCTTGATCATTTCGGTGCGTAACATGATACCAAATACACGCGGGTCTGCCGGATGCGGCGCCCGCCGATTGCCAAACACTCGCCAGATCGCATAAGCATTGGGGATAATACAGGCCAAACCGCCCAACAGGGCGGAATAGAATGCAACGAACCCAAATAACGAGCATACGATGACACAGATGGCGGTTATAGCCGCTTGTGTAATCAATATGCGTCCGGTTCCCGATAGGAACGGCAGGTTCAGTTGAGTCAAACCAGGTTTTTGGACTAATTCAGTCAACTTTGCTATTATTTTTCGAGGATGAGGAAAAAAATTAGCGAGAACAATCAAATTAAAGCCGGTTCCGAAAACCGGCCCTTTCCGCACGGCACATAATATAGCAATTAAATTGATAAATATGTATCAATTTTTACTTGATTTTAGTCACGTATTGCACTGCACCAAAAACTAAGGTTGCGAGCGAGCTTTCAGGTTCGAACCGCGGCACAATTCTTGCGATTGCAATCCTGTTTAATTCAATGGGTATACAGCAATGACAGAATGATGCTGTCGACGCGTCTTGCAATCACGACTTAGTGGAATGGACATCTCTTTTATAGAGAGTTACGGCATCATAGGTTTTAAGCTGGAATTTCAGCGAGATTCAATCGAAAGGAGCGCCAAGATCATGAATAGACAAGTCAATACAACTGAAATTCAAAGTGATGGGGCGGATTTAGCGGAAAATGAGATTCAAATCTACGCCGTTGACCGAACAGCAAACAAGTTAATGCATCCGCGGTTTTCAAGAACCAAGACACTTGAGTTATTCCAGTCGCTGAAATCGTGTGAGAATGGTATTGAAGCGTGTGGGGTGCGCATCAGTGGGTGCGAGCGCTTAACGCAATGGGCCACGCGATCAAGATGATGCCGGTGCAGATTGTCAATCCAATTGTGAAGACGAATAAAAAGGGACTGTAGAGTCGACTACTGGCGCGGTATAAATTAGGTCGATGGGGGAAACTGTTGCTGGCAGTTTTCACAGTACGCCAGTGCCTCACTCCACGCCATATTGTCCGTTTCCAGTAGCCGCTCGTCAAACCGGACGGGCGGATTTCCCGCATCCGGCTTTCATCCGAAATCATACCTTCGCCCACGGCAGGCTCGTGGTGGTAGACGCAAGGTGAACCAGGCCGTATGAATCATACAACTTCGCAATGGAAAAGCGCACATATTTCCCACTTTTCACCTTGTGTTTCCGACACAGCCACTGACGCAGCCGTTTTCTGGTGTGCGCATCGACCGCCGCATAAGCCGGGGATACCTGTCCCAAATGAAAGTAATTCGCCCAACCAGACAACATCCAGTTCAAACGCCTAACCATCTCATCATCGTCCAGAAACCCGTATCGACTTGCGGTCTGCTCACTCACTTTACGGCAGATCAGCTGAATGCTCGACTTGCTCGGACGGGTACCGATATAGGCCCCTGTTCCGTCATACCGATAGTTCATTCCGATCCGATAACCCAAGAACTCCAAAGCCGCCTCCGGACACCTTAAACACCGGGTCTTGTCCACATTCACTGGCAATTTCAGCTGCGCCATTATCCGCGTAAAGGCTGACTGCATTTGCGCCGCCGGTGCTTTACCCAGGATGCAGATGTCATCTGCGTAATTGACAATGTGGGACTGGAATCTGTGAGCCAAGCCCAGATGTTTCCAACCGACAATGAACCGTCGCATGTAGACGGAACTGAGCAGCGGCGATATGGGCGAACCCTGTGGGCTGCCCTTACGCCACTTCTTCGCCTGGTTCGTGCAGCGTTTGCCGCCCTTGCCATTATCCTCTTCGACCGGCATCTCCAACCATGACTTGATCAATCTGAGCATCGCACCATCGCTGATGCGACGGGCTAAACTCTTCATCAACTCAGCATGGGGAATCTCACCGAAATAATTGGATAAATCAGCATCCACCACTTCATTGTGTCCCGTGTTCAGGAGCGCATGAATACGATTGACCGCATCGTGCGCACTCCTGCCCGCCCGATAGGCATATTGCTCCTCACCGAGATCAGCCTCAAAGATCGGTGTTAAAACTAACATCGCCGAGGTCTGAACCACCCGGTCTCACAAGCAAGGAATGCCCAGTGGGCGAAACTTGCCCTTTTGCTTCTTTGGAATCAAGACCTGTCGCACCGCTCCGGGTATATAGGTCTTGTCTTTAAGTTCCCGCGCCAGTTCCCCAAGCCAGCTCTCAACCCCGTATGCCTCAATGTTCGCGAACGTCTCCCCGTCCACACCGGCAGCACCGCCGTTGCGGCGCACCTGCCGGTACGCTTCGGTGAGAAAATCCATTCGCCACACCTTGTCATACAACGCATGAAATCTTAACTTCGGTTCTGCCTTCGCTTTGGCATGTAGTATGCGCCGTAGTCTCTGAACCTTATCTGACCCTGTTAGACTTTCGTCAGTTGTCATGTCCTTTCTGCCTTTACATACTGCTTCCGAATCAAGGTCCCTTCCCTCCATCGGCATTACCCGACTTCTCCGGTACTACGAACCTCTCCGCCACCCTGACAGCCCAGTCCAGTCCTCGCGGATTACCAGTTTGGTGTGTGCTTCACCACTGCCAGGGCTTCCCGTGTTGCCACTTCTCTCCTCTTCCACACGTGCCAGCGTCAATACCCCGGCGGAAACATCTCAGTGCTGATGTCGCTTACTTCCCAAGATGCCACCGGCTTTCTTCTGAATATAGACAGAATCAGCTTCCGCATTACTATTTTCGAGGCCTGCTCAACGTTCACTCGCGTTCTGGCCCGTATGGTCGCTGAGTTGCCTTACGCAACCCTTCTATCTGAAATGCTTCAAACCATGTCGTTACCTCCATGATCCGTTTCAGTCGCTACCAACCGACAACGACAACTGTTGGGTGGGATTCGCACCCACTAGAGACAAGCACCTTTCCACGGCGCACGATATAGATAAGTTGACAACATTAATAATAAACATAATAACAGTGATATATAATACAATCCTATAAGATCGGTTATATATCAATGCCTCACCGAAACATTCGTTATCGCCTGTATCCACTGACCCGCACCAAGGCCAATCTGCTCAACCGGTGCCTGGGTGCCACCCGCTTTGTGTGGAATCACTTCCTCGGTGAAAACCAAAAATTGATGCGCGCCCATGAGCTTGATCAATCCTTGCCGCGCCCTGAAACAAGTTTCTTCTCTCTCGGTAAATGTTTTACCGAACTGCGCAAGCAAACCGAATGGCTCAAGACACTGCCTTATACGCCCATTCGGTACGTTTTGAAATATCAAGCTGATGCCTGGCAGCAGTTTTTCAAATCCAAGAAAGGCTATCCCAAGTTCAAGTCCAAAATCTACCACGATGATTCAGTCACTTTCCCGGAAGGTTCTTTTAAACTAAACGGTGCCAGTCTGCATTTGCAAAGAATCGGTCAGGTGGTGTTGAGCGGTTCCAATCCCTACGAAGGTTGTAACACCAAGCAAGTGGTGATCAAACGCGAAGAAGACAAGTTTTATGCAACCGTGTGTTATGAAGTCAGTGAGGAATTGATTCAAGTAACTGAAAACGGTAAAGCAATTGGCATTGACATGAATGTGGGTCAGTTTGCAACCAGTGAGGGTGAGATCAGACATTTACCGGATGTCAAGACACTTGAAGCGAAGCGCAACCGTTATCAGCGCCGGATGGCGCGTCAGCAAAGACCGATTCACAAACAGGGGATCAAGCCCTCGAACCGGTATTTGAAAACCCGCAAACGCGCGAAGAAAGCCTCACGTAAGATCAAGCACATTCGTTCGAACTGGCATCACCAGGAATCAAGAGCCATTGCCAATGATTATCAGTATGCAGTGGTGGAGGATTTAAACACCCAGGGGATAACAAAATCAGCCAAAGGCACAGTCGAAGAACCCGGAGTGAATGTAGCGGCCAAGTCGGGATTGAATCGCGAGATATTAAAGACCGGCTGGTATGGATTGAAGCAGAAGCTGGCGTATAAAACTGAAGTGATAGAAGTCAGTGCGATCAATACCAGTCGCCGGTGTCATGCGTGTGGACACATTGATGCAGACAATCGCCGGAGTCAGGCGGTATTCCGGTGTGTGGTCTGTGATCATTCGGACAATGCGGATGTGAATGCTGCATTGAATATTAAAGCCTTGGGGACTCGGGCGATTGGACGCGGGAGAGGCGATTGTGTAAGCAACCTCGATGATCCGTCAAGAGAGTATGCATTTACTTGATTTTGTCAAGTAAGGTCTATAAGTCCCAATAAAAACGACGCGGCCGATGCCCAAGCGATTGTCGAAGCGATGAGTCGTCCGGTTAGCTGTCACTACCCGTTGGTTGCAGGTTCCACAGAGCCAGTCAATACGGTAGTAACATGAGCCTATTCACAGACTTTAGTTGTATGACCCTGACTGGTCAGCCGAAATTTATTCGAAATTATGGAGTTTCATATGATGCTTGATGTCCGCATTCGCACCGACTTTCCGCGCCGCGTGCGTGAGATCGAAAATACCTGGATCACGATGCCTGATGGCACGCAGCTGGCAGCCCGTATCTGGCTGCCCAAAGATGCCGAGGATAGCCCAGTTCCTGCAATACTCGAGTATTTACCTTACCGCAAGCGCGATGGTACAGTCGAACGAGATCATTTGACTCATCCATATTTTGCTGGATTTGGCTATGCTGGAGTGCGCGTCGACATGCGCGGGACAGGTGACAGCGAAGGCGTTTGTCGCGGCGAATACCAGTTGCAGGAACAGGACGATTGTCTCGCAGTCATTGATTGGTTGGCTGCTCAGCCGTGGTGCTCAGGCAAAGTCGGGATGATCGGTATTTCCTGGGGCGGTTTTAACGGGCTTCAGGTGGCTGCCCGCAGACCGGCAGCACTGGGTGCAGTGATTTCGCTTTGCTCAACTGATGATCGCTATGCTGACGACATTCATTTCATGGGCGGTGCACTGCTGGCGGAAAAATTGGGTTGGGGTGCGACCGCATTTGCCATTGCACACACACCGCCTGATCCGGCCATTGTGGGTGAACGCTGGCGCGATATGTGGTTGGAGCGGCTGGAGGGTAATGGCCTATGGCTGCTTGATTGGTTCAGGCACCAGCGCCGGGATGAGTTTTACGCACACGGCTCGATTTGTAAGCGTTATGAGGATGTACAGGTTCCCGTATACCTGGTTGGGGGTTGGGCAGATGGTTATACCAATACCATCTTCCGGATGCTGGAGCAATTGAGCTGTCCGCGCAAGGGGCTGGTTGGACCCTGGGCCCACAAATATCCTCACTTTGCCTTACCAGGACCACGAATCGGTTTTCTGCAAGAATGTCTGCGCTGGTGGGATCAGCATCTCAAAGGAATCAATACCGGAATTATGGAGGAACCACAACTTCGCGCGTGGCTGCAACACCCTGTAGCGCCGGCCTCACAGTTCGAGTTCCGAGCCGGACACTGGGTTGCGCTGTCAGATTGGACTGGGGATACGAACACGTTCGAAGCGCAGTTGGCAATTAGTGATCCGAAAAGGGTTGATGCAGATGGCAGCGTAATTGTGTCAGCACCAGAAAATGCAGGCTATACAGCCGGCAACTGGTGTGGATACGGACAAGTGCCTGATGCTCCTGTCGATCAGAGTGCTGAGGCGGGGTTGGTGTGTTTGGAAACCGAGACGCTTGAAGACGATCTGGATCTGCTGGGTTTTCCGGTATTTAGCGCCGAAGTTCTGAGTGATGTCCCCCAAGCTAACCTTGTCGCGGTCCTATCTGAGGTGCTTGCGGATGGCAAAGCGACGCGGATCAGCTACGGTGTATTGAATCTGACTCACCGCAACAGTCATGCAGCACCGGAGCCGCTGCCGGATGGCTTTGTGCCAGTGCGGATCCAACTTAATGCTTGTGGGCAACGCATTGGTAAGGGCCATCGACTGCGGTTGACTTTGACCAACGCTTATTGGCCCACGATTTGGCCATCGCAAACCAAGGCGAGTCTCAGGCTAACCAATTTGCGGCTTGATTTGCCGCTATCTCAAGGGATTGTCGACGAAGTCAAGTTTGATGAACCCGAAGGTGCAGCACCACTTGAGACTGAAAAATTGTCCGATGGACAATTTGAACGCCGCCGATCAATTGATTACGTTTCGGGTACGGAGACTTACGAAATAATCAACGACACTGGATCAGAACGACATTTGCATACGGGTCTGGAAGTCCAGTTTACCAGTCACGAACGCTATTCCATTCATCCAGATGATCCCAATTCCGCAGTGGGGACTTGCGTGTGGACAAAGTGCTATGCGCGCCATCAGTGGTGTGCAAATGTTGCCGTTTCGGTAACTGTACGTGCATTGCAAACTGACTGGCAGATTGATGCAACGCTGAATGCCAGAGATGCACAAGGTGTGGTCGCGGAAAAATCCTGGTCCGAAACGATTGCGCGAGATCTTGTGTGAGTGCGTTTCCGAGTTTCGACCGCGGTGTTGAAACTCACGCGCTGTGTGCGGAAGGCGTCAGCATGCGCGTCGTAATCGAAGGTCGGGGACCCGATGTTGTTTTTTGTTCCAGGTGGTGATCAAACTGCTGAAGCTTACGCGCAGCAGTTCGTACTGCTTGCAAATTCATTTCGATGTTTTTCTTATGACCCGCGCGGGGCCAGCGAGACTGTTGCACCTGCGGCACCCTGGACGATGTCTGATTACGCTCGGGATTGTGCAGTAGTCATTGATGAATTCTGCGGGGGTGAGGCTTTGGTATCAGGGCTGTCACTCGGTGGATTGGCTACCCAGCAAGTTGCGATCGAATTAGTCTGGGATTTCTGGGAATAGTCCTGGCAGCCAGTCGGCAGCCAGTTTTGCGGGGAAGGCCAAACGCAGCGGTGCGCGTGAGGATGCTGATACCAATGCACCGCTTTGAATGAGTGCCGACGATACCCGACGGGCCTGACGTTCGCTGACTTCCAGCAGCCGCACGACATCACGGCGCGGCAATTCGCCTTTTTCAATCACCGCGGCCAGCAAAAGGTTTGATTTGAGTGGCAACCTGCCTGCGCGAATCCTGGATTCTGCCCAGCTTCCGATTCGATCAGCAAGTCGATTCGGGCTGACTAACTTCTCCATGAATTCGATTTGATCAATTGCCGTTTTGAGAAAAAATCTGGTAAATTCAACCAATGCTTCTTCGCTTAGCGAGCCGCGGCCATCGAGATCGTTGCGACGGGGCAGGTCGCAGTTAGCGAGCAAAGATCTATAGGTTGCGATGTTGCGGGCAAGACCGCGCGAGATCGACCAAACATTGCCAACATCCAAACTGTTTCGTAACATCACATCGGACATCAGCCTTGCGATGCGACCATTACCGTCAGGAAATGGATGAATCCACAGGAATCGGTGATGTGCGGCCGCTATCGCGAGTATCAACTCGGTGATGCCCAAATTTCGGTAAGCTGCTTCAAATCTTTCGAGAAATCTTGGTACTGCGCCCGGACTGATTGAAATGTGTCGACCAACCTGAACTTGGTGGCGACGCAGTTCGCCTGGAATGACAGGAATACGCTCCGAGTTGTCAACATTCGAAATCCAGCGAAACTCATTGGGCATCAACTTGAAGAATTGTCGATGAATTTCGCAGAGTCCATCTTTGGTCGTCACTCGCCCGACCCACTCACTGGCATCGATCCATCTTTGCACGAGAATGTGAGATTTGGCTTCAAGTTGAAGGTTGCAGGTAGTCGGATCGCTGCTGAAGTCGTCGTCCAGTGCCCGTTCGATATCTACAATATGGGTGTGATGTCCCTCGATCAGGTTACTGTAATAGCAGTTCATTGACTGAACTAAATCGCTTAACGATGTAAGCCAGATTTTGGGTATCCCAGACCAGGCACGATTGGATTTTTTGACCAAAGTCAACCCGATATCGATTAATTCGGGGCGATGCCGCGAACTTTCAGAGATGAACAACGGCTCCATTCGTGACGGGAGTTCACCGGAGTCTTGGGACAATTTACACAAGATCTATGGCCGGTTTTATGGCCGTTTTATATAGTGTATGATTAATTTAGAATCAATAGAATAGATTAGACTATTATTGCGTATTTAAGTATTATATGGCCGCTTTACAGAGATAGCGGATCAGTCGGGTAAACTTGGACCGATAGCGAGCAGTTCTGTTGCTGCCTGCATGGGAGGCAAATTCTCATAAAGGATTCGGTAAACCCGCTCGGTCATGGGGATAAAGACATCCAGCTTTCTGCCAAGATTGTATGTTTCGCGTGCTGATTGCAGGCCTTCCACTTCTTGGCCAATCTCATCAAGCAGTGTATTGAGCGATTGTCCGCTGCCGAGCCCAAGTCCGAGCCTGCGATTGCGTGACAAGTCTCCATTGCAGGTCAGCAGTAAGTCGCCCAAGCCCGATAGCCCCATTAGGGTTTCAGTCCTGCCACCGAGTGCTACATTGAGTCGGTTCATTTCTGCAAACCCTCTGGAAATCAGCAATGCGCGGGTATTGATCCCGAAGCCAAGTCCGTCTGATATTCCAGCAGCGATGGCAATGACATTTTTGGTTGCACCACCGATTTGAACACCGACAATGTCATCTGTGGTGTAAACCAGGGATGTTTGATTGCGAAACAGATTGGCAATCGACTCAATGTCTTCAGCATTGGTTGAGGCAAGATCAAATCCAGTTGGCATCCCCCGCACGACTTCGTAGGCGAAGCTTGGACCGGCGATGGTTGCAGTTACGACCGATCGGCCGAGTGCTTGGTCGGCAACGGCACTTAACAATCTGCCGCTTTCCGAAGCAAACCCCTTGGTGCCCCAAACGACAACGGGATTGGCGGCAGGATCCATTTGATGCAGGTTGGCAGCGACTTCACCGATTGCAGTTTCGAACACTCGACTTGGTACCGCGATGACGACTGTTGAGCACGAACGCATTGCGGCATTCAGACTTGGACAGCCTTCGAGACCGTCTGGGAGTTCAATTTCGGGTAAGTACCTGGAATTACATTGCGAATTATTAATGTCATTGATGACTTGCTGATCGACATCCCAAATTCGCACGGTATGTCCGTTGCGAGCCAGCCAGGCACCAATAGCGGTGCCCCAGGATCCGGCGCCGATTACTGCAATCTGTTGAGTTTCTCGTGTTAAGGAATTCATGGCATTTTCTGAATTGTTGCTAAAGCAAATTTTAACTTCAAATATGGCGATACCCGCTTCGATTAAACCGTTTACAACGTTGAAAATAGTTGTAAGTCAGTTAGGATTGCTTTGTAGAGAGTGTAGCCAAATTTCAAAACCAAAGTCACCACCGGATCCATGAAATTGTGCTTGCTGCAGATGCCCCTGAGTTGAATATTGTCCACGTTCAGTTCAGCAGCCAGTTCGTCCTGAGTTTGACGCGCGTCACTGCAAAGTGGATTTCATCTGCATGGGAGACAGGTCATAAGACTCCAGTTCCTCGATCGGTGGGGAGATCGCCTTATCAGGCAGGCATGCATCTGCATCAAGCTTCGATTCGCGGTCATGACCTATTTTCGAAGCAGATTCATCGGGCTGCTCATTTGCGTAATCTGTACTGTCCTCATTGGTGGTCCAGCTGATTCATTCAGACTGAACGGAACTATCGACTGCGTACAGTTTAGATGCCGCTATCATTCGTTGTTTGGATGGTGTCTCGGAGATTGACAATACTTGGAAATTGGAACAGATAACCTTACGTCTTTTGAGGTGGCAACCCGGCTTTAAAATTGAGGATTATTCATTCAGTTTCATCGTGTCAGATTGGTACCGCTGTGAGCGATTGAGATGCTTGGCGTGCTAGTTTCGCACGCCAAGCATTCATGTATTTCCAAGTCACACCAATTGATTTGAACAACCGGCTGAACTAAGCTGGCGTGAAATATCGGAGCAACGGGAGTCCATCAGGCCGAAACGCCGGATTGACGCTGTTTCGGTAAATCACAGGTGTCGCCTCATGCGTGATGAATCGGTACGCCCCGCTTTCCTCCATGAGGTCTTGCAGTCTCTGATACATCTCACCTCGTTTCATCGTGTCAGTTTCTGCTTTTGCCATCGCCTCAAGGCTATCAAATTCATCGTTACTGAATCGTTCCCAATTCCAGATCCCTTTCTGGCTGGTAACGAACCACGCAGTCGCATAGGAAGGATCTGGTCCCATCGAATATCGATTCAAAATTAATTGAATGTTCTTGTATTGATCACCAGCACTTTGATCTCCCAGCGACCAGAATGCGCCTGACTCGTGAAGGTTGACTTCAATGTCAATACCTGCTTGAGCACACGTTGCCTGAATGACCTGAGCTGTCGTCACATTGGCTGCCTTGTTCAGAATATCCAGCGAAACACTGGCACCTCCCTCCATTCCTGCCATCGCGAGCAGTTCTTTTGCTTTTTCGATGTTCGCCTGTGGTGGCACCATGCTTTGTGGACGATGCCCCAACAGTCCTGGCGCAATAATGCCAGTCGCAGCTTCAGCAGCACCAAAATACGAGGCCTCAAGGATGGAAGGAACGTCGATACAATGCTGAATCGCTTTTCTCAAATTTTCGTTCGACATCGCTTCATTTTCTACATTCATGCCTACCCAAACGTAGTAAAGAGACGGATATTCAGAGACTGTGGAATTTTCAGGAGGCGACTCCTTCAGGCTTGCGACAGAACTCAGAGATACTCTTGTGTAATCGATATCTCCCGACTCAAAAGCAATCTGAGCGGTATTTTCGTCATCGATTGGGAAGATATGAATTTCATCGAATGGAGCATGTCCACCGTACCAATCTGGATTGCGAACAAGGATGGTTTTCTGCTTCGGCTGCCATTCGTGATGACTGTATGGACCCGAACCACATGGCGTTGTCGTATCCACTTTACCGCCCATCTCTTCCCAGGCATTTTTGCAGATGATATTGCCCACGATATACGGCATGGCAATTGTCCATGCCGGTGGGTAAGGTTCATTAAAGACTATGACTCCTTCATACTTACTTTCTACAATCACTTCCTTCAGGGTCCCCCAGTCAGGCGTGTTGGTAGATGCGACTTCTTCATCAAGAATTCGCTCATACGAATACTTCACATCCTCTGCAGTCATTTCCCCATAACCGTTGGTGAACATAATCCCTGGTTTCAGTTTGAAAGCAATATGGGTATCGTCAACTTGGGTGATTGATTCAGCAGCATCCAACTGCCATCCCCATTCTCGTCCTGGCTTGTATTGGATTAGTTTGCTGTAAATGCTACTGTGAATTTCCTCGTCGACTACACCAACGGAATGAGCCGGGTCCAGGCTTCTCATGTCAGAGTATGCGCGGACCTTGAGAATGGTTTTATCCTGCGCATAGACAACCTGACTCATACTACCAGCAAAACTGGCAACACCCAGAGCACCGGTGGTTTTAAGGAAATCTCTTCTGCTTAGAGAATTTTGAAAATCATTTTTTTTCATATTTCAGTCTCCCATTTTGAGTTAACAAACCAGTGAATTATTACACCATGTAGACAAGTAACTGATAGTTGACTGTTCAACACATCACGTAATTCTACTGTTTGCCAGAAAGGATTTTGCCATTGCAATCCCAACCGGATTACTGGCCTGAATTCGTAATTCTAATTTAAAAATGACAAGTTGTCCGCTGCTTTACCGAAAGGTAGCACACAAATTTCGGTTGTCAAGTGACAGAAATTCGCAACTCTACTCGGTGAATCAAAACTTCGCCAAAAACGAATAGCTCAAGCACCGAGTGAAGTGAAAATTGACAAATTTATCGTAACTCGAAATCTGATCAGTTGCAGATCGACCTCGAATTTCAACGGTACTGATTGAGTCAGCGCACCCATTCAAAAACGTAGGTTGTAGTAGCAATCGTATTTTCAATTGCCACAAATCGCACAGAATGGTTCACCGGCTGTATGGGTACTGCCATGCTCCTGAATGATCATCACAAGGTAGTTATTGGTACCTTGCTTCCAACATCATCAGCTATAGCGAACGGGGCCAATTAGCCTGGCTGATTGAAATCATATCGCTGTAGAGGAAAATCATGGTGTCTTGGGAACTTGGAATTCGGGTTAGCCGTCTTTGCGTGGTATGACCGGAAACCACTTGCGCAAAAACATTGATTGTCCGTTTTCCTTAACCTCTAAAGAACCCTGCAGCTGATAAGATTTTTCGGTTGAGGACAATTCAGCCTTGCCGATGACCTCTACCACCCAGTCGTTTTGACAAAAATGCAGTCGGTGCGTGAATGCGCTTTTTGCACTGGTGATATCGCTTGTACAAATCGTGTGACAGGCTTCGGTTTCAAAGCCAAAGTCCAGATTCAAATTCAAAAATCGTACAACCTTTTTCGGCTGTTTCCAGCTGTCGGTCCGATACCGTCCATCCGGAGTAATATCAATCTGCCTTTCGAGATTCGGCTCTGCAACCATGACAAAAGCATCAGATGATGAGCAGACTGATCCAGATTCCGGAAGATTACAGGTGGTTCCATAGTCTTTTGGATAAAGTGGAATTCCCAAGGAGCAGTGTGCGGTGTTTAATCTCAATCTGGTAAATTGTGGCGATGGCCAGACAATTGGCCAGTACGAACCTGAAATTGAGAGCCTGATTCGGTGGCCTGTTTTAAATCGATAAGCCTTGTTCGGGAAATCAATTACGTACGTATTAGAGGCGTTGTGACGCAATGGGACCGGTGTCTTCAGGCTGTCGCTTAATGCCAGGTTTCGCACTGCCAGCGCCACCTGCGCAATACTGCCGTTTGGTGCCATATCGCAAATTCGGGCAGCAATTTGGGCTTTTTTCTGATCCGCTGCAATTGACAGATGCAGCTGCGCTGCACCCAACATGTCAATTGCTTCTGTAAGGGGTGCTGATTCGAATACCAGTGAGCGCTCATCGTCCACCCGCTGATCCAACGGCAATCCTCCGACACGTCCAAAGTAACCGGTGTCACCTGCAGCACCGCCAACCGCAAGATCGACGGGGATTGTCTTGCTTGAACCAATCGTATCGGGTTCAGTTTGCAGTGATTGGTCACAGAAAAAATAAGTTTGTGTTTCCGTTTGTCCGCAAGGCCATTCCTGCAGCGTTGTCCACAAGCCAGAACGTTGATCGATTCGATCTCGCGGCTCATCAAATTGACCCATCCACACCGTTAACTTGGGATCTTTAGGAACATCGTTCTCAATCTCATTGAGCCAGTGGTTCCACCACCTCACAGCAACTTTTTGAAACGAGATACCGGGGCCGGGGCTGGCCTGGTCAGGATAGTGATGTCCCCAAGGTCCTATGATTCCCCAGCAATTTACCGGATCACGATTCAAACAATTGATAATCGTGTTGCTGTATCGGTCACACCAGCCACCGACCATCAACACTGGGCAATCAAATGTTTTATCGACTTGGCTGACTGAACCGTGCTGCCAGTAGTCATCAAATCTTTGATGTGCAATCCAATTTTCTACAGGAAATGTGGCCTTCTCCAACCGCTGCAGCCAGGCTTCTCTCCAGTTTTCGCCAAGGTTTTGCGGATCTGGAGGGGATGCCAGGATAGCGGGCAGGGTCGCAGCCCATTCTATGGTATCGGTTGTTACACAGCCGCCAATGTAGTGGATATCGTCTTCGAATCGATTATCAGTTGCGCATACCGCGATGACGGCTTTCAATCCGGCTGGTTTTTCCATTGCCATTTGTAGGCTACTGGTACCACCCCAGGATGTGCCCATCATGCCAATGCGCCCGTTACACCAGGGCTGTGCCGCAATCCATTCGACAACTTCCTTGGCATCGGCTAACTCATGTGTACCATACATGTCTTCCATATGCCCTTCAGAATCCCCGGAACCGCGCATGTCTACTCTAACCGAGACAAATCCGTTGCGGGCGAAATAAACATGATTGCGTTCATCGCGAACTCGAACCATGTCTCGTTTTCGATACGGGATGTACTCAAGAATCGCTGCTTTAGGCGTTGTTTCGGCATCACTTGGCAGCCAGATGCGTGCAGAGAGCCGGGTGCCATCCGACATCCCCAATGGAATATGTTCAATGTTTGTTATGTTGTATAAACTATCTCGATTCACATTGAATTGTTAGTTTGAAGTGGAATTCATGCACTAATTCTGTGCGTTCTTTACCGATTTACACAGAGGTCAATCTTTGCTTTTATACATACTAAAACGCACTGCCCTGGGAGTTGTCATCGTACTGCTGGCAGTCGCGTTGCTCTTTTGTATGATACATTTGATACCTGGTGATCCGGCACGAATACTTCTGGGACCGAGAGCCACTCCCGAGCTGATCGCGGCCATGTCGGCACGTCTTGGCCTGGATCTGCCGTTTCCGGTGCAAATCATGCGCTTTTTTGCGAATTTGCTGCGTGGCGATCTTGGGATGGATGTCATTACCAATCGCCCAGTAGTGGAGATTGTTATCGGACAACTGCCCTACACGCTGTGGCTGATCTTTCTTGCCATATTATTTGCGGGACTGATTGGGATTCCGCTGGGATGCTACTCAGCATTACATCGTAATACTCTATTTGACCGCATCAGCGGTTTTATATCGGTTTCGTTTATCACTACGCCGTCATTCGTTGTCGCTCTGTATGCGTTATTGATATTTGCAGTTGCACTGCAATGGTTTCCGGCCGTTGGTGCTGGCGATAAAGGCGACCTGTTGGATCAGGCAGTGCATCTCGTTTTGCCAGTATTTTCAATCGGCTTGGCATGGGTGGGCTACCTCGCGCGATTGGTGCGTGCTTCAATGCTCGAAGTGATGGAGGAAAGTCATATTCGAACAGCACGGGCATTTGGTCTGTCTGAGCGCAGAATTATCTATCACTACGCTCTAAAACTGGCTATATTGCCGACCGTATCCGTTATCGGAGTTGGCATGGGATTTCTGTTGTCGTCAGCGCTGCTAACCGAAATAGTTTTCGCCCGTCCCGGCATTGGCAAATTGATCTATGATTCTGTCATCACAAGGAATTATCCTGTCGTGATGGGATCAGTACTGGTCAGTACGGTCCTGTTTGTCGTCAGTACAACAATGTCTGATCTGATCAATGCCTGGCTGGACCCAAGGACCCGGGCAGCGCTATGATTGCTGTACTTCGTCTGGTAGTCAAAGAACCAACCGGCCTGTTCGGATTGCTGCTGGTAGCGCTTATCGTAAGCAGTGCACTTTTTGCCGGAATATTAGCTCCATACGACCCGATCGCACTAAACATTACCGATCGCCTGCAGTCACCGTCATACAGTCATCTGCTTGGTACCGACCAGCTGGGGCGAGATCTCTTTTCACGGGTGTTACATGGCGGACAAGTGGCACTGGGTGTTGCATTGACGGCAATCGGTGTGGCGTTGCTCGGCGGTATCGTACTCGGCATGCTGGCTGGATTCGGACCACACTGGCTGGATAAGGCTATTTTGCTGTTTTTTGATACGATCCGCTCATTCCCGACTGTAATGTTCGCACTTGCTACAGTTGCCCTGGTTGGGCCATCTCTTCAGACGGTTATCGCGGTCATCATTGTGACCACGATTCCAGTCTACGGCCGCGTCGTGCGAACGCAGACACTGTCCATTAAATCCAACGAATTCATCAAGGCAGAACAGGTGATGGGGGCAAAGACGCCTCGTATACTCGTAATGCATGTGCTGCCAAACATCTTCGGGCCGTTGATGATACTCGCATCAATGGATATTCCGACAGTCATCGCGCTGGAAGCGGGATTGAGTTTTCTGGGCATGGGAGTGAAACCGCCGACCCCGTCGTGGGGCAGCATACTCAATGACGGCTTTGCCCTGATCCGTGTAACTCCCTGGCCGATCATCGCAGGCAGTATTCCGCTGATACTGATAACACTTGGCTTTACTTATCTTGGCGAATCGCTCAGAGATTTCGTTGATCCAAAGTTGAGAAAGAGCTTTTGACCGAACCTCTTCTTGCAATCCGGAATTTGTCGGTCGACTATCGGATCGAAGCGGGTCGGCTGCAGGCATTGCGTCAAGTCGATATTGATGTGCCAAAAGGATCGATCGTCGGAATTGTCGGCGAAAGCGGCTGCGGCAAGTCAACGCTGATCTCATCAATCATTCGCCTGCTGCCGCATAATGCATCAATCAGTAATGGAACAATTCAATTCGAGGGCGTCAATCTGCTCGATCTTGATGAGAACGAAATGCGATCGATGCGCGGAACCCGAATCAACGTAGTTTATCAGGACCCGATGACAAGCCTTAATCCAGTGCTGTCTATTGAGCAGCAGATGAAGCACATACAATACCGCGACCAGACTCCCAGATCTGCAAAACACCAAAAATCCCTCACGATGCTGGAAAGTGTAGGAATCTCAGACTCGCGCAAGCGGATCACACAGTTTCCACACGAATATTCAGGTGGCATGCTCCAGCGTGTATCAATCGCAATGGCATTGCAGGCAAAACCCTCATTGCTGATTGCGGATGAACCCACAACTGCTCTTGATGCGACTCTGGAGGTGCAAATCATTCACTTGCTGAAGGATATTCAAGCAGAAGTTGGCTGTACGATTTTATTCATCTCCCACCATCTGGGTGTCATCGCAGAGTTGTGCGATTATGTTGTTGTCATGTACGCCGGAGAAGTCGTTGAAAAAGGTACGGTAAGAGATGTCTTCCATCGTCCCGCGCATCCCTACACCCAAAAACTGCTCGAATGTGATCCGGCCGGTATTCAAACAAAAACGAGAATTCTACCGGTCATTGCCGGCGAGATTCCAGATCTCGTCAACTTATCCGGCGGTTGTATATTTCGCAGTCGCTGCCATTGTTCCATCGCGGCTTGCGAGACTCAGACACCACAAAGACGGGAAATTGCATCTGGTCATTCAGCCAATTGTCATCTGTTGCCAATATGACACCCTTACTGCAACTAGAGAACGTGCGTGTTCAATTTCGCATTAAATCTACCATGCGTGGTATTTTCAATCGAAACAGCCCGGCGAGCTTTGACGCGGTGTGCGATGCCAGTTTTTCCTTACAGGAAGGGCAGACGCTGGCACTGGTCGGAGAAAGCGGTGCCGGTAAGTCGACTTTGGCGTTGGCGATAACCGGTCTTGAACGAATTGCTGATGGCTCCATTCAGTTTGAGGGGCAAGAGGTCTCCAAGATGCAGTCAAACGAGATGCGGGAATATCGGCGCGCAATCGGCTACATGTGGCAGAACGCAATTGGATCGCTCAGTCCCAGAATGACAGTGCGTTCGTTGATTACAGAGCCTGCAAAAATACACAGAATACCAGGGGTTGATCAACGCGAACTGTGTAGTAGGCTCCTTGACCTTGTTGGCCTTTCTGAAGAATTTGGAAATCGGTACCCTCATCAATTAAGTGGCGGACAAGCACGCAGGGTTGGAGTAGCGCGGGCACTGGCACTGAATCCTCGGCTGGTCGTGGCAGATGAACCAACCGCAGGACTGGATGTTTCAGTGCAGGGAGAAATTCTCAACCTATTGAATCATTTGCAGGATGAACTGAAAGTAAGCATGCTGGTGATTACGCATAACTTGAATGTTGTGCGGCATACTTCCGACAAAATCGCAATCATGTATTTGGGACGTATTGTAGAACAGGGTGATACTGCAGAAATATTCTCCAGACCCCGGCATCCATATACCCTGGCCCTGCTTTCAGCAAGCCCTAGTCCAGACCCTGATACGCAAGTCGACAGGATCGAACTGAATGGTGAGATTCCCAGTCCCATCAATCGGCCGCCAGGCTGCGAATTTCACACAAGATGTCCTTTTGCACAAGATGCTTGTGCGAAAATTCCCCCTCCATTTGAGGCGGTCAGTGACAACCATGCATTGAGTTGTCATTTCCCCCGGTGACCGGCCAGTGTTGATCAATCTGAGGTAAAGATGAATATGAAGGTAACAGATACCTGGATTCCAATGCAGGACGGCGCAAGACTTGGCGCACGAATTTGGATGCCAGAGCATGACGAATTGCTCAAGCTGCCAGTCATACTGGAGTACATTCCATATCGTAAGGATGATTTCACGGCGTTGAGAGATTCTACAACTATCGCGTGGTTTGCTGAACACGGTTATGTGAGCGTGCGCGTTGATATGCGCGGTTCTGGAAGCTCAGATGGCGTAATGTATGATGAATACTCTGATATCGAGATCAACGACGGCATACAAGTCGTCAATTGGCTGGCACAACAACCGTGGTGTAACGGCAATGTCGGCATGATCGGGATCTCCTGGGGTGGTGTAACCGGGCTCCAGCTCGCAAGCCGCAATCCCGAGCCTCTAAAAACCGTCATCGCAGTGGGGGCCACTGAATTTCGATACTATGATGACGCCGGTTACTATTTGGGGTGTATGGTCGGCCAGACTGTTGGTTGGGGTGCAATTATGTTTGGTTACAACACCCGTCCCCCGGATCCTGCATTGATCGGAGAGCGTTGGCGGGATTTGTGGCTCGAGCGCGTGCGCACGACACAGCACTACCTGACCCATTGGCTGGAGCACCAGCGCGAAGACAGCTATTGGCTGCGAGGCACGGTCGGTACCGATTATTCAGCCATCAAAATACCCGTTTATGCAGTTAGCGGTCATGCCGACTGCTGGCCAAACACGGTGAGCCGCTTACTGGAAAATTTACAGTGTCAAAGACGCGGCTTACAGGGTCAATGGTGTCATCGCTACCCGCACCTCGGCATCCCCGGTCCGCGAGTCGGTTTTCTGCAGGACGCCATACGGTGGTTCGACGAGTGGCTTAAAGGCGAGGATACCGGCATCATGCAAGAGGATGCGTATCAGGTTTATATGCAGGACAGCGTTCGTCCAAAAAAATATTACGATGTCCGTCCAGGCAGATGGGTAAGCGAACCTGCATGGCCGTCTACTCGCGTGAAATCCGAAAAATTCCATCTCGGCAACGGCAGTCTTTCGATTTCGAGCACCGAAGCAGTGGAGCTTGCCATCACCTCGCCACAAACAGTTGGACTCGAATCGGGTGAATACATGCCATGGTTCGCATTCGGCGTTGCTGATGAGTTGCCGGGTGATCAGCAAATTGAAGATCAGGGATCGGTTTGTTTTGAGACCGAAGTTCTCGATGAACCATTGGAAATTTTAGGGAATCCGGAACTCACACTGAACTTGAAGTGTGATCAACCCACCGCTTTACTTGCGGTTCGCCTGTGTGATGTCTGGCCCGATGGTGAAAGCACACTCATTACCCGTGGATTAATGAATCTTTGCTATGCGAAGTCAAAAAGTAAACCGCAAGAATTAGTTACAGATCAATGCTACACGGTAAACATCAGCCTGAATCATACCGGTTATGTTGTGCCGGCTGGACACAGTCTGCGTGTCGCAGTCTCCACAAGTTATTGGCCTATCGCATGGCCGACTCCCTGGGCAGCAAAAGTCACAATTGCGACAAAATGCAGCCATTTGAACCTGCCGTTGCGGCAAGAAGGCACAAACTCGGGCAATTTGACTGAATTTGCAGATCCGCTCTTTCACGATGAACTGCCCCATAGCCAACTGCGGAAATTCAAGCAGGAGCGGCTGCTGGAAGTGGACCCTGAAACACAGGTCCATCAACTAAAGATATTCACTGACAATGGTAAAGTCAGGTTTGAGGACAATGAAGTTGAAATGGCATCGAGATGCTGGCAGACGTATGCGATCCAACCCGACGATCCACTTTCGGCAAACGCAAAGTATGAATGGGAGTGGGAATTCGGGCGAGGCGACAGCTGGCAGGTGAGGACTTTAACCAGTACTGAGCTTTATTGCGATGCCGAGAGTTTTTATCTTGCATCCCGGGTGACGGCCTGGGAACAGGAAACTCAGGTTTATCACAGATCAGATCTCCAGAGGTTCGACAGAGACCACTATTGATGATCCGGTGGCACAAATTAGTCCCAAGCACCATTGATAATGGCTCCGCCTACATCAAAGAAACAAATTTGTGATTAAATTAATATCAACGAGTTACAGTTCATGTTTCTTGAAAGATTCATAATGCTGGCGCACACCAAATTAAAGCCTATTCATAAATCGTTGCCTACATGCGCCATAGACTTGATTTCTCCGGTTCGCATACCGGTTTACAGGACGATGCGGGTGATCCAGCATACATCGGGTTGTAAGCAGCACCACTCGACCTCGGCTGGCGTGAACGCCGCGAGCGGGAACTTGGATTGATGGATGACTTGGTACCAATGCTGAAACGGCGGGCGCAAGGCCGGGAGATTTCCGGGCTAATTGCCTATGAGTAAAAAGGGAAATATACGATGAAAAATGAGTTGATTCAGGCCTTGACAGAGACTTTTGAGGGTCATGCCCAAGAGACGGAGAACGGTGTGGAGTACTGGCTTGCCAGGGACTTACAGCACTTACTCGACTATACCAAGTGGGACAATTTTCTCAACGTGATTTCGAAAGCCAAGACGGCCTGCGAGGTGTCGGGCCACAATATTGCCGACCATTTTGCCGATGTCGGCAAAATGGTTGAACTCGGCTCCGACAGCCGGCGGGAAATCAGCGACATCATGCTAACCCGCTACGCTTGCTATCTGATCGCCCAGAATGGCGATCCGGGAAAACAGCAAATCGCCTTCGCGCAAACCTACTTCGCCATGCAGACCCGCAAGGCGGAACTGATCGAGCGGCGACTGCTGGAAGTGGAGCGAATCTCGGCCCGGAAAAAGCTGTCGGCAACGGAAAAAGAGCTTTCCAACGTCATCTACGAGCAAACCGGCGGCAATCGCAACTTTGCCCTGATCCGCAGCAAGGGCGATCAGGCGCTGTTCGGCAACAGCACGCAGGCGATGAAGTCGCAGTGGCGTGTGCCAACCGGTCGTCCACTCGCCGACTTTGCGCCTACGATTATCCTCAAGGCTAAAGACTTCGCGGCGGAGATCACCATTCACAACGCTCGCGAACATGGCTTGAATGATGAGCCAAAAATTTCTCACGAACATATCACCAACAATCAGGCTGTGCGTAATACACTGCTGGACCGCGGCATTCGTCCCGAAAGCCTGCCGCCCGCTGAAGATGTGAAGAAGGTCGAGCGGCGACTGACATCAGCAGAGAAAAAGGCACTGAATCACGCGTCTGGACTGGAAGAATGACGCGAGAAGCGAAGGCATTGGTGCCGAAGCTGCGGTTTCCGGAGTTTCGAGATGCGGGGAAATGGGAGCCAAGAAAACTTGGAGAGATTGCAGAATTTTTTTAAGGAAAGGGTCTGTCCAAGAGCATGCTCTCAAATAATGGAATAAACGAGTGTATTCACTATGGTGAATTGTTTACGTCCTATCCAGAAGTAATCAGAACAGTTAGCAGTAGAACGGATATAGACGAAAATCTATTTTTGTCAGCCGAAGACGATGTGCTGATGCCTACTTCAGATGTAACACCAAATGGGCTGGCGAAAGCATGTTGCTTGAAGTTGCGCGACATGATTATTGGTGGAGATGTGCTGGTGATCAGAACTGACCAACAGAGAATTGATGGAGAATTTCTGGCTCGGTACATTCGCCGACTTGAGCATAGGGTTCTTCAATTGGTTACCGGCTCGACTGTTTACCATATATATGCGACCTCATTGGAGAAATTGGACCTGTGTGTTCCGCAGTTCGCGCCAGTAGAGTACCGCTACAAAAGCATGACCAAATCTGGCTGTAAGAAGGGAATAAGGTTAGGCATCTTACTACCGGAATCACGGTTGACTTCGAGGGCACAAATTACCAACGTAGGAATAACCGCGATACTATTTTTCAGCAGTTACCCAGCCGGTATTTAAACAAAATGTTTATATTTAGGACCAACGATTCACCTGGTCTTCAATCACTTGAATCTGTTCAATGAGTGCCGCAAAATCTGGAGCTGTGTCACTTAGCATATCAACTGTGTGCATTGCTTCGTAATCAGATTGCAAACTGAGCAAATCATTGTTGTTAGGGATTAATCGTAGTTTGCCAGCCAAGCAATCATCATATTGAGCGTAGCTGGAATTGAAGAAAACTTTCTTGTGCTGGATAACATTCTCTAAAAGAGTGCGGTCATTGATGGCTTTTCTGCCAAATTCGTGCTGACCAAGGAATACGAGATCATACCAATGCCGGGAGAGTCTTTCCGGATTGACAGACAAACGACCTCTTTTACATTCAACATGAATCAGGGTGGCTTTCTCCCAGAACGTTCGTGATGGAGAAAGAACAGTTACGACTGCAGCAGGGTAATCGATTTCAGGAATCACAGAGACAATATCTGGCTTGATAGTGTGTTGTTCATTAGGATCAATGATGTTGCGACCTCCGAACTCCAGAAGAATCTGACTAGCAAGGTAGTCATCTGGATCTTCTACTGCAGACGGATAACTGAACCAGACTTTCTCGCCAGAGTACTCAGTTACAATTTTGTGCTGACCATATGTAGAAAGAGTCTCAGATGCTTTTGCAAGAGCCGACATGACAACATCCTGAGTATAGCTCTCGACAAATGTTTTCAAACGATCACTAAATTGTTTGATTTTAGTTTTACTTACATCATCGGCGAAGGGATCGAAATCATCATCGAATGCCCGGTAATCAAGGGTGATGTCGACATCTTCTGAAAAACGATCGATGATTTTGTAGACTTTGGACAGGGAGGTGCCGCCCTTGAAGGCCATGGGGTGGCGATCAGGAATAGAGAAGAGAACCTGTAATACCCAGCACAACCAAATGTCTTTCTCCAAAATTGCAGGCAGACGTCCGCTTTTGTCAGCCGCCGTCCGAAGGATTTCGCTTTGCTCTTGAGTTTCCATCGACAGGAAAGCTTCACCCATGAACTGTACCCTGACAAAATGTATTGAGTGCCGTTGCCATCCACGCCGGAATGTCGGCAGATTTGAGCGTCTCAAACTCTTCCGCACTAAGACCTGACTTGATCTTGGAGATTACGTCCGCGTTCATATGGTCCTTTCCAAGATACCATAGGGCAGAGAGCGCAAGACCTGTCTTCTTTCCCGCAAACTGCAGTCGGCGCTGGCTCGATGTGTGTATCATTTTGACAGAGATCTTGCCGATTGTGATTGAGCGGCTGGAAGCATTCGTGTAATACACGGGTGCTAAGGGCATCTGAGTACTGAGCTTGAAGCGTCGCGCGGCTTCTGCGCCATGCACCTGGATTGTTTCATGGTTGTTTCTGGCTATGATCTCCACTACTTCAGAAATTTTCGGCATGACATCACCAACGAAGCGGTTTGTTTGAGGGCGAACGAATACACCGCGGGCCAGACGTTTGATTCTTCCTTCTGCAACCAAGCGTGAAAGAGCCCGATCGACAGCTCCGTGTGACCCATACTTCAGAAAGCGTGAGTTCGTAAACGGCTTGCCCTTTGGCAATTTCTGAAGATTAGTTCGAATAGCTTTTGCAGTTGTCATTGGATAATCTACCATTTTGTCTGAAATTATAGATGTTTTATAGACAATATTAAAATCAATAATTTGATCAATCTTAATCCGATAAGTTCAACTAAAGTCTGTTTTCGAAATCAAACTCAATACCATTACATCATCTTCCCTAATAGGCAGTAGTTACCTGTACCCGTTGATTCCACATTTCCTGGCTAATGGTGAGACGGGCTTCCCGATCAAGTTTGCACTGATCTGGGGTGAGTGATTTGTTGCTAGATCCTCCCTTTGTCACCAACGATAAATCTACCGCACTTTGACTGATTAAATTACCCGCCTTTGGGTAGTTAAAGGTTTGCCACATAACCCGGTCAACATAATCGCTACCCACCACTTCGTCCTCATTACGACGAGGTCAGTCCTAGAAACTACGTGTGGTATGGAACGTCTTGATCGTGGCCTGTCAAACGCGTATGTGGATCATTGTCTTTCAGTTGTTGGAGGCGGCTACAATGATTGTGGCCAGTACCAATTCTGGTAGCGGTTTACCGAAATCGAATCGAACCATACAGGAGTCGTAAACACAAAAATTCGAAATCAAGGAAGTAGAAGGTGGCCAGGGACAGAATCGAACTGCCGACACGGGGATTTTCAGTCCCCTGCTCTACCGACTGAGCTACCTGGCCAGAGTCTTTCGATTGCCCAGGATGTGCTTTGAATGGCTAGGCTTTTCCAATTCCAAACTAGGAAGTCACCTGACCGCAAAGAGGCAATCTGACAGAAAAAGCAAATTATAGAAAATCGTATTTTGGAATTTTTACTTGTTTGGGTGATTAGTGGATTTTCTTAAATTTCATAACGGATTCGATTGGCCGAATTCACTGATGGCCATTAGCCTTTCGGTTTGAACCCTTCCGGTTGGTCGACTTCACCTCCGAAAAAGAATTTCTCTACCTGTTCGGTGAGATATTTTCGGTGTTCTGCATTACCCATACTCAGACGTTTTTCGTTGATGAGCATAGTTTGGTGACTGAGCCATTTCTGCCATGCCTCGGCAGAAACGTTTGCATGAATTCGAGCACCAAGTTCACCGGGAAGCGGTGGCATCGGCAATGCGGGTAAATCCTGCTGCAGCAAAATGCAACGAACGGTGTTTGCCATGTTTGTCGTTACTGAAAGTCGAGATGATTTCAAATTTTACAGTTTTAACCCAACGAAATTACCTCGGGTTCGAACTGCGTTGCGTGAACGCTTTCATCAGTTCTGCAACTGGGGCAGGCACACCACGTGTCATTGGTTCACATGGTGAAACAAAGTCTATGTCTGGGCAGTTTGTGGGATTACTGGCGATACCCATAATTCGAACAAGCACAGGTGTAATTTGCAATCGATAATGGGTGAAATGATGGGTAAACTCTTGCCAGTACTCGATCGTTTCAATGTCGATCGAGTATTGCTGTCTAAACCATTGTTCAACCGAGCCTGATTCATTGTGAAATTCTGGAAAACTCCACAGACCACCCCAAATTCCTGTCGCAGGACGGCGTTCAATTAGTAAACGGCCTTGACTATCTGTTGCCAATATCAGCATTACGGTTTTGGTTTTTCGGTTGACTGACCGCTTGCTTAGAGGCAGTTTACTCGTGAGACTGTTAAGTTTGGCACAACACTCACCTACAAGTGGGCAATTATCACAATTGGGACGTTTGGGAGAGCAGACTGTTGCGCCAAGGTCCATGATCAATTGCGTGTACTTTTGGCATTCCTTTTCCGGTGTGCAGGCTCTTGCAATTTGCCACAATTTTCGTGTTCGCTGGGAATCTTTTTCATCATCAACACAAAAATACCGAGCGTAAACCCGTTTCGCATTACCATCCAAAATTGGAGTCGACATGCCAAAAGCCAATGCACAGATTGCACCGGCAGTTGATTGACCGATACCGGGTAAAGCCAAAATGGAAGCGAAGTCCTGTGGTATTTGACCAGAGTAATTGTCTCGAATCAGCCCGGCAGCGGTGTGCAGATTGCGCGCTCGCGAATAATACCCAAGCCCGGTCCATAACTGCAGTACTTCATCAAGCGTCGCGTTTGCCAGGCTGATCACATCGGGGAAACGATTGATGAACTGGCTGTAATAGGGCACCACCGTGGCGGCCTGTGTTTGTTGAAGCATGATTTCCGACACCCAGACCTTGTAGGGATCCGATTCGAATACCCAAGGTAAGTTTCGACCAAGCGAAGGGTTCTCCCAAGCCAGCAGTAATTGACTAAAATCACGACAGCATTTTGCTAATGTCTCGCGGTTGTCGCGCGCTTTAACATCCATTGGAATGAGTTTAATACAGTAAGGATTGATCTATGAAAGTTGTGACATTTAATGCCAATGGAATTCGTTCCGCGGCACGTAAGGGATTTTATGAGTGGATGCTGGACACTGATGCAGATTTTGTGTGTATTCAGGAACTCAAAGCACAGAAGGAGCAACTGACTGAGCAAATGCTGGCACCTGCGGGGTATCAAGGGTATTTTCACTGTGCACAGAAAAAAGGTTACAGCGGAACCGCAATCTACACCAAGTGCCCGCCAGTTAGCCACGCCTATGGTTTTGGCTGGGAAGATTTTGATGCTGAAGGGCGTTGCGTTAGACTTGATTTCGATTCATTATCCGTTATCTCAATCTACCTGCCCTCAGGAACAAGTTCAAATGAACGGCAAGTATTCAAAGAAGATGTATTGGAACGGCTGAAACCGTTGCTGACTGGATTTCGGGATGACTCCCAGCAATTCATCATTTGCGGCGATATCAATATTGCCCACCGTCCGGTTGATATTAGAAACTGGAAGGGTAATCAAAAAAATTCCGGCTTCCTGCCGCAGGAGCGCGCGTGGATGGACTGGCTGTTTGGAGATACCCAATTCGTTGACGCATTTCGCGTTGTTGATACCCGGCCTGGACAATACACCTGGTGGTCGAATCGCGGGAATGCCTACGAAAAAAATGTGGGTTGGCGTTTGGATTACCAGATCATTTCGTCTGGATTGAAAGACAAGATTGAGTCGTTTGATGTCTATCGAGATACCAAGTTTTCCGATCACGCGCCGGTTATTGGCACCTATAACGTCTGAGTTTATTCACCATAAGGGACGAGGAGGCCGTTCAATCAGCGATCTGCGCCGCTTCGGGTTGTGCTGCCACCAGTCGTTGTACCCAAATAATAATGCCTATCACCGGTATGCCGATCAATGTTGTGATGACAAAGAACACCGGGTAACCGACGCCATCAACAATCGTGCCCGAGTACCCCGCAACGAGTTTCGGAAACAGCAGCATGATTGATGTGAAAATCGCAAATTGCATAGCAGTAAAGCGAATACTGGTAAGACTCGACAGGTAGGCTACGAAAGCAGCGGAGGCAAGACCTGCGCTCAAGCTGTCCATGACGACGACAAACAACAGCAGCGACTCGCTAGGATTGGCAGCCAATGCCAAAAATAACAAGTTGGATGCTGGTGCCAGAATTGCTCCGAGCAACAGCGTTCGCAATACGCCAAATCGCAGTGAAAGGATTCCGCCCACCAAACCACCGACAATCGAGGCCATCAAGCCCCAGAACTTGGAATATTGCGCAATCTGGGTTTTGGTAAAGCCCATATCAAGATAGAACACGTTGGCAATGATGCCAAGCACAATGTCGGAGATACGATAGGTACCAACGAGCAGCAGGATGATCAGCGCCAAACGGCCATAGCGAATAAAGAAATCCGAAACCGGATTGACGTAAGTCTCGCGTATGTGTTCCATCTGCACCACTCGCACCTTGATTAAAATCAGTGCAACCAGTGCCGCCAACGACACAGAAATCGCCAGCCGTGAGCTTTCGAGAATCAGTCGTGCGGCTGCCGAGTTTACCGACCAACTGTCAACCATGACAGATTTTGCAGCTTTGATCGGCTCCCCGGTGATGTTGAACCCCAACACGAAAGCGGCGATGGCCAAAGCGAATACAAAAAAGAACCGCAGATAATCTCCAGTGCCTGTAAATGAGGTGTCGGGCATCTCGCCGAATTTTGGTTCGGGATTGACGAGGGTGGTGATGATACCGACCAGCATGCATGCAGCCATCAGCTGGTAAACAATCGACCACGCCCGAAAACTGTAATCGCCCCCACCGATGACATCAGCAATCCAGAGTGCACCAGCGCCGGCTACCACCAGCCCAATTCGATAACCCGCAATGTACATACCCGACAGCATCGCCTGCAGGTCGGGTGGTGCCGATTCGATCCGATAGGCGTCAATCACAATATCTTGTGTTGCTGATGAGAAGCCAATGCAAACAGCACCGATGACCGTGAGCAGCAGCAGATCGGTTCGAGGGTCAAACAATGATGTCCATAACAGGCTGATGATCACGGCAATTTGGGCAACAAGTAACCATGCCCGGCGACGTCCCAGTTTGCGCGTGAGGTAGGGGACTGGCATCCGGTCAACGATCGGTGCCCACACAAATTTGAACGAATAGCCGAGCGCGGCCCAGCTCAGGAAAGTTACCGTTGCCCGTTCAATGCCTGCCTCTCGAAGCCATACAGACAGCGTGCCGAAGACCAACAGCAGTGGCAACCCCGCAGAAAATCCCAAGAACAACATGCAGATCGCACGTGGGTGCGTAATTCCCTTCGCGGCTTCAAGCCAGTTTGATGTTGTGGGATTTGATTCCATCGTAGCAAGTTATATGGACGGGCTACACGACACTACAAGTGCGAATGATTCAGACGTATTTATCCGAGCATTTGGTAGCCGAGTGATTCAAGAAATCCAACACCGAACGAATCCGCCAGATTTAAAAGAATCAGCACCAGAATAGGAGAAAAATCGAGGCCGCCAAAGGATGGGATTACACGTCTGGCTGGCCGCATAATTGGTTCAGTGAATGTCAGTACCAAGCGGGTAAAGGGTGTCAATCGCGGTGCAACCCAACTCATGACGATGCGGATTAAGACTGCAACGATAAAAATGGTAATCGCGTAGTCAAGCATCTTGGCAGGCGTTAAGATCAGCAAAGCAAAAATATCTCCATTGACGCCTTGCAAAGTGACAAAGAGATATCGCTCAATTGCAGTGACAATGAAAGCCCATACGAAGGGGGATCCAATATCAGCTCCGGAAATACGAGGTACGATTCTTCGCAATGCTCGTATCGGTGCTCTGGTTGCACGATCAACGAACTGCGAAAACGGATTATGAAAATCCGCGTCCGTATATTGCAACAGTGCGCGCAACACCGTAATGACAGCGTAGATTTCAACCAGGGTACGCATAAAGTTCAATGAAGTTGGAGTATCCATTTCTGTCAATCGGTTATTGCGTGGATTGTGACATCTCGACTGATCTGCGTTCACCAGCTCGAATTGCATCGACGAAGAATTCTTTTACTCCCTTGTCTTCAAGCACGCGAATGGCCGCTTCCGTGACTCCACCGGGTGAGGTGACCTGGCGCCGCAATTCGGCCGGGCTCTCACTGCTTGCAGCCGACAGCATTGCAGCCCCAACGGCGGTTTCTGTGGCCAGGGCATGTGCGGTGGCAGCATTCAAACCAAATTCGATTGCCGCTTGTTCCAAACATTCGATCAGATAAAAAAAGTAAGCCGGTCCACTGCCAGATACTGCGGTGACCGCGTCAAGCAGTGATTCGTCGGATAACCAAACAGTTTTTCCAACTGCAGACAAAATCGTTTGTACCTGTGTCCTTTGTTCCTCGGAAACTCGCGAGTTGGCATACATGGCTGAAATGCCCTTCTGGATCAACGCAGGTGTATTGGGCATGACGCGCACTATGGCCAAATGACCGCCTGACCATGTATCCAGATCGCGTAAGCGAATGCCGGCGGCAATGGAAATGATCAATGGTTTCGATGTTTGAAAATTCTCCGCAACAGCAACCATAACGGGTTGCATGACTTGTGGTTTGATTGCCAGCACGATCGTGGCAGAATCCATGATGACACTTTCGTTGGTGGCTTCGACACGAACACCGTAAGTCGCGGCGACATGATCCCTGGCGTCGGGAGAAGGGTCAGATACAGCAATGGAACTTCGCTCGAAACCATTGGAAATCAATCCACCAATAAGGCTCCGGGCCATGTTTCCGCCGCCAATGAAACCGATTGTTGGTGGGTTATCTGCTTTGGTTGAGGGAGGCACGAGTCAGTATGGATTCAACAAAATAAGAAAAATCTAATTTTATTCGTTTAAATTGCAGTTTGCCTCATTGTATCGGCTATTTCTAATCGCGTACCGTTGCGATGTTGAATTTTGGGGTTCGAAACCTACGCTTGCGAGGTGTGATGCTGCCGGCAGTTAAGCTCCACCAGAAATCAACCGGTTGACTGGTGTAGTAATGCAACACCAGGTCGGAGCATTGAATTAGCAAAACGCAACAGTCGCAATTGTTCACACACCACCTTTGCGTGGTCGCTCCCCAAAGAGAGCAGTTCCGATTCGAACATGAGTTGCACCTTCGCCAATCGCCTGTTCCAAGTCATCGGTCATCCCCATTGACAGCGTATCAAGTGAATGCCCCCGGCGGTTTGCACGCTCAAGGAGCTGGCGCACCTGGGCGAACACACCCCGTTGTTGTTCGGTATCGGCAGTGGGTTTCGGTACGATCATGAATCCTCGCACCTTGATATGCGGCAATTGGGCTGTTGCGCTGAGCAATTCAATGGCTTCCGATTCATTCAATCCAGATTTGGTTGCCTCCGCCTGCAAATTCAATTGCAGACAGACATTGAGTGGCGACAAATCTGCGGCGCGTTGGTCATTGAGCCGGCTGGCAATCTTGAGTCGATCAACACTGTGCACCCAGGAAAAGTGATTGGCAATTTGGCGGGTTTTGTTACTCTGGATGCTACCGATAAAATGCCACTCCAAGTCTAAACCGGATAGTTCATCCTGTTTGCTCAAGGCCTCTTGGACGAAATTTTCTGCAAAGGCGCGTTGGCCACATCCCGCAAGCTCACGAATCGCATTGGCCGGATGCAGTTTCCCTACCGCGACCAGTTGAACTGAACCAGGCACGCGTCCCGCTGCTAATTCGGCCGCTCGAATTCGCTCGTTAACAGTTTGGAAGTTTTGTGCAAGATTTGCCATCGCCTTACTACATAATTGGACGCAATTTGTCGGGTCAGTGGTCTGACTGCGTCCTGACTATCTGAATCATATTGCAAAAGTTCCCGTTCAACAACCAAATTGATGCAATTGAAACCAGCAAACCACCGCGTCGTGGCGGCGTTACGCGAACTGGATATAGAATGCGACATACGCATTCTTGATCACGAGACGCGAACCTCTGCCGAGGCTGCTGAAACGCTTGGCTGTCAGGTCGCACAAATTGCAAAATCGCTGATTTTCAAAGCGAAATCCGAGCGTGCCATTTTAGCCATTACCAGCGGTAGCAATCGCGTTGTGCTCAGTACGCTGGCAAAGGTTGTTGGCGAAAAGGTCGGTAAAGCCGATGCTGATTTTGTGCGACAAACCACTGGATTTGCAATCGGCGGTGTCGCTCCTGTTGGCTTGGCCTCTGTTGTTGAGACCGTCTTTGACGAAGACCTGTTTCTGCATGAAACAGTCTGGGCAGCAGCCGGTACCGCAAATTCCCTGTTCCCCATCAACAATGCCGATTTGCGACGCTTGGCAGCCGATCGAATCTTCGCGTTCGGCGAATCCTTAAATTAAGTCGGTCGCGACCAGACCACCAACAATCGTATGGATAACCCTGCCTCGAAATTGCCTGCCACCAAAGGGATTGTTCTTACCGCTGCTTAACATACTTTCCGGATCGAATTCCCATGATTGATTTGGATCGAAGACACAGATATCTGCGGGTGCCCCGACTGCAAGGGAGCCCAGATTAAGGCCCAGTGTTGTTGCCGGATTACAGGTCAAACAGGCGAGTGCCTGCTGTAGGGTAAGTACCCCATCGTCTACCAGTTTGAGCGTGAGCGGCAGTAACGTCTCTAACCCTGAAATTCCAGGCTTTGCCTGCAGGAAAGGTGCCAGTTTATCGTCTTTACGACAAGGTTGGTGGTCAGAGCAAATAACTTGAATTGAACCATCTTTTACCCCTTGGCGCAGCCCGTTCAGATCCGACTCCTGGCGCAGCGGCGGCAATACATGGCACAAGGTATTGAAGCCCTTGATGTCAAACTCAGTCAGATGCAGGTTGTGTATAGCCACATCGGCAGAAATAACCAATCCCCGGTCCCTGGATTCAGCGATCATCTCAACGGAGCGCGCACACGACAGCTGACTGAAGTGAGCCTTTACACCCGTGGTTGATACCAATGCCAAATCGCGGGCGATGGCAACGGTTTCGGCAGCCTCGGGAATCGCCGAAAGCCCGAGTCGCGTACTCATTTCGCCTTCGTGTACGCATCCCTTGCCGGTAAGCCACGGATCCTGAGAATAAATAAATACAGTCAACTCGAAAGTTGCCGCATACTGCATCGCTCGCCGCATCAGCAAGGTGTTGTGGATCGCATTTCTGGCATTACTCATACCAACACAGCCCGCGTCCTTGAGTGCTGCCATATTAGTGAGAGCTTCGCCCTCAAGTCCCTTGGTCAATGCGCCTAGAGGGACAACTCGCACGCTGCCGTACTGCTGAGTTCGGTCAAGAATCATATGCGTCATGGCAGGGGTATCAATCACCGGAACCGTATTTGGCTGGATACACACCGTCGTTATTCCGCCGCTGATAGCGGCACGCAATTCGCTGTGCATCGCCGACTGTCCATTGGCACTTAGCTCCCCGATATTAGCATTGATGTCAATCAATCCGGGGCAGACGACAAGACCAGTTGCATCGATTTCCCGACTGATCGAAGACGGCTCAACGGCGGTTACATCCAGAATCTGCTGATCGTCGAAATATAAATCCGCGATTTCATCCCGACCGTCTGCGGGATCGATGATGTGACCATTTCGAATTACACTGACCATCAGAATTAACCGCTCACGCGTGAGCCGCCCATAATTCTGGACATAACAGCCATGCGTACCGCGATGCCATTTGAAACCTGTGAGAGAATTACGGATTTGGGTCCATCAGCGACCGAAGAGGCGATCTCCAGACCACGATTGATGGGCCCAGGATGCATGACCAGGACGTCGGGTTTGGCGTTTTCGAGCCGCGCTTCAGTCAGTCCATAGCAATGATAGTACTCGCGTTCACTGGGGATCAGTTGCCCTTCCATTCTTTCGAGTTGCAGACGTAACATTACAATCACGTCAACGTCTTTGAGCCCTTGATCCATATCCGTGAAAATTTCGACACCGAGATCTTTCAGCCCGGTCGGAATCATTGTGCGCGGCGAGATGACGCGAATCTCCGTGGCTTGGAGTTTTTTCAGCGCGGTGATTTCAGAGCGCGCCACACGTGAATGCAAGACATCACCAACAATGGCAACCACCAGGTTGTCGAATGATGGTTTGCGCTGACGAATCGTCAGCATATCGAGCAAGGCTTGCGTTGGATGAGAATAGCGACCATCACCGGCATTGATGATGTGCACATGTTCGGGCACATGGCGCGCAATTAAATCAGCGGTGCCACTAAAACTGTGTCGAACTACAAAAGTATCCGTGTGCATGGCCTGCAAGGTTTTGACAGTATCTAGAATGGTTTCTCCTTTGGTTGTCGACATGCCATCGGACTGCATATTGATGACATCTGCCGACAGTCGCTTCGCAGCAATTTCAAATGTTGTTCGAGTTCGTGTACTGGGCTCAAAAAACAAGTTGACGATGGTTTTTCCCCGCAACAGCGGAACTTTCTTGGTGTCGCGTGTCGCAAAATCAATAAATGATTCAGCTGTTGAGAGCAACTCTTCGATCAACTCTCGCGGTAATTCTTCCAGTGATATGAAATGGTTCAGTCTGCCATCAGATCCAATTTGAATGTCGCCTGTCATCACTCAACCTTGAAATTCAACATATCGCAAGTGGCCATCAGGAAATATTTTGACGAATTCATTGCTGTCAAGTGCCAGGCTTTGACCAACGATATCGGCATGCAGGGGCAATTCCCGCCTGCCGCGATCGATCAATACTGCCAATATGACAGATGCGGGTCTGCCCCAGGCAAACAATTCATTGAGTGCAGCCCTGACAGTCCGGCCTGTATGCAACATGTCATCGACCAACACAATGTGTCGGTTGTTAATTTCCACCGGCAGTGAAGAGCTTTGCACCTTGGGGTGTAGGCCCATGCGACTGAAGTCATCGCGATAAAACGATATGTCAACATGACCCAGCGGATCGGCGATCCCCAGGCGTTGGTGTAAAGCTTCGGCAACCCAGACACCGCCGCTGCAAATCGCAACGAATAGCGGTGATTGATCAACCAGCATTGGTGCTAGCCCAGCGGACATCTGTGCCAAGATCTGGTCGACAGCCAATTGTTTAGGACGTGTGGTTACCATCAATTCGCGCTGTTTGATATTGAGGAAGGTTTGCAGCAATGCATATTCGGGGTTCGCGTCCTGATATTGACTAGCATAGCAACGCATCTGCCTTAATTGGATGGGCAGATCGCATTGATTATATTGATCCAAGTTGTATCGGTCTGTTGCAATGGCACTTTGATTTTTAGCTTGTATGGGTGAACCATTGGCAGAAATTTTTGGAAAAGAGGGCTATCACAGGATTAATGTGTGTGATCATTGGCCGTATTTTGATGACCATCGCGGTTCACTTGCAAGAAGTAGCTCTCCAGAATAATGCCGGCTGACACTTTGTTGCGTTGGTTGGTTTTGTTGGATTTTCGCACCGGATGATCGTGGAGATTCATACGGTAATTGGCCTCTTCTGTGCTCAACGTTTCGTCAATATAGGAAACAGGCATCGCAAATCGTTCAGTCAGTTGGTGGGCAAACTGATGGATGTACTTTTTGATGGAGTCCGCTGCAGCCCCACGGCCATCGGGCATACCCACGACAAAGCGCACCGGGTGCCACTGTTGAACAATATTTTCGATTTCCTGATAGTCGGGTTCCCCATTGCGGACTTGCACAATGCCAATGCCTCGACCCTGACCGATTGTCGAATGACCAACGGCAACGCCAATTCTGCGCGTACCGTAATCGAATGCGATAATATTGCCGCTTTGATCTACCATCGCGCACCACGTGTCAATCGACACATCTGCCAGGCAGAAAAATAGTTAAAACTGGCAGTTGGAGAGAAAAACCACTGCCCAAGTTGCATCGGCTAGCAGGAGAAGTTGACCCCAATCAAGCGATCAGGCATGCCCGGCCACTGTTGAAATCGTAGCAATATCAATGCCAACGAGAGATGCGGCTCGCTGCCAGCGTTCGTGAACTGGAGTGTCAAAAATAATTGAAAAATCAGCCGGTGTCGACAGCCACATATTGTTTTGCATCTCGGTTTCAAGCTGTTCGCTCTCCCAACCAGAAAACCCCAAAACTGGCAGATAGAATCGCGGGCCGCGATTCTCGGAGATGTCTTCAAGCACATCTCTTGACATCGTCAAACCGAATTCGTTACCCACTTTGATCGTTGATGACCAGGATCGGGTGGCATCATGTAAGACCAGGCCGCGCTCGATTTGGCACGGTCCGCCGAAATGAACTGGCAACTTGGTTTCGGGCTGTTCATTTGGCTGGAGATCGAGCTCTTTGAGAATGTCTTCTAAATGCAGCTCGGTAATGCGATTGATGACAACTCCGAGCGCCCCGTCCTCGTCATGCATACAAACCAAAACGACCGTTCGCTCAAAAATGGAATCAGACATGGTTGGCATGGCAACCAAAAACTGGTTGGTGAGCCAGGTCATGAATCTGTCATCGGTAAATATCCATCATAAGCGCCATTATACAAATGCAGACTTACACGATTGGCTGATGCGCAGTCATATATGCAGATTGTTTGCTCAGACTTTTTGACAATTTGTGGATTTTGTATACGAGGCAAACGTCTCAACTGCGATTATAATTGACAACATATAACCAATATGGTAATATATATATCCATGAATCGAACACAGGAAGGTGAAGCGCTGACTGCCTTGATACTAGAAACTTTTCGGTTGAACGGCGCACTGCTTGTAGCGGGGAACAAGCTCACGAAACCAATGGGCATGACTAGTGCCCGCTGGCAGGTAATGGGCGCTATCGATCGATCCAGGCACTCTCTGACCGTTGCCCAGATTGCGAGAAGAATGGGACTAGCCCGGCAGGGCGTCCAGCGAATCGTCAATGATCTGGAGGAACTTGGCTTTGTTGTCCTTGAAGAGAATATTGACCACAAGCGGTCGCCACTTGTTTCCATCATAGACAAGGGGGCGAGAGTTATGTGCGAGATTGACAAGGTGCAGACAACGTGGGTCAATGAATTGAGCGACGGATTCAGTCAAGCGCAAATCGTTGAGACGCTCGAATTAATGGAAACTGTTCGCGAACGTTGCGAGAAAACTACACAAACAGGAGAAACGAATGAAAACGAGAATCAAAGCTTTGCTATTTGCAGTTAGTGTGATGGTAGCTGGTTTCGCGAACAGCGGGGCTCAAGCTGATCCAGTGGTCTTGATCAACCCATTCACGGTTCCGGCCGACAAGTTGAATGAAACCATTGCGATGTGGGAGTAGGCTAGAAATTTTCTTAAAAAAGAACCAGGTTATATCTCAACCGCTTTACATCAATCTGTCTCACCCGATGCCCGTTTTCTGCTGATCAACGTCGCCGAATGGGAAAGTGTGGAGGATTTCAAGGCTGCGACCACAAAGATGCGTAAGGAGGCGAATCTACCGCGTATCGAAGGAGTGCAGCCGAATCCTGCGCTCTACACCATCGTGCGAACCGACCAGTAAATATTAATGGTGGTGAAAAGTACGGCAGATCGATGCAGCACAGTTGCGGTAGCATCGCATTGGCTCAGTGCAATACTGCGATACTGACCATCGCGCGGATCGGGTCCGGGTTACGAGCAGATAGCCTGGAAAATGCAGCGTCCAAAGCCGCGTTGCTGCAGGTGCATGTTCGGCTGTGAATTGCCATATTGTTGCTGACATTGGGCGTATTGCGAGGTGGAAATTTGCTGACAGGAAACCAATACCGTTAACCATGTCAACATGATAGAACCGAGGATCGAGTTATCGTCAAATGTAGTGCGTGACGGGGGTTGAAAAAAAGCGGCGTATCTGGTTTAACTGTAGATGAATTAATTTACAAACCAAACCAGGAGGTACGCCACCATGGGAAATCATAATGTAATTTCAATTCCAACACATAAAAATTTTGAAGACTTGCTGACTGAAACGCTGCGCAAAGGAGCCCGAGACCTGATTGCTGCGGCAGTGGATGCAGAGCTCATTGAGTACATGGAACAGTTTGAGGGCCAACAGGCTGCAAATGGTCTTCAGGCAGTCGTCAGAAGCGGTTATCAGCCGGAGCGAGACATCCAGACCGGCATCGGACCGGTGCGGGTGAAGATTCCAAAGATTCGCTCGAACACCGGTGAGCCGGTGACCTTTCACTCGGCCGTGGTGCCGCCTTATCTGCGAAAGACCCGGGTGCTGGAGAACTATGTGCCGTGGCTGCATTTGAAGGGCATCAGTACTGGCGAAGTGGCACACACCATGACGGCGTTGTTTGGGGAACGGGCGCGGGGCTTTTCGCCGGCAGTGGTCAGTCGTCTGAAGCGCCAGTGGCAGCAGGAGATGGATGCGTGGAAGCAACGCGACCTGGGCGATCGAAAATGGGCGTATATATGGGCTGACGGGATTTACAGCGGGGTTCGATGTGAAGACGAAAAGCTTTGTTGCTTAGTGGTGATTGGGGTTGATGAGTATGGATTGAAGCATTTTTTGGCGATTGAAGACGGGGTACGCGAATCGACGCTCAGCTGGCACGAGTTGTTGCTGGCTTTGAAAAACCGGGGGATGAATGCACCGCAGCTGGCGATCAGTGACGGGGCATGTGGCTTTTGGTCAGCCCTTGGCATGGTGTATCCCGAGACGGAGCAACAGCGCTGCTGGGTGCATAAAACAGCCAATGTGCTCAATGCGCTGCCCAAGGCACTGCAGGCGCAGGCGAAAACCTCGCTGCAGCAGATCTGGATGGCGGACACGCGCGCGGCGGCCCAGGTTGCGTTTGACACGTTTATCGACGTGTACCAGGACAAGTATCCCAAAGCGGCCCAGTGTTTGATGAAGGATCGAGAGGAGCTATTAGCGTTTTACGATTTTCCGGCCAAGCACTGGCACAGTATTCGGACGACAAACCCGATCGAATCGACGTTTTCGACCATTCGGCATCGGACAAAACGTTCGAAAGGATGTTTAACCCGATCGGGAATGTTGTGTATGATGTTTAAGTTGGGTCAGTGTGCACAGCAAAACTGGCGTCGGCTACGAGGGTTTAAGGAGTTAGGGAAAGTCATTGAAGGGGTGCAATTTAAAGACGGAATCGAGGTAAAACAGCTAACCGACCAGGTAGCCGCTTGAAACTCTCCGCCCCGTCACGCACTACATTTAGCGATAACTCCCGAGGATCGCGGCCGGTTCATTTCCTGTTTTATGACGTAATTATCGCAATGGCCGCCAGTCGTATCGGCATGCTGGTTCTTTCCGGAGCCGGGCCGATTAATTTCCGACACGATGCAACCACGTTGCCCGATTATTCGGCATGCAAACCAGGCACTCCGCATGGTATCGGTGCACGTTTCATCATCGTGTTGCTCATCTTTCATGCTGGGGCCGCACCATATTGCCATTTCCTCAGGAAAGATGAATTGTTGCGACGCATGTGGTATTCCAAATGAACAGACCGTGTTCGTCCCGGGTTGTCTCCCTCGGTACCACATGTTTCTGAAATACTACCCTGTAGCAGGCCTTTACTTCCGATGCAGCCGGCCACTATCTTAACAGTTGAACATGAGTAAAAAAATTAGTATGACCGCATCTTGTCAATTGGGAGAGGCGATTGCGTTGTGATATTTACCAAGTATTGCCAGTGTTTAGATGGGAAAAATAATTTTCAAAAAATCCCAATAGCGAAGACACCTCACAAATTAATTTAAGGCAACAAAAACCAAGTATACTGGTATCAGTTGACGTACGATACGGGATAAGTTCCTACCCCAGTATCGTTCCGTGCGTGATTAACACGACTCGACTATATCGGATAGCCCGTTCGAAGTAATTTGCGCCGACCCATTTCCCCTGTCCTGATCAATGAAACTGCTTGTTTACTCAGACCTTCACTTGGAGTTTTCAAATTTTGATGTGCCGAACTCCGATTTTGATGTTGTCATCTTAGCCGGTGATATACACGTGGGTGAACACGGGGTGCGTTGGGCAAAACATGTCTTTGCTGATATCCCCGTCATCTACGTTTGTGGAAATCACGAATACTATCATGGTGAGATCAACGAGGTTCAGGATGCGATTCGTGCCGAGGTCGAAGGAACGAATGTTCATTACCTGGAAAATGAAACAATCCATATCAATGACACGCGCTTTATCTGTGCTACACTCTGGACTGATTTTTGCCTCCAGGGTGATAAGACTGTTCACATGATGCAGGCTGGATATTGGATGAATGACTATAACTGGATTGCACTTGGCGATAACGTACTTGCGCCCGAGGATACAGAGCGATTTCACCAAGAGTCGCGCAGGTACCTGCAAGCCGAACTTAGTACTTCCAACAGCAAAGCCCGAAAGTCTGTGGTGGTCACCCATCATGCTCCTTCAGCGCAGTCTCTAAAGCATGAGCGGGTCGGTGTTGATGTTAGCCCCGCATATGCATCAGAATTGGGTATGATGATGTTGGATTATGAACCGGATTTATGGATTCACGGCCATACCCACGAATCAGTTGACTACCGGATCGGGGTAACGCGTGTGGTTTCAAATCCGCGCGGCTATTCCAGAATCGCGAACGGTGACGGCAATCAGAATTTCCAGCGAGTTTGTATAATTGAGCCCTGATTGACCTGATACATCCGGCCTGAAACCAACGACCCTGCTGGATACTGAATCCTCAACGCAGAAAAAGAACTGTTGAACGCTACGCCAGCAGACTCCATGCTCTCGCAATCCACTGATTTACCAACTCGTCTTGAGATGGCCAATGCGGTCCGAGCGCTTTCCATGGACGCAGTGCAGGCGGCAAATTCTGGACACCCTGGCATGCCCATGGGCATGGCTGATATTGCCGTATCACTATGGCTTGATCATCTCAGACACAGTCCACGGAATGCCGGCTGGTTTAATCGCGATCGGTTCGTGTTGTCGAACGGTCACGGTTCAATGTTGCTCTACGCGATGTTGCATTTGACCGGTTATGATTTACCCATTAAAGAGCTTAAGAACTTTCGACAGCTTCATTCAAAAACGGCCGGGCACCCCGAATATGGCATCACACCTGGGGTTGAGACTACAACCGGACCCTTGGGACAGGGCTTTGCCAACGCGGTTGGAATGGCATTGGCAGAAAAAGTACTTGCCGCGCGTTTCAATCGACCAGGTCATGAAATTATTGATCACTTTACCTACGTATTTCTGGGTGACGGTTGCCTGATGGAAGGGATTTCTCATGAAGCGGCATCCTTCAGCGGCACCCATCAGCTTGCCAAGCTTATTGCGTTTTATGACGATAACAATATTTCAATCGACGGTGAGGTAACCGGTTGGTTTACCGACGACACGCCGCGGCGCTTCGATGCCTACGGATGGCACGTCGTTGAAAATGTCGATGGACATAATCCCGAGGAAATCGAAGCAGCCATTCAAACCGCGCGTGCAGAATCTGATCGTCCCAGCCTGATCTGCTGTAAAACCCTGATTGGCTGGGGTGCACCTAACAAGCAAGGTACCGCGGGTGCCCACGGCGCACCACTGGGAGATGCGGAAATCGAATTGACTCGGGAGCGCTTGGATTGGCACCATCCGGCATTTCATATCCCGAAGCACATCCGCGCAGCATTTAACTGCCACGCGCGCGGCGCAGCCGAGGAGGCTGCCTGGTACAAGAAGTTTGCGGGATATACGAATGAGCATCCGGAATTGGCTGAAGAATTGAGACGCCGTATCGCTGGACAGTTGCCGCAAGACTGGGCGCACTTCAGTACCGAAAGTATTGCAGCGGTACCGGACAAGGCGCTTGCAACCCGTCAGTCGTCAAAGGTTGCCCTGGACGCATTTGGTCCAAAATTACCGGAGTTGATTGGCGGATCGGCAGATTTGACGGGTTCCAATTTGACGCTTTGGGACGGTTCGACTCCCATCGACAGGCAACAGGTCGATGGCAGTTACATCTACTTTGGTGTACGGGAATTTGGTATGAGTGCAATCGTCAACGGCATGGCACTGCACGGTGGATTTATTCCCTATGGCGCAACGTTTCTGATGTTCTCTGAGTATGCTCGCAATGCAATTCGTATGGCATCGCTAATGGGGATTCGTTCTATTTTCGTCTATACCCATGATTCAATCGGGCTCGGTGAAGATGGTCCTACGCATCAGGCAGTTGAACAAGCTGCAACCCTGCGTCTGATCCCGAATATGTCGGTTTGGCGACCCTGTGATACCCAGGAGTCGTTGGTCGCGTGGAAAGCGGCAATTGAGCGAACCGATGGTCCGACATGCCTGTTATTTTCCCGTCAGGCTGTGGCACAGCATGAGCGCGAAGCACAACAGGTCAGTGATATCGCGAAAGGTGGTTACGTGTTATCTGACTGTCCCGGCGAACCCCAAGCGATCATAATCGCCACCGGAACCGAAGTGGAACTCGCAACTGGTGCAGCGCAGCGTCTGACACAATCTGGCTTTGCTGTTCGTGTTGTCTCGATGCCAAGTGTCGATGTATTTGAAGCGCAATCGCAACAGTATCGAGACA
The DNA here is from genome assembly GCA_965243645.1 of Arenicellales bacterium. GTDB lineage: Bacteria > Pseudomonadota > Gammaproteobacteria > Arenicellales > JAJDZL01 > JAJDZL01. Next base: position 1,668,734 of record CBDEVD010000006.1, on the reverse strand, counting down.
CGGTATTGCCACCTCAAGTTTCCCGCAGAGTGGTTGTTGAAGCCGGGGTGACTGCGCTGTGGACAAAGTACGCAGGCCCCGACGGCGTGGTTCTGGGTGTCGATCGCTTTGGTGAATCAGCACCTGGTAAGGTACTTTATGAGTTTTTCGGACTGACCGTCGACGGAGTCGAGCAAGCGGTACGCAACTTAATCGGATAGCTTTAGTTTTATCTTAATTTCATCTTTTCTTTCTCAGCGGGTAGTTTAACGAATGTCAATCAGAGTAGCAATTAACGGATTTGGACGCATCGGCCGAAACGTCATGCGTGCGCTGTATGAGTCACCCAAGCAGCACGGACTATCAGTCGTGGCAATTAATGATTTGGCGAACAAGGAAACCAATGCTCATTTGCTGCAGTATGATTCGGTGCACGGCAAGTTCAAAGCGACCGTTGAGTGTGATGACGATGGCTTTCAGGTTGACGGCAAGCCAGTGAAAACCCTGTCGGAACGCAATCCTGAGGCATTGCCGTGGGATGAACTCGGCGTAGATCTTGTAATGGAATGCACCGGCTTTTTTGCCAGTAAGGAAAAAGCATCAGGACATCTTCGGGGCGGTGCAAAAAAAGTATTGCTTTCGGCACCCGGCGGTGGGGTGGATGCAACGATTGTTTACGGAGTTAACCAGCACGTACTCAGAGCGTCGCATACAGTGGTATCCAATGCATCCTGTACCACCAATTGCCTGGCTCCCGTCGCGAAGGTGTTGAATGACGCCTTTGGAATTCGTTCAGGATTGATGACGACTGTGCATGCCTATACCAATGACCAGGTTTTGACCGATGTCTTCCACTCAGATCTGCGACGCGCGCGCTCGGCAACACAGTCCATGATTCCGACCAGTACCGGTGCGGCTGCTGCGATCGGGCTGGTCTTGCCTGAATTGGATGGTAAATTGGACGGCTTTGCAGTACGTGTACCGACTGCAAATGTATCGCTGGTTGATCTTACGATTCAGACTGAATCGGAGGTATCGGTTGAGGCGATTCACGATGCCATTCAAACCGCCGCAACTGGGCCGCTAAATGGGATTCTGTCGTTTAACGATAAACCGCTGGTTTCGATCGATTTCAATCACTGTGCAATCTCATCGGTATTCGAGGCATCAACCACGCGCGTTGTTGGCAGTCATGCCGCGAAAGTTTGTTGCTGGTATGACAATGAATGGGCATTTTCAAATCGTATGTTGGACACTGCGGTTGCATTCATGAATGCAGAGTAGTTGGCAAAATCGCCATGTTTACAATCGAGCAGGTAGATTTGCGCGGCAAACGCGTGCTGCTGCGTGCTGATCTGAATGTCGCGGTCGAGAATGGTGAAATAACCTCGAATTACAGAATTCGCACATCGCTGGATACCGTTACGTATGCATTGCGGCACGGGGCTGGTGTGTTGATCATTTCTCATTTCGGAAGACCCAGGGAGGGTCAGTATGATGCTCAATATTCCCTTGTGCCGATCAGGGATGAATTGCAGAAACTGCTGGGACAGGAAGTTGCTTTCGCCAAGGACTGGATCGATGGCGTTGACCTCAGACCGGGTTCAGTCGTACTTGGCGAAAATGTTCGTTTTCTGGCCGGTGAAGTTACCGGCGATCGGGCCCTCAGCAATCGAATGGCGAACCTTTGCGATGTGTTTGTGATGGATGCGTTCGGAGCAGTACACCGCAACCATGCGTCTGTCTCCGGTGTGGTGGAGTTTGCCGCAACTGCCTGTGTTGGTTTGCAGTGTCAAAAGGAGATCAATGCTCTGAATACCGCGTTGAATCATCCGTCCAAACCTGTTGTGGCCATCGTCGGTGGCGCCAAAGTCGATGGCAAGTTGCAGGCACTGAAACGACTTTCAAAGTTGGCACAGACATTGATCGTTGGTGGTGGAATCGCCAACACGTTTCTGACTGCCCAGGGCTTTGCTGTCGGGCGTTCGCTCCATGAACCTGAGCTTGTTGATGAGGCACGCAAGATCATGGAACTCGCCAGTCGGAATGGCTGCCAGATTCCGTTGCCAAACGATGTGATTGTCGCGCCATCCATTGATGCGGGCGAGCAGGCTGAATGCAAACCGATCGACGAAGTTACTGAGCACGATATGATTCTTGACATTGGTCCGGAAACTCGGGAACGATTTGGCAGCATCATCACAGCCTCGGAAACCATTATCTGGAACGGCCCAGTTGGTGCGTTTGAATTCCCGCCTTTTGATAACGGAACTCGTGCCATAACCGCCGCCATCATCGCGAGCGATGCGTTTTCTGCCGCGGGAGGGGGCGATACATTGTCTGCACTCGAACGATTTGCTTCTCTTGACGATGTGAGCTACGCGTCTACAGGTGGTGGTGCGTTTCTTGAGTTCGTGCAGGGCAACCAACTACCGGGGTTCGACGCATTACAGCAGCATGCAGCACAAAGGACCCAACGACTTTCACAGGTAGGGTGAGCACCGTGTTGAGACAGACAAAAATTGTCGCCACCCTCGGCCCGTCAACCGACTCCGATCTCGAGATGGAGCGGTTGATTCGAAAAGGATTGAATGTCGCACGGGTGAATTTTTCCCACGGCACTTCAGAGGAACATCGACGAAGGATCGAATTGGTTCGAAAACATGCCCTTGAGCAGCGTCGGGCGGTCGGCATTCTGGCTGATCTGCAGGGACCGAAAATACGCATTGCGAAATTTAAAGACAATCAGATTAATTTGGTTCAAGGTGTGCCTTTTATTCTGGACGTCGAATTGGATGAAGAAGCTGGTGACCAGGAACGGGTTGGTGTTACATACAAGAACCTGCCAAAGGACGTCAAACTTGGTGACATTCTCATTGTCGATGACGGCAACATCGTGCTGGAGGTGACGGAGGTGTTGGACCCATTGGTAAAAACCAAGGTACTGGTGGGTGGTCGATTATCGAATTCAAAGGGCGTCAACCGACGCGGCGGCGGTCTGACGGCAGCTTCATTGACTTCAAAAGATCACCAGGACATTCGCACTGCCGGCGATCTGGATATTGATTATCTCGCGGTGTCATTTGTTCGAAATGCCGTCGATGTGAGCCTTGCGCGTGAATTGTTGAGTGCTACGGGTTGCGAAGGTGGAATCGTTTCCAAGATCGAACGGGTTGAGGCGGTTACGAACATTGAAGAAATTGTTGATGCTTCAGATGGCATTATGATTGCGCGCGGTGACTTGGCCGTCGAAATTGGCGATGCACGATTACCCGGGGTGCAGAAACAGCTGGTTGCGGTAGCGCGGCAGCGTAATCGATTTGTCATTACGGCAACGCAAATGATGACTTCCATGGAGTATAGTCTGACTCCCACACGAGCAGAGGTGCTGGATGTTGCGAATGCGGTGTTGGATGGTACCGATGCGATCATGCTTTCGCAAGAATCAGCGGTCGGCAAACACCCGGCTAAAGTAGTTGCTGCAGTAGACCGGATTTGTCGCGGTTCGGAGTCGACCAATCTGGGGATGGACCGTGTTGAACGCAGCACTGATCAGTTTGACAGCATGGAAGAAGCAGTGGCCATGGCGACGATGTACACGGCACGTCACTATAATGTAGCGGCAATACTGGCGCTTACGGAATCGGGTTCAACGGCAAAATGGTTGTCACAACAGTTGTCTGGCATTCCGATATACGCAGTTACACCGCATGCCCGAACCCACCGCCGCGTTACACTCTTCAGAGGCGTACATCCCATTGATTTTGATGTCGATAGAGACGCTGAAGAGCCAATTGAATTACAGGCAGTCAAAGAATTAAGGCGCCGTAAAATCGTAAAGAAAGGCGATTTACTGCTGGTGACACGCGGGGATGAAACTGGCGTGGTAGGTGGTACGAACACTATGAAAATACTATCAGTTTAGGTTAGACAATCCATGCGAATGGTTTGCAATAAGATGGAGAAATTTAGATGAATTTGGAAACGCTTGAATCAACTGCCCAGGAGATGGTATCCGCTGGACGCGGTATTCTGGCCATGGATGAAAGTACCGGTACCTGTACGTCGAGATTCGAAAAACTGGGCGTACCATCAACCGAAGCCAATCGATTGAGTTATCGTTCTATGTTGGTTACCGCCCAAGGGTTGTCGCAATTCATCAGCGGTGCGATTTTGTTTGATGAAACCATCCGTCAAAAGGTCAATGGTGAAACGCCCTTTGCCAAATATCTGGATGACGTTGGTATCGTACCGGGTATCAAGGTTGACACCGGTGCCAAGGCCTTGGCTGGACGCTCTGGAGAGAAGGTTACAGAAGGCTTGGATGGATTGCGCGAACGGCTGCAGGAATATGAGTCGTTGGGGGCGAGATTTGCAAAATGGCGTGCGGTCATCACCATCGGAGGCCACATTCCGAGCACTACCTGCCTGATGGCCAATGCACATGGTCTGGCCCGCTATGCGGCGTTATGCCAGGAGGCGGATATCGTCCCAATTGTAGAGCCGGAAGTACTGATGGATGGCGATCATTCGATCGAACGGTGCCGTATGGTCACCCATCGAACATTAAAAACAGTGTTTCAACAACTGGATGAGCAGGGTGTTGCACTTAGTGGAATCGTGCTGAAACCCAATATGGTTTTGTCTGGAAAGCAATGTGCCGAGCAAGCCAGTGTTGACGAGGTTGCCAAACAGACAGTTGCGTGTTTTTTGGATTGTGTCCCTGCTTCCGTACCCGGAATTGCGTTTCTGTCTGGCGGTCAAACTGATGAGCAGGCTACTTTGCATTTAAACCGGATGAATCAACTCGACATGGACTTACCGTGGCGATTGACCTTTTCCTATGGTCGGGCACTGCAACAGGCACCGATGAAAGCCTGGAGTGGCGATAACAGTAAAGTCGATGAGGTTCATCAGACGATCTTACGGCGCGCGGAAGTCAATGGACTCGCATCTCAGGGTCAATTTGAGGAAGCGGCTGGCGCATTCGCTTGATCTATTCGACCATGGCTATCACGGTTCGATTTTTTGCCAGCTTCGCTGACCAGGTTGGTATGCGCGAAGCCACACTGGCGAGTGCAAACATCGCTACTGCAAAGGACGCCTGGGCGGCCTGTGCCTTGGATATGGAGATCCCAGATAATGTACGCGTCGCAATCAATCAGGAATATGCCGATACTGATACGCCAGTAAAGGATCAAGATGAAGTGGCTTTTTTTCCCCCGGTCACGGGTGGCTGACCATGCGAATCGAGGTTGTCGAAAACGAATTTGATCCCTTTGCAGAGGTTGCGCAGCACCAGGCATCAATACTGGCAGGAAGTTTCGGCGCAACGGCTGTATTTGTCGGAACCATGCGGGATTTCAACGAGGGTGATGCAATCGGGTCGATGGTACTTGAGCATTATCCAGCGATGACCGAAAAACACCTGACTGAACTTGCTGAGTCAGTCGTTGCAACAAACGGTCTGGCGGATCTGTTGATGTTGCATCGAGTCGGAAAAATTCTCCCGGGCGAACCAATTGTTCTGGTCGCGACGTGGTCGGAACATCGTGCTGCAGCTTTGCAAGCATGTGAGACAATGGTTGAGGATTTAAAGTCACGGGCGCCGTTTTGGAAGAAAGAAACACTGCTTAACGGTGAGGCCCGCTGGGTTGAACACAACACTGCCGGCCCCCGTAGCATCGTATGAGAGGTACATTACTATGGATGATAAAACAAGAACTGAAATTGAAGCGGCGACATACAGGCGCCTGGTCGAACATTTCAGAACTCACACTGAGGTTCAAAACATTGACCTGATGATCCTCGCGAATTTTTGTCGAAACTGTCTGTCTAAGTGGTATCGCGCGGCTGCCGACGAGCGGGGGCACGAGATGAGTTATGAGGATGCTCGAGAAATAGTTTATGGCATTCCATATGCTGAATGGAAAGATCAGTTTCAAAGCGAAGCAACCGAAGAACAAAAGGCAGCGTACCAAGCCCGACAACAAGCCTCGGGTCAATAGCGAACAACCGTCACGACCGCATTGCCTCGATCTGATAAACAGCCAGGCAAATTCACCTGCTTAACTGAGTGAATCAATGTGCGGCACAATCGGTCAAATCGCAAGAGCCGGGCTCACAGAAGGCGAAGCCGTATAACGCAGCTCGCGCGGGATGCTTGTCTCCGAAGCATCCGGCTGTTTATGAAACTTGCCGTCTTTCATGATCATTACCAGTCGACTGTGGTCCTGCAGAATTCGCACGTCGACCAACGGGTCGCCATCAACCAGCAGCATGTCGGCCAGATAGCCTTCGCGAATCATACCCAGTTCGTCTCCCATGCCCATGATCTCGCCGCCATAACGGGTTGCTGACTGAATGGCTTCCATCGGCGACATTCCCACCATGTCAACAAAGTATTCGATATCCTTTGCGTTGGTGCCGTGCGGTGTCCATGCAAATCCGTAATCTCCGCCGATCAGGACACGGATGCCGCGTTTGTGCATTTTCTGCATACTGTCGACAGCCGCTTCCAATTCACGCTCATAAGCATCGGTAATTGGCGTACCCGGTTTGATGCCGTAATCACCAGCGTTGCGCGCGGTATTGATTAGCCAGGCAAGTCCCGGTGCTACAAAGTGCTTGTCTTTTGCGGCTTCAAGTTTGTCCAGTGTTTGCTCATCTGTGAAAGATGCGTGATAGATGAAGTCAATTCCGTAATCGACGCACTTGGCCACGGACTCTTTGGACCGGGCATGGGCAGCTAAATTCTTGCCGCGTGCCTTGGCCTCTTTGACTGCCATTGAAATTTCATCATCATCAAATTGATTCACTCGCGCGGGCATGGCAGTAATTTCTTCGCCCGACAGGTTGATCTTGATGGTATCAACACCCCATTTAATCAGTTCGCGCACGGTACGGCGAATTTCCTCCGGACCGGAGACCACGATACCCAGATTCAGAGCTTCATGCGGAATATGTGGCAAACTGGTATCCCCCAATCCGCCAACGGAAGTTATCTCAGGACCGGCGGCAGTATAGCGCGGGCCTACACACTGTCCAGACTCGATTGCATCGCGAATGACCACATCCAATCTTGGTTTCGCGGCCGCGGCACCGCAGCCTGCAGTAAAACCAGCATCGATCAATACCTTTGCCATCACAACGCAGTTGATTACGTGCTCCTCGACTGGCATCATTTGAATTGGCGCGATCCCAGGTGCATTGTTCCACGACAGATGCAGGTGCGCATCAATGAGTCCTGGCATCAGTGTCATACCGCGACCGTCAATGCGAATTCCATTGCCGTTTCCCCAGGAGTAACGAGCGGCATCAGCTCGATTTACCGACTTAATGCGGTTACCTGATACCGTGACTTCACCGTTGTAAGGTGCTTCACCACTGGCGTCCAGTATGCGTACGTTACTAAATGTGATATCTTGTTGGCTTTGAGCAAATCCGTTGCCATTCCAACCAAAATTATTCTCTGCCATTTTGTTTTGCTCCTAAATTTCAGTTAATTGTTTCGCACTGTGTGTTCAAGTGTTCGCGCAACAATTCGCCCCCTCTCTGGGGAGTTTCGATCATTATCCAGTGGCCCGCATCGGGAATAATCTCCAGCCGGGAATTGTCAATTTGGGCGATCAGTTGTTGAGCCATCGCGACCGGTGCAATCGCATCATGCTGTCCGGTAATCAGCAGGGTTGAACAGGCAATCCGTTCGTGAGCAACTGCCTTAGCTTCACTGAGTGCTTCACAGTGGATGGCGTAAGTTGATGGATTTTGTCGCATCAAAGTTTCGCGAATGAATGCCGAAATGATTGGATTGTGCTGTCTTGACGAATTAGCGATACTGTCATTGGCAATTGTATCTGCAATATTTGCCAATCCCGCTTGACGTGCTGCGCTGGCTCGTTCTCTAAGGCCGTGGCGCGCTGCGGGCGGCGGTTCAACCAAGGCACCATACAAGGTCATACTGGCAACCAATTCGGGTGACTCAACCGCAAGGTGTTGACAAATCAGCGTGCCCATCGAATGACCGACGAAGTGTGCGTGTTTAATGCCGGCGACCTGCACAGCATCAAATACAGCAGCAGCCAAACCTGGAATTCCAGGTTTTCCTGGTCGATAACCGGATCGACCGGCGCCGGGAAGGTCGGGTCTGAGCACGCGAAATCCATCCAGATATGGCATCAAGGGCTGGAAACTGTTCGATGTTCCGCCAAGACCGTGTACCATCACGACCGCTGGACCATTACCATAGTCTTCGATGGCCATGCTACCGAATTCAATGTCTGCCATTACCAACTCTCAACCGGATTTTCGAGTATCCCGATGCCCTCGATCTCCATTCGTATTACATCACCGGGTTCCAGGTATTTCGGTGGTTTGAAGCCAATTCCAACACCTGCAGGAGTCCCTGTTGCAATGACATCGCCCGGCCTCAGGGTAATCCCATTGGAAATAGCCGCAATGATTGTTGGAACGTCGAATATCAGAAGTCCGGTGTTGGATTCCTGTCGCTGTTGTCCATTGACAAAGCAGCGTATGGTCGTATCTGCAAGATTCAATTCATTGCGCAGTGTCACCCAAGGTCCCATCGGGCAAAATGTGTCCTGGGATTTGCCGATCAACCACTGACTATGGAGACCTTGCAGGTCGCGGGCCGTAACATCATTGATAATGGTATATCCCCATACATGATCGAGCGCGTCTTCAGGTTGAATATTACGCCCTGATTGGCCAATGATCACTGCCAACTCAACTTCATAGTCAACTGCACTGGAAACCGATTGATCAATACGAATCGGCATCCCGGGACCAATGACGCAGTCAGGCACTTTGGTAAAAACGATTGGCGCCTGTGGCACTTCACCTTTTACTGCAGAGCTGTCAAAGCCTGATCGCGAGAATTCCTTGGCATGATCATAATAATTCTTGCCAACGCAAAAAATATTGCGCCGCGGTCGCGCAATGGGTGCCAACAGCGTTACATCGGTTAGCGCAAATTCTTCCGCTGAATCGGACAATCGCGAATTGATCAACCAGGCAGTCCCATCACCGATGCAGGATTGATCGATGCGGGTTGGTTGCTTGAGTAAGCCATTTTCGTTATCAACGCTTCCCACATAGTACTGGTCAGCCCAACTGAATGACGCGAGTCTCATGATTGTTCGAGCTCTGTATGTTCGGTCGTCAGTACGATCGACCCTGTGGTTTGCCGTGTTTCCAGTAAATGGTGGGCATCAGCAGCCTGTCGCAGTTCGAAACGGTGATTCACATTCACATTGATGATGCCTTGTTCAATCGCATTAAAGAGTCGTTGAGTGATGGGCTGGATTTTGTCGGGGGTATCAGTGTAATGGACATAATTCGGCCTTGAAATCGTTGCTGATTTCATGGCAAGGGAACTGATGTCCCAACTGCCAATATCTCCCGAAGCCTGTCCGTAGCTGACGAGATGGCCACGATTGGCAAGCGCAGCAATCGAGTGAGGGAAGGTTTCGCGGCCGACCGCGTCATAGATTACATCTGCCCCTTTACCTTCAGTCACATCTCGAACTTGCTCGACAAGGCTCATCTGGCTTGGTATAACAACGTGATGGGCGCCGGCATCACGGGCTGCCTGAGCCTTGGCTGGGCTCGAAGTTGCTCCAATTACGGTTGCACCAAGGTGTCGTGCCCACTGACACAACAGACTCCCCACACCACCGGCCGGAGCGTAAACCAAAACCGTATCACCTGCACTGACAGGGTGCACGCGATGAAGCAAAAATTCTGCAGTAATGCCTTTCAACATTGCACCTGCGGCGGTATCTGTATTGATCGTGTCGGGTAGTGGCACAATAAGTGCTGCATCCAGTGTGCGTATGCTAGTGTATGCACCAATCGGCAGACAAGCGTAGGCGACGCGTTGCCCCGGGTGCAGGTGAGAAACACCTGCGCCAACATCCAGAACTTCGCCAGCAGCTTCAAGACCTGGTATACCCGGTGGATTCAGCAGACGAAAGTATCCTGTGCGGCAATAGATGTCTATGTAATTCACTCCAATTGCGTGCTGGCGTATTCGTACTTGACCCGCTTTTGGGAGAGGTGCGGCAATCGATTCCGGTCGAAGTACCTCGGGCAACCCGTACCGTCCAACCACCATTGCCGAGCCTTTTTGAAGACCTGCATCCGGGGCGATCGAGTCGCGATCTTCCGGATTAGGACTGTCTTTTTCAACCAGCGCTCGAACTGCTTCGAATCCCGCTTCGTAGACACCTTCCGCCACCAGTTGCTGCATTTCCTGTTCAAGTCCAGGTGGTGTGTCAAACCGTGATTTCCACAACCAGAAGGTGCGATTCCTGTCGGTGACCGGGCGTAGCGAAACTTCCGCGACATAGTTATGCAAGGGGACGTCACTGGTAACGATTCGATAGCGAAATTCATGATTCTTGTCAGACAGCGTCAGCAGTTGTTCACGAACATTTTCGCCGCCGGTCAGATCGAAATTTCGGACATTTCCAATCTGGTCTGCACGCATTGCATTTTCGACGTGACTGTAGCGCACGGCCGGGTGCCAGCGATCGTGTCCGTTAAAATCGCGCAACACACTCCATACCGCTGATATCGGCGCATCAATAACTGTACTGCGCACCACCGTGACCATCTCAGATCCTGAATCGCTTATTTAGTGCCTCAAAGCCGGTTTGAAATACCCCTTGGCCGATTTGTTCAATCAGTGCAGATTGACGCGCCGGCTCACATTCAAACTCGGCAGACCACTCGGCGAACGTGCGATCACCATCTGTAATGGGGGTTAACTTCAGTGTGGCGACATAGTCAGTAACACCCATTGGACTTTCCAGGATCGAGTAAACACAGCAATAATCGTAGTCTGACAATGCCAGCAAGCGCTCGCGAATGAATCCACCGTCATTTAGCCTGAACGCGCGCACACATCCGACCTGATCTGCAGCTGCACCGCCTTCGATACGACTGTCGGCTACCAATGGATGCCACGATGGCAATGCGTTGAAATCTCGGACCGCGTCCCACACGCGTGCTGCGGGTGCCTCGATCACTGCAGATGTGTAGACGGAAGGCATCGCATCAACTCTTGGATTTTTTGGCTTTTTTCGAACTCGATTTAGAGCCTTGCTGCAGTGTTTGCGCATCTCGGGCTGATCGGAAGATGTCGCCCATTCCGGTAATGTTTGAACCGGAAACACCGATATCTTTCATCATCTCATCGATCAGTGGTGCTTGGGCACGGTATCGAAGTGCGCTTTCGATGACTTCGTCAGTCGGTGAACGGTGACCGTCGCCACTGCCACCCAATCCTTCAACATGCAAGATCTTGATGCCTTCGATATTCTCCATGGGCTTGACACTTTCGCGGACGATGCCTTCGAGACGCTCGATGAGTTTGGTTCTTAAAAGACCGCTGCGTGCATCGGCTGACAGAATATTCTCGGCCTCGTTCTGGAGGCGTTGAGCTTCGGCGGCAACAGCAGTCGTGATTTTCTCTGCCTCTGCAGTGATTGTCATGGTATCCGCATCCCGTTGGGCCAGCAACCGGTCAATGGCCGCAACCCGTTGAGCAACTTCAGTTTCGCGTACGGTGTTGACCTGTTCTTCGGCTTCGACCGCGCGGGCGCGGGCGGCTTCGGTTTCCGCTTTGGTGCTCGCCTCTTCCGATTGCTTGCTCAAGACACTGATTTGACGTTCGATTTCTGCCAGCTCCAGGGTCATCTCCCGTTCGACTTCCAAGCGCTTGAGGTCGCGATCTTTTTGAATCCGAATTTCGTCCAATTCGCGATCTGAAGCGATTCGGCTGCGTTCGACTTCTTCGCGTGCATCAATCTCCGCCGCTTCCAGTGCCTGGCGTTGTGCGATCTGCTGTGCTCGTACCAAGCGGTCGCGTTCAATACGAGAGGTATCAAGCGTTTTCTCCTGTTCGATACGCGCCTGTTCTACCACTTGCGTTGCAGTGAGTTTTGCGACTTCGACTTCTCGGGAACGGGCAATGTCGCGCGATTCCATTTCCTCATCAGCAATGATTCGAGCTTCTCTGAGCTGTCGTTCGGAGACAATTTTGGCTCGCTCCAGATCTTCATTTGCCATGATGTCGGCATGTTCAATTTCGTGGCGCTGTTTAATCTCATGGGTGCGCACCTTGTGTTCGCGGTCAATACGTGCCTGTTCCAGTTCCCGTTCGTGCTCAATACGAACTTTTTCGGTCTTTTCACGCGCTTCGATCTGGGCTGATTCGAGCACTTGCTGACGAATAATCTCTCTCTCACGGGTGCTTTGTTCGCTTGCGATGCGCGATTGCTCTGCTTCAGCTTCCTTGGTTGCGCGTGTCCGCTGAACTGCTGCGTTTTGATCAGCGCGCATGGCTTCCAGGGCCAGTGCCTGATCCAATCGGGAACTTTCACTTTGCTGTTCCAGTTTCAAAGTTTCTTTTTCAGCTTCCAGGTTACGGCTGCGAATGGCAACCATTGATGCCTGCTCAACGTCGTTGCGTAATTTACGTCGAGTTTCGATTTCCTCAATCAGCTGCGTCATACCCTCTGCATCAAAGCGGTTTGCCGGGTCGAAGTACTCAAGACTTGTTTGATCGAGGTCAATAATGGCCACTGATTCCAATTCCAGCCCATTTTGTGCCAAGGCGATTTTGGCACGCTCTTCGACTTTAATAACAAGATCGCTGCGATTTTCATGCATCTCATCCAGACTCATTTCAGCCGCGATAGATCGCAGTGCTCCGACGAATTTACCGGACAGCAGTTCAGCCAGACGTTCGGCTTCCAGTGTTCTTCGACCGAGTGTCGAAGCCGCGGCTGATACTGCTTTGGGTGCCTGCATCACGCGCACAAAGAACTCCGCTTCAACATCCACCCGCATCCGGTCCCGAGTAATGACTGCGTCTTCCTTGATTCTGGCAACGGCAATGCGTACCACATTCAGATTGACTGGTGTCACTTCATGAACAATGGGTAACACCAGTGCCCCACCATTAATGACGACTTTTTCGCCTCCGAGTCCGGTACGGACGAAGGCCAATTCCTTGGTTGAGCGGTGATAGAGCCAGTGTAGCAGGTACACCGCGACCGCAATGACAACAATGGCAACGATTAGCCACAAAATTAATGAACCGATAATCCCAACAGTCATGACGTTATTCCTCTTGGTTAGTGTTTATCGCTTTGAAAGCTTTGGTTTGTTCCGTCAGGGCGATTTCGGTCGGCAGTCTCTCCATGGAAGACGCACCGTAGAAGCCATGACAATTCTCAGTATTCTGTAGTACGTATCGTGCGTCATCCGGCATTGAAACGGGACCACCATGAACGAGTACGAGCACTTCAGGATTGACTTTCATCGCGGCTTCGGCCCAAGCGTCGACAAGCGATGGACAGTCTGCAAGTTGCAATGCCGCTGCCGCACCGATAGAACCTCCTGTGGTCAGGCCCAAATGACAGACAACGATGTCGGCACCCGCTTCAGCCATGGCCTGGGCTTCGGACTCGCTAAATACATAAGGAGTGGTCAACAGCCCTTTCTGGTGTGCCAGTCGAATCATATCGACCTCTTGATCGTACGACATCCCGGTTGCTTCAAGATTGATCCGAAAAGTCCCATCGATGAGCCCAACGGTGGGAAAATTCTGTACCCCTGCAAACCCGACAGCCCTGACGCGTTCCAGGTAGTCATCAAATACACAAAAGGGATCCGTTCCATTGACCCCGGCCAGCACCGGAGTATGATTGACAACCGGCAGCACTTCCGTTGCCATCTCCATCACCACATCGTTGGCGTTGCCGTAGGCCATCAGGCCGGATAGTGAGCCGCGTCCTGCCATACGGTAGCGTCCCGAGTTATAAATGACGATTAAATCAATACCGCCAGCTTCTTCACACTTTGCGGAAAGCCCAGTGCCTGCCCCACCACCGATGATTGGTTCGCCGCGGTGTTTCATTGCCTGAAACTTCTCAAGCAACGCCTGTCGTTCAAATCGTGCCATAGTTCATTACTCGATCAGAGGTTATCGGATTAATTTCAGCCAATGTGTTGACTGCAAGTTCGGCGAAAGCCGGGTCATTGATGTGTAGCGCAGAACGAATCAATCGCCGCTTGGCGGTTTGTTGAACCCGTTCGGTGATGGCGTCAAACAGCGCCTTATTTGCTTCGGGATCATGAAATGGCTGACCGGGTGCATCCAGCGCTGAGACACCACCTTCTGGAATCAGGAATCGAACCGGACCCTGCATCAGATTGATTCGATCAGCAAGCCATTCCCCCATACGACGATTTTCATCTGGTGTGGTGCGCATCAAGGTGACCTGTGGATTGTGTTCGACAAAATTGCGGTCTTTGTAACGTTGTGGAACCGTGTCGCGCGGTCCAAAATTGACCATGTCCAATGCACCGACTGAACCAATCCAGGGAGTACCAGTCCTGATGAATGCACCAAACCGATCGTCATCTGCAGCAAATACACCACCCATCTGCAGGTCACAAATTTCGGTGGTGGTGATATCCAGTGCCGCTACAATCATGCCGCTGTCGACCAGCTTTTCCATGGAACGTCCACCTGTTCCGGTGGCATGCATAACCAGACAGTCGTAGTGGTCTCGCAATAGATGGACCATTTGCTGTATTGCAGGTGTTGTGACTCCAAACATCGTCAATGCAATGCCCGGTTTATCGGGGTTGGAACTGCGCTCATTGTCTTTGCGTCGATCAGCCACCATGCCGGCCATAGCATTGGCGCCATTCCTGAGCACTTGGCGGGAGATGCGATTCAGTCCCTGGATGTCTGCGACCGAGTACATCATCGTGATGTCGGATGCGCCAACATAGGCGCCGACATCACCGGATGCGACAGTTGAAATCATCATTTTTGGAACACCGACCGGCAGTGATCGCATTGCCGGGGTGACAAGCGATGTGCCACCTGAGCCACCCGCAGATATGATTCCAGCGATGTCGTCACGGTGTTGGACAAATCGTTCGAATGCTGTTGCCATCGCACTGACTGAAGCGCCGCGGTCACCGTGTTTGAGCGCTCCCGCGCCACCGGGATGATAGGCCGCGATGACATGGGGTGGTACATCCGCAGAGGAGGGTTTGCCAGAAGTTGACAAGTCAACGGAAATGACCGGCAGGTTCCGGTCAGCAATACATTTACGCAGAAAGTTGAGTTCTTCGCCCTTGGTGTCAAACGTACCTGCAACGTAAATCACCGATTTATGTGTGCCTGCCAAAGCCTGAATTGACGCGTTGTGCAGGGGTTTGGGCGTGACGTCAAACGGTCGCGGTGCAGGTGATCGGACGGTCTGGTCAATTTGTGTGGGGCGGTTGTCGGTCGGAGTTTGCCACCCGGCACTTGACCAGCGTGTTGGTGGCATGTATTCGCTCGTTGAAATTGGTTGTGGTGCAGTTTGTTCCGGTCGATCGTCTTGTGGAGCAACGGTATCTGCTGGAGAATCCTCGGTGCGCGTGACGTTGTCGTGTGCGTCCAATCCGGAATCCAGGGTCGGCGAAACGGGAATGTCAAGTTCATCGTGAGAATGGCGACCCACTCCTAGCAGACGTTCTTGTAATACTCGATCGCCAGCGAGATCTGCCGCAGGAATGATGCGACCGATGCGACCGTTGACCATGATGCCAACTTCTTGTGCTACCGCAGTTGCTACAGAAATGTTCTGTTCGATGAGCAAAATGGCTACTTCCTGTTCTGAAGCGAGTTCAATCAGCAGTGCGATGACCTGATCGACGATCACCGGCGCAAGACCTTCGGTCGGTTCGTCCATCACCAGTAATTCAGGGTCTTGCAATAGCGCGCGTGATATTGTCAGCATTTGCTGTTCGCCACCAGACAGTTGACCGGCACCGCTGCGCCGCCGTTCAGCAAGTCGTGGAAAGGTTTCATAGATGCGTTGTACTGACCAGGAACTACCGGATTCCACCAGTCGCAGGTGCTCGTCAACAGACAGTGATGGCCAAAGGCGTCTGCCCTGGGGAACGTAGCCTACCCCAAGCGAGGCAATCCGATAGGCTGGCAAATTGACAACTTCCTGACCTTGGAATTTTATAGACCCGCGCTGCACGGGAACCAAACCCATGATGGCGTTGCAAAGTGTCGTTTTACCCATACCGTTGCGTCCAACGACTGCTTGTACACCCTTTTGCAATGTGAGATCAACGCCCTGTAGCGCGTGAGACTGACCGTAATAGACATGCAGACTGCGGGCCTGCAGCAAATTTTCTACTGCAGCTTTACGGCGAGTATTGGAAAACCTAGGCTGCCGCATGTCCGAGGTAAAGCTCCTGCACTTCCAGGTCACTTTCGATTTCTGCCGGTGTACCTTCCTTGAAGATGCGACCGTTGTGCATCATCGTTACGGTTTGCGCGACGCGAAGCGCCACATCCATGTCATGTTCAATGATGATATAGCTGATATGTTCAGGCAATGATTGCAGTATCTCAACCAGTTCAGCACGTTCGTTGGGTGAGAGCCCCGCTGCCGGTTCATCAAACAGGATGAGCCGCGGCGCACCGGCCAGTGCCAGCGCAATTTCCAACTGACGCTGTTGTCCATGGCTGAGTTTTGCGACTTGCGTGTGGCGTTGTTCATTGAGGTGAACTGCGCTGATCAGGTTTTCGGCCGATTCCACGGTGTGGTCATCGCGTTTGGGTCGCATCAGTGAATAGCGCCCGCGTTTGACACCACTGCAAGCGAGATATACGTTATCGAGTACACTCAGGCCGCCGAATAGCAGTGATATCTGGTAAGTCCGTCTGAGGCCGCGGCGGGCACGCTCAAAACTCGGCATATCCGCCACGTCCTCTCCAAACAATCTGACACGTCCAGTTGTTGGGGCAAAGTCCCCGGTAACAACATTGAACAATGTCGTTTTTCCCGCGCCATTGGAACCCAAAACTGCACGCCGTTCACCTGCGCGCACAGTCATGTTGATGTCCGCTAGTGCGACCAGCGCGCCAAAATGGCGACTGATGGCTTCAAGTTCGAGGGCGTTTTGCCCGGAACTTTGTAACTGCGCCAGCGCTGAGGTGCGGGAATCTGTCACAGCAAGCTTACTCGCAGCTGGGATTTTCTCGACCGACTTGTCCGTACTTCAAGAACTCTTCGTACGACAAGCCAAATGTCTGACTGACCTGATCAACAACCTTGATGGTTTTGTTCAGCAGATTGCCGTCAGGACCTTCAATGACTTCAGTGAGAAAGATATCAGCAATCGCGTTGCGACGGTCATCCAGTTTTACCATACCGGTTGGCGTTTCAAATTCCAAAGCAGACAACGCGGCTCGATACTTGATTCCGCCGTCCGACAGGTCACCATCAACTTCGTTGAGCGCCAACAAAGCGGCTTTCGTGTTGATGTAGTAACCATGGGCAAACAGGGAGGGTGACGGGAAGCCATCCGGAAAACTCTCCTGGTATGCACTGACAAACGCATGCCAGCGTGGATCATCCCAAGTGTCTGAGATGGGTCCGCCCGAAGGGGTACCAACGACAAAACTCCGTGTCTGTCCCTTGGAGCCCAGTACCGATTGGTCCACTGTAATTGACCCGCCTATCAGTGGCAAATCACCGCCAGTCTGTTCATACTGGGTTAGAAAGTTAACGGCATCTGCGCCGCCAAGTGCGACAAAAATTGCATCGACGTCATCGGGCAGTGCGGCAATGACAGAGGAATAGTCCTTGTTGCCGATGGGCACCCAAAAGCGCGCGTCGACTGGTGCTTTACCACCAAGACGGCAAAATGGCTCCAGGAAGCCGAACACCTGAGTATAGGGGAAGGAGTAATCTTCCGCCAAAACGGCGACACTACGGTAGCCTTTTTCATTGTAGGCGTATTCACCCAGACCGGCCATCCACTGTGCGCCATCGGTGCTGAAGCGGAAAAAATTCTCTGCAGGTTCACGCAGCGTGGTGTCTTGTGCGGCTGATGTACCGTTCAAGAATGTTACATTTGGCTGCGTCTTGGCGTAGTCTTTCACCGCCAATCCTTCTGATCCCGACAGGGGCCCGATTAATACCTGAACACCGTCCTGTTCGACCAGTTTTCTGGTTGCACGAATGGCACTGTCTGGCGACGCGTCAGATGAACCGGTAATCAGTTCGATCTTCTTCCCGCCAGCCATGTGTTCAAACTCAGCGAGTGCGAGCTGAACGCCACGCATGCTGTCTTCACCCAATACGGTGAATGCACCTTCCAATGTTGCAAGCGCACCCATTTTTATGGTGTCTTGCGCAATCGCTCCGGTACTGACTGACAGCAGTACGAGAGCCAGCAACATTTGTTTCAACGATTTCAACATGGTTACCTCCAAAGTGAAAATTAAAAAGTTTATGGATTATCAAGAGATTCGTAAGTTTTTGCATCTATGTTATTCACGCCGTTCATTGCGAGCCGCGCAGTTCTTGCAGAGCGCAGTTTTTCGCGCAGTCGCGTCCAAAGTCCCAGTAGGCCATCCGGAGAATAAAGGACGATCAACAAGAATGCCAGTCCAATGACTGTATTGAAACGCTCCCGGTCAATCAGATCAATTGCGAAATTTTCCAGAAGTACGAAAACGATGGCACCAAGAAAGGGTCCGATAGGGTGGCGCAACCCGCCAACAACAGCAATCACCAAAATGTCGATGACGACATCGACACCGATCGAACCCGGGGAGATACGACCGTTGAACCATACCAGCAGTACCCCTGCGGTACCAGCGATAATGCCGGATAGAAAGTAAGCAAAAATACGGTGGAAGGCAACATTAAAACCGAGTGACCGCATTCGTCTGGGGTTATCCCTGATAGCCTGCAGACTTAAGCCGAACGTTGAACGCGATAGGTAAAAAACAGCGCCTAACGAAATTGCTGCGATGCTGAGACACAAGTAGTAGAACGGTACGGGATTGCGCCAATAAACGCCGAAAAGGTTGGGCGGCTCAACCCCGGCGAATCCGGTAAATCCATTGAATATCGTATAGTTCTGGCGAACGAAGTAAAAGAAAGCAACTGCAATTGCCAGTGTAATCATGATGGTATAGATGCCTTCGGTGCGAACCGAGATGGCGCCAATGAATGCACTGAACAGTGCCGCAATACTGATTGCCACGACCACGGTCAGCCACCACGGCCAGCCGAGTCCCATGACACCAACACTATTGTCACCCAATATGGCAACAAGGTATCCAGCCAGGCCGGCAACGGTCAGTTGTGCCAGACTGATCATTCCGCCATATCCTGCCAGCATCATTAAGGAAAGGGCGATTGTCGCCAGTATCAGGGAGTAGGCTCCGATTTGAAAGGTAAAAAAGTCGCTGGTAAAACCAGGATAAGCAAGCACGAAGATTGCGACAACGAGCACGCCAGGATGAACGCCGTTCTCAGATAAGGTGCCGGCAAACCATCGTTTGGAATTCATCGTTTTACCTCTCTACCGCCCATCAATCCTTGCGGTCGGATGGCAAGCACGAGTACCATGATTAAAAAGGTTAACACCACGCCGTAGGTGGGAAAGTAAGCCAAGCCGAATTGTTCGGCCAGTCCAATCAGCAATGCCCCGATGGCAGCGCCTGGCACTGAACCGAGGCCACCGACAATGACCACGATGAGGGATGCAAGCAGGTAGCGAACATCTTCTCCCGGTGAAATTGAAAGTGCCGTACCACCCACAACGCCTGCAAATCCGGCGAGTCCAGCACCGATTCCAAATACCAGCACAAATACCAGTTGAACATTCACACCCGATGCGGACAGCATGTCTCGGTCATTTACGCCGGCTCGAATCATCATGCCGACCCGAGTGCGATTGAGGAACAGCCACAAAGCGATTCCCACAGCAACCGCGGCGAAGAAAACTGCCAACCGGTAGATCGGGTACTTGATGTAAACCGTGTCACCTGATGATTTGATAACGGAAACAATGGGCAGCTGCGCAGCACCAAACAGCCACTCCGGTGGTGCGAATTGATACGTTGTGCCGGTCCAGATCGCCAACATCAAGTCTGCGACAATAATCGAGATGGCGATGGTTACCATGGTTTGACGAATGTCATCGCCTTCCATACGTCGAAAAACAAGCGTTTGCATTAGCATGCCACTGGCACCAATGGCCAGGAATGCAACGGCCAGTCCCAGAAACCAACTGCCACTGGCTTCGGCAACCTCGTAACCGATGTAGGCGCCGAGTAAATACATTGAGCCGTGGGCGAGGTTCACATTGCGCATCAAGCCGAAAATCAGGGTAAATCCGCTGGCGACGAGAAAGTACAGGCCGCCGAGTGTGAGTCCATTGAGCAAGGTGTTGACGAAAGTTTTCTTGCGTCCCAGGATGGCAACCAGCCACTCGGGCCAGACTGCAAAAATCAACCACAGCAAGATTGCTGCAAATAGCAGTACGACAATTGACCAAAAGGTATGTTGCTCAATGAATCTTCGCATGAATCTTGTTCTGGTGGCGATTGTGCCAGCTTCGTTCGCCTATCGCCAAAAATCGAAAGTCTAAACGTTAGCTTGTCTGTTTTGTAAGACTCTTGTTTGGTCTTTTTTCAGAGTGCGCTAATGGTTACACATAGGCAAACAATCTAGAACAGTCAATAATAGTACATACTTGGTGAGGTGCGGAATAAATCCTTCTGGAACGCTTCCAGTACAGTTGACATCACCAGAGTCTGAACAATTTCTTCTTTGCGATTGCTGACAACAGTTTGGTAACGCTTTCATGCAAACGTTCAGTGTTTGAAATCAAGTCAAGCGAACACCGGCTTGACGTCGATCATGATGACTGAAAGTGCCTCGAGTCATTGGATTACCCCCACATTGCAGCAACAGGAATTGCCCAGAGTTTATCTCCAAAGGGAACTGTCTGGAGACCACAGTAGAGCACAATGCCGCAAACAAAGTTATTGTTTGTTTGATCGTGAAGTACTTTGAGCCCTTTAAAGTCTGTTGCAGTTACTGTATCTCGGCTCTTAACTTCGATGCCTACCAGTTTACCGTCATGAGTTTCGAGTACAAAATCCACCTCCTTGTTGTCACTGGTTCGGAAATGGTACAGCCGAATGCGGTTTTCGTGAACGGAGATTTGCTTGATCAGTTCAGTTGCGACGAAATTTTCAAAAATGTGTCCGAATATTTCTGGTTGAAATAATTTCGCGTGAGCGAGGTCAATTTGCTGTAGGAAGCACAATAGTGAGGTGTCAGAAATATAGCCTTTTGGAGACTATGTCAGGCGTTTGCTGATGTTTCGATACCAGGGGTGAACGTCAAATGTGAGATACACCATTTGTAGGAGGAGTCGGTAATTATTTGTGGTGACCGGATTTTCCCTGATGGATCTCGCGAGATCTGCATCGTTGATTAATGCGCCACTGCGTGAAGCCAATACACTGAGCAGATTTGGCAGGGCTCCGGCTTTGGAGATTGTGGTAATTTGTCTGACTTCTCGTTGCAATAAGGTAGTGGTGTAAGCGTCAAACCAGTCCTTGCGACTGGTTTCATCCAGGTCTGTGATTTCCGGAAACGTCGCGCGTCTGATGGCTTCGATGATCTCAAGTTCTGGTTTCAGTTTTCGACACAGAAGTCGTTTCCGAACGTCGTGCGGCAGTCAAGGCTTAATTGCGACGATTGAACTTGCGGTTTCAGTCCAGTCTTTGCAATCATCATTCAGGTGGATGATTTCGAGCGCAGCGAACATAGCTGCAAGCTCACCTGGCTTCAATACATAATCAGAATTGAATCGAGGTTTGGATTTAAGAAAATTTTGATTGAAGGTTTTCATCACGAAGATGCCGCCGGGTTTGAGAGCCTTACAAATGTTGTCGAAAATTGTGCGTTCCAGGTAATTGAAGCAAATTACTGCATTCAGGCTTTCGGGCGGAAACCAAATTTCAATCAAGTCCGCTACGATCGGATACACTTTGAGCGATTGATTTGTAGCATGGTTGCAGCAATGCTGCAGGGCGATTCGACTGCAGTCGATGGGTATGACAAAACAGCCGCGTGCTGCGAGCAGCAGTGAGTGTCGACCACTCCCGCTTGCGAGATCTACAACTTGTTGCCCAGGTTGAAACAGTTCCTGATATTCGACGAGCAGTGGATCGGGGTCCAGACTCTCAACATGGATTCGATTTCGGTACTTTTCGTCCCAGCGAATTGCGTCGTTGGACACCGTGCCCAACCTCTAAAGTTCGGTATCGAACGGTTGTACCGTCACGGTTGTACCGGCTTGAAGGTTGCCGCATTCCAAAGGCAGCACAATATAACAGTTTGCGCGACTCATTGACGTCAGGACCCCCGAGCTTTGATTGCCCGTCGATTCTACGAATGCCTGACCATTCGCATCGAAAGAAAGAACGCCCCGCTGAAACTCCAGTCTTCCTGGTGATTTAAGGATGGGCGATTTGCAGCGCGCGGTGATTTCTAATGGCGCAGGCGGGGTTTCGCCGCGCAGTTTGCGCAACGCAGGCTTGACAAATTTATCAAAGGTTACGACTACGGAAACGGGGTTGCCCGGAAGTCCAAAAAACCAGCAATTGTTGATACGTCCAAACGCCAGCGGGCGTCCGGGTTTCATAGCTACTTTCCATAACTTCAGTTCACCAAGTGACTCCAGTGCCTGCTTGACAAAATCTGAATCACCCACTGAAGCGCCTGCGGTTGTAATGACGACATCGGCTTGTTGGGCACCTGCAGCCAGCGCTGCAATGGTATCGTCGAGATTATCGCGAACGACACCCAGATCGATTGGTTGGACATGCAATTTCGTGAGTAGGGCATATAGCGTGTACCGATTACTGTCATAGACATCACCGATGCCAAGCGATTCACCGACCCCTCTAAGTTCATCACCGGTAGAAAAGAAGGCAACTTTGGGAGTGCGTCGCACCTGGATGTATTCGCATCCCACGGATGCCAAAAGGCCAAGCTCCGACATACCGATGAATTGACCCTCTCGCATGGCTGTGTCACCCGCTGCGATATCTTCACCAGCGTTTCGAACGTGTTGGCCTTTTCGGTGGGCTCTGCGGGTAATGACGTAATCATTATCTAATTCGCAGTCTTCCTGCATAATTACGGTATCAAGCGGTTCAGGTACAACACCACCGGTCAAGATTCGAACACAGGTGCCACTATCAAGGCTGCCCTGGTAAGGGTTTCCGGCCGCGGATGTTCCAGTCAGTCTCAGACGAGAAGTTTCATTGCCCGACGCAAGGTCTTCAAACCGGCACGCGTAGCCGTCCATGGCGGAATTTCGATTGCCTGGAACATTCTGTTTGGCAATGATGTCTTCTGCCGCGACTTTGTTCAGTGCATTCCGAATGAATAGCCTTTCCGTTTGAGTTGTTGGCTGAATATGAGAGAGAATCTCTGTTAATGCGTGTTCGTACGGAGTTGAGGGCAGGTCACATGCATCAACAGCACGAGTTGACTGCGCTTCACTTATCGAGTTCACGTTGCCAATGCCCTGAGCGTCCACCAGATTTTTCTATAAGTTTTACGTTTTCAATCACCATACCACGGTCTGTTGCCTTGCACATATCGTAAACCGTTAAAAGCGCCACTTGTACTGCAGTGAGTGCTTCCATTTCAACACCTGTTCGATCTTTGGTGCGGACTGTTGCACGGCAGTACACCACCGAATCAGTACTCAGACACTCCAGTTCAACCGAAACGTGGGTGAGGGACAGCGGGTGACAGAGTGGAACAAGATCTGCGGTTTTTTTAGCAGCCATAATGCCGGCAAGTTGAGCCACGGCAAGCACATCGCCTTTTTTATTTTGATGTGATGCGATCTGTTCAAGTGTACCCGCTGACATGCGAATAGAACCGTCCGCAACCGCTTGTCGCTGAGTTTCCAGCTTACCACCCACGTCAACCATGTGGGCATCACCCTGATCATTAAAATGGGTAAACTCATTCATTTTGTCGGTTGATACCATCAGGTCCACATATCTGAATCCAACCAACAATGATATAACTTATTGGTATGGACGATTCCCAACTATTACGCTACAACCGTCAGATTATGATGCCGCCTCTTGGCATCGAGGGACAGCAGAAAATTCTGGATTCGAGGGTATTGATTGTTGGACTGGGTGGACTGGGATCGCCAATTGCGATGTACCTTGCATCAAGCGGTGTAGGGCACCTTGTGCTCAATGACTATGACGATGTTGATTTGTCCAATTTGCAACGACAAATTGTGCATTCGACGCAAACGGTGGGTGTACCCAAAGTGGAATCGGCAATGCAAACGCTGAGCGCACTTAATCCTGAAATCAAGGTTACTGGACTACATCGGCAGCTTTCTAAAGCAGAGCTGTTTCAACAAGTCGAAAAGGCCAATGTCGTCGTTGATGCAACGGATAACTTTGACATTCGTTTTACGATTAACGAAGCTTGTGTTGCGACCCGAACACCGCTGGTTTCTGGTGCGGCAATCCGTATGGAAGGCCACTTGATTGTGTACCGGGCCGACCTGGATGACAGTGCATGCTTTCGCTGCCTTTACAGTCCAGAGGATGAACCTAATGAGCGCTGCAGTGAAACAGGGGTGCTCGGCTCTTTATGCGGTACGATCGGTTCATTACAAGCCAGCGAAGTACTTAAGATTATTGCTAATCTGGGTTCGAATTGGTACGGTAGACTGGTGCTGTTTGATGCGGCCCTCACAGAATGGCAGGAAGTTCGCATCAATAAAGACCCTGCATGCCCCGTCTGTGGGATTGAATCACAAGAATCAGGCCCGTAGATGTAGTCTGGTTCCCCACAACAAAACAAGGAGTCGTGAATGCCGGCCGTTGAATCCAAAATGATTGAATTGGGAACTCAAGCACCAGAGTTTTCATTGCCAAATATGAATCCCAATGATTCAGTTGATTCCGTATCGCTGCTGGATTATGCCAACTCAAAAGGAATAGTTGTTGCATTTATTTGTAATCACTGTCCATACGTGGTGCACCTGAAGTCAGCTTTTGCCGAATTCGCCAAGCGATATCAGGAACAGGGCGTTGCTGTTGTCGCAATCAGTTCAAATGATGTAACCACCCATCCAATGGACAGCCCGGAGAAAATGACGGCGGACGCGATGCGATACGGTTACACTTTTCCGTATCTCTATGATGAATCGCAAGCTGTTGCCCGCGCCTACCGGGCAGAGTGTACGCCGGATTTTTATTTATTCAATTCGATGTTTGAATTGATCTATCGAGGCCAATTTGATGGCAGCCGTCCAGGCAATAGTGTTGAAGTCAACGGCGCTGACCTGCGCGCTGCAGTCAATGCAATGTTAGCGGGAGAGGATGTGTCGTCAATACAGAAACCAAGTCTTGGCTGCAGCATCAAATGGAAAGACGGTTCCAGATAAATTAAAACCTGCTGACCGTTTATTGATTATCCAGTCAAAATTCAATCAGGCTTAACCAATGGCTGTAGACGCGGGAACTGCATCGCCTTCAATGATTATCGAATACTCGATCGTCATTATTTATTGTGGCGCAGCAATATTTGGCACACTGGCGTTATTTACACGTCAAGTCTTACCGGTGTTTTACATCCTCCTCGGTGCACTCATTGGTCCAGGTGGCTTCAAACTCATTCCCGATCTGGCAATTGTTGATGAGTTGGCTCATATCGGGATTGTGTTTTTGTTGTTTTTGCTGGGAATGGATCTTTACCCACAGAAATTACTGAAGATCTTTCAATCGGTATCCCTGGTTACCGCGGCAACCTCTGTGATATTTTTTACTCTGGGATTTGTGATCGCTCATTTGTTTGGATTTACAACGATGGAGGCTGTTGTTACGGGTATTGCGACCGGATTTTCGAGCACAATTATCGGCATCAAACTGTTACCGACAACAGTCTTGCATCATCGCCATATGGGAGAGTTGATGATCGGTATTTTGCTCTTGCAAGATTTACTTGCGATTCTGGCACTGATTATTATCGAGCAGGTTGGCAGGAATGTCGGTATTGGATTGGCAACATTTCAACCGGTCATCACGTTACCCATATTTATCTGGTTGGCATTCATCCTTGAGCGATTTGTAGTCAGAAAATTATTACAGAAGTTCGATCAGATTCACGAGTATTTATTTCTCATGACGATTGCCTGGTGTTTGGGTATGGGATTTGTGGCAAGCCTGTTTGGGCTTTCACATGAGATCGGTGCATTTGTCGCTGGAGTTGCCTTGGCAGCTTCTCCGATTGCTCGTTTCATTGCAGACCGTCTGCAGGCAATTCGTGATTTTTTCCTAGTGTTGTTTTTTGTCGCGATGGGTGCGCATTTCGATGGCGGTGCATTTGCCGAGGTTATTGTTCCTTCATTTGTTTTGGCGTGCCTGGTTTTGGTGATCAAACCACTTGCGTATCGCTTTTTTCTTCGCTACGCTGGTGAGAAAAAGAAAACTGGTTGGGAGCTTGGTTTTCGATTGGGTCAGTTGAGTGAATTTTCGATTTTGATCGTTTTTGTTGCGATTGCTTCCGGAGTTATCGGAACGACGGTTGCTAATTTCCTATTGATCGCGACCGTTCTGACGTTTGTCGGTTCATCGTATCTCATCGTATTTCGCTATCCGACACCCGTTGCAGTATCTGACAGACTGCGACGCGATTAAAATACGGTTTCTAAGTGTCCGAATTCACGCCTAAAACCAAGGTTAATTCCATTGTTGTAGCGGGTGCCGGCTATACCGGGGAACGATTGCTTCGTACACTATCCGGTAAGACAAATCAGTTGATCGGATTATCAAGGTCGAAACATCTGGATATTCCTGGAGTTGAGTTTCACCAAATTGATCTTGATGCAACTACACCCGATAGAATTGATGCAGGTGCCAATTCTCTGGTGTGCTACCTTGTTCCTCCCGCCACAGACGTTGAACCTGAATCCAGAATTCGCAGATTCTTGGAAGAGGTGTTGATTCAACCGCCTGACCGGCTGTTATTAATTAGCACAACGGGCGTTTATGGTGATTGTCACGGTGAATGGGTAAATGAAACGAGACCCATAAACCCGCAAACTGAACGGGCTCAAAGACGGGCTAAGGTTGAAGAGCACTGTCAAAATTGGGCATCGGAAAATGAAATGAGCTTGGCGATATTTCGCGTTGCGGGAATTTATGGACCTGGTCGGGTGCCGGTTGAGCGATTGCGGCGGGGATTTTCATTACCTCAAAACCAGCCCGATGGCTTTTCAAATCGTATTCATGTCGATGACTTGATGAACGCGTGTGTTGCAGGGTTACTCGGAACCAGCCAAGGCGCATTCAACGTATCGGATGGACATCCTTTAAGGTATCGGGAATATTTCAATTTGGTCGCGGAAATTTGGGGGTTGCCGGGCATCGACCAAACAAACGTGGATGAATCTGGATCTTCTGTAAGTCCTGCGATGCAGTCCTATCTTAGAGAATCGAGGAGGATTGATAATTCACGATTGCTTGAGAGTTTTTCAATAGAACTCACCTATCCACATCCTAGGCAAGGTTTAATCGCTTGCTATGAACAAGAATGAGCATTGAGAAAATTAGAAATTTCTCGATAAATCGACTTGGGTAAGCTCGAGCAAAACTTAGAATCCTTCGCCTCGCCCTCCGTATAAACGGTTATCTGTAACCTGAAAGTTCATTTTGATCAGAATAGCGTTCGTATTTTTCCAGATTATGCATAGAGTGTGAAAGATATAGTCGGGGTGTTTCAAATGACTAGAGAAACTTACAAATATCACTTCAAAATGGGTAACAGGATTCTGCACACTGGAATTACAAATAATCTAAAAAAGCGCGAGAAGGAGCATCAACAACATTTCGGAGACAGTGGTCATATCAAGCAGGTAGGCCGGGTAACTACCAAAGATGCAGCACTGAAGTGGGAGAGTGAACAAACCGCCAAAGGAAATCCTACGCGAAAATCCCGTTAAACCCAAATGATCATTCCTGATAAATTCATTTTCGCTATTCAATTCATGGAACTTCAAACTAAACCCAATCTTCAGATTATTTCTTAATTTGTCGTAAATAGATTTTTCCAAACTTTTTATGAAGCTCTGCGCTTCTTGAATTCTGTGTTGCAACAAATGATCGATAGAACCTCAAAGGCTCCTATTTTGGTCAGGTCATGATTTAGAGAAAATAGCATGTTGCTAACTAAATTAGATAAAACAGGAACAATTATTGACTGAAATAATATAAAAATAGTCAATCTATTCGACATGATTTACGTACCACAGGTTCAATTGAGCCGATTGAAGTCGCTTGTTGCTCCGGGCAAGGCGGTCGTGATTTATGGACCACGACGAACTGGTAAAACAACACTCGTTTCTCGTTTTGTCAATGAAATTGCACCAGACGCACTCGTTGTCAGTGGTGAAGATATTGTCGTTCGCGAATATCTTAAGAGTCAATCGATAGCCAAACTCAAATCATTTGTTGGCAACCATCAGATTATTGTCATCGACGAGGCGCAGTATGTGCGTGAAATTGGCCTAAACCTTAAGCTGCTTGTGGACCATATTGACGGAATCTCGGTGGTTGCAACAGGATCGTCTTCATTCGATCTTCGACAAGTGAGTGGTGAACCACTTACGGGACGCAAGCATACGCTGTTGCTTTTGCCGCTTGTCCAATCCGAGATTCAGGCATTGGAGGCACCGCATGAAACTTCAGCCAATCTTGAATCTCGTTTAATTTACGGCTCCTATCCAGAAGTCGTTTTAATGAACTCCAACGAAGAGCGTGGACTGTACCTCAAAGAATTGATAAATTCGTATCTACTAAAAGACATTTTTCAACTCAGCACCGTCCGCTTCACGGACAAACTGCTCCGCTTGTTGCAGTTGATTGCGTTTCAGATAGGACAACAAGTTTCACTGACGGAACTGGGCGGCCAACTTGGGATGAGCAAAAACTCTGTCGAAACCTATTTGGACTTACTGGAAAATTCGTTCGTACTGTTTAGCCGCGGAGGTTTCAGTCGGAATTTGCGTAAGGAAATTACGAAAAGTCGCAGATACTATTTTTACGACAATGGCATTCGAAACGCGCTGATCAGTAATTTCAACGTTTTGTCGCTGCGTGAAGATGCTGGTGCTTTGTGGGAAAACTACGTAATCACAGAGCGGTTAAAGCGAAATCTGTACTCAAGACATCTAGCGGAAAGTTACTTTTGGCGTACCTATGATCGCCAAGAAATTGATCTCATTGAAGTAAAAGACGGACAGATTACAGCGACTGAATGCAAGTGGTCGCAGAGAAAATCCCATCGTGTGCCAACTGCTTGGGCCAAGGCCTATCCTGACAGCACTTTCCACGTCATTCATCCCGGAAATTATTTGGATTTCATCCGTATCGAAAATTAAGGGAATTATGAGCAATAATCACATGTTCTATTGACACCCACCCAGCACTTAGGTGCTTGTATCACTATGGAATTTACTTCCAGACGAAGGATCGGGTAATAGGTCGATATGCTCAGCATTGATTTGCACTATTTCCATATAGGATGATTTTTCTATTCTTCAGATATTCCCATCGTAATGCGTCATCTGTCTTGATTTGTGATGGGTTCGAGTAACTTTCCAACTCTGTCTTTCCACCCATTGTCTGCATTATCTACTGAAAGCAGATATCGAAAAATCAAGAGAATGCAGAAAACTCTATCGTTGCGAGGTGTAATAGGCGGTTGCCAATTTATTTGTTTCAACCTACGGGGTTTGATGCCTAACTCCCTGTTCCACAATCGACTGTGTGTGAACAAATACTGCGGACAAAAAAAGCCGTCAAGGTTGCGCATTGTGAAGAGGCGTGACGGCTATATTAAGATACGAATATAACCCAATTAGGCTTCAGAATCAGAATTTTTGAGAGACTTAGACGCTTTCACAGCAAATATTTTGTCAGTGAGTTAAACGATTCCTTTGACTAAAAGATGGGAAAGTCTCGCAACGGACGCTAATTTAATTCAGCTCATTCAGTTAAGCTGACCGAAAAATCGTCCTGGTGGCTGACCTGTCGAGAACCAGATCAAATTATGCAACGTCGACTTCAGGAGTTCACCAAGCGCACACTCAGGTCAACCGATTTTTCACTTGGATGGCGACATTTCGTCCGGATTTATGCGCGCCTGCGACTGTTGCCCACATTGTCGGGTGACATGCCTCTCCAGCAAAAAATATTTTCGCGCCAACCGGCTCACGCAAGACTTCACGCGAGTGAAAATGACCAGGTTTGGCACTCGCGTACGAACCTTGCGTCAATGAGTTATTCAACCACGCGGTTGCGGTGCCTTTGGTGAAGTTAGATCTGATTTGGCTACCCAATATTTGCACCAATTCATTGAGCACAAAATCTATGCAAGCCGCCTCACCTTGGGAAACCAGGTCGCGCGCGATGTTGCCGCCAATATCGCAATAGACAAGACCAGTGCCACAGACATTGACCAGTGCGCCAAATCCATCGTAATCATCATCAGCCATTCGAATGATGTAACGATCCTGCTCGTCAAAAAGGCCGCCATTCGAAAATTGCAACACAACGTGCTCATAGCAACCCATTGGAATGGCGTGAAACGATTCTTCTTTCTCTGCTGACAGGTGCGGCGAAAAACGAATTTGATTCCTTGCCAGCACACCTGTGGACACTGTAATGACCGCTGCCCGGGCTTTGATGACACCTTGGTTTGTTTCAACTTTCACACCCTTGCCGGACCAATCAATGGCAGTGGCCTGGGTGTTGAGAGAAATGGGGAGTGAGGATCCATAATGCGCAACCAGCGTCCCGAACCCATTGCGACAAAACCAGTCAGTCCCGTCAGCCCCTGAGGAATGATCCTTCACCGAGATTTCGGCAACCTCCTTGCCCATAATCCAGGGCCCCAATATAAACTCAACTGTTTTTGCATTGGGATCTTGAAGGTGTTTGGTTGCCTGTGCAATCGATACGTCAATTGCAGTGCGCGCCGCGGTATTAATGGTTTGTTCATAAAGCTCCAGACTGCCGCCGATCATCGAAAAACCGTCAGGCACTTCCTGAGCTTGCCGATAAAAGTGGATGTTTCGACTGTCCGGGTACAGATCGAACCCGTGCTGTTGTCCATAGGGTACGTAGAAGTTATCCTCAGATAAATGCAGCCAGTGGGCACCAACATCATACGGAACACCAAAAGTTGTCATATCTGTCCAGCAGCGGCCACCGATGTGATCAGCAGCTTCGACCACGGTTACATCTATGTTAAGATCGATCAGAGCATGAGCGGCAGCTATGCCTGCCGCACCCGCTCCGATGATTACAACATCAGGATTGGTTTTCAAATGTGAAGCGCTTTAAAAGCGTCGGTGGTTTCGACAGATTCTGAACCGCACATAATCAGGATGACGCTTGCGATTTAGCAGTACTTTGATGCTTCACTTCGGAAACCGCCTTTTCAAGATCGGCCTGGCTGGCCAAATAAAAATGCTCAATCGGATTGAGCTGATCATCCAGGTGATAAACGAGCGGTATTCCGGTTGGAATGTTGAGGGCGGTGATTTCGTCATCAGTTACACCATCGAGATACTTGACCAATGCTCGCAGGCTGTTTCCATGGGCCGAAATCAATACGCGCTGGCCACTCAGAATCAGGGGGCGAGCCACTTTTTCCCAATACTGAACCACGCGTTCAAATGTATCTGCAAGCGATTCGGTTGCCGGAACCGATTCCAGCGTTTGGTATTTTGGATCTGCGCGTAACTCATCGATGGCCTCCGCTTCCATCTGTGGTGGACGAACTGCGTAACCGCGTCGCCACCGATGTACCTGTTCAGCGCCATGAAGCTGTGTCATCTCAGCCTTGTTAAGCCCTTGTAGCGCACCGTAGTGCCGCTCGTTTAATCGCCAGTCCTTTTCGACCGGCAGCCACACCTGTTCCAATTCTCGCAGCACAATCCACAGCGTATGAATGGATCGCTTGAGCAGTGATGTCAGTGCGATATCAAACTGATAACCACCATCGGCCAATGTTTGACCCGCACGCTGTGCTTCTTCTATCCCGCGCTCAGACAGATCAACATCGACCCAGCCCGTGAATCGGTTCTCAAGGTTCCATTGACTTTGTCCGTGTCGGATCAGTACGAGTTTATGTGACATCGGTCTCCACCAGGTTCATCAATTGATCAACCAGGTTACGCAGTGCTTTGCCGCGATGACTGATTGCATTCTTTTCCTCTGGCGTGAGTTCTGCCAATGTGCATTGTTGGTCTTCCAGCCAGACGATCGGATCATAACCAAACCCGAAATCACCCTGAATTGAGTGGTGAATGACGCCATCAAGTGTACCTTGTGCGATTACGGGAGCAGGATCGTGTGCATGGCGCAAATAAACCATGGTACAGCGGAAACGGCAACTGCGATCTCGCCCCTCAACGCCCTGAAGTTTGTTTAGAAGTTTTCTGATGTTCTTGTCATCATTCGCTCCGGGACCCGAATAACGCGAGGAAATGACTCCAGGCTCACCCCCGAGCACATCGACCTCGAGCCCGGAATCATCAGCAATCGCGGGCAGTCCACTATTGACTGTCGCATGCCGCGCCTTGATCAGGGCGTTTTCGATAAAGGTTGGTTTGTCTTCAACCGCTGAACTGATGCCAAATTCCGATTGTGCAACAATTTGAATCGAAGAAGCTGCCAGCATTCGATTGATTTCATCAATCTTACCAGGATTATCACTGGCAAGAACGATTCGTTTTCTCACTGCGATAGTGCCTGTTTTTGGAGGTCTATGAGTTGCAGAATGCCGGCTTGCGCCAACTTTGCCATCTCATTGAGTTCATCAAGTGTGAAAACTTTGCCCTCTGCCGTACCCTGCACCTCAACAATATCTCCGCTTGCAGTCATCACAAAATTCATATCCGTTTGCGCAAATTGATCTTCGCTGTAATCGATATCTAGACAGATCTCGTCGTTGACCATGCCGACGGATACCGCGGCCACCTGGTTTACAATCGGGGTGCCAGTGATCTTCCCTTGTTCCAGCAATTGGTTGACCGCATCCACTAATGCAACGTAGCCACCGGTGATTGATGCACAACGGGTGCCGCCGTCCGCCTGCAATACATCACAGTCGATCGTAATGGAATATTCTGCCAGTTGATCGAGTGCCACACAGGATCGCAAGCTTCTACCGATCAATCGCTGAATTTCCATTGTCCGGCCGCCTTGACGACCACGCGCGGCTTCGCGCGGGCTGCGAGTCGCTGTCGATCCCGGTAACATACTGTATTCACCCGTTACCCAGCCCTGATTTGTTCCTCGTAAATGAAATGGCACACGTTTTTCGACGCTGGCCGTACAAAGAACGATAGTGTTACCGGTTTCCATCAGTGCCGATCCGAATGCGTTTTTTGTAAAATTTCGCGTGATGCGCGCCGGACGCAGTTCATCATTTTTTCGCCCGTTTAAGCGTTCCATAATCAGACAATGAGAAGCGGTGGTTGACAGAATCAGTAGTAAAATCGTATTTTACTTTGGTGAACTATGTGATGCTCAGCGAATGTGTATCGATGCCTAGCACCTTAGTATTCAGTATTGGACAAAAATAGGGAAGCTGCACATGGGCTCATCCCGTGTTTATGTGCCCGAACTTCGTCCCACTCTTTGAGCAAGGATTTTTGATTCATCATCGATAATTTGGAGGGAGAAATGACAGATCGACGAAATGCGCTCAAAGTAATCGGTGGTGTTCCATTGGCCATGGCAACGGTCGGCCCGGTTTCGGCCAGTGCAACCAATCAAGACAACGTTTCAGTTGAATCATGGGCGTCTGACGAACCGCTAACCGGTTATTTTCTAGAACCCGACACAGAACCTGCTGGTGCAGTACTATTGATACACGAATGGTGGGGACTCAATGATCAAATTCGCAGCATGGTTCCCAAATTTGCCGAAGCCGGCTATCTTTCACTGGCGGTTGATTTGTATCAAAAGCAAGTTGCAGAAACGCCGGATAAGGCGCGCGCATTAATGCAGCAAATCCAGCCTGATGTTGCGACCGATGCTTTGGTTACGTGGATAAACTGGCTGCGGGAGCATCCCAAATCGAACGGGAAGGTTGGTACAGTAGGCTGGTGTTTTGGTGGTGGCTGGTCACTGAATGCATCCATTGCCACACCGGTTGAGGCGACCGTCATTTATTATGGCCGCTGTGGTAAAAGTGCCGATGAAGTCGCGAGCTTAATTGGTCCAGTTTTGGGACACTTCGCGACGCAAGATCAGTTCATTAATCAGGATATGGTCTCCAGGTTTGAAACATCGATGGATGCGGCCGGTAAAACCTATACCAATCACTGGTATGAGGCCGATCACGGTTTTGCTAACCCGACCACCACACGGCATGATGCCGAGGACACCATGCTGGCCTGGTCGCGAACCTTGGATTTCTTCAAAATACATTTGTCGTAAATTTCCTTCGTTATTGGCTGTGGTATGCAAACTGGAGTTATGGAGGCAATCTGGAAACCCAATCCATCGAAGCATGCGATTTCTGACATTCGCAAGCTTCCGAAACTTCTCGAAAAGGAGATTGTTGGCCAGGACAAACTGATTGATCGGTTGCTTATCGCACTGTTGTGCGGCGGGCACCTGTTGCTTGAAGGGTTCCCGGGGCTTGCCAAGACTCGTTCGGTTAAAGCCCTGGCAAACCTTGTCGCAGGAGAATTTCATCGGATTCAGTTCACCCCCGACTTACTGCCTGCGGACTTAACCGGTACCGAGGTTTATCGGCCGGAGCAAGGCACATTCGAGTTCCGACCCGGTCCGCTGTTTCATGAAATCATTCTTGCTGATGAGATCAACCGCGCCCCGGCAAAAGTACAATCCGCGCTTCTCGAAGCCATGGAAGAGCGACAGATCACTGTGGGTAGCAAGACGTATCAATTGCCGGAACTCTTCATGGTGATGGCGACTCAGAATCCCATTGAGCACGAAGGAACCTATCCGCTTCCGGAAGCGCAACGAGATCGGTTCCTGATGCATGTCAAAGTGGCGTATCCGGAAAAGTCCCAAGAACATGAAATCTTGAAGATTGCGCGCGCGGAAGCCAACAACAGAGCGTCGCAGAGTAAACCAGCGAAATTACAGGTCAACTATACAACTGTCGCAGCTGCCCGCCAGGAAATACTCGCAATCCATATGTCGCCAGCAGTGGAGCGCTACATTGTTGAACTCATCGACGCGTCGCGTAACAGTGGCCGATACTCTTCGGACCTCGATAGTTGGATTGCAGTGGGCGCCAGTCCGCGCGGAACGATCGCATTGGATCTTTGCGCGCGTGCGCGTGCCTGGATCGAAGCGCGTGATTATGTCTCACCCGCTGATGTCCAGCAGATTGCCTTTGACGTGTTACGTCACAGGATGTTGTTGACCTACGAAGCCGACGCCGAAGGAGTGGATGTCGACAACGTGATCCAAGAACTCATTTCGGTTGTCGCCGTTCCCTGATTCTGCGCCAGGAACAATGTTGCGCGGTACGCACGTTTCTACTGCAGACTTGATCCGCTTGCGCGGTCGTACGTACGGCCTTGAATTACCCGATAATCCATCCATTCACCGAACCGGTGGATTTCGTTCACTGATTCTGGGACGTGGAATGGAATACGAAAAGTCGCGTAAATACGAAGCAGGAGATGATGTCAGGATGATCGATTGGCGCGTTACCGCGCGCACGGGGACCGCACATACCAAGATTTTTCAGGAAGATCGTCAAAAAGCAGTTTATCTTGTCGTAGATCTCACCACTTCGATGCGATTCGGTACCCAGGTTGCATTCAAATCTGTTGTGGCAGTCGAGACTGCAGCGTTACTTTCGTGGGTTGCAAATTCCCACGGTGACATGCTCAGCATCATTGGAGTAACCGACGATGGGGTCCAGCGTAGCAAGCTTGCAGCCAGTTCCAACGCGTTGATCAAACAGCTTGATATGCTGGCTAAACTTAGCCATCGTGCTTCGAATAACCTGTCAGGCGGTGAACAATCAGCATCATTGGCGGATGCGCTTGCAGTGATCGCGAGGGAGGTCAGAGCCGGGGATTTTATCGTTGTACTGAGCGATTTCGCGCATTTGTCAGATGTCAGCTGTAAAAAATTGGAATATCTGAGCCAGCGAAAATTGCTAATGGCTTGCTGGATACAGGACCGAGTTGAACAAACAGCTTTGCCGTTAGGACACTACCCGGTTACAGACGGCAAGCAGTTTGCCGCCCTGCATGTGACATCGGGTGGCCGTCGAAAAAAACTTCAGCGACTGCTGGACCAACGTAATCAGGAAGTCGAGAATATGTTCAGACGGCTGGGAATTACCCAGGTGAAGTTGACCTGCGGCGACGACGTCGTTAAAGCATTGCACCGAGAATTTCACCGCGGGGCAAAAATCAACCGGTATCAAACTCGGCGTATAACAAGTGGCGATTCGCATCGCATGGCAAGAACAAACTGATCTTGTCGTATTGGAATTCATCACCCGGAATCACAACACTCAAATATGCCGATTGATCCGCTTTCGCAACTACGCGATGTAATTCTACCGCCACCACCCGGCTGGTGGCCACCTGCATTTGGTTGGTGGCTCTTGATTATTGCGATCATCGTTGTGCTAAGCGCGGCGATCTTGATCGGACGCAGGTTACGTCGACACTATCAAACTCGCTCTCCAGTCGATGATCTTGATGCGTTGCTGAAATTGCAACCGCGCAAAGCTGTGACAGAATTATCAATTCTGATGCGTCGCATTGCAATCACCCAATATTCTCGACCCGCAGTTGCAGGTTTGTGTGGTGAGGCGTGGCTGGAATTTCTCGACAAAAGCGGTAATACCCAGCAGTTTACGCGCGGTCCCGGACGGGCGTTGGTCAGTGCCCCCTATTCAGCAGTGATGCCCGAGCACCTGGAACCATTGTTTGACGTCTGTCGCAACTGGGTCAAAACGGTAACCCATTAAGACAGAGCGATGTTAAAGTTTGAATGGCTGTTGGTCTTGGTATTGTTACCATTACCGCTGTTGGTTAGAAGATTCCTGCCCAGGCGCGAATCAAAACCGGCTTCATTGATGGTGCCATTTTTCCGTGAAATTAACGCCGGTGGTTTCACTGCGATTGCACCTTCCCGATTGAATATTTGTCTTGCTGTTTTGGCTTGGCTCGTATTGCTTTGTGCGGCAGCACGACCCGTCTGGATTGACGAACGCATCCAAGTGCCAATGACCGGTCGAGACCTTCTGATTGCCCTTGATATATCGGGCAGCATGCAACAGCAGGATTTTTCGCGAGGCAGTGATTCCCGATTTGGTGTCGTTCAGGAAATTGCCAGCGAGTTTGTAAGCCGGCGCACAGGAGATCGAGTTGGCCTGATTCTGTTTGGCAGTCAGCCTTATCTGTATACGCCACTGACGTTCGATCTTGATAGTGTGGTCGAGTTCTTGGGTCACGCAAGGGTTGGCTTCGCCGGTCAACAAACCGCGATCGGCGATACCATTGGACTTGCAGTCAAAGTGTTAAGAGAACGCTCAGCAGAAAATAGAATTCTCATTCTGCTGACCGACGGTGACAATTCAGCCGGATCAATTGATCCGTTAGAGGGGATGCAACTCGCCGTTGAGCACGGTGTGAGAATATTCATCATTGGCATTGGTATCGATCATAGCACTGCTGCATCAAGTCGCAGCCCGCGCAACGAACTGCCTTACATTGCGCAATCCACCGGTGGCGTTTATTTCCACGCGTCCGATGCCGAGGCGCTTGAGGAGATTTATGCAGCCATTGATGCGTTTGAACCCATTGAAGCTGAATCCCGGTCACATTTATTGGTTACAGAACTCTATCCCTGGCCATTGGGCCTCGCAATGATGCTCATGATTTGGGTATTCCTGTATCACAGGATCAGCAGTCTGAATCCGAACTTGTCTGCAACCCGACAAGCCAATGCAGATGCCATTTGAGTTCGTCTTTTTACGACCCTGGTGGTTGTTGTTAATACCCTTGGGGTTGGTACTCGCGTACCTGGTCACGCGCCAGGATCGCGACAGTTGGAGACGTGTTTGTGACCGCGAGTTGCTTTTGCACATGATTCAAACCACCGCGCGCGCGTCGCAACGTTTAGTTTGGGGTTCGATTCTTGTCGGTTGGTTGCTGGCAGTCATTGCCATTGCCGGACCTGCATGGGACCGGGATCAAACGTCGACGTACCACAGTGTCGATGCAATGGTTGTGGTGTTTGACCTGTCCCGATCGATGAGTTCAATTGATCTTCAGCCATCCCGACTGGAAAGAGCCCGCTACAAGGCCTTGGAAATTGTTGAAGCCCAGCAGGATAAGTCTGTCGGACTGGTGGCATTTGCAGGGGATGCGTTTTCTGTAACACCGATTTCGGATGATATTGAAACGGTTATTCACTTGCTTCAATCATTACAAATCCGGATGATGCCAATTCAGGGAAGCATGGCCAGTCAGGGGTTGAGACAGGCTCATCGGTTACTGACGAAATCCGGTTATCCAAGCGGTACGGTAGTATTGGTGACCGACGGCATCGATGACCAAGCGTTTGCCGCGGCAGAATCATTACGGCAGCATAATTATCGGCTTTCTGTCATCGCTGCCGGGACTCCTGCGGGCTCACCCATCAGGCTTGATAATGGGGACTTTCTGAAAGACGCGGCCGGAAATTTCATTGTTTCACCTGTGGACCACGAGCATTTGGCTGAACTGGCAAGTGTGGGTGGCGGCCAGTTCTCACAGGTTACCGAACCGATATCAGAATCAATGTTACAAGCCATAATTTTCGGTGCTGATTCGATCGAATCGACCAGTGACAATGTTGCCAGTGTCAGTTGGAATGATCGGGGCCCATGGTTTCTGGTCTTGTTGTTACCACTGGTTGCAATCATATTCAGACGCGGTTGGATTCTGTCGGTCATTGTGCTATTGCCATTGAGCCCGCAGCAATCCTATGCAATGGAATGGGAGGACTTGTGGCAGCGCTCTGATCAGCAGGCGAAAGCGGCACTTGAGCGCGGCGACCTGACTGATACGCGACTCGCTGATCATCCTGATTGGCATGGCATTGCGCTTTACCGGCAGGATTACTATAACCAAGCCGCAGCAGCATTCGGTCACTTGAATGGCAAGATCGCGAAGTTCAATCACGGTAACGCGTTGGCAAAAGCCGGTGAGTTAGAAGCTGCGATCGAACGTTACGAGTCAGCCTTGGAAATCGACCCTAACTTCGAAGATGCAAAATTCAATCTGGAAGTCGTAAAAAAGGCGCTGCAGCAGGAACAGCAGCGCCAGCAAGGCCGACAGAATGAAACGCGTGAGAATCAGGACAGTCAATCTGCCAATGCTGAAGAATCAGCAGATCAACCGGAGCGGATTCCACCGAGCGATGACCGCAGCGACAGTGAACAGCAAGCAGACCAGGACGATTCTCGCGAACTGGCTGAGCAATCCGCACAAGCACAAGACAGTACTGACGAAGAACAGAACCAATTGATGGAGCAGTGGTTGCGTGAAATTCCTGATGATCCTGCGGGACTGTTGCGCCGAAGGTTCCATTTCGAGTATCAGCAAAGGGACCAGCCATTGCGAGCCGTTAATGCGTGGTGAATCAATCAGGATGAAATATCAAGCGAACTTGGCCAATTCTTGTACCGCGTTGCTGGTTGTCTTACTGTGTTTTACACCTGTGGCAAGTGCGGTTGAAGTGTCCGCGACGATTGATCGCAACCCGATCTATCTCGACGAATCAGTCAACCTGGTAATCAGTGTGGAAGGGAATGAAGCATTGAACACTGCTCCGGATCTTGACCCGCTGCATAATGATTTCGCAATACTGCGTCAATCGACGCAGACCAATATCAATATCGTCAACAACACGCCACATTTCGTACAGAGCTGGCAGATCGAAATTCAGCCAAAACAATTGGGTCTGCTGGAGATTCCCGCGCTTACGATTGCCGGTGAGCAGACTCAACCCATAGAAATCCTGGTAGAGGAGTTCATGGGGAATGTTGCAACGGAAGGTGCAGAGATCTTCTTGGAAGTTGAGACGTCATCGAACAATCCTTATGTGCAATCGCAAGTAAACTTCAGCATTCGCTTGTTTTATTCAGTTCCGATCGTGAATGGAACGCTTTCGGAACCACAAGTTCCATTTGCAACAGTCAAGGGTCCAGCACAGGACAAACGCTATAACGCCCAACGATCTGGGATCGACTACCGGGTGGTTGAGCGGCGCTATGCAATTTTCCCAGAACAAAGCGGTGCATTCAGCATTCCGTCCATCGAATTTACCTGTGTGGTGGAGCGATTGAATCCAACTACAAATTCAGTCAATCATTACCGGGAACGCTACAGTTCGAAGTCCATTCCACTTAACGTACGCGGAATTCCTCGCTCATTCAGTGGCATAACCTGGTTGCCGGCGCGCGACCTGCAACTGCGAGATTCCTGGAACGGTCGTGCCCCTGATCTCGAATTCGGCAAGCCGGAATCCAGACAGATCACGATTGACGCAGTTGGGTTACGGGAAGTGCAGTTGCCGCGGGTAGACTATGCGGAAAATGACAGTGTGAAAGTCTATGGTGACCAGAATTCGGAACTAAAAACTTCGCAGATATTTGAGTGGAGTATTTCCAATCGAACGGACGAGTTTGCAATCATACCGCAAAGCGAATCTTCAGTTGAGATACCCAAGTTTGAAATCGTTTGGTGGGACATCAACGAAGACCGGGAGAAAGTAGCAGTAATACCGGCCATTTCAGTTCAGCTTCAACCACCTGCAGGCCAACCGGTGGCACCAAGCGATACCGGGGATGCATCGCAACTGTCAGATGCAGAACAGTCGACTTTGAACACCTTAATCAGATCACTGGATCGACAGTGGCAATTGATCAGTCTGGCACTGGCGGTCATGTGGGTACTGACGCTGGTGGCGTGGTATTGCAGTCGACGGTCGCGGCGTACTCAGTGGATGGGCAAGGAATCGGCGGACACCAAGCAAATTGAATCTGAGCGTAAGCTGCTGCATTATGTCAGACAGGCCTGTCGAGCGAATGATGCGGCGGCAATCAGTAAAGCCATGTTGGATTGGGCTGCCGTTCACTGGATCGAACAATCACCGAGAAATCTGATAGAACTGGGTCAGCGATTGAATAACTCTGTGTTGATCACATTACTTAAGGACGTGGACAAAGCGATCTACTCGGCCGGAAGTAGCACTGTCGAAGGGGGTCGGCTGTGGCAGTCATTCACCGCGGCGATTCAGTCGAACAGGCCGGGAACAAACAAACCAAGACGATTAATAGGGTTCCAGTCTCATAAGAATAAACTTGAACAATTGTGGCCCGAAACGGACTCTTCGCGGTCGTAATTCATGGTGTACTGACTTCGTCAGGGTCGCGATGAATGGATTGAATTTGGATCATTTGAAATATTGCTACGCCCGCAAAGCATGCAAAGGCGACCAGAGTCCAACCGGGAATGCTAAGTCCCAAGAAAGTCCAGGCCACTTCCGCACATTCACCGGTACCACTGAAAACGATAGCCACAGCATCGAAAAATGGATTGCGGGAAAAAATTGTTTCGATGCCGGGAAAGCATTCCGGTATCTTGTCAGCCGGAGCATTCTGTAGCCACACATGCCTGCCCGCAGCAGCTGCACCCGCAATACACAATATCAGTTGGATAATCGAATAGGTGAACCTGCCCCGTCGTCGCGGATTGTGTAAGAATCCAGCCAGACATACGACTGCAATCAGGACGATGACCGCTCTTTGCACCATGCACAAAGGGCATGGGTCTAGGTACAGCACGTACTCCATGTAGTAAGCGGTCGCTAAGAGGCCGATACAAGCTGCAAATACAACCAGATTGGTTGTTCGAAAACTAAGTATCCCCAATTTCCGGCGGTTCATGAAATTCAAACTCCAATAACAGTGAGGCTTGTCTATATTATGAGAGTTGGGCGTTAATTTCGGGGTGTGCCTTTTCGATCTTCTTGTGTTCTTTTAACCCTGCAGCTGAGTGAGCGAATGAAATTTCTTGTGATTAATCCAAATACGAGTGAATTTGTTACCGAAAGAGCGGTGACAGCCGCGCGTGCTGCGACAACTGGCGATGCAGTCATTGATGGGGTAACTGGCACCTTTGGTGCACCGATCATCAACAGTGAAGCAGACCTCGCAATCGGTGCTTACTCAGCACTGGAACTTGCCGCGCATCATGCACACGGCTACGAAGCGATTGGGCTTGCAGTTTCATTCGATTGCGGACTGCAAGCCATCCGGGAAATTGTGGATGTACCGGTTGTTGGACTCGCCGAGGCGTCCGTTCGGGAAGCGTTGAAATTAGGCGGTCGGTTTGCCGTTGTCTCCTTTGCAAAACGTACCCAACCACTCTATCTGAAATTGATGCGC
This sequence comes from Arenicellales bacterium, assembly GCA_965243645.1. Classification (GTDB taxonomy): domain Bacteria; phylum Pseudomonadota; class Gammaproteobacteria; order Arenicellales; family JAJDZL01; genus JAJDZL01. The sequence goes on along the minus strand of CBDEVD010000006.1, from coordinate 1,626,321 downwards.
CAATATGCAGACCCTTCCCGCATTGCTGCGGTGGAATGCCTGCCCGCGCTGCCAGCAAGCGTATTGAAAGACTCCAATGCACTTAAGTTGCAGGTCGCGAAAATAGTTGCTGACGTGACCCGGAACTCCAAATGCGATTCGGTTGTATTGCTGGCAACCGCGTTTGCTGGATTAACAGTTGATCTCGAGCTAGATGTGCCAGTCATCGATTGTGTGACTGCGATGGTCACTACCTTGGAAGAATGCCTATCGACAGCCGCAATTGGTGCGGAATTTACGAGTACAGTCTTTCCGGAGCAAAAAACCATCCAGGGCGTGTCGGCAGACCTAGCCAGACGTTATGAGGCTTTTCCACAGAGCTGATGTGGAAGATTAGCAAAAATCCTGTGAAAAAGACGCGTGTCGGGATTTCAAATGATTTCGTTTTGTTATAATTTCGCGCCATGTTGCCGTAAATCTGCAGTTGCGGTAAACATAAAGCCCTCCAAGAAAATTTGAAGTAGGAAACAGGGCTTTTTTATTTTGAAGACAGCTAGAGGGAAAAGCATGGCTGACGAGCAAGTTGATAAAACGCGTCGGAAATTCTTAACCGGGGTAACCACCGGAGTCGGCGCAGCAGGCGCCGCACTGGCGGCAGTACCGTTTGTTGCCAGCATGACACCAAGTGCGAAAGCCCGCGCCGCGGGCGCACCAGTTCAGGTTGATATCAGCACTTTGGAACCCGGTAAACTAATCAAGTTTGAGTGGCGCGGTAAACCCGTCTGGATCGTTCGACGTACACCAGCAATGCTGGAATCGCTGGCAGCCGTAGAAACCGAACTGGCGGATCCAAATTCAGATCGTGAGCAGCAACCCGCATACGCCAAAAATGAAGGGCGTTCAATTAATCCTGACGTATTGGTGCTGATTGGTCTTTGTACCCATCTTGGCTGTTCGCCACTGGAAAAACTACAGCCCGGAGAGTTGGATTCCGAGTGGCAAGGCGGTTTTTTCTGTCCCTGCCACGGCTCCAAGTTTGATCTTGCCGGGCGGGTCTACAAAGGGGTGCCCGCACCCACCAATCTAGAAGTCCCACCGCACCGATTCTTGTCTGAAAACCGAGTGGAAATTGGTGTCGATACTGATCCAGAAGATTTGGCGTAATGAATAAATTATTGAAATGGTTTGACGATCGCTATCCTATCGTATCGGTTTGGGAAGAGCATCTTTCGAAGTATTACGCGCCGAAGAATTTTAATTTTTGGTATTACTTCGGGTCGCTGGCGCTGGTAGTGTTGGCGCTGCAAATTATCACCGGCATCTTTCTGACCATGCACTATAAACCCGATGCTGAACTCGCGTTTGATTCGGTTGAGCACATCATGCGAGACGTGTCTTGGGGATGGTTAATGCGCTATTTACACTCCACCGGCGCATCGATGTTTTTCGTGGTGATATATCTGCACATGTTCCGTGCGCTGCTCTACGGATCATATAAAGGACCGCGCGAACTGCTATGGATCATTGGCATGGTGATATATCTGACGCTGATGGCAGAAGCATTTTTTGGTTACCTGTTGCCTTGGGGCAACATGTCGTACTGGGGCGCCCAGGTGATCATTTCCCTATTCGGTGCCATTCCGTTTATTGGTGAAGGCTTATCAGAATGGATTCGCGGCGATTTTGTCGTGTCTGACGCGACGCTGACTCGCTTTTTTGCGTTCCACGTTATTTTGGTGCCGCTGATGTTATGTGGTTTGGTATTCATTCACATGGTCGCGTTACACAAGACCGGTTCGAATAATCCTGACGGTATTGAAATCAAAAAGCACAAAAATGAGGAAGGCAATCCAAAAGACGGGATTCCTTTTCATCCCTATTACACAGTCAAAGACTTGTTTGGGGTTGGAGTCTTTCTTTTCCTGTTTTTTGGCATTACGTTCATTGTGCCAGAGATGTGGGGCTGGTTTATTGAACGGGCCAATTTCGAGCCCGCAAACGCATTACAGACGCCGCCGGATATTATTCCGCTATGGTATTTAACGCCATACTACTCGATTTTACGGGCGGTAACCTACCCCCTGTTTGGCGTGGATGCCAAATTGTGGGGTGTGATTTCGATGGGACTGGCAATTTTTCTGCTGTTCTTACTGCCTTGGCTTGATCGCTCACCGGTTAAGTCAATCCGCTACCGGGGCTGGATGTTCAAGTCGGCATTGACGGTGTTCGTAATCTCTTTCGTGTTGCTGGGATACTTGGGAACCAAGAATCCACAGGCAATAGATTTGTTCCTGTTTTCGAACGTCAGATGGGCACAGATTTGCTACTTCCTTTACTTTGCATTCTTCTTGTTAATGCCGATCTATTCGCGGCTGGATCCCGTGAAGCCGGTGCCTGATCGGGTGAAGATGAAATGATGATAAGAATAGTATTGACAATTTTGCTGATGACAATTTCCAGTGGCGGATATGCTGCCGGTGGTGGCAACGAGAATTTGGATTCGGTTCACATTGATCTAAGAGATCGGGCATCGTTACAGAAGGGGGCAACCACCTTTGTGAATTATTGCCAGTCGTGCCACGGTATCAAGTACATGCGCTACAACCGTATGGCAGATGACCTTGGCATAAACGAAGAAGTGCTGCGCGCTAATTTTCTGCAGCCCTCCCAAAAGCCGAGCGATGTCATGGACGTTAACATGGCTGAGGAAGATGCCAAACGTTGGTTTGGTACCGCACCACCAGATTTGAGTCTGACCGCTCGGTCTAGAAGCCCGGAGTGGATTTATACGTTCTTGCGCAGTTTCCGCATCGACGAACATTCAGTAACGGGTTGGAATAACGACTTGTTTGCAGATGTCGCAATGCCACATGTTCTCTACGGGGTGCAGGAAACCAGCACTCGTGAGGAATACGATAAAACGGTTCGGGATTTAACCAATTTTATGGTTTATGTCGCCGAGCCGGCCAAACTGGTCCGATACAACATCGGAATATGGGTGTTGATATTCATGGGTATTTTCACTGTTTGCGCTTATTTCCTTAAAAAGGAATATTGGAAAGACGTGCACTAACGCTTGAAAAGTCGTACTCAATCCCCACATTCTGAAATCAGAGCAATCAAAACCCGAACTTGACAAGGGTTTAATCGTATGAATGATGCCTTTCAGACCCGCCGGGCAGGGATGACACTATATTCTACGGTCTCATGCATCGAAGGGCATGCATGCCGTATGGTTTTGCACGAAAAGGAAGTTGAATGCGATGTCGAGTATGTCGATCTGGCAAAAAATCCCAACTGGATTACCGAAAATAATCCCTACGGCGAAAGTCCAACGTTAATTGATCGAGAGTTGGTCTTGTATGGCTCCCATATCATCGCAGAATATCTGGACGATCGGTTGCCGCATCCGCCGCTGATGCCACCGGATCCTTCGAACCGCAGTAAAGTGCGAATGATGATTTATCGTGCTCAGCGAGACTGGCTCGGAAAGTTGCGGCAGTACGAAGAAAAAAAGCAAAGACCGCCGAAACCATTGCGGGATGCCATCTTGCGAGACTTATGCGTGATGGCACAGTACTTCAGTTCACAGCAGTTCTGGTTAGAGGATGAGTTTACCCTGATTGATTGTTTCATTGCACCGCTGTTGTGGCGGCTGCCGCATTACGGTATCGAACTGCCCAATCAGGCACGTGTGTTGAATACCTACGCTCATCGATTGTTTAAACGAGTGTCTTTCAGTAAGAGCCTCAGTCCGTTTGAGCGTGAACTGCAACCGAATTAGAGCTCGAGTGATCTCCAAAGTTCCTTACCTGATCGATGCCATTCGGTTTTGGGCGATTGATTCGGGGTATACTCCGCAACTGTTGATCAATGCGGATCGTCCAGACGTATTGATACCTTATGAACGCATTCAACTTCGGGACGGCGAAGTGGTATTGAATATTCATGAACAGGCAGTTGATGGGTTTGATTATCACGAAGGTCAAGTGGTGTTTCGAACGCGATTTTCGGGCCAGTCTGTTGATGTGGCCATTCCGTTTGAAGCTGTTATAGCCATTTTTACCCGCGAAACTCATGAAGGTTTGCATTTACAGGCATTGTCAAAGGCTGAAACGGAAACTGACAATGAAGACAGTGAAGTTTCCAGTCAATCGCCAGTAAAGCATGCCGTTGCCAAGGGGAAGCCGCATCTTACCGTAGTCAAGTAAATAGTCGTGACAGATTTGAAACAGTCGCACAGCACCCAACCTAGAATCCGGAGTACAACCATACTGTCGGTTCGACGAGGAGGCAATGTCGTGCTGGGAGGAGATGGGCAGGTGTCGATGGGTGACACGGTCATCAAATCTAATGCCAAAAAGGTGCGCAAGCTTTATAACGATCAGGTGCTTGCGGGATTTGCCGGAAGCACTGCCGATGCGTTTACACTATTTGAACGATTCGAAGGCAAACTCCAGGAACGCTCAGGCAATCTGCTGCGTGGTGCGATTGAATTGGCAAAAGACTGGCGCACTGATCGGTTTTTACGGCGATTGGAAGCACTGTTGATTGTGTGTGATCGTGAGACGTCACTGCTCATTTCAGGTACCGGCGATGTGATTGAACCCGAATATGGTTTGATGGCCATTGGGTCCGGCGGAAACTACGCAAAAGCTGCGGCTCAGGCACTGTTGGAATCTTCCGATTTAACGGCTCGCGAAATCGTCGAAAAGAGCCTCACTATCGCCGGTGAAATTTGTGTCTATACCAATCAGAACCTTATCATTGAAGAATTAGCGGAGTAATATTCTGTGTCAGAAATGACCATGACCCCCAGGGAAATTGTCCAGGAGCTTGATAAGCACATCATTGGACAAGTTGAAGCCAAGCGCGCGGTGGCTAATGCGTTGCGGAATCGTTGGCGACGCATGAATGTGCCTGATGAAGATTTACGGGCTGAAATTACACCGAAGAACATCCTGATGATTGGTCCAACGGGGGTCGGAAAAACCGAGATTGCACGTCGATTGGCCAAATTGGCCAACGCTCCCTTTATCAAAGTTGAGGCATCAAAATTTACCGAAGTCGGGTATGTTGGTCGCGAAGTGGATTCAATCGTGCGGGATTTACTGGACATGGCGATCAAACTGGTGCGAGAAGATCGGGTTGATCGGGTGCGAGTACAGGCTGAAGCAGCCGCGGAAGAACGGGTGCTGGATGCTTTGATTCCACCACCACGAAAAAATTCGGATGACGCCGAAGCTGACAGCAAGCAGGACGGCCCGGGGCGCAGAAAGTGTCGGCAGATGCTGCGCGAGGGTACGCTTGATAAACAGGAGATTGATATTGACTTGAGTACTTCTGTCGGTGTGGAAATCTTTGGGCCGCCCGGGCTCGAGGAGATGACCAATCAGCTGCAAAATATGATGCAAAGCATGGGGACACAGAAAAGCCGCTCGCGCAAGGTTACTGTTAAGCAGGCCATGAAACTGCTGACTGATGAAGAAGCAGATCGACTGATCAATGATGAGGACATCAAGTTGGATGCCATCAGGAGTGTCGAGGAAAACGGCATTGTTTTCCTTGATGAGATCGACAAGATTGTGGGGCGCTCTCACAGCCACGGTCCCGATGTTTCGCGTGAAGGGGTACAGCGTGATTTGTTGCCGCTCATCGAGGGATCAACTGTTACGACTCGTCATGGGATGGTCAAGTCTGACCATATTCTGTTCATTGCATCCGGTGCGTTTCAGGTGGCCAAGCCGTCTGACCTGATTCCTGAGTTACAGGGTCGCTTGCCAATTCGCGTCGAACTTGATGCGCTGACAACGAAAGATTTCGTTCGAATTCTGACGGAAACCGACAGTTCATTGACTCAACAGTACACAGAATTGATGAAGACCGAAGGTTTGGACCTGACATTCGAACAATCGGGGGTGGATTCAATCGCCGAATACTCCTGGCGAGTGAATGAGTCGACTGAAAACATCGGTGCGCGTCGCTTGCATACCGTGATGGAACGCTTGCTTGAAAAAATCTCGTTTGATGCAGCGGACCGAGGCGGGGAGGCGGTTGTTGTCGATGAGGAATTCGTCAATCAGGAACTTAAGGGCCTGGTTGAAGATGAGGAGCTTTCTCGCTACATTCTCTGACGCAATCAGTCGATATGGGCTTGACTGTTGAATCATTGAAAGGTTCTGCTCATTGCTGACAAGAGCCTGGCATGGCTCACCCCGTCATTACGAAAACAAGTACACACTGCTTCACTTGGCTGAAGCTTGCTGGAAGTACAACAAAGCGAACGAACACGTATTTAGCACATTGTTTCGTGAGTGCTGCCAATGGCCAGGCAGTATTACGGCGATTGCCTCACAGTCATGCAGAATTTGCCAGCCTGTTTTGCTGACTTGATTTGTTTGAATCCCGCGTTCAATCAGATAAAGACTACAACGCAATATGCACAGATGAAACAGGCAGACCATTGGCTTATTTGTCCTATATGACCCAACGCTGACTGCAGATGCGTTCAATATTACAACCAACTGAAGTCGTGTATCGGCATTATGATGCCACCGAATCGCATGACATAAAACTGATGCTGGATGCAGTCTTCGGACACAACAACTTCAAAGCGTAAAATCATTTTGAGTCTTCAACTATCGGATTAATATAGAATTGACATAGTCAATCGCTCCGATTGGCATTCTTGTTTTTTGTTGAATGGAGGAATTTAATATGAAAATTAAAGGGTTACTTGCAGCAGCGATTTCGCTGTTTCTGTTTGCCGGTACAGCATCAGCAGACAAGCTTGATGATGTAATTGACGCAGGCATGCTGCGCTGCGGAGTTGTGCTGGATTTCCCGCCAATCGGATTTTGGGATGAAAATAATCAGCCAGCCGGCTTCGATGTTGAATACTGTAAAGATCTCGCAGCAGCTTTGGAAGTTGACTACGAAATTCAGGCATTGACCTGGTCAGAACGCCTGCCAGTCATCGTAACAAACAGAGCCGACGTTGTATTCGGCGGAACATCCGACACGCTGCAAAGAGCGAAAACAGTCGGTTTTACCATTCCGTACGCAATTTACTTTCATCAGGCAATTGTGGGCAAAGACAGCGGCATCGTTACCTTTGAAGATATGAAAGGCAAGCGAGTTGCTGCAGCCGTTGGAACTACGCCTGAAATTGCATTTTTGGAATATGCAAAGGAATGGGGAACGGAAGATCTATATCAAGGTTATCAATCCGAAAACGAAGTGTTTCTCGCAGTGGCGCAGGGCAAAGCCGATGCTGGACTGACCACCAATACTGCAGTTAAGCAAGTTGCTGAACAGTATGATACGGTCATTTCAGGTCCGCGTATGCCGTGGACCACAGACTACACCTCGGTAGTCGGTCCGCGTAAGGACGTAACCTGGTTGAACTACTTGAATCTCTTTATCACCCACCAAGTCCGATCAGGTCGTTATCAGGAACTTTGGGACCGGTTCGTAGGTGGTGAAGCTCCTGAATTAAAAATCCCGGGAGTGATGTACTAATCACTTCAGTCCAGTTAGTCTGCCGTCTCAGCATCCCATGACTTGAGACGGCAGAATTGGTTTGAACTGGAAGTCGCGTGGACTACAACTTTCATTGGCGACCTGTTTTTCGGAGTTTGCCTGACCTACTGAATGCAGGTTTGGTCACTCTCGAAGTCGCTACGCTTTCGATGGTATTTGGCGTCATCATCGGAATCGTATTTGCAATCATTCGACTTAAAATGCGCGGACCCATTCGCTGGTTCGTGATCTCGTGGATCGAACTTGCCCGCAACACGCCAGCCTTGTTTCAGTTGTTCTTTTTCGGATTTGGACTCGGTGCATTCGGAATTCACCTTACACCGTTTTGGATCGTACTGGCTGGTCTGACGTTCAACAATGCAGGGTATCTTGCAGAAAACTTCAGAGGTGGTTTTCAGGCAATACCAGAAACCCAAATGCGAGCGGCGCGCAGCTTGGGAATGAATGCATCCCAGGCTTATGTCAGAGTCATCATCCCACAGGTTCTTAGAACCGTCTATCACCCCATGACCAACCAGATGGTCTGGGCCGTTCTCATGTCATCGCTGGGCATGCTGGTAGGCTTCCGCGAACTATCGGGGGAAACACAGTTTCTGGCGTCCAAGACATTTCGAATTTTTGAGTATTTCGCGGTTGCAGCGGTGATTTATTACGTCATTGTGAAAATAATCATCGGCGGCTCACGCTTGCTGTCCTTTCGATTATTTCGGTATTGACGGGAGACACCCGTGGAATCGACACCCATTTTCTTCACCAGCTTTAAAGCTGCGGATCTGTGGTTCCTGGCAGAAGCTGCCTACCGCACACTGTTGATATCTGGTATTTCGATTTCACTTGGGACTGTCCTGGGGCTCATATTCGGTTGGTTGCTGCATGAAGGTCGGTTGATCAGTACCTTTATCCTGTCTCCGTTTTTGGATATCTTTCGCTCGATCCCACTCATTATTCAACTGGTGCTTGCGTACAATTTCGCCCCGATCATGGGATTTAATATTGACCCTTTCGGCAGCGGTGCAATCGTTTTGACGATCTATACCACTGCGCTTGTTGCCAACGTGGTTCGCGGTGGAATTGATTCGGTCGGCATTCCCATGCGACGTGCGGCGCGCAGTCTGGGAATGACATACTGGCAGGATCTGATTTATGTTGTTTCTCCTATTGGAATCCGCGCAGTATTCCCAGCATGGGTAGGTGTGGCCCTTGGGGTGATGAAAGACAGTGCACTGGTATCGGTGCTTGGTTATGTAGAGCTGCTGCGAGCCTCCCAGATTCTAATTACGAGGACTCAAGAGCCGTTTCTTATCCTGGCACTTGCGGGCGCGTTTTATTTCGCACTCTCGTTTCCGATTGCCCGATTCTCGGAAAGACTTGAAAAGAGGTGGAGTCAATGATCGAAATTCGCGGTGTTCACAAGTACTTTGGTGATGTTCATGTACTGCGAGGCATTGATCTCGATGTGAGTAAGGGTGAAGTCCTAAGCATTATTGGCGCATCTGGATCAGGTAAGTCGACTTTGCTTTATTGCATCAATGCGCTCGAAGCAATCGATGAAGGCTGCATTACGGTTGATGGCGTCGAAGTGCACGCCAAATCGACCGACATCAACAAATTGCGCCAGAAATTAGGGATGGTGTTCCAACAGTGGAACAGTTTTCCTCATCTTACTGCGCTGGAGAACGTTGCCTTGTCGCCGCGAATTGTGCGCAAGTTGTCTCGTTCAGATGCCAGGGAATTAGCGGCCAGAAGATTGGAGCACATTGGGCTTGGAGATAAGCTGAACAGCTATCCAAACGCATTATCCGGTGGGCAGCAGCAACGCTTGGCCATCGCTCGAGCCCTTGCCATGGAACCAAGCTATATGCTGTTTGATGAAACAACCTCTGCGCTTGATCCGGAACTGGTGGGTGAGGTGCTTGACGCGATGCGGCTGCTTGCCGAAGAAGGGATGACAATGATTTGTGTAACGCATGAGATGGGTTTCGCGCGAGACGTATCTGATCGCGTCGCCTATATCCATGATGGAACGATAGAAGAAATCGGAACACCGGGACAAATTTTCGGTAACCCAGAGTCGCAAAGAACCAGCCGATTTCTCGCCAATGTGAGATGAACACGATCCATGCAGCGGTTCAAAGTTTGATTGATACTTCGCAAGTGTGATGCAAAATCTCGAACGGAGTTAATCCGGTCGCTATCCATTAATTCAACCTTGAATTGCTGTAAAACCAACCATGTCAGTATGAATCAGTAGTATGAAAATCACATCAATCAAAGCGTGGCAGATTGATCTGCCAATTAAGGAAGGTCGTTACACCTGGGCAAATGGAAAGTTTGTTGAGGTATTTGACAGTACCGTTGTGGCTGTCTATACGGATGAAGGACTGGTGGGATATGGAGAATGCTGTCCTTTGGGATCTGCTTATCTACCGTCTTATGCGCACGGGGTGCGAGCAGGTCTGAAAGAAATTGGTCCGCATTTGATCGGTCAAAATCCATGTAATTTGAACGATATCAACCAAGTGATGAATGAAGCCCTGAAAGGCCACTCCTATGTCAAAGCTCCGATTGACATGGCTTGCTGGGACTTGTTGGCGAAGGCATTGAAGGTGCCGCTCTATTTGCTATTGGGTGGCAGGATGCAGGACGAAGTCGCACTTTACAGGGCGATTTCTCAGGAAAGTGCTGAGGACATGTCTGCAAAGATCGATGGTTACCGAAATGAAGGTTACCACAAATTTCAACTTAAGGTAGGCGGTACCGCCAACCAGGATATTGATCGAATCCATGCAGCACGTTCCATTCTTCAACCGGGTGACATCTTAATGGCAGACGCAAATACGGGCTGGACGCGCCATGAAGCAGCTCGTGTTGTTAACGCAGTGAAAGACCTTGACGTGTATATCGAGCAGCCTTGTAAGACTTACGAAGAATGTCTGTCTGTACGTAGGCGAACTACGCTGCCTTTTACACTGGATGAAAACATTGATGGCCCACAGATGCTGGTGCGCGCGTTGAGCGAAGATGCGATGGATGTTGTCAATTTGAAGATTTCCAAAGTCGGTGGATTTACAACAGCTCGAATGATGCGCGACTTGTGCGTCGAGTTTGGAATTCCGATGATCTTGGAAGACACATGGGGAGGCGACATCACGACTGCTGCTATTGTTCATATGGCGTCATCGACACCTGAGGAGTATTGCTTTGCAGCGACAGACTTTAACTCATATGTGACTGTTTCGATTGCCGACAATGCACCGCAACGGGTGAACGGAAAAATCTCTGTGTCAGATGCCCCCGGTCTTGGAATTGAGCCAAAACTGTCGGAGTTTGGATCGCCGGTTGTGGACATCAATCTATAGCAATGTCGGCGCGAACAAGACCTGTTGAAATTCACGTGAATCGAAATAGTTTTGTCAGCTTTCTGGCTAACATCACAAGTTTGCTGTGGCATCACCATGCCTAACAATGACGAATGAGGTTAATGCATGCATCACACTGAACAATCTGAGCGTTACCAGAACATTGCGCGCGAGCTCGCGGACAAATTTGCACCAAAAGCGGCAATGTGGGACCGTACCCGCACTTATTGTTGGGAAAATGTAAACGATTTCGTCGATGCAGGGCTGATGGGAATGACAATTCCCAAACAATACGGCGGACAGTCGGCCTCCTTTTTTGATGCTGTCGTTGCAATCGAGCAAATTGCGCGTGTCTGTACGCTCAGCGCACGAGTCTTAGTTGAAGCGAATATGGGGGCAATCAGCGCGATCATGGCTTATGGGACTGAGGCGCAGAAGCAATTCTGTGCTCCGTATGTGCTCGCCGGTGATAAGCCGGCAATTTGCATTACTGAGCCGGATGCCGGTAGTGCTGCTTCTCAAATGCAAACGACCGCGACGCAGCGCGGCGATAAATACATCCTCAATGGCACCAAGCATTGGATAACTGGTGGTGGCATATCCAGGCTGCATCTGATTTTTGCCAGTGTGATTGACGAGAGTGGTCACGCGCAAGGGATCACCGGATTCATCGTTCTTTGCGACCCCGATAACGGAATTAAGCCAGACGGCTTGATTGTCGCGCGACACGAGCACACGATGGGTCTTTGTGGAATGCCAGAAGCCGAATTGCGTTTCGAGAATCTTGAAGTTGATCGAGACTTCATGCTGAATACGCCCTCCGGTTTACGCCGCGGCTTCGCCGATCTGATGAGTGCATACAATAGTCAGCGCGTGGGTGCCGGAACGATTGCGATGGGCGTGGCGACCGGTGCGTTGGAACACGCGCAGCGCTACCTGCTTGAACGTCATCAGTTCGGTCGACCATTGGCGGAGTTTCAAGGCTTGCAGTGGATGCTTGCGGAAATGGATGCAAGTGTTCATGCATCACGATTGCTGCTGTATGAAGCAGCAAAATCTCAAGGCTCCAACCTGCTCAACTTTCCGGATATGATTGCCGCGGCGCGCGCCAAAATGTTTGCGTCTGAAACCGCAATTAAGGTGGTCAGCGATGCGCTGCAAATATTCGGTGCGCGCGGTTATGGAGATCTTGAGCCACTGGAACGTATGTATCGCGATGTACGTATGTTTACGATCGGCGGCGGCACCGCGCAGATTCTCAAAACGCAGATTGCAGGCAAGTTGCTTGGCATCAAAACGCCGCAAACCCGCGACGGCTACGCCCGGATTGCACAACCATAGACTGGCGAGGCTGCGCCTCAGCGCAGCGAGTCTCTATATCGCGCGTGTTGCAGTCAATTGAGCCGGCACTGGAGCGTTTTGCTCAGGATGAGACAGTCATCGATTGGTTTCCTGCAGGATTCGCAAGCATTTATTTGCAGCACACGGGCAGCGAAATCATCGGCCTTGACGGAGTCGCAATGAGACCGACTGAGTGATTCCGGATCATGTAGTCACAACGACAAAATGTGAATACGGTACTTGTTTCTACCAACGGGTTTGTTTACCGAGATTTGCTCGCATGCTCTCTCGGTATTCAACAATTCGGTCAACCAGTCCTGGCGTACTGACTGATGCTTCAAGGTCAGCCATATCAGCACTACGCGTGTCCGGGACAACCACCTCCAGCATTCGCCTGATGTGATCGTTGGCAATGACGGTGCTGGCGTTGTGTGTGGACTCAATCTGTTCGGGCCATTGTCTAACGGGAGCGATTTCAGTTAGAAATCCCATTTTGAGTGCTTCTGGTGCTTCAAAAATTCTGGTGTTCGTTAATATGTTGATTGCGTTATCCATGCCGACTCGATGCGATAGCCGACGGGTCCCCAGCAGGATGCCAAAATTAAGCCCAGGCATCCGGTAACGACAACCCGGTGTTGAGATGCGTAGATGGCAGCAGCACACCAAATCAGCCCCCGCACCAAAGGCCATTGAATGAACCAGTGCCAGCGTGATAAACGGCGCATGATACAGGGCTTGCAGCATTCGTTCTATATTCATGACTCTTGCTGCGACTTCAGCATCTGAAGAGTTTTCGATGTCGTTTAAATCGAAGCCGGAACAGAAAGACTTCCCATTGCCGCGTAGCACCAGCATACGCGTCCCATCGTGACAAGATCTTTCAATCTCTTCAGCCAGCGCGTCGACCAGTTCTGCATTTAGTGCGTTGGCTCGTTCAGGACGATTCAGACACAGCGTCTTTAACGCATTGTTTCGTTCGATTTCCAGGACACTCATTGGTAATGAATTTAAGTGATAATTCCGATTCAAAATGAATTCGTGCCAACAATTTAGCATATTTCCGTATGGGAATCGTACTCATTAAGCAGTCGCTGCGACGGATGAGATAACGCAGTCACTTCGGACGCAGTAGCGGTGGAAAATTCTGTTTGTCACTTCGGTGAACCTCTGTAGCGAGAAATCTGATTGTTTGCGGCGCGACGCGTCGTTCAAACGCGATTTGCGATTTGACTTGCGTTTACAGTTTTTGACCTTATCATATCCACTTGGGTTACCTCACCACAGACACCAGTCAGTCACATATAGGCACAGAATTTACAAGCGAAACTTGTTGATAAAATTAACTTGCAAATCAGGATGGCGCTTTAACGTCGTCCATCAACACAGACTTATCACCCGGGAGCACTCAATGAAATTTCACATCTCACTTGCAGTCAATGACTTTGAAACCTCGCTGGCTTTTTATTCCGGTCTATTTAAGCAGCAACCAACCATTCAGAGAGATGGATACGCCAAATGGGATGTTGCAGATCCAGCTGTCAATTTTGTCATTGAGCACAGTGAGGATGCCGAAGGCATTGATCACGTTGGTATTCAGGCAGACAGTTCCGAAGAACTTGATCAGCTCGCAACGCGAGTGCAAGAGTCCGGACGACCGGTTCTCGAGATGGAAAAACTGGATTGCTGCCATGCAAGAATGGATAAAGCCTGGGTAAAGGGTATGGCAGACGAAAAATGGGAAGTTTTCCTGACTCACCGACACGATTTGGAACAGTACGGCGACACGCAACGCGAAGCGCTTGATGCGCTTTGATTGATCGAACAAAGTTGCAAGTGTATCAATGAACCAGAATACGTTTGGTTCAGCCCTGCTGGCTGAGGGGCTTGGCACCGCTATGCTGCTCGCCACAGTTATTGGCTCTGGAATTATGGCCGAAACCCTCGCAGGGGGAAACGTGGCGATTGCACTGTTGGGCAATACCATCGCAACCGGTGCGATTCTCATTGTTCTGATCACCATGCTCGGACCGGTGTCCGGTGCACATTTCAATCCAGCAGTTTCGTTGGTGTTTGCAATCAAGCGTGATATCACATGGCCTCAGTGTGGTGCTTTTGTCGCGGTACAGATAATTGGCGGCATTATTGGTATGCTGGCCGCGCATTTCATGTTTGAAGAGCCGCTCTTTCAACTGTCACAAAAAATACGCACCGGTGAGGCACAATGGTTTTCGGAAGGTGTGGCAACTTTCGGGCTGATGTTGACCATTCTGGCTACCTTGCGTGCCAAACCTTCTGCAGTCCCCATGGCTGTTGGTCTCTATATCACTGCAGCGTATTGGTTTACTGCCTCAACTTCATTCGCTAATCCAGCAGTCACAATTGCGCGCAGTTTTACCGACACATTCTCCGGTATATTTCTTGGGCATGCGCCAATGTTTATCTTAGCCCAATTTGTGGGTGCGGTGATCGCCTTGGCAGTCTGCAATAAACTCTACCGCAAAGAAGTCAATCAGTCCGATAAGTAAGTGACTCGGAACGCCGGGCCTTCCAATGCTACTTGGCAGCATTCATTGACATTTTGTTGAACTGATATGCTTGAACATACTGCTTGATTTCACCTGTGTAGGCTTTGGCCTTTGGGGGAACCAGAGTGTAGAATCCTAGGAATGAAATTTTTGGCCAACTTGATGTTGGTCATTCTGATTCGAGTTAAGTTCAATCTGTGTTGTCACTGAAAGTAACACTGTAGCTGGAGCAGAAAATAATAAAAAAATTGCTGAAAATTTTTATTGAGGACTTGAAAAATAAACAGTCAATACCATATAGTCGTTAACGTAATAGTCATTTAAGTGTTTGACATAAATCATTAAAATGAGGGAAACGACATTATGAACGCAATTATTCGTAGAAATGGCATGAGAAATTTAAGCGATAGTTTGCTTCCGACCATGGTGTCAGAGTGGAACGAATTGTTCCCCAGTGCATTCCGTGGTAGCGGTCTCAGTCCTGCCAGCAAAATTCCGGCAGTTGATATCAAGGAAACAGAAAATGAATATCAAGTCATCGCTGATTTGCCAGGCATTTCGAAGGAGCACATTGAGGTTTCTGTGAAAGACAGTGTTTTGAGCCTGGCAGTTCGTTCTACGGAACAGGCCTCAGAAGAATTCCAGGGTCGAATCATTCGTCAGGAACGTTATCAGGGAACCTTTGAACGTTCATTCCAGCTGAACGAAACAATGGATGGAGAGAACATTCAAGCGAACTATATAGACGGTGTGCTGACCGTTGTTGTCCCCAAGAAGGAACAACTTCAGCCCAAGAAAATTGAAGTCCACTGACGACAATCAACAATTACTCCTCCTTTTTGCATTGCAAGGCGGTCGGATACTAAATTAGGTTCGACCGCTTTTCTTTGCGATTGACCGCAGCATCGTTCAGCTCGGTTTTACTTGAGATTCCGCTCAGTGGATGTACCGTGTCTACCGGGACCGGCTTGGCTTGGATTTTGATGACTTTCGGGCCAACCTGCCATGCATCATAGGTTCCAACAGATAATCGATAGTTTTTTCCGACATTGATGATTCTGAATCGTTAAGTCACTTAAATCTCGGGGATTATCCCCAAAATATACTCATGGGTTTTGATTAAGAGAAGCGTTCCCTCCATTTTGTGCAGCGCTTGGAATCTCGCGCCTCATATGCAGTCAACGCCGTTGCCGGATTCAAATCAAACCGATGCTCATCGTCTTGTCCAATTGCAGTCAGGTGCATCGTATACCATGCAGTAACACCGCCCCGTGGCGGCGCGTCGAAAACTGGAAATTCCGAATCACCACCCTCATCACTCAACCAGGTGTTTGCGAGCGAAGGATTCAACACCATCGCCCGCGCGAGGCTAACTGCGTCGGCAAAATTGCCGTTAATGGCATCGACTGCCTGGTCACGCGTTGTAAAGCCTCCCGTCACCACAATCGGAATGGAAGTCACCTTTTTCGCGCGTTTGCTGAACTCAACGAAGTAAGGGCCTGACGATGAAGTTCCCTCGGAACTGGATGCCGCACCCGGAAAATATGTACCACCACTGATATCGATCAAATCAATCGACGTCCTGTCAAGTATACGAACCACCTCAATCGCATCATTTTCTGACAGTCCACCGACGAGCTTGTCTGTCGAGTTGATCTTGATGCCAATCGGAAACGATACGCCGACAGCCTGTCGAATCGCGTCGGTGACTTCACGTATTATGCGCACGCGATTCTCAATTGAACCGCCGTAGCCGTCTTTTCTTTTGTTGAAAAGCGGCGACAAGAACTGGCTTAACAGGAATCCGTGGCCCGCATGAATTTGAACACCGCTAAATCCTGTTTGCTTGGCGAGTGTTGCCGCTGCTGCATATATGCCGGGCAACTTATGGATGTCGTCAAGCGACAAACCGTCGCATTTTAGGCCATCAACATTCAGTGCAGACGGCCCTTTCGGCCTGCTGATTGGCAGATGAGACAGCGCACCGGCGTGGCCAAGTTGCGGCCAAATCAGTGCGCCGTTTGCCGACCCCCGTCTTGCCAATTCCTGCATGGCGTCCAAGTCTGCGTCCGGTACAAGTACGAGATTACCGGGTTTTTCCGGAAAATGCGAAGTTCCCTGTACCTCTCCGATCAACGCCAATGAAACACCACCATCGGCCCACCGTTCATACAGTCTCATCTGTGTTTCGGTGGGATTCCCTGCGCCGTCACCAAGAGAATCCGACATCGCTGATTTAATAAGTCGGTTCTTTAGCGTGACCCCACAGGGTAGTGTGAGCGGCCTGCCTAACACGCTCGTCAGATTTTGATGCGACATATCGCTTCTCCAGTTGAAATATATTTACTCGAAATTATCCCTATAATTTGAGGTAACTATCTGTTTATTCACACGATAAATTAGAAGATCTCGTTATGATAAATGAGTTGAGTTTGGCTCTGTGACCAATTGACTCCCATTGATTGTTAGTACAGGGCGCTTAGTTCCTACCACGCGAGGTTTATGCTCTAAAACCGAGTGCGTTGTTACGTGATTTTGCAGACTGATTCGTTGAGCAAAATAAGTGTTGCCGATGCACTACTGTGCTCTCATCACGAACAATATTGCATTTTCAGCTAATTAAGCTAGTATTTCAGCACCTTGGATGACAAATATAATTTGAGTGTGGTACAGTAAGCATTGGTTCCAGAATCATTATTAACGTGTGATCTACGATGCGATATCGTCCAGCAAGTCGGGTTGGAGAAATAATATGACTGCTGCAACAATTACAAAAGACAAAGCGATCAAGCCCTCATTTGGCAACGCTTTGCCACACTATTCGCCGCTGATAATTTTTCCATTGATTTTTTGCGCGGCAATTCTTGGCGACTGGTGGTTGATTGGACCCTTCCTTTTCTTTATTGTTGCCTCCCCACTCGACATCGCCTTCGGCAAGGATAGCCGTAACATGGACCCTAAAACAACTTCCGAATCCCAGTTGTTTGCCTACAACTTGCCGGTTTGGATTTGGGCGGTGCTTTGGCCAAGCATCCTGATATTCACAGTTTGGCAAATTTTCGTAACCGGTCAGCACGCCTGGTGGGAAAATTTGCTGCTGGCATTGATCCTCGCTATTGAAGGTCAGGCCGTATTTGTCGTCGGCCACGAACTGATTCATCGACGCACTGCCTGGGAGCGCTATTTAGGTGAATTTTTACTGGCATCCGGATCCTATCCGCACTACGCAACCGAGCATTTCTATATTCACCACGCCTATGTCGGTACCCCACTGGATGTTGGTTCAGCTCCCAGGGGACAGAGTTTTTGGCGCTATTTTCCTCGCGAACTTGCGCATAACCTGACCGGTGCTTGGGCGATGGCAAAAAGGCGCATGGCCCGCCGCAATCTCCCTGCGTGGCACTATCGCAATCCGTTCTGGCGCTATGGCGTTGAGACTGCCGCATGGTACGCATTCATTTATGCAATGGGCGGCTGGCTGATTGTGCTGGTCTATATGTTCCTGTGCTTGGGTAATGTCTTCTCGATGAAGGTCAGCAACTACATTCAGCATTACGGGTTGCGTCGTGTGCGATTGCCGAACGGGCGCTTCGAAAGAGTTCAGCCAAGGCATGCGTGGAGTGCAAACGAGAGATTCTCAAAGTGGATGTTCTTTAATTTTCAGCGCCACGCAGATCATCATATGACCGCAAGCCGACACTATCCCCTTTTGCAGCACTACGGGGCGGATATGTCGCCGCAAATGCCTGCCAATCATGGCAAGATGTTTGGTCTGGCTATTCGACCAAAATTGTGGTTCGAAACGATGGATCCACTCGTTGATCAGTGGCGGGAGCAGTTTTATCCTCATATCAAAGATTGGAGTGCGTATGACAGCCACGTCTCCGAATCTCGGCCGGATGCATTCGATTTGATCGCGGAGATTTTCGAGAGTGCGCCGCGTCTGGCACAAGCGATCGAAAAAAATCCCGCGTTGCTCGATACTCTCCAATCGCGCGAGTTTACTGACCTGGAAATTCCCGGCGGATTTGGACCGGATCCGGCAGCCGAAGCCATTGCCCGTAGTGGTCTGGTTCGTGTTTACTGGTCTTACGAATTCGGGATCGATGAAATGATCGAACAATTGTCCGAATTTCCAGCACAGGATGCGACGGATGCGGCTGAGATTGTTAGAAACTGGGTGAATAACAAGACTTTTCAGATCGCAATGCACACCATTAGAGGCAATCTGACGCCCATTGAAGCCGGTGTTGCACTGTCCAATATTGCGCAAGCCGCAGTTTCTACGACACTCGCGGCCGCGGTGGAAGATTTCGAAGATCGGTACTACCAGATGAAAGATGAAGCACTTGTCGTGATCGCACTGGGAGACTTGGCCAGTCGGGAAGTAGCACCAAATTTCCGACTTGAATTGATATTGCTGCATGACGGCGATCTGCAAATTATGAATACCGACCTGGGACAGCGGTTTACAGCGACGCTCAACATACTCACTGGAGACAGTCTGCTGTTTTCACCCATCGCAAATGATGAGCCGTTTTTGGAGAAATGCACTCTGGATCATTTACCGAAAGTACTTGACTCAGATTCGCATACTGATCATCTGGTTAAATTGCTGCGCGCCCGCGTGGTTTTCAGTTCGGGAAATCTTGCAATCCAATCGAAATTCGAGAATATACACCGTCAATTGCTCGCTGACTCGACCGTTAGGGAACGAATTGTCACCAAGCTAAAACAGTCAATCACTGCATTGCCCGAAGAGTTTGAACTAAATCGCGAGAAACTTGCTGCATGGGGCTTGGGGCAGACCGAAATTATTGCTCGCGCACTGCAACTGACTTATAGGTCTGAACAATCGGATCAGACAATAATGAGCGATGCCATTGCCATTTTCAGTGAGGCTTTATCTGCAGGTGTATTGGCTCGAGAAAGGTGTGAAAAGTTAATCAATGCTACCCAATTATGGCGAAACCTTACCGGAATCCAACAACTGCTCATGAATGATGGAATTGATTTCGATGGTCTGAGTGATAAAGCTCGCGCGGTGATCTGTCAGGCTTGTGCTGTTGCAGATGATAATGCTCTGACCGAGGCTGTTCAGCAAGCCGTCACTGTTAGCCAACACTACCAATCTGTCGTATTTATCGAAAACGACGATTAACGGTCGGGTGAATTCGTCTTGACCACTACATCTGCTTAACTCAACCTCACTGCCGTTGATTATTGAGCACGGTCCAAATGTCAGAGTTTCATTGTCCAGCATTGCTTGATCATGGTGTCCGACCTTGAAATCCCATACTTCGAAGCCAACAGCATTGGAATCACCGTTATTGACCCCGCACCTCGAATTTCGAGTAATTGGTGATGACAAGGTTTTGTTGGTTTCTGAAACGTTCAATACGCTGTTACACGGACAGATTTATGTAGATCTAATGCCATTGCTCGACGGTCGCCACAATCGGCACGAAATCTCGCAAGCGCTCACAGGCAAATACACTGAAAACGTGATCGAAACAGTGCTGATCAGTTTGACTAATCGTGGCTATATGATTGCTGGGGATTTCAAAATGGACCGTCGCCGCGCAGCATTTTGGACTGCGCTCGGTGCCACCCCGACTGAGGTTGAGCAGAAACTGGGTTCGAGCAAACTTACAGTGCATGATGATAACGGAGGGTTAACGCAGCACTTGACATCATTCGGCATTGCCACTGTGTCCGATGATCCCGATCTTGTTATTTTTGTTTGTGAAGACTATTTGGCGGAGTACCTTCAGGAGGTCAATCAGCGGCATCTGCGTTCCGGCTTGCCCTGGATACTGATTCGCGCGCAGGGCAAACAACCCATGTTCGGGCCTGTTTTTCAACCGGGACATGCAAGCCCGTGTTGGCATTGTCTGGCCCACCGGTTGCACAATAACAACGAAGTTCATGCTTATTTGCGTGGTCTGGGAGGGGAGACTACAGCCTTTCGACCGCACGCGATTGAACCTGTGGCGCTCAATAGCATTTATGGAATCGGCGCGCTGGAAATTGCCAAGTGGCTAGTGTTCGGTAGTGCTGCATCGCTTCACAATCATGTCATGTCAATTGATCTGTCTAATATGCGAGTTTCAAATCATTTAGTGATGCATCGTCCACAGTGTGCAAGTTGCGGTGATTCTGCGATGCGAAACCCCAAACGAGAGCCGCAGCCGATCAACCTCAAACGCAACCCAAATGCCGTATCAACGAGCAGTGGCACCCGCACTCAATCCCCAGCGGAAACTTTGGCGCGGTATCGTTCCCTGGTTGATCCGATCAGCGGCATTGTTACCTGGCTGAAGTCTACAACCTCACCAACCGACTCATGGCTGCACGTCCATTGGGCCGGTAGTAACCTGGCGCTCAGAATTAAAGACTTAAGTTCTTTAAGGCGGAGTCTAAGAAGTAAAAGTGCGGGTAAGGGTACGAGCGCTGAACAATCACAAGTCGGTGCGCTTTGCGAAGCAATTGAACGATATTGTGGCTTATATCACGGTGAAGAAATTCGCTGTCGCAAACGATATGTTGACTTCTTAAGCGAAGGGGACGCGCGGGCAATACACCCAAATGACGTTCAACTGTTCAGCGACCGGCAATTCGAACACGCAGAACAAATCAATGCCCGCGGCCATTTTTTTAATATTGTCCCGCCGCGTTTTGATCCCGAACGGGAGATTGATTGGTCACCGGTTTGGTCACTGACTGAAGCGCGACACCGATTCCTGCCGACCGCACTGCTTTACGGTATGACACCAGAGCAGCGCTCGAGTGCTGTTCTGTGGGCGGATTCCAATGGTTGTGCGGCGGGAAATACAATGGAAGAAGCCATCCTGCAAGGATTCCTGGAATTGGTCGAGCGCGACGCATTCGCTATTTGGTGGTACAACCGGTTGTCGCAGCCCCAGGTGGACCTGCAAAGCTTTGAGGATGATTACCTTGGGAACGCGATTGATTACTACCAGCAATACAACCGTGAAATGTGGGTGTTGGACATCACAAGTGACTTGGAAATACCGGCTTTTGTCGCCGTGTCCCGACGATTCGATCAGGAGGCGGAGGATATCATTTATGGTGCAGGCGCACACCTTGATCCTAAAATCGCAGCATTGCGAGCAGTTTGTGAATTGAATCAATGTCTGACGTGGATGCCGCGGCCTGGCATTCAAACCGGCCGCTACACCATTGACGATTCCACTTGCCTGGAGTGGTGGAAAACAGCCAAATTATCTCAATGTTCTTATCTTGCACCTGCCGAAAATATCGCCACACGTCGATACTCCGACTATGCTGTATTGACAAGCGGTGATATCAAAGATGATGTCGAGTGGTGTCGTACACAGGTTGAAGCCAAAAGTATGGAATTTTTAGTACTCGATCAAACACGTCCCGATGTAAATATGCCAGTCGTACGCGTCATCGTTCCCGGGCTTCGTCATTTCTGGGAACGGTTGGCGCCGGGACGTTTATATCAAGTGCCGATCGAATTGGGCCTGCTGAACAACGTGCTGGACGAGACAGACCTGAATCCATTTCCCGTAATCGCTTAGTCATCTGTTATTCGCCAAGTTAGTTTCAAATTTCTGTTCAAAATTTTTTACGCCTGTAGGGTAAAGGTATGTCGTCCAGTCGCAAGCGATTTACTTGAACTTGATACCTTGTGTGAAATCGAATATCGGTGGCACGGTGGCAGTAAATTTTGAACTATCAAAGTAATTTGTTATACTTACATTGCCAAAGTTAATCTAATTATTACTTTCAAGTGTAGTACAAGGAGTCAAATATTATGAGAAGCGGCGATGAAATGTTAAGACAAATCGTTGATAAATCAGAATTGGATTCTGACTTCAGACAGAAATTACTGGCAGATCCGAAGTCCACAATTTGTGATGAATTGGGAATAAGTATGCCAGAATCGATGAATGTCGTTATCCATGAAAGCAATATGCAGACTGTCCATATTGCGCTTCCACCTGATTCGAATATCACCGAAGAACAATTAGAAGCAGTTTCAGCAGGGCTGTGTTGCTGCTGGTAGTAGCTTTAATTATTTAGAAAACAATAAGCCCGGAGTAGAGGTATTCTACGCCGGGCTTTTGTATGAAACTTGTCCGGGTGCTTGTGTCTTGGTCACGTATAGTGAATTCTTGGGTACCGTCAACGCAAATTTCCAGAATTGGTCCTGATAGCACAATCAGTTACGCTTTGAATATCGATGTGTTGCTTCATGTCGTCAAAAACGATGCACAATTGAGTTCAAGTCCACTGCGAATTCAATTAATCGGTTGGTAATTGTCGCTGCAATAACGTACCCTGACCGGGGCTGTTATTCATCATGTGGCTGCAAGTACCAAGAACACATAGGCTTTGGCTCCGGAAAGTCTACCATCACAGATTACCAGTTTGATATGGTGAATTCCGCGTAACAGAAAATACCGTCCAGCTCGTCCGAACAGCATGGTTGGTTTCACAACCCAACCTGCGAGTGCTTGAATTTTTTTATCAACAATCAATTCTTCTTCACTTAGAACCCTCAAAATCGGGTTCCAGTCCCCCGGATCATCAAGCCAGTATCGAGAATTGTTTGTATACCTTTGCTTGATGGTAAACGTCACCCCAAGTGTTGGTCCGAGGCTGTTTTTTGTGGCATCTATATTCAGCCCGGTAATAATTGGGGTGCGTTCCTTGAAGCGTGCAATAATCGAGTCAACGGTTGATACG
Organism: Arenicellales bacterium; assembly: GCA_965243645.1. Taxonomy (GTDB): domain Bacteria; phylum Pseudomonadota; class Gammaproteobacteria; order Arenicellales; family JAJDZL01; genus JAJDZL01. The sequence goes on along the minus strand of CBDEVD010000006.1, from coordinate 1,602,836 downwards.
CAGCCAGGCCATTCAGTCGTTTTGAGAAACTCGCTGATATCCTTACGGGATTGAAATCCCATGATCCCCAGTCGTATCGCCGGTGACCGGGCAGGGAAAATGCCAAAAGTGTCCATACGTACATCCTCAGGTTGTGCTTGACACACTCGACTCATGACTTCAAACTGGGTGTCACTGAGTTCCCAACCAACCGCAGCCGCAAGTGCTTCTGACACTGTACGGATATCTTCGGCTCGGTCTTTAGGCCCGGCAATAGGTTGAAGATCAGGCCTGAGGAATATGCCTGGAAATGAACTTGTACCAACTTCTGCCGAACCGATATCGAATTCCAGCATCAACTTGTGACCGACAATGTCACGCAACTGCGAGCCCTTGGTGTCCATCTTTTTAAACAATCGAGCCAGCGCATTTGCGACCGCATCGTTTTTATCAATCTGTGTGCGTCTTTGGATGACACTTGCCGCACAGTTTCCACTTTCCAGGGTTGCGCCAAAATCTGCGATTGGTGTGTGCGTGTGCAATGGCAACTCAAAGCCAAACGGTTGAGCTCCCATCGAAATTGGGAGACTGCGCGCACAATCAAGTATGTTCTGCCACGCTGAGTCATTGATAAGAATTGGGGAGACCTGGGGTCGAAATTTTGCCAGCAAATCTCCCATCGACTTGCCTTCGCTGGTCAACTGAGTTTGGGTTAATGCAACCGATTCGTCGATATTCAAGTCTGCGATCTCCTCACCTTAAATAGACGATCACCACACACGATTACGTATTGGCCATTTTCGTCAGTCATTTGTTGTCAGCTGATAGTGCGAAATACAGATAAGCCTTGATTGCTGCGATTCCGGTTTCATCAATGATCAACTTGATATGGTGAATACCGCACAACAGAATATAGGCTCCGGAACTTGCAAACAGTCTCATCGGTTTTGATAACCAACTTTCAAGTGCTTGTAATTTTTCCGGAATAATCGTCTGTTCTTGTCCCAGAGCTGTTAGAACGGGGTTCCACTCGGTCAGCCCACCGAGCCAATATCGTGAATCCTTGGTCTGCCTTTGCTTGACGATGAACGTTAGTCCCAAAATGGGTTCGACAGCCGCCTCTCCGACCAGGATATTCAATCCGGTATTGGCAATTTGCATACGCTTGGCAAAACGAGTAATGATTGAATCCACCACTGACCGTTGTCCTGACCAAGCTGTGCTGGTAAGGAAACTGAGGATTGCTTGGCGCGTTTTAAAACCCAGGACTGACAGTTGGATTGCCTGCGATTCGGCTGGAAAAATGGTGAATGAATCCATGCGTGTACCGTCAGGCTGAACGCGATAAACTTGTGTTAATCGATCTAACTGTGTTGTCGTCATCGACCTGCCCAGAGATGTGGCCAGCGCATTGGCCACGATACAAACATCTTGCTCTCGACTGGTAGCTCCCAAGATTGGTTTCCTATCAGCGCGCAGGAATATATCTGGGAGAGGAAGGCCGCCATTGCAAGTCTCGGTGGTTCTGAACTGCAGCATCATCTTGCGACCAACAATTTCACGAAGTCGCGAATCATCCGCTTCGATTTGCGCCAGCAGGAGCGAGACTGCTTGTGCGACTTGATTACAGCCGCCCGTCTGAACTTGTGTCAGAAAATTCTTGGCAGAATGCGTACCGCTTGCCAGTGCCACACACAAGTCTGCCTTTGGAATTCGAGCCTGTAACGGAATTTCAAAGCCGACTGGGTGTGCTCCCATAACAATCGGTAGTTTTTCCGCATATTTAAGCAGCTGTTCCCATTCAATTTCTCCAATCAGCGCGGGAGAAAAGCGGCCTCGAAAATGTCTGAGCAAATCTGCCAATGTGCTGCCTTCAGCTGCAAGACGAGCCTGAGTCAGTGTAACAGCTTCAGCAATTTCCAAGTCTTCTGCTCCGGCAAGACAGATCTGCTCTGGATTAAGCCTGCATGCTTTCGACCAGACATTCCAGCGCTTCGATGCAAAATGCGGAAGTGACCACCTCCGAGCCATGTCCAATCTGTCCAAATGTACCCCATTGGAGTGATTGGTCGCCGAACGCGAGAAGCTCCGGCCAACTGCCATCTTCGCGCTGTGAATCGATAAGCCGCACCATTTGTGGTACTGTGTCGATAGTGCGAAGATGTCCAATACGGTGGAGTGCAGAAACTGCCTGCGATACCTGGAATACGTCAGAAAAGTCGCGGTTTTGGTCTTGCAGATCTTTAATGCGACTGGCGAGTAGTGGTCGTATTGAATCCAGTTGACCTCGCACTCTAAGCACAGCACGGGCAATTGCGTAGTAGATTGAGGCTGGGTCGTGATACCACTTCGAGGAGTTGGCCAGCGAACCTTGGGTGAGCAATTTTTTTATCCAAATCTGTGCATTTGTTGTTTCTGGTTGATCGCCGAGGTAAGCGATGACATTTGCATTGACAACGGGATCGGCTTCAATTCTGAATGTGGGTACCACATCAGGCTCGTCGTCTTCCAGGATCCAAGTCAGGAAACAGCCTTCCTCATCGCGATTTGCCAATATGGGCGCTATATTCCTCCCCAGCACAATCCAAGGGTGATTTCCCAAAGCCATTGAACACAGTGTTGTACTATCGAGATCGGGTGGCAGGTGTAAATAGTAGCGCCACAATCCGGGGTATTCAATTGTGTTGACCAGATGCGCCCGAGTTGCCATACACAGTGCTTGGGCTCGCGGTTCACTGCTGCCAGCAAGGGCGAGCGCACAAAACCCGGATATGAACGGTGGTTTTTCAAAGTGTCGCGGGATTTCCGGGTTGGCTAAATTCGATCGAATGCAGTGCCATGCACCGTTAGCGTCGATTGCAGATTCCAGAAATCCAAGTCCGCGGGCAATACTCTCTCGCGCAGCAGTCACAAGTGCGTTGGTACTGGCGGCATCGACTCTAAGGTTCGACATTTTTGGTTCGACCGACCTGGGAGGCGGAGCAGGATCGTGCATCGTTTTACGAAGAAACGCAAGCGAAGTCGACCCGGTTTTGAACTCTTGCTTTTCGCTTTCCGTGAACTTGCTCAATGGTGGTAACACCAAGTGTGTAGCCGAGTAGCTTTGCTCGTGAACGTGAATCTCATGCTCCGGTGCGAGTTCCACACCGAATTCAGCTTCAATTGCTGTTTTCGGGGATTCCACCAGTTGCTTGCGAAAGCAATGATCGCGCTCGGCTTTTGCGAGGAGAGAATTTTCGATGCTAAAGAATTTTGTCATGGGATCTAATCGTGTGCCTTAACCTGAGTATGAGGTCGCGTTGATCAGGACATCTGGCGTTGCACCAGTTCTTTGAATTTCCCATCGATCTCTATCAGTTCCGCGTATGAGCCACATTGGACTATCTTTCCAGCGTCAAGCACATAGATACGGTCAGCATTTTGCAGTGTGGACAGTCGGTGTGCAATAACAATCCGGGTCGACGTAAGCTTGGACAGGTTTTCCATCACCTTTGCTTGTTTTTCATTGTCCAGCCAGTTCGTCGCTTCATCAAAGAGCATGATTCTTGGGTCACGGAGCACGGAACGTGCAATCGAAATCCGCTGGCTTTCGCCACCAGACAATATCCCGTCACTGCTGCCAACCATGGTCATCATTCCCATTGGCATGTTTTTGATTTCCTCTTCAATTTGGGCAAGGCGTACAGCTGACCATACCTCTTCAGCGTCAACTGAATCATGGTGACCGACTAAATTGTCCCACAAATCCTGGGGATGCAGTTGGACGGATTGTGGTACAGATCCAATATTTTGACGTACCTGCTTAAGATTCAGGTGGCGAAGGTCTCGATCATCGTAGAAGACCGCGCCTGAAGTAGGTTGATCGACTCCCAATGCAAGCCGGAACAAGGTGCTCTTGCCTGCTCCGGACGCGCCTGTAATCGCAATAAATTCGCCCGCACGAACTTGAATGGTTACATCGTCAAGAATTAGTGGTCCGTCGACTTCATAGCGAAATGAAATTCGATCAAACAATACATTACCAGCAAGAAAATTCACGGGATCACCGCCATTTTGCGATTCAGGGGTTTCGCTGAGTAATGGTTTCATCTGTTCGAATGAGCGCACGGTTACTGCGATGTTGCCAAATGAATTACCGAGCCGAGCAATGGTCATTTGATAAATCATAAAGAGTGCATAAACGACAAGAATATTACCAACTGGAACACTTTGCTCAGGACCTTGCATGACTGCAAACAGCATTACGCCAGCTGCCACAAAAGGCAATGCAGTACCAAATGCACGACTGTGTTCCTCTACCGCACTGAGATCAATCTCTGCACGTTTTTGCTCGCGGTAATCACGTGCCCAAATTGCAAAAGCCGATCCTTCTGCACCTTGCACACGCAACTTGGTAATGTTACCAATGATTTGAAACAGTCGACCGGTTACTCGCCGCGAAGCGCTGATCATTCGGCCGTAAGGCCAGATCTGGCTCAGTCCCAGGGCAACGGTGACTACGAGTGACAATAGGCTGAACACCAGCGCGGTGAAACCGAGGAGCGTATCATAAAAAAAGATGATGCCGATAATCGGCAGCAGAAATATTACCGACAATAAACTGTCAGCGACAGCACTGTTCAGATTGTCCCGCATTTTCTGGAACGACATGCCCAACATCGCCAAGTCTCCTGCCGGATAGCGTTGCAGCACATTCGCTGGCATCCGCATCAGATGATCCCAGAAAGCAGCCTCGATGCGAGAGGTTGATCGGCCATGTAACCGCATCACTGTTGTGTTCTGCAACATGTAGAACAGTCCGCTTAGCAATCCAAAACCTGCAAGTGCCGCCACCATAGCATAGAGCGATCCTGCACCAGCGTTTGCGGCTGCCTGGTTTGCAACAAAACCAAGTGCCAGCGCGGGTGCGAGTCTGGTCAGGCCCTGCACGAAGCCGGCAAGCATCAGAAAACATATCTCAGCGGTGGCGCCGTGAAAGATGAAACTCAAAAGACCAGTCGGTTGTGCCTCCCCGGCTGGCAACGGTCGATAGAATGCCCAGGCTTCGTCCTTGAGCGCTTTTGCCCGCGCCGCGCTCAGGCGAACGCTGCGTTTGGTGACCGGATCAATTTCTCGGTAGCGACCAAACATTCCTGGTAACAGTGCGACAGGTTTACCAGTGTCCGCGCGAAATGCCAACAGTGCACCGCTATTACTCAACCACCATTTCCCCTCAGCCTTAAATCGCACACGCCTTGCCCGCACACCGGAGGCGTCTAACACTTGATACAAATCAACTGGATCTTGCGTAGGGGTTGAGGGACGGGGAACTCTAAAGTGAATCCGCTCGTGCTCACCGATGATGTGCAAAGCATCCGCCAAGGCGTTATCTTCGACAGCTGATTCTGGGTCAGTCGGCAGGTCATAAATGTTGAAAAGTTGCTGTCGAGCCACCGCTTCGGTAGTTCGTCGGCTGGTCGTCCGTGCTCGCTCAAGGTTGATCTCATCGGCCACTGCCAGTCGGCGATTCAGCTGTTCGATGTGCAATGCTATCGAATGAAACGAAGTGAGCGCTGACATCAATTCGCCGCGCGCAGCCAGTGCTTCAGAACTCACACCATTCAGGGAAGCCTCCTCAAATTGTGTAAGCCAACTGGTCCGCGTCAACGGCATCATTATGTCACGTTGGGCGCTTGCTGCTATGATGTCAGCTTGATTGATGATATCCATAAATAAAACTGAACCCTGTGCTGGTATGGAAACCCAAACGACAGTGCGGTTCACTGACAAAGTGCAGTTGGTTGAAGTTTCAATTATTCCGGGTTTGACCAAATTTGTCGGCCGCGGTAAGGGATTGGTAAAACGCGATAGCGACTCAGTCATCGCGTTGAGCCAGGTATCGATTTGTTGACCGACCTCAGCTGGGTGAGCTTGTGTCAGCATCGAAACAGGTAATCGTTGGAGCTGAGTGCCAGGCGCTCCTTTAGCGATTAAATGCAGAACTGTTCCGGTGCCAACGTCTCGTTGACTGGGTATCACGCCTGGTAATAACGAGCCTGCTGTACGACTCATTAGAAATTCGGGAGCTGTCTGTTCGACATCGTCTTTGAGTTCAACGAAAAACAGATTGACTGAACCTCGCTCAATGAACCAGATGCTGTCCGGATCGCTGAGCTTAACTGGCAGATTGCCTGCGCAGGGCTGAGCGGTACCCACACTGGAAGCCAACTCGGCGAGCGGTGTATAGTTCGGCTGCTGAGTTGACATCAGACTGACTTGACTAAACTGTAGTATGTACCATCGCGATCTGCCATTAATTCGTCGTGCGTACCACGCTGGACAATGTTACCCTTGGCGACAACGATGATTTCATCACAGTCCCGTATCGTACTCAGGCGATGCGCTACTATCAGGCAAGTAATTCCTCGTCGTCTGAGTGCAATATCGACATTTTGCTCTGTTGATGCATCCAATGCACTGGTAGCCTCGTCCAAGATGAGCAGGCTCGGAGTGCCAACCAGCGCGCGAGCAATTTCAATGCGTTGTCTCTGACCGCCACTAAAATTTTCGCCGTTGTTTTTAACCTCAGTGGCATAACCCTGTGGTCGCATCAGAATCTCATTGTGAATTTGGGCATCACGTGCGGCACTAAAAATAATCTCATCCGGTATGGCTGAATTCCATAGCGTAATATTGTCCCGCAGTGATGCGGAAAAAAGCATGACGTCCTGATCCACCATGGATATGGATTGTTGCATGACGATTTCGGGAATCTCATCCCTGAGGTGGCCATCAAACAGAATCTCACCCGACCAAGGTTGGTAGATTCCCGCAACAAGACGCGCCAGTGTTGACTTACCGGAACCGCTTGGACCAACAACTGCGACTCTTTGTCCAGGTTTAATAACAAGGTTAAATTTGCTGATCAGAGGTGGACGGCCCTTGTCAAAGCCAAATTCCAGATCTCTGAGCTCAAGATGCCCGGCAAGCTGGAGTCGGTTCCTGAATGTAGCGATTGAATCTGAATTTGTCTCTCGGCGAACGAATATCGGATCTTCTGCGGCATTGTGGATATCATCCATTCGCATTAAGTCGGTTGCAAGTGTTTGACGCTGATCGGCAAACTCCACAAACCGTCCGACGGGTAGTAGAAACAGCTGCGACAAGATTAAGAATCCGACTAGTGTTCCCAAGGTCAGGTGCCCGGAAAGTACGAGAGTACCGCCGTAGCCCAGTACTACCGCGCCACAGAATATGTCAAACAAATTCGGCAATGCGGCATTGACTGAACCGAGTTCGGAATACAGTTGACGGGCGTGGAGTTCACGGGCTTGCTGACCGGTCCAGCGTGCAAAGGAGCGATCATCCGATCCGATCATCCGCAAAATGTTTGCATGTTTCAACATCTGCATACCCATCCCAATCAACAATCCCTGTTCGCGGCGCATTGTGTAGCTTTCAACGACGCGACGCTGATTGATAAACAGAGCCAGTAAAGAATACAACAATGCTAATCCTAATACCATCAACGCCAGCACATAGTGGTAGGCAAACATCGCGATCAGCAAGATTACGCTCATGGCGACGTCGATGATCAGGACGACAAACTGGTCGGTCAGATTTTTCGCGATACGGTCAATTGAGGAGACGCGATCAGTCAAATCACCGACCATTCGGTGTTGAAAAAACTCGACCGGCAATCGCAGCAGTTGGGTCATGTTGCGATTGTACCCAGACACTGAGATTTTGACTTCGAGGCGCCGCAGGAATCGATGTCTGAGTAGTGAAAGAATGTAAGCGAGCACGCCTCCACCAAGCAGTATTACCACTATTTCACCCCAGGACCCGTGATGTTCAAATACCTGGTCGATAAAAATTTCGAGTGAGGCTGGTATCAATAACATCAGTAAAGCTAATATTAGTGCGCACAGCATCACTCCGGTCAGTGCGTTCCAAGATCCATCGAGCAACTTTCCCAGTTGGTGGAAAAGCCCAGGTGGTTCTCCTCCAGTCTCAAACTCAGCACTACGCTCAAATTGCAACGCGATACCGCTATAGGCGAGCTCAAATTCCTCCTTGGTGATACTGCGATGTCCCGTAGCCGGGTCATTGATGTAATAATGGGTGTCATCCAAACCTTCGAGTACTACAAAATGACTGAATTGCCAGAACAGAATTAATGGCAAGTCGAGTTTTTGCAGCAACGCCGGGCGAATGTGGCGGCCTTTACATTCAAGGCCGTAGTGTCTGGCGGCACGCATTAATTTTGCTGCGCTGCTGCCGTCCCTACTCACCTCGCATTTTTCGCGCAGTTCTGTCAGCGGCACCCAACGGCCAAAATACGCCAAAACCATACCCAGACATGCAGCGCCACATTCTGATGCGTGCATTTGCAGCACAACCGGTGTAGTCGCTTTTTTGCTCGATGAATTTGAGCCTGAGTTAGGTCCAGTCGCACTGGAGGTATTTGATGACACTCTATTTCAGCCCCTGCTGAAAAAGCACGATAGGTGAGCGTTTATCCAGTTGTATGATAATTTGGCACCCCTTGTTGCCAAGGATCGTCCGATCAAATTCGGTCTCAAGGTCAATGTCTACTTGTCGTACGGCAATGGGTGCGTTGGAGATAACCTGTGCAATCCCGGCTGACATATTCATTGCGGAAATTCCGGCAATCTTTCCACTTAGCGTAAGGATGGTGTTATTAGCGGAGTCCACCAAAACGGTGACCGGCATTCCGGTCGCGAGTTGTGACACCCGATTCGAATTAAGCCAAATCAGTGCCTGTATGGACTCATTATCCGAATTCGCATTGACTTCGGGTTCGATTAACACGCCGTTGACTTTGAGGTTATACGGAATGCTCCCGAACCAAAGCCAAATAATAAATAACACGCATACGGCGACTGTAGCACCGACTAGCAAACGTTCCTTTGGGGTGGAAATAGTGAGCAACCGGTCAAGTTGTTCGCGCTCTTCCTTAGCCGTGGCGATCGTACGTTGGAATGAATCGAATTGACTATTAAACATGGCAGCAACCAACTTGATTTACCTGATTAAAATTATAAGCGTATCTGTTTAGCACACAGGTTCACGAATATTAGTATATGTTCTATACACCATTAACTAAACAAAAGCAATAAATAAGAGAAAAACAATACTATTTTACTTGGAGGTTGAATGATACCGGCTACCACTGAACTGTCCTGGTGACAGTTGGCTGCCATTGATTTCATCGCCTATGGTTCAGTAAACTATTTTGGCTTCAATGAGTTGGAATGTTTGTCGATTTTCAACAGTAGTGCGGGCAGCAGCGTCAAGTCTGCAATGAGTGCGAAGCCTACAATCATTGCGGTCAACACGCCAACTTGCGCGGTGGGAACGAACGGGGAAAAAGCAAAGATCAAAAAGCCCGCAACCAGCACAATAGTGGTGGTAAACAAGGCTTTACCAGCTGTGTTAAAGGCATAGTGGATGGCTTGTTCAGTGTCATAGTGGTACTCGCGCCTAGCCCGTAGATACTTGCTCAGGAAGTGCACCGTATCGTCAACCACGATGCCGATGGTCATTGCGACGACAACCGACAGTGACAAACTGATTTGCCCAACCGTCAACCCCCAAACGCCCAGCCCCAATATTGCAGGAATCAGGTTGGGAACGAGGCTGATCAGTCCCAATCGCAGCGATCGTAAGACAAGCAGTAAAATCACGGAGATTGCCACCAGCACCACAGCAGTACCGATCAGCATGGCTCGAATGTTACGTTGACCAATGTAAGCGAAAAGTGAGGCAGGGCCTGTGCTGTTGAAACTTGTGATATGCGCTGCATTGTCTTGCAGCCAAGCTTCAGCACGTGCGTTCAGGTCCAGAAGTGCCTTGGAATCCAGTGTAACCGCCGAAACCGATACTCGCGTCGCAGATCTTGACCGGTCGATCTGGTGGTTCAGGTTTAAGCCATCCGGAAGCGAGAATTCATACAAGAGCAAGTATTGCGCTGCCAGCTCACGAGTCTCAGGTATTCGATAGTATGCGGGGTCATCACCGTGCATACTCTTGTTCAGTTGTCGAAATGTGTCAGTGATGACTGCCACGTGACGGACCGGTTGTTGTTCGCGTAACCACTGGGCAAAACGATCAACATCGTCAAGAAACAGTGGATCTGTCACGCCACCCTGCGTTGCCGCGCGCAACGAATATTCCAGCAGTGTGTTACCACTGAGGTGTTCATCCATAAAATCCGTGTCCTGGCGAAATTCAACGCTTTCGTCGAAGAAGTGCGCTAACACATCATTGATCTCATTGCGTGTCATCGCGAAGGCCATTGCGATCACAATGATCACCCAACACCAGATCAACAGGTTGCGGTAGCGCATCGAAAATTCGGCCAATTGACTCATTACTGATCCCAGTGGTTGGCGACCTGTGGTCGAACGAGTGGGCAGCATTGACAGCAATGCGGGCAAAAAAGTCACTGTGAGAAGGAATGAAACAACGATACCGAACGCAACAAAATTACCAAGGTGTCGGTAAGGTGGCACTTCGGAAAAGTTCATGCTCAAAAATCCAAGTGTTGTCGTCAGACTGGCAACGAAGATTGGCTTCAAGTTGAGACTCACCGCCTCAATGATGGCATCGCGCCTGGCGTCTCCTGCTTGCAACCTCAGTCGCAACCCGACCAACAGGTGCACGCAGTTGGCCACAACAATCATGAGCACAATGGTTGGTGCTGGCGAAATTGGCGGTGAAAACGGCATGCCCACCCAGGCGCCGAGACCCATAGACGCAAGAATGGAAAAGATAATCACTAGGCCGGTAGCCAATACACCTGCCCAGCTGCGGACCAAAAAGCCAAGTATGAAAGCCATGAGTACCAAACTTGCCGGCAAAAATATTTTCTGGCTCTCGATTGAAGCTTCCAGGAAACTCTGGTTGATCATGACCGTACCAACGATGCGCAGGTCGATGCCGGAAAATTGCTCCTGTGTTTCGGCTGCGAGTGTTCTCGCGAATTGCGCAACCTCGGCTACTGCTTCCAGCAAATCTCCTTGCGGCAATTCGACCGTGATGTTGACCACACTGACATCCCCACCCCGGGCTAACACACTATTGGCTATACGAGGGTCAGATAAAGCTATGTCGCGAATGAGGGTGCGCACTTCAGGTTTATCGAGTTGCTCAGGATTGACAAGATCCCGCACGTAAAGATCGTCACCGTCGCTGGTGGTGAATTGAAAATTTGTCAGCGAATCAACGCGCCTTGAATAAGGCGTTTGCCACGCGGCTTCGGTTAGCCAGAGCGCGGCTGACAGTGCTTGTTTTGAGGTTGCATCGCCATCTTCAGGCACGATCAGAAACACCAGGTTCTCATTTTTTCCGTAAGTGTTTTCGAGATGCTCCAGTGCCAGCAGCTGTGGGTTGTCACCATCAAAGAAGATGCGATAATTGGCCGTGAAGTCAAGTTGGGTAATGCCACTGGCGGCAACCGCAACCAGCCCAAACGTGGTCAATATTGTCCACCAGCGGCGCGCAAGTATGCGCTGAATAAATCGCGTCGCAAATTGTTCTTTGATCATGCTGAGTCGCGCCACGCTGCCGCCTCAGGCGCGAACTCGATGAAAATCAAACTGACTTTCGAGTCTTACGATGGGACTTAAGCGATCAACAGCCATTGGCACCAAATAATCAAGTTTCGACATCTAGCAGCCAAGGCCTTGATGCATCTGTGTGTAACTGCTAAAAGGGACCCCACAATTTTGTTCCCGAGCAGTAGGGTCCGCGACCTGTCGATTGACGCTGTCGAGCATTTCATCAAATTTTTGCAGTGCGTCACAATCCACAACTGCAGGAGCAGCGGCCTGACGGTAACGAGGCCAGACATGGTCACGAGCGTAGCGCCAGAATTCGCTGCTTAATACCGAGCCGCGGCAATAGTGCCACCCGACAAATAGACCATAACACAGCATGGTGCTGACCAGAAAGCGATTGACTGTCCTTGCGTCACGATCAAGGTATTGCAATGGGCGATTGCAGCGCATTTTTAAAATCATTCCGATCTGCAACTGTGCGGAGACGATTGCTGTCGCCTCGAGCGGCTCCATGAATGCTGCTGCGTTGCCAATGCGAGCGACTGCACCATCGTAAATATTGCGATGGATGAAATTTGGGAATCGAATCACGGCACGCTTTTCGAATTCCGATACGCCTTCGGTTTCAAGAAACCTGTCGAAGTCTGCTTCGATTTCCTCCAGGTTGGCAATGTCTCGATTGAAGATATACCCATAAGAGGTGTGTACCGTCAGGGGGATGACAAACACCCAGCCGTGCGGGCGCGCGACTGCGCGGGTATAGGTGCGCTGCAGTGCCGGTCCAGATTGCGCCGCCTTGATAACTGCTGGGCATCGGCGAATCATCGCAGTGTTGGTGGGGATGAAGCTGATATTGATATGCTGGTTTGTATCGAGTTGTTTGGGAAAGCCGCGCGCGTCGAAAACCAAATCGTACCGTTGTTTGCCAATGCCTTCCAATTCCACTTCCGCGCCGTTGTCTACCCGGGTGATGCTGAGCACTTTTGCGTCAATGTGGCTGGATTGTGTGCTTGTTTTCAGCAGGTCGCCCATCAGATCAGCAGACAGGTGGTATCCGTAGGATTTGTGTTTGGGCGAGAAATGGTGAATGAATTCCTGCTGGTGCTGCCCCCAGCCCTCGAACGCAACACCATACTTTCGAGTACCGTTCAAAAACTGCTGCACGCTGTCCGATGGCAATTCAGTTAATTCCTGCAAGTGGGGTACAAGACTTGGCCAACTGCCTTCACCTACACCGATAATCGGAATACGGGAATCATAGATATGGTGCAGTTCATATTTTTTCCCCTTTAGCTGATGGGAAACATTTGCCGCGGCAAGCGCGCCAGCGGTTCCTCTGCCTATAACCGCTATTTTTTCCAGGGATTCGAGACCTGGTATCAACATTTAAGACTCATAATCAGTGTGTCGATAGCATCCAATTCAGGTAAGCTTGAGTGCCAACGAGTAGCATACTTTGCTAAGGCTGCTTCGCAAGAATCGATCATTTTATTGCGATATATCTCGACAACTCTCTCAAAAACTGAAAGAAAATTCCGTCCCTACAAACAGATCACTCAATGCTTCCACTCGCATTGACCAATTGTTTGACAGCCGACGTTTGAATTCCACATTCCAGCTGTGCTTGCCGTTATCCAGATCCTTGACGATGCCGGCACTGAGTTCGGTACCATGCACATCATTGAGGGTCAGAAATCCTGCAAAATAAAAGTCATTTTGCCACAAGCTTGTGGCCCGGTGTTGACGGCTGTCGTAGAGCCACTCGGAAATCAAGGTGAAATCTGCATTCGAACCGAGCGGCCCATAAATCGCCTGTTCCACGCCAAGCACCGTTGCATTGTAATTTTCTTCCTCACCGAGACGATTACGCAAGCCGCTACGATGAATGGCTTCCAATTTATATAGCCATGACTCAGTGGTAATTTGCGTATCAATGCCGAGTTGCCTGATATTCTCATAGTACGGGATGATGGGTAGAGTCACATTTTCCGGTAACAGAAAAGTTGGCTCGCGACTGGTGCCGACAAAGGCACTCAGTCCAAAATCAACCAACCCGACCGCGTGACTGTAGCGCAGCGCAAAATCAACGTGTTGTTTACCAGCACCACTTTCGTACTGCGGATCCTCGCTGATCTGCCGGCCAGTTGGACTTGTCCCAAGTCGGTGAGAATAGGCCCGCGGTCGATGATAGGGGAGAATGAAGGTTTCTGCTGTGCCCCAGTCTCCGAAAATCGTCAGCTGCACCATTGGCTGTCCCAGTTTTGGACGATCTCTGGGATGGTCAATCTGATCTACTTGGTTGACGATATCAACGAGGTTGTGGATTTCGGTCACGCCCCAGAAAACTCGACTGATCCCCAGCTTCAATTCCCATGAATTTTTACTCCAATCTCCATAGCTCAAAAAATGAGCCTCGCGCACGTCTGCGTGCGTCGTTGTGGTTTCAGTGTGGTCATAGCGGAAAAAGGGCGTAAATTCAACGCTGCTGTTGTCGGCAGGATTTCCATGTAACGTCGTCTCAACGCTCAGTGCGCGGTTGCTTGAGTGCTGTGCTGGTGCTACCCAATCATCCGCGTACCACCGTGACTGCAGGCTAATTTCTCCGGATAGATCGGTCCCTTGTGCTTGAAGGCTAGGCGCAATTAGGGCTAGGGCTGTAATGATGCTGCCAATTCGCATCAGCGCGCTCGACGAAGCCCCGTTTGTGTAAAATCGCTTTCATTGGGGTTGGTACCGAACTGAAAGTTTGTCCATTCAATGACAGTACTGGCACCCGTCAGGTGATTTACCATGGTTTGTTCGCCCGCCCGCCAATACTGATCAAGATATTGCTGGTAGTTCGCGAAAGTCAGTGTCTTTAGATGAAAATCTTTACGATCGTAAAGCTCCATTTTCCACGTTCGAAGCTCAACCGTATCTTGCCATACAACTTTGCGACTATAGCCAGATTTCTTGTCCAGGGGGATTTGTTCGATCACCGTACAAACGAGTTCCCCACAGGGTCCATCGTCAATATATTTGTAAGTGTATTCTTCAACATCGGCAGAGCTCATGTCTTCATAGGAGAATTCACTGCCCATAAAGGATCCTGAACGGCGCGCTGCGTTGATGCGTTTTACTCTTTTTAGGGCAGGTAAATACAGCCATTGATCATCTGGCGCGTTGACGTGACCGTGAGTCAACAGTGCGGTTCCCTGCACATCTTTTGGCTGATCGAACACAATGAGGCTTTTGTCACCATCCTCGGGCACTTCGAGCACCTTAAAATTCATCTGACGAACGGTCTCCTCACCTTGGCGGTCGCGCAAAATCATCGTCATTTGTGCAATATAGTCTCCGAACCCGTCGTTGCGCGCACTGGCCTCATGCGCAATTCTAAGGCCTTTTGCTGCTGCGGACTCCTGTTGCGAGAGTGACAGTTGGGGCCATCCCAAGCAGAGCAGTACCACTGTTGTCGCAGTTACACATAGTCGCATACAGGCGCGGCGAAAGTCGTCTGCGAGGTTGCGGCGGATCAGGCGATCTGCAGGACATCCCTGGATTGCTGTTAGGTAAACTCTCATCTGATAATTCTCAATGTACGCTACATTTTACCTTGAGGTATCAATGCTGATCGCTTTGAGGTGTTTGCTATGCCAGTGTGGCAGCAAAATCTGACAAAGTATTGCGAAACTTCGACTGACTGAAAAACTGTTGGCTTTTTTCGTGAACTTGGGCGACATTGTTTCTACCGCGACAGTCACACGATTTTGTATCTCCCTGCCAAGTAATCGATCCAGATTTTCTGAAAATGACCAAAATCTGGTTTGCAATTTAGGTTATGGTTTTATCCAAGTGGCTGACTGCTTGGCTGGTTTGAATTCAATTCATCACCAGTAACCAGATATGCCGCTTTTTTAATTCTGTCGCCCACCCTTTTGACAACAACTGCCAACACGAATGCGAGTCTGTAAATGTCAGATCGTTTGAAATCAGGGCAACCCCCCAAAGCTCAGAAATCAGCCAACGTTTTACTCGAGGGTCTGCCTTATATCCAGCAGTTTTATGGTAAGACCATCGTAGTTAAATATGGTGGCAACGCCATGCAGTCCGCTGATTTGCAGGAAGCTTTCTGTCACGATATTGTGCTGATGAAAAGCGTCGGGCTCAATCCGGTGGTTATCCACGGTGGCGGCCCGCAGATCAGCAAAGCAATCAAACGGGCAGGACTTGAGTCAAGGTTTGTGCAGGGGTTACGCCTGACTGACCGGCAAACCATGGACATTGTTGAAGACGTTGTGATCAATGAAATCAACCATGATCTGGTGCAAATGATGGCCGAGCAAGGCTGGCCGGCTTTTGGATTGGGTGCCGGGTTGGAGGGCGGTTTGATTCGAGCCCAAAAATTGAGCCTCACTGTTGTCGATCCTGATTCTTCGATGCCCGTTGACTTTGGCTATGTTGGTGAAGTTGTGTCTGTAGCCAAACACATACTTCGCTTGGAGTCCAACGAAAATGCGATTCCGGTGATTGCACCAATTGGCATTGATGAAAAGGGTCAAAGTTATAACATCAATGCTGACACAGTCGCGGGTGCAGTGGCTGAGTCGGTTCAAGCTGAAAAGCTTGTAATACTGACCAATACACCTGGCATCCTCGATTCGGATGGTGCACTGATTTCAACACTGACAACCGGTGAACTCGACTCACTTGCGCAAAGGAAAGTGATCTCTGAGGGCATGCTGCCAAAAGTCCGCTGTGCTCAGCATGCCTTGGAAGGCGGTGTCCATACAGTTCAGATTATTGACGGACGCATTCCGCATTCAGTATTGCTCGAAGTATTCACCGATAAAGGTGTTGGGACCTTGATTGCTAACGAGCAGCTTTAATTGAGTTGCAGCATACAGGCTGCCAAACGTCAGTTTTCCAGTGTCAGACGCCGTGCTCTTTGAATGAATCCGATTCCCAGAAACATGCTGATGGTTGCGACCCACACCAGCAATGGCAACACTTCGTTGTGTACGTAAGCACCAATCATAATGCCAAAAATGGTTACGGTATAGGTAACTTGGCTGGAAAATAACGGGCCTGCTAATTTAATAAGGTAATAAAAAAAACAAAATGCTGTTGCCGTCAGCGTACCGTGATAGACGACCAACAGTGCAATATACGGGTCCGCATTCCACAACGGATAAATTGATTCAAAGGTGGCTGCAACCACCACCATTGTGATGGCGGCCACGACGAGCATCCCCACCGACATATCCATTACATGCAGATTTTCAGGGCGCCGCAATGCAGCGTATACCATGTTAATCGAATAAAACGCAGGGGTTAGCAGGCCGAGTAGTATCGCCCAGACCGGTGCATTCATTTGTTCAACTGTACCCGGCATTAGTATCAGCACAACGCCGATGAACGCAAACAGCAGTCCAATTGTTTTGAGGATATGGTATTTTTCGACTTTGACGGCCACACCAAACAAATAAGTAAAAATGGGTGCAACGGTCATCAGTAACGCCATCAGTCCGGCGGGGATCCAGACCACCGCATAGTACATGATTGTGGTGGGAATAGCAGAACTGGTCAATCCGCAGACCGTGTAAAACATCAGGTGCCGAGGCGGAAGCTTGCGGCCATTAACTAAATTGATGACGATGAGTACACAAGCGGCAATGACGAGTATCCAGGCTGAATAACTCAAGGGATGAATATCGGTGCGGGTGAGTACGTACTTCGATATGCTCGGTACAGCACCCCAGAGCATACCCAACAGCAGCAAAATTGTTACCGGCAGGATTCTGTGCAGCCAGGGAGATTGAATTAACTGTGATTTGAGCATGAAGTGAATTGAGTAATTCAGGGGTAGTCGGCAATGGCGAAAATCAGCTCGGGCTTCAACTGCCTTGACTTTTATTCTGTGACTTTCGCCCCATCGTCAGTGGGAACAAACACGAGTGCGATGCCATTGTTGCAATAGCGTTTGCCGGTGGGTTGCGGACCGTCATTGAATACATGTCCCTGATGTCCCCCACAGCGCGCACAGTGGTATTCGGTACGCGGCAGGATTAACTTGAAATCGGTCTTGGTTTCCAGGCTGCCGGCAATCGCGGTGTGGAAACTGGGCCACCCCGTACCACTGTCGAATTTGTTCTCTGAATGAAACAGCGGTTGCCCACATCCGCGGCATTGAAATATGCCGCTTCTGTACTCATGGTTGAGCTCACTGCTGAAAGGCTGTTCGGTGCCTTCTCGACGCAGAACCCGGTACTCGGCCGGGCTGAGAAGCGCTTGCCACTTCGCGTCGCTTTTTTCGAATTTATTCTCGGTAACCATGTTGAAGCGTCAATCACCAATCTTTGTATTGCGATGTGTATCACAAGTGTCGTTCGCCACCAACAAATATAAACGAATCGATGTGCAATTCGTGAATAGGTGATTCAAAAAAAGGAAGTCTAAAAACAGCAAACTCAATTAAAATTTCGCCGAGTTTCACGAATTGTGGCTCAATATCGATCTGGATGCGAGCACCGAATTGATTAAGCCATTTACTCTGCGCCGAGAGCTCAGCAAGCGCGCAAAAGGGGTTTCCCTAGTCCTCACCGCAGGGATTTTCTGGAGTTTTGCCGGATTAGCTGTCCGCATGATTGAATTTGCCAATGAATGGCAAATCCTGTTTTTTCGTTCTGTCTCACTCGTCGCATTCCTGAGCTTATATTTTCTGGTTTTCCAACGCAGCCGAACGATCACAGTATTTCGAGAGTGTGGCTGGGTGGGATTTTTTGCCGGAGCTTTTCTTGGCGTTGCATTTTGCGCCTGGATTCATGCATTAACGCATACCACCGTTGCAAATGCACTGTTTCTCCTTTCCACCTCGCCGTTCTTTGCCGCATTTCTGGGGTGGTGGATCCTCAAAGAAAGGGTTTCTGCATCACTCCTTTGGTTTATTGTGCTGGCGATATTCGGTGTGTTGATCATGGTTGTCGAGGGTTATCAGCTTGGCACATTGATGGGGTCAATCATGGGAATATTGGCTGCTCTTGGTTTTGGCTTTTTCGCGGTACTGCTGCGCTTGGGAAGATCGAGTGATCTGGTGCCGGCCGTATTTTGGGCTGGAATCTGTGCGATTGTGATTTCCGGTAGCGTAATCCTGCTTACCCCGACAACGTTCTCTATTACTGGTTGGGACTTTATGTTCTGCGCGCTGATGGGCGTATTTCAAGTCGGAGTGGGACTGATCATCTTCACCCGTGGTGCCCGCTACTTGCCAGCTGCTGAAATCACCTTACTGTCGTTAACCGAGATCGTTCTCGGCCCACTGTGGGTATGGCTGGTCGTCCAAGAAGTGCCAGGAGTCCTGACGGTCCTCGGTGGTATTATTGTCTTATCAGCGATTGCCGGTCAGGCCTACTTTACGCTTCGAAAAACCGCCTGATACGATTGCGTTGAATTCAAGGCATAATAGTGGGACTTGAAAAGTTTGATGTAAATCAAAAGATTCGATTTTGTTACCGGTTCGGCAAAGCACTTCGGGTTAAGAATTGAATCAACCGGTTTATCTGTCGAGATGTGAAATCACATGACAAGAATACGTTCCACCCGCAACTTTAGTGCACCGAGGTTCTGACAATGCCTTGGTGGGGACGCGCGGTTGGCGGTACACTCGGGGCAGTCATTGGTGGCCCAATTGGGGCGGTTCTGGGTTATGTTGCTGGCGGTTTTTTCGATAAGGGACTGAAAAAGAACCTCAGCGGTGAATTTACCGCAAACGAACGCAGACAAACGACATTTTATGCTGCGACTTTTTCGGTGCTTGGTCATATCGCGAAACTGGACGGATTCGTCAGTCCGCAAGAGATTCAGTTTGCTGAAAATGTGATGCAGCACATGTCGCTGAACGCGGAGCAACGCAAGTTCGCGATTGAACTCTTCCGGGCAGGTAAAGAAGATGATTTCGAGGTGGCACCGGTCCTTCAGCAATTTGGCAGGGAATGTGGCAATCGTCGAAATGTCAAGAAGGTGTTTCTTGAGATCCAGATTTCCGGTGCGATGTCGGATGGCTCGCTTGATGCCATCGAAATGGATGCACTTGAATTTATCGCGAACACCCTTGGATTCAGTCAGGCCGAGTTCAATGAAATTCTGCAGAGTCTGACCAGTCAACAGCAAACCACCTCCGGCAGAGCCAGAATATCGCTCGCTGATGACTACAAGCTGCTTGGTCTCGCTGAGGATGCGAGTCGCGATGAAATTAAACGGGCGTATCGTCGAAAAATGAGTCAATATCATCCGGATAAACTGGTATCCAAAGGTCTGCCTGATGAGATGATTGATATTGCCACAGAACGAACCAAGCAGTTTCGGGCTGCGTACGAAAGAATTCAGGATAACCTCAAGGCACGCCAAACAACTCATTAGCAACGACGCCTGAGTACTACCGTTAGCGCCGCACAAATTACAGGTCAATGAAAGGAGACAATAATGCCAAAGGCAATGCAAGTTTATGAAACCGGCAAGCCATCAGTAATGCGGTGGGAAGACATTGAGCCAAATACGCCGGGTGATTCTGATGTTTTGATCCGACATACTGCAGTTGGCCTCAATTTCATTGATGTCTATTTTCGTACGGGTGTCTACCCGGCGCCCGGCTTTCCATTTGTTCCTGGGCTGGAAGGCGCCGGTGTCGTAGAACAGATCGGATCCAAGGTTACGGACCTTGCAGTCGGGGACCGCGTGGCCTACGCCTCACCACCGCTCGGTGCGTATGCTGAGCAACGCTTGATGCCTGCCGACCGATTGGTCAAGATACCTGACGGGATCGACGATACAACGGCTGCTGCCATGATGTTGAAAGGGATGACTGTTCAATATTTACTGCGCCAGACTTACAAGGTTCAATCCGGTGATACCATTGTTTTTCACGCCGCCGCGGGCGGCGTAGGCCTGATTGCATGCCAATGGGCCAAACATCTGGGTGCCACGGTAATTGGTACTGTTAGCACCGAAGAAAAAGCACAAATTGCCCGGGCCCACGGTTGTGATTTTCCAATCATTTACACCCAGGAGAATTTCACGGAACAGGTCAGGGGTATTACCGATGGTAAAGGTGTGCCGGTTGTATATGATTCTGTTGGAATGACCACGTTTGAGGGCTCCCTGGATTGCTTGCGGCCCAAGGGCTTACTGGTCAGTTTTGGCCAATCTTCGGGTGCAATTGAAAGCTTTAACCCAGGGGTGTTGAGCACGAAAGGATCGCTTTTTCTGACCCGGCCCACTTTAATGACTTATACGGCTGAGCGCGCAGACCTGGTAACCATGGCTGAAGAGTTGTGTTCCATGGTTGTCTCGGGTACCGTCACCATACCAGTTAAACAGCGCTATGCTTTGGCTGACGCGGTTCAGGCCCACGCGGACCTCGAATCCCGCTCAACTCAAGGTGCGACAGTATTCGAGGTGTAGTCGGGTTCAGTTCAGTCCGAAGAAAGGCTGAACATCAACCAGATCGCCGGGATTGGCGGTCGTATCGTCGTCGTCCAGCAGGACAAAGCAGTTGGCAGCGGACATGCTGCTTAGCAGTCCCGAACCTTGCATTCCGGTACTGGCAACGATTGGATTACCCTCGGAGTCGCGGCTGAGAATGGCTCGGTAAACTTCGGCGCGATGCGGTTTTTTCCGAAACAGTGTTGTCGCCATGGCTTTAACGATGGGGGCTGGGTTAAGGTTGCTTTCGCCCATCAGTTTTCGCAGCGCGGGTTGCAATAAGCGGTAAAAAGTGACCATCACCGCAACCGGGTTGCCGGGCAGTCCGAAAAACAGCGCATTGCCAATTCTGCCAAATGCGAAAGGTCTCCCGGGACGAATGGCAATCCGCCAAAGGTCAACTTGTCCAAGTTGTTCGAGTGCTTTGATAACAAAATCTGCACTGCCCGTCGACACGCCACCCGAGGTCACAATGAGATCCGCTTCGGTACTGGCGCGCGCCAGGGCTTCTAGGGTTTTGTCCTGGTCATCCGGAATCACCCCGAGGTTCAGGACATCGGCGCCACAGTTTTGCGCCAGTCCCATCAGCACATATCGGTTACTGTCATAGATTGCCCCTGGTTTTAAAGTTTCACCCGCATTGACAAGTTCATCGCCCGTGGAAAAAACGGCGGCGACCGGTCTTTTAACCACCTCGACGCGCCCCACGCCGGTTGATGCCAAAACTCCCAATTCTGCTGGCCCCAATCTCAGACCTGCAGCAACGGCGACAGCATCACGGGCGAGGTCTTCGCCAGCCAATCTAACGTTGGCATGAGGTTTGTGCCCAGTTCCAATTGCAGCCTTACTCCCGGTGACTCTGACATCTTCCTGAATGACGATAGAATCCGTTCCATCCGGCATCACCGCGCCGGTCGTAACTCGCACGGTTTGGTGGCTCTGACAGGTGCCAAGCCATGGCTTACCTGCCAAGGCCTCGCCGACGATTTCAAAATCCTTGCTCGTATCAATTGACAGCGCAGACCCCAAGACCGCAAATCCGTCCATCGCGGCATTTGCATGCGGTGGGATGTTAATGGGAGATCTAACTGCGCGTGCGAGAACCCGGCCCAGTGCCTCAGTCAGTGAGATAACCTCTGTATCCTTTAAGGCCGAAACTTGTTCCAAAACAAGTTGTTCAGCCTTGGCGATGGGGACCAGACCGACTCTGGGGTCGAAACAGTCGTTCGGATTAATTATTGACTGATTCACGATTAGAACGTTTGATGTTGATGATTGTCGAACCGGTTAAGTCACAGTTTCAGACAAGGGTGATGCTTACACCCAGTTCGATTCGCTTAAAATTGTAATCAATGAATTAACTGAAAGAGAATCGCATATGAATGAAGATGTTTTCAACTTGCAAATTCGCAAATTTCTAAAAAAAGTGGGTATTCAGTCACAACGTGAGATTGAACACGCGGTTAGAAGTGCCATTGAATCCGGCGAGCTGTCCGGTTCGGAAACACTACGCGCACAAGTGCGTCTGACCATTGATGAGGTGAACGTGGATCACACGATCGAGGACTCAATTGCACTCGAGTGACCAGTCTGGTCACTCAAGTTCTATCGCGTAGTCTCCTAATGGTGGAATGTTGTTGATCAACCCTTGGTTTGCAAGGAAGGCTGCGAATTTCCGATAGCGGGACTGATCCAGGGCACCCGGACGCAGGGCAAATCGAGGCAGCGTATCTCGCCAGGCCCGTCGATTCAGTTCGTTATCCAAGGTGCGATCGTGAGCAATGAAGTCAAGCCACGCCTGCTCAGGATGATTGATCATATATTGAACTCCCTGTTCCAGAGCGTCGATAAATCGACGCATTTGGGGGTCGGCAACGTTGTCTTTATGGGTCACAATGATGAGTTCATCATATGCTGGAATGCCTTCTTCTTCAAGGTAGAAAGCCCTGCCAGGAACGCCATGAATATCCATCTGGTTGATCTCAAAATTTCTAAACGCGCCGATTACGGCATCAACCTGTTTGGCCATCAGCGCCGGCGATAATGAGAAATTTACGTTAACCAGAGTTACGTCGCCCATTGCAAGGTTGCTGTTTTCCAGTACGGATGCGAGCAGCGCGTCTTCGAATCCAGCGACCGAGTAGCCAACCTTTTTCCCTTTCAAATCACCGATTTTATGGATATCTGAATCGGCTAATACAACAATGCAATTCAGCGGTGTAGCCACCAAGGTGCCGATTCTTACCAGTGGCAATCCCTGCTCAATTTGCAGATGAAGTTGCGGCTGATAAGATATTGCAACATCTGCCTGCCTTGCAGCAGCCAGTTTGGGCGGATCATTCGGGTTGGCAGGGGCGATGAGCTCGACATCCAGTCCCGCGTCGTCAAAATAACCTTGTGCCTCAGCGACATATAACGGTCCGTGATCCGGATTCACATACCAGTCGAGGAGAACTGTGAATTTTTCAGCAGCGAAGCTGACATTCAAAGATAAGGCGATAATTAGTATGTTAAAACAAGTAAATAATATTCTCATTGTTTTCCTATTGTGGTTCCAAAGTCGTTTCTGATTGCCAAAAAATGGTCCGTTTGACCAGGTAATCGATACCAAAATAAAGCAGTACTGCGAATATTGCTAATACCAGTAGGGCCGCAAACATCAAGTCCACTTCCGCACGGGCATTCGCGTGCAACATCAGGTAGCCAAGGCCAGTACTCGAGCCGACCCATTCGCCGACGACTGCACCGATGGGAGCAATGGCTGCCGCAATTCTGAGACCTGATCCCAGCGATGGTAAGGCAGCGGGAAGCCGAATATACCGGATCGCCGTCTGATTCGATGCACCCATGATTTTTGCAAGATTGATCCACCCGGAGTCGGTGTTTCTCAGCCCATCGTAAAGCGCAGCAGTTACCGGGAAATAAATGATGAGTGTGGCCATGGCGATCTTCGAGCCCATGCCAAATCCCAACCAGAGCATGAGTACGGGAGCAATGGCGAATACTGGCAAGGCCTGACTTGCAACCAAAACGGGCAAAAACCAGCTGCGGACCTGTCGAAAGCGCAAAATAGCCCAGGCACTGAGCATGCCAATCAGACACCCTAACATCAATCCAAGAATAATTTCGGTGATGGTAACGCTGGCGTGAAACAAGATTTCATTGAAGTGCATAACCAGGGAGCGACCGACAGCATAGGGGGGTGGCAAGATAAATAGTGGTGCTTGAGTTAGCCAGACGGTCACCTGCCAAACGAGAATCAGAGCGACCGAAATGATGAACAATCTACGCAGCATGATGGCTGATTTCAGGGTGATTCAGTTGATGCATGAGCTGTGTATAGGATTCGCCAATCTGGCTGTCTGCGAGTTGGCGCGGTGGTTTTCCGGGTGGAATCACAGGGTTCGCAACCCGAGCCGGCCGTCCATCCAGGACGTAAATAACATCTGCCATGCGCAGCGCTTCCAGTGGATCATGCGTGACCAGCAAGGTAGTGCTGTCAACGAGCAATCGGCTTGCCAGTCCCTGAAGTTGGTAGCGGGTGCTGGCATCAAGCCCCGAAAAAGGCTCATCCAGCAGATTAACCGGTCGGGATTCGGCGAGAGTGCGCGCCAGCGCCACTCGTTGTCGCATACCGCCAGACAGTTCGTGTGGGTAGCGATTCTCTACGTGTTCGAGTTCGACATTCTGCAACAGGTGTCGCGCCGCAGTGCAATGTCGTTCGGTTCGGTTACCGCGCAGTAGCGGTCCAAGCGTGACGTTGTCAATGATTTTAAGCCAGGGTAACAGCAGGTCCTGCTGCGCCATCCATGCGATTCGTCCGTTTAGTGACTCGCCATCATCGGTTGCGACCACACCATGTGCGACATCGGCAGGTAACAAGCCAGCGATGAAGTGCAGGAGCGTTGATTTGCCAGAGCCGCTTTTACCCAGCAGGCACGCAAGCCTGCCAGAGCGTAGTTGCAGTGAGAAATCTTCGAAAATACACTCCTCACCGTAGCTCAGCGACAGCTGAATTGTGACCGATGTCATTGATTGAGTACTAATTGGCTCTGGCTCGCAGGAACGGCAGGCTGGAGATTTTTGACCACTCGATCTGGGTGTGTTTTGTATGTCGGAACGAAGCGACAATTTTGGCACTGAGCTCATCTATAGCCGCGAGTTCGTCCAGCACTTCCACGGTTGTTTCGCGAGCCGCCTGCAGAACGTCATCCGGAAACTGTCGAACCTGCACACCATGGTCATCAACGAGCCTGGCGAGAGCGCTCGGGTTCGCCCAGTCAATTTCGGTTAGGGAGTAGGCATGTTCAGCCATACACGCGGTTTCAATCACCTGTTGAATATCACTTGGCAAGCTATCCCACAAATTGCGGTTGATCAGGAATTCTGCCGCGCCATTCGGTTCATGAAATCCAGGCGCATAATAGTAAGGTGTACTCTTATAAAACCCCATGGCCAAGTCAGACCAGGGGCCCAGCCACTCAGCTGCATCCACCACTCCGGAGTGAAGTGACGTCGCGATATCCGGTGGCGGAATATTGACGGCAACCGCACCAAGCCGTCGCAGCACCTCGCCACCCAGCCCAGGCATGCGGTACTTGAGACCTTGCAAGTCTTCGAGTGAATGAATTTCTTGCTTGAACCAGCCGCCCATGCCGATACTCGTATTTGAAGCCAGCAACGGTTTAACGCCAAACGGCTGGTACAATTCATCCCAAAGTGCCTGTCCACCGGCATGATAGATCCAGACCATGTGTTCCTGAGGAGTCAGGCCGAACGGTACTGCGGTAAAAAAGGCGCTGGCGCGCATTTTTCCTTGCCAGAAAAACGCAGCAGTATGACCGAGGTCAGCAGTACCTCCACCGACTGCATCGAGCACCTCTAACGGCGACACCAATTCATTTGCCCCGAAAATTTTGATCTTGACTCGTCCGCCACTTAACTGTTCGATCCGACGTGCCAGCCTTGCTGCAGTTGCGCCGGTTCCCGGGCTGTTCTTGATCCAGGATAGGGTCATGCGCAGTTCCAGGGTGTCAGAGGCCATCACTGGTGTCAGCGCAAGTGACGGGACCCCAGCACCTGCAACTTTCAAAAAGTTCCTTCTTTTCATTGGAGTATCTCCTTGCTCCACAATGCATAAAAATGATTGACCGGTCCGTGACCCGAGCCAATTTGAAGTTTATCGGCGTGTTCAATTGCACTGCTGATGAATTGTTTCGCGCACAATACGGCCTGGTTCAAACCGGTTTTGCGAGCCAGATTCGCACAGACCGCCGAGGACAGGGTGCAGCCCGTTCCATGTGTATTGTTGGTGTTGATACGAGGATTCGTGAGTGCGACTGCATTGTTGCCATCATGAAAAATATCGACACTGTCTGCAGATTTAAGATCATGTCCTCCTTTGAGGAGTACGGACCCGCAACCGAGTGCGAGTAACCGTTCAGCAACTGTGTACATATTGTTCTCAACGTACTCTACTTTGCGTCGCAGCAACCTGGCTGCTTCTGGAATATTGGGTGTGATGATTGAGGCCATGGGAATCAGTATGGATTTCAGTGCATCGATTGCATCTTCCTGCAAAAGTGGGTCGCCGCTTTTTGCGACCATCACAGGATCAACCACGATATGGCCAATGTTGTGGTGTTCGAGCGACTGTGCGACGGTCTCAATGATCTGCGAGCGATGCAACATGCCGATTTTGACTGCATCAACGGTTAAGTCTGAAGCGACGGCATCAACTTGCTGACGAATAAATTCAGGTTCAACTTCATAGATTGCGTCAACACCTTGAGTATTCTGTGCCGTCAGCGCTGTAATAACGCTCGCACCATAGACGCCCAAAGCCGAAAAAGTTTTGAGATCAGCCTGGATGCCGGCGCCACCACCGCTATCGGAACCGGCGATGGTTAATGCAATTGGGGTTTTACTCATTGGATTAAGTGCCGTTGTTTGATGAATTCGTCGATTGTGATTCTAAATTGGTGAGCAGCTGATTGCGGGTCTTTGGATTCGCAGATCGCTGAAACCACGGCGACGCCATCCACGCCTGCTGCAAGCACAGCACTTAGGTTTTCAAGAGTGATGCCGCTGATCGCAATGATGGGGCAGGTGGTGCCACGAGACTTTAATTCTTTGACGATTGTTTTCAGCAAATCAAGTCCAATCGGCGGGTCCGGATTGAATTTGCTGTGAGTCGTGAACACACCACCGACGCTGATGTAGCTTAACTCCTCTATGGTTGCGCTCCTGGCTTCACTAATTGAGCGTACTGTCAAGCCAATGTGTGAATCTGGCCCCAGTAACGATCGGGCTGATAAAACGGATACGTCATCTTGACCGATGT
The DNA here is from genome assembly GCA_965243645.1 of Arenicellales bacterium. Taxonomy (GTDB): domain Bacteria; phylum Pseudomonadota; class Gammaproteobacteria; order Arenicellales; family JAJDZL01; genus JAJDZL01. The sequence goes on along the minus strand of CBDEVD010000006.1, from coordinate 1,575,491 downwards.
GAATGCCGTGGGCTTCGGTCGAGCTTGCTACACCAACTCGGTCATTGACGAAAACAGGCACTTGCAAAGGACGCAGCACCGCGCACGTCTCATTGACAATTTTGGTGTAATCCTGATCGGTCATAGACTTGCTTCTGATCTGGACTACGGAAGCACCGCCCGCGACGGCGAGCATTGCCAGCTCGACCGGCTGATAGTATTGGCATTGTTCGGGATTGATGACCAGGTAGAGTAACGGATCGATTACTTGATAAGACGGTCGGGTCGCACTGATTTGCTGTTGTATATGCATTGCCAATCGCTAGCGACTCAGGCGGTCAAGAAAGTTGTTGAAAAATGATCCTGGACCACTAGAGTCATTGGCGGCGCGCTCACCGGTGATGCCGTACAGAAAAAGCGTCTTCAAGGCTGCACTGAAAGGATCGTCATAAGCAGTGAGTGATGCTGCGATCAACGCAGAAAGTGTGCATCCCATACCGGAAACCTGGCTCATCCATTTATGTCCGAGTTTCTTTAGCTCACAACTTTTGCGCGCTGAGTCGACCCAGTCCACTTCGCCTGTCGTAACCAGGATGGTGTTATGTGCGTGGCACAACTCTGTCTTGGTTTTGTCGAGCTGCTGACATAGGGCAAGAATTTCGGCATGGTTGCCGCGAATGACGGTTGGTTGAAACTCGAGCAGTTCTTCACAGTATTCCAGTCGCAGGCTTGAACGTTCAATCAGCGTCGCATCCAATACCCAGGGAATACTTTTCTTATTGGCGCATTTTGCAGCAATTCTGATGGCACGACGTTTGTCATTGCTGAGCATGCCAAGATTGATGCTGAGCGCATCGGCAGATTCAGTAAATGCAGTAACCTCAAAAGGGTCATGGGTCATCGAGGGCTGGGCACCAACAGCAAGCAGTACGTTGGCGGTCATGGCCATGGCGACATCGTTGACGATGCAGTGGACTTTGGGCTTGTTTTGGAGAACTTCAACGAAAGACTTGATGGATTCCAAGTCTTCCCTGATTTCTTGAATTTCGGTCATCTTGTTCAACTCGCGAGCGAATATTTAACTTTACAGCGAGGGACAAAATGACCAGCTGACAGATGCTGGAAGCATCCTGATTCCCTACGCCAGAACTACCTGGATCAGGTTCAACGGGTCGGCAAATTGTAACTTCTCAGCCCCTTAAGGCACCCCGTCAAGATGTATTTCATATTGTAGCACTGGAGAAATGTTTACCGCGAGATTTGTTTGCCAAACGCGCTTTGAAGCGTTAACAGGATTGAATTTGGGAGGGAACGGCAGTTGCGACTTCAACACTATGTTTGCCAGAGCCTTAAATGGCGTCGGGGAAACGATCGTCCAACAGCGCCGAGTCAAACTTCGTTGCTACTAGCGCCAATTCAAAGAAATGAGTAATAGGTTGGCGATACCCTCAAGAATACTGCCGTCGAAATCGTCTTATGTCAGTTCAAGACTGTGTTTCGGTGGTTTTCGAACGCTTGAATAAATTGCGAACTTTGACGTGGATGGGATTGTAGCGATCACCTCAATGACACTTCAAGAATTTAGGCAAATATTGACTGAGTTAGCATCTTTTTGCACTGAGTATTGCAGGCGATTCAAACTTGGATAAGCATCTCTCAGTTTAGCTTCAAAGGAAATTTCCATTCAAATTTTCAATGTGCAAATGGCACGAGTTTTGAATCTAAGATGCCACGGTCTCTTGTAAGCAACGGGACGTTATGAACAATACTTGTTGCCGCGATTATTTCGTCAGCCGGGTCGCCGCGAAAGTCAAGTTGGGTTGATGTATACGCCACTTCAACCGTGATGGGCCAGACATGTAAACGTCTCAGTCTGCGCTTGATAAATTCCTCATTGAATTGTGTATTGATTCGGCTAAGTTGAGCGAGTTTTGCAATCTCCCACCAAACAATCGATGAAATTGACCAACGCGAATTTTCAAGCAGTCGCTGTTCTGCGGGTTGCAATTTCGCGGTGATTGCAAACAGCAGGATGTGTGTATCAAGATTGAGAATCAAGTTTGAAATCCTTTTCAGTGGCGTTCCATTCGACACCCGTTGTGAATACATCCCCACATATTTCCAGTTTGTCCTGCATACAACCGATAAGGTCTGCATCTGTATTCCGATAAGGCTTGACAAGGGCAACCGGTTTTCCGTGTTTAGTTATAACCAAACCCTCCGGGTCCAGTTCGTCAAGCAAACTCAGACATTTTTCTTTAAATTTTGCGACACCAATTGTGTTCATCGTATGATTCTAATGTGGCCATAATGTATGACTAGTCATAAATAATGGCCACATTGTACTCTATGTTGTGTGCGATGAAGTCGGAAATATTCCAAAAAACCTGTGTTATTTTAATTTCGCTACAGGACGAAATCAAACCGACCGATCCAACCAATGGTGTTGGGTCTAAGCTCCATCACCAGATCGTTTTTGAATATCCAGTCCTTGGCATTGTTCTCCTTACGGTCAGGAAAGTACAGTTGCGTGGTGAGAAGTTGGGTATTTTGGCCTTGGACTTTGACATGAATGTGTTCGGTACGGCCAGTGTACATGGTGGGGCGGTTGGTTATAAACCGATAATTGCCCGCAGCATCGGTATATTGGTGCCCGCGGTACCGGAACCCCTTGTTGTCATATCGGCCATTGTCGTCGCAGTGCCAGATATCGATGATGGCACCGGCTATTGGCTGGCAGTCACGGGTCAGCACCAGGCCTTCCAGCACCAGAGGTAATACACTTGAATTCGGTTCGGATAAATCAGCACGTTGCGGTGTCGAGGGAGTGTAAAACGGACCTTCAGTTTGTGAACGTGTGCCGGAAGTACACTCGAGTGGTAGAGTAAGGTCGAGTGATCGAGCAGGTGCCGGGCCCGAAAACTCGTAGTTCAATGCGGTGCCGCCTGCGTGCATCGAAAACGGCGATACTGCGCAGGCGATTGCGATGCCGTTGATCAATCGACGTCGGGTAGTGGAAAAATTAGACATATCATGTAGTTTATATAGGGATTTATCCATTACACGATCCCATTTTCAAACACCCTTGGTGAATGCTACAATGCCCGTGCAGGATGCTATTGAACTTGCCGATAATTTAGTGGATATGACCAGAAAGTATTTCACGTTTTTGCCTGGTGCAAACATTGTAGCGGGTGACGCATATATTGCAACAGTCATTAATCACCAAGGCTTCAAGTGGATACGCAGAAAGCATTATTATTCGGCAGAATTTAACAGGAGGGAAACAGATCATGTCACATAACGAGGATGCCAAAGAAAGGGTTATTCCAGTTGACCAAATTCGCGAAACTATCATGCCTCCTTACGAGTATCAGAAACCTCAAAATGGATTCGGTTCGATAAGTACCGAACAGTCTCAGGACTTGAATCCGGATACCAAGAAACCTGACAAAAAGACACAAGCGCCACCCAAGTCGTGAATTCGTAATTGATACACGACTTACTTTTTATGGTGGCTTTTGTTCATTAACTGCCATTCCTTCTTAGGCGGCTACTGCATAATCGAGCCAGCCACCTGTTCGGTGTAGTATTCTCGTTTCATTAGTCAGCCTGGAACTTCAAACTCGGGTGGTATAGATTGGGTAAATTTGAGTCTCCATAACTCTCAAATTTCATTGGATAAAAGGCCGCACGTCAAAATTTTGTCAAATAAATCATGAACAACATTTGGCTCCCCAGTTGCAAGACGAAAGGAAGAAGCCCTGTTAGTCACATACCTATCTCTACTTCTAACCATAGACTTAGAATGTCGAGTTGAGTTAGAAATGACTTGGCTGAGATTCGATTATATGGCGCCACTGTCTTGTTTGATTGCTGTCTATAGCACAGTAAAATCAGCATCTGAATCTGTTGAATTCATCGCATTGTGTATGTTTGTCACCGCTACGAGAATTTTTCTTTCTGAACATTCAAAGCTATGACACATCATGATTGACGTATCCAGAAATTTGAGTGAAAATTGTAGATTTTGGTCCCAATATGATCGTGAAAGACATTCCCCTAAGTGAACTCATATGATCGACACGTTCAAATATCCAGGCTTTAAAATCGCCAGTATCGAAACGTTTGCCACACTGAAAGTTGGCTTCGTGCGCGTTACCTCTGACACCGGGCACTCGGGTTGGGGACAGGTGTCCACCTATAACGCTGATATCACGGTCCAGGTTCTCCATCGACAGGTTGCGCCTTGGGCACTGGGCGTTGAGATTGGTGACCTCGACTTGCTGCTTGATACCATCTACGAAAAAGAACACAAATTTCCCGGCACCTACATGTGCCGGGCTTTTGCAGGTCTTGATACCGCGATTTGGGATTTACGCGGCAAATTGGCTCGGAAACCGGTCGTCGAACTCCTTGGCGGTAAAGCAGGTCTAATCGATGCCTACGGGTCTTCCATGAAACGGGACATAACGCCCGAGGACGAATTGAAGCGGCTGCAAAAACTGCGTGAACAACACGGTTTTAAAGCATTCAAATTCCGAGTCGGGACCGAATGCGGCCGCGATATTGACCATTGGCCGGGCCGGACTGAAGCCATCGTGCCCTGTATTCGTCGCGGCATGGATGATGAGGTGGCCTTACTCGTGGATGCCAATAGCGGATTTTCACCAGCCAGGGCAATTGAAGTAGGGCGGATGCTGGAAGACAATGGTGTCTCACACTTTGAAGAGCCCTGTCCGTACTGGGAACTGGAACAAACCAAGCAAGTAACCGATGCACTTAGTATCGATGTAACTGGCGGTGAGCAGGATTTTGACCTGCCGACGTGGCGACGGATGATCGATATGCGGGCCGTTGATATCGTCCAACCCGACATGTGTTATGTTGGTGGCATATCGAGAGCACTGCGAGTCGCAAAAATGGCCCAGGCAGCAGGGCTGCCAGTTACACCGCACGCCGCTAATCTGTCGATGGTAACCATCTTTACCATGCATTTTCTGGGCGCGATCGAGAATCCTGGGAAATACCTCGAATTTGCAATCGAAGGTGATGATGTTTATCCGTGGCAGCGCGATCTGTTTCGCAATCCACCCTACAATGTTGTTGATGGCAAGGTTTCGATCCCAGCTGAACCCGGTTGGGGAGTGGAAATTAACCCGGACTGGCTGAGCCGCGCAGCATACCAAAAAAGCGAATAATATCAGTCGTCAACTCGCGTTGTAGCACAGGCTCCAAAAGCCAGCTTCCAGTACGGTTGCCGTTCGAAAGACCGCTTTGAGTTCATCGATGCGGGCCATGCCGCCTCGCTCTCGGCTAATTCTCTCCAGAACACTGATAGACTTGATTGCCAGTGCTTGGTACTCATCGGAACTGTACATTTCTATCCACTCACGGTATGGATTGTCAGCCATATCGGTTGCGTAGTCTAACGCCAGACGATTGCCGATTTCGGCGTAGCCAACGACACACGGCATTAGCGCAACATAAAGTTCCAGTAGATCGCCGGCGAGGCCTCGGTCCAGAACGAATCGGGTATATGCGAGATTTCCCTGCGCCTCCTCGGTGTTTTCAAGCTCTTCTTGCGAAACGCCGAAGCGTTCACTGAACATGACGTGTAAACTCATTTCAGTATTCAAAGTTGAATGCAGTATTTCGCTTGCCCACTGCATGTCCGCGACGCTCCCGGACTTGTAGACGGCGAGTGCCCAGGCGCGGGAAAAGTGAATAAGAAAAATATAGTCTTGCGCCAGGTAATGCCGAAATGATTCAATGGGTAGATTACCTTCTCCAAGTTCACGTACAAAGTCGTGGTGACAGTAAGTCTCCCACTCATCTGTACAGGCTCGTTTCAGTTGATCAAACAAGGATGTGGCATAAAGATTTCGATTCATTCGACAGCCCCGGATTTTGGGTGAGAGTTTAATGAAGCTCCATCCACATGCAAAAGTTCATCTGCATGGACGCTTCGGTTGATGCTGCGTCAAGTAACGTCGCGGTGACAGGGCTGGCGATAAATTGACCAAACCGTGTAATTATCATGAACAGCGTACGATGCTCATTTTAGAATAACAAGGTGTATATGCAGCTCATATTGCTGAAGTCGTTGCAAAATTTTTCATGGAAATGGGGAGTGCGGTCTACCGGGGTAGCATTAGGCAGACACGACCGCAGCAATTCTTACAATCTAACTGGGCTGGAATTGGTATATTAAGTACCAGACCCCATTGCAGGAAGCGAGCGAATTTACCGCTCTTTGGGCCAGCACTTCCATCCCTGCCATAGCAATGATTGACTGTGGACAGTGGGTTAAGGCAGCACCCCAGAACAAAGAGAATTATTGTTCCATTCTAAATTGACAGTAACGAAATAATGGTACTTGATGTAGCGAAAGCAAGACGCGAAACACCCGGTTGTTTTGGCTTGGTTCACCTGCACCACTCCGGTGCAGCACTGATGCCAGATCCGGTTGCAGATGCGGTGCGTACGCATTTGGAACTGGAGCTCTTTCGCGGTGGCTATGAAGCAGAAGACGCGGCGCGCGAAAAACTCAATGGAACCTATACCTCAATCGCGCGCATGCTCAATTGCAAGACCTCCGAAATTGCCCTCAGTGAGAGTGCCACCGTTTCATGGAACAGTGTGTTTTATGGCGTCGCCCAGACATTCAAACCCGGTGATCGCATTCTTACTTCGCGTGCTGAATATGTGTCCAACATGATCGCTTATCAGCAGGTCGTGCAGCGCACTGGCGTCACTGTTTCAGTGGTCCCAGATGACGAACAAGGGCAACTGGACGTCAGGGCGATGGAAACCATGATTGATGCCCATGTCAGATTGATTGCAGTCACTCATGTACCGACCTACAACGGATTGGTCAATCCGGTGAACGAAATCGGGCAGATTGCCAGCGATTATCAAGTGCCATATTTGGTGGATGCCTGCCAGTCCGTTGGCCAAATGCCATTGGATGTTGTGCAGATGGGTTGCGATGCCCTCTCTGCGACGGGTAGAAAATACTTAAGAGGTCCGCGTGGTACCGGATTTCTTTATGTCCGCGAACAGTCGCTTGATAAATTTCCACCCGCAGTGCTTGATCTTCATTCTGCCACGTGGGTCGAACCGGACCGCTACGAACTGCAAGCCGGCTGTCGCCGCTACGAATTGTTTGAATCGAGTATCGCTGGCAGAATCGGTCTTGGCGTCGCAGTCGACTATGCCATGGAATTGAGCCTGACAGAGATTTATTCCAGAATTCGGTTTTTGGCCGATCGGCTACGCGAATTGCTGATGAACATTGATGGGGTGACCGTGCGTGACAAGGGTGCAGAAAAATGTGGCATTGTTACCTTTTCCATTGATGGGACCGATCCTGAACAATTTCAGCTGCAGTTGCGGAAAAAGAATATCAACGTGGGTGTGTCCAAGCGAAACTGCGCACTCATCGATTTTGATGATTGGGGTGTTGAATCACTCGTTCGAAGCCCTGTGCACTATTACAACACCGAAGACGAGATCGAATTCTTCGCCAATGAGGTGCGAAAAAAAGCCGCTAATCCCGATTAACCACGTCAGCCCCGTTTGCATTGCGATCGATTTCGTAAGCACATTCCCAAGCCTGTAACACCTGCTTGCGGGGCAGCCCCCAACGATACCCTCCTAAAGCACCTGATTTTCGGATGACGCGGTGACAGGGGATGACATAAGAGACCGGGTTGCGACCGACTGCTGATGCCACGGCGCGCACCGCTTTGGGATATTCGACGTGTTCTGCGATCTGGCTGTAAGTGGCAAATTGTGCAGGCGGAATGTTCAATAGTGCCTCCCAGACTCGTATTTGCAGGTTTGTTCCCTTAATGTGTAGCATGATTGTCTGGGGTTTTTCGTAGACACCTGTGAAAACCTGTTTGACGACTTGCTCGGTTGCTTCGGAGTTTTCTACAAATGCAGCCGCGCGCCACTCAGTCTTGAGTTCCTCGAGCCCGGTATAGTCATCGTGAAAACTCAGCCAGCAAACGCCTTTGTCCGTCAGCCCAATCAGGCAAACGCCAAATGGTGTCATATGCCACCCGTACTCGACTTGGATGAATTGGCCTTGTTTTCGATACGTTTCCGGTGTCATCGCGAAGACATTGACCATCAGGTCGTGCAGGCGATTCGAACCTGAAAGCCCAGTGTCCAGTGCTGCATCCAGTGTGGTGTTGGCATCCCGGAGCAGGCGTCCGCTCCGTTGTGCGGTCAGGTACTGTAAATATCGCTTGGGGGAGATGCCTGCCCAGTGTTTAAACTGTTTCTGGAAATGGAATTCGCTAAGACCGACGTGTCGTGCGATATCGTTTAAACCAGGTTGTTCAAACGCGTGCTTCTCGATATAGACGATGGCACGCTCAATTGTCTTGTAGTGATTCATGAGTGGGTTTCACCTTGGATTCATGGCAGTGACTATACCGCCTCATTTTGTGCTGTTTGTTCATTTCTTTCAATCCGATTCTTGCTATAAAATGCCTTGTTTATCCCATTCCAGACCTGAGTTGTTAACCCACTTAAACTAAACGGGACCATGAGCCATTCTTTACCGGAACAAGCCAGGGTTGTCATTATTGGCGGCGGTGCTGTTGGTACCAGCGTTCTATACCACCTGGCAAAAGCGGGTTGGGAAGACCTGGTTCTGCTTGAACGCAAAGAACTCGGATGCGGAACGACGTGGCATGCAGCAGGACTGGTTGGTCAGCTTCGCAACAATCTGAATCTAACCAAGTTGGCGCAATATACCGCGGAACTGTTTGAGGGCCTCGAAGCAGAAACCGGCCAACCTACCGGGTTTCGACAAAACGGCTCGATCTCAGTGGCTTCTGATGAGCACCGATTTGAAGAATTGAAACGCTCGGTTACCATGGCGCGGGCATTTGGGTTGGAGGCATCGGTGATTACGCCAGCCGAAGCACAGGAGCGTTATCCGATTTTGCATACCGATGACCTCGTCGGTGCCGTATTCATTGACAAAGATGGACAGATTAATCCACTGGATGTGGTCCAGGCCTACGCAAAGGGAGCCAGAACCAACGGTGCGAGGATTCTGGAAAATATCAAGGTGACCGACATCCTCACCGAGCGCGGTCAGGTATGCGGTGTTGCCACGGATCAGGGCGTTATCAATACAGATATTGTGGTGAACTGCGCCGGTATGTGGGCGAGAGAAGTCGGCTTGATGTGTGGGGTTGAAATTCCGCTGCACGCCGCCGAGCATTTTTACGTTGTTACTGAGCCTATTGATGGGCTTCCGGGTAACTTGCCGGTGATGCGCGACGCTTCGGGATTCACTTATTACAAAGAAGATGCAGGCAAACTGCTGGTCGGTGCTTTTGAGCCCAATGCAAAGCCCTGGGGCATGGATGGGATTCCCGAAGATTTCTGCTTCGATCAGCTAAAAGAAGATTGGGATCATTTTGAGCCAGCACTCAACAATGCTTTGCATCGAATTCCACTGCTGAACAATGTTGGGATTCATACTTTTTTCTGTGGGCCGGAGAGTTTTACACCTGATAACCGTTACTATCTGGGTGCAGCACCTAATCTCAAGGGCTTCTATGTTGCTGCGGGATTTAATTCAATCGGTATCCAATCTTCCGGCGGTGCCGGCAAGGTGATGTCGGAGTGGATTGCAAAAGGACATCCGCCGAAAGATTATTGGGAAATCGATATTCGCAGAATTGCGCCATTTCAGAACAACAGCACCTATCTTCGTGAACGCATCTCAGAATCGTTGGGATTGTTGTACGCCATGCACTGGCCATTTCGTCAACCTGAGTCTGCCCGCAATGTGCGTAAGTCCCCACTGCATGATCGACTGGCTCAGCGCGGCGCCTGTTTTGGTGAGACCTACGGCTGGGAACGTGCTGATTGGTATGCCCCGGGTGTGGAATCCCCTCAATACGAATATTCATACGGGCGCCAAAACTGGTTTGAGATGAATCGCACTGAGCATGAGGCGGTACGGACCAACGTTGGTATATTTGATCAAACCTCGTTTGCCAAATTCCTTGTTGAAGGTCGAGATGCTGAAACGTATCTCAACCGCATCTGTGCCAATAACGTTGCTGTTCAACCGGGGCGAGTGGTCTACACGCAATGGCTGAATGCGCGCGGTGGGATAGAGGCCGACTTGACCGTAACCCGTCTCGCGGAGCATCAATATCTGGTGGTTACAGGTGCTGCGGTGCATCTTCGCGATCTCAGTTGGCTTAAGAAAAATGTAACCGACGATCTGCATGTGGTGGTCACCGATGTAACCTCAGGTTATTCGGTTCTGTCGATCATGGGCCCGAGATCACGTGAGCTGCTGTCTCGAGTGACGACGGCAGATCTGTCGAATGACGGATTCCCCTTCCTGACATCCAGGGAAATCGAACTTGGAATGACATTTGGGCGCGCATCCAGAATTACGTTCGTCGGTGAACTTGGTTGGGAACTCTACGTCGCAACAGACTTTGTACAGCACGTCTATGATGAAATTGTCGCGGCCGGTGAAGATCTGGGCCTGACCCACTGTGGATATCTCGCCCTCAACTCGTTGCGTATCGAAAAGGCTTATCGACACTTCGGTCATGATATTGCCGATGAAGACAATCCTCTCGAAGCCGGGCTGGGATTTGCAGTATCCTGGGATAAGCCGGGTGGCTTCATCGGCAAGGACGCCCTGGAGCCGTTGCGCGGTCAACCGCTGGTACGGCGCCTGGTGCAGTTTGCGTTTGAAGATCCCGAGCCGCTCATATACCACGAAGAGCCTATTTTCAGGGACGGGGCATTGGTCGGTCGAATTACCTCTGCAATGTTCGGACACACGCTTGGCTCCTGTGTTGGACTTGGATACGTCAACCATCCGGACGGTGTCACCCCGCAGTACATCGAATCCGGGAGGTTTGAAATCGAGGTTGCAGGAGAACGATTTCCGGCCAAGGCATCACTGCGACCCATGTATGACCCAACATCAGCGCGTCCCAAGACGTAGGCTGCGAATTCAATCGACGGACCGCGCAGATTCTATCCGTTAGATGACCCAGGAATTGTTTCAGGAGGACCCGTATCTCAAGGCCTGTGATGCGGTTGTTATCGAAGTTTGTTCCAAAGAAAAGTGTTTTACCGTCGATCAGACCGTGTTTTATCCGATGGGTGGAGGTCAGCCCGGCGATTCCGGCGTAGCCTTTCACCCCAACGATTCGGAGTTTGCTATCGTCGATACACGGCGTTCCTCGGACACCGGCAATATCTGTCATTACGTCAAGCGGGTTGCCGAGTTGCCGGTAGTCGGCACCAAACTTCATCTTGAGATCAACTGGGAACGGCGATACCTGCATATGCGTGTACACAGTTGTCTGCACTTGCTCAGTGCAGTGGTTCCGGGTAAGATAACCGGCGCGCAGGTTTATGCCGGCCGCGGACGGGTCGATTTTGATGTGAGGAATCCTAAGGAAAAGCATCACATTGCGGATACGCTCAATACGCTAATCTCGCGGGAAGCCGAGCGTATCAATCGAGTTTACACTCGCGAAGAGATGGAATCGAGTCCGTCGCTCATGAGAAATCTGTCTGTACAGCCACATAAAGACCTCGAAGTCATCCGTATGGTACACTTCGAAGATCTGGATATACAGCCCTGCGGGGGAACGCACGTTGCCAACACAAGGGAAATTGGCGAGGTCCGCGTGACCAGGATCGAGAGCAAGGGCAGACGTAATCGACGAATCAATGTTGCACTGGTCGACGCGACAGTTGACCCTAATTACTGAAAAATTTGCTTTGGGAGGACGGTAATGTATACGGGAAGTTGTTTGTGCGGTGCCATCACATTTGAGTTCAATGCTGAAATTCGCAGGTTTCATCATTGCCATTGCCGTACCTGTCGCAAGGTGCATGCAACGGTTTACGGTTCCAGCGCATTGGTTGAAGCATCAGCTTTTCATCTTCGCAGCGGTAACGATTCCATCAGCCAGTACGAATCATCACCGGGCAAGATTCGGTATTTCTGTAAAAATTGTGGCACCCATGTATTTGCGCGCAGCGCACGCGATACAAACGATATCATTCTTAGGTTAGGCGCGCTGGACGGTGACCTGGGTATTAAGTCAGTCGGTCACATCTGGGTGAGCCACAAACCTGATTGGTACGACATAACCGATGATTTACCGCAGAGCAGTGAATGGTAGCGGCGGATCGTCTCGACATCCACAACAACTCCCTTTTGAAACATGTCAAACAGTAAACCCGAACTTCACCGCGGACTGAAAGGTGTTTATTTTGAAAGATCTGCCGTTTCATCAATCGATGGTCGTGCTGGAGATCTGCGCTATCGTGGTTATTCGATCCACGAGTTGGCCGAAAATTCTACTTTCGAGGAGACGGCCTATCTGTTGATAGAAGGCGAGTTACCGACTCGCGAACAGTTAATTGAATACGATCGCAAACTAAAAGAGCAACGATTTCTACCCGCGCAAGTCTTTGACATTATCAAGGCCATTCAAGGCGCGCATCCGATGGAGGTATTGCGAACCTGTGTTTCAGCTCTGGGATCGTTTGACGCTGCGCCAGACGCCTCCACCCGCGACGCAGTGATTGCAAAAGGCATTCGACTGACTTCGCAAGTTCCCATGATTGTTGCCGCTCATGATCGCATTCGAAATGGCAAGGATCCGGTTGAACCTGATCCGACCTTGAGTCATGCCGCGCATTTCCTATATCAGCTGACCGGGGAATGTCCAAGTGATGCGGCCACTGAACTGTTCGACAAGGATTTGGTATTGCATGCTGAACATGGTTCCAATGCTTCAGCATTTACCGCCCGGGTGGTTACCGGAACGGATGCCAATGTCTACGCATCGGTTACTTCGGCCATCGCTGCTTTGTCGGGTCCGGCCCATGGTGGTGCCGCGGAAAACGTGATGATCATGGCTCAAGAAGTTGGTCAACCCGAAAACGCAGTCGAATATGTCAAGGAACGGCGCCGCAACCGACTTCCGATTATGGGATTTGGACACCGCGTTTATCGTGCCGAAGATCCCCGTGCGAGACACATGAAAGCAGGTGTGAAGCAACTTTCCAAACAGATGGGACAGCCCTTTTGGTATGAAATACTTGAAGCGCTGGTCGATGCAATGAAACCGTGGTCGCGCCACGGCGTTAACGTCAATGTCGATTTTTACTCAGGCGTGGTCTACCACTTACACGGTATTGCAGTTGATCTGTTTGTGCCTATTTTTGCGATTGGGCGAACTCCGGGCTGGGTGGTACAGATTCTGGAACAACTTGAGACCAATATTCTGATTCGACCGCTGACGCTCTACAATGGATCTGAGCCAAGAACTTATGTTCCCATTGACCAGCGAGATTGAGCGCCGGTTGCAATAGACGCAGATCAGTCAGTACCGTAACTGGTTGCCAGCAGTACGCGCGTTGCTGAGACTATATCGTCGACCGTGGCACCTCGCGATAAGTCGCTGATTGGCTTGGCGAATCCCTGCAGAATCGGGCCAATTGCTTGAGCACCGCCCAGATACTGGGCAATCTTGTAGCCGATATTGCCGGCGTTGAGGTCCGGAAAAATGAATACATTGGCCTGTCCGGCAACGGGACCGGGTTGTTTGAGTTTCAGCGTTGCGGTGCGCATGTCAAACCCCGCGTCGAACTGAAACTCCCCATCAATCAGCACTTCAGGCAGCCGCGCCTTGGCTAATTCCAGCGCTTGTTGAACCTTGTCAACCAATGCGTGTTGGGCACTGCCCCTGGACGAAAACGACAGCAATGCGACTCGGGGTTGCTCATCCAACAACAGTTTGGCACTTTGCACGGTGCTGCAAGCGATGTCGGCCAATTGTTCCGGATTTGGATCGACGTTGACCGCACAGTCAGCGAAGATTAGTACTTTTCGCTGTGTCGTTGCCGGGTCCGGCAAAGTCATCACAAAGAAACTGGATGCCGTCTTAATATTGTCTGCTGTCCCGATCATCATCAGCCCCGCCTGAATCACCCGTGCGGTGGTCACCGAGGAGCCGGCTATCATTGCGTGCGCGTCCGCGCATCGTACCATCATGGCACTGTACATGAGTGTATTTGTCAGCAGCCGCTGCGCGATGTTGAACTTAAGCGGACGTGGCCCGGTTTCACAAAAACGCGCATAGCGTTCCAGCATAACTGGATCACGACCGGGTTCTACGACATTGATTTGGTCTAAAGAAACATTGCAGTCGCGTGCGATCGTATGAATCGTTTCCGCAGTACCCGTCAGAATTGGAGAAGCAATGTGCTGGTCGACCAATGCTCGGGCCGCGCGAATCATACGCTCATCTGCGGCTTCGGCCAGCACAACGTGGCGCGGGTCGCCCGGAGCAGCAACAATCAGATCATCGACTGCGCTCACGGGCGTGTCACACTATACGAAGGACTTGTATTTATCCAGATGACGAACGGGTTTACTCAGCGCATCCCGGCGGAATGGGTCGCCTAACTCACGAGTGCACATGACTTCAATGACAGTGGTTTTGCCTTCATTCTGCGCTGCACAAGCTGCCCGTAACGCATCTCCGACCATATCCAGGCTGTCGACAACAATACCTTCTGCACCCATGGCTTTGGATATGCCGGCCCAGCTCGGGTTATCGAGGTTGACACCTTCAAACCGGCGTCCATAAAAGTCGACCTGGTTCTTCTTCTCGGCACCCCACTGTCGGTTGTTAAAGACGACCGGGGTCACCGGAATGTTCTCCCGAACACAGGTGAGTAATTCACTCATGCTCATTGCCCAGGCGCCATCGCCAACATAGGCAATTGCGGTGCGCCGGGGATCTGCGACTTTTACACCCATAATGGTTGGAAACGCGTACCCACAGTTGCCAAAACTCATTGCTGCGAACATGCTGCGTGGTTTTTCGAATCTGAGATAACTGTTTGATACCGAGCAAATGTTACCGATGTCGGTAGAAACGGTAGCGTTTGAAGGTGTGGCTTTTTCCAGTTCACGAAGCACCTGGCGCGGATGCAGCAGGCCTTCGTCTTCAGCGGAAACCAGTTGACTCCAGTCATCGCGCTCGTGACTCCATTCATTAAGTTCAGTTTCCCAAGCTTGTTTTTCCGCAGCAATTTCCTGCTCACGGGCATCACGATTGTTCAGACAGGCAATCTGTTCCCGATTTTTCAGCCGCTCAAGAATCGCTGAAGCTGCTTCGCCGGCCTGTCCGCAGACACCGACTGCAATTTTCTTGACCAGTCCGATTTTGCGATAATCGACATCGACCTGGATAATCTTGGCATCTTTGGGCCAGTAGTCCATACCATGCTGCGGCAGGGTGCCAAACGGACCGAGCCGGGTGCCGAGAGCGACAACCACATCGGCCTTTGAAATCAATCTCATACCCGCTTTTGAGCCTTGGTATCCAAGCGGTCCGCACCACAATTTGTGACTGGCTGGAAACGAATCGTTGTGCAGATAGCTGTTCACCACCGGGGCGGACAGGTATTCGGCGAGATCCATACAGGACTGCACAGCATCATCCATGATGACGCCGCCTCCGGAGAGAATCACTGGAAATTCTGCTTCGGCCAATATTCTTGCCGCATCATCAAGTGCAGCAGATCCACCTGCACCGCGTTCGATCGTGCGGGGCTCCGGAATATCAACATCCACATCACCGTAAAAATGATCACGGGGAATATTCAACTGGGTCGGCCCGCGTTCGGCCATCGCCATGTCAAAACAGCGGCTGGTCAACTCTGCCATGCGGCCAGGTCCGTTGACGTGTGCTTGATACTTGGTGATTTTTGAAAATATAGGCAACTGCTCAGTTTCCTGAAAACCTCCGAGACCGATGGTACCGCTTCCTGTCTCTGGCGTAATCGCGATGACTGGTGAATGCGCCCAGTAAGCTGCTGCAACTGCAGTGACAAAATTCGTGATGCCAGGGCCGTTTTGACCGATGCAGACACCGTGTCGACCGCTTACCCGGGCATAACCATCAGCCATGTGAGCTGAACCCTGCTCGTGTACTGTCGGAATGAATCGAATGCCGGCGGCTGGAAAGATGTCAAGGGCATCCATGAATGCGGAACCGACGATTCCAAATACATCGGTTACTCCATAGGAAACAAGAGTTTCTACAAAAGCTTCGCTTGAAGTCATTTTTGGCATGGCTAAAATCCTTTAAAACAATTGACAAGTGATGAATGATATTGATGTATGATTAAACTGTCGCTAGAACTGTCTCAGCAGGTGTGTATTCGTGGTTGAGACTTTCAGCGACTTCCTGATACGTGACTTTTCCATGGCAGACGTTTAAGCCGGCCAACAGGTTCAAGTCTTGCTGGAAAGCTTCTTTATATCCTAAATTGGCGATGTTTGTGACAAATGGCAGCACTACGTTATTTAAGGCATAGGTGCTGGTCTTTGGAACAGCCCCGGGCATATTAGCAACACAATAATGGGTAACTTCATGGACTCGATAAGTCGGGTCTGAATGGGTCGTGGGACGCGACGTTTCAAAACAACCGCCCTGATCAATGGCGACATCGACCACAACGGAGTTGGGTCGCATGGCGCTGATCATGTCGTCGGTGACAAGCTTCGGTGCGCTTGCGCCTGGGATCAGCACTGCACCAATGACGAGGTCCGCATTGATAATGTGCTTTTCCAGTGCGCTACGAGTGGAGTACACGCCATTGGTTGAACGTCCGAACTGTACCCAGTGATTATCGAGCACCTGGGTATTTCTATCCAGCACCCAAACATCTGCCCCCATGCCCACAGCAATGTGCGTGGAATGGGTGCCGACCACACCGCCACCAATAATGACGACCTTGGCAGGTTCAACACCCGGAACACCACCGAGTAACATACCGGTTCCACCGTGTGGACGTTCCAGGCACCAGGCACCTTCCTGTACTGCCATGCGTCCGGCGACTTTGGACATCGGTGCCAGAATTGGCAGTGCGCCATGGTCGTCAGTCACCGTTTCATACGCGATGCAAACAGCACCGCTGTCGATGAGGTCTCGGGTTTGTTCGGGGTCAGGAGCCAGATGCAGATAGGTGAACAGTATCTGATTTTCACGCAGCATTGCACGTTCTGGAGCAAGCGGTTCTTTCACCTTGACAATCATGTCTGCATATTCAAATACTTCCTTGGGGGAGCCGAGTACCGTTGCGCCCATTTTTCGATAATCTTCGTCGCTCGCGCTGATGCCAATGCCGGCATTGGTTTCAACCACAATATCATGCCCCATCTGGTGCAGTTCATGTACACTTTCAGGCACCAGGCCAACGCGATATTCATCCGTTTTAATCTCTTTTGGTACACCGATTTTCATATGGTTTGCCCCCCATCCCTTGCGGTTTTGAGCGAGTCGATAAAGTGCCTTTATGATAATGTATTGATCGCAGAATTAAGGTTAAATGAGTGTGTTTTCCCATCACAAATTTGCATGCTGTCGCGCGACGAATACCAGTCGCACTACGAACGGATCTGTTGGCTATGAAGCCCAAGAAGTTCAAGGTCGGTGAGTATGGACATTTTGACTCTAGCTGAAGCTGATCTTCTGAGTCAGCAAAATTTCGAGGAATCACAGCATACCACCGATAGGCAAATGTGTAAAATGAGGCAAAGAATTATCGCATTTCCGAACCGTACGTTATCGCACTTGCCAGGAGGGGCCAGAAAAATGCGGTTGGATTCTCAATCAATGGAAAACTTATGGATGCCGTTCACGAGTAATCGTGACTTTAAATCCGATCCCCGAATAATCGCACGCGGCGAGGGCGTCTACCTCTACACCCCCGAAGGGATGCCCATTATTGATGCATCATCGGGATTGTTTTGTTGTGCAGCTGGACACAGTCGGCCGGAAATCGCGCAAGCCGTACACCGTCAGTTGTCAACCTTGGCGTATACTGCGCCGTTTCAGTTGGGACACGAGTTGTCATTTGAGTTGGCGCGGCGGTTATCGGAACTGACACCGACTGACATGAACCGGGTGTTTTTTGTTAACTCCGGATCGGAGGCGGTGGATACTGCGATCAAGATTGCGTTGGCTTACCACTACGTGCGCGGCGAAGGCCAGCGCCAGCGGCTGGTATCCAGGGAACGGGCTTATCACGGGGTTAATATCGGCGGGACCAGTCTGAGTGGGATGGTCAAAAACCGTCAGGCATTTGGTATGGGGCTTGCGGGCATTGCGCATATACGCCATACGTGGCTTCCCGAAAATCGCTATCACCGCGATCAGCCACCAGCAGGGGCCGATCTTGCCGACGATCTTGAACGTCTGGTGCAAAATTTTGGCGCCGATTCGATAGCTGCCTGTTTTGTTGAGCCGATTGCTGGGTCCACAGGTTGCCTGGTACCACCGGTTGGCTACCTGGAACGGTTACGGGAGATTTGCGACAACCATGGCATATTGCTGGTGTTTGACGAAGTCATTTGCGGATTTGGGCGAACCGGAGAACCTTTCGGTGCGCAAACGTTTGGCGTAACACCCGACATCATGACACTCGCCAAGGCACTGACCAATGCTGCCCAGCCTATGGGAGCAATTGTGGTTGGCCAGCACGTCTACGACACGATTATCAATGCAGCACCGGATCGGGTCATTGAGCTGTTTCACGGCTACACCTATTCGGGGCACCCGGCAGCATGTGCTGCGGGCCTCGCGACCTTGGATATCTACCGCGATGAGCAGCTGTTTGAGCGCGGGAAATCTTTGGCTGGATATTTTCAGGATTCCATGTTCGCGCTCAATGAGTTTGACCTTGTCACCGATATTCGCGGTTACGGCATGATCACCGGTATTGACCTCAGACCTTCGGGTGCACCAGGCAATACGGGCATTCGTGTTCAGAAAAATTTATTTCATTCGGGATTGCACGTTAAAGCAACAGGAGATGCACTGATTGTTGCACCTCCGCTTGTTTCAACCAAGGCAAACATCGATGAGATCTGTGACAAACTCAGCCGGGTTCTCAGTGACTCGTCAAATCATTGAGTCGAAGTACAATTGGAAGTGCGCCGCTCGATTAGCAACATAATAAAGTGCGTTCGTGACCAGACAATTTACATTCCATTCGCGAACCAGCGGTTAGGCTGCATGGACCAGTCGAACAAACTATTGTTTCAATGTCAGGAGGTTTAATACTGATGACTTCTCAAACTAATGGCTACATGAGTCGCCGTAAATTTATTAAGACCAGTGTTGCCGCGAGTGCCGCGGCGATTGGTCCTTGGGTAATCAGTCCTACGGTGCTGGCTTCTTCAGGCGAGTTGAATGTTCTTGTATGGTCAGATTATTTGCCCGACGATTTTCTGACTCAGTTTAACGCTGAAACCGGAATTACAGTCAACTATACCGGGATTGGATCGAACGAGGAAATCATCAACAAGATGAAAGCAACGCGCGGTAAGGGCTTCGATATCTGTAGTCCAACCAATGTTCGATCCGGACAATGGGTCCATTTGGACCTGTTGCAACCATGGGACTACGATCGTATCCCCAATATTAAAAATGCCAACCCAGCCATGCTTTCTGTGGGCATTCGCGAGTGGAATTTTGGCGAAGCTGGTTCGCATTGGATTCCCCAAATTTGGGGAACGGAAGCCATCGCCTGGCGCACCGATTTATATACCCCACCGGGAGAGCAGCCCAGTTACGGTAATATCTGGGATGGTTCAGCGGAAGGCAACACCATGATCAGACCACACTCTGGCATGTTGGGTGCCGGTCTTTACATGGAAACCATCGGCGAGTTGGAACCCGGAGATGTCTGGCGAGCCTACGAAAGTGAGGAAGTAATGCGTCCGATCTGGGAAAAGATTACTGCATTCTGTATTGCCAACAAGTCCCAGATCAAACTTTTCTGGAACGATGCAGATACCCAGAAAAACGGTTTCTTGAACGATGGTGTACTCGTCGGTCAGACTTGGGATGGCCCACCGTTGGCCATGAAAACCGATGGTGAACCAGTTCACTATCAGGCTCCTGCAGAAGGTGCGTTGGCATGGGTTGATGGATTGTCTCTATCCAAGGCTGCAACCAATATTGATCAGGCCTACGCGTTTGTCGAATTTACCTTGAGAAAAGAACCAGCAGGTAAAGCAATCGATACGCACGGATACAATTCAGCAGTAATTGGTGCGGACGCATTTGCCGGGGATACCTACAAGAAAAATTTCTCAGAATCCTACCCAGGCAAATCACTTGCCAATCTCAATCCTTGGCCGGCCGAACCGCAGTGGTATGCGGATGTTCGAACTGAGTATCGCAACAAATTTGTGAACGCGTAGCTGGCAATTTTTATCTTGAATATTCGGCGCTTGCCTGGTGCGAGCGCCGGAAATCCGGATATTGTTCCCGCGCTAGAGGCTGGTGATGAGCGCAGATGTGAGACTTGAGTCTGTTTGGATCAGGTTTGGCGATTTTGTTGCCGCTCAGGACGTTAATCTTCACATCCAAGGTGGTGAGTTCTTTACCATCCTTGGCCCATCCGGTTGCGGCAAGACGACGTTGCTCCGTGCGGTTTCAGGATTTTTAACCCCATCGGCAGGCCGCGTCCTGATTGGCGGCGAAGACATGGCTGGCATTGGACCGAATCGTCGTCCTACTGCCCTGATTTTTCAAAACTTGGCACTTTTCCCCTTAATGACTGTGTGGGAGAATATTGCATTCTCACTGGAAGTCAAGGGAGTGGACAAAGCCGCGCGTCGCAAACGTGCCGATGAACTGCTTGAACTGATTGCCTTGACAGGACAAGGCGAGAAGATGGTTAACGAATTATCGGGCGGGCAAAAACAGCGTGTGGCCATTGCTCGAGCCCTGTGTGCGCAGCCACAGGTGCTGCTGCTTGATGAACCGCTGAGTGCACTGGATCTGAAATTGCGGCAGCACATGCGTACTGAACTGCGTGCCATTCAACAGCAAGTCGGCATTACTTTCATATACATCACCCACGATCAGGGTGAAGCACTAACCATGTCGGACAACGTTGCGGTGATGCGCGAAGGTGTTGTTGAACAGGTGAGTGACGGGACGACCATTTACGATAATCCGGACACCTCGTTCGTGGCATCATTCGTGGGCGAAAATAATCGATTTACCGGCACGGTTGAACGCCTTACGGCTGACGGTGCTTCAGTTCGCACACCAGAAGGTGTGATCGAGGCGCGTTGCAGCAAGAATGCTGAATCGACAGTCAAGGTCGGTGAGGAGGCGTTCGTATTTGTGCGGCCCGAATCATTCCGCTTTGCCAATGGTCGTGACATGGAAAACCAGTTTCAGGCCGACGTTTTTCACGAAGAATTTGAAGGCAATTTGTGGCAGGTTTTTCTGGACATCGGCGAGACTCGCAAACGAGTCAAAATGTCCTATGTGAACGATGGGTCCATCCAGACTCACAGTGATGCAACACAAGTACCGATTGGATTTGCTCGCGATGCCGCCATTGTATTGCCGAAGGGACCGCTAGCTGCCGAGTAACACACGGGTTCGGGTATGAACATCGTTAGATACTGGCGCGAGTTTTTCCAGAAAAATGGTGCCGCGGTTGCACTGTTTATGCTGCTCGCAGTTGGCGTCTGGCTGTTCATGATGATCATTTTGCCGCAGGCGTTCATGCTTGATTTTTCCATTCGAGCGAACGTGCCCCCGCCAAAATTCGGCACAGCAGAACATTACTACACGCTGGAGCACTACAAATACATGATTTTTGGCAGTGCTCAGTCGACCGATTCATTTAATATTATTGATTTGTCGGTGTTTTTCCGCACCATTGCGGCGGCAGTCTTTGTTACACTGATCGATCTTGCCCTGTGTTATCCGATTGCCTATTACCTGGCACATGTCGCAACCGGTGGTTGGAGTCGGTTGATGGTGCTGTCCTTGATTGTGCCGTTTTGGATCAACGAAATTCTACGGGCATTTGCTTTCAAGATTATTTTTGGATCAACCGGGGTGATCAATAATTTTCTGGTCGCGGTCGGCATTTTTGATCAGCCCTACGATTTTATTCGCAACGATATAGCGCTGTGGGCAGGCTTGAGTTATGCGTTTATTTTGTTGATGGTTTTTCCAATTTACAACGCGATTGAAAGTCTCGATAAGAACCAGATTGAAGCGGCCCGCGATCTTGGTTCTTCGTGGTGGAAAATCCACCGACGTATTGTCATCCCACATGCAAAACCGGGGATTTCTTCCGGTTGCACCATGGTATTTATGCTCACAGCTGGGGCGTTGGCGGCACCACAAATTCTGGGTGGACCAAGTAGCCTTTGGTTCACGCAGATCATTTACCAGGGTTTTAACCAGGCAGGCAATTGGGCCAGGGGTTCGGCCTATGCCATTATCCTTTTGGTGTCCTGTGTCGTATTCGTGCTGGTGATGATGAAAGTTTTCAAGGTCAAGTTCGGCGAAATGATGAAATGATCCAGGATCGCGTGCAAAAGGTCCTGGTGACTGGATTTGTTGTCCTGTTTTTCGTCTATCTGTTTGGTCCATTAATCGTGATGGGCCTGAGTGCGTTCAACACGTCCAACTTTCCCAGAATGTCTCCCTGGGATTGTTTTTCCATCGAGTGGTTTGACGTGCTGATGCAGGATTCGCGTCTGATCTCGGGTGTTCGCAACAGTGTGTTCATCGGGATTGGCGTTGTCCTCCTCGCGGTCCCAATTGGTCTCGCCGGTGCTTTGATGCTGATGCAGGCAAGTGCACGGGTACGGCCCTGGTATTACACCATAACCATCGCACCGATTTTAGTGCCTGGCGTGGTGCTTGGAATTTCAACATTGCTGTTTTGGGATCGGTTTGGTTTGATCCTTGGTGCCTCAGAAGATTCGATATTTTATGACGGCATTTTTCTAACGATTGTTGGACAGGCGACCTTTATCTCGGCCTATACCATGTTGATATTCATTGCGCGTTTGCAGCGCTTTGATCCGGGACTTGAAGAAGCAGCACTTGATCTCGGTGCCAGCCATGTTCAGGCGTTTCGCAAGATCTTGTTGCCATTCCTGCGCCCGGCGATAGGGTCCGCCGCGGTACTGGCATTTCTGGCATCATTTGAAAATTACAACACAACCATATTCACAATTGTTTCAAGCAGTACGCTGACGACGGTGCTTGCCAGCAAGGTTCGTTACGGTATTGATCCGTCCATCAGTGCATTGGCAGTAACAATCGTGTTTTTAACCTTGGTCGGTGCGGTTATTTATGAAATCGTCAAGCGGCGCGAGGCACGTCAAATCAAGGCGCAAATGGCCGTTGCCCGCGGCGTGGCCAAGGAAGCTAAAAAGCAAAGATCGTTTTTTGCTGAGCCCGCTTTCATCCTGTTTGTATTGATTGTAGCTGCAGGATTCGGAACGATTTATTTTGCTGGGACGATTGGTGTTGAGGAATGTAAAGTTGCGGTTAAGGAGCAGCGGCAGGCTGAAATTCAAAAGCGCATTGAAAAGCGCCAGCAACAACAAAAACTGCAAAGTGCGGTTGATGCACAGTCCGAAGCGGAATCCACAAACGAATCGAAGGCTACGGTCAAAGGGACTGAGGGCTACCAGGGTGTATTTGCACCGGAAAACCTGCAGGGCGATGCTGACACGGAAGCTGAGACAAAACCACCAGTAAAGGGTACAGAAGGTTATCAGAATCTGTTTTCACCAGAAAATTTACAAGGTGACACGACGGACGGATCTGAAGCAACTGACCCGGTAACGGGTACGGAAGGATATCAAGGCGTGTTTGCTCCTGAAAATTTGCTCGGCGAGAGCGCCGATGAATCGGATGCCGATGCGCCAGCAACCGGAACGGAGGGTTATCAGAGCATTTTTTCGCCAGAAAATCTGACCAACCAGGTTCAGTCGGATGCAAGCGGCAACTGAGCTTGAAACTCAACAGAAATTTGGTTCAAATCAACTGAAATACACACTGAGTCCATCCCACTTTTTGCGACACAGTGAATGACTCCTTGTTTATCCATTGCTGCGACGCAAGGTTGTAATGGGTTCCAAGACACCCGCTGAGGTAATCAAAATCACCCCTGCCAATTCGCGCAGTCCAAACGGCTCGTTTGCCCAGATTGCAGCAGTGACAGTGCCAGCACTGATTTCAGTCATGAACAGAATCGCCAGCAGGCCAGGGCTCAGAACAGTCGCGCCCCACATCACTGCATGTGATATGGGAATGACCAGAACAATTGCGACCGGCACAAACCACGGCAGGACACTTAATATTGTGTTCCACTCTGGCATGGCCCGAGCGCCGTCGAACGGAAGAACGATGAGTACCAATGCCACCAAGCTGCCCCAGAGGAAGTAAAACAACGTGACGTCAACACTATCGACTTGTGTATCCGACTGAATACAAACTGCCGCAATTGCCCAAATGACTCCGGAAGCTAACCCCATCCAATCGCCCAGCGAAAGTGATGCGCTGAAAGTGTCGACCTTCAAGATCAATAAGAGGCCCCCAAAAGCCAATACGATCGTTACCCAGCGGATTGCGGTAATTTTCTCACCGAGAAAAATTCTGGAGAGGAAGGTGCTCCACAAAGGCGTCAGGTAAAAGAACAGCAACGCGCGAACAACGTCAGTGAACACAAGGGCAACGGCGTAGAGAACCAGGGCCAACCCAGCGAGGATGCCGGAAACCTGCAGCGGCCAGCCCGCCTTGGCGATCTGGTGACGGCGCAAAAACACAACCGGCGACAGCACTATGGCCGGTACCACATAGAATAAAACGACCGCCCAAACGCCGGAGATCCCGGCATTGTCCAGGGCCCGCAACGGAATCCAAAAAACACCCCAGGCGAGGCCAGCAAGCGCGACCACAATCATTGCAAAATGTTGAGAGACCGGTCTTTGCACTGCATAAAATCCGTATGGTTGACGCGAAGAACTTACTTTCAGTAGGTCCGCATGGCTCGCATGAAAATGCTGCCGGTTTTCGAACCGGTAGTTCGAAAGCGCTTCCACAGAAAATGAGGGATTTTAACCTTAAGTCACATTTTGCTTGGCACCAATCTGGAAATCGCTTGCCCTTGAGGCACATCAGCAGGGAAGTTGCCATACCGAAAGTACCATGCAAATCTCACCACAATGCCCTGATACTCGTCGAAGGCGCCGCCGAGTTCGGTACCGCGCAGCAATACAGATCGTTGGGTTTTATAACTTAAGCTGTCGCGACAAGTTTGAAATTCGATACGAGTCAATGAATCTGGGATTGCTGGTCAGATTGGAGCACGGTGATGCTTGCCGACGGTAAATTTTGCTATACTAAATTTTAAAATCAGATTCATTTGAGCCAGGAGGGAGGCTGAATCAATCATGGACATGCCAGTCAAAGAAATTCTGTATCACTATGTTAACGGCGCACGTGTTGAAGGCTCCAGCGGTCGTACCGGTGATATCTATAACCCGGCTTTGGGTGAGGTCGTCAAACGGGTACCATTGGCGAGTGCCGGAGAGGTGAGTGCCGCCATTGAAGCTGCTGCAACTGCACTACCAGCGTGGTCGGCTACGCCTCCGG
This sequence comes from Arenicellales bacterium, assembly GCA_965243645.1. GTDB lineage: Bacteria > Pseudomonadota > Gammaproteobacteria > Arenicellales > JAJDZL01 > JAJDZL01. The sequence goes on along the minus strand of CBDEVD010000006.1, from coordinate 1,549,971 downwards.
CGAGTCGGGCACAAGTGATGTTTTCGTTTCGAGAAATTGTTAAAAATAATATCGAAGACATTGCTGCAGCCTTGTCTGCAGAGCATGGTAAGACGATCGAAGATGCCAAGGGTTCCATCGGACGGGGTCTCGAGGTCGTTGAATTCGCCTGTGGGATTCCTCAGCAGTTAAAAGGTGAGATGTCCGAGCGCGTCGCCAGAGGTGTCGAAAGCTATTCCATTCGTCAGCCTGTCGGTGTCTGTGCTGGAATTACACCATTTAATTTTCCTGCAATGGTTCCCATGTGGATGTTTCCGATCGCAATTGCCTGCGGCAATACTTTTGTACTGAAACCTTCTGAGAAAGATCCGACATGTCCCTTGATGCTTGCCGAGATGATGCAGGAAGCCGGCCTTCCAGATGGTGTATTGAACGTAATTAATGGTGACAAGGAAGCGGTGGATACCTTACTGTCCCATCCACGGGTAGATGCGATCAGCTTTGTTGGTTCGACCGCGGTTGGAGAATACATTTATCAGACCGGTTGCCAGCACGGCAAGCGCGTTCAGGCGCTATGCGGGGCCAAGAACCACATGGTCGTGATGCCCGATGCAGATATGGATCAGGTGGTTGATGCCGCGATTGGGGCGGGCTACGGCTCAGCAGGCGAACGGTGCATGGCAATCTCAGTCATCGTGGCTGTGGGTGATGAGACCGGGGATGAACTGATCGATCGTCTGAAACCGAGAGTCAAAGACTTGGTTATTGGACCTTACTCGGACGCGAACGCCGAGATGGGTCCGCTGGTCACACCGGACCACTATCAGAAAGTCAAATCCTATGTTGATCTTGGCGTTGCTGAAGGCGCTGACCTCGTCGTTGATGGACGGGACTTTTCGCTGGCAGGTTACGAGCAGGGCGCATTTCTCGGTGGTTGCCTGTTCGATAAGGTCACAGCCGATATGAAGATCTACACAGATGAAATTTTCGGTCCTGTGTTGAGCGTTGTACGAACGGACAGCTATGACGAAGCCGTTCGACTCGTGAGCGATCACGAATACGGCAATGGCGCGGCGATTTTTACCCGAGATGGCGGCCGTGCGCAGCACTTCATCTCGAATGTACGTATCGGGATGGTGGGTGTCAATGTACCGATTCCGGTGCCGGTTGCCTATCACAGCTTTGGCGGCTGGAAACGATCACTGTTTGGCGATCACTACATGCATGGACCCGAGGGTGTTCGATTCTATACCCGGATGAAGACTGTGACTGCCAGATGGCCACAAGCCATTGAATCTGGAGCTAAGTTCCATTTCAAACGGGGCAGTGAAGACAACTAATCGGCTCAGGCATTTAACCACTGGACGTGGTGTACTGACTGATTAACCGGCCTGGTTATTTGCGGTCACAAAAGATCTTTATCGAGCCGTAAATTATCGATCAGTCGGACGTCGCCGATGTATGCAGCGATCAATGCGATTGCCTGTTGCAGAGTCCCCTGTGGTGATTGTGCCTGCCAGTTGTCTGGATCGCGAACATCGGCGTAATCGACTTTCAGTGGGACGGTTAAATTCTTCTGCATGACAGCTCTTAGTTGATCACAATCGCGATCACCTGCTTGCCACAACTGACGGGCTAGAGTCAATGCTTTCGATATGTTTTGTGCCAGCTTAAGTTCCGCCGAATTGAGCAGTGCATTGCGCGAAGAAAGGGCGAGACCATTGTGGTCACGAATTGTTTTGCAAGTGATGATCTCAGGATAACCAAGGCGCGCGGCAAGGTCGCGAATCACCAGGGTTTGCTGAAAATCTTTTAGACCAAAGTAAGCCCGGCAATTACCGACAAACTGAAACAGTCGTTGGACAACAGTACAGACGCCTTCTAGGTGACCCGGTCGAAAATGACCCTCAAGTCCGGCCCCGGCCGGACCCGGGTCGAGCAGTTTGACGTCTTCCAGAGTTTCGGCCTCAGGAAACATGTCGCGGTTGGTTCCACTGAAGACCATGTCGCAGCCGACTGCATCCAGCAATTGGCAATCTGCATCGAAGTGGCGTGGGTAGCTTGAATAATCGTCCGGTTGGTTAAATTGCAGGGGGTTGACAAAAATGCTAACACAGGTTACATCATTGTCAGCAATGGCGCGTTCCACCAGTGACAGGTGACCCCGGTGAAGCGCGCCCATCGTTGGTACAAACCCAATTGTCCGCTGCTGCTTGCGCTGCTCTTGACACCAATCGGTCGCAAGTAATGGATTTTGGAATACGGCAGGCACCAGAATACCTCAGCGCAGATGTGTCAGTCCATCGTTAGCAGGATTTTACCGATATGAGAACCCGACTCGATTCGTTCATGAGCTTGACGCGCCTGATCCATGGGATACAGCGAGTCAATGACTGGTTTGACGCGGCCCTGGTTCAGAAGTGGCCAAGCATGCGCTTTGAGTTCAGAAGCAATTTCGGCCTTTTGCGCGACACTTCGAGGACGCAAGGTTGAGCCTGTGATCGTCAATCGTTTGGTCATAATCGGTAACACGTTGATTTGGGCTCTGATCCCACCTTGTGTCGCGATGATTACGATGCGACCTTCGTCGGCGAGGCATTTGATATTTTTTGCCACGTAGTCGCCAGAAATGATATCAAGAATCAAATTGACGCCTTTTCCAGCCGTCCAATCCTTCACTTCATCGACGAAGTCATTTTCGCGGTAGTTGACTGCGCGGTCTGCACCTAATTCGATGCACTTCTGGCATTTTTCATCTGATCCAGCGGTGACACAAACTTCTGCACCGAATGCCTTGGCAAGCTGAATTGCCGTTGTACCGATGCCGCTTGAACCACCATGAATCAGGCATTTTTCGCTGGCTTTAAGGTTGCCGCGCATGAAAATATTCGTCCAGACAGTAAAGAAAGTCTCCGGTAAGGCGGCGGCATCGACAACAGCCATTCCATCGGGTACTGGCAGGCATGATGAGGCGTCGGCAACGCAATATTCAGCGTACCCACCACCGGCGAGCAAGGCACAGACTGCATCACCAACTGCGATACTGCTAACGTCGGGTGCAATACTCACTACCGTTCCGGAAACTTCGAGCCCAAGCAAGTCGGATGCGCCAGGCGGGGGTGGGTAGTGACCGTTGCGCTGCATGACATCTGCCCGGTTCATACCGGCTGCTGCAACCTTGATCAACACCTCACCTGCATTTAGCGTTGGTACCGATCGTGTGCCCAAGGCAAGGACCTCAGCCCCGCCGGGCTGGGTGACCTCAATCACTTTCATGGTTTCATTCATCTAAAACGGCCTCTAAGCTTGATTTGTAACGCGAAATTTTGCCGATATAAGAAGCGTTGAATTGACTGAGCATGTCGAGTTCTTCGGGCTTAAGCGATCGTAAGATTCGTCCCGGTGACCCGACAACCAGGCTGTTGTCGGGAATGACTTTGCCATCGCCTATGAGTGCGTTGGCACCAATCAGGCAATTGTTGCCAATCTGAGCATTATTGAGTACTACAGCATTGATGCCGATCAGGGATCCGTTCCCGACAGTGCAGCCGTGCAAAACCGCCTTATGGCCAACCGTCACATTTAAACCGATGGTGAGTGGACATCCCGGATCGGTATGCATAACGCAGCAGTCCTGAATATTGGTGCCGTCCCCGATGTTGATGCATTCATTGTCGCCGCGTAACACGGCGCCGAACCAGACACTGACATTATTGCCCAGAACAACGTCGCCAACGATGACCGCACTGGGTGCGACATAGACGTTTTGGCCGCATTGCGGTGTGCCGTTATCCAGCGAGTAGATCACTGTCGTCCCAGTGGAAAGAAACCACCTGATGATTGTTCGCCCTTGAACAGCAGTTTTTTCACGAATGCCACAACCGCAGGATTGAGCCGATCTGAGAGTGAGGGTTTTTGTACATATTTCACCTCGAAAATCTCGGAACTCTCACTGGCTTCCAGGAGGTAATCGTCACTGGTCCGAAGCTCATCAACCAGGTTCAGATCAAGTGCCCGGGTTCCATACCAGTGCTCACCGGTTGAAATCTTGTCGACGTCGACTTGCGGGCGATTATCCTTGACGAACTCTTTGAACAGTTTGTGTACGTCCTCCAATTCTTCGAGAAATTTTGCTTTACCTTTAGCGGTCGGCTCACTGAACATGCCAACCGTGCGTTTGTATTCGCCCGCCGTATATTCCTGGTAATCGATGTTGTGTTTTTCCAAGGCCCGATGAAAATTGGGAATCTGTGCCAAGACACCGACTGAGCCAACAATCGCAAAAGGTGCGGCGATAATCTTGTCTGCTACACAGGCCATTAAATAGCCGCCGCTTGCAGCAACTTTGTCGACCGCAACGGTTAGTTTGATGTTCTTGTCTTTGATTCGCTTCAGTTGTGAGGCAGCCAGTCCATAGCCGTGAACGACGCCACCGCGGCTTTCGACGTTGACGACGATTTCGTCTGATGGTTCCGCAACAGTGAGAACAGCGGTGATTTCCTCGCGTAACAGATCAATTTCGGACGCTTCCATATCACCTTTGAAGCGGAAGACATAAATTCGATTTTTTTCTTCAGTTGTGACTGGTTTGCCTTTCTCTGAAGCCTTGCGCTCTTTTTTCTGCTGCTTGATTTTTTCCTTGAATGCTTTTTTGGGCAGGTGCGCGGCATTAATGGTGTTGGACATGGTCTCGTAGCGACGGTTAATATGGTTCACCTCAAGGTGTTCCTTATGATGTTGTCGCTGGCGAGCTGCAAGGGCAGATATCAGCATGATCGGAATGACGATCGCTATGATCACAATCAAGGTTTTTGCGAAAAACAAGATAAATTCGACAAGGTATTCCATGGTGATTTTTTCAATGATTGGGTTGGCTGAGAGACTGTCGTCTGTTGGCTCGCACGGTCAGTTGTATTGTGGTGTTGCGGGCCGTTGATTTCTGTTTGTGCAATCAGCAGATTTTGATAAGAATTTTAATGTGTTGCTTGATTCAAGTTGCACTGACCCTGATCAGATATTGTTCGTAACTTCACCACAGGGGACATCGGGTACCCACATATAACCGTCAGGGTCTTGCAGGTAGCACTCGCGAAGTCCGTGAGGCTTGTCTTGAGCCGGTGCGAAAACCGTATAGCCGAATTGACGCGCTCTGGCAGCCGCTTGGTCAGGGTTGCAGCCATGCAAGCGAATTTCTGCACCGATGCCTCTTTGATTTACTTGACAGATGAGGTCGTACATTGAATTTTCAAGGTAGGTGTGATCTGCATGCAGCATCCATTCGGCACCGCAGGCTTGTAATACTGCAATATCAGCGTCTGCGTACACAACTGTGGCTTCGAGTACGCGGGTTTGAAATTCAACTGCGTTTTCAATATTGCCTACCAGCAGATTGAGTGTCAGTGCCTTCAGTGAGTGCCCATAGTCGGGTGCTGACATCCATGGCTCATCTTCGCGGCGTTTCATTTTGTCTCTCCTGGCTGGTGGTCAGTTGCGTTTGGCCCACGAATCGCGCAGTGTTACGGTTCGGTGAAAGACTGGCGCGTGAGTAGTATCGCCTTGCGCGGCCAGCACAAAATACCCGCATCGTTCAAATTGAAATCGGTCTCCCGGGACGGCAGACTTGATACCCGGTTCAACTGCTGCCTGGGTTACCTGAAGGGAGTCCGGGTTGATTAATTCTTTAAACTCGGTGTCTTTCATGGCAGCTGGATTTGGCGTGGTAAACAGTCGATCATACAGATTGACGGTTGAATGGATTGCATGGGGCTCAGACACCCAATGAATCGTACCGCGTACCTTACGTCCGTCCGGTGCAATTCCACCACGGCTTTGCGGGTCATAGCGACATCTGATCTCCTGGATGTTGCCTTCGCTGTTCTTGATTACATCAGTACAGGTAACCAGGTAGGCGTAGCGCAGTCGGACTTCAGCACCGGGGGCCAGGCGAAAATACTTCTTTGGAGGATCTTCAAGAAAATCGCTGCGCTCAATATAAATTCGTTTGGAAAACGGGACTTGTCGCGTACCGAGTTCGGGTCGTTTCGGATGATTTTGAGCGTTCAGCCAATCAACTTGTTCATCCGGATAATTCTCAATGACCACGGGCACAGGGTCGAGTACTGCCATAACGCGCGGCGCGCAATAGTCGAGATCCTCCCGAATACAATTTTCCAGTACTCCCATCTCAACGGCATTGAAATTCTTGGTTATACCGATGCGTTCACAAAAATCGAGGATGGAAGCGGGAGTGTAGCCTCGTTTCCGAAGTCCAGAGAGCGTTGGCATTCGGGGATCGTCCCAGGAATCAACCAAACCGTCTTCGACCAGCTTAGTGAGCAGTCTTTTACTCAGTACGGTGTACTCAAGCGACAGACGCGAAAATTCTGTCTGCTCCGGCCGGTAAGGTGCAGAAACATTCTCTACACACCAGTCATACAGCGGTCGGTGGTCTTCGAACTCCATGGTGCACAATGAGTGGGTAACGCCTTCGATGGCATCCGATAAGCTGTGGGCGAAATCATAGAGGGGGTAGATACACCAATTGTCACCGGTGATGGGATGTGATTCGTGCTTGATTCGATAGAGTACCGGGTCCCGCATATTGATGTTGCCGGCCTCCATGTCAATCTTGGCTCTAAGTACGTGCTCGTTTTCTTTAAACTCACCAGCTTTCATGCGAGTGAACAAATCCAGGTTTTCTCCGATGGAACGATCCCGATACGGGCTGTTTTTACCAGGTTCGGTCAAGGTGCCGCGAAACTCTCGAATTTGCGTCGGAGTCAAACTGTCCACATAAGCTTTGCCTTGATTGATGAGTTCGACAGCAAATGTATAAAGTTGGTCGAAATAATCGGATGCATGCAGAATTTGGGTGCCTTGTGCGTAGCCCAGCCAGTGAACATCGTTGATGATTGAATTAACATAATCAATGTTCTCTTTGCTGGGGTTGGTATCATCAAAGCGAAAGTTGCAAACACCGTTGTAGTCTTCGGCAATGCCGAAATTCAGACAGATCGATTTGGCATGCCCGATATGCAAGTAGCCGTTGGGCTCGGGTGGAAATCGAGTTACGACGCGGCCGTCGTGTTTGTTATTGGCAATATCGTTATCAATGATTTGCCTGATAAAATTTGATGTTTTCAAACTGTACGGTAACTCGTAGCTGTGAGAGAGAAAAATTCAGGACAATCAGGCATGAGCCGCAACTGTGATGCTCGGCGTTCGCTGCGATTGTGGACCTTTTTTGAATCAGGCTGAACTTATGAAAATTGCTTTCTTGATGAATCCGCTAGAAACTGTCAAGGCTTACAAGGATACGACCTATTACCTGATGCTGGCTGCACGGGAGCGTGGCAACGAAGTATTTTATTTTAATCAAGAATCGATGCAAGCGGAAAACGAGGGTGTTTCCGCTATCGTCGAAAGGCTGGATGTCCATGACTCAGTTGCGCGACCCTTCACGGTTCTTGAAAGGGCGAGGGTTGATTTGGCGGTAATGGATGCGATTGTAGTTCGCACGGACCCACCATTTGACCGCAGTTATTTATACGCAACGCTACTGTTGGATTTCGTTAGTTCTAAGACGCTTGTGGTCAACCGACCTTCGGGCATTCGGAACTGGAACGAGAAACTGGCTGCTTTGTTTTATCCTGATCTCACGCCTGACACATTGGTATCTAGCAGCACGGAAGAAATTTTGAGATTTCTGGATGGGCGAGACCGCATCACACTAAAACCGGTTGACGGGCACGGTGGAAAGGGTATTGTGTTTTTGAATTCAAAGGATTCAGATAAGAATCTGCGTATCAATGGGGTATCCAAAGACGGAAGACACTGGATTATTGCACAGGAGTATTTGCCAGATGCACAACGCGGAGACAAGCGCATTTTACTGGTCGAAGGTGAACCAATTGGAGCGGTGCTGCGCGTGCACGCTGCTGGTGAAGAACTCAACAATCTGGATCAGGGCGGTGAAGCGGTAGTTGATGAAATGGATGCTCGAGACTGGGAAATTTGTACAGCTCTCAAACCGGGTTTGATTGAGCAGGGTATTTTCTTTTGTGGCATTGATGTTATTGGTGGCAAACTGATTGAAGTGAATGTAACCAGCCCGACCTGTTTACAGGAGTTGTGTCGGTTTTCGGGTGTGGCCCACCATCACCGCATCTTACAACGCCTTGAGGAATTGGTTCAGTGTCATGGTGCGCGATAACGACAATTGAACATTGTTCGAAAATATATCCTGCAATCAGCATCTACATCGGCAAAATTTATGTTGCATTTTTACAACACAAATCGTATTCGTACATAAAAATATTTTAAAAAATTAAATATTTTTCTAGGTGTATCATCTGGTGATATACCTACCACCGATAATATGTCTTGTCAGTTGAGTTTGTTGTGTTCCAATTGGTCACGGTGACAAATTCTGGCTGAAGTCTGACACACACATTTGGCACCCACAAGCCAATCATTGCTGATTGCAAAGTTGAAGAGGGATCTTATGAAAGACCAACCGGTCCAATCAAACACAATTGTTGCACGTACTCACCACTGGATATTTGAAAAATTTCTACGTACAAGTCTGGGTATTCCCCTGCTAATTGACTTGGTCTTCAGTCAATCGCAAGTGCAGGTCATCGATTCTCACAAGAGTTTGCTTTTGTCTACCCGTACAACTTCTCCTCGCGGTTCTCTGCAAGATGCCGATGCGCTTATTGCGGTACCGTTACGTGAGAACGCACGCGGGGACAACAAGTCGATCCAGATTCTAGTGGAACTCAAGAGTAAACTAAGACGCAAGCAATTGATGTCGCAGTTGCTTCGCTATTATTTCGGTACAGTGTGTGAGTGTTAGACACCGGTGGTGATACTGACAATCAGCAATGATGCTAGAAGCAGGATTGGCACTACCATCAATCTCAGCGATTGCATAGAAGACTATGGAGCCCAGTTTCAAGCAGCCTTTGGTGATGTTCTTCCGCAGTTTCCGGTGATGGTGTTGAATCTTTGTTCTGAACCGGTACTGGAGCGGCTTAAATCTTCCGAGTCTCCTGCTTCCATAATGCTGTATGCGATGGGTGCGGTCAATCATACCAAGCGTTTTGATCGGGCGGTTGCAATGGAGATGATTCGCAAGACCTCGACGCTGAGCGAATTGGAATTTTCGGAGTATTGGTTGCCGGTAGTAAAATATATTAATGATCGAAAGAAGCTTGATTTTTCGTGGTGGGCGGAATTGGAGGTTGAAATGACAGGCGCAACAAACATTATCGATTTGAGTTGGAGCAACGATGAAGTTAGTCAAAAAGTCGGTGAGCTTAAGGGCATAGAAATCGGCATAGAACAGGGTCTGGAACAAGGTCTGGAACAGGGTCTGGAACAAGGCATAGAACAAGGAAGAAAAAAAGGTGAGTTGGAAACCAAGCAAAATCTAGCACAAGCCATGTTGGCTGATGGAGTTAAGGTTGATTTTATTAAACGGTATTTTCAATTCAATGATGATGAGATTAAGGCGTTGAAAAACGGTATCAACAATAGCCGATGAAACCGGTTTTACGAAAATTGATCAGTTTGTGGTTAACGATGGACTATCGAAATGACAGGTGCAATAAACATTATCGATTTGAGTTGGAGCAACGATGAAGTTAGTCAAAAAGTCGGTGAGCTTAAGGGCATAGAAATCGGTATAGAACAGGGTCTGGAACAAGGTCTGGAACAAGGCCTGGAACAAGGTAGAAAGAAAGGTGAGTTGGAAACCAAGCACAAGATCGCTCAGGCAATGTTGCGCGATGGTGTTCCGGTTGAGTTCATCAAACGGTATTTTCGTTTCAATCCTCTTGAGATTTAAGTGTTGAAGAAGGGTAGGTTCAGCAACAAGATTTCTTCCGAAATAGAGAAATAGACTCAGAGCAGTCAATATCTATTGAAAATAAATGACCGGTTCAATTTCGTGTAGGTTTCACATTTCGCTTGCGTCTGAACCTTTCTGATTCAAATTGAGTCACCTTATGAGCGATTGCAGCGTGCTCTATTGCCAGATGTTCCCACAACAACAGGTTTTTGCTATTTGGATCGACTGACGCATTCGGTTTTATTCAGAATATTCTCTAGCTGCCCCGACCACTAAATATGTCCGTAATCACGCGTTTTGCGCCGAGTCCAACCGGCAAGTTGCATATCGGTTCGGTGCGTACAGCACTCTTTTCGTGGCTCTATGCCCGACGCCATAACGGTGAATTTCTACTCAGAATAGAAGATACCGACCAGGTCAGATCAAGCGACGAAGCCACCGCGTTAATTTTTGAATCGCTTGGTTGGCTCGGCCTTGAAAGTGGCCGTGAACCGCTATATCAATCCCAGCGACTCAGTCAGTATCAGGCCAGCGCAAAATCGCTGATTGATGCTGGTAAAGCGTATTACTGTACTTGCACCAAAGAACGGCTTGATGCGCTACGTGCTGACTGTATCGAACGAAAGGTCAAGCCACGATATGACAACAAGTGCCGCGATCTCGGACTGAAACCGTCAAAGGATGAACCTGCAACTGTTCGCTTTCGAAACCCTCTTACCGGATCCGTAGTCATCGATGATATGGTGCAAGGCGTGGTCGAATATGAGAATTCCGAGTTGGATGACCTCATCATCCTGCGGACGGATGGTACGCCAACCTACAACTTCGCAGTCGTTGTTGATGAGATCTTTATGGGTTGTACCCATGTTATTCGCGGTGATGATCACCTGAACAATACACCAAGACAGATTAACCTGTTTCAAGCTTTTGGCGAACCTGTTCCACGGTTCGGGCATGTTCCAATGATCCTTTCGCCAGAAGGCCGGAAGCTTTCAAAAAGAGACGATGATGCCGGCGTTCTGGAGTGGCGGTCCGAGGGTTATCTGCCTGAAGCAGTGCTGAATTATCTTGTGCGTTTAGGCTGGTCACATGGTGATCAGGAGTTATTTACCGTTGATGAGATGATCGAGTATTTTGATGCAGACAAAATTAACCGTTCCCCAGCTTCACTGGATCCCAAGAAACTCACGTGGATCAACCATCAACATTTAATGAAGCTTTCACCAGCAGCTGGAATTGAATTGGCGCAGCCCTATTTTCTCGATAGGAACATCAATGTTGGTCATTCAGATCGTAGTTACAAGATCTTTACAGTGCAGCAATCGCGCGCGCAAACACTGGTTGAATTGGTCGAAAAAAGCGCGTATTTTTTTGGCGAGATCGATCAGTATGATGAGAAGGCATCCCGAAAGCATCTGACCGCGGATTCCGCAATACTGCTGGTTGAATTAAGACAGTCCCTGGAACAGTTGGTTGAGTGGGACAGTACCTCGATACATGCAGAAATCTCTTCAATTGTCGAACGTCGAGAGATAGGATTCGGCACTATTGCGCAGCCGGTTCGAGTTGCACTGACAGGTGGTACAGTGTCCCCTGGAATTGACGTAACGATCGAGTTGGTTGGCAAAGATATGACGTTACAGCGTATTGATCAGGCACTTGATTGGATCGAGAATCGCTCTTCCTGAAATAACCCCACGTTTGCTGGAACCGCACAATTTTATTGCGGCACAATCAATATAATGAATGCTCCTACAACTGGCGGGGCCATAGCTCAGTTGGGAGAGCGCTACAATGGCATTGTAGAGGTCGTCGGTTCGATCCCGTCTGGCTCCACCACCAATATTAATTCGCATCTTAGACCTCATCTTCTATGTCAGGCGCGATTTTGTCTTGTAACGTGGAAACGGTTTCTAAAGTGATTTGTGTAGCGTAGTTGCACACTTCCAGTCTAATTTTGGAGTCCGCGTTTGCCTTTTCCTCCTAGCCCGAGTTTACCGAGTTCAACAACTTGCACTCGGCGAAGTAGGTTCGATTAATTGGGAGAGTCTATTGTAACTCATTGACGCAATGGAATTACCTCCTGACACTCCTGAAAATGTCAGGACCAAAACGATTCTCTGGGGACGTGTGACCTAACCGGCTCGATAACGATCCAGCTGTAGCGACTTGTACAGTATTTTCTGGGTCTCAGACAGGCTCGACAGCGTCATCTGTATCGTTGGCGAGGAGTCTTTGCGTTTGGACGGATAGACCACGCCGACCTCTTTGATTGCCGCCAACTGTTCAATTATCTGAGTGCACGAAAGCATCTGGCCCTGACTGCCCAAATACCGATACAGCAGGGTTTGCAGCATCAGTGCCAGCACACAGATCAGCACATGCACCTGGATTTTCTGATCAGTCCAGTGATACTGGGGACGAATGGTGTAAGTAACCTACAGCCGCCGATCATCACCTGCCGATTCTGCATCACACCTATCCTGGCAACCAGCCTGACTCCCCGACCTTTCGCAGTCTCATCGATGCCCTGATGGCACGGTTTCATGAACTCGGCAACCACCACGATGCCGATGTCACCCTGGTGTTCGATAAAGGCAACAACTGCGAGGACAATATTGCCGTGTAGGTAACGATGTCAAATTCCCCACTATGTTGCCCACTAAATAGTGGGGACTATCTCGCCAACCGAACTATGTAGCGTAGTTTCTGAAGGCAACGTTATCATGTTGAAAAGAAATAATAATAGTGTACGAATTTTCGAACAACGCTACATAGTATTTCTACGCTCACAAGCTGTCGAGAAACTTCATCAGTTGATCATCTGCGGTAAAGCGCGTTGGTTTTTGCGAAAGTGGCGTCACTTTGGCGAGTGCCTGAATTTTCATCTCCATCGTCGCTTCTACGTAGATCTGAGTAGTTTCAACATGCTCGTGCCCTAACCACAATGCAATGGTTGACCGGTCTACGCCACCTTGCAACAACTCCATTGCCGCGGTGTGCCGCAATAGGTGGACGCTGAGTTGTTTAATTGCGAGTGTAGGGCATTGTATGGCTGCCTTTTTTTGATGTTTTTTCAACATGTACTGAACACCGTGGATCGTTAACGAGTCACCGCGAAAATTTGGAAACAATTGCTTAGAGTTTCCACGGTCCGGTTCCCGCATCCAGCGGGTCAGCACTGAACGAGTGGATTTTGCCAGCGGTGTACAACGTTGCTTACGTCCTTTACCGAAAACCCGCAAGTGAGAACTTTCACCCAAAATGACATCTTCGCGCTTCAGTGCGGTCATCTCCGATACCCGAAGCCCAGTTTGTACTGCCGTGAGAATAAAGGCGTGATCGCGCCGCCCAATCCACGTACTGCGCACGGGAGCGTTCAGCAACGCGACCACCTCTTCCCGGCGAAGAAAGCCAATTTGTTTGTGCACAAAACGTTTGGCCGGAATAGCCAGCACTTTTTGAATTTGTACTGAATGTTCGGGGAACGTCTGCTCAAATGCGTAGCGGAAAAACGACTGAATTGCAGTCAATCTCAGATTTCGGGTGCGGATACTGACCTTACGGGCAGTTTCCAGATCATCAAGAAACGCTGAGATTAAAGTTTCATCAAGCTGATTGAACAGTAACTTGGAAGGTTCCTGTCCCAAGTATTTGGCTGCAAAATCGAACAGTTGTCGAAATGTATCGCGATATGACTTGACCGTATGATGGCTTGCTTGACGTTGGTTGGTCAGGCGTTGAAAAAAGTACTGCTTGATCAGAACGGTCAATTCATTGGGGGTGGTGTGAGGATTCATAACACACCTTCCCAACGACGTTCGAGTTTTCGCATGGCCTGTGACATCAACCCAGGATTACTTTCCAGATACCAGTAGGTATTGCCAATGCGCACATGGCCCAGGTAGGCCGAAAGCACGGGCAATATCTTTTCCGGATCGGCATCGCTGCGATAACAATTCTCCAGAGCTCTGACTGCGAAGCGGTGTCTGAAATCTTGCAGACGTGGTCCATGGGAATCATGCGTTTTGCGCAGACCAGACTGGATTGTCAAAGCGCGGAAAGTGTCTTGTACCAGCCCTTTGGATAATCGTGTGCCGTTGCGCGTTACAAACAACTGTTCGGCCACTGGGTGGCCGCACCAATATTGTGCCCGCCGCTGTATATACTCCTCAAGCGCTGTACAGGTCGACTCATGGATTGGAACAAGACGCGTACGATCGTATTTTTCCGCATGAACTGTGATCAATGCACGATTTAAATCGACATCCTTGAGTTTTAGTCCGCAGGCCTCACCGGGCCGCATTCCTGTAACGCACAGCAATCCAATCAAACAATAGTAGGTCCATGGACGCAATGCATCATGTCGTGTTCGACAAGGCATATTTTGTGCGCTCTGCATCAAGATGCACACTTCTTCTTCCGTGTACAGATATGGTTTCGGTCGACTACGCTTTGCCGACAGTACATGGAAAGCAGGAATTTCGGTTCTTGGATCAGCAATTTGTCGATAACGCGCAAATTCTCGTACCATGCCAAGACGGGCAACCGCCCAAGCAGGCTTTGCTTCGCCCGGCAACTGCGCCCATTTGACCGCCCATGCTTCGGTGATATACGATTGCTTGTGCTGCTCGAGATACATGACAAATTGCGTCAAATACCGTTCTGCATCAGACAGTTTAAATCCGAGGCTACGTCTGAGGTTCACGTAATCGTGAACCGCCTGTTTCAGTGTATTCATCAGCTTACTCCCGGCCACCGCAGTGTCAAACCACGCAGTGCATCAATATCGACCTTGGTGTAAATATGCGTGCTCTCAAGGTCGCGGTGGCTGAGCAAGTTTCCAATCTGTTCCAGTGAGGCACCTTGGCTCAACATTGTGGTGGCAACCGCATGTCGTAATTGATGGCTCCCGCGGGTTGGCGCATCGATGCCAGCGCGCTGGATTTGACGACTGACCAGGCTGCAAACACCGACTGAAGTTTTAAATCCGTCGAATGGCGCATTGACACGCAAAAACACGCGTCGGCTGTGACTTTTCGGACGCGCATTTTGCAGATAATCAACCATCGAATCACCGATTTGTTGGGTTAACGGATAGCGACTTTGACGCCCACTTTTTAACGTTACGGTCAGCGTTGAAGTGCTCCAGTCAATATCATCAAGTGTCAAGAATGCCACCTCGCAAGCACGTAATCCCAGCCGTGCGAGCAACAAAATGATTGCGTAGTCTCGCTTTCCGGTCGCCGTAGTGCAGTCAACGCTGTCCAATAGCTTTTCCACCTGTTCGGATGCCATTGCGCGCGGCAACGATTGCTGTGACCAGCCCGCCACCGAAGGTACTTGAGAGATTGTTTCAGTCAGTTTTCCGGTTTGACGATTCACATAGCGCAGAAACGAACGTAATGCAACGGCAATAGCTTGTACGCTTGCAACTTGATTCAACAGTTTGGCTTTATGACGCAAATAACTAATCACGCCTTCGGTGCATAATGAATCAAAATCCACAGCTTCATTGCCAAATTGATAATGGAGGAATTCTCGAACGACTGCGCGATAACACCGAATGGTGCCTCCGGCCAGATTCCTTTGTACTCGCAAATACTGCGCATACTGCGCAACACAATGGTCCACCGATGACAAGACTTGAACTGTGCAAGTCAAAGCTGGAAGTCCTTCCGATTGTAAATAGATGGATAAATGCCCAATCGCATTGCGTGCATGCGTTCGCACGATGCCTTTCTTGGTTTCCAAATAGCGTTCGGTCTGTTCTTCCGAAAATGTGTCGAGTCCAATTTGCTGCTCTGCCAACCATTCGCTGAATCGGGCAACGTGACGCGATATGCAATAAACAGTTACCGGTGCATACTGTTTTGCGCGTAATACCTCAGCAAATTGGGACAAATGTGAAGCGAACGGTCCAATTGCTGGCCGTCGAAACGTAATTTGATCATAATTCCGATTACTCATAATATAGCTCCTGCCCATAAACGGGCTGTGATTGAAGCCTATACTATGTCGTCATCGATTTGATTTTTTACAATTAAATTAGGATGTTAATAAACTACGCTACATAGTTCGGTTGGCGAGATAGTCCCCACTATGTTGCCCACTAAATAGTGGGGAATTTCAACCGTTACTTTTGGGATATTCAACCGTTACCTACATGCCGCCGTACACGACAGTCCTTATCACCTGATCGGCTCCCTGGTGCCGACCCATCATCCAGACTTGCCGGCGCGCCAGCTCCAACCGCTCGATGAGATACCGGGCGTGAGCACCTGGCGCACCACCAAAGAACTCTACGGCAGAGCGAGTATACGGTGGTGGTGGCGAAAAACCAGAATCTGGAACAAACCCAAACAGCCACCATGATGCGCGAGATTGCCAAGCGCCGGCAACAACTGTACGAGATTCAGTGGCAGCTGCGGCGCTGGCACCAGGGACTCATCAAAAAAGGCCGACCTCCAACCGTAGCCGGCACGCACAGAAAAGTTAACGAGTGTGTCAAAGCCCGGCACATGAAAGATCTGTTCAAGGTTGCCGTGCAACTTAGCGACCAAAACATCCCTAAACTGACCTATCGTTTTGATCGGCAGGCCTGGAAACATCTGCAGCGCACGTTGCTTGGCAAGCATCTCATCTTCACTGACCGTAGCGACTGGAGTGATGCACAGATTGTGCACGGCTATCGCGCACAGCATCATGTCGAGTGCGCCTTTCGAGATCTCAAAGACACCCGCCACCTTACCATTCGTCCCCAGTATCACTGGACGGATCAGAAAATCCAGGTGCATGTACTGATCTGTGTGCTGGCACTGATGTTACAAACCCTGCTGTATCGTCATCTGATCAATCAGGAGGGCCACACGTTTTCGTGTCATCAGGTACTCGATGAGCTGGCAACAATCAAAGAACTCGGTGTCGTCTACCCGGCTAACAGAAAAGGCACCTCGCCGAAGATACAGATGACGCTGTCGAGCTTGTCTGAAGTCCAGAAAACGTTATACGAAGCACTGCAGCTGGATCGTTATCGAGCCGGTTAGGTCACCACACCCAGACAATTGCTTAAGTCCTGACTGTTTCGACACAGTCGGGAGGTAATTCCATTGTGTCAATGGGTTACAATAGCGCTATCGAACTAATCGAAGCAATTTCACCAGATTCTTTTTGATGAACTCGGTAAACTCGGGCTAAGGCAGGTGTAAATCTGTCTTCCTATATTGAAATCGTTTCAAACTTTGTGTGTGCAATGTAAGACGGTATTTCAGTATCGTATATAACTGGTTCGAGTTCAATAAGCCTCAGTAGTTTTCGCAGCACAATTGCGGATTGATCAGATTATTGTTCCAGGAGCGATTGAATTTGGAATAGTCTTTGCTTTATCCACTCCACAGAAGACGTTTCTATGGTTTTCGAATAGGTGCTTTGTAGAAATTCGATTTCGTTCTTCAAATTGATTACTTTGTTTTACGTGTTCACCAACGCTTGGTTGAGGGACATGGTCACTTTGCCCTCTCCAATGAAGTTGGTCAGTTTGCCTCTTCTTTCTGGCCAAGCCTTTTACGGACAAGTTTTTTGTACTAACTTCATCCCAAAGGTCTTGAGGAACAATTTTTAGTTTTTCGTCAGTGTGAGAAATCCACTCGGATTCAGGGTTGTCGTATATCGATTAATATTCAGGGTTGGTGTTAGATCGTGGAAGGGAACGGAGATCTGACTTGTTGGGAATGGTGCTGCTAATGTACAAAAGAAGGAAGCTCTCTAACAGCACTTATGAAATTTGTGGATCATAATCGACACCAACTCGGCAGAATGTGATCTAATTGCGAATCAATAAATTTATTCAATTACTCGAAAATTTGACGCAAATCGAAAACGCATATGGATTCTCACCTAGATAACAAATCTTTCTTTAAATTCATCAAGAAAGAAGCACAAGACTATGCTAACGAGATCACAGACAGTTTCCCATATTTTTGTCTAAAAGTGTTTTGGGACTCCTTGTCTCACGAAGAGATTAATGGCGCGCTTGACGGCCTCAACACTAATGATGATTCAATTGATGGATTTTTCGTTGATCATGAGAACAGTCAAATCAACATTATTCAGTGTAAGTCTATCCGGTCCATTAAGCAGCTACGTTCCGCAAAAAAGGAATGGTTTTCCTACCTCAACGATGTGCCCAAAAAATTAAGGGACTGTGAATATATCAATAACCATACGAACATACGGATAAAGGATATTGCCGAAGAATTTCTGAGATTCTCAGACAAAGAGGGATATCAAAGCCAACTGTGGTTGTTTCATCTTGGTCACTGTTCAGAGGAAGTACGAAATCTGTACCAGAAAGATATTAATTATCGAGGGTGGGAAGATATCAAGGAAGAATATCAAGAATACACTTCCAAATTAGAAAAGACCGAACCCAGATCCATTGAAATAGCTTTACATCATAAGCATATAGCGCCAGATCTAAGTAATCGTCACAGAACTTTTGTATCAATAATTTCTGGTGATGAAATTATCCGAATTAGAAAAGAGTTTCGCTATAAGTTGTTTGATAAGAACTTAAGATTTGGATTGGGAAAGAACAAAATAAACACAGGGATCTGTGATACAGCGAATGATTTTCCAGAGATGTTTTATTTCTATAACAATGGGCTTACTATCACATCAAAGGGTTTCAAGTACAAGGAAAACACAAAGAAACTTCGAATTGAGTACCCACAAATAATTAATGGTGCTCAGACTGTTAATTCGATTTTTACTGCCTTTCAGCAAAAGAAAAACCAACTAGCAAGAAAGTATCCAAGTGATGATGCCGAAAATTCTGCGATCGAGAAATTTCGTGAGGTTCAAGTTTTGTTTCGAGTCATTCAAGATGATGGTAAAGGGGTAGGAGAAGCCTCAAATTTTGAACGCAATGTCATCCGATACAACAACAGTCAAAATTCAATTTACGAGACTGACTTTTATGCTAATGCTAAAGAACAAATAGAATTGCAGAAATACTTTGCGAAATTCGGATACTTGTATGAAATCAAAAGGGGAGAAAGAAAATATTTAGATGAACACAAAGAAAAACACTCCATATTAGGTATGAGGAAAACTGACTTTGATAATTGGAATGACAAAATTTCAATTGATAAATTGGCCAGTATCTGGATGGCATTTAAGGAAGATCCGACTCTAGGAAAAGTTCAGAAAGCAAACATTTTTCGATCTGACTATAGCAAGAGCTATAAGTTAATTTTTGATCCTCAGAAAATTTGTGAAGATTATGTCAAAGAGATGATTTTGGCATTCAATTTGTTTGAGCTTGTAGCAAACCAAACCAGCATTTACGGTAATGCAAAAACAACCGGTCAAATTCTTCTAAAAGTCAGTCAATACTCTGAAGACAGTGATGTCAAGACACTCAGTAATATGAAAGAAATTGTCACCCGAAGTTATTTATTTGGCAAAATTCTGAAGAGAAGATTTGAAACAAAGGAATCATTTCTTGAAGACAAAGAAAAAATATTGAAAGAACTACAGAGCTTTCACTTCTTCTCTATGGCGAACTATTTAACAATAGCTGTACTTCGTTTAATATTGGATAAATGTGGGTATACTCACGGTTTGATTGAGAATTCTGCTTACTTTGGGAACAAAGATTTTTTAGAACGATACATAGTTGGAAAGTGGCTAAAAACGATTGTTGATGAGTTGATTTTTGAAGAGTACAGAAAGTTTCACGACAGTATCGGTACTTCTGTAAAAAGTTTCTATAACCGAGCAGCTACATGGGACCAGATTCAGGAAGCATTTGGTAGTCTCGATTTCAAACTCGATAAAGAATATCGGGAAATTTTCCCTCTCGAATGATAGGACAATCCTCCAGTTATGATCGAAAATCGTTAAACGGCTAATGACTTTATTCCGAATTAAACTTGATTGTCGTAAATAGTTACGATTATCACAATTTTCTTCTTTGCATTTGCTATTGCGACAAAGAACGAAGGTGACGTGCCAATTCTGTTTCGTCAACTATTCCCTGTGCAACCTTGATGATGACTTGACCCATTTTTTCAGCATCAAATCTTAAACTGATTCCGTTTCTACGCAAAGCCGTATCCATTGCGATAACCGCTGTTCTATTATTTGCATCATTGAACACGTGGTCAACCGCAATTACAACAGCATAAGTTGCGGCAAGATCGTACACGTCTCCAATCATCCCGTAGAGGATGCGATTCTCAATACGATGGATGATTGCCTCCAAAGATTTATTGCCTGCTAGGCCTTGCAGCTCCTGTGGGCTAATGACCTTTGCGTGAATGTTCAGCACACCCACACTGCGTAAGATTTCCAATTTATTTGTCTTTTAGGTAGTCAAGTAGTTCTTTGTTTTGTTCAATTGACTCATCAACAGTTTTTTGCACATCAACGGTGTCGGCGTACCTGAAATCTACGTTATCTACCGCTGATTTTGGTACAAAATATCCGACTACGTTACTGCGGTTTAAAACCGCAACCGGTGATTCGCCTGCTCCTGCTAGTACTTTTGCGGGGTCTCTAAGTTCGGTAAGGGACACGGTTTTATTTGCCAAGATTCTTTCCAATTTCAAGCTCCTGTCATTGAGTAGGTCAAAATACATATAAATATGTATATTTTGATTGTATATTAAATTAACATTATGAATCGTGAAGAAGTATAACTGTCGAGGAGATGTTAGCCTTATTGGTTCGATTAATCTCACGTAGTTGATACACTCGCGAGAATTCAAATCAATTTTACTCGGGTCCACCACTGACATTGATGCGCACCTTTGTCCTGATTTATGTCAGGTGCGATTTTCGACCACAGCAATGATGCCTTTGGTCTCGACATTGAAAAGTCTCCACTGCCAAAACGGATTGTCACGCATCGCCGCGGGAAATGTAAGCCATGACTGAAACTCTAGAAGTCTACGTTGATAGTCTTGGTGAGACGCGGCTTGTCGGTCTATGCCGTTATGCGGATAAATTTCGTAGCCAAAGTTCCATTTTTGAATATGCCGATGAATGGCTAACCTACCGCAAGCCATTCGCACTTGATCCAGCCAATCTTCCGCTTAGTCCGCATCCAGTTTACTCGAATTCTGAGAAATCAGCTTTGCCGGGTCCCTTGCGAGACAGCGCACCTGATCGTTGGGGTCGGCAGTTAATCCATCGTGCCTTTCGTCGATCCGGTGAAAAGCGTTCGCTTTCAGAAATTGACTATCTGCTAGCGATGAAAGATGCCACTCGAATTGGTGCGCTTCGATACAGGCGGGCAGGTGAATCTCATCTTAATTTCAATATTGGCGAATATCAAACGCCTCCTCTCACTCAAATGTCAGCGTTACTTAATGCTGTTGATGCCGTATTGAATAACACGGAAACCACAGACGATTTGCATCTACTGCTAAACCAGGGATCTCCTCTCGGCGGTGCAAGACCAAAATCTGCTGTTGTTGATAAAGACGGACAGCTTGCAATTGCGAAGTTTCCAAAATTAGATGATGATCGTAGCATCACCCACGGTGAAATTCTGGCTCTCACTTTGGCCAAGCAAGCCGGTATCAATACCGCGTGCGGACGCATAGAGGTGGTTGCCGGGCGCTCGGTCGCACTTATACGACGTTTCGACCGGGCAGAGCACCGCCGCATTCCGTTTCTGTCAGCAATGAGCCTATTGGGAATCAATGATGGAGATATAGCAACCTACACCGATATTGCTGAGAGTATACGCATGCATTCAATATCTCCGATTCAAGATTTATGCGACCTCTGGAGGCGAATGATTTTTGGGGTAATGATTGGCAATGTCGACGACCACCTGAGAAACCACGGATTTCTCTATGCAGGAGACGGTAAGTGGCAGTTATCACCCGCTTATGATCTCAACCCCGTGCCCCTTGAGGAGTCGGTGCGCGAATTGACAACATGGATTTCAGAAGAAGGACCGCAAGCCTCTATTGATTTAGCTCGCAGAGCAGCGCCGTATTTCGCTCTCAAAGCGAATCAGGCAGATCAGATCATTATCGAAGTGTCCCAGGTCATAGCCAAATGGCGCGAAGTTGCGCGACAACTTGGTATGAGTGCCGTCGACATAGACGCCTATGCAAGCGCGTTCGAAAGTGCTGAAAATTAGTGAAGAGACTAAGTCAAACCCATCGAAATTCTGTTACTATGGGGAGTGTAGGGTGTGCCTAAAGATTGGCGAAGCTGGTAATAAACGACATAAATCACCGTCAGTGGCAAGATTCAACGCGTAGGGTTAATGAGTGCTAACTGGTCAGTTGTGAAGAACCTAATTTCGGAGTGGTTAAGCAGTCCGACGGCCTCAGATTGGCTGGAGCGATAGAGTCTCAGTACCGTGATGTAATCAATTTGTATCGACATTTGGATTTAAACCTGTTCTATAATTAACGAGCCCGCGTACAGTAAGCCGTAGAATTCAGTTACGACCTGCTGCCACACGGGTTTCATTTTTGCATCGATGATGGCAACTAAAATTGGTGTGTTGTCTAGCACTCACATCAATTGTGTTCGTGTTCACCGGACATTTGCTAAATACTGTCGTCCCCATCGTCTAGTCAGGTCTAGGACACCAGCCTTTCACGCTGGCGACCGGGGTTCGAATCCCCGTGGGGACGCCAACTATATTGATTCGCACCTTTGTCCAATGGGTTAGGCGCGAATTTTTTATCTACCACTATGGAAATTGTCTCAAAAGTAGTATGTGCTAAGTAATACGGTCTACCGGTCTCCGGAAATACCGGTTCGAGCTCAATAGGTCCGAGTAATTTTCTTAACACCATTGCAGATTCAGAAATGTTCCGTTCAAGCAAGTGTTGAATATGGTTGAGTCGATTCTGAATCCATCTGACCGGTGGTGCTTGGACCGCCTTTGAATGAGAAGTCTGGAGCACATGAATTTCATTTTTCAGCTTGTCTATTTTGTTTTCGCTTTCAATCAGTGCGTGGTTGAGAGACCGGGTACCCTTTCCTTCACCGATAAAATTAATGAAATTGTTGAGCTTTCTTTCTTCAGATGCCAACTCTTTTTCTCTCCGGGTAATTTTGTTTGGAAATTCCGAGTATAGCTCTTTCATTTTGTTTGCGACACTGTTGAGAACACTTTGAATATTTTCGGGTTCAGATAGCAGTTGTTTTACATCGTCAAGGATTAAGTTTTCCAGGACGCTTCGTCGCACGTTGACCTTGTTGTCGCATTTGCCGATCTTTGTTCCAAGACAGCCGAAATATCCACCACCTTTTCCACTCACTTTTCCTATCGTAGATCCACATTTCTTGCAGGTCATAGCACCAGAAAAAAGATCTGTTGGAAAGTGTTTTTCCACACTTCCATTCTTGCTCTCAAAACCACGTTTGCCTTTTCCTCCAGGCCATGACTTTTTCCGTTCATTCCTTCGAGCTTGAACTTCGTCCCAGATATCCTGTGAAACAATACGCAAACTGTCGTCGAATTTGACGATCCACTCCGATTCTGGTTTGTTGAATTTCTTTTGTCGTCCAGTTCTCGGATCGCGGCGAGTTCCGGTTTTGTTCCAAACCCACTTCCCGATATATTTTTCGTTGTTGATAATACGACTTACAGTTCCAGCTGACCATGCTTTAGTATTGTTTTTCGGAGTTGGTACACTCTCCTGGTTGAATATTTTTACTATTTGGTTGATTGAGCAACCGTTTCGATAATGTTCAAATACTCTCAACACAATCGCGGATTCGCGAGGATCAATTACCTTTCTGTATCCTTCAGGTCTTTCCTTACCTTTTGAATCTAAATGGATATCACCTACCGGAATAGACGTATATCCAAACGTGCGTTCACCCGCCGAGAATCCGCGCTGTTTTTGTCCAATCATACCTCTCATCGTTTTCTTCTTGAGATCCTGCAATTGAAGTTCGTTAAAAATCCCTCTAATTTGGATTCCAAGAGTTGATTCTTGGTCATTACTATCCAATCCGTCTGCGACTGATATTACCCGAATTCCTTCAAAACTAAGGTCTGCGAGGACCGTAAGCATCAAGTAATTATTTCGTGCCAAACGCGATAAATCATCTACGAGTACAACTTCAAAATGGTGGTTGCGTGCTGCTGCACTTAGAGAATTGAGAC
This sequence comes from Arenicellales bacterium, assembly GCA_965243645.1. Lineage (GTDB taxonomy): Bacteria > Pseudomonadota > Gammaproteobacteria > Arenicellales > JAJDZL01 > JAJDZL01. Next base: position 1,525,987 of record CBDEVD010000006.1, on the reverse strand, counting down.
CATCTCGATCATTACTCGCCCCTGACTTTGCTTCATCCGAATAGATGTAATTTTCATCTACAAAAAAATCATTTTCAATCGCGAATTTCCGGCAGGTTGAAATTTGATCTTCAATACTTTGCGGACGCTGGTTTTCCGAACTGTAACGGGCGTATACTGCAGCTTTCATACTAATTCTCCATTATTCATTTTGCATCATCCTCGACCGGACTCTCATCTTCCACAATTTGGAAGTACTCTTGTGCAAGTAAACTTCCGATGTGATCAATTAGTTCATCGAATACATCATTCGAATCGGAATTGAAAAAGTGCTCGTTATTGAGTAATTGTTGTGCATTCATAATTCAAGATAATATATATAATATATCTATTATTTTATCACAAATGAATGCATATTACGATAATTTTCTACTACTTAAACTGATCGAATAAGTCAATAGATGGCATACTTTGTTTGGAACGCATAATGAATTACTTGTCATGTCATCAATATTGGCGTACATCAACGAACCACCTTGTCGAACGGTACATCGCTCAACAGATTTATCATAGTACAACTTTCTTTTTCCCATCCTACGAATGATTGAGATTCGTATCCATAGGTGTTCGTAATCACAACAGCGAACGATCTAAATGTAACTTCAATGCTTCCATATTGGGTTTTTGTTTTGTAGCCGACGGAACTCGCAATTCCTTGTTATTGAATGCCCAATATTCAGTCTCACTGAGATTGTTGTGCACATGAACTCTAAGACTACTGTCGATGGCAACCATTCCCAAGTCGAATAACGTGTGTATATCCGCACGTAGTAGAAGTCCATTTGAAGCCACATTGGTCTTTGGACCTCGATAGGGAACAATATGAGCCGCCTCAAGGACATCGACGACGGCACAATCAGAAATCGCGCAACGACGGTTATAGGCGTTTAGTATTTTGTGACGAAAGGCTCCTTGACCTTGTCGGCTAGCGATCATTCGAGATATTCGTCCTCGGGCATCTGTTTCGTCTGACGGGTCAAAGGGCGGGGGTGAAGATTCAGATGGCAAAATTAATTGATTAACCTCATTTTTACTATCTATAACAGTAAACCCCAAACTGCATAATTTTGGTTTGACTGTTTTCTTACCACCACTAAATTCAGAATTCTTTAATGGCCCTAGATTGGTTGCATATTTATGTGCAACTCCTACAATAGCTTTTGAGTCGTATCGTTGTCCGTCGTAAATTAGCCAATACTTTTTTGCCTTGCCGAATTCGTAGGTTGTTAGGAACACTTCGCGTGTAAGGGTATTGAATTCGCTAATAGCGTCCAATACAGCCTGTTGTGTAATATCTCGTAATGACATGAATTGATCCAGAACTTCAAACAGTATCCTCTTTAGCGGCAACCAGTCGATCAGGTGACCAAATCAACTTTGCAAGTTGGCAGTAAAGTTGGCACCTATCTTCAAGATCCGATTTGGCAAACTTTTTATGGTGTGAGAACGGCAGGTTGAATTTTTCAATCACCTGATGAAAACCAGGATTATTGCGGTAGAAATCTTTATGCAGAGATTGAGCCAGAATATTTTCTTTGAGATAGTGGGGTAGTTTATCTTCATAGGTCATATCGCTTAAGCTACTGTTGACTTTCTTTGGCAAGAGTAGTAAACCACCGATGAGATTACGGTGATAATCAAAATCATTTTGTTGTTCAAATTCTCCTTTATGTCTCTCATGGTGGTCCGCCCAAATATGTTCAATTTCGTAAGCGGCTTTGCCAGAACGAACTATAAAGTTCTCATAATTTTCCGAGCGATCAGATTCAGACTGAAGCCAATCAACAAACCGCGCAAGTTGCCGATGGACTGCACGCGATGTAAATTGGTTGAGACCTACTGGTTGATTGAAGTTTATTTCATTCATTTCTTCCTGTAGTCGACCTCGCAGCATTTTACGCAATTCACTTATCGATTTCCCTCGGATGCTTCGAATTATTGTGAATATTGTGTATTGCATTGATGAATAACTATTTGATTTATAGTTCCAGAATCTGAGATTGAGCAAGCAATCTAGAAAATCTGACACTATACCCACTTTCGTTAGTGCGATATCTTCACTATCATTAGAAGTTATGGGAGCTAACGTTATATGATGTTGCAGAGTAAAGCCGGCATCAGCATTGTAACGAACGCTCTCGATTCCGGGCATACGTATCTTGGCAGCATCTAATAGGCGTAAGTAAAGCGAGGCGAAATAGCGAAAATCCTTCATTACAAATTCGTAATAGTCACCACTAATATTTAGTCCAATTTGAATAGCATTATTACGTACCCATCGGTGATACTCCGTTCCAATCAGATCAAAGTCTTCCGGTTTTGCGTCTTTCTTTCTTTCTCTGATTTTGTTGGAATATTGTGCTCGCAACCATGCTTTGAAAAAGTCTGCGTCCGTTTCTTTTCCGTACCTCGCGAATTTATTTAGATATTCTTTAATTGTTTTGTTTGCTTTGATTCGATTCTTTGGATTAGAAATATTTGCGAGTAAATAGCCTTTGAGCATTTCTGTAGGAGTTAATGAAAGACCTCGATCATTCATTGTCTCGAATATCGTGTATGCGTCACCATCATCATGGGCAACGATTTCGATAAACTTGACATTGCGTATGACCCACCAAATGAATATGTGCAACGCATCACCTGACAGATCTTTCGGGAAAATATCATCGAAATCTTCGTATCTTTCAATAATATTTTTGACTGATCCGGAACTATTCTCCGGGTTATAGTGATCTCCTTTTAGTAACGCGAACATACAGTCATTGCGTTCTTGTATGTCGAGTTTAAATTTATACCCCCCAGGCTCCTCGTCATAAATTAACGACTCAATTTTCTTCACTTTTTTGTCAAGACATTTTTGTAGGTGATTCAGGTATATCAGCAATAGAGTGATCGTGGTAATTCTTTGCTGTCCATCCACGATATTTCGAAGATCACCAACTCTACTGACAACTATAGAACCCAAAAAATACTTTGATTGTTCTTCTAATGAGGCATCCGGTTTTGAAGGATTCCATGATTGAAGAAACTGGCCAACTAAATCGTCAACTAATTCCTGCAGTTGCTTACGCTCCCAACGATATTCGCGCTGGTAATAGTCAATGCCAAATGCCGCGCCTGACAGCAACACTTCGACGGTTTTGTCGTCACCTTCTATATTCTGCATTCTCTTCTACCCAAGTTAAGCGTATGCCTGTTTCACGATTTTCACCAAAATTGTTCTTCAATACCCTGCTTGGCCAAGTCGATTTTCAGACTTTTCAAAGGATTGAGAGCAATAAATTTCCGTTCACTGAAACGATGGATTCTACTCTGTTGCCGGTATTTGACCGCAGTTGTCGAAGATATTCCGTACCTCCGGTAACGGATCACTGTTTACGTTTTCTATCCACATACTAACAATCCCATCCGGTTCAGCCCAATTTTGGTTATTCATCGATACAGCTAAACGTGTGCATGCCCAGCGCAACTCTGGCACGTTATCATACTTTCTTTCACCACGTTCGTACTTTAACTCTTCGTTCAGGTAATTAAGCCCTTGTATAAGGAGTGGTTTGATTGTATTTTTTTCTTTCTCGGTGCCATTCTCGACTATCCAATTCGAAAGTAAAAGACCTTCGAGAAGAGCTGCTCTCCTGCGTGTAGACACAATGACGCCTACTTCTTGTATTAAATCGATCGGAGGTTGAATGAATTCAGTTTCTTCATCTTCAGTTCTCCTGGACTTTAACCAATTTTGCAATGTAGAAATCGCGTTTATTGCCGTCTTAGGGTCATCTGAAGCGAGTCCGGTACGAAGTGTTTGTATTAATATGCTTTTTTTATTCGGCAGTATCTTAATCAACACGTGAATTAGATCGAATACCGGAATTTCCAATGAATTCAGTTTCATCCATTTGTTATATATTTTTTCTGCACAGTGTTCAGAAATGGCGATTTTCCACAATATATTTCTCAATCCAACTATTACTTTTTGAATTTCTTGAACCTCGTTATCTGCAAATGCCTCCCTCATTGCACCAATCACTCTCAACTCCATTGGTATTGGTTCCTGAACCCATGATTCTACAACATCAGTTAGAAACTCCATCTCCTCAGAAGAGATCTGAAACTCTGTTCCTCGCGCACTCAAATTCTCGATGGCACTTCCTACTTGCCAAAGAATTTCACTAGGGTTTCTCCGAATATCGATGGAATTGCTTAACCATTTTTCCCGAAAATTGTTCTCAGATACCCCTTCTCGAGGCTCTGGTAAAACCATGAAAACCCATTCCTCAAGAATGCCTGTTTCTTCAGGAAATTGGCAATCAACACTGTCACTAGGTTTCCATAGCCCTTGAGCCAGTGTTATCGATTCTTCTTTTGTTAAAACTTTGAGTTTGGTAAGCGCTACAAGTCGTCTAATACCGCGTTGACGTACATCTCCGTCACTTCTGAGTGCGCTACGTACAGTTCTAACGATGTTCTTCCAGCTTCCATCGTTCGTTTCTGTTCGGGTAACTTCAATGTTCCGATAGTCTCTTACCGCATCAATGGGGTCAGGATATTGGAATTTATCGGCTCTTTCAGAAAATCCAGCAACACTCGGTATCGGGGCCCTTAGCAAGTCTATAACATGCTTTCCTTGCAAATCTCGTGGAAGTGTTTCCCATGTTCTCAATAGTAGGTGCCTTACAGGATTTCGAAGTGCAAAATCTATTGACTTAATAATGTCGCTGTACCAACCTAGCACTCTGCCGAGCATCTCACTCGAACGCTCTGTATCCAACCTCACAATAAGTCTCGACAATACTTCCAGTACGACTGAAAGTCGACCGTTCCAATGCTTACCCCTGATAGATTTATTGAGTTTAGGAATAATGTATTCCGAAGCGTTAATGCACGTTTCTACTAACTTGTTAACAACATCGTATGGCATTGTTGCCACAGTGCTCCTAGAAAGTGTCCAATTGAGGCCTTTTCGAAGGTTGTAATGTATTGATGTTTCGCGCGAAAGCCGAGACTTGAAAAAACGCTTACCCCAAAATATCGCCCCTAATCGGCCTTTTTTGGCACTTTGAGGCCAAAATCCCGAATTTCTACCCCACTGCCTGGGTGTTTCCAATGCGTCTCTATAGCGTCCTGGGATAATCCGGATATTCTCGTCTATCATTATGATTTGATTGATTATTAGTGCCACAATCCAGTCTCTGTGAAGTATAATTGCAACCATTGTTAAACCACAAAATACAACAGGCTGAACCATGGCACCAAGCATCAATTATGACTTATTTTGGAAGGACTACCTCGATTGTTCTGAGCTGCAACGACTCAAGGGAATCTTCGACCAGCTTGAGCTTTCGCCACTGGTTGAAGCCATTTTAAGGGAACGAAGATTCACCGGCCGTTGCGACTGGCCCGTCGTGGCAATGCTGCGCGCACTAATCGCCATGAGTGTCCTGCAGCATCGCAGCACTGAATCGTTCCGGCGCGAACTGATGCGCAATCCCACCTTGATGACCACACTGGGATTTGAATTGAAAGCCAACCCCGACGGCGGTGATCACCTCAATCAGTTTTTACCCTACCGGGTCCCCTCAGCAGCGGCCTTTAGCCGGTTTCGCGCAACCATCATGAAAGTTGAAGATCAACACGGTTATTTGTATCAACAGTTCGAACAACTGCGCGACAGTTTTGCTGAAGTGTGCCCTGACTTCGGTGAACGCACTGGCTTTGACGGGAAATCCATCGAATCTCACTCCACGGGCCGTAAGGACTGCCTTGATCCTGACACCGGTGAGCAGCGCACCTCCGACCCGGATGCCGCCTGGGGCTGCCACCGCCAGTACACCACCGATGCCACCGGAAAGGAGAAAGTCATTGAGAAGCGTTGGTATGGTTACTCATTGGGCATTTTGGGTGATGTTAATTATGAATTGCCGATTGATTTCAAGCTGGTGCCCGCCAACCAGAGCGAACATCCGCTGTGTGATGCACTGGTGAGTGAGTTCATTGACTCGCAGTTGGGTACGCGGTGCAAGAGTTTTGTTGCCGACCGCGGTCTTGACAGCGATAAGCTGCGCAAGAAGTTGTACGAACAAGATATTTTACCGGTGATTGACACGCGCAATCTGTGGCAGGAAGTCAATCTCGATCCTGAGCAGCTCAAGGTACCGACCCGGCCGTTGGATGCTCAGGTGTATGACACGATGCTGCGCACTGAGTGCGGTGATCTATATTGTCGTTGTCCCCAGACCAGTGAGATTCGACTGATGCATTATCAGGGTTATGAGAGTAAAAGAGGCACGCTGAAGTGGCAGTGTCCGGCTTCGGTGTCTGATTTTGAGTGTGCCGGTCGGGAGGACTGTCATTACCTGGGTAAGGTAAAAGCCGGCGCCAAGGCCAGAGTGGTACGCACCCAAGTGAATGCCGACAACCTGCGGCAGCACCCGGTGCTACCCCCTGCAACGAAGAAGTGGAACCGGCTGTACCACCAAAGAAGCGCAATGGAGCGAATCAACTCCAGAGTGGCCGATAGTTTCATGCTGCACAGTCACTACCTGCGCGGCAAAAAATCGCTGGGGCTTAAGGTAACGATCTCAATGGTCGTCATGATGGCGGCCGCGAATTTTGCCATGCAGCTGAACAAACCCGACGAGGTTCGCTCGCTGGTCTTATCGTTGGCAGCCTGACCTGGCGCCTGGACGGGGCGTTTCATTCCAAATGCCAGATATTCACAAGGTTGAAGGATTCAACGCGGATGAATTTCGGTGTTATCTTACACTGGCGAAGATTATTCAGGCTGGTGGTGCTCAATGTGCTCAATTCACACACAGGTGGAGTGGATTGCGGGATAATTGACTCCATTGGAGGTCAAACTTGGTTACGCAGAGCGTACGAATTGGCCGCCAACGAAAAGGCCTCCAATTGAGTGTTCCTTGACTTTTATACTCAGCCGCACGAAGAACTAAGCGTGTCGCTAGTTCTGGTTCGTGTGTAATCAAGTTTCGCGCTGCAAGTTCGAGAAGTTTTGATGCCACCGTCATATTGCCCCTTCTAGGAGGCAAACCAGCAACCTCGACAAGTCGAACCGCTCTGTGCGCGGCTACCCACCGGTTGTAAGCATTCATCGAAAAGGAAAAACCACCTACCCAGGCATGCCCAAGGTCAAATGGTCGACCTCCTTCCGGGGTTGTAGTTACTTGGAAGGAGTCTTCGTAGCGTTTCATTTCCAAAGACGCGTTGCACTGGATTGGCGTAAACCGATCCCAGCGATGTTGCCACTCGGTAGAGGCATACCAAAACTCCTCCACTTCAGACGATTGTCCTGCACAAAACAGAGCCCAACCTTCTCTGGATGACAATTCAATATCTTGGTGATTATTGTTACTCTGTTGAATCTTTGCCAGTGCAAATGCGTTTACCTCTTCCGCCTGTTCGTCTTCCCCAATTTCGAATAGTAGTGCCGCCTTACGCATCATCCAAACAGGGTCCGTAGAGCCACAGTCCCACTCATCAAGTAGTTTTTTTAGCGAAACGAAATCTAATGAGAAAACTGCCCACATACACTGTTCATGGATAATCCGGTGATTAATTTCGTCACTTTCATCTTTGAAAGGTAGAACGGAACTTATTCGACTCTCAAAACTATTTTTGTCAAAACGATGGCGTGCAGACGTCATCAAAGCTAAGTTGAGCTCAATCCAAGCTTCTAGAACCTCTGGCCATTCTGCGCCCGATACATTGACTCCTCCTACCTTTCGCTGAGAACAGTCTACACTTGCTAGAACGTTCGACGATTCCCTCTCAAGTCTTGTGGACAATTCTTCAACTTCGGATAATGGATTCAACATAATCCCCCATCGCCACGTTAGTTCTCGAATCGACAGCAGTCTTTCCATAGGGAGAAACCGAGGTAACTCATCCAAGATATCCTTAGCATATTCACTTGTAGACCACATATTTGTTCTTATTCTTGATGGTGCTGTCAGCCAACCTGGATATGTGTTTTTCCTGTTGTAGGACCAAACCTCTATCAGTCTTCTAACCTTCTCTACTTTTTCAGTGCCGTTTTGTCCATGTTCAGAAATTAACTGCGGTTCTGCTTTCGGTTCCCACAGCATTACGGTCTGAATAGGTTTTAGGTGCGATTCCACGGACTCCACTGCTCGACGAGGCGGAGATGGCCACTCAGATACTTCATACGGGCGACCATATTCCAATGATCGTAATATCCAATCTGTCGCTATTTTGTGCCTTAGAGAATGTGGCCACTGATTTGATTTTGGATGGCAAGCGAGATCAATAGAAACGACGTTGCGAGATTCAAGCATTCTTCTGCGGTGATTAGACAAATTCAGCCACCCAGCCAAGAAAATTCTTGGCGCAGATTCACCAAGGTTGTCGCGAACCCAGCCAGACCAATGCAAGAAATTTGGGTCATCTCCAGAAAATCCAAGTAAAAGGAAAACAGATTCCATCATTGATTGTTGAACCATATTCACAAAAGGAGGAAAACGTTGAGGAAAAGTTCGATAGTCTTCCTCTGTAAAGATGAGTGGGAAATGCCCATTTAAGGACCCATGCAGTTTTACAATTCTTGGAGTTGGAGAAATTGGAATTTCGTCAATACTGTTCACGACGCTATAGGAGGGATTTATAACCATTGAACGGCCCCTTTCCAGTAGCGTATCCCAATTAGTGGTAAACACATCCCGCCAAGGAAGTTGGAGTAGCCGTTTGTGAAAATCACAGGGCTGCACCAATTGGTCATTGACATGTTTCTTTAGGAATCTATGGAGATCTCTACGCCCGAACGCAACTTTATACTCCTGCGCAAGGCGTAGTGCGCCGCTTGTAGTATTGCTAGCAGCTAATGAAATCGTCCGTTGCTGGTCCTTTTCATCTGGATACAATTGTTCGCACATTGACTGTGCTAGTTCAGTCCAACTGGGCATCGACCCTTGAGCAGACTCTGCATTCTTGCTGAATCCTGCACCTATCATAACGGTCGCTCCAGGTAATCTTTGCCATAATGCGTCTCGGATACGATTAATTCCGGCTTGATCCTGAAAACTCATTCAATACGGTCTCATGGCTGCTTGAATCAAAGAATTCTGTTCGAAAAATTGCCCCAAAATTGATTGTGTTGCAAGGTGTCCTACGAAAGAAAGCGTCAATACATAAAGCCGCTCATAAATTCCGTCGAATAGCAAAGCAAACTCCACACCGAATAATTTGTAGTTTCATCGAAACCTGTTTAAACTGTATCAAACCGATTCCAGTGAAATATTTTTTGCTATCTGAGACAGGTTTAATTCAAACGATGCGATTTTTGACTCGATCGGAAGAGTTTTCGTCCGTTCAATCGGAAATGCAGACTTAGCGAGATTATCTGTAGCATTGTTTGAAACCGTATATTTGTCGAAGTTCAGCAAATCTAAATCACCGATATAGGTGGTTTTTCTACCCTTGGTTCCGATCGAAAAGTACAGACGTGAGCCATTGATCAAAACTATTTTCACTTCAGGAGAGTTTGGAATTCTGAGTGAATAGGGGAGTTTCAGCATTGGATAGCTTTCTCCTAGATGCTTGTCAAATGATCGAAGCGCTTTAAGAACGTTTGTAGTTAATTTTGTCGGTAAATGAAACTCGCTTAATTTAAGGGCCACGACAAATTCAAACAAATTTCGTGCTGAGAATCGTCGACTGCTCCCCCGGCCCTTAGCATCACTTCCATCAGGTACGATGACACCTTTTTCACAAAGATAAATCAATCTGTACTGTGGTTGGTCCAGTAGATTCGAAATCTGGGTTAATGTCCACTCGTTCTTACTCATGATTTTTCGTCTCTTATCATTTGATATTTAATGGCATTGGCAACAACTTTAGAGTGAACTCCTATAGTTCGAGCGATTTTGTTCTGGCTATATCCAAGATCTTTTAGACGCAATACTTCGGAAGCTATTCTCTGATACACTGGTACTCTTTCAGGATCAATTATAGTAATCGAAATTGGCATGCTCCCTAAGGTGCGAATCAATTCCTCTTGGGGACGCCAATTACTTCGCTTCACACCAGTTTGACACAGTATTTTGTTGCTGTAAATTCGATCTGGTAGTGAACTCGCAGCTTCCTGCACAATCTAATCACGCCGGTGTCGTGCTACCTGAACAATTTGTATACCTGATGACATGGCACATTTTGGTCTGAATCAGGTCAAATACTATCAGTTGAATTTACAATGATAGTTATGCGTATTTCACACACAGTGCTACGAACACTGGTGCTGGTATTCGGACTTGCGGTTTCGTTAACCCTTAGCGCATCGTTTCAGAAAAGTCCGAATGATCATCGCCAATATCGCGCTTTCACACTCGACAATCAATTGCAGGTACTGGTGATTTCCGATTCAGAAACCTCCCGTGCCGCGGCATCCCTCGTGGTTCGAGTTGGTGCCGCAGATGATCCATCCGATCGGGCAGGAATGGCGCACTATCTTGAGCACATGCTATTTTTAGGTACAAAAAAGTACCCGGAACTGGACGGATATCGCAGTTTTATCGAACAGCATGGTGGTTCATCCAATGCCTATACTGCGATCGATTTGACGAACTATAACTTCCGGATCGATGCTGACCAGCTCAAGCCTGCCTTGGATCGATTTGCACAGTTTTTCATTGCACCACTGTTTCCGACGCAACAAATCGATCGGGAACGAGCAGTTGTCCACGCAGAGTTTGAAATGCGCACCCAGCGCGATGCAGTGCGCCGTTGGTCAGCGATGCGACAGTCCTATAACCCCAAACATCCGGCTGCTCGCTTTGCTTCAGGAACAGGGGAGACCTTAGCAGGTGACATACGCCCAGAATTGGTTCAGTTTTTTGAACAGAAATATAGTGCGAATCTGATGAACCTGGTTGTGCTAGGCCGCGAACCGCTCGATGAGTTGCAAAGCTGGGTGGAAGATATTTTTTCTGATATCAGAAATAACCAGCTTCCCGAGCGCGAAGTGTCGGAACCCTTATTTACACCAAATAGTTTGCCGGCACTTCTTCAGTTCAAGACACTCAAACATGAACCCAATCTGACACTTATGTTTCCTCTTCACGATTTGCGGCCCTATTGGCGTGAACGGCCGGGATCTTACATTGCTCATTTGATTGGTCATGAAGGGCAGGGCAGTTTGCTGTCAGAGCTCAAAGATAGCGGTTGGGCTTTAGGCTTGTATGCATCATCGGGCGAAACCGGAATTTCCACGTCTACCTTTAACATCCGAATTTCGTTGACCGAAAGTGGGTATGAAAACTGGCAGGATGTCACAACCTATGTGTTTCAGTATATTCGGGAAATTCGGCAGCGCGGTATCGAAAAGTGGCGCTTTAAGGAAAACAAAATTCTAAGCGAAATTGATTATCGATTTGTCGAAGTCGAGGATCCGGCCAGTATGGTTAATTTTCTTGCTACACAGATCGACAAGTACCCAAAAGATGAACTGCTGCCTGCGCTGTACCTGGTTCAACACTATGCGCCCGATCTCATTGTCGATGTGCTCGATCATATGACTCCAGACAATGTACTGGTCATTGTTGCCGGTGCGAATGTAGCAACTGACAGAGTGACGCCTTTTCTGCAATCAGAATATTCGCTCAGTGAACTGCCAGCGGATGTGATTGTAAACTGGAAAGCTGATGTTGCCGATGCATCAGGATGGCTGCCACCGCGCAATGAATTTCTACCCGAAAATTTCGAATTGGTAGCGACTGGTAAATCGCCAATTCCAGAACGTATTTTCACCAGCCCCGGCTTTGAATTGTGGCACCAAACTGATACCTCCTTCGATGTACCGCGGGCAAGCTTTTTTGTTACAGTGCGAAGTCCGGTGACAAAAAGTTCCGTCACAGAATCGATTTTGTTATCACTGTACGTTGAAGCATTCAATGATCAACTGAATGAATTTGTATACCCGGCACTTCTCGCAGGGCTTGAATTCAGTCTGTACCCTCACTCTCGCGGATTCAGTTTCCGCATCTCAGGGTTCAACGCTAATCAGTCAGCTTTGTTGGAAAAAATTGTCACTACTCTTAAAAGTGCTCAATTTGACGCCGAGCGCTTTGAAGTGCATCGCCAGGAGTTGATTCGAGATATCGAAAACAGTCGGAGAGATACTGCTTATCGTCGAACAATTTCAGAGTTCTATTCAATGATTGTTGTACCCAATTGGTCCGAGGACGAAGAACTGCAAGCATTGCAGGCTGTTACCTTTGAAGATTTGCTGGAATTCAATGCAAGGTATTTCGAAAGAATCAGAATTGTGGCACTTTCGCACGGTAACGTCGCGTCGTCCAGTGCAGTCGAAATGGGACAGATGGTTGCCTCGTTGGTAGCTCCCGAACGTGTTGTCGAGGTGCGCAAGTCTGATGTGGCCAAGCTTCCAGCTGGTGGTCCTTTCAAGCGCCTGATTGGTATAGAAAACGCGGATTCTGCGATTACTGTCTACATTCAAGGTGCTGACCGGTCCGTTCACGAGCGAGCCTACATGAGCTTGTTAGCACAGATCATTCAGACACCGTTTTTCTCAGATTTACGTTCAGTGCAAAAGCTTGGGTACGTGGTATTTTCCCATTACCTGCCGGTCGGCCGAGTGCCAGGCATTATGTTCATCATCCAGTCCCCTGATGTAGTTCCCGAGGACATGAACGCAGCGATTGATCGGTTCCTGAACGAATTTCCAGATTGGCTTGAGCAGAATGTTTCAAGTGAAGAGTTTATTGCTTATAAAGAGGGCTTGATTGGTCAATTGTTGAAGAATCATGACTCTCTGGCGGAGAAAACGGAAATCTACTGGACTTCAATTGATCAAAAAGAGTTTCAGTTTGACACTCGCGAAGTGATGGCCGCAGCATTTGACGACATTGATCGGCAATCGTTCAATGAGTTTGTCGCCGATCTGCTTGTTACAGGATCCGACCGAAGGCTCATTGTTTTCGGCTATGGAGATAACCACGGCTTGCCATCTGAAGCACCGTCTGGACAGGGGATTGTTGTTGCTGATCTTAACAGTTTCAAAGAAAGTCTGACGCTGTTCCCACAGGAGTAGTCTGCTTGCAAAATCGATTGGATGAACTGGCACGTGAATTAGGGAGTTTACTGCTGGAGCGCAACTCAGCGGTCGTGACAGTGGAATCCTGTACTGGCGGATTCATCGCCGAAGTCTTGACTCGAATACCAGGCAGTTCGGCATGGTTCGAGCGAGGTTTTGTCACCTACAGCAATTCAGCTAAACAAGATCTTGTCGGTGTACGCGAGGATTCCCTGCTGCGAAATGGGGCAGTGAGCCGTGTAGTCGCGCGCGAGATGGCAATTGGTGGGATTCAAGCCAGTTGTGCTGATATCGCAGTATCCGTTACCGGCATTGCAGGGCCCGATGGTGGTACAGATGACAAACCGGTGGGAACGGTATGGATAGCCTGGGCTCATCGTACAGGTCAGGTTGCCGAGCAGAAATTTCTATTTCCTGGTGACCGTCAACAGGTGCGCGCAGCTTCGGTTGAAAGTGCGCTTTTAGAGGCTATTGAATTTATCAAAGACTGTGACAGAAGCTAGGGTTCAGCGACTGTTCGTCGCCTTGTGGCCAGATGATGCAGTTAGATCGGCGCTTTGCGAGGTTCAGACTCGATTGGACTTAGCCCGGTTGGGACGACCAACGCCGGCCAAGAATCTTCATATGACATTGTTGTTTTTGGGTGATATACCTAAGGAAGATGCGCTGGTGATCAAATCGTTGATCGAACAATTTGAGCTTGCACCTTTCTCCCTGGCGATCAATCGAATTGGCTATTGGCCGCATAACAATATCGTTTGGGCAGGCCTTGATCACCTCAGCATTGAACTTGCAGATTTATCGAAACAAATTCAACGAGTCCTCAAAACCTATGTTGCTAAGCGCCGCAAGTTTACTCCACACGTAACGCTTGCAAGAAAGGTCCCTAAGCGGGTGCATACACAAATCGAGCCAATATCGTGGCAGGTCCAAGCGCTTTGTCTTGTTCACTCCACTTTGACCAACACTGGTGCTCAATATAAGCTGATTACACATTCAAAGGATTTTTCGCAGAAAATTTAACGGCCACCAAGCCTACTCGATTTCCGGCTTTCACCAGCCCCATGAATTGGAGGGTAATCCAAATTTCCGGTTCTCAATCCAATGCGTGTCAAGCCATTAACGATGTCTCGCGGTAACTTCCCACTTACCAGCGACTATCCCACTCTGAATTACCCACGCGTGTGTATGAAGTGCTGAGGTCGGACAGATGTGAGTCGGAATCGCCAATTCGAAATCACCCGGCTGATAGTTGGCAGCCCGTGCCGTTTGAATCACAAGGTGCTCTTCATTTTGCAATACCTCACGGGCGTCTGGAATCGATGGAAACTGTAATCGATGACCTGCTGGCGGGTCCGCAGCGCAGGCTTTGTGACCAAGATCAAATGTCACATGGTCAGACGAAGGACGACTGATGACTCGAGTGAGTAGCAAAGCTGCCGGAGTAAATGGCAAATCTGGAAATAGTTGTGAATATCCGGCATCATGGAAGACGCAGGTACCGGGGCTCAGTTCGATGGAAGGATCCTCCAATTGTGCATATAGCGGAAATGTTCCTGTTCCACCAGCAATAATTTTGGGTACAGGCAATGAAGCATTGTTCACCTTGTTGCGAAACGCCTGCACCTGCGACCATATTACGTCGACCGCCGCCTGGCGTTCATCAAGCGACGTTTGATGGTTGTGGCCATCATAGACATGAAACCCTGCGGGGTGTAGATTCGGTAGGTGATCGATCAAAGAATATATTTCGGCAGCCCTATTACCAGGTTTCAATCCTGTTCTACCTAGACCTGGGTTAATGTCGAGAAGTACGTCAATATCAATCTGTGCATTTTCCATTGCGGCACTGAGTGCCTTCAATGGTTCACTATGATCAGCAGTTACAGAAAAATTAACTTTTGGATATCGCCGCCGATATTGCACAGCGCGGTCAATATTCGGCCCAACAGGATTGTAGGCAAGCGTCACTTCATGTGCACCTGCAAGTGCGAGCATTTCAGCTTCGGCAAAGGTAGCACACTTGTGTTTCAATATCCCCATGCTGATTTCCATCCGGATGATGTCAATCATCTTATGGGTTTTGCAGTGGGGTCGAAGCCTATTTGGGTTGCCGGCAATCTTCTTCATGCGGGCAAGGTTTTCCCACAAGACTTCATCAAATACCACCAATCCGGGTGAATAGATCTCGTCTGGATTGTTGATTACGTAGAGGTCCGACATCAGCCGCTCTCGCAGACACTATTTGACGCTTTCCAATGACATCGCATGCAGTGGGTCATGGCTCGCGGATCATGCACTGATTCGAGCAAGGAATTTCAATGCAATCCAAGGCTTAGTTTCACCGACGATGAGGTTAACCGGTCAGATCGAATAAGTATCAATCAACCACAGTGGCGCTAACGCTACCGAATTCGCCAAGATCGCAGGTCACCTGGTCACCAGCACGGATTGGTTTGGGCAGACCGCAGACTCCGGTAGTAACGTATTGGCCGGCTTCGATGGCAATTTTTCGGGTTGACAGTTGATTGATTACCCAAGTGAGTGCTGTCAGTGGACCTCCAAGTGCGTCGCGACCGGTGCCTTCGGTCACGATTTCGTTGTTGATAATGAGTTTGGTTGGTGCAGATGCGAGATCAGCCCGCTGCCAGTCGACAGAAGTGGCTGCACCGACCACCCAGTCGCGGCAACAGGCACAGTCGGCCAACAGAGTTTCTATACCCGCATTCGCAAAATCTGAAAGCCTTGAGTCTGGAAACTCAAGACTGGGATGCAGACTGGTAATTGCATTGAGAACTTCCTCAGTTGAGTAAGGTTCAGTGCGACAATCCAGACCGTGGTCAAAATAAAAAGCAAACTCTGCCTCAGCAACTGCCATGTGATTGCCCGCCATTGACAATACTGCGCCGTCTTGGTGAATGTGCGACTTTAAGTATGGCCCTTCAAGCGGTGCGGTCACACCAATATGCTTTTGCCCGCCCGCACTGGTTGCCGCAATTTTCCAGCCACCGATGTGGTCTCCCGAGAGTTCTGGATAAAACAATTGGGCGTTTCGGCCTTCAGTTTCGGTCTCGGGTTTACAGTGCGCTGGCAGCGAATTGACTGTTTCTCCCGCCTGCCAAAGCGCCCACAATGTTGCCGCTGCCTGTTGGGCACGTTCATCGTGCATGTTCAAGCTCCTTTTGTATTCCAATACTGATTCAACGTTCGAGGAATTGTCGTTTCTCTTTGACTTCTTCCCATTCTGCGGCATCGGGCGGTGCCTCAATGATGGCGGAAATGACCGGCCAGACCAGGCTCAATTCAGCGTTCAGTTCCAGAAACTCCTGTTGCTCATCAGGCAGATCATCTTCAGCATAAATCGCATTGACTGGGCATTCTGGTTCGCAAAGACTGCAGTCGATGCACTCTTCCGGGTCGATTACCAGCATATTCGGTCCTTCATGGAAACAGTCAACAGGACACACCTCAACACAGTCTGTGTATTTACAGCGAATGCAGGATTCGGTAACGATATAAGTCATGGGTTCAGTTCAATTCACAAAGGGAATAGTGATTTAAAGAATTGTCTGGGTCTCCACTCCTTGAAGGCCAAGAACCGAATAGGATTTGGATTCAGGTTGCAGTATGCGTTAGAGAAAACAAAGGGTTAGAACCGCCGAATTATGGCCAATCATGTTGTCATTTGTCCAATTAGCGTTTATTCCATTTGCACCAATTATATTAGTGTTCGCTGTCCATGTCTTTGAGTTCGTACAATAGTTGCAATGCTTCTCGAGGACTCAATTCATCGGGCTGGATTTGTTCAAGGCGTTCCAGTGTAGCAGAATGTGGCGGTTGTTTTTCGCTGAAAATGTTGGCTTGCATCACACCTTGAACGAAAACAGGATCTTGTGCAGTAGGAGCATTAGCCAATTTTACCAGCCGTTTCATTGCTTCTTTGATCACACTGTTCGGAATTCCTGCCAGTTTTGCAACCTGTATGCCATAACTTTGATTGGCTGCCCCTTCTTTCACGTCATACATAAAGACGATGTTACCTTTGTGTTCTACAGCATCAAGATGCACGTTCTTGGCACCGGGTCTTTCGTTGGCGAGCGCGGTGATTTCAAAATAGTGGGTTGAAAACATGGTCATTGCGCGAACATCGTCGAGCAAACTGGTTGCGCAGGCCCAGGCCAGCGCGAGACCGTCGTAGGTACTTGTTCCTCGTCCAATTTCATCTACCAGGACCAGGCTCTTTTCAGTTGCGCTGTGCAAGATGGTGGCCATTTCTGTCATTTCGACCATAAACGTTGAATTCCCTGCAACCAGATCATCAGATGCACCGATACGGGTAAAAATTCGGTCGATCGGACCAATGACAGCTGAGGCAGCTGGAACAAATGATCCTGTGTGGCCGAGCAAAACGATCAGCGCAGTTTGGCGCATATAGGTACTTTTGCCGCCCATATTCGGACCCGTAACCAGTAGTAGGCGATGGACTTGATTGAGTTCCACCCCATTCGGCACAAAGGGTTTGTCCAGCATGGTTTCAACCAGGGGGTGTCTGCCGTTGTCGATTGAAATTCCAGGCCGATCGACAAGTTCTGGTCGGTTGAGATTTAGCTGATTGGCAACAATCGCAAAGTTGCACAGCACATCGATTTCAGCTAGCGCCTGTGCAGTCGATTGCACCGGCGTTACAAAAGATTGAAGCTGTTCAATCAGAGTTTCATAGAGTTCCCGCTCGCGAGCAAGTGCTTGTTCTTTGGCACTCAATATGCGACTTTCAAATGCCTGTAGCTCTGGCGTGATGTATCGCTCAGACGATTTCAATGTTTGGCGCCGGATATAGTCTTCCGGAATTTGATCGGCCATGAGTCGTGAAATTTCAATGTAATAACCGTGTACCCGGTTGTAGTGAACCTTGAGATTCTTGATTCCTGTGCGTTCCCGTTCGCGAATTTCAAGCTCAACCAGCGCCTGTCCCGAGTCATCTCGCAGACGAATCAATTCATCAAGTTGTGCATCAAATCCGGTTTTAATCACACCACCGTCGCGTAGCGTTGCCGCAGGTTCATCCAATATGGCACGTTCGAGCAATTCAGTCATTTCAGGCAGGCAATTCAGTCGGCTACCAAGCTCTGCCATCTCTGGGCACTCGACTGGATTTGATTGCTCAATCAGCTCTGGAACCACATTCAGTGCATCCTTCAAACGCACCAGATCAACAGGTTTGGCAGTTCGAGTAGCGATTCTGGAAGCGATGCGTTCGATATCACCAATATTGCGCAATGTCCCAGCTACTAACTTGGCATCGGTAGAATCCAAATAATGTTCGATGATACGATGACGTAGTCGAATCGCGCCGTGATCGCGTAGCGGATAACGAAACCAGCGGCGCAGCTGCCTGGAGCCCATGGTTGTCGCACATTGATCGAACAGTTTCAATAGGCTGTTGCTGGTGTCACCGAGCAGTGTTGTTTCAATTTCCAGATTTCGCCAGCTGTGAGCATCGATTAAGACGAACTCATCGGGCTTTTCAATCTGCAGGCCATGTATGTGGGGGAGCTCTTTCCCCCAGACATCGATTGCGTACTGCAGCAGCGCACCTGCGGTTGCTGATGCTTCGGGATGCTGCTCACATTCAAAGGCAGTAAGATTTCTGACTTGAAACTGTTTTTGCAGCAGGGCCAGAGAACGATCAAGATTGAAGTACCAGTGGGGCACCTCCTGTGCATTCTTGTTTTGCAGCGGGGTAAACGTGGCGACTTCTGAAATAAGAATCTCTGCCGGTTTGATGCGATCGACTTCCGAAACGATGGACTCAAAAGATGGCATTTCACGCGCAGTAAAGCGCCCGCTGGCAACGTCAAGGGTAGCCAGTGTCCATTGATCGCTGATTTCAGCCAGCGCACAGAGCAGACTGTCTGATCTTTCATCCAGCAAGTCTTCGTCGGTAAGCGTCCCCGGGGTAATCACTCGGGTTACTTTTCGTTCAACCGGACCCTTGGAAGTGGCTGGGTCTCCGACCTGTTCGCAGATAGCAACCGGTAAGGATAGACTCACCAGCTTTCGAATGTACTGGTTAATGCTGTGAAACGGAACACCAGCCATCTTGATTGGGTTGGGGCTGGACTTGCTGCGACTGGTTAATGTAATGCCGAGTAGTTCTGAGGCTTTTTCCGCATCTTCAAAAAAGAGTTCATAAAAATCACCCATGCGGTAAAAAAGCAGTGTGTCGGGGTAATCTGCCTTGATTCGCAAGTACTGCTGCATCATCGGTGTGACGCGGCTGTCAGGCTTCGCGGTCATCTGCTGCGTTTGTTTGGCTCGTGTTCCCTGCATTTACGGTTCACAATTCGGGCAATCTCATCGTACAGGTTTGGATTACCTGCGACGATCGTCCCATTTTCCAGAAAATCCTGATTCCCTTCGAAATCCGAAATGATACCGCCTGCTTCCTGAACCAACAGCGCACCGGCGGCGAGGTCCCAAATCTTTAGGCCGGACTCCCAGAAGCCATCAAATCGACCACATGCGACGTAGGCTAAATCCAAAGCAGCAGATCCTGGGCGTCTGATTCCAGACGTTTTCTTTGACAGCTCCCGGAAAATAGCGATCCAAAGTTCGACGTTATCCATTTCTCGAAAAGGAAAACCAGTTCCGATCAACGCGTACTCCAATTTACCGATTGCACTGGCGCGAATTCTTCGATCATTAAGATGTGCACCCCCGCCATTTGATGCGGTAAACAGTTCTTCGTGCACCGGATCGTAAACAACCGCGTGTGCGAGTCTACCGTGTTGGCGTATCGCGATCGAGATACAGAACTGCGGGATACCATGCATGAAATTGAGCGTGCCGTCCAGGGGGTCAATGATCCACTCGAAATCATCGCCACCGACGGGGTAGCTCTCTTCGGCGAGAATTGCGTGATTGGGGTAGGCATCGTGAATGGTTTCGACGATTTGTTGTTCCGCGAGGACGTCAACGTTGGTGACGAAATCACGCGCCCCTTTGAGGTCAAACTTTAATTGATCGACACGGTAGGATTTGTGCATGATGGTTTTACCGGCACGTCGGGCAGCCGAAATCGCAATATTGAGCAGTGGATGCATGATGGTACCAGTAAAGTTGGATCGAATGGATCAGGAAAAGTGTGATTTGTTGACTCAGGAGCGGCAATTGAATCTTTGATTTTTTCTCGCTACCCCTTTAAGTGAACCGATTTCACTCTGAGGTTCGTATTGCACTTAAAAAGCCAGGATCAGTGAATGAAATCACCGGAAATTTATCCATTTGTCAAACGTTCATTTTATTCTGTGTCAATGGTGGTTTAACCCTGATTCAGGGACATTAGAGGGGAAGATCGTTAGAAAAGTGGGCTGGATTCATATCGCAGGCGACGACGACCATTCGCTCAGCCTGGTTTCGTCAGCATGTAAGATAATGTTTTGCACTTTCAGAATTTTTGAAATTATTGATCGGTACAGCATTTGCAAAAAAAGCTGTGTCTGTTCCTTATCCAGTCAGCGTCATAGCACTTGTGCTCGAGCCGTTGGACTTTATTACTTATACCAACCCTTTCAAATCGTGAGTAAAACCAAATGAAAACCTATCAGAATTTCATTAACGGGCAATATGTTGACTCTGCCAGTGGCGAATGGATCGAGAGTGTCGATCCGTTTTCCGGCGAAACCTGGGCCCGGGTACCCAATGGTAACGCAGAAGATGTCAATAACGCGGTGGGGGCTGCCAAAGCAGCATTCGAAAGTCCCGAATGGGCAGAACTCAGTGCCAGTGCGCGCGGTAAATTGATGCGACGACTCGGCGATCTGGTGGCAGACAATGCTGACCGGCTGGCGGCACTTGAGGTGAAAGACAACGGCAAGTTATTCTCTGAAATGAAAGCACAGATGACGTATCACCCAGAATGGTGGTATTACTTTGGTGGCTTGGCAGACAAGATTGAAGGTTCAATCATGCCCATTGATAAAAAGGATGCGTTTGCTTATACAACCTATGAGCCACTGGGAGTTGTTGCCGCGATTACAGCCTGGAATTCTCCACTTCTTTTTATTGCATGGAAGTGTGCACCAGCATTGGCAGCCGGAAATACGGTTGTCGTAAAACCGTCTGAATTTACCTCAGCCAGCTCACTCGAATATGCAGAGCTGGTCAAACAAGCCGGATTCCCGGATGGTGTGTTTAACGTGATCAGTGGCTACGGCGCAGAAGTTGGTGCCAACCTGGTGAATCACCCGGATGTCGCTAAGATTACGTTCACTGGTTCAGATCTTTCCGGTCAGAAAATTTATGAAAGTGCAGCCGGAAATATCAAGCATGTTTCACTTGAACTGGGTGGCAAATCGCCAAATATCGTGTTTGAGGATGCTGATCTTGACATGGCAGCAAAAGGGGCGGTTGCAGGAATTTTTGGTGCAACAGGACAAACCTGTGTTGCGGGCTCTCGATTGCTGGTCCAGGAAAGTATTCATGATGAATTTATGGAACGCCTGTTGAATTTGGCTAAATCCGCAAAAATGGGCAACCCAATGGAACCAGGTACCCACATTGGACCCGTAACCACTCCGCAGCAATATGAAAAAGTCCTCTCCTACATTGATATAGCCAAGCAGGAAGGTGCACAATTGGTGTTTGGCGGCTCACCCTGTTCAGTACCGGGTGCCGATGCCAATCAATTTGTTGAGCCAACTATTTTTACCAATGTTTCCAATGATATGCGTATTGCGCAGGAAGAAGTATTCGGTCCTGTGCTATCGGTTTTGAAATTCAAGGATGAGGAAGAAGCGATCCAGATCGGAAATGATGTCGTCTATGGTCTGGCTGCTGGCGTGTGGACCAAAGATATCCGTCGGGCGATGCGATTTACCAAGGCCTTAAAGGCAGGAACAGTCTGGGTTAACACTTATCGGGCGTTCAGCTACATGATGCCGTTCGGCGGCATGAAGCGTAGCGGCCTGGGACGTGAAAGTGGTATTGCTGCGATTCGAGACTATCTGCAGGTCAAAAGTGTGTGGCTGTCAACGGCAACTGAGATGCCCAACCCGTTCATATTGCGTTAAGCAGTAGGTGAATCTTCGATCAAGTTTCCAGTGCCGGTTCGCGTCGTATTAGTTGAGCCTTCTCATCCCGGTAACATCGGGTCGGTAGCTCGCGCCATGGGTAACATGGGGTTTTCCGATCTTTGTATGGTACGCCCGGTCAACCATCTTGTCGAAGAAGCGCGGGTGCGCTCATCCGGCAATGAAGGCATCCTGGCGAATGCAAAAGTGACTGAATCCCTGGCCGATGCGATCGGGGATTGCTCATTTATTGTGGGTACGAGTGCGAGAACACGGACGGTCGGCTGGCCGAGTCTGGCACCACGGGCGGCCATGAAGCGGATCGCCGACGAGGTAGAATATTCAAGACAGGTGGCTATTTTGTTCGGTCCGGAACGAACTGGACTGTCCAATCGCCACATTGACCAATGCGACGTGTTGGTTCGAATTCCAGTAAATGATGCTTCTCCTTCGATTAACCTCGCTGGTGCTGTGCTCATACTGTTGTACGAATTGCATCTTGCCATTCAACAAAACGCTTCGGACGAACATGCGAACGGCGATCAACCGTATCTTGAGGAATCGGAAGTACCGGCAACGCATGCACAAGTCGAAGGTTTTTTCGAACATCTTCAAACGGTATTGGAATCAGTCGAGTTCATAGCAGAGAGTCCCCGTGAAGTGTTGATGAGAAAAATTCGGCGCATTTTTTTACGACCCGATCTAACCGAAGATGAAGTCAATATATTGCGTGGCATTATGACCGCGGTTGAAAGGAAGTCAAAGTCTTGACTGGCAAGCCGCAACGATGGCATGGAAAAGAAGATTATTCCGATGGTTGCTGTGGACCGTTGCTTTATCGGTCTTGATTTTTTCAGGGCCGCTATATCTTTTGCTGTCCGGTGAATACATGGGTCGACATTGGTCAGAAGCAGAAACCGGATCAGCAGGAATCGCACCCCATCCATCCGTTGCCAGTGAAGCAGTTGCACAGGTTTATGCAGCACGCACCTGGGGTGCCCGAGGTGCGGTGAGCGTTCATACCTGGATATCCGTCAAGCCGTCTAATGCAGATGCGTACAC
This sequence comes from Arenicellales bacterium, assembly GCA_965243645.1. GTDB lineage: Bacteria > Pseudomonadota > Gammaproteobacteria > Arenicellales > JAJDZL01 > JAJDZL01. The sequence continues at coordinate 1,502,734 of CBDEVD010000006.1, read as the reverse complement.
AGTCTATCAAAAAATCGGCTGGCGCTTGCGCTACGGGAACTCGGCCATGTCCTTTCGCGAGGACATCCCTGACCGCAATTGGTATGGTGCAAAACCTTGGCTGCTTGCCGACCTGCGCGGTGATGGTGTGGATGAAGTCATCGAAAAAATTCACCAGGCAGCAATGGCTTATCCATACGCGAACGAATATCGCCTCTGGCCGGGGCCGAACAGCAATTCATTTACTGCATGGGTGCTAAGGCAGGTTCCGGAACTTAAAGCAGATCTACCACCCACCGCCATTGGCAAGGACTGGCTGGGGTCCGGGCAAGTTTTTGCCAAGGCACCCAGTGGTACTGGCTATCAAATTTCCCTGCTTGGTGTACTGGGGATGACTGTGGGATTTGAAGAAGGCGTCGAGTTCAATATCGGTGGTGCACACTTTGGTATAGATCCAATTGGTCTTGCGTTGCGATTGCCGGGATTTGGTATTGTGTCTCGCGATGGCTACAACTGAGGGCCAGCGCAGGGTTTGTTCGATCCTGTCTCAACCATTAATCAACAGCGCATGACGGCCTCAGATGTCTACAAATCTAAACCCTATTGACAGGTTGATGTAAAATTCAAAGGACTTGAAAAACACTTGCATGCATCTCATCTATTGCAATACAACCGACTTCGATTCAATACGACATGGCCATTATCCTGACAGAATCCGCAGCAGATCGCGTTCGAACCTATTTGGATGGAACAGATAATCAAGGTCTAAGATTTGGTGTGCGCAAAACGGGCTGCTCTGGCTTTGCCTACATCGTTGACATTGCTGAGCAAGCAAACAGCGATGACCATGTATTTCAAAGCTGCGGTATCGATGTATTCGTTGATCCAAAGAGTCTGGACCTGGTCGATGGCACTACAATTCACTTTGAAAAGTGGGAACTCGGAGAATCGTTTGTGTTCCAGAACCCCAATGTTAGTGCTGAGTGCGGTTGCGGCGAGAGTTTCACCGTCGATTGATTCAAATTGCGTCGTTTGACGTATGCCAGATCATTGGCACACCCTAAAGATTGCGTTCCATGTCAGCACCTTTGCAAATTGACTCTGTTCAAGACCCGCGCTCGGTTGTTGTCGAGACCTTGGGTTGCAAAGTCAATCTGTTCGAGTCAGAGTACATTACCAACCAGATACAATCGCGTCAGTTGTCTAAAAAACAAGGCGACGCCAACGGAATTTGTATTATCAATACCTGTACGGTGACTCGCGAAGCTGACCGCCAGTCGCGCCAGACGATTCGCCGTGCTATACGCAAGCATCCCGACTCGACAATCATCGTAACCGGTTGCTACGCAGAAATGCAGCCTGACGAGTGCGCCAGCATTCCGGGCGTTGATTACGTCGTTCCTGGTAGCAGAAAACTTGAGATTCCACAACTCATCGCGGGTGAAATTCCTGCTGAGTCCCTGTTGCCGCTAGACCAAACCGATTCCCAAGTTTCGTTACCCGTAAAGGCCATCGCCGGATTTGAAACGCGTAGTCGAGCCAACTTGCAGGTCCAGCAAGGGTGCGACAACGGTTGTACATTTTGCATCATCCACAAAGCACGCGGTGCGAGCCGTTCTATTTCACCCACGACAGTAATGCGTCAGGTGGAACAATACGTCAGTCAGGGATTTGCGGAAATTGTCATTTGCGGTATTGATTTGGGCTCTTACGGTGCGGATTTAGCCGCTGGTAAACAGCAGAACATTGATATTGCAGTACTGACTGCTGAGTTGGCTGCGCGGCATCCCAATTGCCGCTTTCGTTTAAGTTCAATTGACCCGGCACACATTACCCCTAACCTGATTGATGCCATGGCGCAACATGACAATATCTGCCCCCATATTCATCTTTCTTTGCAGAGTGCTGCACCGATCATTCTCAAGCGTATGAAGCGCCGCTATGGCCCCGACGTGGTCTATGATGTGGTGACTGAGCTTCGCAAAGTTCGACCCGAGCTGATTTTGTCAGCCGACATCATGGCGGGATTTCCAACCGAATCAGACGCGGATTTTGAATTGACGCGGCAGGCAATATTTGATCTGGAAATTACTTATCCGCATGTATTTGCCTATTCGGAAAGGGACGATACACCTGCCGCACGAATTCCGCGCCAGGTGCCACATGACATTCGAAAAATGCGCGCCCGCAAGTTGCGAGAAGCCGGTGAAGCGGTTCGCAAAACTGTACTGGAACGCTATGTTAACCAAACCGGTACCGCTCTCGTTGAAGGGCCGGTGAATCAACAAAATTCGGTATACCGGTCGCGGTTGTCGAATTTTCTCCCCATTTACTTTTTCAGTCACCAAGACTTGTCAAATCAATTTGTCAAATTGAATGTCACAAGTTTGTATGCGGATGGGTTATTAGGCAGCTTGCAGACTCGGCCCTAATTTGTCGGGTAGCCGCCACGGGCGGCGACAATTTCACCCGATTCAGCACCTCAAATCTTCGTAAAATAACAACTCTGATACAAGCAGCGGACTTCGTCTCGTACGTCCGTCTCCCGAATTCAAATTTATTCCGTTTTCTGATCTACTATCAAGGTGTATGTCTTATGGCCTTACAACGAACTTTATCTATTATCAAACCCGATGCAGTACGAAGAAATCTGATCGGTGAAATCAATCGACGGTTTGAAGCCGGCGGGTTATCGATTGTGGCTTGCCGTATGGTGCATCTGGACAAGACACAGGCTGAAGGGTTTTATGCCGTACACAAGGAACGGCCGTTTTATTCCAGTTTGGTTGAATACATGCAATCGGGTCCGATTGTGGTTCAGGTTCTGGAAGGTCAAAATGCAATCGCAGCCAATCGCGAAATCATGGGTGCAACTAATCCCGCTGACGCCGCACCTGGCACCATTCGCGCAGATTTGGCCGAATCATTGGAACGCAACTCCGTTCATGGATCAGATGCACCCGAAACTGCAAAAACCGAGATCGCTTTTTTCTTTTCTGCTGACCAAATCCATTCGCGTTAATCTCAGTGATTGAATGAGTCTCGATCGCTCGGAAAATTAGCCATGAATACTAACCTGATGGGTTTCTCCCAAGACCAATTGATCGATTTTTTTGCCGAGCTTGGTGAACCAAAGTTTCGCGCAAGTCAGGTGATGAAGTGGATTCATCAGTTTGGTGTGACTGATTTCGAAGAGATGACAAATATCAGCAAAGTGTTGCGCCAACGACTTGCTGAAGTCGCCACGATCGAGGGACTCGCGCCAGCGAGCGAACACATCTCATCAGATGGTACACGCAAATGGCTATTGACTCTAGCCGATGGCAATTGTGTGGAAACGGTGTTTATTCCGGAAGCCAACCGCGGCACCCTGTGTGTTTCGTCTCAAGTGGGATGTTCGTTGAACTGTACGTTTTGTGCGACGGGACGGCAGGGATTCAATCGCAATCTGAGCGCAGCTGAAATTATTGCGCAGTTGTGGTTTGTACAGCAACAACTGGCGACCGATGACAACCGACGACCAATCACCAATGTTGTCATGATGGGTATGGGTGAACCACTGCTCAATTACGATGCTGTCGTTTCTGCAATGCGTATCATGATTGACGACTTTGGTTATGGCTTTTCCAAACGGCGCGTCACGCTGAGTACAGCCGGAGTTGTACCAGGGATCAAACGTTTGCTGGACGATTGCCCTGTTAGCCTCGCAGTTTCGCTGCATGCACCGAATGATGAGCTCCGCAATGAACTGGTGCCCTTGAATAAAAAGTACCCAATTGAGCAGTTAATGGAAGCCTGTTACCGTTATGCCAGCTATGATCATCGTTGGCGGGTGACGTTTGAGTACATTATGCTTAAGGACATCAATGACTCCATCTCACATGCCCGGCAGCTCGCTCGGTTGTTGACCGAAGTACCGGCCAAGGTTAACTTAATCCCCTACAACTCAGTCGAAGGTCTTCAGTACGAGCGTTCGACACCTGAGGTGATTGATCGCTTCCGAGACTATCTTTTGTCGCAAAACATCATGACCATTACCCGAAAAACCCGCGGTGATGATGTAGCAGCTGCGTGTGGGCAGTTGACAGGCGACTTTGTTGACCGAACCCGACGATCTGCACGACTCGCAGCTCAATCTGTTGTTGTGGCACCTGATGAACAATTGGCACCCGGCGCGCTGAGGTGAATACCGTGAGCAGGAAGATTCAATCCATTCGCGGAATGAACGATCTGCTGCCATCGGAGACCGATTTATGGCAGGCCGTTGAAACCGCGATTCGTGAAGTGTCGGCAAGATATGGCTACCGCGAAATTCGTTTGCCCATCGTTGAGCGCACCGAGTTATTCAAACGCTCTATTGGCGAGCAAACCGACATCGTTGAAAAGGAAATGTATACCTTTGCAGACAACCGGGGAGACAGCCTGACACTGCGCCCGGAAGCGACGGCAAGCTGCATTCGGGCAGCCATTGAGCATGGCTTGATTCAGCGAAACAAGGCCAAATTGTGGTACATGGGCCCGATGTTTCGCTATGAGCGTCCGCAAAAAGGGCGTTACCGGCAGTTTCATCAATTTGGCATCGAGGCCTTTGGCTGGACAACGCCGGATATTGATGCGGAAATCATCCTGCTCGCCCATGCACTGTGGCGACAACTCGATATTGCTAAATTCGCCCGGTTGGAAATCAATTCAATTGGTACACCTGAGTCGCGGCAACACTATCGGCAGGAGTTGGTCGAATATTTTCAAGAATTCAAAAACGACCTGGATGAGGATAGCCAGCGCAGATTAGGAACCAATCCGCTTCGTATTCTGGATAGCAAGAATCCAGCCATGCAGGAAATGATTGCAGGCGCGCCAGTGATGATGGATTATTTGAGTGATGAATCCAGCGAACGATTCGACCGTCTAAAGGAGTTATTGCGTTCACAGAATATCGAATTCAGCATCAATCATCGCCTGGTTCGGGGGCTGGATTACTATACAGATACAGTCTTTGAATGGACCACTGACCTGCTGGGGGCACAAAATGCCATTTGTGGGGGTGGTCGCTACGATGGGCTGGTCGCCTTATTGGGCGGTGGCTCAATACCAGGTGCTGGTTTTGCACTGGGTTTGGAACGCCTGATTGAAGTGCTAAAGCAAAGTAATTTCGACTATCAATCGGTAAGTCCACAAGTATATTTATGCACGCTGGGTGAGACGGCGCAGGTTGCAGGATTAGGCCTTGCCCAATCGCTTCGCGAGGCTGGAGTGCGTGCGACTTTACACTGCGGCGGGGGCAAATTAGCGCAGCAACTCAAAAGTGCAGACCGAGTGAATGCAGCGCTTGGCGTTATAATCGGTGCAGACGAAATTGACGCCCGAACAGTAACCATCAAATCGTTGCGAACTGATCGCGAGCAACAAGTGATTGCGCTCGACCAAGTGGTTGAGAATATTAAAAAAATGCTTGAAACATCGTGCTAAATTTGGCGCAGGCATGAACTGACAAGAGAGTCTCGAATGACACCGGATGACGAACGGTTAGAACAGATAAAGAACTGGTGGAAGGAATTCCGCTGGACAATCATTGGTGGTACCACTGTGGGTGTACTCGCGGTTGGCGGTTGGACGGGTTGGAATGAATATTCCCGAATTCAACAGGAAACTGCGTCAGTGCTGTTCCAGGAGTTATCCGTCGCGGTTGTGCAGGCTGATATGAGTACTGCACGGCAGGCATTCGATAATCTGCTTGATGACCACTCGGGTTCGGCCTATGCAGAAAGAGCGCGCTTGTTGCTGGCCCGCGCAGCATACGAAGCAGGTGATGTCAGCGACTCACGTGCCTTGCTTGAGGAGGCGATTTCTGCCTCAAATGATGCAGCCACCGAAGCCGCGGGACGAATTCGTCTGGCACAACTGATGATTGCCGACGCGCAGTATCAGGAAGCACTGAATGTGCTAGATACGGGCAACTCGGCCGGGTTTGAGTCCTACTTTCAGGAACTCAGAGGTGACGCCTATCGGGCGATGGATCGCAATGCGGAAGCGAAAGAGGCGTACGAGGCCAGCATAGAAGCGCTCAGTTCGAATTCAGGTTACCAAGCCATTCTCACTCTGAAGCTCAACGATACGTTGATTGCTGAATAGTTGCGCAGTACAGTGAGTGATTTGTTCGAATCTTCTGCTCTATCGCTGAATCGCTTAAATCGCTGCACCCCAATTTGAGTAATTTTAAAGGGATCGCTACTTAGACCAAGTTTGAAAACATGATCAAGATGATGAAATACCAGGCTTCATATTGGGCAGACAGCATGATTCGACCATTAACAATCATTGCAACAGTTCTGTTGCTGACCGCATGTGCGGCGCCACGAATTCCAGTGCCCGATCCGACCCCACTGACTGACATTACCCCTTCGGTTGAATTGGAATCCAGATGGGCTAGTACTAAAGTTCAGATTTCTTCAAAGAAGAATCGCGATTTTCTGGCCCTACGTCCGACTCTGGCCGGTAATCAGTTGATTGCGGTATCGGTTGACGGTGAGGTTTTGGCATTGGACACCGCCAATGGACAATCCATTTGGCAGTCCCAGCTGAATCACCGCATCGTTGCTGGTGTTGGTGCGGGCGAAGGCATTGTTGTTGTGGTCAGTGATGCAGGTGTTGTATTAGCACTTGATATCAATGACGGCGCAGCGTTGTGGGAGTATCAACTCTCTGAAGTGGTCTTTGCACCGCCGCTCGTTTATCGCGAACGAGTCGTCCTTCGAACCATTGATGGAAACCTGGTCGCGTTGTCAGCTACTGATGGAGAGTTTCTATGGGATGCCATCTATGATCAGCCGGAGTTTCTTGAGTTTGGTTCAGCTTCCCCAATTGGGTACCAGAACGCAGTCATCATTGGCAATGCAACGGGACGGGTGATTGCAACAGAGGTGAACACTGGCTTTGATGCCTGGCAGCTTTACCTGGGTTCGGAGCGTAGTATTGGAGCCTTACGAAGCAGGGAGTCTCACCCGCTTGTATTTGAAAACAATATGATCTTGTCTGACTTGGCAAGAGCCATTGTTACCTACGATCTGTCGACCGGCAATGTCATGTGGGAGAGTCGTAGGCCCGCGGGTCGAAACTTGGCTGTCGATAGTACCCGTGTATATGGTCACGATACTGACAGTCTGGTGTTTGCTGTGAACCGAAATGACGGTACATTGGTATGGCAGCAAAACGCTTTGCTGCATCGCGGCGTGGATGATATTGCGTTGGTTGGTGGTCGCTTGGTGGTCAGTGACCGATTAGGCTTTCTTCATGTCCTCGATCAGTCGTCGGGCGCAATCATTGGTCGCAGTCGAATACGCGAACGGGTGCCGTCGGACGGCTTGATTGCCAGTGGTAACAGTCTATATATCTTCTATCGTTCAGGTCGAATCGAAGCGCTTTCCCTGCAAGCTGGCGAATAAACTTTTAAAGTGCAACGCGTTTGATGAGACAGATCGGCGTGGCACGACTGTTGTGGCTCGTCAGTCTCGTTTATTCCACCACCCACAAATTTGTCCAGAGTGTCTGAATCACCATGCTTCCGGTTATCAGCATTGTCGGTCGACCCAATGTTGGCAAGTCGACGCTGTTCAATCGATTGACTCGCAGCCGCGATGCGCTGGTTGATGATGTGCCCGGGGTTACTCGGGATCGAATGTACGGGCTTACTGCCTACGGTGATCGTAACTTTCTGGTTGTAGATACAGGTGGGCTAAGTGAAGGCAGCGATGACTTTTCTGAGTTGATCAGTGAACAGGTTGAAACCGTACTGGATGAATCGGACGCGATAATTTTACTGCTCGATGCAACCGATGGTTTAACCGTCGCGGATGAGCGGATCGCGCAGCACTTGGGCAAGTCCAAAGCACCTGTTTCGATTGTTGTCAACAAGTGCGAAGGCTTGACACCAGAGCTGGCAATGGTTGAGTTTCAGGCGCTTGGGTTTAGCGAACCCGTGGCGATTTCGGCGCGTCGTGGCAACGGCGTGGCAAGGATGCTTGAGCCCATTGCACAGGCGCTACCGAAAATTGACGATCCAATCTGGCTGGATCCCGGCCCCAAAGTTGCCGTGGTAGGGAAGCCCAATGTCGGTAAGTCGACACTGATCAATACCCTTTGCCAGGAAAGTCGATTAATTGTGAGCGATACGCCGGGTACAACCCGCGATACTGTAACAGTCCCGGTCCAGATTGGCGATGACCGGTTTCGATTTCTTGACACAGCAGGTGTCAGGCGACGTTCGCGGGTCAATGAATCATTAGAAAAGCTGTCGGTGGTAAAAACGCTCCAAGCCATTGAGGCGGCTCACGTTGTGATTTTAGTGCTGGACGGTACTGAACCGATTTCCGACCAGGATGCAACTTTGGCTGGGCTGGTTCGCAAAGCCGGCCGACCTGTGGTGCTTGTGGTGAATAAGTCCGATGCGATGAAAAGAGCCACACGAGCTGATGCAATCAGAAACTTACAGAGGAAGCTCGCGTTTGCTGCTCACCATGAAGCACTGTTTATTTCCGGGCTGAAACGCCAGGGATTGAAAAAGTTGTTGGTGGCAGTCGGCAAAGCCTATCGTTCTGCGATGACTGAAATGCCAACCGGCATCCTTAACCGATTACTTCACAATGCGGTTACCCGAACACCACCACCGATGTCAAGGCGTCGCCCCGTAAAGCTCAAATACGCCCACCAAGGCGGACGTAATCCGCCGGTTGTTGTAGTCCATGGTAATAATGTAGACTCGATAGCAGATCACTATCGAAGATATCTGGAAAACTATTTTCGCGAGCAGTTTGATTTGTTTGGGTGCGATGTACGGGTGGTTTTCCGCGCCGGAAAAAACCCCTTTGACTCAAAGCGGTGACTCGTCCGTACTCAGGAATTTACTGACTCGACATTCAGGTCCAGGGAACCTTTTGCCAATTGCGCGGTTACCTTTTCGCCTTGGCTCAACGTAGCTGCATTTGTGACGATGGAGTCATCGCGCTGGTGTCGCACTATGGCATAGCCTCGGTTCAAAATAGTGTGTGGGTCCATGGTTTCAAGCTGCTTGGTTAGTGACTCAACCTGTGCGGCTAATTTATCGTGGAGACTTGTCGTAGTACGCTGCACGGTAATGGCGGCAGAATCGAGATTGACTTTGTGGAATTCAATGGCGCTTGCTGGTGACCGGTTAAGCAGCTGCTGACTCGAAACTTGCACAGCGCTGTTGCGCGTGGCGACCTCACTTTTTACAAGTAAGATCAGTTGTTCCTGGCAAGCGCGAAATTGGTTCTGTAAATCAGTGATGCGTTGCTCTGGATGAACCAGGCTGCGTTGCGCCAAATCGACCCGCTGTCCCAGATCGTTCAGTTTGGATGAGATTTCATGCTGCAATTTCGATGCCAAATTCGTTAGCATTTGCAGCATTTCATCGCGCGATGGTGTACTGATGTGTTCTGCAGCGGCGGTTGGCGTGGCCAGCGGTTTATCGGCAACGTAGTCTGCAATCGAAACATCGGTTTGATGGCCGATTCCGGTAACGACTGGAATCTCGCTTGCAAAGATCGCGTCAGCAACCAAGCGGTCGTTGAATGCAGCCAGATCTTCCAGGGAACCACCCCCGCGACTGACGAGCAATATGTCAACGTCATTTCTGCGGTTCGCCAATGCAATTTGCTGCGCGATTTCAGCAGGCGCACTTTCACCCTGTACCGCAGTCGGATAGACCCGCAATTGGATGAGGGGATTACGACGATTGAAGGCGCGAATGATATCGTGTACCGCTGCACCTGTTGGGGAGGTGACGATACCAACGCGCCTTGGATAATGCGGTAGAGCTTGCTTGTGCTGCTCAAGAAAGTAACCTTTTTCGTTGAGTTCTTTTTTCAGTTGTAAAAACTGTTGAAACAAGGCGCCGTCTTTACCTTGTTCGAGATCAAGGTTCTCGACAAAGAACTGGTAGCTTCCCCTCGGCGAATAAAGTGTAACCCGACCTTCGAGAACCACTTCCTTACCTTGCTCAGGTTTCTGTTTGATGCGGTTTCGGTAAACGGTTGAGGCGAACAGCACACAGCGAATCTCAGCATTTTGATCTTTCAACGAAAAGTAATAGTGACCGGCTTGGGAGGCGGTTACACCGGACACTTCGCCGCGCAGTCGGATCGAATCAAACTGGCTTTCCAATGATTTTCGGGCTGCCGCGTTGAGTTCGCTGACTGAGTAGATTCGGGGCTCAGTTGCGGAGGAACTTTCCATTGGACCAAATACTAATCAGATTGGAAATCGACACTGAGACAAGTTATCGCATCAGGAATGGGTCTGGAATCTTATCGTCTGAGGTATTCAGCCAGACACTTTTCACTTTCGTATATTCGAGTGCCGCTTGTATACCGCCTTCACGGCCATAGCCCGAAAGGCCGTGACCACCGAAGGGAACGATTGGCGAGACCGCGCGATAAGTGTTCACCCACACGCATCCTGCGTCAATGTTATTGATCATTCGATGTGCTTTAGCTAGATTGCGGGTAAATATGCCAGCGGCAAGGCCATAGGGTGTATCGTTTGCAATTTGGACTGCCTCTTCTTCAGTATCGAATGTCAGCACTGAGAGTACCGGCCCAAAGAGTTCCTTGTGTACCGAAGCTGCATCCGGTTGTTCAGAACAATCCAGGATCGTCGGCTGAAAGAAATATCCAGGTCGATCGAGATTCTTACCACCGGCTATCAATTTGGCGCCCGAATCGATCGATGAAGTTACCACTTTGTTGATCCACTCCCGTTGGCGACTTGTGCAAAGTGGGCCAACTTCAGTGCTTTGTTCAGACGGGTCGCCAATGACGACATTTTGTGCGACTTGCCTGAGACGATCGACAAACTCGTCCTTAACGGACCGTTCAACGATCAGTCTTGAGCCGGCCACACAGCTCTGTCCACTGGCTGCAAAAATTCCGGAGACTTGTGTGTTGACGGCACTGTCGATGTCAGCATCTTCGAAGACGATAAATGGCGACTTTCCGCCGAGTTCAAGTGAAGAACTGGCCAAATTCTCGGCACAATGACGCACGATGTGACGGGCGGTTTCCGGTCCACCTGTGAACGCAACACGAGAGACCAGTGGGTGCGAAGCCAGGACTGATCCGCACTCGGGACCAAACCCAGTGATGACATTAACGACTCCAGGTGGAAAGCCCGCTTCATCGATGAGTTTGGCAAATGTGAGCAGCGGTGCCGCAGCATCCTCCGACGCTTTGAGTACAACCGTGCAGCCGGCGGCAAGGGCTGGACCGAGTTTGACTGCCGCCAGAAACAGCTGACTGTTCCACGGTACGATGGCTGCAACAACGCCGATGGGTTCTCGTTTCAACCAGACTTCCATATCGGGTCGATCGATCGGTACATGTGCGCCTTCCATTTTGTCAGCAAGCCCTGCATAGTACCGGTAAAAATCGGCGACGTACTTGATTTGTGCAGAGGTCTCGCGAATGATCTTGCCAGTATCGCGCGTTTCCAGTTTCGCAATTGCCGCTGCATTTGCTTCAACCAACTCGGCTAATCGATACAGCAGTTTACCGCGACCCGTTGCACTGAGTTTTGTCCACCGGGGGTCGCGAAGTGCCCGAGCTGCTGCTTCTACTGCCTGATTTACATCGTCGGTACGTGCTTCTGGCATCAATGCCCACGTAGCGCCGGTTGCTGGGTTTACGCTTTCGAAAGTGGCGGTGCCGTCTTCGAAGTGACCGTCAATGTAGTGCTGAAATTGATCCATGGCTGATTTCCTTAAATTCGTTACAGGCTGAGGAAAGGTTGGTTCTGAAATGTTGTTGAGTTATGTGCTCAACTGGTTTTCCAGTCGATGGAGTTACCGTCGCTTGGGGTAAGTATTGTACATTCAGTGTGCGACTGTGACGATAACTGGACAATTCAAGCGAATTGCTTTCGGATTCCCCGCAAACATCACCGGGTTCGCCCAAGACCGCAGGATTCCGATCAGCACACAATGGTCCTGGTCTCGAATTCATACTAGTATCGATAGCGATTCGACGCCTTGCGTTTGCTCCACTCGTACGACGGGTCAGCATACATCAGTATGTTCTCGTCCGCCTCGCACACCGAGAGGAAATCATGGCAGTAGCCGTGAACCGGCTCGATCGGGTGGCTGGGCCCGAAACCCTTGATTGCACGGCGGTGCCGATCAACCTCAATATCGTGCATCGCCAGCGGCTTGTGCTTCGCAATGATACCCATCGCTAGGTGCGATTTGCTTTTGCTCACACCACGATTTCGGATCGATCGAGTCCAACGGCAGACCTGAAAAACTCAGAGCGTCTTTCCACAGCGTACTGATATTATGCGAGCTAGTTGATTACAAGAGATGGGATGATATGTCGTAATGTTCCCAATAAATCTTGATCAATTCACGAGCGCAAGAGTACCAACTTTCATCAACTGGTCTCTCCCTTCTATCCCAAGAGTTTTTGCATCGGTGTATAGTCTGAAAGACTAAAGTCTTCCTCAGTGGGACAAACAAAAATATTCTCTGCCTTCTGAAAAAACACTCGAATACAAGAAATGCCACTTCTTATCTCCATTGATAGTATGCTAAGTCATCAAATCATTAAATTGAGTACCTTGGTTCCCCATCGAAATTGTACGAAAACTACTATCCGAAATTGAATTTAAGCACAAAATAAACAATGAATTCAAACAACAACGTACAGAGAGTAGCTGATGTACTAGGAAATCCTGTAATACTGAAGGGAGCATGGATGCGAATACAGTCTTGGTACAAATATGGGGAGTTGCCACCGGAACCAGAATTATCAAAGTGGCAGCTGTATCCAGAAGCAATGCTTCGAAATTTAGCAATTGAGTTGCGGGAAAATCGCTGGAAGCCAGAAAAATGGCGGCAAATCCCGTACCCGAAAAAAGGTGCTCGACTGAGGCACTACATGATGCCAACGGTACGGGATCAAGTGGCATTTATGGCTCACATGGTGGTGCTGGGACCAATTCTTGATCGGCAAGTGAAAAATTTCGCTTTTGGGAATAGGTTGTATCGACCGATAGCCTGGGATTATCGACAAGAGTCTCCTGGATGGAAGAACCGCCCATATCCAGTGCTCTCAGATCGGACTTATCTGTCTTATGCGCGGTCCCACGGGTTGTTTCGGCGTGTGGCACATTGGACTGTCGCTCGAATGACCAATGCAGAATTTCCATCAGAAGATGAAACCGCCCAAATTCAGCATCCTAATGATTACGACCCACTGATGTTGCCTCAATGGACAAGAGATGATTGGTGGCAAAATTCACTCGACCCACCTTGTGCATACTGGGCATCTTTGGATATTGAATTGGCTTATCCATCGGTTCGACTATCTCAGTTGGCTGAATCAATGAAAGCAGCATTGAAACAACCGGTAGAATCACAACAATCGCAAGAATTCCATTCGCTATACGACGGCTGTCCTGAACAAGTGTTGGAAGCGATATCTAAAAAAGAAATCAGAGTAGAAATTGGCAGGCGATTAATGAACGCCTTGAAGAATGTCACGTTGGAAACAAGTGATATACCCCCAGACTCTTGGAGCAAACCAAAGAATCATCGGTTACCGAAAATAAGCGAAAGTTCGTATGATGGAATTCCTACAGGTCTTGCCATCTCCGGGGTGTTGTTCAATGTTATGCTGATGCAAGCGGACCAAGAAGTTCTTAATTATCTGGAAAGAACAGACGGAAATTTTCGAGGAGCGTTTGTTAGGTTTGCCGATGACATGTATGTACTATCCCGTTCTCCCGAAGGCCTTTTGGCACTAATCGAAACAGTTCATCGAGCATTGTCGTTAGACTCAAACTCAACTTCACTTGCAATGCCGAACGAGGTGTCAAACATTTGCATTAACTTGAGGAAGATAACACCAGATGCTGTGCAGAGTGTGGTCTACTCGTATCTTAAGTCACAAAAGTGGGAAAAGTGCAAAAAATGTAAACAACCATTACCGCCCGAACGTCAAATCATAGCCACAATGAAGATTAAAGATTGGTGGTTGGAAAAAAGCAATGATAGTATGTTTTCAAAGTGCCAAAACGCACTGAAGAGCACTGTAATCAAGCGAGGAGATGTTGGTCCATTCGTTACAAGTCTCGTGGAAAGACTGAGCGACATGGGGACAGATACGCTTCGCCAGCGGTTCGGTGAAGGCGCGCGAGACCACTTAGCGCGGCTACACGAATTGGCGCGTTTTGATATTGAAGACGAGCAAGTGCGACCTGATACACGTCGTGCTTTCGCTGTTAATAGACTTGTTCGCGCTTGGTTACCCAAACCACGGGTAAATGGTGAGCAATATAGAGAGCTACGTAAGATTCGAGAAACAATCGGATATGTTCTGGAGCGTAGCCCTTGGAAGTTTTCTATATGGCGAGCTGTAGTTAGAGGTGCGGCGCGATGTTCGCTTGATGATTCAAGTAACGGAGCAAACAACAACCAAGAAGCAAATGAATGGTTATCTAATCAGTTACGTCGAATTGCATGCTTGAACGATTCCAATAATTCCGAGGCCTGGATAAACAATTGGTCAAAATTTGATGCGCCAGACAAACACGCCAATGAGCGAAGTGATAGTTGGCTTCCACTCTATCTATCATTTGTTCGAACAGTGTTTTGGCGCGCACTCGCGCAACTGATTCGAGAACTGCAACAGCATGTTACGCGAACGCAAAGCCATGAAGAAAACCCATGGGCACCCTCACCGAATCTCTGGACTACGAGAGCAATTCACGAAGGAATGCACGAGAATGTAGCCAAATCAGTAAGTGAAATAGATAAGTGGGCAGGTGTGCTGTATCCGACAACCGATACCGCAGAGTTGCATTTGTGGCTATGGGAACTCGACGCGTTAGTCGAGGCTGTGCTAGCTGTACATTCAACCGCAGATCTCGCAAATGCATGGCGTACCACTAAGGGACCTGAACAGATTTTGCAGGTTCCGATGACGCATCAACTTGAATCGATGACTAAAGTAAAAAGCATCTTGTTCAATACTGGTAGATTGCATCCAACAGGGCCGAAACGAAATCGAAAGTTGAATATCGATGCCCTAGCAAATGTGAAATTAGGCCATCGGAGTGATGAACTGGGTGAAATTTTGTTTCCTAGTCCAAACAAATCTCGGATTAAGGCCACTGATAGTGAAATTTCGAGCGTGCTAGCGTCAGGGCTTGCTCTCGGTTGTTTTGCATCGATCGGATCGGATTTTGCATGCCAGGCGATTCCTTCGATGTATCTGGATTCAGAAATGATCAAGCAAGATGAGTTTATTTTGTACGATTACCAAAGAGCGCGGCGTTTGTGCTGCGGACAACGAAACATTTCAGGAACCACTTTGCCGACTCTACACAGACTGCTGTGGGGTGAATCAAATAAAACTGAACTCAATAGTTGGAGAATGTCCGTGTGGGAAACTCCAGCTTTAGGGCTGCCTAGCCGTATCGCTGCGACACTGTTTGCGGCAGCTAGTCGGACTTCACCACCAGAACGGTGGTTGCCCAGACAGGGGCCATTCACTTGGGCGATAAAAAAAGGGAAAAAGAGTTTAGCCGCTGGTCGACGCTGGCAGTTCGTTCAAGATGAAGAATTAATGTCGCCGAATGAAAACAAACAGAAGGTGCGCATTAAACGATCCACAGATTGGGAAGTCGTGCCGCATGCCGCATTCTATCTCCCATTCTTGTCGACACCCGCGCATGAAGTAGACAAAGACAGTTATGCACTGTATTGTGACGCACTGCTGCTGTTAACAGCACTGGATGGTGGTGAGTTAATTCTTGATGATTTAGTGCGATGGGGTGTTAGAGGCACACCATTTATGGATCGATGGGCATGGCGGTCGCGAATACACTTACCCCGGGAGACATGGAAGTGTATCGAGGATATCTTGCGCTGGAAAGATGCAGTTACATCAAATCCAAGTCATCTCCGTAATTTGCTAGACAATTCGCTAATGAAATGGTCCTGCGAGAAAGTTTCCTCGCACGATTTCCTGCCCGAACGCATAGATGTCCGTTTATCCATGAAAGAAGATTTAGAAATTGTCAGAACAATTAGCCTGGCGGGAGATTTGCGTGGTACATCAGGTTTACCACACGAGTTGTGCGTGAATAATGCAGGAATCGATGATGAGTTATTTGTGCGTGTTGGGCAAGTAGACGCTTGGCCTAAAAAAGCGGATGTAGTCAAGCAATTTCCAATAATTTCGTCAAAAACAGCTCACACAATAATTGAGCAGGTATCCAACGTATTTTTAGCGCCGGCCCAGACTGCTGACAACAGAGTTCCACAGTTGGTGGTTTTTCCAGAGCTCGCGATTCCACAGCAGGAAATATGGAGTTTAAGGGATTTAGTGCTTAAAGAGGGTAAGGGAGCGGTAGCCGGGCTTTATTGGCGTGAATTGAAGCCACCATTTCAATCGCCCAAATCTTGCAAGCGAAAGCACGCTTACTTTGTAAATGAAGCAGAGTTAATCTTACCGGTCGGAGATGGGCGCGGGCCACCTGGAATAAGGTGGTTTCGTATCAGAAAACCATTGCCAGCACACATGGAAGATGGTTTAGCGAAAGCACTAAGTTCGGCATCGAAAAAAAAGAGAGGTGTACCAGAATGGCATATTCTACGAGGTCAGAAATGGT
Source organism: Arenicellales bacterium (assembly GCA_965243645.1). Taxonomy (GTDB): domain Bacteria; phylum Pseudomonadota; class Gammaproteobacteria; order Arenicellales; family JAJDZL01; genus JAJDZL01. The sequence goes on along the minus strand of CBDEVD010000006.1, from coordinate 1,486,072 downwards.
ATCGGTTTGTTCACCCAAAGTGGGGAGACTTCACAGTAGCAATTTGCGCTGATTTGATTGATGCTGCCCCGTGGAGGGCATTGCGGGGTGAGTTATTACATCTGCTCATGGTTGCGTTCAACAAAGATGTCGATCTGTTTGACTCACTAACTTGGGTGCGTGCGTATGAGAACTATGCAAACGTTGTATCTGTGAATCACGGTTGCTACGGTGGATCGTTTCTGTGGACTCCGAAACGGACACATGGACGGGAATTGGCGAGACTTCGCGGTGGAAATCTTGTATTGACAGCAGATGTCAGGCTGCCAGTCAGAGAATTGTTTGATGAGCAGAAAAAAGGTGTGAGAAAGGCAGTTGAGCAAGCGGAAAAAGAATGGGAAGAAAAGACAGATAAGCAAGCAAAAAATAATTGTGAGAGAAAGCATCCGGTTGACAGGAAATTTAAGGCACCACCTCCAGGCTTCATAAGAAAGGATTGTTAGTGTCGATGTCGTCAAGCGTATATATACCGACTAAACCCAGAATCTGGTCTTTATGGTGCACCTACTTTATGTCTTCAGACCAGCAAATTTAATCGTCAGGAAACCATTTACACCCTTGACTGGTTAAACGTTGATCTAAGTCATTCACTGTTGCCTTGGGTACCGTCCCGCAACAATGTGTTGATCGTACTTAAATTGTCACGAGTCATGTAAAAAAAGAGGTCGAATCACGGGTTCAAATTGAGCGAGTTAGAATTGGTGTTCCGCTATAATTAGAAAATGGAGTCCATTGATCAAGCCCTCACCTTTGACGATGTCCTGCTGGTGCCTGCCCGTTCAGCGGTTTTGCCCAAAGAAGCAGACCTCAAAACACATCTCACCCGAAATATTTCACTGAATTTGCCCTTGCTGTCTGCAGCAATGGATACGGTTACCGAGTCTGGCATGGCCATTGCCCTGGCCCAGTTGGGTGGCTTGGGAATCGTCCATCGGAATTTAACACCCGAGCAACAAAGCGAAGAGGTTCGGCGAGTTAAAAAGCACGAGAGTGGCACTGTAACCGATCCTATAACTGCGACGGCCGACATGACGATCACACAGGTCATGGATTTGATGACCAAACATCGCATCTCGGGAGTGCCGGTCCTCGACGATGGCCAACTGACAGGCATTGTTACCAATCGAGACCTTCGGTTTCAACCTCCAAGCGATGATCTCATAACTTCGGTGATGACGCCAAAGAATCGACTGGTAACCGTAAGGCAAGGCGCTCGCAAACAAAAGATTCTGGATTTGCTGCACAGCAATCGGATCGAAAAAGTTTTGGTTGTAGATGAAGATTTTGGATTGCAGGGATTGATCACCGTTAAGGACATTATGAAATCCCAGGTTTATCCCAATGCCTGTAAAGATGCTGAGGGCCGTTTGCTGGTTGGTGCCGCAGTTGGGACAACAGATAGCGAGTTGGACCGAGTTGGCAGGCTTGTTGATGCCGGGGTGGATGTTGTTGTCGTTGATACCGCGCACGGCCACGCGGAACGGGTATTGCAGCAAATTCGCGAAATTAAGCGCGAGCATTCAAAATTGGAAGTGATCGCTGGCAACGTCGCAACAGGTGAAGCTGCATTGGATTTGGCCGACCACGGTGCTGATGCAGTCAAGGTGGGCGTCGGTCCCGGTTCAATCTGCACAACTCGCATAGTTGCCGGTGTTGGTGTCCCACAACTGACCGCAGTCATGAACGTCTCTAGGGCACTCAAAGGTACATCGGTCAAGGTCATATCCGATGGCGGAATTCGCTATTCCGGAGATTTGGCCAAGGCTGTTGCGGCCGGTGCTCATTGTGTGATGATTGGCAGCCTTTTGGGCGGCACTGATGAAGCACCGGGTGATATCGAAGTCTATGAAGGTCGCACCTACAAATCCTATCGCGGCATGGGATCGCTGGGCGCAATGCATAACGGTTCGAAAGACCGGTATTTCCAGGAGTCAGAAACCAATCAAGTTAAACTGGTTCCGGAAGGAATTGAGGGACGAGTCCCTTATCGCGGCACCATGCAAACGGTGGTTCATCATCTGATGGGTGGCTTGCGTTCCAGTATGGGATACACGGGCTCTAAAGATCTCGCTGCGCTTCGCACACACGGTCGATTTGTGCGAATTTCCAACTCCGGTATACGCGAGAGCCATGTTCACGATGTGGAAATCGTCAAGGAATCACCAAACTACCAACGTTTCTAAAGTCCGATTTACGGGTGGCAAATCACTATCAACCTGAGTTGCCCGCAGAACGGATTTTGGTTCTGGATTTCGGCTCTCAGTACACACAACTGATTGCGCGTCGAGTCCGTGAATGTGGCGTTTACAGTGCCATATTTCCTTACGATGCAGCGCTGGAATCGATCAATCAGTTTCAGCCATCGGGCATTATTTTGTCGGGTGGCCCAGCAACCGTAACTGAAAAGTTTACCGCGCGAGTGGCACCAGAGGTGCTAAGGATAGGGGTACCCGTATTGGGTATCTGTTATGGCATGCAGACGATGGTTGCACAACTCGGTGGCACAGTAGAGAACGCATTGGTTCACGAATACGGCCATACCCGGATGGAATTGACTGGGAACGAGCAAATACTGACTCATTTATTTGCAGAGCAGGCAAGGTCGGATTCACGAACTCTGGATGTCTGGATGAGTCACGGTGACCGGGTCATAGAATTGCCGCCAGGATTTGAAACCATAGCGCGCTCGGATGCTTCCCCTTATGCGGCCATTGGAGATCCGATAAAAAAATTGTACGGATTGCAGTTTCATCCCGAGGTAACCCATACCGAAGGTGGTAAAGAGATTCTTCAGCAATTTGTGCACGAGATTTGTGGGTGTTCATCAAACTGGCGCACGGAGTCAATCATTGATTCGCAAATTGACGCAATTCGACAGACGGTGGGCAACGATGATGTCATCCTCGCACTGTCGGGTGGTGTCGATTCATCGGTTTGTGCGGCACTGCTGCAACGGGCAATTGGTGATCAATTGACTTGTATTTTTGTTGACAACGGTCTGTTGCGTTTGCACGAAGTCGAGATGGTGCAGCAAAGTATGGTCGACAAACTTGGGGTTGATGTCATCACGGTTGATGCGGCTGATCGATTTCTTGCAGCACTGTCAGGTGTAACAGAACCCGAGCAAAAACGTAAAGTGATTGGCCGAGAGTTCATTGAGGTATTTCAGGAGCAGGCTTCTCAGTTGCAGGGGGTCAAGTGGCTGGCACAGGGGACGATTTACCCTGACGTCATTGAATCAGCAGGTGCGAGTACGGAGAAAGCCAAGGTGATCAAATCTCATCACAACGTAGGCGGCTTGCCGGATTCAATGCAACTGGAATTAATAGAGCCTCTTCGAGAATTATTCAAGGACGAGGTGCGAGAGGTGGGTCTGGAACTTGGCTTGCCACTTGAGATTGTGTTTCGTCATCCGTTTCCGGGTCCCGGCCTGGGTGTGCGCATTCTCGGTGAGGTCAAACGAGAGTACGCGCAAATTTTACGTCTGGCGGATGCGATTTTTCTGGAAGAGCTGACCAGACATGACCTGTATTACGAGGCAAGTCAGGCATTTGCGGTGTTTTTACCCATCAAATCCGTAGGCGTAGTGGGCGATAATCGCGCTTACGATTATGTTGTCAGTTTGCGCGCGGTGCAAACCCAAGATTTCATGACTGCTCGCTGCATGCACATACCATTCCCCATTCTGGAAAGCGTTGCGAGTCGCATTGTGAATGAAGTTGCTGGAATCAGTCGGGTCACCTACGACATTTCCAGCAAACCCCCTGCAACGATCGAATGGGAGTGACTCCGAATTCAATCGGTAATAATTTCGAGCATTTTTAGAAATTGTTTGAGTCTACAATTATTCATAATTTCACCAGTTGACAGGAATGTCATCCTGGTGCCATACCGCACAATACATTGGGAGACCGGCTGGTCTCTTGGCTGGGACATTAGACTGAAGGAAGCAGTTATGAAGATGCGATGTCGAAAGACCCTATCGATAAAGTTGCATTCGCAATTATTGACGATCGCAAGCGCAATATTTTTTCTGGTAATCTGCGAAGTACCCACAGCCGCAGGAAATGATGACTCGCGCAGCTTGGCAGGAGACGGGAGATATGCCGGGTTTATATTCGGTACGGCAAGATCGTCTAACTCCATTCTTGACATCGATGGATTTGCGAATTGGGGCAATCCTGGTTGGAAGCACAATTACAGCGATCAGGGAGCGGTCGGTGGCGTATTCTTCGGCCGAAGCATTGGGAATGAGGGCCTTAATCTCCGCTATGAGTTAGAGGCGATGCTGACTGATTTTGCGGTGGTTTCAAATCAAGTCGACCCGAGGCCGATTTATGGTGGCGACGAAACGGTTGTTTCCAAGTATGACTGGACCTTGGCGGCGAAGTTAGGTATTGAAAAACAAATCGGCGGTGGCAGGCTTTACATGCTCGGTGGCCCGGCACTGGCTCAAATTTCCAATTCGGTATCAGATTTGGACTACAACACAGACAGAAGCGATGTAAATTACGGCAAACAGTTCTTTGATTCCGATGATTCGTTCAGCAGTAAATCTACGCGATTTGGATTGACTCTAGGATTCGGGTTTGAAAAAGACATCGCACCAAACTGGTCTTTTCGCCTGGAAGCTGCAGTTTTTGATTTTGGTAGCGAGAAATACCGAGTCAACTACTCCGGGGATGATTCGTGTGGCCGCAATGGACCGAAGACCCCCTGCGATACCTACTTGATCGACAATAGCTTGACTACCCTGCGTCTTGGCTTTGTTTACCACTTTGGTAGCTAAACTTGAAAACAGATTAATTGATTTTTTCTAGCCTGACTAAGGCTGGCAAGACTATCATCCTTAATCACGCCATGAGATGGATTTGGCAACAACCCGGCTGGCCCAAATTTCGTTATGACAAGTCCGCGTTCAATGATCGAGAACTTCAGATTCGAATAAGTTCTGCGCGATTGGCAGGTTGCCTTGAGGCACTATCGATGGTGGCTCGGCAGGAGGCGACAATCAACTTGATGCTTTCCGAGGCTATTAAAACCAATGCCATTGAAGGCGAAGTTTTGGATAGAGCGTCTGTCAGATCATCTTTGCTCTCGTTGATTTCATCAGATACGTTACCCGACAATTCAGACCAGATTGCGTTAGGTGCTGCCTCGTTGCTGGTGGATGTCCGCACCAATTGGCAAACACCATTGAGCCATGATTTGCTCGGCAGGTGGCAGTCCATGTCGGTACCGGAACAATGCTATACGTCCCTTTTCCGAGGTGCATACCGTAACAACCCTTCACCGATGCAAATTGTGAGCGGACCATATGGTCGAAAAAGAGTTCACTATGAAGCTCCACCAGCGGCAGTTGTATCAGAAGAAATGAGTAAATTCATAGACTGGTACAACAGTTTCAGTATTTCAAAACGTTATGAAATCAAACCGGGGATTGATCGAGCTGGAATAGCCCACCTCTGGTTCGAAGTAATACACCCCTTTGATGATGGAAATGGACGAGTTGGTCGGGCGATTGCCGATCATGCGCTTTCGCAATTTCTTGGCTATCCGACTATGGCTTGTCTCGCTACTGCGATTGAAGGAGACAAAAAATCCTATTATTTGCAATTGGAAAATGCGAGAAATGGAAATTTGAATGTCGATGTTTGGCTCGATTATTTCGCCGATCGGGTGATTGAAGCACAGGAAATTGCCAAGGAAGAAGTCGATTTTGTGTTAGCCAAAACACGTTCCTATGAGGCTTATGGCAGCCAGTTGAATGAGCGACAGGCCAAGATGGTTTCGCGGGTGTTCGCCGAAAGTCGAAAAGGATTCGAAGGTGGCATAACGACCAGAAAATACGAAGCGATTGCCAAATGTCCCAACAGAACAGCCAGCCGAGATCTTTCTGATCTGGTTGCAAAGGGAATAATCAGCGCGTTACCAGGTGGTGGAAGAAAAACCTGTTATGAACTTACCGCGATTGATTCGGACCGGTATTCATTAACAGAGAAGTTAATCTACTGAGATCATACCGGTGTGCTTCGTATCAATTTATGTGTGCGTATCAAAATGCTGTAGTGCTGGTTTGATCAGGAGTCGAAATCACATCGGCTCATACCAAAACAACAAGCTTGGCGCGACAAGTGTGTTTCGTATATTTTATTTTGCGACGCCAGCCTCTTTTGGTTCGGTTTCGGATCTCAAATTGCTCGGTATACCTTTGTGCACCGTATGAGGCGGCCATAAGTCACTTAGGCTGAAGCTGACTGCTTCAAATGGTGGCAATGATACGGTTGCATCATCATAAAGCTCTTCAATCAGCACCCATTTAGTGCGAACTAACTCGTATGCTGCCGATGATCGAGCAGTTGGATCTACGAACCAATGGTAGGCTACACCCTCGCGCGCATAGATTTTTTTCTTACCGCTAAGATCAAGCTTTTTCGTAGCAGGGGAGAGAACTTCGCACACCCAATCTGGCGCCAAGGTGAAATATGCGTCGTTTGGTGGAACCGGTAATCGTTCACGTCGCCACCCAGCGATGTCTGGCACCACAATATCATCGCCCAAGTGGAGTTCCGGCTTGTTAAGTATCCACCAGCCACTTGGTCCACCACTACCAAATTGGAATCGTTGATTGATCAATCCTCCAAGGCTAGAACCAGCTATGGCATGCGGTATCGCCGGTCTTGGACTTAGGTAGAGCTTTCCGTTTACGATTTCTGCGACCTTGTTCGACGGTGCGTCCAATACGTCCTGGTACGTTGCCCGACGTGAAGTCGGACTGACTTCGTTGACCTGCGATTTACTCATTGAATCGTCAATTCACTCCTATATTCCTGTTATTCTACGCCATCAGATTTTTAAGCTCAAGAAAGATCGTCCAAGTTTGGTGTACGCATCAACTTCATTGGGTCTGACGTTAAAAGTCATCTTTCTGAGTATCGTGAAGTGCAGATTCGATAATCAGCTGAAGTGAGATCTGAACTTGGAATCGCAGGCTCAGACACCAGCCAGCTGAGCAGTCGGACAGCAAATCAAAAACTACGAGAATTATTTTCTTTCGCAGATGCGCGAAATCGAAAATATCCAAAGTGTGGCGCAATCAATTTGTAGTCTGTAAAACTAACTCGAAGTGTGCCGAATGGAGCGCTACCCGAGATCTCGCAACAATGATTGCTGCACTGCTTGTGGGATTTGATCGATCTGGTAGGCGTAGTTTTCGTGATCAATGCCAACCGAAATGGGGTGATTCGCCTTGATTAATTCGATAAACGACGCCGGTAGCTCAAATCTGACGAAATGGACCGCGGATGTTTTTTCATCAGTCGAACGTTCAAGATCTTCATCGGCAATGGCATAGACGCGTGATTGGTTTTCGGTGCCCACCCAAACGCGCGATTCAATATCGACCAGTTTTGCCAGCATGCGGCGGCGTTCTTCGACATTCGGATATTCCAGCATGAAGGTTGCTTTCCAATTCGTGCCCGACGGAATCAGTGGGTTATAGGCATCGAGTTCCTCTTGAATTCCTGCTGCCTCAAAAATCTTCTCGATACGCAGCATTTCCTGAATTTGATACTGAATGGTCAGCCGATCTTCAAAATAAAGATTTGCGGCCGGTCCGATTTGGATGCGGCGATTCTTCTTGTGTTCAAGAACAGCAGCGCGAAATTCAGTTCGCTGCAACGCATAGTTTTCAAGTGAAAACAAGTCCTCTCTTGTCAGTGGCTCCATGATCTAAATTCCATAAGCGGTACGAAGTAATGAAATTGGATGTGCGGGCTTGATCGAATCATCGCCAGCATTGTTGGCTATGTGAGCCGCCGCCAGTACACAGTCGCTGGCTAGGTGATCGGGCTTCATCCTTTTGACCTGGTTGGCAACCGGCCGGACGATTTTCTTGGAAAATTCGTAGAACTCCTTTTTCACTGCGTATGTTCCATCGTGACCGGAGCATCGCTCAACCGTAGAAATCTCGGTATCTGGTACGAGTTCCAGTGCCTGACGTGTTTTTGCACCGGCGTTTTGAACTCTTTGGTGGCAGGCTGCGTGGTAGAGGACTTTCCCCAATCCCTTTTTGAAATCTGTCTTCAACAGATTATGTCGTTGCCTCAGCATCAGGTACTCAAATGGATCGAATACCGCCTCACTGACCATTCGAACAGATTCATCGTCGGAATACAGCAACGGCAACTCCTGCCGAAACATCAGGGTACACGAAGGAATTGATGTGATGATGTCCCATCCATCCTTGACCAATGTGGCTAACTGCTTAATATTGTTATCCTTAAGTTGGGTTACAGACGCCATATCGCCGATTTCGAGTTTTGGCATGCCACAACACTGGTCATTTTTCACGATTTGTACCGGAATGTCGTTGTGTTCAAACACCCTGACCAGGTCTTCGTTCATTGTAGGACTGTTGTTTTTCCCATAACAGGTTGCGAACAAGGCGACTTTACCATTGGTTGATCCGGCTTTAACCGCTTCGACATCAAGTGGTTGATGCTTGGTCAGTTTTCGGTGAATGCCGCTACTGCAATAGCTTGGCAGATTGGCATCGCGATGCACTCCCAAGGTCTGCTCCATTCCCTTGCGTACAATCTTGTTTTGATTAAGAGTGTTGACTGCGTGAAAGGCAACTGGCATACTACCCAACTTGCCTACTGAATCAGTCGAAGACAATACCCGGTCCCTAAATTTCGCGCGCCCCTTTTGATGACCGACAATCTTAGCACGAAGCATCAAGTGCGGAAAATCAACCTGCCATTCATGCGGTGGCACATAAGGGCATTTGGTCATAAAGCACAAGTCGCAAAGATAGCAGTTATCGACAACGTCCCAGTACTTGGCCTTTGGTACGCCGTCCAATTCCATCGTATCGGATTCGTCAATGGCATCAAACAATGTCGGAAACGCATTACACAAGCTGAAACAACGTCGACATCCGTGACAGATGTCATAAACGCGTTCTAACTCCTGAAACAGACTGGCTTCGTCGTTAAACTCTTCAGACTGCCAGTTAACAGGATGACGTTCCGGCGCGTCTAGGGAACCTTCTCTCATTTTGTCGAATTAAAGCAAGACAAAAAAATAAGCGGAACCGCGAATTCGCGATCCCGCTTTGTGATTCGATTTATCGGATCGCTTAAGCGTCGAGATTGTCAAGCGCCTTTTGGAAACGATTGGCGTGCGATCGTTCTGCCTTGGCCAATGTCTCAAACCAATCGGCAATTTCATCAAAGCCTTCATCTCGAGCAGAAGATGCCATACCCGGATACATGTCCGTATACTCGTGCGTTTCACCTGCAATGGCAGCTTTGAGGTTTTCGGCAGTGTGTCCGATCGGGAGTCCAGTTGCGGGATCGCCAACGGCCTCCAGGTACTCAAGGTGTCCGTGTGCGTGACCGGTTTCGCCTTCCGCAGTAGAGCGAAATACGGCAGAAACATCGTTGTAACCTTCAACGTCTGCTTTTGCAGCAAAATACAGATAACGTCGATTCGCCTGTGATTCGCCGGCAAATGCATCTTTTAGATTCTGTTCTGTTTGCGAACCTTTTAGTTCCATTCGAATGTCTCCCATCAATTTTGTGGATTAGGGTTGGAAGTTCAAAGAGAATATTTTAACGAATATCCCCGAAACTTGAAATAGGGATTAACGGATGAATTTCAAGTGTGAAGGTGAATCATGGAACAATTTGATACCTTTAGTTCCTGTGACCACAATTTATGAGTATTCTCGGCGTTTCAATTAAAGCAGACCCAAAAGAAAAAGGGGAGCAGCCAAAAATTGACTGCATAATTGTTGATTTATGGATGCAATGGTGTTGAGCGCAGGTGCGGGGTTGCGGATGCGGCCGCTGACCGAACACACGCCGAAACCATTACTGAAGGTAGGCGGGCGGTGTTTGATTGAATACCATCTTGATCGACTCGGTGCTGCAGGCATAGAAAACGTAGTGATCAATACCTCTTATGCTGCTGAGCAGTTTGTTGAGCAGTTGGGAGACGGTTCTGCCTACGGATTAAAGGTTAAGTATTCACATGAAGCGGATACACCACTTGAGACCGGAGGCGGGATTCTGAGGGCTTTGCCCTTGATTGAATCAGACCCCCTTCTAGTCGTAAGTGCGGACATCTGGACTGATTTTCCATACGAAAGCCTTAGCTTGCCCAAAGACACACTTGGCTGTCTGCTTCTGGTCGATAATCCCGATCATAATCAAAAAGGTGATTTTGGCTTGGTTGATGGGATGGTGCGGCAACTGGATTCATCAAATTCACCAGCAGGATTGACTTACAGTGGGATTTCCATTCTGCGAAAGTTGCTTTTCAGCAAGGAACGAGGCACGATATTACCATTGCGCGATGTATTTAATGACTGTATCAAACATGGTCAATTGGCAGGATGCCATTATCAAGGCAGATGGATGGATATTGGTACGCCGGTGAGATTGAAGCAACTGCATCTGGAACTACGAAAACAAGGATCGATGGCAGTCTTAAATACTTGTTGATTGCGCTGTTCGTGACTCTTGGTTGATCATAATGCTGCAACCTTGTTGGTATTGTTAATTTGATTGGCTAATCCAGCTTCTATCGTACGACCGCCGATCGTTAGCCAAGAACTCATTGAAATTGGAAATGACAAAAGTCATTTATTCAATGGCTTTTGTATGCCTTTCCGCTTCCGGTAAAACAATATCCGCAGCGGTGAGCAACACCACTGCGGATGAATTTGAATTAACCGGGAGATTCTTGTAGCCGAATTTCGCCGAAACAAAATGAACAGACCTGATCAGAATCTCAACTGATAAGCAGCCATACCTGCATAGTAGTGCTCACCATCTGCCTCAATCCCGGCCACACCGAACTTCCACTGTGCCCGGTCTGTTGACGACTTTAACGTGGCACCGAAACTTAAGCTGTTCACCACCTCAGGCATCGTGCGTACTCCCGCATTCGTATTGAAATCCAGTACGCCCAGCTGATCTGACTGATGCAAGGTCAAAGTATTAACTCCCCGGGTATCGGTGCGAACAGTATCAAACTTAAGATGCGGCTTCCAGCTGCCGCCATTGTCAAGACTTAACCACTTCGTTGCAGCCATCTTAAGACCCAGCTGTACGGCTGTATAGTCCTGAGCGTAGCCAGGTATGTTTGTTTCCAGCACGGTACTTTTCGCAGTGTGCGGGCTGTGCTCCAGTGTACCGGCCTGTACGGATGCAGATGATGTGAAACGAAGTTCATCTGTGCTCCACCTGGCACCGGCTCTTAGCTGTGCCTGGGTGGTACGGATGTTTGAACGACTGATGAGGGAGCTGTTCACCACTTTGTTGTCCAGGATGGAATTCACCATAAAGTCACCTTGAGAAAGACGTAAACCTGCAAAGTAGCGTGAGTTTTGCCAGTTGCTGCTCAACGCATACACCTCACCTTGGGCAGCCATGTTCAGCGCACCAGCAGAAGCTGCAACATTTGGGGTGACTGAGGCATCAACAGAGAAGCCATCTCCTCGATACAAACTCAGCCCGACTTCGCTGCCACTGACACCAGTACCTGAGATGCCTGACATCTGCACTGGCTTTGAGCCCTGGCTGGTCCGAATCCACAACTGGTTTGGCTCCCGGTCTGATTCCCTGATGGTCAGAATGCCGCGGTCGCTGGCCGAAGCAATGTAGGCCGATTGCGGGGTATTCAAATAATACTCACCAAAGCTTGCACTGGCCTCCTCATCGCCCATGAATGAGGCCAGCAGCACGGCCAGCAGTCCAAGCCCCAGCACGCCACCACTGCCGGAGCTGCCACCAGAGCTGGCTGTTGGAGTGTTGTCATCCGGAGTTGTTGATGGTGTGCTGCTACCGCCATCCATACCGGTGCCACCCATCATCGCGGCTGACATCTTAGTCAGAGTACTCGCATAACTGATCTCACCTTGTCCGGTTAAAACATCAATGGAGCCGATGTCTGCTGTGGCAGATTGAATTGAAATCACAGTTGCATCATTACCAGCACTGGTAACAGCATCTACATTCAATAGCTGTAATGTGGCACCCTGTAGAGCTGTTTTTACGGTCATTGCATCTGCATCCTGTGCAATATAGGCCTGTACACTGGCATCGGCTGCCTCAAAGGTCAGCGTGCCGGCACTCAAAGAACCGTACTCGCCACTTCCCGCACCGGCAATCTCAAAGGCGAGTTGAGCTGCCTGTTTCACAGTCAACTCACCGGTCTTCAAGTCAAGGTGCCCGGCAATGACCAGCATGCCATCGTCAAGTTTCAAGGTGTTGCCTTCAAAGGTTACATCACCACCCAGCCGCAGGCTGCCTGCACCTTTTTTGTTCAGTGTTGTAAGACCCCTGATGTTGCCGATTACATCAAACATCTCATCCTGTGATACAACTGCGTTCACGACATCATTACCCATGCCAAAGTCAATATCACCTTTTATTGAGCCCGACTGTTCAATGTTCAGAATATCGTCCTTTCCGGTAAACAGAATGTTGCCGACCAGGCTTGAACCGTGCACGTCCAATGTACCTCTGCCGCCCATGAACTTGACTGCATAGCCACCATCCGCAGAAACTGCAGCTCCATTGCGAATGCTCACCTGAGAGTGACCCGTCTCAGCACCCGATTCAGCCAATATCGCAATCCCTTTCGATTCGTCATAATCATCTGTGTCTGCATCATCATCACCGCCAAATGCTTCAACTTTTGTGCCTGACACCAAAATGACCACATCAACATCGTCATTGTTGTCGCCTTCAGTACTGTCAGTATTGGTTACACCACTTATGCCAACACCGAACGATTTGTCTTTAGTGCCCGCGGTAACAACGCCACCGGTAGTGCTGATTCGTGTTGTCCCGGTTCCGAATGTTGTCGCAGAAAGCCCTATCGCCCGGTTCCCTGATGCAGTTACAGTGCCGGTGTTCTCTACGATCGCATCACCGCTGTTCATAATGTTGCCGCCAGCATCGCCAGATGCTGGATTTTGATTAGCCCAGTAGCCCGCGGTAACACCTGAAGCGAGATAATCACCATCACCACTGCCCTTGACGAGCACAGTGCCTGAATTGACAGCTTTAGCAGTCCCCAGTGCATTTGAATCAGCGGTACTGTAAAGCAGGAAATACGCCTGCATGCCCTGCATCGAACCGCCATCCCCATGCGTCGTGACTGTGCCGGAATTGGTGGCAGATACGATGCTGGACGGATTATGGCTCGCTTGATTAAAGGCTGCAATACCATCCGCGCCGTTATCACCGTACGTTGTAATCGTTCCGGTATTGGAAATCGTTGAGCTGCTCGCAACTGAACGGTCTCTATTCTCATCGATCCAGGTGCTCACACCTCTTGCCGTGTTACCACGGGTGATAATGGTGCCGTGATTGGTCGCCTTTGCATTGCCAGACTGAGTTCCATCATTGGAAACCTGCATACCATTTGCCCGTTCACCCTGAGTAGTAATGGAGCCGCTCTTAAGATTTATTACCTCGGCATTGCCTTGACCACCTGCGGATATTCCATAGGCGTTAATTCTCCAGCCACCTGCATAGTTTGTGGTGTCCCACACATCACCGTGCGTTGCAATGGTGCCGGCATTTTTGACTACGGTCGTGCCGGAACCATCGTTGTGGGCACTGATGCCACGTGCACCTTTGCCTTGAGTGGTGATGGTCGCTTCCTTTGCGTTTGTGACCGAGATATCTCCGTCCCCTGTGTCTATACTCGCTGTAAGTCCACTTGCTCTTCGAAAACGATAATTTCGCTCTGGCGGGCGAAGGTATTCCGCGCCCTCGGTGGCAATTGTTCCGTAATTTGTAACATTCACACTGACGCCATGTTCGCTGTACACGTTGAGTCCTCGGCTGCCTTTGCCTTTTGCAGTGATCGTTGCATACGTATCAACATTCAGAGCATGTTCACTATGATTATTCTCAGGCTCTGGGCTGTAGATCTCTATAGCGCTACGGTCTATGACCGTTGCATCATTGGTCCAAGAACCGGTGATAATGTTCAGCCCGGCAACGCTACGAAAGGAAACCCATTTGTCCTCACTGGTAACGCCGCTAAAATCAACGAGGACCTTTGATACACCTGGAACAAAAACCGTGTCCTCAAAGGGTTTTAACAGCTGTTCGATTGATTCGTTAGTAAGGTTAGCCGCCGGTTCACCAGTACAGGTGATTTTGGCATCTTGACCAGTTGCAGATGCCATGAACTCATTCTCGCTGTTGATTGTGCCTGTGGCCAGTGTACATACGCCTACATTTTCGTCCGCAGACATTGCGTTTTGTGGCAGGAGCAGAGCACATAAAAAAGCCAGTGGCAAAGTGGCACTGGCGATTACTTTGTTAAAGAGATCTGTCGCTGTTTTGAATCGTTGAGCAGCTGACTTTATCGGATGCGTCCAGCTGCGCCTCCCGGTTAATTGTGATTGGTGTATTTTCAACGTTGTGTTCATTTGTTTCTTCTCCAGCAGTTTTGCTAAAGTACTTGGGATTTGAAGGGTTCGTGTTCGCACTGAATACGCAGTTGGTCTGTACTCGGCTGCCGGCTGAAGAAACCAGTGCCTGAGGTTTTATCCAGTTAGAATTTCCGAATTAGGTTGTGCTGAACGAACAAAGGGGCATACCTGCATCAGCAAGATGTGCCCCTTTGTTGCGATACTTGTTAACGCAAGGCGTTAGAAATCAACCTTTAGACCCATAGTGGTTTTGCCACTTTCACCATCGTCAGCGTTACCATGCTCAAAGTAGGCAGATGCACCATCGCCTAAACTTTTGCCCAAGGTGAGAAACCACGGATTAGTTTTTGTGCCATCAGCGTTATCTTCACTCCTGGCTTGAACCATGAAGCTCATCCCAGTATCACCGATATCACCGCCTACACCGTAATGCGTAACCTTGGTTTTATCAGTTGCGCCGTTTACCTGTTTTTGCATATAACCCAAGTGAGCTGATACTGCACCAAGATTAAACTGAGCGGCGAGGTAAGAGGCACGGTGCCCTTTTTCAACGTCGGGCGTTGACTTGGTCATGTAAGTCCGCGAATACATTTGACTTGTATAGGCTTCCTTACCATCAGCACCCACTACCCTTGTATGAGTCGCTTTCTGAGTGCCTGTCGGTGCAACAAATTTGCCTTCGGCATTCATAACATGCGTTGGACTCGGTGCAATGTATTTCGCAACCCACTTATCACCGTCTTTTTCATGCGTCATTACATACGCTCCTTTGGCATCTTTACGATAAGTTCCGGAGTATTCACCTGTACCGCTATCGGAATAGCCAGTGCCTTCATCTTGTGTAACGCCTGTGTAGCCAGTGCCTGCCTTTTGCGTCACGCCGGTAATTTCTCCTGGAGTGTCATATTCAGCGGTTACATCGACATTATCTGCATCCGTTGGTGCGTAGTAAACTATTGTTCTTGAACCAGTATGACCAATGATATTGCCGTTGCTGTCTCTCACTGGCGTAAGCGTATTCGCAGCGGTGTTATCTATCGAAAATACTGCAACGCCTCTACACTCTGCGCCTTCAGCAGCACAACTTGTAGCACCACTTGTTTGACGACCTTGTTCATCGAAAGTCGCACCCGCTAAATAAGCGGTAGTCAATTCAAAATCGTCTGCGTCTAACTCGGCACTTAGAATCTGTACAATCGCTGTGCCTAATTTTCGTTTTTCAGTCACGGCATTAGCGTTGACAATTTTACCCGCGTCGCTAAGTTCCCAATTTACGTCAGAAGCGGTGACTGAGTTTTTATCCTCGGATCCATCATGCCATCTGGTACTTGAACTCACCTTAACATTACCATCATCATCGATCATAAGGTTAAATTCTTCACCTTCTCCGTCACTAACGGTTGCAGGCATAGGAATTGGCTCACCGCGTTCAAGTTCATACTCCGGTGCTGAACCGCCAAGCGAGTATGTTGGTGCTGAACCGCCAACACTGGAATCAGGAATTGTGATATGCGAAGCGGTCATGATGTTTTGATCTTTCTTATCAACATAAGCGAGTCCAACTTTACCAATATCGCCTAAACCAAAAGTCATACCAAATTCGATTTTGTCAACTGCGTCACCGGTGTTGGTAGCATTATCCATAACGGCATCAAGTTGCAGACTCACTGAACCTGCCGACACCGCGTAAGACAACGCACTACCATGGCGATAATCCATGTGTGCATTTCCGTAGTGCCAACTGGGATCGGTAATTCCGCCTACATGATTAAATGCAGCATTCCAGATTTGCCCCAAGCTAACGGTGCCAAACCCGCCGGAAAGTCCAACATAGGCAAGCCGTCCGGCAGCTTGACCGGCGTTAGTAGTGCTGATTTTGTGCTCAAATCGATAAACTGCACTTAGCCCTTCGGATAATTCGTTTGAGCCTTTAATACCCCAACGTGATCCGCCATCTTTGAACTGGCCATCAGTACCACCGCCAAATTCAACTCCGCCACGCAGTGAACCGTACCAACTGGCATCTGCGAAGATAACAGAGGGTATACTCAGGTTTGTAAATACTACCGTGTAATTCACTGACCAAAATCTTTGAGCCCGATTCCATAATTTCCTGCACCATCACCACAGGCAGGCTCTCGAAGGAGTCAATCGGAAGTTCAGCCCCGTATGTTTGGGAAAGCCAAGATCAGAGTAGCTGCGGAATTCAAATATCCAATCACACCATGGATTGACATCAATTGCACGAGCACTCACTTTCTGTGAGGCGTTTGATAAGTCGGCTCGTTGTATCCCAGTATTGGATTTCTTGAGTAGCCGTTTTTGTTTAATCTGATTGAGCTTTATATGGCCTTTTCACAAGGGGACTTGGAGTGAGTTGTTTCCGGATAAATGGCGCTTACGTATCGAGAATATAATTGACTTCCACACTCAATTTGGTGCATCAGATGACAAGTCCCGCTAGCAAAGACGATAACGCTCCCCCAAAGGGGAATTCCTTCGAAGAGTCAATTCAGGAGCTCGAGAACATCATTCAACGCATGTCAAGCGGTGATCAACCTTTGGAGAAATCGATTAGCGAATTTGAGCGGGGAATCCAAATTACCCGTGAGTGCCAAAAAATGCTGAAAGAAGCCGAACAGCGCGTTGAATTGTTGACCAAGTCCATCGACGGTGAATCTGACGTGCAGCCATTCAAATCGGAATAGCAGTTGCAATGAGTTTTGAACCTGAGTGGCGCCGCCTGCAACAAGCGGCGGTGACAGCCTTGGAGGAGCGATTGCCGTCAGTATCCGAAACTCCAAATGAGTTGCATGAGGCCATGCGATATTCGACTTTGAATGGCGGTAAACGATTCCGTGCGGTACTGGTGATGATGACGGGTCAGGTTTTTGGCACCGACCTCGCCCACCTGCTTGCACCTGCAGCAGCAGTTGAGTGCATCCATGCTTATTCCCTGGTACACGATGATTTACCGTGTATGGACGATGATGACTATCGTCGCGGTATGCCATCGTGTCACAAAAAATATGATGAAGCGACCGCCGTTTTGGTGGGTGATGCGCTGCAGGCACTGGCATTTCAAATTCTGGCAGGCGATCAAAGTCTGATAAACTTAAACGATAGGCGAGGATCTTTGGTATCAACGCTGGCACACGCGGTTGGATCAAAAGGAATGGTAGGCGGGCAGATGCTCGACATGCAGTTTGAGGAATCGGCACCTGGAGAGGTTAATCCCTTGACGGTGCATCAGTTAAAAACCGCAAGGCTGATTCAGGCGAGTGTACGATTGGGTGCGCTCGTTAGTGAATCAGTGACCAAGGATGAATACGAGGCCTTGAGTCAGTATGGTGAATGTGTCGGACTGGCGTTCCAGTTTCGCGACGATCAGCTCGATGGCGATGCACTGGATGAAAACCCGTACGAGAAAGCAATTGAGATGCGTGATCGCGCGTTAACCCACCTTGGAATGATTGAGAGAAACACCAATCACCTGGAGAAAATGGCTCATTTTGTGGTATCGAGAGAATTATGAGCAAATCGAACGTTACACCTATCGGTAAGTCTTCGGAGTCAGAAATGACAGACGAAATGAAAGTTCTGCAAAACTACGAGCTACTCAGCCAAATTGATTCGCCGGCAGATGTGAGGCAGTTGTCTGAAAGTCAATTGCCACAATTGGCAGCCGAAGTTCGGGATTACCTGGTAGAGGTTACCTCAAAGACAGGTGGGCACCTTGCAGCAGGACTTGGGACGGTGGAACTGACAGTTGTGCTTCACTATCTTTACGATACCCCGCACGATCGAATCGTCTGGGATATCGGTCATCAGGCCTATCCACACAAGATATTGACAGGACGCAAAGAGCGGATGCATACCATACGCAAGCCGGGCGGTTTGAGTGGATTTTTAAAGCGCGACGAGAGTCAATACGACACTTTCGGCGCTGGGCATTCCAGTACGTCGATCTCAGCTGGTCTCGGTATGTCTGTCGCGTTGGCCGCCCAAGGTGAAAACCGAGCTGTTGTTGCGGTTGTTGGCGATGGCGCGATGACCGCCGGTCTCGCTTTTGAAGCACTCAACAATGCGGGGGCCTCCTCATCCGATTTGCTCGTCATCCTCAATGACAACGAAATGTCGATCTCACCCAATGTTGGTGCCGTGTCGAATTACCTGGCTCGCATGATGTCTGGTAAAGCATACATGTCGATACGCCAGGGGAGCAAAGCGGTTCTCGGTGTGATGCCACCCTCGGTTCAGGAACTGTCCAATCGAATTGAAGCCCATGCAAAAGGTCTGATTCTGCCAAGTTCGCTGTTCGAAGAATTGGGGTTTTACTACATTGGACCAATCGATGGGCACGATATCCCAACGCTGATGCAGACCCTCAGAAATCTGTCGCGAATCAAGGGTCCCAGGTTTTTACACATCGTGACCAAAAAGGGCAAGGGCTACGATCCCGCGGAGGAAAACCCGCTACTGTACCATGGGGTATCCCCATTCGATACAGAAACAGGCAAGATGAAGAAAAAAGCATCTGCCGGGTTGAGTTACACTCAAGTTTTTGGCAAATGGCTTTGCGATATGGCAGCCAAGGATGACCGACTGTTTGGAATCACACCAGCAATGCGTGAAGGTTCTGGATTGGTGGAGTTTCAGGCACAGTTTCCCAATCGCTATTTCGATGTTGGCATTGCAGAACAACATGCAGTGACCTTCGCGGCGGGCATCGCTTGCGAGAATATGAAGCCGGTTGTTGCCATCTACTCAACTTTTTTGCAGCGCGCCTACGATCAGTTGATTCACGATGTGTGCATTCAGAACCTGGATGTGACGTTTGCCCTTGACCGGTCAGGATATATCGGCGGCGATGGTCCCACCCATGCAGGACTTTATGATTATGCGTATTTGCGATGTATTCCAAATATGGTTGTTATGGCCCCAGCTGATGAAGCTGAAACGCGCGACATGCTATATACCGCCTATCAGTATGAAGGTCCAGCTTCAGTCCGATATCCGCGTGGTGTCGGTGTCGGGGCCGAGCCGCGGGAACAAATGCAGGCTTATCCCATTGGGGTAGCGGAAATAACCCGTCACAGGAAAGAGGACAATGGCTCCGGGGTTGCAATTCTGTCCTTTGGAAGCATGTTAGCCACAGCGATGAATGTTGCTGAACAACTTGATGCGACAGTTGTCAATATGCGGTTTGTAAAACCCATCGATGAAAATATGGTGTTAAATATGGCGAGTTCACACGCATGGTTGGTTACCATCGAGGAACATGTCATCTTAGGTGGGGCAGGCTCGGCTGTCAATGAAGTGCTGGCCAAGCATGAACTGCCTATGAAAATCCTAAATCTCGGGTTGCCGGATCAGAACTTTGAGCACGGTATACCTCAGGAAGTCTTTGCTGAACATGGCCTTGATGCGAAATCGGTGGTTGAACAGATTAAGGCGCTCAAAATTGCCAAGTGAATAGGGCAGGAGATAATTTGATGAAAATGCCACAACTGGTTCCGGTTCCAGCGGAATCCAACGATCAGTCAATTCCTGATATTCAGGCCAAGCAGGACACTCGTAGGCTGGCGATTGATCAGGTCGGTATTCGGGAAATTCGTCATCCCGTTAAGGTACGGGACCGCGATCATGGGGATCAGTACACCATCGCGACGTTTAATATGTACGTTGGATTGCCGCACAATTTCAAAGGGACTCACATGTCCCGGTTTGTTGAAGTCCTCAATGACCATGACACTGTGATTTCTGTCCATTCGTTTCGAGAAATCGTTAAACAGGTTGCCGATAAACTGGCTTCTGAGACCAGTCGTATCGAAATGACGTTCCCGTATTTTCGTGTGAAGAGCGCACCGATCACCGGTGTCAAAAGCCTGGTTGACTATGAAGTTACCCTGCTCGGTGAGCTGAACGCCGATTCGGTCAGAATTACCACCCGCGTGGTGGTCCCGGTAACCAGTCTATGCCCCTGTTCAAAGGAGATTTCGGATTACGGCGCGCACAATCAGCGCTCGCACGTAACCATTACCGTGCTTGCTGAAGAGTTTGTCTGGATTGAAGAGTTGATTGATATAGCTGAATCCAATGCGAGCTCACAACTCTACGGATTGTTGAAACGACCTGACGAGAAGTTCGTGACAGAAGAGGCCTACGATAATCCAAAATTTGTCGAAGATATGGTGCGTGATATCGCCGCCAAATTAATTGCCGACCCAAGAGTCGTTTCTTATACCGTGGAATCAGAAAACTTCGAATCAATCCATAATCATTCTGCTTACGCGAGCATCTCCGGTACCAAAGAGAAAGACACCAACAGTTTCGAAGTCGTCGATTGACTGTTATTGCATTGAGTAAACACAATGCCTGTAGAAAACGGTGTGGATATTCAACTCGAACAGGCACTGATCGAGCAGTTTGAAAAAGTACGCCCGACTAATGTATTACTTGTTGTACCGCAGCTATCGGCGGGCTTGGCTGAGTATCTGAACGTTCATTCTGAAATTCAGTACATGCACATTGAGATTCGGGACCTGGAAACAGCGATGTCTTCGTTAGGTCGATTTGATTTCGTTGTTGTTGCAGATTCTCTCGAACAGTTGGAAAAAAGCAAAGCAGAGCAATTGATTTCCCGATTGCGTGATTTACATGCGAGATTGCTATGGGTTATGGTGCGGCAGAATCTGCCGAATAGCTATAACGGTAATGATGCTGTTGCACAGGGTATGCGGATGGTCAACCCAGAGGCATTTGGCACCTGTCAGCCACAGTGGTATGAATTCAGTTTACAGTTCTATAAACCGGTACCACAATGGCTGAATGCCAAGCATTGGGCCAATCCGGAAAGGTGGGACAAGTCGCGTTGGTGAAACGCTGACCAAAAAGGAGACAGGTTTTGAAGTCAACAGAATATTTACTTGCGACAGTCAGGCAGGTGCCAGCTGATGTGGAAATCATCAGCCACCGGCTGATGCTACGCGCAGGCATGATCCGGCAGTTGGCTTCAGGAATCTACAATTGGCTGCCGACGGGCTTGCGAGTACTCAACAAGGTCGAGAACATCGTACGCGAGGAGATGGATCGTGCTGGTGCCCAGGAAGTGCTGATGCCATCGGTACAGCCGGCCGAAATATGGCGACAGTCCGGTCGCTGGGATATGTTCGGCCCCGAATTGTTGCGTTTTCACGACCGGCATGAACGGGATTTTTGTCTGGGCCCAACCCATGAAGAAGTCATTACCACACTCATCAATAATGAAATTCGCAGTTATCGTCAGTTGCCGGCCAATTTCTACCAGATTCAGTGGAAATTTCGTGATGAGGTGCGGCCCCGGTTTGGTGTGATGCGCTGCCGGGAATTTCTCATGAAAGATGCCTACTCGTTTGATTTCAGTCGGGCCGGTATGGAACAGGCGTACCAGGTGATGTACGACGCTTACTGCAAGGTTTTTGAACGACTTGGGCTGGACTTTGTCGCGGTTGCTGCGGACTCCGGTGCCATCGGAGGCAGTGTATCAACAGAATTTCACGTACTGGCGGATTCCGGTGAAGATGGTATCGGCATCAACACTGATGCCAAGTTCGCCGCGAACGTTGAGATGATCGATTTACCGCCTTCGTCACAAAAGAGAAATTCACCACAAGCGGAATTGACGCTAGTCAACACACCAGGGGTGCGAACCATTGCAGATTTGTGTGATCACCTATCAGCGGCACCCTCGCAAACGATCAAGTGTTTGCTGGTTCGCGGGAAAACGGGCCCGGTTGCACTGCTATTGCGTGGTGATCACGAATTGAATCTTCTTAAAGCAGTCAAGATCTCTGGTGTTGAAACACCACTACAGATGGAAACCTCAGACAGCATTATTGCAGCAACCGGAGCTGAACCCGGGTCAGTCGGTCCGATCGGATTGGAAATTCCAATCATAGCCGATTATGCCACTTGCGAAATGTCGGATTTTGTGTGTGGCGCCAATCAGTCTGAGCAGCATTACACAGGAGTGAACTGGGGCAGAGATTTACCTGAACCACAATTTGCTGATTTACGCAAAGCAGTTGATGGTGATCCGTGTCCGGAAGATCCCTCACTCCCCCTGACTGTTAAACGCGGTATTGAAGTTGGACACGTATTTCAATTGGGCACCAAATACAGTGAAGCATTTGATGCCACCTGCATTGATTCAAATGGCCAAAATGCAGTGATGTGGATGGGCTGCTACGGGATCGGTGTTTCGCGCATTGTTGCGGCTGCCATCGAACAGAATCACGACGATTCAGGCATCATTTGGCCGGAAGCGATTGCACCTTTTTCGGTTTGTATCGTACCGATCAACTTTCAGCAATCAGAAAACGTGGCGCGCGTCTCCATGGACATTCACGACAGGCTGGTGCAGTCGGGATTTCAAGTATTGCTAGATGACCGGGATGATCGGCCGGGTGTCAAGTTTGCTGACATGGACCTTTTGGGTATCCCACATCGGCTGGTCGTGGGCGACCGTGGCATTGCCAATGGGACAGTCGAGTACAAACGACGCGGTATTGAAGCGATTGAAAATATTCCGATTGATGATTTGATCGAGCAACTGGTTGCGCGAGTCACTCGACGTTAAGCAGGTGCAGCATCACCGGTCGGCACGAATCTCAAATCCCTCGCCGGTAAATTCTGCGGCTGCTTCATAGTCTACTGCTGTGACATCAGACATGGGCGATCCTTGCCAAAGGGCTGCCTCCAGACGTTGAAATTGCTGTTCATCGCCCTGCGCGATGAGTTCAACCGTCCCTTCCGAGGCATTTCTCACCCAGCCTCGAATACCAATTTGGTGTGCACTGTCAACAGTATGTCGACGAAACCACACTCCCTGTACCAGACCGGTGACTGTGTACTTTCGGGTTTCAGTCATGACTTGATGATACCGCGTGTTGGGTCGCGGACGGTTGCAGATAGTCTTCGATTCTGGAGTGCTCAAGGTCATGAATATTTTCGTAAATGATAAAGTTCACAAGGATTTTCTTGACGTAGTTGCGAGTTTCTGTAAATGGTATGGATTCTACCCAGGCCGCGGGTTCTGCGACTCGAATTGATTTTTTCCATTGGTCGACCCGTCTGGGTCCAGCGTTATAGCCAGCAAGTGAATGCACCGGATTTTCATCCAGTCGATTCAACAGGCGTCTAAAGTAAGTGGTTCCAAGTCGGATATTCAACGATGCGTTGGACAAATCTCTATTTGAAGGACGTTTGAGCCCATTGCGCTTCGCGACGTTGCGGGCGGTTGATGGCAGCAGCTGCATTAATCCGATTGCTCCCGCGCCCGAGCGAATGTCGTGCACAAACAGACTTTCTTGGCGCATGATGCCATAAATCCAGTGTTGCGGGACCGAGTTGCGAATGGCTTCCCGTCTTACGTAATTAATATAGGGCGATGGGTGGGTTAATTCCGGTGGTAAGTCATCAGCCTGGCCGGAGATGTAGGCGGCCCGAATCGCACCATCATGCCATCCCCAATTGTGAAATAGGTTGGCCACCTGAATCCAAAGTTCGGCTTCGTCTTTGCGTGTGTTTTTCAAGTGATTGAGCTCGCGCCGCGCACTGTAGGGTTTGCTGATTGCCAACCACTCCCTAATTCTTGCCAAAGCCGGTTCTGAATCAACCAAAGTGCTTAACTCAGTGCTGTTAAAGTGTTGGCTATCTGGTGTTAGACTGTATTTGAGATTCAAATGATCTGCAGCCAGCATTCCATAAAAGTTCCTTTGCGATGCCAGCGATGCGAGGATGGGTTTTGCGTCCTGGCGATGGCCGGCCTTGTCGAGGGCCATGGCGCGCCAGTATTGCCATTCGCTTCGGTTGGCGTCGTCGGGTCCCAAATTATCAATCGCCTTAAGCACCTGTGACCAATTCCCGCCGGCTAGCGCATTTCGCACTTTGAGTTGCAGCAGTGAACTGTCCAGCAGCGAATCTGGCAGCCTTGCCAACCACTGATAGGCCTGCTGGTGTCGTCGCCAGCCCAAGATTTGCGCAATTCTCAGTTCTGTCTCAGCAAGACGTTTGATACTGTCAGGGCTATTGGACTTGAGTTCTCGCCAAAAAGCGATGCCGCTATCGCTGTCCTTTCTGGTAATACGCACCATGCCATGGGTGATGACGTCTCGTCCGTATGGCGATTGGCTCCACTTCGAGAGGTGTTTGTGGACGGTAGCACGCGGATTGCGATGGACGCGCTGCAAACGATCGGCCCACGTCTTTACATTTTGTGAGCGCAGCAGACTGGCCAGATACTTCGTCATACCCACCTGATTTCGTCTTTGAGTGAGGAGGATGCGCTGCCAAATCAAATCATCATCGATATAACCCTTCTTGAGGGCTTGCTCAAACAATGGATCGCATTGTTCCGCCTGCGATCGACCAACCAACCACAGGGGTTTCAATTCCTGCATGGCTTCCTCGCGCGATTTGCTGCGCATGACTGCCAACGCGTAAGTACAGCGAGTTTCAGTATCGCTGGCGTTGGCGTAGTGCTTGATAATCAAGTTCCAATCTTTGCGATCGCGCAGTCTTTTCAACCACCAGTGGCTGAAGTTGCCGGGCAAAGGCACATCCACCCGCGAGACGATTTTAGAGATTTGTGAGTTGGTGTATTCAGAATGTGTGTTGCGAACTTCCTTAATAATCAGGTAGTGGTAAAGCGGATAGGGTTTGAGCTTGGCCTTTCGACCCAGCCATTGAGATGTTTTGCGTTGGTCCAGTAGCCGGTCGGCTTCCAGATAAGCGGTTCGCAATTCGTTCAATTTTGCGTCAGCTAGAGCAGGCGCGGGCATCACCGCTAGCAACAACAGACTAATCAGAGCAGAGCCGAACACCTGTTGTCGCAGTGAGACTAGGCGATGCATTGAATTAACTGAGCCGTTTGCTGACGCAGATTAAGAAGTGATTGGGATAGCCTCACACCGTCGGGCAGAAGAGCACCGAACGGCACTTCTGCCCAAACAGGGATTGTTATGAATTTTTACTAGTCGTCGAATCAGGTTTGGAAAGATCGATCATTAACGGTTAAGTCCCAAGTAGACTGCAACCAAAATAGATCAAATGTTTCGATCGCCTGTTCGATTGAGTTACATTGAGTTGGCGCGATATTGCAGATCGGTTTCTTCAATCTCACCGATGGACCACGCACCGCGGTTTCTTGCATGTGCGACTGCCATGTCTATATCTGCACGAGTCAGATCTCGCGGAATGGCTAATTCCTGACCTGGAAAAATCAAGTCTGCATCTTCAATATCTTTGTTGCGCCCGTAAATCAGCGGCCATCTAAAAGCATCATTGTAGATAGAACTCATGCCAGAAATTTTCCACAGACTTTCACCTGCTGATACCACATGAACATCATCTGAAACCATTAAGGGTTCAACTTCTTCAGCCATCACTTCGGTTGTTTCAGTTTCCTCCATCATGGGTTCTTCTGCTACGACTTCGGCATCTGCTTTTGAAAACAGCTGACATGCAGACATCGACAGGGCGAACACGGATACAAGACCCAACAACGCCAATCGAGAACTAATCAGTTTTGTTATTTTTAACATGTTTGGCACAACCTTAAAGGATGAAATTAATTGGTAGCAATTCTATATGCTGAAATTATAGACAATAACTGAGTTTAGATGTCTGACTAAATTTCGAAAATCACCTAAAAAAATGGTTTTCAGGATGCCGGGCAAATTGCTGTGTTGACAGGAATTCCCACTGCGATGTCGAGGTTTCAACTCCAACCGAGTCGCTCAGGATGGCAAGATACTCGCGCCTGGAAATTTCTCTGGCACCCAGGCTAAAGAGCAGTTCCGTGGGTTCCTGACAGTCAATCATGATGAAATCCGCGTCTTTAAGATGTTTGACCAGGTGAAACAGCGCAACCTTGGACGCATCTGTATTGAGTGAAAACATGCTTTCACCACAAAAAATGTTACCGATACTGACGCCATATAAACCTCCGACCAAATCACTGAATTGCCAGGTTTCCACCGAATGGGCGTGGCCATGCTGATGCAGTTGCTTGTATGCTTGCAGGATGTTTTCAGTGATCCAGGTGGGTCGCGGCCCTAGGACTTGCAATGCGTCATCTCTGGATTTGAACTCCAGTCTTACCGTATCGTCAGAAAATTCAAGTTGCACTCGTCCAGCGTTTTGCAGTCCCTGCAACCACGCGAATTCGTTCGATTGCAAAAATTCGTGAGGCACTTTGAAATAACAAAACCGCGATGGGTACCGGTTGGCACAATGATCGATGACCGTATTGAAATTTTTATTCAGCGTAACGAAATAGCCGCGGTTTCTGACACTCTTGCGCAAGCTTCGGGAGGTTTTGAATTCATCCAGAAACAGCACGGTACGCGGGTCGGGGCACCACCAGGAGACATCTGCTTGGTGTTCGGGTTTTGGATAGTAACCATGACGGTAAGCTTCGAGCAGAGATTCGACTGACAAATCAACCTCAATTTGCAAGGGTGCGTTGCCCGGCACGCACTCGGGATCAGGGAATTTACTGACAGGTTTGGGAGCGGTTTGGAGTTTGCTCATGGTGTCAGTGAGTTTGGTGGTTTCGCGTAGGGTGAATATTCATTCAGCGTTTCACAATAGGCTTGCATGTAGGAAGACTCGCGATCAATGTACTGATCGATCGCTGCCAGAAAAGCGGGATGTTGAAATGTGTGGTTAGACCTGGCGAGTCGGGGCAAGAATCCTCGATTAAGTTTGTGCTCACCCTGCACACCTGCATTGTATTCAGCCAGATTGTGTTCGATGCAGTATTCGATTGGCGCGTAATAACAAAGTTCAAAGTGCAGGTTGGGAAAATTCCCCAGGGTTCCCCAGTAGCGACCGTGCAGCTTATCACCACCGCGCAGACAAAATGAGCCAGCAACCGGTTTTCGGTCCAGCGTTGCCAAAAAAAGCACAATGTTGTCAGGCATCGTGTGACCAATTTGTCGAAAAAAATCAACAGACAAGTATTTTTGGGAGTGGTACTTGTCCACCGTTTGCCGGTAAAACCAATCGATCAGCTGCCAATGTGATTCATTCAATTGTTGCCCATCAAGTGCCAAAACTGAGATTTCCTGCTCGCGGATTGATTTTCGTTCGCGCTTGATTTTTTTGCGCTTACGACTGGCAAGCGTGCCCAGAAAGTCATCCATCGAGGTATAGTCCTGATTGGACCAAACATACTCGAAAGTGCTTGCGCGGCCGAGGTATTCGCAGCCACTGAGGATTTCTGAATCTGCTTGAGATACAAAATGCCAGTGAACCGAAGATACATTCTTTTCAGTTGCAATCTTGTGTGCGAACCGGGCTAGTTGGCTGCGAATATTTGTCGTCGTATCGATGTTTGAAGTCAACAGTTTTGGTGAAGTAATCGGCGTGAATGGAGTTTGGGAGATCAACTTCGGATAATAGTCCAAACCATGACTTTGGTAACCATGCGCCCAGTCCCAGTCAAAGATAAATTCACCCCAGGAATGGGCTTTCAGGTACAGTGGTGCTGCCCCTATGACTTCCTGATGTTTGCTTGCCAGATTTCGTATTACAATGTGCTGTGGTGCCCAGCCGGAATCGATGGAAACGCAGCCTGATTGTTCAAGCGCATGCAGGAATTCGTGGCGCAAAAACGGGTAATTGGCAGGTACAATACGATTCCACTCAAGGGAACCGATCTCAGCAATTGAATCGACAACTTCAAACGCTACAGAATCGCTTTGATTGACTTTTCCCATGTTCAACGATTGACTTTGTCCGGTGTTTTGGTTAATGCGATGGCGATTGCCCACCGACCCTATAAAGTATATTCATTAGTCCATGACAGCAGACTTTAGCGTAGCGTTGGCTCAACTGAACCTGGTGGTCGGAGATTTGCCAGGCAATCAACGCAGAATCACTGAAGCAGCGGTACATGCCCGCGATAAATTGGCGTGCCGCTTCATCGTGTTTCCGGAGTTGGCCATCTGTGGCTATCCCCCTGAAGACTTGTTACAACGCAGCGCGTTCGTTTCCGATTGTGAGACTGTATTGAACAGCCTGGTGCAGGCCGTGCCGGGCATCGCCATGGTTGTTGGCCATCCGCATCGTACGCGCGATGGCTTGTTTAACGCTGCCTCGTTGATTGATGATGGCAGAGTACTGGCTACCTATCACAAACACCACTTGCCCAACTATGGTGTGTTTGACGAAAAACGTTACTTTACCAAGGGTAATAACACTTCGGTAGTTGATGTCGATGGAATTGCAATTGGACTGACAATCTGTGAGGATGTGTGGGAAGACGGTCCGGTTGAATGGTCCGTAGCAAGCGGTGCACAGCTGATTTTTGCGTTGAACGGATCACCCTTTGATACCAGTAAAATCGCTTACCGGGAAAATGAAATCGTTGCCGCGCGCAGTAAAAAAAATTCGGTCAGCATTGTGTATGTCAACCTGGTCGGCGGGCAGGACGAGTTGGTTTTTGATGGTGGGTCGCTGGTGACTGACGAGCGCGGTGAGGTGCAACTGCGCGCCAAACATTTTCAAGAAACCATTGAAGCGGCCCGTTTCCGACGGGGCAGCCGAGTTGAACTGCTGCGCGGTTCAATTGAACCCACACCTGAGCCGCTTGCCAGTATTTATCATGCGGTAACCTTGGGTGTTCGGGACTATGTTCGTAAAAATGGTTTCCGCGGGGCTGTAGTGGGCCTGTCGGGTGGCATCGACTCGGCCCTGACGTTGGCCATTTTGGGGGATGCGATCGGGGCTGACAATGTCGAGGCGGTTTTGATGCCGTCCCGCTATACCCAGCAGATGAGTATCGATGATGCAATCAGTCAGGCACAAGCCATGGGGGTGAAGTGGTCGATCATTTCGATCGAGCCCATTTTTGAAGCATTTCTCGAACAGTTGCGACCAAAGTTTGAAGGTCACCCGGTCGACGTGACCGAAGAAAATATCCAGGCGCGCTGCCGCGGTACCCTGCTGATGGCCATCTCCAACAAGTCCAATTCGATTGTGGTTACCACCGGTAACAAAAGTGAGGTGGCGGTTGGGTATTCAACGCTCTATGGTGATATGGCCGGGGGGTTTTCTGCCATTAAGGATGTGCCAAAAACAATGGTCTATAAATTGGCCCAATACCGCAATGAACAATATGGCAAGGTGATCCCGCAACGGGTATTTGATCGCCCGCCAACCGCTGAGTTGGCTGATGATCAAAAAGACAGCGATTCCTTACCACCTTATGACGAACTGGACGCGATCGTCGAAGCGTATGTCGAGAACAGTCGCTCAATTGAGG
This sequence comes from Arenicellales bacterium, assembly GCA_965243645.1. Taxonomy (GTDB): domain Bacteria; phylum Pseudomonadota; class Gammaproteobacteria; order Arenicellales; family JAJDZL01; genus JAJDZL01. The sequence continues at coordinate 1,456,253 of CBDEVD010000006.1, read as the reverse complement.
ACATCGTTGAGATGGGCTTCGATTCTGAAACAGTCAGCCGTGTGGTGAAAATGGTCAATCGCAACGAGTATAAACGCCAGCAGGCACCACCGGGCGTTCGCATTACGACCCGCGCCTTTGGTCGCGATCGCCGCTACCCGATTACCAGCAAGTACTAGCGCGTCGACTCGCGGCGGCGCAAAACGTTAACCGCCCAGGTCAAGTACAGAATCGTCAAAAATCGCGGCTGCGTCGGTCAGGTAAATACTGGCCGGGTAGTTAAATTGGAGCACTCTGCGATTGTCGTCCGCCAGCTCTGTCAGATTCAGCCGATTGTATGCATAGACCAGTATCGCCAGCGCTTCTTCGGTAAAGGGTGAAGTTTCATAGCGCTGTAATACCCGGGATGCGCGATTTATTGCGCCGACATAAGCCTGGCGTTTGAGGTAGAAAAGGGCAATCTGCAGATCGTGTCGTGCAAAAATATTCACCAGATCAACCAGTTTCTCCCGCGATGCGTCCGCGTATTCGCTGAGCGGGAAACGCTCAATAATCTCGGTAAACGCGGCATAGGCTTCCCGCCCGGTTTCCGCATCATGGTCGGTCAGGTCAGCCTGGCTGCGAAACAATCGTTCACCAAATTTCGGTGGACGTACGGGTAATAGAGCCAGACCTTTGAGGTAATAGGCGTAGTCGATTTGAGAATGCGTTGGATGATTCGCCAGAAACCGGTTAACGCACGGTACTGCCGATTCGAACTGCCGGGTTTTGTAATACGCGTAGCAAATTTCCAAATCACCTTGCGTTGTGTATTCGCCATATGGATATGCGGCGCGCAAGGCATCATAGCGTTCAACAGCCGCTTCATAGCGTCCTGTTGAAAGTGCTTTATAGGCAGAGTCGTACATCTCCTGTTCGGACTGAACTCGCTCCTTTTTTCCACAAGCGGGCAAAAACAACACAGGAATCAGTAGCAGCAAAAATATCAACTTTGTGGTCCGTGTTTTGCTGGTTGCATCGGCAGGCATATTCAGGTGGGTTGCTCCGGTCACGTAGGGGTTGTTGTATCAGGTCCAGATATATGGGCGTTCACATCAATTATATTGATTAATGACACCCATCGATTTTGGTTTTAATCCGCATTTAAGGTCCTCGAGTTGCGTTAATATCCTCGCAGTGGCTTAGATAATGCATGATTGAGGTTGGTGAATTGCAGATCAAAGCAACCATTCCGGAAAACTGCCGCGGGATACGGCTTGATAAGGCGTTGGCATCGATGCTGACTGACCATTCACGAACTGCAATTCAAGCGTGGCTGGATGCTGGTCGAGTGTTAATGAATGGATGTCAACCGACCCGCCGTACGATCGTTGCAGGTGGTGAATCGATTGAAATCAATATACCGCCTCAAGAGCCGCGTGAATGGACTCCTCAACAGATACCAATCGAAGTCGTGTTCGAGGATGCGACAGTGTTGGTTGTAAATAAACCGGCAGGAATGGTTGTCCATCCAGGAGCGGGTAATCAGCAAGGCACATTGCTGAATGCGCTGTTGAATTATGATGGTTCACTCGCATCTTTGCCGCGTGCCGGTATTGTTCATCGATTGGACAAAAACACGTCGGGTTTACTGGTGGTTGCCAAGACTGAAGCTTCACGTCTGAATTTAATCAAACAATTTAAAAAGCGCGCAGCGACAAGGCGTTATGTCGCGGTGGTTGAAGGTCGACTGGTTTCAGGCGGTACGATTGATGTTGCGATTGGGCGTCATCGTCAGGACCGTAGGCGCATGACCACCGGAGTAGGCAAAAGTGCAGTAAGCCACTATCGGATCCTCTCTCGGTATCGGGCGCACAGTCTGATTCGCGTGCAACTGGAGACTGGAAGGACGCATCAAATTCGAGTGCATTTTAAATATGCCGGATTTCCACTGGTCGGCGATCCTGAGTATGGCGGGCGACCCAAATACCCGACAGGTGCAAGTGCTGCACTGATCGCAATGCTGGGTGGATTTAGCCGGCAGGCATTGCATGCCGAGGCACTTGAGTTGGACCATCCGGAAACAGGAGAACGTCGCCAATGGACTTCAGGTGTACCTCAAGATATGCGAGACCTGATTGCGGAACTTAAGAAAGACTCGCTCGGAGTGTAGCCACGCGAGTTAAACCGAGAGAATTATTGATTTGAAGTTCAGATAAAAATGTGATGTTTACGTGATCGGCAGAAATTTATAGCGATATTTCAAATTTGTCGTAGGCTATGTTTATTGTTTCCGGCGTGACAGACCGGTTTGGAGTGGGCTCGTTTTAGCTATGCCACGGTGAGTTTACAGTAATTAGTCGGCCCTGAAAAATTCGGTTTTCTGTCGATTTTCGAAGTCATGAAAGTCAGGTATCGGGGAGCTGAAACGACTTTATGCCGCGCGCAGTACCAAAAAGCTGTACTCTACCCCCGACAGTGCCCGTTTGAAGCGAAAAATACGCTCCAATACCGAGTGACAAAAAATACGGACACAACTGTCCCTCAAACGTTTCAGGATCAACCGCAGATTGTGCCCGGCACAACTGAGCAATACATTCACACTGTCGCCTTCTGTACCCTTGAGATGATTACAGCCCAGCCAGCCATCATGCTTCATATGTCCAATGATGGGCTCAATCGCCTGACGACGCTTCAAACACCGCCGGATGCGATCCGTCACCCCGCGCCTTTGTCCCGATATGTACACCACACTTTCGGTTTCATCGTGACCGCGGTAACCACGGTCCACATACACTTCCTCAATTTGCTGTCCACATAACTTGCGCACCTGATCCAACGCATCTTTCAACGTATGACCATCATATGGATTACCTGGCAGCGCCAGGCCACCAATAACAAAGTTCGAGCGGTTGGTCACTGCAATGGAGGCTTTCACACCAAATTCATAACGCTTGTGCGCCTTGCCTTTACTAATACACTCCACCTCCGGTGCATGCAGACTGTAAAGCTTGTTGGAACTGTCCCTTTGCTGGTTCAGCAACCGTTTGGCCATCTTAAGCTCTTCGGCAAACAGCTGTATCAGCTTCTCATCACCGTGAATCTTGCGTTCAATGTCGCGCACCACCCGCCCAAGATATGTATGTAGTGTACGAAGCTGGCGGCGCATACGGCGGCTTTGTCGCGCATGCGCATAACGATTGGCTCGCAGCACACACCTTGGACCCAAGCGCGCATAACTTTGACGCACCACCACCCGGTGTTGATGACACAGTTTGATCAACCGTTGCCGGCTACGGTTCAACAGCTTGGCATCGGTTGGAAAACTCACCGCCTTGTCCTGCACGGTGGTGTCAACGGTCACGCGCTTTAAATGCGACTTTCTAACTGCACCACTATCCAATCCCGCGGCAATCGTCTGTTGCAACAACCACTCACAGCCACTTTCACCAATACGCTGGCGATAACGCGTCAGCGAGCTCGGATCAATCGGCCAGCTCGTCTGAAAGTGGCTTTCCCCACAAAAATACTGCCAGTACGGATTTTCCAGCCAGCAGATCACCAACTGTTCATCGGACAGCTTGTGTATGTGTTTCAAATACAAAAGTCCCACCATCAACCGGGTGGGTTTTCCAGGGCAGCCCTTATCGGCGTGGTACAAATCACCGAACTTTTCATCGAACACATCCCAGTCGATCATAGCTGACAATTGCACCAGTTCATGGTTCAGGTTGATTTGACTGTCAAGGCGACTTCGGAACAGTTCTGACTGGTCTTGATGCTGGGGTGATTTGGGCTTCATTTTTGATCTCGAAATTGCAGGGAAATGATAGTCAATTATACCGTTTCTGGCAATTTCAAATCAGTGCATATGACATTATTAATCATTATTAACAATTACATACCAACGATTATTGGTTTATTCAGGGCCGACTAATTAATTCAACCGCTGGGTAATTGTTTCCTACCTTCGGTTTCCAGTAGTTCGCCAGATATGCTTCAACACCCTCCTGGTAATCTGGTGCAACCTCAGCCCAAGTTACAAACAAAGTGAATTGAGAAAATTCTTGGATTTCTTTTTTTCGTCGATGTTCTTTGATTCTGTCTCTAATATTGCCTTTCCCTACGTATACAACATGGGGATGTTTGCCGGCGTGCCAAATAATGTATACCCCTTCGATGCCATTGAAGTGCTGATGATCAAGGTTTACGGCATTGAAATTGCACCACAAATTTCCTTGACATCTATGCCACTTTAACTCCATTGATTGTGCCATATATTGGCTCTCCGTTGTCACTGCTGTCATCGATTTCTCATGGGTTGCGAGTTTCATCTCCCCGATACAACTGGTCTGGTTCATCGGAACCAGGTACTTGGCCTAAGGCGACGCTTATAGATTGATAGAGGTGATCGATTTCTATACGTATTCTTACAATATCATCATTTATAGAATTTTTTGTAATAAGCGCGCTCGCGTGCTTGAGTTCGGTTGCAGTTTCTGATAGACGTCTGTCGGGAAATATATTTATTAACGACTCAGATTTCAGATAGGCCTCCAAAGCAACAATACCATGATTAATCCTGGAGAAAGTTTTTCTCATTTCCGAAACTAAATCAATCAAATCGTTCTCGTTGATAAATTGCAGGTATTTGCCGCGATCTGTTGTTGCGGTCAAGTAGTCATGAAATTTACGTGAAAGCTTCCATAAATCAGCAACAGATGAATTGAATCGCTTCTTTTGGTACTCATAGTCGCTATCGGATGATTCTTCTGTTACGGAAACGGGGTTATCAATCGAAGTGGTTGGTACTATAAACCTCTGGTAATGATTAGCCAATTCAGTTGCGGAACTGGAGAAATTTTGGCTATCTAGTGTCTGCCAGAAAACCCTCGATTTTAGGCGAGAATTCAAAAATAATTGACCAACAATGAAACCGAGCACGGCAAAAAATCAACTGCCCCAGCTGAATTTGACTGTCAACAGCCAAAACCGGGGCAAATCACGAATTGCGCCGACAGCTACCCCTCCGGCACCCGGATCTTACGCCCAATTGCGAGATAAAATGCTAGGCCGCGCGCAAGCGCTGCTGTCGGGCGAGTTTCTTGCGCTGCTGATCGCGCACCAGTCGGCCCAAGCGCTTCAGATTGGCCGCCAGTACCGACAACGCCACGGCCCGGGCAAAGCCGCGTTTGCCGTGATCCCGCACCCGATCTAACCCACAGTGTTCCAAATGATTGATCGCCGCTTCAATGCCCGGGTGCTTTTGTCGAGCTGCCTGGAACCACGGCTGCGATTCATGCGCTACAACGGCCGCACTGCGGTAGCCTTTTTTCGGCAATGCGCAGTTGTCGAGTTGTTCACTGAGGACCTGCTGATTGGCTGGGGAATGAAAGCCCCGGTCGAAACTACACAATCTCAAATCCGGAAAGCGTTGCCGGGCTTCGGTAATCAGTGGTACGGCATGATCCACATCACTACCGTCCCACATGACGCGGTGATGCAGGATAAACCGGTATTGATCTTCAACCACACAGACCGGCACACCGAGTTCCTGCGAGACGCCGGCCTTGCCTTTGGCAATCCAGCGGGTGTGGGGTTGAAAAATCGAAAACACTTTTTCCTCATGAGGAATCTTCTCACCGTTGATCACGCGCCGCGTGAGCTGGTCGATCTGACGGTGTGCATGTTGGATATAGTCTTTAAGTTCAATCGCTTGGGCTCGCTGAACAGGACTCAGCAACTGTTCATCGGCTTGCTTCAAAGTATGCTCAGCACGCTCCAGGTAGCGTTCACATTCACACAGGTATGCGCTCACCTGCTGCGGCGCGCATTTGATTTGTTTCGAGGTTCGCACCCGGTTGAACCGTTGTTTGATGCCGCGGGTAATGTGTTGGTGCTGACGCCAACCGGAAAGGTCCAGGCTCTCGGCCAGCTGGGCTGCGGTCCTGACGGTGCAACGCATTGCATCCCACAACAAATTCGTATCTGTCGGATAATGTACATTCGTAAGCGCACAGAAACTGTCAGCGCGCCCGCGCAATGTTTCGCCAGGCTTTTTTCTGGCCACCTCGTGACCGCTTTCGGTCACCAGCTGGCCAATCTCGGCCAACAGCTCCGGGGTGAGCAACCGGACGTTGTCTACCACGGTTTGGTACTCATAGGTGTATGCCATCAAGCCGTGACCGAGCATTTGCCGCAAGGTGGCGTGTTCGTTGGCAAGCTCAACGATGCGGTCGTAATCGCACTGCAGACCTTGTTTGAGTGCAGCGAGCACCAGGATACGCCACAATTCCATCCCTGGGCGGCCGGTGTCTTTGCGGGCTTTGGGATTCACCTGGGCATCCAGCAGCTGGAAGATTTTCTCTCGTTTTTCAACGTCAAGATACAGGTGCTGCAATCCGAGCAGCAAGGCCGGAATGTCGTCTCTGGATTTTGGATTGATAACGATATCACGGATGAAGGTGCCGCCCAATTCACATTGGGTGGATTCGACTTTTCGCATGTTTTTAACCTGAAGATTGGGTCACAATGGAGTATTTTGGGACTTAGAGGCGATTTTTGGCGAATTATGGCTCAGATTCGGGCCATCTTCGATGCAGGAATGAATCCTTATGCCTTTGTTTATGTTGATTAATTATACTCCATTTTAGTTTTCTGGCAGACACTATCTATACTGAAATCCAAGGAGAAGCTTTTCAAGTTTTTTTTGTACATCAGAAGCATACAGGGACGCTACAAAATGCGATACACGTTTTGAAGTAAGTGATGCAATCATTAAGCCTATAAGAGTTAATCCCCAAATTACCTGAATACCAGCAAATAATCGGGAAACTCCTTGTGGCCTCAGGTCGCCGTATCCAAGCGAGGTAATGGTTACTACGCTGAAGTACATTCCGTGAAATACATCCGACCAGAAATTAACGGATCCTTCAGGCTCGATACCATGGCTCTTGGGCATCCAGGAATAAAGGAACCCAAATGCGAAAATCGAGAACAGGAACAGTACAAAGAACCAAAGAAATGCCCATTTCCCGGTTACTGTGTCATAGAGTCGTCGTCCTATTGATTCTCTGGCATTCATTTCATCCTTGAATATTGAGGCACAGGTGGATTTAATTTTCGATACTACTCTAATTTTATGTTTAGAGAGTAGCTGTTTTCAAGGCAATCTTCAAACTCAAATTCTTGGTAATTGTGAACACTTGCACTTGGTTCATTCAGTTTGTCTTGCTCCTAATAATTTGGCGACGAGTGGTCTGATTTAGTTTCATACCAAGCAGATGAATATTGGTTATGTTTTTTTTAAGTACAGTGAATTTCGAGCTTGGTACCACAAATTGATGCGCTCAAGAATGATCCGCTCGAAGCGCAGGAGACCAATTAAAACCAAATAAAAAACCCGCTGCTGGCGACTACCAACAGCGGGTTTTGTCAATCAGAATTGACCTTATTTCAGGTGCTAATTCGGCTGAACGGTCGTTAATCCCAGAATTTCCCAATCCTGCATTCCGCCGCGATACCACTTAATCTTGTTGGATGGATAACCCAAGCGAAGCAGATTTTTAATGTTGTTCGGTGATTGTCCGCACCACATGCCGTTGCAGAACATGACCGCAGTTCGGCATTGGGAGAAATCGAACAGTCCTTCACTTTCTGTTACGTTGAAGTGAGTTTCCAGAATTTCTGCTATTTCAAGAGGAGTTGCACCTTTAGCAGGATTCAACTGGGTCCACGGAATGTTCATCGCGGTCGGAATGGTGCCGCGCTCAACCCAGTCAGGTGTTCTTGAATCGATGACGACAATGTCAATATCGCCTTCATTCATCTGTTTTGCATAGTGCATCAATTCAACCTCACCAATAGTCTCTACACCGAAAGCGAGATTTGAGGGTTGAATGCAAAATGGTGGGCAGGGCCGAGAAGTCTTTGCGAACGCCGGATTAACGGTTGCATCATTGTCCTGATTGCGTTTAAATTCCACAGTGGAACCATCGATATTTACAGGAATCGTCATAATTTCCGGTGTGATTCCAACCGGCTTTGATTCAGCAAACGCGCCTACCGAAGTCGCTGCGGCAAGCATGCCACCGAGAATTGTTAGACATAATTTACGCATTAATATTACCCCCAATTTGGTAAGAGTATGATTTCCTGTCAGGAAATCAGCAGAGTTTTTTATGAACTTGGCTACATTTATATCATATGACAAAGACAAAAGACGAAAGTTCAATGTCCGTGCTGCACTGACTGGCACAGTCTGTCTAAACCAAAAATAATTTACCGATATATCGTAATACATCATAAACATAGAACCGTCTGCGTCAATGCGATATGCTTCAGGTATATGGTTGTCAGAATTGAGAGTGACAGATATTCTACACCGCGGAATTGTTGCTGCCCCCGATTAAACCAACTGAAATGAACCCAATTGCCATGCAACTGATTGCACATCGACGCGTTCGCTATTTTGCTTGCTATACTGATTATTGGAACGAGAATCACTGCATCTGACCTATGAGGTGAATCAACATGCAATATTTAAAATTGGTGAGTGCGACGTTGCTCCTGACGCTTGGGATCGGTATCAGTTCATCACTGGTCGCGGAAACCTCATCTGATGCTGACAAAGAACAACGCTGGGCACAACAGATTATCGATACGCTGTTTGATGGGGAAACGTTGTGGCTTAACGCTGCTGGGCACGAATTTCTCGCGATCGAAATGGAACCTTTCGACGGTGATACCGGCCGCGCCGCAATCGTCGTACATGGTATTGGTATCCACCCCAACTGGGATTCGGTGATTCGACCATTGCGAGTCGGACTGACCGATCACGGTTGGCATACACTGTCGATCCAGATGCCGGTGCTGCTCAATGATGCAGAGTCACATGAATACGCACCGCTGCTCGACGAAGTCGCTGGCAGAATCAATGCGGCAATCGAACACCTGCACAACGCGGGCCAACAACAGATTGTCATTGTCGCTCATAGCATGGGTGCTACGATGACGATGCGGTACATGGAAGACGTCCCGGACACACCCGTTAACGCACTGGTATTGATTGGTATGCAGGGTGGCCCCGGAACAGTACACGACAATGCCGCCTCTTTAGAAGGTGTTGTGCTACCGGTTCTTGACCTTTACGGGAGTGAAGACTTGCCAGGAGTCGTCGACTTTACCGAACGTAAAGCCAATGCAGCACAGAGTGCCGGCAACGGCAGCTTTCATCAAATCATGGTTGATGGTGCGAATCACTTTTTCGAAGGACTTGACGATACGCTGGTGGATACGGTGTCCGGATGGCTGGCAGCAACAGTGGCGTCGCAATAAAGGCGAAAGGAGTCGTCCGTTCGAGAATCATTGAGCACTGCCTTCGAGGATCGGTGGGACGACGTTCATGAATCTTTCTGGGTTCGATTCGGTCAAAGAGAGACACAGCAGGCACTGAAGAACAGCGTCATGAATTTTTTGTTCGCGGAACCATCAAGCGGACAAGTTGGTAGAGTGTCGGATGAGTATGAATTCGATATGCAGGTGTGAGTTGAGAACTGATCAATTATTGGCACGCGCTGTCTCGGTAAATCGCGGTTGAAGAAAATTGAATAAAACCAATCACCACTACAAATTGAACAAAGCCTGGCGCTACGGAACTGGAGTTATTTCGTTTCTGATCTGTCTCAATCAACCGCTGGCTGCTGATCCGGTTGATTTTACGTTACCGGACCCGGACGGCCAGCTGCATAGTTTGTCAGACTTTCGCGGTGAGTGGGTGATTGTTAATTTTTGGGCGACCTGGTGTTCGCCATGCCTTAAAGAGATTCCCGATCTTGTCGAAATTTCTCGTCGGACCGACCCCGTACCGGTCGTTGTCATTGGCATCGATTTTGAAGAGATTGATACCCGTGCGCTCAAAAAATTTCTGGAGGCGTTTGCAGTCAACTACCTGATTTTACGCGTGGGAGAGAGCCCCCTGATCCCGTTTGAACCACTGAAGGGGTTGCCAACCACGTTCATTGTGTCGCCCCAAGGACACATAGTATTCACCAAAATCGGTCCCACTACCCGGGAACAACTCACTGAACAGCTGACCATTGAGCTGGCAAAGTTCGAGCAACAGTCCTGATGGCCAATGGAGGGCTATGCGCCACGGGAAAACTGCATCGAAAAGTCAATTGCGCGTAAGTGCTTGGTGATCGCACCAATCGAGATACAGTCAACCCCTGTTTTGGCGACTGCTTTGATGGTATCCAGATCGACATTGCCTGAAGCCTCAAGTTCGACTCGTCGGTTGGTTTGTTTGACAGCTGCGGCAATCTCGTCGATGCTGAAATTATCAAGCATCACACGATTCGCACCACTCGCGATTGCTTGTTCAAGTTCATCAAGACTCTCAATCTCGACTTCGATGAGCGTAATGTCGGTTGAGTGTTCGGTCAAATCTGCGATGATCGAATGGAGTGATCGGGAAATGTACTGATGGTTCTCCTTAATTAATACACCATCGTACAATCCCATCCGGTGGTTGGTGCCACCGCCAATGGTCACTGCATATTTTTGTGCGCTTCTAAGTCCAGGTATTGTTTTGCGAGTATCCAGAATGCGGACCCCATATGGTGCGACAGCCTCAACGAATTGCCGGGTTAGTGTCGCGGTACCGGAAAGGGTTTGCAGATAATTCAGTGCTGTTCGCTCCGCACTCAGTAGCGAAGTCGCCCGGCCTTGAACAATGCAGACTTTTTGGTTTTCAACAATCAAGCTGCCCTCCGCAACCAGCCATTGAACCTCAACCGATTCATCAATCTGGCGAAAGACTTCGTCAAACCATGGTGCACCACACAGGATTGCCTCCTCTCTGACCAGAACGCTTGCTGCAGCGATGCTCGTCGGATCAATTAGGGCCGCAGTTTTATCTCCTGAGCCGATATCCTCATTGAGGGCAGCCTGTACTGATGCTGACGGGTCACCGGGTTGGATGGTGCGGTTCATTTTGGCAATATAAGTTCAGTTAAGAGGCCTTTTCGTTGGCGGCCAATTCGTACGCTCTGCGTAACCAAGTTTGACCTCCAATGGAGTCAATTATCCCGCAATCCACTCCACCTGTGTGTGAATTGAGCACATTGAGCACCACCAGCCTGAATAATCTCGGCCAGTGTAAGATAACACCGAAATTCATCCGCGTTGAATCCTTCAACCTTGTGAATATCTGGCATTTGGAATGAAACGCCCCGTCCAGGCGCCAGGTCAGGCTGCCAACGATAAGACCAGCGAGCGAACCTCGTCGGGTTTGTTCAACTGCATGGCAAAATTCGCGGCCGCCATCATGACGACCATTGAGATCGTTACCTTAAGCCCCAGCGATTTTTTGCCGCGCAGGTAGTGACTGTGCAGCATGAAACTATCGGCCACTCTGGAGTTGATTCGCTCCATTGCGCTTCTTTGGTGGTACAGCCGGTTCCACTTCTTCGTTGCAGGGGGTAGCACCGGGTGCTGCCGCAGGTTGTCGGCATCCACTTGGGTGCGTACCACTCTGGCCTTGGCGCCGGCTTTTACCTTACCCAGGTAATGACAGTCCTCCCGGCCGGCACACTCAAAATCAGACACCGAAGCCGGACACTGCCACTTCAGCGTGCCTCTTTTACTCTCATAACCCTGATAATGCATCAGTCGAATCTCACTGGTCTGGGGACAACGACAATATAGATCACCGCACTCAGTGCGCAGCATCGTGTCATACACCTGAGCATCCAACGGCCGGGTCGGTACCTTGAGCTGCTCAGGATCGAGATTGACTTCCTGCCACAGATTGCGCGTGTCAATCACCGGTAAAATATCTTGTTCGTGCAACTTCTTGCGCAGCTTATCGCTGTCAAGACCGCGGTCGGCAACAAAACTCTTGCACCGCGTACCCAACTGCGAGTCAATGAACTCACTCACCAGTGCATCACACAGCGGATGTTCGCTCTGGTTGGCGGGCACCAGCTTGAAATCAATCGGCAATTCATAATTAACATCACCCAAAATGCCCAATGAGTAACCATACCAACGCTTCTCAATGACTTTCTCCTTTCCGGTGGCATCGGTGGTGTACTGGCGGTGGCAGCCCCAGGCGGCATCCGGGTCGGAGGTGCGCTGCTCACCGGTGTCAGGATCAAGGCAGTCCTTACGGCCCGTGGAGTGAGATTCGATGGATTTCCCGTCAAAGCCAGTGCGTTCACCGAAGTCAGGGCACACTTCAGCAAAACTGTCGCGCAGTTGTTCGAACTGTTGATACAAATAACCGTGTTGATCTTCAACTTTCATGACGGTTGCGCGAAACCGGCTAAAGGCCGCTGCTGAGGGGACCCGGTAGGGTAAAAACTGATTGAGGTGATCACCGCCGTCGGGGTTGGCTTTCAATTCAAATCCCAGTGTGGTCATCAAGGTGGGATTGCGCATCAGTTCGCGCCGGAACGATTCAGTGCTGCGATGCTGCAGGACACTCATGGCGATTAGTGCGCGCAGCATTGCCACGACGGGCCAGTCGCAACGGCCGGTGAATCTTCGTTCCCTTAAAATGGCTTCAACCAGTGGCGAAAGCTCAAGCTGGTCGAAGATTCCCTTGAGTCGTTGCAGCTCAGAACAATCGAGGTAGTCCTTCCAAAATAAGTCATAATTGATGCTTGGTGCCATGGTTCAGCCTGTTGTATTTTGTGGTTTTGCTATTGTTGCAATTATACTTCACAGAGACTGGATTGTGGCACTAATAATCAATCAAATCATAATGATAGACGAGAATATCCGGATTATCCCAGGACGCTATAGAGACGCATTGGAAACACCCAGGCAGTGGGGTAGAAATTCGGGATTTTGGCCTCAAAGTGCCAAAAAAGGCCGATTAGGGGCGATATTTTGGGGTAAGCGTTTTTTCAAGTCTCGGCTTTCGCGCGAAACATCAATACATTACAACCTTCGAAAAGGCCTCAGTTAACTGTGTTTCAGTGACTGCGAAGTTGCAGCGCCGAGCGCCGCAATTCAACTTATTTTCTGCAAATGTTAATTGATTCGCGTAGAATTTGATTAATTGCAGTGAATTGATCACTGGAAACATAGTGGATACGGTTTAACATTTAGAGTGAATTAAATCGGGAGAATAGATTCAAATGACGCATGATCTATGGGAAGTGTTAGCCCCGCGGCTTCGGTCTAACAAGCCGAATGTTGCCTGGACACGACGCCTTAAAGGTGAGGCACCGATTCAATTTACTTATGGTGATATTTATGACGGTGCGTTGCACATGGCACACCGCATTCGCCAATATGGAGTGAGCAAGGGTGATACAGTGGCGTTGCTTGGGCCTAACGGGCCGGAGTGGGGTGTTGGTGCGTTGGCTGTGTGGAAAGTCGGTGCGGTGTTGGCGCCGGTCCATATCGGCAATAGCGAAGGCGATATCCGAAACCAGTTAGCCGTACTCAATCCGAAACTGATTCTTGTTCATGATCCCGGATCAAAGCTCAACGCGGTCGATCATCCTGTTTACGAAATAGAAATCAGTTCCGAACTTGCTGAATCAGAGTCGGTTGAGCCCTTAAACAATTTGAATCAAGAAGAATGCCTGCGAATCTATACGTCAGGCTCAACCGGCACTCCGAAAGTTGTGCGATTGTCACATGTCAATATTTCTTCGAATTTTATTGCCTGCAGCAAGATCGTCGCAATCGATAAAAATGATCGGTTCCTCAGTTTGCTGCCATTGTCGCACACCTTTGAGTTGGTCGGTGGCATGTTATTGCCGCTTTATTGCGGCGCATCCATTGTGTTACCGAAGGTGCTGACTGCTCAGGAAGTACTGGAGGCCATGAAAGAGGAGCGGGTTTCTGTAGTGCTGGCTGTGCCCAGGTTGTTTCGAAACATCAAACAGGGCATGGAAAAGAAGTTTCGCGATGGCAGCCCATTGCTACGTGCTTATGTTGGACTACTCGGTGCTTTACCACTTGGACTGCGCTGTGTTCTCAACGCACCCCTGCGCAAGAAACTGAGCCCGAATCTGAGATATTGGGTGAGTGGTGGCAATCGGCTTGACCCAAGCATTGCCAGATTTTTTCGAAAATTGGGGATTAGTTTGAGACAGGGCTATGGGTTGACTGAAACATCACCGGTCATTTGCGTGCAGGAAGCGTTTCCTGCCAATTTTGACAGCGTTGGCTACGCGATTGAAGGTGTCGAGGTTGCCATTGATGAACCTGACGAGTTGGGCAGCGGCGAGGTCCTGGTGAGAGGGCACAATGTGATGCTTGGTTATTCGGACGAAACATTGACCCGCGAAATCATGAAAGACGAATGGCTGCGCACCGGCGACATTGGCCGGATTGATGCCTCTGGCAATTTGAGTTTAACCGGGCGACTGAAACGCATCATTATTACGGAAGCAGGCAAGAACGTCTACCCCGAAGAACTGGAGACCTTGCTTGAGCGATATGAGGGTGTCAAGGAGGCTGGTGTCATAGAGATCGACCAGCGACCGGCTGTCGTCTTCGCAATGGATAACCCGGGTAATTGCGGACCCAAAGCGAAAGAGATTCTGAAAGATTTCAATGCCAAAACGTCACCCCACAATCAAATTGTACGTTGCGCGATCATTGAAGACTTACCGAGGACGCCGTTGGGAAAAACCGCACTAACCAAACTGCGGGACGAATTTGACGTGAACGAGTTTGCCTAGCTGACACCTTTGATTTGTGCACCGTTGGGTGCGCATTGAAAAACTTCGGTACTTGCCTTATATCAAGGAGTAACCATTGATATTGACTCTTTGATACGCAAAATAAATCAATGAATCCGGAGAAATTTACCGCAAAATTACAGCAGGCGCTTGCTGAAGCTCAGAGCATCGCTGTGGGCCGAGACCATCAGTTCATTGAACCTGCTCATCTTGTTTTAGCCCTTGTCAATCAAAAAGGAGGGACGGTTCCGCACCTGTTAACGCAGGCCAGTGTGAATCTGCCGAAATTGCAATCCGATTTAGGCGATTATCTCGACAGTCTGCCGCGGGTGGCAGGAAATGAAGGCACGCTGCATCTTTCCACTCACTTGTCCAGTCTGTTGAATCGGGCAGATCGATTGGCGCAAAAGCGCGCAGACCAGTTCATTTCGAGTGAACTGGTCATTTTGGCTGCCGTGGATGACAAGACCAAATGTGGGAAAACTCTTCGTGATGCAGGTGCGACATCTGAGTTGCTGGCCCAGAAAATTGAACAGATGCGAGGCGGTCAGTCCGTTAATGATGCAGCCGATGAGAATCAACGTCAGGCGCTTGAAAAGTTCACCATCGATGTCACCGAGCGGGCCGAGCAGGGCAAACTTGATCCGGTCATTGGACGCGATGATGAAATTCGAAGAACCATCCAGGTATTACAGCGACGCACTAAGAATAATCCGGTACTCATCGGCGAACCCGGTGTTGGTAAAACGGCAATCGTCGAAGGCTTAGCGCAACGAATCGTCAATGGTGAAGTGCCACAGGGACTGAAAGGTAAACGGCTGTTGGCACTCGATTTGGGCTCCCTGATTGCCGGCACCCAGTATAGGGGAGAATTTGAGGAACGTGTGAAAGGACTGCTAAACGAGTTGGCCGGACAGGAAGGACAAATCATTTTGTTTATTGATGAGTTGCATACGATGGTTGGTGCCGGCAAAACCGAAGGGTCAATGGATGCCGGTAACATGCTGAAACCAGCTCTGGCACGCGGGGAGTTGCACTGCATTGGCGCGACCACTCTTGACGAGTATCGTAAATACATTGAGAAAGATGCTGCACTTGCTCGCCGGTTTCAACAAATTATTGTGCAGGAACCGACGATCGAAAGTACCGTGGCGATGTTGCGCGGCATTAAGGAAAAGTATGAAATTCATCACGGCGTTGATATTACTGATCCCGCCATCATTGCCGCTGCGAACCTGTCGCAACGTTACATTACGGATCGAAACCTGCCGGACAAGGCCATTGATCTGATTGATGAAGCAGCCAGTCGAATTCGAATCGAAATAGATTCAAAGCCGGAGGCCATGGACCGGTTGGATCGCAAAATTATTCAATTGAAAATTGAGCGTGAGGCTTTAAAGAATGAGTCAGACCAGGAATCACGCAAGCGCTTAAGTAAGCTAGATGAAGAGCTTGACGGCATGCAACGACAGTATTCGGAACTTGAGCAGGTATGGTACAGCGAAAAAGCTTCGGTCATGAGTTCGCAGCACATCATGGAACAGTTGGAAGCTGCCAGAAATGATGCAGTCAACGCGCATCGGGCCGGTGACCTGGATCGTCTTGCGAAACTGCATTACGAAACAATACCTGCGTTGGAGCGACAGTTGGCGGATACCCGATCAGATGAGGAACGTGAATTTCAGTTGATGAAGAGCAGCGTTACCGAAGAGGAAATTGCCGAAGTTGTATCTGGCGCAACTGGAATTCCTGTTGCTAAGATGCTCGAAGGCGAGCGCGCCAAGCTGCTCCTGATGGAGCAAAAAGTCGGTGAGCGCGTCATTGGGCAGGAAAAGGCAATCTCTGCGGTAGCCAATGCAATACGACGCTCTCGAACCGGGCTCTCTGACCCAAAACAACCCACGGGGACATTTTTGTTTCTCGGGCCTACGGGGGTAGGAAAAACCGAACTGTCCAAGGCACTGGCTGAGTTTCTGTTTGACGATGAAGATGCGCTGATTCGAATCGATATGTCGGAATTTATGGAAAAGCATTCGGTTGCCCGGTTGATTGGTGCGCCGCCCGGATACGTTGGTTATGAAGAGGGTGGTTACCTGACTGAACTGGTGCGCCGGCGACCATACTCGGTCATATTGCTCGACGAGATCGAAAAGGCACACGCGGATGTGTTCAATATCCTGTTACAGGTTCTCGATGATGGACGTCTGACCGACGGGCATGGCAGAACGGTTGATTTTCGCAATACGGTCGTTGTCATGACCTCAAACCTTGGCTCGGATTTGATTCAGGAGATGAGCGGGCTCGGATTTGGCGAGGATCAACGTGAGTCGAACGGTGCTTTGGGCTATGAAAAAATGCAAGGTGCGGTAATGGAAGTCGTTGAGAGAAACTTCCGGCCCGAATTCATTAACCGGATTGATGACATGATTGTGTTCCACAGTTTATCGCGCGAACACGTGTATGAGATTGCCCGCAATCAGATCCGGTACTTGCATGATCGGCTGGTCGATCGTGGGATTACGCTCAAAATCAATGACAAGGCTCTTGATCAAATTGCACAGATTGGATTTCATCCGGTTTACGGTGCGCGACCGTTGCGTCGTGCGATTCAGTCGGAAATCGAAAATCCGCTGGCGAAAGAAATCCTGAACGGTCGGTTTAGCAGTGGTGATGCCATCGAGGTGAATTGGAATGGACATGACTTTGTGTTTGCATCCAGCGAGTCACATGTGGCTGAGATTGCAGCTTGATGGGATGGTTAGAAGTTTGTACTTGCTACCCATTCAGAGTAATCATCGGAGCGGTTCCGGTTCAAGAACACTTGAGTGAAATTGACATCACTGGCTGAAAGTTGAAGACGCAGATTCCATTTGTGTTTGAAGACAACGTCGTCTACGGGGAAATCAAAGAGGTTTCCCCGTTGATTCGACGCATCATGGCACCCAATCCGAGTCTTTTTACCTACAAGGGCACTGGAACTTACATTGTTGGCCGCGGTAACGTTGCAGTAATCGATCCTGGTCCCAATCTCAACTCGCACATTCGAGCGATCGCGGATTGTTTGCCTGGTGAAAAAATATCACACATCATCATTACTCACACACATGCTGATCACTCTGCAGCCGCCAAACCGCTGCAAGCTATTTGCGGTGCACCGGTCTATGGTCGTACCTTGCAGCAGTACAGTGAGGCTGAAGGTTCAATCGAAGAGGAATACGACCGTCAGTTTCGTGCAACAGTCGAAGTTGCCGATGGTGATGTCATTGAGGGTGATAGCTGGACGTTGGCTTGTGTTCATACCCCCGGTCACATGTCTAATCATTTCTGCTATCGGCTGGTTGAAGAGAAGTCACTGTTTTCCGGAGACCACGTGATGGGATGGTCAACTTCGGTAATTATTCCGCCGGACGGCAATATGAAGGACTACCTGAAAAGTTTGGAGAACTTGCTGGGCGCAGATGATGAAATTTACTACCCAACACATGGAGCGCCGATCAAATCACCGAAACCCTATGTTAAGGCCTGTATTGCCCATCGGCAGGCGCGGGAAGCCGAAGTGGTGCGAAGTCTGCAGCGCGGAAACTCGACCATTCAAACCATGGTTACGGACGTTTATCGCGAGACGAACCCTGCGTTGTATCCGGCCGCGGCCCGTTCGCTGCTGGCGATATTGATCAAGCTCTGGGACGACAGTCAAGTTGTCTGCGACGGACGACCAAACCTTAAAAGTGTCTTTAAACTGAAAGAGCGGGGATTTCAGTGATACGCTTGGCTTAGCCGGCTAACCGCCTCAACCAATACCGCAACTTTTTCTGGGTCGATGTCCGGTTTGATGCCATGACCCAAGTTAAAAATATGACCACTGCCGTGGCCGAAAGACTCCAGAATTTTCTGGGTTGCCTGTTCAATTTGTTGATCACTCGCTTTCAGCGTATCCGGATTGAGATTTCCCTGCAGGGCGACATTGTTTTGCAGTCTTTGACGCACGTCGCCAATGTTGACAGTCCAATCCAGTCCAATGGCATCGCATCCTGTTGCGGCAATTTTTTTGCTCCATTGACCACCGCCCTTGGTGAACAAAATAATGGGAACATCGGGCAAGCGGCTTTTGAGTTGTTGGACAATTTCAGCCATGTAGTTTAGTGACAGGCTTTGGTACTCCTCTGTATCTAAAATGCCACCCCAAGTATCGAAGATCATCAGGGCCGAAGCCCCTGCGTTGGCTTTTGCTTCGAGGTAGATGGCGACGGAACGGGCCAACAATGTGAGCAAATTGTGTATTGCGTTGGGGTCTGTCTTTGCGAAGGCTTTTATCTTACTGAAATCGGTTTTTGAACGGCCTTCGATCATGTAGACGGCAAGCGTCCACGGACTGCCGGCGAAACCGATAAGCGGTGTGAAATCGTCGAGTGCTTGACGAGTTGTGCGGACGGCCTCCATAACGTAGCCGAGATCAGATTCCGGGTCCGGTACGCCAAGTTTACTAATCGCGTGACCAGAAGTAATTGGGTTATTGAAAACCGGGCCAATGGATTCTACCAATTGCAGTTCGAGGCCCATCGCATCCGGAATTACGAGTATGTCTGAGAAGATAATGGCCGCATCAAGTGCGTAACGTCGAAGGGGTTGCAACGTCACTTCACAGGCCAATTCCGGGGTACGACATAGCGTTAGAAAGTCGCCGGCCTGCTTTCGTGTAGCTCGGTATTCCGGCAGATAGCGGCCCGCTTGGCGCATAATCCAGATTGGTGTCTGATCGACGGGCTCCAGTCGTAGTGAACGCATAAATCGACTGTTCTTGAAAGCTTCAGTTGCAGCTTGATCTGACATAAGTGGATAATCCAACTATCTGATAGTTATGGGATTCAATGTTATTTGTTAGAAAAATAATGCAAGTCCAGATATTTGGAATTCTCAAGCAAAGCGCTTAATCGGTTGCTGCCAAGAATTCGATTTTAAACCTGGTAGAACAGCAGCGTACTCGTCATTTTTTCAGCATAGGAGAGGCGCATCTTGTGGTCGTGTTGATCTCCTGTGCTAAGTTGCTATTGTAGCCGTTGCTTAATCTCGCAAAGAGAAATTGTTTTTTGATTTTTCGCAATTACAGTAGTTCGAGTAAAAATGTAAAAAATCGTCATTAATTAAAGTAATATTAGCTCAAAAGAGAGATAATACTGTCATTGATTTGAACCCACCACCGCGCGGAACAAAAGCCCAGTCTTAATTGGGGCTGTATTCATTTTGCGTTCTGATGCGGATACGGGAAGCAATCATTCATCACAATCGAAAGGAGCAAGGGAATGCCCGACCAACGACAGGAAGACGCCGCCATGAAGCGGCTCGTCGCATTACCGGAGATGGTGCGATCTTATCTTGACCATGCACCGCTGCCGGAAAATCTAAGAGGTGCACTGGACTTTTCTACGCTGCGCAAACTGCCAACTGAATTAATCAGCGACAATTTAGCCAAACGGCATGCCGACCAATTATGGGAGATTGACTACCATCACCGTGAAGGTCAGTTGTATGTGATCGTTGAGATTGAATATCAATCCACACCGGACCCGGCCATGCCACTTAGGATGCTGACGTACGCGGCACTCATTTATGAGTCGTTGTACCGTGAGGCGAAACCGCATCAACCATCGTATCAGTTGCCAGCAGTTGTACCGCTGGTCATTTATACCGGTGAAGCCCCTTGGACTGTACCCCAAAGGGTTGATGAACTGATGGGGGAGGATTTAACAGAATTGCGGCCATCGTTTCAGTATCTGCTACTCGATGAAACGCGATTAGTAGAAGCCAAAGCGGCGCTGCTGGAGGGACCGGCAGGCGATTTGATGTTAATTCGACATGCGCGCGACTATGGTATGATGTTGGAAGTTTACGAGCGAATTATCAACTCCAGGATTTATCAATCGAATCAGAGTTTATATGCTGAACTGGCGCAGGAGTTTAGCAAAAGAGTGTTTAGCACGGAGGTGACAACTATGGATGAAATAAAAGCAAGACTGGCAGAGATGGACCGCAGGTCTATGGAGAGAGGGTTTGAGCAAGGCAAGCTGAAAGGGATTGAATCTGTTGCCATGCAGATGATTGCAAAAGGCCTATCGATAAATGATATTCAGGACTGTACTGGACTGACGCTTGAGCAGATTCAGGAATTGCGCCACGCCAGTTGATGGAATGTCCTATCAGTATATCGATTCGCGTCGCAAGTACTGAAAGGTGAGTTGGCGTTTTCGGTGTAGTATCTGCACTGCCCAGTATTCCGGTTTGCCATGAAGTTGACAAGATTTCTATTCAGTTTGTTGCGATTATGCCGACGGGGGAGGGAATCGAGTCAGATTGCTGACTGACAAGTGGTTTATCGACTCACTGAGTATTAACACACTAGCGCAGGATGTTCGGGTGTGTTTGCTGTTAGAAAATTAGTAATTTCTTGTTCGAAACTGATGGTAGTAAAGCTGATCAAGGCAAGTGTAACCAACGAATGTTTTGGAGAGTTGATCAATTCCAGGTTTTTATCAAACCAGCATTGGGTCCATACTTTCTGAAACTGTCACGAATTGACGATGGAGCGAATCTTTTTTTGAAAATTAAGTGCAGCCTGTAAAGGGTTTTTGGCATCTCGTATTGGTCTTCCGACGACCACAAAATTAGCTCCAGCACTGAATGCCTGGGTGATACCCATTGTTCTTTCCTGATCATCTGGCGGCGTATCCTGTTCACGAATTCCGGGCGTTACAATTAGAAAGTTGTCGTCGGTACATTCTCTGACAAGCCTCGCCTCTCGTGGGGATGCGATGACACCGGCACAATCGATCTTCTGAGCAGCAATCGCGCGTGTTCGAACCAACTCGACAGCGTTCATCGAATACCCCATCGAATCAAGTGCATCGTCATTCAGACTGGTCAATACAGTCACTGCCAGGATTGAGACGTCATCAGCAGCTTGAACCGCGGCTTGCATCGCTTGGGGTTCAGCGTGCACAGTGACAAAATGAATGCCGCGTCCATTTAAATTCCGTACGGCACGATAAACAGTCTGCGGAATATCCAGGAATTTGAAGTCAGCAAAGACTCTATAGCCAGCACTGGCAAGTTTATCAATCAGCTGCAGTCCGGAACCACTGGAGAGCAACTCCAGTCCAACTTTGTAAAATTTGACTCTGCCTTCCAGTCTTGCGACCAGTTCCAGTGCCTGACGGTCGGTGGGGACATCGAGTGCGACGATAAGGCGATCGCTAATGTCGTTTTGCCCTGTCATTGCGAAAGAGACTTAAACTCCAAGATACTGAATGATTCCTTGGGCGGCTTCCCGACCTTCAAAGACTGCAGTGACTACAAGGTCGGCACCGCGAACCATGTCGCCACCTGCAAACACCGCCGGATTCGAAGTTTGAAACGGAAACTCGCTATCCGGTTGCGCTTTGACACGCAGAAACGAGTCGATCAGAATATTGTTATCAGCAAACCATTCTTGCGGATTGGGTCGAAATCCAAATGCGATAATGGCACTGTCGCATGCAATAACTTGCTCACTGCCTGCAACAGGTTGCGGCTGTTGTCGACCACGATCATCGGGCTCGCCCAAACGTGTTTCGACTACCTCAACTCCCTGTACAGTGCCGTTGCCAAGGATTTCGGTGGGCTGACGATTCCACAGAAAGCGAACCCCTTCTTCCTTAGCATGCCACACTTCTCTTCGGGATCCTGGCATATTTTCTTCATCGCGGCGATAAACACAGGTGACTCGATTGGCACCCTGGCGAACCGCAGTACGTACACAATCCATTGCTGTATCGCCGCCGCCCAGCACCACAACATCCTGGTTAGAAAGGTCAATGTAAGGCCACTCGTTGGACTGCCAGTCTTCGACTCGGTGATTATTTCCAATCAGATAGGGCAGGGCTTCATGGACTCCCGGTATGCCTTCCCCCGGGAAACCGCCTTTCATGTAGGTGTATGTTCCCATACCCAGAAAAACTGCATCATAGTCGTGCAACAAGTCTGTGAGTTGTACGTCGCGGCCTATATCAGTATTGAGTACAAATTCCACACCCATGTGTTCCATCACTTCCCGGCGTTTGAGCACAATCCTTTTTTCCAGCTTGAATGGCGGAATGCCAAATGTCAGCAGGCCACCGATTTCTGAATAACGATCAAATACTGTCGCACCGACACCATTGCGGACAAGCATATCCGCGCAACCAAGCCCCGCAGGTCCGGCGCCAACGATGGCGACGCGTTTTCCGGTTGCTGGTACATTGGAAATGTCCGGCATCCAGCCTTGATTGAACGCCTCATCGGTAATGTACTTTTCGACCGAACCAATCGTAATCGCACCGAATCCGTCATTCATGGTGCATGCACCTTCACACAGCCGGTCTTGCGGACAAATTCGGCCACAGATTTCCGGAAGCGAATTGGTTTGGTGTGAAAGTTCCGCAGCATCCAGCAGTCGTCCTTCGGACACCAGGCTGAGCCAGTCCGGGATGTAATTGTGGACCGGGCACTTCCATTGGCAATAGGGATTACCACAGGAGATGCAGCGAGCGGATTGATTGGCCGCGGTATCAGGATCATAGTGCCGATAAATTTCGTCCCAGTGCTGTACGCGAAATTGCGCAGAATCCTTGGGTGGGTCCTGCCGCGGCAGATCAACAAATTGAAAGTGTTGCTTCATAGTGATTCAGGAATGAGAGCACTTAAGCCGCTTCACGCAGCGTTTCCATCAGGTCTTTGATATCTGAAGCTTTGGGTTTGACCAGCCAGAATCTGCCGGCCAGTTCGAGGAAGTCATCACTCACAGTCTGCCCCCACCGACTGCCGGATTCGAGTACATATTCATCAATCAGCTCATGAAGATAGCTAAGATGTGGCTCCATATCTTCGTGAGTGAGACGGTGAATGTCGATTAATTCATGATTGTAACAGTCGACGAATACTCGTTCGAGATCCAGCACGAATGCGATGCCACCGGTCATTCCTGCGCCAAAGTTGACGCCGGTTCCACCCAGGGAGAGCACCGCGCCACCCGTCATGTATTCGCATCCATGATCGCCACAGCCTTCCAGTACTGCAATTGCGCCTGAGTTTCTAACTGCAAAACGCTCTCCAGCGGTGCCCGCAGCGAAGAATTTTCCGCCCGTTGCACCATACAGACAAGTGTTTCCAGCAATCGGTGTAGAGCGTGTTTCCAAGGGACTGTCCTTGGCAGGTTTCAGTACAATTTTTCCGCCTGCCATGCCTTTACCCACATAGTCATTGGCATCGCCTTGCAGATATAACTCAAGCCCTGCTGCATTCCACGCGCCAAAACTTTGCCCTGCAATTCCGCTGAAGTGTACTTTGACGGGTGCTTTCAACTCGGCGTTTGACTTGGCAATTTCACCTGACAAACGCGCACCTATGGAACGGTTGGTGTTCTTAATGTTGTAGCTAAATTCTCCGCCCGTACCTTGCAAAATTGACGGTAGAGCATCCTTGACCATCTGTTCTGCCAACGGTGCCTGATCCCACGGTTTGTTGTGTGGTTCAGTACAACGTCGCGGCACATCATCAGCGACTCCTGCAGTAGACAGCAGTGAACTCAAGTCAAGATGCTTCTGTTTATCTGTATCCCCAGGCAGAATTGCCAGCAGATCCGGCCTGCCGATGATGTCGTCCAGACTGCGTTTGCCAATGCTGGCAAGAATCTCGCGAATCTCTTCTGCGACAAAGCGAAAGTAGCGCACAACGCGTTCCTTTGTGCCAACAAAGTGTTTTTCTCTTAAGTTTTTGTCCTGGGTAGCTACCCCTGTCGCACAATTGTTGAGATGACAGACGCGTAAATACTTACAACCCATCGCCAGCATTGGTGCAGTCCCGAATCCAAATGAGTCTGCACCTAGAATTGCGGCTTTTACGACGTCCAAACCCGTTTTCAATCCGCCATCAACTTGCAGTCGGATCAGGTGTCGAAGCCCATTCATTCTGAGCGTTTGCTGCGTCTCAACCAGTCCAAGTTCCCATGGGCTGCCCGCATACTTAACCGAAGTGATTGGGCTTGCCCCCGTACCACCGTCATAACCTGCAATGGTGATTAGGTCAGCGTAGGCTTTGGTGACACCGGCCGCAATGGTGCCAACACCCGCTTCCGAAACCAGTTTAACCGAGACCAGTGCCTCGGGGTTTACTTGCTTGAGATCAAAAATCAATTGAGCCAGGTCTTCGATGGAGTAGATGTCATGGTGCGGTGGCGGTGAAATCAGCGCTACGCCGGGAGATGAATAGCGCAGCGATGCGATCATTTCACTGACTTTATGTCCCGGTAACTGTCCGCCTTCTCCAGGTTTTGCACCTTGTGCAATTTTGATTTGCAATACCTCGGCATTGACGAGGTAGTTCGGTGTTACACCAAATCGACCGGAGGCAACCTGCTTGATTTTGGAGGTTTTGATTGTGCCATAGCGGGCTGGATCTTCACCGCCTTCCCCGGAGTTGGAACGACCGCCAACTTCATTCATGGCTTCGGCCAAGACTTCGTGAGCTTCCGGAGACAGAGCTCCCAATGACATTGCGGCACTGTCAAAGCGTCTTAGAATTGATTCAGCGGGTTCGACCTCAGCAAGTGGAATTGACGCGCCTGCGGGAGTTCGGATAGCCAGTAAATCCCGTAAAACTGTTGGTTCTCGACCATTGACCAGGGATGCAAATTTCTCGTAGTCACTTTGCGCACCGCTTTGCACTGCGGCATGCAGTGTATGCACAACATCGGGGTGATAGGCATGATATTCACTATTGGATGAGAACTTCAGCAGACCGCCATGTCTAACCGGCTGGCGTGCGTCCCAAGCCGCCTTGGCAAGTTCAACCTGATCGTTCTCAATCATTGCAAAATTGGCACCCTGGATTCTGGAAACAGTGCCAGTAAAGCAAAGATCGACCACCTCAGAACTCAACCCCACTGCTTCGAAGAGTTGCGCGCCGCGATAGCTGGCAATCGTAGAGATTCCCATCTTCGACATGATTTTGAACAGTCCTTTTTTGATGCCTTGACGATAGGCACGAATTGCGCTCAGAGAACGTCCTTCAGAGGCTTTTTCTCCTACCAACTCCCGAACGGTTGAGTAGCTAAGGTAAGGATAGACTGCCGTTGCGCCATAGCCGATCAGGACGGCAAAATGGTGTGGGTCCCTGGCAGTAGCAGTCTCAATGATCAGGTTGGCATCGCATCGCAGTCCTTCCCGGATGAGGCGGTGATGGACTGCGCCGGTTGCGAGCAGGGCATGAATCGGCAGACAGTCCGAATTGATATTTCGATCGGACAGGGTAATAATCAGGTTGCCTTGTTTAACCGCCTGTGTTGCTTCATCACATACTCTTTCAATGGCGTTTCTGAGACCTTCATCCCGTGAATAAACGATATCGATTCGATAAACCCGGAAAGTTGGATCCTGCTGTTCCATCAGCGTCTGAAACTTACGCCCGGATAGTACCGGCGAGCCGATGATCAGCCGTTTGGCATGTTCGTTCGATTCTTCAAACAGGCCGCTCGTTGCACCGATGGTCGTTTCGAGTGACATGACGATTTTCTCGCGTAGGGGGTCGATTGGCGGGTTTGTAACTTGGGCAAACTGTTGACGAAAATACCCATAAAGCGATCGAATTTGCTTTGACAATACCGGTAGTGGTGTGTCGTCCCCCATTGATCCGACTGCTTCCTGGCCGAGTTCGCTCAGTACGCGAATCACTTGTTCTTGTTCTTCATAGGAAAGGTTGAACAGTTTTTTATAGATTTTTCGCTCAAATGGATTGAGCTTGGGGCTCAAGTGCGAAAAATCGAGCAGTCTGGTGTAGATTCTTTGCTGGTGCTGTTTCAGCCAGCGATTATAGGGTTGGCGATTTGCCATCATCGAGTGGACATCTTCGGGCAGCAGCAACTCACCGGTACGGGTATCGGCAGCGATCATCTCACCCGGCTTGAGGCGGCCCTTTGCGACGAGCTGACTTTCTTCGTAATCATAAACTCCGATTTCTGTACAAAGCGTAATGTGGCGATCGGCGGAGATGACGTAGCGTGCTGGTCTTAGTCCATTGCGGTCCATGGCACAAGCCGCATATCGACCGTCAGTCAATACGATTCCTGCTGGTCCGTCCCAGGGTTCTGCGTGCAATGAGTTATAGCTGTGAAAGGCACGTAAATTTGGTTCGATGGTGTCGACATTCTGCCATGCAGGCGGCACCAGAATTTGCATCGCTCGAAACACATCCATGCCGCCGGTAACCAGGAAATCCAACATGTTATCGAGACTTGCAGAATCCGATGATTCAAAGTCAACCAGGGGCAGCAGTTCGTCGATGTTTTCGTGCAATGAATCGGCAAATTTCCCGCTCCTGGCGACCGCCCAGTTGCGGTTGCTTTGAATCGTGTTGATCTCACCGTTATGCGCAAGCATACGGAAAGGTTGAGCGAGATTCCAAGTCGGAGCTGTGTTGGTCGAGAATCGCTGATGAAATACAGCCAGTGAAGATTCAAGGCGAGGGTCTTCGAGATCGGGATAAAACACGGTCAGGTTTGCCGGCATGACCAGTCCCTTGTAGACGACAACTCTAGAAGACAAGCTGCAAAAATAGAACTGTTGATCGGTGGCTGCAATTCGATTTTCTGAAACGCGCCTTGTGGAATAAAGTCGTCGCTCAAACTGAACTGACGACAGATTAACAGGCGCATTGACAAATATCTGTTCAATCTGAGGCTGGCTTTGCAGTGCTGCATTGCCGAGAGCCTTCTTGGTAGTCGGTACGTTTCGCCAGCCAACCGGTTCCAGTCCTTTATTCCTGATTTCTGCTTCGACGATACTGCGGGCGCGCACCGCCTGGTCAGGATCCGAATTATGAAAAACCATCCCGACGGCAAATTTCTTGGCAAGCAAAATATCCTGCTCCTCTGCCACCTGCCTGAAGAACGAGTCTGGAAGTTTAAGCAAAATACCACAGCCATCGCCGGTTTTTCCGTCTGCGGCAATTGCACCCCGATGGGTCAGGTTCGATAGAGCCTTGACTGCCGTTTGAACCAGCCAGTGCGATGGTAATCCGTCCATGTGGGCGATCAGCCCGAAGCCACAGCCGTCTTTTTCAAACTGTGGGCGATAGAGTCCCGTATCCCGTTTTTGGATTATTTGCTTCAATGGATTAATTTCCGAGCAGTTCCGTTGCTATCGTCAATACGTACTCTAGGTCTCAACGAGTCATACAACGAATAGCCAACGAAATGAATTACACGCTCCAAATTGAGCGTAAAACGAGGCGATATTGCAATGCAATACACTTAATTTTACGATACAGCGAGTCTATACGGCGAATTTGTCGTATTTTCATCGAAGTTATGGGGTCTGGCACAGTGTGAATTTAACCCTCAATGGTCTCGAAAGGCTGCAAGAGTTTGCTGTAGGGTCAGTGGTGGGTATTCGTCGATCACCCGTGCCTTGCCAATCTGCTCAAGCACGATGAATCTGATTTTCCCTGCCGCGACTTTTTTATCGACTGCCATGGCGCTCATGAATTCATCTTCGGTCATACCGTGGGGCGGTGCGACGGGCAGACCGTAGCGCTCCATGATGTTCTTAACCCGATCGCGCTGATCCGCGTCAATGAATCCCAGGCGTTTAGAAAATTCTGCTGCGATTACCATGCCAGCTGCGACCGCTTCGCCATGCAGCCAATCCTTATAACCCAGCTTGTTTTCGATCGCATGCCCAAAGGTGTGTCCGAAGTTTAGGAGTGCCCGAATTCCGGATTCCCGCTCATCCAATTCGACAACATCAGCCTTGTTTTGACAGGATGTTTCGATTGCGTAGGTTAGTACATTCCGCGACCGATCAAAAATGGAGTCAGCGTTTTCCTCCAGCCAAACAAAATAATCAGGGTCCCGGATCAGACCGTACTTGATCACCTCTGCCAGTCCAGCTCGAAACTCCCGATCCGGCAAAGAAATCAACATATCGATATCGGCGATCACGCACTTTGGCTGGTAGATCGCACCGATCATATTTTTACCCAACGGATGATTGACGCCGGTCTTTCCCCCAATGGATGAGTCAACCTGTGCGAGCAACGTTGTTGGGACATGAATGTAGGAGATGCCGCGCTGATAACAGGCAGCGACAAAACCGGTGATGTCGCCAACTACGCCACCGCCCAAGCCAAGCAGAGTCGTTTTTCGATCGCATGGCATCGACAGCAGTTCATCAAAGAGATTATTGACGGTGGTGAGATTTTTGTGAATTTCACCGTCAGGCAAAATGATCTGCTCGACTTGCACAAATTGGCTGATCGAATCAGACAGACGCTCAGCATACAGCGGCGCAATGGTTTCATTGCTGATAATAACTGCCTTATCGCCGTTAATAAACGGCTGAAACAACTCTGGTTTGTCGATCAGTCCTTGGCCGACATGGATCGGATAGGTGCGTTCACCGAGGTTAACAGCAATCTTTGACATTTTTTGCTACAACTATTGACTGAGCAGGTATTGCTCGATTTTACGAGCAATTGATTCTATGGTTTGGTTATCTGAGTTGACAACGAAATCAGCTTCCGCCCGATAAAGCGGCTCTCGAATATTCATCAATTCAGTTAATCGTTCCAACGGTCGCTCGGGATCAAAATTAGGTCGATGGGTTCGATTCTTGATGCGAAGATATTGCTGCTGCGGTGTTGCGTATAGGAAAATGACAATACCGTTGCGCATCATCTTGCGATTTGCTGCAGATAAAATCGCACCACCGCCGGTGGCAATGACAGTACCACTCAGACAGCAATACGTTTCAAGTGCCGCGGTTTCATATTTTCTGAATCCGGCCTCTCCCTCGATCTCAAAAATTTCCGATATTCGCTGACCGGTAGTGTCCTCAATTTTTCTATCCAGGTCGACGAAGTCCAAATGCAAATTTTGTGCCAGTCGCCGTCCAATGGTTGTCTTTCCGGCACCCATAGGCCCAATGAGGATGATCATTGGATCGGAAAGCCGATAATTGGCGATTCTTTGTTCGAGATCGGATTGAGTGTTCACTGACATGCGTGGTTTCCGCTGAATATCGTCCTATCACGTTGTCACTTGGGTTCCAGGACCAATGCTAATGCCCGTTTATTTAATGATTGGCCCAATGAGATTGTTATTATCACATCAATTGTGGCATGCGTCGGGTTGAAACTCTTGGTTTTCGCCTGTCATTTGTTAGAATAAGCACATAAGATTGGTGCTCAACCTATTTTTGGCAAAATGAATACGCGTTCCGGTTCTCGCAGAGTCTTTTCTGTTGCGTTGATTGTGCTTAGTAACCTATTTATGATGGCACTGGCCGCCGGTGTCATCGTGGTCCTGCTGTTGCTGCCCGGCCTGCCCGAAATTGAGACAATCAAGTCATTGCATCTCAAAGTGCCGCTGCGTATTTATTCTACCGACGGGCTTCTGATTGGTGAGTTTGGTGATCAGCGGCGGGTACCGATCGAGATCAAGGACACGCCACCAACGCTTATTGCAGCCGTTCTAGCGGCAGAAGATGATCGCTATTATCAGCATGTTGGGATCGACTATCGTGGTGTGTTGCGAGCGATGTATACTAACGTCGTTTCCGGCAGCAGGTCGCAGGGCGCCAGCACGATTACCATGCAAGTTGCCCGGAATTTTTATCTCACTAAAGAGCGAACCTACCTGCGTAAAGCGAGAGAAGCACTGCTTGCTTTGCGTCTGGAACAGTATCTCACCAAGGACGAGATACTGGAATTGTATCTGAACAAGATTTTTCTGGGCCATAGAGCCTATGGGTTTGGTGCTGCCGCGGGCATTTACTACGGCAAGTTGCTTGACGAACTTGATGTCCCGCAATATGCAATGTTGGCTGCATTGCCCAAGGCACCATCCAGTGTCAATCCGATTTCCAATCCCGAGAATGCCAAAACTCGGCGAGATTACATTCTTGGCCGAATGTTGGAGCTTGGATACATCTCAACTGAGCAGCATGAACAATATGCTGCAACCCCGTTGAGTGCTGAATTACACGTATCAGAAGTAGAGCTCAAAGCGCCTTTTGTTGCTGAACAAATCAGGCGAGCGATGTTTGAACGCTTCGGTCAAGCGGTCTATGAGGATGGCTACAGTGTCTATACAACAGTGCATTCTACCTACCAGCAGACCGCAATCAAGAGTCTCAGGGAAGGGCTGATCCGATATGACATGCGTCATGGTTATCGTGGTGCGGTCCGCAACTGGGACCTTGCGCTGCTGGACACTCCAGAGAAAATCAAAAATGCGATAAGACATGTTGAGCCGAGTCAAGAAATTATTCCTGTTCTGGTCACCGAGTTACATCAGGATCATGCGGTTACAGTAAACCAGGCATCGGAAACTATAACGATACCTTGGGAGCAGATGAAATGGGCACGACGCTACCAGTCTGCGCGTTCACGCGGTCCGGAGCCGGCAAACCCCGGTGATGTTCTGCGTTTAGGAGACATTGTGTATGTCCGTCCTGTCGAAGACAGCCATGAGTGGATGCTGCTACAAATTCCTGAAGTCGAAGGTGCGCTGATTTCGATTGATCCCAACACGGGTGCAGTCTTGGCGATGGTGGGTGGTTTTGATTACTATCTCGACAAGTTTAACCGCGCAACACAAGGCGAGCGATTGATGGGGTCGAATATCAAGCCGTTTGTCTATTCTGCCGCGCTGGATAATGGGTTTACTTCCGCGAGTCTCATCAGTGGTGCGCCAATTGTGGTCGAAGATCAGCACTCTGAGATATTGTGGCGACCGCAAAACTACAGCGGCAAGTTCACTGGTGACACACGGTTGCGAGAGGCCCTCGGTCGTTCATTGAACCTGGTATCTGTGCGACTGATTCGAGGCTTGGGTACGGAAACCACGATCGAGCATATTAGCAAATTTGGGTTCGATCGGGAAACCCTTCCACATGGTTTTTCATTGGCGCTGGGGTCGGCTCAGGCAACCCCGTTGAATGTCGTTTCAGGCTATGCCGTATTTGCCAATGGCGGTTATCGCGTCGAGCCGTATTTCATAGACTTTGTCAAGGATAAGAGTGGCAAAGTAGTGCTGCGAGGTCAAACGACTGAAGTCTGCGGAAGTTGTTTGGTGCAAACAGATGATGTCACCCAAAATGAGCGTGCCCCTTTGCAGACTGTGGTCAAAAAAGCCGAGCGAGTGATTTCAAGTGCCAATGCCTACATCATGACTGATCTTCTACGCGGTGTCATTAGAAGTGGTACAGGGCGTAAGGCACTGTCATTGAACCGCACTGATCTTGGTGGGAAGACGGGGACTACCAATGACTTTGAAGATGCCTGGTTTTCCGGGTTTAATTCAGAAATTGTTGCAACAGTGTGGGTGGGATTTGACCAACCCACTGATCTTGGGCGAAATGAACACGGTTCAGGATTGGCGTTACCCATATGGATTGACTATATGAAGACTGCGTTGGAGGGAGTGCCCGACATTCAAACCTTACCGCCGGATAACGTGGTCACGCAGTTGGTCGATGCTGAAACAGGTGAGGCAGTATCGGCTGAGGCTCCGGAAGCCATTGAAGAATTATTTATTGCCGGTACCCAGCCCGTATTGGATATTGCCCAGGTCATTCCTGAGGTTGGTGGAACACAACAATCGACGGGCGAAGAATCAGCCAGCAGCGAACTCTTTTAACCCTCTCCACTGCCATGTCTAATACTCCCAACCGCCTGCGGCGGTCAATCCGTTATGAAGCAGCGCGAATTATGGCGGATGAGGGGGTGCGCGATTATCGTCGAGCGAAGGAAAAAGCCTGCCAACGTCTCGGGGTTTCCACTCATCAGTCCATTCCGAGTAACTTGGAAATTGAAGATGCACTCGAAGAGCAACTGTCAATTTTTGATTACGATGTGAACGGAGTCCTGCAGCGAAGCTATCTTGAAACCGCGATCGTAGTGATGGATTTGCTGAGTGATTACAAGCCCAAATTGACGGGTGCTGCGTTGTCTGGTGTCATCACCTCATCAAGGCCAGTTGAGATTCACGTTTTTCCACCAACGATTGAGGAAGTTTGTGATCGACTTGACGAACGCCGCCTGCATTATGATCAGATGGAAAAGCGCAAGCGTTTTACCGGCAATCGATTTCAAAATATCCCCGGTTTTGAATTGGCACCGTTTGATGTCGATGTTGAGCTTTTTTGTTTCTTACCGGGCATGCCTTATCCGCCATTGAGCTTAACCAATGGCAAGTCAATCCAATCGGTTTCTAGAAAAAAAGTCCGTCGATTGCTGAGTTAACAGGCATCTGGACTGCGTCTGCAGTGGATTAAGCGGGACCAATTTTCACGCAAATTAATCTTTGATATTTCAGGTCATCACGACTCTGATTCCGATCAGGTTACAAATTCTTGGCAAAAAATGGTGCGTTGCTCTGGATGATTTGTTTCGGTCGGTACGAAAACAATGAATTATTATTATCGTACGGTATAATTATTTACAAAAACAAACCAACTAATAGAGAATAATCCCGTTCAGTAATAAAATAAAGATGACTGACAAAATTATGAAATATGGTCAAGTTCGGTCATCTGAAGAACTTGGCAGAATAGCGCGTGCACATCGGAAACAGCAAAAGCACACGCTTCAAGATGTTTCCGATTTGGGTCACTTGAGTCCAAGGTTTCTATCGGAGTTTGAGCGAGGTAAGTCAACTGCGGAAATCGGTAAGGTAATTCGAGCACTCAATACGATTGGGCTAGAGGTCGTTGTTCAACCTCGTACCTATCGAACAAGACCGCAGAACTTATCCGCTAACGAGTAATTTGATGCATGAATCAGAACGGCTCAACGTCTGGTATGAAAAATGGCTTGCCGGGTGTATTTGGCAAAATGCGACGGGTTCAATCGAGTTTCAGTATGACAGTCAGTGGCTCACTAATGGAGGTTTTGCACTTTCGCAGTCTCTACCTCTACAGACTGAGGCATTTTCATCGCATGCTGGATTAGCCCATCGATATTTCGCCAACTTTCTTCCAGAAGGAATCGCACGAGAAAAGATTGTTTGCGAACTCAAATTTGTGAATACAGACTTTGAATTGCTCAGAGCGATTGGCGGTGAATGTGCCGGTGCAATTTCCATTCTGGAAGCTCAACAGCAACCAGCTGAAAAAGATGCATATTTCAGGCTAACGCAAGAGGGTTTGAAAAATCTGGTCACAAGCCGCGGTGATTCGTTCTCAGTGAACACCCAATATCATCCGCGATTGTCCTTGGCCGGTGCACAGTTCAAATGCCCTGTGCTCTTCAGAAACGGTGAATACAGTTTACCCAAGGAAAATTCACCGACCAGCCACATTCTGAAGTTTGAGTTCTCAGAATTTCGGAATATTTCAGCTTATGAAACCTTTACAACTCAACTTGCGAATAAGATTGGCCTCCCTACCTGTAATGTTGAATGGAAAACCTTGTCGGGCATCCCCTACCTTCTTGTCGAGCGCTACGATCGGCAATATGACGATCACGGTCGGCTTACCAGGGTGCACCAGGAAGATTTTTGTCAAGCACTGGGTTTGGGACACGATGCGAAATATGAGCAAAGCGGCGGTGTGTCGTTCGCTGCATGTTATCGCCTGTTAAGAAGTGTATCCAGTGACCCGGCAACAGATCTGCGACACTTGCTCAACTGGCAGATCTTTAATGTATTGGCGGGTAATTCAGATGGCCACGCGAAGAACCTTTCGTTGCTCTATCTTCGGAACGGCGAAATACGCCTGGCACCATTTTACGATCTGATCTGTACCCGAGCGATTGCCAATGTGGATCACCACCTGGCTCTGGCAATAGGTGAAAAAAGGGATCCAAATCTGGTGTCAGCTAAAGACTGGAAGATGATGGCAGAACAGTGCGACTTGAATTCAAAATTTGTATTACGTCTGGTCAATGAGATGACCGAAAAATTGCTGTTGTGCATGACTCCGTCGATTGAGCAATTCGAGTCGCGATACGACAACTTTGCAGCACTGCAGCGGATCGAACGGATCGTGGAGAATCAGTGCAAGCGCACCACATTGGGTTTGAAGAATTTGAAGTAGCATCTGCTTCAGCAACAATTGACCAACAAAAATGTCAACTCTTTCTTTTGTACCTTGGGTAAAAGGAAACGTAGTAATTTCACGGTAAATTCCAGTGTGGTTCAATCAGTCATTCACCGCACAGCGGGTTCTGAATCGGAGAAATTGATAGAAAATAGGTTCTCAATCAAATTAAGTCAAGTCGAATTGCCATCGCCGACTTAGAAACTCCATACTTCTTGGCCATTGATTCGACCGTATATTGGTTTGATAGCCAATCGTTTCTGATTGCAGAGTAAGGCATTAGTAGAGTTACTGCAAATTTATTCGCCTGTGTTTCTTCATTTGGACCTATTCTTGTATTAAAGTATTTTGAGCGATGTGTGCTCCGATAAGCACGATCGTCAGTCAATCCATCTCCAATCAAATGTCGGTGAAGCATATAGTGTCCGATTTCATGGGCAATAGTGAATCGTTGTCGATTCAGAGAATCTGTTGCATTGACAGTTAATAGATAGGTGTCTTCATATTTCTCCATCATGCCAGAAACGTCGCTCTCTAGATACGCTTTCTTTACGATTAATCCAAGTGCTCTGGCAAGAAATTCTACATTAGCAGGTATTTGGCTTTTTGCATCATTAACCATTCGCCATTCATCTGACAGTTTCATGATCTGCCTCCAGAATCATCATCGCTGTCAC
Source organism: Arenicellales bacterium (assembly GCA_965243645.1). Lineage (GTDB taxonomy): Bacteria > Pseudomonadota > Gammaproteobacteria > Arenicellales > JAJDZL01 > JAJDZL01. The sequence continues at coordinate 1,420,808 of CBDEVD010000006.1, read as the reverse complement.
CCGCGACTCTTTTTGCGCGATCATCGACCATATGTGAGTCGTCAAGAAAACCCTTGTATTCTTCGATGATAATTGGTAACTGTTGCTGTAAATATTCATTGGCAACTCTTTCCGCAATCCCTTCAGCTGTCTTGATGGCAGCTTTTTCGGATATCTGGCGATATTGAAATTAAGCGAAAACGCCAAAAAGCACCAAAGCGATTCCAATAGTTGCTAATAAAAGTGAAACTAAGTCGAAACGTCCCATTTGAGCCATAATCGCAACAGTGTCGATGCTGTAAATTGGAAAGTCAACGTTCATGATTTGGATTATAAAGCCAAGAATTAACTCATTGGTTGTGCGGTACTTGAATCAATAATTAAGGGCAGATTTTCTATAGATTCATCAACTTCAGGCGCATTTTGGAAACGATCTGATCTGTACGCGTGCGATTGCCAATGTGGATCACCACCTGGCTCTGGCAATAGGTGAAAAAAGAGACCCGAATCTGGTGTCAGCTAAAGACTGGAAGATGATGGCAGAACATTGCGACTTGAATTCAAAATTTGTATTACGTCTGGTTAATGAAATGATCGAAAAATTGCTGTTGTGCATGACTCCGTCGATTGAGCAATTCGAGTCGCGATACGGTAAACTTCCTGCGCTGCAGCGGGTAGAGCGGATTGTGAAGAAACAATACAAGCGTACGACGATGGGTTTGAAGAATCTGAAGTAGCGTCTTCTTTATGAACAAATGTACGAATTACATTTGTTTGATCTCACTCAATTTCAGGTTAGCGAATGCTGTGAAAATGACCATCTCTATTTTTGAATTTAAGTTTCGGTCTTCAGATGTTGCAAGTAGTTCACAAGCAAATGAACTTCTGTACTCGGGTTTGTATCGTTGGTTTCTCTGCCATCGTCAATAGTGCGTTCAGCATTTTCTTTGGCGTACTCCAGTCGGTCCTCAAGAATCTGAAACAACCCTCGCTGTGACTTTTTGTAATTCGGAAGAACTTTTTTCTAATCTCTTATGCAATTGTCGGCTGGGCTTACCTTACCAGATCTTCGGTATGGGCGACGTGTATAGCGGAAGTGCAGAAGCAACCAAAATTCAAAACACGGCCATGACCGAGCAAGTTTCAACTTGTTTGCTTGGGCTACGGCACAAGCTTTACTAAATGATCCATGCTCATCCCTGTCAAATACACAAAACACGTCGTTGTATTTTTCGCTGAGATTTTTTTCTCTGTTCTGATGACCAAGTGCTGTGTTTACTACGGTAATCGGGGCCGAACCTTCATTCACTACGACCACATTGGTCGCACTTAGTTGATAGTGACTCCTGATATCACAGAAGTAAAGAGGCTCCGTTTCGGCACCTTCGCAGACAATTAGGACGCGCTTGTAGGGTTTGCGATTTGGGAGTTTCCGTTTTGTCGGCTTGCGCGGTTTTCGCCTGGCTATGTCAATCCACTAAATTCGCAGTTCCAAGAACGGAAACGCCCCATACCTGCCGGTCAGGTATGAGCGCTCAAGATTTTCCAGTCCCTTACGAGGACTGAACTCCGTCAGTGGAAACAAACGAGTTTCTTGCTTCTCGTTGCGCTCGCAGAACCAGATCTGATCTCGACGAAATACCTCTTGGTTTAGAATCGTTGTGTCGTGAGTCGTAAAGATTAGCTGAGCTCCTTTAGCGTTTAGTCGAGGATCATGGAACTGATCGACTAATAATCTGATCAGTGCAGGATGAAGACTGGCGTGCAATTCATCGAAGACGATTACGTTCCCATTCTCCAAGCTATCAAGCCATGGACCAGCCAAGGCAAAAATTCGTTGTGTTCCATCCGATTCATCTTCGAGTGGTAATTCACTCATGAGATTATCAGCAGTATTGTGGGTTAATCTCAAATTGGGGTATTTCTTTCCAGCCCACTCTTCATCCACAATGCGGATGTCAGAGATGCCGAGATCAGCGACATTCAGAAAGTCTACAATCTGGCGCTTGCGTTGGTCGCGGCACCAAGACATTGAATAAAAGTTTGACCAGCCTTGAGCACCGATCACTTTCAACTTCTTCTTGAACCAATCATAGATTGGTCGCAACTGTTCGCTGTTGAGTGAAACCGCGGTTGACAGATACAGTGCATTGGGTCGAGTCGCGTGTTGCCAGACTTTCTTGTCACCTGTGAGTTTAGAACCAAATTTCCATTCATTCTCTGTACGTTCGAACAAAACTTGGAGACGCCCGCGCGGCCAGGCGAAGAGCCACTCATCAACTATCTGCTCGCAAGTTGCCCTGAACCCGTATTGGTACCTGACCCCTTCGGCGATGCACAAGACTTCTAGCATTGTCGCTTCGTCCTCACAATCAGGATCCAGACGAAACGGGGTCACCGGCAACTCAGCAATGTGTGCGGTCGAGTGGGTGACAATGTATCTCATGAAACCTAGCACATCGCCCGTCGCGTTTTTGCCTCTGTATCCAACATCCCTCCGCCGAAACATGGCCAAGTGGATCACTTTTGGTCGCTTCTCGTCCACGTCAGTGTAGTACGTTAGCGTATCACTCGGCTCTTGAGTTCCAAGGCTACGCCTACACAGTAGGATATGAAGTTCAGGTTATTGCACAATGTGAACCTGGATTGTTTGAGACTTCCTCCGGTATAGTCTATTGATTTGTGCGACCACCAGTTGGTTTTGCTCCTCCGGACGGAATTACAACAGATAATCACCTAGGACTAACAGTCAGCGTAACCACAATCGAGAGAACGATCGTGGATCAATTCTACAGACACGATTTGGTTGGTGGTGCGAGGAACTGTTCAACTGTCTGGACCTGGTTGTACACATTGACTCTTACGCGCTGGTTCGGCACATGTTTTTACTCAGATATGCCACCCCTGCTGGGGTGTTATAGAGTTCTGGTTTGAGTGTAAATGGAAGCGATTATTTATTCCTGAAAATGCACTTGAAAAGCGTTGAACTATCATACCCAACCAGCTCTCTTATGCACTCGGCACCATATCTGGTGAAGGCAACGTAGTTTGGAGTTGGAACGTCATTCTTCCCACGCAATTTCTTGAACGTAGTTTCGAAGGATTGTAGATGTGATCACTATCGCTTCCCTTAAAACAAAATCCGCAGCAGCGATAAACACCACTGCGGATGAATTTGAACTAACCGGAAGATTCTTGTAGCTGAATCTCGCCGAAACAAATGAACAGGTTTGATCAGAACCTCATCTGATAAGCCGCCACTGCCGCATGGTAATACTCACCATCAGCCTCAAGCCCCGCATAACCAAATCGCCACTCACCCCGATTGGACTTCGACGATTTAACACTGGCGCCAAAACTTAATGCACTGACTACCTCAGGCATGGCTTGTACTACTGCACCTGAATTGAAACTCAACGCACCTATCTTATCCATCTGTCTTAAACTTACACCTCCCATTGATTCTGAATCAGTACGCATCTGATCCAACTGTAAGTGTGGTTTCCACTTCGTGTCCTCTGAAAGATTCAACCAATCTCCTGCACTCATCTTCAATCCCACTCGCAATGCAGAATAATCCTGTGAGTATTGAGGGACCTCAGCACTCAGTGCTGCTCCCTGGGCTTCATGCGCTGAATAATCAAAGCTTCCAGCCTGGATTGATGCGGATGGTATAAACTCCAACCCACCGGTACTTATGCGCGTACCGGCCGTAAACTGTGCTTGGGTATGTGTTACTTCAGAGTCACTGATCAATGAACTGTTCACCACTGGGTTATGGATGATTGAATTGAAGTCATAGTCACCGTGTGAGAGTTTCACACCTGCAAAGTATCTTTCATTTCGCCAGCCACTGCTCAATGAGTACACCTCACCTTGTGCCTGCTGGTTCAGTGCATTAACTTGTGCAGTGACATTCTGGGCACTTGAGGCTTCAATGTAGAAGTCATCGGTGCGATAAAGGGACAAACCAATCTCAGTGCCACTGACCCCGGAGCTTGAGACTCCAGCCAAGTTCAGGGTGTCATTCTGACCGGTACGAATCCAGATTGAATAAGGTTGATTACCGGATTCACGGATGGTAAGCCTATTGCGATCATCAATGGAAGCATAGTACGCGGACTGTGGAGTATTGAAGGCGTACTCATCAGCAAAGCTGGAACCGCCAAATAAACCATCACCCCAGTACAGGGCAATCAGTACTGCCACCAGGCCTAATCCGAGGAGAACATCGTTGTCGTTGTCATCGCCACCCGCGGTTGTAGTTGCTGCGGGGGTGGTCTTTTTCTCGGGTGGATCAGGATTGAGTTTGGCAATTTGATCAACCTTGTCTTCCTCAAAGGTTGCCGTTCCAACACCAGTAGCACTTGCATATGCGATGGAACCAACCTTAGCCGTCTTGCCATCGACATCCACTGTTTTGATGGACAAACTTTCCACATCTGTGGAAGTACCATCAATTTCACTGGTAATAGCTGTAACTTGTAACAACTGATAAGTATTGTCAGTGTCAGTAATTTCGGTGTTCACAGCAGTGATCTGTGCTTCGGTAAGCTCATCATTCAACTGCGCATACACCGAGACCTCCTCGGCTTTGACATCATTAAATTCCATTTTCCCTGCTGTGATTTTACCGGTGCTACCACCCTTACCAATCTCAAACACGATCTTACCGGACTTGTGGACAGTTACCGTACCCGTGCCTACATTCATTTCCTTAACGATTACTATTGCGCCTTCACGCAGATTCAGTGCTGCATTGGCATTATTAGGCTCAAACTCTACATTACCTCCAAAACGCGCATAACCCTTGCCTCTTTTGGTTAAAGTTGTCAGACCGGTGATGTCCTTAGTAACTTCGAACCGTCGACCGTCATCGAGGTCAATGTCCATGGTGTCATTACCGGCTTCAAACTTAATCCCTCCATCAATTTTGACGTTGTTCTTGATATTTAAAACATCGTCTTGGGCAGTAAACATAATATTGCCAACCAGATTACTGCCATCAATGTCCAAGGTGCCCGTACCAGCACCGTCGAACTGTACGACATTACCTTCCTCTTCAGGATCAGATATTGAAACCTCTTTCTGATTACTGATCTCAAAGCGAGAGTTCTTGGACGCCGTTGTTTCGACCTTAAAGGCGATACTTCCAATCACAATTGTTTTGGTGGAATCTGTATTGATCGTCACCGCTTCTTCTGCACCGGTAACCTTACTGAGGTCGATGATGACCTTTGATCGATTTGTTGCGAAGTTGGTTTGTGAAGTTAGAAGAGCCTGGAAATCGGTGCCATCAACCTCAGAAAATTCACCTTCGCAAGTAATTTGGAAGTCATTGCCTGATGATTCGTCGACAGTGAATGTATTGGTTTCACCAATTCTGCCTTGAACTACCAAGCATGGACCTTCATCCTGTGCCAGTGTTGGCTGTGGCATGGTTAACTGTACGCCAAATAACAATGCAGCGCATAAGACTAGCTTGAGCCTCAACAGCCAGACTGCCTTAGCTAATAGACTTTTGTTAAATTGTTTGTTCATTGATTTGATTCTCCCTATGCTGTACGTACCTGTACGAATCGAGTTGTATGTTCAAAACAAAAAGGGGCACTGCCTAAACAATGCCCCTTTGTTTCAATACTTGCTAACGCAAGGCGTTAGAAGTTGACACCAAACGCAACGTGTGTTGTACCACCGCTGTCATCATCCGCGTTGGTGTGTTCAACGAAAGTAAAAGCACCGCCGCCTAAACTTTTGTTGATACCGACCATCCAGGGATTAGTTTTGGTCCCACTGGGTGCTTCTACGCTTCGACCCCAAGCCAGCCAGTTCAAACCCGTATCACCCAGACTGCCTTGCATACCAAGGTAGTTGGTTTTGGTTTTGCCAGTCACCATGGGATCGTTGCTTTCCTCTTGAGAATGCCCAAGTCCAAGGGTTACAGCACCAAGCCCGAACTCAGCAGATATGTGAGTTTTCTTTGCGCCGTAAACTGTATCCATCAAATTACCTGTTGCGGTATGTGCGATTGAAACTTGGTCAGTGAGGTCCGGTGACTTCACAAGTTCATTTCTACCATCGGCGGATACAGAACTACTGCCTGTAGCGACACTTTCATCGTCGTTATCAGTAGCATCTCCATATGTGTTGATTATGACGCGGGTTACATCAGGAGTAGAAGGATCGTTATCTGCATCAACCATTACCGTTAACGGTTCTCCGTTTGCACCAACATATACGTGGCAACCACTCGCCGGGTTTTGGCCGGAATTAAGCGAACAAATGGAGGCTAGCGTACTGATACCTTCCACATCAAGCCCTTCAACGTCCGGGTCTGAATCAACCCATCTCCAATAATACCCATCCCCATCAATCTGGCGATTTCGATCATCACGCTTGCCGGCCCAATCGCTCCTGCGATCTACAAAACCCTTGTTCGCGAGCATTGCTTGATCGGCATCGTCAGCCCTGTAAGCCATGTATGTATGAGCAGTCGGAGTTTTACCCTTTTCTGTTTCTTGATTTAAATCACTGGTGACATATCTTACTTCTGTAGTTGCACCAGTTCCACAAGGGGTTGTGCCGGCGTTTAGTTTACCGTTGCCATCTGTGCAACCTGCGGAATAGTACTTGCCGCCGATTTTGTAAATCGTGCCGTCCTGATCTTTATCGGTAGTGGCGACATTGACAACCTCAAGCGTAGCGGTATGTGACTTGCCATCTGCACCGGTTGTGATTGTATGGGTAACGACCGCATCGCTTATGATCATTCGACCGTCCTTTGTTCTGAAAACCAGTGTGCTGCCGGTCTTGTCAACTTTGCCGTCAGTGACTTTGAACTTCAGCGCATTTTCTCCAGCTACCTTTGATGGCGTAGCTCCCATCACTGCCATCGTTGTAGTGGCATCTTCCTTTTTCTCATAGCCAACTGAAAGTTTACCAATATCACCCAGCGCGGCTGTCATGCCAAATGCTGATCCATCAATACTCTTGCCCGTATCAGTTGCGCCGTCCATTATTAAATCGAGCTGTGCGCTAACCGATCCCGCAGAGATTGCATAAGAAAGTGCTTCGTAGCGTCCACCCAGAAGTTCATCACCATGGGATTCCCAGTACGCTTGATTGCGCTTGTGATTAATTGCACCAGCGCATTCCGTTGTGAACATTAATTGCACCAGGGATCTTACCCAAAGTCAGGTTGCCGAAGCCGCCTGAAAGACCAACATAGAGTTGGTTGGCACTTTGGTTGGAACTGCTGCCAATCCTTGTTTCAAATTTGTAGACTGCGGTTAGCCCTTCACCTGCCTCGCTCGAGCCTTTAATGCCCCAGCGTGATCCATAGTTACTGGTTTTGGCATCTTGATCGCTTTGAAGCTGGACACCGCCCCGAAGCGAACCGTACCAACTGGCATCTGCGAAGATAACAGAGGGTATACTCAGATTTGATAAATTTTTCTGAGGAAATCTCTGATTTATCGCAATCGAGTATTAGAAAACCAGTGAATAAAGAAATAGACTATTACCAAAATAACAATGGCTTAAGAGTTCCTCTGCTCATCTACATCGTCAATGATTGTACGAAGGAAAGAGAATTTCTCAACAATTTTCAGCAAAAATAATATATTTCGCGAATTCACAGCAATTGAAATGCGATCCGGTTTAGGATCAAGTAATTGACATGACCGAGTACATAAAGATCAGTCGTACTTGTGCGTGTACCCAACGGCAGGTAAATTTGTTTATGATTTCTGAGGAGAGACTGGCTAATAAATGTACTGAGATTAACCGACTCCGAGCAGGAATTGAACCGTCAGCACTTGCGAATCATCAAATTCAATTTCGAATTTTTGGCGGAGAGGGAGGGATTTGAACCCTCGGTACGCTATTCACGCACACACGCTTTCCAGGCGTGCACCTTAAGCCACTCGGTCACCTCTCCTAACAGGATTCGCAGTCCATTCCATCGCCGGAAAAGAGTGTTCCGTCGCAACGTCACTGGAATGGTTGGAAGCGGTTAAATTATAGTCACAGACCGCGTGGCGAATTTCGTTTGAGCGCCTTCATTCCTCACACAACATGTAGCTTGGATTACGGTTTCCCCATCAGTCAAATCGTGGAATACAAACCTGCTGTCCATTCGAGAGTCGTTCGAGACGCACATCGACCTGGTACACGTTCGAAAGTAATTTTTCCGTCAGGACTGTGCTCGGGGTACCAGAGGCCTGTTGAATTCCGTCAGCGAGAACCAATACCTGACTCGCACAAGCCAGCGCATGGTCCGGATTATGCGTTGAAAAAATAATGCCTAAGCCATTCTTGGACAGTTGGCGTACGTGTTGCAATACCCTTACTTGGTTTCCAAAGTCCAAACTTGCAGTCGGTTCATCCATCACGATGATGGGTGCGTCTTGAGCAAGGGCGCGGGCAATCAGTGTCAGTTGACGTTGTCCGCCACTAATGCGGGTAAACTCGCGTTTTGCTAGATCGCCAATACCAAGTTGTTCCAGCGTTTGCTGTGCTTGTTCAGCGTCGCTTCGGCGCGGTGCCGAAAAGAGTTTCTGGTGAACTGTTCTCCCCATTAATACCATGTCGTGGACTGTATAAGGGAAAACGGATTCATGTGCTTGCGGGACGTAGGCAATCTTTCGCGCAATTTGATTGCGCGTCAGTGTATTGACATCCTGACCATCCAACGAAATACTGCCACTTTGACGTGCCAGTAAGCCAAGAATCGTCTTGAACAAAGTTGTTTTACCCGAACCATTTGGACCCAGCAGGCAAATGACCTCTCCGGGTACGACAGTGAGGTTTACATCCCTACCAACAGGCTGGCGGGAATACCCGAAACCAAGCTGTTGCGCTACCAAGGATGTCACCAGCTTCTCCTTCCTGTAGCGAGCAGCCAAACAAACACTGGGGCACCTACAAATGCGGTCAGCACGCCGAGCGGAATCTCTGTCTCCGCCAAAGTGCGAGCGATCGTATCGACGATTAACAAATATCCAGCCCCCATCAACATTGCCGCAGGCAAAAGTCGATTGAAGTTTGGACCGACAACAAGGCGTGCGATGTGTGGCATAACCAGTCCAACCCAGCCAATCACACCAGAGATTGCCACCACACTGGCCGTCATCAAAGTCGCCGCAGCGACAAACAGTAAGCGCAGTCGACGCGGATCAATACCAAGCGTTGCAGCTTCTTCATCACCCAATGCCATGAGATTCATGCGCCATCTCAGCAGTACCAGCGGTATCAATCCGATCAGCACCGCGGGTAGGGCACTGGTCAAATCACTGCTTCGCACACCGGCGAGACTCCCCAGCAGCCAAAAAGTGATTGCCGGAAGCTGGTCATAAGGATCAGCCAATATCTTCAATAACGAAATACAGGCGCCGGCCAGTGCACCAATAACAACACCGGATAGCACCAGTACAAGTGTCGGCTCATGGTTTCTCACCGAGGTTGCTACCAGGTATACCAGGGTGACCGTAACAGCACCACCGACGAATGCGAATCCCTGAATCAAAATGACGGGTAAGGATAGGAAAATCCCAACTGCTGCACCCAAGCCTGCGCCAGTTGAAACGCCGAGGATGTCGGGAGAGACCAGCGGATTTCGAAAGAGTCCCTGGTAGACCGCCCCAGCCGCTGAAAGTGCGGCACCTACAAGCAAGGCTGTTGCGACACGGGGAAGCCGAACCGATAGCAGTACGATATCACCTTGCGAGGCTGGCAATGGACTGCCAGAAAAGAGTCGCGCAAACATGTCGGTAAGTTGCGTAACAGTTATGGGATATGGACCAATTAGAATGGCAGTCAATGCGAGCCCAGCCACTACCAAGACCAGCACTGCAAACGTTGTTCCTGGCTTCAGGGTAATGTAGGATCGCCAGCCCATTGGATCAATTGGTCGACTTCTGCATCTTTGAGTTTCACCTGGTAGAACGTGCGATAAAAGATTCGTGCTTGTTCTCTGAGGTCCAAGCTCATCTGTTCGGGAAAGAACAGACCCGTTAGCCAAAGGAGCCCAACAACGCGGTTAATTGACGGAGGTCGATCAATCCAGCCGAACGGTACACTGGGACTCAGGAAAACCCGTCCCCGTTTTACAGCTTCGATATCCGCCCAGAGTGGATCCTGCCATACAGCACGAAAAAAGTGTTCATCCCACGTAATGATGGTATCCGGGTTGGCCACAATCACCTGTTCAATGGAGGCTTGAACGAGACCGCGCCGAATTGAGCTGTCGCCCGGGTCTGCGACGTTGCGCCCGCCCGCACGTTCAATTATTTCCGTATTAATCGATCCTTTGAGACCGGTTTCAAGTCCTGCCGGACCGCGGGCAAGGTAAACGCGAGGGCGTTGATTCATCGGAATGTCAGCGAGACCTGCATCGATCCATGCGAATAAACGCTCCACATATGTTGCGAGCTGTTCAGTACGCTCAGAAACCCCAAGTATCTCGCCGAGTAAGCGCAGTGCTTGCGGGGTGTTATCGAACCGACCATCAATCAGCAGGTAGGGAATACCAATTTGATCTTGAACCCGGTTGGCAAGCGAAATATAGGTTTCTTTGACCGATCCAAAATCAATGATTAAATCTGGATTCAAGTTGAGCACCGTTTCAATATTCGCAGAACCACCTCTTCCAGTCAATCGTCCGGTTTCCGGAAGGTTGCGATACGGCTGTGCGATATAAGGTTTCTCTGCTTCGCGAAGTGCGCGTGACCAGCCGAGGAGTTTTTCCGGCGCGAGTACGTAAACGAGTATCGATGCTGGCGGTCCAGCAGCGTAAACTCGTTCAATGCGATCAGGAACTTCGACTTTGCGACCTGCAGAATCCTCAACAGTTCTTGCCAGGGTGTTGAGCGGCAGTGTCAGACAAACAAGTCCAATTAAAAGTGCGCGAACCATAAAGTAAAAAAGGATACAAAGTCGGTTTATCGAGTCAGCCTAAACACTGGAATTAACGCTATTGTTTCACATCAGAAGATATCGATGTCGACATAGGAGTGTGAAAGGTATCGAGCACTTTGAATGTACTATCAGCCGTGGACCATGGACTCACCTCAATCGACATTTCGAAAACGATTTTCATGTCAATTACTTGGGTGGTCTGCATCATTTTTACGAAGTGTTCATCGAATTTTTCATTATTGGATCTATTGTTGGGCTTCTCCAGCTAATTGACTGTCTGCAACTGCTGAACTTTTATGGACGACCGTAATATTGACATTCAATTTGGATTTTCCTCCACCATAAACTACACCCTTGGTCGGTGCTGCATCATCGTAGTCTCTGCCAAGTGAAACGCGAACATAACGACTGTCGACAATTGTATCGTTAGTAGCATCAATACCAATCCAGCCCAAATTCGGTAAGAAATACTCACCCCACGCGTGGCTTGCCTCTTCCGAAATAACCTGATCTTTGTCGGGGAAAAGGTGGAGATATCCAGATACATAGCGACTGGGGATGCCCCAACTTCGACCAATGGCCAGCATGATATGCGTAAAGTCCTGGCACACACCGCTTCCCTGTTCCAAACAGTCTTCGATCGTCGATGTTACTTCGGTACTACCCGGTTGATACTGAATTTTCTGATAGATTTTGTCAGCGGCTTCTTTCAGGGCCAAATAGGGATCATTCCCGCGTTCAATGTTATTGCTACTAAGAAAACTCAGCAATTTTTGCGATGAATAGACTCGATTGCTGGGGGCTAGAAACTCCCACTGTTCAATTGGGTTGATACTGTCAGCTAATTGATCCCATGAGGTCTCGCAATCATTTGGCGCTGTGATGAGAGATTGATTGGTTTGTACCTGTGAGTTCGAAGTAACAATAACGGATGATTGCTCAAGGAACTGGAAGTCGATTAAGTGACACTTGTTGCCAAACGGGTCTGATACTGCTACAGGTGTTGTGTGGGGTTCGATTTCATATGAGAAATCGAAGACTTGCTGTCGCTCGTCTGCACGCGGTTCAAGGCGCAACAACATCGTTGCGCGCTGAACTGGCCATTCATAAGCAAATTCTGTGACATGGTGAATTTCGAAAACTCTGTTACCAGTCTCTTTCATAGCACTTGTCCGCTTAATCAGTAGAAAAAGTACTCAGTTGCAATCGCATTGCTGAGTGCTTGGCTTGAAGTCAAAGTGCTGTGTAAGATTTCACACATCTGGGTGTCTTTCATAGAGTCAGATAGCCAATCGAGTTGAATTGATTCCACGATGGCTTGCGCCTGTTGGTTGATCTCAATCAGTTTTGGTCGGTTCTGGTCTTTGGACAGGGCATCCAAGTGTTCTATCGTACGATTAAGGCAATATCGAATCGATCGTGGTAGCGCATCATCCAGAATCAAAAAATCCAGCACTTGCCTCGGCTCCAGTGACAGCAGGGAGTGTTTTCTGCGATAGGCCAATTGGGAATTGCAAATGAGCAGCAGCGAGTTCCAGTCTGAATCCGAGTGATCAATTTCGGTGGAAAAAACCCGAATTTGGGCATCAAGCAACGCGGCGACAATTTGCGTTCGCTCAATAAAACGTCCCAATTGCAAAATATGCCAACCGTCATCGCGATAGACACTTCCGTGGATAATACCGGACAGCGTCCGCGCTGTGTCTTCTGCATTCAGATAAAAATTCTTGGGTTGTTTATCCCAAATCAGCTCGATGCGGTACTGTTTCAAGTCAAGATAAGCAGTATTCAAGGCAGACCATAATTGTCGACCCACGACATTTCGAATTTGTCGTGCGTTTTCCCGCGCAAAATACATGCTGGATCGTATGGAATCAACATTCGCGAGTTCAAACGTGAGGTCATCTGCCAGGGTGAATGAATCCAGCAGCATGAAGTCTTCATCATCAAAATTTTCTCTAAGCTCTCCACCGAGAGGTGAGCGTCCAATTGAGTGATAAATTCGTCGCCAGTATTGATCGATTTCTTCAACGGTGCGGTCTTCGAGTGCGTCAAATTGCACTATCAGAAGACGCGCGGTGTGCTCCGCTCGCTCAAGATAGCGGCTCATCCAGAAAAGTTCATTTGCACTGCGCGCCAGCATTGTCGTCTAGCCGGGTAGCACCCACAAGTCTTTGCCACCACCGCCTTGGCTGGAGTTGACGACCAAAGAGCCTTCTTTCAGTGCAACACGACAAAATGCACCTGGGATGATGCGAGTTTTCCGACTACTCAGAACAAAGGTTCGCAAGTCAACATGACGCGGTGCTGCACCATCAGGGGTGAGGCAAGGTGAACTCGACAAATCAAGAGTTGGTTGTGCGATGTAATTCGCGGGGTTTTCTCGCATTTGCTCCCCGTAGGCGGCACGCTCCTTGGCGGTGGCATGCGGACCCACCAACATGCCATAGCCACCGGAACCACCGACAATTTTGACAACCAGTTTATCGAGGTTGTCCAGCGCATATTCGAGTTGATCGGGCTCCCTGCAAAGGTAAGTCTTTACATTTGCCAGAATTGGTTCTTCGGTCAGGTAGTATCGAATCATATCGGGCACATATGCGTAGATACTCTTGTCATCTGCAACACCTGTTCCCGGAGCATTCGCAATTGTCACATTGCCAAGTACGTATGAATAGAAGAGTCCTGGTACGCCAAGGGCAGAATCTGAACGAAAGACCATCGGATCGATAAAGTCATCATCAATTCGGCGATAAATGACATCGACTTTACGAAGACCGCGGGTGGTTCGCATATACACATAGCCGTTATGGACGACGAGATCTTCACCTTGCACAAGTTCAATGCCCATTTCGCGCGCAAGAAACATGTGCTCATAAAATGCAGAGTTATAAATACCCGGGGTTAGAAGAACGATGCACGGGTCAGACTTTCCAGTTGGTGCCATCTCGGCAAGCGTTTGTCTCAATACCTGGCCGTAATGCTCGATTTCGCGCACCTTATGTCGTCGAAACAGATTTCTGATGCTCGATTTAACCGCCTGACGATTCGCCAGCATATAAGACACACCTGAGGGTACCCGCAGATTGTCTTCCAGAACCATGAACCCATCGTTGGTTCTGATAATGTCGGTTCCACAGATCGATACGAAAGTATCGTGTGGTGTTTTGACATCCCGCATTTCGAGACGGTATTGCGGACAGCCAAGTACCAAATCCGTCGGCACAACACCATCGGTCAGGATTTGTTTGGCTCCATAGATGTCGCCGATAAACCGATTCAGAGCTTTGAGGCGTTGGCGCAGACCTTGCTCAAGGATTTGCCAATCATGAGCCGCAAGAATTCTGGGTAACAGGTCAATCGGAATAATTCTTTCCTGGGCGCCTTCTTCGCCATATACCGCGAATGTAATCCCTTCATGCAAGAAAAATCGTTCAGCTCGATCCTGCATGAACTTGATCTCCTCGATATTGATACCGTTCAATGCATCACATAATTTCTGGCAATGGGTGCGCGGACGGCCATCTGGGTGGAACATTTCGTCATAGTAGACGTCATCCACCGGGTAATTTGCGAAAAGGGTTTTGGAATCAGAATCGGGCATGTGCAACGCTGCTACAGTGCGGCGGCGATAATATTTTCAATTTATACAGTATGTTGATGGGCACATCAGTGTTTGAATCGACAAACGGGTTGGGTGTGCCATTCGAATTGCCGATTTCGTTCAATGATTGAGTCAATTAAAGATTGTTCAGAGTCCACTGGTTGCGAGATCTTGCGTTCACACACCCTGCAATTCAGTGTCTTTATGGCGCGATTACTCGGTTTGCGAAGACCGGTGTCCTGATACTCGTACAAATCCTATGGCGCAGGGATGTTCAACAGCCACGAGTTCAAACAGAAAAGCTAACCCCACCGCGCGATCAGTCTTAGGATATTCGTCCTGACTACACGACTAGCTGTCGTGATCTGGGCGATCATGCGAATCAATCAGAAGCCAAGTCAACGAATTCCAACCAAGTTTTATTATTCTATATAATTCGGAATAATCACGCGAATAAATCGGATTAATATTATGTATTAATCGGAATAGTATTGATGAAAAGTACACATAAACAAAATAATAAGGAAAATACTATATTACACTATTACCGCCATACTATATTTTTCATAATAGTAATTTATTTTGGTTACTGATGCAATATCCAAGATACCTCCAACCAATAATTCAATCATTGCTTGAGGAGTTTCGGATCGTTTATCTTACCGGTCCAAGACAATCTGGAAAGACAACGATTGCACGCGCAATAGCACGCAATATGAACATGCGGTATATCACTCTGGATGATCAGTCAGTACTGGCTACTGCCTCGTTTGATCCCCGCGGTTTCGTTCAATCTCTGGGTGCCGAGAACGTGGTTCTGGATGAATTTCAGAACGCGCGGGGGCTAATCCCGGCGGTAAAAGAGGTCTCTGATGCGTTATTGCCTGGTGAGAGAGGAAAGTTTTTGCTTACAGGTTCGACGGATATTTTCAGTTCCGCACGCACCCAAGAGGCTTTACCGGGGCACATGGCGCGGCTCATACTGTTTCCACTGTCTGTTGGCGAGATTTTTGCTCAGTCTTCAAACATTGTTGATGAATTGCTGCAAGGCGATTTCAGTTGGACGAAAGCATCATCGATAGGCCGAGAGTTTATTGCTCGAGCGGTGTTGGACGGTGGATATCCTGAAGTACGCAGTAAAAGTCAACGGGGCAAGCGAATTTGGTTTAACTCCTATATGGAAGGACGTTTTTACAAGGACTTTGAAGCGTTGTACGACGCACGCAACAATTATCGATCAGTACTACGAGCATTGACTCAAAATCTGGCTGGCCTGTGTGGAAATCTGTTGAAGTATTCAAGCGTTGCCGACTCCATTATGTCAAATGACAAGACTGTCAAATCCTACATAGAAAATCTGGAGTTGATGTATATCGTCCAGCGTGTACCTGCCTTTGTTAAAGCACCAGCAAAGCGTTTGGCAGTGCGTATGCCTAAGCTACACTTCATGGATACAGGCTTGGCGTGTCACTTGCTCGGCATTCGAACGGAAGCGCAATTATTAGACAGTCGTTATTATGGCAATCTCGTTGAGAATTTAATTCACCTCGAAATTTGCAAACATGCTGCTTGGTCAGAAGACCCGCCAGGTGTGTATCACTTCAGGGACAAGCGCCAACGTGAAGTCGATATCGTACTGGAACGAAGCGACGGGAAAATAGTAGGCGTTGAGATCAAGGCTTCTGCTAGTGTGAGCAATAGGGATTTCGATGGACTTGTAGCATTGGCGGAATTATGCGCAGATGCATTTGCTCACGGAGTATTGTTCTATACCGGTGAGCAAGTACTGTCGTTCACAAGGGGCGATCTGCGACTGCTGGCGCTTCCAATCGGATTGTTTTTTGGATGCTCCAATGAACCCAATCAGAAATTGCCCCGCGATAGGCTCAGCGTTGCAGACTGAAGTGCCCGAAGGGTTTACCAACGAGCACCGTCCGGCGTGATGACACCATAGAGGTAAGACTGGTGTCGGTTGAACTTGGTCGGGGTGAGTGGATTCGAACCACCGGCCCCTGCCTCCCGAAGGCAGTGCTCTGCCAGGCTGAGCTACACCCCGAATGCGCCTCTAATCAATAGTCTCGACTGCAGACAAATTCCACCAACTTGTGAAGTGCATCCCGGTATGATGAATCTGGAAGAAATTGGATGCTCTCAGTCGCGCGAGTGCCAAATTGACGAGCAAGCCCAACAGTATATTCAAGTGCTCCAGAATTGACAACGATTTGACAAATTTCCTGCACGTCAACTGCGGTCGGATCTGTTACAGCCGAATCAATCATCGCACGTTGCGCGGCGCTGCAGTTGTTGCGTGCGTACAGCAGGGGCAGCGTCAATTTACCTTCAGCCAGGTCATCACCAATTGCTTTGCCGATTTTTGCGGAGTCCCCTGCGTAGTCCAGGCAATCGTCAACCAGTTGAAATGCAATTCCAAGGCTCGTTCCAAAATCTGCCATTGCTTGTTGTACGTGATCCGGCTGTTTCGTAATAATTGCTCCCATTTTCGCACCAGCACTGAACAGTGCCGCAGTTTTCCGTTCGATGGTCTGGAAGTATGCCTCTTCGGTGGTATCAGTGGCCTGCAGTTGGACCAGTTGCATGATCTCTCCCTCAGATACTCGCCGTACCGTACGTGCCATGACTTCAAAGACTTCCATTTGCCCAACATCAACCAGCAGTTCAAAGGTTCTGGAGTATAGAAAGTCCCCAACCAGTACGCTCGCCGGGTTGCCCCAAATCGAATTGGCACTGGCCTTGCCCCGCCGCATATCTGAATTATCAACCACATCATCGTGCAGTAAGGTTGCAACGTGTATGGTCTCCAGAATGGTTGCCAGAATGATGTGACTCGTGCCATTGGTATACCCCAATGCCCGGGCACTGAGCAGGAGTGTCACTGGGCGCAGCTTTTTTCCGCCGTATTGGTGGAAATGGTACCCAATTTCCTGAACCAGTGGAATATCAGAATCTAGTGCTGTTATGCTGAACGCTTTGGCCTTGTCGAGATCATCTTGAATGACCGCACGGATTTCGGCCAGCAATTTGTCTGAACGCGTTTGTAGAGCATCGGCTTGAACGTCTGAATGCTCTGAAGCAGTTTCAAGGTGACGGGCTAATTTCGACATAGCTAGTGATCGCGCTCGGCGCTACTTTTCGATCGTCTCTGAATTCATTGGATGAATCAGGCAGGGATCCTTCTTTGAAAGGCTTCAATTAGGGTACCCTTGTCCATGTACTCCAGTTCTCCACCAAGCGGTAAGCCGCGCGCCAGCCGCGTTGTTTCGTAACCGTGTTTGGCAAGCAAAGCCGACAGGAATTCAGCAGTTGCGTCCCCTTCGATTGTAATATTGGTCGCGATGATTATTTCTTTGACAGGATGCGAAGCAAGTGTTGTCAGCAATCCATCGATGTTGAGATCTTCAGGCCCAATGCCATCCAAGGGAGAGATGCGACCCATGAGAACGAAGTACAGCCCTTTATAGACACCGGTGTCTTCAAACGAATTGAGATCTGCGGGAGTCTCAACGATACAAAGCTGTGTATCATCTCGAGATGGCGACGAACAAATACTGCAAGTCGGCGATTCACTGAAATTATTGCATCGGCTGCAGTGAGTAACGTTAGCAACAGCAAATTGCAGGGCGGCCGCGATTTCTTCGGCTGCAGCCCGATTTCTGGCGAGTAACTGGAATGTATAGCGTTGGGCAGTTTTAGGCCCGACTCCTGACAAGCGTCGAAACGCGTTTGTCAGATCTTCAACTGCCTTCGATACAGCCATTCAAATAAAGATATTCGAATGTACTGCCGTGGTTACTTAAGAAAGTCCATGCTCGGCAGTCCCACAGCCAGCTTTTCGATCTCTTCCTGGCTAATCTCATCGATCTTCCGGACCGCATCATTAATTGCTCCCGCAATCATATCCTCCAGTATCTCCCGATCATCCATCAGACCGTCACTTATGTTGACATCTGACACATCATGACGTCCATTCATAACCACCTTGACCAACCCGCCGCCGGCTACACCAATAACTTCCTGTTGCTCAAGTCTGTTGTGAGTCTGTTTCATCTTGTCCTGAATTTGTGTTGCCTGTTTCAGGAAATTTTCGATTTCATTGTTCATGGGTTTTACTCAATTGATAGGTTGGCCTGAGTTATCTTCGGGTAGACGTATGGAATCTGGGTCAAGCTTGGCGTCGAATTCCTGTCGTAAGAGTTTTGGAATTTCCTCTTGCTCAATCTTTTGAATTGCGGCTGCCACTGATTCACGTCGCCCTTGCGCAATTTGATCATGCAGTGAAGTATTTTCGCTGGTGCCTTTATGAACGTCCAGCTGCATAGGCAGCCCAATAAATTCTGACAGTACTTCCTTTACTTTGTTCTTGTTTTCCTCTCGCATAATTGATACAGAAGCATCAACTGGTGCGGCAAGACGTATTGTATTCCCGTCCCTTGCTACAAATGATACTTGGCTCGCAAAATGTTTTGGCATGCCGCTGAGTTTTTTTGAGGTTTGAACAAATTTCAACCAGTCCTCAGAAGTCTGAATATCACCTGACTGATGGACCGGTTCAGATTCAGTGACGCGAGGAGACGGTGAGGCACTTTGGGATGCGGCGCTGATCGGTGGTTGACTGCTCGACGGAGTACTGTCCTCAGACGTGCTGCCGTCGATGGGGCTGACAGATTCGCCATCGGGGTGAAAGGCAATCATGCGTAGCAGTACCATTTCTAAACCGACGCGCGGGGTTGGTGCATGTTCAAGGTCACGTTTACCAAGCAGTCCAATCTGGTAGTACAGTTGAATTTCTTCAGCGCTCAGTACTGTACTCAGTTGCCGCAGCTGATCTAAAGAATCAGTTCTGGACTCGATGATTTCCGGTGCTACCTTGTGCAGTGCCAAGTCATGGAGTTTCAGTAACAAATCATCCAGTGCGCTCTCTATATTGACCGAGCGTTCAAACATCCGGTCAACAATTTGAAGCAAATCATCACAATTTTTGTCGGCGATGGCTTGCAGAATCGAAGAAACATAGTCATGTGACAGCATGCCGAGCATTTCACGTACGGCTGGTTCCTTGAGATTTCCTTCCGTATAGGAGATGGCCTGATCGACGATACTCAGCGCATCTCGCATGCTACCTTGGGATAATCGGGCAATGGCATGGATGGCAGGTGGCTCGAATTGAACGCCTTCATCTGGTAGAATTTTTTCGAGCTGTGTGTTGATTTCTTCGGCATCCATCGCCCTGAGATTGAACTGAATGCAGCGCGACAACACGGTTATAGGAAGTTTCTGCGGGTCAGTAGTTGCCATGAGAAACTTGACGTGTTCAGGGGGCTCTTCAAGCGTTTTCAAAAATGCATTGAAACTGTGTCCCGAGAGCATGTGTATTTCATCGAATAGGTAAACCTTGTAGCGTCCTGAAGTTGGCAGATACGGAACATTGTCCAACAACGCACGGGTGTCTTCGACTTTGGTTTTGGACGCTGCATCGACCTCGATTAGATCAATGAAACTCCCCTGATCGACCTCGGTACAGGCAGTGCAAACACCACATGGCTGGGAACTGACGCCTTCCATACAATTCAGCGCTTTCGCCAGAATTCGAGCAATGGTGGTCTTGCCGACACCGCGGGTTCCGGTAAACAGATAAGCGTGATGCAGTCTTTCGTTATCAAGCGAATGCGACAAAGTACGCACGACATGATCCTGTCCAACGACATCTGCGAAAGTTCTGGGTCGCCACTTTCTGGCGAGTACGAGATAACTCACTGACTAACGGCGCTGAGCTCGAAGTTGCTACGGTTTTACAAGAGCGGCGGATTCGATTCGCTGAAATGCAGTGCCCGCATCAGCTGCTGCGGCTGCTTCCTTCCGGACCTGACCGGGTTCACAACCTATCGTCACTGTAGTAGCGAACCGTCCCCGCCATATGATCGGGTTCTCTTGGCGAAATTACTCAAATACTATAACTGAAATTTCAGTTATCGTCAGTTGAGATAATGCCAGTTGGAATATTTTTACGATAAATATTGCGCGCCGGCACTAAGCCTGTCTGGCCAATCTGAGTCGGCTGTTTGTCAGTTCGGCGATTTCCGATTTAAGTTCTTGAACGATGCCGGTCAACTCATCCTTTTCACTTTCTGAAAGCGGTTGCAGCGGCGCACGTACGCCACCGGTTGGCAAGCCGGCAAGTTCGCAGCTGAATTTCACACTTTGAGTAAATTTCCCACCATTTTCCAGAAACTGCAAAAAGGGCAGTAAAGCTCTCATGAGCGCGCGGCCGGTGACAAAGTCATTGTCAATAATGCATGTGCGATAGAGAGCCAGATGTTCAGCAGGCAGGGCTGTTCCAGCACCACAAACCCAGCCTGATGCACCCCAGGCGAAGAACTCAAGTGCTTGATCGTCGGTACCACAAAGGAGGTTCAGTTGAGGGTAATCCGCAACCAGTTGATGAACTGCACTGATGTCGCCACTTGACTCTTTGATCGCTTGAAAATTCGAACTTTCTACAATCGCATCAAAAAATTCTGCAGCCATGCAAGTTCCGGTTCGGCCCGGGTAGTTGTACAGCATAATCGGCAGATTCACTGCTTGATCAATTGCCAACGCGTGCTGCGCGAGTTCCACTTGTGTAGGAACCGCGTAGAATGGCGAAGATATCAATATCCCGTCGCACCCAAGTGACCGCGCATGCAAGCCCATCGCGATGCAGTCTTGCGTTCGGATGCCACCGACACCAGCAATCAAAGGGACCCGGCCATTAAGCACGTCGTGGGCTGTCTTGATTAATTGGATGCGTTCATCGGTGCTGTGAAGATAATACTCGCCAGTTGTGCCGCCAACGATGATTGCATGTACGCCGGATGCGACAAGGTGCTCAAGCAATTGACAAAACGATTTAATATCAATGGTTAAATCATCGTGATAAGGTGTAATGACAGGCGGAATCACGCCTTCCATGATGGTTTTCATTTGGATGTCCCGGAACTTTGAAGTAGATAGGTTCTTTTAATTTATACATTCAACTCTGATTAACACAATTGTAACTTCAGATTTTGTCGCGTGAGTATTTAGTTTTACACGGAATTGCATTAACACAAAAATCAAGCTGCTGATGAACTTGGCGCAATTTTTTTTGACCCATATCGCAAAACAGGGTATACTTTGCGCTTCACATTTCTTCGCTCATTTATCTTCTTTACATTCTTTTCTGAATATGTACGCGATTATTGAAACTGGCGGTAAACAGGTCCGGGTTGAGCCAGGTAGTAAAATTCGAGTTGAACGATTGCACGCTGAGGTGGGTGAGAACATCCAGTTCGATAATGTGCTCCTGGTTGCAGATGGTGCTGAAACCGTTGTCGGTACGCCGCATGTTGACGACTCTCCAGTGTGTGCCAAAATTCTCGAACATGGCCGTGGCAAGAAAATACGCGTGATCAAATTGAAACGCAGAAAGAACTATCGACGTACGTACGGACATCGACAGGACTATACAGAACTTGAGATTCTAAGTATTGGTTCCGTAGCACAAGAACCGCAAGCGAGTGATCATACTGCGGCGGAAGCAGAACTAACCGAAGAATAGTGCACACAAACAGAACTTGTCATATCGTAGGTTCGAGGTAAGCAGTCATGGCACACAAGAAAGCTGGTGGAAGTTCAAGAAACGGACGCGATTCGATCTCCAAACGCTTAGGCGTCAAGCACTATGGCGGTGAAGCCATTCGTGCGGGCAATATCATTGTTCGCCAGCGCGGCAGCCAATTCCATCCAGGCACCAATGTTGGTATGGGCAAGGACTATACATTGTTTGCCAAGTCCGACGGTCACGTAAAGTTTGAAGTCAAAGGGCCGTTGCGTAAGAAAACCGTTTCTGTCATCGCGGTCTGATAAACTCTCATTCGATCGGGTAATCCCCGGTCTATCTCGTTCATGGGTTCCTGTGACGCACGTCTTTCGATGCAAGGTGCGTTAACATGTTTGTTGATGAAGTACAGATCAAGGTAGAAGCAGGCAAGGGCGGTGCCGGCTGCCTTTCATTTCGACGTGAAAAACATACCCCTCGCGGGGGTCCCGATGGTGGTGATGGCGGCACAGGCGGCAGCGTCTTTGTCGTCCCCGACTTAAGTCTCAACACGCTCGTTGACTTTCAATTTCGTAAGGCCTACCGCGCCGAAAACGGGAGTCCCGGTAGTGATCGCAATGCGACCGGACGCGACGGCGAAGACTTAGATCTCCCTGTTCCGCTCGGCACGTTGATTCATGATGCGGATACCCGGGAAGTGATCGATGAAGTCACTTGCGCGGACCAACGCGTACTGGTCGCACGCGGCGGTACCAACGGCGTCGGCAATGCGCGATTCAAGTCGAGTACCAATCGATCACCGCGTAAAACGATTCCTGGCGGAACCGGTGAGACGCGCACACTAAAGCTGGAATTGCGTCTGTTGGCAGATGTTGGACTACTGGGTCTGCCCAACGCTGGAAAATCATCGTTGATCCGTAAAGTGACCAATGCGCAGCCCAAAATTGCAGACTATCCATTTACGACGCTCAAACCTTCCTTAGGGGTCGCATCCTTGGATATTGGTCGAAGTTTTACCATCGCAGACATTCCAGGATTGATTCAAGGTGCTGCTTCCGGCAGCGGTTTGGGTATTCGATTTCTCAAACACTTGCGCCATACGAGATTGCTGTTTCACATTGTTGATCTGGCCGCAGCCGACGAACCGGAAAAGGTGATTGAATCCATCAAGACCATTGAAAATGAACTGCAATTGTTTGACAGTGAACTGATTCAAAGAGAACGGTGGCTTGTATTCAATAAGATTGACCTCATTCCTGAAGCAGAGCGAATTACCCGCAGCGAGCAAATTATGGCTCTCAGTGACTGGCGCGGCCCATGGTTTGCGGTTTCAGCAATTTCCGGAACCGGCTGTCGGAAACTGATTGGGAGAGCGATGACATGGCTTGAAGATAATCCACTCCAAGTGAACACTCTTGCAGAATTAGAGGAAGGCCGTGATGAGTGAGAGCTTTGATTTTCGCGCAACACGACGGTGGGTTGTCAAGGTTGGCAGTTCGCTGATTACAAATATTGAAACTGGAATCAACGTAGAGCGAATTCAATCGTGGGCCAAACAAATTGCTGAACTGAAGGATGCCGGAGTAGAGATAGTCCTAGTCTCTTCGGGTTCCGTTATGGAAGGCATGAAGCGGTTGGGTTGGAGTGCCCGTCCACATGAAGTGCATCGGTTGCAAGTGGCAGCAGCCGTGGGACAGATGGGCCTGGTTAGAACCTACGAGATTGCCTTCGAGAAGTATGGATACCAAACAGCACAAATCCTGTTAACCAATGCAGATCTTTCCGATCGCGCACGGTATCTTAATGCGCGTAATACGATTAGAACTTTGCTCGAGATGCGAATAATTCCAATTGTCAACGAAAATGATTCCGTTGCAACAGAAGACATTAAATTTGGAGACAACGATAATCTTGCCGGATTGGTCACCAATATCGTGGACGCAGACCTGCTGGTCATTCTGACAGACCAAAAGGGATTGTTTGCTGCTGACCCACGTACGAATCCTGAATCCAAACTGATTGAACGTGCTCACCCGGATGATGAAAATCTGGATCGTGTCGTTGGACCAAGCAGCCAATACGGCCGCGGTGGGATGCTTACGAAACTCGAAGCTGCCCGCAGAGCGGCACGTTCCGGTGCTGCGACGGTCATCGCATCTGGGCTGGTCGATGATCAGTTGCAGAAAATTTTCAGCAATGAGGCCGCAGGAACGTTGTTGCAATCCCGTACGGGCCGAATCACGGCACACAAGCAGTGGTTGGCGGGTCGGTTGCGCGTCGCCGGGAAACTGCATCTTGACCAGGGCGCAGCAGACGCATTGCTTGAGCAGGGGCGCAGTCTGCTATCTGTCGGTGTGAAGCAGGTTGAAGGAAAATTCAAGCGCGGGGATCTCGTAGTCTGTATTTGCCCCAACAGTCGGGAAATCGCGCGCGGCTTAATCAATTACGATGCTGAGGAAGCAAGCCTAATCATGGGACAGCGAACCGATCAGATTGAGATTGTACTGGGATATATCAGGGATCATGAACTGATCCACCGCGACAATATGGTGATCATGTAGAGACGAACCCGAATCGTTTTGGCAAGCCTTCTGTTGTCAAGTTGATATCGGTGTGAAGTGTACCCAGATTTGTAGACACAAGGAATGGTGAATCAGACCAATTCATACAAGGGTCATTCACACCCTTGTATGAATCCAATTGCCAATCCGTGTAGTAAAAATCGTACATATAGAACGCCTCAGCCAATCTATGAAAAAAGATGCCTGAACTCGTTTTCAAAGGCGATCGGTGAGCGGTAGTCCAGTGCTGAGTGCAGACGAGTGGTATTGTAATAACCATCAATGAACTGCACGATTGCTGCACTGGCCTGCTGCCTGGTTTCGAATGTATGCAGGTCCAGCAGTTCCAACTCAAGAGTTGAGAAAAAAGACTCAGCCATCGCGTTGTCATAACAGTCACCAACCCGTCCCATCGAACGCAGGATGCCAGCTTGCTCACAGCGGTTACGAAACTCAGCCGAGGTATACTGACTGCCCTGATCGGAATGATGGACTAGAATATTCGCATCCGGATTGCGTTGCAACAACGCCTCATTCAGTGCAGTGACCATCAACCCTGTGCTGTGGCGTGCCGACATCCAATACCCGACTATGCGCCTTGACCACACATCCAACACCACAGCCAGATACAAAAAACCCTGTCGAGTGTGAATGTAGCTCGAATCAGCCACCCACAAACGGTTCGGAGCCTCAGCAGTGAAATCCCGGCCGACAAGATCCGCAGCCTTGCCCGCATGGGGATCACGCCAGGTCGTCTTGCGCGTGGCTCGGCGGGTCATACATCGGATACCAGCCTCTGTCATCAGCCGCCGGACCTGGCGAAGACTGATCGGCTCACCCAGCAACAGCAGCATCTGATGCAAGCGCCGAGCTCCATAACGCCCGCGACACTCGGTATGCAGCGTACGTAGCTTCTGAATCAAAGCGGTTGTCTTTTGAGCCGCTTCAGATCGCTTGTGACTTTGAGCCAGCCAGCGATAATAACCACTTCGAGCGACCTCACACACCCGCGCCATCTCTAAGACCGTAAACTCAGCCCGATTCGCCGCCATGAAACGATACACGCTCACAGCCCTTCCAGGTTCTCCCGGGCGAACCAGGCCGCTGCTTTTTTTAAAATGACATTATCGCGACGCAAACGCGCAATCTCAGCCACTAACGCAGCCTTATCGGCTTGATCACCCAATTGGTCCTCACCACCCACTGATGCCAGCCAGCGATGAATCGTGTTCGCACTCGGTTCATAATCACGAGCGACCGCCGCCACTGAACGACCGCTGTGTACCTCGCTTATAATCTGCTCACGCAAAACCTTTGAATAATGCTTCCTGCCCATCAGAAATCTCCCCTCCCAGCGTCTCCGCCTTTCGTTGTTGACGTATGATACGTCGGAAATCCCTGTGCCTGCAAATCTCACCATTTGAACTGTCCACAAAAGCGCGCCCAGTCCAGTGTACAAGTTCAAATTGACGCACCATTAGCGATTAATTTCGGTAAGTCTAAATTCTGCTTCTATAATTGGCAGTCACGAATTTTTTCTTGACCGGTCAAGGATGCTTGGAGAAATCCAGTCTGGCATTCGGGTGAATGCTTCATTCTACTCAGTCTGAAAGAGTTCATTTATTATTAAATTATTGAACTATCAATAAATTACAACTCCATATCGGAGTTTTTCTCCCGGAGGAGATTACTCTTATGTTTAGTATTAGAAAATTACTCGCGTGTGCGGTATTGTCCTGTGCCTTGCTTTTACCTGGCTTGGCCAGCGCAAAAACAGTCATACGCATTCAATCCGTTATCCCGACTTCAGCAGACGAGACCGTCATGTTGAAACGGTTTGGTGAAAACGTTAGCACACTGACCAACGGTGAAGTTGAAATCGAAGTGCTGTCTGCCGGTGCTGTAGTCGGTGTGTCGGAAACTCTTGAAGCCGTCAGCCAAGGCCTTATCGAAGGTGGGTTTGCTTGGACACATTATTGGTCAGGACATCATCCGGCAGCAATGCTGTTTGGTTCCCCAACTGCAGGTGCCGGTCTTGGAATCGATAACATTGCCTTTTTGTCCTGGTTCATGGAAGGCGGCGGTCGTGAATTGTACGATCGACTTTGGGGTGAAATGGGCATGAATGTGAAGGGTTTGATGCTACAACCGGTTGGCCCTGAAGCATTGGGTTGGTTCAAAGAGCCGATCAACAGCATGGATGACTTCCGTAAGAATCGTTTCCGAGCACCTCCAGGAATTCCGGGCCAGACTTACACAGAAATCGGCGTCGCAGCAGTCGCAATGGGCGGCGGTGATATTCTTCCAGCACTTGAAAAAGGTACGATTGACGCAGCCGAGTGGTGTTGCCCAAAACCTGATTCAGTATTTGGTTTTCAAAAAGTGCTCAAGCACTACTATCTGCAGGGTTTGCACCAAGTTGTCGTTAATGCCGATGTTTACATCAATAAGGATGTATGGGACAGTTTAACTCCTCATCAGCAAAAAGCAATGGAGGTTTCTGCAGACGCGTCTTTGATGCAATCCTTGGCCTATCGAATCTATGAAAACGGTAAAGCGCTCAAAGATCTGACCGAAAATCATGGCGTCATTCTGCATGACACACCTGCTGATTACTTTACGGAATACATGAATGCAGTTTTAAACAGCATGAACAAAAACAAAGAAGAAAATGAATTTTTCGCTGAAGTTTGGACTTCCATGGAAGATTTTGCCAAAATTGCCGTTCCGTTCTGGGCTGGTGCACAGACGACCAATGCAAACCTTGGTCAGGCTTACGCAAAACAGCTGCAGTAAGCAAGGCACTCTTGATCAGGTTGCGATAAATCAGACCTGATCGTTCAACTCTGAAAGTGCGCAAACCTGGTTTCAGGTTTGCGCATTTTCATAGGTGCACCGCCTTACCCGTTCACAACACTTGAGGACAGAAATTCTTGAGTAGCAAAACCCTGTTCCTCTTTCCAGGTCAAGGCGCCCAATATCCGGGCATTGGTAGCGATTTCATTGCTGAGTACTCGTTGGTAAAGGAGATTTACTCCAATGCCAGTGACATCCTTGGCTATGACTTAATCAAGCTGTGTAATGATGCCGAAAGTGGGGATATCCATCTCACGCGGTATACGCAACCCGTGTTATTAGTCCACTCGTATGCTTGCCTTCAGGTTTTTCTCAAGCAACGTGACAATCCTGTTGAGATATTTGCCGCAGCAGGTCACAGTTTGGGTGAGTACACGGCACTGGTTGCGGCTGGATCGCTGAGTTTTGCAGATGCATTGCGCCTGGTGTCCAAACGTGGTGAGTGTATGGGAGAACACGGCGGAGGTGAAATGCTAGCGCTGGCACTCGCAGAAGATGACGTCAACCCATTTCTGGAATCCAGCAACTGTGAAATAGCTGCGCTTAATCTTGCTGAACAAACTGTTGTAGGCGGTTGGCCTCGCGAGTTGGATGAATTGGCAGCAGCAATTGATGCAAAGTATCCAGGCAAGGGTGGCATTCGACTCAAGACTGAGGGTGCTTTCCATACCTCGCACATGTATCCAGCAGCCGTAAAGTTCCGGCCGATTCTAGATGAGATGGAACTATTGTCTCCGGAAATTTTAGTAGCATCCAATACAACGGGTCAGTTTCACGAGGCAAATATTGAAACGATTCGAGACAATCTGTATCACCAGTTATTTCAGCCAGTTCGCTGGCGCGATAATCTGATCACTATCGCGGGTACTGGTATCGACCGAATAATTGAATTCGGTGGTGGATTGGGTAAGGGCATATCTCCGGCAGACAAGCGACCGAATTTACAAGGGATGATTTTACGTGCCTTCAGACGCGTCAGTCCGAGGCCCGATTATCACGCAGTGATTAATCTGGCAACGATGGAGAAGACGATAAAGGCGATTGGTCGTGCTTGAACGCTGTTGTGTGAGTGGCAAATAACTTTTCTGGGCTATTTCAGAATTAGTTCGATCGCATGAATTTTCCGTTCGTGGAGCGCTTCTCTGGGTAATTTGATTCTATTGTTGAGTTGTTCGGCACCTTGAGTCAGTTAAGGCTCAATAGAATAACCAAAGCAAGTCTGGCACCGTCGGCCACGAGTATTTTGCGAGTAACTAGGCGTTATTGATTTGCCCATTCTTTAGCGCATCAACTTCATCATCGCTGAAATCAAAGTACTTCTTGATGAAGTCTTTTTCTATACCATCGTGCAGCATGGCTTGCGCCAAGGTCAATTTGGCTTCTTTTCGACCTTCTGCTCTACCGATCTCAATGCCACGCTGCTCCCCCACCTTCTGGTTCACTTCATCATTGCTCCAACTTAAATCTATCATTCTACGCCCTCCCGTGATTTCCAGTTCTAACGGCAACCACCACGAATAATCCAAGCCCTTACGATCATTAATATATTGTACTACCGGCACCCAGTACTCGAGCAGCTGTGCGTCATTCAATGCCGCACTCTTGCGCACCAAGGTCTTGGCCACCGCCACACTGAAATGTTTTTCAACATTGATATTGCCCATGGCGTAGAGCATTATGGCCGCCGGAGAATCTGAAGCCTGCAGCAGTGCCTGGTTGCGCGGTGCACACAAGTTGACAACAGTTACCGCAAAGTCCATCATGTGGCTGCCAAAGGCCTTTACAAACGCGGCGCCGGCATCGTCTACACAATCACTGAAGTGCAACTGGCCGTCGAGTTTGAATTGAACATCGTTGCTGACTGTGAGTGTCACTACTGGGGTCCAGTCGGTCTCCAGGGTACCGTGGTGATAACGCAGCAGTTGCAGCATTAATGCCTTGGGCACCACTTTGCTTTTCACTTCAATCAGGATGCGCATGGATGACGCGTCTGCGGTGGTTTGTTTGAGGGGGACTTTGATGAGGATATCGGCATCTTGCAGTTGGCCCTGCGGGGCCATGGACTTGGTGGCTAGGAGCTCATATTGATCGGCTTTGATCAGGCTGAGCTGGGTGGGGTTGAAAGACAGGTTCAACAGCAGTTGCACGCCGTCAGTGGAGTGGATGAAGCGTTCGAACAACCAGTGGTGGTTTCTTTGGATGGAGGTGCCTGGGTTTGGCAAGCTGTGGTTCCTCAATAATGGTGGTTGAAACGCAACAAAGCGCATTGCTGACGAGTTCAATTATCGAAGATGGGAGGCGCTAAAGGTGTGCCATTCGGTTTGAGAATTGAAATTGGCTGGATCAGTTTTTCTGTGTTGGGGTCCGAGGTTGCAAGAATGCAACATTGACGACAATTGGAGAAATTGAACAGCTGTTTTGATTGATCGTCAAACCGACGCTTGGCTCAATGGGTATGGATCGGTGAAGTGCTTCCGCGATTGTGTGCTTCATCAACGACTTTAACTTTTGCCAAGCAGATTTTAAACAAGCCATCAAGCTACAGTTGCGCAGCGCATTCAGGTCTGTTCGATTTCGATGAGCGTACCGCAGAAGTCCTTTGGATGCAGAAACAATACAGGTTTCCCGTGGGCACCAGTTTTGGGTGAACCATCACCCAAAATTCGCATCCCTGTGGCTTCAAGTTGTTCCTTAGCAGCAATAATATCAGCTACTTCATAACAAAGGTGATGAACACCGCCGCTCGGATTTCGCGCAAGAAACCCGGTGATAGGAGATTGATCTCCCAATGGATGAAGAAGTTCGATCTTGGCATTGGGAAGATTAACAAATACTGTCGATACACCGTGTTCCGGCAAATCTATGGGTGTTGAAACTTCGGCCCCAAGTACTGCTCGATATTGCTCTGCGGCAGCGACAAGGTCGGGTACCGCAATGGCAACATGATTCAACTTCCCAATCACTTTTATTCCTATCCAAGTTCCAGGATTGGCTGATCAGTTGCAAGACTATCGCCTACGCTCGCGAGGATATTGACGACAATGCCATCTCGATCGGCCTGCAAGGTGTTTTCCATTTTCATGGCCTCAATGATTGCGACGGTGTCTCCCGACTTGATCGACTGTCCTGGCGTAACTCGAAGTTCCTGCAAACGTCCTGGCATCGGAGACTTGAGGAACGGTGATGCATCAGTTGAAGATTTTTTAAGCATGTACTGGTTATAGTTTGCAGCAGTCGGCGTGAGTACTATGAAAAATCTACGAATTCCAAAAAAGTCGATTTGAAATCCGATTCGGTCTCGGACCACCTGAACGCATTGTTGCCCACCTTCTTTCGTCGTAAAGTAGAACAAGCGCTGCCCTGGCTTCCATGCATGATTCAGCGTTGTAACATATTCGTCAGCTGACGTCAATCGATGCCCACGATCAGTTGGCTCAATTGAAAATTCAAACCGTTCCTGATTACTGATCGTTACCCAACTCTGTGCCGCAGTCCAGTGGCGTGCGTTCGCATACTCCCCCAGACACTCGGATTGTTGTTCACTGAGGTAGTGGACAACGGTTGCTATCATAGCTCCGAGTCGCACTGCATCACTACTTTGAGTTTCGCAGTCATAGCCGTCTGGGTAGCGAGACTCAATATAACTCGTATGCATGTCACCCATGCGCACGACAGGGTCACGCACCAGTGTCTGTAAAAAGAGCAGATTCGTGGTAACTCCTGTAATTTGATATTCATCCAGAGACTGTGCCAGCAGTGCCAAGGCATCTTCCCGGGTTTCCTGATGCACGATCAGTTTGGCGATCATCGGATCGTAGTGCATGGAAACCTCACCGCCTTCATCGACTCCAGTATCGATACGCACGAATTCAGATGCGACCGGTGGGCGGCACCGAGTCAATCGACCAGTAGAGGGGAGGAAGTTTCTTGCTGGATCTTCTGCATATACTCTTGCTTCGATTGCCCAACCGGAGCTTGTAATTTCGCCTTGAGCTATACCGAGTGGCTGGTCTGCTGCAATGTTGATCATGCACTCAACCAGATCTATGCCAGTGACAAATTCGGTGACCGGATGTTCAACCTGCAGCCTTGTATTCATTTCCAGGAAATAAAAGTTTTGTTCTGTGTCAACTACAAACTCCACGGTTCCTGCAGAAATATACTCAACGGCGCGCGCCAAGGCAACGGCCTGTGCGGTGATGTTGTCTCGGGTTTGTGCGGTGAGAAACGGCGATGGCGCTTCTTCAATTACTTTTTGGTGACGGCGCTGTAAAGAGCACTCCCGCTCACCCAGATGTACGACATTGCCAAATTTGTCGGCGAGCACTTGGACTTCGATATGACGGGGGTTTTCGATGTATTTTTCAACGAATACCCGGTCGTCACCGAAGTGAGCCTTTGCTTCGCTGGCTGATCGAACAAAACCGTCCCGGCACTCGTCATCGTCGTAGGCCAGTCGCATGCCTTTGCCACCACCTGCCGAAGTGGGCTTGAGCATGACCGGGTAACCAATTTGTCTGGCGAGTTCTACCGCATGGTCCGGGCTTTCGATCACATCGTCAAATCCGGGTATTACGTTTACCCCGGCATCGCGGGCGATGATTTTGGAAGTGATCTTATCACCCATCGAACGAATGGCGGCAGTTCCCGGGCCAATGAACTGAATGCCTGCCTCCGTCAAGCGTTCGACAAATGTCGCATCTTCTGACAAAAAACCGTAGCCTGGGTGTATCGCCTCGGCACCAGTTGCCTGGCACGCCATCAAAATGGCTTCGGTTACCAGGTAGCTCTTTGCTACAGGTGGCGGGCCAATGTGAAAGGATTCATCAGCCATCTGTACATGCAGCGCTTGGCGGTCAGCATCAGAATAGACTGCGACTGTTTTAATACCCATCCTCTTGGCAGTGCGCATCACGCGGCACGCAATTTCACCGCGATTGGCAATGAGAATTTTGCTGAACATAATCGAAATAACTAAAGTGGAATATTTCCGTGTTTTCGCCAAGGGTTTTCAAGCCGCTTGTTCGCCAGCATTTCGATTGCCCGGCAGATTCTAACGCGTGTATCGCGCGGCATGATCACATCATCGATAAACCCGCGACTGGCCGCGACAAAGGGGTTGGCAAACTTTTCACTGTACTCGGCTGTTCGGTCCGCTATTTTTGCTGCATCGCTCAATTCTGCTCGAAATATGATCTCGACGGCACCTTTGGCACCCATTACCGCGATTTCCGCACTTGGCCACGCCAAATTGACATCGCCTCTTAGGTGTTTGGAACTCATGACATCATAAGCACCTCCGTAGGCTTTACGAGTGATCACTGTGACTTTAGGGACAGTCGCCTCTGCGTACGCATACAGTAACTTAGCACCATGTTTGATGATGCCCCCATGTTCCTGTGTCGTTCCTGGCATGAAACCCGGTACATCGACAAAGGTGATCACTGGAATGCCAAAGGCATCACAAAAACGCACAAAGCGCGCAGCTTTGATCGAGGAATGAATATCCAGGCAGCCCGCCAGAACCATAGGTTGGTTTGCCACGACTCCGACTGGACAGCCTTCCATGCGAGCAAAGCCCGTCACGATATTTTTGGCATGATCAGGTTTGAGTTCAAAAAAGTATTCCTCGTCAACCGTCTTGAGAATTAACTCCTTAATGTCATAAGGTTGATTGGGATCGTCTGGAACCAAAGTGTCCAAGGCAGGTTCAACCCGATCACGCGGATCGCTGGATGGTCGGATCGGCAGTGGGCTTTGGTTGTTGGCGGGTAGAAAGTCAACAAAGGAACGCAGCAGCAGGCAGCCTTCGATGTCATTTTCGAATGCACCATCCGCCACACCGGAGGTTTCGGCATGTGCACTCGCACCGCCTAATTGTTCAGCTGAAACCTCTTCGTGAGTGACGGTTTTCGCAACATCCGGACCTGTTACAAACATATAGGAGCTATCGCGTACCATAAAAATAAAATCGGTAATGGCAGGTGAGTAGACTGCACCGCCCGCACAGGGGCCCATGATCAACGAAATCTGTGGTATTACACCCGACGCCATGACATTGCGCTGGAAGATATCCGCGTAGCCGGCAAGTGAGGCAACGCCTTCCTGGATTCGTGCACCACCGGAGTCATTGATGCCAATGACGGGGACGCCGACTTTCATGGCTTGGTCCATGATTTTGCCAATTTTTTCCGCATGTGCTTCCGATAGCGAACCCCCATACACCGTAAAATCCTGGCTGAATATGAAAACCAAGCGGCCGTGGATGGTCCCGTAGCCCGTTACCACACCATCACCTGGTATTTTGTTTTCAGCCATGCCGAAATCAGTGCTGCGATGTTCGACAAACATATCCCATTCTTCAAAACTGTCGTTGTCGAGCACCAAGTCAATTCGCTCGCGTGCAGTCAGTCGCCCTTTGGCATGCTGAGTGTCGATTCGCCGCGGTCCGCCACCGGCGCGCGCCGCGGCGCGCTTGCGATTAAGTTGATCAATGATGTCTTGCACGGTTTGTGTATTGCGATTGGTTATATAGCACTTGTGGTGGATTCAAGATTGGCTTGGATCAATTCAAGTACTTCGGGAATTGTATCGAGAATTCGAGTGCCGGGGCCATATACGGCAGCAACGCCTTGAGATTTTAAGATGCCAATGTCGCCTGGCGGAACCACGCCACCACAAATCACGACGACATTATCAGCACCTTGATCACGTAAGCCCGCGACGACTTGGGGTACCAGTGTCTTGTGCCCCCCTGCCTGGGTTGAGATGCCCACCAGGTGAACGTCATTGTCAATCGCCTGCCGAACGACTTCTGCCGGCGTCTGAAACAGTGCACCGATGTCGACTTCAAACCCGAAATCGGCGTACGCGGTCGCAATTACCTTGGCGCCACGATCATGTCCATCCTGACCAAGCTTGGCAATCAGGGCACGAGGTCTTCTGAGATGGGCCTGAGTGAATCGCTCGATCAGTTCGCGAATTGCAGTAACTTCCAGTTCGCTCGAAATGGTATGTCGATAAACACCGCTGATGGCTTGTGGAATAGCGCGATGTTGTCCGAACTCCGCTCTTAATGTCTCGGTGATTTCACCCACAGAAGCGCGTGCTCGAGCCGCTTCGATGGTCCGTTGCATTAATCCCCATTCGCCTGTTTGTGCACAGTCGCCAAGTCGTTTGAGGGTCTCCTGGCACTTGGATTCATCGCGGTTTTGCCGCACAGTCTCGAGTCGGGCAACCTGGCTTTCCCGGACAGCCTGGTTATCGACTTCGAGGAGTTCAACCTCGTCCTCGTCAGTGTCGACAAAACGATTGACACCCACAATGACTTCGTCGCCACTGTCGAGACGCGCTTGTCGTTTCGCGGCCGAAGCTTCGATACGCTGCTTTGGCATGCCGGATGCGACCGCCCGAGTCATGCCACCTAGAGCTTCGACTTCATCAATCAGTTGTCGGGCTTCTGCAATCATGGATGCAGTCAAATTTTCGATATAGTAGCTGCCTGCCAATGGATCGACCACATTGGACAAACCAGACTCTTCGCGCAGAATTAACTGGGTATTTCGAGCGATTTTTGCCGAAAATTCGCTCGGCAGGGCAAGCGCTTCATCGAACGAGTTGGTATGCAGTGATTGTGTGCCACCAAGTACTGCCGCAATTGCTTCGACTGTAGTGCGGACAATGTTGTTGTAGGGTGACTGGCTGGTCAGGCTGACCCCGGATGTCTGGCAGTGTGTGCGCAGCATCAGTGACGCCGGATTTTTAGGGCTGAACAGTGACTGCATCAAGTCGGCCCACAAATAGCGCGCGGCCCTCAGTTTGGCAGCTTCCATGAACAGGTTCATACCGATGCAAAAGAAAAATGACAGACGAGGGGCAAAGTCATCAACGTTCATGCCGCTTGACACAGCTGTACGCACGTACTCGATGCCGTCTGCGATGGTGTAGGCCAATTCCTGAACGCAGGTCGCTCCCGCTTCCTGCATGTGGTAACCCGAAATCGAAATCGGGTTGAAACGGGGCATGTGCGACGCCGTATGCTGGATGATGTCCGCGACGATTCGCATGGATGGCTCGGGTGGGTAAATGTAGGTATTACGCACCATGAACTCTTTGAGAATGTCATTCTGCAAGGTTCCGGATAACGCACTTGGTTTGACTCCCTGCTCCTCACCGGTAACAATAAACATGGCCAGCACCGGCAGCACTGCACCGTTCATTGTCATTGATACAGATATTTGGTTAAGCGGAATATCGGAGAACAGAATTTTCATGTCTTCGACGCTGTCGATTGCGACGCCCGCTTTACCTACATCACCGACGACCCGAGGATGATCTGAATCGTAGCCACGGTGGGTCGGCAGGTCAAATGCAACGGAAAGTCCAGTTTGTCCAGACTTTAAATTATCGCGATAAAAACGATTGGATTCTTCCGCAGTAGAAAATCCAGCATATTGTCTGAGTGTCCAGGGTCGACCTGCATACATCGTTGCCCTGGGGCCGCGCACGTAAGGTGGTATGCCCGGCAGGGTGGACAGATGCTCAAGACCCGTCAGGTCATCTGCCGTATACACGGGGTTGATGTCAATCCCTTCGGGTGTGTGCCACGTCAATTCATCCAGTGGCCTGTCTTTCAGTTCCTTGGCAGCCTGCTGGTGCCAATCGTCAAGTGTGAATTTTGGAAAAACCATCAAGCCACAATCAGGCGCAGTGCAATCACTGGACTACGTTTTGGGGTAGCCGATCGATCCAAGCGCATCGGTAATTTCATCGAGTATTTCCGGATCATCAATGGTTGCAGGCATTTGCCATGGATCGCCATCAGCAATTTTACTGACTGTGCCACGCAGAATTTTACCGGAGCGGGTTTTAGGCAAACGTTTGACCACCACCGCTTCCTTGAATGCTGCAACCGGCCCGATCTTTTCTCGCACCAGGCCAATGCATTCCCGGACCACCTGTTCATGCGGTGTCTGACAGTTTGCATTCAAGACCAATAGGCCCAGCGGGAGTTGCCCCTTCAGGGAATCCGTGACGCCAGTTACCGCGCATTCTGCCACATCCCGATGGGCTGCCAGAACTTCTTCCATGGCACCGGTTGACAAACGGTGTCCAGCTACATTGATGATGTCGTCGGTGCGTGCCATGACATAAACATATCCATCTTCATCGATATAACCGGCATCGGCTGTCTTGTAATACCCTGGTGATTCGGCCAGGTAAGCATCAAAAAAACGCTGCTGTGCGTTCCACAGCGTAGGAAAACTGCCAGGCGGCAGGGGCAGTTCAACGACCAGGGAGCCGATCTCACCAGGCGCGGCGGGTTGATTCGACTCATCAAGCACCTTGAGATTCCAGCCAGGTACTGCTTTTGACGGCGATCCCTCCTTGATGGGTAGGGTTTCGATGCCAACCAGATTAGCACAGATCGCCCAACCTGTTTCGGTCTGCCACCAATGGTCAATGACCGGCACCTTGAGTTTGTCCTCCGCCCAATGCAGCGTATCGGGATCCGTCCGCTCACCGGCCAGGAATAGTGTACGCAAGCTCGATAGGTCGTAGTTCGACAAATGCGCGCCATCAGGGTCTTCTTTCTTGATTGCCCGAAACGCGGTCGGCGCAGTGAACAGCGCCGATACCTTGTGCTGCGCAATCACGCGCCAGAATGCGCCGGGGTCCGGAGTACCGACCGGCTTGCCCTCGTAGAGAATCGTGGTATTTCCGGCAAACAAGGGCGCGTAGGTGATGTACGAGTGTCCCACCACCCAGCCGACATCGGAGGCTGCCCAAAAGACTTCGCCCGGCTCGACCCCATAAATATTCTTCATCGACCACTTGAGCGCCACAATATGACCGCCGTTATCGCGGACCACGCCTTTCGGTTGTCCGGTGGTCCCTGAAGTGTACAGAATGTAGAGCGGGTCAGTTGCTTTGACAGTAACACATGGGACCTGTTCTGCGCTGGCTTGCAGGGTTTCCCAGTCATGATCACGCCCCGGTTGCAGGGTTGCAGTAACCTGATCACGCTGATAAATCACACAGGCCTGAGGTTTGTGGTCTGCCAGTTCGATGGCTTTATCCAGCAAAGGTTTGTAGGCAATTGTTCGACCTGGTTCCAGACCACAGGATGCGCTGATAATGGCCACTGGTTTGGCGTCATCGATTCTGACGGCCAGCTCGTTTGACGCAAACCCGCCAAACACGACTGAATGGACGGCACCGAGACGGGCACAGGCCAACATTGCAATCACCGCTTGCGGAATCATGGGCAGGTAGATTACCACCCGTGAGCCTCGCTCGACACCCAATTTTGCGAGGGCACCCGCAAATTGCGCGGTTTCTTCGGTCAGTTGACGATAGGTGTAGTGACGCACCTCACCGGTCATAGCCGAATCGTAGATCAGTGCGTTTTGATCGCCGCGGCCTTCAGCAACGTGCAAGTCAAGGGCGTTGTAGCAGGTATTGACCTCGGCACCGGTGAACCAGCGGTAGTATGGTTTGTCGGAGTCGTCCAGCACCTTGTCCCAACGCTTGTTCCAGTGCACCGCTTCAGCAATAGTGCCCCAGTAGCTGTCTCGCGCTTGAATTGACTGGTCAAATTCTGCTTGGTATTTACTCATGATCAGATTCAGGGTTGCCTGGAATGAAAAGATTTTCCGATTATGCTTGCTTTATCGTTGCAGTGCAATAAAAAGTAAAATAAACCACAATCAGAATTGAATGTCAAATCAAATTGTGGCTGTACAGTGCAGCCGCGCTTCACTTCCCTGGAAAATCAATAAATACGCTCGGAGTTCGTTATTCATGGCTTACAAATACATTATTGTGGAAACAAAAGACAATGTTGGCTTAATTTCGCTGAATCGTCCAAAGGTACTTAACGCACTATCGTCAGGTGTCATGGATGAACTCGGTGATGCCGTGGAGGCGTTTGAAATGGATGCTCATATCGGTGCGATTGTGATCACGGGCAATGAGAAAGCCTTTGCTGCCGGTGCGGATATCGGCGAGATGAAAGACAATACGTTCGCCGATGCATTTATGGGCAACTTCATCAGCAAGAACTGGGAGCGAGTGACGCAATGCCGCAAGCCGGTCATCGCCGCAGTCGCGGGTTTCGCGCTGGGGGGCGGTTGTGAGCTTGCCATGATGTGCGACATCATTTTCGCGGGTGACAATGCCAAATTCGGTCAACCTGAAATTAATTTGGGCATCATACCCGGTGCGGGCGGTTCACAGCGACTGACGCGCGCGGTAGGCAAATCCAAGGCAATGGACATGTGTCTTACCGGTCGGATGATGGACGCAGACGAGGCCGAGCGCGCGGGACTTGTTGCGCGAATTTTTCCCGCGGCCGAACTTGTTGACAATACGCTTAAGGTTGCCCAGGAAATTGCCAGCAAATCGCAGCTGGCCGCGTCGATGGTCACCGAAGTTGTCGACCGTGCTTACGAGTCCACGCTGAGTGAAGGGGTGTTGTACGAGCGGCGCGCGTTTCATGCGTTGTTTGCCACCGAAGATCAACAAGAGGGAATGGCCGCGTTCCTGGAAAAACGCAAAGCCAACTGGCAGCACCGATAGGTTTATGACAAATCGGACACTGGGGTCCGGAGCAACTGGCGTGGTCAGGCGGCCTTAATGGTGACCTGCATACTGCCGATCTTTTCAATGCTGCATTCAAGGGAGTCGCCCACAGTGACCGGACCGACTCCTGCGGGTGTACCACACATAATGACATCACCAGGATACAGGGTGTAATAGGATGACGCAAATGCGATCAGTTTGCGGGTGGAGTAAATCATCTTTTCCGTATTGGAATGCTGCCGGGTACTGCCATTTAAGGCCAGCGAAATTTCGAGGCTATCCGGATTTTCGATTTCGTTTTTAGTGACCAACCACGGCCCCAAAACCGAGTGGCTGTCGAGGGCCTTTCTCAAACTGCGATCTTCTCTGCCCCGGATGGTCATATCCAGCCCGATGGTATAGCCCGCGACATAATCCAAGGCATCATCTTCTGACACTTTGCGACAATTTTTTCCAATCACAATGGCGAGTTCCACCTCGTGGTCAGTGCGGCGACTCTGAAAACTTAACCGCACTCCATCATCCGGGCCAACGGGAATCGGAGCTTTCAAGAAGAGGCCGTGAGTCTCGACGCTGCCGACCTGACTGCTGGGCATGAGTTCCGGGTCATCTGCAACTTCGTCCTGATGCGCCTGATAGTTGATCGGTGCGCCAATAATTTTCGATGGCCGCGCAATCGGGCTGTTCAAATGCAAGTCGCGTAACGAGAACGTTTCCGACTGCCTTCTCAGTCTGTGCATAACGGGCAACAGGGTATCCAGATTGCCGATCATTAGATCCCCAGGCGGTTGTGGCCACGACGGCGCTGGAATTTGGTCGATCGCCGCGGTGACGTCCTGAACATTACGTCCCTCAACTAC
This sequence comes from Arenicellales bacterium, assembly GCA_965243645.1. Lineage (GTDB taxonomy): Bacteria > Pseudomonadota > Gammaproteobacteria > Arenicellales > JAJDZL01 > JAJDZL01. The sequence continues at coordinate 1,380,854 of CBDEVD010000006.1, read as the reverse complement.
ACCTAGACGGCTTTCATTAAATCGACAAATTTTCATCGTGGCAATTGCATGGGGTTGCTATTTACAGGTGTTGGAGCAGCACCGTAAATCCATCAATTTTTAGTGTACTGTAAAACTGGTTGCTTTTTTTGCAATGTTCAATCGGGGTAGGCAGACAATTGCGACTGCAGTGAGCTAAACGATATCTCAAATCGAAAAAAAATAAACAGAAATCTCCGTCGCACAAAAATCCCGCCCGCGTTACTCGGCAGCCAGCGCAGCGTAACGAACTGGTTTAGCGAATTTTTTTGTAAAAAAAATTAAAAAATCTCCATTTCAGCGAAATTTTGTAGAAATTTCGCATATTTCGCGCTTGACAATTGAAGTAATTTGGGTAAAAATAGGGAAAAAGTGTAATTTAGTGGGATTAAGTGTAAATAAGTGACATATGCAATATTTTGGATCACACAATCTGTCAGTTGATGAAAAAGGCCGCATCGTCATCCCGGTCAGCTATCGCGAGCACCTCAAGCAGCACTGTGATGGTGCACTGGTGATAGGGCAGACTTTTCGCGCGCCGTGCATATCAATTTATCCGGCCCCGGAATTTGATCGCATTCGTGATGAACTGATGCGCAATCGCAACGCAACCCTGCAATTTCAAAACCTGCTCAGAATTATGGTCGGCACCGCGCAAAATTGCGAAATGCTGGCGACCGGAAGAGTACTGGTGCCGAAACAACTTCGGCAGTTCAACTTGATCGACCGCGATGCGATGCTCATTGGCGTCGGTACGCGATTCGAGCTTTGGGACCAGGCAGAATGGCAGAATCACTGTGCGGGTATCAAAAACGAAAACGAAGAGGACTATCAAATTATCCTCGAAAAATTACCGATTTGATGGATATTCACTGGAGCATTCCAAATTGAATCCGTTACCTGACAAACCTGCTGCTCACGATGCGGTACTGACACCAGCTGTGATCAACGCGTTGGCGATCGATCCAGGTGGCATTTATGTTGACAGCACCTATGGACGCGGTGGTCACTCGTCCGCTATTTTGAATCACTTGAATGCAACTGGCAAACTTTATGCGTTTGACTGCGACCCGACAGCAATTACGGTAGCGCTGGACCAGCACGGCGACGATCCAAGGTTTGAGTCAATCCACGCGCGCTTTTCGACTATTGGCACACAGTTGAGTTCCCGGCACCCAGGTGTTCGCCTGTCAGGTGTCGTCGCGGACCTGGGAGTTTCTTCTCCCCAGCTCGATCAGCCTGCGCGCGGCTTCAGTTTTCAACAAGACGGTCCGCTGGACATGCGGATGAACGCGGACGAATCGGTGTCCGCAGCTGACTGGTTGGCCACAGTGAGTGAACGCACCTTGAGTGAAACACTGGGAACACTGGGTGGTGAGCGTTTCGCGCGTCGCATTGCCCGAGCCATCGTGCAACGCCGCACACACGCGCCGCTGCGGACAACGCGGGACCTGGCTCAGTTGGTGGCTGCTTGCGTGCCCACTCGAGAACCCGACAAACATCCGGCAACCCGAACCTTTCTGGCAATCCGGATGTATATCAACCGCGAACTGGAAGAGTTGAGCGATTTCTTACCGCAGTGTGTTGAGCTGCTCAAGCAAGGCGGACGCTTGGTGGTCATTTCGTTTCACTCGGCAGAAGACCGGGTGGTGAAGCGATTCATGCAAACTGCGGCTGTAGGCGCACCGGGTCCGCAGCAAATCCCGTTTCGAAGCTCGGATTTCCAACCGACGCTAAAAATCGTTGGCCGTCCGCAACGGCCCGATGCCGCTGAAGTGAAACGTAATCGGCGCGCCCGCAGTGCGGTGCTGCGAGTGGCGGAACGAATCGGTGATCCTGATGCGTAGTGTGACTGTTATGTTGCTCATATTGTGTCTGGTATCAGCGATGAGCATTATCTGGATTCGCCACCAAAATCGGGTGTTCTTACCTGAGCTGTATGCCCGTTATGTGGTGCGCGATGATCTCAACATCGAATGGCGTAAGCTGCTGGCAGAGCGGACAACATTGACGCGCCAGGTCAAATTGAAAAGCTGGGCTCGTCGAGTCGGCGAAATGCAGGCACCAGAAGCTGACATTGTGCTGATTCTCAAAAAACGTCCGACCGATTGGTTATTGTTGGAGGGCTGGAAATGAGTGTCAGACCCTACTTCGCACCGACTCGCGACATTGTGATTCTGATCGCGTTCGCCATCACTTTTCTGTTATTGGCTGCCCGTGCTGCACAATTGCAGATTTCCGATAAGGAAGTACTGCAGGCGGAAGGCGAGGCCCGTTTCCTGCGACTGGAGCAAGTGACTGCCAATCGCGGCATTATTCGCGACCGGAACGCAGAAGTGCTGGCCATAAGCACGCCAGTTGACAGTGTATGGGCGGAACCCAATGTTTTGCGTCACCATCCTGATTCCTGGTCATTGCTGGAAGATGTCATTGGCATGGAACGCAACGCGATCCACACTGCACTTGCAGAAATTGAGCCAGATCGCGAGTTTATGTATTTAAAACGTGCCCTGACGCCAGATCACGCCGAACAGGTGATGGACTTGAGCGTGCCAGGCATCGCGTTGCAACGCGAGTACCGTCGCTATTACCCGTTCGGTTCTGTGGTCTCCAATCTTGTTGGTTATACAGATATCGATGATCAGGGTCTGGAAGGTATTGAGCTGGTTCACAACAATCTGCTAAGTGGGCAGCACGGATATCGTCGGGTAATCAAAGATCGCATGGGGCGGGTAGTGGCAACGTTGAGCGACGTGCAACGGGTACGCCACGGCGAGGATATCAAACTGAGTATCGATGCGCGTATTCAGCAGGCGGTGTACCAGGCGCTGATCAAAACAATTTTGGAGCAAAATGCAACATCTGCCAGTGCCGTGGTTGTTGACGTGAACACCGGTGAAATACTGGCCATTGCGACCGCGCCCAGTTTTAACCCCAATGCATCCAGTACTCGGTACACAACTCACAACTATGCCGCCCGCCATGAATTTGAGCCCGGTTCGACCATCAAACCCTTTATCGTCGCAAAGGCACTGTTGGATGGTCTGGTTTTGCCAACGACGATTGTTGATACCTCACCGGGTGAAGTTGTAATCGGTGGATTTCGAATCAGCGATTTTAGGAACTATGGTGAATTGTCTGTGGCCAAGGTGCTGCAAAAATCGAGCAACGTTGGCGCCATTAAAATTGGCACACAAATTCCGCCGGCAGATTTGATTCACTTCATGAAGAAACTGGGGATTGGCGACTTGACTGGCAGTGGCATCGTTGGTGAAACTGCAGGCCATATTCCCAAGCGCAACACCTGGCGAAAAAGCGAACATGCCTCACTGACCTACGGTTATGGCTTTTCAGTATCCATGCTGCAAATCGCGCGGGCTTACGCGATGGTGGCCAATGGCGGCAGACTGACACCCCTGACCATCATTGCCGAAGATACAACCGATCAGTCTTCCCTGGTACTGCCCAAATCGGTGGCCCGAGATCTGACCGAAATGCTGGAATTGGTGGTTACCACCGAGGGGACAGCCTATCGGGCGAAAATTCCATCCTACCGGGTTGCCGGCAAAACTTCGACGATCCAAAAACTGGTTGACGGGGTATACCAGGAAAATTTGCATCGCTCGCTGTTTGCCGGATTCGTGCCGGCTTCAAATCCACGCCTGGCCGCAGTGGTCATGGTTGATGAGCCCGGCGCCGGGCATTACTTCGGTGGCCGCGTTGCGGCTCCCGCGTTTCGCGAATTTATGTCGGAAGCATTGCGGATTCTGGACATACCGCCTGATGACATCAAGACTGCGGCCGTTGGCACGCAGCAAGGCGGTAGTGAGGCAAGCACATGAACCTGAGCTCAGACAGAACGCATAACAGTGCGTACTTGAGTGTGTTACTCGAAGGCATCACGACCGTGAATGAAACGCAAAACCCGCGCATCGACGAAATTTGTCTTGACAGCCGGGTGGTGCGGCGCGGCAGTTTATTCTTTGCGGTCCCCGGCATTAATGACGATGGCCGCGTGCACATTGAACGCGCGATTGAAGCCGGCGCCAGTGCCGTTGTGTTCGATTCCGAGAACTGGTCGGTGCCGCCGCATGATTCGGTTCCACAAATCGGTGTGCCCAATCTGGCTCGCAAAATCAGTGCGATTGCGGATGTATTTTTCCAGCAGCCTTCGCTGAAACTGCATGTGGTCGGCATTACCGGTACCAACGGAAAGTCAAGCTGTGCAATTCTCACCGCCCAGGCGCTTGAGGTGCTGGGTCAAAAAAGCGCGATCATTGGCACATTGGGTTATGGATTCCCTGGCGACTTGGTCCCGCTGCCGCTCACGACCCCTGATTCCATCTCGCTGCAGCGGCATATCGCCAAACTTGCGCGCGCAGGGGCCAAGTATTTGTGTCTTGAAGTGTCATCCCACTCACTGGCCCAGTCACGTACTGACGGCGTTCGGTTTGGGACCGTGGCGATTACAAATGTCAGCCGTGATCACCTGGATTACCACCCAAGTGAAGCCCATTACCGGGCATCAAAATCGAGATTGTTTACAGAGACTTCGCCATCGTATGCAGTGCTTAACGTCGATGATGATTTGGGTCGGTCTTTGCAGGGTAGAACCTCTGCGAAAAGAGAGATCACCTATGGTGAACGGCGTGCGGATGTGCAATTGATCGAATGTATCGCTGATCAAAACGGGCTGCACTTGCAACTGAGCATCGATGGTAAAAAAATCGCAGTCCAAAGTCAGTTGCTTGGCCGTATTAACGGGATCAATCTAACTACTGTGGCAGCCATTTTGCATTCGCTCGGCCATCCAGCAAGTTCGATTGAAACCGCTTTACAAGCCCTTGAACCCGTCTCTGGGCGACTGGAACAATTGGTCACCACAGCGGACCGGCCATCGGTTTATGTCGATTATGCGCATACCCCGGATGCATTGCAGCAAGCACTTGTCAGCCTGCGCGCCATCACCCGTGGCCAACTGTGGTGTGTGTTTGGTTGTGGCGGGGATCGCGATGTTGAAAAACGCCCGCAAATGGGTGCGGTCGCCGAGCGCTATGCCGACCAAGTAATCCTTACCGATGACAACCCTCGCAGTGAATCGCCGGCCTTGATCACCAGTCAAATTCAGGATGGCATGCAACAGCTGCCAACCATCGAACATGACCGACGTCAGGCAATCGAACTGGCCATATATGGCGCCAAACCCGAAGACGCAGTTCTGATTGCCGGTAAGGGTCACGAGACTGTACAGATTTATTCAGAACATTCGCAGCAGTTTAGTGATCGCGATGTTGCTTACACCGTTTTGGGAGGCTCGCGATGCTGACCATGCAGGCAATTGCCCAGGCAGTTCAGGGTCAGCTCATTGGGGTTGATGCGCAAATCAATGTGGTCAGCACCGACTCGCGTTGCATCGAGCAGGGTGCACTTTTTGTGGCCTTGCGCGGCACACACTTTGATGGACATCAGTTTGTTGGTGCCGCGATTGAAAAAGGTGCGTTTGGCGCATTGGTCGATACTGCGCTTGATTGTTCGATTCCACAGGTGGTGGTTCCGGATACGGAGCAGGCACTTGGCCAATTGGCAGCCCACTGGCGCAACCAGTTCAACATTCCGGTGGTCGCAGTGACTGGCTCGAACGGCAAGACCACGGTTAAGGAAATGATTGGCTGCATCTTGCGCGCGAACTCGACGACTTTGGTATCGCACAGTAATTTCAATAATCCTGTTGGTCTGCCGCTGTCATTGCTGCAATTGCATCAATCGCATCACTTTGCAGTTGTTGAAATTGGGATGAACCAGATTGGGGAGATCGAACAATTAGCCAACATCGCCCGCCCGACTGTTGCAGTCATTACCAACGCCGGTGCCGCTCACCTGGAAAGATTGGTGAGTGTCGATCAAGTTGCCGTCGAAAAAGGTCAGATCATTGCTGCCCTTGGTGAACACGGTATTGCGGTACTCAACCATGACTCCCCCCACTATGCAATCTGGCAGGCAACTGCGAACCCGCGCGCAATCGTGACATTCGGCTTGTCGCGCGAGGCGGACGTATCAGCGGTATACACGGCATTGGAGTTTGGCTCCGCAATGCACGTTGACACCCCACAAGGTAGCATCGATGTCGAGTTGCAGTTGGCTGGGGAACACAATGTTATCAATGCATTGGCGGCAACTGCCACCGGTGTGGCACTGGCTGTCCCGCTCCAACAAATCAAGTCAGGCCTTGAAGCCATGCGCGCGGTAAGCGGTCGCCTTCAGTTGCGCAAACACTTTAGAGGCGGCTCACTGATCGACGATACCTACAACGCCAACCCCAACTCGGTTGCGGCGGCATTAGCGTTCTTGTCCGGACTCGATGGCGATCGACGCCTGGTGTTTGGCGATATGTTTGAACTCGGGGTCAGCGGTGAGGAATTTCATCGCGACGTTGGTCGGCTCGCGCGCGGCAGTGGTGTTGGCCGCCTGTATGCGTTAGGGGACCTCAGTGCAGCAACCGTTCAGGAGTTCGGGCGCGGTGCCCGGCATTATCGGGACCGAGATTCACTAATCAAGGATCTCGGAGCAGATCTCGACGCGACAACGACGGTATTGATCAAGGGTTCGCGGGGCATGAAAATGGACGAAATCGCTGACTTTCTCTGTGCTTCAGAGCAACCAGACTTGAGTGCCAGGGTATGTTAGCCGAACTGTTGCTCAATTTTACGGACGAAGTTTCCTGGCTCAATGTGTTCAGGTATTTGACCCTGCGTGGTGTACTCGCTGTCCTTACCTCATTAACGATTGGGGTGGTGGCTTTCATGTACATCATCCCCAAACTTCGCGAAATGTCCATTCGGGAAGTTGTCAGAGAGGACGATGTACCGTTGCATACCAGTAAAGGTGGCACACCGACGATGGGTGGTGTTGTCATCCTGTTTGCAGTTTCGACATCGACTTTGTTATGGGTGGATCCCACCAATTACCTGGTGTGGGTAGCGCTGATCGGCTCGATCGCATTCGGGTTGATTGGGTTCGTGGATGACTACCAAAAGTTAAAAAAGCAGCGCAGTGGTGCAGGTTTGTCGGTACGTAAAAAACTCGCGTATCAGTCCGTAGTGGCAGCAGTCATTGCGATTGTGCTGGTTGCCTTGGCTGACTCTGCAACGCAGACGACGATGTTGATCCCCGTGTTCAAGAATGCTCTGATTGATCTGGGTCTGTGGTTTATACCGTTCGCAATGTTGGTTTTGGTGGGCACCTCCAATGCGGTCAACCTGACCGATGGACTCGATGGACTGGCCATCATGCCCATCGTCCTGGTGGCCGGCGGGCTGGGAATATTCAGCTACGCAACCGGACACGTTGTGTTTTCGGATTACCTTGCGATCCCGTTTATCGAAGGTGCGGGAGAATTGGTCATATTTTGCGCTTCGCTGGTCGGCGCGGGACTGGCGTTTCTTGTCTACAACTGCTATCCGGCGCAGGTTTTCATGGGCGACACGGGGTCGATGGGTCTTGGCGCTGCCGTTGCAATCGTTGCCGTATTAATTCGGCAGGAATTGGTACTCTTCATCATGGGCGGGCTATTTGTCATTGAGGCGATTTCCGTTATCAGCCAAGTGATTTCGTTCAAACTGCTTGGCCGTCGTATCTGGCTGATGAGCCCGTTGCATCATCACTTTGAGCAGAAGGGGTGGCCGGAACCAAGAATTACGGTCCGTTTCTGGATCTTTTCCCTGGTTATGGTTCTGGCTGGACTGGCTACTTTGAAAATTAGGTAGGTAAATATCATGATACAGAAAAATAAATCAACTAAAACAAATGGATATTATGGAAGGGCGCTGATTATGGGACTCGGTAAGAATGCCCTGGCCGGTGCTTCATACCTGATCGACGAAGGTTGGGACGTCGAAATGGCAGAGTTCAAATCGCAGCCCGCGCTGGAGGACAAAATACGCACAACGCTGCCCGGCATTGCGATTCATGCCCCGCTTGATGCGGATGTGATCGCAGGCAAAGACCTGGTGGTTCTCAGCTGTACGTCGGCACCATCGAATCTGAGAGTTGCGCAGATGGTACAAGCATACGGAGTGCCCGTGATGAACAGTTTGGAGCTGTTCTTTGATCGGGCCGCTCGGCCCATCATCTCGGTTGCGGGCACGAACGGCAAGAGTTCAGTGACCACATTGCTCAGCAGAATTATTGAGAAGCATCGCGGGGTCGTACAGCTCGGCGGCTGTCGCGGCTATTCGTTCATGGAACTTCTCAGTAAGCGCCACGCTGATGTTTATCTGCTGGAGCTCGCTGCGTCTCATCTTGAACAGGTCAATCATGTGGTATCGGACGTGGCGGCACTGTTGAACGTCTCGCCCGATCACATGACCCGCTACGGTACCGTTGATCGACTGGTCGACACGATGGCTAAAGTCATTTCTGAGGCCAAAATTGCTGTAGTTAACCGTGATGATGCTATTGCCGCCTCACTGCCAACTGATGGTGAACGCATAACTTTTGGTTTGAATCCCCCTGAACGCGAACGCGATTACGGCATCGTAAACTTTTCAGGGACACAATGGATTGTGCGTGGTTCAAACAAACTCATCAACCTGTCACGCTCCCATTTAAGTGGTAATCACAACTGGATGAACATGCTTGCAAGCTGTGCAATCGCTGATGCTGCAGCCTATCCGGTCAAGGCAGTCAGACCTGTGGTGACCAATTATCAAGGCCTGCCCTATCGTTGCAGCACCGAAGGTGAGTGGAACGGCGTACAGTGGGTCAACGATGCTCGATCTGCAAATGTTGGCGCAGCACTGGCGGCGATTGAATCCAATTCGAGGCCAGTCATTCTGATTGCCGGTGGGTTGAGTAAGGGTGCTGACTTTTCCCTCATCCCGAAACAGGTTAATGGTCGATTGCGTGGCTGCGTGTTTTTCGGCCGCGACCGCCGCAAAATCAGTGAGCCTTTCAATGGTGGTATCCCCAAACACCACGTTGAGGATATTTACGACGCGATCAGTGTCGCAAACAGCATGACGGAAGCCGGTGACTGCGTGGTTTTCTCTCCGGGTTGTGCGAGCAATGATCAGTTCAGTGACTACGAACAGCGCGGCAAAACTTTCAGCCAAGCGTTGCAGATGCAGGTTCTATAAACCTTGTGATGAATCGATGTACAGCGTATTACAACAAACGAACACCAAAACCGCTGAGATTCGAGCCCCCGAATTTGACGTGGTTCTAATCACTGTCTACCTGGCATTGGTTGTGTTCGGGATGGTCGCAGTGTATTCGGCAACGATCGCGCAGGCGTTCGAGACCGGCGACCCGTTCGTTTACTTACGGACTAATGCGATCAATATTGGTGTCGCCCTGGCCGCGATGGTGGTGGCATCACTAACGCCAGTCGCATTGCTTAAGCGCTGTTCCTTGCTGTTACTGGTGGGTGCAATCGTGTTGCTGGTGCTGGTGTTCGTGCCCGGGCTGGGAGTCGAAATCAATGGCAGTACGCGCTGGATTCGCATGGGCGGTTGGATTTTTCATCCGTCCGAGTTTGCCGAAATCATGTTCCTGATCTTCGTCGCAAAATACCTGTCAACGCGCGATCAGCGCTTAACCAGTCTGGTGCGCGATGTATTGCCAATCATTGGTATCTACCTGCTTATCGCGGCTTTGCTGCTCAAGGAACCCGATTTCGGCAGCGTGATGGTGCTCGGTGCCGTTCTGATGGTTGTGCTGTTTTTAAGTGGCTTGCGAGTGCCGCATATATTGCTGTTCAGTTGTCTTGCAGTTGGTTCGGTCGTAAACCTGATCTTGATTGAACCCTACCGTGTCGTACGCGTGATGTCCTTTTTGAATCCCTGGGATGATCCATATAACTCGGGATTTCAGTTGGTTCAGTCGCTGATCGCACTTGGCCGCGGTGAATGGTTTGGCGTGGGTCTGGGCACCAGTGTGCAGAAGTTGTTTTATTTACCTTATGCGGGATCAGATTTTCTACTGGCGGTCATTGGGGAAGAATTGGGGTTGTTGGGCATCGTGACGGTCATATCGCTGTTTGCGGTCCTGCTGTGGAAGATTTTTCATATTTCCTGGCTGGCTGCCGCAGTCAACGATACCTTCGGAAAAATTCTCGCGCAATCGATTGGCGTGCTGATTGCAATCTCAGCGATCATCAACATGGGTGTCAACATGGGGTCCTTGCCAACCAAGGGCTTGACCCTGCCATTCATGAGTGCCGGGGGCTCCAGTCTCGTTGCCTATTCGATTGCGATTGGAATTGTCGTTTCGATCCATCGTGATTCGTATCGGAAGTTGACTCGATGAGTACCGTAATCATCATGGCGGGTGGTACCGGCGGACATATTTACCCGGCTTTGGCGGTTGGGGTAGAGCTGCGCGCCCGCGGTGTAAACGTGTATTGGATGGGCGCACACAGTGGCCTTGAAGACCGTCTGGCACGCCGTGCAGGTTTCGAGTTTGATGCTGTGCGCATCAAGGGACTGTGGGGTAAGGGATTGCTTCGCTGGTTAAGCCTGCCGCTTTGGCTGACGATATCGCTGTGGCAGAGTATTGCGATCGTGTTGAATCGCAGACCTGATGTGATGCTCGGAATGGGAGGTTACGTCTGTGGTCCCGGTGGTCTGGCTGCTGCGCTGCTGCGCTGCCCGCTGGTGATTCACGAATCTAACGCCGTGGCGGGTTTAACCAATCGGCTGTTGGCGAAATTGGCCGCCCGAGTATTGAGTGGTGTGCCTGAATCGGACCTGGGACGCAAAGTGGAATTTACCGGCACGCCGGTGCGCGCGGAAATTGTTGCTGCTGCCAACGAGAAAAACCGCAGGGCCAAGCCAGCTCATGAGCAATTCAATCTGCTGGTGATCGGCGGTAGTCAGGGCGCGGTTGCACTGAATACAGCTGTCCCGCTGGCTTTTAAGCAATTGCCAAGCGAGCGGCAGCCGCAGGTGATGCACCAAACCGGTCGCGGACGTTTGGAACAAGTGCGTACTGTCTACCTAAGTGGCGGTATTGACGCGCAAGTGGTCGAATTTATTGAAAACATGTCGGACGCATACAAATGGGCCGACATCGTTATTGCCCGGGCGGGTGCGATGACGTTGGCTGAGCTTGCCACAATGGGATTGGCAGCAATCCTGGTGCCATTTCCACACGCGGCGCGCGATCATCAGCGTGTCAATGCAGAAATTTTGGTACGCCAAGGTGCTGCAGTACTTTGCCCGCAATCTGAGGATTTTGAACAACAGCTCGGTCGGGAGTTGGTCAGACTGGTTAGTGACCGGGAGGCGGTTCAAGGGCTGGCAAAGCGCATTCGACAAGGTGCCCGGCCAGATGCAACGCAAGCGGTTGCAGACTGCTGCATGGAATTGGCAGCAGCTTAAGTAAAAGTGAGGGATTACGATCGCGATGTTAGACATATCGATGAATGGATTAAACGGTGATTTGCGCAAGGATGAGCCGATGAGCAGCCATACCAGCTGGCGCACCGGTGGTCGAGCCAGTTGGTTCTACACGCCGCGTGATATCACTGATCTCGGGGAATTTTTGAAGAGAATTCCTACTGAACTCGACGTGACCTGGTGTGGACTGGGTAGCAACTTACTGGTGCGCGACGGTGGTTTTGACGGTGTGGTGATCTCGACTCACAAAGGACTTAAAGATCTGTGGCAGGCAGAGGATCGCGGGGTGTATGCGCAAGCTGGTGTACCCGGCGCTAAATTAGCCAAATTTGCTGCCCACCGCGCCCTTGGTGGCACCGAATTTATGGTGGGAATTCCCGGTACCATCGGTGGTGCGTTGGCCATGAATGCCGGCTGCTTCGGTTCCGAGACCTGGCAGTTTGTGCGTTATGCCGATACGATCAATCGACGCGGTGAGGTACAGCGCCGTACTGCCGAGCAGGTTCGCTGGGGCTACCGGTCGGTGGAAATGGATTCGACCGAATGGTTCACGGGTGCGGAATTCGAGCTGATCGCATGTCAGCCCGATGAAGGTCGCGCGAAGATCAGGCATTACCTGAGACGTCGAGCGTCGACGCAACCCATACAAACGGCTAATGCAGGCAGTGTATTTCGGAACCCCACAAACGAATTTGCCGCACAGTTGCTGGATTCAGCCGGTCTAAAAGGGATCGCAGTCGGCAATGCCCGGGTTTCTCCTGTGCATGCCAACTTTATCGAGAATACCGGCAGTGCAAGTGCTGAGGACATTGAATCATTGATCACTCAAATGGTTGAGCGCGTTGACCGGGTACACGGAATTGAGCTTGAGCTCGAAGTGAGAATAATTGGAGATCGAGGTTGAATATGAGAAATCAGCAGCATCAAACAAATACTTACTATCAATGGAATCCGGCACAGTACCGGGATCAACCGGAAAAGCCAAAATCAAGGCGCAAAGCGGTCCTGTTGTTCAGTACCGCGCTGTGTGTATTTATGGTGTTTTTGCTCGGTATTGACTATGTACTACAACCGCAGCGCTTTCCAACGCGGCACATTGATGTAATCGGCAATATGCCAAACTCGACCTCCGAGCAGGTCGCGGCTGTCGTGGCCGAAGTCTCTGCCAACAATATTCTGCGCGTTGACATCGCGAAAGTCGCGGAAGCTGCTCAAGCACTACCGTGGGTGGAAGGTGCCACGATTCGTCGCAAGTGGCCGGATACGCTTGAAGTGTTGGTCAGCGAACGGGTAATTTTGGCGCGCTGGAATGACAATGAAATTCTTGATCAGTTGGGTACGGTCGTCTCAATGCCAGACTTGGCAGACTCAAGCTTGCCCCATCTCAGTGGCCCGCAAGAATCCGCGCCAAAAGTCCTTAAAGCCTATCAGTCCTGGAATCGGGTTGTGGCCAATGTTGGCCTGGAAGTCACCTCCGTCCATCTGTCTGATCGCGGCAGTTGGGAGGTTTTTGTACGCCCGTTCAGTCTGGTTGAGCACGATTCTGAAGATGCGGTGGTACAGGATCCGATCAAGGTGATCGTCGGTCGTACCAACATGTCCAATCGATCAAAACGATTTTTGAAGCTGTACGTGGAGATTTTTCAGCCAGTGCAGAACAAATTGGCGGTGATAGATATGAGGTACCCGGACGGTGTCGCGGTGACATGGAAAGGCGAGCCGCCCAAAATGCAAGGAAGCGCAAAGATTACAAACTCTTAAATTGAAACTGGAAACCTATGAAAGCAAAAAAACGAGATGTAGGGAATCGCTTGCTGGTTGGCTTGGACATCGGCACTTCGGTCGTCACCTTTGTCGTATGTGAAGAATTACCAGAGGGTGGTATCGAATTGCTGGGCATCGGGGATTGTCCGGCAGAAGGTATGCAAAAAGGCATGGTCTCCAATATTGAAGCCTTGGTCAGTTCCATCCAAAGCGCAAAGGAAGTTGCCGAACAAATGACAATGCGGGAAATCGAGCGTGTATTTGTGGGGGTGACGGGTTCGCATATTCGCAGCATCAATTCAACCGGTGTGGTTGCAATTCGCGGTCGGGAAGTCACAACTGATGATATCGAGCGCGTTTATGAAGCGGCACGGGCAGTACCCATAGCCAGCGATGAGCGAGTCCTGCATATTTTCTCGCAGCAGTACATTATCGACGGACAAAGTGGCATTCGACATCCGCTTGGTATGTGCGGTGTCCGTCTCGAAGCCAAGGTACACGTCGTTGCGGGTAATTCCAGTCCGGTCGAGAACATCATGAAATGCATCCGCTTGTGTGACCTTGAGGTTGAGGGGGTGATACTCAACTCGATCGCATCTGGGCAGGCGGTGTTGTCAGAGGACGAAAAAGCACTGGGCGTTGTGCTGTTGGATATTGGTGAAGGAACGACAGATCTTGCCGTATTCAGTGAGGGGTCGATTGTTCGTTCGGCTTCCTACCCGATCGCGGGGTCGCAGATCACGCAGGACATTGCGGTATCACTGCATTCAACGCGACTGGAGGCGAACCGCGTAAAGCGGACTTACGGTAGTGCTGATTCCCACTTCATCGAGCACGACGAATCATTTGAGTTGACAGTTATCGGCGAGTTTCGACCGCGGCGGGCCAGTCAAAAATTTCTCGCAGAAGTGATTCAGGCTCGACTGGAAGAGATTTTCGTCAGGGTGAGGGAAAACCTGGAACAATCCGGTGAAATAGAACAGATTCGTTCCGGGCTGGTGCTGACCGGTGGGACTGCGAAAACTGCTGATGTTGCCAAGCTGGCCCATCGAATTCTGAACCTGCCGGTGCGACTGGGGTCATCCAATTACACTGGCGAACTCAGTGAATTGATCAGCGATCACGGTTATTCGACCGGATTGGGACTGTGTGAATACGGCGCATTGATTCGTCAGCAGGAAACCGACCTGCTGGACAACGATGCACGACTTGCGCAAGACAATGTTCGGTTCAAGACAGCCGGGATGTTGCGCAGACTGTTTATGCGGGAAGACCCCGCCATGCTGCAACCAAACCAGTGACAGCGAGTTGGTGCCAGCATTTATTAAATTTATTTGGAATGTCAATTTTGTCTAAGTTGGAGATAGGAACAATGGGAGAAACTAATAGGAAATTTGTACTGCATGCCGACAGTGGTTATAACCAAGGTGCCCGCATTAAGGTTATTGGCATTGGTGGCGGCGGTAGTAATGCGGTGGACCGTATGGCTACCGAACTCATTGAGGGAGTTGAATTTTATATTGCGAATACCGATGCACAGGCGCTGGGCCGTGCCAGGACACAGAACAAAATTCAATTCGGTATCCATACGACGCGCGGACATGGCGCTGGTTTTGATCCACAAAAGGGACGCGAGGCAGCGATGGAAGACCGTGAACAATTCATGGAAACTCTAGGTGACGCTGAGATGTATTTTATTACTGCAGGCCTTGGTGGTGGTACGGGAACCGGTGCCGCACCCGTGTTTGCCAAGGCAATCAAGGAATGCAGTCCAGATGCACTTGTTGTTGCGGTGGTAACGACGCCTTTTTCATTCGAGGGCCCGCGGCGCATCGAGTTTGCTGAGTCCGGTGTAAAAGAGTTAAGCCAGTCGGTCGATTCGATCATTGCGATTCCGAATGACAAAATACTGGTCGGTGATGTATCTTTGTACGATGCCTATGGCACTGCCAATGACGTGTTGCTGAACGCAGTATGCGGTATAGCCGACGTGATTGTCCATGCCGGCTTCATTAATGTTGATTTTGCTGATGTCAAAACGATCATGTCGGAGGACGGCATGACACTGATGGGGCATGGTCGAGCAGCCGGGGAAAATCGAGCTGTAAAAGCCACTGAGAGTGCGTTGGCTCATCCGCTGTTAGCGGAAATTGATATCGCCCGTGCGCGCGGAATTTTGGTGAACGTAACTGCGAGCTCCAGTATTTCGACAAGCGAATACAAGGAAATAGGTGAGATGATTCATGCCGCCGCAGGCAAGGCGAAGTCGATAATTTCTGGCTTGGTCTTTAATGAAGATATTGGTGATGAGATTTGCGTAACCCTCATCGCCAGTGGTCTGCAAGCGCCAGGTGAAGACGTATTTTCAACGCATCACTCCAAGTTTAATCCAGCCTTTCCGGAAGCTGAAAGTTCTGATACAAACAGTGTTGAGCACGCCGGTAGTAACGACGAAGTTTTCGAGGATAGCGATTCGGATTCACAGACCAGTCCTTTTGTTGACAGTCCCGAGTTGTACGATTACGAAAGTCAAGAGTTTCCGGAGTCCGAAGAAATAGAACATGTGCCCAGTATATTGCGCAATCACGGTCACTTCAGGCCGGGGACACATCTGAACGGATCCGCGGAACTATAGCGGACCACAGCGAAGGCCGATCGCGCGTGATCAGCATAAGCATCACCCGGGTCGATGAGCCCAGGTGATGCTATGCATTCTGGCAATTCATCGATTGCGTCAGTCGAACCCAAGTGTTTGATTCAGTCTGATTAGAATTAAAGTTTGCGGTATGGACATCGGTGCTGTGCGCCGATGCACTATGAAGCAATCAAGTTTTTAAAATCTTAAAGCAAAGTTGTATACAATATATTCTCAGTACTTTGGCAGAATCAACAATGATCTATGACTATCAGTTGCTTCGATAATTTCCCATGCAATTCAAGATCATTGAGTGTTGTGATTCGAATCCCGAATGAGCGGTTTAGCGCACAACATTCACTCGTATATAAATATATAATTGATATACAAACAATCTCGTCCTATCCGGAAGGCGGAATATGATCGAACAGAGAACCCTAACCAATGTAATCACAGGCACAGGTGTTGGTCTACACAAAGGTGTGAAGATCTGCTTAACACTTAATCCTGCACCCATTAATACAGGCATTGTTTTCCGGAGGACAGATCTTGATCCTGTCGTCGAAATTCCCGCCAAAGTAGAGAATGTTTCGTGCACGCGTCTGTCTACCACGGTGCGCTGTAATGGTGCCGAGGTATCTACGGTTGAGCATCTTATGTCAGCATTTGCTGGTTTAGGCGTTGACAATGCTTATGTTGATGTGACGGCTGCTGAAGTTCCGATTATGGATGGAAGTTCTCATCCGTTCGTGTTTCTGATGGAGTCTGCCGGACTCGAGTTGCAGAATGCACCGAAGAAGTTTATCCGCATCAAGAAAACTGTACGCGTACAGGAAGGGGACATGTGGGCAAAGTTTGAGCCGTACCATGGGTTTAAGGTTTCCTTCGTAATCGATTTTGACCATCCGGTGCTGAAAAATTCCAATCAGAAAGTTGAAATTGACTTTGCGACCACGTCGTACAAGAATAATATTTCACGAGCCCGGACTTTCGGGTTTATGTCTGATTTGGAAAATTTGCGCGAAGCGGGATTGGCACAGGGTGCCAGCGTCAAGAATGCGATCGTAATGAATGATTATCACGTTATGAACGAAGACCAGTTGCGCTACAGTGACGAATGTGCAAGGCACAAAGTGCTGGATGCAATTGGTGATATCTACCTGCTGGGACATCCCTTAATTGGTGCGTTTTCCGCATATAAGTCAGGACACTATCTGAACAATCAGTTGCTGGTTGCGCTGAAGCAGGATACTTCAGCTTGGGAACTGATTGATTTCGAACGATTCGAGGACTTGCCAGCGTCAATTCTTCGGCCTGTTGCCGTATCCGCGTAGCGCGACTACTTCTCTTTCTTAGTTGCCGAATCCCGGTGCAGTCGGGATTTACTCGTCTTGTGAATCGAGCTTGCTCAGCCGCAGGAATGTCGCCTTGGTATCGGTGTTGCTTGAGTTTTTCGCAATTTCAGCGAACAGTTTCTTCAGTCTCGGGGTAATGACAGGGTTTGGCGGCTGTGATTCTGGCAGGGTTTTGGTTCGCTGTGCGCTCTTCCTGCCTGCAGCCACGTTGACTCGAATAGCCATCTCCTGCAAATTCTTGTAGCCGGATTCTATCAGTCGCGCGAGGATGGTTGATTGATTATTGATCAATTCATGTGCCCAGGTGGGTGAGGTGACTGTAACTGAGAGTACTGTTTCGTCCATACGAAGGTTAAGTGTGTTATCAGCGATCGTTGCACCGGCGGCTTTGCGCCAGTCTTGGAAGATTCGGGTTTCGGAAAATTGCGGCGGTGGGTCCGGAATATTGAGACCAGCAATTATTTTGGATAGTTTGGAATAGCGGGGATCAGACATGGAGCACAAAGTCGAACTGTGGTCGTGGAAGCCAAACAAAGGATGGATTATTCAATAAAATAAGACGTCATGCGAAGATTGCTTGCGTCTAGGGTTTCTATTTTAAGTTGTACCGACAAACTTGTCTTTTTGCAATGCGACCTCATAGTATCAATTGACTCGCTTTGAATTCAAACCAGCAGTTGCGCGTGATCGTAGACCGGAATTTGAAGCTCTTGAATTCCACTGTGACCAAGATTATGACTGATTGCGTCTTTCGCCACCGACGCGATTGAATGTGACACTCTCAATTCGAGATACCCAAATCGATGTTTGCAAAAACTATCTCCAAAGTCTTCGGTAGTCGCAATGAAAGACTGATCAAGGAGATGTCCAAAACGGTCGGCATTATCAATGGGCTGGAATCCCAGATGCAGGCTTTGTCAGATGCGGATCTCGCCGCGAAGACGCCACAGCTGAGACAAAGATTTGCCGAAGGCGCGGCGGTCGATGAGCTGTTGCCGGAAGCCTTTGCAGTCGTGCGCGAGGCGGCCCATCGGGTGCTTCGCATGCGGCACTTCGATGTTCAATTGATTGGCGGGATGGTGTTGCACCGCGGCAAGATTGCCGAGATGCGTACCGGCGAAGGTAAAACGCTGGTTGCAACTTTGCCGGTCTATTTGAATGCGTTGGCTGGGCACTCGGTCCATATTGTCACCGTGAATGATTACCTGGCGCGGCGCGATGCCCAATGGATGGGACACATCTACGGATTTTTGGGTATTTCGGTCGGTGTGGTGGCACCGAATATGAGTCCCGAAGACAAGCGTGCTGCTTATTCGTGTGATGTCGTGTACGGGACCAACAACGAATTCGGATTCGATTATTTGCGCGATAACATGGCTTTCATCGCGCAAAACCGGGTGCAGGGCAAGCTGACTTACGCGATTGTTGATGAAGTGGACTCTATTTTGATTGACGAGGCGAGAACGCCGCTGATCATTTCTGGTGCCGCCGAAGACAGTACAGCACTGTACGCGCAGATGAACAAAGTGATTCCGCAACTCAAGCAGCAGGTTGAAGAAGATGGGCCGGGGGATTTCAGTGTCGATGAGAAGACGCGTCAAGTCTACCTAACTGACGAAGGTCACGAAAATGCCGAACAATACCTTGCTGATGCGGGGTTGTTACCCGAGGGCACCGGGCTTTATGATTTTTCCAATGTGAGCCTAGTTCATCACCTGATTGCTGCACTGCGTGCCAATTCGCTGTTTAACCGCGATGTTGACTACATTGTGCACGAAGGTCAGATTGTGATCGTTGACGAGTTTACCGGGCGCATGCAGCCAGGGCGACGCTGGTCAGACGGCTTGCATCAGGCAGTGGAAGCCAAGGAAAACGTCAAGGTACAGCGCGAGAACCAGACGCTTGCGTCGATTACCTTTCAGAATTATTTCAGACTTTATGATCGATTGGCTGGAATGACCGGTACGGCAGATACCGAAGCAGAGGAGTTTCAGCAGATTTATGGGCTTGAGGTGGTCGTCATTCCAACGCACATGCCAATGGTTCGAGATGATTTAGCCGACCTTGTGTATCGCACCTCGGGCGAAAAATTCAAGGCAATAGTGGAAGAAATTAGCGAACGAAGCGGTAATAATCAGCCAATTCTTGTGGGAACAGCCTCGATTGAGACTTCGGAGTTTCTTTCCGGTTTACTCAAACGAGCAGGTATACGGCATGAAGTCCTGAATGCCAAACAGCACGAGCGGGAAGCGAAGATCATCGCACAGGCTGGTCGACCAGCCTCGGTTACGATTGCAACCAATATGGCAGGCCGCGGCACTGACATTGTCCTCGGCGGCAACCTGGAGATGGAGCTTCAGGATGCAGGTGAGAACGCGGCTGAAGCTCGCCTTGCGGCAATCAATGACGACTGGCAGCAACGCCATGATACGGTTGTTGAAGCAGGTGGGTTGCACGTGCTGAGTACAGAACGGCATGAGTCCCGTCGCGTGGACAATCAGTTAAGAGGCCGTTCGGGTCGCCAGGGGGACCCGGGTTCGAGCCGGTTTTACCTGTCTTTGGAAGATAACCTGCTCAGGATATTTGCATCCGAGAAAATGTCCGGCCTGATGGAGAAACTTGGGCTTGAAGAAGGTGAGGCCATTGAGCACAGTTGGGTTACCAAGGCCATTGAGAATGCCCAGCGAAAAGTCGAAGGCCGTAATTTTGATATTCGAAAACAACTACTTGAGTTTGATGACGTTGCCAATGAACAGCGTAAGGTGGTCTACGAACAGCGCAACTTTCTGATGGACACGGACGATGTCAGTGACGCCATCGATGAGATGCGATCGGAGTACACTGACCTAATCGTTAATTCGTGCCTGGCACCGGAATCGAATGATGAAATGTGGGACCTTGACCTGCTCACGCGCGAGGTAGAGCAAGTCTACAATACACGACTACCCCTATCTGAATGGCTGGACGCGGAACCTGATCTGAGTCAGGAGAGTCTCGTTAACAGGGTCGATGAAGCGGTTGCTGAACATTACCAGACCCGCACAGAATTGGGTGATGACACGCAGCTTCGAGCAGTCGAAAAAGCAGTCATGCTGATGGTGCTGGACAATATTTGGAAAGACCATTTGTCAAACATGGATTTCCTGCGTCAGGGCATTCATCTTCGTGGTTATGCGCAGAAGAATCCCAAGCAGGAATACAAACGGGAATCCTACGAGATGTTTTCTGCGATGCTCGCCAGCGTTCGACAGGAAATCATTCGCCTGCTGTTCCGGCTGGAGGTCAAACCCACCGAAGATGTTGATCGAATTACTCGTCGTGAGACCCAGCCGGTACCAAAAATGAATTTCATTCACAATGAGTCAGAATCTGCGCTTGGTCACAGTGAAGTGCCTAAGTCGCGACCGGCTGTGAAGACTTATGTTCGAGAAGATAGAAAAATCGGTCGTAATGAACCATGCCCTTGTGGTTCGGGCAAGAAATACAAATTATGTTGCGGAAAGGTCACCTGAGAAATGGCAGTGAATTTAGATCCGCCGGCAGCTGTTCACGCGATCGCTGGAATCCGCATCGGCGCGGTTGATGCCGGCATTCGAAAATCCGCTGGTGAAGATCTTGTGGTTTTCGAATTGCCTGCTTCGGCAAGTATCGCCAGCGTATTTACTCGAAACAAGGCGCGCGCAGCACCGGTTGAAGTCGCTATCGATCACCTCGAAAAGTCAGGTGCACGAAATCCTGGGGTGAAACGTGCACTGGTGGTTAACAGTGGCAACGCCAATGCAGGGCTTGGTCACGCGGGTGTCGAAGACTGCCTGGCAGTATGTGACCTGGTGGCGACGGAATTGGACATCAACCGATGCGATGTGATTCCTTTTTCCACCGGTGTAATTGGCGAACGGCTGCCAATCGATCGCTTTGTTGCGCAGACTGACAAATGTATCAGTCGCCTCGACAACGACAACTGGTTAGCGGCAGCCAGAGCGATCATGACGACCGATACTGTTGCCAAAGCCGTGTCGCGACAAGTTGAATTCGACGATGGTGAAACGGTGACCATCACTGGTATCGCCAAAGGTTCCGGCATGATTGAACCCAATATGGCAACCATGCTGGCTTTTATTGCGACCGATGGCAATGTTGCTCAAGGGTATCTTCAATCCGTGTTGAAAGCCGTCGTCGATCAGAGTTTCAATTGCATCACGGTTGACGGTGACACGTCCACCAATGATGCCTGCCTGTTGATGGCAACCGCGCAGTCGGGTATTGAAATCAGTGCCAGTTCTGTCCAGTCGAAACAGTCGTTGTTTTTCGATGCTGTTCGTGATGTAGCGGTTGAGCTTGCCCAGGCAATTGTGCGAGACGGCGAAGGGGCGACAAAGTTTGTGACGATTCGCGTCAGCGGCGGTCAGACAGAGGATGATTGTGCTCGAGTTGCCAAGACTGTCGCCAATTCAATGCTGATCAAAACTGCGATGCACGCCTCGGATCCCAATTGGGGGAGAATATATGCCGCCATTGGACGTGCCGGCGTTCCGAATATTGATCGTCTTACCGTACGCATCAATGACGTTAACGTTGTATCTGCAGGATCAATCAGTCCCGACTACGATGAAGCTGCGGCCGCGGCCGCGATGAGTGCAGCAGAATTTACAATTGAAATTGATCTTGGTGAAGGTGGCGATATTTCGGCAACAGTCTGGACGACTGATCTGAGTTATGATTATGTGCGCATCAACGCTGAATATCGAAGTTGATCGAATCCCGGTTGCGGTGGGTTTGGTGTTTGATCGCAAGCACCGTGTCCTGATTGGCTGTCGAGCCGTTAAGGATCAATATTTCGGTAAATGGGAGTTTCCAGGCGGCAAGATTAACAATGATGAAACGGTTATCCAAGCACTGCAGCGGGAATTGAATGAAGAACTCGGAATATCGGTAATTCGCTCCATCCCATTTGATGATTTTTCTTATGATTATCCAGATCGTAAAGTAATGCTTCACTTTCACTTGGTTTACGAATATGATGGCGAGCCAAGCGGCTGCGAACAACAGCAATTAAGATGGGTTGAAATTGGTCAATTGGATGAAATCGATATGCTGGCACCCAACGTAAGAGTGATTGAGCACCTCAAACAATTTACCATGAACGATCGAGATGGCAAGCGCTATGCTTAAAAAGTATTCTGGATTTTCCCTGTTGCGTAACGCATTCTCTGGCCATCGTCAGTGGACCAGGGTCTGGCGCGATCCGGAACCCAAACAGTCCTATGATGTTATTATCATCGGTGCTGGCGGGCACGGTCTGGCAAGTGCTTATTACCTGGCCAAGCTACACGGTATAAAGAATGTGGCGGTGCTCGAAAAAGGCTGGCTGGGTGGGGGCAATACCGGCCGCAATACGACGATTGTGCGATCAAATTACATGCTGGACGGCAATGCCAATTTTTACGAGCATTCGTTAAAGCTGTGGGAAGGGCTGTCGCAAGAACTCAATTACAACGTCATGTTCTCTCAGCGCGGTGTCCTTAACCTTGCTCACAGTGATGCAGAGATGGATGCTTTCGCCCAACGCGGCAATGCGATGCGCTTGAACGGAATTGACGCGGAATTGATGCTGCCCGACCAGATTCGGCAGGCAGTCCCCCATCTGGATTGTTCTCAACAGACTCGTTATCCAATATTCGGCGGTCTGATACAAAAACGTGGTGGCACTGCGCGTCACGATGCGGTCGCCTGGGGATATGCTCGCGGTGCTGATGCCCTCGGTGTGGATATCATTCAAAACTGCGAGGTCACCGGGATTCGGATTGAAGGGGATCGCGTCGTTGGGGTCGATACCACTCGCGGTTCAATCAATACCGGGAAGGTGGGTTTGGCAGTCGCGGGCAATTCCGGTCGACTTGCAGCCATGGCAGGATTGAAATTACCGATTGAGTCTCATGTACTCCAGGCCATGGTTACCGAACCGCTTAAGCCGATCATCCACACAGTGATCACATCGGGTGCGTCGCATGTGTATGTGAACCAGACCGATAAGGGAGAAGTGCTTTTCGGCGGTGATCTTGATTTTTACAACTCCTATGCGCAACGCGGTAACTTGCCGCGGATCGAATACGTGGTCCAGTCTGTATTGACACTTTTTCCTTGCTTAAGGCGGGTGCGTTTGATGCGTACCTGGGGTGGCGTCATGGACATGTCAATGGATGGCAGTCCCATCATTGGTAAGTTGCCAGTTGACGGCCTGTATTTCAATGGTGGCTGGTGTTACGGAGGCTTCAAAGCGACTCCCGGGTCGGGCTGGTGTTTTGCCCATACCATAGCCAACGACAAACCCCATGCGTTAAACGAGCCGCTGAACCTTGAACGATTTTCAAATGGTGCGTTACTGGATGAAAAAGGCAGTGGCGCCTTCGCATTTTCTCACTGATTAATTTAACCGGGAAGACTTTGAAATGCTGTTAATTCCCTGTCCCTGGTGCGGAGAGCGAGCCCAAACAGAGTTCACCTACCGGGGCGACGCAACGGTTGTCAGACCTGCAATCGATGCTGATGCCACTGAGTGGTATGACTACGTGTATTCCCGAGACAATCCACGCGGCGAGCACACCGAGTGGTGGCAGCACACAAATGGATGTCGCAAGTGGTTCAAGTTACGTCGAAATACGTGGACACATGAAATCCTGTCGAGTGAACCTGCGGTTGCACGCGAAACGAAGTGAGGCGGAATAACTAAATGGTTGCTTATCGCTATTCGTTTGGCGGTCAACTGGATCGGAGCAGGCCGCTTCGATTCAAATTTGATGGCAAGTCTTATATCGGTTATCAAGGTGATACGCTGGCGTCAGCCCTGTTGGCGAACGGCGTTCAAATCGTAGGCCGCAGCTTCAAATATCATCGCCCGCGCGGCGTGTTTGGATTGGGCATTGAAGAGCCAAGCGCCATGGTCAAACTCAGAACCGGTGCCCGCGCTGAACCAAATCTCAGGGTGACAGAAATTGAGCTTTATGATGGTCTGGAAGCAAGCTCACAGCACTGTTGGCCAAGCCTGCACTTCGATCTTGGTGGCATTGCCAACCTGGTATCACCGATTTTACCAGCGGGGTTTTATTACAAGACTTTCATGTGGCCGGCAAGCAAGTGGATGTTCTATGAACGCTTCATTCGTAAGGCCGCTGGATTTGGCAGTGCGGCAACCGAGCACGACCCAGACAATTATTCGAAGAGTTTTGAACATTGTGATGTTTTGATCGTAGGGTCGGGCCCGGCCGGCTTGGCAGCAGCACTCAATGCAGCCGATAGTGGTGCACGTGTCATGTTGGTTGACGAAGCTGCGGATGGCGGCGGACGCTTACAGTTCGATGATGAACTGATTGACGGTCAGGCGGCAGAGGAGTGGGTGAGTCAATCACTTCGTCAGCTGCGTACCAAGCCAAACGTCGACATCCGATTCAGGACCACTGCATTTGGGTACTATGATCAAAATATGATCGCCGCGATCGAACGCGTAGCAGATCACTTACCTGAACCTAAGCAGGGACAGGTGCGGCATCGTCTGGTGCTTATTCGCGCCAAGCAGGTGGTACTGGCGACCGGCTCCATTGAGCGTTCCATTCCATTTGGATACAACGACAGGCCCGGGGTTATGTTGGCTTCAGCGGTCCGTGGTTACGCGCGCAAGTTTGCAGTGGCCTGTGGCAAGAAAGCCGTAGTCTTTACCAATAACGACAGTGCCTATGCGACGGTCGCGGCACTGCATGAAGTGGGTGCCGAAGTAGTGACTGTCGTTGACAGTCGTACGCAGTCACCGGGTACACAAGCATTGGAACAACTTGGTGATGCCACATTGATACAAGGTTCGGTTGTCATTCGAACCAAGGGGCTTCGTGCGCTGCAGGCGGTTGAGGTAGGCCATTTGACGGAAGAGGGTGAATTGCTGGGCAAACCCCAGACGATTCGTTGTGACCTACTCTGCATTTCGGGAGGCTGGACACCGACGGTGCATTTGTATTCCCATGCGCAGGGGAAATTGGTGTTCGATGAACGAATCGGCGCGTTCGTTCCAGGTAATGACAAACCGACAATCCATTCCGCTGGAAGTGTTGTGGGAGAGTTTTCGTTGGCAGAGTGTTTAAGACAGGGTAGTGAAGCAGGAATTGAGAGTGCCAGACAGGCTGGCTTTGAACCGACTGCCGATAAGATTGTTCCAAGTGCACCTGCCGTGCAGGTTGCTGCGATGAAACCACTGTGGGCTGTACCTCAATTCGGTCACAAGGCCAAGCGATTTGTAGACATTCAAAATGATGTTTCAATTGCGGATATCGAGCTCGCTCATCGGGAAGGATATGTCTCGGTGGAACATCTGAAGCGCTATACGACACTGGGTATGGGGACAGACCAGGGACGGACCAGCAACATCAACGGGTTGGCCAATCTTGCCAGATTACGGGAAACGGAGATTCCAGCCGTCGGACATACAACTTTTCGTCCCCCTTACACACCCGTTTCTCTGGGGGCGCTGGCAGGCGTCGAATTCGGTGAGCATCTGAGTCCAGTGCGGCGATCACCGCTACACGAATGGCATGAGCGCAACGAGGCGTACATCCAAAACTCTGGTGTGTGGAAACGTCCTGCCTACTATCCTCGTACCGGCGAATCTGTGCAGGATGCGATATTGAGAGAGACCCGTCACGTGCGTGAGAAAGTCGGTGTGACGGATGTGTCTTCGCTTGGAAAAATTGATGTTCAGGGCCGCGATGCTGCCGAGTTTCTGGAGCGAATCTACATCAATCGTTGGAAGTCTTTGCCCATTGGCCGGTGTCGTTATGGATTGATGCTCCGGGAAGATGGTTTTGTATTTGATGATGGCACATCAACGCGGTTGTCAGAGAACGAGTTCTACATGACGACCACTACCGCAAATGCGGGTCCGGTATTGGAGCACATGGAAATCTATGCGCAGACTGTTTGGCCGGATTTACATGTTCACCTGACTTCGATTTCAGACCAGTGGGCAGGAATGGCACTGGCCGGGCCGTTCAGTCGGTCGGTTCTGGGTGTCGTGATTGGTGAACAGGCGGCGAGTAATGAAGAATTACCGTATATGGGTGTGTCACAGGTTCGGATCGCTGATGTACCGGTGCTGGTATTTCGGGTGAGCTTTTCCGGTGAGCTCGGCTATGAGATTCACATGCCATCCAAACAGGCGGAATTGGTTTGGGAAACTATGCTGGAAGCTGGGAAGCCTTGGGATATCGCACCCTATGGCCTGGAGGCGATGACCATTTTAAGAATAGAAAAAGGACACGTTGTTTCTGCTGAGTTGGATGGACGTACGACTGCGGCGGATCTCGGATTCGAGCGGATGATGAAAACTGAGGGCGATTATGTCGGACGACGCTTGGCTGAGCGTAGCGAACTCGTTGGCAATGGTCGCAAGCAGCTGGTTGGCATCAAGTCCATGGACAACAGTCCGATTCCTCATGGTGCCCAGATCATCAAAGAGCGAAGTGACGGCAAACCCACTGAGACAGCAGGACACGTAACTTCGACTTGCTTCAGTCCTCATCTCAATCGGGAAATCGGTCTTGCACTGATTGCGGATGGACGTCAGATTTACGGCAAAACGATGTATGCAGCCTCACCGCTAACTGGGCGCGAGGTGCCAGTCGAAGTTGTGCACCCGATATTTATTGATCCGCAGGGGGAGCGAGTCCGTGGCTAAATTGAAATCAATGCCCAGTGTGCTGTTGCTGGAGCGGGAAGTCAGTTTGCTGTTTCAGGTTCACGGATTAACAGATGTCGCGTGCGGAACGCGGCTCAACACATTTTCAATCAAGGGTTTGCCACAGATCGGTAAATCAGTGGCAGGGAATGATCTGGTATTCATGAGCAATGGTCCTGGAATGTGGTTGGTGCAGGCACAACAAAGAGACCGGGAGGGAACCTTACAGCAACTGCGCGATACACTGGCCGATACGGATGCTACTATAACGGATTTGTCTTCGGCACGTCTGATCGTGCAGGTCTCTGGTGCTTCGGGGCGGAAGTTTCTGAAAAAAGGTTGTCCGGTAGACATTGATTCATTTGCTGCCAATGATGTTGTGGCAACGGTGATTGGACACCTTGGAGTCACGATTCATTGCCTGGGGGACGACTTTGTGGTTTACGTTCTACAGAGCTTTGGCACCGATTTTTGGGAGTGGTGTCGCCTGAATGTGTTGGAGTTCAACGTCTGAGCAGATTGCGATAACGTGTTAATCGGGGCAGGGATTTCGGTAGAGTAGGTGTTTGCCAAAGCAGGTATGTGATCGTTGTTTGACCGAACTCTGGCATGATGGTGAAGCTGAGGTACGAATTTCTGATCCTTACAGCCTGCGGGTCGAACCAGGGTCTGGTTGCGTCATTCTGTTCGCAGCACGCCGATCTCCAATTCTATAAAAGTCAATACGGATAAGAAGAATCTCCCACTGATCTGATTAGAAATCCATGTAACTACGTCGGCATTGGCTCTACTATCTTCAACCTTGTACAACTTGGAGACAGCGTTGGTGTCAAGCAAAAACATCAACAAAGAGTGGTTTGGATACTATCAATCTGGACCTTCGGTGGCTCGAATTCAATTTCAGTCAATCCTGGCATCGACAGTGCGTCTAAAAGGTTGGACTTTTCGCCTTTCAATCTCTGGTACTCATCCATACTGAGCAGTACGTGCTCGGGTTTATTCCGATTGGTAATAAAGACCGGTCCCAAGTTCGATGCTCTTTTCGCACGAGAAACATTCTGATTAAATTCACTGCTGGTCATCGTAGTAATGCTCATGTCAAATTCCTCCAAGAACGTATGTAGTACTGTTACATTTGTTCGCACTTTTCGCAATTTGTCTACCTACTGTACGATTGTTTTTCAGCGATTAGAAACCATGCGCTAGATTTGTTTCTTGTGAATTAGATCATCAACGTTAATTGTGCGAGCCCGTGCTTGGTAATTTATAGACTTGTTCGCAGAGTAAGGAATTTCCACGACAATTCAATTCTGCTATACAAACCACCCGTCGAATCGACGCAAGACACAGCGAAATAATACGCGATAACCAAATAAAATGCCGACATTCGAATTATACGGTTATTACGTTTAACAGATCACTAATCTCAAGGATATAGAGTTATTGAAATGGCGAAGATCACGCTTGAAACCCGCCAGGGTGTTCAGGAAATGGAAACACTTGGGAGCGAACGACTCCTGTACAGTGGTTTGCGGCAAGGATTTGATCTCGCGCATGAATGTGCAAGTGGCACCTGCGGCACGTGTAAGGCCATTTTAGTTTCAGGAAATGTACGGTCGCTGTGGTCTGATGCGCCCGGAAATCGATACGTCAAAGCAGAGCGTAATGAGTTTTTGATGTGTCAATGCGTTGCTGATTCAAACATTCACGTTAAGGTGCGGCCTGCGCTACGTGCGCCTGTCGCAACACCAACACCTGGGAAATTTAGTGGTGTAATCAGTGCCCAGCAGCATCTCACTGATGATGTTACCACATTTGAGTTCAAGCTATCGCACCCCACCTGTTTCCTTGCCGGACAGTTCATTACCCTTGCTAACGCAGAAATTCCAGGTTACCGTGCCTATTCGATGACGAACTATAGCGCGAATGAAACGCAGGTTTTAAATTTTCTGGTTAAACGAATACCAGGCGGGAAGTTTACCGATTGGTTGTTTGAGGAAGATCGCACGGGTTGTTCGCTGGAAGGATTCGGGCCGGTTGGCAGGGCGGTATTTGCACCCGATATTGACCAAGACTTTATTGCGTTAGCTGGTGGTTCCGGAATTGCTGGCATCATGGCAATTCTTTCCCATGCTTCAAGCTGTGGACATTTTGAAAAGCATCGGGCAGAGGTTGTATTTGGTTTGAACCGACCTCAGGATGCTTTCTTTCTTGACAGGCTGAACCAATATTCAGTCAAGCATGAAAATTTGCAAATTACTGTCGCATTGGTTGCGTCAGACTCAAGTGGAGAACTGCAGCGAGAATACCCCAATTTAGAATTTGCCCAGGGATATTTACATGAAGTTGCCGATGCAACACTTGGAGATCTTTCCGAAGTGTCAGTAGCATTCGTGGCGGGACCACCGGTCGCAGTTGAAGCATGTCAGAAAATGCTGGCTATGGAGCGGAAATTTTCTGCAAGGAAAATTCGATTTGATCGATTCGGTTGATGATCAGCTTGCACATTTTCGGCTCAAATACTGTTTAGTTGAATAGAAGAAAGTTTTGCGTGCTACAGGCTAATTCCCATAAGAGTGACACTCTTGTTGAACTCTTACGTGCTCGTCTCAAGGTCATCATAATTCGGCGTTGCCATTTTACGATCCGTTGTTAAAGATAAAGGGGCACTGTCTAAACAATGCCCCTGTGTTTCGATACTTGCTAACGCAACGCGTTAAAAGTTTACGCCCAAAGCAATGACTGTGCTACCGCTTTTGCCATCGTCTGCGTTTTCATGCTCAATAAAAGTAAAAGCACCGCCGCCTAAACTCTTATGTATACCGACCATCCAAGGATTAGCGTCACCTTTGGTGTTGCCGCTATTGGTTACATCACGGAATTGGGATCGCCAGCTCAAGCCAGTATCACCGACACTTCCGCTAAGCCCAACATAAGTTGTCTTTTCGTCCATTGAACCCATTTTGTTGCTTTCCTTTTCAGAATAGCCAAGACCAAGTGTTATGCCGCCTGCGTTGAACTGCGCAGATACGCCCGCGCGGGTATAGCCGTGTTTGGTATCGGGCATTGATTTTGTTGTTGGAAACGAGCCGGGCGTGAGCATCAAATCCTCAGTGCCTTCAATTGTTAACCCTTCAGTGCCTTCAATCGTAAGACCGTCAAGTCCGTCAATCGTTAACTGACCATCGACCGTAAGTCCATCAGCCCCGACAATACTCAGTCCTTCAGTGCCTTCAACCATCAAACCACTCGAATCTACGCCGGTTATGCTTGTTGATTTACCTGTGGCGGTATGGTGGGCAACGGCTTGAGTGACAAAGTTAACAGTCGCCTCTCTCGGATCATCTTCGCCTTCCAAAATATCGAGCCTCTGTTCCACGGTGAGATCGTCCTTAGTTTCGTGAGCAAAAACAAGATTTCGCGTACAACTAACACCATCATCGTCACAAGTGACGTGTCTATAAACAGTGTTGCCATCACCGTCTGTTGATTTTGTAAAAATAGCAGAATCGCCATCGATCAAGCCGGTGGTCTCATGATCAACGGAAACTCTGATCACAGGCATAACGGCTGGAGCGTCATCTGCATCACTTGCCGCGTGCGAACTAACTGTTATTGAGTCACTTTGCACTTCTGAAGCCCAAGTTGGCGCATCGCCATCTGCGGACAACGCAGTCCATACAAGCATACCATCCTCGTTAATCACTAAACGACCGCCTGATCCCATAATATCAACATCGCTATGAGTAGTCGCTACTGTGCCCCCGATCGTAAGACCGTCAAGTCCGTCAATCGTTAACTGACCATCGACCGTAAGTCCATCAGCCCCGACAATACTCAGTCCTTCAGTGCCCCCGATCGTAAGTCCGTCAAGTCCGCCAATCGTTAACCCATCAATGCCTTCAAATTCAGGCATCTTACCAGGAACATCTACGGTTTTTGTAATCGATTCATCTTCGACATTTTCATAGCCGAATCCGATCTTGCCAATATCGCCTAAACTTAGGCTCATGCCAAGTTGGAACTCATCAACCGATTGACCGGTATTCCGTCCGTCCATGATTGCATCAACTTGAAAACTGGCAGCTTCAGACGAAAACGCGTAAGATAAAGTGTTGCCGCGTTTGGTTTTCGTATCGCTACCTCCAAACCAATAGCCAGTGTCTCGAAGCCCACCTGAGTGATAAGCGGCATTGTGGAACTTGCCCATAGTCAAACTGCCAAAGCCACCGGAAAGACCAACATAAAGTTGATTAGTGCTTTGACTGGCTGCTCCATCGCCAAGTCTTGTTTCAAATTTATAGACTGCGCTCAGTCCATCGGATACTTCGGTATTGCCTGTAATGCCCCAACGTGATCCGCCAGTGCTCATTTTGGCATCGTCTTCACCAAAGTGAACCGCACCCCTAAGCGAGCCGTACCAACTGGCATCTGCGAAGATAACAGAGGGTATACTCAGGTTTGATAAATTTCTTTCAACTCACCAAAACTAACCTACCCACGAATTAGAAAGTCTTTGAGTAAAATTGAAGTTACTCATTTAAAAACAACGAAATAATAGTTCCGTCATTCTCGCGTACGATCTATAAATACAAGCAAAAGAGAGAAATCCTCGAAATTTCCAATAGGACTCTCAATTATCATGATGTCCAGCATGATTTCAGAGCAGTTAGGCCGCGATGTAGTGTGCGATCAAGCATTTGACATTACAGCAATCGGCAAGGACCGGCAAATATAGACGGACACTTAACGGAAAGTAAAGTTGTTTGTCGTTTCAGAAAGAAGAATGGCTTTATTAGTGTAACCCCAATGCCTATTACCAACAGGCTCGAACTGCAAGTGCTTAAAATAACGTTGTATTTACTTGCGATATATATCGCATTCGACCTTAATTAAAGGATACCCTCTGAAGTGAAACCGATCAAAGCCATTACATTTGACTTGTGGGATACTGTAATCAACGACGATTCTGATGAAGCGGTTCGCCAAGTGCGTGGTCTGCGCTCCAAACCGGATGAGCGAAACCATTTGGTTTGGCAGGCCGTAAACGAAGTCTCATCAATTTCACTGGAAACGGTAACAGCGACGTACGCTGAAGTCAATGCGGAGTTCAACACAGTTTGGCATTCCGATTTCATCACTTGGACAGTGCCGGAGAGATTGACCAGAATTCTCGCAAAGTTGGAGATTAAATTACCTGAAAACAGTTTCCGCGAAGTGACAGAGGCTTTGGAAACGATGGAGTTGACCATCCCACCCGAACCCATTGAAGGGGTAAATGAGGCATTAGCTGAAATTTCCCAGAAATATCCACTGGCTGTTGTGTCAGACACAATCAACACACCAGGAACGGGATTAAGGTTGTGGCTTGAGAAACACGACCTTAAGCAGTACTTCAAAGTATTCGCATTTTCTGATGAGGTTGGGCGTTCAAAGCCACATCGGAGTATTTTTGCACGAGCTGTCGAAAGTCTTGGCGCACAATTTGAAGATGCTGTTCATATCGGTGATCGTGAGCATAACGATATTCGCGGTGCACACGCACTGGGTATGCGTGCAATCCTGTTTACTGCGACTCGCGATGCCGATGCAGCTGGAACAACCGCCGACGCAGTCTGCGGCAGTTACGCTGAATTACCTGGCATACTGGATCGACTGTGTTAATCCATTTAAAACTGTATTTTGCTAGGATGACATTCATTGACGGAGCAATATGATTAAGGAACCGGTTAATTTGCTAGTAATTGAGGGATACGCCCGTGATTCAAGGGCTACCCTGGCCGAAAGTGGTATGGCTTTAGCGAGTGATCTTTACAAGTCCATGTTGCTTTCGATCGCGCCGAACGCAACTGTGGATGTCGTGACTCCCGCTGATGCCGATACTGCATTACCCGCTGGCGCGGAACTCAAGTCCTACGATGGTGTGACAATGACGGGGTCCAATTTATCTGTATTGGACACAGATAATCCTTCAGTACGACGGCAGGTGGAATTACAAAAGGCGGTATTTGAGCAAGGGGTCCCCAGTTTTGGTAGCTGCTGGGCATTACAGATTGGAACTGTTGCTGCTGGCGGCGAAGTTCGAGTCAATCCAAAAGGCCGCGAAATGGGGTTTGCAAGAAAAATCCGACTGACCGATTCCGGAATGAATCATCCACTTTACCGTGGAAAGCCACCTGTTTTTGATGGATTTGCGAGTCACGAGGACGAAGTGATCAGCATTCCACCGAATTCAACGGTATTGTCCGGCAACCATATCTCGAGTGTTCAGGCACTGGAAATCAGCAGCGGGAAAGGCACCATGTGGGCATTACAATATCATCCTGAATACGATACAGGTGAGTTGGCATCATTGATGCGATGCCGTGAAGAACGCCTGGTACGAATGGGTTTTTTCAGTGACGCAGAAAGTCTGCATGAGTACGCTGATAAACTTGACTTGTTGAGAGCAGATCCAGATCGCAAGGATACGGCGTGGGAGCTGGGAATCGATTCTGATATTCTTGATTCGAATGTACGGCAATTGGAAGTGCGAAACTGGATTGAAGCGCAGGTTTTGCCCAAATCGGAACGATAACTTGATCTGATGCGTGAGCCCAGCGTGTGGCTCTCACTGACTCACATCTTTAAGCGTATCGTCAAGTGCTGCTTCAGCAATTGCGATCAAATCATCAACTTGATGCTTGGTGATGATCAGCGGTGGCGATAAAACCATTGAATCCTCAACCGCGCGCATGATCAGCCCGCGCTTGGCTGCGAAATCACGACAGCGAACGCCAACGTTCATTGCTGAATTAAATCGTTTTCGTGTCGCCTTGTCCCTAACCAGTTCAATGCCAGCGATTAATCCGACGCCGCGTACTTCGCCGACCAGAGGGTGATCATTGAGTTCACGCAATCGGGCTTGAAAATAAGGACCAGTTTCTGCCTCAACTCGCTTAACAATACCTTCTTCGTTCAATATCCGGATATTTTCGGAAGCGACAGCACAGGCGACCGGATGACCCGAATAGGTAAATCCGTGGGCAAATTCTCCACCGTCGTCGATCATGACTGATGCAATGTCGTCGGATAGCATGACACCTGCAATTGGCAGATAACCCGAAGAAAGTCCCTTGGCCATCACCATAACGTCCGGTTTCAATCCAAAATAATCCGTTGCAAACCACTTTCCGGTTCGACCGAAGCCACAGATCACTTCATCTGCGACAAAGAGAAGTTCGTATTTTTGACAGATTCTAGAAATTTCTTGCCAATACGATTCCGGCGGAACAATGACACCACCCGCACCTTGTATGGGCTCTGCAATAAACGCGGCAACATTATCAACGCCCAGTTGCTCAATTTTGTTTTCGAGCTGACGCGCCGCCTCGATGCCAAAAGCGATGGGATCAAGCCCGGCACCTTCCTGATACCAGTAAGGTTGCTGAATATGTTCAATTCCAGGAATAGGGATGCCACATTCGTGCATTGCTGCCATTCCACCAAGACTCGCGGCACCGAAGGTGCTTCCGTGGTAGGCGTTGGTTCGACTGATTACCACATTCTTCGAGTTTTTACCCTGTAACTTCCAATAACGGCGCACCATACGAATAACAGTGTCATTGGCTTCTGAGCCAGAGTTAGTGAAGAATGCGTGATTGAATTGGGTCGGAGTGATGGCAGCCAGCCGCTCGGACAATTCGATCACAGGCGGGTGTGAGGTGAGGAAAAAGGTATTGTAGTAAGGCAGTTTACGAAGTTGTCGGGTTGCTGCTTCGATCAGTTCTTCACGTCCGTAGCATGATTTTGTTGCCCTCGGAATCCCAGATGTAGACACCATCTGCATCCGTAATTATTCGGCTGCCGACGGTGTGTAGATGCTTGGTGTCGGTAAAAGGATGCAGATGGAAATCGTTGTCAATTGATTGCAGTTCCTTGGTATCGAATAGGCTAAGGTCGTTCATATTGTTTGGATCCAATTCAGATAATCAATAATTGCCAGCGGCTTTTGGCGTAGCGTTTGATTTTGTTGCCGCTTCCAGGCTGTGATGAAAAACAGTAATTACTCAGGTTCTAATGGCATTGATCAAATCGTGCTTAGATATTCCGTCCGCTTTGCGATGTCGAAGTCAGAGACCAAATCTGCAAGTTATTCAATACTTGGATTACATCAACTCAAGTTTAATTGATGAAATTCGATTGGCACAACGCACTCTGCCTTGATTTGACCAGTTTCCAAAGGTGATCCAAGCCTTATCAGCGTGGATCATCGATTAAAACAATTTCCTGCTCGTAGGTGAACCCAACTTTCTGATATGTTGCAATCGCATGTGGCGAGTCAAAATTACAGGTGTGCACCCATAATCGCTTTGGTTCTTCTGACCATGCTTTGTCAACCGCCCAACGGAGAAAATAGCTTCCAAGTCCGCGGCCGATAAATTCAGGTATCAAGCCAAAATAGGCCAGTTCGACTTCGTCTTTCTTACGCAAATCCAGCTCACTATAACCAGCGGGTGTACCATTGACATATAGCACATAAATTCTAATTTTTGGATGGTGGATGATTTTTTCCAAGTCAGCATCTGATAGTTCATTTCGTTCATACCAAAGCCAATCATCTCCAACGCTTGTATATAGAAATCGATAGAATCCGACAGTTGGCCTTTGCGACCGAATGATGGAAAGATT
Source organism: Arenicellales bacterium (assembly GCA_965243645.1). Classification (GTDB taxonomy): domain Bacteria; phylum Pseudomonadota; class Gammaproteobacteria; order Arenicellales; family JAJDZL01; genus JAJDZL01. The sequence continues at coordinate 1,345,298 of CBDEVD010000006.1, read as the reverse complement.
TTCCGCACGTGTGGACTCATGCTTGAAACGCGGCGGCTTTATCATCTCGAGATACGTAACAATCATTTTGAGTTTGCCAGGTGGAACAGTTTCCTGTTCGGCTCGCTCAACAGGTTTGTTGCTACGGAAAAGCGTAATGGGAGCCTGTGAAGATTCGGTTTCGTTTGGCATGACGAGTAAAATAATTTGTTACTCTGCTTATTTTACTGTAGGCATTCGGAGCAAATTCTACCCGGACGGGTAGCTTAGCAGAATGCCAAACAAATGGATCAAACTGAACTGAGAAACAACTATGGAACTATCCGGAAGCACAATCGTCTCACATCCTCGAGAAGTCGTCTGGCGTTCACTTTACGATGCAGATACCATTCGCCGTTCAATCACCGGTTGTACGGAGTTAGAATGGATTTCAGACAACGAGTTGAAAGGGACGATCAAAAGGAAATTCGGCCCGATCAAATCCACCTTCCCAATTCACTTGACAGTTAGCGACGTTCAAGAGTATGAAAGCTATATGATGTATGGCTCTTCGAAAGGCGGCTCATTTGGTTATGTGAATGGCGAGGCGAAGTTCAGGCTTGAAGATGTTGATGAAGGTTGCGAGCTTCATTACGACGCAAATATAAAAATGGGTGGGAAAGTTGCCCAAATTGGTTCGCGGTTGATGAGCAGCGCATCGAAGAAGGTGATTCAAGATTTTTTTCAATCGTTCTTCGCTGAAATTGATGCACAAGCTGGTGCAGAGAAAGACTAACCAATCTGGCTGTTTCATTTGTTTGATTGAATCACTGGAAACGCCAACAGAGAGAATTATTTCGATGTCCAAGCTGACGGCTATTCATTGCCATGCATCGAATTGGATTTTCAATTTCAAACGTCAAGATTGGGGATAACTTAAGATTCAGTCGTGCGGGTTGTTGTTCTTTTTGGTCATTGAGCGTATCGAACCATTCCGCATCAATCCTACAGATTAGCGGTGTATGTGAAGCAATTTGAAATTCCAAATTGCAATTCAACTGCACGGATGTTTCATTTACAATTGCGGGCATATAAAAAAACATAAATTGGTATTCGCAACGCGTTATTCGATCATTCAAGAGTACGTTATTTGCGACTGAACTTACTTTGAACTCGAGCAAGGGGAAATATTTATGACTGTAGCAATATCAATGACGATTAATGGTCGTTCGGTGTCGGCTGAGGTCGATTCACGTACGCTGTTGGTCGACTTCCTGCGAGTAGACCAGCGCCTGACGGGCACTCACGTAGGCTGTGATACCAGTCAGTGTGGCGCCTGCGTGGTCCATGTTGGGGGCGAGTCTGTCAAAAGCTGTACGATGCTCGCTGCACAAGCTAATGGCACTGAAGTTACCACGATTGAAGGGGTTGCCAACGGTGGTGAGTTGCACCCAATGCAAGCCGCGTTTCGCGACAATCACGGCCTCCAGTGTGGATTCTGCACACCGGGTGTCATTATGAGCGCACTGGATCTGGTGCGTGTCAACGCTGATCCTTCTGAACAGGAAATTCGCGAGTGGTTGGAAGGCAACCTGTGTCGTTGCACTGGTTATCACAATATTGTCAAATCAATTCAGGCTGGTGCGAAAGCCATGCGGGAGGCATAACAATGAGTGATAAAGGAATTGGCGTTTCAGTACGCCGAACGGAAGATTTAAGATTCGTTCGCGGTGCCGGAAAATACACTGACGATATGAATTTGTTGGACCAGGCCTATGCACACATTGTGCGTTCGCCGCATGCCCATGCCAAGATCAATTCGATTGATACTTCGGGTGCTGCTGCCAGCGATGGAGTCGTTGCAGTGTTTACCGCAGAAGACATGGCCGCAGTGGGCGGAATCCCCTGTGGTTGGCAAGTAATGAGTAAAGATGGTACGCCCATGCATGAACCGAAGCATCCGGTTCTCGCGGAAGGCAAGACCCGACATTTGGGAGACCCGGTTGCAGTTGTCATTGCAGAGTCCCGCAGCCAGGCGCGCGATGCTGCCGAAGCTGTTGAAGTCGACTACGAAGTACTCGATGCAGTCGTCGATATGACCCAGGCGATTAACGATGATTCCGCTAAGGTACACGATGACGTTGGTACCAACCTTTGCTATGACTGGGCCCTGGGTGATGCTGATGCAGTGAATGAAGCATTCAACAGCGCGGCACACGTTGCCAAACTTGACCTGGTAAACAATCGACTGATTGCCAACGCGATTGAGCCGCGTTGTGCGATTGGTGATTTTGATCAGGCAACCGGCCAGCATACGCTGCATACGACCAGCCAGAACCCTCATGTAATTCGCCTTCTAATGGGGGCTTTTGTTTTGGGTCTGCCGGAACACAAACTGCGGGTTCATGCACCGGATGTGGGTGGCGGTTTCGGTTCGAAGATATTTCACTATGCAGAAGAAATAATTGTTACTTGGGCGGCTGCTCAACTCAATCGTCCGGTTAAGTGGACAGCCGATCGCAGTGAATCATTCATTTCGGATGCTCACGGACGTGATCACGTTACCACTGTGGAACTCGCACTCGATGCGGATGGCAAGTTTCTAGCCTTACGAGAAACAACTTTGGCAAACATGGGGGCTTACCTTTCAACGTTCGCACCATGTGTACCGACTTACCTGCATGGAACATTACTGGCTGGACAATACGCAACACCAGTGATCTATTGCGAAGTCAAAGCGGTGTTTACCAATACGGTACCGGTTGATGCCTATCGGGGTGCGGGCCGACCTGAGGCGACTTATCTACTGGAGCGAATTGTGCAGGTGGCAGCCGATCAGTTGGGTATGGATCCAGCGGAGATTCGACGCCGTAATTTCATTCAACCGGATCAGTTTCCTTACCAAACACCGGTGGCGCTGGTCTATGACACGGGTGATTACGAAGCGAGTTTAAATAAAGCGCTTGATTCAGCCGACTATGCCGGTTTTGAGTCCCGCAAGGTTGCTTCGAAAGCTGCCGGGAAACTGCGTGGCATCGGCATTTCTTCCTACATTGAGGCTTGCGGTATTGCGCCTTCCAATGTGGTTGGTTCGCTCGGTGCACGGGCAGGGCTTTACGAAGCGGCAACTGTACGCGTGAACCCAACGGGTTCAGTTAGTGTGCTCACGGGTTCGCATTCACATGGGCAAGGCCACGAAACCACCTTTGCACAGGTTGTCTCCGAGAAACTGGGAATCGATTTTGACAGTATCGAAATCGTTCATGGTGATACCGATAAGATTCCTTTCGGAATGGGTACATATGGTTCGCGCTCAATTGCAGTTGGTGGTACAGCAATCGTCAATGCGGTGGACAAAATCATCGCCAAGGGCAAGAAGATTGCAGCCCACCTGCTGGAGACATCTGAAGCGGATATTGAATTTGAAAACGGCCAGTTCGTTGTCCCGGGAACAGATAAGGCCAAGGCCTTTGGTGAAGTAGCTCTCACGGCTTATGTTCCGCACCAGTATCCGTTGGAAGATCTTGAACCTGGATTGGAAGAGACTGCGTTCTACGATCCCAAAAACTTCACATTTCCCGCTGGCACGTATGTCTGCGAAGTTGAAGTAGATCCGGAAACAGGTACAGTCGATATCGCCAGTTTTCATGCGACCGATGATTTTGGCACAATCATCAATCCCATGATCGTTGAAGGTCAAGTCCATGGTGGGCTCGTCCAGGGTATCGGGCAAGCGTTGATGGAAGCTGCTGCCTACGACAGTGATGGGCAGCTTTTGTCGGGTTCCTATATGGACTACACCATGCCGCGCGCCGCTGATGTCCCTTCGTTTACGGTAGATACAACGGTAACCGAGTGTGAGCACAATCCACTTGGTGTGAAAGGCTGTGGTGAAGCCGGTGCCATTGGGTCACCGCCCGCAGTCATCAATGCAATTTTGAATGCGCTGGCTGAGGTTGGCGTAACCAACATCGACATGCCTGCAACACCCCATAGCGTGTGGCAAGCGATTCGAAATGCTCAGGCTTCCTGAAAGGAGGATTAATTATGTATGCATTTGACTACAAAAGCCCGTCCAGTCTGAGTGAAGCAGCCCAGCTGCTGCAAGACTCTGATGATGGCGTGCTGCTGGCTGGCGGACATACGTTGTTGCCGACCATGAAGCAGCGCCTCGCATCCGCGAGTGACTTGATTGACCTCGGTGGCGTTAGTGAGCTGCAGGGAATCTCTGTTGCAAATAACACCGTAACCATCGGGGCAATGACAACGCATGCCGAGGTCGCGGCGTCGTCCGAAGTGCAACGTTCCATTCCCGCCTTGGCCGCTGTCGCCGGTGGCATTGGTGATCCACAAGTTCGCAACAAAGGAACTATTGGTGGTTCAATTGCCAATAGTGATCCGTCAGCGGATTATCCGGCAGCCTTGGTTGGACTGGGTGCGACCGTTACGACAAACTCGCGTACTGTATCGGCAGACGACTTCTTCACCGGAATGTTTGAAACGGCACTTGATGAGCACGAAATCATCACGTCGGTTTCGTTTCCGGTACCGGATGCTGCTGCCTACAGCAAGTTTCCGAATCCAGCGTCTCGTTATGCAGTGGTTGGCGTCTTTGTATCCAAAAGTGCAAGCGAAGTTCGTGTCGCAGTTACCGGTGCAGGCCCAAGCGTCTTTCGCGTTGGTGAGATGGAATCTGCTTTGGGAGCTTCCTTTTCTGCGTCGAGTATCGCCGATGTCAGCGTTTCGGCAGACGGGTTGAATAGCGATATTCATGCCAGCGCGGAGTATCGTGCGCACTTGGTGACTGTTATGGCCAAACGTGCAGTCGCTCAAGCAGGCGGCTAGGATAGGCGAGTAAGTAAAAATTTCGGGCACTTGGGTTTTCACAGTACTTCAAGTGCCCGATAATTTATCTGATTCTTCCTCAACGTAGTGGGTTAGATCGCCGCGTTGCTTTTTCACGGCATATATCTGATTCACCCACAACGGAAGTAGATGTCATCGATGAAACGCTGCAGGTTCGGGTAGCCCCGACTTTTCAGTTTGATCCGCTCGAGCCAACAAGGCAGCACCAAACTGAGCCGGTTTTTCAATTCATTTATCACTAAGCCGCGTCGAATACAATTTCATAACATCGGCTATCACCTCGGGTGTCCACGCTCGGCATTCCTCAGTGCTAAGTAGTACAACTACCGTTACATTTGCATTCGCTAAAATCAAAACGGTAGTTCACTTCTAATTCGATCACTTCACAAGATGGTTGAAGACTCCATCATTGATTGATCGAGATAGTTTGGTGCCCAGCTTCGATTTGCATGATTCTGTCGTCGCTCCTTTTTCGGTCATTGAAATCACAGCGCCGCTATTATCCATCTTGCAATTCATCATCAATGCCCTTGGAATCGAACCTATACTTGGGTGTGCGTCAAATTATTGGCAATTTTACGAATTGTCGGCTCTCGTGTACCAATAATCGTCAAATCGATTACTGATGACGCTGGCGCGCAGTGCCGCAATTTTGTTGGCTCCCGCTTCACTCCAATGCATCCCACCGCGCTTTAACCGAGTCCCAATGACATTTTTACAACCCGCCTCGACCACTGCACTTGATACACTAAGCCCCTGGGCGCGAAACCCAGCATAACGCATCCGCTCGCGGTTGCGGTCAAAATAACCAATGGCCACACCAACGTCGGCATGCTTGGTTGAAAACGATCTCAGGCGCGCAATGAGTTGTTCAATCTCACCAGCCCTGAGAATCTCAACGGTCGTTTCAGCCCACTGCTTACCCGTATCAGTGTCTTTGCCATAGATGAGTTTCGACAGCTCCCAAACTTTTTCTTTGGCATGATAAACATCGAGTATCTGAATGGCATCGGGAAACAATTCTGAAAAACACTGCCAAATCCAGCGCGCCCCGTCACCGAGTACAACCTGAGTGTCGGCATCATAAAACCCCCTTCTTAAGGCCTCTCGCTCCACCCGTTGCACAAACGGCGCCAACTGTTTGTCCACATCAGCAGTGTGCGCAGTTTCAATCGCAGCGGTGTAGGTCACCGAGGTTTTTGCAGTACGCGCATGACCGTGTTCATCATACTGGTCACACCACCAAGCAGCCGCGACCTTCATCTCCCGGGTCTTGGCACTGCCGTCGGCCTGTTTGCCTTTGATACCTGCGGTTGCTGAACTGATCATCGGTACCCCGGTCCCATCAACACCCAGGTACATGGTCGTTGCCGCTGGGGATTCAAGTTCAGTATCGTGGCGTTCATGATCACTTAGCTGTTCACCCAAGCGCTCTGCAGTGCGTTCCACCTGCTTGGTGCTGACTGTGACGCCAGCCAACTCGTGCAATAGAACCTGCGATTGCGCAAAACTTTCCCGGGCCGCACTTTGACCGATCATGCGAACCACCCCAGGTGATAGCGCACTTGAATCCAGCCCCATGGCCTGGTCTTTAGGGAAAAACCCACTGTTGCAAGCGCGACAGTGGTAATACGCCCGTTGATATTCAATCAAACCGACAACCGTGGTGAGCCGTCGGCTTCGAGTGCCGCTGTAGTGCGCCATTGCACCACATTGACAGCGCTGTTGATTGGTCTGGTGATCCGAGGTGTCGGCGTTCAAAAACACCTCAAGTACCGATGCAGCAAATGCCATCGTCTTGGCTTTGATGGCACATTCAACCGCATCGAAGTCAACGCACCGGGAAAAATCCTGACCACTGAGCAGCGCCACAATCTCCTGTTCAACTTCAGCTGCGAAGGTTTGTTTGAACGGGTTTGGTGTCGTGTTTTTTTTTACGCTTCGATTGCAGCTTTAAATCACACAGCGATTCACTGACTTCGGTCAACTCGTGCACCAGTTCCCGGAACCGTTGGTATTCGTCGACTTGTTGACCGGTGAGTTCTACCGCATTATGGGGGATGCGACGGGTGATGGTTTTCTGTTTGACTTTGCGCGACAGTTGCCAACCGGGGTGGCCGGGGTCGTCGGGGCGGGCGCAGTGGCAGTTGGGATTGCCGCATTGGCGGTAAACTTTGAGTAAATTACCGGGTCGGAAGTCTGTTATTTTGCTGATTTGAGCCAGCAGGGCTTCGCGTTTGGCTTTCAGTAGTTTGATGGTGTCCATGGGTAATGGGTATTATAGTGGCACTATGACAGTATTATATACTACCAGATATAAGGCAAAAATATATAGATTTCATACGCTAATTGAGTTGCTGCCAAAATTCTGACGCACACCCCCTATACTTCAAGAATTTGGTTATCTGCCGAAATTGCGAAGACCCATTTCCTCAACCTGATTCTGTAAAATACCTTGTATACTACAAGCCCATTTGATTAATTTATGGAGAAAACAGTGGCACTAAATACGTACGTTGTTGTCTTTACTAAGGGAGCAGAAAAAGGGGTGGAGCGCGTTATCAGTACATATGATAACGCCTACAAATTGCAGGACGACGTAGTTCTTGTAGCTAGTAATGATTTGTCAAGCCAGATCGCAGAATCTTCTGCCTTAACAAAAGACCAAGAAAAAGACGGGGTTCGGGGTGCTGTATTCAAACTCAATGGTTCATACACTGGGTATGCTCCTAGCGCATTATGGGAATGGTTGGAGAACGTAGAGGCCTCTCTATGAATAGAGAGAAAGGCTACGAAGATAAACCGAGCCCGGATAAATTCGTTCATCGCGATGTGTCAGATTTGCGAATAGAGTTTGGGAGAATTGATCAACAACTTGCTAATCTTAAGGAAAATTCAGTCAATCAACTGGTTTTTCATATTTCACTGCGCCACTTATCTGAATTGAACTTGCTGAATTTATCGGTCGCCCACTAAACCAGAAAAACCTGCTTAACTCGTTGATGATTGCAAGTTTTTCTACTTTCAATCCAAACCCCTACGAATGAATTTTCCAACTGATATTGCTGCTACCGAGGCTTTACTGTCTTCGGGCAATTACATTGCCGATCGGAGCCTCGCGACATCAATTTACCTTTCCTTGAGTTTGCGTCGACCACTGTTGCTTGAGGGAGAAGCAGGGGTTGGCAAAACAGAAGTCGCAAAAGTTCTGTCGGTTGGTTTGAGCAGTCCATTCATTCGGCTTCAATGTTATGAAGGCTTGGATGTGGCATCAGCTGTATACGAGTGGGATTATTCCCGTCAGATGATCGAGATTCGTCTGGCCGAAACCGAAGGTGTCCATGATCGCGTCGCGATTGCAAAAGATATCTATTCAGAAAAATTCCTGATTGCACGACCCCTGCTGCAGGCCTTGACTTCAGGTGAAGATGGGGCGCCTCCGGTACTGTTGATTGACGAAGTTGACCGAGCTGATGAGCCATTTGAGGCATTTTTGCTGGAGATTTTGTCTGATTTTCAGATATCCATACCAGAGATTGGCACAATCAAGGCGAGTCGTCCGCCCGTTGTCGTGATTACTTCAAACCGCACGCGGGAAATTCATGATGCACTCAAAAGGCGCTGTTTTTATCACTGGGTAGACTACCCGGATACCGAACGGGAACTGGCCATTTTGAGAGCGAAAGCACCTGATGCCGGAAGACAGCTCGCCAACCAGATTGTCGGTTTTGTCCAGCAACTTCGCACAGAAGACCTGTATAAAGTTCCCGGAGTCGCCGAAACAATCGATTGGGCACATGCACTGGTGCAGATCGATGTAGTCGAACTGAAGCCAGATGTCATTGATGGCACCTTGGGTGTACTTTTGAAATATCAGGATGATTTGGAAAAAATTCGCGGCTCTGAAGCGGCGCGCTTACTCGACACTGTTGTGCCGTCTGCCGGTCTCAACGCGTGAGGTATGAGATTCAGGTACCAATGGAGGCGACAGACCAAGGAGTGTTCGTAGACAATCTGGTCCACTTCGGAAGAATTTTACGTGCGTCCGGATTGCCCGTGGGTACTGGTAGAATTTTGACTGCTGTGCGCGCGGTTGGATTGGTTGGTATTGCAAATCGCGATGACTTTTACTGGACGCTCCATGCGGTTTTTGTGAGTCACCCGCGGCATCGATTTTTGTTTGATCAGGCTTTCCAAGTATTCTGGAAGAATCCGAATATACTCGAACGCGCGATTTCACAACTGCTGCCAGAAGTTCGCATTCCGGAACAAGGCGAATCTGCACCAGAGTTGGCTCGCCGTCTCAGTGAGTCGTTGTATCCTCCGCAATCAATGGATGAACAGTTCGATGAATTGGAGCCGGAGTACGAACTTCAAGCGTCTTTAACCTACAGCGATCAGGAACGATTGCAAAAGATCGATTTTGAGTCCATGTCCCGTGCTGAGATGGAGCAAGCGAAGCAAGTGATCGCGGCACTACGAATCGCTTTTCAGGAAATTCCGACGCGTCGATACCGTCGACATGTTAGAGGTGAGAAGTTGGATATGCGAAAGACGCTGCGGCAAAGCCTCAAAGGTTCAGCAGATACGATTTCATTGGTCAGAAAAAAGCGTTGTAAACAAGCACCACCAGTCGTGTTGCTGGCAGACATTTCCGGTTCCATGAGTGAGTACTCCAGAATGGTTTTACACTTTGCACATACCTTGATGCTGAGTCGTAAGCAGGTCTGGTGTTTTGTATTTGGCACTCGCTTGACCAATATCTCCCGAGAATTGAAAATTCGGGATGTGGACTGCGCATTGGCGGACATTGCGGATTCAGTAGAGGACTGGTATGGCGGCACTCGAATTGGCGAGTGCATCAAAGTTTTCAATCACACCTGGATCCGACGACTGCCACTGCATAAGGCGACTGTGCTGCTGGTCACAGATGGTCTTGATCGATCGGAATCGATCGACTTGGCACCGCAAGTCCAATTACTCAAACGTTCCTGCAAAGAGTTGATTTGGCTAAATCCGCTATTGCGCTATGAAGAATTTGAACCCCGAGTAGGTGGGATTCGAGCTATGCTTCCACATGTCGATGCGTTCTTACCGGTTCATAACCTGGATAGTTTACGTGCTTTAACCGACGTACTCAATCGAAAAAATTCAAGTACGGTTGCGGGGTTAAGGAAGCACCGGTCTTTCTGGCGGCAGAAATTAGCGGATGCACAGCCGTTTGTTCCACAACCTTCGATGAGATGACATGTCTTTAGAATCAGTGAATACATCGGTGCTTGATACGGCACTTGATTGGCATAATGAGGGACACGAGGTTGCCATTGCCACGGTTATTTCTACCTGGGGTTCTGCACCGCGTCCTGTAGGGAGTCAACTGGTCGTCAATAAACAGCGTCAGTTCGAAGGCTCAGTTTCTGGCGGCTGTGTGGAAACTGCTGTGATCGAAGAAGCAATCGACGTGATGGACAACGGCGAGCCAAGAATCCTCACCTATGGTGTCAGTAATGAACAAGCCTGGGAAGTCGGATTGGCATGCGGCGGCCAGATTCAAGTGTATGTCGAGCCACTAATAGCGGATGACACGGGCGACTGACTGATCATGAAAGTAGCAACGCTCCAAGCTGTTATTCATGCCAAGCAGCAAGGGCAGGCCGTAGTGCTGGTGACTGATTTGAACGACCATTCACAACAATACTGTGTTTCTGGCGCACTGGAACCGGATCATCCACTGCAACCGACGGTCGCGCAAGCCTTGCGCAGCGATCGCAGTCAAATTGTCGAAATCGACGCTCGCCGGCACTTCATTCAAGTCATTAATCAGCCATTGAGACTATTGATTGTCGGTGCCGTGCATATCGCCCAGGCCCTGATTCCCATGGCCCAGGCATGTGGGTATGCGGTAACATTGATTGATCCGCGTCGAGCATTTGCATCGCAAGAACGGTTCACGGGTGTGGAGCTCAGCAATCAATGGCCAGACAAAGCTCTGGCGATGTTGGGCTTGGATTCAAGAACTGCAGTTGTAACACTGACACATGATCCCAAACTTGATGAACCTGCACTGATTGAAGCACTCAATTCAAATGTATTTTACGTTGGGGCACTCGGGAGTCGAAGAACCCACGAAGCGCGCTGTCAGCGTTTGGCCGCAGCGAATGTATCAAGCGATATGCTAAATAAGATCAATGCACCGATCGGTTTGAATATCGGTGCAAAGTCACCGGCTGAAATTGCCATATCAATTATGGCCGAAGTCACGGCTGCGTTGAGAAACGAGGGGACTCAATGAAATTTGGCCGCATTCCAGTCGCAGAAAGTGAAGGCGCCATTTTGGCAGGGCCCCTCCAAGTCTTGGGGAAGAAATGGAAGAAAGGTCGGCTGCTGACCCGGTTTGATGTTGAAGTGTTACAAAGTGAGGCATTTGATACCGTTGTCGCGGCGCGATTGGAACCCAACGATATTGACGAAGATGCGGCCGCGCAAGCTGTGGCACGGGTGATATGTGGGGAAGGACTTGAAATCCGCACCGCGGCAACAGGACGCTGTAATCTTTATGCCAAACACCGCGGTTTACTGCAATTGCGGCCCGAAAGAATTCACGCGATCAACTCGGTCGACGAAGCCTTTACCGTGGCAACCCTGCCCAATTACAGCACCGTTTTTGCCGGTAAATTGGTGGCATCGGTGAAAATCATTCCGTTCGCAGTAAGCCGGGAACAGCTCAATGAATGTATCACCGTAGCAAGTTACGGTGCATCGAGAATGAATGTTTTCGCATTTCAATCTCTTTCCATTGGTTTGATTCAAACCAGCACTCGGGCATTTGCGCAGAATTTACTCGAAAAAGGCAGAACCATGCTTGCAAGCCGGGCAGAACTGGTTGAATCGAAAATTACAGCTTACGACGTATGCGAGCACCATGAAGATGACGTGTCGCGATTGTTGCTTGAATATTTCAACAAAGATCTTGATTTGATTTGCCTGCTGGGTGCTTCAGCAATTCAGGACCGTAACGATGTGATTCCAAGGGGAATTGTAAATGCGGGTGGACGGATTGAGCACTTCGGTATGCCTGTTGACCCGGGTAACCTGCTGCTGTTGGGTAAGTATCGGAAAATCGATATTTTGGGGTTGCCAGGGTGCGTGCGCTCACCCAAACGGAATGGATTTGATTTCGTATTTGAACGCTTCGCAGCTGGCCTTGAGGTTCTCGCTGAGGATATCATGCAATTGGGAGTCGGTGGCATCGTGCCGGAACCACCCAAGCGACCCGTGCGAAGGACGATTGCTGATGATCAAGCAATCGACGGTGAGATCAAAATTGCTGCAATCGTGCTTGCGGCGGGTGAATCATCGCGAATGGGCGATCAAAATAAGCTGTTTCTCAAGGTGGGAGATTTCAGCATGATTCAGCAGGTAGTGACTAACCTGTCAGATTCAGCGGTCGATCGCGTTTTTGTGGTAACAGGTCATGATCGGGAACGGGTACGTGATGAGTTAAAGGATAAGCCGGTTACCTTTGTCCACAATCGCGAATATGCTCAAGGCCTCAGCACATCACTTCGAACGGCTCTGGCCCAGTTGCCGAAGAAAACGAGTGCGGCTCTAATTTGCCTCGGCGACATGCCTTTTGTCGACAGCTCCCAGATCAACGCACTGATTGACGCATTCGATCCGGGCAGGCAGCAAAACATTTGTGTGCCAACTTATCAGGGTAAGCGTGGTAATCCAGTGTTGTGGGGACACAGATACTTCCAGGAAATGATGGAAGTTCAGGGTGATGTTGGTGCGAAACACATCATTGGTGAATACGAAGATTCAGTGATCGAAGTTGCAATGGATGACGTCGGTGTGGTTACTGATTTTGATACACCGGAAGCCTATGCGAAAATTCACCAAGAGTCAGGTTCTGATCAAAACGATGTCGCGTTAACCGAGGAATGACCAATAAGGCGCGCAAGGTATGGAAAACGAAGTCATTTGGCGCTTGGGTGTATTTCTTGCCCTGTTACTTGCTGTAGCCCTGTGGGAGACGTTTAGACCCAGGCGCGCGTGGCATTTATCACGCGGGTTGCGGTGGGTCAATCATATGACACTCTCGGTGGTCAATACCTTGGTGGTTCGTTTTGTTATCCCCATTACCGTCGCGGCATTTGCTCTCACTTTGGAAAGTCGTGGTATAGGGATTCTAAACTGGTTGAATTTCCCCGGTTGGCTGGCGATAGTTGTTGGTGTGCTGCTATTGGACTTGGCAATTTATGCCCAGCATTATTTTTTTCACAAAATTGATTTCTTTTGGCGCTTTCATCGTATGCACCATACTGACTTGGATTTTGATGTCACTACCGGTGTACGGTTCCATCCCATCGAAATCGTCATCTCAATGGTCATCAAGTTCGGTGTGGTTCTAATCATTGGTCCACCGGCAATTGCAGTGGTTCTTTTCGAAATTCTGCTTAATGCAACTTCAATGTTTAATCACGGCAACATTCAAATTCCGCGCGCAATTGACCGAGTTTTAAGAACAACACTGGTTACTCCGGATATGCACCGGGTGCACCATTCAATTATCAGAACTGAGACCGACAGTAATTTCGGGTTCAATTTGTCGTGGTGGGATCGAATTTTTGGAACCTACCAGGCGCAGCCGAAAGCCGGTCACCTTGATATGACCATTGGCCTGCCGATCTTTAGGAACAAAGTTGAAAACAGGTTGGACCGCTTGATCAGTCAGCCCTTCAGAAAGGCGGAGAACTAAGCTGCAACCCGCTAGACTTCTGCCACCGAATCATCAATAGACTGACGCATTTTTGCGACAATTTCATTGACGATGTTTTCATCAATGATGTAAGCAGGTGCCAGCAGTACGTGGTCACCGTTGACACCGTCGATTGTCCCACCACCGGTATAGCACATGATTCCGTTGCGTTCGCTAAGACGCTTGAGCACCGAGTTAAAGCGCAAGGCAGAGTCAAACGGCGTTTTGGTATTCTTGTCTGCTACAAACTCAATCCCAATAAACAGTCCTCGGCCCCGGATATCTCCAACGTGGGGGTGTGATCCAAGTTCTGCGCGCAATTTGTCGATGAGGTCTTTACCTTGAACTTGAACGTTTTGCAATAGATCTTCAGATTCGATCGTCTTAATGACTGCAAGGGATGCTGCACAAGCTATGGCATGTCCCATATAGGTATGCCCATGCATCAGCGCACCGCTGCCACGGTGTACCGTATCAAACATCTCGCTCGAGCAGATTGTGGCAGCGATGGGTTGGAAGCCAGCGCCCAGTCCTTTGGCGAGAACGACAATATCAGGGACGACTTCATCCTGCATGCAGCTTAGAAAACTGCCAGTCCTGCCCGTACCGCACATTACTTCATCAAGGATCAATAAAATTCCGTACTCATCACAAATTTCACGGATACGTTGAAGGTACCCGGGTACCGGCGGCAGTACACCACCGGTTGCACCACCTACGGTTTCGACGATAAATCCAATGACGTTATCAGGCCCGAGTTCAATGATTTTGCTTTCAAGTTCATTGGCAACGCGAAGGCCGTAATCTGCTTCTGATTCACCTTCTCTTTGGTCCCGATAAGGGTAGCAAGGGGCGATTGAGTAGGACGGCTTTAGAATGGGGTTGTAGGGCTTTCTACGACCCGCGTTATTACCAACGGACAAAGCGCCTAGAGTATTGCCATGAAAACTCTGCCGTCTGGAAATAAAGTACTGTCGTCCCAATTCACCGCGTTCTACAAAGTACTGCCTGGACAGTTTCAAAGCGGTTTCGATAGCCTCGGACCCACCCGATAGAAAAATGACGTGATTGAGTGGTTCAGGGGTGAGTTCAACGAGCTTATCTGCCAATTGTTCAGCTATTGATGAGGTAAAAAATCCAGAGTGAATGTAGGCGAGTTCAGCCGCCTGTTTTTGGATGGCTTCGACCGGTGCACGATGGCTATAGCCCAAGCACGATACTGCTGCACCGCCACAGGCATCGAGGTAGCGACGGTTATTTTCGTCTACAACATAAACCCCTTCGCCGCGCCTGGCGACGGGTGGTGTGTGCTTCGCATTGCGATGGATGATCTGAGACATATGGAATTACTCGTGAAGTCGGTTGCAGGGTTGCGGTTGCATTAGAGTCTACTCTTCTGCTCGAAGAAAGTCCGAAAATTGAAGGTAACTTTTTGAATTATAAGATTTGGGCAATATTGATTCTGCCAAAGAACGAACTTCTTCTGTAAAGG
Organism: Arenicellales bacterium; assembly: GCA_965243645.1. Taxonomy (GTDB): domain Bacteria; phylum Pseudomonadota; class Gammaproteobacteria; order Arenicellales; family JAJDZL01; genus JAJDZL01. Next base: position 1,330,221 of record CBDEVD010000006.1, on the reverse strand, counting down.
TTCGCAAACACGCCCTTAAGCGTACCGGTGAATAGCAAGTGGCGTGTCGGGAGGCTTCACTGTGCGATTAAGATGGTGTTATCGGAAGAGTTTTCTGATGCTTTGTCAGGCTGCTCAACATGCTGAATTTGATCTGCTTATGCACAATCTTAAATGTCAAGCTTCGACAGTTTTTCTGATATCAGATCGACGTCGATAAGTTCTTGCGAGACTGCTACGAAATTGCTTCTGTCGCCAAAATAATAAAACATAATGTGCGAATTCTCGGAGGTGAAAATGAACGTTTCAGTATCCAATCGAAATTCGGTGAATTTATGAGTGATATCAATATCTTGTTCCTATCCAAAGACGATATAGATGCGTTGCAGGTTAGTTTGGACGATGCCATGGACGCAATCGAGAAAGGACTCATCGCGCATGGTCAACAGAAAGTCATTATGCCATCCAAAAGTCACTTGGTGTTGGATTTCCCCAATAAACTGTTCAATATTTTGAAAGGCTATGTCGAGCCCGTCAATGCGGCAGGCGTCAAGGTTATTGGAGACTTTCATGACAATTATCAACATAATTTGCCTTCAGAGTTGGCGCTGGTGACGCTCTATGATCCGAAGACGGGTATGCCCATTGCTATTGTCGATGCAACAGTCAACACTTGGATGCGAACTGGAGCCGTAACTGCTCTGGGGGCAAAGTATCTGGCAAATCCAGAATCGAAAGTACTGGGACACATCGGTGCTCGCGGGACTTCCTGGTACAACGTTCGTATGTTGGATAAGATTTTCGACTTTGAGGAGATTCGGGTGACCAGCCGCCGCCCGGAGTCGCGCGAACGTTTTGCCGAAATCTTATCTGCTGAACTGAATAAGGAAATCAGGGTGATGGACAATTGCAAGGACACTGTGAAGGATGCAGATATTATTATTGATGCCTCACGATTGCTGGAACACCAGATTCTAGTTGCCGATGAAGATGTCAAACCTGGCGCACATTTACAGGCATATGGTGCGGTGCTATCAGTTGAGCGCAGTTTGCCGTTTACAGTGGATAAGTTCGTTGTTGATGACTGGAATCAGTGCAAAATTTCTCCATATGGTCAATTTGCGGAATTGGTGCAAAATGGTGAGCTACGTGATGAACACGTGTACTGTGATATCGGAGAAATTGCAGCAGAATTGAAGCCCGGTCGGGAATCGGAGACTGAACGGAGCTTATTTTGGCATAAGGGATTCGCCATCAGTGATATTATGCTTGGGATGCTGGCGGTTGAAAAAGCTCGAGAGCGGGGGATAGGTACAGAGTTGGTTTACTATTCAGCGCCTCGGGACATGTGAGTTAATTTCAACCGAGGCCTCACTAGTGACCAAAGACCACATTGCACGCAAGAAATCCAATCTCGTATGGATTGATCTTGAGATGACGGGGTTATCCCCGCAGAACGATAGAATTATCGAAATCGCAACGATCGTTACGGACATCCACCTCAATATTGTTGCTGAAGGCCCAGAGATTGTCATTCACCAGAGTGATGAACGCTTGGCAGCGATGGATGAATGGAACACAAAAACCCATGGCGATAGCGGTCTGATCGAAAAAGTCAGGGAATCAACAGTTGATGAAGCTGAAGCAGAGCGTCGGACTTTATCCTTTGTGAGGCGCTATGCAACCAAAAATCGATCACCGCTTTGCGGTAATGCGATTTGCCAGGATCGAAGATTTCTGGATCGATATATGCCTGAATTGTCGGGGTTTCTACATTACCGTCACTTGGATGTAAGTACGATAAAGGAATTAGCCAAACGCTGGCGTCCAGATCTCGTGAACAGTCATATGAAAAAGAGCACGCATCGTGCTAAAGATGACATTCTTGAGTCCATTGAAGAGCTCCGACGGTATCGGGACAGTTTTTTTCTCACCAATCCAATCGAGTTCAACTGATACTGTCTGATTCGTTCCATCATTATTGGTGACAAATCAGAATTAATCCTCTGAATTAATCGCTTTTGCGATCCATACTGGTATATTGATGATTAAAGCATCGAGATATCGTATTTGTACCCCCGACGGCTGGAAACTCAATCCATTTTAGATACTGGATTTAAACGAATGAAAATGTCTAGCTATGAATTGGCGATGCTTGAGGGCAAGCATGGTTTTCCGCGCCAGTGGGCTATGCAACAGCAGTTAAAAGTGGGCCAGTTCTTTGGTGCACCTTTTTTTGTTGAAGTTACCCAGGCACATGTTATGTGCGATACGGAATCGTTGGGTCTTGCCGGCATCGAACACCTGGAAAATCTTGCTGGCTACAGCGAAGAGGAAAGGGCGGTTGTAATTCCAACCATCACCGATCCAAGAGGTATGGATTTCAGGGTTTACAAGCGGTTTAAGCAATCTGAGGAGTTTGCCGAGCGCGAGCGCCGCACAATCAGAGCGTTGGAATCTTTGGGTGTCATGATGACTGATACCTGTATCAATTACCAGACCATTTCACCACCGACATGTGGGGAGCGCGTCGCCTTTGGTGACACGGGTTCTGTGATCTATGCAAATAGTGTATTGGGGGCCAGGAGTAACTTCGAAGGTGGACCGGCAGGACTGGCTGCTGCATTGACGGGGCGGGTGCCCTTTTATGGTTTTCAGGATGACATGCCACGGCAGGCGACGCATCGTTTCAAAATGTTGTTTGAACCGCAGACACTAACCGACTGGGGAGCACTGGGGGCAGTGATCGGTAAGCTCACAGGTGATTATTGGAGTGTTCCAATCATCGAAGGTATTGAAGGTGATCCGACATCCGACCAACTCAAGCACTTTGGCGCTGCGCTTGCAAGCTACGGTTCAGTTGGACTTTTTCATCTGGATGAGATCACACCTGAAGCACTGGATTTTCTTGCAGTAGCGGCGGATATTGATGATCAAGAACCAAAACCGATCAGACGTACTGACGTAAAAAAACTATATGCGACTGCTGATCAATCAATTGATGTTGACGTTGTCGTGTTTGCCGCACCACAACTGTCCCTTTTTGAACTCCAGGAAATTGCGCGACTTTTGGATGGCCAACGAATTAACGCAGGTACAGACTTGCTGATTGCAACGTCCCCCGAGATTAAGTCCGCGTGTGACCGGTTTGGAATAACTGCTCGAATTGAAGACAGTGGTGCCGTAATATTGAGTGGGGTCTGTTTTTACCAGATGTATGCGCGCGAGTTGAGTGAAGCCAACGGTTGGAAGTCGCTGGTGACCAATTCAGCGAAGTTGTTGAATATTATTTCAGGCTACGGGTATGAACCGAAGTTTGCGACGACTGAACAATGTATTGAAGCGGCGATTTCCGGAAAGTTATGATTGCAAATCGGACATTCAGTTGTAACCCAGGCATTGGGGAGATGGTTACAGGTGAGGCACTGGTCGCCAACGATAATTTCAGTGCCCGGTATGATTTAGATCGAATTCGTGGTGTGTTTTCCCGGCCTTCACATGCACTCTACGGTCAAAGCTATGTTGGAAAAATACTGGTGCTCAATACGGCCAAGGGCGGTGTTGCGACCTCTTGGATGTTGCTGGATATGGTTGCCCGGGGTATGGCGCCAATTGCGCTGATTCTCAACTCAACAAATCCGATTTTAGTGCAAGGCGCTGCGTTCGCGAATCTGACGCTTGTTCATGAGTTTGAAGAGGATATCACATCGTGTATCGAATCTGGCGAGCTCATAACAATCTATCCTGAAGAAGGACTCGTCATTAAAGAAGGGGCTCGTTAGAAAGTTGTATGGCTGCAAGCAAATATGCTGTCCTGTTTCCAACTGATTGGAAAATGCACTTAAATTCACCGTCCTAGGATTTATAATTTGGCTTCATTGTGAGTACATCTGACAATTGAAACTGTGCGCTAATTCCACTGTGGTGCAGAGTTGTTTCTCATTCAATTCTTTTGAAAAATTCATATTTTTGGATTTAGCTGATCGTAGAATTTTCGCGATCCCAACATTTTTTCTCCGGGGCCGTTAGCTCAGTCGGTAGAGCACCTGACTTTTAATCAGGGTGTCGCAGGTTCGATTCCTGCACGGCCCACCATTGCAACGTATCCGAACTTTTTGGGGAGATCTCCGAGCCGACTGGTTTGTCAATGATAGCAAGCGTGCTGATTGAGGTATGCGCAGTTTAATACGGCTTGCCGAGTTCAGGACAAGTTGCCTCTATTTGAATGAGGCCGAGTACATGGCGTAGAGCTTCAGTAGATTGGGCGATGGAGTTGAACTACATCGACAGTGTATCTCACGAGACAGTTCGGCGGTTTAAAAAAAACAAAATCAAACCCTGGCGGCGTATCGGATGGGTGACTGCGCCCCAGCAAAACGGTGAGTTTGTGGCGGCCATGGAGCAGGTTCTGGATGTTTACCGTCGTCCCTATGACGAACAGTATCCTGTGGTCTGTATGGACGAGATGCCAAGACTGATTGGGCGTATTTTCTCAAGCGGATTGCCGAGTGTTATTCGGCTGCGTAAAAGATCACGTTGGTGATGGACAATTTGAACACGCATCGTCCAGGGGCGTTGTATGAAATCTTTGCTGCTGCTGAGACCAAGGCGTAATGTCCTGAAATAGTCAACGTAATTTGACAACTGGCAAAGTTAATTTCGACGTTACAGAACGTAGAACCCATCGAATTTGCTATATCTTGGTATAATTTTATAATAATCCAACTTTCCGACTAATATTGCGTAAATCTATCATGAACTTAGTAACAGTCAAACCGAAGTTTCAGGTCACCATTCCAGCTAAGTTGCGCAAGCGAATCAATCTCCAAGAGGGGGACATCATGGAGGCAATCAGCGTCAACGATGGAATTCTGTTCAAGGTTAAACAGGTGGTGGATCGGAACGAAGTTGCTGACAGAATTGCTATGACGTTTGCGGAGGCACGTGTGCCACCTGAGGATGTACAGCGTTCCGAGGATAAGGTCATGGAAGACGCGATCGAGGAAATTTCAGCATTGCGTCGTGAGCGCCGCGTACATGAAATATGAAGGTCGTATTAGACTGCAATGTCATAATTTCAGCGGGACAAACAGATGGCACGTGTCGCGCAGTAATCGATAGAGTTGTACGATACCATCAAATCATATTGTCCGCCCCAATTCTATCGGAATATATAGCAGTTGCCGAACGGCCCAGACTGCTACCTTACTTCTACACCTTGAAATCATTAATTCAGGATATCAGCCGATTGGCTGTCATTGTCGAACCTGCGAATTTGGAATTTGGTCTACACGACTCTGACGATGAGGTTTATTTGGCAACCGCGGCGGCCGGTGGTGCTACTCTGATTACTGGCAACATGCGAGACTTTACGGAATCGCGATATGGGCCGGTTGATGTCTGGTCGCCGCGAGAATTTCTCGATCGGACAACGTGATAGTATAACTTTGGTTCCGATCGAACCGTTTCCTTCACATGGTACAAAGCTACAGATTGCATAATTCAAGGTTGAATATCTGACCGTAGTAAAGACGATGCGATTTCAAATTGCAGACCAAGCGATTTAGATCTACCAATTCAATTGACTGCTCACAATTTGGAATCCTACATCGCGATTGTATGGTGGCTTGGAGTACTCGTCGGCCATTTTGAGGACAATTAAAGTAGGTGAGTTGCTCCAAATTGCCTCCATATCCTAATCCGTCATCACGCAGGGTGATGCAAAAACCTCAAATGTTTGGAATTGATGGGTGCAGTGTTCATATGTGATCTTCCCTGTTGTCTGGCGATATTCTCACATTTCCAGTTGCATTATCAAGTTCCCAAAACTCTACATCAGAAGGGATAATGTGTGAGTGGGTGCGTCTAAAATAGGTCAGTAACGTTTCTCCAGTCTTCTTTCTTACACTTCTCTCAACAAAGAATATCTTCCGATAACATTTGGGCGCCATATAAAAATTGAACATGGCTTCAACCCAGTTTTTTATTTTTGCACTTGGAACCTTGTCTCCCTCAGTCCAAGTATGAGCTTTGCACTCTACAATGACTCTCGTGTCTTCAGAGCCCAAATCGAATGCGTGCTCTTTTTTTTGCAAAGCAATTCCTAAGGCCACCTTATGATCAGGGTCAAGCTCTAATCCATGTTCTGCTAGTACAACCCTAGCACGAATTTCAAATTCCCGTCCAACATGTGCATTACTGATCGCGCCTTTACGCTGAAAATTGGTCATGTTTGTAACCTTGCTTTTCCTACATTTTTGACGCTGAGTACTCGCATAGATATGAACGCCCAATCGCTTCTATGTGAACACCGAGTCGCATGGCTGCGAACATTTTGCATTGGATTGAGCTTGTCGGGTTACTATTGAATGACTAATTCCTCCATTTATCAAGGTTGATTTTCCAGTTGTGGTGAACAGCCTCATGATGTGAGACCTTGTGCGGCATATTTTTTACGCATCGATTCGCCTTGCAGTTCAATGCGGTTCGCATTGTGCATCAAACGATCGAGGATGGAGTCGGCGAACGTTGCATCACTTACACTGCCATACCATTGCTCGGTGGGCAATTGACCAGCACATGGTGGAATTACTGGTGAAAATTCTACAACTTAACCCCCTTGGCAATCAGTCAGGATCATGGTCCGAGCGGGGCTCCGGTGTCGTGAAACAACTCAGTTTAAATCTCGAAACTCAAGCTTATTCTTTTTGATCTTCCTATTTTCCAAAAAGCAATTCGCCAATCTGCCAAATAGATTGTCCGAAATTAGAAATCAGTTGTTCACCTTGTCTTAAACCGAAGTTTGACGCCTTATTTGGCGTAAGGTATTGCTGGTACAGCAATATTTAAAAATATTAATCCGACTTTCTGCCTACAACTGCTTTTTATTCCTCGGATAGTCGATCGTTCTGATCAGTTCCAGTGCGCGTTGCTGCTTGTCATTCAAAGTGGCAGTCAACTCAAATGGCGCACTGTCATTGGCCGAACCCTTGACCCGACACTGGTTTACCGTAACTGTCTCAAGATGCTCAATCAGGGTTCGAAAGCAATACACCATTGACCCGTCTTCCAACTGCTGCGTCGCCACCTTGCGTTGCGCCTCCTTGGAACGCACCGCCGGTTGTACCGGATTGCGCTGCTCGCGGATTTGTTCGGCATCCGGATCGGAGAACAGCAACTCCCGCCACACCTCGCGCAGGTGCCACTCAACATAGTACGCCAGCAGGCACAAGAAAATATGCGCCCGGACCCGCTCAGCCGTGCGGTGATGAATCGGCCGGACCTTAAGTGACACCGTTTTCATGTTCCGAAAGGCGCGTTCAACCTGACACAGCCGCTTGTAGTTTTTCACACACTCACGAGCACTCATCAGTTGTGCATTCATCGAAGTTCGAAGCACGTAGATGCCATCAAGTGCCGCTTCTTTTGCAATGCTGGTGGCATTGCGCTGATACTCAAAGCGGCCCTCACCGATCTGCCACAAAAAGTGCTTTTTCATCTGCTTGGCATTGATCACCGCACCGACTCTGACACCAATGTCCGATTCATCCTTAACACGCCCGGCACGGACTGACTGGCTAATTTCAGCTAACCGCTCCTCCGTGGCCGCCAGCAACTGCTCGCGCACGATCGCACGTTTTTCGGCCAGTGCCGCATTGCGACACGCCACCAACCGCTCAGCGGGATAATCCGGATGCGCCACCTCAAACAAATCCACCTCATCGAACTGGTCAATTGGCAGATTGCCCGCCCGCACGAGCTTTCGAATCGTAGTGCTTTTCAAGGCCCCAAGCCACTCCACACCATCGAGCTTGCGAAGCGCATCAATGTTCACCTGTGTCACCATGCCGCGATCACCAACCACCGCCAACCGTTCAATCCCAAAGCGCTTCTTTAAGGACTCAACCTGGGGCAGCAGGGTTTGGGCGTCGCGTTGGTTGCCCGGGTACACACTGACCGCCAGGGGCCGGCCCTCACCATCACACAGCAAACCAAAATTCACCTGCAGCTTGCCCTTTTTACTGTCGCGGCTGTAGCCATACTGTGCCAGTGGACAGCAGCTGCCCTCAAGATAGGTGCTCGACAGATCAAACAACGCCAGTGCACCGGGCTCAAGGTGGCGGCGGATGAGTTTGCCCTCAATTCTCGCCTGCCTGTTCAACAGCCAGTCCATGGCAAAATACAGCTCATCAATTTCGGCATCATGTACATTGAAGTAGCGGCTCAAGGTGGTATCGTGCCACCACCGGCAGGTGGCCAGCTTGGTATGTGGACAGATGATGCGCGCCGCAATCATGGCCAGCACCAGGTCGCGTTCGCGTGAGGGCTCGCTAGCCACTAAACTCGCCAGTCCAAGTTGTTTGAAAGCTGCCGTGACGGCCAACACCGCGCCGTGTTTTTTGACGGCAACGATATCAAAGGCGGTATTGGCATCGACGTAGTGTTGACCAGCCAGTGCGCCTTTGATCAATGCAATGATCGCAGGTGGCAGGTGGGAGAGGTTGGCGAGGGTTTTCTTTTGGGATTTACCGTGTTGGTCTCGATAGCTGGAGCGCAGTAGGGTGGAGTAGTAGGTTTTTTGACCTTTGGTGGATTTGATGCGGCTGACGTGCATGGAGGGGGACTGGGATGCCTGGGTCATGGTAGTGCCTACACATATGGTATTTATATGTATATGTATTGTAGTTCATGAAGGAGCACATGTCAACAACATAAAACGTTATTACTGCCTACAATTACGAAAAAAACAAACCTCCCCTGGAGGACATCCACCTAAAATATCAATGGATTAGATTGCCAGAACCGGCAAAAAAGGGTCAGAACTTCGGCTTAAAGACGACTTGCTTTCGTCGATTCCTGCGAGCTTTAATGCATCTCTAATTTTCGAGCTCGTCGGGTGTGCATCACCTAATCGCATGTCATAGGTACCAACAATTACGCTAAAAACGAGTGTAGCTTTTTCAGGCCCGACTCGCTGGGCCAGAATATCTTGTAGAAGCTTGTTCGAACGGAACTTTTCCTTATCTACGTGAGTTGAAATCTTGCGGAGTTCACTTTTATTAAGCCGGTCCGAAAATACACGAACAAGATCTTTTGCCAACCTCAACAAAGATGCCAAATCTTTACTTGCGAAGCGGGAAACCTGTTGCATAACTTCTAAATCATCTATGTCCTGAGTAAAGAGAGAAATATTGAACTCTTTGCGAAAACTCGTTTCTAGCATCCTCATGACCCTGAATAGCCAGCATTCAACTGCATGTGTAGATGCGGGTTGACATTCAACCTGAGCTGCTAGTAACTCAATTGAAACCTTTCCTTCTGGAGCAACATTGTGAGCCGACCAAATACGCTGTTCCCATGCGGATAGGCGGGCAACATCATAGGCATAGACTGTTATCAAATCTGAAAGATTAATACCAAAGTGCGTTGTGTTCCCAGAGGTAGAGCGAATGCTGCCGGTTTCCGACGTATACCATTCTAGTGAAAAACCGCGAAGGTCGAGAAGGTCATTGACAACGTTAGAGCGGAACCAAAGCCATCTGCCGACACTCTCATCGTTTAATTCGGTGGATGCCTTACGAGTCCCGTCAGTCTCCACTATGAATTGGGGAAGATTTGTATCTGCATCTCCCCGAACACGCGTGCTTTGCCTTTGATGTTCGATCCACTCGTCACGCCAAAATTCGCCCTCTACCCGCACACCTTCATAACCACTCAGGTATCCCTGCGAACTCTCATAGTCAGTATTGTCATTGTTTTCTGGCCCCAATACTGGAGCATCTTCATCTTCATCAACATCCGTTCGCCAGACTCGGAAAGAAGCAACATTGCCACCAAAGACATCATCCAAATTCCGGACCGATAGCCTAAATCGCCCACCACCTCGTTGTTCTTGTTGAGCCGTCAGACCAGCGTATTTGCTGGTTTCTAATGCTACGACATTTTCTACTCTTTGGCGATAGTAAGAGATGCGAAGCGAAAGGTTTCTTGCAGCCAAATAATCGATGAGATATTCTCGCTTAATGTCAATCCGTTGCTGCTCGCCTTTTTCATCGAAGACTTCCCGAGCCACCACAACGAAGTTCTCTTCTGGCCTTATCCAGTTTGTTCCTTCCTTTAATAGACGTAGCGCAACAACCAGATCAGGATTTAAAATCCATAACTTCCCTCCAACCACGGGCTGAGGATGCTCAAAGACAAGGTGGACACCAATAGGCTCTTTTTCATTGTGTTCATACTGTTCTATGGAAGAGTAGTAACCGTCCTCGTGGGCATAAGGCTGAACATTACAACTGATTCCAATATCACGCCAACTAAGCCGTTCTGCGACCTCTCGATGCTCTTGAGGGAAAGCAACGGAGCCGCATCCAAAATATTCACTCATGTAGCCTATATTTCGAACCTCACCCCTCTCGTCATTCTTGGATGCCCTCAAAGGAACCCAAGTTGCACTAGAGAATTTTCGGTTAATCTCCTTTTCTTGGAGAACCCATTCTTGATTCATCGAAGATTATCTTCCTTCTTTTAAACGTAGTTTCAATGCGCCATTAGGTTGCAAACCCATATTTGATTGTACTTGCTGATCGTTCACTATGCGCCACCCTCACGCAACAGTCGGTGTGCGTCAAACTAAATTGAGGAAAAAGACAATGTTTAGCCCGTAGCTCTGGATGAAATTCTTAAGTCTCATCTCATTGATCCCAATCACTTGAGAAATTGTGACTTTGAAGCTTCTCTTTGAGTCTCGCATTACGGAGTTATCTGAATAAGTTGGTGATGCAATGGATGAATCCGTGGTTAGTGAATCTGGGACTAATGAGGAGGAGCGAAACGGTGAAATGTGGGTTGATGAAGATCTGGAAATTACTCCAAACGATATTCACAAATCAGCTACGACACCTAATCTTTCCGATGTAGTGTTATTTGGACCGCTGTAGTTTGGTTTGAAACTGTACAATTGAAAAGGTGCGACTACAGTACTTCCGGGCCCACCGTGATCCAGACAAATTTTTATATGGAAAACTGATATGAATAATCTGTCGCTATTCTTTCTACGCTTCTGCAAATACTTCAAGACGGTCATTCAACCCGATTTACAACCACATGATGACTGTAATTAATGGCATAATCGAAATATAAAAATCCACCTGAGAAATTTCTTTCAGGATTGATGCTTGTTACTGAATATTTTTTCGTAAAATTGCTCTCCATCAAGTGATTGCCAACAAGATCCAGCATTGTTCTGTATGAAACTGTTCAAAATAGTGAGTCTATTGCAACAAATAAAAAAATTTAACGTGATTATTTTGCCAATAACTGGAATTTCCATTGATGCAGCCCTCTGATTCTCAACACGTAGCTGACAAGAAGCTGGTAATCGAATGTCGGCACCTTTGGAAAATTTTTGGTGCCCGAGCCGACGAAGCCATGCGTATGGTGCAAAGCCAGGGACTTTCTAAGAATGAGATTCGGGACGATTACAAATGTGTAGTCGGCGTTCAGGATGCCAGCTTTACGGTTGGTGAGGGGGAAGTTTTCTGCATCATGGGATTGTCGGGTTCCGGTAAATCCACCTTGATCCGTCATATAAATCGCCTGATTGAACCAACGTTCGGTGAGGTATTTATCGAAGGACAGGATGTGAATCGATTGAATGAAACGGAACTTCGAGCACTGCGTTCGACAAAGATTGGCATGGTTTTTCAGAATATGGCTTTAATGCCTCATCGAACCGTTCGCGACAATGTCGCATTTGCATTGGAGGTTCGCGGTATTGACCGCGATGTTCGCTATGCGACTGCAGATCAGGCTATCGAAACCGTTGAGCTTCAAGGTTGGGGCGATCGTTATCCCGATGAACTCTCTGGCGGTATGCAACAGCGTGTCGGTTTGGCGCGCGCAATTGCTGCTGATCCCCATATCCTGTTAATGGATGAGCCTTTCTCTGCTCTAGATCCCCTCATTCGACGCCAACTTCAGGATCAGTTTCTTCAGTTATCTGCGGAAATGCATAAGACGACGCTTTTTATTACCCATGACCTTGACGAAGCAATTCGGATTGGACATCGAATCGCCATCATGAAAGATGGGGCACTGGTCCAAATTGGCACACCAGAAGAAATTGTGACTGAACCAGTAGATGATTATGTTGCCGACTTTGTTGCCGGTATTTCTAAACTCCAACTGGTAACTGCGCAGAAAGTCATGCAGTCGATTGAACAGTACGAGAAAAATCACCCGACATTCGATCGAAATAATTGCCCTTCGGCCCAGTTGGGTGATAGTCTGGATGCGCTTGTGGACTTATCGATCGATACAGATCATCCAATTATTGTCGAACATGACGGCATTGCTGTGGGTGTCGTAAATAAACGAAATTTGCTGCGGGGTGTTCAAGGAAAGCTGGAGCAAGTCGATGCGCAGGGCGAAAGCTGAGGTACGGTTAAATGGCTGACAAAGAATCTTTTAACCCGCTCAGTCCTTTTAAGAGCATAGATTTTGGCATCGCGGATTGGGCTGATGGAATTAAGAATTGGGCTGCAGAAAACAGAGACGTTGTTCAACCGATAAAGTGGTTTGTCAATGATGTCATTGTGACTGTCGAAAGCGTGATGCAAGCCATCCCTCCAGTTGCTATGCTTGGCATAATTTTTGTACTTGCCTGGCAAGCGGCGGGGGTAAGAATGGCCGCTTTTGTTGCGGGTTGTCTGGTATTGTTGGGATTAAGTGACCCGAATGCTTGGAACCTGGCAATGACGACACTCGCGGTCGTTGCAACCTCAGTGGTCGTCTGTGTCATATTTGGACTACCGTTAGGTCTGTTAGCGGGCAAAAGTGATCGGTTCGAATTCTCGATCCGACCTGTTCTCGATACAATGCAGACGATTCCAGCATTTGTTTACCTCGTACCTGTCGTCATGTTGATCGGAATCGGTAACGTTTCCGGGGTCATAGTGACCGTTGTTTTTGCATTGCCGCCGATCATCCGGTTAACTTCTCTGGGCATACGTCAAGTCGATGTAAGCGTTGTAGAAGCTGCACGCGCGTTTGGATCATCTCCGAGGCAAATACTGTTCAAAGTAGAACTGCCTCTCGCAACACCTTCGATTATGGCTGGATTGAATCAGACAATCATGATGGCTTTGTCGGTGGTTGTGATTGCATCGTTGATTGCGGTTAAAGGACTCGGAAATGAAGTATTGCGCGCAATGGGAAGGCTTGATGCCGGAAAAGCACTGGTCGGGGGATTGGGAATCGTGATTTTGGCAATCGTGCTGGATAGAATCACTCAAGGTTTGGGCCGAAGTGGTAGAGAAAGGGGATATCGGCACTGGTGGCAGGGAGGCCCGGTTGGTCTTGTGCTTCGACTAGTCGGTAAAAATCCACCAGAATCTACGCCCAGTTAGTTGAATTGCTCTTCAGCGTAGGTGAGAAAAACCAACAAATCATAGTACTATTCTAAACACATGCTGATTTCCATACTTTCTGCTGATAATCGATCAAAATTATTTAATTATCGGTTTATTCAAGGATATATTTACCGCTGACACACTCTCTGACCTTTTTTTCAAGGAACAGAACAAAGAGACTTAATTTACAAGCTAAGGAGTAAATGAATGATTAATGTAAGAAAAATGACTCAAGCAGTTGCCGTTGGTATTAGTCTGCTTGTTTTAGCAGGCACCAGCATTGCTGATTCAATGATGCCTGGCAAGGGTGTGACGGTAAGACCCGTTGAAGGCACCAATTTAGAAGAAAAATTCCAACACTGGATCATCTACGAAGCTCTGATGCAATTAGGCTATGAGATAGCGGATGCTCAGGAAGTCGAGTACCAGACGATTCATTTGGCTTTGGGAACCGGTGACGGTGACTTTACTGCAGTGCATTGGGATCCTCTGCATGCAGTTTTCTTCGAAGAATCAGGTGGCGAGGGAGCGATGACCAAGTTTGGAGACTTTATCGCAGGTGCGCTACAGGGCTATTTGGTGGACACGGCCTCTTATGAAGCAGGTGTTCAGAATATAGGTGATTTGAAAGATCCTGAAGTTGCAAAGCGATTCGACGCAGATGGTAATGGCACCGCTGATCTTGCCGGTTGCGCGCCGGGTTGGGGATGCGAACGCGTGATTGAGCATCACCTTACCGAATTTGAACTGCGCGATACGGTTACCCATAACCAAGGCGCATACAATGCAATAATCGCAGAATCTGTTGCTCGCGAGCAGAGCGGCGAACCGATTATTTACTACACATGGACGCCATTTTGGGTGTCTGGGGTGCTGGTTCCCGGTGACAATGTCCAATGGATTGAAGTCCCTTACTCATCACTTCCAGATGGACGGGAAGCTAACACAGAATTCCAAGGCAGAGAAATGGGCTTTGAAGTAAATACGTTGCGGGTGGTTGCAAACAATGCATTTTTGGATGCAAATCCCGCTGCCCGTGCAGTATTTGAACTCGCAGAGTTGGATATCAATGAAATATCAGCGCAAAATAAAAAGATGCGTGATGGTGAAGATTCCCTTGACGATATTGCTCGACACGTCGACGAGTGGATTGCCGCCAATCAGGACACCTTCAACAGCTGGGTAGAAGCTGGTAAAAAAGCCGCGATGTAAATTTCGTACTTGTGAATTGACGCAAGAAATCATGGATCAATGCTTTTCTTGCGTCAATCGCAGTGTGTCGGTCGATTTGGTATGAATATGGGCCAGTATTCAAATTAAAGCAAAACCTCCTTCCTTTTTTCTTCTCAATTTGGCCATGCTCGAGTCATCTAATTTCGGGTTTGTAATTGCTGCCAATCTAAATCCGCATTCCCGAAAATTCTGCTTTATGTAGTTCGGTCCTCATGGAGCCTATGCAATGAACGAAGTACCGAACAGCGCGGCACTTAATCAACGTCGCGGTGGCAGGCAAACAAGACGAAGTATCAGAAGCAATATCATTGAGCCGATGCTGCCAGCACTAATCGGCAACCTCCCTTTGGTTGAACCCATGACGCAGGAGGATATCGAGCGGATTGACAACGCATCAATGGACATTCTGGAGAATGTTGGGGTTGTTTTCCGCGATCCGCAAGCAATTTTGGATTGGAAATCGGTTGGTGCAGACGTGCGTGATGAATTTAGGGTGTACCTGGATCGAGCGTTGGTTCGGGAACTAATTTCAACCATTCCATCGAACATTACCTTGCACGCTCGAGATCCCCAAAAGAGTGTCAAAATCGGCGGTCGATCATCAATATTCACGCCGATGGCAGGGGCTCCATATATTCGAGATTTGGAGGACTGCCGCCGGGCACCAACCTTGGATGATCTGGCGATGATGCATAAGTTGGCCCACCTGTCACCTGTCATTCATTGCACTTCGCATCATATTGTCGAACCAATGGATCATCCCATCTCACATCGTCACCTGCGCATTACTTATTCCTCGATCAGATACTCCGACAAGACAATTATGGGGATGACTACATCACCAAAAAATGCTGCTGACGTGTTGGACATGTGTGCGATTGTCTTCGGAAAGAAATTTATGGAAAGCCATGCTGTTGTGACCGGCAACTGCAATGGCAATTCGCCCTTGCTGTGGGATGAGACGATGCTGGGTGCCTTGCGGGAGTTCAGCAAACGTAATCAGCCTATATTGTGTTCACCATTCGTTTTGGGTGGAGCCAACACACCAGCGTCAACTGCACCTGCCGTGGCACAGTTGAATGCCGAAGCCCTGTCTGCTCTGGCGTATACGCAAGTCGTGCGAAAGGGCTGTCCTGCGATCTATGGGCACTATCTTTCAACTGTATCAATGTCTTCTGGAGCGCCAATGGCGGGTACGCCTGAAATCAGTCTGATGAATTTCATGATTGGTCAGATGGCGCGGTACTACAAATTACCATGGCGAACGTCAAATACCTTGGGCGGTGCCAAAACTCTTGATGCTCAGGCCGGATATGAGAGTGCTACGACAATGATGGCAGCGTTGCTATCTGGCAGTAATTTCTTGTGGCACTCGGCTGGCTGGAATGAAGCGGGCATGCATTGTTCCGTTGCAAAGTTCATCGTTGATGCAGAACAGTGCGCGATGGGATATCGAATGGCAGAAGGGATTCGGTGGGACGATTTCGATGAAGCGATCGCAGCAGTCAGTGATATCGGTCCCGGTGGGCACTATCTTGGACATGCACACACATTGTCAAATTTTCGAGATGCATTTTTTATGCCAAAGTTATTTGATAACAACACTTTTGAGCAATGGCAGGCGGATGGTAGCGTGGAAATTACCGAGCGCGCCGTAAAAACAGCTCGATCAATGCTCAACTCTTATGAATTGCCTGCCATGGATGAAGCCTTAGAAGAGGCCCTGCTTGACTATATCTCACGACGTGAGCGCGAAATTCCGGCGGCCAGCGAATTGAACTGGACTCATTAGTTCACTCACATTGTGAGGTCGTAAGTTCCAGGTGCTAACGAATCTGAAGGTTGATTCGGTCCAATTTCAGTTGATCCAGAATGCAAATTAACAGCCTACCATTTGATCCCGGCCCAGCCGGGTGGGCGAGTATCGTAGCATCCGAAATAGCTTATCCCAAATTACAAGACGACCTTACAGTTGATTTTGTTGTTGTGGGTGCCGGATTTGCTGGCCTTGCAGCTGCAAGGCGCTTAAGACAACTTGAACCCCATTCGAACATTGCATTACTGGAGGCGAGAGCAATAAGTGAAGGGTCCTCGGGTCGCAATTCCGGTTTTATGATCGATTTGCCGCACAATCTTGGCTCAAAAGATTACGTCGGGAACTCTGAGAAAGATCGACAGCAAATCACTTCAAATCGAACTGCGATTCAATTTGCTCAAGAAGCGGCACGGGAATTTCAGCTCCCAGATGAAGCATTTCAGATATCTGGCAAAGTCAATGCAGCCGCAACTCAATCCGGATTAGAACACAATCGACAATACGCTGCACACTTATCGCATTTGGGTGAATCGTACGAAATGTTTGATGAAAAACAGATGTATGAGCTGTCCGGGTCTCGGTATTATCTTGGCGGATTGGCAACGCCAGGTAATGCAATAATTAAGCCCGGACTATACGTCCGAGGTTTTGCCAAAGGTGTGAACAAAAACAATGTCAAGATTTTTCAAAACTCACCAGTCATTGGTTTCAAGAAAAAGGGTAACACCTGGCAATTGAAAACCCCAAGCGGTTCAGTTGAAGCAAAAAAAGTAGTATTGGCAGTCAACGGACATATAGAGAGTTTTGGATATTACCGTCGACGACTGATGCACATTTATTTGTATGCCTCAATGACCAGAGAACTGACGGCAGATGAAGTAAAACGCCTTGGTGGCGAGTCAACTTGGGGATTTACTCCAGCGGATCCCTTAGGATCTACCGTGCGACGGATCTCTGGAATGGGTGGCGAAAGAATCCTGATTCGAAACGGCATCAGTTGGGCACCGAAGCGAACCATATCGACTAAACAAGTACAAAGGTCCAAGCGCGCTCACATTCGATCCTTCCAGCGACGCTTTCCAAATTTGTCTGATGTAGAGATGGAATATTCCTGGGGCGGCTTACTTTGTTTGAGTCGCAACTCGGTGCCAGCATTTGGAGAACTCGAACCTGGACTTTATTCTGCTTGTTGCCAGAATGGGCTTGGCGTAGTACAAGGCACACTTCATGGCAAATTGATTGCCGAAATGATTTGTGGTCACGAGTCGCGCGAATTAGACTTCGTCATAAGTTCAGATGAACCGAAAAAATTACCACCGGAACCTTGTGTCTCGATTGGTGCCAATATACAGACGCGTTGGCTGGAGTTCAAAGCGGGCAGAGAACGATGATGCACACTGGTTTTAACTGAAATTTGAGTACGGGTGCCCAGCTCTATGAACTTAATTTTTTCAAGGGACTTGAAGACAGTATGCAGTTGATTCATTCATTTGAATATTGGTCTGAGTGTCTGAAGGTTACGTTTTGGATACGCGTGATTTCGAGCCTTGTATTCCTGTCATTGGCTGCAGGAGTTTCGGCTGATACTTGGGAGGGTTTAAGCATACAACCAGAAAATCGATGCTCACCCTACAATTCAAAGGACTATTCTTACCCGCAGTCGGTAGAACTTGAGATCATAGAATCGATTGGCAAGATTTACAGTCCTTATACGGGCCGCTGCTTTTCAAGTCGATATGAAACCGACATTGAGCACATTGTTGCCCGCTCAGAAGCACATGACAGTGGATTATGTGCAGCCAGTCTCGGTGTTCGACGGCAATTTTCTGCGGATGTACTTAACCTGACGCTTGCAAGTCCCAAAGTCAATCGACACCAAAAACTCGCGAAAGATGTGGCAGACTGGATTCCACAATTGAATCAGTGCTGGTTTGCAAACCGAGTTGTTAAAGTTAAGAAAAAATACGGGTTGAGCGTCGATCGGCGTGAGTTTGACGCTTTGCAGCGCATTCTTTCTCAATGTAGCTCGACTGCAATGTATGTTGGTGAGTGTGTCAATGTAGAGCCGGCATTATCAACTCATTCGAATGCTGGTCAATCGGATTCCGATGCGTTGGCTAAGTGGGACGACAATGGCAATGGCCGGATCACCTGCAAAGAGGCACGACGACACGGGATTGCACCGGTGCCGAAAGGGCACCCTGCGTATCCCTACATGAGAGATGGTGATGGAGACGGAGTGGTGTGTGAATAAGACCTATTACTGGATTGCAACTGTCTGGGTCCAGCCGTATGTGTCTTCTATCTCACCGCGCTGAATGCCGACGATCGTATCGTAGAGTTTCTGGCTTAGCGTACCAATCTTACCATCGCCAATTTGGTATCGTTGATCTCGGTAGCCAATGCTACCAACCGCGGTAATGACAACCGCCGTCCCGCAACCAAATGCTTCTGTGAGTGTATTGGTCTTTATGCCATCGATGACTTCTTCAATGTCGATCATTCTTTCTTCATATTCCAGCCCCATTGCTTTTGTGAGTTTCAGTACACTGTCGCGAGTGACACCTGGAAGAATCGTTCCTCGCAGCGGTGGTGTCACCAGTTTGCCACCTGTCACAAAACAGATATTCATTTGACCGACTTCTTCGATGTAGCGATGCTCGATACCATCTAGCCACAGGATTTGATCATAGCCTTCTTTTCGTCCTTCACTGGAAGCTAAAAACGTAGCCGCATAGTTACCACCAACTTTGGCGGATCCGGTACCACCCTGAATAGCGCGAGTGTAATTTTCCTCGGCTTTCAATGCGACTGCCGGTAAGTCAGCACCAAAATATCCTCGAACCGGTGAAGTGATGATCAAAAATCGATATCTATTCGCTGGTCTAACATCCAGGCTGCCTTCGTCTGCGAACAAAACTGGTCGTACATATAGCGCTTGACCTTCGAAAGGCGGCACCCATTGATGGTCGATGCCAACCAGTGTTTCAATTGCATTCAGGAAAGTCGATTTCGAAATTGGAGGGATACACATTCTGTCACAAGTATCGGACAACCGCTTGTGATTCATCTCTGGCCGAAACAGCCGGATTTTGTCGTCAGCACCTCGATAAGCTTTCATCCCTTCAAATATCGTTTGTCCATAGTGAAGCGAAGCAGAAACGGGATGAACTTCAATTAAGCCGAACGGTTCAATGCGATGATTTCGCCATTCACCATCAAAGAATTCCATGGCAAACATGTGATCACTGAATTGGGATCCAAATTGGAGATTATTGAAGTCAATTTCCGAAATACGACTTTGATCAATTTTCTGAATCTTGATGCTATTACTCATCAATTTCTCGCTCGTCCTTTGTTTTATTGTTCGCCTTCTTCGCTCAAAAGGTGGTGTCCCCACATTTTGTTGGCTACGTTATGGCAACGAAGACATCCAAATTAAAATTCCTCAGAAGGAGTATGAATTTTAGGTGACTGAATACGTTGCAGTCACAAATTTATTCCTTTAATGTAGACGGATGCTACAACTTGCCGAGGATTGGGCCTATTGTATTGTTTTACATCCGTAGTAAATAGGTTGTTGATTAGATGGATGTGCGCTGTAAAGCGTCTATTGCTCCCCATTCCAATGAAGCTTAGGTAGGGGTATAGAGAGAATATCTCGGCACCATTAGAGACTCGACCACATACGGTCACCAGTGCGGCTAGACTAGATCTACGCCAAGCACGCTAGCTCTGATGCATTTCAATCGAAAGTTTGCAATAGAACGCTGAGTTTATTGGTGCATACGAAAAATACCCGAGCAGCACACCCCGCGGCGCAATCGCTGACCTATAGAGTGAGTATTTTTTGTTTATCGCTCAGGTGAATTTCAATATGGCAACGGCGAGGCTGATCAACGCAGCAATTGCCAGTAAAAGCCGAGTTTCTCGCTTGGCTACTTCGGCTTCCATATTGGATAATTTCGCAGCGAGTTGAGCAATATCAGTCTTGTATTCGTACTGCTTGGTTTCCATACGTACCTCCAACACGGCCATCTGTCGTTCCAAGTCGTGGGACTTGATTTTTTTATAGCACCTAAATTTATTGTGCTATTCGCTACGGCAATATGGCATCAGTAAGATCAGGATGTAGAATGTTAGTAACTGGAGATATGCCTACTGGTGAGTACGCTACAAAATAGTCAAGCATCGCATCCGCACCACAATCGCTATTCAGTTGTTTGAATATTTGGACAACTCTCAGGCGAAATGCAAGATGATGGTAACGGCGACGCTAATCAATGCAACCAGTGCCAATAGAAGTCGAGTTTCTCGTTTGGCAGCTTCGGTTTTCAGATCAGATAATTCCGCTCTTAAATGCCTATCAAGCTGAGCAATGTCAGTCTTGTATTCGTACTGCTTGGTTTCCATACGTTCCTCCAACACGGCCATCTGTCGTTCCAAGTCGTGGGACTTGGTTTCCAGACTGTTCATCCTTGAATCGTCCATAACCTCTATTATAGACATGCTGTTGGCCTGTCGAATCAGCGTTCAATATGAAGCAGTGCCTGTAAAGTAGAACCACCATTGCCCACTTTTGCACGGAAATTTAGGGTCTCTATTAGAGTGACGAGTCGAACGCCGAAATGTTATTGGAAAGTTAGAAGTGAAAAGGATGGCTGTGTCCTGTTCAGATTCCGTTTCGGAATAAATTCTGAACTGTTTCACGACTAATCCAATGTGATTTTTTGCCAAACCCAGGAACGTCACTGTCCAGCGCACTTCAATTGGAAGTGCTGCGTGGCAGTTCAGTGGCGAGTTATCCAACTGTCCGTGTCTTACCCGGTGTTTTTAAAAAATGGACATTATTTCGAATGTAAGAGGTAGGTTGATTTAAACTCCACAAAAAAAGGGGCACTGCCTAAACAATGCCCCTTTGTTTCGATACTTGCTAACGCAAGGCGTTAGAAGTTTACAATCATGCCAATGCGAGTTTTTGCTTTTTCGTCTTTCGCGTCTTGCGTTCCATGCTCAATATACGCGGTTGCACCATCGCCCAAACTCTTACTGAAGTTAACTACGTAAGGATTACGATCTGCGTCCTTTGGTGCTGACCCCTGCAAGTCTTCTGAGCGTGCCTGAACTAAGAAATTTACGCCACTTTCACCCAAGCCACCACGAATACCGTAGTGAGTGATCTTGTCTTTCTTGGCACCTGTCATATTACTTTCTATCTGAGAATATCCCAAGAAGGCTGTAACTGCACCAAAGCCAAATTCAGCTGCAATGTGATTGGCTTTCTCGCCAGGAGTTGTTTCGGTAACTGTTGCGGTTGCAGTAGTATCTACGTGTTGTCCTTCTGTAATGCCAGCTCTAACCGTATACGTTTTTTTACTATCACCACTGGCAGTTGTAACTGCTGGGTACGCTGAACTGACCCAAACGGTTGTTGATTCAGTGCAACCAGTTGTGCAACTGTCAAGTACCAGTTTGCCATCTTTCATTGTCGCTTTCGATTCACTACCCGATGAATCAGAAAGGGTAACACCTGATGCATGGTAGATCTTCATTGCGTGAACGGTAACTTTGTTGGCACCACTACCGTGTGTATGCGTGAGGGCTAGATTTTTAGCAGACTTGGCGTCAAATACCGCCTTTGTATCTTTCGTTTCCCAAACAATTTCACTTGCGCCAGTAACAACGCCGTCAGCGTTTATTGTGTAGCGACCTGGGACGGGGGTATCGCCTACGGCACGAATCGTAAGGTCAACCATCGAATCCATCATGGAATCTTCAACATTGACATGAGCGACTGCCAACCTACCAAGATCTCCAAGATTTAATGACATACCAAACTGGACTTCATCAATAGCCCCATCGCTGTTTTTCTTTGGATCCATAACTGCATCCAATTGAACGTTTATGCCGCCTAACGAGTTCGAGTATGAAACCGCATTACCATGACGAAAACCCGTGTAAGAATTGCCATAGTGGAATGAATTATCTAAAATTCCACCAGTTGCACCACCTCCGGCTGCGCCGATTCGACCAAGTGTCAAATTACCGAATCCACCGGATAGTCCAACATAGGACAGTCGATCTCCACCCACTTGGGTAGCACTTGCACTGTCGATTTTGGCTTCAAATCTGTAAACGGCACTAAGTCCTTCGGACACTTCGTTAGAGCCTTTAATACCCCAGCGAGATCCGCCGTCTTTGAAAGCGGCATCATTGCCACCGCCAAATTCGACGCCGCCCCTAAGGGAACCGTACCAGTTGGCGTCTGCGAAGATAACAGAGGGTATACTCAGGTTTGTAAATACTTGTGTCCTGAGAATGGAATTGACATAGTTCTATTCCGACTCCTGACCTGAACGGCGAGAAACCAGTATCCGCACAAAAGAGGAACAACAAAGAATCCCAATTTTTGGAGCACTGGATAGCACTGTTTTGATTAATCAGTACTTTTGATCGAATCTGAAGATTGTTGAGACGCTTTTGACCTTTTCTCTAATTCAGCCATTTCAATAATGAACTGCCGTACTTTAGGGGATCTAAAGAGTTCATTCGCATCCATCGACAGAGCTCCTTTTGAAGTAATAGACACCTTAGGATTTCTGCTCGATTTTACCGCCATTGAACTCACCGCCTTTCTAATCAACGTGGAACACATACTTATTTATACAGAATAGTGGCGCGCAGAACTTATAAACGTCCCGTTTTGGTGACTCTGCAACCAATCTGTTCAAACGGGAATGGTAATACTGATGGCATTACAAGTACCTCAGTTCGACTACTTTGCAATGGTGGAAGTGGACGTAAAAATCCGCATTTATTGCGGATGTATCTACATAAATGTTTTATATATTAAGATTATGTTGATGATTCTGTACTTATAGTGGGCTTAGAAACATGCTTTCTGATAAAAAAATCAAATTATCAGACTTTATCAATAGCCTACTCTCCACTGGCAGGACCGTGTTTACCGCTGAAGAAGCGGAGCAAGCCCTTGATGTCAATCACGGTGCTTTTTTGGATGCTGCTGAGCGATTGCAGCACCGCCAACTATTACTGAAACCACGACAAGGCTTCTATGTCATTGTCCCTCCGCAATTTTTTTCTTGGGGAGCACCACCACCCACTTGGTACATTGACGCACTCATGGGTAACGAGGGCCAAGAAAACTCATACTACGTAGGATTGCTAAAGGCAGCAGAATTTCATGGTGCCACTCATCAGGCTGTCATGGAATTTCAGATTGTCACCGCGAAGCGTCTGCCGGTGATTCGTGCCGGACGCAGCTTAATAACTTTTTACTATCGCAAAGAATTCAATATAGTTTCGGAGGGTATTCAGCGTCAAAAAACTGATACCGGTAGTATGAGAATTTCATCTCCTGCACTAACAGCTCTCGACTTACTACGTTATCCGCGAGCAGCTGGTGGCAGTGACAATATAGCGACGATTCTCGCTGATCTGGCGCATAAGATTGAATCGATTCAACTTGAAGCACTTTCAGCGCGAGTAGAACGCCCCGTTGTACAGCGTCTCGGACATCTTCTTGATTTTCTGGGCTACGAAGCATTGACTGAACCGATGCTAGATGCGTTGTATGCACGAGGAGTACCACCCTGGGTTGAACTAGACCGATACACACGGCAAGCACGCGATATTTTGCCGAAACCTCACTTGCGCGATCTTCGATGGCGAGTCGTAGTACGACGTATCCCAAGAATCGACATATGAGTCCGTCTCAATCCATCGTGCCCTGTTACAAACCAATATGGGCCACGACCTCTTCAGCCTCGCACACGCTCAAGTGCGAGTGTTCAGTAAATTAACCACCCCATTTTTTTATCGGACGTGCGTCCAATGTTACCTGCGGCTCAGGTCGAGGCTCTGACACAAAATAAGGAAAAAGACATGTTTCAATGTGTGTTTCAAATTCTCGTCGATCGACTGCCGGGTAGACCTTGGGTAAAAACGCCTCAGAAGAAGGAACACTTCGGAATTTTGTGGTAATAGTTGCTGGCGTTTCGTCGGATACAGATTCGGTATTCACTTCAAAACAACACGAATCCACCGCCAATATGGATTTTCGACATCCTCGTCGAGACAGTTTGACCACTGCAATCTGGTGCGATACGTAAGACGCATCAAATTGACACTTTAATCATGGATATCTCAATATTCTTATTGAGATATGTTGCGTTAGAATATACACTCACTGACTATTTAGTGAGTCTCGCAGATGTCTAAATTTCAACCACTAACGAAATATCTGACTGATTCCGGTGAAAAAACCAACACTGTTTCGTTTAATGAAATAGCGGAGATTCTGAATGCAGAGAGTTACCGGCCTCGGCATACAAGCACCGTGCTTGGTGGTCGAATAACGAATCAAACAGTGCAATAATCCGCGCGTAGCTGGCTGCTGGATATAAAACACCAAATGTGGACATTTCAAAGTGCACTTTGGAATTCTATAGGTGCTCTCCTGGAAATCTTCTACACGGAATAGATGGCGAACGATTTAGTTTCGGTCGGGAGATGGAAGGTGATGCTGCGCAAAATGATCTTCTCAATCGTGTTTCAGGTATTCTCAAAGGCACAGTAACAGTCTATCCTGAAACCGATTTGACTGAACCCCCTTGAGAACGAGTGGGAAGCGACAAAATAGACGGAAATACTGCCAATCGATCGGTCAGCGAGAGGTCCAAATTTGAGAGGCGAGTTAGTTCGAACGCCGACGTCTTCTTGCAGGCAGGCGGTTTTTTGGGCCTCGTTGTTTCTTCTTTTCTATCAGTTCCTGACAGGTTTCAAGATCGAGTTCCGCCGCGACCAGACTGTTCGGTACATTGGCATTGACTTTACCATCGGTCACGTAAGGTCCATAACGCCCATCCAGTACTTCAATTCCAACATCTTCAAACGCCTTGATCACCGTTTTCGATCGTCCTTTCGCCCCCGGCTTACGATTTGAGGTTTTGATAATCTCAATTGCGCGTTCAAGCGTCATTGTCGCAGGATTGTCTCCCTTGGCAATACTCACGTTGAACTTACTGCCATCGGCTTTGGTGATTGACAGGTACGGGCCATAGCGACCGCGGCTCGCAACGACATCTGCATAATCCTCTGTTTTACCTAGACTGCGTGGTAATTTCGGCAGCGCGAGAATCGCTTCGATATCTTCAATTGTTACGGAGAATGGATCGTTACCCTCACCCAAATTGAAGTTCTCCACCTTGCCTTCATCATTGGTACAGGAAAAATAAGGGCCGTAGCGGCCAGATTTGATATCAACGGTACGTCCGTCCCGGGTTTTTTCCTCAAGCTGTCTCGGCAACGAGGGTGCACTGAAACTCTTGATCGCATCATCCAAAGATACTGTGCTTGGATCAGTCTCGCTAGGCAGGGGTCGAAACACCGGTTTTTCCTCGTCTGTTCTACGACCCATTTGCAGAAATGACCCGCCATTTCGAACTCTTACCAGTAATTCACGGCCGGTTTCCGGATCATGCCCAAGCACCACTTCAAAACCGGGCGCAGCCAGTTTGTTTTCTAAGTGTGATGAAAATTCTCGCCAAAATTCATCCAGCACCGCCAGGCGTTTCAATTCGCCTTGCGCGATATCATCCAGTTTGTCTTCTACTTTACCGGTGAACGCATAATCTACATACAGTGGAAAGTGCTGATTGAGGTAGTCAACGACGATACAGCCCAGACTTTGGGCGTAGAAGCTCTGGTTTTCGACGGTGACATAGTTTCTGTCAATCAGTTTGGTGATAATGGTCGGCCAGGTCGAAGGTCGCCCGATTCCATATTCTTCCAGCTGCTTGACCAGACTGCCGGTATTGTAGCGTGGTGGCGGTTGCGTAAAATGCTGTTCCGGTTTAATATTCAGTACAGGTGCACGTTCACCTTCAGTAAACGAAGGCAGCGATTGGTTGTTCTCTGAATTGCGTTCCTCAGCACCCTCAGATCTCGCCACCGCGAGCCATCCAGGCGATACCAGAGTCGAACCCGACGTCCGGAACCGGTGATCATCCAATGCAAAATCAACCGACACATCATCAAATACAGCATCACTCATTTGCGAGGCAACGGCCCGTCTCCAAATCAGATCGTATACCGCGAATTGTTCCGAGTTTAACGATGAGCGAACCTTATCCGGTGTCAGGAAAATATTCGTGGGTCGAATTGCTTCATGCGCTTCCTGGGCAGTTTTGGACTTGGTTCGATAAACGCGAGCGGATGGGGGCAAACTTCGGTCACCATACTTGTCGGTGATGAACTCGCGAATTTGATCGGTTGCGACTTTAGACAGGGTTACTGAATCGGTACGGGTATAGGTAATCAAGCCCGTCAGCGTACCATCAATTTCCAATCCCTCATAGAGTTTCTGAGCTATGCGAGCGACATCAGCTGCACTACGTTTCAGTCTTTGTGATGCCGCTTGTACGAACGTTGAGGTTTTAAATGGGGCTGGCGGTTTTCGATTGCGTTTTTTCCGTTTGACCTCGGCCACCGTCAACTCTCGATTGGACTGTTGCAGTGCCGCTTCGATCGCTGCAACCGCGGCATCAGCGGCCTCCGTACTACCGATATCATGTTTACCCAGCTTCTTGCCGCTTAAGTGTGTCAACTGGGCGACGATGGGTTTGATTACGGCAGGGTTTCCAGCACCGTCGAGTTTGGCAAGCTCGGCGGCGATTGTCCAGTATTCGACCGCATCAAACTGATCAATTTCCCGCTGTCGTTCTACGATCAGCCTGAGGGCAGGGCTTTGGACCCGACCGGCCGAAAGATGCGGGGTGCGCAGCTTGCGGATTAAAAGCGGAGACAGGTTAAACCCAACCAGCCAGTCAAGGGCATCACGCGACTGTTGTGCCTGCACGAGGTTTTCTGAAACTTGCCCA
Source organism: Arenicellales bacterium (assembly GCA_965243645.1). Taxonomy (GTDB): domain Bacteria; phylum Pseudomonadota; class Gammaproteobacteria; order Arenicellales; family JAJDZL01; genus JAJDZL01. Next base: position 1,302,883 of record CBDEVD010000006.1, on the reverse strand, counting down.
GGTTTGGCAATCGAATCCAGAACAGCTTGCCGGGTGACTTCATAAAACACGATGCGATGAACTTCCTTACCTTGCAACGCGCCGGATTGCTCTAAGAAGTCGTAGACATGAGCAGAGATGGCTTCGCCTTCACGGTCCGGGTCGGTCGCCAGAAAAAGTCGATCAGCTGAACGCATTTCCTTGGCGATCATATCGATCGCCTTGCGCTTACTGGGGATCAGGTTGTAATTCAGTCTGAATCCGTCGTCGACGTCCACCTTGTTGGATTCATATATGTGGCCGCCTGTCGCCAGGATTTTGTAAGATTTTGAATTGGATTTGTCGTTCAAGTAACGGCCGATGGTGACCGACTTGGCCGGTGATTCTACGACGACAAGATTATTCATTGATGGTAATTGATAAAATAGGGTGAGTGATGGATCGAATGGATTGAGGTAATTTGAGCCTCAAATTTTACCTTGCGAATTTTTCACCATATTAACAAATTTTTCAAATTGCAATTCCAAAATGCAAATTTTGTTGAATCGTCTTGCTGACTGCACCCGGAAACGATGGATTTATAGCACTGAGTACGAATTGAATGGCCCTGCTTGACATACTGGTATATCCTGACCCTCGATTGCGACGAGTGGCACAGCCTGTGGTTGACTTCAATGACGAAGTGCGTGCCAATGTTGCTGATATGGCAGAAACAATGTATGCAGCTCCTGGAATTGGCCTTGCATCCATCCAAGTTGGCATACAAAAAAATATCATTGTGATCGACGTTTCACATGAAATGAACGATTTGCAAGTCCTGATCAACCCCGAGATTATTGACTCGGCCGGGGAGCAAATCATAGAAGAGGGCTGTTTGTCATTTCCAGGGTATTTTGCCGAGGTCAAAAGGGCACAGTGGATTCGGTTTCGCGCTCAAAAGGCAGATGGTGAAATCTACGAGTCGGAAGCTGAAGACTTGCACGCAACCTGTGTTCAGCATGAAATTGATCACTTGACCGGCAAACTGTTTACTGACTACCTCTCACGTCTGAAGCGTCAACGGGTTTCCCGGCAATTCGAAAAAGCCGCACGCCAACGCCAGCGAGAATTGGCTCGACAGGCTGGCTAACGCTTCGAGTCTCTAACTACAGTACAGATCGCTTTGCATCTGTCCGCCAGCAACCAGACACTCCGATGACTCTGCGGGTTATTTTTGCCGGTACGCCGGAATTTGCGCTGCCATCGTTACAGCACCTCGTCGAACACGACTTTCAAATCATCTCGGTACTCACTCAGCCTGACCGGCCAAAGGGCAGGGGGCGCAAACTCAGCGCGCCACCGGTCAAACAATTTGCTGAACTGCACAATTTTGAGGTCATTCAACCGGAGCGAATTACCACGGAACTCATTGAAGAGTTGGCGCGGTTGAAACCCGATGTGATGGTGGTGGTTGCTTTCGGATTGATATTGCCTCCCGCGCTGTTAGATTTGCCAAGGTTTGGCTGTATCAATGTACACGCCTCGCTGCTGCCACGCTGGCGAGGTGCTGCACCAATAGCGCGCGCCATTGAAGCGGGAGACAGCAAAACAGGGGTGACAATTATGCATATGGACTCAGGGCTTGATACCGGCCCTATGTTGTCCCGGGTCGAGTGTCCGATAGAATCAGATGCCACGACTGCAAGTTTGCACGATCATTTGGCAGAATTAGGCGCACCAGAGTTGCTCAAAGTCCTGAACCAATTGCCTGGGTGTCTGGACAATGCTGCCCCACAAAACGAGTGCGATGCCACTTATGCCGCGAAGTTGCATGTCACCGAGGCAGCCATTGACTGGCAAACGCCAGCGGCCGAACTGGTAAGAAAAATTCATGCTCTCAATCCCTGGCCCATCGCCCGGACGGTCTATCAGGACTTGAATCTTCGTATCTGGCAGGTCGAAGAATGCGCAACGCTGCTGTCCGCAATCGTTCCAGGTGAAGTGATTGAGAGTAACCGCCAAGGTATAGTCGTAGGTACGGGCCAAGGTGCGGTGCGAATCTTGTGTCTGCAGCGTGAAGGAAAAAGAAAAATGAGTGCAGCAGATTTTCTATCCGGATGCGCGGTTCAGGTAGGCTCAAAGTTCAGTTAATCAATCAGTACGGTTGAGATGACGGCAGAAACAGGGAACTCTCGTGCAACGGCAGCGCTGATAGTCCATCAGGTTATTTTTCGCGGCCAGCAATTGAATCGCACACTTGACCGGGCGTTGAATCGGTGGGACGCGGAAAATCGTCCATTGATTGCTGAGATGGTTAACGGCGTGGTGCGTTGGTTCTGGCTGCTTGAGTTCTATTTAGAGCAGTTGCTTGAACGACCAATGCGGCGTAAAGATTACGATCTGGTATGTCTTTTATGTGTTGGAATTTATCAGTTGGAATTCATGCGAATCCCGCAACATGCTTCTGTCTCTGAAACCGTCAATGCAACGGCGAAGATGGGGAAGTCTTGGGCCCGTGGCCTGGTTAACGCAATTCTGAGAAAATTCTTGCGCAATCGCGGTCAATTGGATTTGGCTGATTTGAATGAAGTTGCACGATTCTCTCACCCTCAATGGTTACTCGATTTACTTCGCAAGGAATGGCCCAATGAGTGGCAGACTATTCTCAATGCAAATAATCGCAAGCCCCGCATGACTTTGCGAGTCAATATTCAAAAAACGAATGCGGCTGATTATTGCTTGCGTCTCAAATCAATGGGAATCGCGGCGAGTTTTGATTGCGATTCACCGGTCGCCATTCAGCTGGAGGAGCGCGTGAGGGTGGACAAATTGCCCGGATTTGCGCATGGGGAAGTTTCGGTGCAAAGCTCAGCGTCGCAATTGGCGTCCCTGTCCATGGAACTCGCACCAGGACAACGGGTACTTGATGCCTGCTCGGCACCGGGTGGCAAGTTACTGCATATGCTTGAAATTGAGCCGCAGCTTGATGAAATTATTGCAATCGAGATTGATGAGGTACGTAAGGGTGAGATTGTAGATAATCTACAACGAGCGCGTATGGCTGTAAAAGTCTTAACTGCTGATGCATCGCGTCCTGCCGACTGGTGGGATGGTGAGCCATTTGACCGGATTTTGATCGATGCTCCGTGTTCAGCACTCGGAGTCGTTAGCAAGCATCCGGACATCAAGCATCATCGAAGGCTCGATGACATTGAACAAGTAGCCAGACAGCAGACTCAGTTGCTCAACGCGCTGCTACCGCTTTTGAAAAGCAATGGAAAACTTCTTTACACCACATGTTCAATTCTGGCTCAGGAAAATGACTGTCAGATCGAGAACGTGTTAACCAGCCATGCAGATCTCGTCAGTGAACCGTTGCCCCCAGTGCTCGGTCAGCCGACTCGTTTTGGTCGACAACGATTGCAAAATGAGCAAGGCGGTGACGGGTTCTACTACGCGAAGATAAGCAGACGATGAGATCGACCGCCCCGGCAATCGTAGGTCTAAGCCGTACCGCAATCGTTGCACTGCAATTGGTTGCAATGATGGTATTGTGGACCATAGGCACGTCTGCATTTGGATTTTCAATTTCCGCAGTTGAAGCCAACCACGATGCCCAAAATAGCGTCGTTGTCGCAGTGGATTGTGACCTCCAATTGTCCCCGGAGGTGATTGAAGCGCTGGAATCCAATATTCCGATTACGATCATGACCAATATCAAACTCTATCAGGTTCGCGACAATCTATGGGATAAGCTGATTTTTGAGTACGAGGTCCAGGATGAAATCACGTATCGAAGCTTGTATCGCGCCTATCGCTTGAGTTCCGAGGATGTGAGCATCAACGCAGATTACCCATCACTCGCGCGCGTTTTGAACGCTTTATGCAGTAGCCGTATTCATCAATTGGTTCTGAACGACGGGCAACTTGATTCGAGCACAGGCTATCGGGGTAAGGTGAAGATTCTTCTGGATCGTTCGGCACTGCCATCGGTCATGCGACTACCGGTATTTTTCAAGAATGCCTGGCGTCTACAAAGCACGCCGTTTCGGTTTGATATACAGTGATTCACTCGTTCTTCAGACATTTTTCGACGACGGCCTTGGCACTGGCAACAGTGCTGCTGATTTACGTCATGTTCCAGTTGGTTGGTGTCATATCCGGCAGTTCACAGCTGGATCTGTTGGTTCGCAGCCATGTTGAAGTGCTGGTCCTTAATTCAGTTGGCGTGGTATTGTTGTTTGCATGGATGGGTGTCTTCGTGTACCAAATACACAAAGAGTACCGAAGAAAGGTTCCAGGCACCCGGCTGGCCATGCGAATCCTGCGCAATATTGCGCTGATTACATTTATTTCAATGGCTGTGGTTTACGTCTTCTCATTTTTAGCCTTGAGTCGTGGGATAGATAACTGGTTTGAACTGCAGGTTGGCGAAGCGGTCGAAGAGGCCTCGCAACTGAGAGTGATGATTTTTGATTCGTTTGAGTCGAATATCAGAAATGATTTACGCGATGTCGTTGAAGAACTTGCGATGTTATTACGCGAACAGGAAAGTCAGGATTTCAACATTGGCATCAGCGAGGGGACGGCAGCGCGTGGTGATATCAGTAGTGAATCAGGTTTGCAATTCGGCGAGATCAATTTTGAAAGCCAGGGCTTAGGATTGACATTGGGTTTGGAAGCGATCGAGAATCGATCAATACTGAATGTCACTGAGTCAGCAGACAGCCTTCGTTCCAACATTTTTCGACTGATTTTTGATGCGAGTCAGTCAGTCGAATACGAGGAGGTCACCTATTTTGAAGATTTGACCAGTCCGGAAGGCATGGTGGTTTCCAGCAGTTCCAGAACCGGTTCATTGTTGCCAGTTCAGCCAAGTCAGCGCCTGATCGAGCAGTTGTTTTTGGAATCAGGCTCCAGACAGTCCCTTGATGTGCGCACCACTCAGGAAGCAGGAGAACCCGTGGGTGAAAGGGAACAGACATGGCGTGCGCGACGTTCAAGTTGGGAACTTTTAACCAGTGATGGCGGTAGTACATTGCTGAGAATGCTCATCCCTATTCCAATTGCGGATCAAACAAGTCGGCACTACTTGCAGGTGTTAACGACACTGCCATCAAGCTCCCTACGACTCGCCGAACGGGTCAGCCAGATGAAGGAACGTCATGAGCGTCTCGAGTATCTGAGAAACCCACTCAAATTCAGTTTCGTATTAGCCCTGACTTACGTTACGCTAATGGCCGTATTGCTGGCAACCTGGGCTGCTATCGGACTCACACGACGCTTGGTAGAACCCATTCGAACCCTGTCGGAAGGTACCAAAGCCGTTGCCAAAGGGCGCTATGAAGAACTTGAGGAGGTGGATGCGCGCGATGACCTTAGTGTGCTGGTTGAATCATTCAATCACATGACGCGAAGAATCAAAGAGTCACAAGAAAAAATCAGTCAGAGTCAATTACTTGCAGAAAAGCAGAACGAACATCTGGAAATCGTGCTCAAGCATTTGTCATCGGGAGTAATGTTCATCGACAAAAATGAGCGATTGAATAATATCAATCTGGCAATGGAAAAAATTCTCCAAGTGAATGCCGACGAAGTCAAAAATTCTCGATTTCGCGATATGATAAAACGAGACAAAAAGTACACGCCACTTTTTGTCTCGATCGCAAAAGCAATAGACAGGAAAGTCTCAGATTGGAGTGAAACTGTCCGATTGGAATCAGAACAAGGCGAACAAATTTTGGCTTACAGTGTGACTGAGTTGCCGGTGCCAGTACCCGATAGTGCGTCGGCCACCCATGTTGTCGTGATTGAAGACATCACTGCCCTGGTACAGGCACAGCGCGGGGTCGCCTGGCGCGAAGTGGCGCGCAGAATGGCGCATGAAATGTTGAATCCACTGCAGCCAATCCAGTTGGCAGTCGAGCGTATCCAGTACAAAACCAAGGCCCAGTTGTCTGAAGATGAAAGTCGCTCTTTGGAGTTGTCCTTTGCTGCGATCAGCCGACAGTTGAATACCTTGCATCGTATTGTGAAAGAGTTTCAGGATTATTCCAAACCTGTCGCGCTGAGAAAAACCAAACTCAATATGAATAAATTAATACGCGAAGTCATTACTTTGCACGAAAAGAACGAGAGAATCGAAGCAATTCAGTTGGATCTAGAAGCGGATTTGGCTGAAATTCAGGGGGACCCGGACAAACTGGTCCAAGTATTCAACAATCTGATTAACAATGCGAGGGAAGCGGTGAAGGAACCAAATCAGGTCGTCGTGAAAATCAGGACACGGACCAATGAAGCCGGCCACATGAGTGTTTGGGTCATTGATAACGGCCCTGGATTCGAAAGTGACGTTTTCGATAGAATGTTTGAGCCCTATGCGACGACAAAAAAACAGGGTATGGGGTTTGGTTTGGAAATAGTCAAACGAATTGTTGAAGCACATGGTGGAACAGTTTCAGCAAGAAACAATCCAGACGGCATTGGTGCACAGATTCAATTGGATTTTGGAGGACAATTGACACGTCCCACAACCCAAAGTGATGTGATATCGGTCGGTAACAACCGGCAGGAAGCGTAGTCGTGAAAACACGTTCCCCCCATATTCTGATTGTTGACGATGAACCCGATATTCGTCAACTGATAGGAGAAATACTCAGCGATTTCAATTATCTGGTTACTGAAGTCCACGATGCAGCTGCGGCTCGTACTGCGGTTCGTCTACAACAGTTTGACGCAGTATTGTTGGATATCTGGATGCCTGGTGATGACGGCATCACCTTGTTGAAGGAGTGGCACAAGGCGGAATTTAAAACGCCGGTGATTATGCTTTCAGCACATGGGTCAATCGAAACCGCAGTTGAGGCAACCCGTTATGGTGCTTATGATTACTTGGAAAAGCCTGTTTCGGTCGGTCGGCTTGAAATCACCGTTCGCAATGCCATCCGCAACAGTCAAATTCCACTGGAATATACCATCAAGAGCAAGCCGGCGGCCAATCTTGATTTGGTGGGTACCAGTTCAACCATCGCCAATTTAAGAGTTCAAATCAAAAAACTCTCCCAGCTCAAGGCGAATTTGATCATCATAGGAGAGATTGGTAGTGGACGGGAAGTTGCTGCTCGTATGTTGCACCAAGAGCGCGGCAAGGACAGCGATTCCTTTAAGTCGCTGAACTGGCTGATGAAAGAGGCATGGCAGCAGTCGATACTGGATGTTTTGGATGAGGCTGATGGGGGAACAATCCTGATTCGTGATCTTCATGCTTATGATAAATACAGTCAAAATCAAGTGCTTGGATTGCTGAATGAAATCAGTACACGATATGCCAATGCGGATAGCTCGACAGCTCCTGATGTCGTGGCAACAACCACACCATCGGTGTACGAAAGAATGAAAATCGGGAAGCTGCGCCCGGAGTTGTTTCATCGTCTCAATGAAAACCAGCTCGTGGTACCGCCACTGCGAGAGCACTTGGAAGATATACCGGAGCTTGTGGGCTACCTGGTTGATCAGTTCAGTCGTACGGGTGAGTTACCGTATAAACGTATCTCGACTGCGGCCTTGAATCGTCTGCGAAACCATGAATGGCAAGGAAATGTCCAAGAATTGAAAAGTGTGCTGCTCAAGGCGATCCAGGGGTCAAGTTCAGAGACGATTACTGAAGCAGAAATTAATGTACTGCTGAAAACTCAGGATGCACCGGTGATTGAACAGTTGGATGATGACCAAGAGGGGTCGCAGATATTTGGATTCCCTTATCGCGAAGCTAAAGAGAACTTCGAGCGTGAGTACCTTAGGTACCATATTCAGCGCAGTAAATCCTTGAGTGAAGCTGCTGAAAAAATCGGTTTGCATCGCGCAAGCATATTTCGCAAAACGCGCGAACTCGGAATCGAGCTAAATGCTAACGGCGAGGTCAAGAGCGACGCCGGGGACAATGACGATTCATGACTAATATTCTCATTGTTGGTGCCGGAACAGTGGGCTCCAGCGTTGCGCGGGCGCTGGATGAGGAAGGCTACAACATCACCATAGTTGATCACAATGAAGCGGCACTCAACCACGCTTCACAAAATCTGGACATACAAACCATTCATGGCGATGCCGCGGACCCGCTCATTCTGGAAGAGGCAAGCCCGGACAGCATTGATATGGTGTTGGCGGTAACCGACAATGATGCAACCAATATTCTGGTGTGCCAACTGATGCATCGACTTGGTCTGGAACCGAATCTTGTCGCGCGTGTGCGCAACATGGAGTTCCACAAGCGTAAGGACGAGTTTTTCGGCAGTGATGACAAACAAATTCCCATTCACTCGATTATCAGTCCCGCGCAAAAGGTAACCGACCAAATCATTAGTCTGATCAACATGCCTGGTGCGTTACAGGTTGTTCAATTCGCTGACGGCAAAGTGCAGTTGGTCGCCATTCGTGCCGATGAAGGCGGCAAGCTAGTCGGGCACAAGATCGAAGAGTTGAGTGATCACATGCCTGACGTCGAAGTACGAGTGGCCGCGATATACCGTTCTGGCGAGCCCATCATTCCAAAAGGTTCTACTGTCATTTTGCCCGGTGATGAGGTGTTCTTTATAGCGGCTCCCGAAAATCTAATAGGGGTGATGCAGGAGCTCAGAACCGTCGATACCACTCATGGGAAGCGGGTTATGTTGGTGGGTGCGGGGAACATTGGTATGCGCTTGGCACTTAAAATGGAATCTGTCGATTTAAGGGTCAAGTTGATTGAGTTTGATTATGACCGTGCAGAACAAGCAGCAACAGCGCTTGATGATACCATTGTGATTCACGGGAATGCGACCGATCAGAACTTGATGCTGCGAGAGAACATCGAAGCAACCGAAGTCTTTTGTTCGGTTACCAATGATGATGCAGTCAATATTCTTTCGGCCATGATGGCAAAATGGCTGGGTGCACGCCGTACGATGGCACTGATCAACAATTCCAGTTATGTGGAAATGCTTGAGTCAGCTGGCAGTGGTATCGATATTGTCATTTCTCCGAACCAGAATACCATTGGTGAATTGTTGCGCTACATTCGGAGCGGCTCGACCGTCGAAGTTCATTCCCTGCGACGCGGGGTTGCGGAAGCCATCGAAACCCTGGCAATCGGCGACGCACAGACATCAAAGGTTATTGGGCGAAGCATTGAGCAGTTGGACCTTCCTAAAGGAGCAGTGGTCGGTGCAGTTTTGCGAGATGGTGAAGTGCTGATTGCCCACCATGACCTTGTCATAGAGGCCGATGATCACGCCATTATTTTTGTGGCTTCAAAATCGCCCAAACTGATTACTCATGTACAACGCTTGTTCGAACCGAATCCACTTTATTTCGGTTAAAGATTGATTTCAAACTAAGCTGGATTAGCGTCAATTCCAAGCATCATGCATTATCACGCAGTTCTTAAGATTGTTGGAATTCTGTTTGGGATCTTCAGCCTGTTCCTGCTGCCACCCGTCGGAATTTCACTGTACTTTGACGATGGTGCTTTTCTAGATTTTCTGATTTCTTTCATCATCATTTTTGCGACCGGATTTTCGATCTGGTATCCAGCCAGGCGCAATCGCAAGCAATTGGGTGTGCGTGAAGGTTTCTTAACAGTTGCCGCTTTTTGGGTGTCATTGGCGATTGCCGGCGCGCTGCCATTTTTGTTGTGGCACAACTTCGAGATCAGTTTTACGGACGCATTTTTCGAATCGATGTCTGGTTTGACAACGACCGGCGCGACGGTGCTGGTCGGGCTCGATAATATGCCTTATTCGCTGTTGTATTATCGCAGCCAGTTGCAATGGATTGGCGGTATGGGCATCATCGTGTTGGCGGTCGCAGTATTGCCAATGTTGGGAATCGGTGGCATGCAGTTGTATTTGGCGGAGATGCCAGGCGTCATGAAGCAGTCCAAACTCACCCCGCGAATCAAAGAGACTGCCAAGGCGCTCTGGTTTATCTATCTGGGTTTGACGATCATCTGTGCACTGGCCTATTGGCTGGCCGGGATGTCAATTTTCGACGCCATAACACACAGTTATTCGACCATCGCAATTGGGGGATTCTCCACCCACGATGACAGTTTTCATTATTTCCAGAATGACTACATTTTGCTGGTCGCAATAGTGTTTATGCTGATTTCAGGCATCAATTTTTCGCTGCACTTTCGGGTGTGGAGTAAATTGCGAATTCGGGAGTATTTACGTGATACGGAATTCAAGGTCTATATTTCGTTAATCTGTATCGCGATTGTTCTGGTGTCTACAGTGCTAGTTTTTTCGAACACAATGTCGAGTCCGTGGGAAAGTGTCAAGCATGGAATTTTCCAAGTCGTTTCCATGGCGACAACTTCGGGGTTCACCACGCAGGATTATTCAACTTGGCCGCTGTTTATTCCTGCCATGTTGCTTGCTGCGAGTATCATCGGCGGTTGTACGGGTTCGACTGCTGGCGGACTTAAGGTGATGCGCGTGATTATGTTATTCAAGCAAGGGCGCCGGGAAATCCTGCATGCCATACACCCGCAAGCCATCATTCCGATTCGTATGAGCGGCCATTTGGTACCCAACAAAGTAGTTAACAGTGTCTGGGGGTTTTTTGCACTGTATATCGTGAGTTTTGTCGTGTTATCACTGCTGATGTTGACTACTGGTGTCGACTTGGTAACCGCTTATTCAACTGTTACTGCCTGTCTTAACAATTTGGGTCCGGCTTTGGGTGATGCGGTTGACAATTACGCTTCACTACCTTCCGCAGCAAAGTGGATATTGGCTTTTGCGATGCTGTTGGGACGACTGGAACTGTTAACACTACTGATTCTCCTGACGCCTCGCTACTGGCAGGACTGAAATGTCAGCCAATCCACCTACAACACTCAAAATTTGACGAATGAAACTGCCATTGGTTGGAACAATGTGTTGAGTCAGCGCTGGTGTGTTGGTCGATTCAACTCGACTGAATAACTTGCAAATTCTGACTTCGATGGCGCTTTGATCCAGTCTGAATGATGAATTAGTCTATAGCCTGTGATACAGGTGGATGTTGTAGTACTGGGAGCACAAAATTTCAGTGATGAGATTTATTAATTTGCTAACCCAAGACAGGCACGGGGTTAACGATATAGCGATGGAAACGACATGTTAGCTGATAAGAGCATAAAGAAGATTCGCGAAAACCTGGTGAAGTGGATATCTGGACCGAGATGGGAGCCATATTTGAATGAAGTTCTTGATTCCCACTTTGTTGATTACGTTAACTTGGTTGATTTTATCGAAGAAGATCTTAGTCTTTCATTTGCCGATTTTTTTGAGTCAGACGATGCTCAGATGATTAAATTGGCCGTTATGGAAGATTTCCTTGGCCGATGGTATGGCGAAGATTCTAACCTAAATCCAATTAACGACTTTCTTTAACGTCGCGGCTGGCGCGAATCACCACCTGCCAAGCGTTATTTGGAATCGCTCCACTCGTGTCATTATTCTCTGTATGAAGTGATTGAGGTTGAACACGGCCGTTCGCTAACGCTGCACGACATGCTTCGCGACAATATCACGTTTATCGTTGAAGAATCTGTAGCTTCAAAGTGCCTGGTTGCGTGGGACTGTATTGCAGTTCGTATCATCGACTTTCGAAGCAAAAACTACATTTTTGGAAGTCTGCTGCAATTACAGCCGCAGACAGCACAATCCATACTGAATGAAGTCGAAGATTTCAAAAAGTTTGCGAAGCGATTGCACCGTAAGAATTATCGAGAGAAACATGGTCGTAGGGCAGAGGTGCCACCTTTATGCGACGACACTTTGATATCGACGTATCACTTACCCGAGATGATTACCATAGCATGGACAGGTGATCTATTGACGATGAATTACGCTCCCATGCTACCAGTTCAAAATGAGGACGGTGAGCCAATGGTGTTGTGTGACGTACGTTTTCCAATTGAAGGTGACCGGGATGACATCATTGCTGCGCTGGTGCAGGTTGATGATCTTGCCGAAGCAGCTGAAAGTGATGAGTGGTACTGGTTGGGCGACAGAAGTTCGAACCGGCGTTCAGCGAATCATACAATGATGGACAGATTAGCCGATTTTGAGCACCGTCTAGATTCTGTAAGCGACGCCTCCGATAAATCTGTGCTTGGTGTTTTGTCGCTTCATCCAGAGCACTTAGGATTGGTAACAAACTCAATAGAGCGGGGTGAGCGTGCTCAAGAGTTTCTAAACGCCATACTGGGAAAACTTGTTGGTCCGTCGCAGATATCAATTAGTGAATTCGATATTACTATGGACGACGACGATTTTGATGAAGAAAATGAACGATTTGAAATGGAAGAAACGATAGACGATACTTATGCGTCTTTTGAAGATTACTATCGCAAGACTCTTGATACCTCATTACCCGTATTTAACGGCAAAACGCCTCGACAAGCGGCGCGCTCCAAGAAACGCCGCAACAGGGTTATTCGCTGGCTCAAGGATTTAGAAAACACCCAACATTTCGATGCCGATCAAATGGATATTGAGCCTCATGACATGAAATGGATCTGGGAGGAACTGAAACTTGAAAGACCGGGTAGGAGATCACAAAGTTGAATGACATTGTTATTTTCCATCACACCGCCATCGAAAGATGACCTCCAAAGAAAGTTCCTTATAAAAACAATAGGATGTAAATCTCACGCGATAGAACATTTTGCAATCGCGATTGACCCGAGACCAACAGTTACAGATTGCCCTGGTAATCGTTAACTGTCACTCTGTATTGGAATTGAGTAGGCGTTCAATGCAACCTGTGAATCTGATGCGAAGCCTCGATTCTGGCGATTGCGTCCCATGGCAGGCCTCGTTGGAGTGACTCATCACTTTGCAACCGGACAGTTTGACTTTGTCTGCCAACCTCAATCATGTACTGGCGAAAACTCGGAATGGGACAAAATACGGTACGGTTGTTACGTTCCTGAAGTGCACCGTAATGTATCAGGGTTTCATAAAATTCCAGTGAATTCATATAGTCAGGGAGCGATAGCGTTGCTTCGTCTCCGCCTTCGTTTTGTCTGTCGAGCTGTTTGATTAAGCTGATCACACTGCCACGTCGCTCCGTACCGGTCAATCTCTCCATTAACGAGCCTAACAGCTGACAGGATTCTTCCATTGCATCGCTCATGCGGGCGTGGTAGTATTGCATTCGAGCCGCCTGACTGAGTTTTTCAACTTCGGCGAAATCAACCCGATTAATATTGCAATTGGACTGGAGGTAGATTTTCGAGAAGGCTCGCAAACAATTTTGTATGTGGGCTGGCCAACCATCTGTCCGGACAAGCATGGCATTGAATTCATCATTCCGATTACCCAGATGAATTCCAAAATGGGAGCAGAAACCCTGATTTAATTCTTCAATTTCATCTTCGTTCATACACTCCAGAGAATAGGTGCAGTCAATTGAAAATCGAGAAATTCCGAGCTCTGCCACTCGCTGCTTTGCATCTGATAGTCCTGCGAGTACCACCAAAATCGGCAACTCCAGGTGATTTGCATGCAATGCTTGCAATATGTGCCCCACTAAAGAGTGTTGATCGCCATTCAAATTCTGTGCTTCGTCAACACCGATGACGAGCGGGCGTGTCCATTTATTGTGTGGCAGAATATTTGCAAGCGTACGCAGACTGGCGTCAACAATATTCGATTCTATCGTCCGTTCAGTTTCGAATTTTCCTGTGACCATTGCCAGATCTAAGCCACCGGTTTTTCGCACAGTCTCTTTAAGCGTTGCAGAAAAGTCAGTGTGGTTATCCGGGTCAACCAAGCCGATCAGGGTTTGACAGAACTCAGGTGCAAAATCGAACACATGACCATCACCGCTATACAACATAATCGGTGTCGAGCCTTGGCGATGCGTTCCATCGCGATGGGTTGCTGCATAGCGACCGGCTAGCCACTCATCGTGCAGGTGAATCAGGGTTGAAGATTTCCCGGCGCCAGGTGCACCATAGATCAATCGAGTTGCACCTTTCAGTTGTGATTGACCATGCGTCGTTCGTTGCCAAATCTCTGTGCAAGTCGACTCAATATCAGCAAGCATTCGTTTGCGACCCGCATAATAAGGTGGTGGGCTACGGTCGTTGTACCTTTCAGCAAACTGTTTCAAGCCTTCCATACCAGACGGAATTTTGGCGCTGACCTTGTAGATGGACATTGACATTGTTACCGGTGAATGAACACCATTAGAAGTCTAACAAAAAATACGAGCTCTGAGTAACGAAAATTGGATGAGGGGGCGATTAAGTGTGGCATTGGAAGGGTGGCCAATGCAACTGAAAGCGAATTATTGTGAATTAATTTGTGCCCGACAATCCTCCTATTGATTCAAGATCGTGGGTCCGGCTCGCTTGGTCTCTCGCATCATTTCGATCGATTCCACGGAATTCAAAACGAAAATAGCAACAATCGCAAACACTGCCAGAAGCAGGATCGGTAGTAGGATACGTAAAAAGAATTCCATTACATAGTTGCGAAAGTAGTGCGGCACAATCAGATGCTGTGCCGTCGCACATAATTCACTTCAGCCTGTCTCTATTATTGGCAAAATAGCGTCGCCATGCGACAATGATCATCACGAAAAACGGCAGCAAGATACACGCCAGAAACACAAAATATAAAAACCAGGGCACTGCCATCGACATCTGCACATAGACGTAGGGGCTGACCTGAGCCCAAGCTGAAGTGCCCCAAACGAGTGCGCTGCCTGACATACTGCCCAATATCACTTTCAATATTCCGGGCATTGGACCTAGCTCTTCGGCATGAGTTTTTCGATTTCGTATTCCAATAACCCCAATTCAGTCTGCCCCGGAAAAATAGATGCGATCTTTCCTTGTGGGTCCACGAAATAGGTCCACGGTTCCCCCTTGACACCCCATTCAACCCAAACGTTGTTATCCTTGTATCCATCAACATGCAAGAATGCGAACTGATCACCATATTTTTCTTCCATGACTGCGACGCGAACGATTTGGTCGACGCACATTGTGCAGTGCTGAGGTGTTCCGAAAACCACCAGAAACGGCTTTCCTTGTTCAATCAGTTGGGAGATGTTCCATTTATACAGTGGCGCTTTGGTGTCCATCGTGGATACTTCGTACCAATGGTCCTGGTTTTCTACGGTGCGGTTGGCACTGCGTGGCGCATCGTCGCCAATTTTCAATTTCGCACCAATACCGCTGGACTGGTCACTGCAGGAAATCAGTGATAATCCGGCCAGCAGCAACAAAAGGAATCCAGTTTTTTTCAGAATAATTTGCATTGCAAAAGGTTGTGTTGAATTACAATTATTATTTTAGTTGTCACCCAACGCAAAATGATAACGTTATGCAAGAGTTGCCGTTTCTAACGATTTTAGCATTGATTGTATTTGGTGTCGGCGGTTGTATTGCACTGGCCGTTGTACCATGGGCCTGTATTGGAACGGGGCTCTTCAAAGACCAGGATTATCAATCAGGACCGTCCGAGTCATCCGAGTAATATAGTTGCGCCAGACAGGCGCTGGAATTTCACTCGACATCTGACGCAAACTTGAGTGCCAGCAGGTACTCAGCCAGCAATTCCAAGTCCTCCTGCGGCAAATGATCGTAGGGCGGCATTTTCAGTCGGTAAGGCTTTGCACTAACGCCAGACCTTGGTGCTTTGAGGTATTCGATTAGCCAGGCCTTGTCGCGTTTACTGCCAACTCCATCCAAACTCGGTCCGTAAGCAGCACCATTACCGAATATTTCGTGGCATGACAGACAGCCTTCCCGTCGATAAATGACTTCCCCTTCAGTGGTTTTAGGACTTTCCAGATAGACATACTGAATCGGAGGCGGCTTGAGAAAAATCATGGTGCCAACCACGCCTGCGAAAACCACGATCAGTACCGAGCCAGCTACCACAACCCACTCACCGGCAGATAATTTCACCACTGCCTCCGCGGGTTCAGTTGTAGCGGTCGTCGTCGCCTTCTGTAAATATCTGGTCTTTGATGTTTTCGTCAAACTGGTTGTGCCGGTAAGCCCAATAGATCACCAGCACAATGGCAACCAGCATGACAAGACCGGTCGCGGCCCAGATGAATGGAATAAGTGTTTCTGCGTTCACGGTAAGTGCCTCAAAATGATTCTTTCAGTTTATCTCAATTATTCCGGTTCGCGCTTGACTTTGACGGGATAATTTGGCGAGTTAGGATTGGCTCGCAAACCGGAAAGAAACGCGGCTAAATGCTCCCGCTCTAGATTATCCAACAGTCTGAAGTCAGGTCCAAGGTTGCCATAATGGGCCGTTCCTGGAACCAGGCTTCCGGGATCAGTTAAGTAAGCCAGAAGCCAGTCGCGGTCCCGACGCGTGCCGACGCCATCCAGTACCGGAGCGATGCCGACTTCACCTGTTCCCATAGCGCGGTGGCAGCTGTTGCAGCCCATTTTTTGATAGACTTTTTGTCCCAGCAAGCCAACCTCATCAAAAGTATAGAAGTGTTTGGGTGGGGCAGGGTCGAGGTCTGTGAACTGATGATAGCCCTTGGCGATGGCTGCGATGACAACAACGCCTGCAAAAATGAACATAAACTTTTCGCCGCGCTTGAGCAATTCTGTTCCCGTGACCTACGTGCCGCGAATTTCCCTAGAACACGACGTAAAAAAGAAGTTCGACAGCCGCGTAAACGACGACCATGGCAATGCCTGCAATGCCCAGGCACAGTACTATCTTTTCAGCTCTTTTAAGACTGACGAGGGGTCCGATCACGAACATCGACATAACGATATACACCAACACGCCGATCAGGATCAGCGCGAAGATCAAGGCTGATATTTGATCAGTAAACCCCACAAGGTGATCAGTTTGGGTGTGCCGTCGCTACTGTGGATTGTTTTCCTTATTATTCTGTTCGGCGCGTTCTTTCCATTTTTGTATATTGATGTACCAGATGATCCCGGCAATGCAGGAAAGAATGAGAATAATCTGGAACAGCACCATGTAGTAGCCCCAGTCCCACCAGGGTTGCTTGCCAGTCGCGCTGACGAAAGTTGTGGTAATGCTGTCATACCGCTGACCGAAGCCCGGCCACGGCATGGTCCACAGAAAAGCCTGAAAGACGGTAACTGCGACGATCAGTACCAGCCACCAAGGAATCTTGCCGTTACCTTCCTTGATGCCATCGTACTCTTCATCGCCGAATCTTCCAAAGACCTCGCCTTTATCTTCTAGTTCGTTTCTATCACTCATAGCTTCACCATTACTGAAGACTGTCTTTATTTCAAAGTGTCGAGATACGCGATGATGGCATCCAGTTCATGATCGGTTAGATGTACGAATGCCGGCATGATTGAGCCCGGTGTAACCGCACGCGGGTCTCGGTGATGGACGTAATGCCATGCCTTGACCCGATTTCGACTCGCGATATGCAAAAGATCGGGAGCTTTACGGTCAGATCCGAACAGGCTTGGTGCTTCAAACTGCACATCCCCCGCAACTGGCGGTTCACCGAAGTAAGCCCAATCTTGTGTCTGTTCGGGTAACAGTGTGTGACACCACCAGCAGCCTTCCCGGATAAAGATTTTTTTACCCTTGCCTGCAAGTGTTGGGGCGTCATCCCCTCGCATCCATGGATCATGTATCGTCCAAGCACTGTGTCCCAGCATCTTCTGCTTTTCGATAGCCAACTCAGTCGGCTGAATTTCATTCATGTAGGTTGAACCGCCAACAATCGTAATAGCGATCGAAAGGAAGATGACCAGAACAACCAGTACCGCACCAACTACATATTTCGGCATTGTTTCTGTCCTCTATAGTCTGGTTATGCTGTAGCACCGACCGGGGTGCGTCCACCTGTCGGCTCTGGCGCTATTTTCTTACCATACTTTGCAGTCATCCACATGTTGTACAGGAAGATCGGTTGTGCAAAAATGATCATGCCGCCAAAAATCACCCGGCCCACCATATAGGGATGAGTTGCAATGACCGACTGAATATACGGGATCTCGTAAACCTTGGCCGCGCCTTGGACGAGACCGGCAGCCGTCAGTACGGACCAGAATCCAAGAAACCCTATGGCCATTAGCCAGAAGTGAAGTCTGGCCAGTTTTTCACTGTAAAGTTGACGTTTCAACAGCTTTGGCAGCCCATAGTAAATTGCGCCGATTTCGATGAAACTCGAAAATCCAAGCAACGCGAGATGGGCGTGTGCCACAATCCAGTGTGTTCCATGGATGTACCAGTTCAGTGAGCGGGTTTGTTGAAATGCACCTTGAATGTTGAGCGGAATGGCGAAAAGCACTCCGGTCAACGCCCACTGCAAGGGGATGTTCTTGGCATACATCCACCACTTGTCTTTCATGGTCATCAGCATGTTGACTACAAACGCAAGTGCTGGAATCATGATCAGTACGCCGGAAACCGAAGCGAAAGATTTAAGCCATTCGGGAATTGGTGCACCCATGAGATGATGTGCGCCTGGCGTTGAATAGAACGCTGCGATCGACCAAAAATGCAAGTGCCCGATTTTGTGACTGTACAGCGTGTTGCCGGAAATCTTCGGGATGATGTAGTAAGCAATTGCAGCCGAAACCGGAGTAATCCACAAGCCCAAAATGTTGTGCGCATGCCACCAGGTCATATAGGCTTCAGCGAGGCCATGCACCGGGAACAAGTCCGGCACCGCGCCGATAAAGTAGCTCAGAATAATAAACAACAGCGCAGCACCAAAGAACCACATCGTAACATAAAGCCCCTCAGTCTGTCGATTTAACATGGTCATCCAGATGTTGACTGCCAGCGGTGCGAAGATAAACAACAGCACATAAATATCAAGCGGCCAAATCAGGTCCTGGTATTCGCGACCTGATGTCATGCCGTTGATGAGGGTGAAAAAGACGGCCACCATGCCAATATTCCAGGCCCAACAGTTCCAGACTCCAAGTTTTTCGCTCCACAACTTGGATTTGCACAGCGCCGGCGCCATATAGCACATTGCCCCGGCAAAGGCCATGGAAATCCAGCCGAATATCACAAAATGCACGTGTACCGGGCGAATACGGCCAAAGTGCAACCATGGAATGTCATTGGGAAAGACATCCGGCCACGCCAGTCGCATCGATGTCAGCAGTGCCAGAAACACGCCAATATTGAGCATGACGATTGATGAGAAAAAGAAATGCTTCGCGGCGGTGCCTTCCGCGTAGTCGTTTCGAGTAAGAATATTGGTAGCCATAATTATTGTTCTCGTGTCTTACGCTATTTGCCTTGCTTGATCATGATCGAGTTCATGTACCAGAATGACAGTGCTGATACAACTCCCGTACCAATCGAGATGACAAAACCCCATACCAGCAGACCTGTCCATTCTTCGTGGCTGCGCATTCCGAGCAATGGCAAAATACAAAGCTGGAAGACAGTTCCAAGTCCCACACCGACGATAAATCCGCTGTAAAGAAAGTTGAGCAACCGGTGCATTTAGTGGCCTCCGCGTCGTTTGAAAACGGTCAGAAAAATGTTGGTGATAAATATCCAATAGCCAAATCCCATCAGGATGGCGGTTGATATGATTGCAATGTGATGGATGGGGCCAACTGCATCAAGCGCCTGCAGATAGGTCATTCCACTCAAGATCATGTTGCCTTCGATAATACCAAAAAACACCAGAGATCCGAAAAAGCCAAGTACACCGATGGTTGAGAACCAAAATGATGTATTGGACAGCGTCCGGCTGTATATGGGTCGTTTGACAATTTTTGGCAGCACATAATAAAACAGTCCCATGATCGCCATGGTTACACCACCGACGAGGTTGATGTGCGCGTGAGCTAGCGGATCGATCATGTGGCCAGCTGGCCCGGTGGCGCGAATCCACAGCGCAAATTCGGGAAAGGTTTGGATAACTCCCTGAATGGTACCAATCAGCAAATGGGTTACCGACATTACCATAAACTTTAGAATCAACATCGAATCGGCGTCGATGGATACATCCTTGATTGCAGGAGTGGCCATTATTGTTGCTAAACTATCCATTGTCCAAGTAGGCGCGCTGTAGCGCCAGGTAACGAATGTATCCGATAACTTGCTGTCGCTGAACCGCGCTGAGTGTATCGCCCCAGGCAGCCATCGCAGTGCCTTGTACTCCGTCGCGAATCACTGCGTCCAATTCCATATCGGTTCGATTGGTGGTCTTTTCGCCGACCAAATCAGCAGGTTTGGGCACCATCCGATAACTGAATTCACCATAGCCATTGCCATTTGCACCGTGACATAGCGCACACAATTGCACATAGTAACTCCGGCCGCGTTCCAGGTTCGCAAGCTCGGCATCATCAGGCAGGATATCATAATTAATCTGCTCGTAAGGTGCCGTGCGCAAAATAGTACGATCTTCTGGAAAATAGGCAACTGCCATCCAACCCAGTGCCCCGGCAGCTATGACACCGCTCCAGACCCAAATCACTGGCAGCAAGTTCAATCGCAAGGCGAAAATCGATCACTGCTCCAGACTCATCTCAGCGAGTTGTTGACTCGCCTGGTTTGCCATCATCTGTGTACGAGTCGCCTCGAGGTTAAATTCCGGGCGTAGCGAAATCACATACCAGACCAACTGCCAGCGCTGTGTTTCGTCAAGAAAATCTGCAAATGAAGGCATCGGTGTTCCATCGAGGCCGGTGGTAAAGGTTTGGTAAATCCCTTTGGGATCACTGGAACCTACGAATTGCGATGCATCAGTGAAGTCGCGCGGTACGATCGGCAATCCGGCATCATCTTCAAGTCCGGGTGCCGATGGACCATCGCCTTTACCGACAGGCCCGTGACACTGCTCACACTGCATCAGTGCATAGACATCCTTGCCTGCAATAATGGATTGTTCATCGGGCAGGGGTGGTTCAGCGATTTCAATCGGGTCTTCCTGCCATTCGGCCTCTTCCTCCCACCGATCAGAAAAACCTTTGATGTAAGCAACCACAGCCCAGCGGTCGCGTTCAGGCAGGAACTTGAATGCGGGCATATCTTGTTCGTAGATCAGGCCGCGGGAAATCGAAATAAACAGGTCCGTATCGGTGGGCAGTGATCCACTGGGGGTCGAACGTAATTTATAGACGGCTTCAGTAAAATCTCGCGGTTTACGGGGCAATTTATGATCTTTTGCGTATAGATCTCCCAGTTCCCAAACTGCGCCGTTACCGTCTCCGGCAGGTCCGTGGCAGCCAATACACAACCCGCGAAATACCCACTCACCGTGCTCGAGCAGACGGGGTGTCACCGGGATGCCTTCAGGCAGTACAGGTTCTATGTTGCCGGTTGTGGCAGGATAGTCAAATAGTGAGCGGCCAGTGGTTACTTCCTCGGCAGTTTTGCCGCCTGCAGTCTGCATGGCAAGACCGAAAATTGCGGCACCGCCAACTGCTACGGCTACTGAAACAATTGCAATGATCTTTTTCAAGGGAACTTGAACCCCGCTTTGGTGGGGAAGGCGCTAGTTTAGGCGTCTGTCCCGAATTCTGTATAAAAAGATTGGGGGTGCAACTTGACTTGTGTGATTCGCATCATTGCTACACCCCCTCATACCTTTGCAGACCCCCAGCCATTAAAGACGGCTAGTGGGGTCCAGTTACGCGATTACTAGTGTCGGCCGGGGTCCAGTACAGAGCCTCGATTTGACCAGTAAATGTAAGCTTCTAGAGCTTTCATCGCGTCACCATCCGGATCAATTTTCTCACCTTCATTCGGTTTCTCAATACACCAGTTGATCATGTCTCGCAAAGTCGCGAATTCGCTCATTTGCTCCTGGAATTTTGGATACTCGTGTGGGTGAACATCTGACGAGAATGGATGACACATTGCGCACGCCATGCCCGTATTGGACATGTTGATGCCTTCCATCGGCGCACCGTGAAACAGGTTGTCTCCCAAGATAACCTGCTCCATGAATGCATCAGTGAAAGCCTGCAATGTTTCGGCATCGTGAGACACCTTGTGTGCGGATGCGCGATTTACCACGAAGACAAATGCGAGTGATACACACAAAAGCGTACTAACGAGGGCTACCAGCCCTTTGTTTCTAATGCTTTGCATTTTTTTCTCTCCTCTTGGTGGTAAATCAGTCGCCAGTCCAGCCGCGATCGGCAATCCTGGGTGACAATTTCTGATTGACATTGTCGCCAGTACCGGAATCGGCTCGGCCGTGACCGAAGACCTGCTCACGCCACATCATGTACTCGTGTTCCACGTGAGCTTCTGCGTTCATGGTCAGGTTACCCCAACCAACACCGTCGAAGTGATCACCTGGGTCGACTCGCAACATGGGCTTGGTAATTTCCGGTACGCCTTCTGGCGCATAGGGCCATGGCCACGAGGTAGCCAACTGTCCAATGCTGCGCATACCGCCGATTTCATTGTAAAGCGGCTGGTGAACGTGTCCGTGAATATTGGTCACATTCTGCCACGGGGCAATGATTTCGTGTACTTCACGCCAGTCCCGAATCCAGAAATTCCACGGGGCGTAGCATTCCCAGAACGGTGTGTGCGAGAAAATAATCACTGGCGCATCTTTGGGCCAGTCCGACAGTGTGCTGGAAAGCCATTCACGCTGTTGTTTGCCAAGTCCTGACCACGCGCCGGCTTGCGAACCGTCAAGCGCGGACATGTGTCCCATTCGCTCTTCGGCGGTCATGCCGCGGGCGGACCAGTAATCTGGCGCACGTCCAACTGAGTCAACGCCGATAATTCGAACGCCCTTGTGATCAAATGTCCACGGTGTTTCGCCGAAATGATTGTTCCAGCTTTCACCGAGGTCCAGATACCAGTCGTGCTCACCGGGGATGAAGTGCTTCTCGATAGTAACTTCTTTTAGCAGTTCAGCACCCAGTTCAATTTCAACCGGATCGCCAAGCTGGGCAAGGTCGCCTCCAAAAATCATGAAGTCAAACTTGTCGCCCATGGCCTGGACTTCACCAAATGCGCGAGTGGCTTTGTCGATAAAGCGTTGGTTCAACGTGCGCGGATACAGATGCGTATCTGATACCCAGGCAAAACTGAACGACTCCCCCATCGCCGCATTGGCTACCTCCATGGAGGTAAGGGTTTGGAAAAACCCCACTGCGCTGCCGGTAGCTACAGCACCTCCAGTTAAGAGCGATTTATGAAGAAATGTTCGCCGCGTAATATCGATCACGCCGCTTTTCTTCACCTCATCGCGTTCATGCTTATTATCAGTCATAAAACTCCTCCTTATAACAGCATTTACAGTGGTGAATAATTGTTAAATTTGTCAGTTCAGTTGCACCGCCATTTCGGTTGTTGCACCTGCCTGTATTGTGATTGGTACTTCTTTTTCACCCACTTGTTCTTGCCAAACAATCATGGTGTAATCACCGGGTGGAATGTTGTCAATCATGAATGTCCCGTCGTCGTCGGTTTGCATGTAGTAGGGATTTGGAACAACCACAACCCAGCCCAACATCCAGCCGTGGGCATCACAATCGGTACGCACGACACCGTTGCGCTTAAGGATCTTGGTCACTTTGGCATTCTCGAAAGGCAATGCGACGTTGAATGCGGTCGCTTTGCCATAATAACCGTGTGAGTTATGGAGCACTGGATCGGAATTGAGGATATCGACTTTACCGCGTTTTGCAACCTGAACTCGTGGTTCAAAAACACAATCGATGTTATTGATGAGTGGCCTTCCCATATCCGGCCAGGCCTTTCCCGAGGCAACTTCTTTGAGGTAAACAACGGCATCTTTGACCGCACCACCATCGCCGACGACAATGGTCGGTTCCTTACGCGCCTTGCCGCAGACGTCTTTGTCCTTTGTTGGCAGTACGGTTCTCATTTTGACTGAGCCCGTAAAAGTCACTTGACCGGTAACTGCACCGCCATCAGAAACTTCCATCTCTTCGTACTTGGCGGCTTGCACTGGCAAAGTCAGCAGTGCGGTTAAACCAGATGCAATAGCAAATTGAATTATTCGCTTCATCAATCTCCTCCTGTATTGGGCTGGATTAACCAGCAGTTTAATAAGCCTGTTTATTTCTAACCACAATTCAGGCCATGCTTACTATTTTCAAACTATATACCGAACGTACATTACTAATCAAAAATAATATATTTTTATCGTTAACTCGGATTTTACAATAATCATTGACTGCAAACAAAAAAATATTTTTGGCGAATTGTTTGCGGTAATAGTTTAATATTTTTCCGACCTACCTCAGGTCGTATTGGTGAACATTACTCGAATTTCTTGCCATGAGATGCATCAGATTTCAAATTGACGGATATCAGTCAATTCGATGAGAACAAATCAATTGAGCCGCTGATAAAGATTGGCTCTTGCCAACATGAACGTAGCATAGGGTAGATTGCTACCCAGGACACTCCAAATGCATTCCGATATAGATATCAATTACAGAATTGAGAACTTTAAGTCCATGTTAAACAGTGGCAAGGATTCAGCTGTGCTGCGATTTTCGCTGGGTTCGATGCTGCTTGAGAAGCATCATTTTGATGAAGCAATTGCGCACTTGGAGGTCGCGATTGAGCAAAATCCAAATTATTCCGCCGCCCATAAGCTATTGGCCAGAGCACTTGCCGAGTCAAATCAGCACGAGCGCGCAATTGCGGCCTATGAAGCAGGCATTAAAACCGCCCAGCAAGCGGGTGACAAACAAGCCGAGAAGGAAATGCAGGTGTTTCTGAGACGCTTAAGAAAGAACTAATATACGGATGGTTCTTGTGGCGGTCTCGTACCAAACCGCTTATGTAGCCAGAAATACTGATCGGGCGATTCGCGTACCAGGGATTCAATCAGTTGGTTCAGCCGTTCTGCATCACTTTGCGGATCGCCGCTGATGAAGTCTTCCGGTAACAATTCGGTGCGCATCTCATAGTGCTTGCGGTTATTCGACATGATGGTGTTGCATAAGATAATTCTGGCATCCCGAAACTCGGCAAACCGCGTCAACGACGTATAGGTTGAAGCTGGCACACCAAAAAACGGCGCAAAGGTGGCATGCGCCGGATCATTGGCATTCTGGTCTGGCAGATAGAAAAACGGCGTACCCTGTACCAGCGCTTTGTAGAATGGTCGCATGTTACCGCGCGAAGGAACCATGCGAATTTTGTGACCGCCGCGCTTGCGATAGATGCGGTTGATCCACCGGTTTTGTGATTCGATTCCAGTCAGAGCGCAATGGTAGCCTTGATCAAACAGTGGATTGCGCGGTGGTCGGTACATTGTGACCACGGGAGTTAACGCACCGATGGCGCGCAACGTCAGCATTGGCGTAACAAAATGTGGACACAGCAGAATAACGGGACGGTTGAGGTTGATTAATGCCTGAAACGTATCCCGGCCGTGCCAGTCAACTTCCTTATTGATGCGCTGTTGGCTGGCAAACAGTGCAAATCCCCAGCTCAAAATCCCCCGACCGGCATTGCGGAAAGTCTGCCGCGCAAGCTGTTTGCGTTCGGTTGTTGATTTGTCCGGAAAACACAGCTCAAAGTTTCGCAGCACAACTCGGCGGCGGGTGTGCACCACAAAGTACAGTGCGGCGCCAAGTGCACTGCCCACTGTCCAGCGCAGATTGACAGGTAACATACTGGTGCAATACCAGAACAATGAGCCAATAAGCCCAAATGCCTGGTGTCGCGGGGTTGGTTCAGTAGGGTGATTTGCCATTGTCCGGGCGCGACTTAAACCAGCGCAGCGTCCAGAGGTATTGCTCTGGTGCCACTCTTATCATATTTTCAAAAACCGCATTCATGCGACGTGCGTTGATGTACTCACTGTCGGTAGGGAAGTCGGTCAGTGGTGCTTCAATAATAATGTTGTACTGTCCGCTTCGCGTATCCAGATGTGTGCGCACTGGCAGTACCTTGGCATCAGTCATTCGTGTCATGCGTCCCAATGTATTGAGTGTTGCAACAGGCATTCCAAAAAAAGACACAAACAGTGAGTTGTTGGCTCCAAAGTCTTCATCTGCGATGTAGTAGCAATTGATTTTCCTTTTTAAATTTCGGACCAGCGGCAGCAGTCCCTGCGAGCGAGTATACAGCCGTAAACCAAAGCGCATGCGGTTGGCTTTCATCCGGTTGTTTAAAACCGAGTTCCTCTGGTCGCGCATCATGGAGCAAATCGGCATGTGTCGGGCCAGTAACGTTCCGGCTATATCAACACCAACCAGGTGCGGGGTCAGGAAGATAACTGGATGCCCGGCATTTCTTGCGCGTCGATAGTGTTCAATCCCCTTGATGTTCATTAACCTGTTAAGGCGTTCTTCGCTGGACAGCGAGACCATACCCAGATCAACAATTGCCTGTCCATAGAGTTTGAAGTGTTCGTGAACGACTTTGCGGCGTTTTTCAATTGGCCAGTGCGGAAAACACAGCTCCAGATTAATATAAGCAATCTTACGGCGCTTGGCGTTCCATAGGTAAAAAAGGCGCCCCACATTGGCACCAATTTGGAGGCGCAGTTGCCTGGGAGCCTGCGCAACAACTGCCATCACACTGATAACCAGCCAAATGGGGATTGACTTAAGGCGCTGAGTTAAAGGCGATAATCGGAAGGCCAATTTCATGGCTTTGAGATGTCATGACAAAGAAGTTGTGCTTTACTGTGGCAGTGAATGCAAAAAAAATACTGAAGGCACTGCTGCCACGTCTGCATCGAATGTATCACGTTTTATCTTATTGAAATTATATAAATTGGCTATTACTACTGAAGCGTTTTAGCGATCTTTCCCAATCATCGCCAGGCGACAATCAAGCCATTGAACGACCTTAGAAGCCAATCAAGTGTGCAAATATTTGGCATATCGAGAGCGCCGGTCTGCGAGTTCAACAAAGTCGTCCCAATGATCGATGTCATTAAGGCACGGTAAAACCACTGTCTGACTACGGTGGTTTGTGCGCAGTCGGGTCAATACAGTTTGGAATACGGTCGACGTGCTCCACTCAATATGGTCAAAAATACCAGGAATATAGTTACTGAACCCGGCGAAGTAAAACCCACCATCGGCGCTGGGTCCGATGATGTTGCAGCCTTCCGACAACCGGGCATGGGCCAGCTCGAGAATGGCTGGTGAGATGTCAGGAATGTCGCAGCCCATGACGGCTGCTGCTGGAGCCTGTTCTAGTGTGTCGCAGATTGCGAGGCCCATTTTCTGGCCGAGGTCTCCCTGGTGCTGTAATACGATTTCAAGATTAAACGACTTGGCAAGTTCTTCGAGAGCTGGGTTACACGAGTCTGAACGAATTAGCAGTTGCACCACCCCTGGCCAACTGCGGGTTGCTGTCGCAACGGTATCGAGAATCATTTCCAGAGCAATTAGAGCCGCGGTCTGTGCCGATACATGGGACAAGAATCGAGTCTTGACCTGTCCGGCAACCGGTGTCTTGGTCATCAGCATCAATACAGGGTGGCTGATCATAGTGAGTTTGATCGATAGAGCTTGGCTAGGGCTTTAGGTGAAACACCCATCCAAAACAGCAGCCGTAACAGCCACATTTGGAAGACGGTTTTCAGATAGCCATGTGATTCCCAGCGCCTTGCAGAGGTTGTGACGGGATGACGGATGCGAATGGCGCGGGCATCGTGTCTGAGTTGCTTGGTTAGTGCCACATCTTCCATAATGGCGATATCGGGGAAACCGCCAAATTTCTGGAACACGTCCCGTGAGACGAAAATAGCTTGATCACCGGTGCACACCCCAGTCCATGCTGAGCGCAGATTCATCGCGAAGGCGACCAATTTCATGCGTTTTGTTGAATTGTTGAAACGCACGTCGAAACGCCCCCATGGCTGGCCGGCTGAAATTGAGTCAACGATGCATGCTGCTGCCCCGTCAGGTACGCGGGTGTCCGCGTGAACAAACCACAATACCTGCCCGGTTGCTTGGGTCACCCCGTGGTTCATCTGTCGGGCGCGTCCGGGGGTGGCGGTGTATATCACCTCGATTCGATCAAATGCGACTTGCAGTGCGCTAAGCTTGTCGATGGTTGCGCCCTGACTACTGGCATCTACGACAATGATTTCTCCTACCTCGTCGAGGCGAGCCAGTTCCGCCAGGTTATCGAGTGTACTTGGGTGCTCATTCAGAACCGGAACGATGACCGACAGCATTGGGGGTGACACGACTGACAGTCCATGGCCCGATAAAACAGTTCCGCTCAGCAGTTTCGACCCCGAACCGCGGCAACACGCAGTCGTAGCGCATTGAGTTTGATAAAACCCGCTGCATCGGATTGGGTATAAGCCTCACTTTCGTCATCGAATGACACGATTGCTTCGTCGTAAAGCGAGTGCTGGTCGGATTGTCGGCCCGACACCATGACGTTGCCCTTGTACAGTTCAAGGCGAACCTTTCCGGTAACCACTTGCTGACAGTTGTCGATGACTTTTTGCAATGCAACCCTTTCCGGGCTCCACCAATAGCCGTTATAAACCAGTTTGGCATAGCGCGGCATCAAGTCCTGCATGAGGTGAACAATCTCCCGGTCCAGCGTAATCGATTCCATCGCCCGGTGTGCCTTCAACAGAATGGTTCCGCCTGGCGTTTCATAGCAACCCCGGGATTTCATGCCGATATAGCGATTCTCTACGATATCAATCCGTCCGATCCCATGTCGGGCACCGATTTCATTCAGTTGTTTGAGGATTGCAGCAGGTGAGCCTTGAGTCCCGTCAATTGCTACGGCATCGCCATTTTCGAATTCAATTTCAATTGTTTGAGGGGAATCTGGAGCCGCTTCAGGCGCGTTAGTCCAGCGCCACATAGCGCTTGGCGGGCTGCACCAGGGATCCTCGAGTTCACCCCCTTCATAAGAGATGTGCAACAGGTTTGCATCCATCGAGTAATCAGCTTGACCGCTGGCACGCCGATCGACTGGAATGCCTTCGCGTTCAGCATAGGCCAGCAGTTCTTCCCTGGATTTCAGATCCCATTCACGCCAAGGTGAGATGACTTGCACATCCGGCATCAGCGCATAAGCACCGAGTTCAAATCGAATTTGATCGTTACCCTTGCCTGTGGCACCGTGTGCGATCGCATCCGCGCCGGTTTGCCGGGCGATTTCAACAAGCCGCGCAGCAATTAATGGTCGGGCGATTGAGGTGCCCAGCAAGTATTCGCCTTCATAAAGTGCATTGATACGAAACATCGGGTATACATAATCGCGCACGAATTCTTCAACGAGGTCTTCAACAAAAATTTCTTTGCAACCCATCTTTGCCGCCTTGTCGGCAATTGGACCAAGGTCTTCATTCTGACCAATGTTCGCAGTAAATGCAACAACTTCAGCACCATAGGTATTTTGCAGCCAGCGAAGAATGATCGAGGTATCCAGGCCGCCAGAGTAGGCGAGTACGATTTTTTTGTGCATAAATATCAGCTAAGAAAGTCAGGAATCGTATGTTTGCTGTTCAGCCCCAAAGGCCGTCATTTTCCGCAAATAGAATTATGCCATATGAGTCCGGCCCGGCGTGTTGTTTGGTTTTGTGGCCGTGCAAGCATCGCAATTGCAACTGGCGGTCAGATTCCAGTTGGAGAATGTTGGCATTGAATAACCGGTCCTGTCAAAGTATCATATTAGGTATTAAAATTCGATTGTTAAGGGCATTTCCCGGAGGACAGGAATGAAAAATCCACTTGAGTCGATAGCTGGCACAATTATTGCAGGTTTCGTGCTAACGCTGGTGCTTTACTTTTTTGCAAACGGCGTGCTTTGAGTCGCTGTAAATGGCTTCGAATTGCTGATTAAAGAGGTTAAATGATGGATTTATTGCTGGACCGTTGGTTGCATATACTCGCAGGCGTTACGTGGGTGGGCCTGCTTTATTATTTTAATTTTGTTCAGGTTCCGGGGCTGGCAGCGGCTAAAGCTGACGGCACGGCTGCTGGAATCACCAAGCACATTGCGCCAAGGGCATTGCTCTGGTTTCGCTGGGCTGCGGTGGTCACCTGGTTAACTGGAGCCTATTACCTGCTGCGTGCCGGTACATTTATGGATGCATTCATCTTGCAGGGTCCGCATGCATACTTGGGGATTGGCGCCTGGCTCGGTACCATTATGCTATTCAATGTCTGGGTGCTGATCTGGCCAAATCAGAAAAAAGTACTGGGCCTGGTCGATGCATCTGATGCAGAGAAAGCCAAAGCCGCGCGAACCGCGCTGTTGGCATCTCGGACCAACACCATGCTGTCGATTCCGATGTTATTTTTCATGGTCACCGGATCACTTTCTCATATGGGTATGTTTTAGGCACTCCCAATCTGATTAAATTCTTCTGAATTCATAGTACAGACCGGCGCAACGCCGGTCTGTGCGTTTTGCCCGTCACTGAATTGATTTCGAACGCATTCCATGGTCCGCCACTTTCTTTCCCTTGAAGATTTCAACTCCGACGAAATTCGAGAGGTGATCGACCGCGCGGCTGAATTGAAACAGATGTGGATTGCCGACCGAAAATGCCCTCCAATTAAGAATAATTTCACAATTGCACTGATGTTTGAGAAGGCCTCCACGCGTACCCGCCTGTCTTTTGAAGTTGCCGCGTATCATTTTGGCGGTAATGCATTGTTTTTTGCCCCTGGGGATTCGCAACTCAAGCGCGGTGAATCAGCCGCTGATACCGCGCGTATTCTGTCCGGCATGGTTGATTTGATCGTGACTCGAACCGGTACCCATCAAACTGCACTAACTTATGCTGAACATGCGTCCGTCCCGGTTATTAATGGTCTGAGTGATGCTTATCATCCCTGCCAGTTGCTTGCTGACTTGCTGACGATGCAGGAAACGGTTGGTTCGATTGCCGGTACACGGGTTGCCTGGATTGGGGACGGTAACAATATGTGTGTCACTTGGGCGAGTGCTGCGTCTTTGCTGAACTTCGATTTAAGAATTGCAACTCCCGATGGATACCAGGCAGATTTGGATCGATTCTTGCAGGACCTCAATCCGGAACGAATCCGGTACTTTTCGAATCCGCACGATGCAGCTCGAGATGCGGATGTGGTGGTGACCGATACCTGGCTCAGCATGGGGCAGGAAGATTTCGAAGAATTACGTCCACAAGCGTTTCAGGCTTTTCAGGTCACCGAATCAGTCATGAAGAACGCCTCATCCAGCGCAGTCTTCATGCATTGTCTGCCTGCTTATCGAGGTAAAGAGGTGGCCGCCAGTGTGCTTGATGGACCGAGCAGTGTCGTGTGGCAGGAAGCAGAAAATCGGCTGCATGCCCAAAAAGCACTCATGGAGATGTTGCTGGCCTAAAGCGCGTCTAACGCCCACATGGAGGAAAGAACAGGTGACGGAACTTGCGGACATTCTCAAAGAAAACCATGAAGATCTGGCTCTCATTGTCGGAAATGGAATAAACCTTTTCAGCAATAATGCAGGGAAAGCAACTTGGAAGGAAATTCTTGAACAAATTGCTAGCGACTTCAAATTCTTGGAGCGGAGACAAAAGTTGCCCGAAACGTGTTCATTGGTTGAAATCGGTGACCTATTGCAACTTCATAATGGTCCTACGGCGTCGGTGCAAAGAGAATTTTGCGAGAAGATCGAGAATTGGAAATTTAAAAAGCATCACATCGCCATAACGAAATGGGCGAAGAAATACAGCGTCCCTATTCTGACTACGAATTACGACACGACCCTTTCAGATGCCTGCGGTGCAGAACTGGTTCACACGAAGAAAGGCGAAGGTTTGCCGTTCAACCGCTTCTATCCATGGAGTTCTCGATTCGAAGTGTCGGACAAACCAATTGAAAAACCTCGAAACAGTTTTGCGATCTGGCATGTCAATGGCATTTCAAAGTACGCCGACAGCATTCGGCTCAGTCTTTCACACTATATGGGTTCGGTTCAACAAGCCCGAGCGTGGATGCATCGAGGAGATAACTGGTTGTTTGCCAATGAAGAGGCGATCAATTGAGGCGATCAATTGCTAGACGGGATGGAACACGTGGTTGGATGCATTTTTCGCAAACGATCTTCTGATATTCGGGACGGGCTCAGCAGGGACGAAGTATTCCTGCGACGGTTACTGATCGAGAGGGCAAGGTATTACAAAAAGTTCGGAAGCCAGAATCGTAAAGCGTGGTATGTCTGCGTGGGAAAAGAGAACGATCCAGACAGGGAATTCTTTTTGAATCGTGTTGGCGTGCAGACCGTCAGCCTACGGAGTTTAAACGAGATATATTTGTCGCAGGCATGGAACGCCTAGGCATCTTGAAACGGTGCGAGTAGATAAGATGAACCTATCCGTCCATCTAGTGGCCTTCCATCATCCCGTACTCTTTTCTGGCGGTCTGGCCTGTGCCGAACACCGAAAGTACTCTCGACTTGCCGGGTAGAGGATTGCACTTCCCTTGCTATTGTCGAAAGGGAGGAGCGAACAGGAAGCGGGAACCGGCTCGCCGCTTGGGTTGGCAGCGAATTTATCCGTACGAGTTTTCGGAAAGGGAAAACGACAATCGTTTTAACGTGTGTTCGGATCGTAGTTGCGCGCAAAGTACGGAACTTTACGAGGTTCGTCAGAGATTGCGCCCATGCGTGGAACGCTCTTATCCCAATTTGTTTTCCGGCATCAGACTTCCGATTGAAGCCCAACGCGGTCCCAATTTAGTGGGCGAACTCGACCTCGCTCAGTTGATTGCGCATCGTCAGCATGGCTTTTTCCTCAATCTGACGAATGCGTTCAGCACTGACTTTGTATTTTTCAGCTAGATTGTGGAGCGTTGATTTATCTTCACTCAACCAGCGCTGCGTGATGATGTCGCGGCTTCGCTCATCCAGAATGCTCAGTGCATGCTGCAGCTG
This sequence comes from Arenicellales bacterium, assembly GCA_965243645.1. GTDB lineage: Bacteria > Pseudomonadota > Gammaproteobacteria > Arenicellales > JAJDZL01 > JAJDZL01. The sequence goes on along the minus strand of CBDEVD010000006.1, from coordinate 1,270,085 downwards.
TTCACTGCGATGCGTCTCGCTCCAATTTTCTTCATAAACATCTTCTGGATTGTAGGTTCGGTCGCCAAGATAGTTGGCCGGAGCCACGGACACCGCTTCGTCGCTGTCGTCATCCACATCCGGATCAAAAGAGACTGCGGTACCGGACATGCGTATTTCCATTTCCCGTACGGTTTCTTTCGGCACATCCAAATCCTTCGCGAGGGTGGCAATTTCAGCTTCGCTCATCGCGTCAAGACTTTGCCGATGCTTGCGTAAATTAAAAAATAACTTGCGATGCGCTTTGGTCGTCGCAATTCGCACAATTTTCCAATTTCTCAGAATGAAATCGTAGATTTCTGCTTTGATCCAGTGTACCGCAAATGACACCAGGCGTACCTCCCGATCCGGCTCATAGCGCTTGACTGCCTTCATCAGACCTACATTGCCTTCCTGAATCAGATCGTTCAGCGGAATGCCATATCCGACAAAGCCACGGGCGACCTTGACCACAAAGCGCAAATGTGAAAGCACCAACTGGCGCGCCGCATCGAGATCATCATTTTCGTGATATCGAGTCGCGAGTTCGCGTTCTTCTTCCACTGTCAGTATCGGTTGTGCATACACCGACGCAAGATATGACGTAATGCCATTACTTTGAACACTTGATACCGCTGGAACGTTCTTTTGAGTCATTTCCTACCTATTCGAGATGTCGAATTTGATCCATATTTTAGCACTCATTATATTAGAGTGCTAATAAATGTTTTTGTTTCAAGTTCCTCGCACGGTTATATGGTGTCGTTGGCGCACTTATTCAAGTGTTACCTCAATGCCAATAGAATCAAAATTCACGAGCCCGTAGATAGACTGCGATCCGGACCGACAGAACATTCAGCAGTGTTAGACTGAGGAGCACAATGCCCCATACATTCCACTCAATTGCTGCCACAGATACATCAAATTGGTACAGCACCATCAAATCGGCAATCGATTGTCTTGAGAAGGCACGGAAGCTCTCTACAATAACAAATGTCGTTATGAAGATGAACAGACTTTGAAACACTGCTGTGTAGACAAAGGGACGATAGATGAGCCGCCGCTTGGCGCCGAGATAACTGAGCAGCTTGATTTCGTCCGTTCGACCATCGACCTGCCTTTGGCTCATACTGATGATCAGTAAGATGACCGTCAGAAATGTCAGACCCATCAAAACGATAATGACTGGTCCGAATAGTTTGATAATGCTCCTAATTGACGAGAGTTTCGCCGCCCATTCGTAGTCGAATTGCACCAGATCTACGTAGTCAAGCCGTTGAATCTGGGATAACAGCGTGTCGTATTCTTGTGGATTGGAAAATGCTGCGGCGATGTCTACCTGAATGGTTGCTGGAAATGGATTTTCCTGTAAATAGTTCGATATTGAATACAGCCCCGTGAGTTCTTCGAACTCAGCCAGTGCCTCATCTGCTGAAACCAATCGTGCTGCCTGAACGTGGTCCAGTTCCAGAATTCGGTGCTGTGTAGACATGGCGATACTGTGTTCGGCGTCATGGGACAGAAAAACTGCGGCCTGCGGATGCTGCTGAATCAGAAAGGAAAAATGCTCGAGATGGCTTGCCGTGATGTACAAACCGATTGGCATTGACATGATCAGTGCGTGTAACAGCACTGAGAACCAGGTCTTTATGGGATCGCGATGCAGCTGCTTTAGGCTGTGCACCAGCGCCTGAATGATATGGTATGAATTGGTTACCATACTACTCAGACGCTCTTTGTTTGGTAGCAGGCACTTGCCACCGGGTTAGGTCGAACACCGGATGTCTTTTATCGGCCAAATGATTGCGGTTATGGGTCGTAATAACCACCGTCGTGTTGTGACCCGCGAGTCGCTTGAATAATGCCATAATCTTGTCGCTCAGCATGGAATCCATATTGGCTGTCGGCTCATCGGCAACGATCAGGGCAGGTCGCGTGACGATCGCCCGGGCAATTCTGACCCGTTGCTGTTCCGCATCACTGAGGTGTTGTGGATAAAAATTCAGCTTGCTTCGCAGACCAACCAAGTCCAGTGCATTCATCACCCGCGGCTGAATTTTTTTAATTGGCGCGGATTCAATCATGAGGGGTAAGGCGACATTTTCAGCAACAATTCGATCATTCAACAGTACCAGATCTTGAAAAATCACACCAATCGAATTTCGATAGCGGGCGATATTTCTACCAAACAAATCCGTCAGATCAGTGTCGCCAACGAAAATCTGACCTTCAGTGGGTTTATCTCTGAGTGCGATCAGTTGGGCAGCAGTGGTTTTGCCAGCACCCGTCGGACCGGTAATGAATGACAAGCAATTGCCTGGAATCTCCAGCGAGACATCCTGCAGTCCAAATTGACCATTCGGATATTGTTTGGAGACATTGGTAAAGCGAATCATCGGTCGTAGTTACCACCAAACAGCGAGCCAACATAATCTTCTGCCTTGAAAGGCGTCATGTCGTCCAGTGATTCACCCAATCCGACAAAGGCAATGGGCAGGGCAAACTCGTGAGCCAATGCCACCACAATACCGCCTTTGGCGGTGCCATCCAATTTTGAAACGCAGATGCCGCTGAGCGGGGTATGCCGATTGAATTCGCGCACCTGAGCAATGGCGTTTTGCCCAGTTCCAGCATCAATGGTAATGAGTGTTTCGTGCGGCGCTGAAGGTTGAATTTTGCCAATCACGCGTTTGATCTTGTTGAGTTGGCGCATGAGATCGTCGCGAGTCTGCTGTCGACCGGCTGTATCGATGAGCAGTACGGTTGACCCGCGCGCCCCGGCTGCATGCAAGGCATCATGGGCGACCGCGGCGGGGTCAGCACCTGTCGCCTGTGCGATGACCGGGATATCAAGACGTGCACCCCAGGTTTGCAACTGCTCGATTGCAGCCGCGCGGAACGTGTCGCAAGCTGCCAGCATGACTGAGTGTCCACACAACTGTAAATAGTGGGCAATTTTTGCGCAGGTGGTTGTTTTCCCAACGCCATTGACACCAACCATCAACACAACCGCGGGTACACCGTGGCGAGTCAAATCGAACGAAGTTTCACTTGGTGTCAGTGCGCCGACAAGCTCAGCGTGCAGTACATCCATGACTTGCTGTCCCGATAATTTGGACGTTTTCATGGATTTCGACACTTGGTTGATGATAGATTCACTCATATCAATACCGACATCGCTTAATATCAGTGCGTCATGCAAGTCGTCAATTTCAGCCTGGTCAATTGTCCGCGAACCGGAAAACAGTACCGACAGGCTGTCGAGGACTGATTTTCTCGATTTTGCGAGCGCTTTGAAAAATGTCAATTGAGGCTTAGCGTTAGAGTCTGGTGACATTGATCCAATCAGGAATTGGCAAACAATTGATCAGTGATAAAGGTGCTATCAAATGTGATTCGGTAAGAATAGACTTGGTATTACAACCGAATTGATCATCTGTCGCTTCATTCAATCGTCTGCGGACGCGGACTGTAAGTGGGGGTATTCGCGTATTAAAAATTATAGTAATTTATGATGCTTGTGCATTGCAGTTATCGCATTGCACTGTGTGCCCACGTGCCAAGTACATCGCTGATTGCTATTACAGTTCAGTGAAGTGCATTCAAAGTGACTGCTTGGGGCAAATGGAATCTGCGCCATCAATCTCACAAAACAATGCGAATTTTTCTGATAACTGTGCACGCAATCAATTAAATTGAAAGTCATCGAATGCGCACAGATTATATGGACTGCGATGGTTGTACGGACGAAGTGTTGACGGGCGGCAATGCAAGGCAAAAGGCGGGGCATCTCAACAGACGGGTTATGACCCGTTCTGCTAGCATCGCATGGTTCGGATCTCTCCCACTATTGGGGTGTGCGGATTGCACGGATGATGCGGTATAGCTGCGAATAGTACAGTGCGTGAGTCGAAGAAAAAGTCTGGCAGTGTGAGAGTCATTGCTGGCAAGTGGCGACGCCGACGGATTGCGTTTGATTCAGCTTTAGAAATACGGCCGACAACCGATGCGGTCCGTGAATCCCTGTTCAACTGGTTGCAGGCGCACATTGAAGGGTCGAGCTGCCTGGACTTGTATGCCGGAAGTGGGGCGCTTGGGTTTGAAGCGTTGTCACGGGGTGCTGCGCAAGCCGTTCTGGTTGATTCGAATCATCGTTGTGTTCGCAATCTGAATTGGAATGCTGCACAACTGGGAGCCCAACATTGCACCATTGTGCATTGTGATGCTTTAGCATTCCTGCGCCGTGTTGACCGGCCATTTGACATCATTTTTATTGATCCGCCTTTTCGTACCGGGTTGGCACGTCGAACGCTGCAGCTGCTGCAATCGACGGTTGCCCTACATGCCGATTCGTATGTCTATCTTGAAGCGGAACGCGAGTTTGATATGGCGAGTCTTGCAGACAGTTGGCAAATTTTGCGTTGCACCAACGCGGGTTCACGGGCACACTATCTGCTTGTGCCAAACCAAGCCAAGGATTGATGCCTGTGCGACACTTCGGAATAATGCTATCGTTCGCAGAGGCGTTGAAAATAGAATGCAAAATATTGCAATGCGTCATAATATAGGTTCTCTTCAACTTGGGGTTGACTCACGCTGACATTTCACAATCGATGAACAACAGACATCCAATCACACGGGCGATTTATCCTGGCAGTTTTGATCCGGTCACCCGGGGCCATATTGACTTGGTTGAACGAGCCGGTAAGCTATTTGATGAAGTCGTCGTAGCAGTGGCCGACAGCCGGGGCAAACGTACATTGTTTTCGTTGGATGAGCGCGTCGAATTGATCGAACAAACCACCGCTCACCTGGACGGTGTTTCGGTAGTGGGATTTTCCGGGCTGCTTATTGATTTTGCAAAAAAAATGCAAACCAATATCGTGATACGGGGCTTACGGGCAGTTTCTGATTTCGAGTATGAATTTCAATTGTCGTGGATGAATCGCCAATTGGAACCGGAAATTGAAACGCTGTTTTTTGCTCCTGCAGAAGACTATGCTTTTGTTGCGGCTTCACTGGTCAAGGAGATTGCCGAGTTGGGTGGCGACATTTCACAATTTGTGCATCCCGAGGTGAACCGTGCACTGAAAGACAAACTGAGTCAGTAAAAGTGATCAGTGGTCGAATCGTGTGACTATTTCCAGGCGAATTTGGGCTGGTCTAGATGTGCCACCCGAGTATGGCGGTCAAACAGCACAATTTCTCGAAACTGGTAGATGAACGCTGCAGTCGGTGCAAATACTCGGTGTCCCAGCGTGGCAAGCGGAGTAGAAAGCACCGGATGGTCACCCGCACTGGTGGATTCAAGCACTGGTATGTCAGGTGATTTCAGATCGTCGAGCGGAATTCGATAAACGCGTGCAATCTCATTGGGATCAGGATCGAGGTTACAGTTGCTGCCAGCCCACACCACGACTGGCGTGATATTGAATCCGGAGCGGGTTTGGTAGTCGTCAAGCATGCCGAGGACATGGTCTTCATCTAATCCAATGCCAATTTCTTCTTGCAATTCGCGTAGCGCAGTTTCTTGAGCGGATTCGTTGTGGTCTCGTTTACCACCTGGAAGCGCATATTGCCCACCGTGTCGGTTTAAGTGTATGGATCTGCGGGTTAGCAGAAAACTTGCGCGGTCATCTTGTTCGTGGTCCACAATTGTTAATGCAACTGCGGCTTGTCTGAGATGTGAGTCACGATTCGTACTGCGGTTAAATCGCGCGAGCCGCGCGGTGATACACTGGCGTAACGAGTCGTTCAGCACCAGGCATTTGTTTTCATGTATTGGGGTGATTTGCGATACGGTCTGCTTCATATCAGAATCAAATCTAATCATCTACACTCTTTTATACTTAATGATTTGAACCATTTTCAGACGTTTGGGGGCGTTGCTTGCGGGAATGTTTTGCGTGACAGTTCCAGCTGGACCGAGCCCATAGATAGCTATTGAATGAATCGTATTGTAAAGTGATGTACAGAATTAAAAACGAAGAGTACCAGATTGCCAAGGAACCGTATTACGCGCCACAAGGCAATGAAATTCAACTCTTTGAGAGCGCTTATTGCAACCGTATTCCGGTTTTACTCAAAGGGCCGACGGGTTGCGGCAAAAGTCGATTCATGGAGCATATGGCATGGCGTTTACAGTGTGCGCTGATTACTGTCGCCTGTCACGATGATCTGACTGCAGCAGACCTGGTTGGAAGGTATTTGATTGTCGGTGGTGAGACGCAATGGGTAGATGGGCCGCTTAGCCGGGCAGTCAGATCGGGTGGAATTTGTTACCTTGATGAAATAGTTGAGGCGCGCAAAGATACTACTGTTGTCATTCATCCGCTGGCGGATGACCGGCGGGTGCTGCCCATTGAAAAGACCGGTGAACTGCTTTATGCACCTGAAGAATTCAGTTTGGCGATTTCTTACAATCCAGGTTACCAAAGCGTGCTGAAAGATCTAAAACAAAGTACCCGCCAACGGTTTATGTCGCTCGAGTTCGATTACCCGGAAGAAACTCTTGAACAGGCCATCATCGTACATGAATCCGGCATTGATCCAATCAACGCGAGTGCATTGGTGCGATTTGCTGCAATGACTCGAAACCTGAAGGGAAGTGGTCTTGAAGAGGGGGCCAGTACGCGCTTGCTGGTACATGCGGCTAAATTGATTGTGTACGGAATCGCGCCATTGGATGCGTGCAATGCGTCAATTACCCAGACGCTCACCGATGATCCTGAAATTCTGACTGCAATTCGGGAAATGGCCTCATCACTTTTTTGATTTGGCAACTGGAAGTCGATGACCTGGACGGAGCGGAGCGGCGAGGCAGATGAACGAGCCGTTGAGTGATGCCCATATTGAAGCACGTCTCAACGAGCTGCTCGGTGCAGTACTCACCTCGCGTCGAACTGTCAGTGAATCGGCATACAAAATATCCAATTTAGCGCGTTCCCAACAGGAATTCGTACTGCATTGGACACAGGTGATTGCCAAGTCCAACTCTGAGATGGCATTTCAGTTTGCCAGCCACGCATCCCAGGCTTTCTCGCAACTCGATGAAACAGGAGTGACGCGATGGATCATTGAAGCGATGGATATTTATGATCGCGACGGCCTCTATCTTGGTAGCGCAGCCCTGCGGGACGTTGCTCAGTTTGCTTCCAAGTTGGTGCAGCAAAGACATACGGTTGCATTACAAGATGTCGTTAGCATCATGAACAAGTTCGTCATTGGTGTGTCCGGGCGAGATTTGAGCATTGAAGCAGATGAATCTGCCTGGACTGATACCGAGTCGATTTACCTTCCACATGCGGTTCGGGATTTTGATTCGGACCGTGAAAATTTCCAACTCTATAAAGCGACTGTTGGCTACTTGCTGGCGCAAACCCGTTATGGAACATTCCGAGTTGATAAAGCAACGGGAGTGCCGTTTGTATGCACTGAAATTGCTAAATTCAAAGATCCACTTAAGGCACTGAAGATCTTTGAGGCGGTCGAAGAGGTTCGATTGATTGCTCGCCTGGAAGAGGAACTTCCGGGTTTGGCGCGGCAGATGCGAGCACTAAAACATGCCACGTTTAAGGAGACGATGCGCATTGACAAAGAACCGGAATTGGTCGAGCTTCAAACTGCTGGCAAAAGTGTTCTCGATTCATTGTCGCTGGTGAGAAGCCTGTATGCCACGAATTTCAACCCGCCGGAGCCTGCCTGTTACCAAGGACGAATTGATTTGGACAAAGTCCGCTTAATCACCCGTGAAAGAGTTGCATCGGAACGTGAGAAATTTCGCGCTGATCTGGCTTTGCTTGCAGATAGTGCTTTTGATTTCGCAAAAAGCGAGGGTGAGCACATCAGTCGCGAGTCGGCCAAGGTGTCAGTTACCCAGAATTCTGAAGATGAGGCATCCGGTGAGGGGGATTTGACATTTTCGATTCAAGGCCAACCAGTGGCACCGCCAGCCGAAATTTTGCAAACAGCAAAGAGCATCATTCAGGATTTTGGGTCGATTCCGGAGGACTATCTGCTTCCAACCAGCGCTGGTCAATATGATGCCCAAGAGGTTTTACCCGATGAAGTGGACGAAGCGTCCGATTCACAGAGTGGATATTTTTATGATGAATGGGATTATCGACGTGGTCATTATCGGAAAAACTGGTGCGTGCTCAAAGAGTTAGATATGCACACCGGTGATGCGCAAAATGTTGCGGCAATCCTGGATAAGTATTGTCACTTGATTCGTGCCATTCGCAAGTCATTTGAAGCGCTTCGTGGGGAGAACCGATTGCTGCGTCGGCAGAACAATGGTGATGATATTGATATTGATGCTGTTGTGGAGAGTTACGTTGATATTGTCAAGGGAGATGAACTCACTGATCGACTGTTCATCAGTTCGCAAAAACATGAGCGTAATCTTGCAGTGGTTTTTATGGTTGATGTCAGTGGTTCAACCAAGGGCTGGATTAATGAAGCCGAACGCGAGAGTCTTGTCCTGTTGAGTGAGGCTTTGGAAACGCTGGGTGACCGCTACGCAATTTACGGTTTTTCCGGAATGACCCGCAAGCGATGTGAAGTGTATCGAATCAAAACCTTTAATGAGCCTTATGGTCAGCCCGTAAAAGCCAGAATTGCAGGCATGAAACCGCAAGACTACACGAGAATGGGCGTTGTCATCCGCCATTTAACGCAAAAACTCAAGCAAATTGATGCCAAAACGCGCATGTTAATCACGATTTCCGATGGCAAACCGGATGATTATGATGGATATCGCGGCGAGTACGGAATTGAAGATACCCGCCAAGCCTTGCTGGAAGCAAAGTACGCTGGAATTCATCCATTTTGCGTTACGATAGATACCCATGCGCATGAGTATTTGCCCCACATGTATGGGCATGTGAACTATACCGTGGTGAGCGATATTCGAAAACTGCCGCTGAAAGTTTCAGATATTTATCGCAAACTGACCACCTGAACAAAGGGATGAATTGCGGTATTACCGAAATCGGACCGCGGGGCGGCAATATCCGGTAAATTTTTGTTGTCAAGGTGCGTTAGTTTTCTAATCTTCTAGATTGATAAACTGATATATATATCTGATATATTTGACATTGTCATTACCCTATATATAGCGATAACTTATTGAAGTTATTGCAAATTAGACCAGATTCGACAAGTGTCGGATAGTGAATTCTGTTAAAATTATGGGCGTGAGGATAGTCCGTTTCAATTACCAGTGCTTGTACCTGTCCGGAGGTTGGTTATGGCTAGTGTGAGTGGTGTAATAACTGAAGTTCAACCGACTGCACTTGAGCTCCAGCCCGCTTCTTTCGACACTTGGTTCAGAAAATATTGCCTGAAAACCCAAACTGGTGATGTCATTGATCAAAGCGTTGAGGACACATTTGTTCGGGTTGCGCGCGCATTGGCAGATGTCGAAGACGCCAGCGTACGCGAGCAACAGTATAAAGAGTTCCTATGGGCCCTGAGAAACGGTGCCATTCCAGCTGGACGCATTGTCTCCAATGCAGGGGCGCGCGAACATAAACCCTCAACCAGCACCATCAACTGTACTGTATCCGGTACGATTCCCGATTCCATGCAGGGAATTTTGCATTCTGTTTACGAAGCTGGCTTGACGTTGAAAGCCGGTTGTGGGATCGGTTATGAATTTTCAACGCTGCGACCCAAAGGCGCGTTTGTCAGTGGAGCAGGGGCCAATACTTCAGGACCGCTGTCATTTATGGACATATTCGACGCCATGTGTTTTACAGTTTCATCGGCCGGTGGCCGGCGTGGCGCGCAAATGGGCGTGTTCAATATTTCTCACCCCGACATTCTGGAGTTTATTCGCGTAAAACGGGAAGACGGTCGACTGCGTCAGTTCAATTTGTCATGCCTGATTACTGATGAATTTGTCAAGGCAGTCAAGAAAGATGGCGATTGGGACCTGGTTTTTCCGGCCACCCGTCAGGAGTACGAAGATGAAGCGGTACCAGTCATCTGGAAATTCTGGCCGGTTGATGAGAGCAACCGCGACTGGATTACTAACGAGAAAGGCATGGTTGCAGTCCGGGTATACAAAACGATTCCTGCCCGCGAACTTTGGGATGCAATCATGGAGTCCACCTATGATTTTGCTGAACCCGGATTTATTTTGATTGATCGCGTCAACGAGATGAATAACAACTGGTTTTGCGAGAACATTCGAGCAACCAATCCATGTGGAGAACAACCTTTGCCGCCCTATGGCAGCTGTCTTCTGGGCTCAGTCAATTTAACCCATTTTGTCGTCAATCCGTTTTCCGACCAAGTGTATTTTGATTGGGAGCGATATCGGAAAGTTGTCGCAATATTTACCCGGATGCTGGACAATGTGGTCGAAATTCACGGGTTACCGCTCGATGAGCAAGCCAATGAAATATTACGCAAGCGTCGTCATGGTATGGGATTTCTGGGGTTGGGATCAACGCTGGCGATGATGAAGATTCGCTATGGCTCCGATGAGTCCGTTGAATTTACTGAACGGGTTGCGGCCGAGATGGCCATAACCGGTTGGCAGATCGCAGTTGATTTGGCCGAGGAAAAAGGGGCTGCCCCCATTTTTGAGGAAACTTTTGAAGCTACCGCAGCCATGTTGCATCAGCGACCGGAAATGGAACAGGACGGAATCAAGGTGGGCGATCGCCTAAAAGGAAAAGTTTTACTGTCGCAATACAGTCGGTATATGCAACAGCTGCCACAGGAACTCACTGATCGTATTGCTGAAGTTGGAGCACGCTTCACGCACCACAGTTCGATTGCCCCAACGGGTACAATCAGCCTGTCTTTGGGTAACAATGTGAGCAATGGCATTGAACCGTCATTTGCTCACGAGTATTATCGTAATGTCATTCGTGAGGGCAAGAAATCCAAAGACCGAATGCCAGTTTATTCCTATGAGTTGCTCCTCTATCGTGAATTGATCGATGCTTCTGCTTCCATGGATGATGCAGACTCGCTGCCTGATTATTTTGTCACTTCAAACGATATTTCGCCGAGTGAGCATGTCGCCATCCAGGCGGCCGCACAAAAGTGGGTTGATTCTTCTATCTCCAAGACTGCGAACGTCCCTACCGATTATCCGTTTGATCAATTTAAAGATATTTACCTGAATGCTTATGACAGCGGGCTGAAAGGCTGTACGACATTTCGTTACAACCCAGAGAACTTCCAAGGTGTATTGGTCAGGAAAAAAGACAGCGAAGACACTGTGTATGCATTCACCCTGGACGACGGCAGCGTGGTAACGGTCAGGGGCAGTGAAGAAATTGAATATGACGGCGAAACGCATAGCGCTGCAAATCTGTATGATGCTCTCAAAGAAGGGTACTACGGAAAATTCTGAATGCGCAGCGTTGCGAACGTTCGGTCTATAGCCATTGTTGAAAGATTGAGATCAAATGACCATTAAAATCAGTAGCCGAATTATTGACTACCGAGTGGTTCCATCTGCCGAAGTCGGCCAGACGCTGTTGTCCGCGCCGGATCCGGTTCAAACTACCGGGCAGTCCAATGGTGCCGCTGAGCCTGAAGTCAACGGTGCGTTGTCTCCTGCTTTGTTGGAGAGACTAGCTCGCCCTGCGACATTGCATGGCGCCACTTATAAAATCAAAAATCACCTCTCCGTACATGCGTTGTATGTCACGATCACGGACATTGTCATCAATCCAGGAACTCCCTACGCACGGCAGCGGCCCTACGAGATTTTTATCAATTCAAAGAATATGGATCACTTCCAGTGGATTGTTGCACTCACCCGCATTATCTCAGCGGTATTTCGAAAGGGGACCGACAGTTCGTTTCTGGTTGAGGAGTTGCGGGCCGTTTTCGATCCCAGGGGCGGCTACTTCAAACCCGGAACGGGTGAATTTGTTCCCTCACTGGTTGCTGAAATTGGATTGGTGATTGAAGAGCACATGCGAAAAATTGGAATGATCGAGGATGAACCTCGAGCCACCCATGTTCAACAAATTCTTGATGAGAAACGGGCTGAATACGAACGCCGTAATTCCGATGCGAATGGCCATGCCAAAGAAGGCAACTTTCCACCAGGGTCGCAATTGTGTCGAGTCTGCAACGTCACAGCTGTGATTATGCTTGACGGGTGTTTGACCTGTCTGAATTGCGGCGACTCCAAATGTTCGTAGACGCGGTTGATTGACAGGCCAAGCAGTCTCAATTGAAACTCCTCGTCAACTGTAAGGAGTTCATAAACAGATTGCGAACTTAATCAGAAACTCGCAGTCCAGCAATTTCAAAACCCCACAATGGCTTACCCTTGGGCACGGCATTTCTGAATGATATGTTGTCGCTGAAGTCTCTGGCTTGACGAGCCGGGACATTGATCGGAACATAATCGATTTGATCCCCGATCGCGACACAATCGTCTGAGAGCTCATTTACTGCAGTCGGACAATCATAGAGCACAACTTTGATTTGGACATCAGTAATGTTTTTATTTGAGGAATTCGTGATTCGGCCTGTGTAGTCCCAACTGTCGCCATAGGACGCGTTAAACTCAACATTACCGAGTTCGACTGAATCACTTGGCACTGGAAATTTCTTCGATTCAGAATCTTCGATGTTTAAAAAATATAAGGCAGTGAGAATAACTGCCAGTGTCCCAAGTAATCCAAACCCGATTTTTGGTGAGTGATAACTGACAAAAATCAGTGCAACACAAACAATTGCAAGTGCTACCCAATGCATTCGAATATTTCAGTTATCGATTTGTTACAGGTTTCAACGAAAATGAGGCTATGAACTTAGGCAATTCGTGTTATTGAGGCCTACTCTGATGTACCTCGTGAAGTAGGCAGAAGCAGAATGATTTTCCGGGTGTTGAAATTCCGTGCGAGTCAAGCTGTTTCGCTTCAGTAGATTGAATGAGAATTGGTGAATGGAATCGCTTGAAATCACAACATCGTGTAAGGTGCACGAGCATCATTGCTTTTCAACTCCATACATTGTGGACCATTGTCTTTCCGATTTTATCAGCACTTCGACTTCATCATAACTGAAATTAATATACTTGTTGATGAAGTCCTTGCCGATCCCATCGTGCAGCATGGCTTGCGCGAGAGTTAGTTTGGTTTTCAATGTGGTTTCTTCTCGGCCTTCTATTCGACCCTCCTGTCGGCCCTCCTGTCGACCTTCTTTTCGGCCTTCTATTCGACCTTCTGCTCTACCGATCTCAATGCCGCGAAGCTCCCCCACCTTCTGGTTCACTTCATCATTGCTCCAACTTAAATCTATCATTCTACGCCCTCCTGTGATTTCTATTTCTAACGGCAACCACCACGAATAATCCAAGCCTTTACGATCATTGATATTCTCTGGGCAATTTGATTCGATTGTTGAGTTGCACAGCACCTTGAACCAGTTAAGGCTCAAGTGAATAACCTACGCAAGCCTGGCACTGGCGGCTACGAGTATTTTGCGAGTAACTAGGCGTTATTGATTTGACCATTCTTTAGCGCATCAACTTCATCATCGCTGAAATCGAAATACTTCTTGATGAAGTCTTTTTCTATGCCATCGTGCAGCATGGCTTGCGCGAGAGTTAGTTTGGTTTTCAATGTACCTTCTTTTCGACCTTCTGCTCTACCGATCTCAATGCCGCGCTGCTCCCCAACCTTCTGGTTCACTTCATCATTGCTCCAACTTAAATCTATCATTCTACGCCCTCCCGTGATTTCCAGTTCTAACGGCAACCACCACGAATAATCCAAGCCCTTACGATCATTAATATATTGTACTACCGGCACCCAGTACTCGAGCAGCTGTGCGTCATTCAATGCCGCACTCTTGCGCACCAAGGTCTTGGCCACCGCCACACTGAAATGTTTTTCAACATTGATATTGCCCATGGCGTAGAGCATTATGGCCGCCGGAGAATCTGAAGCCTGCAGCAGTGCCTGGTTGCGCGGTGCACACAAGTTGACAACAGTTACCGCAAAGTCCATCAAGTGGCTGCCAAAGGCCTTTACAAACGCGGCGCCGGCATCGTCTACACAATCACTGAAGTGCAACTGGCCGTCGAGTTTGAATTGAACATCGTTGCTGACTGTGAGTGTCACTACTGGGGTCCAGTCGGTCTCCAGGGTACCGTGGTGATAACGCAGCAGTTGCAGCATTAATGCCTTGGGCACCACTTTGCTTTTCACTTCAATCAGGATGCGCATGGATGACGCGTCTGCGGTGGTTTGTTTGAGGGGGACTTTGATGAGGATATCGGCATCTTGCAGTTGGCCCTGCGGGGCCATGGACTTGGTGGCTAGGAGCTCATATTGATCGGCTTTGAGCAGCTTGAGCTGGGTGGGGTTGAAAGACAGGTTCAACAGCAGTTGCACGCCGTCAGTGGAGTGGATGAAGCGTTCAAACAACCAGTGGTGGTTTCTTAGGATGGGGGTGCCTGGGTTTGGCAAGCTGTGGTTCCTCAATAATGGTGGTTGAAACGCAACAAAGCGCATTGCTGACGAGTTCGATTATCGAAGATGGGAGGCGCTAAAGGTGTGCCATTCAGTTTGAGAATTGAAATTGGCTGGATCAGTTTTTCTGTGTTGGGGTCCGAGGTTGCAAGAATGCAACATTGACGGCAATTGGAGAAATTGAACAGCTGTTTTGACTGATCGTCAAACCGACGCTTGGCTGTATGGAGATGGATTGGTAGGATGGAAAGGGCAGCAAGAAACGCAAATTCCCACAATTATCAGACACCCATTCAATTCGAGTTAGAAATCAGCAGCAGTTGTCAAACAGGATGCAAAACTTGACCGAATTTTGGTCGGCTTGGGTAGGAAAAGCAACGGTAGGTTTATACTTATGGGCACTTGATCAAATCTGTCCTAACGGGGATGAACTAATTGAATATTGAAACGGAACAAACCGAACGCGACGTTGCGCTGGCAGCACATCGTGGTTCGCGAAATCGCTATGACTTTAACAAATTGCGTAAGCGCTTGCGACGAGAAGTGAGTAAAGCAATTCTCGATTTTGCCATGATCTCAGATAACGATCAAGTAATGGTCTGTCTTTCCGGGGGCAAAGATTCTTACACCATGCTGGACATCTTGCTGGAGTTGAAACTACGCGCACCCATTTCTTTCAATTTGACTGCGGTAAACCTCGATCAGAAGCAGCCCGGTTATCCCGAGCACATATTACCCGCCTATTTGAACTCACTTAAGATTCCCTACCATATTTTGGAGGTGGATACCTATCGTGTCGTTAAGGATGTCATTCCAGAGGGTAAGACCATGTGTGGGCTTTGCTCGCGGCTGCGGCGCGGTGTGCTCTATAGCTTCGCGCGAGAACATGGATTTAATAAGATTGCGCTTGGACACCATCGCGAGGACATCATCGAAACCTTGTTTCTGAATATGTTCCATGGCGGCAAGCTGAAAGCCATGCCACCAAAATTGAAAAGTGATGATGGCACCAATGTTGTGATTCGGCCGCTGGCTTACTGCCGGGAAGCGGATATTGAACAATATGCCGCCCTCCGAGAGTTTCCCATTATTCCCTGCAATCTTTGTGGTTCCCAGGAAAATTTGCAGCGAGTTAAGATCAAAGCAATGCTGAAAGAGTGGCAGCGCGAAAACCCCGGTCGGATTGAGAATATATTTCGCAGTATGCAAAACATATCGCCGTCCCAATTGGCGGACAGAAATTTGTTCGACTTTAGTTCGCTGGTCATTGATCAAAACAGCCGATCGGCGGACTGATTAGGCATACACGCGAACCAAAAGGAGGTTGTGTTGACAGTCATTTCCAAAGACGAGGGTTATTCACAGGATTTCCTGAGTGGGATACTGAAGTACATCCGGCAGTCACCTTCGCCTTATCATGCCTCAAGAAGTCTTTGCGATATTCTCGACCAAGATGGCTTTAGGCGCCTAAATGAAACTGATGACTGGAATTTGGCTGAAGGAGACCGGTGCTATGTCACACGAAACGGTACTTCAGTCATTGCGTTCCGTATGGGTCAAAGGCCCATAGACGTCGCAGGCATGCGGTTGGTCGGTGCGCACCTCGACAGTCCCTGCTTAAAACTCAATCCCAACCCCATCGTAAACAAATTTGGCTATTGGGTAGGCAATGTAGAAGTCTATGGATCGCCTTTACTGAGAACCTGGTTTGATCGGGACCTTTCAGTTGCCGGGCGAATTATTCATCGAGAAGCTAACGAAACGTTGCTGATAGATTGCAAGATACCATTGGCCGTTATTCCAAGCATCGCCATTCATCTCGATCGAGAAGCCAATACAACTCAGAAGATTGATTCTCAAATTCACATGAATCCTGTGATATTGAGGCACTTGGGACTTGAAGATAATCAATCCGTATCATTGTTGGCAAACCTGCTCCAAGCCTACGGTCAGGACGTGCATGACATTCTCAGCTTCGACTTACGACTGTATGATGTCAATCCACCAATCCTCATTGGTGCCGACGAAGCAAACTCCCCTATACAAGACACATCACATGAATTTTCGAGCCCATACATATCCAGTGCGAGAATCGACAATCTGCTGAGTTGCTATGCCGGTGTACGCGCGTTGCTTGATGCCAATGATGAGAATTTTTGCCTACTGCTTTGTAGCGACCACGAAGAGGTTGGCAGTGTCTCCGATTCCGGTGCCCAAGGCAACTTCCTTGAACAGGTCCTTGGTCGAATTGGCGCACTTGACCCAAGAGTTACGCGTCGCTCGGTACTGGTTTCTGCTGATGGTGCTCATGGGCTGCATCCGAATTACCCTGATAAACACGATGAGCAGCATCGCCCGATTCTGAATCAAGGTCCAGTGATCAAGATCAACTCCAATCAACGCTATGCAACGAGTGATCAGACCGAAGCGTTGATTCGCAGTTTGTGTGCTGAATTACAGATACCCATTCAGGTTTTTGTTTCAAAAAACAACATGCCGTGTGGAACGACGATCGGCCCTCTCGTTGCTTCTGAAGTAGGCATCCGGACTGTCGATGTTGGCGTTGCGCAGTTTGCGATGCACTCAATACGAGAACTCGCGGGATGTGGTGATGCAGTCAACTTCAGAAAATTACTGACCGGCTTTTACAACACCGAGTTTGGAATGTTTTCCGAATAGTCAGGTTTGGTGCGAATTCAAAGCGGTTGCAATATCCCGCAAGGCTAAAAACCCGTTAACGAGTCGCGGCGAGGGGCGACCGAGATAGGCTTCCGGAATCGTAAACACTTGTTTGCGCATAACAAATCGAGTGTTTTGCCAAGCCGGGTTTCGGTAAATCACTTTTGGTCGGTACTTGTTGTGTTGCACGCCGCACCATGAAATTGCAATTGCGTCAGGGTTGAGATCGCGTACTTCTTTGTCGGTTAGGGGTGTGCTCTTGACAGGTCGATCCGCAATTGGATTGACGAGTCCGGCCGCTTCAATGAGGTCCTCGGTCCAGGAATTTTGCCCCGGTGCAATCACGGGCTTCGGCCACCATTGAATTAACACACTTGGTTTGTTAGCCCGTTTGTTGGAAGTAGCCAGTACTTGCTGCATTTCATATACGCACTGGTTGGCCTTCTCGCGTGCGTTCACCAATTCACCAATTCGCACGATATCTCGGTAAACATCGTCGAGACGAATCGGCTCCAAGGCTATGTAGGGCAACCCGGCACTGTCGAGTTCACTAACGACTTTCTCGTGACCCGGTACCGTCAGAGACGCAAGTACAAGATCGGGTTTGAGTTCTGCCACCTTGTCGACATCAATTCCAAGGTCAGGGCCAACACGCGGTAGCTTGCCAACGAATTCAGGTGGATAATCAGAATAGTCATCGACACCAACCAGGAAATTGCCACGACCGAGGAAACAGATGATTTCAGTGTTTGAGCAGGTGAGTGAAACGATACGCAAATTGGAAAACACTAAACAGGGTTGACGGTATTTTTGTATTGTAGCGGGTTGCTGGCAGCTTTTGGGTGTGTGCGGGTGCAGTTTCGGTTGCTCTCGGTTTGGGTCACAACTGTCGTACAGCAACATAAGAACCACGGATGGATGGTCGCGTGTTTATGGGGCTTATGAATCATCAATTCGATAATAATATTGACAATGTTGAATCATCCTTTCTTACTCAACCAAAATCGAGAGCACTGGCAGTGAAAAGTCACTATCGTGCGGTTGTCATTGGCGGTGGCGTTGTCGGCGCCAGCGTGCTCTACCATCTGGTAAAACTGGGTTGGCAAGATGTCGTGCTTATCGAGCGAAAGGAGTTGACTGCGGGTTCAACCTGGCACGCGGCAGGGGGTTTTCATCCACTGAACAACGACCTCAATATATCCAGCCTGCAGGCTTACACAATTGACTTGTACGAGGAAATCCAACGCGAAAGTGGTCAGGACATCGCTATGGTCAAGGGCGGCAGTATCATCTTGGCCGCCAACGCAGCCCGCTGGGAATACTTGCAGTACATGCGCACCATTTTTCTCACCATGGGAATTGAGCCGAAGTTGGTCACGCCTGCTGAGATCAAGGAAATGTGTCCCTTGATTGATGTCGCGGACCTGCATGGGGGCATGTGGGATCAATACGAAGGCTACCTGGACCCGCATGGAACAACTGTTGCATATGCCAAGGCAGCTGAGAATCGAGGTGCGCAAATTGTGCTCAGAAACCGTGTGCTTGAACTTCACCCGAGATCAGAAGGTGCGTGGGACGTCGTCACCGAGAAAGGCACAGTCGTCGCCGAGCATGTCATTAACGCGGGTGGCCTCTGGGCGCGTAGAGTCGGTTTGATGGCAGGTGTCAATTTGCCTGTCAGTCCCATGCAACATCACTATTTGGTCACGGAAGCGATTCCAGAACTTGTTGCAAGTGATGAAATCATCCCATCTGTTCTGGACCTGGATGGATTTACGTACATGCGGCCAGAACGAAAGGGCTTGCTGATGGGAGTTTATGAACTCGACCCAAGAGTTTGGCATCTGGAAGGTGCGCCATGGGATTACGGGATGGAGCTTATTCCCGAAGAACTTGATCGTATCGCACCACAATTGATCAAGGGATTTGAGCGCTTTCCGGTGCTTCAGGAAATCGGCATCAAACGCTGGGTCAACGGTGCATTTACGTTCACACCGGATGGCAACCCCCTGGTTGGTCCGGTATCGGGTCTTAAGAATTTTTGGGTTGCTTGTGGCGTGATGGCAGGCTTCAGTCAGGGTGGCGGTGTTGGACTGGCACTGGCCCAGTGGATCATTGATGGTGAGCCGGAAACAGATGTGTTTGGCATGGATGTTGCCCGCTATGGAGAATTCGCCAGTCAGGACCGTTACCTTGCAGACACCGTCAAGCAGTTTTATGCCCGTCGCTTCGTACTCACTTATCCCAACGAAGAATTGCCTGCCGGTCGACCTCTCGATTTATCGCCGATCGATGATGAAATGAGTGAAGCCGGAGCTCAGTTTGGCTGTGTTTGGGGGCTGGAGGTTCCGCTTTACTTCGTTCTGGATGAACCGGATTTTGCAGAAACACCAACTCTGTCACGTTCGAATGCGTTCGATATCATTGGCGAAGAAGTAAAAGCGGTCCGCTCCGCAGTCGGAATGGTCGACATTACAGGATTCTCACGTTATGAAGTATCCGGCCCTGGCAGTGAGGTTTGGCTCGACAAGCTGCTTGCCTGTCGCTTGCCAAACGTGGGCGGCATGCGTCTTGCACCAATGTTGACACCCAGTGGGAGACTGGCGGGGGATCTTACGGTATTGCGGTTAGCTGATGATTGCTTCTGGCTTATGGGATCATACTATCTACAGGCTTGGCATATGCGCTGGTTTAATGATCATTTGCCGTCTCGTGGTATTACCGTTCGTAACTTGTGCAAAATATGGTCAGGCATTTCAATTGCAGGGCCGCACTCCAGAGCTTTGCTTGCTCGCATTGTGTCGGATGATGTGTCCGGTGCAGCATTTCCTTTTATGAATTGTCGCGAGTTTAATATCGGTGCTGACCGTGCTGTGGTCGCGCGTGTTTCGGTTTCGGGAGAACTTGGTTACGAAATCAACGTGCCTGTTGAACAGATGCAGGATCTGTACCGAAAATTAAGTACTGAAGGAAGGGAGTTTGACATGCAACTCTATGGATTTCGAGCCATGACCAGTTTGCGACTGGAGAAGGGCTATGGTGCGTGGTCGCGCGAGTTCACTTCGGCTTACACACCAAAAATGACCGGCTTGGAACGCTTTATTGACTTCGAAAAATCCGATTTTATCGGCAAAGAAGCAGTGCTCAGACAACGGTACGAACCGACAGATTACGTGCTCAGACTATTGGAAATCGATTCCGACAAGGCAGATGCAGCAGGATTTGAGCCAGTTTGGTTACACGGTGAACGGGTTGGTTTTGTAACTTCAGGTGATTACGGGCATTGGGTACAGAAAAGCTTGGCACTGGCCTATGTTTCATCAGCTGTCTGCAACGAATCCGAGGGATTTTCAGTTCATGTTGTTGGTGTTGAAAGGCCGGCGCGTCTCTTGTGTGAACCGCCCCACGATCCGGCGGGGTCGCGATTGCGATCTTAATTCTTAAGCAGGGAATCAATGAAAGGACTGTTTGAAAGAAAGACCCTTTCGTGGGCCATGTACGATTGGGCTAATTCCGCGTTTGCGACAACGGTAATCGCAGGTTTTTTCCCGATTTTTTTCCGCGAATTCTGGTCGGTAGACGTGGAAAGCACATTAACAACTTATCGACTCGGTGTTGCCTCCTCAATTTCCAGCTTATTGATCGTAATTCTTGCACCGATACTTGGCGCTATTTCTGATCGGGCTGGCATTAAAAAGAAACTGCTGATGGTGTTCGCATTCATCGGTGTTGTATCAACATTTGGATTGTTTCTGGTTGCGCAGGGGTTGTGGTTTCCTGCGGTAGTACTGTTCGCAGTAGCAACGATTGGATTTTCGGGCGCGAATGTATTTTACGATGCACTCTTACTTGAGGTCGCTCCCACCCGTGATCGGATTCATCAAGTCTCCGGTTTTGGATTTGCTTTGGGATATCTTGGTGGTGGAATTCTGTTTGCGATCAATGTGTTGATGGTGCTCAATCCCGGATTTTTTGGTTTAGCAAATGCAGGTCAGGCAGTCAAGGTGAGTTTCCTTACAGTAGCGATTTGGTGGGCTGTTTTCTCAATTCCAATTATGCTGTTTGTTAAGGAATCACCGCGCAACGACAGCTTGGCAGGCAGTGCAATTGTCGGCGGTTTTCGGCAACTACGAGACACTTTCAGAGAGATTCAAACCAAACGCACGATATTGCTGTTCCTGTTTGCATACTGGTTTTATATCGATGGTGTTGATACGGTATTTCGAATGTCGGTTGACTATGGCTTATCGATTGGATTGGGGTCCAACGATTTGATCAGCGCTTTGTTATTGGTCCAGTTTGTAGCGTTTCCAGCAGCGCTGGTTTTCGGCAGACTGGGGCAGAAGATCGGTCCTAAAGCGGGAATCTATGTTGGTATTTTTGTCTACACCGTTGCAACGATCTGGGCGTACTTTATCACCAGCGGTACTGAGTTTTACATCCTCGCGGTCATGATCGGACTGGTGGTTGGCGGCATTCAGGCCTTGAGTCGCTCGATGCTCGGTCAATTGATTCCCAATCACCAAGCGGGTGAGTATTACGGATTTTTCAATATGGTGGGAAAATCAGCAGCTGTTATTGGGCCCTTTCTTGTCGGCTGGTCAGCAGCAATGTTCGGTGCGAGAAACTCAATTCTTTCAGTTATTTTGCTGCTTGCAGTGGGTGGGATACTCCTGTGGTTCGTGAACCCATCAGAAAATGCGGATGAAACAACAGCCTAAACGCGCTAAATTAGCGCACGCACCTGTGGATTAGTGGGATTGAAGAAAATCGGGTGCGGTTTTATTCGCAATCCGGTTCTTCATCTACCGTTGCCGCAATTTCAGGATCGGTTAGAACAACGACTGCAGTCTGTCCAGATTGATCTGCGCTTGAATCCTCGTCCCCGGTGGTTTGGGTTGCAACGATTTCGGTTGCACTGGTTTCACTTTCAGTGGCAGTGTCTCCGAGCACAGGGCCCGTAATAAGAAGAGACAAGCTCATAATGAGCCCAAGAAATTTTGTTGTAGATGAACCAAGCATTACAAAATTTAACCCCGAATCGATTTTGGAGATAATACTCTATTTGATGCCGATTTTCTGTCAGAGTTTCGAGAAACGCTCCAACGTCGATTAATTTTTCAGCCGCAGATTATCTTGGATTACGGCAATTACAGTTGATTAATGATTAGAGAAGTTCTATGGCTTTACCGCTTTGGTACTGGTTAAAATTTGGCGGCACAATTCCGTGGTAGCAAATCGCTGCATGATTCCAGTTTTCGTTGGCCATATCGCTTTGAGTAGATATTAAGTTATGACAAGTAGAGTTTCTCGTCGCCGCCAAATGTCTTCTGCGGCTTCAACTCCTGTGGAGCAATTGCCGCTGCGCCACATAAACAACCGGTTTGCGCCAATTTGTGCAATTTCTGATGACGAGGTTGAGTTTATCCACCAGTGCTCGCTTAATGTACTGGAACAAGTTGGAATTGAGGTGATGTCGCCGCAAGGACGCAAACTCTTAATCGACAATGGTGCGCAGTTACTGAATGGCGATGTTGTCCGCATCGACGGTGGTCTGGTCGAACAGTGTCTTAAGACAGTGCAGCCTGAGTTCGCGATTCATGCCAGAAATCCAGCCCATGATTTGGAAATGGGCACCAATCGGGTGTCATTCGCGACGGTGGGTAGTGCACCGCATGCATCCGACCTGGATACCGGGCGGCGCACCGGAAACCTGCAGGATTATCGAGACTTTTTGAGACTCACTCAACAGTTGAATATTGTTCACTTTATGGGAGGCTATCCGGTTGAACCGACAGATGTGCACCCTTCGATTCGACATCTTGAAACCTTGCGCGATTGTGTTTTATTGACGGATAAAGTGTTTCACGCATATTCGTTGGGCAGGGAACGTAACCGCGATGCGCTGGAGATTATCAAAATTGCCCGCCAACTTGACGATGAGCAGTTAAGCCAGGAACCCAGTCTGATCACAGTGATTAACTCCAACTCACCACTGCGGCTGGATGCCAACATGGTTACTGGAATTATTGAGATGTCACAGCTCAACCAAGTGGTCGTTCTCACCCCGTTTACCTTAAGTGGTGCGATGGCGCCAGTTACGCTAGCTGGCGCGATTACGCAACAGAATGCTGAAGTGCTGGCGGGTCTGGTTATCTCTCAGCTAACTCGGCCCGGAGCGCCGTTCATCTATGGTGGATTTACCTCCAATGTGGACATGCGTTCTGGTGCTCCGGCGTTCGGCACCCCCGAGTACATGAAAGCTGCATTGATCAGCGGTCAGATGGCGCGTCGCTACCGGTTACCGTTTCGCTCCTCGAATACCAACGCGGCCAATTCGGTTGATGCTCAAGCAGCCTATGAATCGGTGTTTTCCTTGTGGGGCGCCATCAATGGTCATGCCCATTTTGTACTTCATGCTGCTGGCTGGCTGGAAGGCGGGCTGACGGCATCGTTTGAGAAATTCGTTCTGGATGCTGATCTGTTACAAATGATCTCAGAATACCTTCAACCGATTTCCATCAATGATGCGGAAGTCGGCATCGATGCAATGGCGCAAGCGGGTCACGGCGGACATTTTTTTGGTACTGAGCATACCCAACAGCGCTATCGGGACGCATTTTATTCACCTATTATTTCGGATTGGCGTAATCACGAAACCTGGCTTGA
This sequence comes from Arenicellales bacterium, assembly GCA_965243645.1. Taxonomy (GTDB): domain Bacteria; phylum Pseudomonadota; class Gammaproteobacteria; order Arenicellales; family JAJDZL01; genus JAJDZL01. Next base: position 1,246,260 of record CBDEVD010000006.1, on the reverse strand, counting down.
AGCGGGCGCGCCGCAAGCAATGGAGCATGCTAATCGTATTTACAAGCAATTGCTGGCGCAATACGAGCCGCCACCCATTGATCCTGGCGTTCGCGAGCAACTGAACGACTTCGTTGACCGGCGAATCAGCGAAGGCGGAGTCTCTACTGACTTCTAATGGAATAGGTTGAGCAATTGATTCCTGTTGTCCGCAACTGATTACTCGTTATAGTTCTGCGCCAGTTCAGTTCGTACCAACTGCTTGCCCATATTTTGCGAATGCAGCAACTTTAGAAACGCGTCTGGCATTTGTTCAATGCCGTCCATGAAGTCGGTTTTAAATTGTAGTTGACCATTTTGGGCACTGGTTGCCAACGCGAGCCGGGCTTCCTCGTACCTGTCTAGATGATCAAATACCAGAAATCCTTGGACCTGTGCCCGATTGACCAGGATTTGTCGCAGAAATCGCTCACCCATATCGGGTTGCTCAAACCGACCAGCAAGACTGATCGTACCAACGATGATTATTCTTGCCTTTAAGGCCAGATTCTGCATTGCGCCATCGTGAATCGGGCCGGCAGTGTTGTCGAAAAAAATATCAATCCCGTTGGGACATGCTTGCTTGATGTCAGCAGCGAGATCATCGGATTCACGATAGTTGATGCCTGCATCATAGCCTAAGTCTGAGCACCAGTCGAGTTTGATTTTCGAACTGGCGACTGCTACGGCGCGGCAATCGTGAACTTTAGCAAGTTGTCCAACAATCTGGCCCACTGCGCCGGAGGCGGCGGATACCAGTACCGTCTCACCTGCCTGCGGTTTGCCGATGGAGGTTAGGGCCAGCCATGCTGTAATTCCTGGCATCCCAAGGTAGCTCAACCACGTATGCGGAGGGCCAATATCAGGGTTGACCCGAGTCAATTGTTGGGTGTCGAGAACTGCGTATTCCTGCCAGCCAAAGTTGATGGTTTCAACCAGTTCGCCGACTTGCCACTGCGGATGATTTGATGCAACAATTTCTGCGACTGCTCCACCGCACATGACCTCATCAATTCCGACACCTTGCGCGTAGCCTTGCTTCGCACTGATTCTGCCTCGCATATAGGGGTCAACGGATAGGTATACCGAGCGAGCCAGCACCTGGTTTGCTCCAGGTTCCGGAATTGGTGTTTGGGTCAGTTTCCAGTTGTCCTTGACCGGCATTCCGGCAGGGTACGAGGCGAGCAGCCATTGTCGATTGTGATTTTTCATGAGTGTCTTTCTGTGAAAATATCTGGTTGAATTATCAAGCAACGATTAACGCGTTGTTCGGGTTTCGCATATCAGTTGTTAACAGGTTGCCTTTGAATCGGCCGAATTCAGATGCTATTCAGCGCCGCCAAAGCGTCGTATCGTTGCACAAATTCGCTGAAAGCTGTCGGCCATGTCTGCACAGACGTGTCGGCCACGTAAGTAGCCGTGCACCAAGCCTTTTTCTACGGTACAAATTGCATCAACACCGGCATTTTGCAGTCGCATCACGTATTCGACTGCATCATCGCGAATCGGATCAAATTCTGCCGCAAATGCCGCGCATTGTGGGAAGCCTGAAAAATTAGAATGGACTAACGGGAAGTAAGTCGGGTCATCATTTGGAGGGTTGCCATCGCTTCTTAATTTCTCAAAGTAGTGCACATCCACGGTTCTTAGCAGTGGCGCATCGGCTGCTTGTTCATAGGAAGGCAGGTTAAAAATCTCGCCACCCAAAAAGGGATAAATGAGTACTTGTGCAATAGGCCGCTGATTCGTAGCCTGGCGATCGACGCACACAGCTGCTGCCAATGTCCCGCCAGCTGAGTCCCCACACACGATAGTCTGTCCTTGGTCCACGGCGAGAAACACATCGAGTGCATCATAAAAATGCGCGGGAAACAAATGCTCAGGCGTCAGCCGGTAATCGACAGCTACAATCCTGAACCCTGTTTCATGGGCCATATCGGCGCAGATGGTATTGTGAGTATCGAGGTTGCCAATCGAGAATCCACCACCGTGATAGTAGATGACAACAACGTCTGAATTGGAGTTTTGATTGTCGTAATAACGTACCGAAATTGGCCCATCTCGTCCCGAGATTACAGCATCTGCGATGATTACATTGTTCGGTATGGGCACATCAAAATGGGTACACATAACGCTATAGGCGTGCCGGCCTTCTTCAACACTGGATATTTCACTATGGGGTGGATAACTCGCTGCGACTTTGTCGAGGAATGCGACGACATCCGGTTTCATTGGATATTTTTGAAGATCGTAGTTCATGACGAATCACAATGATTAGAAAGGGGTAAGAATATCATGGCTCGCTGGCTTGTAATAACTGATCCGACGCTTCGAAAATCTCCCACGACTGCATTAACGCTTCTCCGTTCATCGTTATCTCATGAGTGTGATTGTTTAGGCCGTTGACAATGTTTCTGAATTAATTGCATATACATTACCTTGCGGGTTTGCTCATCATGCGATCGCACACCTTCGAGCAATCGAAATTTAGCGTGAGTTAAGGGACTTATATAGATAAGTTGACAAAATTATTAATACAATATAATAACAATGATATATAATACAATCCTATAAGATCGGTTATATATCAATGCCTCACCGAAACATTCGTTATCGCCTGTATCCCCTAACCCGCACCAAGGCCAATCTGCTCAACCAGTGCCTGGGTGCCACCCGCTTTGTGTGGAATCACTTCCTCGGTGAAAACCAAAAATTGATGCGCGCCCATGAGCTTGATCAATCCTTGCCGCGTCCTGAAACAAGTTTCTTCTCTCTCGGTAAATGTTTCACCGAACTGCGCAAGCAAACCGAATGGCTCAAGACACTGCCGTATGCCCCCATACGCTACATACTAAAATACCAGGCTGATGCTTGGCAGCAGTTTTTCAAATCCAAGAAAGGCTATCCCAAGTTCAAGAGCAAATTCTATCACGATGATTCAGTCACTTTCCCGGAAGGTTCTTTTAAACTAAACGGTACCAGTCTGCATTTGCAAAGAATCGGTCAGGTGGTGTTGAGCGGTTCCAATCCCTACGAAGGTTGTAACACCAAGCAAGTGGTGATCAAACGCGAAGAGGACAAGTTTTATGCTACCGTGTGTTATGAAGTAAGTGAGGAATTGATTCAAGTAACAGATAACGGTAGAGCTGTTGGCATTGACATGAATGTGGGTCAGTTTGCAACCAGTGAGGGTAAGATCAGACACTTACCGGATGTCAAGACACTTGAAGCGAAGCGCAACCGTTATCAGCGCCGGATGGCGCGTCAGCAAAGACCGATTCACAAACAGGGGATCAAGCCCTCGAACCGGTATTTGAAAACCCGCAAACGCGCGAAGAAAGCCGCACGTAAGATTAGGAACATTCGTTCGAACTGGCATCACCAGGAATCCAGAGCCATTGCCAATGATTATCAGTATGCGGTAGTGGAGGATTTACACACGCAGATAATGACAAAATCAGCCAAAGGCACAGTTGAAGAACCCGGAGTGAATGTAGCGGCCAAGTCGGGATTGAATCGCGAGATATTGAACACCGGCTGGTATGGATTGAAGCAGAAGCTGGCGTATAAAGCTGAAGTGATCGAAGTCAGTGCGATCAATACCAGTCGCCGGTGTCATGCGTGTGGACACATTGATGCAGACAATCGCAGGAGTCAGGCGGTATTCCGGTGTGTGGTCTGTGATCATTCGGACAATGCAGATGTGAATGCTGCATTGAATATTAAAGCCTTGGGGACTCGGGCGATTGGACGTGGGAGAGGCGATTACCTAGGTAACCTCGATGATCCGTCAAGAGAGTATGCATTTACTTGATTTTGTCAAGTAAGGTCTATAAGTCCCTGAGTTAAATCAGTATGCTCCTGCAATCCCTTTTTAAACGTTCGCAGATTCTGCGCGTATGTGTAGTTTGGATCAAATTTATGACCCACTAGCGAGTACAAGCACGGGTTGACAAAGTACAATTCGATTTCCTCTAGCAGATCGAGGTCATTTTGTGCTTGCACCACTGGTACAAACAGAAAAATCGCCAGGTGCTGCGTTTACCTTTTTCATTTGGTTATCTCCTCACGATCAGCGTGAAATTTGTATACAAATATAGGATTGAGGAAGTTCAACCGGTGACAACCATTTCCTCGCTTCAGTGTCCATATTGCATTGTGGTATCTTATCTATCTCGGAAAAAATTTCCCGATATCTTTGCTGTTGGGCCAGTCGGAAAGATTATGAAAATCGTCCAAAGTCAACTTTGAATTTGCGATAAATTTGGCTGCAAGTTGATCTTCCGTTGCCGGGTTTTGTGGTGCCCCAATGGGAAAAGCACAATAGTGCTCCAAGACTTCGTCATCTATTTGGATACGTAGGCAATCAGGTTGTTCCGGATCAATATTCATTGCTGGGTTGATTGCATGTTGAGTCGCTATGTTTACTCGCCTAATCAGCTCAGCAACTGTTTGGTTCTCCCAAAATCTTTGTTCTAAATCGCGCAAGGTCAGATCGCCGTCAACCAGTATTTGAGCGATACAAGCGGGTATCGAAAAAAGTGCTTCAGCGTGGTTCTGCGGACAGTCAAACGGCAATATTTGTCGGTGAAAGTCAGGTAGGATAGCGTCAATAGCTGAAATTCGGTCCAGGCGGTCGATGACTTGTTCGCGTAGGGCAAGCGCAGCGGTCATGAGTCGGTGAGTGTACCCACACGAGGGCCAAAGCTTGAACAGTATGCCAAATTCATTGAGTGCCCATGGATTACCCAATGGGTTTAAAGCGCGTTCAGCAACACCCATTAATCCGGCGAATCCTCGAGTGCTTTCGATTACATTGTGAGTCGCGGTAATCCCTGCTTCGGCGAGCAGACCCGATTCGACACCGATTCTTGCCGCAAAGCCGGCTTGCAGTGGTTTTGTGTGAGTGCCGAATTGGAGTGTGTATCCCGATGCCTGGGTGGTGGCTATCGATAGTGCGTGGGTGGTGGCCTGAACATCAAGCCTTAGCAGTCTGGCGACCGCGGCGGCTGCGCCAATTGAACCGATGGTTGCAGTTGAGTGAAACCCGCGATTGTAGTGATCCAGTGTAAGGGCTTCGCCCAATCGCACAATGACTTCAAAGCCGATTGCGTAGGCAGCCAGCAAATCTTCACCTGAGATGCGCTTGCGATGAGCGATGGCCAGGCAGGCCGGGAGCAGAACCACACTGGGGTGTGTATTGGCAGGTGCTTCCCAATCATCCAGATCGAAGGCGTGCCCTGAAACTGCGTTGACCAGGGCGGTATTTGCGGGGCTTGAGGCCCGATCAGTGCCGTAAATTGGTGTATTTCCTTGTGCGTTGATCGACAAGCCTGTTGTCACCCGTTGCGTGACATCACTGTTCGCGCCTGCCAAGATGACGCCATAGCAGTCCAATACGGCATAGCAGACTATGTCTGAAGGTGAGTCAAAAGAACCGGCATTGACAATAAAGTGCGCCAGTTCAGCGGTAATACCCTTGACATTGTTAATCATGAGTGGCTCGCAGGGCATGGAATTCGTTGGGTTGCGATCGATCGGCTTCAATAGCGAGTGAATATAGCGGATTGATCGAGTCATTGTAGCCATCTCGCAATTTGGACGCGTGGTTCAGCAAATATTTTGTATAAATTCCCAGCAAAGTTTGAATTATGTCTTGAGGAGAGAATCAAGAAACGATTATGGATTACGTCATTACTGAGTTTCCGAGGCCTGCGGTTGCAGTACGCGGACAGACTGCTTTGTTTCCAGTTCGTCGAATCTATCTCGTCGGTCGAAACTATGCGGCTCACGCGCGCGAAATGGGACACGACCCGAATCGTGAGCAGCCTTTCTTTTTTCAAAAACCAGCTGACGCGGTGTTACCGAGTGGCAGTGTGTTTCCGTACCCTCCGCTTTCCGAAGATGTTCATCATGAGATCGAGCAAGTCATTGCCTTGCGCAGTGGCGGTAAAAATATTGCCGTTAAAGCAGCACTTGAGCATATTTATGGCTATGCTGTGGGGATCGACATCACGCGGCGAGACCTCCAGCAGCAGATGAAGCAACAGGGCCGCCCGTGGGAGATTGGAAAATCGTTTGACTGCTCGGCACCCATCACTGAGATCGTACCTGCAGCCGTTTGCGGCCATCCGCAGCAGGGCAGGGTGTGGCTCGAAGTAAACAGTGAACTGCGCCAGGAAGGTGACTTGAATCAATTGATCTGGTCGGTACCAGAAATCATCGCGACGTTATCGACTCAGTTTGAACTCGCAGGTGGCGATTTGATTTTCTCAGGGACGCCAGCGGGAGTTGGACCGATCAAACCTGGCGATTTGCTGGTTGGTGGAATTGATGGTATCGGACAGATTGAAATTAGTGTCGGATAGAACTGGCAGTTGTTAAATAACTGTGTTTGACTCTATATTCAATTGGTTATAGCGTCGCCAACTTGGCAGAAATCCAATGAATATGTTGAGTTTATCAGCCAATGGATTGTGATATAAAAATAATCCTATCAAATTAAGATTTAATTTCGATTATTGTTATTAGATGCGGTTAGCCTGAATTTTGTCAATGAAAGGAAGATTTTAGAATCGCATAAATATGGGAGGAACAAATATGAACCCAAAATATCAACTTGAACGGGCCTACAAGTCCGGTGAAATTTCTCGGCGAGAGTTTCTGCAACGCTCCGCATTGATCGGCGCGACGGTGGCGTTACCAGGCGCCATGATGGCAGGCTCTGCACAGGCGGAGATGAAACGCGGCGGCGTGCTTCGACTCGGCATGGGTGGTGGTTCGACAACCGACACGATCGACCCGGGTACACATACCGATTCAGTCGGGATTACCATTGAAAGAAATATGCGAAGCTACCTGACTGAAGTTGCACCAAACGGCGAACTGATTGGTGAACTGGCAACAGGTTGGGACTCCAAGCCGGGTGCGACCGACTGGACTTTTGAACTGCGCAACGATGTTGAATTTCACGATGGTCAGCCTTTAACTGCGAATGATGTTATTTATTCGGTTCAACATCACATTAAGGAAGGTTCGACCTCAGCGGTTGCAGGTCAAATGGGTAAGATTGCAGAAATGAAAGCCGATGGAGACCACGTTGTTCATTTCAAACTGTCTGAAGGTAATGCGGACTTTCCGTGGCTGGTCAGTGACTACCACGTATCGGTATTTCCTGCCAATGGTGGTTGGGAAGCTGGCATCGGTTCCGGACCTTTTTCCTTGGTCAATTATGAGCCAGGTGTAAGGGCAGAGCTCACGCGTAACGATAATTATTTCAAGGAAGGCCGACCGTATTTTGACGGAGTGGAAGTTACTGTAATCGCAGATGCAGCGGCGCGCGACAATGCGCTCAAAACTGGCCAAGTCGATGCAACCAATCGCGTCACCCAAAGAACGGCCCACTTGCTGGACCGAGCACCGGGCGTGAATGTACATAAAGTCGTCGGTACCAAGCAATATACCGTTCCAATGCTGACCAACGTGCCACCTTTTGATAATGTTAAAGTGAGACAGGCATTGCGTCTGGCAGTTGATCGGGAAGCGTTGTTGAAGACGGTTCTGGGTGGACACGGCTCGGTTGGCAATGATCTGCCCATTGGTCGTAACCAGGAGTATTACAACACCGATCTCCCGCAGCGTGCCTATGATCCAGACCAGGCCGCGTTCTTATTGAAAGAAGCCGGAATGTCTGGTTTGTCAGTTGAACTGTCGGCAGCTGACGCCGCATTTGACGGTGCCGTTGATGCAGCAGTACTGTATGCAGAACATGCTAAGGCTGCAGGAATCAATATCAACGTCATTCGGGAATCCAATGATGGCTACTGGTCGAACGTATGGCAGCAGAAACCCTGGTGCATGTGCTATTGGTCCGGTCGGCCGACACAGGACTGGATGTGGACCATTGCATACGAGTCCGGTGGTGCCTGGAATGACAACAATTGGGAAAACGAACGATTCCAGAGCCTGTTGAAACAGGCCCGCGTTGAAGTTGACCAAGCCAAGCGTAAAGACATGTATTGGGAAATGCAGCGGTTGCATTGGGAAGAAGGTGGTACCGTTGTACCCCTGTTTGCTGCAGACTTGATGGGTATTTCTGACAAGTTGGTTCTGCCAGAGATCATTGGATCTGATTGGGAACTCGACGGTCAGCGATGTGGCGAGCGCTGGAGCTTCGCATAAGTTCTTTTCACAGTACCCAACGAGTTAGGTTGTTGAAAAAATCGTAGATTAGATATGGGTCTGACCAAGCTAATTCTGAAAAGGCTGGTTTTTGGGCTCATTACACTGTTTGCGATAACCTTACTCATCTCATTAGCACTCGAGGCGTTGCCAGGCGATTTTGCCGAGCAACGCCTCGGGCAAGCTGCGACACCTGAGACAATCGCCGCGATTCGCGACCAGCTCGGTCTCAACAAGCCGGTTTTGGTTCGCTATGCCGAATGGCTGGGCAACTTCGTACAGGGCGATATGGGTGTGTCCCTATCCAACAATCGTCCGGTTGCGGAGCTGCTTGCAACTCGACTCGGCAATACTCTTTTTCTAGCAGTCGCATCCGCAATCGTTGCAGTGCCTTTGGCACTGATTTTGGGGATTGTTGCGGCCCTTTACCGGGAATCGCTGCTGGATAAGATGATATCCACTGCAACCCTTGCCGCGATTTCACTACCAGAGTTCTTTATCGGATACATTCTGGTTGCTTTATTTGCGGTCTATTGGCAAATATTCCCAGCGATATCAAGTATCTCAGATTCGATGTCTCTGGGTGAAAAAATCTACGCGTCGCTGTTACCGGTTGCGACACTGACGTTTGTCATCGTCGCACATATGATGCGAATGACGCGCGCCGCGATCATCAATCTGATGCAAAGCCCATTCATCGAGATGGCGACGCTCAAAGGCATGAAGCGCTATCGTATCATCGTCCATCATGCATTACCAAACGCACTGTCGCCGATTATTAATGTGATTGTGCTGAATCTCGCGTACCTGGTTGTCGGTGTTGTTGTCGTTGAGGTTGTATTCATCTATCCCGGATTGGGATTGCTGATGATCGATTCCGTCACACTGCGAGATCTCCCGATTGTTCAAGCCTGTATTTTGATATTTGGTGCGACTTACATTACGCTGAATATGTTGGCTGATATTCTCGCGATCATTTGTAATCCGCGCATGCGACATCCGCGCTAGCTAGACTGTCATGCGGTTTTGGAACTCATTTAAGCGAGCCGGGTTGCCTGCACATATTGGCATCGGAATCATTTGTGTCTTTGCATTTGCAGCGGCGTTTGCACCGTGGTTGGCTCCGTATGGGGAAAGCGAAGTTGTCGATCCGATCCCATGGGCGACTCCGGAAGAAAGTGGTACCTTGCTGGGATTGGATCAATTGGGTCGAGATCTTTATTCGCGGGTGCTATACGGGGCGAGAAATACGATTGCACTGGCGCTTGGAATTACTGCGCTGGCTTTCTTTATGGGGATGACGGCAGGATTTTTTGCCGCAGTTGTCGGCAGCTGGGTCGATCATTTGCTCAGCCGCTTTGTTGACATTATCATGGCATTTCCGACGCTGTTCTTTGCGTTGATTGCACTGTCAATTTTCGGTACGTCCATTCCGGTCATGGTATTCGTGATCGCAATTCTGGATGCAACACGTGTCTATCGAATATCGCGTGCCTTAGCGATGGATATCAATGTGATGGAATATGTTGAAGTGGCGCGTCTTCGCGGGGAAGGTCTATGGTGGATAATGCGGCGCGAAATTTTGCCCAATACGCTGACGCCACTGCTGGCGGAATTCGGATTGCGGTTCTGCTTCGTATTTTTGTTTATCAGTTCACTGAGCTTTCTTGGTATCGGAATTCAGCCGCCGGCTGCCGATTGGGGTGCTATGGTGCGTGAGAATGGGGTAGCCATTACCTACGGAATATTCACGCCACTGGTACCTGCCGCAGCGATTGCGATATTGACGATTGCAGTCAACCTGGTTGTCGACTGGTTTTTACGCAAAACAGCCGGGTTGCGGGAAGAATACTGAGTTAGGAATTTGATGGGTTTTGTCGCGCTGGAAATTATTGGATGAATCGTGATGAGTGAACGATTACTAACGGTACGTAACCTTCAGATCGAAGGCTTTGCAGACGACACTTGGAAACCCATTGTCAGTGGCATTGACCTGCACTTGAACCGTGGTGAGGTGCTGGGATTAATCGGTGAGTCGGGTGCTGGCAAGTCCACCATAGGTATCGCAACGATGGGGTATGTTCGTCCCGGGTGTCGAATCGTAGGCGGAACGATCGATTTTGATGGGGTCCCCATTCATGCTCAAAGTGCAGAACAGATTAGGGAGATTCGCGGCGTGCGAATCTCTTATGTCGCCCAAAGTGCTGCCGCATCGTTCAATCCGGCGCATAAACTGATTGAGCAATACACAGAAACCCCGGTGCAGCATGGTGTGCTCAAGTACCACCAGGCCGCACAAAATGCGAAAATGATCTATGCCCGGCTCGAGTTGCCGGATCCGGACAACATTGGCAATCGATACCCACACCAAGTATCAGGCGGTCAATTGCAGCGTGCGATGGTTGCCATGGCAATGTCGTGTGAGCCAGACATGATCATATTTGACGAGCCAACGACTGCGCTTGATGTTACCACGCAAATTGAAGTTCTGGCTGCGATTAAGGACGTCGTCACAAAATTCAATACCGCGGCGATCTACATTACCCATGACTTGGCGGTTGTTGTCCAGTTGGCGGACCGCATTATGGTTTTACGATACGGTGATTTGGTCGAGGAGTCAAGTACTCGGGAGATTCTTAATAATCCACAAGAACAATACACGCGCGATCTTTTGGCGGTTCGAACGTTCGCCAAAAATCCGGAAGATCTGGGTCGTAATGAACAACCGCTCATAGAAGTCTCTGATTTACATGCTGAATACGGTGGCGGGATCAAAGTACTTGAAGACATTAATCTTTCAATTGATCGTTGTAAAACCGTTGCTGTAGTCGGGGAGTCAGGTAGCGGCAAGAGTACCCTGGCTAGAGCGATTACCGGATTACTGCCACCGACACAGGGTGTGGTCAAATACGAAGGCAAAGAATTGCCGGCCTCATACAAGCAACGTAGCAAAGATCAATTGCGACAAGTGCAAATGATTTATCAGATGCCTGATGTGGCGCTTAATCCGCGCCAAAAATTGCGCGAGGTAATTGGCCGCCCACTCGGATTTTATTTTAATTTGGATGGCGCTGAACGAGAGCGGCGCGTTAAGGAGTTGCTTGAGATGATCGAGCTTCCTGCCAATTACATTGATCGTTTTACGCCAGAACTGTCGGGTGGTCAGAAACAGCGAGTGTGTATCGCAAGAGCATTGGCTGCACAGCCAGTTGTCATTATTTGCGACGAAGTAACTTCGGCACTTGATCAGTTGGTCGCAGAAGAAATTCTCAAACTTTTGGATCGTCTCCAGAAAGAACTGGAGATGACTTATCTTTTCATTACGCACGATCTGGCGACAGTCAAGGCGATTGCTGATGAAATTGTTGTAATGTTGCAGGGCCGCATTGTTGAACACGGACCGAAGGATGAGGTGTTGAAACCACCGCATCACGATTACACGGAATTGCTGCTCAGTTCAGTACCGGAAATGGACCCAGACTGGCTCGACAATTTGCTGGCCGCGCGTGCCAGTGCCAAGGTAGACGAAAACGTCAACCAGATTTCCTGATCCGGAGTTGTTGATCGTCTTCGTAAGGATCGATTGTTTTTCCTGCCGTCCCCAAGCAAATCTGCAAGCTGTGGAACTTTCATTAGGTTAGCCGACCCCGGAGAATATAAACTTTCCAGGTTGAGAGTCGACAACTACGGGTCGTTTAATCGCGAGATTAAGTCCAGGAGTGCATGGACTTCATCAATACTGCTCGATCGGACTCCTCGCTGATGAACTCGATAGGATCAGCCACCGCAACTTCAAGCGTACTTAAGTCATCGAGCGAAAAGATGGGGATATTGTTTTGTCAGCAATATCCTGAACTCATGTAGTTTTTTGACGAGAACCACACAGCAGTACAACCCTGGTATTTTTCATTGCTTCAGTTATTCGATTCCTGATTAGTCGAAGGAATATTTCGGAAATCATTTTATTGACCATTTGAAAGATTACGATATGGCCAATTGAAATAATTCAAACCTATTGAAGCGTTCACTTCAGGATCTCAGATGGTAGATATTCCGATTCTAACTCTGCATACTTGATTTTTCTGTCGATGTAAATAGATCTTTGTGCGGAGACTTTAGTAGTCATAAAGCATAATAAAATATACTAATATTGTAGACTTATATTCACTGCAAAAATCAGTTATGAATTCTTATTCGGCTTTAGAAACCCTAAACTATTTTGATCAGAAAGGACGCTATATCTTTTCTTGGAGGGATTTGCGAAAACTGTTTCCCGGCGATCAGCATCACGCATTTCAAGCCGGATTGCAGCGGCTTGAAAAAAATGGAATTCTTCAAAAACCAGCTCGTGGAGTCTATGTTTTTTCATACTCGAGGCATAAAGGAGTGGATACCATCGAAGAAATTGCCATCAATTTACGCCGAGGACACTACAACTATATTAGTCTGGAATCCGCACTTTCAATTTACGGAGTAATCTCTCAAGTTCCCCTGAGTCGCCTAAGCGTAATGACGACTGGCCGGACAGGAGAATTCAGAACGCCGTTCGGTACTATTGAGTTCACACATACCAAGCGTTCATTTTCTCAAATCATTAATGACACACAAGACATTGGAAGACCATTAAGGCTGGCCAGCAAAGCAACGGCATTTAGAGATTTAAAAAGAGTTGGGCGCAATATTCACCTGATTGATCAGTCCGAGTTAGATGAGCAATACACCTAGCGAATTTGAGTTTTTGGTGAATCGTGCGATGGTTGATTCGAACGTTGGTCATCTGCGCGACGCAATAGAAAAGGAACTCTTGATTTACGACATTTTGTTTTGTCTCGATCAAATTAATTTATTGAATTCCATTGTATTCCAGGGAGGTACTTTACTTCGGCTGGGGTATGGTGGTAGCCGGTTCAGTGAATATTTAGATTTTGTTGGTGGTGTTGATTTTTCTGCTTCAGATTTCAAAAAAATAAAGCCATGTATTGAAAAATTCTTAACAAAGAAATATGGACTGGCTACGAATGTCAATGAACCTGCTGTTATCACAACTCGAGGTTCTTCGTCTCAGGAAATTAAAGTGAATCGATGGAGAATTTCAGTAGCAACAAAACCTTATAGAAAAGATCTGCCACACCAACGATTGAAACTGGAAGTAGCGAACGTGCCTGCCTATACAAGAGAAGTAATCGCATTGAAAGCGCATCATGATTTTTTGCCGAGTGGATACAGTGATACATTGATTGTGTCTGAAACTCTCAACGAAGTTATGGCTGACAAATTAATTTCGCTACCTGCGACGACTCAATACACCCGATTTCGGGATATATGGGATCTGTGTTGGCTGGTAAAGCGAGGGGCCACCGTTGACTGCGGGCTGGTTACATCTAAGGTCCACGATTATCAAGTGATAGACTATGAAAGTCTGTTGAATAATTCGATCGATCAGATTGTGAATCACATCAATAGCAAACCATTTATTGATGAAATCAAGTCCCTGTTACCCACTGATGAATTTGAACGAACTTTGGGTCGCCCGAAATTTAATGAATTTATGATTTCTACAGTACAGGGATTGTTTGAAGAGGTACGAGATTCTCTTTAGTCAATGGATTCGATTCGAGTACCGAATTTACAAACAAGGAACACATGCGTATGCTGATTAACATGAACGCAATCCTGAAGTAATCAGAATTATTTTCCTGATTACGCAGTGGCCACAGGACACAAATCTTCTTGTGTACAGACTGCATCCATGAATTGGTGGATTCACTGATACCTAAGCTGTCCAAGTATCAGAGAATTGGTGAATCATGTTTCGTTTTGAAGATCGTAGTGTTATAGAAGTTGATATGGTCACTACCACTAATAGGAATAGAAAGTGCCAATGAAAAATCCCCCGCACCCAGACTTGTCCATACGACATGATTGTCTTGAGCCATTGAATCTGAGTGTCACAGAAGCTGCGCAAAGATTGGGGATAAGCCCGAAACAGCTTTCAGACATCGTGAGTTTCCGAGTTGGAATCTCGCCGGAGATAGCAATCCGGCTCGATAAGACATTTGGTGGTGGAACTGAAACTTGGTATCGTCTTAACGCGACTTACGAACTAGCGCAGGTTTTAAATAAAGCCGATCAAATAAAAGTTGAGCGATTGTCCCTAGACGCATGAACGATGGTAATTGAAATATGATTTGCCGTTGAGTTGTTTGTTTGAATTTGGATAGTTCTCCCAATTCAAAAGAACTCCAAATCCCTTTTTATAGCGTTTACCTGACAAGAGAAACGGGATCCCACAATTTACAATGCCTTGTTTATCGTGCGCTGGACATGGCGAGCAAATCCTTGAACGGCGCAAAAAAAGGGGCACTGTCTAAACAATGCCCCTTTGTTTCGTTAAGTGCTAACGCAAGGCGTTAGAAGTTGACCCCTAAAGCAATAACTGTGTTACCACCATTACCGTTGTCTTTGTTTTGATGTTCAACAAAAGTAAAAGCACCGCCGCCTAAACTCTTGTGGATACCAACCATCCAAGGGTTAGCGTCACCTTTGGTGTTACCGCTATTGGTTACATCACGGAATTGAGTGCGCCAAGTCAAGCCGGTATCGCCAGCACTTCCGCTAAGTCCAACATAAGTTGTCTTTTCGTCAAGCGAGTCCTTTTTGTTGCTTTCCTTTTCAGAATAGCCAAGACCAAGCGTCACCCCGCCTAAGTCAAACTGTGCGGATACGCCCGTGCGGGTATAACCGTGTTTGTCAACTTCCGTTGTTACGGTAGGCGTTGGTGTTGGGGCAGGATCTGCAGGCGCTGGCTCTGGATCAGCCATTTGATCACCATCGTCACCATCGTCACCATCTGTGCCTTTTTCATTAACTGGAGTTAGCATTACGCCGTCATCGCCAGGTGCTTCATCAGTGCCAAACTCGTACCTTCTATTGTTGCTTGTACGATAGTACAGAGTTTCCTTAGCAACTCTGTAGTAAGTTTTTGGTGTACTTGTTGAATCACCTGTTTTTGCGGTACGAGTAACGATAGTTATTTGATCTGCCTGATAGAATGAATTTGGGTCAGAGGGAACAAGGCGTTTTGCATCTGTGCCAGGCTTCGAAGAAACCGATATAACCGTATTATCATTTTCTTGATCAGCAGTAATTGGTTTCTCTGGATCGAATCCATCTGTTTGCACTGTGAATGTTCCATCAGAATTCATTAGATAATATGTCGAACCCGACGGTGCTTCATATAGTTCTACTTCCTTTTTTGCACCATTATCAGCGGTAAAAACATAGTTTACTACTTTTAGTGTACCCGCTTGAGCGGTGTCTACAGGAGTATCGCCACTCGCAGGAAGTAATTCGATTGCAATTGCATTAGTCTTCTGCACCATGCCGGAAGACGGCGGCGTTGGCGTAGGATCATCAGCCGGATCATCATCGCCCATTGCAGGCATATCAACTGGCTTTGCCATACCCATCTTTATGGTATCTTCGCGATCTTCATAACCGAATCCGATCTTGCCAATATCGCCTAGGTTTAGGCTCATACCAAGTTGGAACTCATCAACCGACTGCCCTGTATCCATGCCGCCGTCCATGATGGCATCAACTTGGAAAGTGGCAGCATCGGAACTGAATGCATAAGAAACAGTGCTGCCAACTTTGGAGGCTACATCGCTGCCTCCATACCACCAGCCGGTGTCTCGCATTCCGCCCGAGAGATAAGCGGCGTTGTGAAACTTGCCAATAGTCAAACTACCAAAGCCACCTGAAAGACCAACATAAAGTTGATTTGTGTCTTGACTGGCTCCTCCCTGTCCAATTCTTGTTTCGAATTTATAGACTGCGGTCAGTCCATCGGATACTTCGGTATTACCTTGAATGCCCCAGCGTGATCCGGCAGAATGTGATCTGCCATCTGCATCAGGATCGGTCGCAGTCGGACCGAACTCAACGCCGCCCCTTATCGAGCCATACCAATTGGCATCTGCGAAAATAACAGAGGGTATACTCAGGTTTGTAAATACTATTGATTCTTTTTCGACTGAAATGCAATCAATGGTAATCAAGTTTGTACCGCTTACCAGGTAATAACTCAATCGTTCGGTGGCGGGAAATCTGCTCAGGTTGCCAAACAATTAATCGGTAACTGCCAGGTACGATATTGTCCCACTGAATGATTTTGGCTTCCCGAACGATAGCGAAGTGCGGACTTGGCGGGACAAAGGCCCAGCCGTACATACCGGGATGCAAGTCGCAGCGCACATTCAATAACCCCGTTGCGGTCAGGGTCTTGCGAACAATCACACTCTTGAGTGGTGTTGCAACATTGAAAACTGTATTGTGACCATCGTCAATATGGGTGTTGTGCAATATCGAATCCTCATTGATAATTTCAACAGTGCTGCCTGCCGGAATTATTTGAAACCTGGGTAAGAATTGACTGTTTTGAATCACTATCCGACTGACGTTATCACTCTCAGGAACTTCACTAAGCACGGGTGGCCACTGTTCCAGATACAGGACCATGGGCGGTGTATCAATGGAATCAATGGAGAATTGCAGATGTGCGCGGTCGCGGTTGGATTCCAATAGCGGCAAACCATCCTGCCAGCGGTATAAGTAGGGCAAAAGGGCTGAGACTAAAATTAGGAAACCAATGAGAGCCCATTTACGCTGAGCCACACCTGGTGAACTGACAGCATTTTGACTACGACTGCGTTTTATTGCTGAACGTTTTGCCTTATATTCTTGAACGCGTTGGATGATAAGACGATAAATTAATCGAAACATGGATCAAAAATCTCAACCAACCAATACAGATGCCTTAAATATGTTCATCTCGAAGTATATCGAATCGACTACTGACTTGGCTGCAATGCCCGCGTGATACGACATCATGAACAGTAATCAAATTCCATTCTATCTGCCAATTGGTGAAGAATCGGAGACATTTCAGGCTGCATACCGAAAGCAACTCGCAGTCTTGCTCAAGGGACCGACAGGATGTGGCAAAACTCGCTTTGTTCGCCACATGGCAGCAGTACTGAACCGGCCTCTATATACCGTTGCCTGCCATGATGAACTGTCGTCGGCAGACTTGCTAGGTCGATATCTGATCACCAATGACGAAACAGTTTGGCAGGATGGACCGCTGACTCGCGCGGTTCGCGAAGGTGGAATTTGTTATCTCGATGAAATTGTCGAGGCGCGTAAGGATACGACAGTTGTATTGCATCCCTTGTGTGATGATCGGCGTACACTATATCTTGATCGGACCGGGGAGGAAATACCGGCACCATCCGAATTCATGTTGGTAGTCTCATTCAATCCCGGCTATCAGAACCTGTTTAAGAACCTCAAGCAAAGCACGCGTCAGCGATTCGTTTCACTGACATTTGACTTTCCACAAGCAGTTCAGGAAGTCAAAATAATCATTGCTGAATCGGAAATCAATGATGAAACGGCCAAGGCACTCGTTTCATTAGGACGACGCTTGCGTGATGTGGAGGGCCACGACATCGAGGAGACGGCTTCGACGCGACTGCTGGTGCATGCAGCACATCTGATAAAAGATGGCCTGTCTGCGCGCAGAGCCTGTGAGGTTGCACTGGTCGATGCGCTCACCGACGATTTAATAATACGCGAAAGCCTGCTGGAAATCGTTGATGCCCACTTCGCTCAGTAATAATTATGTTTTCGATGGATTTGCTGTCATCTGGTACAGTGTCTTGTTTGGCTTGGCCGGACGCTTACGACATCCGCAGTCGGCGATATCTGGCAAGGCACTTGCAAGCGGGCTTGGTCTTTATTTTCATGCGCTAGGCGGTGACCTGGACAGTCGTATAACAGGAACTTCTCAAGGGCAGGGTACATTGAAGTTGAAGTCCCACGGTGGGCTGGACCTGCAGGCTTGGGTTGATGAAGGTGATCTGCACCTGCCGCGTCGTATCAATCGATTTTCAACACAGGCGTTAAACCGGGAACTTTACTACTGGCTTGCCGCAATTCTCGCAGCCGATATACCTGATCGCGAAGTTGTTCCACTCCCACCTGGCGTGCGGCACCTTTTGCGAGGAGTGCAGGCGACTGAAAGGTTACTCAGCACATTTCCAAGCCTCAAAGAACGGCATCGACGGTTGTGTGCTGAAGAACTCGCTCAGCGGCGACTGGCTTATGCAGACCCAAATGAGAACGTACGTAGTCCAGCATTGATTCTGGAAACTGCGATTCGATTCGAACTCGGAAGTGGCAAGCCATGTCAGGAGGCGTCGTTAAACGAGATGATTGCAAAGGCAAGAACGGGTGAGCCGATCGAGTCATATTCAGATTGGCAGGGTCGCACGGTGCCCTTTTTACCGGTGCCGCTTTGGTCGTATCGCAAACCGGATGCACCAAAACTGCGAATTCCCTGGTTTCGTCGTGCAAAAAAACCTCAGTCTAACCAGGAAGCCACACCACAGCAAGTGGCACAGTTTGATGCTAAGCGTACGGTAGAACAGTCTGATGGCCGAGCAGCGATCCGTGATCACTTTGTTTACCCTGAATGGAATTGTTTCGATCGCACCTACCGGGTGAACTGGTGTCGACTCATGGAACAACCGCCAAAAGGTGGTTACCGCGCTGAAATGGATGCAATGTTTGCAGGGCTTGTTGAAAGAGTCAGAAAACAGTACATGCTGATTCAGCACGAACCCCAGTGGAATCGATTCCTAGAGTCCGGTGATGAAATTGACATCGATACTTTCGTCACCCGAATGGGTGATCGTAAGGGTTGTGGAATTCAAAACTCCCGGTTTTACCGAGAAAGAACTCGACAATACCGGGATATTTCTGTGGCAATATTGATGGACGCTTCGCGTTCTACACAGGCGAGACTGGACAATGTTCGTGTAATCGAAACTGCCAAGCAGTCATTGGCTGTTTTAGCCGAAGTTCTGAATCTGGCGGGCGATGAATTCGCCTTGTACAGTTTTTCCAGTGACAGCCGATTGCGCGTTCGCTGCGATCGAATCAAATCGTTTGATGACGTATATGATGATGAAACCCAGCGCAATATCCTCGAAGTCAAACCGCAGAATTACACCCGCTTGGGTGCACCCGTACGACACGTTGGAGCTACACTGGCACTCAGAAAGTCAAGACAAAAACTGCTGATTATTCTCACCGATGGCAAGCCGCATGATCCCATCGATCGTTATGAAGGAAAATATGCACTGGAAGACACCCGTCGGGCTCTGATTGAACAGCGGGCGAAAGGTGTGGAATGTTTCGGTTTAACCATTGATCAAGAGGGACCTCGTTACCTGAAACATTTGTTTGGTGCGGGCCACTACGCAGTTTATTCACATTTGAGTAAGATGCCCGAAGTTTTACCAAACCTGTATGCGAAGTTGACCAATTTGAACCATCAGTAACGCGGTTTTTCAGGCATATCCATCCCAAAGGCAGGAATTGAAACACCAATGAAATTCAAAAGAAATGTACTCGCTGTTTTAGCAATGTTGTGTACCTTGCCTCTATCGTCAAGCCAGGCATTCGCGACTGAACCACTGGTCATGATCGTTGGTGATGTTTTACCACTGAAAAACCAGGTGGTCTGGAGAAATCTTGTCCGTTTGTCGGAACGTAAGCCAGGTGACCACCTGGTCATTGCAGCCGCGCACGATCGGCCGCAACTCTATGGTGGTTTTACTCTGCGCGCTTATCAACGCTACGGCAAGGAAGCTGAACTCATTCCGCTTGCAATAGAGTTTCAGGAGTTTTCGACAGACTTTCGTTATCTCACTCAAGACGCCGACTTGAGTGCAAAAATTAGCGGTGCGGGTTCGTTATTTTTTGTCGGTGGTAAGCCTCAGCGCTTATCTGAGGTGCTGATTCAGCCAGACGGTAAACCAACCAAATTGGCAAGTGCCGTACGCGAAGCTTACGCGCAAGGCAGTCTGATCGTCGGTGGAATTCCGGGAAGAATCGTTGTTTCGACAGACGTCGACCCGCTTCATGCATTGCTGACAGGGGAGTTAACCGACGCCGAGGTTGCGGTTGGCTTGAATTTGCTTGATAACAACTGGTACATTGATCAGCATTATTTTGGCCGCGGACGGTTTGTAACTTCACTGGTTGCCATGCACCAGTTTGGCATGCAGTTTGGTGTTGGTGTAGGACTGGATACGGCTGCAGTGGTTCATGGTAATACGGTTGAAGTGATCGGGAATCGCGGCGTTATGACGATTAACCTCGCGGAGGCTTCCTTCAGTCAAACGAAAGCAGGTTTACAAATCAAAAATGTTCGCCTCAGCTACCTGGAAAATGGTGATCGGATTGATATGGAGTCCGGTTCCGTTACACCATTTAGCGACAAGGCGAGTGGATTCAAACTCGATGCACCACCCGAAGTTTCTGCGGAAAAACCCATTCCTTCGTCCCGTGAAATGCTTAGTTCCGGCGAGTTCGTGCGGTTGATGACAGAAGCGATTGAATCAAAGTCGGGTCAGGCACTTGGCTATGCGCTCCATCATGACAACAACGAAGAAGGATTCGAATTTCGATTTTTTACTCGAGCGAATAGCCGAGGATGGCTCTCTGTTGAAGGTGATCAGGAAGGGGTTACCCTTGAGAATATTTATCTCGACATAAAGCCACTTTAGAACCTCGATTGTCACCTACAGGATAGCTGGCTCTATTAATTTTCTGTCGGCGGGGGTATAAATTGATTCCACCAAAATCATTATCGATATGTTCATCAAGCTCGTAAGGAGGGTCTAACAATGAGTACGTGGCTGTACGCAGCTGCCAATGAACGGTTTGTGCGGAATACCAAGGTCCAACCTATTAAATCAGAAGCTGAACTTGAAGCTTTCTTTGCTGAGTGTGATGAACTAAGTGCAGGCGAAAAAGAGCCTGATTGGGAGCAGCATTTATCCGTTATCAATGAAGTTCGCAATCAAGGTACTTCAAGTACGTGATTTTCGTCGATACCAGTGTCTTTATGTATTTCTGTGGGTCGGGCACATTCGTTAAAAAATATAGGATGCTCGAGAGATTTCTCGGCCGCTATTCACGAGCAAAAATTCCTGTGTACCTCAGCTGACGTGCTACAGGAATTGACCTATTGTCTACCTTTCAGTAAATCGCAATGCTACACTTGACGCGGTTCTGTCACGCATCGCCAAAACGAAAGTAGAAGTATAGCCTCTGGAAGGAGAAGACGTGTATTTCGCCGAGCATTATCATTATTCTCGCACTCTAAATTCTTCAAAAAAATGCCTTCTGCCAGCCGCTTTCAACCTCTACTTGCACTGGGAACAATTTTAGAGAACAAAAATAGCGATGCAGTGTTGAAGAACCAACCCCACTTTAAACAATGGTTTGACGGCTAGAAATCAAAACTTATCTTTATTGTCGGTGTATATTTTTTGGTAGTGATTCCAGCATCGGTTGGCTTCACCGACAAAAAAATTGTGGAGCGGACCTTCATAATATCCTACGTCTGGATACACGTACTGACCTCGATCTGCAAATACTGCCGCTTTGTCCAAGCAATCAAGTCCAAATTCGGAGCCCTCAACCAAAGACTTGAGATCAGCCGCTGAAGTCGCGTAACTTGTCGTGTTTCCTACGACTCGATGCTCGTCATTGTCCAATGTGCAGTTTATCCCAAGGTCCGCACAGTTACTTTCTGCTGCACGATCATTCCAGTCAGAATAGTCATTACTGCCATTATCTTTGAGTGCAATTTTAAAAGTATTAGGATATACGGTATGCTGCGACAGTGCCACGGAAGGGATAAAGAGCAGTATCGCTAATATTGCGATTTTTCTAGATAAATTTGTCACTTTTAATCACACCAATCACTTAATGAACAAAATCTTAATCTGATTCTATCAACCATTGTAACACCTCACAGGAATTCGATTGAATCGATTAAGTGGAGTAATTGTGGGGCAGAGATTGACTTTGAAGACCGACCAGCGAAACCAGAGGAAGGGCTGCAAGCCCGAAAATGGCAGTGGCCGCTAATTTCACATCTCAACCAGCCAACACAATTTTCTCACATTGCAAATTAATCCGTGCGCAAGCGTTCGCTGCGCCAGTGATAAATTGGTCAGACCAAAGGATAGGACATTAGTGGCACAAAACGTTCGCTTAACTGCGTTCTGTTGCTCGTAGCCGCGCACATCATTGGCGGCACCAATATTCTCAACTGCGAGCGAGGCAGGACTCACGTCACCGCCATTTGGCTGATCCGACAACGACAGAAAAGGTGCTGGCTGGATGTCGTTCAATGATTATTGCACGGGTGTATGCCCAAAGTCAGTTAAGGAACGAATCCACTCACGTCCGCCGAGTTTGCATATTCCAGAGTTATGTGAACACTGATTCCAGGAATATGAACGTAATTCCAGACAATATGAACACGGATTCCGGAGAATATGAACGTCGATTCCAGCCAATGTGAACACCGTTTGTATTGGTTGATATTCTCGGAACTGGAGTACCGATAACGCCCGCTTTTCTCAGCACAATTTGACTGGGTTCACCGTTTCGGTTTCAATCGTAGTTTTCATCTACGACATTGAAACAGGAGGCAGTGGACATGAGCAGAGGAAGAATTGTGATGAGCAACCATCTTGAGATACTACGCTTGCGACACGACTGCGGGCTAACGATTCGGCGTATCGCTGAGGTATTGGGTCTGAGCGTTGGGTTGGTGCACAAAGTGGTGACCAAAACTACCGATTGTGGCATTCGGTGGCCGTTGCCCGACGGTATGGATGAAGATCAGCTGGCCGCACTGGTGTACGGTGGGCCGCAGGATTCACCGGCACACTTTGAAGTCGACTTTACCTGGGTGCATCAGGAAAAGCAAAAAAAGGCCGTCACCTTGCAGTTGCTGTGGCAGGAGTTGTGCGCGCAAGGCTACCGGTACAGCTACTCAAGTTTTTGCGAGCATTATGCCCGCTGGAAAAAATCACAGCGCCGTTCCATGCGGCAGTTTCACGAGCCCGGTGATACCGTATTTGTCGATTTCTGTGGCATGACGGTCAAGATCGGCACACGCACGGCGCAGATCTTTGTCGGGGTGCTGGGCGCATCGAACTACACCTTTGCGGTTGCCGTGTGGACCCAGCAGCTGCGCGACTGGCTCGAGTGTTTGAGCTTGATGCTGGAGTTCTTCAAAGGGTGTCCGAAACTGATTGTGTCTGACAACTTAGGCAGCGCGGTC
Organism: Arenicellales bacterium; assembly: GCA_965243645.1. Classification (GTDB taxonomy): domain Bacteria; phylum Pseudomonadota; class Gammaproteobacteria; order Arenicellales; family JAJDZL01; genus JAJDZL01. The sequence continues at coordinate 1,222,844 of CBDEVD010000006.1, read as the reverse complement.
GCTAAAGCCTGCCGCTATGATCCACAATTCAATTTCAGCTACCAGCAGTGGGCTGAGCATTACGGTGTCGCAGTCAAAGCTGCGCGGCCACGAAAACCCAAGGATAAAGCCAAAGTCGAACAAGCAGTACAGAACGCTGAACGCTGGATTTTGGCGCGGCTTCGAAACCACCACTTCACCAGCCTGTCCGAGCTCAATGCAGCCATTCGACCCTTAGTCGATGAGCTGAACCTAAAACCCTTTTCCAATCGCGACGGCTGTCGCCAAGACGCCTTTGATACACTCGACCGACCCGTGCTTCGACCCCTGCCACTGGTGCGCTTTCACTACGTTGAAATCAAAACCGCCACAGTCGGCTTTGATTACCACATCAAACACGGCAAACACTGGTATTCAGTGCCCCATCAATACGCCGGGCAAAAGGTCAAAGTCCACCTCGGTAATCAAACCCTGCGCATCTTCTTCAAACAACATCAAATCGCCACCCATCGGATCGAGCAGCAAGCCGGCATGTCCACCCACCCCCTGCATCGGCCCAAAAGTCATGACCAAAGCCACTGGCCACCTGCGCGGTTGAAAAACTGGGCCGCCGTCATCGGCGCAGACTGCTCAGCTTGGGTGTGTGCCAGAATCAACGAAGCCGACCACTTTGAGCAAGTCTGCCGCCGCTGTCTGGGGGTGTTGTCCCTGAGTAAGAAATTCTCCAACCAACGACTCAACGCAGCCTGCCGAATTGCCAACCGCCAGGCCCTGACGCGCGTTGCCCACATCGAGCAGATTCTGAAAAACGGCACCGATCTTGACGACTCACAGACTGAACTTAAACTGCCACAGCACCACGACAACATCCGCGGTGCAAAACATTTTAACTAATGGAGGCCGCCATGAGCACGAGTACCACTTTTGAACAACTGCGCCAACTCAGGCTGAGCAACCTCGCCCAGGCACTGGAACAACAGTTGCAGCAACCGGAACTTTACCGGGACCTGAGCTTTACCCAACGCCTCGAACTGCTGCTCGACCATGAGTTGCAGTGCCGCCACCAACGCCGTCAGCAGCGCCTGCTGCGCCAGGCTAATCTGCGCTTACAGGCGAGCTTGAATGAACTGGATTACCAGCCATCGAGAAACTTACAACGCAGCCACATCGCAGAGCTTGGACAGTGCACCTGGATTGCACGGGCACAGAACCTGCTGATCACCGGACCGTGCGGCTCCGGGAAGTCCTACGTTGGCTGCGCATTTGGGCACGCCGCCTGTCTGCTCGATTACACCGTGCGCTACGAGCGGCTATCTTTGTTGCTGGTACAGTTCGATCAGGCCCGGGCACTGGGAACTTACACCAAGTTTGTCAAAAAGCTCGCCGCCACCGCACTGCTGATCATTGATGATTGGGGACTCAAACCCCTGAACACCAGCCACCGTCATGATCTGCTGGAACTGATGGATGGGCGCTACGGGCGAACCGCAACCGTTGTGATCAGCCAATTACCCGTTGATCAATGGTATGCCACCGTTGGTGACGCCACTTTGGCCGATGCGATCCTCGACCGTTTAATCCACAATGCCCATCGTATCCAACTGACCGGTGACTCAATGCGAAAGCTGCAATCCAATTCACTGACCGTACCGGTGGCGCAATCCCACCGCAACGATAGCTGATGGCAATGACGACAAGATCTTACATTCACCGAGTGTCGCGAGCACTGCCGCAGTTATCAATTGATCCAACTGGCCAATTTGCATGGGTCAATTGGGATCAGTTGTTCATCACTGGTGCGTTATTTTCAATGCGTATCTGTGGTCATCACAATCTTACACTGAGCCCGCAGAATAAGTCCATAACCAACCCTGTGAAAAATTCCCAAAGACACTCGCGTCGAAAAAGTGCTTGCCTTTGGGTTTTTGCACAGGGTTGCTGACCGACTTATTTCCGCTCCGTGTGAGATTCAAACCAACAACAAATCCAAAGGAGGTATAACTCGCTCGAAAGATTCGAAAAACCGCTGAGATAAGCGTCGCGAATGCCAGTTTTTGGAGAAATGTTCATATTCTCTGGAATCGCGTTCATATTAATTGGAATACGCAGAGTTCAGCGATTCGCTCAATTTGATCGCGAGTGTAGTCTTTGATGACTGTGTCGGGATTAAGTGACTCAAATAATCGATGTTGCAGTACTTGCTGTCGCAGCAAATGCTCCGTTTGGTCTGCAAGATTGCTGAGTTCCCAAGGATCATTAATCACGTCGAATAGTTGTGGCCGATATCCACCCATATAGTGCACCAGTTTCCAATTGTCCTCCCGCAGCATGAAATATCCCTGAGGTGTGCCACCGTCGTGATACTGAGACAGTGTGAAGCGCGGCACATCAGGTGTGGCGGAAATACTTTGCAATGATTCCTCAAGGCAAGATTTGGGTGCAGAATGGCCAATACCAATTGCTTCCAAAACCGTGTTGTGAATATTGGTCAGGGAAACCGGTGCGCGGCATTTTCCAGGTTTAAAGCCGCCACCTGCAGCAAGCATCGGAATGCCGGCTGAGTCCTCATACATTACCGATTTTGTCCAAAATCCCAGGTGCCCCAAGGGTGTGCGTCAGAATTTTGGCAGCAACTCAATTAGCGTATGAAATCTATATATTTTTACCTTATATCTGGTAGTATATAATACTGTCATAGTGCCACTATAATACCCATTACCCATGGACACCATCAAACTACTGAAAGCCAAACGCGAAGCCCTGCTGGCTCAAATCAGCAAAATAACAGACTTCCGACCCGGTAATTTACTCAAAGTTTACCGCCAATGCGGCAATCCCAACTGCCACTGCGCCCGCCCCGACGACCCCGGCCACCCCGGTTGGCAACTGTCGCGCAAAGTCAAACAGAAAACCATCACCCGTCGCATCCCCCATAATGCGGTAGAACTCACCGGTCAACAAGTCGACGAATACCAACGGTTCCGGGAACTGGTGCACGAGTTGACCGAAGTCAGTGAATCGCTGTGTGATTTAAAGCTGCAATCGAAGCGTAAAAAAAAACACGACACCAAACCCGTTCAAACAAACCTTCGCAGCTGAAGTTGAACAGGAGATTGTGGCGCTGCTCAGTGGTCAGGATTTTTCCCGGTGCGTTGACTTCGATGCGGTTGAATGTGCCATCAAAGCCAAGACGATGGCATTTGCTGCATCGGTACTTGAGGTGTTTTTGAACGCCGACACCTCGGATCACCAGACCAATCAACAGCGCTGTCAATGTGGTGCAATGGCGCACTACAGCGGCACTCGAAGCCGACGGCTCACCACGGTTGTCGGTTTGATTGAATATCAACGGGCGTATTACCACTGTCGCGCTTGCAACAGTGGGTTTTTCCCTAAAGACCAGGCCATGGGGCTGGATTCAAGTGCGCTATCACCTGGGGTGGTTCGCATGATCGGTCAAAGTGCGGCCCGGGAAAGTTTTGCGCAATCGCAGGTTCTATTGCACGAGTTGGCTGGCGTCACAGTCAGCACCAAGCAGGTGGAACGCACTGCGGAGCGCTTGGGTGAACAGCTAAGTGATCATGAACGCCACGATACTGAACTTGAATCCCCGGCGGCAACGACCATGTACCTGGGTGTTGATGGGACCGGGGTACCGATGATCAGTTCAGCAACCGCAGGTATCAAAGGCAAACAGGCCGACGGCAGTGCCAAGACCCGGGAGATGAAGGTCGCGGCTGCTTGGTGGTGTGACCAGTATGATGAACACGGTCATGCGCGTACTGCAAAAACCTCGGTGACCTACACCGCTGCGATTGAAACTGCGCACACTGCTGATGTGGACAAACAGTTGGCGCCGTTTGTGCAACGGGTGGAGCGAGAGGCCTTAAGAAGGGGGTTTTATGATGCCGACACTCAGGTTGTACTCGGTGACGGGGCGCGCTGGATTTGGCAGTGTTTTTCAGAATTGTTTCCCGATGCCATTCAGATACTCGATGTTTATCATGCCAAAGAAAAAGTTTGGGAGCTGTCGAAACTCATCTATGGCAAAGACACTGATACGGGTAAGCAGTGGGCTGAAACGACCGTTGAGATTCTCAGGGCTGGTGAGATTGAACAACTCATTGCGCGCCTGAGATCGTTTTCAACCAAGCATGCCGACGTTGGTGTGGCCATTGGTTATTTTGACCGCAACCGCGAGCGGATGCGTTATGCTGGGTTTCGCGCCCAGGGGCTTAGTGTATCAAGTGCAGTGGTCGAGGCGGGTTGTAAAAATGTCATTGGGACTCGGTTAAAGCGCGGTGGGATGCATTGGAGTGAAGCGGGAGCCAACAAAATTGCGGCACTGCGCGCCAGCGTCATCAGTAATCGATTTGACGATTATTGGTACACGAGAGCCGACAATTCGTAAAATTGCCAATAATTTGACGCACACCCGTGCCCCAACATCTCACCATGATCGGAAAGATACAGGATCAGTGTGTCGCTCATATTGCCACAATCGTCCAACGTTTTCAGCACCTGCCCGATGTTGTGATCAAGGAAACTGATCAATCCAAAGTAATTCCTTTTTGCTGCCAGACGCAAGTCGTCGGTAAAGTAATCGTCGTAGTTGAAAAAATGACGAATCTCACGCAACACCGGATGTTCGTTAGCATCTGGAGCGGGTTGCGGAGTTGTGCAGTGGCTGAGATCAGCATTCTTGTAGAGTTTGTAAAATTCTTCCGGTGCACTCAGCGGGTAGTGTGGACTGACAAAAGACACGAACAAAACCCACGGATTCGCATTGGATTTCGATGCGTGTTTCCGCAGCCAATCACAAGTTGCATGCGTAACTCTGTGGTCATACTCGGTGTATTCACTTTCTCCAACCCCCGTATGTTCTGCCAACTCGCAAGCTGCGGGATAATCGGGTAAGGGATCGCGCAGCAATGAATGGGGCCAACCGATGCCGTTGTTCGTCAAGTACATGGGCAAAATCTCTTCAGAAAAACCATTGTCATCCTCCGCACTTCGAAAATGCAGCTTTCCGAAAGATAGGACTGTATGTCCCTTGTCGCGTGCGTGGTGCATCCAGCTGTCGAATTGACCTGCGTAGGCTTGTGTCGATGACCAGCAGCCAATTTCGTGCACTTGACGACCGGTGGCCAATGAGGCACGTGCTGGAATGCAAATTGGGGACGGGGTATAGGCGTTCTCAAATACAGTGGCGCGTTTCGCCAGGCGATCCAGTGTCGGCGTGTGAATGACTGGGTGGCCATAACAGCCCGAATATCGACGCGCATGTTCGTCGGAACACAGAACGAGAATGTTACAGCGCGTCAATTGAGATACGCCCTGAAATGAGGTTAAGAAAAGACAGCCAACTGCCAATCTGATAGGCTGTCGTAATTGGTAATTGGCATGAACAGTGCCACCCTATCGCAAGGGCTTATTCAATCGCCGTTACGAAAGGGCTGAATCCAATTAATGCGACAAAATCTGGCTCAGGAAAAGTTTGGTTCGATCGTTTTGCGGATTTTCGAAAAATTCTTCAGGCTCATTCTGTTCAATGATTTCGCCGTCATCCATGAAAATCACACGGTTGGCAACTGTTTTTGCAAACCCCATTTCATGCGTCACCACCAGCATGGTCATACCGCTTTGCGCAAGGTGGATCATCACGTCCAGCACTTCCTTGATCATTTCCGGGTCCAGTGCCGATGTAGGTTCATCGAAAAGCATGATTCTTGGGTTCATACACAGACTGCGGGCAATCGCGACGCGTTGCTGCTGACCGCCTGAAAGCTGGCCTGGAAACTTCGAAGCCTGCTCCGGAATGCGAACTCGTTCGAGGTATTTCATCGCAGTTTCTTCCGCTTCGTCTTTGGGCAGTTTACGAACCCAAATTGGTGCCAGTGTACAGTTCTCCAGCACAGTGAGGTGTGGAAACAGGTTGAAATGTTGGAACACCATGCCAACCTCACGCCGAATTTCAGCGATGTTCTTAAGATTGTTGGTCAGTGTGATGCCATCGACGATAATGTCGCCTTTTTGGTGTTCTTCAAGACGATTGATACAGCGAATCAGCGTGGATTTGCCGGAGCCTGATGGTCCACAAATGACGATTCGCTCGCCGCGCTCGACTGTTAAGTTAATGTTCTTAAGGACGTGGAATTCACCGAACCACTTGTGCATTTCGTTTATTTCGATAGCAACTTCACTATCGCTGCCGTTGGTTGCAGATGCCGGGTTTGCAGTTTGTGTTGGGTTAGTGTTCATTTGTGTTCCCCTTATTTTTCGCGGTGCCCGGTGTCAAGCTTGCGCTCAAGGTATAAAGAGTAGCGCGACATTGCAAAACATGAGATAAAAAATCCGACCGCGATGAATATATAGAGTTCTGTTGACAGACCCTGCCAACTCGAATCGGCCAGTGTCGCCCGGCTGATTCCAAGCGGGTCAAGCAGTCCGACGATGACCACCAGAGTCGTGTCTTTGTACAAGCCAATAAATGTGTTGACGATGCCTGGTATTGATATCTTGAGGGCTTGCGGCAAGATGATTAAGCGCATCGAGCGAGAATAGGTCAGACCCAAAGCATCAGCCGCTTCAAACTGTCCTTTCGGAATCGCGGCAAGCCCACCGCGTACGACCTCGGCGATGTAAGCAGCAGAAAACAGGATCACCATGATGATGACCCGCAACAGCAGGTCAAAGTAAGTGCCAGGTGGCATAAAGTAATTCAGTAGCGTTGACGCCACAAACAGAAGGGTAATCAACGGCACACCGCGGAAGAACTCAATATACCAAACGCTTAAGAGCCTAACGATTGGCATCGAAGAGTGGCGTCCCAACGATAATGCGATGCCCAGCGGCAGTGAAACGACAATGCCGGTTACGCCAATCAATACAGTGAGGAGAAAGCCACCAAACTTGGCAGATTCGACCGACTCCAGTCCCAGTCCGCCCCACAGCATGACGAATGCAAAAAATGGGTAAATCAGCGAGAACCACAGCAACAGCCGACGTTTGGGGATATTGTCGTAGAGCAGAGGCAGCAACGCAACAAACATCAATATGAATGTCAGGTTCACTCGCCAGCGCAGGTGTTCCGGGTAAAATCCGTAAATAAACTGCTCCATCCTTGCGCGTACCACGGCCCAGCAGGCGCCGCCAGCTATTTCTCGGCATTCATTACGGTGCTGCACATCAGAAAATACGGCATCAAAAAACGCCCAATTCAAGATTGGTGGAATGACTTTGTACAGAAAATAAATCGAGACCAATGTCAAAATCACATTGGCTGGGCTCGAAAACAGGTTCTTGCGAAGCCAACCGGTCACACCCACCTGCGATACAGGGGGCGGCAAACTGGCGTGACTGCCCGGGGTATAGTCTTGTTGTTTGGTATCAGCCATTCACGCTAACCTATCGTTCGACCAGGGAGATCTTCTTGTTGTACCAGTTCATGAATGCAGATATCAATAGCGAGATACACAAATAAATCGTCAGCACGATTGACATGCACTCCAATGCACGGCCCGTCTGGTTCAGTGAGATTCCGCCAATGGTTGCCACAACATCCATATAGCCCACCGCGATGGCAAGCGAAGAGTTCTTTGTTAAGTTCAGATATTGACTGATCATGGGAGGCACGATCACCCTGAGGGCCTGCGGAAGAATGACCAAACGCATGGTCCAGTTGGGCTTGAGACCTAACGCGTAGGCGGCTTCAGTTTGCCCGTGACTGACTGCAAGAATGCCGGCCCGCACGATCTCTGCAATAAACGCACCGGTATAGACTGACAGGGCAAGCGTCAAGGCAACAAATTCAGGGGTTAATACCAGCCCGCCTTTAAAGTTAAAACCCTTGAACACCGGCATTTCCAGGGTTGCCGGAGTGCCAGCGAGAAAATACACCAGAACCGGCAAAATGATGACGATTGCCGCGCTGATCCAGATGACCGGAAGTCGTTCACCCGTCATCTCCTGTTTTTTCTTGGCATGCTTCGCCAGTACCACAGCACCGGCTATGGCAACAATGAACGCAATGGTGACCCACCAGAAATTGGGTTCAAGCAAGGGTTTGGGTATGTAAAAACCGCGATTGGACAGAAATGCGAAATCACCGAGCGCTACGGATTGTTTGGGGTGCGGCAAACTGTGTATCAGCACGCCATGCCACAGCAATATCCACAGCAAAACCGGAACATTGCGGCTGAATTCGACAAACATGTAAACAATTCGGTTGACCAGGAAGTTGCTCGACAGGCGCAACACGCCGCCGACAAATCCGATGAGAGTGGCCAGAATGATGCCAGTCAGCGCAACAAGGCCAGTATTGATCAACCCGACGATCGTCGCACGCAGATGAGTGCTGCGGGACGAGTACTCAATCAGGTGTTGATTGATGTCGTAGTTTGAAGGAGTAAATAGGAAACTGTAACCGGCTTCCCGGCCAAGCAGTTCGAGGTTGTTGAGTGTGTTATTGATAAAGAACCCGAGCAGCGACAATACGATGACAATGACGATGATCTGAATGATCACCTGCCGGGAGTCACGATCGGTCCAAAGATTCTGCAACACTTGGACGACGGCTCAGGAAACGGTGTTTACACTGGTTTGGTTGAGTTAGCTGTACTCGCGAAACGGCGTGTGAAACCAGATAGAATCACACGCCGTTTCAGCATTACAAGTTTACCGATATGGCGGTGCGTAAATCAGACCTCCGTCGGTCCACAGTGCGTTAACACCTCGCTCCAATCCGATATCGGTATTGACACCGAGATATTGCTCGAAGATTTCACCGTAGTTACCAACCGCGGCAAGGACGTCAACAACCCAGCCTGCACTCAGACCAAGCATTGCGCCGTATTCACCTTCGGTGCCGAACATTCTGTTCAGTTCAGCATCTTTTTGCGTTTCCGCTGCCATGGCACGAACATTGTCCTTGGTAATGCCTTTTTCTTCAGCAATGATGATGACATTCAATGCCCAGCGAACAATGTCAGCCCACTCATCATCACCGTGTCGAACGACGGGTCCGAGCGGCTCTTTAGAAATGATTTCAGGCAGCACGACGTGATCGCCTGGATTGTCAAGGCTTGCACGTGTTGCGGCAAGGCCAGAGCGGTCAGTCGTATAGACATCACAACGGCCAGCCAAGTAACTGTTGCGTGCTTCTTCGTTCGTTTCAATGGGTACTGGCTCGTATTCCATCTCATTGCTGCGGAAGAAGTCAGCCAGGTTCAACTCGGTTGTTGTTCCGGTTTGAATGCACACTGACGCGCCGTTCAGTTCTGTGGCACTGCTGACACCAAGCGATGCCGGGACGATAAAGCCTTGGCCATCGTAATAGTTAACACCAAGAAAGGTCAGCTTCAGGTCAACATCGCGACTGTATGTCCACGTTGTGTTTCGTGACAGCATGTCAACTTCACCAGCCTTGAGAGCTTCAAATCTGGTCTTACCAGTCAGGTTGGTGTACTTTACTGCAGCTGCATCACCAAATACGGCGGCTGCGACAGCCTGACACAGAGCCACATCAAAGCCTTGCCAATTACCGGCATCGTCTGTGAATGCAAATCCGGTCAGACCGGTATTAATACCACACTGGAGATGGCCGCGTTCTTTGACGTCATCCAAAGTGCCAGCACTGGCAATCCCTGAAACGCCTAAGGCCAACGCCGCCAATACCATTGATAGATATTTTGATAGTTTCATTATGGTTTCCTCATTGAGTAAACATTTGAATATTATTTTGGCTCAATATTGTAGCAAGAAATCATGGGCCATCTGTCAAACCCGCAAACGAATGAACCCGGTCATCCAGAGCGGTGTTGCGTATCGTTAAACTGCGAGGTTGAGGAATGCAACGACATCCTTGTTACCATTGGCATGTGCACAATTACACAACATTATTCTAAGAAATTCAACACGCGATTGCTAAATCGACAGCGCGCTGCCATTTGGATCAAGGATTTCTGGGTGTGAAATGAGGTTAGTGTAAGGATCAGACAGCCGCACGGCGCGCGATCGCATTGGGTGCATATTGGTCAGCTCGGTAGGAAGAGCGCACCAGCGGACCGGATGCCACCTCGGAAAATCCCAACGTCTTGCCTATTTCCCGGTACTCATCGAACTCTTCGAGGGGTACATAACGAAGTACGGGTAAATGATGGCGGCTCGGTTGCAGATATTGCCCAATCGTAAAAATTGCGATCCCGTGTTCGCGTGAATCGTGCATGAGTCTGATGACTTCCTCCTTTGTCTCACCGATGCCAAGCATGATGCCGGATTTTGTTTCGATATCGGCATGACGTTCACCGAACTTTTTTAGAAGTTGCAGAGAGTGGGCGTAATCAGATCCCGGACGCACCGCTTTGTATAGACGTGGCACAGTTTCCAGGTTGTGGCTGAAAACATCGGGCGGGGTCGCGCCAAGGATGTCCAAGGCTTTGTCCATGCGGGCACGAAAGTCCGGCACTAATATTTCGATCGCGGTCGTGGGACATTGTTCACGCAACGCGGTAATACAGTCAGCGAAATGAGTTGCCCCGCCATCGCGCAAATCATCGCGGTCAACTGAAGTGATCACCACGTAGCGCAGTTCCATATGCCGCACAGTCTGCGCGAGGTTTGCGGGCTCGTTTACATCGGGTGGATTCGGTCGTCCGTGCGCCACGTCGCAAAACGGGCACCGACGCGTGCAGATGTCCCCTAGAATCATGAAAGTTGCAGTGCCATTGGTAAAACACTCACCAATGTTCGGACACGACGCTTCCTCACACACCGTGTTGAGATGGTTGTCGCGCAGAATTTTTTTGAGTCGCAGGACCTCCGGTGTACCGGGAAATTTGGCGCGAATCCAAGCCGGTTTGCGCAGCACTTCACTGGCGTGGTTCGGTTCAATACGAACCGGAATTCGGCTGGTTTTGTCAGCGCCACGATACTTGACGCCGATTTCTGGAGAGCTGGTTCTAACCACAGACGAAGGCGATGATGAACGGTTGTTGAGTTGTCGACAAATTTGCTTGTGCCGTTTCATTTTACTGGATTGCAAGACCGTCAGGTTTCATACTTTTTGTTGTACCGCTGTGGCATTCGCGTGGTGATATCTGCAGTGGTCAAGAGCATTAGATTGCCGATCATGAATTAGTGCGCCTGGCTTTGACAGTGAGGTTAAAAATCTAATTTACCGAATCGATTGGAATATTATTTAGGTATGCGATTCAAAACAGTCCGACAACGTAATAAAGCACACTCAGACACAACGCACTTAATTGGGTGCTCACAATTAGAGGGTTGAAAAATGAAACTTCTGACAAATTTAGCGGCAACGATCGGAGCCGCAACACTGGTAACACTGATTTCTGTATCTTCTGTACAAGCACACTGCCAAATCCCTTGCGGAATTTACGATGATGCGGCACGTGTTGCAATCATGCTGGAAGATGTCGCTACGATCCGCAAGTCAGTCAGTTTGATTAGCGAACTGGCCGACAAATTGGACCCACAATCTCAGAATCAACTTGTGCGTTGGATCATGAACAAGGAAAACCACGCCCAAAACATCATCGATACAATCAGCGACTATTTCTTAACGCAGCGTGTCAAAGCCTCGCAGGAAGATTACGCCGAACGGCTGCAAAATCATCATGCGGTCATTGTCGCGGCGATGAAGGCCAAGCAGAACGCTGATATGGAAAGTGTTGATAAGCTGATGGCGGCGGTTGAAGCAGTCGCACCATACTATCCCAAACACGAGCACTGAATTCGCGTATCGGCTGTTGCACCAATCCGCCCCCTATAGGTCAACTATACGGCTACCTCTTGGGATGCAGGCGTGCGTACTCCCTTTATGAAGTGTGAGCATTGATGGCAATCTCTAATTTTCAGCCTTCGAACGCAGCGCTTGGTGATATTGTCACGGCTGCCCGGGATGCTCGCAGTCGGGCAGGTCTGACTGCTGCGATTCAGCAAAAGGCTGATCTTTTCGACGAAATCTCTGAGCTGTTAACAAGCCGCGATGCAGTTCTTGTTGCCCACTACTATGTCGACGGTGATATTCAGGACCTGGCCGAACGAACGGGTGGGTGTGTAGCCGATTCGCTGGAGATGGCACGTTTTGGTTATGAACATTCTGCCGCGACGATTGTGGTTTCCGGCGTTCGATTCATGGCCGAAACTGCAAAAATTCTAAGTCCCGAAAAACGCGTGTTTGCAGTGGAAAACGATGCCAACTGCTCACTCGATCTCGGCTGTCCGGCCGATGAGTTTGCAACATTTTGTGATCAGCACCCCGATCGCACAGTTGTCGTTTATGCCAACACCAGCGCGGCGGTGAAAGCCAGGGCTGATTGGGTGGTAACATCCTCGATCGGTCTCAAACTGGTTCAGCATTTACACAGCCAGGGAGAAAAAATTCTTTGGGCACCCGACAAATATCTCGGCGACTATATTCGGCGAGAATCGGGTGCAGACATGCTGATGTGGAACGGCGCCTGTATCGTACACGAAGAGTTCAAAGCTGTCGTATTGGAGAATTTGATGAGTCGCTATCCGGAGGCCAAGGTGCTCGTGCATCCGGAATCTCCAGCCTCTGTGATTGCTTTGGCTGATGTTGTCGGGTCAACCAGCCAGATCATCGCGGCCGCACAAAATTCACCGGAAACAACGTTTATTGTTGCAACCGAAGAGGGGATTTTGCACAAAATGCGCACACTGGCACCCGCTAAAACATTCATTACTGCACCGACGGCAGGTGAGGGGGCAACCTGTGAAAGTTGCGGCCACTGTCCTTGGATGAAAATGAATGATTTACAACGTCTGAAAAATGTACTGACTAACCTTACCGGCGAAGTCCAGGTTGATGAGCCCATTCGCAAGCGCGCGGAACGTTCAATCCGTCGGATGGTTGAATTTGGTAAGCAATACGCGCCGCCGATTCCGACAGTTGAGCGCGCCAGCTGATAGCTTGATGGTCAGGTACATTGATAATTTTAATCAGCAGTCAGTTTCAAACCCATTTGGGGTAATCCTCGTCAATTTGGGCACGCCGGAATCTCCTTCTGTCGCATCTGTCAGGCGCTTTCTAAGGCAGTTTCTATCGGATACGCGTGTCGTAGAGTTACCAAAATTCGTCTGGTGGTTCGTACTCAATGGAATAATTCTGGTGGTCCGGCCGCGTCGCAGCGCCCATGCCTACCAACAGATCTGGCAGGAAGACGGCTCGCCGCTGATGCTCAATTCAATCAGGCAGGCCGATAAACTCCAACAGCTGCTGAACGCAAATGAGACAGCTAACGTTGTTGTGCGTCATGCCATGCGGTATGGCAAGCCTTCGCTGGCTCAAGTACTCGACGAGCTAACAGGCCAGGGTATTGATCGGATATTGGTACTGCCAATGTACCCGCAATATTCCGGTTCAACCACCGCATCAATTTTTGATGAGCTTGGCAAGGCACTCGCACAGCGTCGCTTTGTGCCTGACATTCGCTTCATGCACAGTTATGCCAGGCGAGACGAATACATTGACTGCCTGGAGCAGACGATTCGCGCTCATTGGGCGGTTAACGGCAAGGGCGATTGCCTGGTCATGTCGTTTCACGGGCTTCCACAAGAGGTGTGTGATGATGGCGACCCATACCAGCGCCAGTGTATCGATACCGCTCAATTACTGGCCGACAGGCTTCAACTGGACAACTGGCGGTGTTGTTTTCAGTCGCGATTTGGCCCCAAAGCCTGGCTTCAACCTTATGCGGAACAGGTGATTGGCGAGCTGCCCAAAGCTGGATTGACGCACATCGAGGTCATTTGCCCGGGTTTTTCCTCTGATTGCCTGGAAACACTGGAAGAAGTGAACATCGGTTATCGAGAGCTGTTTTTGGAGGCCGGTGGCAAGCGTTTTGATTACATACCTTGCCTAAACGATCGCCCGGAACACATTGAGATGTTGAGCCGTTTTGTTCACCGGTCGGCTGCCGATTGGCTGGGATAGTGATCGCGTTTGCTCCCATATGCTAGACATCAAGCACTCCGCCAAATTAAGCCGCAGCCTGGTAGACGAGTGTGTTGACCACTTGCGCGACGGTGCCGTTGTCATTGTGGATATACAACGTCTGCAGCATCTGGTTGCTGATGAATTCAACCGCAGGATGTTGGCTGACGGGCACGCAGCCTGGTCCACCCCGGAAGTACTCACCCTGAATACATGGCTGGGTAGACTGTGGAGTGAATATGGCCAGCAAGTAGATGAAGCGGTTGCCACGTTACTCAGTGTCGGGCAGGCCAAGGAAGTCTGGGAAAGCGTCATTGGCAAGCATGTACGCGCCAACTACCAGAAAGACTACGAATATCTGTTATGGCATATTACCGCAACTGCAAATCAGGTTAAAGGCGCCTATGGGCTGATTTGCAGCTACGATATTGCGCCTGCCAATTTTCCGGCTTCGGTCAGTGCCGATGTCGAGCATTTTAGAACCTGGCTTGCTGCATACCAGCGCGAGCTGGCGACACGCCGCTGTATCGATCAGGAATGCCTGCCTGATCATATTGGCGAAGTGGCTGACACCATCTTTCAAACCGTTCAGCCACGCTTGGTCTTCGCCGGTTTTGACACGTGGACACCCCAACACAAACGTTTGCTGGAATCGCTTGAAAAAGCCGCGGCGTCTGTTGAGATCATTGAGCACGATACCAAGGTCTGCGTGAATCTTCCTGAACAGCTGGAATTTGGGACGACGGACGAGGAACTTGCTGCCTGTGCAAATTGGACCCGTGCAACGATTGATGCGAATCCGCAAACGCATCGGGTCGGCATTGTTGTTCCGAATCTAAGAGAAATTGGCCCCCGGTTGAGTCGCAGACTGGCTGCCTGCCTGAACCCGGATGCAATAATGGAGGATTGTCAAACGAACAAGTTTGCCTTTCATATGACGTTGGGTAATGCACTCGCCGAGGTGCCGATTGTGGTCGATGTCATGAACCTGCTTGAGTTAATTCGCTCCGAGGTTTCCGTGGATGTCATGGTTGCTGTGGTGTTGTCGGACCGGATAAAGGATTGGGATTCTGAAGTTACTGTCCGCTCGAAATTCGCTGAGCAGATTTACGGAATCGGCGGGGACCGACTCTCAATTGACGACGTCATTGAATTGGCAGCCCAAAGCCGGAATCGGTGTCCGACACTGTTCAAACTGCTGCGCAAAGCAAAGAAGATACTCGCCGCGCGGCCAAGTCATGCAAGTTTTGCGTATTGGGGCCAGTTTTTCATGGATTGGATTGGAAACTTTCAGTCCGAAAAGAAAGGTGACCGATCATTTGGTGTGGATGAGTGGCAGGCATACCAGTCATGGGTCAACGTTGTCGAAGGCCTGGCTGAGCTGGGGTTTGTTGCAAACGAATCTCCCGTTGAAACCGCGCTGAACAAATTGATACGTCGAGTGGGCGAGTCGCACGATCAGCCGAGAGCTGTACGCACACCCGTTCAGGTCGGGGAGTACCTGTCGATGGCTGGCCAAACGTTCACCCATTTGTGGATGCTGGGTATGAACGAAAAAAACTTGCCGGGCTCGCCACAGCCTAACCCGTTTTTACCGGTTAGCGTGCAAAAGGAATATGGCATTCCAAGGAGTTCATCAGCAACTTTGAATGCGCAGATTCGACAGCGTTGCAACCGGATTGCAGCGAGTGCGGAGTACGTTGTCCAAAGCTACGCTCGAATGGATGGTGGTGAACACCTGCAGAAAAGTATCTTTCTTGATCAGCCGGAAGCTTTTGCTCCCAATCCGTCGATTGAGTTTGTGGATTACCCGACAGTCATTGCCAAGGAATTTTCAAAATGTGAGCTGCTAACGGATTGGCAGGCCCCGGTTTATCAAATTGATGCGCACACTTCGGGTGGCAGTTCGCTATTGAAAAATCAGTCGAACTGTCCATTTCTCGCTTTTGCATCGCATCGGTTGCATTTAAGTCAGGCCCCGACAGTGGAGATTGGTGTAACCCGGTTGGCTCGCGGCTTGCTGATGCACAAGCTCCTGGAGATTCTGTGTGGTAAGTATTCAACTTTTGAAGTACTGCGACAGGCAGTTAAGTCGGACGAGTTGATGAATGTCGTCACGACGGATGCACAATCTGTTGTCAAAGAATACAGTGCTGCAAGGGTGCGTGCCCTAAGTGAGGACGTTATCGATGTGGAAGTTCGGGTACTGTCTGAGCTTGCCATGGAGTTTTTGAAATCGGAATCTATTAATCCCAACTACAACGTTTGGGGCGTTGAATACAAAACCGAAATATCACTTGCAGGTATGAGATTGGGGCTCAAAATTGACCGAGTCGATGAAGTCATCGACGTAAACTCGATTGGGTTTCGTTTGGTTGATTACAAAACAGGACGTTGCAACATTACTGATGCGATTGGCGCGCGTCCAAAAGATCCGCAACTGGGCGTATACGCCGTTGCATTTACTCAGCAAAATCACACAGTGAAAGATGTTGCGTATATTCAACTGAAAGACGGGAACCTTGACCGCAGTCATTCGTGGCAGCGATACTGCGCAAGGAATTCCAAAAAGGCGGTTGAAATTGATGATCAAATTTCAGGTCGCGATCTAAGTTGGGAAACAGTCTTAAACAATTTGGCTGCTGAGTTTGTTGCGGGTGAGGCCTGTGCAGATCCGTTACCCAGGGCTTGCGATTACTGTCATGTATCTGCCGTGTGCAGAATTGGCAGCCAACACGAGCACGTCGAGTCGCCGCAGAGAGAAGCGTTCAAATGACCGATGAAGCTGCCCGCACAGAGGCTTTGAATATCGGACATTCGTATATTGTCCAGGCCCCTGCCGGATCGGGTAAGACGACGCTGCTGATCAGCCGCTACATTTGTCTTTTGGCGGTTGCAGAACAGCCCGAAGAAGTATTGGCCATCACATTTACCCGCAAAGCCACTGCCGAGATGCGCAAACGGGTGATCGATGTACTGGATCCGGAAAACCACAATCCGTTTCCCCAGGAAGAGGCCAATCGCGCGGTTGCGACCGTCCGGGAACGATCGGTTCAGCTCGGCTGGAATCTTCTCGAACAACCGTCCAGGCTGCAGATCATGACGATCGATGCCTTGTGTACCAGTTTGGTTCGCTGCATGCCCTGGGGTTCAAGATTCGGATCGTTACCCGGAATTTCGCAGGACTCTCAGCAACTCTATGAGGCCGCCGTCTTGAACCTCTATGAGTCCGCTCACCAGCACGAGGATTTGAGCGAGGCGCTGCGACGATTATTGCGTCATCTGGATAACAATAGCAGCAAACTCCAGGAACTCATCGTCCAATTACTACTCAAACGAGACCAGTGGTTGCGCCACCTGCTGGAGAGTTCATTTTCCGAGCAAGACCGGTACAGGTTAGAAGAATCGTGGCACCAACTCATCACTCAGCAGTTGAGCGACACGTTTGATAGGATGCCAGAAAGCGTGCGCACCGAACTGGGTGTTGACAATTTCGACAATTCGCATCCGGGCACGGTCAACGACTGGAAAGTATTGGCTAATCGATTGCTTACCCTAAAAGGGACATGGAGGGCAAATTTAGGCAAGCAGTTGAGGGAAGACTGTCAACAAATCCCTGGCCTTGACCAGCGATTGGTTGAAATTCGCGATTATTTTCCATCTCCTTTTTATGACAAAGACCAGTGGCGTTACTATGAAACAGACCAGTGGCGAGTATTGCGGGCGTGTTCGGTGGTATTGCAGTATGCAGTCGCCGCGTTGAAAGTGGAGTTCCGCAAGCATGGCCAGGTCGATTTCATCGAGATCGCCATGCAAGCAGTTGCTGCACTGGGTGACGCTGAAAACCCAACCGATCTTTCGTTGGTACTCGACTACCAGTACCGCCACATCATGGTCGACGAATTTCAGGACACTTCTTTTTCGCAGCGTAATTTGCTTGAATTGTTGACTGCAGGATGGCAGCACGACGACGGTCGGACAATTTTTCTGGTAGGCGATCCGATGCAATCGATTTATCGATTTCGCGAGGCGGAAGTTGGGATCTACCTCAAAGTGATGAAACGCGGGCTTGGCAATCTGACCATCAGACCATTGCGTTTGACACAAAATTTTCGTTCCAATCGAGATCTGGTTGGGTGGTTTAACCAGGTATTTGCACCATCGTTTCCAGCGCGGATGGAGTTGCAGACAGGCTCAGTGCCCTATGCTGATTGCACGACCGCCAATCATGCAGCAAATTCGCAGGCGATATCTATCTGGCTGCAACGAAAACTCACCAGGAATGAACAGTATTCGACAGGCTTGCTTATGAAGGATGTCGAGGCTGATCAGTTGCTGGCGGATCTCAAGGATTTTCGTGAACAGAACCCCGATCCTGATATTCGTGCGGCGATCCTGGTGCGTAGCAGAGGACATGCCAATGAAATTATTGCACGGCTGGTCAAGGATGGGATCAAGTTTTATGCACCGGAGTTTATC
The DNA here is from genome assembly GCA_965243645.1 of Arenicellales bacterium. Taxonomy (GTDB): domain Bacteria; phylum Pseudomonadota; class Gammaproteobacteria; order Arenicellales; family JAJDZL01; genus JAJDZL01. Next base: position 1,204,408 of record CBDEVD010000006.1, on the reverse strand, counting down.
CCGCTCAGTGAACGACCTGTGGTGGAAGACCTGCTGGCACTGACTCGCGCACTGCTCAACCTGGCGGACCGCACTGCGTGGATGGCTGTATTGCGAGCACCGTGGTGCGGTTTAACGCTGGCTGACATGCTGGTCATTGCTGATGATAAATACTCACTCATCTGGGATCGCCTGGGTGATTCGGCGGTTCGGTCTGCATTGTCGGAACCAGGGTGTGAACAGGTCAAACGCCTGTATGAAGTTTTTACACGCACATTTGCTGCGCGCGGTCGACTGGGAATTCGCCAATGGGTACAAGATTGTTGGCTGTTGCTGGGTGGGCCTGCATGTGGTGCATCTCATGATTATGAAAATGCTCAGTTGTTCTTTGATTTAATTGATAAATATGCCAAAGGACACGCAATTGAGGGTTTGCATCGATTCGAAGAAAAAATCGCAGAACTGTATGCAGTTCCCGAAGTGGGACCGGATGATACGTGGCTGCAAATCTCAACGATTCACAGTGCCAAGGGACTCGAATACGACGCAGTTTTCCTGCCGCGGTTTCACGCTGATCGGATTGGGTTTCCCACAACGCCGCTGTTGGTGTGGTCGGAGTTTTTTCAGCAAGAAGGCGACGGTGTTATGTTGCTTTCCCCAATCGTTTCAACCGGTCAGGACAAAGAAGGCACCCTGTACAAATTTCTCATGGAGTGGGATAAAAAACGCGATCGCATTGAGTTGATGCGACTGGCATATGTGGCTTGTACGCGGGCCAAGCAGGCACTCTACATTTATGGTGCGACAAAATTTGGGATGGAACCGACGAAAGAACAGGCACTGGCGGGTCCACCGTCGAAGGGTTCACTATTGCAGCTGATGTGGCCGGGCATAGTCGAGACGGGCTTCACCGGTGTGCACTGGGAGCCAAATATGACAGTGCAAGACTCGCCGCAACCTGAAGCAAATGATGCCAAGTTTCCGATTCTGCGCTTGCCGTTTGACTGGCAGCTGCCGAACCCGCCTGCATCCGTCGAGATGCTGGCACGGGAATACGAGAGTCCAGAACATTGGGAGTCAATCGATTTTGATTGGGCAGGCAGCGTTGCGCTCTGGATTGGTAATGTTGTGCACGAATGGCTGGAGAAAATTGTACGAACCGGTATGCAGGAATGGAACCGTGAAAGATTGGCTGCCGAGCGCAGTAAATGGCGCATCCGTCTGCAGGCAATGGGTTTGAGAACTGATCATGCAGCGATGGATGAAGCACTTGATCGAATCGAAATGTCACTCAACAAGGTTCTGCTGGATCCAAAAGGTCAATGGATACTGAGTGGCGAACATGACGAGTCGGAAGTAGAACTCCGGTTAACGGGAGTATTGGACAACCAATTCACCAATGTGATCCTTGATCGGACATTTGTTGATGAGCATGGCACGCGCTGGATCATCGATTACAAGAGTGGTACCACCGGTGGCAACGTGGAGAGTTTTCTGGACCAGGAAGTGGATCGCTATCGGGATCAATTAATCAAGTACAAATCGATCGTTGCAGGGATGGACCCAAGACCCATCCGGCTCGCACTTTATTTTCCAATGTTTCCGGCATGGCGGGAGGTTTTGGAAAAGATGTGATTGATCGACTATCAGTTTCAGACGGGATTACATTGCATATATTGGTACCCGGTAGAAAAGGTACGTCGAAGATCAATCTCACCAAAGCCAACGGCACAATCTCGGATCAGTTCAAGGAACTTCAGCAACTGAGGGGATATATCACAAAGTTATTTCAATTTATCGAGGATAACGGATTGTACGTGGCAAATTAGCATGCGTGCTGATTTACCTGTCACAATCAATTAGTAGCACTGCTAATCTCGAATATTGGTTAGGAGAAGTTGAATGAAACGAATTTTAATACTCGTAGTTGCCTTGTTTGCGATGCCAGTGCAAGCGGATAACACTAACGAGATATACACATTGCCGGATAACGTGCCACGTTTAACGATTGCAGATTGCGATAAATTTGTGGGTGCAAAAGCCTATAAAGATTGGATAAACGAGCGCGTAAACGAAATGCGGTCCGTGAAAAATTTTGGTTGTCCAACGAACGACAAAGACCGAATATGTGATCCTGTGATCATGGCAAACAAGTTTGACAAAATGTATGCGCACTTTGGAATTGCGTTTGCCTGCTACATGAGTTTGCGTGATGCAATTCTGCGTTTGCAATGAAGGATTGTGTCAAGAGTGCGAGCGAAACAATCTAATAGTTGCGGCTTCGATAGTGCACGAAATTCAGGAGATACGACAAGGTCACAATGCTTCGGATATTGACAATCCGATGTCAATCGCAAACTTCCAATCATTGCTACGATAGAACATCGGTCGCACGATCAGCCATTGACTATAAAATGAGGGTAACGCGATCATACAAGCGTACTTGAATTTTTTATTGTCCAGATATCTCAGCAAATTCTCTTTGCTCGTTCTTTGTCGAATATTGACGTTGAAATGAAACAAATTGTCAAAAGTCTGGCTCTTTCCTCGGCATTTGTCTTGCTTAGTTCATTTTTGATGAACAGCAGTTTCGCATCGGCGTTACCCATCGCCGTTGATGGCAACAAGTTACCCACGCTGGCCGATGTCGTTGAAAAAGTTGAGCATAGCATTGTCAATATCTCAATCGCAACGCAAAGGGGCAACCGTTCCAGGCATTATTCGCTTGATGAGCTTCGCGATTTCTTTCAGAATGATGACTTTTTTCGACCATTTTTTGAGTTTGAAAATCCCAGCAATCGACAACGGCCGCGAAGGCGCGCCAGTTTAGGTTCCGGCGTCATCGTCGATGCCCAGCGAGGCCATATACTGACCAACAATCACTTGTTGACGGATGCCTCGGAAGTTCAGGTGACATTGCTCGACGGACGCACAACTGTGGCTGAAATTGTGGGCACCGATCCGGACATGGATCTGGCGTTACTGCGCATTGATTTGCCGGATCTGATTGAAATTGATCTCGGGAACTCCGATGAGTTGCGTGTGGGTGATTTTGTTCTCGCATTGGGAAATAATTTCGGGCTTTCATCAACCGTGACATCAGGTATCGTCAGTGCGCTCGGTCGCAGTGGTCTGGGGCTTGAGCAGTATGAAGAATACATCCAGACGGATGCGGCAATTAATCCAGGCAGTTCCGGTGGCGCATTGGTTAATTTACGCGGTGAGGTCATTGGCATCAATACCGCGATCCTATCGCCTGGGGGCGGAAATATTGGCATCGCATTTGCAATACCGATCAATACTGCAGCCAGCATTGTTGATCAGATTGTTGAATTTGGCAGAATCAAGCGTGGTGTATTAGGGATTCATTTTCAGGAACTGACTCAAGAGATGGCAGAAGTTTTTGAGCTTGAACAGATTCAGGGTGTTCTCATTAACCAGGTGTTGCCCGGTTCTGCTGCTGAACAGGCGGGTTTAAAAGAAGGCGACATTCTGGTTGCCGTAAATGGGGTGAAAGTGATTGACGGCTCCCAATTGCGTACCACCATCGCATTGATCAGAGTCGGAGAACAGGTCGACGTCGAGTACATCCGTAATGGTCAAGTTCTCTCTGGCGCGGGTCGTATTGGTGATGTGGTTAGACAGTCCATATTGGGTCAAGATGTTGCGGATCGCCTGGACAGTGTAGTATTCGAAAACGCGCCGGGTTCACAAGCCGGTGTGCGCGTTTCATCCATCGAACGGGGCAGCTATGCGTGGCGCTCCGGGATACGGGAAGACGATGTTGTTGTCGAAGTCAATCAGAAACCCATTGCAGATGTGAAAGACTTCAGTCGCGCGATACAGGATCCGGATGATTTGATATTGTTCAGAATCAATCGGCAAGACGAAACCTATTTCATCGCGATGCATTAACGATACTTGAGATCAATATGGAAGCCATTATTGCCCCTTCGATACTGTCGGCAGATTTTGCCCGGTTGGGTGAGGAAGTTGAATCTGTTTTATCTGCCGGTGCAGATTGGGTTCACTTTGATGTGATGGACAATCACTTTGTGCCGAATCTGACGTTTGGACCCGTCGTATGCAAAGCATTACGAACGCACGGAATTGAAGCACCACTTGATGCGCACCTGATGGTTAAACCGGTCGACCGGATTATCGGGGATATGATCGACGCCGGTGTTAATACGATTACTTTTCATCCCGAAGCATCAGACCACGTCGACCGTACGATCAATCTGATACGCGATAATGGGTGTTCCCCCGGTATCGCGTTGAATCCCGCAACGCCAATTTCGCATCTCGATCATGTGCTGGACGGAATCGATCTGGTCCTGCTTATGTCAGTTAACCCGGGATTTGGCGGACAACGATTCATACCTTATGTGCTCGCTAAAATCCGTCAGGTAAGAAGCCTGCTCGATGCGAGTTCAGCAACGATACGACTGGAGGTCGATGGGGGCGTTTCGGTTGAGAACATTGCGGAGATTGCCGCGGCTGGGGCTGATACCTTTGTTGCAGGCTCTGCCATATTTGGCTCGACTGACTATGCGAATACGATTTCCAAGATGCGACGGGCGATCAACGCAGCTGTTTGATCAGCGAAACTTGTCCAAATCCACACTACTACCAAGTCCGATTCCCTAATTTCAATCTGCAGTTGGCGACAAATTCGCTTGACTTCAAGAGAATCGATCCAATATTTCCATCAGGTGTCCAATGCTATCAGAAGAACAGTTCAATCAACTGAGAGAGGCGAATTACACGCACATCCCGTTGCAGCGTGAAGTGCTGGCGGATTTTGATACACCGCTGAGTACCTATTGCAAGCTGGCGCGTCAGCCTTACTGTTATCTCTTTGAATCAGTTCAGGGAGGTGAGAAGTGGGGGCGCTTTTCGATTATTGGATTGCCAAATTCGAGACGCCTGGAAGTGCACGAGAACGAGGTTTCAGTGCTGCGAGGTGATGAGGTTTTGGAGCGCTGGCAAAGCCAAGACCCGCTGGAGGACATCAAGAAATTTCGGGAGCGATTTCGAGTGCCATCACTTGAACACCTGCCGAAATTTACCGGTGGGCTGGTCGGCTTCTTTGGTTATGACACAGTGCGGTATATTGAGCCGACCCTTGCCGCGGGTCGTAAAGCCAAGGAGATGGGTATTCCAGATGTCTGTCTTTTGTTATCCGATGAAGTCGTAGTGTTTGACAATCTGGCTGGCCGGCTCTTCATCGTTATACACATCGATGTGACGCAGGGCCAGGGATGGAACGATGGGATTCGCCGCCTCAACGAACTGTCCAAACAGCTCAAATCACCAATCCCTTCACGACCTGCGCTCGCCTTGCAGGAAGAAGCGAACGAGGGTGAGTTCGAATCTGCTTTCGGACAGCAGGGGTATGAGGATGCGGTCGGAAAATGCCGCGAGTACATTTTGGCTGGCGACGTATTCCAGGTGGTGCTGTCACAACGCCTTTCGGCGCGCTACACTGGCGATTCGATCGACCTTTATCGTGCACTACGAACTTTGAATCCTTCCCCGTACATGTATTTTCTGGATTTCGGCGAATATTGCATTGTCGGTGCATCGCCTGAAATTCTGGTTCGTTCGGAAGATGGTGAAGTCACGGTGCGGCCATTGGCCGGGACCCGACCGCGTGGGGAAACCGAAGCTGAAGACTTAAGCTTGGAAACGGAACTCATGGCTGACGAAAAGGAGCGGGCGGAACACATTATGCTGGTTGATCTTGGCAGAAATGATGTTGGACGAGTCTCCAAATTGGGGACGGTAAAAGTTAATGACGTCATGCAGATTGAACGGTATTCGCATGTTATGCATATTGTCTCAAACGTAACAGGCGAATTGGAAGATGGTATGGACGCTATTGATGTGTTACGCGCGGCCTTGCCAGCGGGTACAGTGAGCGGCGCACCGAAGGTTCGTGCAATGGAAATAATTGATGAACTTGAACCTCATAAGCGCGGGATTTACTCGGGTGCAGTCGGCTATATCGGCTGGAATGGGAACCTGGATACCGCGATTGCGATTCGCACAGCTGTATTGGTTGGCGATCAGGTTTACATACAGGCAGGTGCAGGGTTGGTTGCCGATTCGGTTCCCAATAAAGAATGGCGCGAGTCAATGGCTAAGGCGCGCGCGATTTTACGTGCAGTTGCGATTGCCGAGCATCCGGAGTAGTTGACGTGGTTAAGATCTGTCGAAAAATCACCGAATGGCGGTGGTTTGAACGGTTCATCATCGCCTTGATCATTCTGAATGCGATGGTACTTGGAATAGAAACCTATCCCGCCATCGCGATTCCTTACGAAAGATTGCTGCTTTCGATCAATAAGATCATACTTTCAATATTCGTACTGGAAGCAGTCCTCAAAATCACTGCGGCCACACCGGTGTACCGTCGCTATTTTGGCGATGGATGGAATCTGTTTGATTTTACCGTCGTGGTGTTTTCTCTCATTCCCCAGACTGGCGAATTTGCCCTGATCGCCCGTACGATTCGTTTGCTGCGCATTTTACGATTAATTACTGCAGTTCCCGAATTGCGCCTGATTGTGTCGACGCTGATCAGGTCGCTGCCGGGATTGGGTAATGTGATTTTGCTGATCTCGATTGTGTTTTATATCTATGCAATTGCGGGTTATCACATGTTCCACGAACATGATCCATTTCATTGGGGGTCGCTGGGTATATCGCTGATCACACTGTTTCGAGTGCTCACCCTTGAGGACTGGACCGATGTGATGTACAGTGCCATGGAATTGTATCCATTCGCGTGGGTGTTCTTTATCAGCTTTGTCGTCATCGCGGCGTTCATCGTCATCAACCTGTTCATTGCTGTCGTCATCAACAACCTGCATAAGGCTCAGCACGAAATGGAACTGGTCCAGGATGAAAACCTGGATGCTGAAATCCTGCACTCACTGAATGAAACGAAATACTCCCTGGCGCGCATCGAAAAGGCGATCGCAGAACGAGCCACTGATCAGCGCCAATCATCTTCGGCACCCGATTAGTTTTCGGGATTGATCGGGCATCATTGCCGAGACGCGCTCCAACGAAACGATCACGTGGTGCGACGACGATGAAAGTATTGGGTATTGAAACTTCCTGTGACGATACCGGCGTAGCGATTTATGATTCAACCGCTGGCTTGTTGGTGAATCGGTTTTCGTCACAAATCGATATTCACAAAATCTACGGAGGAGTCGTTCCGGAATTAGCGGCTCGCGATCATATTCGCAAGGTGATGCCGTTGATTAATGCAGTGTTTGACGAAGCTCAGCTGGACCGGAGTGAGATCGACGCGATTGCCTATACTGCCGGACCGGGTTTGGTTGGCGCATTGCTGGTGGGTGCAACAGTTGGTCGATCACTGGCACTGGCGCTCAATGTTCCAGCCATTGGGGTTCATCACATGGAAGGGCACTTGCTGTCACCCATGCTGGAGAATGAGGCACCTGAATTTCCGTTTCTGTCATTACTTGTATCAGGTGGGCACACCATGCTTGTCGATGTTCGTTCACTGGGGCAATATCGATTGTTGGGTGAAACACGCGATGATGCTGTCGGTGAGGCGTTCGACAAGTTTGCTGCGGTTCTTGGTTTGCCTTATCCCGGTGGACCCAGCATTCAGCGCTGTGCGCTTCAAGGAACAGCAGGTCGCTTTATATTTCCGCGTCCCATGTCGGGTCACGCGACTTTGGATTTCAGTTTTTCCGGATTGAAAACATTTGCCGTTCAGGAGGCCGGCAAGTTCGAATTGGATGATCAAACGCGCAGTGATTTCGCGTATGCGTTTCAGGAGGCAGCGATTGATGCGTTGGTTGTCAAACTCAAACGAGCACTCAAGCAGACCGGTTACACGGAAATCATAGTCGCAGGTGGTGTGGGTGCAAACCGATTGTTGCGTGAACGAATTGCCGCGCTGACAGACGAACTTCGAGCGACCGCCTATTTTCCATCGTTAGAGTTGTGTACGGACAATGGCGCCATGATCGCGTATGCGGGATACCTGCGCTTAAAGGCGGGTTTTAAGGAGGGGTTGGATTATTCTGTTTATCCGCGTTGGTCGCTAGAGAGTCTTGAACCGATGCGAACGAACTAGCGTCCCTTGGCATCCACCGGGAATTCGAGGTTAAGGGATTTTTCCATTCAGTGTCATCTCCTGTCTATTTGTTAAGATCGATGGCTGGATAACTTCGATCACTTTTTCCTAAGTTGGATTTTGCTTTCCTGTCCGGCGAGGAGGCGTTGAATGTTGGTTCGATGGCGAACGACCACGAACAGAAAAATAATTAAGGCAGCTGCGGTGACCCAAGCATCCTCGAAAAAATACCAGCCAAAGAACACCGCTGATAGCATTGCACTCAGGGAGGAAAGCGATGAATAACGAGAAACAAGTGCGATCACTATCCAGGTTCCGCCTATTCCGATAAAAAGCGGGAGACTCAATCCGAGATATGCACCGAGTGCGGTTGCTACCCCTTTACCACCCTGGAACCCAAAGTAAAGCGGGTAAAGGTGCCCAAGAAACGCCATGAGCGCGGCAATGCTCATGGCCAGCGTGTCATCGGTCAGGAATTTTGCTGCGAGTACAGGCAGGGTGCCTTTGGCAACATCGCCTAAAAGCGTCAGTGCGGCAGGAAATTTACCGCTCAATCGCAAGACATTGGTTGCACCGGGGTTGCCAGATCCTGCAACCCTCGGGTCCGGCAGTCGGAAGATTTTAGATATCAGGATTGCACTGGAAACTGAACCCAACAAATAGGCAAAAATGGCTGTAAGGATTAGGGTTGCATCCATTGACTTATGTTGGGAGAATCGTTCGGTTGGTCTGATTATTGTACCGGAGGTTAGCGAATTGGGGTGACCATCGAACCGGGTTGCGGTGCAGGCCCATGAATCTCGTCATTCCAACTGTCGAGCCTGGTTAAATTGAGATATAAAACGATTGGTCGACCGCAACATTTGAACCGACAAGGAGTTCGAATTGGACATTGTATTCATCGAAAAATTAGTCGTTCCGGCTCGCATTGGGGTGTGGGAGTGGGAACATCGTGTTCAACAGAATCTTACTTTCGATATTGAATTGGGCAGTGATATTAACCCTGCTGCGGAAACTGACGATATTGAGTGTGCGGTCAGTTACAAAGATGTTGCAGTGCGGGTTACCGAATATGTTGAAGGCGGTCAATTTAAACTCATTGAGACGGTTGCGGAAAAAATTGCCGAGCTGATACTGGCAGAGTTTGCAGTTACCTGGTGCAGGATCAAAGTCAGCAAACCTCGAGCGGTTGAAAAAGCGAGCAACGTTGGGGTGGTCATTGAGAGATCAGCTGCTCGTGAACCTGAGAATCGTTCGACCAATGATTGATGCTACGGTGCAGCAATACTGCGACCGCCATCGATCACCAAAGTCTCACCAGTCGTAAACTTGGCATCAACAACGAGATACCTTACTGCTGCAGTGATGTCGCTGATGTCGCCCAACCGATTTAAGGGTGTGCGCGTAATCAATTCGGCAGACACCGGTTCGTTTTCTACCCACAAAATTGCACCGGGTGCAATCGCATTGACCCTGATATCTGGTGCCAGTTCGACAGCCAGTGATTTTGTCAGTGCTGCCAGTGCTGCTTTACTGGCGCAATAAAGCGAATAATGCGCCAATGGGCGCGCTGCGTAAATGTCCGTGATATTCACAATACAGCCTTTGCGCGTGAGAAGCTCAGCCTGGACGGCTTGCGTCAGGAAAAATGGCGCCTTGATGTGAACGCTAAACAGTTGCCCGAAAAGATCTGCTGATGTCGAATTCAGGGGGCTTGGGATAAATTCAGAAGCATTGTTAATCAAAATGTCCAGTCGTCCGAAGTGTCCAATCACTGCAGCGCCTAAACTGTTAACCTGGTTTAGATCACTAAAATCAGCTTGAAACGTAAAGGCAGAATCTGCGCGCTCTGCATTCAGCGTATCTGCCAATTGCAATGCCTGCGCTCCTGATTGGCGGTAGTGAATCGCAATCCGTAATCCTTGTGAGTGAAGCTCCTGCGCGATTGCGGCACCGATGCGACGACTGCCACCCGTTACCAGTGCGACTTTTTCTCCCATTTTGGATTCACTCCATTGCAAAACTGTTGTGTCAGTCGGCAAGCTGTCGCAAGTGGCTCATATAATTCAAATTGAGCCACTATTCGCTACGCCGATGTCATTCTATCCTGTCATGCCTGATGCAAATTCGCTGTCACTGAGTGCTGCCGAGGCCGAACGCAGTCAACACCTGGTACATGAAATCCGACGAGCGATTGCGTCTGCCGAGCGTGGGGCAATACCATTTGCACAATTCATGGATCTTGCCCTTTACCACCCCGATTATGGCTACTATACATCAGCCAACACGGTGTTGGGTGAAGAAGGTGATTTTACGACCGCGCCTGAAATGGGAGAATTGTTCGGTCAATCGCTGGCTGTTAAACTGGCGGAAATATTCAAGGCACAGCAGGTACCCGCAAAGATCTACGAATTTGGCGCTGGCAGCGGCAAAATGGCAGTTCAAATTCTCACTGAGTTGAATCGATTAGATTGCCCAATCGATCAGTATACGATCATCGAAATAAGCCCGAGGCTCAAGGAAACTCAGCACCTCACCATCAGCCGGAATGCGGATATCAATTCCAAAGTGGTGTCCTGGCGGGACAGTCTGCCAACCGAAGATATTCACGGCGTTATTATCGCCAATGAGGTACTCGATGCCATGCCGGTAGAATTGGTTCGTATTGAGAACGGCCAGATTCGACAGGGATATGTAATCGAATCTACCCAGGGTTTTGAGCTGCAATTCGGAACACCCTACGAACCTCGAATACAACAGTCATTTGAACAGCTCGAATTTTGTCAAATTGACGGTGCGTATACCACGGAGTTGCACTGTCATGCGATGACTTGGTTAGAAGAAGTGACCGCTAAGCTCACCACGGGATCCATACTGATTGTGGATTACGGTTTCCCAGAGCACGAGTACTATCATCCAAACCGCTACACAGGTACACTCATGTGCCACCGCCGGCACCACAGTTTACAAGACCCATTTGCTTATATTGGCTGTCAGGATATGACTGCGCACCTCAACTTTTCAGCGCTTGCCCGAATCGCAGAATCTGCAGGATTCGATGTGAACGGATTTACCACACTTGCCGGGTTTATTATCGAATGTGGAATGCAGAACTTGAATGTTGACAACTTAAGTGAATTCGAAAGTGCTTTATTCTACAAGCAAATCAATACCTTAACGTCGCCCTCTGAAATGGGCGAGATTTTCAAGGTAATGGAATTCACTAAAATGAGCCAGTCCAGTGATTTGGGTTTTCGCATGCTCGATCACGTCCATCGCTTATAAGTCCATTTTCGCTATTTCGGCACCACTATGGAATTCATGCAGTCAGTAATTCTCGCACTGATTCAAGGTGCAACGGAATTCCTGCCAATCTCCAGTTCGGCTCACCTGATATTGTTTCCCAGCCAATTTGGTTGGCAGGATCAGGGTCTGGCGTTCGACATTGCAGTACATGTTGGTACGCTGTTTGCGTCTGTCGCCTACTTTCGCGCGGAAATTAAGGCTATTGTTTGCGCTTGGTTTGTATCGATTCAGGGAGGTGAGGCTTCACCTGAATCCCGTCTTGGATGGGCGATACTGGTTGCCAGCGCTCCCGTTGCTTTGGCTGGGGCTCTTGCTTACGATTTCGTGCAAAATGAGCTTCGTAGCGTCACCGTGATCGGTGCTGCCACAATAATTTTCGCGGTGTTGTTATGGTACGCGGATCGCTATCGTCGTGCGCAGCGAACCCTGAACGAGTTGCGTTTGATCGATGCGCTCCTGATCGGTTTGGGTCAGGCACTTGCCATCATACCAGGCACCTCAAGATCGGGTATTACGATGACGGTGGCGCTCGCATTGGGGTTTTCCCGTAAGGAGGCTTCAAAATTCGCCTTTTTACTGGCGATTCCAGCAATTGCAATGGCAGGGGGTTGGCAGTTTGTGCAGTTGATCATGTTTGATATGACAATCGATTGGCTGCGATTTGGCATCGCCGCAGTCCTGTCAGCAGTGGTCGCTTATCTTTGCGTCCATTACTTTATTACTTTCATTGAAAGAATTGGCATGCTGCCTTTCGTACTCTACCGCTTGTTGTTGGGCATCATTATTTTGGTGGTGCTTTAGAGTTCGATAGATCGTCTGACTTCGAAAGAAATTACCGGAAACTAACGAATGGATAAACCCGCAGTTACAAGCCATCAGTTTTATCGAAGCATCCAATCGATGCTACTCATTCAGTTTACTACCAGCCATTGGCTGGTCACACGTCCTGAATGGTCATCCAAGTTACGGGTGTTGCGGTTGTTGCTGTCCGTCAATGCGACACAGGTGAATTGCCAAAATTTTCAGAGTAATTCAGAGACTCGTTCAATATACGCCGCGCGAATGCTCTCTCGAAGCTGGTTGTTTTTGAACTTGGCTGCCAATGGCTTGATATCAGTCTGATGCATTTGGGCTCGACAGTTACGTAAAAGTTCAACACTATCTCTGACTCGTTCGCAATTTTGATGGACCGCCATCAAAATCACTGAACTGGCTTCTAAAAACTGATCGAACAGTGCTTTGTTGCGAAGGCCTTCGAGAGAAAGAACCAGATCAACGGCTGCGGAGGCAGGGCCTTTTTCAAACGTCATCACCTCGTCAGTGTACCGTGAAACCCGCTGCGCGATTTTTCGAATATGGGCTGGTGTTCTTAACCGATCACAAAAATTGGTTACGATATGGCCGTCAGGTCTATCGAAGCGTCCGTTCTCACCGATCTTGCCGATGAGGTACGCTAAAACTGTAAATCGAAGAACAATGTCATCTGTGAGACCGGCTGCAACATCAAGAATTTCTACACCTGTGTCAGATTCAGTCGCTTGTCGAATCAATTTAGTGGTTTCCGGAAACAGGCTTTCAAGTGCGTCACAAGCCTCTAGAACTTTGAAAAATACGGATGGATGACGCTCCGACAGTGCACTTTGCAGTTCCTGCCAGACTCGTTCAGCAACCAAATGGTCGAGCTCACCGCTTTTAGAAATTGCTCCCATCAACTTAAGCGTAGACTCATCAATCAAGAAACCCCTGACGAAGAAACGTGCGGCAAATCGAGCAACGCGAAGTACTCGCAATGGGTCTTCGACGAAGTGCTCGGAAACATGTCGCAGCACCCCATTTTTAAGGTCTTGCTGGCCGCCAAAAGGATCGATCAGACAGCCATCGGCGTCAAGGGCCATTGCATTGATTGTCAGGTCGCGTCGATACAAGTCCCGTTCCAGGGTAACCGACTGGGACGTATTGACTTCAAACCCTCTGTAACCCTTGCCGACCTTGCGCTCTGTGCGTGCCAATGCATGTTCCTCCTGGGAATCAGGATGGAGAAATACCGGAAAATCCTTGCCAACAGGTCGAAATCCAAGCGACAGCATGATGTCTTCGCTTGCACCGACAACAACCCAATCTTTGTCGCCACCTTCGACATTGAGCAGTCGATCTCGGACTGCGCCACCAACGAGATACCGATTCAGGTCAGAGATTTTTTGAATCACTTGGGATGTCATGGAGGAGGAGGGAGCCAGGCTGTATGGTTAGCCGCATATTAAGTATCGGTATTGTCAATGTGCTCAGTTTAAATCGTGAGGAGCGTGTTATCTTGTTTCTCAAACTCCAGTCCAAGCAGGTGAATAGGGTTACCGCGATCTCGGTACTTGTCACCGTAGCCGCGTTCACGCATCTGTGAAATCGCTGCTGCCATTGCGCTTTCAGCCTCACTTTCGTCTTCGACGACCTTGAATTCCATCACAAACACTTGCCCTCCATGAAACACCACCATGTCTGCAAGTCCGCGACTCGATGCCTCCTCCACTTGAAGCTCCAAGTCAATCGCCCGAAAGCACGCATACAGCATGCCGGCATACCAAGCTTCATAACGTCCCACATTACTGTGCCACGGATAAGGTACGCTCGCCAGAAACGACTGCACCTTTTTACCGAAGCCCGTAAAGTCGTTCGCTTTCAATAACGCCCTGAACTCTTGACCGTCGTTATACACTTCATAGGAATTCTTCCCCAGATAACTCAACAGTTGCTCGTTCAAACTCTGTTGTACTTCGAAATTGGGATACCTCAGACGATAGAAGGTGCTGAATCCTCGTTGAAACTCCTCAGCAATAGTCAGGTAGCCGGCTTGAAACAGCAGTGCCTCGACGCCAATATCATCCACATCGAATTTGGATAACGCATGAACATCTGCAACCAGATTTTCCAGTTCAATCGGGCTGAACTCCTTTTCCATCAGCACTTGGAACAAAAATTTGGGTGAACCAGTTTGAAACCAATGGGGTTTAAACTTCTTTTCCTTAAACAACAACAGCACACCAAATGGATTGTAGACGCGTTCCTGACCGAGCCAATGATAGCCGTTGTACCAATGGCGAATTTTGTCTCGATCCAGGTTGACCAGCTCTGGGGCGAATACTTCATCGAGTTCTTGGTCTGTGAAGCCACAGATAGTGGCGTAGTGAGGGTTTAAGGTAATATCGCAAAGATTATTCAAACCTGAGAATAAACTGGCTGTAGCAAACATGCTGATACCGGCGACGAAAACGAATTGGACATGTTCGGCGCAATCTTTGATCATTCCATACAATCCACGCAGGTAATCCCGGTTTTCCTTGGCAAGTTGTGGGTTATCCAAGACATCCAGGATCGGTTTATCGTATTCGTCAATCAATACCACCACAGGTTGCCCGGTTTTGCGATGCAATCGCCTCAGCAAGTCTTGGAGATGCTCTGGCCCGCTGTGAGCCACTGACTCGATTTCAAGTTCTGACTGTTCCTCAATCCAAACCAATTGATTGTGAATGCTGCGCTCAAGGTCTCCGGGTTTGTTGTACTTCGCGTCAAAGCTCAAGCGCACCACTGGAAGAGACACCGTCCAATCCCAGTGCTTGTGAATGCTGAGTCCACGAAACAATTCCTCGTGTCCTTCAAATAGTGATCCGATTGTGTCCAGTAGCAGACTCTTACCAAAGCGACGGGGTCGGGACAGAAAGTAATGCCGCCCTTCGTTCACCAATTGGTGGATCAAATTCGTTTTATCAACGTAGTAATAGTCATCCTCCCGTATCGTACGAAAGTGTTGAATTCCGATTGGAAGCTTACGGCGTTTCATCGTTTGGAATAATGCAATGTGACTTCAAATGAGATCAAAGGCGATTAAATCACCTTGCATACGCTGGCAACAACCAACTTTCCTGATACCAAATGGCATTCAGCGTCCTGCCTCCATTCGAAAACGGTCAAATCGGTTAGATTGTTGATTAAGCCAAGCCCCGGCAACCGATTCAAATCGCGTTGATTGAATTCCGTAGGGCTCGGGGGTATCTTCGTGCACTGCATTTGAAGCGTACAAAGAGCGCAAATTATCCGGAGTCAGAGGTTTGCCTGGCGCGAATTGCGTGAACGTTGCCAAGAGTCGTGACAACATTCGGTTCAATCCAATGATTCGATGCCGCATACCTGCGAGCTGGTCGATCAGTCCAATCAGTTCGCGCAATGTATATGTTTGCGGACCCGCAACATCAAAACTGCCACAATCGGCTGGCTCTGCCGCTATTGCGTGAATGATGCAGTCAACCACATCTTTTACATATACGGGTTGAACGCGGGCATTTGGAGCCACCAGTGGAAACAATACCGGTGTCATCGACAGAAGCTGGCGAAACATCTGTGAAAATGAGTCGCCACTACCAAATACGATCGATGGTCGTATGATGGTACAGTCCAGTCCCTGTTGCATAATTGCCTGAAGTGCTTGCTCGCCGAGGCCGCGCGATTTGAGATACTCACTCGGCGCATCAACTGCTGCACCGAGAGCACTCATGTTGATCAGCCTTCTCGCCCCATTTTGCAAACAAATGCGAGCAATTCGTTCCGGCAGGTAGGTGTGAAGATCCGCGAAAGTTTCCTTTCGACTTTGGTTCAAAATGCCGATGAGATTGATCACCGTGTCGGATTCACTGACCAGATCGGAAATTTGCTGATCGGATAAGTCGCCGGATTCAACCATTTGCAAAGTGGGGATCACCAACAGGTTCCGGTGTCGGTGTGGATGTTTGGTAACTGCTGTTACTGTCCAGTGATCGGCGCATAACGCGCCGATGAGTTCGGTGCCGATGAAACCGGCACCACCGAACAGCACTGCGTGTTTTTTATTAGAATCAAACACCTAAGTTCTATAGGTTTACACTATAGGGAGTTTGCACCGTATTCCTTACCGTACTTTCGAACACTGTCTGCGACATGGTGCAATTCGGTAACATTATCTACGAATTCAACCAGGTCAAGGTAGGTGGCGATGGGTAACACATCGATTTGGTGCTTTGTCTGAACCAGTTGCACGGCCGACTGGTCTGAATCCAGTGACCGTTCCATCCGATCCAGGCAAATCACTACCGCGGCCGGCCGCGCACCTTGAGTCAAAATAGTTGCAACTGCCTTATCGATCGACAGGCCCGAAGTGATCACATCTTCAACGATCAAAACGTCCCCGGCAAGTGGTGCACCGACAATCGTTCCCAACTCCCCATGGTCTTTGGCTTCCTTCCGGTCGAATGCAAAGGGTACACTACGCTCATGATTCAAATAGAGCGACATCGCAGTTGCAGCCGCCAGCGGAATTCCCTTATACGCCGGTCCGTAGAGCATAAAACCCGTCGCAAATTGCGACGCAATGGTATCCGCATAGAAGCCACTCAGCCGCCTGAGGTCGGCACCGTTTGAAAATGCTCCGGTATTGAGGAAGTAAGGACTGGTCCGGCCGGAATTAAGGACGAATTCGCCAAATTGCAAGGCGCCGCTCGCGTAGGCGAAAGCAAGAAAGTTCTGTTGACGATTGCCCATAGATGATCGCTTATCGAAAATTGAATGGCCTTTGCTTCGACCTCGCTGCCTTGATTGCTGTATGGATGGAACTGCAGCTTCAGTGCAGGAATTTTACCTCAACCAAGTTCGGAGACGTGGCGTGGATTCAAAGCCATGCTCCACCGCCGGTCACAAAGCAATACGGGATGGCGTCAAAAAAACAGGGTAAAATGTTGATCAGTTAAAACACTTGAAATTATTAAGATTAAGTCCGGTTAAACTCTGTGAATGATGCGGCTGACCGTTTCATTCAATCCTCAATAAATCGTTTGCATAGGAGTTAACCCGATCGCTGGTCTGCTACTTTTCTCAACATGTTACTTCTCATTGATAATTACGATTCGTTTACCTATAACCTGGTGCAGTATTTTGGGGAGTTGGGTCAACGCGCCAATGTTTTTCGCAACGATGCAATTTCAGTTGACGAAATTGAACGCATTGCACCAACTGCGATTGTCATCTCACCAGGTCCCTGTACACCTAAAGAAGCAGGCATATCTGTAACTGCAGTCGAACATTTTGCAGGACGATTGCCCATATTGGGCGTGTGTTTGGGGCACCAAAGCATTTGTGACGCGTTTGGTGGGCAAATTGTGCGAGCAGAGCACGTGATGCATGGCAAGTTGTCCGATATTTATCATGGTTGTGATGGACTGTTTGAGACGATCGACAATCCATTTACCGCCACCCGATATCATTCACTGATTGCCAAACAAGACCAGTTGCCCGATGTGCTGGAAATTACTGCATGGACAAATGACGGTATCATTATGGGAGTCAAACATAAACAATACCACGTCTATGGCGTTCAATTTCACCCGGAATCGTTTTTAACCCATTGCGGACACCAATTACTCAAGAATTTCTTGAAGTTGAGTGGATTATCTACCTGATAGCCAAACCGTTGAGTTAATGGATATTCAAGCCGCACTGAAGCGAATCACCGCAGGCCAGGACTTGTCAGGTGAGGAAATGCTCGATGTCATGCGCCAAATCATGACCGGGCAATTGACTGCATCGCAAATCGGTGGGTTCCTGGTCGGACTGCAGATGAAGGGTGAATCGATTGAGGAGATC
Source organism: Arenicellales bacterium (assembly GCA_965243645.1). Lineage (GTDB taxonomy): Bacteria > Pseudomonadota > Gammaproteobacteria > Arenicellales > JAJDZL01 > JAJDZL01. The sequence goes on along the minus strand of CBDEVD010000006.1, from coordinate 1,186,338 downwards.
ACTGCAGCTGCAACAGTGATGCGTGAACTGGTCACTAGCGTGCGTGTTGATGTGCCTCATCTCCTTGACATTGTGGGCACAGGTGGCGATGGTACATCCTCATTTAACGTGTCAACGGCTTCGTCATTCGTGGCTGTCGCAGCCGGTGCACATGTTGCCAAGCATGGCAATCGCGCCGCCTCCGGCAAATGTGGAAGTGCGGATTTGCTTGAACATGCCGGTGCCCGAATTGATCTCAGCGCGGAGCAGATTGCCGAATGTGTCAAACACACTGGATTTGGCTTCATGCTGGCCCCGGCGCACCACACTGCGATGCGCCATGCGATTGGCGCGCGCAAAGAGCTTGGCGTGCGTACCATATTCAATGTACTGGGTCCGCTTACCAACCCTGCCCATGTCAATCGGGAAATGATGGGTGTGTTCAGCGCAGATCTGGTTGAACCCCTCGCGCACGTATTACGTAAGCTGGGTTCTGAACATGTCATGGTGGTGCACTCAGACGATGGGATGGATGAAATCAGCGTTGGCAGTCCTACCCAGGTGGCTGAATTAAAAAACGGACAGGTTGAAACCTATTCCATCGGCCCTGAGCAGTTTGGTATTCCCACCTATGATTTAAACAAGGTTGCGGTTGCGAATCCCGAAGAAAGTCTCGCTGTCATTCGATCGGTGTTTGCTGGTGAACAATCCGCCGCGTCTGCGATTACCACGATGAACGCGGGCGCAGCGATTTATGTTGCCGGGCTGGCAACGAATCTCGCTGAAGGCATCGCTCGCGCAGGTGAGTTGCTCCGTTCCGGAGAGGTATTAGTCCAGTTTGACAGGTATGTAGCGTTTACCCAAAGTTTTTAAGATGACCAAACCTCCGGATGTACTAACAGCCATTGTTGAACACAAGCGACTTGAGGTCGCCACTGCCAAATCAGCCGTTCCCAGCGCTGAAATTGATGAACTGATCGCGTCGCAATCGCCGCCAAGAGGCTTCCAACAGCGCCTCTTTCAACATATTGCTGCAGGCCGTTCAGGGATAATCGCAGAGTGCAAGAAAGCATCGCCAAGCAAAGGCACGATTCGGCCCGACTATGATGTTGCCGAAATTGCGCGAAGTTATCAGGCCGGCGGGGCGAGTTGTCTTTCGGTTTTGACCGATTCGAAGTTTTTTCAGGGCTCAGTCGATCACCTGATTACCGCCAGAAAAGTTTGCGATTTACCAGTCTTGCGCAAGGATTTTATGATCGATACCTACCAGATTCGAGAATCACGCGCGATCGGTGCAGACTGCATTTTGTTGATCGTTGCGGTGCTTGAGCTTGCGCAATTGATCGAATTTTCCAGTGAAGCTGCGGATTTGGGTCTGGATGTCCTGGTCGAGGTACACAGTGAAGACGAACTCGAGATCGCATTACAGCTCAAGCAGGGCATGCTGGGCATTAACAATCGCAATCTCAGAACTTTTGAGACGACGCTCGACACATCAATCGATTTGTCTCGCCGGGTGCCGGCTAACCGACTGATCATCTCAGAAAGCGGGATTCATAGTGCAGCAGATGTGGAAATGCTCAAGTCAGCGGGAATCGATGCGTTTCTAATCGGTGAGTCTTTCATGCGCGCACAAAACCCGGGCCACGAACTCAGCGAAATATTCGGTGCCAAACAATTCGCCCGCCAGACCGGTAAAGTGGCATGATGCAAGGCTCGGTCAAGTGGCTTGATGGCGTCAATTTCCAATTGACGTCTGGTACTGGGCACAGCACCGAGTCGGACGGACCGGCCGAAGCAGGCGGCAAAAACGCCGGCATGCGGCCCATGGAGATGGTCCTGCTCGGGATGGGAGGCTGTACTGCCTTTGATATCACACAGATTCTTCGTAAGCGTCGCCGCGAGCTCGATTTACTGGAAATTGACCTGGAAGCGGAACGTGCGGATGAAGTGCCCAAAGTCTTTACCCGCATCCATCTCAAATACCGGGTCGCAGGTGCTGACATCACCGCGCGCGAAGTCGAGCGGGCAATAGAATTGTCACTGGAGAAATACTGCTCGGCAACGCGTATGTTGGCTCAGACAGCTGACATAACATATGAATTTGAGTTGCTCCCCTCGTGACCTTGAACGTGAACTGACCATGCAAAATCTCGTTAACTGGTTTCGTCGGCAAATCAATAACCCGCAGATCATCATTCTGGCCTTGGTATTGATTATTGGGTTCACTCTGATTGTCTATGCTGGAAAAATGATGGCCCCGGTGATTGCAAGTATTGTGATCGCCTACATTCTGGAAGGTGGCGTCAAGATTTTTGAAGCCATCAAGATTCCGCGACTCGGCGCAGTTCTGATTGTTCTGGGATTGTTTTTCATACTTTGCTTCGCGCTCGTGTTTGGGATTTTGCCGTTGGTCAGCACCCAGGCACTGCAGTTGGCCAGCCAGGTGCCCTCGTGGATCGCCGAAGTTCAAGCAGCACTGTTACAGCTGCCGGATCGTTATCCGGATATTCTGTCGGAAGAACAAGTGCGGAATTTCATAAGTACAACTGCGCAATTCCTGACGGAGCTCGGTCAGCAAATCGTCGTGACTTGGTCAGCTTCTTCGGTTATTGGCATCATTACCCTGGTGATCTATCTGATATTGGTGCCAATCCTGGTTTTTTTCTTCCTGAAAGACAAGGAAAAACTCACTGCGTGGGCCGTCAATTTTCTACCCGATAAAGATCACGGTCTTACAATTACAGTTTGGGAAAATGTTGATCGGCAGATGTCGAATTACATTCGTGGTAAATTTTGGGAGATACTCATTGTCGGCGGTGTAACGTTTACGACGTTTACGATTTTTGGACTGCAGTACGCGGCCTTGCTGAGCATGATTGTGGGACTGTCGGTGTTGATTCCTTTTGTCGGTGCGGCGGTGGTTACGATACCCGTGGTGGTGGTAGCTGGCGTTCAATGGGGGTTCTCTCCAGAGTTTGCTTACCTGGTCATTGCTTATCTCATCATCCAGATCCTGGACGGTAATGTCCTCGTTCCGTTGATATTTTCGGAAGTCGTTGACCTGCATCCGATTGCCATTGTGGTTGCAGTGCTGGTATTTGGAGGATTGTGGGGTGTCTGGGGGGTGTTTTTTGCGATACCGCTGGCAACTTTGGTACAGGCTGTGCTGATGGCCTGGCCGCGCGGGACCGATCAGGCTGAAGAGATTCAAGAAAGTTAATAGTAATGCGCGCGCTACCCAAAGGCCGCGGCGCCGCCTCAAACGAAACCAGCCGTTTCAGTGAATGGCAGCATCATCTCGACGACGATGGTTGGGACAATGAACCTTTGCCGCCCGTGCAAACACAGGTTGAAATCGAGCGCGCTCGCAGTGTGATTACACGCAATCAGTCACCTGATTTGCCCTTTGACCGCTCGATCAATATGTACCGGGGCTGTGAACACGGCTGTAGTTACTGCTACGCACGTCCCAGTCATACTTATTTAGGACTTTCGGCTGGACTTGACTTCGAAACTCGATTGTTCGCCAAAGTCGATGCGGCTGCCAAGCTGCGCAAAGAGCTACACAGGCCCGCGTATCGCTGTCAGGCGATCGCACTTGGCGCCAATACGGATCCCTACCAACCGATTGAGAAGCGTTATCAACTGACGCGGCAGATTCTGGAGGTGTTGCTAGAACTCAGACACCCACTGACAATCACCACCAAGTCTGCGTCGGTCATTCGGGACATCGATTTGCTCGCCGAACTTGCTGATTTGAACTTGGTCGGCGTAAACATGTCGATTACCAGCCTGGATGCGGACTTGTCACGGCGCATGGAACCGCGTGCCAGTGCACCTCATAGTCGAATTAAAGCAGTATCGAAACTGTCGGAATGCGGTGTTCCGATTACAATATTCTTTGCGCCGGTCATTCCCGGTTTGAATGAGCATGAAATGGAATCGATCTTGAAGGTGTGCGCTGACGCGGGAGCCCGGCGTGCCGAATGGACCATGCTCAGGTTATCGAGTGAAGTCCGGCAGTTGTTTCAGGAATGGCTGCGCGAAGCCTATCCGGACAAGGCATCAAAAGTCATGAGCATGATCAAACAGGTGCGTGGCGGCAAGGAAAACAGTGTGGACTTTTTTGAGCGAATGAGAGGAACCGGTCCAGTCGCTGACCTAATTCAACGGCGTTTTCAAATTGCAATTAAAAAATATGGTTTGGACGAACGGCCGATTGAGTTGGACGTTTCACAGTTTCGAAATTCATCAGACGATAAAGTACAGGTTTCACTCTTTGATTAAACCATTCAAAGAATTCTGAATCAAAGGATCAATAATGGCTTCTGAGAGACAGACACAGCCGCTGGCAATGACGGCGGCACGAAAGAAAACTGAAGCAAGTTCTGCCCCTTCTGGATTTGACCGATTTTTGCTGCGCAAACTGCTGCAGATCGGAGGTCGGCCATCAATTGAGGTGCAACTGTGGGATGAAACTCGCTTCAAAGCGGCGACTGAGTCGCCAACAGCGACACTTGAATTCAAAAATCGCGCAGCGTTCTACAGCGTTCTAAGGAATCGCGAAGTAGGCTTTGGAGATCGCTACAGCGATGGCTCAGTGGAAGTGCACGGGGACTTGCTTGAGTTCTTGTGTGAGGTATATCTGGCGCAGCGAAGGGCAGCTCAGGAAGCGCGTTGGCAGCATCGACTGATCCATGGTTTGACGCGCAAAAAGGCGCGAGCCAATACACTCGCCGGATCTAAATCAAACATTCACCACCATTATGATTTGGGCAACGAGTTTTATTCGTTGTGGTTGGACCGGGAAGCGATGCAATACACTTGTGCATACTTTGCCCGGCCTGACTATTCCATTGAACAGGCTCAAATTGCAAAAATGGATCACGTGTGCCGAAAACTCATGCTTAAACCAGGCCAGACTGTTGTTGAAGCAGGCTGTGGTTGGGGCGGACTGGCCCGCTACATGGCGCGCACCTATGGTGTGAAAGTGAAGTCATACAATATTTCACATCAGCAAATAGTTTATGCCACCGAACGCGCTCAAGCTGAAGGACTGAGCGATCAGGTCCAATACGTGGAGGACGATTACCGCAACATAGACGGTCAGTTCGATGTTTTTGTTTCGATTGGCATGCTGGAACACGTGGGTAAGCAAAACTACCGCGAGCTCGGTGCTGTTATTGATCGATGTTTGTCGGAAAATGGTCTGGCACTGGTTCACTCAATCGGCCGCAATGTACCCGATTTGATGAGTGAGTGGATCGAGAAACGAATTTTTCCAGGTGCCTACCCGCCAACCATTCGCGAGATGATGGACATCGTTGAACCATTCGATTTTTCGGTTCTCGACATTGAAAACCTGCGCCTGCACTACGCCGAAACGCTCAGACACTGGCTGGCTCGGTTCGACGAAAACGAAGACACGGTTCGCAATATGTTCGATGAACGATTTGTACGAGCGTGGCGATTGTACCTTGCCGGTTCGATTGCAGCATTTCTGGTTGGTTCTTTACAGCTTTTTCAGATGGTGTTTGCGCGCGGTCGGGATAACAGTATTGCAATGACCCGTGAACACTTATACCCCGTCGCAGAGCAGTGATGGCCGAGCTCGATCGAATTGGTGAGGATCAACTTGCACAGCTGGTGAAGCAAGTGCGTACATTTGTCCATGAGCGCGACTGGGAGCAGTTTCATTCACCAAAGAATTTAGCCATGGCTCTGGTGGTGGAGGCTGCCGAGTTAGTAGAGGTTTTTCAATGGATGACCGAAGCTGACAGTCTGAATCTCAATGCCCGCGATAAAAAACGGGCTGCAGAAGAAATTGCTGATGTCATGATTTACCTGGTCCGAATTGCTGAACGCCTTGACATTGATCTTATGGAAGCAGCCAATCGCAAACTGGCGATCAATCGGGAAAAATACCCGGTTAGTCTGGTGCGTGGCAGTTCCAGAAAATATTCCGACTACGAGTCTTGATTCGGGTTTATATCGCTGAGAATCTGGCTGACGCTCATCTTGTCAGCAATCTTGTGCGCAGTTGCGGCATACCAACCCACGTGTTCAATGAATTTGCTTCAGGCGCGGTGGGTGAATTACCGTTTACGCATACGTGGCCAGAAGTCTGGGTGGAGAACGATTACGATGAAGTGCGGGCTCTCGAGATTATTGCCAATCGCCCAAGACACGTACAATCCTCGGACGAAGTCTGTTGTCCCAATTGCGAGCAGCAAAATCCAGTGAATTTTGAAATTTGTTGGAATTGTTCGGCTTCACTCGGCGACACAGATTGAACGCTGCAGGCATTCATTCCGGTTGATTGAGTTTCACATTGGCATCTCGGAACAAGAAACGCAAAAAAAAGCCCAACATTCTGCGGTCTTTGCTGATACGTGTTGTTGCATGGACGGTGGGTTTGATTCTATTAGGCAGTGTGGTACTGTTTCTATGGGTTGATCATACCGTCCAGCAAAAATTCAACAAGCGCTTATGGGATGTTCCAGTCCACATATATGCCAGCACCTTTGAAATTTATCCTGGGTTGCCCATAACCACGGCGCTGCTGGAAAGTCGTCTGCTTGGTCTGGGTTATCGCCACGTCGCCAGCGTTCGGGACATGGGGGAGTTCAGTGCCAATGGGAACGCAGTCGATTTGGTGACCCGGCCGTTTGAGTTCTGGGACGGGCCGCAGCCCACTCGGGCAGTTCGAGTGCAATTCGCCGACGGCACAATTCAATCAGTGATCGACGGCGATACGGGCGGCAAGATTTCACTATTGAGGCTCAAACCACATCTGATTGGCAGTCTTTCGCAAAGTGCCCATCAGGATCGATATTTGGTTCGTTTGGATGATATGCCGCGCTTGCTACTGGAAACTTTGCTGGCGGTTGAAGACCAAAGATTTGTTCAGCATTGGGGTGTTGACCCATTGGCAATTCTGCGCGCCGCGTTTGCCAATATCAGGGCCGGTCGTATTGTTCAGGGAGGCAGCACACTTACCCAACAGCTGGTCAAAAACGTCTATGGTCGCAATGACCGTACTTACACACGCAAACTCCTGGAAGCCGCAACAGCATTGGTACTTGAATACCGACTCGATAAACGGCAGATACTGGAAGCCTACTGTAATGAGGTTTATCTCGGTCAGGATGGCAAACGTGCCATCCATGGATTTGAATTGGGCAGTCAATATTTGTTTGGTCGCCCGGCTGCTGAGTTGAACCCCAATGAGATTGCCCAGTTGGTAGGCATGATTAAGGCACCGACGTCTTACAATCCTGTGCGCCGCCCAGAGGCGGCCAAGGCGCGCAGGGTGGTGATCCTCGGCGTAATGCAAGACAACGCGTTGCTTGATGATGCAGCTTATGAACGATATGTTCGAATCCCGTTGCAATTGCGGACTGAACAGGTCAGACGCAAGCAGACTAATTCTTCGTTCGTTGATGTCGTGCTCAAACAGCTTTCTGACCGTTTGGATGCCACCGATCTGAAAAGCAGTGCGCTATCCGTCTTCACTACCATGGACCTTGAAGTGCAACGTGCTGCGGAAGTCGCGCTGTCGGAAGAATTGACGAATATCGAAGCGCGAATGAATTTGCCTGCGGATTCGCTGGAAGGCGCCATTGTTGTGTTGCGGCCCGATACGGGCGAAGTAGTGGCACTGGTCGGTAGTCGGAACGCCTATGTCGGTGCGTTTAATCGGGCACTCAACGCGCGCCGCCCGGTCGGGTCTTTGATCAAACCGTTCATCTATCTCAGTGCGTTTATGAACAATCAATCCTGGACACTGGGAACAGTGGTCGCTGATCGACCTGTGACCTATCGATTCAAAGGGAGTCCGAACTGGTCTCCTGACAATTTTGATGAAGAGTTTCTGGGTAATATCACCATTTTGGAAGCGCTGGCCAAGTCCCGTAACGTACCGGCTGTAAAAGTCGGAATGCAGGTGGGTTATGAGCAGGTTGCTGAAAATTTACGCGACCTGGGTGCCGATGTAAAGTCGCCGATCTATCCATCGATACTGTTGGGTGCGCTGGAAATGTCGCCGATCGAGGTGGCCCGGCTCTACCAGGTGTTGGCAAATTTTGGCTATCAGGCCGAGTTGAGAACCATTTCAGCCATAACCACAGACGCGCGCTCGATTGGGAAGACCAGCCAGTCAGCAGTCCGCTCGATGCTGCCGTCAGGACCTGCTTATCTCACCTTATTTGGTATGCAAGAAGTCGTCAGAAGTGGGACTGGTCAAGGGTTGCAATCCACATTCCATCAAAACCTGAGCTTGGCTGGAAAAACGGGTACAACTGATGGTTTCAGGGACAGTTGGTTTGTTGGTATGGCAGGTAACCTGTTGGGAGTCGTTTGGGTCGGGCGTGATGACAACAAACCGACGAATTTGACAGGGGCGTCTGGTGCTTTGCGGATTTGGGCTGCCATGATGCAAAATGTTAACTTACAGTCGCTGAGTTTGCCCGCCGCTGGCGGCATTCAGTACGTCAACATCGATCTTGATTCAGGACTTAAAGCAGTGAGTGCCTGTGAGCGCGTCACTCGAGTCCCGTTTTTAACTGGTAGCTCGCCAACGCAGAACGCGAATTGTCGCTGATTGACGTCTCTCTGCGAATACTTGAACAAGGCCTATAAATGGTCCATATTAATTCTGTATCACATCATTGCATCGACATGGATGGATGACAAATCGACAGGTGGATATCGTAAAATCACTGTCCAAGTTTGTAATCGATAGTGTTGAAATATAGGCCAATCGAAAGTAAACTTAATACTCAACGAGATTGCTTGGATTCTAGTAATGAATAGTCTATTTACTCCTGCCGAAATTGCAGAAAAAGGCGACAGTATCTACAATGAACTGTTCCGTGATAAGTACGAAGGGATTCATGATGGAAAGTTTATAGCGATAAACGTTGTCAATTCAAATGGATTTCTTGGCGATTACCCGGAGGAAGCTTTGGCCGATGCACAAGCCAAGGAGCCTACTGGTACTTTTTATTTAGCGAAGATTGGAGCAAACACCGCATTCCACGTGGGGTATTTAGGCGAACGAGACGATGAATTGGATTGGGCGATTCGACGAACGGCATAACCCACGACTAAACTTCAACCTTATCAGTCTCAGTGATGGACAGCATCACACATTCGATGGCATTATTGACACTGGGTTTACCGGTTTTGTACAAATTCCACTTCCGGCAGCCGCCATCATGGGCATAATCTCTCAACCTAATTCTGTTGGAACAGTCACTTTAGCGAATGGAACAATTCAACAAGTATTACTTAAGCAAATGCCGGTAACCGTTGAAGAAGAAACCGTTACAGGTGTCGCCAAATCCCGCAAACTACGAATAGTCCAGTTTTGATCGGTATGGATTTTTTGCGGCGATTTGAGCGTATCTTAGTCGTTTCAAGCAAACAAGGGATCCTGCTTATAAAAGAACAGGAATTAAATCCTTCTACCTGAAGCTTCTCCATACGAATATATGAAGCGGGCAGTAGGCTTGGTTTAAGAATAATGCCCTTTGAACAAAAAAATCACGTTAGGCACATTCTTTCTATCCACTTTGTCTATAAGTCGCAGTGCCTAAGCGGTTGCAAAATGTCTCAAACCACCTTAACCACTAGTAATTTATGACTGCCGAATACAAGCCAGCACAGGTTGAGTCTTCTGCCCAGGATTTTTGGGAGCAAAACGAGAGTTTCAGGGTAACGGAAGACCCGGATCGGAAAAAATTCTACTGTCTGTCCATGTTTCCGTACCCGTCAGGTGCGCTGCACATGGGGCACGTACGCAATTACTCGATCGGCGATGCGATGAGTCGATATCAGCGCATGCTGGGAAAGAATGTACTCCAGCCAATGGGCTGGGACGCGTTCGGGTTGCCCGCTGAAAATGCGGCCATCGCCAAAGGCGTACCTGCAGCGGATTGGACGTATGAAAACATTGAATACATGAAACAACAGCTGAAGCGATTGGGCTTTGGCTATGATTGGTCACGTGAACTCGCCACCTGTCGGCCTGAATATTATCGTTGGGAGCAGTGGTTCTTTACCCGGCTGATCGAAAAAGGTCTGGCCTACCGAAAAATGGCAGTGGTCAACTGGGATCCGGTCGAACAGACTGTATTGGCCAATGAACAGGTTGATAGTACCGGTCGCGGTTGGCGTTCCGGCGCGTTGGTGGAAAAACGCGAGATTCCGCAGTGGTTTATTCGCATTACTGCATATGCCGATGAACTGTTAGATGAACTTGATAACCTGCCGGGTTGGCCAGAGTCCGTCAAGACCATGCAGCGCAATTGGATTGGTCGGTCACAGGGGGTTGAGTTTGACATTCCTGTCGAAGGTGATCATCCACCGCTGCGGGTTTTTACGACACGTCCGGACACGTTGATGGGGATCACCTACACGGCAGTGGCGCCGGAATATCCGCTGGCTCGACACTACGCGAAGTCGAATCCTGAAATTGCTGATTTTATTGAATCATGTAAAAATATCAGCACCTCGGAAGCAGCACTTGAAAGCATGGAAAAAATTGGGCTCAAATTGCCTGTCCACGCGATTCATCCTGTCTCCGGTGAAAGGCTACCGATTTTTGTCGCAAACTTTGTACTCATTACCTACGGCACTGGCGCCATCATGGCGGTGCCGGGACACGATCAGCGCGACTGGGAATTCGCCCGCAACTATGACATACCAATCCGAAAAGTAGTGCGGCCGGCAACTGGTGATGTCGATCTCGACACGGGCGCCTATGTGGATAAAGCTGATACGGTATCCTGCAATTCCGGCCAGTTTGATGGCCTTGATTTTGCAGGCTGTTTTGATGCGACTGCAGACTATCTGGTGGACCATGCCGGGGGTGCGCGAACCATCAACTATCGATTGCGTGACTGGGGGGTTTCGAGGCAGCGATATTGGGGCTGTCCGGTCCCGGCGATCTATGATCAGGACAATCAACTTCACCCGGTACCGGATGAGGACTTGCCAGTTGTATTGCCAGAAGATGTTGAGTTCCAGGGGGTCCGGTCGCCCATTCGCGAAGATCCGGCTTTTATTGAAACTCTGGTGCCCGGTACCGAGGAACCAGGTCGACGAGAAACAGATACCTTTGACACATTTGTTGAGTCATCCTGGTATTTTGCGAGATTTTGCTGCCCAGGTGCCGAAGCAAAAGTAGACGATCGGGCAAATTACTGGTTGCCAGTCGATCATTACATCGGCGGTATCGAACATGCCGTGCTGCATCTGCTTTACGCGCGGCTTTATCACAAGTTGATGCGCGACATGGGTCTCATAGACTCTGATGAGCCATTCACCAACCTGTTAACCCAGGGAATGGTGCTCAAAGATGGATCAAAAATGTCCAAGTCGGTTGGCAATGTCGTCGATCCGCAGGCTATGATCGATCAATACGGTGCTGATTCTGTACGCCTTTTCATTTTGTTTGCTTCACCACCACGGCAAACCCTGGAGTGGAACGATGAAGCACTCGCGGGTGCGCATCGATTCCTCAACCGGGTATGGACGTTGGTGAATCGATACCTGGAATTGATTCAGACGCACGTCAATGGTCAAGCAAATTTTCGACCGGACAACTTTGACTGGGCTCAGGATCTTAAGGACGAGGCAACGCGGGAATTGCGGTTTGAAACGCACACCTTGCTCAAGCGAGTTTGCCAGGATTTTGAGCGCCATCAATACAACACTGCGATAGCTGCCTGCATGGAACTTTGCAACGCGGTGACATCATTTGATACAAATGGCGATGAGTCAGAGTCATCCGTTCGCAGCCAGGCGGTAATCGAAGCAATCCTGATACTGGTGCGCTCACTGGCACCGATAGTACCTCACGTTTGCCATGAATTGTGGACGCGCATGGGTTGTAACACTGTGTTGCTAGACACACCGTGGCCAAACGTCGATGAATCAGCCCTAATCCAAGAGTCGATTAGCTTACCTGTTCAGGTTAATGGTAAGCTTAGAGGGCAAATTCAGGTTAGAATTGACGCTACACGCGACGAAATTTCCACAATCGCATTAAATTTGTCTGGTGTGCAACGTAATATTGATGGCAAGGAGGTTAGAAAGGTTATCATCATACCTGAGAAAATGGTCAATATTGTCGTATGAAGATGTCATTAGCAACAAAAATATCAACTCTGTTGGTGACGATTGCACTTTCTGGATGTGGATTCCAGCTACGCGGTACGGATGCGATGGTGGAATTACCGCGCGCGTTTCCCGTTGAGGTGCGTTCACCGTACCCCATCATCAATCAGCAATTCGAGCGCGAACTGATTCGACAGGGTTTCACAGTTGTCCCGACCGAGGGTGAGTATGTTATTCGGGTGCAGGGTGAAACAGCCGATGAAATTGATTTTGTGTTCGATACTGAATTTGAATTTCCATTCAATCAGCTGAATTATCGATTGAGGTATGTGGTTACCGATAGTGGCGGTGCAATTTTGATTGGACCTGATGCAGTCGCTCAGTCAAGCGATTATTATTTTATGTCTGGAACCCACCTGCAGCACGAAGTTGCAAAGAACTCAGCACTGGAGCAGTTACGCAGGCGCGCGGCCAGTCAAATAGTGCACCGATTAGTCAACCAGCTAACTGACCAGAACGAAGCCCAGGTAATTGACTGAATGCAACTCACGCGCGCGCAGTTGTGGAATCTGCACAATTTCAACCTGCGCTATTTTATTTACGGCAAAGAACTGTACCTTGTCGAGCGATGTTGCGAAAAGATTCGAAAAAATGCCGCCGACCATGGGTATACCGAGCGAATCTCTCTGAGCGTTTCACCAGATTTTGACTGGAATATTTTTGTCGACCAGATAGGGCAACTGGATCTTTTTGGCACCCGTAAACTTGTTGAATTGCGCTTGCCTGCAAGCGGCCGACCGGGCCAGCGTGGCGCAAAAGTTCTGACCGAATGCGTTAATTCAACCAGCGACGATGCGGCAGTTGTAGTGATCGCAGGTGCGCTTGAGTCCAGTGTCAAGAATACAGCCTGGTATAAGGCATGGAACGATAATGCGGTAGTTGTCGATAACCCGGAAATGCGCAGGCGAGAATTTGAAAGTTGGGTGAGACACTCGCTGGACCGGCACAAAGTCACTTACGAGCCTGAAGTTGTCGAACGTCTGGTGTATTATTTTGAAGGTAATATGCTGGCAGCCGCTAACGAGTTACGAAAATTAGCATTGGGCAACGATGGATCAACCATCTCGGTGCAGGAAATTGATCGAATTGTCGCCGATCAGGCAAGATTCAACGTTTTTTCCTTCGCTGAAGCGTGTCTGAGCGGCAGCGCGCCGCGAGCTTTGCGACAGTTGTGGCTGCTTAAGAATGAGGGGACGGAGCCGATCTTGGTATTGTGGGTATTGGCGCGGGAGATGCGTACAGTGTATCGAATCGCACATGCTGCAGCAAATGGCATGCAGGTTGGGCCAATTTTCAATAAACTGAGAATATGGCAGTCGCGTCAGCAAGTCATTACACAAGCTGCACGGCGGTTGGGATTGTCCGGTAGTGAGACACTGATGCGTCGGTTGGCACGCGCCGACCGAATATTGAAAGGTCGGGAAGTTGCACCCGCCGGTGGAATTTGGGATGAGTTTGAGAGAATTGCGTTACACGTGTGTGGCGCAAGCAGGGGACTACACTAATGGCAGGACAAGTACAGCAGTCATTTGACATAGCTGCATATGTAGATAAGATTGCACGGGATTCGAGAATTGCCGCCCGCAAGGTCGCGCGTGCATCAACTCAGCAAAGGAATCAAGCGCTGCTGATTACCGCTGACAGGATCGAGGCGTCAGCGTCAAAAATACAGCGGTCCAATCAATTGGATATTGAATCCGGTCGTCAAGCAGGTCTGTCTGCTGCGATGCTCGATCGACTCGAGCTGACAGACGCGCGCATCCGGTTGATCGCGCAAGGTTTGCGTGAAATAGCTGAGTTGCCAGACCCCGTAGGTGAAATTACGCAAATCACCCAACGACCTTCTGGAATTCGAGTCGGTCGAATGCGGGTGCCACTGGGCGTGATCGGTATCATCTATGAGTCGCGTCCCGGTGTTACTGCAGAAGCGGGCGGTTTGTGTCTGAAATCCGGGAATGCAGTGATTCTGCGCGGCGGGTCTGAGGCATTTCATTCCAACATCGCGATCGTAGAGTGCTTGCAGCACGGTCTTGCAAGTGCTGGACTCGATACGGATATTATTCAGTTTATTGAATCGACCGACCGCAGCGCAATTGATGCACTGATTCGCTTGGAAGAGTTTGTCGATGTCATTGTGCCGCGCGGGGGTAAGGGCTTGATTGAAAGAATCGCTTCACAGTCCCGTATCCCAGTGATTAAACACCTTGATGGCATTTGCCACGTGTATGTTGATGACGATGCCTGTCCGGACAAGGCCATGGCTATCGTGATGAATTCCAAGACCCACCGCTATGGCGTGTGCAATGCAATGGAGACGCTGTTGGTGGGGGAAAAGATTGCCAATACCTTCCTGCCGCCCGTTGTTTCAGCCTTGCAGGAAAAAGGAGTCGAGTTGCGGGGCTGTGAGAAAAGCCGGCGAATTGCACCTGGCATGTTGTCGGCTATCGAGGACGATTGGTATGCAGAGTATCTGGCACCGATTTTAGCGGTGCGGATTGTTGAAGACATCGATCAGGCGCTAGACCATATTGAGCAATACGGATCTGAACATACCGACTGTATTGTTACCCAGAACACCGATCATGCAGAGCGATTCATGCGAGAGGTCAATTCGAGTTCTGTAATGTTAAATGCATCAACCCGATTCGCCGATGGTTTTGAATATGGATTGGGTGCTGAAATTGGGATCAGTACCAACAAATTGCACGCCCGTGGCCCGGTCGGTCTTGAAGGGTTAACCATACAGAAGTTTGTCGTGTATGGTGATGGTACAGTTCGGGAGTAGGTATTGCACGAACTGGTTGAAGTTGTGCGGACTGGAAGACATCGCAATTTGTAGCGACCTATGATCGAAGTTTAATTTTTGGAGAATAACCATGAAACCAATCGGGGTATTTGGCGGGACTTTTGACCCGATTCACATCGGACATATCATTCCTGTGCTGGAAGTTTGTGAGCTGACGGGAATCGAAGAGATTCGCTACGTTCCCAATGCCAGGCCTGGTCACCGCGCCGCGCCGCGGACAGATCCCGAGCATCGCTGGAACATGACGGTGGCGGCGCTTGAAGAATATCCTGAGCTGGTGGCAGATGATCGAGAAATTCGCCGGCCCGGTAAATCATTTATGGTACCCACGCTGCGTTCAATGCGTAGTGAATTCGGATTACGACCATTGTGTCTGATTCTGGGAATGGATGCATTTTTACATATCAAGCAATGGTATTGGTGGGCCGACGTACTTAAATTGGCTAATATCATCGTGTTGAATCGTCCCGGTGCGAAAATCCCGAATGTTCTGCCGGTGTGGTGGGCGAAAGCATTGCAGAGCCATCCCCGGGCACTATTCGAACGGATGGCAGGTAACATAATCCAGCTTGATGTTGCACTGATCGACGTGTCTGCAACTCGATTAAGAATCAGCATGTCGCGTGGTGAGCGTAGCCCCGATGGCTTGCCAGAACCGGTCGCGAGATACATCGCCGAACATCAACTCTATATTGCGGAAGGAGTTGCTGCCTAGTTGAATTTGAAAGATATTCTTCAGCCTATCGTAGACTCGATTGAAGATGCCAAGGGGCTGAACGTTCAGGTACTCGATGTTCGAGAACTGACCGACGTTACAGACCACATGGTTGTTGTTTCGGGCTCTTCAGTACGACACGTCAAATCTATAATGAAGTCGATCATGGAGCGATTGGCGAACTTGGGTTGCAAACCCAATGG
The DNA here is from genome assembly GCA_965243645.1 of Arenicellales bacterium. Taxonomy (GTDB): domain Bacteria; phylum Pseudomonadota; class Gammaproteobacteria; order Arenicellales; family JAJDZL01; genus JAJDZL01. The sequence continues at coordinate 1,170,449 of CBDEVD010000006.1, read as the reverse complement.
ACTTGAAGGGGAGCAACATGCTCAGTGGATATTGCTTGATTACAGCAGTGTTATTGTTCATATCATGCTGGCTGAGACACGCGACTTTTACGATCTGGAAAGACTCTGGAACAGGACATTGAAAAATTCGAGTGAAGTAGCGGACGAAAAAGTGTTGGGTTAACCTTCACTCGACTCACCTCCAACAATTCAAAATGGTTTCGAAGGCCCCCCGGGTATATCTGGCCTCAAGCTCGCCCCAACGTTATCGACTGCTCAAGGTGATGGGAATCAGTTGTGAGGTGATTGAACCGGATATAGATGAGACGCCACAACCTCACGAACTTCCAGTCGACTACGTAATGCGCCTCGCGGTACAAAAGTCAAACAAAGCGGTTGCGGAGTCGCCCACTCACGTGGGTGGCTGTGTCTATATTGGTGCGGATACTTGTGTAGCCATTCACAATCAAAAACTCGGCAAACCGAGCAGTGAGGCCGATGCCCGGCACATGCTGGAATTGCTATCAGGTCAAATTCACCAGGTGTATTCGGCCGTTGCGGTAGTGCATGAGAGAAACATTCGCTGTACTGCAACTGTCAGTGATGTTGAGTTTCATCCACTGTCTGCAAGCGTCATTCAGTCCTATCTGGATAGTGGCGAAGCCAACAACAGAGCAGGTTCTTATGCCATTCAAGGTCAGGCAGGTACATTCGTCAAACAATTGACAGGGTCTCTAAGTTCGGTGATTGGTATGCCAGTATTGGAGACAGGTGAATTGCTGCAACTGGCTGGAGTAGCGGTAGCAAATAACGGTGTTGCAACCGAACAGGTATTTGAGGAGTTCTCCATCAGGCACCGCTGGTTGGGCGATTTTTACATTTGATAACACAATAATCACACAATAATCACACAAGCGATTGAAACCAAGTGCACTAAAAACTACCATCAACAGACTATCGTCGGTTGGCAAAATCTTGAGTTCGAAGCTAATGCGAATTGCGCTTCGAATTGTTGCTTGGCTCGGGTCATGTGCGTTGTTTTTGGTGTTGTTTCTCGTGCTGCTATTGACCAATCTGAATTCAGTGACTGCCCCATTGGTTCAGTCTGCCTCTGCCAGGATTGGAACTGATATCAGATATGATCAAATTGGCTTGGGCTGGGTAGAAGAAAATCTGGTATTTAAAGTCGAGGATTTAAGAGTACAGCGATACACTTCGAAAGATCAGTTGGATCTCGCCATTGATCTGGTAGAAATCCGATTTGAACAGCCATCGAATGTAGGGGATGCCTGGGAGATTGCTGAAATTGAAGTTTCAAGGCCAACGGTTGTTTCGCAACGTCGCATTCAACTGTCGGAGACTCAACCTCAGAAAGGGACTGAAGCACTTGCGGAACCGCCAATTACCGCGGGCATTGCTTTTCTTTCTTATGTTCGTCAAATTGCTGTGATCGATGGAAATTATGCAATCAAGCTTGACGACGGTAATCGGCAGTTGGAGTTTACCGGAACTTTCAGTGCAAATGGACACAGTCAAGATGGCCTCAGCAGCGTCTCTGTGCGGTTGGCGACCGATGGGGATGCTGATTCTGGAGTGATCCTGAATTTAGCGAGTTCCCCACATCACGATGGCGAAATACTCACGAATCTCGAATTGATTTTGAAATCTGTCCAAGTTGCCCAATTGGTTTCAGTTTTCCCTGACAATCCCAGACTCGCTGCCATGAACTTGGCAGATTTAGAAGCCCGAGTTGATGCGACCGCGTACGCGCACTGGACTGATGACGCACTCGAATTGATACATTTTTCCGTTGAAGCTCGTGATCCGAATTTGGATGGTGCGATTCCAGACGTCAAGCATGCTCAATTGAGTGTCTCTGGAAGCATTGAACTTGACCGTTTCAGGGCCAAGGAGATTTCTGTTGATTTTCGGCTGGAGTCGCTTGATCTTGTAGCTGCGTTGACGCAGATTCCCGGTGCGTTTCCACCCAAATTTTATGATCACACCTCGCAGAGATTGCAGTCACTGTGGCTGACGGGATTCAGTGGGAAATTACGTGGAGACCCTCAATATCTATTTAAATCTGAGGGTGACTGGGAATTTAGTGCCAAGGGTAATTTTTCCAATTACACCTATCAATTTGGTGAGAAGTGGCCACCGCTTGAAAACGCGTCAGGAATTTACGAGATTAATCGTAATTCCGTCAATATCACCGGGCAAGAAGGATCGGTCTACGGTTATCCGTTCCAGTCAGCAGTTGCTCACATTAATGACTTTTCAATTGCAGATCCGATTTTGTCCATGAACATCCAGTGGACTGTTCCAGTCGCCCTTGCAATCGACTTCTTTGGTAAAAAGGGTATTGTGTCACCCGGCAAACTGAACTGGGTTGCGACTGGGGAAGGCGAAGGCGCTATTGGAATGGCGATTGACGTGCCGCTTCGACGGGGAAAAGAGTTTACTGTCGTGGGTGATATCCTGCTGGCTGATACCAAATTGACCACACCACATGGTGTCGAAGCTAATGATATAGATGGTCGATTGCAATTCAATCGGTATGGCATTACCTCTGGTGATTTGACTGGACAAGTACTTAATGGACCCTTTACGACAACATTTACGGGTTCGGGTACGCAGGGAAACTTCAAGGTCGTTGGACAATCTTCTGGTAAATTCGATGCCGGCGAGTTACAAATTGTTTTGGGTGATCCGGTAGCAGAAAATCTTTGGGGTAATTTGAGTTGGGATTCAACGTTTGCGTTTGAGCCAAATCGTAGCGAAGTGAATGTGTCTGCATCATTATTCGATGTCGTATCGACACTGCCGTTTCCCATGCTTAAAGGTGCTGGTGTGGATATGCCGCTAGAGATGACAGTTCTTACTAAGGATCGTTCAGCGCGCACTATTGAATTGAGCCTTGGCGAGTACGTACACGCGTCGGTAGACACAGTTTTGCGCGATCAAAAATGGTACACTCGGTCAGGAGCGGTTGCCGTCGGCGACCAATTGAGCCTTAATAGAGATGAGACTGGTGTAAGCGTTTCTGTCAACCTTCCACAGTTGGATTATGGTCAATGGTCAAGTTTGTTGACAGGGCGCGAAAGCAACGGCGAGTTTGATTTAGCAAGTACACTCAAAACTGTTTCGATCAAGGCAGATGAGTTGATCTTGCCCGGAGAGCGTAAATTTCAAAGTACCGAAGTACTGGCTGAGAAGACGAGGACGCATTGGGAATTGGAACTTGCCGCAGATTCGATCCAGGGGAGCGCAATCTATGTGAACTCCGAATTTACGCAGGAAGGCGAATTTCCAAGGCTCGAGATCAATTTGGACCGTTGCCATATTCCCGCCGCCAGTGGAGAGTCAGCTAAGCGTCCAACAAATCCCATGGATCTTCCAGCCCTTAATGTTCGTTGCAAAGACACTCGTTATGGGCAGTATTTTCTAGGTCAGAGTACGATAGAAGCTGAACCGAGTTCAAACAGCTGGAAAATTACTCGCGCTGAGTTTGATATGCCCACTGCGACATTGCGTGCAAGTGGAGATTGGTTTCACAATCAGACCTCCAAACTCGCCTTCAAATTGAACTCGGTTGACTTCGGCGGAACCATGAGTGACTTGGGATTTCCTGCTACATTTGAGCGGGGTAATATGGATATTTCGGGGACACTCGAATGGAATGCGGCGTTGACGCAGTGGGCGACTCAACGGGCCTCTGGTAATGTCAAATTTAACGCAACCGAAGGGGCAATCATCAGTGATACCAACGCCGAGGCACTTCGGGTTGTCGGCGCACTGAATTACGATACGATCTTTAATCGATTTTCAAATGATATTGTCGATGTTTTGGATAAAGATGGCATACTCTACGATCAACTGAGAGGTTCAGCTGAACTGAAAAATGGTGTGTTTACAGTCGATGGTGTATTCATCGAAGGTCCAGCTGTTTCTATGGCGATGACCGGAACAACTGACTGGAATAAAAAGGAACACAATCTCATGTTGGGTGTCGAACCTCAAATCAAGAATTCTTTGACAACTTTGGCAACACTTTTGATCAATCCGGTGACTGGTGCATTGGTATATGTGGGCGGTAAATTGGCAGATCAGGTTAAACTGAAGTTCAGTTACAACTACGATGTCACCGGTCCGTGGGATAAGCCAGTAGTGCAGCTGGTTGAAAACGATAAACAATCAGCGGGTACTTCTGCTAACTGATCAATGGTCGAACTATGATGCGTTATTTACTCATTTTGGGGTTTGCATTGACCTTGTTGTTCAGCACAGTTGGCAAGGCGCAAACTGATTTCGAAATCCAGATCGCACACTATGAATGGCCACACAATCCGTTAGTAGATGAAGTTCTGCGAATACCGCAGTTGCGCTCAGCGATTAGCCGTTTTGATGAGTTGGATAGTGCCATGATGGTGATACGTTATCCCGGCGGTGATCAAGGAAATGCGTGGGCAATGTCATTGCGTGATGTACTGGTTAGCCTTGGTATTCGTCTGTCTGAAATCGTGCTTGAGCCTGGCTCTGGTCTGCCCGAAACCATTGTGCTGATCGTTACCGAATCAGCGGACTTCTGATGTCTGTGGTCGCTGCTGTGCAGTTGAATGCCGGCGATGATGTGCAGCAAAACCTCGACCTGACCGGAGAGCTGATTATTCGTGCTGGTGCACATGGTGCAGCTTTGGTGGTTTTGCCGGAGTGTTTCGCGCTGATGGCAAAGGATCACACGCAACGACTCCAACACACCGAATCGATTGCGGAACCGGGACCGATTCAGAAATTTCTATCCGAACTTGCGCTTGAATTCAATATTTGGATATTGGCAGCTGGTGTGTTTGTACATGGAAGGGAAGCAGGGATGGTTCGAAATTCGTTGCTTCTTTATAACGATCAGGGTGCTTGCGTTTGTCGATACGACAAAATCAATTTGTTTAACGTGAATTTACCAGACGGGGAGAGTTATTCAGAGTCCCGCTATACAGAACCTGGCACGGATATTGTGGTCCATGAATCTCCGGTTGGCCCATGTGGCATGTCAATTTGCTACGACATCCGGTTTCCACAGTTGTACCAGGAGTTGGCATTGCGAGGTGCGACGTGGTTTGTGGTTCCATCTGCATTTGCGTATACCACCGGTAAGGACCACTGGGAAGTTTTGCTCAGAGCCAGGGCAATTGAAAACCATGCTTATGTGGTCGCTCCTGCGCAGTGGGGAGTGCATCCGGGCGATCGTCGGACTTTTGGCAATTCGATGATTGTTGATCCTTGGGGTGAGGTTGTTGCGCGTCAAGTCGACAATGATGGTTACTTATTGGCAGAAATTGATTCGAATAAAGTAAATTCGATACGCGCTCGTTTCGATGACTAACTGATTGCGTAAAATAGAACGACCGACTGGCCCCATATCATGTTTTTGAGATCAAGGAGCAACATTCCACAAAATCGGTATTACCGATCGTTTTAGAAGCCAGACACTCTGCATTCATCAGGTTGAGATTTATTCCCCATTTATTCAAGCTGTTAAGGCCAAGTTAAGTTGCGTTTGGATGAATTAGACCTTGAATTTTTGGCCGCAATTGATGCTATCTACATTGCAAGCGATCAAGTTGTTCCGATCATTTTGAAGATTGACTGTTTCTGACATGAGAAAACGAGTGAGAGCAATGGTAAAGCCAGACCTCCTTGTCTGGGCTCGCGAAACTGCTGGGTTGGACTTAGAGACTTCCGCAAAACGGATTGGTACATCCGTTGAACGCATGACTGCTTGGGAAGACGACGCAACAAAGGACCTTCCAACAGTTAAACAGTTGCGTAAGATGGCTACTGTATATAAGCGGCCCATGGGTGTGTTCTATCTTCAAGACCGTCCGTATACTTTCCAGGCCTTACGCGATTATCGAAGGTTGCCAGGAACTGGTATGCGAAGTTACTCTCCAGAGTTATTACTTGAGCAACGTTTAGCTTATCAGCGTCGCGAGCAGGCTCTGGAACTTGCTGCTGAAATTGAAATTGAACCACCTGCATTCTGCTATCAGGCAAGCTTGGGTGAAGACCCCGAGTCTATCGGAGTGAGAATTCGTGAAGTTCTCGAAGTTTCATTAGACGAACAATTGGGATGGCCGGATGATCGAGTTGCTTTCAATTCATGGCGTCAGAAAATAGAAAATTTGGGAGTCATGGTTTTCCAGATGACTCAGGTCGCAAGTGATGAGGTGTCCGGTTTCGCTATTTGTGAAGAGTCTTTTCCAGTGGTCGCGATAAACCGTAAATCCACGCCTCATACACGTCGAAGTTTCTCGTTATTTCACGAATTTGCGCATTTGCTGTTAAGAGAAAGTGGAATTTCAGAATCGGACGTGGACTCTAGTCGCCCACCTGAGGAGCAGAAGGTTGAAATTTGGTGCAATGCAGTCGCGGCCGCAACCCTTATGCCGCGTGATGCGTTCTTGGGAAATTCGATTGTACAGAGTAAAGAAGACAATACTTGGTCAGAAGATGAAATTAGAGCAATTGCACGAGACTTTAGCGTTAGTCGAGAATCAACTGTCCGTCGCCTTAATAATGTAGGGTTAGCCACTCAATCATTCTACAGGGTAAAACGTCAAAAATACGCGCTTGAGTGGCAAAGCCACGTGGAAACCCGTAGGCTAAAACTAAAGAATTCTAAATTTCAAAAAAATCCAGCGCAAGAAGTACTAAGTGATTTTGGGAAGCCCTTTGTTCGTCTCGTTCTAAATTCATTTTATGACGGTCGAATCACCCTGAGTGACGTTGCGTCTTACCTGAATGTACGAGTTCGGCATATTCCGACAATTGAGCAAAGGATAGGAATCGCATAAATAATGGCGGATGAGTATGTTTATTCGATAGATTCGAGTGCTTTGATCCACGGTTGGGTACGCGCTTACCCAATTTCGATACCAATGTTTGAACCAGTATGGGAGATGTTAGATAAACTGATTCACACCGGACGATTGCGTGCATCATTTGAAGTGTTCATTGAAATTAAGAAGAAGGACGATAGTTTAGAGAAATGGTGCCAAGATCGTCAGTCCATGTTTGTTGATATCGAAGATGAAGTCATTCAAAATAGAGTAATTGAATTATTGGCAAAATACCCTCGTCTGATCGATACCAGAAGAGGGCGAGGTGGCGCCGACCCATTTGTAATTGCTCATGCCTTGACTGGAACTCCATTTCATACCGTTGTTACCGAGGAACGAGGCGGCACACTGGAAAAACCAAAAATTCCTGTAGTCTGACACAAAGAAGGAATTCGATGCATTAACCTTCTGCAACTAATCAAAGAGCAAATTTAGCTTAAGCGACTATGTCAATAATTGATTGGTATACGATTTGACGCCCAAGTAACACAATGTAAGAATTTTTCTACATATACAAATTGTAATGGCATTGAATATTTGAGATTCCGAAATGGAGGAGTTGGCAAGAGTAGTCTCTGAATCGACGGGAGAAACTAAAACTCAAGCAATTGTTAGATCCCACTTTATAGTAGCAAAAAGACTACCAAATTTCCCACAATAAAAGAGTCCACCCGTTAGAATAAAGCGGGAATCGGACAACCCCGTCTGTGAGACGGTTCAATTCATTAATCAATAGCTTTTTGTAATAACAAAAAGCGCCACGCTCTAATTTGCAACAGACGTGGCGCTTTATAACCAAACAACCTTTAGTGTTCATGACAAAAACAGCAGCAACGCCGCGCCAGATTGCGAGTTTTCAACGGCACAACCACTGCGTTGCACAACCAGAAAAACGCCGATACACGGTAACAATCACGCTGATACGAATCAGCCAATACGCCGATGCGCGGTAGCCAATACGCCGATGCAACTGGTGTATGAAACAACCTCAAGCTGTCGGCAATATGTTAGCGAAAAAGGCTGGCAAAATGCAACTGTTTCGTCGTGTCCGAATCATGGTGATAGCTGCGGCAGTTTTCACCGCCTGGGTTATTACCGGCGTTATACACCCTATGGCGATGCCCTCATTGCGCGTTATTACTGCCGAGCATCCCATCGGACGTTCAGTTTGCTGCCGGTGTTTTTCGCGGCGCGCATGCCGGGCACACTCAATGAGCTCGAATACGTGGCCGCGGTCATGGAATCCGGGGGTTCAGCACTACAGGCCGCCGCTGAGACGCGCCGCCATTACCGGGTCGAGGCCGCCGGAATGCGGCGCTGGGCCAACCGTCGGTTGACGCGCGTACAGCTGTGCCTGATTACGGTGATGACTTTATTGCCAGCACACTTCATAAACTGCCCGGTCAAGGTACTGGCAATCCGCCGCCACCTTGACACTGACTGTGCCTTGGTGAAGATGCGCACACTCAGTGTTGCGCATCTGTCAGCCATTCCGGCACCGGTTGGCTTTCGCCCACCGTAGCAGGTCTGAATAATGTGGTGATCCGGCCGGTGGCGCAGTCCCACACTCAGGCGCGCGTCGCCCGGCATTATGAGACGCTACGATAAGGGTTTTTGAGCATCAATTGAACCCAGGAGCATGACCGATGACTGATCGCATTGAAAAATACCGCCACGACACCGCGCTGTTTCGTTATGGCGTGATCAATCGTGTTTTAAAACCACCACCCGGCGAGTCGCGCACCTTGGCACAGCGCATTCGACAGGTGGCCAGCGAGTCGCACGACATTCCCGGTTCCACCCGCACCCGGGTCGCACCGCAAACCCTGCGCAGTTGGCTCAGTCTTTATGACCAAGGTGGCTTTGACGCACTGATCCCCAAAACCCGCCGCGATGCCGGCCGACCGCGGCGCCTGTCAGTCCCACTGATCGAAGCGCTGGTGGAGCAAAAGCAGCGCCACCCTAAAATCAGCGTCAAGGATGCCATTGCCAACGTGCGCCAAGTGCTTGCGCTCGACAGTGCAGTGCCGATTCCACCGTCAACGGTGAACCGGCTGTTTCATCGCGAAGGACTGATGCACCCAACGCGCGAATCGATCCAGGACTGCCGTCGGTTCAGCCACGAATATGCCAACGAACTATGGATGGCCGATGTCATGCACGGACCGAGTGTCGCAACCCCTGGCCAGCGCCGCCGCAAGGCTTACCTGATCGCAATCATCGATGATGCCTCGCGCCTGATCCCGTATGCGGCCTTTGCTCTGAGTGAAAATGCCGCCGCCTTCACCGGCGTGCTCAAACAGGCGCTGTTAAGAAGATCGCTGCCCGCTAAATTGTACGTTGACAATGGCTCGACGTTCTGTTCCCATCAATTGTCGCTCGCCTGCGCCAGACTGAACATCGCACTGATTCATTCGCGCCCCTACAAACCCCAAGGGCGTGGCAAAATCGAGCGGTGGTTTAAAACCTGTCGAGGTCAGTTCATTGCCCATCTCACAGATGCCGATACCGCCTGTGTTGAGGCCCTGAACCGCGCCCTGCACGCCTGGGTCGAGGGCGAGTACCACCGCACCCCGCATCGCGGCATCGACAACCTCACGCCGCTTGACAAATGGGCGAGCTGCGCACTTAAGGTGCAGCCCCTGCCAGAGCAGATTGATCTCGATGATCTGTTCCTGTTCGAGGTGCGCCGTAAAGTGCTCAAAGACCGGACCGTTCGACTGCACAACCGCATCTATGAAACGCAGCCCGAGTTGATCGGACGCACCGTCACCGTGCGCTTTGATCCCCAGGCACCGCCCAACCGACCCATCAAAATCGTCTGCGACGGTCACCCCTCAACGGCCCGCTTGGTCGACCTGCACGTCAATGCCACCGTCAAACGCAATACACCACCCATTGATTTCACCCGTTTTCCCAACTCGGAGCAATAACATGTACACACAGTATTTTGGCTTAACCGGCTATCCGTTTGATAACATCCTGCACACTGATGAGTTATTTGCAACCCAGGCACTGGCACAGGCCAAACGGCGCATCGAACATCTGTTGGAGTTGTGCGGCGTCGGGCTGATCACCGGTGAAGCCGGTTGTGGTAAAACCACCGCCTGCCGGCAGCTCGCTGAAAGCCTGCATCCGGCCAAGTACAAAGTCGGCTATCTGGCCTTGACCACCGGTAGCACCATCGACACCTTGCAGTTGATCTGCCATGCACTGGGACTGGCGCCAGTGAACCGGCGCGCCCGCGCCTGGCAAATGATCAGAAACGAGATCCAGCGCCTCAGTGATGAAAAAAAAGTCGCCCCGGTGCTGATCATCGATGAGGCCCATCACTTAAGCCGCGAAACCCTCGAAGACTTAAGACTGCTGACCAATTTCAACTTCGATACCACCAACCGTCTGTGCCTGCTGCTGGTCGGACTCACCGAACTGCGCCATCGCTTCCGAATGTCAGCCCTGGAATCACTGGCTCAAAGACTGGTCATGAACCATCACTTCGGCACCTTGTCGCACCAAGAAACCGCACAATATCTTGACCACCGCATGCGCTGTGCCGGTGCCCCTGAGCTGTCCTATTTTTCCGACAACGCCAGCCATGCCGTCCATCAGGCCAGCCAGGGCGTCATCCGCCAGATTGATCGTATCGCCCATTACACCCTCATGGCCGCGGCTAACGACCAGGCCAAACAAGCCACCGCTCAACACGTCGAAACCGCCTGTGAGGAGATCCGCCTTTGAACACCGCCGAACCGGGCTTTAAAACCCTGACACCGACACAACTGACCGAGCCACTACCCCAGCAGGCCTGGCTCATCGAACAGCTGTGGCACACCGAGGCCTGTGGCATCATTGGCGGCGAACCGAAATCCGGAAAAACCTTCCTGGCACTGTCAATGGCGGTCGCGGTCGCCTCCGGCCAACCGTGCCTGAATCGATTCACCATTCAACACCCGGCTGCCGTAGTGCTGTACTCGGCCGAACACCACACCACCTCGCTGCGACAAAGAATCCATGCCATTGCCGCGCATACCCAGGCCCCATTCGATCAACTGCCCATCCACATCATCCCCGCCAGTGCCGAAATACGGCTGGACTTTGAACACCACCGCACCCAACTGAGCTGTACCGTGGCTCGCATCAATCCCGCACTGTTGATCCTCGACCCATTCACCCGCCTGCACCACATCAACGAAAACCTCACCCACGAAGTCGCACCGCTGCTGGATTATCTGCGCATCTTGCAGCAGCGCTACAATACCGCAGTCGCACTGGTGCATCACTGTAGAAAAACCACCGCTGAGCGGCCCGGACAGTCACTGCGCGGCACCTCAGACCTGCATGCCTGGGGAGACTCCAATCTGTATCTGACCACCCACGCCAATCACCATATCAACCTGCTTGCAGAACATCGAAACGCAGCCAGCAATACCAAAGTACAACTCGCTTTAAAGAACGCCGCCGCAGGCACTGCACTGCATATCGTTGGGTAATCGACGCACCGAATCAGTGCCAACATCAAACGTTGCTTTCCCGCAATCCATCTCACCGCAATTCAATGCCCATCTACTCGTGCCCTACGATAGATCCTGGTATTTTTCTTACTTTTCTTACAATGTGAGAAAATCTCTATTTTCTCAACCAAATAATCTGACAATCAGTGTCTACTTTTCTGTGGGATTTAACAGCAATAAAAGTCGCTTTAAGTGAGCGTCGGAATAATATTCGGCGAAAACTAAACAGAAAATACAGTATTCGTGAACTAGAAGAAATTGCAAGGCTCTGTAGTTCGTTACCTGTGTTGAACACCAGGACCGACAAAAAAATAATCGGATATGACGCATACGGATTGCCCAGTTGATGGCGATCGATACATTCCCGTTGCGAATCTTAGTATTCAATTTTTGAGGCGATCCAGATCATTCTGTATAGTCCCTCTCTGATTCTAGCCATCTAACTCCAAACACTCGAACAGAACCTCAACTAGATGAAGGTTTCCGATTGGATTCAATAGAATAAGTTCACAAGTATCTGTATTACTTTTGACAACTACCTGCTTTGTTTCGTTCCAGCGAGCTTTCTCACGAGGAGAAATTCTCCTTTGATTTATCAAGTATCAATTGCGCAAGTTGGGACAATCCAATCGCATCGACACCATCGGCCAACGGGTATCGTTCTTCTCCGGCATATACAACAAATGCCATATCTGGTTCGATATCGGTCAAAGCATTATAAAACCCACGGGTCGGCTTCGGTGACGAGCCGCCTTTGATTTCAATCGCCCACTTTTCTGATAGACCGGGGAATTCTAATATCAGATCAATTTCAGCCCCGGCAATCGTTCGGTAAAAACTTGGTATTGTTCGCTCCGGTGCAACAGCCAGCAGATTGTCGATAACAAAGCCTTCCCAACTAGCACCAAATATGGGATGCCGAAAAAGTGTGTCTCTGTTAGATATATCCAGTAGTGCGTGGACGACACCACTGTCCCGAACATAAATTTTGGGTGTTTTTACCAATCTTTTCTTTACATTTGCGTGAAAAGGTCTGATGCGCCTTAGTAGTAGTAAATCAACCATAAAGTCGAGATACCGAGCAACGGTTTTTCCGGAAATTGAAAGAGTGCGTGCAAGTTGTGCTGCATTGACCAGGCTTGCTTGGCTGTGTGCCAACATTGTCCAGAAGCGGTACAAGGTTTCTACAGGAATTCGTGGACCAAATTCGGGAATATCACGTTCCAGGTAGGTTCGAATAAAGTTGTCGCGCCAGATTAAGCTTTGGTCTGCTGTCCCAGCCAATAAGCTTTCTGGAAAACCGCCCTTCAACCAAAGCTCGTCTGTCATATTGGGAGCAATCTCCAGTAGACTCACTGGCGGCAGCTCTACAGTGGCAATTCGTCCGGCCAGGCTTTCACTGGTTTGTTTCAATAAAGTTATCGAAGCTGATCCCAGTAACAGAAATCTGCCAGTTTTGATACCCTTTTGTCGCCCTCGATCAATCGACCCGCGTAAAATCTGGAAAATTTCGGGCGCTCTATGAACTTCGTCGAGAATAACGAGTTTGTCTACATGAGCTTCCAAGTATCGATTAGGATCCGACAATTTACGAATTTCTCTCGGATCTTGCAAGTCGAGATAAACGCTATTGTAGTGTTTGGCGATTGTCAGGGCCAGCGTCGTTTTACCTACCTGTCGAGGTCCTAGCAGCACAACCGCAGGAAAGTGCGCAATTCGATTTTGTAATTTCGTTTGTAGAAGTCGGTTAATCATCCTTGTTATTATGATACATAAATCCATAATAACAAGGATGATATTAAGAACTATGCATATTCGGCACCAGCTGGATCATCTTGATCCCCATCATAATGCTGCCGTTGTTCAATAATGCGTTGGGGGCAGTTCAGAGTATCGTCCTCGACAGGCGTAGCGACATAGATAAAGTCTCTGATTCAAGCAATTGTGGAAATTCACTCAGAGATAAAAAAATTAAATTCGTGGATTAGTTTACAAAGCACAAAGAGCGTTGTCCACTGATCCATAAAGAACTAGCGTCCAAGGCGAATGGTATTCACAGTGAGTGTATGATCAGAAAAAGGGGTGTAAATTCATACACCCCTTTAACTTAAAAATTACGAGATCTCTTGCTAACGCAAGGCGTTAGAAGTTAACACCAAACGCAACGTGGGTCGTACCGCCGCTGTCATCATCCGCATTGGTGTGTTCAACGAAAGTAAAAGCACCGCCGCCTAAACTTTTGTTGATTCCGACCATCCAGGGATTAGTTTTCGTTCCATCGGGTGCTTCTACGCTTCGACCCCAAGCCAGCCAGTTCAAACCCGTGTCACCAAGACTGCCTTGTAAGCCAAGATAATTGATTTTGGTTTTGCCAGTTGTTCCGGGCTTATTGCTTTCCTTTTGAGAATGCCCCAGACCTAAAGTTACCGCACCAAGACCAAACTCAGCGGATACGTGAGTTTTCTTTGCGCCGTATACGTCAACTATTGTTGTGGGTGCATCTACTTTGGCAGCTGCAAAATAGGTCTCAGTGGTTTCGTCGGAGACTACCTGAGTGCTGTCTGTGGTTGCCTCTTCTCCGTTATTGGTGGTTTCGCTTCGAACATAGGCAATACCAGTCGCGCAATCATCGGTTGTATCATCCGGCGTAGTGCGATCAGCGCCCTCTTCGGGTTCTGCGTCACAGCCTGTCGCACCACCATTCGAGTATTTTCCGTTGGCTTTAATGATTGATATAAGATTTGCATCTTCTGCGCCTGCTATCAAATTACCATCTTTATCAACCTGTCCAGCTCTAGTTGAGACACTGATCATGGTGAGATCATTATGGGTCATAGCAGCGTCGCCTTCACCCACAGTAGTCCGATACATTGTCGACTTCATCGTATCTTTCTTATTTTCATAGCCAATCGAAACTTTGCCAAGATCACCCAGCGCGGCTGTCATGCCAAATGCTGATGCGTCAATAGAACTACCGGTATCTGTTGCGCCGTCCATTACCAAATCAATTTGCGCGCTAACCGATCCCGCACTGATTGCATAAGAAAGTGCTTCATAGCGTCCGCCCAGAAGAGTATCACTTCCAGATTCCCAATACGCTTGATTGCGGGGTGCGCCAGAGTGATTATTTACAGCACCTACTATCTTGCCTAAAGTGACATTGCCAAAGCCACCTGAAAGACCAACGTAGAGTTGGTTGGCGCTTTGGGTGGCACTGCTGCCGATCCGTGTTTCAAGTTTATAGACTGCTGTCAGTCCTTCACCTGCTTCGCTCTCACCTTTAATGCCCCAACGTGAGCCATAGTTACTGGTTTTGGCATCGTTGTCGCTTTGAAACTGGACACCGCCACGCAACGAACCATACCAATTGGCATCTGCGAAGATAACAGAGGGTATACTCAGGTTTGTAATTTTTCTTGGTTGGTGTCTAGGTAGTTCACAGCTAAATCACTATCCAACCTTTAATATTGATAGTCAAAACATTTCACACGGAGTTAGTTTCAGCGGTATTCAGAATTGGTTCGGATTCTTAAAAGCAAACTCTCTTCTTGGCAACAGACAAAATTACCAATAATCTCAAACACGGCTCAATCCGAACACATAGAATCGCGGAAGCCAAGAAGCGTCCTCAGAATAACTCTTATATGGAAACCTCTCGAATTGCAAGTGTAATGTTGCGAATCAATAAACAAAAGATGGGGTGCGGTCTTATATTCGGCCTACTATTGAGGAGGGCATGAATGCCGTCCTCGTGCCATGATGATATTCGCGCACAGGACTCCTAATCTAAATTTCGGCTTGCATGCTGCCGTAGAGTTGCTCAGGCTCTTCCCGTGCAGGCATCGCCCTTTTTGTCATCAGTTCACAATCTCACCAATGCAACTCCCTTGACAGGTTAACCGTTTCACTGCACCGGTCTCAAAAACCAGCGCAGTCATATCCTTCATTTCGATGACCCACCCGTCGCAAAGCGACGCGGGTCGTATTTGACGCCTTGGGACAAAATCACCCAACTGATACGCGCCATCTGATTAGCCAGCGCCACCGCGGCCTTGTTGTTATTGCTGCGCCCGGCAATCCGTCTTGCCTTGTCATACAGCGGATCCGAGTGGTCCGTGTTTCGAAGCGCTGCAGATACCACCGAGCGGGCACCGTGAATTAACATCGTGCGCACATAGCGGTCGCCGCATTTGGAGATGCCGCCGGACTTGTCATGTCCGCCACTTGAGTATTGGCGAGGCACCAGCCCCAGCCAAGCGGCAAAGTCGCGTCCATTTTCGAAACCACTGCCATCACCGGCCGCAGCCACCAGTGCACTGGCCACCAGCGGACCAATGCCCGGCACCGTCTGCAACCACCGCACCGCATCGTGCTTGGAACCGAGCGCTTCAATCCGATGGGTGTAATAGGCCACCTGCTCTTTGGCTTGGCTCAAATTCAGTGCCTCGCGGCGCAGCGTGAGATGAAACTCAAAGCTTACCTGACTGAGATCCAGACCTTTGTGCTCGCGCACATCATCACTGAGCACTTGCTTGATCAACTGATCCACAGCCCCTTTTGAGCGCCGCACC
The DNA here is from genome assembly GCA_965243645.1 of Arenicellales bacterium. GTDB lineage: Bacteria > Pseudomonadota > Gammaproteobacteria > Arenicellales > JAJDZL01 > JAJDZL01. Next base: position 1,154,492 of record CBDEVD010000006.1, on the reverse strand, counting down.
ACCAATCCCCGTTCCGACAGATGCGCACGGATGGCATTGTAGCTCTGGGTTTGCTGCTTCAGTGCCTGCTGGCGAAGACCATGCAACATCGACAAGTCTTGCTGCGCGACCGTTTTGAGCGCGACCGCGTGCAACCGCGGGCGCAGCGATGCCTCGGCTATTGCCACCGAATCGTTGGCGTCGGTTTTGTTGTTCAGCACATAGGTCTTCACCCACCTTGGCGGCAACAGTCGAACCGGTAGCCCCAACTCCTCGAACTTGCGACCCCAGAAATGCGCCCCGCCACAAGCCTCCATCGCCACACAGCGTACCTTGGCTGCATCTAATCTGGCAAAATACCCCAACACCTGGTTGCGCTTAAGCTTGACCTGACGGATCAATTTCATGTTGTAGTTCATCTCCGACAAGTAAAACACGTTCTTGGCCAAATCCAACCCAATGGTTGTGTTATCGTATGTAGTCTGCATTGTTAACCTCTCACTTTGTGTTAGTTGGTTTGTTCAACCTTATTCTAACTGCCAAGGTGAGAGGTTTCCATATCATCTAAATTACTTCAACTCAAACAGCTAACAACGTTTTAGTTTGGCAATGCTTACGTAATACCTAATCCAACGATGTGTGCAGACTACGAATAAAAATTCTTTCAATCACGTGTTTAACATTTCGGAGGTAGCCATGGCAAATTTATCCAAGGAAATTGTTGCCTACGAGTCTTTGCAACGATTACTTGAATTAGATCACTTCGGAAAATGGGTCATTTTTCACGATAGAAAACTATCGGGCATTTTTGATTCTTTTGAATCTGCTGCTGAAAGTGCCGTTGAGCAATTTGGTTCCGGTCCATACCTTATTCGAAAAGTAGGAACTTCCCCTGTCACTCTTCCTGCTTCTGTTCAATATCGACCAATATTTAGCGATGTACCAATTTGAGTGCGGATATTTTAACCAGCATAAATTGCTAGACTAAATTGGACCGTTGATGAGTATGTAAATTGGAAATTCTTCAAAATTTGACATTGCACTACGACGGACAAACGGGATTTGTCACGCTAGCTTCACTGGAAAATAGCTCAACTCCTTAGATCAGTTTCTGGCATTCATCCGTATAATTTCCAATCAAAGAATTGAACCCGTCGTCTGCCTCCAAATCAGAACTGTGGCGGTGGGCGTGAACGTATAGATTCCGCCATTTCTCAATTTCATCAGAATCTGAACTAATCCAATATGAACAGCCACATTGAAATTGCTCGCAAGACTTTGCTGGAACCCGCTGATGTCGGCAATCGGGAACTCGACCAGTTGCTAGGGAAAATGGCCGGCAAACAGATCGACCACGCAGACGTTTATTTCCAATACTCCCGCAGCGAGAGTTGGGCACTGGAAGAAGGCATCGTCAAATCTGGCGCTTATATGATCGATAAAGGTGTCGGATTGCGCGCAATCAGCGGCGAACGAACAGGCTTTGCTTTCTCGGACGATTTGAGTCTTAATGCCTTGACAAACGCTGCGGTTTCCGCACGAGGTATTGCACAGGGAACCGGTTCAGGAACTGCCGCTTTGATTGGGTCGCGTGAAACCAACGTACCCGCACTCTATTCAGGAGACGACCCACTGATCAGTCTGAGTGAGGCTGACAAAATCTCACTGCTTGAGCGCGTTGAACAGGAAGCCAGGCAACAAGACCCGCGAGTCAAAGAAGTCATGGTCAATTTAGCTGCCGAACACGATGTCATCATGGTCATCCGTAATGACGGTGAAATTTGTGCTGATGTCCGCCCCTTGATTCGTCTGAACGTGACCGTTGTAGCCGAACAGAACGGGCGCCGTGAGAAAGGCAGTTTCGGAGGGGGATCAAGACAGTCTTATGATTATCTGACTCAGGAAGATCGAGCACTTGAATACGCCAGGGAAGCTGTTCGGCAAGCGTTGGTCAATCTGGAGTCCATTGATGGTCCTGCAGGGACCATGACAGTTGTTCTAGGCTCCGGCTGGCCCGGGATTCTGTTGCATGAAGCCATTGGACATGGCCTCGAAGGTGATTTCAATCGCAAAGGCACTTCGGCATTCTCAGGTCGGATCGGCGACCGGGTTGCGTCTGATCTATGTACGATTGTCGACGATGGCACAATCATCAACCGACGGGGATCGTTAAGCATCGACGACGAGGGAACTCAGTCTCAAAATACGGTGTTGATCGAAAATGGTGTGCTCAAAGGATACATGCAGGATTTGACCAACGCACGGTTGATGGGACATGAGCCAACTGGCAACGGTCGAAGGGAGTCTTTCGCACATTTACCGATGCCAAGAATGACGAATACTTACATGTTACCCGGACACTCAGATCACGAGGAGATCATCGAGTCAGTCGATAAAGGCCTCTATGCCGTGCAGTTTGGTGGCGGTCAGGTCGACATCACATCGGGTAATTTTGTATTTTCAGCGACGGAAGCCTATCTGATAGAGAATGGCAAAGTCACCAGCCCGGTTAAAGGCGCAACTCTGATTGGCAACGGACCAGACGTGCTGACTCGGGTATCGATGGTTGGCAACAATTTGCAACTGGACTCTGGAGTCGGTACCTGTGGTAAAGACGGCCAATCTGTTCCAGTAGGTGTGGGTCAGCCAACACTTCGTCTTGACGAGATTACTGTTGGTGGTGTGGTGGTTTAAAGGTGAAAAAACATGTCAGAAACATTGATTGAAGCACCTCGTTCTGCAAGCATTGATCTCGACAGTGCAGTGGAATGCGCACTGACTGTAGCAAAGCGTATGGGGTCCAGCGGTGCGGTGGCTGGTGTATCTCGCACCACTGGCTACGAGTTGACTGTGAGAATGGGTGAACTGGAAACAATCGAACATCAAAACGGCGGCGGGCTTTCCGTTACCGTCTTCATGGGCTCTCGAAAGGGGGTGAGTTCCACTTCCGATTTTACCGAATCAGCCATTGAAGATACAGTACGCGCCGCGGTGACCATCGCAAAATATACCGCTGAGGATCCTTGCAATGGCTTGCCACCAAAAGAGCGCCTCATAAAGGATGCACCTGATCTTGAACTGAATTTACCGTGGGAATTGGATCGCGACACCGCGTTGGACATGGCGCTTGAATGTGAACAGGCTGCGCGTAGCAGTGATTCGAGAATTGTTAATTCAGAAGGAGCAACACTCGGTACTTCCTCGCACCATTCAGTATTTGGTAACAGTGACGGGCTTAGAATTACCGGACAAAAAACGAGACACAGTATGTCCTGTGCAGTAGTTGGTCAAACCGACTCAGGTATGCAAACTGATTATTGGTATAGCGTTGCACGCGATCCTTTGGCGCTTGAATCGCCACATGCAGTCGGAAAGATGGCTGCGCGGCGAACCCTTCGTCGCCTGGATGCTCGCAAAATAAAAACCTGTTCGGTACCAGTAATGTTTGAAGCACCTATTGCCGGCAGTTTGTTAAGGATTTTTACCAGCGCAGTCAGTGGTGGCGCACTTTATCGAAAAGCTAGTTTTTTGCTGGACAGCCTCGGTAAACAGGTGTTTCCGCAAAATACGCGTATTTCCGAACAACCGCACCTAAAGAGAGGTATCGCCAGTGCCGTGTACGATGCGGAAGGTGTTGCGACTGTATCGCGTGACCTAATCCGAGACGGTATCTTGCAAAACTATGTACTTGACAGTTATTCAGCAAAAAAGCTCGGATTTGAAACAACAGGTAACGCGGGTGGTGTTTTCAATCTCACCATTGATCCTGGCACACGCGACTTTAATGAAATGCTCAAATTAATGGATACCGGGCTGCTGGTAACGCAAACCATGGGTTTCGGAGTCAACCAGGTCACAGGAGACTATTCTCAGGGTGCGAGTGGCTTTTGGGTGGAAAAGGGAGAACTTCAATTTCCTGTCGAAGAGGTAACCATAGCCGGAAATCTGCGAGACATGTTCCTTTCTCTTGCTGAAGTTGGGAACGACGTTGATTATCGAACGGGTGTTCGTACCGGCTCCATATTGCTGAATAACATGGCAGTTGCAGGCCAGTAAGTCGCCAAATCACCCCGTATTCAAAAATTAAAATCCCCAAATTGACTCACACCTTAACTTCCGCCGATCACCTGATTTCGAACGGTTCGATTTGTCCTTGACAAAGCAGATGCAGTGCGGTTGCGCGGCACCAGCTCAGATTTTGGTAAGTGGCTTTGGTGGAACTGTCTTGGTGCGCCCGGTCAGACTATCACACCATTTCGGCACGAATACCAAGTAGATTCCGTTTAGAAAAACCAAACACCAGAGCTAGAAGGTGAATCGGCTCATTACGGTCTTTGTACGTGTCTGCATATCCGCGGCTCTTTATTTGTACCATCGCCTGATTCAAAACTTTATTTTGTTCCCGCTCTTTGTCTGTCACCTTCAACTCAAGTACAAACACCTGTTGGCCATGGAGTACAACCAGGTCTGCTCGACCTTGGCTGGAGGCGTCCTCCACTCGAAGGTCTACACCAATCGCGCGAAAAACCAGATACAGCATGCCTGCATAATAGGCTTCAAATCTCGCTACATCGCTAGTGTCATACCACTGATGCGGTATTCCCGAAAGATATACCTCCAACTGCTTGCCAAACTCGTCAAATTGGTTTTCTACTAATAACTTGACTAAGGCCTTGCCCTGATAGGTTGCTGCCTGTCCATTCTGAGTAACATGCCCCAATAATCCGCGATTGAAACTCTGGCGCACCGCAATATTTGGAAAATCCAGCACATAGCTTGATTCCACCCCATCCCAGACCTCTTTGACAATGCTCAGATAGCCACTCTGAAACAGCAAGGCTTCCATACTAAAGTCACCAACATCAAACGTGGAGATCAGGTCGTCATTCGCAACTTTTTTCTCCAACGACATTGGATTGACTTGATTCTCAATTAGCATTGGGTAAAGAAATTTCGGCAGCCCAGTTTTGAACCAATAGGGCTTGAATTTTCTGTTGTCGAATAGCTCAAGAATGTCATATGGATTGTAGACTTTTTCTTCACCAAGCCAGCTGTACCCGTTGTACCAACGACGGATCTCATTGCGGTCTAGGTCTGAGTCTTCCGGAGCAAAAACCGTGTTCAAATCTTCTTCCGTATAACCGCAGATGTTGGCGTAGCGCGGGTGTAAAGAAATATCCTTGAGGTTATTCAAACTCGAAAACAGGGTTGCCTTGGAGAACATAGTGATGCCAGTGATGAATGCAAATCGGACATGATCTGAACTATCTTTTATGATTCCGTAAACACCACTAAGGTAATCTCGATTTGCCTTTGCCTTATCTGGATATTCCAGCACATCGAGAATGGGCTTGTCGTACTCGTCCACTAACACGACGACCTGTTTTCCAGTTACGTGGTGAAAACGGTGTAGAAGGTCTCTCAATCGCACTTGTGCAGATCCGACGGTTTGTGGTAGGTCTACATCGGCACTCAGTGCAATACTCGCTAGCTGTGCAAGGGTGTCTTCCTCGATTTGCTCAGGATTATGGTATTGTCCGCCAAAACTCAGGCGCACCACCGGATAGGTATCGGACCAGTCCCAGCTCTTGTGAATGCCCAAGTCTCGAAACAGCATTTCGTCACCTTCAAACAGGGACTTCAATGTACTGATCAATAGGCTCTTACCAAATCTGCGTGGTCGAGACAAAAAGTAGTATTTGTTCCGCTTTACCAGATCTTCGATAAAAGGCGTCTTGTCAACATAGTAGTAGCCACCTTCCCGAATCGACCGAAGATCAGGAATGCCAATAGGCAACTTACGACGTTTCATGCTTTTACGTATGAACACCTATCCAAATGCGATTGACCGGGTAATCAACCAAAAAGACATCTTCGAACAAAACCCATGCGGTAGTTGTCGAAGTCTTCAGGGTTGAGAGATCATTTGAAAGTTAAAAAAGCGCAGCACTACACACTCATAGCGACGAAATAAATTCATAGATTGTTTCATTGTAAAGCATACCAAATCAACAAAGTGTCGCAACAATAATTCCTCAATGAGGATGATCAATCATCTCATACGCCAACCATCGCCAACCAGTTGACTTCGAACGACCAGATGGCCTGATCAAACTCACCTCTGCAAACCGCGTTGAACTTCAAAGTTGCAGTAGCACGGGTTCGATGTGTAAACTGGAGCGCGCTTGCTAGAGACATGGCTCATCGTGTCGGATCAGCATGACAGTGTTGACGATGGTGCTGAATCGTCAAGCGTGGTTGTGTTCAGCTTTGACTTGCTCTCAGGTCAATGCAAAGACGTGTTCATTAAATTTGCGACTGCATGCTCATATATCATACGATTATGCAGCAGTCCTGTATATTATTGATTATGAAATGATATCATTTATTATTCAGTCCTTTTACGATTAGGATCGTCAGACGCTTGAATCAGCAACAGTCGCACCTATATATAATCTGTGGTTCACCTGACCGCAGAAGGTTTAAACAAACACTCGCTTCTACGACCTTATCGACCAGAAAATTGAATTCGGTTTGATCTTTCATTGGATTTTAAATTCACAATGATGGAATTTGCCGGTCAGCCGATTAATCAGTCATTTCAATATAACGATGCCAATTTACGAATATATGTGCCCAAATTGTGGGCACGAGTTTGAAATTATTCAGGGAATTAAAGAAAGCCCATTGACAGCTTGCCCAGCTTGTGGGGAGAATCAGTTGCGCAAGAAGCTTTCTGCAGCCGCATTTCACTTGAAAGGGACTGGCTGGTACGAAACTGATTTCAAGAATTCTGGTAAACCGGCAGAAAAATCCGGCACATCGGAAAACGAAACCACTAAAAGCACAGAAAAATCTGACTCAGACGCGAACAAGACCAGTAAAAAGGAATCCAGCAAGAAATCTGCTACTGACAGTTCTGCCGGACCAACCGCCGCGGCAAGTTAGTCAGTCATTCTTTTTTCTTAAATTACTCTCATGCGTACGCACTTATGCGCCTCAATTCGCGCTGCTGACATTGGCTCTGATGTAGCCATAGCTGGTTGGGTTAATAGCCGTCGCGATCATGGTGGCTTGATTTTTGTTGATCTTCGAGATCACAGCGGCATTGTTCAAATTGTCGTTAACCCGGAGCAGGCAGACAGTTTCGCCCGTGCGGAAACTGTGCGAAGTGAGTACGTACTGCGCGTGTCAGGTCGAGTCAGACAGCGACCCGAGGGGACAGAAAATCCCGCGTTGGAAACCGGTACAGTTGAAGTAGTGGCCGATGAACTGGTAATTCTCAACAGAACCGAGCAACTGCCGTTTCAAATCGATGATGACGATGTGAACGAAACGGTTCGTCTTAAATACCGCTATCTTGATCTTCGACGCGCACGCATGCAACACAACTTGAGGTTGCGACACCAGTTGATCCGTAAAATTCGTGGATTTCTTGACGAACTGGATTTCACTGACATTGAAACGCCGACATTGACGCGCTCAACTCCAGAAGGTGCCAGGGATTACCTGGTACCGAGTCGAGTGCACACCGGTTCGTTTTATGCCATGCCGCAGTCGCCACAGATGTTCAAGCAAATGCTTGTAATGTCTGGATTCGAGCGCTACTATCAGATCGCCCGATGCTTCAGGGATGAAGATTTGCGCGCCGACCGTCAGCCGGAATTCACCCAGCTTGATCTGGAAATGGCATTCGTGGATGAATCAAACATCATGCAGTTGATGGAAGAACTGTTTGGTTTGATATTTACCGAAATCGTTGATGTCGAGTTGCCTTCGAGTTTCCCGGTATTGACCTATGAAGAGGCAATGTTTCGTTATGGGACGGACCGGCCGGACTTGCGATTCGCACTTGAACTGACGGATCTCACAGAGTCCATGAAAACTGAACAATTTAAGGTTTTCAGTCGGGCAGCCAATCAAAAGGATGGTCGAGTTGCGGCCATACGAGTTCCTGAGGGAGACGCAATTACACGCCAGAAAATCGACGAATATACGGAATTTGTTGCGCAGTATGGGGCGAAGGGCCTGGCTTATATCAAGGTCATTGATCCCGAGCAGGGCCGGGCAGGGCTGCAGTCCCCGATCGTTAAATTTTTGTCGGACGAAGCTGTTGACACAATCCTGACTTTGTGCAACTGTTGCGCGGGCGATCTTGTGTTTTTTGGTGCAGACGCTCAAAAGACGGTCAATGCGGCTCTCGGTGCCTTACGTAATCGGCTTGCAGCTGATCTCGGTCTCGTTGAACAGGACTGGCGACCGGTTTGGGTGGTTGATTTTCCGCTGGTCGAATTCGATGCCGATGCAGGTCGCTGGCAGGCGCTGCATCACCCGTTTACCGCACCCAAGGAAGACTCAATTGAATTGCTGGAGACTGATCCCGGTGCCGTTTTGTCGCGTGCCTACGATCTCGTCCTTAACGGTGTTGAAATCGGTGGTGGCTCAATCAGAAACCATCGAATTGCCGTTCAACGCCGCGTGTTTAGCATGCTCGGCTTGTCGAACGAGAGCATTGATGAAAAATTTGGTTTTCTATTGACAGCTTTAACGTGCGGCGCTCCGCCGCATGGCGGCATTGCATTTGGGATTGACCGAATCGCCGCATTACTTGCTGGTGAGAGTTCCATCCGGGACGTTATTGCATTCCCTAAAACTCAGCGAGCCTATTGCCCCCTGACTGATGCACCCAATGCAATCGCACAGGATCAGCTCAATGAACTGGAACTGCGAATCAAGCCAACCGCTGCAGTTATGAGCGCAGCCAAAGAGGCATAGTCTGGGTGCCTCACCGAGGGTGAACCTTGCTTTCAGATTCTTGTTCTAAGTTCAGGCGCCCCGAATCCATACTGCTGGTAATTTATACGCAACAAGGTCAAACGCTGCTGTTAAAGCGTCATTCGCGTCACACCTTTTGGCAGTCGGTCACCGGAAGCATACGCTGGTCGGGTGAGTCGGCAATTGAAGCTGCTGCACGTGAACTTGAAGAAGAGACCGGAATTTCTGCTCAACCCGGTGCCATCCAAGACTGGCAACGTCGATTCAGGTTTGTTATTCCGAAGGCGGTTCGCCATCGCTATCAGCCCGGTGTCAGCATGAATGTTGAGCATCTGTTTTCATTACGGCTGCCAGACCAGGTGCCCATTTGTTTGCAGCCGGACGAGCATGATGCATATCAATGGATTGATATTCTTAAGGCTGGCAATATTGTCTGGTCCTGGACGAATCGAGAGGCATTCAAGATAATTCAAGATTCAAATTCAGACGCATTGCAATAGGCATCAGACAAAAGTGTAAAATATTAGAACCAAATCAATCGACTCAGAATACCTTCAGATGGCCGGACACAGTAAATGGGCAAACATCCGGTTTCGCAAAGCCGCGCAGGATAATCGCCGCGGCAAATTGTTCTCGAAACTTATCCGGGAGATTTCGGTCGCTGCGAAGACCGGTACCCCCGACCCGGATGGAAATCCAGCTCTGCGCGCCGCGATTGACAAAGCATTGGCTGCAAATATGAGCCGCGACGTGATCAATCGAGCGATACAACGAAGCACTGGCGAGGGCAGTGGTCAAGGCTATCAAGATGTTGTCTATGAAGGTTATGGTCCAGGTGGCGTCGCGTTTCTCATTGAGTGTTCGACTGATAACCGAAACCGCACAGTCAGCGAAGTTCGACACGCATTGACGAAGCATGGCGGCAATCTTGGAACTGAAGGATCGGTGGCCTATATGTTCAATCGAGTTGGATTGATTCAGTTTGCCGACAACAGTGATGAAGAGGAAATAATTGACGTTGTGATCACTGCAGGAGCCGAAGATATCGATGTGCTTGAAGATGGTTCTGTGATGGTTACCACCCCGGTTGAGTCCTTCTATGAAGTTGTCGCGGCAATCAAGGCAGCTGGCCTTGAGTACGAAGAAGCGGGTATTGAGCAGCGCTCAACAGTGGAAATGGCAATTGATGATGATATGTCGGAGCGGATAATCAACTTGGTCAGTGTTATAGAAGAACTCGATGATGTTCGCGATGTGTTTACCAATGCAACTTTTGAGTCCGAATAGATCATGATCAGAATTCTGGGTATCGATCCCGGCTCAAGAATTACCGGATTTGGTGTGATCGAATGCGCCACCAATCACATCAAGTATTTAGATAGCGGTGTCATCCGCCTGCCGCAAGGCAGTTTGTCGGAAAGGCTGTATCAAATTTTCGACGGTATAGGTACAGTAATCAAGCAGCACCGGCCACATGTCACTGCAGTAGAGAAGGTGTTTGTATCGGTTAACCCACAGTCGGCACTCAAGATCGGACATGCACGCGGCAGTGCGATTTGTGCTTGCGCCGCACACGGCGTAGAGATTCACGAGTATGCTGCCCGGGAAATCAAACGTACAGTGACCGGTACCGGGACGGCCAGTAAAGAACAGGTGAAATACATGGTGTTGATGTTGCTTGGACTTGAGCGTCTTGATGTACAGGACGAAGCTGATGCGTTGGCAGCCGCGATTACCCACTATCAACACATTCCTATACTGGAATCCATTGGCAACGCCCCGCAGCGTGCTTTACCAGACAGTCCCATTGCAGAGCCTGTTCGACCCTTGAGTCCAACATCGTGATCGGACATTTACGAGGGACGGTTCGACAGAAGCGGGAAACGACCGTCGTTCTCGATTGTAATGGTGTTGGGTACGAGATTCAAATACCGAAGAGTACTCAGTTTCAGTTGCCTGACATTGATGAACAGGTCATGTTGCAGACCCATTTGCACATTCGACCTGAATCACACAACCTCTACGGGTTCCCAACGATTGCGGAACGAGATATGTTTCGCATTCTGATCAATATCAGCAATATTGGCCCAAGCCATGCCTTGAATATTCTGTCTGAATTAAAGTTGCCGGATTTGGTTGCCTGTGTTCGTTATGAAGATCCAAAACCACTCGAAAAAGTCCCTCGAATCGGTAAAGCAACGGCGGCAAAACTACTGATCGAATTAGCCAATAAGATTGATAACATTGCCGCAATCGAACCGGCAGTTGAACACCGTGATGGTGCGACCGCGGATTATTTGGAGGAAGCCGTTGAAGCATTGGTTGTGATGGGATTTTCACCCCGGGAATCTCGCGGTGCAGTGGCAGCTGTTCGCGCTGAGAGCGCAACCACTGAAGATACAATTCGACAGGCATTGAACCACCTTGGATCGGCCGGCACATGAACGAAGAATCGCGTTTTGTTTCCCCCCAGGAAGCCGATATCGAGGAGCAGAATTATGAGCTTAGTCTGCGTCCGAAGGTATTGACTGATTTCGTCGGTCAGCCCAAGACACGGGATCAGCTAAAGATTTTTATCGAAGCAGCAAAACAGCGCGAAGAAGCGCTCGATCATGTTTTACTGTTTGGCCCGCCGGGCTTGGGAAAAACAACACTCGCCTACATTATTGCCAATGAGCTAAACGTCGATTTGGTACAAACCTCGGGACCCGTACTGGAACGTCAGGGTGATGTCGCAGCGATGCTGACGCGACTGGCATTTGGTTCGGTATTGTTTGTAGATGAAATTCACCGACTCAATCCCGTCGTCGAAGAAGTGCTGTACCCGGCCATGGAAGACTATCGCATTGACATAGTGATTGGCCAGGGCCCTGCCGCTAAATCGATTCAGTTACCCGTCAAGCCCTTCACTTTGGTCGGTGCAACCACCCGGACAGGGTTGCTCACATCACCGCTGCGTGATCGGTTCGGTATTGTGCATCGGCTGGATTATTACGATATTGATGAATTGGCAAAAATTGTTACAAGATCCTCGAAAATCCTCTCAGTAGATGCAGACCGAGCGGGTATTAGTGCGATCGCGGAATGTTCCAGAGGAACACCTAGAATCGCCAATCGATTACTGCGGCGGGTGCGAGATTATGCTGAAATTAAAGGCACAGGTACGATAGACTTGGACATTGCACGCTACGCGTTGGAGATGCTGGAGGTCGACTCATGTGGACTTGATGTGCTCGATCGAAAGTACTTACAGGTGTTGATCGAAAACTATCGCGGCGGCCCGGCTGGACTTGAAACGCTGTCAGCTGCGTTGAGCGAAGATCGCGGCACAATTGAAGATATGATTGAACCCTATCTGCTGCAGCAGGGGTTTATTCAGCGTACTCCGCGAGGACGGACTGCGACGCCCAAAGCTTGGAAACATCTGCACATTGAACCCGATCATGATAACCAGCAGCGCTCACTTCTATAAAGTGTGAAAGTGCATGATTTGGTAAAATTTTAGGAATAATTCGGTGAGTGAATTACCCACTGTAGCCTATCGTTCGGAGTATCGGGTTTATTTTGAGGACACAGATGCTGGAGGGGTGGTATATCACGCCAATTTTCTGAAATTTATGGAACGTGCAAGGTCCGACTGGCTGGCATGTTGCGGTTGTTTGCCCCAGCAACCAGCGGATCGCTGGGGGGTTATTTTCGCGGTGCGTTCATTGACGATGGAGTGTCTGAAACCCGCACATTTGGGAGACCTGCTCAGAGTATCGGTCGTGCCGAAGTCAATTCGGGGCGCGAGTATGCTGATCTCGCAGGAGATTGTCAATGAGCAGGGTGAAATTCTGGTGCGTGGAAACTTCCGAATTGCATGTATTGATTCTTCGCAGTTCAAAGTCCAGAGAATTCCAGAACAGTTACGGAGACTATTAACCTGATGGAAAATTCAATTGAACTCGTTCCAACCGAGCACACGCTGTCATTTATTGATCTGATTCTCAATGCGAGTTTACTTGTACAGATCGTGATGCTGATTCTGGTATTGGCTTCGCTGATCTCTTGGAGCATGATCTTTTACAAGTGGTTTACACTGAAGCATTGGGCAAGGACTGCCAGAGAATTTGAAAGTAAATTCTGGAGCGTTGGTGATTTGAGTGCGCTTTACTATGAGTGGGAGCAGCGCAATCGGGATGCCGGTTCAATTGCAGAAATTTTTCTGGAAGGCTATCGCGAATTGAGCCGCTTGCTGACTCGCAGTAATATTGACCGTGCGGATATCGTCGACGGAGTGCATCGTTCAATGGGAGTCGCGTTGAATCGAGCCGAAGACAACGTTAATTCGAATTTGTCGTTTCTCGCAACAGTTGGATCAACCAGCCCGTACATTGGTTTGTTTGGTACCGTATGGGGCATTATGAATTCATTTCGTTCATTGAGCACTTTGCAAACAACTACGATCGCAGCAGTTGCGCCGGGTATCGCCGAAGCACTTATTGCTACTGCGATGGGGCTGGCCGCAGCCATTCCGGCGGTAATCGCATACAACCGGTTTTCGTATCAGGCGGATCGATTGCTCAGTCAATACGAAACGTTTGCCGAAGAGTTCTTAAGTGTCGTTAACCGACAGTACGCCATCCGCCAGACATTATCATGAGAAAGATCGCGAAACGCCACAAACATCGACAGATGAATGAAATCAATGTGGTTCCATACATTGATGTGATGCTGGTGTTGCTGGTGATATTCATGGTCACGGCCCCTCTGCTCACTGAAGGCGTGAAGGTAGATCTGCCACAAGCGAAAGCCAAGCCGATTGAATCATCTGAGAGTATCCCATTTGTGGTCCATGTGACCGCTTCCGGTGAGTATTTTCTGAATCAGGATAATGATCAAGCAGTTGAGTTGAATGCCATTAAAGTCAAGGCGGCAGCGACCAAACGGGCAAAGCCGGCCACACCGTTTCTGGTTCGGGGTGATTCGAATGTGAATTTTGATGCAGTCATTCAGGCAATGGTTGCCCTACAGGCGGCTGGTATCGATGACATAGGCTTGGTTACCAGGAGTCCTGACCAAAGCTAATACGATTGTGCGAAAAAAAGTAACTCATAAATTTGTTGCGCCATCAGTATTGCTGGCACTTCTGATCCATACTGCGATTGTGTTGGCAATCGGCGTGAGTCTTATTTTTCGACACGAAATTACCTCCGAAAGTTCCGATCAAGACACTGTAATTCCAGTCGTTGCTCATGCGGTAGATGAAGCCGACGTGCTGGCCGAATTGGAGCGTATACAGTTGGAAGAAGCGCTTGAGCGCGAACAGCAGTTGGAACAACAAAGGCAAACGGAACTCGCACTTCAGCAGCAACGCGAAGCAGAGCAAAGGACGCAGGCTGAAACCGAGCGTTTGCAGGAAATGGAGGCCCAGCGTTTGGCACAGGAAGCAGCACTTCAGGAAGTTGAGGAACAAAAACGTCTGGCTGAGGCGCAAATTGCAGCTGCAGAGCAGCAGCGACTCGAAGAGCTGCAGCGTATAGAACAAGCAGAAGCTCTACGAGCACAGCAGGAAGCAGAACTTCGTCAAATTGAGGAGCAAAAACGCCTGGCTGAAGCTGAAATAGAAGCCGCCGAGCAGCAACGTCTTGAAGAGCAGCAGCGCATTGCAGAAGCCGAGGCCTTACGCCTGCAGGAGGAAGAAGCTTTACGCGAGATCGAAACTCAGAAGCGTTTGGCGCAAGCACAGGTGGAAGCAACTGAAAAGCAACGTCTTGAAGAGCAGCGTTTGATTGAGGAGGCCGAAGCTGAACGAGTCAGACGTGAGGTGGAAATCTCTGAATTGGAAGATCAGAAACGCCAGGCTGAGGCTGAAAACGAACGGTTACAACAAGAAATACAAGCTCAACAACTGGCTTCGTTGCAACAGCAGCAAGTGGAGGAAGAAGCTCGGCGCGCAGAAGAAGAGCAACAACGGCTGGAGGCCGAACGACAGCAACGCGACCTGGAAGAAAAAGCTGAACAGGCCAGACTCGAAGAACAGCAACAGCAAGCTGCCCTGGCAGAGAAATTACGTCTACAAGAAGTAGAGAGAATAGAACGAGAACGCATCAAACAACTTCAACGTCGCGCGCACAGCAGGTTTGCTGAATATATTCCAAAGATAAAGAAAAAAGTTGAAGATACCTGGACTGCATTGCCCAACTCAGAAGGTCGAATTGCTATACTGGAAGTTGAAATCGATCCTTTGGGTGAAGTCCAGTCAGTTGAAGTTTACTCTTCAAGTGGTTCACAGGCGTTCGATCGCTCGGTGTCAATTGCGGTACGCAAGGCATCACCACTGCCCATCCCGAAGGATCCGGAGATTTTTGAATTTTTCAAACGATTCAGGTTTGAATTCAGCGGGAGTGCGCGTTGATCACTAAACTTAAGTTTTTGACTTCTTTGCTGCTGATGGCGGGTCTGGTGACTGGCTGGAGCTCCAGTCATGCTGTTATCGTAATCGAAATCGATGAAGGCGTCGAACGCGGTATACCCATAGCCATTGTTCCATTTGGTGGTGACGCCAGCGATCTGTTGCTGTATTCCGTCGATCAGATCGTGCGTGACGATTTGACCAGAACCGGACGCTTCGATCCGATTTCAACGGATCAGTACCTTAGTTCTCCGACCTCAGCCGAAGCTGTGCAATTTAACGACTGGCAAATTATCAACGCCGACTATGTGCTGATTGGCAGAGTGGAGACTGTTGAAAATCGAGTAAACACTTTTCGAGTCATCTCGCGTCTTTATGATGCCTTTGAGCAAAAGCAGGTGTTTGGTATCCAGTTCATCGCAACACTAGACAACCTTCGGACCATTTCACACCGGATCGCAAATTCTGTTTTCGAAAACGTAATTGAGGAGAAAAGCTCATTCGACACGCAGATTCTGTACACCACGACCGTTTTGAACGAAGCCAATGGTGCACCTGAACACTTACTATTCATGTCGGATTATGATGGCTACAACCCGCAGGTGCTGCTGCGCAGTGGGTATCCTATTCTTTCTCCATCGTGGTCTCCTGATGGGCTGCAATTCGCGTATGCTGAATTGCAGGATTCCGGGTCGCAAATTTTTATTCAAACCGTCGCAACCGGTGAGCGATTTGCAATTGCGGCACCTGCTGGTCAAAATAGTTCACCGAGTTGGTCGCCGGATGGACAGCGAATTGCATTCTCGAACTCGCAAGGCGGAAATTATGATGTTTACATGTATTCCGTCAGCGACGGCAAAATCACTCAAGTGACTGATCACCGATTGATTGATACTGAACCCGCATGGTCACCGGATGGAAAGTTTATCGTGTTTACTTCCAATCGCGGTAAGGATCCCCAAATCTACCGCGCCGCAGCCAAACGCAGCGCGGCGACTCGCAGGGTTACACTTGATGGCCGTTCCAACACAGCTGCCCAGTATTCACCTTCCGGTGAACAACTCGTTGTAATTACTGACCAGGGGCGCGGTAGTCAGGTTGGTATTTTTGACTTTACAACCAAACAGACTCGCGTGATTTCGACCACAGTTCTGGACGATTCCGCGAAATTTTCTCCCAATGGTGATATGCTCATACATGTCGTTGAAGGTAAAGATAGATATATTAAAATATTGTCACCAAATGGACGCGTTCAAACTCGCATCCCAGTCGCGGAAGGTCAAGTCAGACAAGTTGACTGGGGCAAATTTCAGCCATAAACGAACATTCTTTTCTAGCTAGAGGTACAACCACATGATTGCGCTGACACGACTGATTGCAGTTGCACTATTTTCTTTAATTTTTCTTGCTGGTTGTATGAAATCAGCCGATTCCTCAAAAGAGGCAATGAGCGATACACCATCCGCCGAATCTTCCGATTCCGCTGCCAGTGAAGAAGATTCCGTCTTGGTCGAAATGGGGCTTGACGAGTCAGCTGAAGAAATGGAAATGAGCGCATTGGAACAGGCGACTGTGTATTTCGATTACGATGAATCAATCGTGACAGAGCAGGCTCAGGAAGTGATTCGTGTCCATGCAGAAGCGCTAACAGAAAATTCGGATGTTACCTTGAATCTGGCCGGCCATGCAGACGAACGAGGATCACGCGAATACAATCTGGCCCTCGGCGAGCAACGTGCCCTCGCAGTCAGTGCATTCTTCCAGGAATTTGGTATCGACGCATCGAGAATTACGACAGTATCTTATGGCGAAGAATCGCCAGCGGTTGCCGGGTCTGATGAAGAGAGTTGGGCATTGAATCGAAGAGTTGAAATCATCCATGACCTCGTTCAGTAGTTTTACAGATTCCCGGTCGTTTGAGGCGTGTTGAAATTGCAACCAAAATCGTTTGGATTGATTCCATGCGCGCTGCTGGCAGTGATTGTTGCCGGCTGCGCGACGGCTGAAACTACGAGCAATTCGACAACACAAGTGCCTGAGTCCGACGCGGCAGGCGGGACTAATGAGTCCGAAATTGTCCAGGTTGAGGATTTGGTTCCACAAACAATGGTCGCACAAGTCCAGGCGCTTTCTGATGAGGTCAGATCATTGCGCGATCAGGTGGAAATTCTCGAAAACGAACTCGACGCTACCAAACAACGGCAAGTGGATCTCTACAATGATCTTGATACCCGGCTGCGCAACATGGAACGCGGTGAATCATCCAGTACTGAGTCGGGTGCGGGTGCTGTCGGTGAAATAGCACCAGCAGATGGTATGACCCCCGACAGTGAGAGCGCCGAAAGTGTGGGGCCAGCTGGTGAAGGTACAGAATTGACCGTAGAGGTATCACTACCAGAGCCCGAAGTTGTTGATCCTGAAGTTGTTCGAGAAGTCTACGACAACGCTTTTCGTACGCTACGGCAGGGGAAGTATGAGGATTCAATTCTGGAATTTAACGCACTGGTACAAAATTACCCCCAAAGCGATTTGGTTGATGATGCCCTGTATTGGATCGCTGAAGCCAACTATGTCACCAAGAAGTATGACATAGCACTGATGGGTTTTGAACAAATTATCAGAGACTATCCGGATAATCGGCGCGCGGCTGAAGCGATGTTAAAAATCGGTTATATCTACTACGATCAGCAAGATTTCGAGCAAGCCGAAAATTACCTCCAGGAGGTCATGGAGCGTTATCCAGCCAGCCGTTCGGCATTTTCTGCCAATCGCAGACTAAACAAAATGAGAAGGGACGGCAATCTGTAATCACTGCTGGTTGCCGCTCTTTCATTTCTATTTTTCGTAAACTTAAGGAACTAAAGTCCGATATATCGTTGTTGGAGGTCAGGAGCAGCTTGCAGCTGTTCGGAAGTACCGTTCCAGACAACATGGCCTTTTTCAACAACGTAGTGGCGATCACCAATTCGCAGCAGTGAGTCCAGGTGCTTGTCAATCAGCAAAATCGACTGATGATTGTCTTTCAGTTGCGCAATGCTTTGCCAGATCTGTCTACGTAGCAGCGGTGATAATCCTTCAGTCGCTTCGTCGAGTAACAGCAATTTTGGGTTTGTCATCAATGCCCTGCCAATTGAAAGCATTTGCTGTTCGCCGCCAGATATTCTACCACCCATAACTTTGGCACGTTGCTCGAGTGGGGGGAACAGCGAGAGCACTTTATCAACTGTCCATGGATTTTTGAGTTTGTTTTTATTGTGTGCTGTTGCGATCAAATTTTCCAGGACACTCAGATTGGGGAAAATGTGCCGACCTTCAGGCGCCAGTCCGATACCCGCATTGGCGACTCGGTAAGCTTGCCAGCCCGTGATCTCCTGGCCTTCAAAATGAATGGTGCCTGTTGCAGGTTTGACCAGGCCCATAATTGAACGGATGGTAGTCGTTTTGCCCATGCCATTGCGGCCAAGCAGTGTTACCACCTCACCATGGTTGATGTCCAGGCTGATGTCAAACAGGGCCTGCGTTGTGCCATAAAAGGAACCGATGTTTTTAACTGACAGCATGGTCGTTAATCAACTCCGAGATAGGCACTACGAACCAATTCATCATTGCGAATATCGTCGTGCGAACCACTGGCGATCAACCGTCCGTATACCATGACAGATATCCGATCAGCCAAGGTGAAAACTGCGTCCATATCGTGTTCGATAACAAGAATCGTGAATTTTTTCTTCAGTCCTTGCAGAAAATCGATGATTCTTGCTGAATCCAGTCGGCCCATGCCCGCCAGTGGTTCATCAAGAATCAGTAATTTGGGATCCATCGCCAACGCAATGGCCAGTTCCAATTGCCGCTGTTCTCCATGTGCCAGATCGCCTGCTATGGTATCGAGGTGCTGATCCATTCCGATCGATTCAAGTACACTGACAGCACGGTCTTGAATTCTGGCTTCCGAAGCAACGGGTCGCCAGACATTGAAACTGTGCCCATAGTGCGCTTGAACAGCAAGCGCAACATTTTCCTGGCAAGTGAATTCTCTGAGAATTGAGGTAATTTGAAACGAACGCGCGATCCCCATCAGTGAACGGGCCGGCGCGCTCAGACGCGTGATCGGTGTTCCATCAAATTCAATTGCGCCGGAATCACTTTGAAGAATTCCGGAAATTTGAGAGATGAGTGTTGTTTTTCCCGCGCCATTTGGGCCGATTAACGCATGAATTTCACCACGTTGAACACTGAGATCGACGTTGTCGGTCGCCAATACCCCGCCAAACGATTTGTTCAGACCCTTTATTTGCAGTAATGCGTCAGTCATGGTCGGAACGCTTCCAGCTGAGGAGCCCATCGATTCCCCGTGGCGACAGAAGTACCACGAGTATGAGGAATGGTCCAAAAATCAGATGCCAATGTTCTGTGATGCGCGCGAAAAACTCCGAGAGCAGCCAGAATACCAGCGCACCGGTAATGGGTCCCATAATGCTGGCCATACCGCCCAGCACAACCATGAATATGAGTTCACCCGAACGCGTCCAGTGCATGACATCTGGACTGACGAATTTTTCGACATTGGCGCTTAAGACACCTGCAAGAGTGCACATGATGCCTGCGATCACGAAACAGAATAGACGATACCTGAAAGTCGGGTAGCCGAGTACCTCCATTCGCGTTTCATTGGATTTGATGCCACGGATTACGTAACCAAATCGAGAACGGACCAAACGATGTGTAAAGTAAAGGCACGCGATCATGACCGCGAAAATCAGGTAATAACGATGAATCGGATTATCAAAACTGATCAGATCGGTGCCGAGTTCACTTCGCACGTAAATAATCAATCCATCGTCGCTGCCATACTCTTCGATACTGATCGAAAGAAAGTACACCATTTGGGTTAATGCCATGGTAATCATGATGAAATAAACCCCGCGCGTACGCAGGCAGATTCCGCCAAACAGTAGTGCGATTAACGCACCTGCTGCGATAGCTGTCGGTAGCTGCAGATAAAAACTATTAATGTCGTAGTAAGAGAAAATTCCGACTGTATAGGCGCCGATGCCGAGATAGAGCGAGTGCCCGAAACTGATCATGCCACCATAGCCAAGGATCAGGTTAAGACTGATGGCGGCGATGGCCCAAATCATCAGGCGCGCGAATAGATTGATATAGTACGGTTCGTCCAACACCGTTGCGACAATAGGTGCCAGCGCACAGGTGCCGATTACCAGGGCGGCGAGTATAGTGCGGCGATTTTGCAGCTTAGCTGAACCAGACATATTGATTTGCTGTGTGTTATCGCGTTTGTGCGCCGAAAAGACCTTGCGGTTTGAAGAAAAGGATACACGTCATGAAAATGTAAATCAGCATCGACGATATCGCAGGTGCTGCCGCTTCAGCCGCATTGACGGGGATAAACAGTGCCAGAATGACATCCAGGAATGAGCGCCCCAGAGCATCGATCAAGCCAGTAATCAGAGCGGCTATAAAGCACCCTCGGACAGAACCAATGCCGCCAATGACGATAACGACAAAGGCGACAATAATGATTTGTTCGCCCATACCGGAATTGGCTCCAAGAATAGGCGCCATCAAAACACCAGCCAGCGCCCCGAGGGCGGTGCCGAGCCCAAATACCAGTGTGAACAATAGTCGAATATTGGTGCCAAGTGCATTGATCATTGTTCGGTCTGTCGCTCCGGCACGAATCAGCATTCCTAACCGAGTTTTGGTGACCAGTGCCCACATTGCGATTGCAACCAGGAGCCCGGATCCAATGATCATCAAGCGATAAACGGAGTACTCAATTCCAAAAAACAGCGGTACTGTCGAGTTCAAGTAGTCCGGAAACGGTACAGTCAAGCCATCGAGGGGCCAGACAACTTGTACAAGCTCGTTAAAAAAAAGAATAAGCCCAAAGGTGGCAAGCACTTGATCCAGGTGATGGCGCTGGTAGAGCGATCTAAGTGTGGTGATTTCGGTGATGATGCCAATGCCAGCGACCAGTGGCACTGCGAGCAGCAAGGCAAGAATGAATGACCCGGTCCAGAGAAAAATTGTTGCGCCGATGAACGCACCGAGCATGTACATGGACCCATGCGCAAGGTTGACCAGGTCCATAATTCCGAAGGTGAGCGTCAACCCAGCCGCGAGCAAGAACAGCAGCACCCCAAACTGGATGCCGTTAAGAATCTGTTCAATCAGTAATGCCCACTCCAAGACTTCTCTCCACAGGTCAACATCTGGGATTCGTTGTTAGCTGAATCCGAGGGGTCCCAAGCAAATGGAAAATTCAATCGATGGACCATACAAAACCTATCAAATTGGATTGGTGGCAGCCATTGCTGCATGCAGATGGCAATTGAATAAGATAGGATAACCTTTGGTGTGAGACTCCTTCGAGGAGTCTCACACTTTAAAAGTTACGTGTGAATTTGATCGTTTGGACAAATAAGTCAGCAGAGCAACACTCACACGCTAGAGTTTTCTTACATGGAGCATTCGCTCGCGTACACATCCTGGTGCATCGTTAAGACTGTATCGCGAACTGAAGTTGTCCAGACTCCGTCTGCGTCAGCAACCACTTCACGGCTATAAAAATTCTGAATAGGGAAATGATTGGGTCCCATTTTGAATTCTCCTCGCACTGAATCAAAGTCTGCTTTTTGCAGGGCAGCGCGCATCCCATCCACATTACTCACATCGCCATCAACTGCCTCGATGGCGCTCTTGATGAACATGACCGCATCATAGCTTTGCGCGGCATAAAAGCTTGGGTATTTCCCATATTTTGCCTTAAATCCATCGACAAACTTTTTGTTGGCGGCATTGTCCAAGTCAGGTACCCAAAACTGAGTCATGGTCGTACCGAGTACACCGGTCATTTCTGCGGCCTGGAAGCGCGGCAGGCTGATGGAATCAACTGTGAAAACCGTGTACAGGTCGATTTCACCGGATAAACCTGACTGCTGATATTGCTTAATGAATGCGGGACCATGTTTGCCTGGATAGAAAATAAAGACACCATCTGGATTGGCGGCCTTTACTTTTGAGAGCTCAGATGCCCAGTCAATTTGGTCAGGCCACTTGGTCATGTCCTCACCAACGATCTCACCTGCGAAGGTGCGCTTTACGCCAGCAACCATGTTTTTTCCTGCCGCGTAAAGTGGGGCGATGACATAAAGCGAATTAACGCCACGTTGATTTAGCACCTCCCCCATCGCCATTGGAGTCTGATCATTTTGCCACGATATGCTAAAGAAATTTTTGTGGCAACCTTTGCCGGCCAGTTGCGAGGGTCCTGCATTGGCACTGATCAGTATTTTTCCTGAGTCCAATACCGTTGTTGCAGATGCCAACAGCACGTGTGACCAGATATAGCCAAATACGATATCGACCTTTTCCTGCGAAACGAGGCGTTCAGTTGCCTGTTTACCTTTCTGTGGGTTGAACTCGTCATCCCCATATACGACTTCAACATCGACTGGACCCATTTTGTGTCCAATATGTTCCAGCGCCAGTTCAACTGCATCTCTCATGTCATTTCCAATGACTGCAGCCGGAGTACTTAGGGTCGTCACAAATCCGAGTTTGACCGTTGCAGAATACACACCAGGTGCAATCAACATCAAACACATCGCGACGATCAAGGAGATTTTTGTCTTCATTGTCTACTTACCAAATTAGTTGGATTTAATTTATGATTCAGAATACTTCTTACCTCAAGGGCGATAACAGGTTATTGTACTCAAAGAATCGCACATCATTCTGAACATGCGTTTCAACCGGTGTAACTGCGGGCCAGAGAACTGCAGGAGATGCCTCCAAAACAGTATCCGAAGCCTCTATGTTTGGTCTATCGAACTATAAACGAATGATTGTGTCTTTCGAGTTGGATTAGTCAGAAACTTGTGCAAGCGCCCACTCAACATGTTCGCGTACCAATTCTGATTCATCATTTTGGCGTGCTTTGAGTGTGTTAACCGTTACTTCGTTAGGCGGCGTGTTGCCTAACGCAATTGCAATATTTCTCAACCACCGTTCGTAGCCCAACCGTCGAATCGCTGAACCGCGGGTTTTTTCCAGAAATTCAGATTTAGTCCACAGAAATAGCTGGCTTAACTGAATTGAATCCAGATTGTGGCGCACACGAAATGCAGCCTCTTCCGAAGCTGAGGCAAACCGGTTCCAAGGACACACCAATTGGCAATCATCACAGCCAAAAATGCGATTGCCAATGGCTTTTCGAAATTCAATCGGGATGGAACCTTTCAATTCAATGGTCAAGTAGGAAATACATTTGCGGGCGTCGACAACGTAAGGTGCCACAATCGCCTGTGTCGGACAGACATCCAGGCAAGCAGAACAACTTCCACAATGATCAGTTTCGGGTTCGTCCGGCGGTAGTGGCAAGTTCGTATAAAGCTCGCCCAGAAAAAACCAGGAACCGGCTTTCCGGTTCAGCAAATTGGAGTGTTTTCCAATCCAGCCAAGTCCTGCTTTTTGGGCGATGGGTTTTTCCATAACGGGCGCGCTATCAGCGAAAGCACGATAGCCAAACTCTCCGATTTCAGCGTGAATTTTGTCCGCGAGCCGCTGTAGTCGTCTACGAATCAGTTTGTGATAATCCTGCCCGGTTGCGTAGCGGGATACAAACGCCAGTGTTGGATCCTCAAGGGTTCGTTCGATTGTCTTCGCGCCCTTGGGAAAGTAATCCATACGAGCCGAGATGATCCTCATGGTTTCGGGGACTAATAACTCTGCGCGAGTACGCTTCAGTCCATGTTTTTCCATGTAGTACAACTCGCCGTGCATGTCCTGTTGCAACCATTGACTCAAATGGTTTTCTGCCTGGGTGAGATCGGTATCTGAAATTCCGATTTGCTGAAAGCCAAGCTGCTGACCCCAGGTTTTGATCGACGCAGCAAGTTGATTCAATGTCGTGTCGGAAAATTGCATCAGAGTGTTGCTACCTGCGTGGCGGTTAGATACTGATACAACATCAGGGGGTATCAATCGGACCCATTAGATTCGGAATGGTCCAGTCCAAATTCCTTTAGGATTTCAATTTCGTGTTCGTTCAGTGCCGGCGGGCGACGGAATATGGGCAGGTTTTGGCCGTCGTGCAAAACCGGATGGGCAAACGTATGGGTTGCCGATTGATTGGGGAACTCCAGTGGTTGTATCCATCCCATATCAACAACTTGTGGGTCCTTTAGTGCTTCACTATACTTGTTGATTGGTGCAGTCGGAACGCCGGCGTTGCGAAACAGCGTGTACCAATGAGATGCGGTTTGATCAGCAAATACCTGTTCCAGAATGTCAGTGAGTTCTGCCTGATTCCGGGCTCGATTAGCGGTATCCGAAAAACGCTTGTCATCGATGAGTTCGGGACGTTCGATCAAAGTGCAAACCAACTCGAACAGCCTCTGGTTGCCTGCTGCCAGTACGAAGTAATCATCTGCGGCTCGAAATGCCTGATAAGGTGCGTTTCTGGGATGTCGTGATCCAAGTGGCTTTGGATCAGTGTTGGTGCCGAAAAATTCGCTTACCTGTAATGGTGCCATCCCCAGGCTGCAGCCAAGCATGGAAGCATCAATGTGTTTGCCTTTGCCGGTACTTTGTCGTTCAAAAAGGGCGGATGAAATATGAAATGCTGCATAAAGCCCGGTACCGAAATCACTCAGTGGCACACCGCATTTTACTGGTGCCTGATCGATCTCGCCGGTAACACTCATGATGCCAGATATGGCTTGCATGGTGACATCAAAGGCGCCTTCCTGAGCGCGTGAGCCGGTCTGCCCAAACGCAGAGATTGAACAATAAATGATTGATGGATTAATTTCGGAGATTGCCTCGTAACCCAGGCCCAAGCGCTCCATCACGCCAGGGCGGTTGTTTTCGATCAGTACATCCGCCTGTTTGATTAATTCCAAGGCGACTCGTTGCGATTCGGGCAGCTTAAGATCAAGCGCGATTGAACGTTTGTTCCGATTCACGGAAGCAAAATTCTCGCTGAAACCGTCTGTGAGCGGTGGCCAGTATCGCATCGCGTCGCCGGAAAGCGGTTCAATTTTAATGACATCTGCACCGAGATCTCCAAGCAGCATCGCGCAGAAGGGGCCTGCGGCAATTTGACAGACTTCTACAACCTTGATCCCTGATAGAGGATGATTTTCTGAGCTACGGTTGGAAATCGGGGTAGGGTGCTGAGTATGATTCGGAGATCTTGTCATTCGAGATTTATGGTTTATCCATTCTTTGGTGTTCACCAGTAGCACTTAAACTGAAACTCCGATCCATATTTGTGATTTCAGCCGTTTCGAGGAGGTTGGAGCAAAAGTTGTCGGAGGTTTGATAATAACGATTTCATTGATTTGAAATCGACAACATCTCAAAACAGCAATATCTATTATTAATAACAATAGATTGTAGCGTTTTTCTCTCTCGTTAACCGGACACTAAAGAAGAAATTTTTGTACTGTATCGCGGTCAAATAACTAGCTTCAGATAGAAAACAGAAACAAGTCATTTCTTCTTAACTGATGGCTTAATTGGAATTTTGAAAAAGTTTGGATACGTTGCAACCGTGCCCACCAAGCCAAGAATTCGGTTGCATGAGACTTCATGGCTTCATGGTGTTGCTTAACTTCGTTCTCAAATTTCAGATCAAGTCTTCAAGATCAACGTTTAATGAATCTGCGAGTTTAGTCAATGTGCTAATTGAACCAGTACGCCTGCCTGTTTCAATTTGCGAAAGATAGAGAACATTGATTCCAATCTCCTTCGCAAGTTGCTTTTGTGTCATTCCACGATATTCACGGAATACCTTGATCGCGTTTGCACCTGCCAGCAATCGGTCTGCCACAGCAATCGGAAATGTTTCATCATTAGCAAGCTTAGCATTGTCATAAAGCTCTTCGTCGTTAAACTCAAAATGCGAATCAAATGCATTCAAACTTTTATACAGTTGCCATGGGACTACAGCAAATACCGGCAGACCGTTTTCGTCGAGAATCACTTGCGTTTTTGTCATTATGTTCTCCTTTTCTGGCAAAGCCAGAAGCCAAAATTATTTGGTTACTATTCGCATAACTTTTCAGTTGTAAGGAATTAATATTTGTATATATCGCGTCTGAGACCGATACGCAACACTTCGATTTCATGAATCTCTTCGTTTCGATCAAAGATGATACGCCAATTACCGGCACGCATTCGAAATCCATTTCGGCCCTGCAACTTTTTTATATCGTGCGCCGTGGAAAGGTGCTTGTCTCTAGTGGGTGCGAATCCCACCCAACAGTTGTCGTTGTCGGTTGGTAGCGACTGAAACGGATCATGGAGGTAACGACATGGTTTGAAGCATTTCAGATAGAAGGGTTGCGTAAGGCAACTCAGCGACCATACGGGCCAGAACGCGAGTGAACGTTGAGCAGGCCTCGAAAATAGTAATGCGGAAGCTGATTCTGTCTATATTCAGAAGAAAGCCGGTGGCATCTTGGGAAGTAAGCGACATCAGCACTGAGATGTTTCCGCCGGGGTATTGACGCTGGCACGTGTGGAAGAGGAGAGAAGTGGCAACACGGGAAGCCCTGGCAGTGGTGAAGCACACACCAAACTGGTAATCCGCGAGGACTGGACTGGGCTGTCAGGGTGGGTACGCCAGGCTAACTGGCATAAGGGTAGTCGGTGAAAGTCCGATGGATAGTAAATGTTAACCACATGCTGTCGCCGCGAGCCGTGCGCTGATACTCGTGAGGGTATTGGTGAAGTGTCGGTAGCGGTACGCATAGCCGCGATGATAGAGCATCGAAAAACAGGTCTTTTAGAGAGTCGAGACTTTTCACCCGGTCGAAGACAATATCGGCTGTACTGTAATGGTGAGGTACATTTGATCTCTGCGGTGTCGAAGGAATCGATGGATGTGCGCATGCCCTATGTTGGGACCTGGGAGGGGTTTATCTTTCCTTGACGGTCGTGTCAAGGACGCTGAAAGAAAGGAGGTATTCTGAATTTGAAGATGAACGGGATAAACCAGTCGGATGCAGGCATAGTACTGATGACAGCGGCGAACAAAGAGGTGCAAGCCTTGGCGGAGTCGAACGAGGGAAGGGCTGCAACCAAAGGGAATCTGCAAAGCCAAAGCACGTGCCGCACACGGGGGCGGGAGAGCGTGTCACAGGCGGTGGAGCGGATACGGCAGGCTGTGAAGAGAAATCCGAAGGAGAAACTCACTGCGCTGTTGCACCATATATCGGTAGATACGCTTTGCTGGTCGTTTTACTCATTGAAGAAGAACGCAGCGGCAGGTGTTGACGGTGTTGTATGGGAAGAGTACGAGCAGGAGTTGGACAGTCATTTGGCTGACCTGCACCGGCGCGTACATACAGGTGCGTACCGGGCGCTGCCATCGCGGCGGGTGAATATCCCCAAAGCCGATGGTGGGACACGACCGCTCGGCATTGCTGCATTGGAGGACAAGATTGTCCAAAAGGCGGTGGTGGAGTTGATTCTTACGCCGATTTACGAGGCGGAGTTTCTTGGATTCAGTCATGGATTCCGGCCGGGACGGGGAGCGCATGATGCGCTCGATGTGCTGGCTTACGGAATCACGGAGCGCAAAGTCAACTGGATAGTAGACGCAGACATTCGTGCATTCTTTGATCGTATAGACAGAGACTGGCTGGTTCGGTTTCTGGAGCACCGTATCGGGGACAAGCGGGTGATTCGCCTGATTATCAAGTGGCTGAACGCTGGTGTAATGGAAAGTGGTAAATGGCAGGACGACTTACGCGGAGTTCCACAAGGAGCGATTGTGAGCCCCGTTCTGGCTAACGTTTACCTACATTATGTGCTGGATTTGTGGTTTCACAAAAAGTGGAGGCCGAATCAGGCACGGGGGCAGGCGATGATAGTTCGCTATGCGGATGACTTTGTGGTCTGTTTCCAATACCAACAGGACGCACAGCGGTTTGTGTGCGATCTGGAGAAACGACTAAGGGATTTTGCATTGGAGTTGCATCCTGACAAGACCCGCATGATCGAGTTTGGGCGTTTTGCTTGGCAAGACCGCACGGCTCGTGGTGAGGGTCGTCCTGAGACGTTTGACTTTCTGGGTTTTACGCACTATTGTCGTAAAACAAGAAAAGGCAAATTTGGGCTGGGACGTAAACCGATTGCAAAACGGGTTAACCGCACACTTAATCGGATTAAGGCTGAGTTGCGGCGGCGGATGCACCATGATGTGTATGAAGTTGCCCGCTGGCTGGGACAAGTGCTGCGTGGCTGGTTAGGCTACTATGCTGTACCCACCAGTGGACCGTCCCTGAATTCTTTCGTTCACTGCATCAAAGCAATTTGGCTGAGAGTTCTGCGTCGACGGTCTCAAAAAGACCGTTTCTGCGGTATCCGTCTCGACCAGATTGTTCAAACGTGCTGGCCGCCTGTGAAGATATTACACCCATGGCCGGATCAACGGTTTGCCGTCAAACACCTAAGGTAGGAGCCGTATGCGTTAGCGCGCACGTACGGATTCTGTGCGGGGGGAAGGCAGTAATGCTTTTCCCTACCGCGACCGGAGAGGTTCGTAGTACCGGAGAAGTCGGGTAATGCCGATGGAGGGAAGGGACCTTGATTCGGAAGCAGTATGTAAAGGCAGAAAGGACATGACAACTGACGAAAGTCTAACAGGGTCAGATAAGGTTCAGAGACTACGGCGCATACTACATGCCAAAGCGAAGGCAGAACCGAAGTTAAGATTTCATGCGTTGTATGACAAGGTGTGGCGGATGGATTTTCTCACCGAAGCGTACCGGCAGGTGCGCCGCAACGGCGGTGCTGCCGGTGTGGACGGGGAGACGTTCGCGAACATTGAGGCATACGGGGTTGAGAGCTGGCTTGGGGAACTGGCGCGGGAACTTAAAGACAAGACCTATATACCCGGAGCGGTGCGACAGGTCTTGATTCCAAAGAAGCAAAAGGGCAAGTTTCGCCCACTGGGCATTCCTTGCTTGTGAGACCGGGTGGTTCAGACCTCGGCGATGTTAGTTTTAACACCGATCTTTGAGGCTGATCTCGGTGAGGAGCAATATGCCTATCGGGCGGGCAGGAGTGCGCACGATGCGGTCAATCGTATTCATGCGCTCCTGAACACGGGACACAATGAAGTGGTGGATGCTGATTTATCCAATTATTTCGGTGAGATTCCCCATGCTGAGTTGATGAAGAGTTTAGCCCGTCGCATCAGCGATGGTGCGATGCTCAGATTGATCAAGTCATGGTTGGAGATGCCGGTCGAAGAGGATAATGGCAAGGGCGGCAAACGCTGCACGAACCAGGCGAAGAAGTGGCGTAAGGGCAGCCCACAGGGTTCGCCCATATCGCCGCTGTTATGGGAACTTTCCCATAACAGCGGTAATGGGAACCTTATGATTATGGGAACCTAGACTATCCTGATCTTTGATTATCAATGGTATAGGCTAGAATCAGGTTCCCATAAGATTATTTCACTTCAGACCTCTGCGAGCATAGCAAGCAACTCATCCTGAACTCCTTTGAACTTGCCTTTGCGTAGACTCACGGGTCGCCACTTCTCGAGTGTATTCAACTTATCAGCCGGGTCCGATCGAAGATACATCTCGGTAGTCTGGATACTCGAGTGTCCCAACCACGCTGAGACTTTTCTAACGTCTCCGGTTGCTTCAAGAGTGTGAAGCGCGCAAGCATGCCTCAAAAGATGGGGCGTTACAGTCTTTTTTGCAATGGATGGTACATTTTGTGCCGCAGTTTGCGCATGTACGACAAGACGTTTTGCAAAACCGCGTCGAGTCATCCCTGTGCCCATGGAATTTAAGAAAAAATGTCGGTCGTTACTGTCATGTCGAACAGCCAGCCAGTCGCGCAGAGCACCGCGGGTGTCCGTCCAAAGCGGTTGAATACGTTGCCGTCGACCTTTACCCAAAATATGCACCTCATCAAGAGCTGGCATCTTCAGATCATCAAGCGCAAGCCCAACCAACTCCGAAACACGCAGGCCAGCGTTGTAGGTCAAGTACAGCATTGCCCGGTCCCGAATCCCAGTCGTAGTTTTCGGATTCGGCGCATTCAGCAGCGCACGCACTTCCTTGCGATCCAAAGAGCCAATGAGTGGTACGATGCCCTTCTTTATGGGGATTTCACGAACTTGTCCAGCAAGCGCAAGATACGCTGGATTGCGGAACTCGAGAAACCGAAAAAAAGCCTTGATCGCCGCGAGCCGAGCATTGCGTGTATTGACACTGTTGCCTCGCTCTGTTTCGAGATGCTCAAGAAACTTGAGAATGGTTTCAACATTCAGGTGCCCGATCTCAAGCTCACAGGGTCGGGCACCGTGTAGATTGGCAGTAAAAACGATCAACAGCTTAAAGCAAAGAGCATAGCTTTCTACGGTATGCCGACTCGTACCTTTGTCGCGTGGCAGGTATTCGCGCAAAAACTTTTCAAGTGGACAGGCAAGGTTACTCATTACACCCTCCCTGCCGATACAACCGTTCGGTTTGTTCAGAGATCTGTCGCAGCAACACCGGCGTTGCTTCAAGGTACCAATACGTGCCTGCAGCATTGGAATGTCCCAGATAAGTCGACAGTGCCAGCATGTGACGCCCCACATCTTCACGATCATTGGACAGCATGTTCTCGAGCGAACGAGTTGCAAACCCGTGCCTCAAATCGTGAAGACGCGTTCCCGGTTCGCCTGTCCCAGCTCGAAGACCACACTGTCGGGCCAATTTGACAAACACGGTGGACAGATAGACCGGACGCATCGGTCGACCAGTCGACAGTACAAACAGGTGTTCGCTGGGTCCGCCGAGTCGCTTCCTGTCTCGTAGGTATTCATCCATCGCTTGATGAACACTATCGCTCAACGGCACCAGACGGGACTTGCCGAACTTCGTGTTTCTGATCAACAGTCCATCTTCTGTCAAGTCTTTCAGCAACAGATTGGCTGCTTCCGATCGACGTAATCCGGTCGCAGCGATTAGACCCACGATGTAATGGAAAGTCAATGGCGTGATTGAGCCTGCTGGCCCCAATTGCAATGCCGCGTCCATGATCTGCGTGACCTCTGCCAGTGACAGCAAACAGGGTGTTGGCCGTCGTGAGATGGTTTTACCCAAAGCAGTGCGATCCGGGACTTCATGGCGTTCATCGTCGGCGTGCAAAACGCAAGCCAGGTCGCAAACATAGCCCAGTTTGCTCTGCCTCTGCCGGGAAGACGGTGTATTCGATAACCAATTAAATACAGTACTGCAACGCACGAACTGGTCGCCACAATCCATGGCGTAAGTCGCATAATCGTTCAACACACGCGCCTGTTGATCATACTTGTATCCGAGGGCTTTTCTGAAACTGACATAATCATTGAGGCCTTTTCGTTGGCGGCCAATTCGGACGCTCTGCGTAACCAAGTTTGACCTCCAATGGAGTCAATTATCCCGCAATCCACTCCACCTGTGTGTGAATTGAGCACATTGAGCACCACCAGCCTGAATAATCTTCGCCAGTGTAAGATAACACCGAAATTCATCCGCGTTGAATCCTTCAACCTTGTGAATATCTGGCATTTGGAATGAAACGCCCCGTCCAGGCGCCAGGTCAGGCTGCCAACGATAAGACCAGCGAGCGAACCTCGTCGGGTTTGTTCAACTGCATGGCAAAATTCGCGGCCGCCATCATGACGACCATTGAGATCGTTACCTTAAGCCCCAGCGATTTTTTGCCGCGCAGGTAGTGACTGTGCAGCATGAAACCATCGGCCACTCTGGAGTTGATTCGCTCCATTGCGCTTCTTTGGTGGTACAGCCGGTTCCACTTCTTCGTTGCAGGGGGTAGCACCGGGTGCTGCCGCAGGTTGTCGGCATTCACTTTGGTCCGCACCACTCTGGCCTTGGCGCCGGCTTTTACCTTACCCAGGTAATGACAGTCCTCCCGACCGGCACACTCAAAATCAGACACCGATGCCGGACACTGCCACTTCAGGGTGCCTCTTTTACTCTCATAACCCTGATAATGCATCAGTCGAATCTCACTGGTCTGGGGACAACGACAATATAGATCACCGCACTCAGTGCGCAGCATCGTGTCATACACCTGAGCATCCAACGACCGGGTTGGCACCTTGAGCTGCTCAGGATCGAGATTGACTTCCTGCCACAGATTGCGCGTGTCAATCACCGGTAAAATATCTTGTTCGTGCAACTTCTTGCGCAGCTTATCGCTGTCAAGACCGCGGTCGGCAACAAAACTCTTGCACCGCGTACCCAACTGCGAGTCAATGAACTCACTCACCAGTGCATCACACAGCGGATGTTCGCTCTGGTTGGCGGGCACCAGCTTGAAATCAATCGGCAATTCATAATTAACATCACCCAAAATGCCCAATGAGTAACCATACCAACGCTTCTCAATGACTTTCTCCTTTCCGGTGGCATCGGTGGTGTACTGGCGGTGGCAGCCCCAGGCGGCATCCGGGTCGGAGGTGCGCTGCTCACCGGTGTCAGGATCAAGGCAGTCCTTACGGCCCGTGGAGTGAGATTCGATGGATTTCCCGTCAAAGCCAGTGCGTTCACCGAAGTCAGGGCACACTTCAGCAAAACTGTCGCGCAGTTGTTCGAACTGTTGATACAAATAACCGTGTTGATCTTCAACTTTCATGATGGTTGCGCGAAACCGGCTAAAGGCCGCTGCTGAGGGGACCCGGTAGGGTAAAAACTGATTGAGGTGATCACCGCCGTCGGGGTTGGCTTTCAATTCAAATCCCAGTGTGGTCATCAAGGTGGGATTGCGCATCAGTTCGCGCCGGAACGATTCAGTGCTGCGATGCTGCAGGACACTCATGGCGATTAGTGCGCGCAGCATTGCCACGACGGGCCAGTCGCAACGGCCGGTGAATCTTCGTTCCCTTAAAATGGCTTCAACCAGTGGCGAAAGCTCAAGCTGGTTGAAGATTCCCTCGAGTCGTTGCAGCTCAGAACAATCGAGGTAGTCCTTCCAAAATAAGTCATAATTGATGCTTGGTGCCATGGTTCAGCCTGTTGTATTTTGTGGTTTTGCTATTGTTGCAATTATACTTCACAGAGACTGGATTGTGGCACTAATAATCAATCAAATCATAATGATAGACGAGAATATCCGGATTATCCCAGGACGCTATAGAGACGCATTGGAAACACCCACGCAGTGGGGTAGAAATTCGGGATTTTGGCCTCAAAGTGCCAAAAAAGGCCGATTAAGGGTGCTATTTTGGGGTAAGCGTTTTTTCAAGTCTCGGCTTTCGCGCGAAACATCAATACATTACAACCTTCGAAAAGGCCTCTCATTGACCTTTTCTAAGAGTGTCATTGCAGACCTCCTGCGGTCGGCCAAGGCTGGGCAACATCACGAAGCATTCGGATATCGACCCTTGCATAAACGGCTGTAGTTGTCATTGATTGATGGCGCAGCAGAGCACTGATCACTTCGAGTGGCGTATGGTCATGTAGCAAGTTCGTTGCTGCAGAATGTCTAAATAGATGCGCGGCAGGCAGCCCGTCGGCTTTGATACCGACGCGCTTGATCGCCGCTCCTGCGACGGCGGAAACGCCACCGCTTGACAGTGCTTGATCAATTGGTGGGGGCATGCGTAAGAATACCTTTTCAGTCGCGGAAACAAGTCTGGCATGCACGATGTAATTTCTGAGCGCGTCGCCGACATCCTGCGGCAGAGGCAACGCTGCCGCACACCGCGACTTGCCGCTGACGCGGACCAGTGCATTGTCCCAATCGATGTCTTGCAACTCAAGGTTAGCCACATCTCCGGCACGCAGGGCGAGTCTGGCCAGAAGCAACAAAATGGCGCGGTCTCTGATCCCCATCGCAGTTGTCAGATCGCACGATGCAATAATGCGTTCGATATCTTCCTGCGGCAAATGACGAGGCAATGTCGAGAATCTTTGCCTCGGAATCATGGGAACCGCAGCAGCCAGTCCCGGGCGGCAAAGACCATTTAATGTGCGAAAACGCAGATACTGTCGAAATGCTGAGACTTGACGGCGGACCAGTTCACGCGACGCGGTCTCAAGGCGGCGTTGGACAGCAGTTCTGATGAGTGTGGCACTGTACCGATCAGGTTCATCACCCAGATGAACAATAAACAATTCAACAGCCTTGCGGTAGCTTTGTACAGTTTTCTCCTGAATATTGCGGTAGTTACGTAGCCAGTTCTGATATTGCGCCAGGTATTGTCCTGTCTCCTCGGATGTTGGACACACGCGCGGCGAAACGATGCCTGTGTCTCTGAGATACTTAATGAATACCCGGATTTTGATATGACTGTTGTCACAACCCGAAAATCTATTGCCTCTGATAAAAAAATGCGGATGCACACAGGTGCACTGATGCGAAAGAAACTGAGTTAAAGTATCGTCACTGATTTTGACTAATTTGATGTCTTGTAGATAAAGCCAGACAATCAAGTGCCGGCAACGCTTGCGGTACGCGACAACCGAATCTTGCACATACCCTTTTGCCGCAAGTGTTTTCAAAAACGACTCCACCGCGTGGCTGTCAATCTCAATCTGCTCGGGCAACCGGGCTACTCCTGCCTCCATTAAAAAGCCGAGGAACTGGTGCAACTGCCAATTCATACGTTGTAAGTTCTTGCGATAACCGTGCGGACCGGGGCAAGTACAGTCGTGATTGAGGAATTGATCTAAGACACGAATGTCGAGCAACTCGATCGGAATCCCTTTTGCTGACAACCATGTCATCAGGTGAATGACGACTCGGACACACTTGGCAAGGAAGCTTTCGCAATATCCCATCGCCTGCAAGTGTGCTTTGTAATTGTGAACAATATCCAACTCGCATCCGTCTGCGCGTTGTATTGCATTGATGACCTTCGAAGGCATGCTGATTCTCCTGTTTAGGGTTAAACCCCCAAAGGATACCAGCAATTCTTATGGGAACCTGATTCTAGCCTATACCATTGATAATCAAAGATCAGGATAGTCTAGGTTCCCATAATCATAAGGTTCCCATTACCGCTGCTCAGTTCCGTCTACATGCGACGGTTCATTGTCGGTTGGAAACATCTGGGCTTGGCTCACAGATTCCAGTCCCACATTGTCAATTACGCAGATGACATCTGCATCCTGGGTAAAGCACCGGCGGCGCAAATGCAGTCAGCCTTTACGCGGATAATGGCGCAGCTGAAATTGCCAGTGAATGTGGACAAGACCCGGTGTTTAAGGTGTCCGGAGGCGGCTTTGGAGTTCTTGGGTTATCGGATCGGAATGAACTATCGGTATGACGGAACAGGGGCCTATATCGGTACCCGTCCGAGCAAGTCGAGCATTCAGCTGATCTGCCGTAAAGTGAGTGAGCAGACCGCAAGTCGATACGGGTTTCTGGACGATGATGAGATGGTTAGGCGTTTGAACTGGATGTTGTCTGGTTGGGCGAATTACTTTCATTTGGGACAGGTATCCCCGGCTTATGCGGCGGTCGATGCGCACACCAGAAAACGGCTGCGTCAGTGGCTGTGTCGGAAACACAAGGTGAAAAGTGGGAAATATGTGCGCTTTTCCATTGCGAAGTTGTATGATTCATACGGCCTGGTTCACCTTGCGTCTACCACCACGAGCCTGCCGTGGGCGAAGGTATTGTCAGCTATGATCTGATTTCGGATGAAAGCCGGATGCGGGAAATCCGCCCGTCCGGTTTGACGAGCGGCTACTGGAAACGGACAATATGGCGTGGAGTGAGGCACTGGCGTACTGTGAAAACTGCCAGCAACAGTTTCCCCCATCGACCTAATTTATACCGCGCCAGTAGTCGACTCTACAATATCTTTCCTGTTCGGATCTTCAGTCAGCTTCGTTAATTCACCACGTATCTGAATTGCGTCTTGTTTAGGCATTCTTCTGAAAGATTTCAATGCCGATTTTCTGATTTTCAATTGATACATAGCTTTATGACTAATTATATATATAACATTTTGCTATATAAATTTCGCAACAGTTTATGCACTAAGGCATGATAAATTCGAAAATTTTAGTAAACAGCTATCTGCGTTTTACAAGGTAATTTGGAACAAGTGCCAAGATTCGGTAATTTCTTGAAAAATGCTGCAAACTACGTAGGACTGAAATCGAACATAGCAGTAGGATCACCAAGACAAAAGTGTTCATATAGATGCGACTCGGTGTTCATTTGTCATGCGATTATGCGATACAGAAAAAGTCATTGAAACCAGAAGTCAAAAGCAATACGATATAGGTATAGATATTAGCATGTAGCCAGATAAACGACTGGCTCCTACATTCACACAGGGAGATAAGACATGAAATTAAAACAACAAGTGATCGCGCTCGGCTTATCGATGATTGCGGTTTCGTTATCAGTGCCGCTTGCGCACAGTGACGGAGCAGTCAAAATGGGTTTTCTGGGTGGGTTTACCGGGCCCATTGAGTCGCTAACACCAGCAATTCAAATGGGTGCTAATGTCGCCGCAGATAACGTCAATAGTGCTGGCGGTGTGATGGGTTCAATGATTGAAGTTGTGACAGGTGATACCACTTGTGTGGACGCAACCGAAGCAGCCAATGCAGCCGACCGATTGGTTAACTCGGAAGGAGTTGCAGCAATTGTTGGCGCACTGTGCTCCGGTGCAACCATTTCGGCAGCAAACAATGCGGCAATTCCGGCCGGTGTAGTCATGATTTCACCAGCATCAACCAGCCCTGCGGTTTCCGGAATGGACGACAATGACCTGGTTTATCGCACAGTGCCTTCCGACTCATTTCAGGGCGAATCGATGGCAAAACTGTTGATGGCCAAAGACTTGGACCCGATTGCAATCACCTACATCAACAACGACTATGGTAAGGGGTTTGCCGATGCTTTGGCAGGAGCTTTTGCTGCACTTGGTGGCACCGTTGCCGCGAGTGAAGCTCATGAAGACGGCAAGGCAGACTATCGCGCAGAAATCGGCTCTCTCGCTTCCAGTGGTGCGGAACACTTGGTAGTCCTCGCCTACGCTGATGGATCGGGTCAAACGATCATCCGACAAGCTGTAGAGGGTGGTGACTTTTCAAGTTTTGTCGGCGGGGATGGCATGGTCTCCCAATCGCTGATCGATGGTGTTGGTGCGGACGCACTGGAAGGCATGATTCTGACTCAGCCAGGTGCACCTGCAGGAACTGGATTGGATCGATTTAACGATGTTCTGAAAGCTGCGGGTATGGAAGATGGTGTTTATGTCGGGCAGGCATACGATGCCGCGTTTTTACTGGCTCTCGCCATGCAGCAAAAAGGTTCAACGGATCGCGAGGGCATGGCGGCCGCATTGCGCGCGGTTTCCAGCCCACCGGGAGAAGCAATTTATCCAGGTGAGTGGGCGAAAGCAGTGGAGATTCTATCGGGTGGCGGTGAAGTCAACTATGAAGGAGCCACAGGCAGTCAAGACTTCAATGAAAACGGTGATGTATCTGGCATAATCAATGAATCCAGCGTTCAAGGTGGTGCCATCGTTGAGGTTGGTATGATCAATTAAGTGATTGAGTCGTTGAACCCATTGGTATTTTTTTAGGAAAAGTGCATTGGTTCCATAAACTCAATTGGGAAGACATTGACCAAACGAGACGTCTGTAGCTAAATCTGCAGGCGTCTCGCTGTTTTTTGGGGAACCGAGAGTGAAGCGGCTGCCGGGTTAATACACACCTCAATCAAAATTTTGTTGGTATGGGTGCCAACCAAATTACGCTTGACCCATCCCGGTTTCGCACATTACTACGTTACCTTGTCTATCCGTTCCGGAATCAAGCCGTTCGGAACGAATCTTAGGGCCAGGGTAATGGTCAGCCCGATAAAAAATACGCGTGCCTGTAGTGCGCGTGTCATTAAATCGTCCGGCGCTTTCCAGTCAAACCATAAGCTTCCAATCTCGCGTACACTCTCAAACAGAAACAATGTTATGGGTTCACCCATCAGCCAAATGATGTAAACCGCGACTGCACCAAATATGGCACCCAAATTATTACCTGCACCACCAACGAGCACCATTACCCAAACCAGGAAAGTGTGTTTTAACGGTGTAAAACTCGACGGGTCAAAAATTCTCGCAAAGCTGATCAGTGCGGCACCGCCAAAGCCGATAATTCCTGAGCCAACAACGAAAACCTGCAGGCGGCGAAAGTTAATGTCTTTTCCCATTGCAGCTGCCGAGATTTCGTTATCTCGAATTGCACGCATCATTCGACCCCATGGTGCATGGTAGGCTCGCTGCAGCAAAACGAAAATGACTGCAACCAGAACTGCAGTCAGCGCAAGATAAGCAGACCGAGCTGCGACAAAACCAATATCGTTGGGTGTTGGCACTGGCCAGGGCAGCGGCGATACGGTCAGTGTGCCGCGTGATAGCCAATCGGCATTTTTGAGAATTGCCTTGATAATCTCTGCTATTCCGAGGGTCGCGATAGCGAGATAGTCAGCGCGTAATCCCAAACATGCTCTTCCAATCCAGTAGGCAATGAAGGCAGCAGCCAATCCACCGGCAATCCAACCCAGTAACACTGGCAGACCCAAGCCGCCGATAAATCCGGCTTCGCTCTCGATCAGTCTTGCGACAGGGAGCAATTGATTATTGATCAGGAAAAAAGCACTGAGCAAGCCGATCAATATGCATGCACCTTTCAGTTTACCTCGGATTCCGATTCGGTGAACCTGGGTCAGGCCAATGACAAACAGCACGATGACCAGGGCCTCCAGCAAGAACTCGCCCAGCGCCGCCGCACTTTGCGATCCCCAAAACGCATCATTGACTGGAAAAGACACCAGCATCGCGATGAAACCACCGATAGCAACAAATCCCATACCTCCGGCGTTGAACAATCCCGCGTAACCCCATTGCAGAGTCAGGCCAAGTGCCAGAATTGCATAACAAGCAGCTTCGGCAAGCATACGGAGCGCGTAAGCCTCGCCAAACGTCATCGTGATGATCAAAATCGCAATGCCCACCAATGCAAAGAGCAGATATTCTCTTCTGTAGCGATGAAATTTCAAAGAACTTGACCTCGGAAAATACCAGTTGGCCGCCAAATCAGGACTGCAAGCAAAATGACGAAAGGTACAACGATTTTGTACTCAGTCGGTACTACAGCCATTCTTGTCGGAATTTCAATCCACTCGGGGAGAAGGTGGCTCGCGGCGGGTTTTAGCAGAATGGACCAGTTAAAAATAGCCAGTGTCTCAGAAAAACCGACGAGCAGTCCGCCTGCGATTGCACCATAAGGTCGCCCGACGCCACCAACAATCGCAGCGGCAAATATGGGTAACAAAATATTGAAGCTTAAATCAGGTTTGAGTACAACATCCAGTGCCAGTAATGTTCCGGCGATAGCGGCTAGAAATCCAGCGATGATCCAGGTTGCCCGAACGACGGTGTCGGTATTGATGCCGGAGACCAGCGCAAGGTCAGCGTTGTCTGACATGGCGCGCATGGCTTTGCCCAACCGAGTGCGCGTCAGGAATTGGTGCAGAGCGACAATACACACGATACTGGCACTGATTAGCAAAACTTGCGGTTCCGAAATCACAATATCGCGAGTTGCTGCTTCTATTGGGATGTCAAAGCGAAATACTTCTTTTTTCTCGTCTTGAAAGAAAGTACGCGGTGAAGTGCCAGCAAACAGGCGTATCACGCCATGCAGCATTAGTGTAACCCCAATCGATGCGATCAGCAGCATGATTGGCCTGACGTTTCTGGCTCGCAACGGGCGGTAAAAAAGGTGATCAATGCTAATCGCAAATGCAGCCAGGGCAATCGCCGATAGTGGCAGTACAACAAAGCCGGTGGGCAGCCCAACTGCAGGTCCGATACCTGGCATTAAAGCCGCGAGTACGAACGAAAAATAGGCGCCCATAGTCATGAGGTCGGCATGGGAAAAATTGGCAAACCGCAATATCCCAAATACCAGCGTTACGCCAATTGCACCTAGCGCATAGATGCAGCCAATGATCGTTCCGGAGATCAGCACCTTGTTGATGAAAAAAATGAGCTCGTTCACTGCGTATCAACCACCGAGAAAGCTCTTTGCAACATCCGGATTTTGCAACAGATTCGCACCACTGTCAGTGAACAGGTTTTTACCACCCACCAAAACGAAGCCGCGATCAGCAATCGAAAGCGCGCGCTTTGCATTTTGTTCGACGATGAGAACGCCGACTCCAGACGCCGCAATTGCCTTGATTCGATCAATAATGTCATGGACAAATGCTGGGGACAAGCCCACCGTTGGTTCGTCCAGCAGTAACAATTGAGGGCTCACCATTAAGGCTCGTGCAATAGCGACCATTTGTCGTTGCCCTCCCGATAACTGACCCGCTGCATCACTGGCTTTCGGTTTGAGAGGCGGGAACAGTTCAAACATATTGTTGAGGACTGTAGAAATATCGTCCTTACGAATAAATGCCCCCATTTCCAGATTTTCGCGTACGGTCAGTGATGGAAAGATGTTCATTTCTTGCGGTACGTAGCCAATGCCCAGTGCAACCCGACGGTCCGGTGGAACGCGTGTGATATCTTTGCCGGCAAGCGACACGCGACCTTCGTTGGGTTGGATGAGACCAAAAATGCTTTTGAGCGCTGTTGATTTGCCGGCGCCATTGGGTCCGACAATTACCCCAATCTGACCCGCATCGATTGCCATATTGACACCGTTGAGCACGGGTTCTCCACCGTAGCCTGCGACAATGTTGGTAGCTTCGATCAGCATGGATTCCCAAACTCCTCAACCGGTTTGAACTGAACCGCCAAAGTAGGCTTCGATCACCTTTGGATTCGTCAGCACTTGATTGGGTTCACCTTGTGCGGCAACTTCGCCTTCAACCATCACGGTGACTGTGTGACACAGTTTGGATATGAAGTCCATGTTGTGTTCAATAATGAAGAACGTTTTCCCCCACTCTCGATTCAGTTTGATGATGTTGTCAGACAGTCGATTGAGCAGTGTGTGATTCACTCCTGCACCCAATTCGTCCAGCAGCACAATTCTCGCGTCTACCATTAGCGTTCTGCCGAGTTCCAGCAATTTCTTCTGCCCGCCTGACAGGTTGCCAGCCAGTTCATTTTTCACCTGCGTCAACCCCAAAAGACTGAGTACGTCCAGGGCTTTGTCGCGAAGTTCAAGTTCTTGCGGGTGATAGGTGCCTTGCCGAAAGAGTGCATTGAATAGCTTTTCTCCCTGTTGCGCAGCAGGCACCATGAGCAGATTTTCTGCCGCGGACATATTGGAATATTCGTGTGGAATCTGAAATGTCCTAAGCAGTCCATGCGCGAACATTTTGTGTGCAGGCAATCCGGTAACGTCAATGCCATCGAGTTTTACAGTACCGCGGTCCGGTTTGTGGACCCCCGTAACAATATTAAACAGTGTGGATTTTCCAGCACCATTTGGTCCAATCAGGCCTGAAATTGAACCGGCTTCGAGTTCCAAATTACAGTTCTTGACGGCGATAAAACCATTGAAGCTTTTGCTGACACTGTGGGTCGTTAAAATGGCTGACATGAAGGTTTGGCAAGTCAGTAGGTATGGCCAGGTTCTGTAAAATTTGGCTTTTCCAAGTTCCCTATAATCCTAAGATGTTGTCACTTCGGTCGCCAATCGAGTTCTCAAAAATATGATGTCGGTTCAATTCAGTGGATAAACCATCCGAGCAAACTGCGTTTTCTACCAGTCCGATTCAGCCGGTAGAATTGAAATTGAACTCCATCATTCAGTTCAACTGCCACAAACAGATCAGCTGTTTTAATGCGTGTTGCCGCAATATCGATATTGTAATGACTCCGTACGACATCCTTCGCTTAAAAAAACGGTTCAAAATGGAGTCGCGAGATTTTGTCGGCGCATTTACCACGCCTTACTCAATGGATCATCACGATTTACCTGGCCTGAAGCTCAACACCAAACCTGGTACAACACAGTGCGTGTTTCTGTCGGCGCAAGGCTGTACGGTTTATGAAGACCGTCCCGCCGCGTGTCGATACTACGCCTTAGGCAGTATGGGTGTACGTAAAAAGGATGTTGCTGAGGTGGAAGACATTTACTTCATTGTCAAAGAGACTCACTGCCGTGGTCATGAAGAACCACGCAAGCTTACGGTTGCGGAATACCGAGAGGAGCAGGGGGTGGACGTTTACGATGCCCGCAACAGGGAGTGGCGCGATGTGGTATTGAAAAAACGCTCGAGCGGGCCTACAGTCGGTCGACCATCGGCGCGCAGCAAACAGTTGTTTGACATGTGCAGTTACGACTTGGACAGTTTTCGGGCGTTCATCCAAACTCCGGGATTTACGGAAATTTATGACATTAAGTCAGATCGGATGGCGCAATTACTCAAGGACGATGACTTGCTATTGCAATTTTCGATGCAATTTCTGAAACAAGTCCTTTATGGTGAAATGACAATTGCGATGAAACCCGATGCACGAGACAAACGGCTTAAGCAACGGCAGGAGCGAATTCAGGCCAGCAAGGAGGGTGCGTTATTACAACCCGATTAACAGATTTGTCTGACTGGGGCGACGAGACGCTGCGGCTTGCCATCGTATCTGATACGCATGGATTTGTTCACCCGAGTATTGTTGATCTGATCGCAGACTGTCATATTGCGGTCCATGCGGGAGATATCGGTTCCCAAGCGGTTCTTGCTTCGATGGTTCCTGCGTCCGGCCTGGTCTTTGCAGTTGCGGGAAATAACGATAACGTGTCTAAATGGGCACCATCTGAAGCAGATGTCGTTTCCGCGTTACCCATGAAGCAATCCATTGCGCTCCCAGGTGGAACACTGGTGGTCGAACACGGTCATACGGTACGTGATACCCGACGGTATCACGAAGTGTTGAGAAACAGACACCCTGAGAGCCGCGCGATAATTTTTGGACATACGCACATTCGCGTCATTGATCAAGATTCGGTGCCGTGGGTGCTCAATCCGGGAGCGGCCGGTCGCGAAAGGACACGCGGTGGCGCATCATGCTTGGAGTTAACCATTCGATCCGATAACTGGCAGGTGACCGAGCATTGTTTTGCTCGCCCATAAGCTAGTTACATCAATGCGAAACTGACCGGCAGCAGAATCAGCAAATCTGTGGGGGATGAACCTTGGTCGTTAAGCCCGGGACCCCTGCACTCTGGCCAGATAGGCGTGCATGATTTGCGATGGATCCTGCATCAACTGTTGCTTCCATTTTCCCAGTCTGACGCCGGTTTGCACCAGCCCTCTTAGGACGCCAACGTGTTGAGTGAGACCAATCGCGAGCGCACCAATGAGGACGTCGTCTTTGAATTCCAGCCGGAGATATCGATTGTGCGCTCGATCTTCGGTTGCAACGCCGTCGCCTCCATCGATACCGTCCCAAAGCCCGAATGAACTCGTAATCAGTCCCAGTGTATTCAGTACATTCATGGATAGACTGCCGCCATAGGGCACTGCATCTCCGACCATCTGACAGGCTGCGATTCTGCCGTGCTCACTGGCAGTCGGCTGAATAGCATGCACCTGTTGTTCACCGGTACTGCGATCAGGGCCTTGAGCGACATCGCCAGCTGCATAGATGCCATCGATATTGGTTTGCAGGCTGTGGTTAACCAGTACACCTGCATCTGTTGCGATGCCGCTACTCGCAAGAAAATCGATATTGGAGCGTACGCCTGCTGCACACACGATATGGTCGGCGACCATGGTGCTGCCGTCGCCCAGGGTGATTTCCAGTGAGTCACCGTTATCGACAACGCCCTTGGCTTCGGTACCGGTTTTCACTGCAACATTCTTGGTCTCGCACCATCGCTTGATCATATTGCCACCGGGCTCGTCCATCATTCTGGCCAACATGCGATCTTCCAGTTCGATAACAGTCAAGTCGAGTTTCATCTCGACCAGAGCTTGTAACACAATGCACCCGATGAAGCCTGCACCTAGCAGAACGACACGCTCGCCTGCGCTGACGTCATTGAGAATTCGATGGGCGTCGGACAGGGTCCAGCAATTGTGCACTCGAGGTGAGTCCATGCCGCTGATCGGTGGGCGAATAGCGTGGGCACCCATGGCAAGTAGAAGTCGGTCATAAGCAACTTCACTGCCACTGTCTAAAGTCACCGCGTTGATTGCTGGCGCAACACTGGTAACGGTATTGTTCAGGATATTGATTTCAAGATCAGAGAAGTGATTCTCAGCGTGGCGCAAATAGGTGCCATCTTCGCCTACATCGCCTGCCAAAAGATAAGGGATCGCCATACGCGAATAGGCGGGATAAGGTTCGTCTCCTATGATCGTAATGGAATCGTTACGAGATTTTCTGCGCAGCGTTTCTGCTGCAATAACGCCTGCTGGGCCGGCGCCGATAATTACGTGATGCACTTTAACTTCCGCGTCGTAAAGGTTGTCCGATCTTGTCAGGCGTGCGCTTGGACGGCAGAGTCGCGCATCTTCGCCAAGCCAGTCCAGTCCGCATCGACATAAACGATGGCACCGGTTGGACAAGCTTCAGCACACTGTGGGTCGCCACCACATAGATCACACTTCATGACCTTGCCAGTGCTGGAGTTGTAATTGACGGTTCCAAACGGACATGCAATCGTACATACTTTACAGCCCACACAGATGGAATCGTTGACTTCTTTTGCGCCGGTCGCCTGATTGACAGTAATTGCTTCGACTGGACAGGCGTGGAGACACCATGCTTCTTCACACTGGGTGCAGGTATATGGAATCGTGGTCAGTCCATGCTCGAATTCAAATA
This sequence comes from Arenicellales bacterium, assembly GCA_965243645.1. Classification (GTDB taxonomy): domain Bacteria; phylum Pseudomonadota; class Gammaproteobacteria; order Arenicellales; family JAJDZL01; genus JAJDZL01. The sequence continues at coordinate 1,109,535 of CBDEVD010000006.1, read as the reverse complement.
CCTTGATGCGGGATTTGGCAGGGTTGAAAACACCTTCGTTTTCATACGAACAGGCGAGTTCACACTGCAGGCAACTCGTGCATTTCGCTGGGTCGATCAGTAGTGATTTGTACATTGCTTAGATTACTCCTCTATTAGCGCTTAATCGGCAAGCGCGGCGACATCGATCTGATTGTTTATTTGATTTGTCGTGGGAAAGTATTTTAGCAAATTGTGTCGAAATTAGAATCTCTAATCTGTGTAGGAGGCGATTGCGCTGCATGGGATTTGCGCGGATGATTTTATCGGCAGCACTAAATCAAGCGATTGAATAGTCGGTCGATGACAGAAAATTAGCCGCTGGCAATGCTTTGACAATCACCATAGGGATTGGGACCAATGAACACCACTTACTGATTCAGATACTGAACACCTTTTAGTCTCATCAATATTTGGCATCTATCCTTCTTCCGGTAACGCACCGGTTTGCAATACGTTAGAAGCAGCCATGGCAGCACAAATCGTGATATGATTCAGGTATGAGTACAATCAGTCAAAGCGGCCGTTCCAAACTTCTTCCGCTAGGCATTCAGGATTTCCGCAGGATCCGTGAGGAGAATTGTTATTACGTTGACAAGACTCCCCTGATTCATCAGTTGATCGCTGGTGGTGGCTACTACTTTCTGTCGCGTCCTCGCCGCTTTGGTAAGAGTTTGCTGCTTGACACATTGCGCGAGCTGTTCAGTGGCAACGAGGAGCTGTTTCGGGGACTTGCGATCCACGACAAGTGGGATTGGAGGCAGAATCATCCTGTGGTGAGTTTGAGTTTCGGTGGGAAGTACAACAGTCCCGCCGAGATAGAAGAGGATATTCTGGAGCAGTTGGGAGGCATCGCAAGTGATGCCGGATTGGAAAGACCTGAAAGCATCGGATCCGGGCAGGTACGCTTGAGAAGCCTGCTTCGCCGTCTGCACCGTAAGACAGGCCGCCAGGTAGTGGTGTTGGTGGACGAGTATGACAAGCCGATTTTGGATGTGGTGACCGATCAGGAGTTGGCGAAGAAAAACCGGGACTATCTGGGCGGATTCTATGGTATTGTCAAGGACAGTGCGGCCCATGTACGGTTTGTTTTTGTCACCGGCGTGAGTATGTTTTCGAAGGTGAACCTATTTTCCGGATTGAACAACCTTAAAGACATCAGCCTGGACCCCCGGTATGCCACGATATGCGGGTATACGGAGGGTGATATTGATCAGGTGTTTGCGCCGGAGCTTGAAGGCGTGGACCGAGAGGAGATGCGCCGCTGGTACAACGGTTACAACTGGCTGGGAGAGGAACGGGTCTACAATCCCTATGATGTACTGCATCTGTTTGACACTGGAGAGTTTGACTCCTGGTGGTTTCAAACCGGTATGCCAACGTTTCTGTATGACCTGATGACCGAGCGGGAAATTTCTGCGGTCCAACTTGATAGCGGTGCGGTCGATCGCAAACGATTGACGCGTTTTGATGTGGGCGACATAGACCTGCGATCCTTGATGTTCCAGTCCGGCTACCTGACGATCAGGGAGAAACGGCGCATTGAGAACGACACTTTGTTCGTGCTGGAGTACCCTAACCTGGAGGTCCGGAAGAATTTCAACTCTGGGTTTCTGGCCCACATGGGACAGAACGAAGCACATGCATCAAAGGACGGTAACGCCTTGCTGGAGCATCTGAGGCGGAATGACTTTGACGGATTCAGCGGTTTGCTGCATGCGGTGTATGCCGGGATACCGCACAGGTGGTATACGAATAACGCCTTGGCTGGATACGAGGGTCATTATCTTTCGATCCTGTATATGCATCTCAATGCGGCGGGAACGGATGTTGTGGCGGAGGAGTCGACAGTGCGCGGACAGTCAGACCTGGTGGTGTGTCATGGCGAACAAGTGTTCGTGATTGAGGCCAAAGTGGTTAGAAAGGGCAAAGAGGAAAAGACCGGGGAGATACTGTCCGATGCCATGCGGCAGATGGCTGAGCGGGGATATGCTGATAAGTACCGCAGCCGCGCTCAGGCGGTGCATCTCCTGGCACTTGCTTTTGGAGAGACGGAACGCAATCTTATTGGCTCCAATATCGAAACTGTCTGAAATATTGCGGTTAGGCTATCCGCAGTCAATCCGCAGACGCACAGTATGTTGAATCTCCATGGACAGGGTGGCATGTCCTTATTCAGTGTTTGCTGAACACTCGGACGACCGAACCCCTCAGAACCGACTCGGACAGTTGGGTGCTGATGCCTACCAGCGAGTGATCAGTTCAAGGTGTCCAACGGACCGTTGGATGGTCAGGTTTATGACGCGATGCTGCGGACTGAAAGTGGCGATCTATTTTGCCCCGTCCACAGACTGCATCACATCAGACCCTCCTGACGTAGACCAAGTTTTGCCTGCATATTTCGGCTAATGCTCTGCGTGATACGATCGGCAATCATCGCGATAATTGCCATCCCAAAACCTGCGATCATGCCGACGCCAAAATCACCATCGCCCAAACCAATGTAAATTTGTTGACCCAAATCATCGGTTCCAACCAGTGCCGTGATGACCAACATTGAGATCGCGAACATGATGGTCTGGTTCAGCCCAAGCATGATTGAAGGTACTGCCAATGGTAGTTTTACCTGAAACAGCAGTTGTGTGCGCGTACAACCGATGGTTGTTGCTGCTTCCACCACGTCGCGTGGCAGGTTCCTAAGACCATGCTCCGTGTACCGGATTGCGGGGACAATCGCGAACGTGCAGATCGCCAGAAGTGCAGTAAACTCTCCAATTTTGAATATCATCACGAACGGGATGAGGATGACAAATAGCGGCATGGTTTGCAAGGTATCAATGATCGGTCGAACGACCGTTGCAACCTTATTATTTTCGGATGCCCAAATCCCGATTGCACCACCGATGGTAAATGAAACTAATACGGCAACGCCGCACAGATAGATAGAAATTGTGGAAGGATTCCATATGCCAGTAACCAACAAGAACACCAATCCCGCCGCAATCCAAATGGCTAATGCTCTGCCACCCGCTTGCCAGCCTATCGTTATGACGATCGCACACAAAGCAATCCACGCCGTGCCAGTCAATCCGCCGTATAGCACGAGTCCCATCAATACCAGGCAAATGGCTTGCATATACCGATGCTTGAACGCGAGCAGTGCTGCCGGAATCAGCACCAACGCCGCATAAATTGCGGTAACCAAAGGAGTCATTGCAAACCCCCAGGTGAAAGGACTGACAGCCTGCTTCAATCCCAGTTTGATGGGCAGCATCACGAAGAAAAAGGCGATCTGCTTGATTGCTTCAAGAATCGTTCGAAATTCAACGAAAACCCATTCCAAGGCAGCATTCATCGCCGGCGCAGGATTGATAATCCATGCTTTGGGCCATGCCGACAATAAGGGAACCAACTGTGCGATGAGAATAACTGCGACAAAAACAGCACCGAAAATCATCCAGTGACGGCGACTGGCAGACTTGTCCTCATCTGTTTCGATTGTCCCACTAAGCATTGCAAAGCCGTTGGTAATCCGGTCCAATATCATTGCCATCAACGCGATGACAATGCCCGCCAGGATGCTTTCGCCAAACAAGGCCTTGCGGATTGTCGATAGCACTTCCCAGCCGATGTCGTTGGTACCCCCAATAATGGAGGCAATAATGACCATGGACAAGGATGCCATTGTCGCCTGGTTGACACCCAGCAGTAGTTGCCGTCGGGCAGTTGGAACGCGTACGTTCCAGAATAATTGTGAAGGCGTTGCGCCACTCATCAGTCCTGAATCGATGACAGTAGGGGGAACACCGCGTAAACCCACGATCGTATTTCGAACCATTGGCGGGAACGCAAATAGCACGGAAGCGACCAGTCCTACGGTTGAGCCAAATCCGAACAGTAACAAAATTGGAATCAGATAAGCGAACGCGGGTATCGTTTGCATCAAATCCAGCGTTGGCATGATTACCCGGTAAGCGCGATCTGATAAAAATCCCCAAGTTCCAAGTGCAAAGCCCACTGCGACTGCCAATGGAATCGAAATGACCACCAAGGCAAACGAATTCATCGATTGCGGCCAGAATCCAAAGGTAACCATGTAGAGAATGCTCAGTGCACTGAAAACCGCCAAGCCAATGCCGCCCGCCCGATATGCAACGAAGGTCGCCAAGAGCAAGGTCGCCGCCCAAGGAATGGCATGTAGAATCGTTTTCGCAAAAAGAATCGGCCAGTCGAATAACCAGCCAATCGCTCTGAAGAACCAGCCAAACACCGCAACAAACCACGTCATAGCTGAGTTCAGGGGATCTGTGAGCGGTAAGACCAGGTTGTCAGGATATTTGAACAGCGCCCCGAGGTTGTCGTTAAGGACAACACATACCGCCGTCAGCGCGACGACACATAGCCAAACGGTGATCTTGAATTTTGAATTTTGTTCCAACAATCTTTCCTAATTCACTGAGCCGCTGGTTACTCCACTTGCCAATGCCGAAATTAAGTCCTGCCCGGTCATATGAAGAACGGAATCATCTTCAGCGCGTACCGCAACTCCGGTTTCATGTTCGGCAAGGTAGGGGAGTAAATCACTTACTTTGGTATTGGCCGGTACTTCCTTAATGCCAGCTGGGGGCGATTTGCCGGAGGCAATATCGCCTGCAGTGAGGATCATTTCCCACGGTACATCATTGGTAAATTCGCGTACGTAATCATCAGCCGGATTCAGGATCAGGTCAACGGGACGACCGATTTGTACGACTGCACCATCTTTCATTATCGCCATGCGATCAGCCACCCGCAGAGATTCGAGGAAGTCGTGGGTGATAAACACGATCGATTTGTGTAATTCTTGCTGCAGTCGCAAGAATTCATCTTGCATCTGTCGTCTAATTAAAGGGTCCAGCGCGCTGAATGGTTCGTCGAGGAACCACACTTCGGGTTCAACTGCCAGTGAGCGCGCAATACCGACGCGTTGTTGCTGGCCACCCGACAATTGGCTTGGATAACTGTCTTCACGACCTTCGAGTCCAACGAGGGCAATCACTCTTTCTGCGCGTTGGTTACGCTCTTGTAATTCCATACCCTGAAGTTTCAATGGAAAAGCAACATTTTGGAAAACATTTAAGTGCGGAAGGAGGCCGAAACTCTGAAACACCATGCCCATCTTGTAGCGGCGAAAATCAATGAGTTCCTTTGGGCTTGCTTTCAGGAGATCCTGCCCGTCGAGCAGAATTTCTCCAGAAGTGGGTTCAACGAGACGTGAAAGACAGCGGACAACGGTCGATTTGCCAGAGCCTGACAGGCCCATAATCACGAAAATTTCGCCGGGCATTAAATCAAAGTTCACATCGGCTGAAGCAACAATGCCTCCCTGATCACGAATGCTTTGAGCAAGAGCTTTTCCATCACCCCCATTTTGGGGTAGCCGGCTGGTATCGCTAAGATAGGTATGGGCTTCTGGCCCGTAGAGTTTCCACAGGTTCTTGCAAGACAGTTTTGCGTTGGAGGATGAGTTTGACGTAGACACGATATCAATACCTCACGTTTTGAAATACCAGCGGAAATGCTAAATCAGCATTTCCGCTTCGGTATTACGGATTTTTTTATTTTGCTGCGTCGATCCAAGGTTGCCACATATCTTGGTTGGCAGCCATCCATTCAGAGATGACTTCTTCAATTTCCCGACCTTTCTGGTCTACTTCAAGGATGAGCGCATTCTGAATGTCATTGGTGAGATTCATCTGCTCGGCAACTTTCAATGCATCCGGGTAATTTTCAACAAATGGCTTGGAGGCGATTTTGTCAACCGTTGCTTGTTGAAAACCGCAAGCTTCTCCACGGCTCTGGTTAGTTTCATCACAGGTACCATGCGGGGTATCCCATTCGACCCAGTTCATTTGCACTTCAGCGAATAACCAATGTGGTTGCCAAAACATCATCAAAACGGGCTGTTCCGCGGCTAAGGCACTTTTGAGTTCAGCCACCATCGCACCTTCGGATCCACCAGGAATCGGTTTGAATGGCATTTCAATGAGCTTGACGAGATCCGCTGAACGTGTTCCCCAGTCGGCGGGATAGGTAATCAGGCGACCATTGGGAAAAGTGTCAGCGGCTGCAAAAGCTTGTGCGCAATCGTAAAGTGCTTGATAAGATGGCAATCCAGGGCATTTATCGGCCATATAAGGCGGATAAATCCATCCTTCTTGGGGATTTAATCCCAAACTGCCTAAAACGATAATGTCACCGTTGGCAACGGCTTTCGGATAGATATCCCCGACGTTATTTGTCCAGGTTTCAGGTTGAAAGTGCAGACTGCCTTCAGCTAATGCTGCGAATTGAGGTACTGCGCCAGCCGTAATGAGCTCCACCTCATGTCCGAGTTCTCTGAACAAATTGGCGGCAAAATGTGCAGAAATATGCTGGCCGGTCCATTCGTTCACAGCAATTTTGATCGGTTCTGCGTAAGCCATGCCTTGCAGGGACACGAGCGCAACCAGACCAAGCAGTGCAGATCTTAAGATTTTAAATACATGCATTTAACGTTCTCCTAGTTTGTTGATTCTTGGAAACAGTGTGAATAAATTTATTGTTATGTAATGAACAATGATTGTATTCAAATTAATTGGTATATGTCAGGTTAAACCTGCTAAATAACTGCAACAAATTTCAGCGGAAAACGACTTTGTTTGGCCGTCGGCTAACCATCGAAATCATGTGTTGGAATTCGAAAACTTTGTAGTCCCTTGAATGAGTGTGTCAACATGCTTGGCTCACGGTGAGTGGCTCCACTTCAGCAAGTTGTGAAGGACGTATATTGCCAATATTGTGTCTGTGGAATTTCATGCTATTGGAAGCCAACAAAATATCAACCTGCATCGAAAAAATCGTTTAATATTGAGTATCGATTTGACCATTGAGGACGGAGTTATGACAAGTCAAAAACAAAGCGACAACGTGTTGCGAGGTGAGTGGCCAGCATTCAGTGATGAAGAGTATCAGACTCGAATTGATTTGGCTGCGTGCCATCATTTAGCGGACTTGAATGGATTCAGTGACATCATCTGGAACCATATCAGTGCCCGAGTGCCAGGTCAGCCGAACCGCTTTCTAATCAATATGTTCGGTTTGCGATTTGACGAGGTCAGCGCCTCGAACCTGGTTACCCTGGATGAAAACTGTGAAGTGGTGGTACCGCCAAGATCTGCCGATGGTGAGATTCTCGATACCAGCGATATGAACTTTACCGGGTTTGTGATTCACAGTGCGATCTACAATGCGCGTGAGGATGTCAATTGCGTCATGCATTCGCACCCGCGGGCCGGGAGCGCAATCGCAGCACTTGAAGAGGGCTTTGTGCCGATGGTGCAGGATGCCTACCAGTTCTATAACAGGGTGTCTTATCACGATTACGAAGGTTTATCGCTGGACTTGGAAGAGCGTGAGCGACTGGCAACGAGTTTGGGTAGCAATCCAGTCATGATTATGCGAAATCATGGCTTGCTAACTACGGGTTCAACGGTTGCTGAAGCCTATATCAGGATGCATTACCTGGAGATTTCCTGTCAGGCGCAACTGGACATCATGTCGATGGGGCGGCCAATTAAACTGCCACCCGCCGAAGTTTGTGAGAAAGCCGCTGCGCAATACGAGCGGACAGGTCCCGCGGGCTCCCATGAATGGCCAGCGCTGCTGCGCTTGCTCGACGAAATCGACACAACGTATCGCAACTAAACGTTTTTTTTAAGACTGAGGTGTGGCAGTATGGCTAGCACAACAATTAAGCCTCGTTATCACCTGACGGATGATCAAGTCAATGCGTACTGGAATGACGGTGTCATCCACCCGATATCAGCAATCAGTGAGAGAGAAGCTGCATTACTGATGCCGCGATTCACAGAACTTCGCATGCGAATGTCTGATTGGGTGAATGCGAAGCAGTTGCTGAAAGTCCATCTGGTCTCAAAATGGGTTAATGACCTTGCCACCAGTGATCGAGTACTCGATGCAGTTGAGAGCATTATTGGATCGAATATTCTGCTTTGGGGTGCGACATTTTTCGCTAAACAGCCTGAGAATTCCTTCCACGTCGGGTGGCACCAAGACTTGTTGTATTGGGGGCTTGAACCGCCTGACGGTCTCGCAACCGTCTGGCTGGGTTTGACGGATTCGAATGCCAATAATGGTGCGATGCAAGTGATTCGCGGCAGTCACAAACAAGGGTTGCGGGTGCATGATAATCAATACGATGAAAATAACATGCTGATGAGCTCGCAAAACAGTGCGCTGACAGCCAGCGATGAAGAGAACAGGATCGTTGTTGAATTGCAGGCGGGTCAGTTTTCCATTCATCACGGTTTGGCTTTGCATGGTTCGGGTCCGAACCTTTCAACGCATCCTAGAATTGGACTGGCACTGAATTACATTGCTACGGAAATGGTGCAGACGCGCAATGATGGCTACGATTCTGCAGTACTGGTCCGTGGCGTTGATAATTTTGGTCATTTCGAACTCGAAGATCCTCCAGAAGCAGATTTTTCACCGGAATCGATAGAGTGTTATCGAAAGTCAATTTCGATGCCTTCGGGACTGTCAACGAAAGATGACCGGCAAGAAGCGCTGGTCAATATGGATAACATCAATTAGTGGGAGTTGGTTTTGAAATCACATGCACAAGTGGTGATTGTGGGTGGCGGAGCCATGGGTGTCGGGCTTGCTTACCACTTGCCCAAAGAAGGTTGGAATGACGTAGTACTCATCGATAAAGGGGAGTTGACTTCCGGTTCAACCTGGCATGCTGCTGGATTGATTCCAAACTTTATCGGCAGTCTCAATATGGCCAAGGTACACGCTTATGGTGTGGACCTTTACGACAAACTCGAAGCGGAGACAGGGCAGGCCACCGGTTGGCACGGCTGTGGTGCACTGCGCCTTGCGGTGACGGATGGCGAGGTGGATTGGTTTCGTTATGTTAAGGGTATTCTGGACTACATCGGTGTTGAAAGTCACTTGGTTGGTCACGCTGAAATGCGAGAGATTCACCCACTGATGAATTTTGATAATGTCAAGCTTGGGTTCTACACACCGAACGACGGACATACGGACCCCGCTAGTAGTACTAATTCAATGGCGGTCGGTGCGCGTAATCAGGGTGTCGATATCGTCAGGAGGAATCGAGTAACGGGTATCGAACGAATGCCAAGCGGCGAGTGGCGAGTCGATACAGAACAAGGTTCGATAACCTGCGAACATGTGGTGAATGCTGCTGGTAGTTTTGCCGACCAGGTTGCCCAAATGACTGGGTTCAGGTTGCCGATTGTGAACATGGAGCACCAGTATTTGGTTACCGAGAATTTACCCGAGATTGAAGCTTTAGATAAAGAGCCTCCGGTGGTTCGTGATCCCATTGCATCTTGTTATATCAGGCAAGAGCAGCAGGGGATACTGGTTGGGCCGTACGAGACTGCAGGTGCGGTAGCCTGGGGAGTCGACGGGATCAATTGGGACTTCGATATGGAACTATTGCCGGAATCCATTGAGCGTCTTGAAACGAGCCTGTTACATGCGGCTGAACGGATTCCGGTGTTCGCCAATGCAGGTTTGAAGCGTGTCGTCAATGGGCCAATTACACACACGCCCGATGGTGGTTTCCTGATGGGGCCAGCCGGCGGACTAACCAATTATTGGTTATGTTGTGGCGCTTCTATTGGCATTACTCAGGGGCCTGGCGCTGGTAAGTACCTGGCTCAATGGATGGCGCATGGTCAGACTGAGATCAATGTAAGGGAGATGGATCCAAGGCGTTATGGGGAGTATGCGAATCTGCCTCACCAATACGTAGTGAATAAATCGATTGACGAGTATCAGGAAATGTACCAGGTGCATTATCCAGGTGAGTTTCGCGAAGCAGGGCGCCCGGTGAAGACAACGTCAATTTACGAAAAGCTCAAAGCGAAAGGCGCAGTATTCGCGGAAATCTACGGATGGGAACGGCCCAAGTGGTTCGCCCCTGAAGGTGTGAGCGAAGAGTATGGTTTTCGTCGAACCAATGTCTTTGAATACGTTGCCAAAGAGTGCGAATGTGTTGCTGAAAGAGTTGGGTTGGCGGATCTGACAGCATTTGCCAAGTATGTAGTAACCGGTGCTGATGCAGAGCGTTTTCTCAACCGACTCGGTGCCAATCGCGTGGCCCGACGAACAGGTGGCGTATCCCTGACTCATATGTTGACAGAGCAGGGTGGAATCGAATGTGAAATTGCTGTTACTCGTTTAGCAGATGATCGTTTCTTTCTCACCGCGGCTATCGTTGCACAACAGCACGATTACGACTGGCTGGTGCAGCACATCGAGTCTGGTGAGGATGTTGCGGTGGAAGATGTTACCGATCGAACGGGAATGATCGCGGTCGCAGGGCCGCGTTCGCGTGAGTTGCTGGCCAAATTAACGGAGACTGATCTTGGTAACAGTAATTTTCGCTGGCTGACAGGGCAAGAGATTGAAGTAGCAGGAATTCCAGTGACTGCGCTTCGGGTTTCATATGTTGGCGAGCTCGGTTGGGAACTCTATCACCCATTGGAGTCTATGAGTGAATTAGCTGCTGCGCTTGAAGACGCAGGGGAAGAATTCGGAGTGGGTTGGTTCGGATCGTATGCTGTTAACTGTATGCGGTTAGAGAAAGGCTACAAAGGTTGGGGCAGTGAACTGACAACTGAAATTACCCCCGTAGAAGCGGATATTGAGCGATTTGTCGATTATGACAGCGAATTCATTGGTAAGGATAAAGTCCTTGAACGCAAGGACTCAGAAATTTCGACGAAATTGGTGTTGGTCTCAGTTGATGCAGATGATACTGACTGTTTGGGCAATGAGCCTGCTCTTGACGGTGACCGCCCGATGGGGATAGTGTGCAGTGGTGGTTTCGGTCACCGGACCGGTTTGAGTTTGGCGTATGTTTATGTTGAGCCGCAGTTCAGTGTCGCTGGAGATACGTTTGAGGTGTTGGTTCAGGGAGAACGGAGAATTGCAACGGTGCTGGCAGATGCACCTTATGACCCCAAAAATGAGAGACTGAGAGCTTAAGCAATCTTCGTCTGAATTTCCGTGAAATTAATTCAATGGAATTTGGTCTAATGCCGATCGTTTTCGAATTCCTGGATAAAAGGGGCACTGCCTAAGCAATGCCCCTTTTGTTTCGATACTTGCTAACGCAAGGCGTTAGAAGTTTACACCCAATGCAATGACTGTGTCACCGCTGACACCTTTATCGGCGTTTTGATGCTCCATAAATACAAAAGCACCGCCGCCTAAACTCTTGTGTATACCGACCATCCAAGGATTGCGGTCACCTTTGGCGTTGCCGCTATTGGTTACATCACGAAATTGAGATCGCCAGCTCAAGCCAGTATCACCAACACTTCCGCTAAGACCAACGTAAGTTGTCTTTTCGTCAAGCGAATCCTTTTTGTTGCTTTCCTTTTCAGAATAGCCAAGACCAAGCGTCACGCCACCTAAGTCAAACGATGATGATACACCCGTGCGGGTATAGCTGTGCGTGTCAACTTCGGTTGTTGCGGTCATGGGTGGTGTTGGATCAGGAGTTTCCTCTTCCTCTTCTTCCTCAACCACTTGTTGCTCTTCCTCTTCTTCCTCAGGCGCAGCATTTTCATCATAAACTGCTACGAGCATTACATTATCATCGCTAATTTGAGGCCGAGTAGTGGTGTCATAACTACTTGCAGAAGTAAGGACCAACTCGGAATTATCACCAGCAGTTGCAAAGTATTTTTTGCCTTTTTCAACTTCATATAGTTTTATTGATGGAGGTGTAGTTCCTGCTTTTGTGGCAAAAGTAATAGTGACCTCATTAATCTCTGATTTATCTGTCAATACAGCAGTACCTGTTCCTAGCTTAATTGATTTTTCTGCAGGTTTTCTTGTTACAGTCACACCTTCTACATCGTCACCGTCAACTGCATTTTCTATATCTGCGGCCTTTATATCACCTACGTCTTCAAAGGAGTAGTCGGTAGTCAGTGCATCAGGAGCAAAACGAGAAAAGTCCGCTGGTGCTTCATACACCTCTTGAGTAAAAACTGTTCCAGCACCCGTTGAACCTACTGGTACGGTGTAAACATAATTGAAAACTTTGGCCTTACCGCTTTCATAGATGGTGCCACCTAGTTCTACAGCTTTTTCGTTGGTCTTCTGCACCATCATAGGCTCTTCGTCCATAGGCTCTTCATCCATGGGCTCTTCGTCCATAGGCTCTTTTACCTTCGGCACTTCAGCAGCCATACCCATCTTTATGGTATCTTCAACATTTTCATAACCGAATCCGATCTTGCCAATATCGCCTAAGCTTAGACTTATGCCAAGTTGGAACTCATCAACCGATTGACCGGTATTCCGTCCATCCATAATTGCATCGGCTTGAAAACTGGCAACATCAGTCGTAAACGCGTAAGATAAAGTGTTGCCGACTTTCGTTGATGTATCACTGCCTCCAAACCAATAGCCAGTGTCTCGCATTCCGCCCGAGTGATAAGCGGCATTGTGAAATTTGCCCATTGTCAAATTGCCGAAGCCACCGCTAAGACCAACATAAAGTTGATTAGTGCTTTGACTGGCTGCTCCATCGCCAAGTCTTGTTTCAAATTTATAGACTGCGCTCAGTCCATCGGATACTTCGGTATTGCCTGTAATGCCCCAACGTGATCCGCCAGTGCTCATTTTGGCATCGCCTTCACCAAAGTGAACCGCACCCCTAAGCGAGCCGTACCAACTGGCATCTGCGAAGATAACAGAGGGTATACTCAGGTTTGTAAATGCTATTCGTTGTAGATTGGTGATCTGCCGACTAATATCCTGTAATCATTGTTGCAGTCGCACCGCAAATTTTTTCTACGTCGAATGTGGTTTGATGCATCGGTAACACTTCGTAAAAACATGTCCAAATTGAAAAGATTCGACAAATCATTATTGAAAGTGGTCACTGAGTATGGATTTTTTACGCAACACTTGAGAACTGATCGGCACAATCAAGAATTCGTTGGTTACGATGGTCCATTACAGGTCTAGTTCGACACTGTTAAGGGAAACTGACGACTTTACTAATGGATCAAAACAGTATCTCATTCATTGTTCTACAGCCTTTCAATTAGCGAGATAGCTCAATTGCGTAGGTTTTGGTTGTTCTGAATCTCTCTGTTTTTTCTACCTAATCCGCGGCCATATTGGTTGTCCAAGTAATTGGATTACTATGGTTTGACATGTGCATTTCTTGGAATATTTACCATCTACGAAGTGAACACAACTTAGCGATCCTGAGTTTGTCCCATAAAGAGCATACGCACAAAATCAACAAATGATTCAGCGAAGCTTCGATCGATTAACAGGTCCAGATGGTCTTCAGAAAAACTCCAAAGCACAATCTCATAATCACTAAATAGAGTTTTGATGAGTGCTTGCTTGGGTACATTCTCACCCATAAGATCGACTAAACAGTAATCTCGAAAGAAAGTCAATACCTGATCTCCGTCAAAAGTTAGCAAGCACTTCCCATGGCTGAGATCAGTGAGATTATTTACTTGATCTGAATATTGATCGTCAGTTTCAGTATTTCTGGAAACAACGTAAATCGAAAAAGGACTGAATCTCAATATCTGAGCATCACCACAGATGGCAAACGTACCTGTTTCGACGATTTGTCCGAATTTGGATTGAGAAAACTGATCAAGTGCTTGTGGACTTTGAAAGTAGCCTTCCACGATGCTCGCATGCCTTTCAAAAACGGATAGAACACAGCCATCTCCTTCCCAGCGGGAATTATTGATTGCGCTTTCGAACAAGATGGTGTCAGGCATGAAGTCCAGTTCCTTGAATATCGTAAAAACAGCTTCCACCGACCCTGACCTGGGTTGATAGGTCAGCGATGGGCGATGCAACCCATAGTTGCTCTCCATGTCGATTACGTCCGTTGCGCAGTAATGCCAATGCGATCCACATCTCCAAAGTAGGACTGTAAATTGCGGCCGTCAGCCAACCGCTGATAGATTGTTGCGGTTTTTTCGTATACGACTCTTCCACGATCACGCCACCCGGTGGGATCTCCTGAGTCTTATCAACCGCAACTAATCCCACCAATTGTAATCTTTGATTTGAGTGCAATCCAGGACGACCTAATGATGTACGCCCTAAAAAATCCTTGTTTTTGCTAACCAGTTTCTCCAAACCCAAATCATGCGGAGTCGTTCGGCCGTCAATCTCCCGTCCTACTGAAAGGTGACCTTTCTCAATGCGTAAGACATCCAGAGTTTCGAGCCCATAGGGCGTAATACCGAACTCCGCACCCACATCTAATAGCCGTTTCACGAATCTACCTGCATAGCCAGCCGGAATATTGACTTCGAAACACATCTCTCCTGAATAACTGACTGCGTAAACTCGACATTTTTCCTGTTCGTGCAAGACGCCTTCTTGTACTGAAGCAAATGGAAAGCTGGTTTTATCGGCTTTTATTCCGAGATCTAATTTGCTGAGTAACTCCCTTGATTTAGGTCCTGCTATCGCGATGGCAGCCCACCTTTCGCTAACATTTGTCAAGATGACTTCTAAATCTGCCCATTGAATTTGTGCGAGTCTTGTCATCCAGCGCCATACTGCGCCTACATTTGCAGTTGTTGCGGTGACGACGTAATGTTCGATACCGAGACGTGCAACGGTACCATCATCAAAAACAATCCCGTCTTCTCGCAGCATAAGGCCGTAGCGCACCTTGCCCACCGGCATATCGGCAACGCTATTACAGTAAAGCCTGGATAAAAACGTCTCAGCGTCCCGGCCTTTGACTTCAAATTTACCCAAGGTAGACATATCAATGAATCCAACACCTGTTCGAACCGCTTTGACTTCCCTTTCTACGGCTTGTTCTAGTGTTTCGTCCTTTTGTGGAAAGTACCGAGAATAAAGCCACTCACCGGAAGTCTGAAAAACACAGCCCAACTTTTCCAAGCTGCGATGCAATGGAGTTCTTCGTATCGGTGAAAGATGCTGCCCGGTTCTCGCGCCCGCTAATCCCGCGAACGAAACCGGAGAGTAGGGTGGTCGGAAGGTCGTGTGTCCCAGCTCTGCAGGGGAACTCCCCGTCAATGCAGCGATTTCGGCGATTGAATTAACCCAGCTCGTTTTTCCCTGGTCGGTGCCCATCCCGGTTGTTGTGTATCGCTTAACCAGTTCGATGTCGCGATAACCTTCATCAAGTGCCTGAATCAAATCAGCGCGAGTTACATCATTTTGAAAATCTATAAAGGCAGGCCCATTACCAGTCGCTGAAATCGGAGTATCGATAATCGAATTCTCAACGACTACCTCTGGATTCTTTGCGTGTTCAACCGATACGCCAAGTTGGAGCATGGCTTCGATTGCCTGAGACTCGCTGTCCTGGAGAACCGCCGCCAATTCGAAAACCCCTCGAGTGCCGCCCAATGCTAACAAAGGCCCTTGCTGTTTCCCCGCGGCAGGCGATAGTGCCGTTTTATCGACTGGCAAACCACCTTGAACATGTGCGGCTAAATGAGCAACTGGAGTCCAGCCGCCAGATATGCACACAAGATCGCAACGGTGTTGGATGATTAGATTGTCTGGTGTTTTAATCGAAATCGAACGAATTCTCTGCCGCCCGCTGGTATCGATAATTTGTTGTCCGGACTCTAAACTCCCAACTATCTCAATACCCGCTTCGGTGAGGTTTTCTGATAGTTCCTGTTTTTCTTGGTCATCAGTGATCGCAATAAAGGCACGTTGTCCTGGTTTCACCGCGTACCGATTAAGATAGGCTCTGACAGCACTGGCCAACATAATGCCGGGTCTGTCATTGTTGGGAAACACCAATGGTCTTTCGATTGCACCGGAAGCCAGGAGAATTCGCTGCGCGCGAACTTTCCAAAAGATTCCAGTCTCATTAGTTGTTGAAGATTGGTAAGCAAGCACCAAACCATGATCGTGGTGGCCAAATGCCAAGGTTCGAGTAAGCACCGTAAGATTGGGGTATTGCTTCAGGTTTTTTAACGTCTCTAACAGCCAACGATCGGTTGGCACATCGTTGATTTTGGATTTTCTCCACAACAGACTGCCACCCAAGCTTGAATCTTGCTCAATGAGTACAACATTCAACCCCTGACGCGCACACGTAAGTGCAGCATTGAGTCCCGCTGGACCGCTGCCGATAATCAAAATCTCACAGAATTTGTTTCGTTGGTCTTCGCGGGTATTTTGTCCGTCAGTAGGGGAAGTGGTCGTTTTGATTCGTCCAATTCCAGCAAATCTCCGAATGATTCTTTCGTAGACTCGGTGCCAGCCCCATTGCGGCCACATGAATGTTTTGTAGTAAAAACCTGCTTTTAGAAATCTCGATCCAAGTGACAAAGCTCCTAGTACGTCAAAATTACGTGAGGGCCAATTGTTCTGACTTCTGACGATTAGTCCCTCAGAAAGGGGAACCTCGGTAGCCTTCAGGTTCGGAATCGATGCGCTCCCCGGTTTCGTGCACTCGACCAGTGCTGACGGCTCTTCCAGACCGCAAGACAAAATGCCCCTGGGTCGATGAAACTTGATGGATCGAGCCACCAAGTGAATATCGTTAGCCAAGAGTGCAGATGCGACCGTATCGCCTGCGAATCCAGACAACTGCCGTCCGTCAAATGAGAACTTTAATGTTCTAGCAGCGTCGATAGAATACCCAAAATTGGGCGAATCGATTCGATTAGTCTGCATCGCTGTTTCCGGATGGGTTGTCGGTGCCAGCGCAAGATGGGTTGCTGAACTCATGAGTCAGTGTGTTGCGTGTAACCGATATCCAGCGTTCACAGCCCGCGCGATGGAACCACAGTTCACGGCTATTTCCCCGCGCGTTCTCGCGTAAGTGGACAGCCTTGTGCCAGCTTTCCCTTGACGTATCTGTATCAGGTCCAAATTCGGGTAATTCAACGTGGGTGCCACCGTAGTCAAATTCTCGCTCGTCGCGAGGCCCGCACCACGGACATGGAATCAGCAACATGATGTCAATGCAACCAGGGGTAGGGCCCTGTGCCGCTGTCATCAATTAAGTTGCCGCGCTCAAAACGATCGTACGCAAACGGTGCGATCAGTTTCGGAACGGCATGACGAGCCATATGCTCAGCCATAAACCAACCCACTGCTGGAGTTGCCTTGAAGCCTGCATACCCCCAGCCACAATTGAGGTAAAGGTTTTCAATGGGAGTGGCGCCCATGATGGCGTTGCCATCCATCGGTATGTCGGCAGTGCCCGACCAGTGCCGCATCAGCCTGAGACGAGACAGAAATGGAAAAATTTCGATTGCCCGAATGATGACATCTTCAATTCTGGCAAACGATCCGCGTTTTGCATAGGATGGATAACCGTCTGTGGTACCACCAAGGATGAACTCGCCCTTATCGGTTTGACTGATATAGGAAAGTCCCGCGTTGTAGTTAACAACGACATCGAGAGCGGGTTTAACTGGCTCTGATACGAAAGCCTGAACATTGATGGACTCGAGGGGTAAGGTGAGTCCGGCCAATTTTGCTACCGATGAACTTGCACCGGCGACACTGACCAGCACCTTGTTGCAGCGAATGACACCTTGAGGCGTATTAACCGCATTGATTTTGCCATTCTTTTGTTCAAACCCTGTCACCGGGCAGTGCTGGACGATGTGGGTACCCAACTCGCAGGCTGCTTTTGCATATCCCCAAGCGACTGCATCATGGCGGACGATTCCACCTTTTTCCTGCACCAGCGCGCCAGCGATCGGGTAGCGCGCCTCGTCGGAAAGGTTGATTTGCGGCACCCGGGCTTTGAGCTGTTCCCGATTCAAAATATTCGCATCAGCACCGCGCATCCGCATCGCATTGGCACGCAGAATGAAGTCTTCCAACTCACCGTCAGAATGTGCGAGATCGATATAACCTCGCGGTGAATACATCAGGTTAAATCCCAGTTCCGTACCCAGTGACTCCCAAAGCTTCAAGGCAAAGTTTTTCAGTTCAAAACTGGCGTCAAGCAGATAGTCGGACCGCACAATGGCGGTATTTCTGGCAGTATTACCGCTACCCAGCCAGCTGGCTTCCAGTACCACTACATTGGTGATGCCAAATCGGCTTGCCAAATAATATGCGGTCGCAAGCCCGTGACCACCACCACCGACAATGACAATGTCATATTCGGTTCGGAGCTTTGTAGGCGGGATGATGTTGGGCCATCGGGAGGAACCGAATGCATTACGCAACAGCGATAATCCTGAATAATTCACCGCGCGTGAATTCCCCATGGAATTGGATTACGACAGGATGTTACCCGGATTGCAGCCAGTCGTCGTCTTCCATCACGACGATGATGGTTGGACCTGAATAATCGAGGGCGTCTGCCATAGCCTTGGTCAGTGAGTCACGGCTATCGACTTGTATTCCCGGGCAACCAAATGCTTCGGCTAATTTAATGAAATCCGGGGCTATTGGATTGACGCCGATCTCGGGAATCCCCCGTTTGACCATGCCATCGCGAATCATTGCGTAGCTGTGATTGTGCCAAAGGATAATCGGTATCGATAGTTGTTCTTCGACAGCTGTGGCGAGTTCATTGACGGTAAACATCAATCCGCCATCACCAACCAGCGCGATGACTGGGGTTTCCGGCTTGGCGAGTTTGGCGCCAATTGCGCAGGGTAAAGCGCAACCCAGTGTGCCGAATCCTGCCGGGTAGAACCAGGTGCGCGGTAATTCTGTTTTCATTGCAGCAGTTCCGGTATAGACCAGTTGGGCAATGTCTCCCATGATGATGGCATCGTCAGGCAAAACGGAACGCAGCGTATCGAGTAGAACGACATGCTGTTGTTCTACATCTGTGTATTCATTGATTTGTGTGGATCGGACCTGTTTAACTTCCGCGATCGTATTGTTTTGATTACTGACTAAATTTCGATTCTGCCACTCAGCACTCAACATCTCCACTGCAACCTTTGAATCACCCAGTACGGCTACAGTTGCAGGGAATGCGTCATTGAATTGCGCAGGATCAATGTCCACTCGTATCACTTTACCTGTGACGGGTAAGTCGTATATGAAACTATCCGCTTCTCCAAGTTCTGTTCCAATCGCTAGGACAACATCGGCTCGTCCAAGATATCGCTGTACTGCGGGGCTGATGACACCGCCGCCTAAACTGTATGGATCAGAATCAGCAACGATTCCTTTTCCAGCGTTGGAAGAGATGACCGCTGCGTTCAGCAGTTCTGCGAGCGAGGTAAGCTGTTGCGAGGCGTGCTGGGCGCCACCTCCCACTACGATAATCGGTCGTGCTGCCGTCGCCAGAAGATCAACGGCTGCATTGATTGCACTGCTATTGGGTAGTGCCCGCGCCGCCGGTGCGCACACTTGCCAATCGTCATCCACTGGCATCTCCATTACATCGATGGGAATTGCGATGTGTACAGGCCGAGGCCTTTGCGAAGTAAAAATCGTGAATGCCTTGGCGATCAGTTCGGGTACTTCTCGAGGATTGTGTACCATTTCACTGAATGCAGTAATCGGCCGTGTAATCGCACACAAATCACGGGTTTCGTGGAGACGTCCCCAGCCTTTACCCAGTGATGGGCTGTCATTGGCACTGGAGATCACGAGCATTGGAATTGAATCTGCATAGGCTTGGCCCATGCCTGTTGATGCATTTGTTACTCCCGGACCCGTGATGATGGTGCAGACTCCGGGTTGACCGGTGACCCGTGCATACCCGTCAGCCATGAAACTCGCGCCTTGTTCGTTGCGTGGCGTAACCGCACGCACATTACCGGCTTCGATACCACGATACAGTTCCAGGGTGTGTTCACCTGGAATTCCAAATACCACAGATACCCCATATTGCGTGAGCAGATGAATCAGTGCCTCTCCACAAGTACGGGTTGTCATTGGTGCCTCCAAGTTGATTTGATGATGTACGCGTAGCTAAAAAGAGACAAAGTCAGCAATCGCTGTTGCTGTGTCGTCTTGTTTGCTAAAAGATTAGTATATCAGTATGTAGCGACCAACTTTTTTGTGACAGAAAGCCCGCGATCGTTCTCAGAGACCTTTAAATTGATCTGGCTGGCACCAGTTTTCCCTGCAAATTGAGATTGAGGTAAGGCAGAGCTGAACGTTGCGTATCGCTGTGTTTACAACCGCCATCTGAGTAAACCACCTAGACGGTGTGATGCTGATTACAAGCGATGGATTACAAAACAAAACTTCATTCAGAACCCGGATTCGATCGACTAATCAAGACATTCAATTCTTGGTGATTACACTCAGCATGTTATAAATTCGAATCTGCTAAATTTCCCCGAGTATGCTGGTATAAAGTGAATGCTTGCTGTGCGAAGCTCCCTTTGGCAATCGCAATTATTTTCTTGTTCGGGGATCTCAGCGAGATTCTTAGAATGGCATGGGTACTTCCACATGCTGTATTCCAGATTGACCACAAGACTTAACTTCTGAGTACATAAGATGGATCGATTCACTTCAATAGCTCCAAAACCCATCCTGGAATCAATCGATTACTACATGGTCGGGATTTCAAAACTTGAGGGATTCAAAACGCCGATTAAGCTCTCGTCGAACGAGTCGGCGCTTGGTATGAGCCCACTGGCTCGCGCAGCAAGTTTGCAGGCACTTGATCGAAGTCATCTTTATCCTGAAGTGGATACGGAACAACTTGCCGAGGCTATTGGTCGCCGCTACCAACTTGATCCATTACGAATGGCATTCGGACCGGGGTCGGATGAATTGCTGCAGCGAATCGTCAATACATTTGTCGGTCCGGGTGAGCAGCTCGTGCACAGTAAGAATGCTTATATGCAATTTCCAATTTATGCCAAACTTGCAGGCGCAACTCCTGTTGCCGCGGCCGATGTGGATTTTCGCTATAGCGTAGACCTGATTCTCGACAAGATTACTGATCAAACGAGAATTGTATTGTTGGCGAATCCAGACAATCCATCAGGTACTTATCTTGCCGGTTCGGAGGTTCGACGTCTCCACCAGGCGCTACCCAACAAGGTTTTATTGATGATTGATGCAGCTTATGAAGAATACGCCCGCGTTGATGACTATGAATCCGGAACACAGCTTGTACACGAGTTTGATAACGTAATCGTAACCCGTACTTTTTCCAAGGTTCATGGAATGGCGGGTCTGCGCTTGGGGTGGTGTTACGGCCCGCAATGGGTGATTGATCTCTTAACCAAAATTGGTCCTTCCTTTCCGGTTAACTGTGTTGCCTTTTCCGCTGGCATCGCCAGCATCGAAGATGATGATCACACCAACAGAGTGTTGGATCACAACGAACGGTGGATCACGGCTCTGAGTGATGAATTCACCAAATTGGGACTGAAGACTTATCCCAGTCAGACCAATTTTGTATTGGTCGACTTTCCACCGCAGTGTGGACGAACTGCGGATGAAACAAACCGGTATCTCAACGCAAATGGCATCATTCCCAGACAATTCGCGCTGCCTGATTTCGCGAGCAAATTACGTTTCACAGTTGGAACTGATGAACAAATGCAGCGAACCATCGAAGTCATGCAACGATACATGGCAGCTGCGTAGATGGCATTCGACTATCAGATGCACTGAATTCGCGGCTGATTGGAAATTGACGTGCTCAAACCCGATAGGGGATGACCATCATCAGGTCGTTTACGGGTTGAAATGAATTGCAGGGTATTGATCGCTATCCAGAATTTGTCCGTCTTGCAGTTCGGGATTGATAATGATTGGATTGATCTCTGCATCGGAATGATAAGTCATGCCTTCACCGGTATAACGCACTGCATAGCCTCGTCTGAC
Source organism: Arenicellales bacterium (assembly GCA_965243645.1). Taxonomy (GTDB): domain Bacteria; phylum Pseudomonadota; class Gammaproteobacteria; order Arenicellales; family JAJDZL01; genus JAJDZL01. Next base: position 1,087,650 of record CBDEVD010000006.1, on the reverse strand, counting down.
GGCAGGTGAACTGTTCGGTCTTGCCGCGTGAACGATCATCCCATCAAAAATCATAACATCACCCGGGTCCATCTCCCAGCATAGGATTCGGTGCTGATTGCGTTCGGTTTCAAAGTCGGGCAACGGATCGAACCCCGTCTCAGTGCCTTCATAAAAATCATCGACACTGCCATCATTGACCACGGTGAATGGCTGAAACCACTTATCCCACAAATGAGAACCAGCGATAAATTCAAGCGGCCCAGCATCAAACTTGATTGCATCAAGCGCCAGCCATACGGTTAACGCCTTTCCATTGCGAACTGGCCAGTACGGCAGATCATTGTGCCACGGGGTTGCCGGATCACCTGAAGACTTGGCAAACACCTGGTCGTATAACAAGTTGACTTTGGCTGAATTCAAAAACGCTGCGGCAAGTGCCGGCGCATCAGAATCAAGGCAAAAATCCCGGCAAACCTCATCATGCTCCCATACCCGTTGGCGGTGAAAATAGTTTTCTGATTGGCTTAAAGATCGATCTGTCGAATCGCGTAGTGCAGATATCCACGGTTCCTTAAACACCGATTTCAGCAAAACTGCGCCGTCTGCCTGGTAGGCGTCCAGTTTCGATTGTTGTACTGCCAATGATGAAATCGCTTGCACGGGATTTATCCTCGAATAGCTAAAGTTTGATCTCTATTGCTCTTGAACTTTCAATCGCTTACAAAATAATTGTAATTCGTGTGAGAATGTAAGTTCAAATCCCACAATCCTTGTAAACGATCGAAAAGCGTTCATAGAAAAATATATCAATTATTTGCGGCTACATCGATTACATCATCACTTTGGTCGCGGCTTCTAAACAGGGCACAATGAATCAATCGGGTTAAAATGAACTCCTGCCGATTGATGCAAAAAGTGAGACAGTTGATACATGAGCTATCCTTACAAACTAGGTGAGTATTTCGAACTCATAAATTCCGCTAGCAGCGAAACTGAAACCTGGTTGAATCGCGCGATGATATGGCTCTATGGATTTGATCTGGAGATGTCCTTTCGTTGTTTCAAACAGGCAGCTGAGCTCGAGCCTGACTGTGCAATCGCCTATTGGGGAATGGCTTACACGTCTGGCATCTATTACAACAAACCTTGGAAACGCATGCAGAAAGAGGAGTTGGTTGAAAAGCTCGAGCGAACTTATCGCTACTCTCGCAAAGCGAAAACAAAAATCGAATTTGCATCAGATCGGGATGCAATGATGATCAAAGCGTTGCAGGCGCGTTACCAGTCGCCTACCAAGGTCGATCCTGTGCACTATGATTGTTGGAATGATGACTATGCAGACGCGATGCGAGAAGTCTACCAGTCCTACCCCGACGATGACGACGTTCGCGCACTGTTTGCTGAAGCACTGATGACACGAACACCTTGGGCCCTTTGGGACCTGCGATCAGGACAGCCATCCTCCGGTTCATCAACACTTGAAGCAATCGAAGTACTGGAAATCGCCATGTCGCAAAATGAGAAGGCTGGAAAGATTCCACACCCCGGCATTCTTCATATGTACATCCACGTGATGGAGATGTCGCCGTTCCCGGAGAAAGCCTTGCGCGCCAGTGATCAACTTCGACAGTTGGTGCCGGATTCCGGCCATTTGTGTCACATGCCATCGCATATCGATGTTCGATGTGGTCACTATTACGAAGCCATTCTTGCCAATGATCGGGCAGTTGCAGCGGATCGCGTTTATGTAAAAAATGAAGGTTCGATCAATTATCAAGCCCTCTCCAGGATCCACAACCTTCACCTGAAAGTCTACGCGGCAATGTTCTTGGGACAGTTTGCGCAGGCACTGGACGCCGCGGAAAAATTGATTGAAACCACACCTGAAAAACTACTCAGAATTGAAAATCCCGCCATGGCGGACTGGATGGAGGGCTATATCGCAGTAAAAGCGCATGTGTACATCCGGTTTGGGCGCTGGCAGGAAATCATTGATCATCCGCTGCCGGATGATCGCGAACTGTATTCAATGACAACTGCGACCTGGCATTATGCGAAGGGTATCGCACATGCAGTGAGGAGTGATATTGAAGCGGCAAAATCGGAGCAGCAGCACTTTCATGAGGCGCGAAGACAAGTGCCCGAGTCTCGCTACCTGTTCAACAATTCCTGTCAGGATGTTCTTGCGATTGCCGATCAAATGCTTTACGGCGAACTCGAATATCGACAGGGTAATTATGAGCTTGCATTCGACTGTTTGCACAAAGCCGTTGACCTGGATGACAATTTGAAATACGATGAACCCTGGGGATGGATGCAACCTGCTCGACACGCGTTGGGTGCGTTACTTCTAGAACAAGGTCATATCGAGGAGGCTCGCCAGGTCTATATGGATGACTTGGGACTTTCAGAAACGCTCGTCAGCACTTCCCAGCACATTGATAATCCATGGAGCTTGCACGGACTTGTTGAGTGCCTTGAGCGATTGGATAAGCCTCAGCAGGCCAAATATTTTCGTTCGCGGCTGAACCTCGCTGCGGCCAGAGCTGATGTCGAGCTAAACGCGTCTTGTGCCTGCCGACTTGAGTATTACTGTTGTAGCCAGTCAGACGGCTGACAGTCATCAGCTAACTTTGAAGAATTCATCGTCCCGACGATATAAACGGCGCGCTATGGGATTCTGGTAGAGTGCATGTCGTCGGCACACGTTCAGTCTGACGACATGAAAGATGATCCTCTGCTACTGCGTACCTGTCGCCTTGAGCTCAAAACTCTGTTTCTTGAAGTAAGGGCGATCGCCGACAATTGTCACGCGGTTCATGATTCGGTGTGCAGCACCATAATCGTGAGATGCATAATGCTGGGTACAGCGATTGTCCCAAAACGCGACATCTCCCACTTGCCACGAATGTCGAATTTGGAAATCCGGTAATTGCGCGTGATGGTGCAGAAGTCTCAGCATGGCTTCGCTTTCCGGTTCCGACAACTCGTTAATTCGCGAGGTATAGTACTCGTTCACATACAACGCGGTACGCCCGGTTTCGGGATGGGTTCTAAGCACCGGATGTGTCCTGAGCGGGAATGCTTCCTTTAATTGTTGTACACGCTGCTCGCCATTCGGTTGCATTCTCAGTGATGTACCCCAGCCTCGTTCGATGGAGTGCTGCGCGGTCAAGGATTCGAGCATCACTCGGATGGGTTGCGACAGCGTGTCATAAGCAGCGTACATACTGGCGAAAAGCGTATCCCCACCCGAATCGGGAATTTTTCTTGCCAGAAGAATGGAACCCAGAGAAGGTGCTTCCTGATAGGATACATCTGTATGCCAGTAGTGCTCGGTATCATGGGCCCGACCCTTTGACTCAATAATCGTCAGACGCGGGTCGTCCCGGTTGCTGTCAAAGACTGGATGTGGCTCGTCGAGTGTGCCGAATTGTGAGCCGAGCTCAATATGCTGTGTTTCAGTTAGTGACTGATTTCTAAAGAATAGGACGCAATATTCAAGTAATGCTGCTCTGATTTCGGCGATGACTTCTGCTGGCAGGGACTGGCTGAGATCAACGCCTTCCACAAATGCACCCAAATGAGGCGATCGCCGTATTGTATTGATATGTTTGTAAGCCATGTTTACTCCACCCATGGGATCAATATTGGTTCAGATCAAATGCGAGTTAACAGATTCCATTGTTTGTTTTGTACTGCACCAATGTCTGAAACTACTCATCGCTACTTAGTTTAACTGATTAACAATTTCGAAACTGATTTATCAACGGCGATCTTCCGATTCACCTCCGAAGTCAGGTAGAATAGGAACGACAGAAGAATCACTAAATTATTCAGGAATAAAATCGATTTGGAGCTGGATGATAACAGTTTGAGCGGTTCCGCTTCCGTCAGAAACATTGACAATTGATACAAGCGTTTACGATATTGACTACAGCAAACTCATTTGAGTCTCAGCTTATAACGATTGAGCGTGGGCAAGCGCTTCTTTTCAGGTAGTTGTTATGAGAGATACAGCCCAAGTTGTTATCATCGGCGGCGGAATTGTCGGGTGTTCGATTGCTTACCATTTAGCGAAATATGGTTGGCGGGATGTTGTTCTTCTTGAGCGGCAGGAACTCACCTCTGGTTCAAGTTGGCATGCCGCTGGCGGGCTTTTTACAGTCACTCGTCCAAATGCTGCAGCCTGGGTTCACAAGTACACATTCGACAGTTATCGAGAACTGGAAAAAGAAAGCGGTCAGTCCTGTGGATTTCATTTCACCGGCGGACTCAATATCTGTCGAACTCAGGAAGAGGTCAATAGCAACCTCGTCATGCAGAGCGCTTGTAGAACACTCGGAATTGAGAGCCATTTTATCTCGCCTGTTGAAGCCAAGGGCAAAGCACCAATTCTTGATTCCAGGGATATGATTGCATGTCTTTGGGAAAAAGATGGCGGTCACGTTGACCCCGCTTCAGCAACTCAGGCTTTCGCAGCCGCGGCGAGAAACCTTGGCGTTGCAATCTATCGACACACTCCAGTTTTACAAACCATACAACTGTCGTCTGGCGAGTGGCAGATAAGCACCGAAAAAGGGAACATTACAGCTGAATACATTGTGAATGCGGCGGGGCTTTGGGGTCGAGAAGTGGGTCAACTAGCGGGCATTTCACTACCACTGATACCTGTCGAACACCATTATCTGGTAACGGAAGACATCACTGAAATCCAACAACTTGGGTTTGAATTGCCCCAGATCAACGATAACGAGACAGGTTGTTATGCGCGTCAGGAAGGGCAGGGACTCTTGCTTGGTGCCTATGAGAAAAAATGTACCCATTGGGCGGCGGACGGAACGCCACTTGATTTCGGACACGAACTGTTGCCTGATGATCTCTCCAGAATGGAGTGGAACTTTCAAAAGGCTGTTGAGATTATGCCGTGCCTCGCAACCGCGGGTATTAAACGGATAATCAACGGTCCCATGATTTTCTCGCCGGATTTAGGGCCGCTGATCGGTCCCCACCCCGATCTGAGAAATTATTTTTGTGCCAACGGCGTCATGGCCGGATTCAATCAGGGGCCGGGAATTGGCAAGCTTCTGGCTGAGTGGATTATTCAAGGTGAGCCAGAAATCGATGTCTTTTGCTGGGATGTGGCGCGATTTGGCGACTGGACCTCGAAATCTTACACGCAATCTCGAACGCGTTATTTTTACGAAAATCGATCTGAGAAAACCTATCCCTACCAGGAATTCGATATTGGCAGACCCATCCACAAACCGCCGGTTTACGATCGACTCGAATCAGCGGGTGGCGTATTTGGTGCTTCCTTTGGTCTCGAACATGCCAACTGGTACGCACCCACCAAAGGAGAAGCTCGCGACAGTCTCACCTACCGTCAACCCAATTGGTGGAATGCCGTCATCGATGAGGGCAAGCGCGTTCGCAACGAAGTGGGACTGATGGATTATTCAGCTATGGCGAAATTCGAGGTCACCGGGCCCAACGCAGAAAACTGGCTCAATTTTGTGATGGCGAATCGAATGCCCTCGAAACCTGGCAGAATGGTTCTGTCTCCAATGTTGTCAGCACGCGGGCGATTGATTGGAGACTTTTCGGTTTCCTACATTGAGGAGAATCGGTTTTTCGTTCTAGGAGCGGACGTCATGCAGCTTGCGTTTCTGCGACACTTTCAGAACTACCTTCCTCGTAAGGGTGTGGCAGTTAGAAATGTTTCGCTGAATTTCAGTGGGTTGCATATCTGTGGCCCCGGTGCTCAGCTACTGATTTCACGACTTGCTGCGCACAATATGGACACTTCGAATTTTCCTTTCATGCAAGCAGAGAAGATATCGATTGGTGGGGTTCCGGAAGTCCTGACACTGCGAGTTTCATTTACTGGTGAGACCGGCTACGAGATGTATGTTCCTTCAGAATATCAGTGTCAGTTATATGATCGGTTGATGAGTGAAGGTGATCGACTGGGAATCAGGCTTGTCGGAACACGCTGCTTGATGCACACGCGATTAGAAAAGAGTTTTCCTGCATGGGGGCTTGAGTTGTCGCCCGATTACACCGTCTCCGTAGCTGGTATGGAGCGTTTTGTCAAATTCGACAAGGATAATTTTGTGGGACGAGAGGCGACTATGAATATGCCGCCACCAAAGGAAAAACTGGTGACATTACTTGTTGATGCGGGTGACTGTGCAATCTGGGGAGACGAAGCAATTTTTCTGGACGACGAGCTGGTGGGGGCTGTTACCTCGGGAGGATTTGGACCACACTGCGAACGTCACATTGCCTTGGGTTTTATTGACATTGATGCGTGGCGGGCAGGGGGTCAGTTTCGCGTCGAGATTCTCGGCGAGCGACGAGAAGCTGAACTTTGTACTCAACCAGTCTACGATCCTGCCGGAGATCGAATGAGAACCTGATGGTAACTTGTCCAACATCTCTCAAAATGCACCTTGACTCTGACCTGCATTTTCATTCGAGGAATTATTGGATGAGTGTGCCAGCCGCCCTGAGCCAGGCATAGCAGGGTTGTTGCGTCGGTCACGATGAGTAAGACCCCTCGTCGTCAGTCACGATCTCGATCACGCCGCGCGGCGAATCGTGATCAACCTTTCGTGCAAAGACCGTTTCAGACGGTGCGCAATCCCTACAAACCAATGGAGATTTTATCTGACGATCAGATTGAGTCCATTCACCAGGCCAGTCTGAGAATTCTTCGCGACATCGGGCTTCGTGTTGAAAGTCAAACTGCCCTGGACCTGCTGACAGATGTGAGAGCCCAAGTCGATCGAAGTACTGGGCAAGTTCGGTTCGATCCAGATCTCGTTGAAGAATTGATCAACGATTTGCCATCTGAATTTACGATTCATGCTCGCAACCCGGCCAAGACTATCACTATGGGGAATAACTCGATTGTTTTTGCATCGGTTTGTGGCCCCTCTTTTGTATCAGATCTGGAGCGGGGCCGCAGGGCAGGGACGCAGAAGGACATGGAAGATTTCGTGAAACTGGTTGGGTCCTTGAATGTGTTTCACCATGAAGGAGGGAGTGGATTGGAACCTCTCGATTTGCCGCCTGAAACTCGTCATCTCGACATGATGTATGCGCAGATTACTTTGACCGACAAGGGGTGGCAACCCAATTGGCTGAACACTCAAAAGCGTGCCCGAGACTGCATCGAAATGGTAAAAATCGCGTTGCAGACCGACGATGAGGGACTCAGGGAAAGACCTGGAATCGTTGGTGGTGTTAACACGAATTCACCATTGCTGTTCGATGAGGGTCAGGCCGATGGTATGCGAGAATTTGCACTGGCAGGTCAGCCCATTCATATTACTCCGTTTACGTTGGCTGGTGCAATGGCTCCGGCTACTGTAGTTGGCGCTGTTACCTTGCAAAATGCTGAAGTATTGGGATGTATTGCACTGACCCAAGCTGCTGCACCGGGCGCACCGACTTTTTACGGACACTTCACCTCAAACGTCGATATGAGAAGTGGCTCACCGGCGTTTGGTACTCCCGAATACGCACAGTCGGTGATTATGTCAGGCCAGTTGGCGCGCCGTTATGGATTTCCCGTGCGATCTTCCAGTACGACTGCGTCCGCTTGTGTTGACTTGCAGGCAACATATGAAACTGATCTTTCAGTTAATGCGTGCATTCAGGCGCATATCAATAACGTTATGCACGCGGGCGGTTGGATTGAAGGTGGGTTAACCTGTTCTTTCGAGAAATTGATATTGGATGCGGAGATTCTGCAGATGCAATCAGCATTTCTTGATCCAGTTGTGTTTGATGAAGATGCTTTCGGATTCGACGCGATCAAGCAAGCGGGGATAGGCGGACACTTTTTTGGTACAACTCATACGCTGGAACGATATCAAGACGCGTTTTATCAACCAATTCTTTCGGACTGGAGAAACTTCGAAACTTGGCAGGAAGACGGCGGCCACAATGCATTGCAACGAGCGAACAAAATTTGGAAGCAGATTTTGCGAGAATACGAGAAACCCTATATTGATCCTGCGGTTGAGGAAGAGCTCCAGGCCTACATGGCTAAACGTAAAGAAGAAATTCGCAAAGTGGGTGCTTAGGCATCATGACTCAATCGGATCCCTTGCGAGTTAACCAGTCCGAGGCAAAGGACTTGCCAGGCTTGGTAGCGGGCATCGATAATCTGCTCCGTAATTGTGCAGGAATCAATGCTGGACAGAAGTTGTTACTGGTAGGAGAGGCTGGAGATGAGGCCTACTACGATGCAGATTTGTGTAGTGCAGTTAAAGAGGTAGCGGAAGGTTATGGTGTAAGGACAGCGGTAGTTCATGAAATACCAGGCAACGACGCATCGGACATGTCGACTGCACTTAAAAAAGAGATGCGTTCAGCAGATGTGATTATTCTGTTTTCCCGACTCGGAGATCAAACGAGGTTTATTGAATCACCAGGTCGAGGCAAAAAAATCATGTGCTATACGCTTACCAAAGCCCATCTTAGCGCACCGTTTGCAACACTCGACCATAGAAAAATGACTCGTATGTTGAATTTATTGGCATCTCGCATTCATTCATCATCAAGCTATCGAATTCAGACGACAGATGGAACGGATTTAACCGGAGATATCGTGGCTAATGGTCAGGGAGCTCCGACAAAGGAATTCACCGTGGAGTTATTCCCAGTTATGATTTTTCAGCCAATTGTTTGTCACAAATTGTCAGGGAGCTTAACGGTGTCAAATTTTGTTACTTCAACGTCCACCCAAGCTTATGAACAAAGTGTATTGATGTTGGATTCCGCGGTATCCGCCCATGTTGAAGATTCAAGAATTACCGCTTTTGAAGGCGATATTGAATTGGTTGATCGAATTGAACTGCAATTGAAACGTGCTGCACAACTGTCAGGTGGTGACCCGTATGTGTTAAATTCGTGGCACACGGGTATCAATCCTGGAACATTTTTTGAAGGCAATCCGTTTGATAACCTGGAGCGTTGGGGTACTGTCGCTTACGGCTCACCGCGGTACACGCATATTCACGGAGCCGGAAAACATCCTGGCGATGTTGCGTACAATCTGATAGATGCGACAATCTGGTTTGATGATGAATTGTTCTGGCAGGATGGTCGCTTTGTGTTTCTGGATGATCCTGACGTTCAATCCATGTTTAATGACGAAGAGCAGAAGATATTGAATTCAAGATTTTGTCTCGATATTGGGATTTGATTATTTCAACTACGAGTTTTTCGTCAATCATCTGATTAATCTACAAATTTCAAAAAATAGCGATGAAAGAAAGTCCAAGTCCTTGCTGGATTGATACCATTGAGCCGGAAGATGCCAGCCCCGAATTACAGGAGACTTATCGTGAACTGGGAGTTGTGCACAACAAGATTCACAATCTGTATCGTGCATTCTCTCTGCAACCCAAACCTCTCCTTGCAGCTGACCAACATTACCGAGACATACTTCACAATGAGGGGAATCATTCAGAACCGTGGTTCCTTGAATTACTGGCAACCCAGGTTGCAATCATTGCCGATTGTCATTATGCATTTGCTAATCATGGTGCGAACTTCAAACACCTGCTGGGTGATGAGGCATTGGGTGAGCAGATGCTAGAAGCGGTCCGTAATGATCGATTTGAGGATAGCGCGTTATTTTCCCTGAAACAAGCGGTACTTTTAAAGTTTGGTGCGAAACTTTCCCGTTCCCCGGAGGACATGAAAGCAGGGGATATTGCGAAATTGCGAGAGGTGGGAGTTACCGATACTGAAATACTTGAAGCGGTGCAGTCGACGGCGTGTTTCGCTTACTGGGTGCGGTTTATTAATGCCTTAGGTATTAACCTCGGCAATGAAACTATTGGCAGAATCTGGGAAGACGAGTGAAGCGAGACAGTCTGTTGATTCGCTGAAATTTGATCACACCAAAATAACCTGACTACTGGAGTAATTGAATGTAGGTAATAAAGGATTAAATTTATTGTACTTATCGCTACGGCAATATGGCATCAGTAGGATTAGATTGTAGAGAGTCGGTAATGGATGCTACGCTTTCTGGTGTATACGTCACAACATAGTCATCCATCAAACTCGCAATGTGATGGCCGGGCTATTGAGTGAAATTCTCGAGTTCTCTCAGGTGTCTTGTCAAGGTGACAACGAAGAGGTTGACTGAAATAGTCAATACTACTAAATACGGAATATCTTCCTTGGTGTATCCAAAAATCGAACTGGATTTTTTCGCGGATTTTCCCCCTTGCAACAGATCGAGTTTCGCGGCAAGTTCAGCAATTTCAGCCTTGTATTCGTAGTGCTTGGTATTCATGCGTGTTTCTAACCGAGCTATCTTTCGTTCTAAGTCGTTTAACTTTAACTCCAAATTACTTGCCTTAGAATTGTCCATAAATATCAATATAACCTGCTTAATATAATTTAATAATCAATTATTTATAGTATTTTATTATAAGAATAAATTATCATAAAGAATTTCTGTAACGATATTCGTGAGTCTAATATTAAGTGCCGACACGAGCGTTGGATTTAAATTAGGTGAGGGTGAATGTGGACATAATTAGCAGTCTTCAATTTGGGCTATACCGAATACAGAATAATCTTAATCGTCGATCGACACACACATTCCAAACAAAGGGGCATCGCCTAAACGATGCCCCTTTGTTTGGAAGTTGTTAACACAAGGCGTTAGAAGTTGACAGTCATGCCAACAATGGTTCTGCCGCCTTTGTCATCGTCATTATTGAAATGATCAATCCACGCAGAAGCACTGTCGCCTAAACTTTTAGTTAGGCTCACGCCCCAGGGGTTTGTTTCCATGCCGTCATGCCCTTCTACATCCCGTGCGTGCGCAGTGCAACTCATACCGGTGTCACCGATTCCGCCACTAAGTCCAAGAAAATTAACTTTCTAGTCCTGCTTCATACTTGCATCGTTGCTCTCGATTTTCGAATGACCTAAGGCAAGCGTCATAACACCCAAACCGAACTGAGCGGTTACATGGGTTGCTTTGTACCCATGGGAAGTATCGGTTGGTGTTACGGTTGCGGTTGCGCCAATAACAGATTCATTGGTCGTAGTAATCACACTATACGTTGGCTTAGGATATTCGTCTTTTTTGCTTTCTGCATATGCGACAGTTACCCATTGATAATTTGTCTCTACGTCATCAGCCCCGCAGTCATCAGCAAGGCCAGTGTCGGTAACGCAACTTGCCTCATAGTAGACACCGTTATGAATTTTCAAAGCAGCGGTGAAATCAGGACTTGATTTTTTGGAAGTAACTTTAAGTCTTTCGACAGCTTGAGGTGTCGAACCGGCCCCGGCTCCATCTGCATCATGCGTATATTTAACTCCCGAAACAGTCCCCGTCACAATTTTGCGCGTATCTTTCGTTCGCCATACGACTTTATCAGAATTTGTTACTACTCCGGTTTCGGCGTTAAGTGAAAGTGTTTTTGCGTATTTTGAAAGGTTTTCCTTAAAACCGGTGTCAAACACCCGATAAAATTAAGCAGGAATAGATCTCTGCCAATGAGCATGTATTTCGGCAAGCGATTGGCTGGAGAATCTCACCCATCAAGGCAGTAATTCTTTATTGCAAACTTCAAGTACAAGGAGGTATTTGAACCGAGATGAAAGAGGACGACTTCAATCCATCGAAAACCACCGCCCACAACCACAACTGGATGTTTGAGCAAATCATTCGTTCGGAATTTGGACCGAGAGAATCGCTGAAACAGGTTCTCAACAAGAAACAGTTGTCGCTGATCGATATCAACCAGGCTACCTTGCTGTCTACCAAGAGCACCTCTCCAGGAAAAACCTTGCAAGATTCCGATGCATTGATCCAGGTACCCATAACTGGGGAAAAGTCGTCAGCCGTTCGAATTCGTTTTCTGGTTGAACACAAGAGTTCAATTCGGACCCAACAACTGGCTTCTCAATTACTTCGCTATCAGTATGGGCATTATGAGACCAGCAAAGAACCAATCGTGACTGTGGTAATCAATAACGGACCGGTGTCAAAGCACCACGATAGTCTGAGCTTTCAAGATCAGCTCGATAATCCAGGTGACGCATTTTGGCAGGCCTATGGTGAGTATGTATTGAATTTCAACGCCCTCATACTGAATTTACAAGATCCGAAAATTCAGCGTCGTCTGTTGGGGTCGAAATCCCCGGCAGCATTGGGGTTGTATGCGATGGGTGCGGCAGGTGATAATATGAGTGAGCAAGATGGACTGACGTTGTTGCGTAAGTCTCAGGAGTTGGATAGAATTGGAATCAACCAGGTTTGGTTACCGATTTTGTATTACTTGAATTTTTGTCACCCCGAACTTACAATCGATTGGTGGAAAAAACTTGAACAGGAACAGACAGGGAGAACTAAAGTTATGGCAATGGCTTTGAGCGTTTCAGAACTACTGCGGCAGGAAGGACGGCAGGAAGGTATTGAGGAAGGTCGTTTGGAAGGACGGCTGGAAGGTGTTGAGAGTGTCGCTGTGCATATGCTTCAACGTGGGCTGGATGAAAAGATTGTTAGCGAATGTACTCAACTGAGCCTTAAGTCAATTCAAAAATTGAAAGGCAAACTCTAAGGTTTCACGTTTATTCGATCTCAAAAAGTTTGACTTGACTTAAAGACACCATCCACCGACGCTACATCACCCCATCTGAGAGATCTCGTCAACAGAAGTCTTCATTTGAAGCTAGACGAATAGGATTATCGTCTGTCATTCATTGAGCGCATCCACGACAATTGGGGATCAACAACGGATGGATATTTCGGAGACTGATAGGTAAGAGCTCGATTGATATTGTTCGCACCCATTTTGGGTTAAATACACTTCAATCGCCGTAATCAAAAAGGGGGCAGCAGATTGCCACCCCCTTTTTTATTGAATTGACTATTCTAAAGCGTTAGAAATCAACCTTCAAGCCAAAGCGTGTTTTGCCGCTTTTGCCATCATCGGCGTTTCCATGCTCCATCATGATGGTAGCACCACCGCCTAAGCCTTTAGTCAAGCCAACAAGCCACGGGCTTGCAGTTGAACCATCGGCATTGTCTTTGCTTCTCGCCATCGCGTGAAAACTAATGCCAGTATCGCCTAAGCCGCCGCTAACACCGTAGTGAGTAGTCTTATCCTTCATTTCTGAGCCGTTCTCTTCAGATTGAGAATAACCCACATAGCCTGTGATTGCTCCAAGATTAAACTGTGCGGCAATGTGTGTATCTCGGCTGCCGCGTTTAATTTCTGTGCCTTCTACAGTTCTGGCAGTGGTTGTCGTAGTGGTTGTCGTATCAGCGTCAAGATCATGGGTTGAATCAGCCGTTAGAGTATGGTCTGAATCAGCCGTTAGAGTATGAGTTGATACTGCATTAATCTGATCTGCAGCTATTGTAGTTTCCACTCCATCAGGGCCGGTAATTCTTACCGTTCCATCAGACAAACTAAGCGAGCTTCCGTCTAAGGAGATAGAACCAGAGGAAGTGCGATCACCGCTATATACTTCGCCGTCTGCATCAAGATACACGATTGCTTGCGAACACAAAGCTTCTGAACTTGATGTTCTGGCTAAACACCGCTCGTGCTCACTTGCGTCTGCATTACCTGGAATGGTAGGAAGATTGGGTGAACTACTAATGTGACTCCAACGAACAACTCGCGTTAATTCATTGCCTTCATCGTCAAAGTATTTTATATCTGCTACGTCACTAATTTTGCTAACACCAGAAACTACAATACTAGCATTAGTACCAGCTTTTGGCGTCAAGCTAGCAATAGTCTTATCCTTTGTTGGGTCATCAACTGAACTTAAGTTTGGATCTAAAGCCCACACTGCAACAGTATTAGTGTCTGCGTCATTTCGAGCTTCGCACACAGATTGCGTTTCGTAAGTTGGAACCCCAGGATCTCCGTCTCCTACATACAAAACACAACTACCTCTTGGGGTCTGCGGATACGCAGATTCTGGATCCGTATAACCGGTTAACATAACAGAAGCCATGACATCGCCTGTAATGTTGGCATTGGTTATTGATCCCTCAATATCGCCATTGATCATCGAAACAATATTGCCGATAGTGACTGTGGTGTTAACGTCTCCATCTATTGTGGTCATAACACCACCACTAATTGTGGTTGTAATTTGACCATCGATCATAGTGGTGCTCGTGCTCGTGCTCGTGCTAACGCTGTCATACATAGTCATTGAAGTTGCCATCATCTGATCTTTCTTATCAACATAAGCAAGTCCAACCTTACCAATATCGCCTAAGTCAACGCTCATGCCAAATTCGAGTTGATCAACGGCGTCACCGGTGTCTTTACTGCCGTCCATGATGGCATCAATTTGCAGGCTTATCGCACCTGCCGTAGTTGAATAGGAAAGCGCATTGCCTACGCGATAGGAAGTTTCAGAATTACCATAGAACCATGAACCGTCCGTGATTCCACCTACATGATTAAAACTGGCACTCCAAACTTGACCTAATGACACTGTGCCAAAGCCGCCGGATAGTCCGGCATAAGCAAGCCGTCCACCAGGTTGGCCAGCGTTTTCAGTGCTGATTTTGTGCTCAAAGCGATAAACCGCGCTCAGTCCTTCCGATATTTCGCTTGAGCCTTTAATGCCCCAGCGCGATCCGCCATCTTTGAATGTGGCGTCTGCATCGCCGCCGACTTCGATACCGCCCCTAAGCGAACCGTACCAATTGGCGTCTGCGAAGATAACAGAGGGTATACTCAGTTTGTAAATACTACACGTCTTAAATATTGAACTGACATTTAAAGTTTTGATCTGCAACGACGATATGCATTTTGAAAAGTAATCGGTAATTAATCCCGATCGGTGCAATACATCGCTGGTACTGGCCTATCGCCTGTTGACGCTCCTTACCGCGGATGTGATCTTGATGTGGCTCGGTACGTTTTGAATTCATCCATTCACGAGAATCCTGCCGTGTTGCACTACAGATCTAATTCAGTCAAGCTAATAAATTGAAGATCGGGTGGACGTATTTTTAACCCAAATTCGGAATATACCAGCAACACTAAACGCCCTATTTGTTACAAACGAATATGCTTGGGTAAAAGAAAATACCAGTAGATCGTACTGAGTTTATCAGATAAAATTTGGACTATGACAAATCTCCATATTAAATCCGTACGAAGTCCGTTTGATAATCCTGTTCTTGCGACGGTGACTCTCATGGCACTAAGTCGAGCCGATGCAATGGGTTTACTGCCGCGGCAAATAACCTGTCTGGATGATACGGTCATGAAGGACCTTGAGACTGGTATGTCGAAAGCTGGAATCGGACAAGCATTGTTTTCGGACTTTGATCGTTTGTTAAATTCTGACTTGGATGGACTTACTGCCTGGCTGGAGAGAATCAACGAAGCACTGGAAGAATCACCTGCTCCCGATTCTGAGTGGCGAACTTTATACGATTTACTGGGTGTAGATTTACTAGCGAAACTCCTCGGAATCTCCCACTCCAGCGTTCGGCGTTATCTCTTAGGCAGCCGAACCACACCCGACACAATCGCGGCTCGTCTCCACTTTCTGGCCTTCATAGTCGGCGATCTTTCCGGTGCGTATAACGACATCGGCACCCGCCGTTGGTTTGCTCGACCGCGGAAGCAACTGGATGGGTATTCACCCGCGCAATTCCTCGCTGACGGATGGTTGCCCAATGATGAAGGACCACTGTGGGTACGTGAACTCGCCCGTTCCCTTGTTTCATCCCCTGCCACTTGATCGCTTTCCGTCACACAGATTCTCGCTTTCCTTTTCTGCGCGAGACTCCATCACACTCTGCTGGTAGATGGAACGCTGCCGAGGAGTTAACTCATTATTTCTGCGATACCCCTGACGGAGCTTGGGCAGAATTTTTACGTCACGAGGAGATTACTGATCCCGAGGATGTTCTCACGATTCGTCGGGGACTTTGGGCTGTAGACATCGGAGACGCACCGGAACCGATATCGAATCTACCTCATGAGACTATGACGGGTAGTCTTGATTCTTGGTTAGCATGTCAAAATGCGGCACGAGAATATCGCGCGCACACCCCCGGGTTCACCGCACAATCGGCCGCGTTAAAGTCGGGCGGCGCACATGGCTGGCGGGTAGATGGAGGACTTCAAATAGGTCCTGATCGTGATGGAAAAGTGTTCGTGCTCTTTGGGCCCCGATCTGATTTGGTTGGCTGGGCCGCGACTGAAAATGGTCGCCCCAGTGTCAAGTTGTTGACGGATGTGATACATTTTTGAGATGCTTAATTTATAGATACATCATTTACCGGATAACATTTATGGGATCTATACAATACGTCAGCAAATGGGGAAGTAGTCTTGCTGTGCGTATACCGAAAGTGATCGCTGAACAGTGTGGGATTACTGAAGGCGAACCAGTTCAATTACTTGCACATCGTGATGGAATTTTAATTCGAAAACAGAAATATGACCTTACGACCATGGTCAATCAGATTACGTCAAGCAATATTCATCATGAACAAGACTTTGGCACAGGAAATACAGTTTAGTTTCCTGCAGCCTGCATTCCCGATTGGTTAGCCCTTTTTGCCAAAATTTGTGCCATCCAGTCTGGATTCATCTCGGGAACTGATGAGAGGAGTAATTCGGTGTATTCATGGTGTGGCGGTGTCAGAACTTGCTCCTTGTCACCTTGTTCAACAATTCTGCCTTCCAACATTACAATGATTCGGTCTGCGATGGCCCGAACGGTGGCAATATCGTGGGTAATAAACATATAAGCAAGACCTAGCCCCTGCTGTAGCTGATCCAGTAATCGAAGTATGCCTTCAGCGACGATTTGATCCAAAGCAGAAGTAATTTCATCACAAATAATGAAACTGGGGTCCGCAGCCAATGCGCGTGCGATGCAGATTCGTTGTTTCTGTCCGCCGGATAATTCGTCAGGATATCGATCTAGAAATTGCTTTGGCTCCATTTCGATCATTTCCATCAATTCGTTGAGTCGCCGATCTTTTTCACTGCCTTCCATACCAAGATAGAAACTGAGCGGTCGACCAACAATCTTCCGAATTTTATGGCGTGGATTGATCGCCGTATCTGCCATCTGGTAAATCATTTGTACATGTCGCAGCTGGCCGATCGATCGATTGTGATAGTCCGGTGGCATGGTTTCACCATCCAGCACAATACTGCCATTAAGCGGCGGCAACAACCCTGTAATCACGCGCGCTGCCGTACTCTTGCCACTGCCTGATTCACCCACAATGGCAACCGTTTCACCGCGATGAATTTCAAAATTAATGTCGCTCAGGACCGGTTGAGTCGTCTTGGGATACTGCGCGGTCACTTGATTGACACGCACCACCGGTTCATTGTCAGAATTGTGGGATTGTTCCGTTTTTCTGAATGTTCGCACTGCCCACAGCGATTTGGTGTAGTCTTCCTGCGGGTCGGCTAGCATGGTACGAGTTTCGGCTTCTTCAACCAGTTCGCCGTATCGCAGTACAATAATTTTGTCTGCCATTTGTGCGACCACAGCCAGATCGTGTGATATGTAAATTGCTGCCGTGTTGAAGTGCTCGACAATATTGCGAATGGTAGCCAACACCTCGATTTGAGTGGTAACATCAAGCGCTGTTGTTGGTTCATCAAAAATGATCAGGTCCGGGCGGCAGGAGAGTGCCATGGCGGTCATCGCACGTTGCAGTTGCCCGCCTGAAACCTGGTGGGGATAGCGAAAGCCAATCATATCCGGGTCTGGCATTTTGATCTTCGCGTACAGGTCCTTGGCATCCGCATATGCTTCTTCACGCGTGCCAACTCCGTGTTGGACTACAGACTCACTAAATTGGTCGATAAGTTTGTGAGCCGGGTTAAATGCGGCAGCCGCGCTTTGTGCGACGTAGGCGATTCTCGCACCACGCAGGCGTCGTTTTTCTTCGTCAGACGCGGTCGTCAATTCAACACCGTCAAAGCGAATACTGCTACCCGGTTGGATTCGACATCCAGCTTTACAGTAGCCCATGGCGGCAATGCCGATGGTAGATTTACCAGCACCGGATTCCCCAATGAGTCCCAGCACCTCACCGCGATTTAACTTGAGGCCGACGTCCTTGACGATCTGGTGCCAACGATCTTCGCTATAACCCTCAATTTTGAGATTCTCGATCTCGAGCAGGCGATTGCCAGGATCAGATGTCATCTTTGAGGCCTGAAGTCTTATGCAGGAACCAGTCAATGACAAAGTTGACTGCAACAGTAAGCAGCGCAATAGCCGCGGCGGGTATGAGTGGTGTGTAATCGTCGAAAGTAATTAATACGGCAGTCTGTCGAACCATGGAACCCCAGTCCGCAATCGGTGGCTGAATTCCAAGTCCCAGAAAGCTCAAGGCACTGATGGTCAGAAAAACAAAGCAGAACCTCAGTCCAAATTCCGCTGCCAGTGGTGCCGAAATATTGGGCAAAATTTCCTGAATTGTGATCCACGGTAACTTTTCACCGCGCAGTTTTGCTGCTTCAATAAAGTCCATTACAACCACGTTGAGACTGACTGCTCGTGCAATTCTGTAAATTCGGGTTGCATCAATCACACTCATGATTAAGATCAGATTGAGTATTGAAGTGCCGAAGATCGATAACAGCAACATTGCAAAAATCAATGCAGGAATCGCCATGAAGATATCAACAATTCGGCTCATGAGCTGATCAAGCCAGCCACCCAGAATCGCCGCTAAAATTCCAAATACTCCGCCTAGAACAAAAGCGAATATTGTGGTGATCAGTGCAATGCCGACTGTATTTCGTGCGCCATAAATAACGCGCGTTAACATATCACGGCCCAGGTGATCGGTACCGAGCAGAAATTGATCATCCCATGCCTGAAACTTTCGTCCGACAATCTCCGATTCACCGTAAGGTGCGATCCACGGTGCGAATAATGCAGCGAATATGTAGACAGCAATAACCAATATTCCGAATTTAGCACTCAAGGGTGCTTCACTCAGAGACTTAAGGATACCGACTAACCGGGTTCCAGAAACGATACTGATTGATTGGGTACTCAATTCGCGGCCTCTATTTTGGATGGAGCAGGCGCGGATTTGTCAGAATTGACAGCACATCAGCAATAAGGTTCAATAAGACGTAAGTGGCAGCAAAAATCAAACAGCAGGCTTGCACAACCGGCATATCACGGCGCTGGACTGCATCGACCAGAAACTGGCCAAGTCCTGGATACACAAACACAACTTCAACGACGATGACTCCGACAACCAAATAGGCGAGATTCAAGACTATGACGTTGACAATGGGTGCCCATGCATTGGGCAGCGCGTGATGGATGATGACTCTAAATCGTTTCATACCTTTCAGCGATGCCATCTCGATATAAGCAGCTGAAAGTAAATTAATGATCGCGGCGCGCGTCATGCGCATCATGTACGCCATTGAAACCAGTGTCAGTACGACCGCCGGCAGAATGGTTTTCTCAATGTGCTCAAAAAACGTTGTGTCCGCCCTGATATTCGACAGACTCGGAAGCCATCCCGCTTTGACCGCAACGAGTAAAAGCAGAATGTACGAAACAAAAAATTCCGGGGTTGAAATCGCTGACAGCGAAACCACGTTAACTGTTCGATCATACAAAGAGTTCCGATACAGCGCAGCAAGAATTCCAAGTATCAAGGCAAGTGGTACTGCGATACAAGCGGCGAACGTTGCCAGAAATATCGTGTTATAGAAACGGGTGCCAAGGACTTCGTTAATTGCCCGTCCATTGCCGATTGACACACCAAAATCTCCCTGCAGGATTTTCCCCAGCCACTCAATGTAGCGAATGTGGGCCGGAGTGTCCAATCCCAATTGTGTACGCAGGGCTGCGATTGTTTCCGGAGTGCCTGCTTGACCGAGAATCGCTTCAGCAGCATCACCTGGCAACATTGAAACTGCCAGGAAAATTATGACGGAAATAGCGAACAGCGATAACACAATACTCGCTGTGTCACCATTTTAAGAATATAGATCATACCTCAGACATTGGGCAAGGGGAATTACAAGGACAAAATTCGTATGTCAATCAATCGAATTAACCTGATTTTATCCGACCAATTCAGCGAGCCGCTGACGAATTCTTGCTTGCATATCCTGGCTGCCGCTTTCCATCCAGGCTTCAGCGTCGGATCTTTCGCTCAAGTTGGGATACCAATTTTCTGTCAGGTACCGGTCGCGGGTGTGAAGATCAGTCAGGAAGGCATTGGTAGGTGCCGCCCGTTGTATGACTTCCACCGCGAGTGATTCGACATCCACATCAAATCCGAAAGCCATTTTCGATGACCAGCCAATCATCTCATCGCAGAGGACCAGCATCTCCAATGATCCGGTGCGCCCTCCGGATAGAAATCCCAAATTGTGTACAAAAGGTGTTCTGGCCATGGCTGCAATTGCCAGATTCGCGCCGGCTTCAGCAGCTGCCTGGGCATCGAACTGATGGGAATCCGAACAGCCCGCACCAATCCAGGAGGGCACGCCGATGTGACGGAAGTAGTCACTGGCGCCAAGACTTGACAGCATATATTCGGGTGATCCATAGGCGAGATTTGCTTGTCGCAGATCCATTGGCAATATTGCAGAGCCACTCAGTACCGGTGCGCCGGGTTCTGCTAACTGGTGAACGACAATTCCAGCAATCGCTTCTGCAGATGACTGGGCAATTGCACCGGCCATCGATATTGGGCATGACATACCCGGAAAGGTTGCTGGATAACACACCACTGGAACCCGCCAGCGTGCGCAATTGATAAGCCTCGCACAAAGTTCATCTGGAAGTTGCAGCGGGGAAATCGGACCCATCAGTTCCAAGGACACGGGCTTATCTGCGAGTTGGTTCCAGCCGCCAACCTGATCGGCGATATAGGTCATCATCCGCAGTTGAATCTCATCATCATGTGCCAACAGGGCTGCAGGTTTGCTGCAGTTTTCATACATTGCCTTGGTGGTTTCGATGACTTCATCTTCCGGCGGAATGTCGCTTGGGTATCCGAGTGAGCAAACCATATCCAGATTAGGAAGGTGTTCGCAGACTCTTGCCGTCTCGCGAATGTCTTCTAGCAGACAGGGCCTGAGTTCATTGCTTCGAAAGTCAAGTATACGCACACAATTGTGCCCTGGACAGTAGCTTGAGACTTTACTGTCCGTATCCACTCGCAGGTTGCCGTTCAAGTCATATAGGACAATTCGATTCGGAACTGACGCAATCGATTCTTCAACCAAATCAGGAGGGAATCGAATATAGTCATCGTCGCCTTCGACGCAGCCGTGCTGTTGAAGCAGTGCGCGCCGCGTCGGCAGATGTTCGACAATGACACCTACGTTCCAAAGAATAGCTTTAACGGCATCATGAATAAGATCAGCCGCAACTGATTCAACAAGTGGCAGGGACAGGTTCTGAACGCGCTTGGTACTTTGCTGCAGTGATTCAGCCTGACGCCGCGCCTTTTGGCGCCGGGCCGCTGATCGTTTTGAGTTTGATCGTGCCATAAATAAAAATGTCCGGCAAAATTGACAATTTGCCGGACATTAAATTAATGAATCAAATCAAATTTAATCAACTGTTATCCCACCAACGCAGGAACAGCTTGTAACCATCATAGTCCCAGTTTCCGGCCACGGTTTCTGGTACACCTGCGGTGGTTCTGACGCCTGAAACGTGATTTGCAAATGCATGAATGACTGAGCCGCAATCATCACGGGTAATAGCCTGCATTTCCCAATACATGTCGCGACGCTTGTTATCATCCAACTCAGACCTTGCAGCAACCAGGAGTTCGTTGAAGCGATCGTTCTTCCAGTAGGTTTCATTCCAGTTGGAAGTCGCTGAATAGCCTTGGGTGAACATCCAGTCTTCAGTCGGTCGGCCGCTCCAGAAGCTTGAGCACCAGGGATGCTTCAGCCAGACATCGGACCAGTATCCGTCATCCGGAACCTGTTTTGGTACGAGTTCGACGCCAGACGCCTTGGCATGTTCACTGTACAGCACGACAGAGTCGACACAGCCTCTATACAGACTGTCAGACGCGCTCAGTTCAACTTTCAGATCGCTCATGCCGGCTTGTTTCAGGTGCCATTTGGCTTTCTCCGGGTCGTAAGCGCGTTGTTCCAGCTCGTGATTGTAGTAACGGTTGGCTGGAGAAATTGGATGATCATTACCCAAACTTCCATAGCCACCCAGTACCGTTTCAAGTATCGCTTCCCGGTCGATCGACAACTTCAATGCCATACGGATGTCGTTGTTATCAAAGGGCGCCAGGTCTGTACGCATTGGGAAAGTGTAGTGCTTGGTACTGGTGACATTAAGTACGTTGATATTTTCGTTCCTGCCAAGCATTTCTGCTGTTGACTGGTCAATGTTACCGCACACATCAATTTCACCGGTAACCAGTGCATTCTGTCGCGCAGTTGAATCAGCAATGGTTAACAATTCTGCAGTATCTAAATAGGCGCGATCTGACAGAAAGAAATTCGGATTGCGTTTGTACTTAGAGTATTGCCCAGGTTCAAAAGCATCCAGCATATATCCACCACAGCCGACGTCGAACACTTCTACCTTGCCATCCTTTGATGGCAAAATTGACAATACGCCGTCGGTCAGCACGACTGGAAAATCGACGCTGGCATTTTTCAGCTTGAATTTAACCACCTGATCACCGTCTTTTGTGATCGATTCGACGTCCTCAATGAACGCTTTCATAGAGGAAGCTGAATCTTCACCCCGATGCCGGTTGAGCGATGCGATAACATCATCCGAGGTAACGGTTTTTCCGTTATGAAAGGTAACCCCGGAGCGCAGTTTAAAAATCCATTCTGATGCGTCCGCGCCGTACTCAAAGGATTCAGCCAGTAGTGGCTCCAGGTTTCCTTCCGAACTGATTTCAGTCAAGGTGCAGTGAATCGTGTAAAAGCCCATTAAGGCATGGCCGCTGATCAATCGGGTTGGGTCCAGAGAGTCGGTCGATGAACCATGCGGCATGGCAACCGTTAAGTGACCGCCTTTGACCGGCGCAGCGTGAGCTGCAGATCCAAGAAACACCCCTGGAACAGCACCCGCAACACCAAGCGCACCTGATGCCTGCATGAATTTGCGTCGCGAAACCGAGCGATTAGCAAAATTCGAATAGTACTTATTAATCAAGTTCATATTGCCTCCCACATTTTGGCAGTGTTAGAATCGCCTATCCGACTGACTAACTACAATCCACAGTTCATTTCAATCGTAGAAAGTCAATCAATAATTATTTTTCGAATGATCAATGCAACTTGTTGCTTTGCATTGGCTTGTTCAATTCTATCGTAAAAATTTTGTTCGGTAAAACCAAAAAATATTTATCAGTCGTACTTTGACACTACTTCAATACGATCAAACTCCGAGTATTAATGCGTCTACATTCATTCAATAATCACATTCAGACCAAGTTGTTCGCCTGCAGAATCTGATATTTGATCATCCTTTTTATATACAGTACTGTGCGCGTAATCACACGGTACTCATACACTATACATAAAAAAAGAGCCCGGCGAAGCGTACGCGTTTCACCGGGCTATCAGTGATTATCAACAAGAAATTGTTCTGTAGATTATCCTTTGATCCACCATCGTTCAATCATTTTGTAGCCGTCAAACTCCCAGTTGCCAGCGACCTGATCCGGTACACCGACTTTGGTTGAGTGGGCAGAAATATGGTTTGCAAAGGCATGGATCACAGAACCACAATCGTCGCGGGTGATGGCTTGCATTTCCCAATACATTTCGCGACGCTTGTCATTGTCCAACTCGGCTCTTGCAGCAACCAGCAGCTCATTGAAGCGCGCATTTTTCCAATAACTTTCGTTCCAATTGGACTCTGCAGAGTAGCCTTGAGTAAACATCCAGTCCTCAGTCGGACGGCCGCTCCAATAGCTTGCGCACCATGGATGCTGCAGCCAAACTTTAGACCAGTAGCCATCATCCGGAACCTGTTTCGGCACCAGCTCGATTCCCGAAGCCTTGGCGTGCTCGCTGAATAACACTGCCGTATCGACACAGCCAGCGTAAAGACTGTCAGAGACGCTGAGCTCGACCTTAAGGTTGCTCATGCCGGCCTGCTTGAGATGCCACTTTGCTTTCTCGGGATCATAAACTCGCTGTTCAAGTTCATTATTGTGATAGCGATTGGCTGGAGAAATGGGATGATCATTTCCCAGGCTACCATACCCGCTCAGAATCGTATCGAGTACAGCTTCCCGATCGATTGACAGCTTAAGGGCCATACGTACATCATTATTGTCGAATGGAGCAAGATCCGTTCGCATTGGAAAGGTATAGTGCTGCGTACTGGTAATGTCCAGAATATCAATATCGGCATTTCGACCCAGCAATGCGGCAGTGGTTGCATCCACATCACCAATCATATGGACAGCCCCTGTAACCAGCGCATTTTGACGTGCGGTTGAATCCGCAATCGTCAAGATCTCTGCAGTATCCACGAAGGCACGATCGGATTTGTAGTAGTTCGGATTGCGCTCGTATTTTGAATACTGTCCGGGTTCAAACCCCACAAGTTTGTAAGCACCGCAACCGACATCAAATGCTTCGATTTCACCATCTTTGGATGGTAGAATCGACAATACACTTGCACTTAGAATGACGGGAAAATCAACACTGGGACTATTCAGTTTGAATTTGACCACTCGGTCGCCGTCTTTCGTGATGGATGCCACTTCTTCCATGAATGATTTCATGGATGAAGCTGATTCCTCCCCACGGTGACGATTGAGGGAAACGATCACATCGTCGGCAGTCACAGTCTTACCGTTATGGAAAGTTGCATCCGCCCGCAACGTGAAAATCCACTCCGAAGGGTCTGCACCGGCTTCATAGGACTCAGCGAGTAATGGGACCAGCTGACCGTCTGGCGCGACTTCAGTCAGAGCATTATGAAATGTGGAAAACATGAAGTTGGAATGTCCACTCGTCAGCCGAATGGGATCCAATGCATCGGTCGATGAGCCTTGCACCGTCGCAACGACAAGATGTCCGCCGCTTACTGGAGTTGCCGCTTGAGCAACCGACCCGAGGAATAATTCTGGCACCGCACCGGCAATACCGAGAGCACCAGAGGCTTGCATAAACTTTCGCCGTGAAACGTGCCGGTTCACAAATTTCGAATAATTATTCTTGGTTGAATTCATATACCCTCCTAAATGAGAAATGAATATTGATACTTCGAATGGTCTCCCAAACACCAAATATCAAAAGTGTTCCTTGCGTAAGACCAAACTCAGTTGATTGGATTGTAGTATGAATGATTGATCCAATGCCAATTTATTTCAGTGCATAATTTGCATCACAAACCGCCACCGGCCAGAGTCATTACTATCTGCGCGTTTGACTTGAAGGTTGATAGGCATTACCGGTACCACAATGATTTTCTGCTCAAAGTACACATAGACTATTGTGTATACCGACAGGGCAGTTGATTACTTGAATCGCCAAATCAATCTCAAGGTTTGTCTAAATCAAGTTGCCCTATTTGTTGGAATTTGAGTAGACAATTTCATAAGAAAGTACTGACTCTCTTTTTTGTCTCCGGATCAATGATGCCACGCACTGTTGCCTCAGTTTCCAGTGTCAAAGTTCGTTCCAAGTCGGTCGCGTTGACATCATTGAGGACGCGCTTCAGATCGCGAACCGCAGTACGTGGAAGTTCTGCAATGTGCTTTGCTGTTTCATGCGCAAGGGTATAGGCTTCATCTTCAGGCACAACCCGCCAGGCAATTCCCATGTTCAGTGCGTCGTTCGCGTCGAAGGTTTCTCCAAGCAACATCAACTCTCTGGTCTTGACCAAGCCGATCATTTTCGGTAACAGCGAGGTAACACCGCCCGTCAGAAACATGCCCCATTTCAATTCCGGAAAAAAACATCGGGTGGTTTGCGCAAATACCGCCAGGTCACAATTGATGGCCCACTCCAATCCGCCGCCCACGGCCCAACCATGGATCGCACCCACGACAATTTTGTCGCCCAACACAATGCAGCGGGTGATTTCCTGAATCGATTCAACAAACGCATGGGTTTGCTGCTCACTCGCTGATTGCGCGTCGAATTCTTTGAGATCGTCACCGGAACAAAATGACGACCCGGCACCTCTGAGGACAATTGCTCCGATTTTCTCATCTTGATTGGCCGAATCAAGCGCCGCACGAAGCTCAGCAAGCATGGTTGAATTTAATGCGTTGAGCCGCTTGGGACGGTTCAGTGTCAGGGTACAGACAGATTCATCGACTGAAATCAGTACTGTTTGGGTCATGGTTACTCCTCGCGAATCAGTCGCTTGGTTTTGCCTTCCGTGCGTGGCAGAGAATTTTCGGGAAGTAGGGTCACTTGAGCAGATGCCCGGGTACGAAAACGAATTGCCTCTTCGATTTGCTCAGCGAGTGCCTGGCTTGGATTGATTCCTGCTGCAACTTCGACCTCAACATTCAATCGATCGTAAGGCCCCTGGCCTTTCATCCGTATGCAAAACTCTCCGGATAACTCGTTGAACTCACCGATTGCACCACTGACCGCAGCCGGGTAGACATTGACAGCTCGAACGATAATCATGTCATCGGTACGCCCAAGGACACGAAATCTGGGTGTAGTTCGACCGCACTGGCAGGGGGTGGTGTCGGTTATCACAATTGCATCATTGGTACGAAAGCGAACCAGGGGTTGCGCTTGGCGCGCCAAATGTGTCAATACCAGTTCCCCGGTGTTGCCCGGCTTCCATGGGATTGGCTCTTGTGATTCCGGGTCTATCAGTTCCGGGTAGAGTACATCAAGAGCCAAAAAATGCAGATCTTGATCGTATTCACATTGACTGGCGAAATTGCAATAGACATCTGCCATCCCGTAATTGGCGTTGCGGGCCTTGAGCCCCCAAGTGTCTTCGAGTCGTTTGCGAAACGCCGGCTGATCCAAGGCAGTTTCACCGCCAAACAAACCCAGCCTTAAATTGAGATCGCGCGGCTTGACGTCTGGAAAATGCGCTTTAAGCGTTTGTTCCAAAACCGTAGGATAAGAAGGCGTACAGTGAATTGCGTCGACTTTGATCTCCAACAATGTCTTTATGAGCAACCGGGGGTTGCCAACACCGAAAGGTATGACGGTCGCGCCCGTCGCCTCGACGCAAAGATGGTCAGTGAATCCACCCATCCACATCTGGTAGTTCAGACAATGGACGACGCGGTCGGCTGGTTTGAGGCCTGCAGCATGATGGCTTCTCGCACCAACTCGTGCAGTTTGATCTGCATCGAACTGGGTCAGTGCAACATTCATCGCATCTCCGGTTGATCCTGAGGTTCGATGCAAGCGAATGACTTGTTCATCCGGCGTTGCGAGGTAGTTTCCAAACGGCGGGTGCGCCGCTTGTGACGCCCGCAGCATCGCTTTATTGCAAAGCGGCAACAACGGCAGATCTTCAAGGTTCTCGGGAACCTTGATGCCATTCCAAAGTGAGTTGAAGAACTCCGAATTCCCCAGCAGGTAGGCCCGTTGGGATCGCCATCGTCTGCGCTGAAGTTTTGTGACTTCAGCCAGAGGCAGAAATTCAATGTTGTCGGAGCTCATCCAAAAATATTCGCGCAACGCATATGGAGATTCTTTATACCTTGAATTCAATGGATGTCATCGCGCAATTGTCAAGTAGAATGCCCAAATCGATTCATTGTTGATTAGCAAATTGGAAGCGACTTCCAGACAAAAATTGCGGTACTTCCACACTCACCCAATCTATGTAGAGATTCTTTGAGTGTGACGCTTTTGCCAATCTTGGGGTTACTCATCAATTTCCTCGTGCGTGGGTTGTTTCGATGTCATACTTAGACTGTGATATATCAAGTGCAACCTCGTATTACCCCTGATTGCCGCAATCATATTTGAGTATTTTCTGTGGATCGCACTGAACGTTTTTACCTCATAGACCAGCTGTTACAGACCCGTCGGGGGACATCCATTGAATTCCTGATGAAGGAACTGGGTGTTTCAATTGCGACGGTCAAACGTGATTTGATGTACATGCGTGACCGAATGCATGCACCGATTATCTGGGACAGGCTGCTGGAGGGATACCGCTATGCGGACCCTGAGCCGGGTTTTCCTAGATTTTCGTTACCTGGATTGTGGTTCAACAGCAGCGAACTGCATGCCTTGTTGACGATGGAGCACTTATTAAGCAATCTTCAGCCTGGGGTGTTGGCGTCTCATGTCGATCCACTGAAAAATCGGGTGCGCAAACTGCTTGACCACGGCGACCATTCTGTCGACGAGCTGATCCGTCGGATTCGAATCGTTTCAAGTACCCATCCATTCGTCGACGCGGCAATTTTTGAAAAGATAATCGATGCTGTACTCAGTCGTACGCAATTGTTCGCCTGCCATTTGGATCGACGCACAAATGAATCAGTGTCGCGCCATATATCACCGCAGCGTTTGGTTTACTATCAGGAAATTTGGTACCTTGATGGCTGGTGTCACTTACGCGATGGTCTTCGAACATTCCGACTCGCGAATTTCATTCAGGTCGAACTGACCGCACTAAAAGCTGTTGATGTGGATGAGACTGAATTGGATGCGGAATTGAGAGCCGGATTTGGAATATTTGTTGGCGCACAAACCCGCCAGGCAGTCTTGCGATTCGATCCGCTTGCGTCCCGATGGGTGGCGCTGGAGCGTTGGCATTCCGAGCAGCAGGCAAAGTTCGATGCAAAGGGTCGTTTGATTTTGACAGTCCCTTATTCCAATGACCCTGAACTGATCACGCGTATTCTCAAGTACGGCCCTGATGTAGAAGTGCTGGAGCCAAGCGACTTGCGCGACAAGGTTGCGGGAAAACTCCACCGAGCGAGCGCTCTGTATCAGGGATTAGCTGATGATTCGGTCGAATGAAGCAATTCAATTTGTCCTTGAGCGGGATGATCTGACCTAATTCGCCAATTTTTTCTGATTCGTGTGAAAACACGAAAATTTTCAAATTATTTTTTTGGTGTATCACCTGGTGATACACCACGTTACGATAATTTTCTTTGTAGATTAAATTTTGCGGAGAAAACCATGAACTATATCGCTGAAAGTTTAGCCGAACTTGAAATCGGTGACCCTCAAACCGTTCACAATCTGATCATGTTTCCGCTTCTCAATGCTGCAACAGTCGAAAAAGATTATCTGCTGCTTGATGAAGCGCTGAAACAGGACGCAATTGAGGTGTCGGAAGTTTCTGATTCTGGCCGTGTGCCTGAACTTAGAGTACTGAATAAGAGTACACAACCTATTTTGCTGTTGGACGGTGAAGAACTCATCGGCGCAAAACAAAACCGAATCTTGAATGTTTCTGTGATGGTGCCGGCAGAGAAGAGCATCACAATCCCTGTATCGTGTGTTGAGGCAGGACGATGGCACCGCCAAAGCCGGCACTTTACCAGTGCCGGGCATACCCATTTCGCCGAAGGACGTGCACGCAAAACCAAGCGAGTCAATGAGACGTTGCGCCATACAGGCAGCAGGCGCGGCAGCCAGGGCGAAGTCTGGGCAGATATCTCGGTAAAGGCCAATCGTATGCATGCACATTCGGATACGGATGCGTCGGATGTACTGTACAGAACCCATCGCCGAAGTTTGGACGAATACCTGGAAGCGATTTCGGAGGTCCCAAACCAGACCGGTGCAATCTTTATTGTGAATGGCTCAACCACGGGAATTGATTTGTTTGATTCAACTGCGGCACTGTCGGGCAGTCTCAACAAACTGGTTGAGAGCTATGCTCTCGATGCAATCGATTATTCACGCAACGATGCGAGCCAAACAAACGGCTTTGATGCGAAGAGGTTCTTAGCTGACATTCACAAATCGAATGCTGCAAGTTATCCTGCTGTTGGCGAGGGTGAAGACTATCGCTTTGACAACGAAGCGTTGTCCGGTGGTGCGTTGGTGGTGCATGAGCGTGTCGTGCACTTGTGCGCGTTTCAGGTTGAGGGCGAAGAGCAACTTTCAACGCGTCGCAGTCGCATGCTCAGGGCTTCATCACGCACTCGGAATTATCGGAACTAACAGTCTCGATTTTTCGATAGGATATGGGCCAGTCCATGAAAAAATTGCCTGTACACAACCGAAAGTTCGACCACGAATGGTGGTTGAACTTTCGTAATGTGGAAACATCAGCAAGGTGAGTGTCAGTTGGTTTGTCGCCTAATAGATGCCACGAACTTTGCTTCAGTTTCAGAGCCGCGTATTCCCGCTTTGTTCTGAATGACCCGCGGTAAAATAGTCAGCAAGGCTGCGTTGCCGCATCAGGCAATAAATTACTGTTATAAAACAAATATATAACGTTTCTAATATTCGAATATCGCTGGATTCAGGAGACTGTCAGTGCACCCTAAAATTCGCGCAATTACGCTGGATCTCGACAATACGTTATGGGATATTTTCCCAACTTTACGGAAAGCGGAGACCAACAGCCACCGCTATCTCAGCCAGCACTACCCCCGGGTCGCCGAGCGATTCTCAATTGATGACATTGCCGCGCTTAGGGAACAGATTTATACGAACCATGAGGATTTGCGGCACGATGTAACCGAAATTCGCCGGCAACTTTACATTCATATGCTCTGTGAATGTGACTACGACCCAATTGATGCAGAGCGTCTACTCAGCCGGTTCATTATTGATCGCAACAACGTGGATTTTTATCCTGATGCACTGCCAGCACTGAAGGCGTTATCCGGTACCTACCCGATTGTGTCACTTTCAGATGGCAACGCAGACCTCAGTGCGATCGGAATACGGAATTACTTTGCTGCTTGTGTCTATGCTATCGATACCGGCTTTGCCAAACCGCATCCTGCGGGTTTCATCAAAGCCTGTAAACTCGCCGGATTCAAACCCAGTGAAACTCTTCATATCGGTGACCACCCAGTTGCAGACATTGTTGGCGCACGTCAAGCGGGTCTGCACACCATGTGGGTACAGCGCAATGGAGAATCATGGACAGAAGAAATAACGCCCGATTATCGGGTGCAAACACTCATGCAAGCGGTCGACATTCTCTGTTAAAGACCGCTGATTTCCCGACCAATTATGAGCTTCCGGCTCGATCGGTTGCTGCTGTAGCAGTCCTGATGGTATTGCTAGCGTTTTTTCGATCTTGGGGCGAGCGCATCCTGCAAACCGTCGCCGACAAAGTTAAACGACAGCACTGTCACAAAGATGAGCAACCCCGGAAAAAAAGCCAGTGTAGGTGCCTCCCATATCAATTCCTGTGCATTGGTAAGCATATTCCCCCAACTGGGAGTCGGGGGATTAATTCCAAGGCCAAGAAAACTCAGAATTGATTCAAACAGAATGATATTTCCGACCGATAAGGTTGTCGCAACCGTAATGGGTGAAGTCAGTGCTGGAAGAATGTGGGTCAGGATGATGCGCTTCGCCGGCACCCCCATCGCGCGGGCGGCCATAATATAGGGCTGTTCGCGTAAAGCCAGAACGGATCCGCGCACCAGCCGTGCGACTCCGGTCCAGCCAACCAGAGAAACAATCGCAATGATTCGGTATAACCCAACGTCGTTGTGATTGGCAATGGCTGGTGGCAGACCGAGTTTTTCGAGGTCAATGACAGCCAGTACAATCAAAAGCGGTAGCAGTGGCAGTGCAATCACGCTGTCAGTCGTGCGCATCAGCAGATTGTCCAGCCAACCGCCGTAAAAACCGGCAACGAGACCAATCATTGTGCCAATCGCCGCGGCAAAGATTGCTGCACAGAAACCGACTAGTAACGAAACCCTGCCACCGTACGCGAGTCGAATCAGCAAGTCTCTACCAAGGTCGTCGGTACCCAGTGGATGTTCGAGTGAGAACGGCAGATGGCGGGCAAACAAGTTGACTTTGGTCGCATCAGTTTGGAGTATCAGTTCCAAAAGTGGCGCAGATAGCGCAAACAGTAGTAACAGCAGCAACAGCACCCCACTGAGCACGGCCATGCGATGCAGCATGATTCTTTGCAAAAAGATTTGTGATTGGGTCATCGCCGCTGTTCCAGGTAGCTGATTCTGGGATCAAGTGCGGCATAGGAAATGTCAGCGAGGAAATTTGCCAACAAGGTTACAACAGTTGCCAATAACAGGCCAACCAGTGCCAGGTTGTAATCGCTGCCCTGAATCGCGTCATATAACAATTTACCCATACCCGGATAGGCGAACATAATTTCAACAATCAGTGCGCCAGAGAAAAAGGCACCGAGATCAAGCGACAAAATAGTCACTACAGGAATCATTGAGTTACGCAGTGCGTGTCGCCGGATGACCTGCGACTTCGTAAGACCCTTTGCGAATGCGGTGAGAACATAGTCTTGTTGTAGCGATTCGTGTACTGCGCTGCGTACATAGCGAGTAACCCCACCAATGCTGACCAGAGAAAGAGTTACGACCGGTAACACAAGCCCTTTGACCTTATCAATGAAACCAACTTCCCCGAGCGGGTTCGCATTGGCTGGCAGCCAGCCTAGCAGGACTGAAAATACCAAAATCAGCATCAGAGCCAGCCAGAATGCCGGTATGGAAATGCCAGCAAAGCAAAACAGGTTGATCGCATAGTCCGTCAGGCTGTGAATTCGTTTCGCGGCAAGCATTCCAGTTGGGATTGCCAGCGCAACCGATACTGCAAACGCGAGACTCATTAAAATTAGCGTATTTTGCAGGGCTTGCCAAATGACTGCCAATACGGGTTTTGAGTAAAGACGGCTGTGGCCGAAGTCGCCTTGCACAGCAGCGACAAGCCAGTTCACATAGCGTTTCCCAAGTGGTTGGTCGAGTCCATAAATTGCTTTCAGTCGAGCAGCGTCTTCGCTAGAGAGATTCGGATCAGCACTAATGAGAAGATCAACCGGATCGCCGGGCATCAGACCGAGCAACATGTAACACACGAATGACATCACTAGGATGACAATCAGAATCTGGTAGAGTCTGGATAGAAGGAATGCGGACACGGTTTACCAGGGCTTACGCGTATAAGTCATTACATTCAAGCCGCAACAACGGGCTGCAAATGTCGTGGTTGTTCCCTTGAATTTTAGATTTTGTTGCTACTCGAGGTGATATGGATTGGTAATCTTCAATAGTTTAAGAATTCTGAGCAAGGTCCACTCACCGGTGCCAGTTCGAATTCGGCTACCAGTTAAAGGCCCGATCCAGTCCGGCCATCTTGACCCCCGTATAGGCTGAAGCTTCAAGTGACAGGGCGCGTAAGTCTTCTGTTTCCAGGTTGTGTACGGAAGATTTGCCACAGGCTTTGGCCAGCATGGTAATTTCCATGGCCATTGCGGTTAAGAAGCGGTAGACGCGCTCTGCTCCTGCGGGGATATTCACGCGCTTTTCGAGCTCCGCATTTTGCGTTGCAATACCGACCGGACACATGCCGGTGTGACAATGATGACAGGCACCCGGTGAGGTACCCAGTGCCGCGTAGTCAGCCGCGTAGCGCGGTGAGTTGCAGCCTAGCGCAATCATTGCCGCATTGCCAATCATCACCGCGTCCGCGCCCAGTGCCAGGCACTTGGCCGCATCAACTCCGGAGCGGATGCCACCGGATACAACCAACGAAACCTTGTCACTCATGCCGCACTCTTCCAGGGCCTCGCGTGCCGGGCGGATGGCTGATATGCATGGTATGCCGGTATGATTGAGCAGCAATTCCGGCGATGCACCAGTGCCACCCTCGGCACCGTCGAGCACAATGATGTCAGCACCGGCCTTGGCCGCGATGGCAACGTCGAATCTTGGCCGCGTGGCTCCCATTTTGACCAGAATGGGGACTTTGAAATTGGTTGCAATTCTGAGTTCTTCTATCTTCACCGCCATATCATCAGCACCCAAAAAATCGGGGTGACGAATCGTCGAACGTTGATCCACTCCTGGTGGCAGATCGCGCATATTTGAAACCCGCTCGGACACCTTCATACCGAGCAGTAAGCCACCCGTACCCGGTTTTGCACCTTGGCCGACGACAATTTCAAGACCATCCGCTTTGCGGATGTGTTCGAGATTGACGCCATAACGGGCAGGGGTCAATTGGTAGACCAGCCTTTGGCTGGCATTGCGTTCTTCTTCCAGCATACCGCCTTCGCCGGTACAAGTCATTGTGCCTGCTTTCGAAGCACCGTAGCCCAATGCAGCCTTGGCACTGGCCGATAAGGCACCAAATGACATCGACGCAATATAGATGGGAATCTTGAGCTCAAGCGGGCGTTCGACCAACCCGGAACCGGCGCCGAGAACAGTGGTCATATCGCAGTTTTCGCGATAACCTTCAAGCGGCAAACGCGTCATTGTTGCGGGTACAAAAGTCAAATCATCAAATGTGGGCATTTGCTGGTTAAAACAGTTGTAGCCCCGCACCTGGTAGCGTCCGAGCTGCGCCAGTGCTTGAACCTCCGCAATCGCATCCGGTTTCCAACGCGTCGAACCACCTTCATCATAAGAAGCAGGGACTCCTGGTTTGCGTCCCTCAATCAATCCGTCGCGGTAGGCAACTTCCTCTTCCGATGGCATCGGAAAGGGGTATTCGTAGGTGGAATTTAGATCATCAGCCATGAATTTGCATCTCTACTTTCAAAGAACCACAGTTTCTGTCCAGACACGATTTTGCGCCAGTCGCGGGTGCGGTCGTCCAACGCAAGTCCTCGTAATAACGTTTCTATGGACTCGACTTCATCGGCATCGGGTTCCACAATCAATGCATCGACGCCCAGCGATTCAATCTCTCCAGCCACCCATACTTCCGCCTCCCACAAGGCATCCGCACAGGACGAGCCAGCACCACCAAGGGCGATAATGCGGCCCTTGTGTGCCATGAATCCGGCCTGATAACCCAGTTTGCCTTCGACCACAATATCACCGCCTTTCATTGCGACACCACATCTTGGACCACAGTTGCCTTTGACATGAATCAGTCCGTCAAACATGGCTGCGCCTGTTGACATTCCCGCATAACCATTTACAGTTATGGTACCGCCGGACATTGCTTCACCGGTACCCCAACCGCTGTTGTGATCGATCACGATGTTGGTACCGGTATTGAGACCACCGCAATAATAGCCAACACTACCCTTAAATCGTACTTGGCCCGTACGTGGCAGTCCAATTCCGAGATTGTGTCGTGACAGCGTTTCAGTCACTTCGACTGAATGACCTAAGTCGAGGGACTGCAAAATCTCTTCGTTGATGTCGCGGATATTGCGCTGACCTGCACGAATCACCGTGTTGCTCATGCTGCAGCCTCCACGGGGTGAAGTGGCCAGATTTTGGTGATTGAAGGGCCGTCATAGTTGACGACATCCCAGCGTTCGGGTGAGATTCTCCGGACCGCCTGTTCTTCCGTTGCCGCAATCATTTCGCGCACAGATTCCAGTGTCACCAGGGGCTTCATCGCGAAGCGGTCTTTCGCCAAGCCGATGCCATTTAAGTCACTGATCATGAATGTGAAGACGCCATCAATTTCAATGATGGATTTGGCCAGAGCCTGCTGCAGGGTCTGGCCTTTTTGCATTTGGTCAGAGACCCATACTGCCAAAAGTTCGCTGTCGTTTTCGGTCATGAAGCGATAGCCTTGCCGTTCTAATTTTTCGCGCCATAGATAGTAATTCGTGATCTGTCCATTGTGAACGATTGCTACATCAGGAAACGGCCTTGCCCAAAAGGGATGGGAAGCTTTGGGTGAGACATCTGATTCCGTTGCGAGTCTTGCATGTCCAAGCCCATGAGTGCCTCGCATTTGCCTCAGTCTGTGTTTGTCGGCAACGGCTTTGGCGTCGCCAACGTCCTTGATGATTTCAAGCGATGAGCCAAACGACAGAACTTCGATTCGTTCCGCAATCAAGTCTGCTTCATCAATCCAGCTTTCAATACTGTCCGGATATTTGATTTCCAGTCTGACTGTATAGTGCGCAGTTGATGCCTGATCGACCGTGGGGTCCGACAGTAAATCGGAGCCATGTTGCCGCAATGTATGGACGACATCATCAAGATCTGTATCCAGATTGTTGCGGTTGAATCCCATCAGACGCACTTTGCCACCATTGGGCAAAGGTTTGGTGTAAATCGCAAAGCCCGTTGAATCGGCCCCGCGATGCGCCTGCGCATCCATCAGCTCAACCAGGTCGCGTCCAACCTGGCCTTCACTGTCTAATATTCTTCCTGCTATACCGCACATCGGTTCCGTTATTGCCTCTCGTTTTGATGTCTGTCGTTATCAGAGCGTTTCAGCAACGCACCGTTCTGTAAGGTTAGTCCTTCCCGAATATGGTCCCGCATGGCTTCAATTGCGAGCTGCGAGTCCCTGCGCTCCACTGCCTCGCATAAAGCCAGATGACCGGTCAGCGAGACGGATAAGTTCTCTTTTTCCAGTGCAGAAAACACCACGAAACCCACATTGCGATTCCAGATTTGGTCAAACATTTCCAGCAGGAAACGATTTCCGGTTGCCTTGACGAAAGTGCGGTGGATCAGTTTATTGGCTTCGTAATATTCGTTTAGCGTGCTGCGGCTGCGGTTTTCTTCGCTTTCGACGATGTCAAACAAGCGTTTGACAAGCTGTGCGTCGTTCATCTCACACAGCAGTCCGAGTGCGTGGCACTCAACAGCTTCTCTGGCACTGTATATCTGGCCTATTTCCTGCCCGGTAAATTGTCGGATTACGTACCCGCTGCGGCCTTCGCGAACCAGGATGCCTTCGTGTTCCAGTCGGATCAAGGCCTCCCGAACCGGAGTTCGACTCACCTCGAGTTCGTCTGCCAAGCGTTCCTGAACGATTCTCTCATTCGGGTGGATTAATCCACTGTTTATTCCGGTGTACAACTGATCATACACTTCCTCGGCCAGCCGTAGCGATGGCTTGATTTTCTTAAGTCGTGTCACGAGTGTTCTCCACTTTCTGTCGAACTTCCAAAATAGGACTTTCGGATGACATCTTCTTGTTGCAGTTCCTGCGAGGTTCCATGTCGGGTTATGCGCCCAATTTCCAACAGGTAGATATATTCAGCAAGGCTCAGTGCAAAATTTGCATTCTGTTCGGCAATCATAATCGTCAACCCATGCTGCTGATTAAGCTTGCTCAGGGATTCGGCGATCGATAGACATACCTTCGGCGATAATCCGATGGTCGGTTCATCCACCAGTAACAGGCGCGGGCTCGACATCAATGCGCGTCCCAAGGACAGCATCTGTCGTTCACCGCCGCTTTGCGTGGCCGTTTCCTGATTACGACGTTCTTTGAGAATAGGGAACAACTCGTAGACCAATTCCAGATTTTTTGCTATATCGCCGCGTGCCCGGTAAGCACCGATCAGCAAGTTGTCCTGAACATTCATTTGGGTGAACAGGTTGCCCCGTTCTGGTGCATAGGCGATGCCCAGATCAACAATTTTCTGGGGGCCGATTTGCTTTAAGTCCTGGCCTTCGAATTCGATTTTGCCAGTCGCTTGATTCAAGCCAAATATAGCGTCGAACAATGTGGATTTTCCCGCACCAACCGGGCCGATAATTGCGATGATTTGTCCACTATCGACGGATAGGGAGACACCGTTAACGGATCTCGCCTTGCCATACACGACTTCCAGGTTGTCTATCTTCAGTGCGACGCTCATGGTTTTCATTCTCTAGCCGGTACCAAGGTAGGCATCCTGCACTTCCGGATCGTTGACAGCTTCAGTAAAACTGCCTTGCTTGATGATGCCACCGCCGTGGATGACGATTACAGCATCGACCAGCGGTTCCAATGCCTTGAGATCATGGCTGACGATCAGATAAGTGGTCCCGTGTGTTTTGCGACGTTTGGCCAGTAGTTTGGTGATGTGTTCAATTTCACCGTACGTTAATCCGGCAAAGACCTCGTCAAGCAACAGGACTTTGGGGTTGGTTGCCAGCGTGCGCGCGAGTTCAAGTTTACGCAAATCTCCCATGGCAAGTTCCGACGGCAGTTGCTGCAGTTGTCGAGCAGTTAGACCGACACTGTCCGCGATGCTTTGCTCACCTGCATCATCCCAGTTCAGCTTAAGCATTGACCGAATTCGGTCTTCCATCATGCTGACGCGAATATTTTCCCGCACAGAGATCTCGGCAAAAGGGCGGGGCACCTGGTAAGTGCGAGCTAATCCGAGTTTGACGCGCTGGTGAATGGGTTGCGCATCAATGTTGACGCCATCCAGGGAGACCTGTCCATTATCTGGTTTGAGTTCACCGGTTAACAGGTTAAACAGCGTGGTTTTTCCGGCACCGTTGGGGCCAATTACACCGATCGATTCGCCTGAGTTAACACGAATTGATATCTGCCGCAGTGCTTGCAGACCGCCGAATGATTTTGCAAGATTGGTTGCTTCCAGCATGGTGATCAGTTCGCTTCCCTGCCTGGGGTCAGTTGGCTGAGACGCCGCAATCCGTTTCGAACCATTTCATGCAGTCCGTTGGGTTGTGTGACATACAGAATCAGTGCAACGGCACCATAGATCAGGAACCGTTCGGGACCTGGGATATAAGGCCGCAGCCACTCCAGCAAGAAGGTAAGAAAAAATGCACCCGCAATGGGGCCGGTTATGGTTCCCGCGCCACCTAAAAGACACGCAACCAATATCTGAAACAGGAAACTGACATCAAAAAGTGCCCGCGGCGCAATCGAGCCAAGGTAGTGAATATAAAGTGCACCGCCCAGTCCTGCAGCGAATGCGCTCAGCATAAATGCAAACAGTTTTAAACGGGTTACATTGATGCCGCTGGCGCGCACGGCATCTTCGTCCATCCCGATTGCACTGAGTGCAGTGCCAAGCTGAGTACGGATCAGCAGCCACATACTGAAACCCAAAATCAGCAATACCAGCAGTGCCAGATAGTAATTGGGCAGGGCACCGGTTACCAGACTCGTCAAACCTGAAAGCCCGCGCGTGCCACCGGTAACTTGGGGGGCAATCACTTGAACCAGCCCGTAGATGAGTTCCATGAACGCTAAAGTGACCAGTGCAAAATAGGTGCCGCGTATTCGTAGTGCGGGGAAGAAAAACAGCGCACCACCAATCATGGTCATGAGAATGGCAACGGGAATGCTGAAATAAAGCGGCCATTGCAGATGGTAGGTTAGCAGTGCCGTCGTATAACCGCCGATCCCAATCAGAAACGGATGCCCGAAACTGATATACCCAGTGCGTCCAGACATGATGTCCCAACTAATTGCAAACATCGCCAGGTACATTGCGAAAACGAACGAACGGGTGACTCCGGTGCCAACAAAAAGCGGCAGCAATGCCATTAAGATGGCAAAAATTACCCAGCCAATAATGCCTCTTTGCAATGGGGAGCGTAAATCGATCATAGCTCAGATTT
Source organism: Arenicellales bacterium (assembly GCA_965243645.1). Taxonomy (GTDB): domain Bacteria; phylum Pseudomonadota; class Gammaproteobacteria; order Arenicellales; family JAJDZL01; genus JAJDZL01. The sequence continues at coordinate 1,048,229 of CBDEVD010000006.1, read as the reverse complement.
ACCAAACAAACCGCGCGGTGCCACCAGCAGTACCGCAATGATGATCAGCATGGTGGCAACACCGCGCAATTCTGCTGCAATCAGCGAGGTGGTGATGGTTTCCAGCATACCGATGATGTGGGCGGCGACCAGGCTGCCCATGATGCTGCCGATGCCACCAACAATGACAACGGCAACGGCAATGATCAATGGTGTTACCCACATATTGGGGTCCAATTGGGTATAGGTGGCGAGAAATACGCCCGCTATTGCGCCAAATCCACCCGAAATAGCCCAGGTGAGAATGTTCACTCGCTCGGGATTAATTCCCGAGATGATCGCGCCTTTGGGGTCCATAGACACTGCACGGATTGCACGCCCCATATGGGTTGTGCCAATGAACAAAAACAGCCCGCCCAGCAAAACCCAGCTGGTAAGCGCAGCAATAAAAATGTTATAGGTAACGCTGGCATTACCGATACGCAGCACCCCGGGTACCAGCGGCCACATACTTTTTGGTGACGGTGAAAATATCAGGATCACCGCGGCTTGTACGACGACAGCCAAGATCAAGGTCGCAATTTCGACTGCCACGACGTTGCCGCTCAAACGTTTGACCAGAATTCGATAGACCAGCATCCCAAATACCGCACCGGCAATCGCTGCAATGACCAGGCTTGGGAATTTCGGCAAGCCGATGATCTGTGCACCCTGGTAATAGATATAGCCACCGAGCATCAGAAATGATCCATACGCGAGATTGAGAACCCGGCCGACACTGAAGATCAGTGTGAAACCAACTGCGATCAACGCGTAAAACCCGCTCAGCACGAGTCCTTGAACAAGAATCTGTGTCATCGGCAATTCCGTATCAATGCAAGGGCGGCGATTGAATTGCTCCCAGCCGCTCGACGGACCGGGAGCAATCTACATCGTGCAACGAAGAGTCTACTTGATCCAGGACGGTTCTCGGAAAGTGCCGTTGGCAAACTTTTCGGGATAAATCACGGCGACGTTACCATCTTCGTACCACTGCACAACTACCATTGCGGGACTGCCGTCATCAAACGGCTCAGTGAGGTCAAATTTCACGTTGTGCGTGTATTCACGATTGGTTCTGGGTTCGATTTCACCAGGTTTCCAGAACGCGTAGCGAAACCACAACTCGCCATCTTTTTCAAGTTTGATGTCGGTGTTTTCCATGGCTTCAACCCAAGCGTCCAGTGGTTCAAAACCACCCGCTACCTCGGCCGCTTCAAACGCGGTGTAAATCCCGTAGTATGCGTTAAAACCATTGAAGTGCGGATAGACCGGTCGTTCGTTGCCATAGCGCGCTTTGTATTTGTCGATGAAAGCCTGGGTGCGATCATCCAATTCCATACCAACGGCCGGCACGGGACTCAGGGTTGATGTTCCACCACCCAAGCCACCGGTATCGCCCCAAAAATCCTGACCAAAAGCCGCGACATTGACCCCGGTCATTGGGATTGGAACCTGCAGTTTCACGTATTGCGATGCCGGCACCTGGCTGCGCACTGAAGAGACCAGGTAAATGAAATCAGCACCGGAGTCGACCGCCTTGTTGTACAAAGGCGCAAAGTCCACGGTGTTAGCATCATAGATGATTTCTTCTGCGATGGCGATACCTGCTTCGGGTGCCAATAAGTCTCGGACCAGCCCGGCAATCGATACGCCAAATGCGGTGTCTTCAAACATAAGTACGGTTGACTTGTAGCCCATCTGATCAGCCAGTACATCTTTACCAAAGTCGATGTACAAGGTTGCCAAGGCTTCGTCACAAGCGATGTTCATGAAGTACATTTTGTACTTGTCATATTCCTGCACGACTTTGTCAATGATGCCAACATATGAGGTCCACGTATCCAGTGTCGGTGTTTTGTATTCCGCCATCCGTTCCAGCCAGCCCAATGAAACATCATCAATGCTGCCTGAAATGATGAAATCCGCATTTTCAACGTCGTTAAGATACTCATAAGCCTTGACTCCCTCAACTACATCTTCACGAGTGTCGGCTTTTACGAATTTGATTTGTCTGCCGCCAAGCACACCGCCGGCTGCATTGAGTTCATCAATGGCAATTTCTGCGCCGCGAATGGTGCTGATGCCGGTGTCACTCGCGAACGAACCGATGTAGCCTACCACGACCGGATCATTATCCTGTGCGACTACAGCACCGCCTGTTGCCAAGGTGCAAACTGCGGCCAGCGCAATGAGCGCTGCCTTGAGTCCTTTGCCGTAAATTAAGTTCATATGAAGTTCCTCCATACTTGGTTAATGAAATGAAATAACTCAGCCACAAATCAGTATCCGGTTATTTCCTTATTGATTCTGATTGAACGCCATAGTGCGAGCGCCAATCAAATTTCAATTCAGTTGTTGCTTTGTCGAATGCGTTCTCGTGTATACATCCGCTCAGTAGTGAATTTTGCCGGTCTCGTCATGAATTAAGGCATCCACCTCAATCTCAATCATCATGCCAGGCGTGGTTAATCCGGCCTCGACTCCCGAGGTTACGGGATTGATGCCCTGGAAAACTTCTCCGTGAGCCCGGACGTACTCACCCGCGGTTTTCATATCGGTTAAAAATGCTCGGGTTCGGACCACGTGTTTCAATTCCGCACCACACCGGGCCAATGCCTCAGCAATTCTGTCAAACACGTAGATCGATTGGGCATAGGTGTCATTGGGCGCATGCAACAGACCACTTGGCTCAATCGCTGTTGTACCGGCAACGTAGACAAACGGTCCGACTCGCTTGGCTCGACTGTATGCGCCAATTTTCTCGAAGCGGCCACCAGTTGAGACTTCCTGAACAGTCATGAACTTCGAGTGCCTAAACGGTTGCGAATCGCTGCGGCTGCGCGTCTTAGCTCGGTTAATTCCGCATCTGATAATGTCAGTTCGACGACTTCAGCAATACCGTGCCCAGCGAGCTTGCAAGGGACTGCCACAACTGAGTCCGTGATGCCGTATTCTCCTTGTAATCGTACCGATGCAGAAACCGTTCCGTTCCGGTAGCCGCACATGTACTGAATCAATTCCAGGGTGGCATGTGCCGGCGCCAAAGTTGCAGAACCGGTTTTGCGTAAGCGGACTACGGCAGCGCCGCCATCAATGGTTGTCTGCCGGCATTGCTCGATGGTTTGTTCAGTCAAAAATTCACTTAAGGGGCGTTCCCTGATTGAAGCGCGTGAGGCAATGGGAACCATTTCGCTGCCATGGCTGCCCAAGGTCATGGCGCTGACATCGGCAACCGGTACTCCGGCGGCGCGGGCGAGGGCAGCTCGAAAGCGCGCACCGTCCAAGGTGCCAGCCATGCCAATCACCTGCTCGCGTGCAAAACCAGTTGCGTCCAGCATGACTGAAGTCATCTCATCGACCGGGTTGCTTACGACGATGACGACTGCTGTTGGCGCGCTGGTTGCCAACGTTTCTCCGATTCCCTGGATGACTCTGGCATTAATTTGATGCAGGTCAGAACGGTCCATTCCAGGGGTTCGCGGCCGGCCCGCAGTAACCACAACGACCTCAGCATCATCAGCAAGATTCAACGAAGTCCCACCATCGAGACGCGTGTTTGAGCCAGTGATTCCGCTTGCGTGCTGCAGGTCCAGTGCAAGTGCCTTGGCTGCGCCTGGTAGAATGTCGATAATACTGATATGTTCAGCAATTTGCTGATTCGCGGCCAGATGCGCCAAATGGGTGCCGACACCTCCTGCACCAATCAACGCCAGTTTGGTCAGTGTTTTAGTGCTGGCACGGATGTCAGGCTTTGGTGGTGTCCAGCCCGGATGGCGGCGATACAGCACGCGCCGCGCGGCAGTGGTTCCGTCAGTCTGGATTGGTGGTGGGGATTCTAAGGGCTGATCGAGCAGTTTAATATTCAGCCTGGCAGCGGTATCCTGAGCTTGTGCGGTAACGATGTCTCCGGACTTGAGGTTGATTGAAAGCCTGCCGCGTTGGAAGGCGTCACGTACCTGTTCTTCAGCGATGACGGTTCGACGCGGGTTCATGGAGCTCGGCCTGTAACATCATTTAAGGCACTGCATCCCGCGTCGATGGCGGTTTTAATGGAGTCTTCCTTACCGGCTATGAACAAGCGGCCGAAGCGACCCACCGCGCGCACTTGAACAATATCGATTAGTGCTGATTTTTCTGCTTCATTTGCCGCGATGGAAATATAGGCCGCCGGTGAACATTCAACAATACCAAGGGTTTGGCCTGGTACAACCAGGGATCCTGCTGACCACTTATTCAGTAGTTGTGCCTGATACGGTTCAACAGAGGTAATGACTTGGGTTGATTCCACCACTGGCTTGATGCGATCTGACAGCTGCATGCCAAGCTCATTCAAAATGGCTTCACGGGCAGCATTAATTTGGGCATTGAAGGGTGAGCGCAAAATGAAAAACCCAAATTCCCGCTCTACGATCTGGCTGGTTGCTTCCGCACGACTGGCTTTGAGTGCAATATCGATGAGTCGAAAAACTTCATTGCCGGGTGCCAATTCGCCAATCAAAACGGTATCCCCCGCAAGGGGTATCGATCCCTGTACAGTTGCGCCGTTATAGGCGGCAAATTTGGGTTGCAGCCGGTCAATTTGCATTAATGCACGAATGGTCAAACGCTCGTTCATGTCATTCACCAAACTCATCGTAAATGTCGCGCCACGGACGCGATTCGTATGCTACGCGTTTAATATTGATCAAGTGCAGTGCAGTCACATTGTCCGAGGTGATTGAACCGGACCAGGTTCCAGTGCCGAGCATGAAACTGGGTTCCAGATCAGTCGCGTATCCCATCCCACCGATGATGGCCGGGGTGTTTACCAGCACTCGACCGACTGGCAGTTCACTGTAGCGGGCAATAGTCTCGCCATCATCACTGTGAATGACTGCGGTGTGTCCCCAGCCGCCAAACCCGACTATTTTTCGTGCCATCTCAATCGCCGCTGATTCTGATTTCACTTCGTACCAGGCCAGTACCGGGTTGAGTTTTTCGTGTGACAGTGGTGCTTGCCAGCCAACTTCCGACAGCGGCGCAACCAGTACCCGGGTACGGGGTGGCAATTCGATGTTGGCAAGTTTACCGAGACTTTCCGGCGACTGCCCGACACAATCGGGATTGATGGCGCGATCAGGGAACAGAACGCGGGCGAGACGCTCAGCTTCCTGGGCCGTGCAAAAATAGGCACCGCGCAATTTCATTTCCGCCTTGAGTTCACGGCTGATTGACTGTTCCAGAATGATGGCCTGTTCTGCCACGCACGCGGTACCATAATCAAAGTTCTTTGACGTGATAATCTGTTCAGCAACTTCATCAAGTTCGCGGGCTTTGGAAGTATGAACATAGCAAGGCACGTTGCCGGGACCAACAGCCAATGTTGGCTTGCCTGATGAGTACGCGGCCTTGACCATGACGGGTCCGCCGGTTGCCAATACCACTGATGTTCTGCGATGCGTCATCAGCTCAGTGGTGCCCGGGATGGTTACTTTATCCAGGCATTGGATCAGACCGGGTGGTGCCCCAAGCTGTTCAGCTGCCTTGGCCATTACTGCGGCTGTTTCGACTGCACAATTAACCCCCTTGGGGTGCGGCGCACAGACAATTGCATTACCGGCTTTGACTGCTGAGATAATCTTATAGATCACCGTCGAGGTTGGGTTCGTAACCGGAATCAGTGCGGCGACAACCCCCATTGGCTCACCGATTGCCGCGATCTTGGTTACTTCGTCACGCCATAAAATGCCGCGGGTACGGATGTTCCTAAGCCACTCAGCAACTGAAAGTGAGTTGAACAGGTTCTTAACCCGTTTGTCTTCCACATTGCCACAACCGGTTTCTTCAACCGCGAGTTCACCCAGACGTCTGGCTTCAGGTTCAATTGCAACAGCCATCGCATCAACGATCGCATCAATTTGTTCACGTTCGAATGCACGAAACGTAAGGTAGGCATTCCAGGCTGATTCAGCTGCTCGCCGAGCTGCTGCGATTGACTGTAAATCGTGATCCATCGCTATATTTTTCCTTGGACTAGGGATTCCATGGTTTTACGCGCAGCGTCGGCGTCGCTGGCAGCAATCCCCCAAGCTTCCAGGCGGCGACCCGCTGCACCGACATCACTGCCCAATAGACCGCCAGCCAAGGTTATTAGGGAATCGGTAACCGGTGTGTTTACACCAGCCAGTCTGCCTGCTGATTGCAGTGGAATCAATGAACCGGCGATGGCACTGCGCAGTACCGATGCGACTTCGTTGGTTGGCGGCATAAATCGAGGTTGATCGTCGGTGCCTGCACAAAGCTTGAGCCATTGTTCATCATCAGGCAGGTCGCGTACGCCGAAACGATTGGCGACTTGGCGCCGCTCGTCGAAAGCAGCTGACGCGAGTGAACGGCAATGTGGTGAGGTCAGCAACCAGTGGAGGTGCTGAAATTCGTTCAATGGTTCTGCACCGGGGGGTAGTGTTTCATTGACTTGGGCGAGTGGGCTGTTGCCGAAAATCAGACCGATTGATTCAACCACACCACTACCATCAGTAAAACTGCTATGCAAGGCATTGGCTGCAGGCGCCAGATTGGGCAGAAGTTCGCGCAATCCGGCCAAAATGGCAGGATTTTGAGCGGGAATCGCGGCACCGGCAGCTGGTCCGGTGTCGGCCAGCGTCAGAAGGGAACCTTGGGTTGTAAGCCAGTAGGGTAAATGTTGAACTTCAACGACTGTAATGTCTACCCGGCAGCCGTTAACATTCAGCAGCGTGGTCACTTCCAGTGCAGCAAACGTGCGCGCGGGACAAACAACCAAGGTTTGACCATCGTGAAGATGCTCAGCCAGCACCATTGCGTAGGTGCGATGTTTGTGTACGGGTCCGGTTAGAAAAATCAGATCGGCTGATGCGACCGCAGAATCGAGTTCGGCAGTGGTGTGAATGGATGGTGCATTGTCGAGGTCGACCTGGAATGTGCCGATGGGCCCACTGCCGCGCGTGGTGATGCCACCTGTGTTTCGAATTTCACTAAGTTCGGCACCATAGGCACTGAACAGGGTGACCTGTCGGTTTTGCGCGAGACACAGCGCTGCAAGCAGCCGGCCTTCTGCACCGCCGCCCAGAATTGTTACGCGGTCAAACGCGAATGGTTTATCGACCGTACGCGGTTCGACGCGCCGTTCCAGGGCTTTGGTAAACTCGTCAAAATCTGTGCTCATTAACGACTCGCCGACACGGGGGCAGTGTCCATTTCACTGGTCAGTGATACATGCTGAAAATACACGCGCGGTGTCAAGCAAATGCGATGATTGACTATTCGCTTTCCAGCAAGCCTTCTACTTCATCATGCGGGCGTGGGATGATATGTACGGAGATCACTTCACCGACTTTATTTGCCGCGCTAGCACCGGCATCAACGGATGCTTTTACCGCGCCGACTTCGCCTCGAATGAGGGTGGAAACCAATCCGCCTCCGACGCGGACCTGCCGTAATATAGACACATTGGCAGCTTTCACCATTGCATCGGCTGCCTCAATCGAGGCGACGAGACCTCGGGTTTCAATCATTCCCAGGGCGCTTTGTACATGTTCACTTTTTGCGGCCATCAATGCCTCCTCAATTTAGTGTTGTGAATTCGTGGATGATTTTGTTCTGACTTGAATGAATGATTACTCTTCGACGGCAACTTCATCAACGATTGCAACGATTGCCGCGTCCGCCGGTATGCCCTGCAATGCAGTCGGCACTCTGGATGCCGAGCCCATCGCAACGAGCACCTGCTGCCCAACGCCAGCACCCAACATGTCGACTGCCACGATTGGCGTACCAACAGGCTCACCTGAGCAATCTTCAAACTGGACAACAAGCAATGGATAGGACGCGAGACGACTTTCCTTAACGGTCGCGGTTACTGTACCGATTACGCGGGCAACATGCATTACAAATTTCTTAGGTAGCGGTCAATTTCGACTTGCGAAACCGAGGCATTAAGAAACCCGACTTCGCGTTCGGCTTGCTGGAGTAAAACGGTCAGGCGGTCTTTGCCTAACACGGATTCAAGAAATTCAGAGCCCTTTGCCAGCTCAATTGCTTCGGCAATGGTTAATGGCAGACCGGGTGCATCTTCCAGCGTGTAGGCATCGGTTTCAGTCATCGGACTGGGTTCCATTTCCTGTTCAATTCCATCCAGTCCGGCGGCGATTTCGGTTGCGAACAGGTAATAGGGATTGCAGTCTGCAGAACCGTCGCGCTTTTCAACTCGCACGGAATTGTCTGCTCCTTGAATGACCCGCAGTGCTGTCGTTCGATTGTCAATGCCCCAGGTAATATTCATCGGGCAGAAGGAATACGGTGTTCTTCGTTTGTACGCGTTGGGTGTCGTCGCCACCGCTAGCGAACATTCTGCCATCCGCTTTTCCAGTCCCGCAAGATAGGATTTTCCAGTGGCTGAGAGTTGGCCATTGGCGGCGAACAGATTGACGCCGTCGCGCCATACCGAGTGGTGGGTATGAAACCCGTTGCCAGATTCCTCAGCAAAGGGTTTTGCCATGAAAGTTGCCACGTAACCGTATTGCTCGGCAATTTCCTTGATCATTGAACGAAACAGAATGACCCGATCGGCGGTTGCCAGTGCCTCGCCATAGCGAATGTTGATTTCGACCTGACCTGGTGCATATTCCGGGTTGGACTGTTCGATTGGAATGCCAATTTGGTTCAGGTATTGGCGCATAGGGCCGACTACGTGTTCAAGTTCCGCGGCCCGGGCAAGGCTGTAGACCTGAATGCCTCGATCCCGCGGTTGCAGGGTCTCTGAGTCCAGCAGATAAAACTCCAGTTCAGCGCCGATATTGATTTCGATGCCCATTGCATTGGCCCGCTCAACCTGCTTGACCAGGGCATTGCGTGGATCGACTGACAGGGGGTTGTGATCCATGCCCTCGGCCCGCCCCATGCAGATCGCGACACCGGGTTCCCAAGGGGAAGCCACCGGTTGCGTCATCGGGTACATGTGCATGTCGGGAAAACCGTTTTCCATGTTTGCACATGGTGAGTCCCACAGGTCTGAGGTCATGTCCATAACAAACAAGGCGATCGACAGGGCGTTGCCATTCTTGCTGACCGTCGGCCAATGAGTTGCCGGGACTCGCTTGCCGCGCATAATGCCGTTCAGATCTCCCACTCCCATAGCGATTGTGTGAGTGTTTTCAGGCAGGGTAGAAACGTCCGAATTTGAGCCGGTAGTCATGTGTAATTCCTCAATTCACTTTCAGTAATATGGGTCTTCAATCTTTTGTAGGAACTGGTCTGCGCATGTGTAAAATGTACACTGAATCCAGTATACATTATTGGCGTTATCATACATTATTTTTCAGATAAAAAATTTTTTTCGGGAAAAATTTTGAGGGTTCGGCATCTTTTTCTGAAATATAAAGCAGCTTATTAATCAATCATACGCCGGAAGTCGTTCTTTGCGAAAACTTACAAACAACAGTGAAGTATTGGTCGTTGGTGCTGGCATAGCTGGGGTCATGACTGCACTTCACATACTCCGTCGGGGGCATCGGGTCACTTTAATCGATCGCTGGGAACCGGGGCACCCGCGTGCATCCTCAACTGACTATACCCGGGTGATCCGCTCAATTCACGGTCGCGATCGGCTCTATACCCAATGGGTTCGGGAGGCACGCCTGAGGTGGATGGAATTACAAGAACAGGTCAATCACACCTTGTTGGTTGAATGTGGAGCACTGGTGATCGCAACACAAGGGCATTCGCACTGGGAGGATTCCACCTTTGAGACATTTGATGAACTGGGTGTGCCATATTTTCGTTTTGATCAAGCGGAGCTTGCAACACGGTTCCCGCAGTTTGATTTCAAAAATGTAAAGTATGGAATTTATGAGCCCGAATCAGGCCTGTTGATGGCACATCGTGCGGTAGTCGAAACAGCACGGTTATTTGAGCAGGAAGGGGGGCGCATTGTACGCGGGCGCGTACACACAGATGACGCCGAGTGCTTGTATCTTGATGGCAACCCGCTGGTGGCTGACTTGATTGTAGTTGCTGCCGGGCCCTGGCTGGGTGGATTGTATCGTCGAACCGTTGGGCCGATTCTAAAGGTGGTGCGACAGAACATCATTTATACCTCGTGTCCCGATGCCGATAGCACGTTTGAACACCATCATATGCCATGCTGGATTGATCACGGCTACGAAGCTTATGGAATCCCGTCGATCGACGGCTATGGCGTCAAGGCTGCGATCGCGTGGACGGAAGCAGTCATTGATCTGGATAATGATGAGCGGGTTGTCGATGAGGCAACGTTTAATCGAACTCGGTTGTACATCCAAAATCGTTTGCCGGGCCTGGTGGGACAACGGGCGGTTGATCAAAAGGCGTGTCAGATCGCAATGACACCTGATACGCATTTCATTATCGACTTTCATCCAAAGTATGAAAATGTACTGATTGTGGGCGGATGTTCCGGACACCTTTTCAAGCACGGTCCCGTATTGGGGGATTTTGTCGCCGGTGTTGGTCTGCGGGAGTTTGGTACCGCCAGTCGATTTAAAATCAGTTCCCGAGCAAAACTGCTGGATTCAGAATCGCCGTCGGGACGATGAACGTTACCATTAGGAGGTTAAAACATGGCTCAGTTAATTGACAATCATGGACTGCCTACAACTTGTGCCAGCCAAAAGGCGCTGGACTTGTATGAGACGGCATTGACACAGCTGCATTCCTACCACGGGGACCCGGTTGAAACTGTTGACTTGGCGATCGCAGAGGACCCCGATTTTATTATGGCGCACTGTCTGCGGGCACACTGCGGCAGCGCGATGGCAGATGGTGAGTTTTCCGAACATCTGCGCGAGTCCCTGGTCGGTGCAGAAGCGGTGGCAGCCCGCGGTGATGCCCGTGAGACCCGGCATGTTGCGGCGATACGCGCATGGCTTGATGGTAATTTTCGTCAATCAGTGGATTTGCTTGAGTCAATCCTGGTTGATCATCCCCGGGATGTTCTCGCTTTACAGATCGCGCACTTGAGTGATTTTTACCTTGGCGATGCCGCCAATCTGCGTGATCGTATAGCCAGGGTGTTGCCCCACTATGATGAATCGACACCCAGTTATGGCTACGTGCTTGGCATGTACGCCTTCGGACTTGAGGAGTGCAACGAATACTCAAGGGCGGAACAGACCGGTTTCAAGGCGCTTGAGATCAGTGCCGGGGATGTTTGGGCTTTACATGCAGTTGCTCACGTAATGGAAATGCAAGGTCGGCAGAGCGAGGGTATTGAACTGTATGAATCACGTGAGTCCGATTGGGCACCTGACAACGGATTTGCAGTTCACAACTGGTGGCACCTGGCGCTTTACCATCTCGATTTTCAGAATTACAAGCGCGTCTTGGATATCTATGATTCCGCAATTGCCGGTGGCTCAGTCGCACTTGAATTACTTGATGCCAGCGCATTGCTGTGGCGACTGCACCTGATGGGTGTCGATGTGAGTGACCGGTGGACTGTGTTGGCGGATAAGTGGGAAAAATCGATTCCAAATGCGGGTTTCTATCCATTCAATGACTGCCATGCCGTCATGGCATTTATTGGTGCGGGGCGGGATGCCAGCGCGCGTCAAATCATGGAGTTGCTCAGCGATTTTGCCGTTGGCGACAACATGTCTGCCTGGATGGTGCGAGAAGTTGGTTTGCCGCTGGCCAAGGGACTAGTGGCATTTCGTGATGGCGATTATGCTGAAACTGCACGGCTGTTGGCTGATATTCGATATACCGCGAACCGATTCGGTGGCAGTCATGCGCAGCGTGATCTGATCTCTCAAACGCTCATCGAATCTGCCATTCGAGCCAATCAGCTGAACTATGCACGCGCGTTGTTATCGGAACGGGCAGGACGCAAGGATTCCTGCGCGCTGACCTGGCAGAATACTGCACGGGTGCTGGAGGGACTGCGGCTTCATGAAGAAGCTGAATTGGCCAGCCAGCGAGCGAGTGCACTACTCAACTGAGGTAAAATCTGCGACCGACAATGGTGTTCTCGTTTGTGCCGGTGTAGCTCAGCTTGGCAGAGCAACTGATTCGTAATCAGTAGGTCGGAGGTTCAAGTCCTCTCACCGGCACCACATCCTGCTCCAATTCCGACGTCCGGAAACCCTCATAAACCCTACACGGTGTACGCTAGGTTTGTTGTAAAACTTGTTTGCACGGACAAACGAGGCTCTAGTCGCAATTGATCGGTACTTCGCTTATTCTAACCAGGCAGATGTGATTAATAACTAAAAAGCTGCGTGCGGGATTATCACATTGTCAAACTTGAACATGTCAACACCTTGGGGCAGTTCAGACTCCAATGGGCTCGAAAAAGTTTGAAGTTTAGCGATTTGTGCCGCATTGGCTTTGCTTGGCGCAATTTCACTTCTGACTTCGGTGAACTTTCTTGCTAGATAATTCCGGTAATCCGGCTCTGGCGCAAGCTAGACGTCATCTTTAAGTATGAGTTTTTAATCAGCGCCCAAAGTTCTGGAATCAACGTTCACAATCTGTGGAACATACAGGGCGTAAACGGTACTACAAATTCTCAAATGGACTATCAATATGAACATCAGCGTGTGTATATAGATCTTGATGAATACTATGCCCAAGTGTGTAGAGGAAAACTTGTTTGCCTTCACGGCGAGCAAATTTCAGTGCTGGAATAAAGTCGGCATCACCAGTCACTAGCACGATAATTTCCACATGCTGTTTCAATGCCAACGCTGCAATATCTAAACCGATACAAAGGTCTACGCCTGTTTGCTTAAAATTGGGAATTAGATCGTTTGACTGGACGGTCAATGATGTTTGATTATTGTTTGGATTCAATAGGTCTGGTTGGACAAGCCAGCCACGAAAATTGACTTCGCCAAGTCGTAGAGCAAAAAAAGGCTTTGCCTTCAATTCATGCAACAACTGTTTATTCGTTTTGAACACAGCAGTTTTTGAGAATTCATACAGTGACCAGTTGCCGCTACCACCAGTCAATGGCTTAGGCTTTTTCCCTTCCATAGGTGGCGCATCGTAGTAGTAAATTCGATGTAATTTGCAACCTTTGAGTTCGTCTCGTTTTTGTATTTTGTCGGTAAATTCAACGACAAGATTGGCATCCATTGGATTACTTGCAGAACCGAGTTTTCGTTTGAGAAAACCAGCGTCAAGCAGAATTGCGAACTTCATTGGTATGGATTTAATCTATCGGAAAGCGCAGTAAAAAAAATGGCGGGTATTGTGCGCGGAGTCGGAACTCTCTTGGATTGTAGCGCACTGCCCGCCGGTTTTTTATTAGTGCATATTCTGAGGCCTTTTCGTTGGCGGCCAATTCGTACGCTCTGCGTAACCAAGTTTGACCTCCAATGGAGTCAATTATCCCGCAATCCACTCCACCTGTGTGTGAATTGAGCACATTGAGCACCACCAGCCTGAATAATCTCGGCCAGTGTAAGATAACACCGAAATTCATCCGCGTTGAATCCTTCAACCTTGTGAATATCTGGCATTTGGAATGAAACGCCCCGTCCAGGCGCCAGGTCAGGCTGCCAACGATAAGACCAGCGAGCGAACCTCGTCGGGTTTGTTCAGCTGCATGGCAAAATTCGCGGCCGCCATCATGACGACCATTGAGATCGTTACCTTAAGCCCCAGCGATTTTTTGCCGCGCAGGTAGTGACTGTGCAGCATGAAACTATCGGCCACTCTGGAGTTGATTCGCTCCATTGCGCTTCTTTGGTGGTACAGCCGGTTCCACTTCTTCGTTGCAGGGGGTAGCACCGGGTGCTGCCGCAGGTTGTCGGCATTCACTTTGGTCCGCACCACTCTGGCCTTGGCGCCGGCTTTTACCTTACCCAGGTAATGACAGTCCTCCCGGCCGGCACACTCAAAATCAGACACCGATGCCGGACACTGCCACTTCAGCGTGCCTCTTTTACTCTCATAACCCTGATAATGCATCAGTCGAATCTCACTGGTCTGGGGACAACGACAATATAGATCACCGCACTCAGTGCGCAGCATCGTGTCATACACCTGAGCATCCAACGGCCGGGTCGGTACCTTGAGCTGCTCAGGATCGAGATTGACTTCCTGCCACAGATTGCGCGTGTCAATCACCGGTAAAATATCTTGTTCGTGCAACTTCTTGCGCAGCTTATCGCTGTCAAGACCGCGGTCGGCAACAAAACTCTTGCACCGCGTACCCAACTGCGAGTCAATGAACTCACTCACCAGTGCATCACACAGCGGATGTTCGCTCTGGTTGGCGGGCACCAGCTTGAAATCAATCGGCAATTCATAATTAACATCACCCAAAATGCCCAATGAGTAACCATACCAACGCTTCTCAATGACTTTCTCCTTTCCGGTGGCATCGGTGGTGTACTGGCGGTGGCAGCCCCAGGCGGCATCCGGGTCGGAGGTGCGCTGCTCACCGGTGTCAGGATCAAGGCAGTCCTTACGGCCCGTGGAGTGAGATTCGATGGATTTCCCGTCAAAGCCAGTGCGTTCACCGAAGTCAGGGCACACTTCAGCAAAACTGTCGCGCAGTTGTTCGAACTGTTGATACAAATAACCGTGTTGATCTTCAACTTTCATGATGGTTGCGCGAAACCGGCTAAAGGCCGCTGCTGAGGGGACCCGGTAGGGTAAAAACTGATTGAGGTGATCACCGCCGTCGGGGTTGGCTTTCAATTCAAATCCCAGTGTGGTCATCAAGGTGGGATTGCGCATCAGTTCGCGCCGGAACGATTCAGTGCTGCGATGCTGCAGGACACTCATGGCGATTAGTGCGCGCAGCATTGCCACGACGGGCCAGTCGCAACGGCCGGTGAATCTTCGTTCCCTTAAAATGGCTTCAACCAGTGGCGAAAGCTCAAGCTGGTTGAAGATTCCCTCGAGTCGTTGCAGCTCAGAACAATCGAGGTAGTCCTTCCAAAATAAGTCATAATTGATGCTTGGTGCCATGGTTCAGCCTGTTGTATTTTGTGGTTTTGCTATTGTTGCAATTATACTTCACAGAGACTGGATTGTGGCACTAATAATCAATCAAATCATAATGATAGACGAGAATATCCGGATTATTCCAGGACTCTATAGAGTCGCATAGGTAACACCCAGGCAGTGGGGTAGAAATTCGGGATTTTGGCCTCAAAGTGCCAAAAAAGGCCGATTAGGGGCGATATTTTGGGGTAAGCGTTTTTTCAAGTCTCGGCTTTCGCGCGAAACATCAATACATTACAACCTTCGAAAAGGCCTCATTCTATAAGGTTTCTTATCTCAATATCAAGGCGAGGCGACTGTGATACAACTTGCGATCTGCGGATTTGGTTTCCCCTAATTGTTGCGTCGCCTTGCGGGTAATTTCAACGGTCCAACCCGATTTCACGCTCTACTTGATACAAGGAATACGTCGGTTCCTCGCCGCGCTTGACGCGTTCAAGGGAATTTTCGGCCAGGCAGATGTTTTCCAACTCGTCAATGTGAATTTCAAGGGCTTTGCGAATATAGTAGGAACGCGAACGATCTGTTCGCTCAGTCAGCAACACCAAACGGTTATTCAACTCTTCCGGCAGCCGTGTTGCAGTGAATTACGCAGTAACTTAAGTGAGCGGATGCCTTCGCCAGACACAGCTTTCTCAATTTAATGGTGAATTCGGTTAGCTTGGGTTCGTGTAGCGGGGTGCCAAACTTTTGAGTGACAAAGCCCGTTTGATTACTGTACAAAGAATAACGCTGGTTTGCACTTCGGTCAAATCCCGAAGTGAACCGATTGCGACTTGGTAACGAAGTTCCAGTCAGAAATTGCTTTGGTCGTAGCGCTACTCTAACCGGGCACTCGCAATATACATTGAAAACGTTTCGCACCAAACAACGACGTTGTCAAATTCGTCGGGATTTAAATTTTCCGGCAAATCAAACTCAAGCGGCCCGGAAAATGTGCGCAGTTTCGCGATTTCAATCGCTTGGGGTTTGATCTTTGCGAAGTCGCTCTTGGTGTCGACGAATTTTCGCGTCAGGTAAATCCGATAATCCGGACCCGGTGCAAACTTAACGTCTTCTTCAAATATCAGCTTGCCCTTGGACACACGTACCTTACCCTCACCCCAATGCAATGCATCCGAGCCTGGACTGTTGCGGTCAAATTCCCCCACAGGGTCTGCTTCTTCAGCGGGTGTCAGATCCGTTACTTGCTGTCGTTCGCTTTGAAATTCAATAATGATCGGCAGTGTATAAACACCGATCGCAAATCCGGCACCAATGCCAATGACGAGGAAGAACAGAGCGAAAATAAGTTTTTTCATAGTTACTTGATTTCACCAAACTTTGGAGTGAAGTATTCTGGACTTAGATTATCGCAAAATAATGCACACAGTTTTGATCGATGCACACAGTGAGTTTTGAACGATTCGGTCAATAATGTCGATTTCGGACCAACCGAAATGCCAAAATTGGTTTTCCTGCAATTTTATCCTTAAGCGCTTATGATCGACTGAGTGGGATCATACCCGCCATTTGAACCAGAATATTTCGATTCGTTTACCAATTCAGTAACCATGAACCATTGGATGACAAGAAAATGAATATGCAAAAAAGATACAGCTGGCCGGACAATCACTGGAACTGGCCGATTCAAATCAACCATAAGCATGGTGTGCGATGCGGGTCCATGATCTGGGTTGGCGGGCAGGTTGATTTGAACACACGAGGAGAGGTTCGAAATCCTGGCAATCTATCGCGGCAAATTGTCAATGCAATGACTTATTTTGGCCGTGTTTTGGAAGATCTGGACAGTGGTTTTAGTGATCTGGTTACCCTGTTATGCTTCTATGTGAATGATGGAACCGTCGATGAACTGAAATTTCTCAATGAAGTTGCCGAGTGCTTACCTGAGAACTGTCGAACAACGGTTACCGCCGTTCCGGTGCCATATCTCGCCTATGCGGGGATGATGGTCGAAATTGAAGGCTACGCGATGCGACGCGAAAATGGTGAAAACACAATGCGGACTCATACCGGTTCCGAGCAATCCGATTATCTGCCGTTGCCTTTTGTTGCAGGACTTCGATCGGATAAGATGATTTTTGTGTCCGGCCAATATCCCGTAGATGCTCAAAATGAAGTTACCTCCGCGGGTGACATCGTCGCGCAGACGCGGTTGGTGGCCACCCGGATTTCACGTGTCCTGAAACAATTTGGTGCGAAGTTTGACGACATCGTAAAAATCAATCGATGGTATGTCGGCGGCACCGGTACCGAAGACTTTGAAGCAGCAGCATTGGCATTCGCACAAAATTTCAGTGAACCCGGTCCAGCAGCAACCGGTGTACCTATTCCGCGGCACGCGGATCCAAAGGTGCTGATCAAGATTGCCGCAATTGCAATGCTTGGGGAGGATGGCGCACCTTTGCCACGTACGCATTCCTGGCCTGCGAGCCTCTGGAATTGGCACGTTCATCTGCCGTATCAGCATGGTGTGAAATGTGAGGAGATGATCTTCCTTGGCGGTCAGGTATCGCTTGACCAGAAGGGGCGAGCTGTGCATCCGGATGATCTGGGGGCACAAACACATCAGGCAATGCAACACATCGGATCGCTGCTAAACGACTTGGGAGCCGATTACGATGACGTTTGCAAAATTATGACGGTCTACCAGGGAGACTGCGGAGCAAACGATTTGAACAATAATCTTCCGATTCGCTCTTCATATTTTGCGTCTCAGGGACCTGCGTCTACAGGGGTGCCACTGCCGGGGTTGGCGTATGAATCGATGGTCATCGAAATCGATGCCTATGCGATGATTGACCCATCCGGTTGAGAATAGAATATTCAAAACAGCGGAGAACTATTCGAAGTGAATTTGGACATCAGTTAATTGAGAAAGCTACATGGAATTAATCATCGGCGATTACAACTATTCGACTTGGTCGATGCGTCCTTGGGTCTTCATTCACAAGCACGCTCTGCCGGTTACAGTGCATCGTTATGGACTTTCAAGTGATGAAATTAGAGGTGTGTTGGCACAGTGCTTTTCCGATGGCAAAGTCCCCGTTTTGCGGGATGGGGACAACGAGATTTGGGATTCCTTTGCGATACTGGAATACTTGGGTGAACGCTTTCCCGAGACCCGAGCGTGGCCAGAGGCTTTGACTGCACGCGCTGTTGCGAGATCCGTCAGTGCAGAAATGCATTCCAGTTACCACCCGCTACGGCGTGAAGCACCGATGAATTTACGGCGTAGATTTCCCGCCTATCAGGTCAGTACGTCTGCTTTAGAAGACATTGCTCGGATTGATTCGGTCTGGAATTATTGCCGTAATAATTTCGGAAACTCGGGTCCCTGGTTGTTTGGCGAATTTTCCATTGCCGATGCGATGTTTGCTCCCGTAGTGATGCGGTTTCGCAGCGTTGCGGTTTCGCTTGGCGAGGTTGCCACCGAATATTGTCGCACCGTTGAGCGTGATTCCTCCGTACGGGAATGGATACGCCAAGCGTTGCTGGAAGACCATGTGGTGGTTGAGGATGAACTCAATTGGCCATCAGAGCCGAACTTGACGATTTAGCAGCACTAAATTCTTGGGGAAATAGATTTCCTTCGGTGTTGAGGTGGCCCCTTAAGTGGTTCAATTTTTTTGATCAGTCGTCAATTCAGCTTATGGTTGAAGGGAAATCCCAATAAAGTACTCAAGATTTTGATCACGTCGCGAAACCAGGAACAGTGATCCTGCAAACTTCGCAGTTTATGCTTGCATGGCAATCCGCTGAACGGAATCATTCTGAACGACATTATCAAATGACTTTTGGGATGCAGCCGCTTCGGTCAATAACCACTCTCGAAACACCGCAATGCGCGGCTGTGAAACCACTTTAGGCGGGCAGACCAGGAAATACGACACGGGTGACTGACTGTAAACATTAAACAGTTTAACCAGACGGCCTGATTCAAGATCTTGTTCGACGTGAGCACTTCGCGCCAATGCGATTCCCTGGTTATCGATGGCTGCCTGAATTGAAATCGCGGTATCTGGAAAACGCGATCCTCTGGGTAGTGACTTAATCGTAATGCCTGCATCCAAAAACCAATCACGCCAGCGCGGACAGATATCAAACGAGTGGCGGTAGAGCAATGGATAACGCATCAGGTCAGCCGGGTGCTCGGGCGGTGTAAAGCGCTTCAGAAAGCTCGGACTGCAAACTGGAAATACGTACTCCTGCAACAGGGGATCGATTTGCAAATCTGACCATTCCCCGTGCCCGAGTCGAATCGCAATATCAACTTCATCGGTACTGAAATTAACCAACTCGTCAGTCGTTGAGATCCAAATGCTGATGTCTGGATAGAGCTCATTGAATTTACCCAGTCTCGGCACCAGCCACTTCACAGCCAAAGATTGCACCAGACTGATCCGAATTGAAGTGCGTGATTCAGTGTTGGTTATCTCGTTCAGGGTTCGATTGATGCTGTCAAGAAACTCGCGCACAATCGGGACGATTAATTGTCCTTCCTTGGTAATGATCAGGCGCCGTCCACGGCGCTCAAACAGCTTGAAATCCCAAATGTCCTCAATATGGCGTATCTGGTGACTGACCGCGCTCTGGCTGATAAACAGTTCTTCTGCGGCGCGAGTAAAACTCAAGTGCCGGGATGTGGCTTCCAGGGCGCGCAACGCGGCGATGGGAGGTAGGCGATGGGTCATATTCGATTAAGAAATAATATATTATGTATATATTGTTTGTATACAATAATTAGTTAATTAATAAAAACAAACACATGTATATTTTGTGGAATTCTAAGCATGAATATATACTCATGCAATTATTACAAATTATATTGCTTTAAGCAGACTTCGCATCTATAATTGAAATTAAGTTTAGCTCATACCTTGAAGTTTCTTTCCAGGATGGTTGGCTGAAGGGGACAGGGCGAACGGCAAGGACGAATTTCTTGAGCAGGGACGCTCATTCTTTCTTTCCTCATCCAGTATTCGCCAGGATACGCACGGCAAGGAATCTCGTCTGGTGTCGGCAATCGGCACGATTCTGATGCTTGTCGTCGAGTGAGTTCACTCGACGGCGAGTACTCTTGCCATTCACAATAACTAAAATCTCCGATTCAGCTAGCCAGGCACATACAATTGTGCTGTTGCAATTCGAGAGTATTGATCATGAATTTGTTTAGGGAACTTTGTCTGCGCGAGGCGAACGGTACACCGGTGCGAGTTGGCATTATTGGTGCGGGAAAGTTTGCAACCATGTTTATGTCGCAAATTATTCGTACTCCTGGAATGCGATTGGCAGTGGTTTGTGATCTGGATGTAGAACGGGCGATCAGAAACATTGAGACTGCAGGCTTTGTGCGTCCTCAAATCAACGTGAGGCCCAAAGTTTCCGGTAGCGACGATGCCGTATTCGTCACAACCGAACTCGATGACGTGCTGGATAAGGAGCGAATCGATGTCGTCATTGAATCAACCGGTGATGCGGTTGCCGGTGCAATTCACGCATATCAGTGCATCGATCGCGGTATTGATATCATCATGGTTAACGTTGAAGCCGATGTGCTGGTGGGTCCTCTACTGGCTCAAAAAGCGCGTGAGCAGGGCGTTATTTATTCGCTGGCGTATGGGGATCAACCTGCTTTGATTGTTGAACAAGTTGATACAGTTCGTACCATGGGGCTCAAAGTGATTTGTGCCGGAAAAGGGACCAAGTATCTGCCTGAATATCATCAATCAACACCGGATACCGTGTGGGACTACTATGGGCTGACGCGTGCGGAGGCAGAGCGGGGCGGCATGAACAGCAAAATGTTCAATTCGTTCCTCGATGGAACAAAATCTGCGATCGAAATGACGGCCGTTGCCAATGCAACCGGTTTAGAACCACCTGGTACCGGTCTTGCTTTTCCTCCCTGTTCCGTTGATGAACTCGCTTCCGTACTTAAAGCAAAGTCTGAAGGTGGAGTGCTTGAAAAAAAAGGATTAGTGGAAGTTATTTCATCTCTCAATCGAGATGGTAGCGCTATTGAACGGGACCTCAGGTGGGGCGTATTTGTGGTCTTTGAGGCAGGTACCGATTACGTGCAGCGATGTTTCAGAGAGTATGGATTGGTAACAGATCGCTCAGGCCAATATTCAGCACTTTATCGTCCTTACCACCTCATTGGATTGGAGCTTGGTATCAGCGTGGCATCGGTTGCTCTGCGGCGGGAGCCAACAGGGACAGCATTACAGTTTTTAGCCGATGTTGCCGCGGTGGCAAAACGGAACTTATCTGTTGGTGAGCATCTCGATGGGGAAGGCGGTGCAATGGTTTGGGGGAAAATTATGCCTGCGTTAGATTCCCTGGCAAATCGCGCGCTACCGATTGGATTGGCATCTGGAATGGAAATAGCCCGGTCGGTCAAAGCTGGTGAATTGGTTACGTGGGACGATGTCAAACTCGTTGATCAACACCAGGCTTATAAACTGCGCCAAATAATGGAGCAACAATACGCCATGGATCTTCAGATGCGATGATCGTTCAATTAAGGGGTCGGAAAATTGCACTCTGGGCTGGATGGACTGCCTGAATATTCTGATCGACTTCCAGCCTGACACGATCACCTGCTTTGAAGTTTTTCCCGTCCAGACGACCCAAGTATAAATTATCGGCCCCATCCATTTTGATGTGTGCCAGCGTCTGCGACCGGCCGACCGATACGTGCCAAATTGTTCCACGGCCAGTTAACCTCAGCCATGTCGATTTACTCTGGTCAAATTCACAAGTCAGTCGTGGCGGGAAATTGACTCGCCCGCATTCAGGACAGTGGGAAGCCAATGCACGTCCAGTCAACAGTGCGTCGAAATAAGGCTTGAGTTGTCCCAGTGAGTAGTTGTATTCGAACTCAACACTCAGTGGAAAATAAAGTGAGTTCGGATGCATCAGGCGACTTAGTTTGCTGGATTAGAATGTGATTTTTTAGGGACTTATATAGATAAGTTGACAACATTAATAATAAACATAATAACAGTGATATATAATCTGTTCCTATAAGATCGGTTATATATCAATGCCTCACCGAAACATTCGTTATCGCCTGTATCCCCTAACCCGCACCAAGGCCAATCTGCTCAACCAGTGCCTGGGTGCCACCCGCTTTGTGTGGAATCACTTCCTCGGTGAAAACCAAAAATTGATGCGCGCCCATGAGCTTGATCAATCCTTGCCGCGTCCTGAAACAAGTTTCTTCTCTCTCGGTAAATGTTTCACCGAACTGCGCAAGCAAACCGAATGGCTCAAGACACTGCCGTATGCCCCCATACGCTACATACTAAAATACCAGGCTGATGCTTGGCAGCAGTTTTTCAAATCCAAGAAAGGCTATCCCAAGTTCAAGAGCAAATTCTATCACGATGATTCAGTCACTTTCCCGGAAGGTTCTTTTAAACTAAACGGTACCAGTCTGCATCTGCAAAGAATCGGTCAGGTGGTGTTGAGCGGTTCCAATCCCTACGACGGTTGTAACACCAAGCAAGTGGTGATCAAACGGGAAGAGGACAAGTATTATGCAACCGTGTGTTATGAAGTCAGTGAGGGATTGATTCAAGTAACAGATAACGGTCAAGCCCTTGGCATTGACATGAATGTGGGTCAGTTTGCAACCAGTGAGGGTGAGATCAGACACTTACCGGATGTGAAGACACTTGAAGCGAAGCGCAACCGTTATCAGCGCCGGATGGCGCGTCAGCAAAGACCGATTCACAAACAGGGGATCAAGCCCTCGAACCGGTATTTGAAAACCCGCAAACGCGCAAAGAAAGCATCGCGTAAGATTAGGAACATTCGTTCGAACTGGCATCACCAGGAATCCAGAGCCATTGCCAATGATTATCAGTATGCGGTAGTGGAGGATTTACACACGCAGATAATGACAAAATCAGCCAAAGGCACAGTTGAAGAACCCGGAGTGAATGTAGCGGCCAAGTCGGGATTGAATCGCGAGATATTGAACACCGGCTGGTATGGATTGAAGCAGAAGCTGGCGTATAAAGCTGAAGTGATCGAAGTCAGTGCGATCAATACCAGTCGCCGGTGTCATGCGTGTGGACACATTGATGCAGACAATCGCCGGAGTCAGGCGGTATTCCGGTGTGTGGTCTGCGCTCATTCGGACAATGCAGATGTGAATGCTGCATTGAATATTAAAGCCTTGGGGACTCGGGCGATTGGACGTGGGAGAGGCGATTACCTAGGTAACCTCGATGATCCGTCAAGAAAGTATGCATTTACTTGATTTTGTCAAGTAAGGTCTATAAGTCCCATTTTTTATTCACGCTTAATGATCTGGCAGCGAATTTTGCCGCTTCACCAATACGAGCAAAATCTGCTTCAGTCAGGACCAACGAAACATAGAGTTTATTCGGGCTCTTGAGGAGACCCTGCGATCTCAGTGCCCGTTGGTATTGGGCGGACAAATCTGCGTCTTCTGCCGTAGTGTCGCGATAATTGTGTACGGCATGATCCGCGAACACGACTTCAAAAAGTGATGGTATGCCAACAATTTGATGTGGGATGCCAAGCTCTGTAAGTGGTTCACTGATCATTTGCTGGATTCGGATGCCGGCTTGCTCCCATTTTTCATACTGGCCAGGTCGTTGTAGAATTTCCAGTGTCTTGAGACCTGCTACTGCGGCGACAGGGTTGCCACTCAAGGTGCCTACCTGCATCAAAAAACCAGCTCGACCAACGATGTTTTTATCAAAGTGAGACATGATGTCCGCGCGTCCGGTGACAGCAGATAACGCAAAACCACCCCCGATGACTTTGCCGAAGGTACAAAGGTCCGGTACAACGCCATAGTACTCTTGGGCACCGCCATAAGCCAGTCGAAAGCCGGTAACCACCTCATCGAAAATGAGCAAGATGCCGTGCTGATCGCACAGGTCCCGAAGCGATGCCAAAAATCCAGGACTGGGTGGAATGATACGCTGCATGGGTTCAACAATTAAGCCGGCGATTTCATTTGCATGGGCTTTGACAATGGCGGCGGTGGTTTCGAGGTCGTTGAACGGTGCAATCAAGGTGTCTTGGCGCACAGCAACAGGAATTCCGGCTGAATCAGGCACCGCGGTTGGAAAATCCACGCGTGTATCTGGTGCCAGACTCATTTGGGCTTCGGCGGACATACCATGATAGCCACCTTCAAATTTCATGATTTTGTTGCGACGAGTAAATGCACGAGCCAGCCGGATCGCGTACATGTCCGCTTCACCACCGGTGCTGAGGAACCGGACCAATTGCGCGCATTCAACAGTCCGAATCAGTTCCTCGGCAAGTTCAATTCCTGCCGGATTATTCGTGAAGAAGGTCATTCCTTCATTGAGTTGCCTGTGAATTACTTCGAGAACCTCTGGATGTCCATGTCCCAACACCATGGGTCCGGAGCCGATCAGCAGGTCAACGTACTCATTGCCGTCTGTATCCCACAGCCTTGATCCTTGGGCCGCCTGAATGATTACGCTTGACTCAAAGTTACCAAATCCACCAGCTGGTAAAACTCGGTGAGCCCGTTCAATCCAATTTTTCTGGTTCATCACGTTACTCCTTAATCAGAAGGATCATCGTTAGCCTTATCCAAGAGTCAATCAGTTGACTGTCTTTCCAGTTACACTGATTTCGTATCAGGAATCGACCGTCACTACAATGTTGCCAACGTGCTGCTTATCGATGAGCCTTTGCTGGGCATCTTGCAGTGCTTCGAGAGGAAAAACGTCGCCGATAATCGGACTGATTTCTGCATTCTCAATATACTGAACAAGCCGTGCAAAGGTTCCACGCGGTACCACGGTGCAACCGAAGAATCTCAAATCGTTCAAGTAAAGTGTGCGCAGGTCTATTGGGACGACGGGGCCTGCAATTGCGCCGGAGACGGCATAACGACCACGTCGCGCGAGCACCGCGATTAAATCAGGCCAGTAGTCGCCGCCGACCACGTCAGCAATGACAGTGACGGTTTCTTTACCGATCGCGTTTTTCAATTCACTTTTGAGATTTTCAGGCGCCCGTCCGAGCAGAACATCAGGACAAAAGGGTTTCAGTTGTGCGTGTTTTGACTCAGTTGCCAATGCGATGGTGGTTGCATTGCGACGGTTCGCAAGTTGAATCAGGGCGGAACCAACACCCCCGGAGGCACCGGTGATCAAGACAGTGTCACCCGTTTGAACACCAGCCTGATCCAGCATATTTTCAGCAGTTAACCAGGATGTTGCAAAAGTAGCGATTTCGACATGACTTAAATCAGACTCTACCGGATGAACCTGGCGATAATCAACACAAACAAATTCGGCAAATCCACCATCACTTTCTGAACCCAGGTATCCACACATATTCAGATCATCGGGATGACGCCAGTCTCGAATCCAGGGTTCAATCATGACTCTTTTATCGAGCAGGTGTTCAGGGACCCGGTCGCCGGCAAAACTCACGGTGCCACACACATCTGCTCCCTGGATACGGGGAAACTTGAGTGCTGTGCCACCCCAAGCGGCATCCTCGGATTGTGCAGATGTTGTTGCACGTCCCGTTGTTGCTCCAGTTACGCCTTTTGAATACCACGCAGTACGCGAATTAACATCGGTATTGTTCAGGCCACAGGCGTGGACCTTAATCAGAACATCGTAGGAGCCGGGTTGTGGTACGGGCCAATCGTTTCGAAACACCAGTTGGTCCATATCACCGTGTCCGGTCAGTGTAAATGCTTTCATTTTGGCTGGGATGTTCTTCATTGTTATGCCTCGCGTGAACGTTGACTGTTTGGATCATACACTGCGTTTTGTTCGACTGTTGCGCGCGTCAGCTTTCCGGCTACTATAACTTCCAAGTGGGTGCCGGGTTGTGCAGCTTGTGGTGAAATATAAGCGAAGGCCAGTACGCAGTCAGCTATGTGACTATACACAACTGAAGTCGTGGAGCCGACAACTCGACCGTTGTGCAACACCGCTTCTCCGCCGTGCCCGATTTGGATTCCATCGTGTTCAATCGTCAGATAAACACAAATCCAGGGCAACTTGGCAGCGATGCTCTCCACCGTTGCTGTCTTGCCAATAAAATCAGGTTTGTCGAGGGTTGCGAATGCCAGCATATCAGCTTCAGGAAGCGTAACTTCATTGGTCAGTTCAGCCGCACCTTTGAATGCCTTTTCCATGCGCATTACGTTCATGGCAAAAGATCCGTAGTGAACCATCCCCTCCGGTTGGCCTGCCTGATGCAATGCCGAGTAAATGTCTTCGATTCTATCCTTGTGTGCGTGCAGTTCCCAGCCGAGCTCGCCAGTGTAGGAGATTCTCAAAGCCAATGTTGAGTGCCCAGCAACTTCGATATAGCGAGCGGAAAACCATCTGAAACTGTCATTGTCCAGTGCACTTGGCGTGGTGCGGGACAACACTTGACGGGACTTGGGCCCCTGGATCGCCAAGCCACACCAATCGCGAGTTAGATTGGATAACCCAATTGCCAAACCCGCTGAGTATCGCGCCAGATGATCCATCAGTCGATTTTCATAAAATGCCGCGCACACAAGAAAAAATCGGTCAGAATCCGTTTTAGCTATGATTAATTCCAGTTCAATGCGTCCGCGTTGATTCAGTAGGTAGCCCAATGCGATCGAACCGACTTTACTCGGTGCTTTGGAAGAAAAAATAGAGTCGATAAAGCGTGTTGCGTCAGTGCCGCTCACCTCGACTTTTGCGAATGCCGAGATATCCATCAGTCCAACACCATTTCTGACTGCACGGACTTCCTCACCAACGATGTCGTCAATTGCGTTGCGTTTGAACGAATACTGATCGATTTGGCAAATCTGCGGCGGTGCGTACCAGCGAGGTCTTTCGTGTCCACATACTGCTTCAAACACTGCGCCGCGTTCCTTGAGTACGGGATAGAGCGGATTCGGGAGCACGGGTCGCCCTGCCGGTCGGTTGAAATGGGGAAAGGGTATTTCATGTCGCAGGCAGTAATCTTCTTGGCCTTTGATTCTTTGCCACGGCTTGGATGCATACGTGCCAAAGCGACGCGGGTCAAACTCCCGCGTGGAAATATCGGCGGTGCCATGAACCATCCATCTGGCGAGTTCACGGGTAAGGGCAGGGCCCCAGCCAATACCGATTTGTGTACCACAGCAGCACCAGTAATTGGGCACGCCAGGCGCCGGACCGATCAGTGGATTGCCATCGGGTGGATGTGAAATCGCACCGTGTACTGTGCGTTTTATTCCCAAGTTGGCTAATATCGGCATTCTTTGCATCGCATTATCCAGCCATGGCAGAATGCGCTCGAAGTGAGGCTCAAACAGTTCGTGTTCAGCTTCCCAGGGACAGCCGTCATCCCAAACGACATTCGGATTGACTTTCTCGTAGATTCCGATTAAACCGGATTTTTGCTCCATGCGAATATAGCCTGACACCTGGTTGTCGTCGCGTATCACTGGCAAGTCGAGGTCAAGCGGTTCGAACTCTGGAACGGTGTCGGTTACGATGTAATGATGGGTCATTGACACCATGGGTAATTGCAGTCCACTCCACTCTCCGACTTGGCGCGCGTAGGTGCCAGCAGCATTGACGACGTGCTCACAGCGAACCTCGCCCCGATCTGTGGATACTAGCCATTCACCGGTTGGCAGCAAAGAGATATTCGTTACCCGGCACCGTCGGACGATTTGTGCACCGTTGGTTCGTGCACCGATTGCTAATGCGGCAACGACCGAAGACGGGTCTGCATGACCGTCATCGGGAGTATAGAGTCCGCCGGCAACACCGTCGAGGCTGTAAAAAGGGTGCAGTTCTCTTATTCGATTGACATTGATGAGTTCTATGGGTACAGCAAGCGATTGGGCCACACTAAACGTATAGCGCAACCAATCCATTTCGTCCTCACTGTAGGCGAGACGAATCGACCCGCAGCCATTCCAACTGACTGACTGGCCGGTTTCCTGTTGCAACTGCCCAGAATACAGCTGGATGTTGTAATCAACGCATTTACCAAGATTAATACTGGAGGTGGATCGGGTGATTTGGCCCGCTGCATGCCAGGTAGACCCTGAAGTCAGTTCGGCTTTCTCAAATAGCATGACATCAGTGAAACCTTCATGGGTGAGGTGGTAGGCAAGTGCACAGCCCATAATCCCACCCCCGACGATGACGACTTGAGCGGCATTGGCTGGTAATTCTTGACCCATGGGTGATTTAGCTGGCATTGATGAAATTCGCATAAACAGGTAAATGAAATCGCGCATTATTACCGATAATCTTCAGACAATGGGCACAAATTTTTATGGATCGAAGGAGTTGGTTTGAGTAGCAAATTTTGGTTGTAACTGACTTAAAAATTGGTTCCTTTTCCAGTCAACCAACGTTGGAAGATTTTTTATTTGCCCCATGTTCTTAGGAGTCTCGTTTTGCTTTGTTGTCTGCCAAAGCAAAGTAAAATTGATTCGACATTTCCACACACAGTAACGGGTTAATTCACTCAAGGAATTAAATGGCAAAAGTAATTCGAAATTTACATCCACGTTACTACACGGATCCTGAGATTTTTCGTGCCGAACGAAATGGTTTGTTATCGAGCACCTGGCAATATGCCGGGCACGAATCGCAAGTTCGAGACCAAGGTGATTTTTTTACGTTCGAGGTTGCCGGTCAAAATCTATTTTGTATCAGGGACGAAGAGTCAACAATTCGTGCGTTTTACAACGTTTGCCAGCACCGCGCACACGAATTGGTGCAGGGGCGGGGCAACAAGCGCGTCATCGTTTGTCCGTACCACGCCTGGACTTACAATTTGGATGGTCAGCTCAGATATGGACGCAATCTTTCTTCGGTTGAGGAACTGGATTGTTCGCAAATCAGACTCACCTCAGTGAGACTGGAAAATTTTCACGGATTTTTGTTCGTCAACCTCGATCCCGCTGCCGAGCCAATGGATGCCTGGTTTCCCAATGTTAGGGATGAGGTGTCTGAATTTGTGCCCCAGATCAATCAACTGTCAGTATTACATACTGAGAAACTCATTGAGGAATGCAACTGGAAAGTGTCGGTTGAAAATTACTCTGAATGCTATCACTGTTCAATTAACCACAAGACATTTTCAAATGGCATCGTCAAACCAGAGACCTATGACATTCAGCCTCAGGGTTATTGCCTCAGACATACAACAGAATGTCAGAATCTTGACAAAATGAGCTATTCCATCGATGTCAATGCGAATCGCACTGCTGCAAAGTATTCATCCTGGTATCTTTGGCCAATGTTTTCATTCCAGGTATATCCAGGTAATGTGCTCAATACCTATTGCTGGAGAGAATTGAATACAGATCGCGTCGAAGTACAGCGCGGTTGGTACACGGTTGATGGTGAAGATGCAACGGTGATTCGTCAATTGGCCGAACAGGACCTACAAACGACAGTCGCCGAAGACATTGGTTTGGTTGAATCGGTGCAGCGCGGCTTACACAGTCGCGGCTATCAACCGGGTCCGCTCGTGATTGATACAAAGGGTGGTGTTAATTCTGAGCATTCCATTAAGGTGCTGCAAGATTGGATGCAATCAGGAATTGACGGTTCGTAAACTGCCAAGGAAAAATCAAGCTCAACTCAAGTCAGTTGCCATGCGTACGTCGCCTGAGTTGAGTAAAACCCTTATTTCACCTCTTAGTGGAGATACCAATGAACAGTGAATTATTCGAAAAGGGATTGCAAGCCCGCAAGGCCACACTTGGTTCGGAATACGTGCAACAAAACCTTGATGCTGCGGATGATTTCAATCGCCCGTTTCAGGAAGCAATGACGGCATGGTGTTGGGGATTCGGCTGGTCAGATGAAACAATTGATGCCAAGACTCGCTCCATGATGAACCTAGCCATGATCGGTGCACTGGGCAAGATGCATGAGTGGGAGATCCATTGTCGCGGTGCGCTCCGAAACGGTGTCACTAAGGAGGAGATCCGCGCGATTGTGCACGTGATTGGAATCTATTGCGGCGTGCCGCAAAGTCTTGAGTGTTTTCGGGTGGCGCGCAGGGTACTGGAAGAAGCAAACCTGTTGTGATGGTGCTGTGAAGTGGTATCGCGCTATTGTGATGGCATCATCGTCGCCATCGGTGATGATCCTCTGTTCCACTCAGGTATCGACACTCTAAGGTTGCTTCATTTGGTCAACATTTTCCCCAATTCTTTGCTTTGTTCCAAGCAAGTTACGCGGCTAAATTCCGTTTTAATTCAATCCATTTCCTCGTTTGAACCGTGCTTGCCTCAAATGATTCGGGGAGGAGAAAGACAAGTCGCCTCGGAGTGGATTCGTCAAGCAAAAGCTTAATGTGCGT
Source organism: Arenicellales bacterium (assembly GCA_965243645.1). Classification (GTDB taxonomy): domain Bacteria; phylum Pseudomonadota; class Gammaproteobacteria; order Arenicellales; family JAJDZL01; genus JAJDZL01. The sequence continues at coordinate 1,017,845 of CBDEVD010000006.1, read as the reverse complement.
CACCCACCAACTCAGCTACTGCACATTCAAGCACCGCTACCGCATGTTCTCGCGATACAGAGGGAAAATCATCCAGAAAATCATCCAACCGGTCGCCGGCTTCCAAATGCTCCAACAGAATACGAACCGGAACTCAAGTTCCGGCAAATACGGGAACTCCTCCAAGGATTTCAGGGTTTTTATCAATCAGGGCATCTATGGCAATATTGCCGCGATTGTGTTCGAGTCCCATTGCCGAATCTCTATATTAATTTCATTGTTGACTTGGCGTGCCGCCAAGCCTCTATCCTCGTTGCAACCATTGTACTCACTACAATGAATGAATCAATGAACTTCTCATTCGCAGTACTTCAACGACTTCAATTGGTGGGCACGGTCGCAATTGTTAGATCCCACTTTATAGTAGCAAAAAGACTACCAAATTTCCCACAATAAAAGAGTCCACCCGTTAGAATAAAGCGGGAATCGGACAACCCCGTCTGTGAGACGGTTCAATTCATTAATCAATAGCTTTTTGTAATAACAAAAAGCGCCACGCTCTAATTTGCAACAGACGTGGCGCTTTATAACCAAACAACCTTTAGTGTTCATGACAAAAACAGCAGCAACGCCGCGCCAGATTGCGAGTTTTCAACGGCACAACCACTGCGTTGCACAACCAGAAAAACGCCGATACACGGTAACAATCACGCTGATACGAATCAGCCAATACGCCGATGCGCGGTAGCCAATACGCCGATGCAACTGGTGTATGAAACAACCTCAAGCTGTCGGCAATATGTTAGCGAAAAAGGCTGGCAAAATGCAACTGTTTCGTCGTGTCCGAATCATGGTGATAGCTGCGGCAGTTTTCACCGCCTGGGTTATTACCGGCGTTATACACCCTATGGCGATGCCCTCATTGCGCGTTATTACTGCCGTGCATCCCATCGGACGTTCAGTTTGCTGCCGGTGTTTTTCGCGGCGCGCATGCCGGGCACACTCAATGAGCTCGAATGCGTGGCCGCGGTCATGGAATCCGGGGGTTCAGCACTACAGGCCGCCGCTGAGACGCGCCGCCATTACCGGGTCGAGGCCGCCGGAATGCGGCGCTGGGCCAACCGTCGGTTGACGCGCGTACAGCTGTGCCTGATTACGGTGATGACTTTATTGCCAGCACACTTCATAAACTGCCCGGTCAAGGTACTGGCAATCCGCCGCCACCTTGACACTGACTGTGCCTTGGTGAAGATGCGCACACTCAGTGTTGCGCATCTGTCAGCCATTCCGGCACCGGTTGGCTTTCGCCCACCGTAGCAGGTCTGAATAATGTGGTGATCCGGCCGGTGGCGCAGTCCCACACTCAGGCGCGCGTCGCCCGGCATTATGAGACGCTACGATAAGGGTTTTTGAGCATCAATTGAACCCAGGAGCATGACCGATGACTGATCGCATTGAAAAATACCGCCACGACACCGCGCTGTTTCGTTATGGCGTGATCAATCGTGTTTTAAAACCACCACCCGGCGAGTCGCGCACCTTGGCACAGCGCATTCGACAGGTGGCCAGCGAGTCGCACGACATTCCCGGTTCCACCCGCACCCGGGTCGCACCGCAAACCCTGCGCAGTTGGCTCAGTCTTTATGACCAAGGTGGCTTTGACGCACTGATCCCCAAAACCCGCCGCGATGCCGGCCGACCGCGGCGCCTGTCAGTCCCACTGATCGAAGCGCTGGTGGAGCAAAAGCAGCGCCACCCTAAAATCAGCGTCAAGGATGCCATTGCCAACGTGCGCCAAGTGCTTGCGCTCGACAGTGCAGTGCCGATTCCACCGTCAACGGTGAACCGGCTGTTTCATCGCGAAGGACTGATGCACCCAACGCGCGAATCGATCCAGGACTGCCGTCGGTTCAGCCACGAATATGCCAACGAACTATGGATGGCCGATGTCATGCACGGACCGAGTGTCGCAGCCCCTGGCCAGCGCCGCCGCAAGGCTTACCTGATCGCGATCATCGATGATGCCTCGCGCCTGATCCCGTATGCGGCCTTTGCTCTGAGTGAAAATGCCGCCGCCTTCACCGGCGTGCTCAAACAGGCGCTGTTAAGAAGATCGCTGCCCGCTAAATTGTACGTTGACAATGGCTCGACGTTCTGTTCCCATCAATTGTCGCTCGCCTGCGCCAGACTGAACATCGCACTGATTCATTCGCGCCCCTACAAACCCCAAGGGCGTGGCAAAATCGAGCGGTGGTTTAAAACCTGTCGAGGTCAGTTCATTGCCCATCTCACAGATGCCGATACCGCCTGTGTTGAGGCCCTGAACCGCGCCCTGCACGCCTGGGTCGAGGGCGAGTACCACCGCACCCCGCATCGCGGCATCGACAACCTCACGCCGCTTGACAAATGGGCGAGCTGCGCACTTAAGGTGCAGCCCCTGCCAGAGCAGATTGATCTCGATGATCTGTTCCTGTTCGAGGTGCGCCGTAAAGTGCTCAAAGACCGGACCGTTCGACTGCACAACCGCATCTATGAAACGCAGCCCGAGTTGATCGGACGCACCGTCACCGTGCGCTTTGATCCCCAGGCACCGCCCAACCGACCCATCAAAATCGTCTGCGACGGTCACCCCTCAACGGCCCGCTTGGTCGACCTGCACGTCAATGCCACCGTCAAACGCAATACACCACCCATTGATTTCACCCGTTTTCCCAACTCGGAGCAATAACATGTACACACAGTATTTTGGCTTAACCGGCTATCCGTTTGATAACATCCTGCACACTGATGAGTTATTTGCAACCCAGGCACTGGCACAGGCCAAACGGCGCATCGAACATCTGTTGGAGTTGTGCGGCGTCGGGCTGATCACCGGTGAAGCCGGTTGTGGTAAAACCACCGCCTGCCGGCAGCTCGCTGAAAGCCTGCATCCGGCCAAGTACAAAGTCGGCTATCTGGCCTTGACCACCGGTAGCACCATCGACACCTTGCAGTTGATCTGCCATGCACTGGGACTGGCGCCAGTGAACCGGCGCGCCCGCGCCTGGCAAATGATCAGAAACGAGATCCAGCGCCTCAGTGATGAAAAAAAAGTCGCCCCGGTGCTGATCATCGATGAGGCCCATCACTTAAGCCGCGAAACCCTCGAAGACTTAAGACTGCTGACCAATTTCAACTTCGATACCACCAACCGTCTGTGCCTGCTGCTGGTCGGACTCACCGAACTGCGCCATCGCTTCCGAATGTCAGCCCTGGAATCACTGGCTCAAAGACTGGTCATGAACCATCACTTCGGCACCTTGTCGCACCAAGAAACCGCACAATATCTTGACCACCGCATGCGCTGTGCCGGTGCCCCTGAGCTGTCCTATTTTTCCGACAACGCCAGCCATGCCGTCCATCAGGCCAGCCAGGGCGTCATCCGCCAGATTGATCGTATCGCCCATTACACCCTCATGGCCGCGGCTAACGACCAGGCCAAACAAGCCACCGCTCAACACGTCGAAACCGCCTGTGAGGAGATCCGCCTTTGAACACCGCCGAACCGGGCTTTAAAACCCTGACACCGACACAACTGACCGAGCCACTACCCCAGCAGGCCTGGCTCATCGAACAGCTGTGGCACACCGAGGCCTGTGGCATCATTGGCGGCGAACCGAAATCCGGAAAAACCTTCCTGGCACTGTCAATGGCGGTCGCGGTCGCCTCCGGCCAACCGTGCCTGAATCGATTCACCATTCAACACCCGGCTGCCGTAGTGCTGTACTCGGCCGAACACCACACCACCTCGCTGCGACAAAGAATCCATGCCATTGCCGCGCATACCCAGGCCCCATTCGATCAACTGCCCATCCACATCATCCCCGCCAGTGCCGAAATACGGCTGGACTTTGAACACCACCGCACCCAACTGAGCTGTACCGTGGCTCGCATCAATCCCGCACTGTTGATCCTCGACCCATTCACCCGCCTGCACCACATCAACGAAAACCTCACCCACGAAGTCGCACCGCTGCTGGATTATCTGCGCATCTTGCAGCAGCGCTACAATACCGCAGTCGCACTGGTGCATCACTGTAGAAAAACCACCGCTGAGCGGCCCGGACAGTCACTGCGCGGCACCTCAGACCTGCATGCCTGGGGAGACTCCAATCTGTATCTGACCACCCACGCCAATCACCATATCAACCTGCTTGCAGAACATCGAAACGCAGCCAGCAATACCAAAGTACAACTCGCTTTAAAGAACGCCGCCGCAGGCACTGCACTGCATATCGTTGGGTAATCGACGCACCGAATCAGTGCCAACATCAAACGTTGCTTTCCCGCAATCCATCTCACCGCAATTCAATGCCCATCTACTCGTGCCCTACGATAGATCCTGGTATTTTTCTTACTTTTCTTACAATGTGAGAAAATCTCTATTTTCTCAACCAAATAATCTGACAATCAGTGTCTACTTTTCTGTGGGATTTAACAGCAATACAGCCGAACCTTAGTGAATGTACCGTTCCAATTTGAACGTCAATAATTGCAACAGCAGTCCCATTCAATAATGCTTCATTATTATTCGACATGAAGACACCGTTTTAGTTTAAGCATCTGCTCACTATGCTTTTCAATATTTGTCTTCTTTAGTTTACGAATATTTAATAGTTTCCATCGAACGGCTGCTAGTAATTCAATACCGATGACAGGGAACAGCCTCCAATCCGGATTTCCCGACTTGAAACACACTAAGAATGCCTTGTCTCGTGGTGATAAAAGGCTGTGAACTGTCCAATCAATTCTCGCCGAACTTTATCGAAACAATCATAGGTAAATCTTCTATCCGAAAGACCTGTGAACTGACTATCAAAGACCGAACTGCTATCAACAAATTTTGGGGCGAGAATTTCATGTAGCGGTTTTCTGCTACCTAGCATAGTAGCAATGAACCCCAGCTTCAACTCTTCGTCAATTCCTTTTTCTTTCATGAGGATATGAACATCGAACAAGTCACGCGGATGTTGCCTCTCTAAGGCTGCGCATATTTTCCCACCATACAATTCTCCCCGAGAAACCACTTTAGCAGATGCAAACAACCCAAATTCATCCTGTACCTTTTGACAAACCTGCATCTCAATTGGCTCCCAAAGATATCCTTTCATTACAGGATTCACCTCAATTTTGATTTCAGTACTATTCAGTCTACAGAAAAGCTTTACCTCATGACCGCTAAGAGGGGGGGATTTGCGTACCTGAATACCTTCAATTGCCCCTTCCAAAATTCGCTTAAGATGGTCAAGGGCACCCGTTATATCGCGCAGCGCTGTTTCCCGGTCCTGTTGCATTGGTAAGTAGGTTAAGTCGATATCAACAGACAATCTGGGTAAGTTATTGTGGAAGAGGTTTATCGCAGTGCCTCCTTTGAGTGCAAATTCTTCTATCCGGGCGATATACGGAAGGATTCCCAATAACAATCTAAACTGTTGTCTATAACGATGCGAAATCATTCGAGTGCGAGTTCCATCGGAACACTGATTCTGAATTTGGAAATATAGACTCCACCTTCAACAATTATTCTGTCTCCTGTACCGAGATCTATATTCTGTTTGTCAATGTACGGTAGCCAACTGTGTCCGACCTTATCTGCCATATACAAGAAAAGACGCTTGATTTTGATTGAACGGCAATTTTCTAGGATTGTTTGAACAACTTTCGGTCTCAAATTGACAAGGCTCTCAAATATTTGGTATACCTCAGAAAGGTCTTGACGTTTCGGCGAAAGATATAAACACTCGAATATAGCTCTTTCTGGTTCGGATACTTGAAGATCAAATAACGAGTTGACGCCGAAATAACCTGCCGACGGAATAGATCCAACAGCTAACCCTTGGGGTAAAAATCCAGTTCTTACGTGGTTAATAGTTACACCCCAATCATGATTCAAGAACCACGTCGGGAGTTTTACATTCAGTGGTGAAAAGAGATCAACTCGTTCTGCGCCTAGTTTTACGTGGTGACTTGCTCCAAATTCGGCTAATGCGACTAGAGCTCCTGGATGAATCTTAATGTTTGCTTGGCTTTGAAGAGCATGAACCGCTCCTTCCCATCCAATTTTCTCATTTGGTCTACAGTATGCGCCACGCCCGATTTGAGTTAGCCATCCAGCCCTCCGATAATACTTTTGCAAGTTGTGGGAAATTCCCTGCGACTTAAGCCAAGAGGACAGACAGACTGTCCCTGGTTTATGTTGGTCTAACAGACGCATTAACTTTCTTCGAGTTGATTGGCCGCTATCAGTCACGTTGATCAAAATACAGTATTAATTAACTCATAATGGTAGTATTACTAACATTATATAAATATAATTAATGTAATTCAGTGAGTTTTTGCAATTTAACTTTGAAATCTCTCTAGAAAACTTGGTGGGCCCGGACGCAACGTATCCGAACTTTTACAACACTCATAATTCGCGTGCATTTACTCTGAACGGTTTACAAGTTAAACACTGAACTAATCATTCTTTCGCGTTATAACGGGGATTTGTATCATTATAATGTACCATATATGGTGCCTCTTTCATGAACAAATCAAAATGTTTGCCCGCCCGTTTTTTTCAGTTGTTTGGTGGTCGAATGCCTGTTCGTGAGTGGCTTCTGACCTTAACTGTCAATGAACGTAAACGAATAGGCGATGATATTCGCACTGCAGAATTCGGATGGCCGATTGGCATGCCAATTTGCCGAAAAATTAGAGGTTCCAAAGGTCTTTGGGAAATTCGGACAAACTTGCAAAGAAACAATATAGCTCGTGTCATATTTGCATCCATCAAGGTGAAATGATACTGCTTCACGGGTTCATCAAAAAGACCCAGAAAACACCCCAAAATGAACTGGAAATTGCGGCTAACAGAATGAGAGGTTTAAAATGACATACGAAAAAGGACAGCCTGGACAGTACTTTGAGGAATTTCTTATTGAACAGGACATTTATGAATCGACAACTGAACAGGCAGTAAAAAGAGTTTTGGCATTTCAACTGTCTGAAGAAATCAAGAATCAGGGTATATCCAAAACAGAGATGGCCCGACGTATGCGCACTAGTCGCTCCCAACTTGAACGGTTGCTAGATCCCGATAATGACGGTGTCACGGTTGGTGCACTGTCGCGCGCTGCAAAGGTGGTTGGACGCAATCTACGCTTAGAGCTTACGTAAACCAATGATGATTTGTAATTGAACCAGACTTGAATCTATGTGCTATGGGACTTGGTGGGCCCGGAAGGATTCGAACTACTGTGTCGATTGCATTCAGGTATCTTTCTCATTTCCAATCAATGATTTAGCGATGCAATATTGGAATCTTGAGTATTAAGGTCTGTAATTGAAAGACTCGTTTGTAAGCAAAATTGCGAAACTGATCGGTGGTATTGATGTCTCTACACGAGTCAGATTTTGCTTTGATCGTGACGTAGTCCAAAAATCCAGCGTTCACTGGTAATATTTTCCAGGTAGTGAAATGGCCGCTCATTCAAACCGACAAAACCTGGCCCTGGCATTAACACGACATCACCAGGTAGGTTTGCGATTTCTATCGCATTGGTTTTGTTCCTATCATCAGACACATAAAATCGTCCAAACCCATCGAGTACAAACAGGCAAATGATGTGTCGATAATCGGTCCGGTCCCGATGTGGTGTAATTCCGCCACTCCCGACTGGATACTTTTGAATCATCACGTCATTGAAAACAACAGGTGCTGAAAATTGAGAAGTGTATGACATTGCTGCATCGAATAGTTTCTGAAACTCTTTCACCAATTCTATGAAGAGGCTATTTTCCTTCAATTGATCCTGGAGTAGCATATCCTGGTAAACTCTCCGCTCACCGGTACCGACCGTGTTGCGGGCCAGTCGAAGTGGATACTGTTTTGCTTCGGCCAGCAATGAATCGCATAATTCTCTCGACAGAATTGGTAACGATACCGAGCGAACATGCCTGAGTACTTCAACGGACTTACCAAGCATCGCTGGAGAGGCACGAAATCGAAAATTTCTCAATTGAAATCAACCCCCAATTTAATACGACTGATCTGGCAAAACACTTTGAGCAGTGATGTACAAACTAACAACAACATTGTAATTTTCCAATTGTAATGATTACAATAACCTAAACAATAAAGAAGAACAATCACTGAATTCAACCTGGTATCAGGGTGAGGAGTTAAGCAGGAGAAGGTTCATGAACAGTGCGATGAATTTGGGTTCACGTCTGGCCGAAATTAAAAAGGCAAAGGTAATCAAGAGTTTTTGTTATACCTGTCCTTGGCAATGCCCTACCGAAGTGTTAGTCCGTGATGGTAAGGTTGTTTATCACAAAGGCAACCCGGAGTCCCCCAACAATATCGGATCTCGATGTGCCAAAGGCATGGCCAGTTGGCACGTAACGCGTGATCCAGATCGACTCAAGCATCCGTTGTTACGGACCAATGCAAAGGGTGAACCGGGCCAATTCAAACGAATTTCCTGGGACGAAGCGTACTCATTTATCGCTGAAAAGCTCAAGACCATTGCCGCCGAACACGGCCCAGAAGCGGTTGCTCTAACCTGTCATCACGACCCGAACACACAGTTCTACCGACATCTGCTCGGGGACCTTTATGGGTCTCCAAATCTCTATGCCCATACCTCTGGCTGTGAACAGGACCGTCGGTCTGCTTGCCTGACTCTTTTTGGTCATGTTTTCCCAATGCACGATTTTGCCAACTCAAAATACGTGATGCTTTGGGGGATGAACAATCTTGGTGCCAACCAGGGCTTATGGGAGAGTCGCGCACTCATCGATGCGCAAAAACAAGGCTGTAAATTGGTAGTCGTTGATCCAAACTTCACTGAAACCGCGCAAAAAGCGGATGAATGGATCCCCATAAATCCGGGTACAGATGGTGCTCTAGCACTCGCGATGTGTCACAGCATTATCAGTGAGCGGTTGTATGATGCTGACTTCGCAAGTAATTACTGTAACGGGTTCGATGGATTCCGAAGTCATTTACAGGACCAGGGATACACCCCGGAGTGGGCCGCGCCTATTTGTGGTGTGGATGCAAGGACCATAGAACGATTGGCACGCGAATTTGCAACCACCAAGCCGGCAATGTCTGCAATATTTAAAGGCTCAGGCTACTATACCAATGGCGCGGATGCCGGACGCGCCTGCTATGCTCTTAACGCGATCTGTGGTGAGGTAGATAAGCCAGGCAACCTGCACCTGAAAGACTGGGCCCCGCTCGGCTTACCCGTAGCCATTCCTGATGAGGCAAAACAGGCACCATCTAAAGACCCCCTGCATGCCGCGATGGGTTACCCACTGGCACCGGACCTGCCAAACTCAAAGCTGCCGGATGCGGTAATCGATGGCAATCCATACCCGATTAAGGGGTTGTTTGTGCACGCGACCAATCCCGTAATGAGCGATCCGAATCGTGATCGGGTACAGGAGATGTTCAAACACTTGGACTTAGCTGTTGCCTGTGAACTCTACATGAGCGAAACTGCGCTGGAGTGCGATATCGTTCTGCCGGAAACTTCTTTCTACGAGCAGGCGGAAATTCGTCAAGGCATGTGGCTTGGTCCTCAAGTCGTATTGTGCCAGCCAGTGGTCTCTCCGGTTGGCGAATCAAAACCGCCGTATGAGATTGCCAAGGGAATCGCGACAAAATTGGGCTGGGAAGAACATTTCCCTTATGAGCAATGGGAAGACTGGGGGGAGGTAATGATGGAAAACGTCCCCATGACGCTGGATGAACTCAAGGACAAGGGTTTTTGGGCAGGTGAGATTCGCTATAACCGGGTACCCGACGGATTGCCGACCCCATCGGGTAAGATTGAGTTGCACTCAAGCGCTTATGAAGAGGCCGGTTTTAACGGCTATCCGCAATACACTGACCGTTCTGTTATACCTGATGACGAATACCCCTTGCAGTTAACTCACTCCAAACTGAGCACACACTGCAATATTGTTACCCAGAACAATCCCTACCTCATGGAAATCTGTGGCGAAAACTGGGTTGAAATCAATAGCCGCGATGCAGTTCGATTTGGAATTCAGGACGATTCGATGGTCGTATTGGAATCACCGAAAGATCGTATTGAAATTAAAGCTAAAGTTGTAGAAGGTCTGGTCCCCGGTTGCGTTAGCGTTCGGCATGGGCATGGATTTGGTCATTGGGCAATGGGATCGACTGCAAAAGGACACGGCGCACATTCCAATAACTTGATGGACACGCACACCAATCCAATCACAGGCGCCAATTGTTATAACGAATGTAAAGTCCGAATTCGGGCAGCTTAGTGGTACAAAATCCTTGGGAGAGAGTTGATTATGCAATACGGATTCTATTTTGATCACAAACGCTGTGTGAAATGCCATGCGTGTGAAATCGCATGTAAATCCTGGAATGAAGTTGAAGTTGGGCCTCGCTGGCGGGAGGTTGTGAAGATCGAAGCCGGCAGTTTTCCGAATGTGACCGCGATGAACGTTTCGATGGCTTGCATGCACTGCGGAGACGCACCTTGCCGTACCGCTTGTCCGGTTGGGGCGATTACCAAGCGCGTTGCTGACGGGATTGTTGAAGTCGATCAAAACGTATGCATCGGTTGTGGTTTCTGCACCTGGGCGTGCCCGTTTAATGCCCCGCAAATCAGTTCTGATGTCGGAAAAATGGAAAAATGCAATTTTTGCCAGACCCCCGGAAAAGAACGGCCACTCGACATGCCGCGGGCCTGCGAGGAAATTTGTCCGACCGGTGCGATTCAATCTGGACCCATGGCAGATCTTGCCAATCTCAATCGGGAGAACGCTGCCCGCCGACTGGCTTCGCAAGGCTATCCCGGTATTGTCACCGAAGCCGCGAGCCGATTTGGTGCGTCAAGTTGAATTTTGATTTAATTCAACTCCGCTCACCCAACCCAAAGGAGAACAACGATGGCTGCAATCATCGGTAATGCAATTCCGCCGCAACGCAAACGCGTGATCGACGCTTTGCACCTGCGAGAGCCTGACTTGGTTCCGGTAGGTCTTTGGGGAACCATTGAGGGGTACCAGAATTTGCGCAAGGGCATCGGAATGGATTTTAAGGCTGACCCCAAGGATTATCGCACCGGGTCAACAACGTGGACTACTGATGTCAGTTTTGAATTGGATATTGCGGAAAAGTTGGGTGTGGATTTTATGCGGATCGCGATTGGCACTCCAGGTGGTTCACCGGGATTCAGGGCGATCGATTTTGATGAGATCCCCTTTGATATGGGTATCCCTCCACCTGACGTTGATATCAATGTTGATGAATGGGGCGTGATTCGAAAGTGGACGCCTCACGAGCAGGGTGGGTATTACGAAATGATCGGTTATCCCCTGTTTCACGCTACGAGTGCGCCGCTTGAGGAAGGGCTCAGAATCTTGGATGAGTTTCCCTGGCCTGATCCCTGGGACGAATCGTGCTGGGAAGATTCTCCTATCCCTGGTATGACACTGCGGGAATATTGTAAGTTCATTCGTGAAGATACGCCGTTTGCGCTGATGGGTCAAGGGGGTCGTGGTGGAATTTTTGAGCAGGCCAAGTATATGGTCGGCTATGCCAAGATTTTTTCGGACTTTATTGAATCCCCGGACTTCCTGGAAGAAATGCTGACGCGCCTGACCGACATTGAAATCGATTTCAACAAGGCCATCATTGATGAGTGTGGTGAATATCTGGATTGGATGCGCATGAGTCCGGAAGACCTTGCCAGTGAAAAAACCGCATTTTTGTCGCTGAAAATGTTTGACCGGCAAGTCAAACCGCACTATATTCGTGCTTTCAATGAGATTAAGGAATACTATTTGAAGAAAAATCCGCTGGGAAAAATTCAGTTTCACAGTTGTGGGGCAATTCCCGAACCATTTATGCGGGGATTGATTGAAGCAGGCGTTGACGGCTATGACAGTTTGCCGCCAAAGGTTGCGCGCCATTCCAACCCTGCAGCAAAGAAAAGACAGCTGGGAAATGAAATGTTTTTCTACGGCGGAATTGATGTTCAGGAGACCTTGCCCTGGGGTAGCGTTGAGGATGTTCGCAGTGAAGTTCGGCAGCGGATTTGGGAAATGGGTCACGGTGGTGGTTTTTTATTGAGCTCTTCGCACCGGCTTGAACATGACGTTCCGACACAGAATGTACTCGCAATGATCGATGAGGCAAGAAGTTACGGCGTGTATCCACTGCCCACTGAACCACCACCAGGTGCAGATACTGGTGAAGGGTATGAACCATGGACTGGTGCTCGTAAACGTCGCCGGCGTCCGGATCGTGACCGGACTGCACGCGCGGCTTAAATCCAATCCAGACACAGACCAAAATTATGCCGTTATTCATTGAAACCGAAAAAGAATGGGATTTGGAAGATCTTCAGTACGATTTTGAAGACTCCCTTGAAACTGATCGCTGGTTGGATGCGCCGGAAGACATCAAAGAGTTGTTTCACGAAATTGAGTGGAACATTATCGACGGTGAACATGAAGATACATCAGAGCTGATCCACCCGGCCTTGGATGCAGATGTATCGCCGCGGACGTTGGTTGCCGGCCCCATGGCAACGGGAATCGCCGAAGTTGGTCGACGCTTCAAGATGGATGAATATTTTTTGCCGGAAGTCATGATGTCTGCCAAGTGCATGCATTCCGCATTGAGTATTCTCAAACCGTTGATCATAGCGGAAAAATCTGAAGAAATCGGTACAGTGGTGGTGGGTACCGTGCAAGGCGATCTTCACGATATCGGTAAGAAGATCGTAGCCATGATGCTGGAAGCCGCAGGATTTACGGTCATTGATCTTGGCGTAACTGTACCACCCGAGGACTTTATTGCTGCAATTCGGGAACATCAGCCGCAAATTGTCGGTTTTTCTGCACTGCTGACGACGACCATGAACATGCAGTGGGAAACCATCAAGCAGATTAAGGCTGAAGGCATGCGGGGAGATGTCAAGGTCTTTGTGGGTGGAGCACCCATCAGTCAGGCTTGGTGTGACAAAATCGGTGCTGATGCCTATGGTGTCGATGCGCTGGTCGCGGTTGAAAAAGCCAAAGCCTGTGTTCAGGAGTACCGCGACATTAAGGGTGGTGACCCAGCGTTGCACGGTGCAATGCTGGCGGTGGACGCGCAAAGGGCAGCTGAGCAGGCAGCCAAAATCGAGGCTGCGGCTAGCGGATAGTCTGCGAAGGTTATGAGTGTCATCAAACGCCTGAAGTTCTGATGATTCATCCAACCGCCCGATGAGCGCTTCCAACATTGCAGTCCAACGCCGCCGCAGGCGCTTCCTACTACCGCTTATTGTCGGCATAGTACTCTTCGTAATCCAGCTTTCCGGTTCCAGTGGTGCGGGGCTGGCTTATGGTTTGCTTTTCGTTTCCGCCGCGTTGTTGCTCGCTGGTGTGATGGTGCTGGGACTGTTGATTTTTTCCAGGCAAGGTCAAACTGAATCGCTCGCCGCAACCATGCGCTGGCTGTTTACCGCGGGTGGCTGGGCTTACGTCATTGGTGTATTTGATCTTTCCGGGCACTTCATTGCACAAGCTTTGGCCGGGAATGTTGAATTGCACTGGATTTTCTTCGGCCCGGCTGCAATAGTCAGTTTGGTATTGTTTGATATTGGAATCTACCAGATTGTTTATGCGAAGAACAAACCAACCTGGGTTCGTTATCGCCACCATATTCGACGCGAAGATGCGCAACCGTGTGCGATGCGCGCGAGTTTCTTGACTGATGTTGTATTCCACACCAATCTTCTGGCAATTAGCAAACTTAGGTGGCTGCGTCATACGCTGATGTTTTGGGGGTTTGCCCTGCTATTTGCGGTGGAAATCCTCGCAGTTTTTGTACGTGAAGGTTTTCCGGCATTTGGTTGGAACGATATTTGGGAAATTGCAAATCACCCCGTCCGCTTAGCGTTTGATTTTGCATTTGAATTTTTTGGCACGATGGTTTTGGCCGGTTGTCTGCTGGCATTTATGTGGCGGATCAAGGCAAGCAATACCGAAGAACAGAAGTACTCGGACACACCTTCGGTTGTGTTTTTATTCTTGGTTGTTTTGAGTGGCTTTTTACTGGAAGGTGGGCGGCTTGCTCTGGATGGCATGCCCGACGGGTCCGGGGTTTCGTTTATTGGCTGGATTTTCGCCTCAATGGCACCTGGCGAATCCGGCTTGCTGGCGTCCGCCTATACTCCGCTTTGGTATTTTCATGTCTTTGGGTCGCTCGGATTTATCGTATATATTCCCGCTCACAGGTTGGCACATTCATGTGCAACACCGGTTGGTCGGCTGATGCAATCACAAAAGAAAATGCTGGCAAAAAAGCGCGAACACGCATTGCGTGGCCTGATGGGTGCCAATGAAGATCCCATGACATCAAGAGTTGAGATAGAAAGATGAGTCGAGTAATTGCAATTTATGGAAAAACTTGTTCGCTTAAATCGGACGTGGCTCGAGCGATTTCCCGATTGACCGGTTACAAAATGGCCAGTCGTGGGGAAGCGGTGACTACGCAAGCACTGATGGCAAAGCAGCAAGGTGGAATTGAAGTTGATCTTGAGTTTCACCGGAGTTTGGATGATGCAACCAAAACCATGCTGGACTGGCCGGATGCAGTGCTGATTTTGGAAAGTCGATTTATGGATGCCGTACTGCAAGGCTGCCGCGATGTTTTCTTTGTTCATCTGGTGAGTGATGATGCCGCGCGCATTGAACGCTGGAATCATCGCAAGGAAGAGGGCGGCGGTCGTACGCGACAAATTGGCGAGAACGTCGCGGCGCGTGATGTGGATGACGAAAAGTTACGCACGATGTTGTATCCGGATGCGACCGAGGCTGCCTGTGATATGGAACTCGATACAACTGATGGGAAACCTTATGACTGCGCAATTCAGATTTGGACGGCTTTTACCGGAGAGGACCTTTCGCATCTGGTTCTTGCAGGCGTCAGCGCGATGGATAAGAAGCAGACTAAAGGACTGAAACCCGGTGCCTCTGCTGGCGCGGTGGCGATTTACAATGCACTTCGAAATCCGTTCGGTGGCTATATCACAGACGATGCCAGCGGTCGCAATGTATTTATTCACAAAAGTGCAGTCGAATCGAGTGGGCTGGGAGAATTGATGAAGGGACAAAGAGTTCGATATCAGATTGTCGAAGATGGTTTCGGTGGATTTCGGGCCGTCGACATTCAAGCTGAATAATTGAGCAATGACTCTATGCCTGAATTGAAACGAGTTTTGCCAGCACTGGCGAGCAATAAAAAGTTTCAGGGAAGTTCTGCGTACCGGTTTATTGAACACCAGGTGACAGCGATCAAACTCACCACTGGTGCACCTTGCTCAACTCACGGGGAACTGTTCGCTCGATGGCCGGGTCCGGAATCGAATATTGTGGAGTGGTATGTGCTTGAGAACGGTTATGCGGTGGGTAAGGGCGTTGACAGCCGCGGCGAAGAATACTACCCTGTAGTGCAACTCGAAACCAGTTAAGAAAGTGCGTCCTTTCTGCCCGCAAAAAGCGCCGTATGTCGTCATGGTAGAGGCAGGGGCGGACTATGCATGGTGCAGTTGCGGCTTAAGTAGCAAGCAACCGTGGTGTGATGGCAGTCATCGCGGTACAGATTTTAAACCGATCAAGTTCGTTGCGCCTATTTCGGGTGAGTTTTACATGTGTGGATGTAAGTCGTCGGACAACGCGCCGTATTGTTTCGGCAATTGCATGGGACATGCGCCTGTGCGTTATTGATTGAAGACCGGCTGGTGACAGATTGATGTATTACGTCGTCCTCGTGCGCCATAATCTGGTGGAACAAATTCAGTGTCAAGATGATCTTAGTAACCAGCAAACAGCATTGAAAACCAATTTGGATGCAGGTACTTTGTTATCTGAGAACTTTCAGCAAAACGAATGTATCGATGGAGAATATTGGTTCGATGATGCGGAGCGCGCCAAATCTTTTGCATCGGTATGTATGGACTTTACGAGAAAGTTACTGCAAAGCCGGTTGGATCGAATAGATAAGTTGAATTCAGGTGAAGAATTTGTTGCATAGCATTGCTCGCAGCCCAAAATGGACGCGAGAGTTGCAACAGCTCGTGAACGTTGATATTGCAGCAGTTGTTCGAAAGATTACTGTAATTGGCATTGTTTTCACAATTTGCTGCTTGGCTGCACCGGTTTCATTGGCTGCGGAAATCACACCAGACTATGCGCGTGAACAAAGGCTGATCGAGGAAGCCGAAGCCGGCTTGTTTGATGGGGAAATTGTTTATATACCGACCCCTGATCGGGAAGTCTTCGCATTGCTGTCCGAACCGGACGATCCGGAGCTTAACGGCATCGTGATTCTGCTGCATGGGCGTGGTTTTCATCCCGATTGGCCACAAGTGGTGGGTCCACTGCGAGAAGGTTTCACAGACTTGAGCATCCCGACATTATCTGTGCAAATGCCGGTTCTGGCTAAAGATGCAAAGTACTACGAATACCTGGAAATCATTCCAGAGTCCTTTGGGCGCATCGAAGCAGCGATTGACTATTTGCAAAGTGCTGGATATTCCTGGATTGCAATTGTTGCACACAGTTGCTCAGTGCATATGACCATGGCATGGATCAAACAATCGGATCATCAAGGTGTCGATGCCTACGTCGGAATTGGGATGGGTGCAACGGATTATCGCCAGCCAATGTTGGAACCGTTTCCTTTTGAACGCTTGAGTGTGCCTGTTCTAGATCTTTTTGGCAGCGAAGACTATCCGGCTGTCACCAAGGCCGCCGTGGATCGATTGGCTGCAATTCAGGCTGCAGGTAATTCTCAATCTGCACAACTTGTCATTGATGGTGCAGATCACTTTTTCGAGGACTATGAAGATAAGCTCGTAGCTGCGGTCTCAAAATGGGTGTTGTCGGTCCGCCAATAGCGGAATTAGGGCTACGATTCGGATGCTGAATCGTTGCTGTCTATCTCATCTATGTCCAGATGTCGAATGTCTTCACCTTTGACAAAATAAATAATGTGTTCGCAAATGTTACAGGTTCGATCCGCAACGCGTTCGAGCGAACGTATCGCCCACAGGATGTCGACAGCTTCGGGCGCGGATTCCGGATCAGCCATCATCCACTTGATCATTTTCTTTAGCGTGTTGCGGAATTTCTTATCGACCTTTTTGTCTTTTCGAATGAGTGCGAGCGAGGCGTTGTCATCAGTGGCTTCGAAGGCTTCCAGTGTTTTGTTCAATAGCGATAGAACTCGAGTGCACAGAACTTCCAGGTCTTCATAAACAGGAATGTTGTCAGAATCCTGGGTGGCGCGACTTCCCATGAGTGCCACACGGGTGATTTCATCACCCATACGCTCAAAATCATTGACCGTTTTGACAATCATCACTATAAAGCGCAAATCGCCCGCGGCGGGCTGACGGCGCGCCAGAAGTTCCGTACTTTTTTTGTCAATTTCCACTTCCAGGCGATTGACCAGAACTTCATTATCCGCGACCAACTGAGCGAGCATTTGATCCCCGCGTACCAATGCATTGGTCGCGTGTTCTAACTGACTTTGGATCAGTCGTCCCATCTCAAGTGTTTGCGCGCCTAACTCAGCCAGTTCGACATCGTACTTGGTGGAATAGTGGCCTTCAATCATGTTTATTTCGTAGTTAACAGCCATTACCGCGCAAGGGTATTATCGAACAATCGTCAAAAACCCGGCATCTGCCAGTTGGTGCACTTGGAATGGGGAACAAAAAACAATACTGCGTATCAACGACATAAATATTGTGTTTACTATAACTGTTATCTATTGGTTGATTTAGAGTGATTAAATTATTCGACAAAAAACAAAAACTTCATAAATTTGCTGTTGACATTGTCAAATTATCCACTATATTGGATACCGAAACCATAAGGTTTCAAACCCGACTTTGACGACCTATATCAGGTCGATTAATTCATCAACTGGAGTTGAATATGTTTAATCAGTCGTCAAGTCTCAGGGTTTTCCTGACCATTCTGGCAATCGCGCTAGGGTCTTTTTCAACCGCTGCACAAGCAGCCGAAAGAGACTACATCAGTATTGTAGGTTCTTCTACTGTGTACCCGTTTGCAACGGTTGTTGCTGAACGATTTGGTACAAGTTCAGAGTACAAGACCCCAATCATCGAATCGACCGGTTCAGGTGGCGGCCTGAAACTGTTCTGCGCGGGTGTAGGCGTTTCTTACCCGGACGTTACGAATGCGTCGCGGCGTATCAAGCAGTCGGAAATCGACGGCTGTGCAAATAACGGAATCCATGATATCGTCGAAGTCAAAATAGGCTATGACGGCATTGTGATTGCCAATTCTGTCAATTCCGATCAAATGAGCCTGACAAGTCGAGAAGTTTATCTTGCACTTGCGAAAGATATACCGGACCCGAGTGGTGAAGAAAAATTGATTCCAAATCCACATCAGTCTTGGCAGGATGTCAACTCCGCGTTACCCGATGTTGCGATTCGAGTGCTCGGCCCGCCACCGACTTCCGGTACCCGGGATGCTTTTGCTGAATTGGCACTTGAAGCCGGTTGTACGACTTTTGATTGGCTCAAGGCAATGCGCAAAAGTGACAAGCAGTCCTACAAGGCCATTTGCCACGGTGTCCGTGAAGATGGTGCTTGGGTCGAAACCGGTGAAAACGACAATCTGATCGTTCAGAAACTGAATGCTGATTCCGCATCACTGGGCGTATTCGGGTTCAGTTTTCTTGATCAGAATTCAGACTTGGTGCAGGGTTCCATTATTGATGGCATCGAGCCAGAATTTGAAAACATTGCAGATGGATCATACCAGATCTCCCGCCCTCTTTATTTCTACGTAAAAACTGCTCACATTGACTTAATTCCAGGAATTAAGGAATATATTGCAGAGTTTACGAATGATCGAGCTTGGGGTGATGAGGGATATCTCGTTGACAAAGGTATGATTCCAATGTCTGCTGACGAGCGAAATGAATTCAAGACAGGCGCCATGAATTTGACCACTGTTAAACTCGCCGCAGAATAAACTGCTCAGGTAATCTGACAGATTTATTCTAGAATTGCCTGCAGTCAGTTGCTGCGTTGGCAGTTTGAAACATTTCAGAATACTGTTTGCCGATGATGTGTTGCAGAGGTTTCGGCAAGATGATTCTGATACGATTGAATCGAACCTGAGGCTTTATTTGAATGGTGATCTTAAGCGTGTTCAAAACCCTGTATTACCGTGTTGCGTGAAAGTGTGTGCAGATAACGCCAATATGAGTTTTGAGATATGACGACCTGGACAGTAATTTTTCTGGTACTGGCGCTGTCGTCTCTTTTCTATTTTTTCGCCAAACAGCGTTCGCTGCGAATCGCGAAATCAGCGGGTGGAATTCACAAGCTGCACTCCGCACCACGCTACTATGGTGTTGTTGCGGCGTTATTGTTCGCTGTCCCGGCACTGGTTGTACTGGGCATTTGGCTCAGTGTCGACCAGAACATTATTCTAAGAATCATATTGGTCGAATATTTCCCTGAATTAGACCGAGAATCCCAGGTGGATGTTGATTGGCTGACCAGTCAAATTCAAATTCTTGCACAAAGTAACAATGTACAGAACTTAAAGATAACTGAACAAGTACAGGCCGCAGCAGAACGGTATCGGCATCTGATTGATTTGAGTCAGACGCTTCGCAATGCTGCGGTGCTCGTATTGGGGTGTGTCGCGAGTTTCATATTCATTTTGACCATCTCGGCCAAACTCAAAGCTCGACCGATCGCAGAGGTGATGATTCAGGGACTGTTGATCTTCAGTTCCCTGATTGCGATATTCACAACCATTGGTATCGTGCTTTCGGTATTGTTCGAGGCGATCGCATTTTTCAGACAAATTCCGATCACACAATTTCTCTTTGGCCTCGAATGGAGCCCGCAGATTGCGATTCGGGACGATCAGGTAGGTTCGTCTGGCCTGTTCGGAAGTATTCCACTGTTCACGGGGACATTACTCATTGCGGCAGTTGCCATGACTGTTGCGGTACCCATTGGTCTGCTGTCAGCCATCTACCTTGCCGAGTATTCATCTCCCAAAATCAGATCAATTGCCAAACCGGCACTTGAGATTCTTGCCGGTGTGCCGACTGTTGTGTACGGTTTTTTTGCAGCACTCGTTGTTGCACCTTATCTTTCCAGTCTGGGTGCAAATATCGGTCTCGAGATTGCGCATGAGAGTGCTTTGGCAGCCGGTGTCGTCATGGGCATCATGATCATTCCGTTTGTTTCATCGTTGTCTGATGATGTCATTACTGCGTTGCCACAGTCCATCCGTGAGGCATCTTTGGCCTGTGGGGCAACAAAGTCTGAAACGATCAAGAAAGTGGTTTTTCCGGCAGCTTTGCCCGGAATTGTTGGTGCATTGTTGCTGGCGATTTCCAGGGCAATCGGTGAAACCATGATCGTGTTGATGGCGGCAGGGCTCGCCGCACGTTTGACTGCGAATCCTCTTGAATCCGTAACCACCGTTACCGTGCAGATTGTAACGTTATTGGTTGGTGATCAGGAATTTGATAACCCCAAAACTCTGGCAGCCTTCGCGTTGGGTTTGACGCTGTTTATCGTAACCCTGGTGCTCAATGTCACGGCGCTTTACATTGTCCGCAAGTATAGTGAGCAGTATGAGTAGTATCTTGACAAGCACGAATTCCACCAGCCGGTGGGAATCGCCAGAGTTCAAGCGTCGTTTGAAACGTCGTCGATTCGCTGAAAAACGATTCCAGTGGTATGGCATTGGTGCTGTCGTAGTTGGCATATTCTTTGTCTTCATGCTGTTTTTCAGTATTGCGATCCATGGTGTCGGTGCGTTTTGGCAAACTCAGATTCAGTTGGCGATTCACTTTGATCCAGATGAATTTAATGAGGAGAATCTGCGAAACGCAAACTACGGCAAGCTGGTCAAGACCGCAGTTTATGCCGAGTTTCCTAATGTTACCAAGCGTAAGGAAAAACGAGCACTCACGCGGATGGTTAGTGTTGGTGCTGATGTGATTTTGCAAAAGATGGTGCAACGTGATCCCGCCTTGATTGGGACTACGCAAACCCTGTGGCTGCCGGTCGATGATGCCTTTGACATGTTACATAAGAATGATTTTGGACGGGACGCTTCCAAAGGTGGAGCCGGGGTCATTTCCAAGCATCAGTTGGGGTGGTTTGATACGCTGGTCGAGCGCGGTAAAATTGAAAGTCGATTTAATCGCATCTACTTGACGGCCGGAGATTCAAGGGAACCGGAGCTTGCGGGTCTCCGAGGTGCATTAATGGGTTCATTTTTTACGATCCTGGTTGCAGTGCTGATCTCTTTTCCAGTCGGAGCAGCTGCAGCCTGTTACCTGGAAGAGTTTGCACCCCGCAACCGTTTTACGGATCTGATTGAAATTAATATCAACAATTTGGCAGCTGTCCCATCAGTGGTCTTCGGTCTGCTTGGTTTGGCGGTATTTATTAATTTCTTTGGGTTGCCACGATCAGTACCATTGGTTGGCGGATTAGTGCTGAGCCTGATGACGATTCCCACTATCATTATTGCAGGTCGAGCGGCACTCCGAGCGGTGCCACCTTCCATACGTGAGGGAGCATTGGCGCTTGGCGCATCAAAGACGCAGACCGTCATTCAGGAAGTGGTACCGTTGGCTATGCCAGGCATGCTAACGGGAACCATCATCGGGATCGCGCAGGCGTTGGGAGAGACTGCACCATTGTTAATGATTGGAATGGTAGCTTTCATTGTCGACATTCCGGGCGGCCCTCTCGACCCATCCACTGCTTTGCCGGTGCAGATTTTTCTCTGGGCAGATAGCCCCGAGCGAGCGTTCCTGGAAAAAACTTCGGGCGCAATTTTAATTTTGCTTGCATTTCTGATTACAATGAACATTATCGCAGTTATCATGCGCCGCAGATTTGAGCGCCGCTGGTAATGACGCATCGCACGGATTAATATCAAGATTTGAAGTCATGGTTGAGCTAGAACGAGTTACCGAAAAGGAAGCGATCGTTACTCGTATTGACCAATCGCTTTTTGCGGACAATCAGTCCAAGGCATGGGATGGTGAATCTGCAATCACTCAAGAAAATCGCATGACGGCTGCGAACGTCAATGTTTACTATTCAGAGACACAGGCGATTAAAAACGTAAATCTCGATATTCGCGCCAATGAGGTGTTATCCATAATTGGGCCATCAGGCTGCGGTAAATCAACTTTTCTTCGTTGCCTGAATCGAATTAACGATATTGTCTATGGATGTCGTGTTGAGGGTCAAATCAAACTGGATGGCAAAGATATTTACAACAGTGACCTGGATGTGGTTGAGTTGCGCGCGCGAGTGGGCATGGTTTTTCAAAAGCCAAATCCCTTTCCGAAATCAATTTATGACAACGTTGCCTATGGTCCACGGTTACATTCCATGGTGAGTAACCGAGCGGAAACAGACGATGTTGTATATTCGTGCCTGAGTCAGGTGGGTCTGTTATCTGAAGTTGAAGATCGCATTAACCAGTCGGGTACAGAATTATCGGGTGGGCAACAGCAAAGACTTTGCATTGCCCGGGCATTGGCAGTCAAACCGGATGTCATCCTGATGGATGAGCCTTGTTCTGCACTGGATCCGATTGCAACAGCAAAGATTGAAGATTTGATTGATGAACTGCGCACCCAGTATTCGATTGTCATCGTTACCCATTCAATGCAGCAGGCCGCACGGGTCTCCCAGCGAACGGCTTATTTCAATCTTGGCGACCTGATTGAAGTCGGTGAAACCGGAGAGGTGTTCACTAATCCCAAGCATAAACTGACCGAAGACTACATCACCGGGCGATTTGGATAGTTTGATCAGTTTGGCATGGACTGCCAACTTTTTTGGCAAACCCATTCTCGTTCAATCAGTCGTTAAGTTCGTATTGATTCGCGATGGAAGATGTAGCTTCCAGCCCCAATAATCAGTGCGATACCTAACCAGGTTACCAATTCTGGAAAATCGTTGAACAAGATCACCCCCAGAATTGTTGCTCCGATAATCTCGACATATTGGAACGGTGCCAGGATGCTGATTGGAGCCAGGCGGTAGGCAAAGACGATGAGTAGATGAGCAACGGTTGCGATCAGTCCCAGTGAACCAAGGAGCAGCAACTGGGATAAATCGGGCTTTACGGTTGAAAACATCGGGACTTCATTTATTGTGCCGAACAACAGCGCGATCGACAGCACCAGTGCACCAAATACGCCGGCCAGAAAGTGCATTCTTATCGGATGCTCTGCCAACGCGAGTCTGCGAGTGAGCAATATATACAATGAAAAACAAAACGCCGCGCCAACGGGGTAGAGAACAGCCCAGCCGACAGTAGAAAACGATGGTCTGATGACGATCAGCGCACCAACAAAGCCGACGACAATCGCTGTAATGCGTCGCCAGCCCACAATTTCACCAAACAGCATCATTGAAAGCAGGGTGACCAGTAGTGGCTCAATAAAGAAAATTGAAATTGCATCGGCGATTGGCAGATAGATAAGACCGTTGAAAAACAAAACGGTTGCCAAGGCAATCATCGTTCCCCTGAGAGCGTGATATGGCAAGGTGGGTGTAATCAATTTGCCGCGAGTCCAGAAAAGAAACGGCAGCATAAAGATCGCTTGAAACATAAATCGTGACAAAGCAATCTGACCGGGGGAAATCACACCAGCCAGCCATTTTGCGATAGCATCAATGCCAGGCAAGATCAGCATGGCAACAAATACCATCAGCATTGCATTGACATTATTATTTGACGATTGATTCAAAGCAAGGCTCAACTCGATGCACAAACAGGCGTGCAACACAGGTCAATACTGGGCAGTTCAAAATAAGCATCAACACTCAACGCAACAGAGTTTCAGACCAGTCATCGGTGATACAGTGTTTGATGGAGGCCTATCGATATTTGGATTGTCAAGCACCGGTGTTTCCAGGCAGTAGCCGTGAACTGCATTCGACGACAATTTTTTATGACTCGAGCTGCTATTTGGTAGGGTTACATGAACTCACGCTTCTCAGCAAATAGAGGCACATAACGTTTGTCATTTTGCAGCGAAAAATGCCAGGTTCGATCGAGCAAGATTACGGTTCTAAATCCATATAAATAATTTTGTTGTATTACAATTTCGAATTTGTAATATAAAGCATGCAGACAGATTCATATAACTAATCGGGGAAATTTACGGAGACAATGCTATGGTAGCAAACTCAACTGATCAATCATCGGTTCCCGCCCTTCAAGTAGATGATATTCATAAGAGTTTTGGTTCCATTGAAGTATTAAAAGGCATTTCTCTCACAGCTAACGATCAGGATGTAATATCCATTCTCGGCAGTAGTGGCTCTGGTAAGAGCACATTCCTACGCTGCATTAACCTGCTGGAAATTCCAACCTCCGGGACAGTACGGGTCAACGGTGAATTAATCGAAATGAAAGAGCAGCGCAACGGCGTTGTTGCGCCTGCTAACAGAAAGCAGGTCGATCGAATTCGCTCCAAATTGGCCATGGTATTCCAGCAGTTCAATTTGTGGTCGCATATGACTGTCCTGCAGAATGTGTATGAAGCACCCGTACATGTCCTGAAAATTCCAAAGAAAGAAGCCAAAGTACAAGCTGAGGCAGTGCTTGAACGAGTTGGTCTCATTGATCGCAAGGATTACTATCCGGCACACTTGTCGGGGGGACAACAGCAAAGAGCCGCGATCGCGAGGGCACTGGCAATGAGCCCCGATCTGATGCTGTTTGATGAACCAACTTCCGCATTGGACCCTGAATTGGTTGGTGAAGTGCTTAAAGTAATGCGATCCTTGGCTGAAGACGGTTCGACCATGCTGGTCGTGACTCACGAGATGGGATTTGCCAGGGAGGTTTCGAACCGAGTTATGTTTCTACACCAGGGTAAAGTGGAAGAAGACGGTTTACCACAAGAAGTTTTTGACCACCCCAAGTCTGCCCGGTTTAAAGAGTTTCTCTCTGGGAGTCTCAAATAAACCTGCTTAATTTTCTAATATCTAATAAAGGAGTATTTTGCTAATGAAGAAAACGTTCAAGACACTGACATTGTTGGTTGTATTTGCATTTGGGTCATCTGCGTTTGCAGGGGACTGGGACAAAATTCGAATTGGAGTTGAAGGTGCTTACCCTCCATTTAGTTCGGTAACGGCGAGCGGTGAACTACAGGGATTTGATATCGAAATTGCACAGGCACTATGTGATGAGATAGGCGCTGAGTGTACTCTCATTCAACAGGATTGGGATGGCATTATCCCGGCATTACTGGCCCGCAAGTATGATGCCATTATTGCTTCAATGTCCATTACCGAAGAGCGTAAGAAGAAAGTTGCTTTCACCAATAAGTATTACAGCACTCCTGCAAAATTCGCGCAAGCCAAAGGTGCCGGAATCGAGATATCTGAAGAAGGGCTCAAAGGCAAAACAGTTGGTGTTCAACGCGCCACGACGCACGATAATTTTGTTACCAGCAGGTTTGGCGATTCAGTTGATGTCAGACGCTACGGCACCCAGGACGAAGCCTACCTGGATGCGGTCGCAGGACGATTGGACTTATTGTTAGCGGATTCAGTTGCAATGGCTGACGGATTTATCAATACCCCGGAAGGCGCGGGTTGGGAATTCGTGGGACCTGGCTTTTCTGACCCGGCAATTTTCGGAGAAGGCGCAGGTATTGCGATTCGCAAGAAAAATCAGGATCTTGTTGATAAATTCAACGCAGCAATCGCGGCGATTCGAGCCAACGGAAAATACAAAGAAATCAATGATAAATATTTCGCGTTCGATGTCTACGGGGAATGAAACCCAATAAATTCACAGGTTAAATGGGGCTGTCGGTGTCCATGCCGACAGCCTGCTTCTCTACAAATCCATAAACGATGCACGAATTTTTGGTTGAAAGCTTAAGCGGTGTACTGGGTGGATACCTGTATCCGTTTATCCTTGAAGGGATGCTCTTGACCATCGAGCTGGCAGTGCTTTCGTTGTTTTTCGCGTTGGCTCTTGGGCTGCTGGGTGCAACAGCCAAGTTGTCCAATAATCGCACAGCGAGGATTGTTGCCGGAGCCTATACCACCTTAATTCGAGGCGTGCCGGACATTGTTTTGATGTTCATTATTTTCTTCGGTGGACAATTACTCGTTAACGCAATTGGCGACAGCCTTGGATTCGACTACATCGAAGTCAGCGAGTTCACTGCCGGAGTAGCCACCATCGGGTTTATTTTTGGCGCCTATATGGCGGAGACTTTCCGCGGTGCCATTCTTGCTGTACCGCGCGGGGAGATTGAAGCGGGTTATGCCTACGGTATGACGCCAATTCAGGTGTTTGTCCGCGTCACGTTTCCAGCTTGTGTTCGGCATGCGTTGCCAGGATTCGGCAACAACTGGCTGGTGCTGGCGAAGACCACTGCATTGGTATCAGTGATCGGGTTGGAGGATATGGTTTTTCGAGCCACCCAGGCGGGTGGGTCGTTGCGTCAGCCATTTACATTCTATTTTGTGGTTGCTGCTCTTTACCTGGTCATAACAGCCGTATCGGATGTTGGCTTGCGCTGGCTTGACAAACGCTACAGCGTAGGTGTACGAAGGGCTTAGGAAATCATGGATATTGAAGCAATCCTAAGCAATCTGCCGCTCTATCTGTATGGCTTGGTTACAACTGTCGAGTTGGTTGTAATCTCGCTGATCATCGGATTGTTGCTTGCCATTCCGATCGGTCTTCTGGCCAGTCAAAGGTCAGCCTTGGTAACATTCTTGCCAAAAGCGTTTGTTTACTTTTTCAGGGGCACGCCGCTTATCGTGCAAATGTATATGATTTATTACGGCGCAGGACAATTTGAACCCTTGCGGGAGAGTTTTCTGTGGCCGCTTTTCAAAGAGGCTTATGCCTGCGCTCTGATTGCTTTTTCACTGAACACGGCGGCCTATACTGCAGAAATTCTTCGAGGTGCGATGATCGCTACACCTTATGGTGAAATTGAGGCGGGCCGCGCCAGCGGCATGTCGGGCTGGTTAATTCTGCGACGCATCATCCTGCCGAGTTCATTTCGTCGCGCGCTGCCGGCTTACGGAAACGAAGTGATATTCATGCTGCACGGCAGTGCTTTAGCAGGCGTCATCACGATCATCGATTTGTTTGGTGCTGCGAGAGTGGTCAATTCGAGACACTTCGTGCCATTTGAATCATTTATTACTGCAGGTATTTTTTACCTGATTCTCACCTTCGCAATTATCTGGCTATTCAAGCGGCTTGAATTTCGCTGGCATGCGCATCTGCGACCCCGCAAAGTTTAGCTTGCACAATCATTCCCTGTTGGGGATGAATAATCTTCCGATTTGGATAGAATTCTATACAGAGAATTCAGCAATTCTGGCCACTGTAAAATTATTCATTCCATATTTAATTTGGGAGCATTTCACTCTCAATCAAAAACATATATAAACATAAATTCAGTTATCCCATACTGAAAAATAACTAATTATTTCAACAAAATGGTCATGATTAGTACCGATCATCCCATACAACAAAAATAATTTATCAAGGTAAATACAGACAAATATTTGAGAATGATGCAGGCAAAGGATATTCGTCCAATATAAGAACGGATTATTACCGATGAATAAGTCGATTCGTTGAAATAAGAATACCACTCATGATTGGAGATTAATTCTTCCCATATAACGAGAATCATTTAATCGATACTGTTTAAGGAAACATTAATGCAGGCACGAAGTATAGAATTCTTACAACTATTTAATGGACAAGTGCAATATGTTGTACCGCGGTGGCAACGTCGTTATCGTTGGGGTCAATCTGATATTGAGCGATTGGTAGATGATTTATTAACGGTCGCATCACAAACATCAGAGAATATGCACTATGGTGGTACCCTTTTGACTTTTACGGAGCCTGGTCCAGCTGGGGTAGTTAAATGTATACGTGTAGTTGACGGACAGCAAAGGTTGACGACAGTAAGCATTTTACTCGCCTGTATTGCTAAAAAATTAGGGCCTCAAGGTAGTAGTGGTGGATATACCTTAGAGAACATTTTCGATGATCTTCTTACGAATCCAAAAAAGACACCAGAAAAACGACGTAAATTGAAACTTCAAGACGGAGATGAAGAAGAGTATCGTCAAGGCCTAGAAGGCGAAGTCAAAGGATCAGGAGCCGTTGCCCAAGCGTGGAGAATTGCACATAATCTAGTAGCTCGCCACGATACAGCAAAACTATTGATAGGCCTCTCACAGTTCAAAGTAGTTAGTATAAGTGTTGATAATGAAGATCCCCAGCAAATTTTTGAGAGTCTCAATGCAACAGGTCGCCCACTCACCGAAAGTGAGAAAGTTAAAAATTGGTTATTAATGGGTCTACCAGACGAAGATCAACAGAATCTCTATGAAAATTATTGGCGAAAAATCGAAAAAAATCTAGAAGCTCTCTATACTACTGAACCTGTTGATTTATTCCTACGGGATTTTCTACGTTGGAGAACTGGCGAAATTCGTGGAATTAACCAAACTTATGATAATCTTAGGCGTTGGGCGGTACGCGAAGGAAAAGCGAATGATCGACCAGCGTTGTGCCGAGAGTTCGCTCGTTTATCAAGTATCTACGGAATTCTCACTGGTACAGTCGGACAACATCGAAATAAAAATGTTGAACGAGAATTAAGGCACTTGAGACAATTAGGGATTGACGTACACCGACCATTTACGTTTCGTCTACTTAATGACGCATCAGAACATGGACAAAAATATCGATTACGTGAGCGTGATTTGGTAGAGATACTAGCGGGAATTAGCACATGGATAACTAGACTTTGGTTAGCAGACAAGTCTACCGCTGGAATGAACACTGCTGTTGCAGAAATCGCACATGAGAATGGACCAATTGAAGGCGATCACACTGTTAAATTCTGGCTCGATAAAATTCGTAAACGGCAGAATACCCGTGTGCGCGTTCCGAATGATGATGAAGTGGGAGAAGGAATTCGAACTCGAAAAGCATACGGAGGTAGTGCCACCAAATCGTCTTTTGCAGTTCTGTATACATTAGCAGAGCATGAACATCGAGAAGAAACCCCTGGCCCTGAGCGATTTACGATTGAGCATGTGATGCCACAGAAACTAACAGATAGCTGGAAATCCAAATTGGGAGAAGGTGCCGAAGAATTTCATCAACTTTTTGTTAATTGTCTTCCAAATCTCACATTGAGCGGTGAACACGCAAATCCTGAAATGGGTGCAAAGTTATTTGAGCATAAAAAAGAGGTATATAGAAAGAGCACGATCGGTATAACACAACGGCTTAGTAAACTAAAGGATTGGAACGAAGACGAGCTTAATCGGCGCTTAAATGATCTGACCACTAGAGCTTTGAATCGTTGGCCATGGGAAGATCAGAGTGTGACGGAAGATGAAAATAGAAACTCTGATAGTAGACTAAGATGGCGCTTTCCCAATGGACCATGGCAAAATGAAGAGGCGGCTAGTCAAATGGTTTTGAATGTTACTAGAGCACTCTTAAGCTCCAACCCCTTAAACGCCGAAAAACTCCGTGGAGAATCAATGATTCCTAATATTCACCCCGCTAGCAAGTTTCCATCAGGATCTAAAGCGGGATCGTTAACTATGCGGGCGATACCTGGGTATGAACAATATGTGATGTATCCATATGCCCGCGATTATCCCACTAGTGCAAAGCGCTGCGAAGAATTGGGCAAGCGCTGTGGTGTTATCATCGATATAGAATTTCCTGAGACTAACGAATACCAAGCATTCTGGAAATTTCTTAAGGATGAAACAGGCGGGCTTCCAGGACAAAAAATTACCTGGCGCGGCCCATCTCAATGGACACGCTCCCTAAATTCGTTTGGAGATTGTATCGGAATTTACATAGGCAATCCAGAGTTGCTTTGGCTATATATACGAGCAGGGGAAAGTCAAAAATCTCAATCTAGATCTGAACGAATGAAACGTTTCTCTTGGCTGATTCAGAATCAGATGGGTGACCAAGTTCTAGGAGATGGTATTGAGAAAAATAGCGAAAAAGGTTGGTCAATCACGATTCAGAAAGCTTGGATACAAGATGACGAAAAATCGTGGCCAGAAATTGCCGAGTGGATCAGTCAGCAACAAAATAGACTAGAAACTATTTTGACCACATGAATTCAAGTGAGATATTGACAAATAGTGAATGCTACCAGCAACCAGAGTCCTCATAGTCGTAAGTTAAACTGTATTAAAGGTCGATTCAACTTACCAGCAAATAAAGTTCGTCGATTGAAAATGATTTGGTGAGAAATTTGAAAGTTGAATTAGAAAATTTGGGTGTTCTAAGAAGAGCAACGTTTACAACAAATGATTTCACGATCATTTGCGGAGAGAACAACACTGGTAAGACTTATGCTGCTTATGCTCTTTACGGTTTTTTGAAATTTTGGCGAAGGCATCTTCCTAGACACAATTTTAACAAGGAGGTCGATACTCTGCTGAATGATGGTGTTGTAAGTATAAATATTTCCAAGTACCGTTCCGAGGCAAACAAAATTCTCAAACAAGGTTGTGACGAATATGCCAAAAATCTGTCAGAAATATTTGCATCAAAGTCAAACAAGTTTGCAGAATCGGTGTATCAAATTCAATTTTCCAAAGACCAGTATTCTACAGATCGATTGTTTCAGAGACATTTTCTGACTTCAAATGAAGAGAATATATTCTCTGCGGTTAAAGAGGAAGGTAGCGACGAAATTGTATTCTCTCTATTGATCGAAAAAAATGTAACTGATCGCTTACCTAAAGACGTAATCAAAGAGTTTATTTCAAATTGCATTCATGATTTGCTATTCAACCCTCTTTTACCAAACCCATTCATAGCGAGCGTTGAGCGTACCGGGGCAAGCATCTTTAGAAAGGAACTCGATTTCGCAAGGAATAGGTTGCTGGAGGAAATGATGGTAAAAAGCGAAGACGTAGACCCGATGGATATATTGTTCAAATCGTACAAAGATTATCCCTTGCCAGTAAAGATTAATGTTGATTTCACGAGAAATTTGCAATCTGTCTCAAAGGAACAAAGTTTTGTGTTTCATTGTCACTCTGATATTTTGAGTGATTTTAAGGAAATTCTCGGGGGAGAATATTCGATTGACAAAGAAGATACGATTTATTTCAAACCTCAAGGAAAATCACAAAAACTCCAATTAGATGAAAGTTCAAGTTCAGTTAGATCTTTGCTTGATGTAGGTTTCTATCTGCGTCATATTGCAAAACGTGGAGATATACTTTTTATCGATGAGCCAGAACTAAATCTCCATCCAAGCAACCAACGTCGAATGGCGAGACTGTTAGTTCGATTAATGAATGTAGGGATAAAAATATTTATAACGACCCATAGCGATTATTTACTTAAAGAGTTGAATACATTGATTATGTTGCGGAGCGACGAACCGAGTATCAAGAAAATTGCAAAACGAGAACAATACCAGCCAGATGAGTTGTTGGATCCCCAAAAAATTAGCGTTTATATAGCTAAAAATGATTTAGTAAGATTGCAAGGGAATAAACGGAGTTCAACCTGGCCAACACTTGTTGCGGCAGATGTCGATGAACAATTGGGAATCGAGGTTCCTAGCTTTGACAATGTAATTGAGAAAATGAATCGAATTCAGGAAGAAATATATTGGGGAGAGTGCAAGTAGTGCGAACAGACATTGATCTTCTTCGTAAGATGATTAAATCAAATTCGATTATTGAGGCAGAAAGAAAGGAAGGAAATGTACGACTCATATTGGTAGAAGATGAAGACAATAAGACAGCAAAATATTCTGTTGAAATATATGGTTTGCCTGAGGAGTGTATTGCAATTAAATCTGATAATTTTGCAGCACAACGAGATTTCTTTAATAATAAAAATGGGCAATTGCGAAGAGCAGACTATATTTTAATTGCGATAATTGATAACCAGTGCTGGGCAGTCTTCATTGAATTAAAGCAAGGTAAAGCTGACTCTCGGAGGGTTAGGGAACAGTTGAAAGGTGCTGAATGTTTGCTAGATTATTGTCGTTCATTAGGGCGAAGCTTCTGGAACAACCAATCATTCCTTGATTTGAGTGATAGTCGAAGCCGATTTGTATGTATTCGGGATACCAAGTTTTCAAAAAGAAGTACCAGAGTCGAAGATTTACGCCTTGGCGAACACTTGAGGCCGGAGAAAATGCTGCTGCTAAACGGTCAGTCGCACAATTTCAGGAGACTTTTGGGATTTTGAAATATTGCCGTCATGAATTGAGTGGGAAAATCCCTCAACACTTGAAGTAATAATACAGTTCCTAAAATACAAAACTATTCGTAGTGTAAATAACGATTTGAACAGTGAGTGTCAGCATTAATCAATTCAGGAAATTTGCGATACGAAATCGTTCAATTTATAGAATCTTTTCACGCTTTTTTTAGCAAGAAGATATAAACCCCGTCTTCTTTTTTTGATTCCAGTAATTCATGACCAGTCTGCCGACAAAGTGCTTCAAAATCCAGCACTGATCCAGGATCGGTCGAGATTACTTCAAGCGTTTGTCCGGTTTCCATTTGGGCAATCGACTTCTTGGCTTTGAGAATGGGCAGCGGGCAATTCAGTCCCTTGGTATCAAGTGTTTGGTCCGGCATTGGTTGTCTCTCCTGTTAGACTTTGGTTTGGAGTATCTAAAGCGCTTGATGAGTAAAAATGGTGTGAATATACGACTGCGTTCAGGGATTGCAGCCATCAAACCCGTCGGCCGCCATCTTGGCTTCATAGGGTGCGGCGATGTCGGTGCCAGCAGTCAATTGGGTCTTAATCGTTCCCCAGTCTTCAACCTTGACCTTAAGCAGCCAGCCGCTGCCATAGGGCTCTGAATTCGCCAGGCTTGGTGTGGCAACGATGTCCTTGTTGACTTCGACCACTTCGCCACCGCTCAGTAATTTGGCTGGTCCTACCCACTTGCCGGATTCCACTGTTGCACAGCTTCTGCCGGGTGTCACTTTTCGACCTGCTCGTTTGGGGGTAATTGCGACAATTTGACCTGCCATTGCACCTGCAATCGCAGTCATGCCGACGGTTACGGTTTCATCATCATTTTCACGATACCAGATGTTATTTTCAACATCGTAAAGCAGCTCATCCGGTAAATCGCATCCTCTTACTTGAGCCATACCCGTTCCTCCTTCTAAGTCGTAACTGTTCTGGAATTGCAGCAGAATTCGCCGAGTTCGTTAATTTCCATCTTGCCGCGAATAAACAATAGCAAGTGCAATGCGACCACGGCAGCCATCGCAATCTGCTGCGGACTATTTTTCATATGATACAGATTAATTTGGTAAATTAGCTCTCTGCATGTTTCTCGACAGGCGTGAAACGATGGATGGTGTTTCGCACCTTGACGATGGAGTGCCAGCAGTCGAAATCCTTCCCATTTTTCATCGGTAGGCTTGATGTCATGGGCGACCAGCCAGTGCTCCAATATCGTTTCTCCCATCTTCAGTAATTGTTCCGCCGGATCGTCCATTTGTTGCGGATGATCCCTGGCGGACAAAATTGTACGTTCAATCTCGTCAAAACCGGTCATGCGAGGCCTTTTTGTTTTAACAACCCATGTGATTGAGAAACATTTTCGTGAACGCCCAGTTGCCGCGGCGAGATGCCAAACGCAAGTCCCAGTAATTGCGTGAAGTAGAGCATGACGGGTTCAGTTTTCACACCGAGTGTTTCTTCGGCCCGGATTTGATGCATTTCAAGTCCACTATGGCAGGTGGGACATTCTGTTGCAATCACATTGGCACCGCAAGCCTCAGCTGCCTTGAGAATATTCAGTACCAGCTTTGTCGAGGTGTCGCAATCCGATAGTGTGTGTGCACCACCGCAACAAGCAGTTTTGAGTGGGAAATCGACAATTTCTGCTCCAGCTGCCCGCAGCAGATCATCCATAAAATGTGGTTTCGATGTTGATTCACTGCCTTCACCCTGGTCTTTTTCCGGAAAGATGTGGCGTGGTCTGGTATACATACAGCCGTAGTAGTTCGCAATTTTCAGGCCCGCAAGAGATTTCTTGACCAAGCCGGCGATATTGTCTTCGCCAATGGCATGTTTGATCCAATCGAGCGCGTGGATGGTCTCAACATCACCAGGCTTATATTCAGGTTGCCCGGTTTTTTCAGCCATTCTTTTTAGCGTTTTACGGGTTTCGTCCTTGTGAGTGACATCGTGTTCCGCTTTCTTCAGGTTGTGATAACAACCATTACAAGGTGCCATGACGACATCCAATCCCATTTTGTGCTTGGCGATCGACATATTGCGCACGGAAAGGTAATTTTGTACCTCTGGATCAATATTCTTGACCTCCATCGCACCACAGCAATTCCAGTTATCGATCTCGACCAGTTTCAGACCCAATTTTTTTGCAATCCGCTTGGTTGATCGGTTGTAGGAGTGACCACTGCCTTCAAGTGCACAGCCCGGATAGTAAGCAACCGTCTTCAGGTCATCTCGTAAAGTACGCCGCTCATTCATGATGGTTTATTCCCTTTGTTGAGGATATTTTTTCGTTCAGTTTCTTTCATCTCGATCAGTTCTGCGATTGCTTCTTTAGACTTGTTCCAGTCCCGGGTTTTGGGTCTGAATACGGTTGCCAGTCCCATTCGCGTCAGCAGCATTAACGGCAGCCCACGGATCATATTCTTTATGATACGGATCAACCAGGTTTGCTGCAAAGGCTGACCGGTCCGGTTGAAAAAATTCCGGATGATGCGACCTTCTTCAATTTTCCCGGTTTCCAAAACTTGCTGGTAAAACTCTTCATCGAAGTGCTGCGACTGCGATTTGGGAGTATGTCCCTGTGCTTCGAGCCAGTGCGACAGCGCTTTCATCACGCCTTCCGGCTCAACATCTCTGGGACAGACATGCGTGCATCGATGACAAGAAACGCATTGCCAGATGATGTCCTTGTCGCGCAGAAGCTCCTGTTCCATTCCCAGACGAACCAGGTAGATCCAGTACCTGGGATTAAAATCGGGATTCAGTGCATTAACGGTGCAGGAATTTGTGCAGGCACCACATTGCCAGCAACGGTGAATATTAGCCCCGCCTGGAAACGCAGCCACTTCTTCTTCCAGGTTCTCGTTGTACTCATTAACGACACGGGATTCAATGAAGGTGCTCCAGTGTCCTGAAACATCGACATCATCAATGTTCAGGGCATCGTGCTGCCTGAGATTTTCCGGTCGAATCAGGGATTCTTCGTGAATTGGCATGGGTCTGTCTCGAGTCCAGAATCAATCAGTGTGGTTGCACATCAATCGTACCGGACAAGCAGTAGCGCTTCCCGTTGGCCAGTAACAATTTTGATTTGCCGCTGGATGACAGGGCGGCATCCAGTCCGAGCATGCGAAATACGTAGCCGAATGGAGTGCCGGTAAAACTGAATTCGGTCTTTAGAAAGCTGCCGCCCTGATTACCAATATATTGGCTATAGATCCAGGCAAACAGCACATCCATCATGAAATTCAGGTTCTTGAAGACACCCAGACCGTCAAGAAATTCACTCAGTTCGCGGCGTAATTCGAGATGGGTACGAACCCCATGAGGAATATTCAGAAATTCAGTGTCTGAATCTGAATACCAGATCTCTCTGAGCACACCAGAGTTTGAACTGTAGTCCCAGATCCAGCGCGTCATCAACGGAAAATTATCCGGGTCCCTGTAATGCAGCACTTCAGCCGCCAAATCCCGCACCCAGCGATCTTTGGGTGTGCTGGATAAATTCGCTTCGAAGGTGTCAATTTTCTGGTCAACATTTTCGATTGAAACGTCATTCAAAAGATGTTCAAGCGCCTGGCTCAATCGTCCAAAGCTGTGTTGCTCAAGTACGCCTTTCATTCGACGTCTGACAGTCGGCATAAATGCACAGGCATCAAACAACTCAGATTCCACGAGGGATTGTGTTGACTCAACGAAAGTACGCTGAAACAGTAGCGATTTACCACTTAAACCGTCAATAATGACTTCGATGCCACCGATTTTTTCTGCACAATCAATCATCGAGTCGAATGCTGTGCGCAGGCGGCGACCATCAAGATGCAAAACCGGATTACTGACCGATTGAATCGGATGATTAAGCACCGCGCTCATGACTGTCTCGAGGCTTCAACTGCCAAATGGCTCGTCACTAAGCAGCGTTTGCGGTTGTGCCAAGTGCTGCCATCGCAGCAGCTTGTCCCTGCGCAATGGAATCATCAATTGTTTCGGGCCCAAGGGCCGCGCCGGCAACATAAATCCCCGCGCGTGAAGTGCCGGCGATTGAATCGTACGCAGCTTGTTTTTGGATGTGACCGTGGGGTTCAAGGTCAACCCCAAAAACGCTTGCTATTTCCGGATTTTCGACATTTGGGTCCATCCCAATCGCATGCACCACCAAGTCAAATGGAATGGAAATGGGGCGCTTCACCAGGGTATCTTCGCCCTTGAGCAACACTCGATTGCCATCAAAGGTCACTTCTGCCACTCGTGCCTTGATGTACTTGACTTTGAACTCTTCCTGACTTCGCCAATAAAACTGGCCCTCGTAGAGCCCGAAAGTACGAATGTCCATGTAGTAAATGTAGACACTGCATTTGGGCAGTTCTTCACGAATTTCCATCGCCAGGTTGGCCGATACGGTGCAGCAAATCTTTGAACACCATTCCCGACCGATTTGACGGTCGCGAGAACCCACACAAAGCAAAATCGCAACCCGGTCTGGCTTACGCCCGTCAGACGGGCAATGTACCCCTTTACCAGACGAAATCATCTGCTCAACTTGCGTCGTGGTTACCACATCGGGATGCGAGCCAAAGCCCCACTCAGGCTTGTTGACGGAGTCAAAGTGCGTGAACCCGGTCGCCAAAATAATGGAGGATGCGGCAACTTCCGATTGATCGGACAAGGTTACAGAGAAATTTCCAGCTTCACCCTGAACGGCGGTAACCTTGGTCGCGGTGCGAACATCGACGGACTCAAAACTCTCGACAGACTTGACCATTCGGCCAATCGCTTCACTGGCCCATTCTCCGGACGGCACCAACTTGGCGTATCCCGAAAGTATCGGCGCACCGCCCAGTATTTCTTCCTTTTCAACCAGGGTTACATTTTGACCGATTGCAGCCAGTGATTTGGCGGCGGAAAGGCCAGCCGGACCGCCGCCGACAACTATTGTGTTCTGCGTCACGCGCGAGCCTCAAAGCCAGGTCCTGAGGTAATTGACCGTCTGGGATCATACAGCGTTTCATGCTGACCGGCTTCAACTTGCGCCAGATAGTTTTCAAATTCAAACTTCGCTTCTCGCCAGTCGATACCGAGCTTTTCGAGCAATGGTTCAAATGCTGATGCATGCCAATGCAGCTGGGCAATTTTGTAGGGGTGGGCACCGAGTAATACCGCAGCCAACTGGCAGTCGGCGAGAATTGGCATCTCATAGTTTTTATCGACAGCTTTACCAATCCACTGATTCTTATCCAATGTGGTGATACAGCCGGTGTCGTGTCCGATCATGACATCAGCTCGAGCTTCTTCGACCGCAACTTTAATTTTCCGGTCAATCGCGAACGAACGGGTAAACTCCCTTTCCGAAATGATATGGCGAAAACCAAATCCACAGCAATCATACCAGGTGGAATAGTCGATGACATTGGCACCAAGTGCCTGCACAATTCCAGTCGAAACTGCAACCCGGTTACCGTCCAGCACTTCATCATCATAAATAACGTCTTCGGGCACCATTTTGTACACGTGGCAGGCGGGATGAATCACTGCCCGAATTGCTGATGCATCAATCGTCTGGCGCGCTTGAATTTGATGTCGCATGACGTGCAGCCATTCAGAGTAGTGGACAATTTCTTCCGGAATGAGAATCTTTCCATCCACCAGTCGGCCGATCTTCGCGAGAATTTTCTTGACTTGTTCTCTAAGCTCTGCCGAATGGAGCAAAAACTGTCGCATTTCCTTGTAGTTTCCAAATGACGTACCGCAGTGCACTAGCGGATAGTAATAGGATGCATCCAGACCTTCGGCTTGCGAGGCGACATAGGCCTGGTGAAAATTACGCAAAAATACCGCGGCCAGACTGACAACGTTACCAATGCCGGAACCGTGGTAATTCCAAGCAGTGCAGGAAGTCTGGTCAGTCTCATCAAGATAGGTGGTGCCAAGCTCGTTCATTAGCCACAGCAGGGAAGTCGGGTAGCCTGGGATATTTCCACATTGGCCGCAGGATTTATGGTGCCAGAGCCGGTCGGTCGGAATTTTTTTGTCCCATCCGTACAGTGTTTTTGTCATCACTGGTTGGTGCCCGTCATTGACGCGGTGGACAATAATTTCGCCATCCTTTTCGAGTTGCCACATTATGTCGCGGACATCTTCAACTCGCTCCCGGTTCGTTAGCATCGAACGTTTATCGATTTTCGCTTCAACCCACTGAGTGGCGGCTTGCGCTTCATCCGGATTCAGGTTTGCATCACGCCACTCGGTTCCATGTCCGGTAAACCGCTGGTCTGCGAATTGATTTCCAAACGGGACTTGTATACTCATATCAAAACCTCAAGCTTTGTTGTTTTACTGGATTATTCGTCCTCTTGCTCATCCAGCCAGTCTTCATATTCTTCACGTTTCTCGTCCATGATATCAACGATCACATCAAACAGATTTTCGTCGATGGTTTCCAACTGATCCAATACCCCGGAATCCTCCCAGATCGTGTAGAGTTCGATGGAGGTTTTTAAGTTGACCTCCCATGCGGTATTGGTCGTGTGCATGGTCGGCATTGGAATCGCTTTTCTCAGTATATCAAGTGGGGCATCGACTTTACTGATGTTGGGGCCCCAGTCCGCGAAGTGGTCTGGGGTAATCATATTGGGTGCCAATTGATTCCCAGTCGAAATCAATTTCAGCATAACTCGGGAAAAGGGCCGTAATACATCTTTGGCAGATTGCAGGCCATGTTTGATGGAAGTTTCGCGCAGGATGCTGACGAGCCCGCCGGGTGAGTTACTAAACGGACACCGTGCTGCACAGGTGTAGCACTGTGCGCAGGCCCAAATTTTTTCCTGCATGGCGTCATAAATGCCTTCCAGATTTTCGGTCCATAGCAGTTGGACGATCTCGCGCGGGGAGTAATCAAAATAATGGGCGGAAGGACAGGTTGCAGTGCAGATGCCGCAGTTCAGACAGCCATTCAGTTCGTGGTCGTAAAGCGGGTGCTCACAAATGTCTTTGAAAATCTCTTCAAGCTTATCCCGACTGACTTCGGGTTCATTTGAAAGCGGGTCGCCGATGGTATGTTCAAACGCAGTCATAACGTCAGTAAGTCAGCATCTTGGTATCGTCATCTTCCATCAGTCGCTCAATGACGTAGGCACCGCCAACAATGCCTTCACACTCGGGAATCAGATCATCTTCAGACATATCAAACAAATCCAGATTCGGCGAACAACAATAGAATTTCACACCGGCCTCGTATGCATCCTTGATGAAGTCATACACCGATTTACCAGAGCCTTCTTTAACGTAAAGACTTTCTGCAACACCTTTTTTAAGAAGTTTTCCAGAGGTTGCCGTACAGATCACTTCAACTTCATACTCCATCGCAGCCGCGACACTGGCCTGAAAAATCGGCGCACCCAATTCTTCACCATTAGCAGGGTCGGTATTGACCATCATGATTACCAATTTTTCCGCCATATTTGAACGCCTCTCAGTAGTACAGAATTGATCGCGAGTGGTGATGCATTGTAGCAAATTATATATATTAGCATTTGCTAATATAAGGTGGTTTCAACTGTGGAAACAGTGGTTAAACCACGCAAAATAGAAGCTATAAATTAATGATAATAAATCAATAAATTAAGAACTAATTGAATGACAGAGCGGTTCAACTGTTGTATGGATTGCTGTATTAGTGCTGTTATTCTGTTTTCGGCGTTCAAATATCAATCGAATTTTGCCAGCATACAAGTATTCGTTCTCTTGCGACATAGTGCGTACTTATTTAGGTGGTCGAAGATGTTGGTGCGTAGTTTTGCTGCTGGTATAAATTGCGGTGATCGAGGCGATCGCATTCGTATCGTGAGATAATTCGCCACGCAATCCCGGGAATAAATTGAGAGGCGTAGCCACAATGACATTCAAAAGACCAACCCACTCACAACTAATGGACATCGCGGAGGACTTCGGCTTCAATCTGTCTTCACAACAAGTGAGAGAATATGCCGAAGTCATGGAACCGATTCTGCAAGATTACGAAACCGTGGATGCGATGGCTGACTATATCCCAACGGTGAATCGTCCACTTGCAGAGTGGACTTTCCCCGTTCCGGAAGATAACCCACTCAATGCATGGTATGCAAGGACAGAAATCAGTCTTGGCACTGCGGGACCACTCAGCGGAATGACAGTCGCTCTCAAAGACAGCATTTGTCTGGCTGGTGTACCCATGACTTACGGTACAAGAACGATGGAGGGTTATGTACCGGATGTTGATGCAACAGTCGTCACACGACTCTTGGAAGCCGGTGCGGTTATCGTCGGCAAAGCGCAGTGTGAGGCGTACTGTGCTTCGGGTGGTAGCCATACCAGTGCTGACGGATCGGTAAACAATGCCTATCGCCGCGGATATTCGGCTGGGGGTTCGTCTTCTGGCTGTGGGGCACTGGTTGCCGCACAATTGGTGGATCTGGCGATCGGCGGTGACCAGGGAGGGTCCATTAGAATTCCTGCGGCTTTTTCCGGTTGCTATGGGCTCAAACCCACGCACGGTCTGGTGCCGTATACGGGAGTATTTCCGATTGACCCGTCGATTGATCATATTGGCCCGATGACACAAACTGTGTTCGACAATGCACTGACTTTGCAAGCAATTGCGGGGGAAGACGAACTGGACCCGCGACAAGTGAATGTGCAGGTTGACGATTACGTCGCCGCGATCGGCCGAGATCCCACAGCACTTCGGGTCGGGGTATTGGAAGAGGGCTTTGGTTGGCCCAATACAGATGCTGGCGTGGACAGCAAGGTTCGCGAAGCGGCTGGAAGACTGGAAAATATGGGAATCCCGGTTGAATCTGTTTCGATTCCTATGCATCGATTCGGTGAAGCCATTTGGGGTGCGATTGCGCATGAGGGTTTCGCAGCTCAGATGCAAAGTAATAATCCGATGGGACTCGGCTGGAAAGGTCTCTACGTCAATTCACTAACTCAGCATCATGCCAAGTGGCGGCAGCGCGCTGAGCTTGTTGACGAAACTGCAATTCTGTCGATGCTTACCGGTGAGTATTTTCGAAAGAATTATGGTGGGCAATATTACGGCAAAGCCCAAAATTTGGCACGTAAGCTGTGCGCCGATTACGATGAGGCATTGGAACAGTTTGACCTTTTGCTGATGCCAACCACGCCCATGACTGCGACGCCGATACCACCAGCTGATGCCTCACTGGCTCTTTACTGTCAGCGAGCCTATGAAATGGGAGTCAATCTTGAACCAACCAATCTGACTGGGCATCCAGCGATGTCCATTCCATGCGGATTCAGTAATGATTTACCGATTGGTATGATGTTGGTTGCCAGCAAGTGGCAGGAGTCTAAAATTTATTCTGTTGCCGCAGCATTTGAAGATGATTGCAACTGGTTGAATCTTTGAAGCACGAGGTCAGGTAAATGTCGAAAAATACGCGCACAGCAGACTTATTGTGTTATGTGAGTTGAAATTAACGCATCTCTGCGGCTAATCACAATCAGCGATCAATCATCGTTTTAGCCCCAAGCACCATTGATGATGACTCCGCCTACACCAAAGGAACAGAATTTTGATTAATTTTACATC
Organism: Arenicellales bacterium; assembly: GCA_965243645.1. Taxonomy (GTDB): domain Bacteria; phylum Pseudomonadota; class Gammaproteobacteria; order Arenicellales; family JAJDZL01; genus JAJDZL01. The sequence goes on along the minus strand of CBDEVD010000006.1, from coordinate 975,874 downwards.
AACGACTTACAACTCAAGTTCCTTGAAAGATTAATTTCCAACTCGCCTCTTTGAGCTGTTGGTGCATTCCTGATCGAAAGGTTTAATACTCTCATACCGCTGGCAGTAAAAGGGCAATCGTTTACTGGTGAACTGCATTGGTGAATTCGGCAACATTCACCTGACGGAGGATATCGTGCGAGCACTGATCCTCATTGCACACGGAGCCTCAGAATTTGATACTGGACATCAAGGCAAATTTGTTTATCATCTTCTAGTTGTGGAAACAGGATGGATCCCCGGAAGTTTGAGGCAGTTTCTGCCAAGAGAATCAGGACACAAGAAGTGATAAAATGAACGATATTCAATACCATGAACTTGATAAGCGAATTGAATTGGTTGCCGAACAAATGAATACTAAACAAGCCGAATATGAATCTGCGATTGACCGCTTGCGGGCTGATATGGCTCATCATAATGCTGAAATGGCAAAGCGTGAAACCCGCCAGTTAGCTTGGGTCGCTGCGATAGTTGGTTTGGGAGTTGCCGCACTCGGATTGTGGCTTAGTTTTCTAGTTTCATCACCATAAAGTGATTAGAGACTAGTCAAATACCCAAGAGGTATTGTTTTAAGCAATGCCTCTTTTTTTGTCAGTAACGGAGTAATTAGTCGGCCCTGAAAAATTCGGTTTTTGGTCGATTTTCGAAGTCATGAAAGTCTGGTATCGGGAAGTTGAAACGGCTTTATGCCGCGAACAGTACCAAAATACCGTAATTTGCCCCCGACAGTGCCCGTTTGAGGCGAGAAATACGCTCAAATACCGAGTGACAAATAATACGGACACAACTGTCCCTCAAACGTTTCAGGATCAACCGCAGATTGTGTCCGGCACAACTGAGCAATACGTTCACACTGTCGCCTTTACTACCCTTGAGATGATTACAGCCCAGCCAGCCGTCCTGTTTCATATGTCCAATGATCGGCTCAATCGCCTGACGATGCTTCAAACACCGCCGGATTCGATCGGTCACCCCGCGCCGTTGTCCCGATATGTACACCACACTTTCAGTTTTATCATGACCGCGGTAACCCCGGTCCACATACGCTTCCTCAATGCACTGACCACATAACTTGCGCACCTGAGCCAACGCACCTTTCAACGTATGACCATCATACGGATTACCCGGCAGCGCCAGGCCACCGATCACAAAGTTCGAGCGATTGGTCACTGCAATGGAGGTTTTCACACCAAATTCATAACGCTGGTGCGCCTTGCCTTTACTGATGCACTCCACCTCCGGTGCATGCAGACTGTAAAGCTTGTTGGAACGGTCCCGTTGCCGGTTCAGCAACCGCTTTGCCTTCTTGAGCTCTTCGGCAAAGATCTGTACCAGTTGGTCATTACCATGAATCTTGCGCTCAATGTCGCGCACCACCCGGTGTTGGTGACATAGCCTCACCAGCCGTTGCCGGGAACGGTTCAACAGCTTGGCGTCCGTTGGAAAACTCACCGCCTTGTCCTGCACGGTGGTGTCAGCGGTCACGCGCTTTAAATGCGACTTTCGAACCGTACCGCTATTCAATCCCGCCCCAAGTGTCTGTTGCAACAACCACTTACAGCCACTTTTACCAATGCGCTGGCGATAACGCGTCAGCGAGCTTGGATCAATCGGCGACTTAATCTGAAAGTAGCTTTCCCCGCAAAAAAACTGCCAGCACGGAATTTCTAGCCAGGTGCTGACCAACTGTTCATCGCACAGCTTGTGAGTGTGTTTCGAATACAGCAGTCCCACCATCAGTCGGGTGGGTTTACCCGGGCAGACCCGTTCGGCGTGGTACAAAACACCGAACTTATCATCGAACACGTCCCAGTCGATCAAAACCGACATTTTCACCAGTTCATGGTGCATGTTGATTTAGCTGTCAATGCAGCTTTGGAACAGTGCACACTGGTCTTGATGCGGGGTGATTTGGGCTTAACCAATAGAATCTGGTCTATAATAGACTACATTAGTTTGGATATTTAAACGATATGAATTCTTCACAAGGCAAAGCAAACCGGGTTTGGACGGTATCTCAGGCGAAGACGCACCTCTCAGAAGTGTTAAGACTTGCCGAAGAGGAAGGGCCACAGCATATTGGTAAACGACGCCCATTTGTGGTTGTGCCCGCAAGACAATGGTACCAAAGAAATCAGTTTCGTCAGCCGATGGGGCAATGGTTGGTGAATAACTTGCCGCGAGGAGTCGATTTGAATATAGAGTTTACCAGGAAATCTGTTCGAAACATTCCGTTTGAAGATGACAAGATAGGATGAATGGGATTCTCGTAGACACAAATGTCGTGTCCGAGTTGACAAAGGCAGTACCTGACCCAAAGGTATTGTCTTTTCTTGTTGAAAATGAGGAGTTATGGTTTTCGAGCATTGTTTTGCACGAATTGGAAATGGGCATTGAACTTCTTCCACGCGGAAATCGTCGCGACAAAATTCAGACCGCACTATTTGCTTTCATCGCACAATATGGCAATCGAATTTTGGCGGTTGGAGTTGCAGAGGCAAAACAAGCAGCAATTTATCGAGCCCAAATGCGTCGCACAGGACGCGAATTAGAGCTCGGAAATGCCTTGATTGCAGGAACTGCCAAAGTTAACAACCTATCTATCGCGACGCGTAATGTCCGAGATTTTGCAGGTTTAGCAATCGAAATAGTCAATCCTTGGAATTGAGGCGGTTGCAATGCCTCATTTACTCTCTCATATCGTCATTCGCATTTTTCTTCACGCACTGAAACCGGCCCCCCAATAAGCCTCACTTGAATCTTCGAGAATCTGTACGTTTCAGGCATTTCCTGTAACGAATTATCCGATAATTCCTAGCAATCCTGGCGGTAGTGAATAGTGCTGGGAAATACATGATCTGAATAAGATTGAACGGTATACGAATGATGCCAAAAATTGCACTTATTTTGATTTTCTTGTCCCTGGCGAAATGACACGCACTCGCGATTGGTAGTGTCTCAATCGAAGCAAAAAGTCCGACGTGGTCGACTCGCCAGGACGGCGGGTGACCAAGCACGAAGACCCGCCGACAATTCGCTATGGATGGGAGCAGTCGGCGGTCGCTATGAACCACTCACGAAACGTGATATCGACGCAATTCACCTGGCCGTACTCGAGTTGCTGGAGACCTTGGGCCTGTCCGATGCACCACAGTGTATGATTGACATTGTTACCTCGCATGGCGGTACGTATACTCACGATGGCCGATTACGCTTTCCACGTCAATTGGTATCCAAAGCTATCGCCGACATCCGGCGCGATGTGGTGCTTTGGTCTAGACGAAATGGCTACCATTTGAAACTATCGGGGACGCGGGTACACGTCGGTACAGGTGGTGCGGCTCCTCGAATTTATGATTTCAAGTCAAACAGCTATCGAGAGACTACCGTTAGCGACTTATATGACATGGCCCGCATTGTTGATTTGCAGGAACACATTCACTTTTTCAGTCGACCGGTGGTGGCAACCGATGCACCCAATTCCTTTGACCTTGATGTGAATACGTTATATGCGTGTAGTGCCGGAACCTCCAAACACATCTGTATGAGTGTCACCGACCCCGAAAATGTAAAAACGATTGCTGAGATCTGCTATTCAGTTGCCGGTGGCGAGCAGGAATTCCGCACCCGCCCGTTTGTGACGGTCATGGCAACGCACGTCGTACCGCCGATGCGTTTCGCGACTGAATCCTGCGAAGTTGTTGAGCAAGCTGTACGTTATGGGCTACCGGTACAACTGATTTCGGCCGGACAAATGGGCGCCACCAGTCCGGTAACCTTGGCAGGGTCCATTGTGCAAGCGGTTGCAGAGTCTTTAGCGGGAGTCACATTTGCCTGGTTGGTCGATCCGAACGCTACCATTATTTTTGCCCCGAAACCACTGGTTTCTGACTTACGCACAGGTGCAATGTGCGGGGGCGGCGGTGAACAGGCGGTCGTTATGGCGGCAGCCGCACAGGTTGGCCGACACTACGGTCTGCCGGTTGCCTGTATCGCCGGTTACTCGGATTCCAAGGTGCATGATGCGCAAGCGGGCTATGAAAAAAACCTCTCCGTAACACTTGCGGCACATGCCGGATGCAACATGATTTCTCACGCCTGTGGTACTTTGGCAAGTATGCTCGGCAGCTCGCTGGAGAGTTTTGTGATCGATAACGACATGCTCGGTGGTGTGCTGCGGAGTATTCACGGAGTGGAAGTCAATCGTGAAACCATTGCTGCTGATGCCATCCACGATGTGGTTCTGGGTGAAGGGCATTACCTGGGGCACGCCCAGACGCTGGAACGAATGAAGTCCGATTACGTCTACCCGCAAGTTGCGGACCGACAAACACCCGATGCCTGGCAGGCTGATGGGTCGCAAGACATGTTGGAAAGGGCGCGCGCAACGGTACGGGAAATCCTGAACACGCATCAGCCAAACTATCTGGCTCCCGACGTCGACGCAAAATTGCGCGAGCGGTTCAACATTTTGCTGCCTGAACTCGAACCTGCTGACAACAATGTCATGGAATAACGTGTTGCTGCCGACCCAATCCGCACTCAACCCGATGCTGTTGATCGACGGCAAACGACGACCGGCAACTGGCGGTGTAATTCTGGACACAATTAATCCATCAACTGGCGAAATTCTGGGCACAATCCCTGCCGGGTCTAAACTGGACATTGATGAAGCAGTGACCTCGGCCAAATCAGCGTTGGAAGGGCCATGGAGGAGTTGGGAACCCAAGGAACGTCAACAGTGTCTGTTTTCGATCGCGGCACAGATTCGCGCAAATCTTGATGAGCTTGTCAAACTGGAGTGTCTTGATGCTGGAAAACCGGTATCAAGTGCTCGAAAAAGCGTGATTCGAGCCGCGGACTACTTTGTTTATTTTGGATCTTTGTGCGACAAAATCCAGGGCACTACGATTCCTCGCGGTACCAAGCGACTGAGTTTTACGCAACTGGAACCGGTTGGTATTACCGGCCACATTACACCTTGGAATGTGCCGCTAACTGCAATGGCGCGCGGGATTGCTCCAGCACTCGCATGTGGAAATACCGCGGTGGTTAAACCTGCAGAACAGGCATCACTGTCAACACTGTTGCTGATAAAGATCATGCAAGACGCAGGTTTGCCAGCCGGGGTGTGCAATGCGGTGACCGGTTTGGGCGAAACTGCTGGTTCCGCCTTGGCTAATCATCCGCTGGTGAATCACATCACATTTACCGGCTCGGTATCAACGGGTAAGGTGGTCATGCAAGCGGCGGCCAATCACATTGCAGAAGTAACGCTTGAACTCGGCGGTAAATCGCCGATCATCGTTTTGCCCGATGCAGACATTGAACAAGTTGTCAAAGACGTCATCAGACAATTGCATACCAATGCCGGTCAAATTTGCTCTGCAGGTACGCGATTGGTGATTGATCAATCTGTTCATCAAGAAGTACGGGACCGAATCGTTGCACAGGCCGAATTGATTACGATTGGTCCAGCTGTTGCAGATCCGCAGATGGGTCCCCTGATTTCAATGGCGCAAAGAGACAGGGTCGAAGGTTTTGTTGAAGATGCGCGTACTACCGGCCTCACAATTCTCACGGGTGGTACCAGACCTTCCATTCCCGGATATGACGGTGGTTACTACTACAAGCCGACGGTCATAGACAACGTCCCTGTTGATCATAACGTTGCCCAAAGTGAGATTTTTGGACCGGTGCTCTGTATCCAGCCCGTAGACGGTATTGAACAGGCCGTTTCGGTGGCCAACAGCACACCGTACGGATTGGCAGCAGCCGTGTATACCCGCGACATAAGCTGTGCGCTGACCGTGAGTCGCGATCTTCAAGCGGGGCAGGTGTTTATCAACGAATATCAGTCAGCAGGCGATACGGTCCCGTTTGGCGGCGTAAAACAAAGCGGCATAGGCAGAGAAAAAGGCCTGGCAGCCATTGCCAACTACACGGTCGAAAAGTCGGTTACTGCGCGAGTCGAGTGGTAACACGACAGCGTACTCATGTCAGATTCTCAATTTCCCAACCTTTTTACTGCGATACCGATCGGGCCGGCCGAAGTGCCGAACCGAATCGTATCGACAGGCCATCACACCTATCTTGCGCATCAACATCCTTCAGACGAACTCATTGCCTATCACGAAGCACGGGCCAGGGGTGGGGTTGGCTTAATCGTATCTGAAATTATTGCGGTTCACAGCACTGCGATGTTCTCCTCCCAATTGCTGATGGTGTTGGACCGTGATTGCATTCCCCACTATCGTAGGCTCACCGACAGGGTACATGCCCACGGTACAGTGTTATTCGCGCAGTTGTTTCATCCAGGTCGGGAGACACTGAGCTCACCAACTGGATTGATTCCGCCGGCGTTTGCACCTTCTGCTGTACCAAACGAGCGATTTCATATCATGCCGCAACCCATGTCGAGTGCATTGATCGGGGAGGTAGTGGCCGGTTATGCCTATGCTGCAACCTGTCTTGCCGAAGCTGGTTTTGATGGCGTGGAAATCGTGGCCAGCCACGGTTACCTGCCGTCGCAGTTTCTCAATCCACGGACCAACCTGCGCGACGATGCCTATGGTGGCGACTTTGAACGACGTCTGACATTCATTCGTGAAGTCATTCACGCGGTACGTCTTGCGGCACCGGACTTGGCAGTTGGCATCCGCATTTCGGCGAATGAAGTCGATGATCAAGGACTGAGCAGTGAAGCAATCTTAGACATTTGTGCTGCACTGACTGCTAAGCTCGATTATTTCAGCCTGGTGACCGGGACTTCAGCCTCTTTGGTTGGGTCGGTACATGTGGCTCCACCGATGGGTGTCGCAAGCGCTTACATCACCCAATACTCGGAAGGCATTCGACAGCTCACCGACAAACCTGTTATCGCGACCGGTCGCATCAACCAACCGCAAATTGCTGAATCCATCATTGCCAATGGCCAAGCGGACCTGTGCGGCATGACCCGCGCACTGATTGCCGACCCGGAATTGCCGAACAAAGCGCGCCGCGGGCAACTCGATGACATTCGCGCCTGTATCGCATGCAATCAGTCCTGTATCGGACGCGCGCATAAAGGGCTTGGCATTTCATGCATACAAAATCCGGTATCCGGCCGTGAAATCGTCTATGGAAGCTTCATACGGGCAAATATCAAGAAAAATGTGGTGGTTATTGGTGGCGGACCAGCGGGCCTGAAAGCTGCCGTTACAGCAGCAAGCAAAGGGCACAAGGTGAAACTGTATGAAGCCGCTGCCAATCTCGGAGGGCAGGTGCTACTCGCACAAAAGTTGCCCGGTCGGGACGAGTTTGGTGGACTCATCACCAATTTGGCGCACGAATTGGAGCAAAGTCGCGTAGCTGTCTTTCCCAGGTCCAAGTTGACGGTTGATGAGTTGACTGCGCTTGGCCCGGACGTTGTAATTCTGGCCACCGGTGCAGAACCCTATATACCCGAATTTGACGGTTGTAACGATGACCATGTCGTCACGGCATGGCAGGTGTTGAATGGCGAGACAGCAATTGGCGCATCGGTCGTTGTGGCGGATTGGCGGGCTGACTGGGTGGGCGTTGGGCTTGCTGAAATGCTGACGCTGTCAGGTTCTGCGGTGACGCTCTGCACAAATGCCGCCATGGCAGGGGAATCTTTGCAGATGTACACGAGAAATCACTACGTGGCCAGACTGCATAAACTCGGGGTCAAGATCAAGACTCATGCACGCCTGTTTGGTGTGGATCATGACGCGGTGTATTTTCAAGATACGTTGACCTTGGATCCCATCGTGATTGAACCGGTCGATACGGTGGTATTGGCATTGGGACATCAAGCAGTGAGTATGGCTGACAAAGAACTGGATCAACAATCATTTACGGTGGTTTCCGTTGGCGACTGCGTGTCTCCTCGTACTGCAGAAGAAGCCATATATGAAGGATTTGTTGCAGGGAGCAGTATTTAGAGCGGTGCTGACGATCAATTGTTGGGTGAGGTCAATTCAACTGTTAAAGATGACAGGAGAAGTCGCCGAGTGATGGACGGACCGACATCCGGTGACTGCAGAAGTCGATCGGCAATTCATCGCAGCAGATGTGCACATAAAATGGAATCTCCTGTAGCCAATATTCAATGCTTCACAAGATACTGAAAAGATGGGGACTTATATAGATAAGTTGACAAAATTATTAATACAATATAATAACAATGATATATAATACAATCCTATAAGATCGGTTATATATCAATGCCTCACCGAAACATTCGTTATCGCCTGTATCCCCTAACCCGCACCAAGGCCAATTTACTCAACCAGTGCCTGGGTGCCACCCGCTTTGTGTGGAATCACTTCCTCGGTATCAACCAGGACATGATGCGCGCCCATGAGGATGATCAGTCCTTGCCGCGTCCTGAAACAAGTTTCTTCTCTCTCGGTAAATGTTTCACCGAACTGCGCAAGCAAACCGAATGGCTCAAGACACTGCCGTATGCCCCCATACGCTACATACTAAAATATCAAGCTGATGCCTGGCAGCAGTTTTTCAAATCAACGAAAGGCTATCCCAAGTTCAAGAGCAAATTCTATCACGATGATTCAGTCACTTTCCCGGAAGGTTCTTTTAAACTAAACGGTACCAGTCTGCATTTGCAAAGAATCGGTCAGGTGGTGTTGAGCGGTTCCAATCCCTACGACGGTTGTAACACCAAGCAAGTGGTGATCAAACGCGAAGAGGACAAGTATTATGCAACCGTGTGTTATGAAGTCAGTGAGGGATTGATTCAAGTAACAGATAACGGTCAAGCCCTTGGCATTGACATGAATGTGGGTCAGTTTGCAACCAGTGAGGGTGAGATTAAACATCTACCGGATGTGAAGACACTTGAAGCGAAGCGCAACCGTTATCAGCGTCGGATGGCGCGTCAGCAAAGACCGATTCACAAACAGGGGATCAAGCCCTCGAACCGGTATTTGAAAACCCGCAAACGCGCGAAGAAAGCCTCACGTAAGATCAAGCACATTCGTTCGAACTGGCACCACCAGGAATCCAGAGCCATTGCCAATGATTATCAGTATGCGGTAGTGGAGGATTTACACACGCAGATAATGACAAAATCAGCCAAAGGCACAGTTGAAGAACCCGGAGTGAATGTAGCGGCCAAGTCGGGATTGAATCGCGAGATATTGAACTCCGGCTGGTATGGATTGAAGCAGAAGCTGGCGTATAAAGCTGAAGTGATCGAAGTCAGTGCGATCAATACCAGTCGCCGGTGTCATGCGTGTGGACACATTGATGCAGACAATCGCCGGAGTCAGGCGGTATTCCGGTGTGTGGTCTGCGCTCATTCGGACAATGCGGATGTGAATGCTGCATTGAATATTAAAGCCCTGGGGACTCGGGCGATTGGACGCGGGAGAGGCGATTGTGTAAGCAACCTCGATGATCCGTCAAGAGAGTATGCATTTACTTTATTTTGTCAAGTAAGGTCTATAAGTCCCAAAAGATGACCACTGTTTCTGGCGGCGATGCCGTTCATCGAGTGCTGAGAGATGCCGGTGTTGCAACGGTATTCGGGTTGCTTGGCGGTTCCATGCTGGAACTGTTCGATGCATTGCACAGGCGTGGCGGCATCGACTACATTGGTGCTCGCGATGAACGGGCTGCCGGCCATATGGCAGACGCCTATGCCCGCATAAGCGGCAAACCGGGAATCGTACTCGGTGCCCAAGCGGGACCAGGTGTAACCAACCTCGTCACGGCGGTAGCCGAAGCTTATCTGGCGTATTCACCACTCGTCGTTGTCGCAGGTGCCGTCAGTCGTCGAGATCTGTTCAAGGATACCTTTCAGGAGGTCGACCAAGTCGGGCTGTTTCAACCCATCTGCAAGCGTTCCATGCTGGTGACTGACGCCGAACGCCTGCCTCACATGATGATGGAGGCGATGCGCCTGGCAATGAGTGGACGGCGTGGACCGGTGGTTTTACACGTGCCACGAGACCTGTTCGCAGCTCGAATTCCAGAACCCAATCTCGGACAGTTAAACGTTGCACGTTTGGGTGGTCCAACGCATTCTGATACAGAATCGATCCTTCAGCATCTGCGCGCAGCTGTCCGCCCGGTGATTGTAGCCGGCGGCGGATTGAAATGGTCAACCGGTGCCAATGCATTGAGACTGCTTAGCGAACGTTTCCGGGTGCCAGTTGTCGCCTCGACAGGGCACGCGGACCTTATGCCCAACGGACATCCCTTGTTCGCCGGCCAAATCGGACCGCGCGGCAACCGCGTTGCCAATCGACTGACTCGTGAAGCAGACGCCATTTTTGTTTTCGGTTCTCGATTGGGGTTCAATTCCACCTTTCACAGCCATGAGTACATAGCAGCTACTGCCAAAATCATTCAAATTGATATTGAAGGCAGTGCAATCGGCCGATACTTTCCAGTCACTTTTGGAATCCAAAGTGATGCCAGGGCAAGCATTGAAGCGCTGCTGCAAATGACAGGAGAGATAAATTATTCAATCAGTCCACAGTGGCTTGCTGACTTCGAAACTGATCTTGCCCAATTACGGGCTGAACGGGAAGCAGAAGCCGCCGACCTGTCTGAACCATTGAGTTTAGCCCGCGCCCTTGGAGAAATCAGGACTGAACTGCCACAGGAAGCGATTGTAACGCTGGACACTGGTAACGCGTGTCTTTACGCGGCTGATCGGTTGGCTCACTATCAGTCGCCAGCTTTGGTGACGCCATTGGATTTCGGTCTGGTCGGTTTTGGTTATGCAGCTGCACTTGGTGCCCAAACAGCTGCGCCCAAGCGGCGGGTAATTTCGATCATGGGCGACGGCGGATTCGGCTATACGATGGCGGAACTGACCACAGCCCTGCAGTACCGTTTGCCCGTCATTGCGATCGTGCTTGATAATGGTGCCTGGGGAGCTGAAAAAGCCTATCAGCAAGAGTATTTTGGCGGTCGGCTGCTTGGTGCTGACCTTGATAATCCACCCTACGATGAGTACGCAAGAATTTGTGGAGCCAAGGGTTACCGGGTCAAAAAACCGGGAGAACTTGGTACTGCATTAAAAAGTGCACTATCGATACCGGTGCCCTCCATCATTCACGCAAAGATCGATTCCACCAAGCTGACCACGCTTCGCAAGGACCTGTTCGAACCGCGTCGCATGACTTGATAGCGCGTGATGAAAACGCCATAGGTGTTGGGGCAGCTAATGTAACATGTTGTGCCATGCCAAGACGATTGAGAGCGTATTGAGTAACGCTTCCTGGGGTTAGACGTGGTTCTGCGAGTCTGGCATTGGGATTTTCCAGGCCGCTGTCCTGGAATATAGTTGACTGGTTATTCGCGCATCCACCCGGTGATTTGAATAATTCCGGTCATCATTGAAACGAGCGCATTTTCAAGGTCAGTCTGGATTGAGCGTACCTTCTGCAGCGCGTCGGCATCACTGAAATCATAGCCTGGCATCTGCAAAATTGCATCTTCAATGATGGCGCCTTTAATCCCCGGATGCCCATAAAAACCCAGACAATTGGCTCGTGCCTGAAACAGCATGGGTCGACCGTCAACAGATTCCGCCAACACCATTGAATCAGGTGGAGCCGCAGGTGAATCTCGCATAAAAGTAACGACTGGGTACTCAGCTGGCAAAAATCCGTTCAACGCGTCATCAACAGTTCGATGCGCGCGTTCAACGCAAATTCTCATCTGTGTTGGGTCGACATCTCCGTGCAGCGCGAGACTCAGCAATTGTGCCCCGGTGCCAAAGCCAAGAATAGGCAGATTTTTTCGCAAACAAGCATCGATGATGCGCATCTTGTGATCGAACAACGGAATTTTTGGCGAAGATACCGTACCGTAAGGTGCCGCGCCAAGCAAAATCATTCCATCTTTCGGCAGCTCCGCCTTACGAATCCAGTCACTGTCATGAGCGGGACGGATATACCTGAATCGAATGTTGCGACCCTCAAGGTGATCTTCGACCAATCCTAAATGTTCTGCATCTGTTTGTTGTAGAACAGCTATTGTCTGCATAACAAAACCAATTTCACTGCAATCTATTTCAAAACCAAGGCTTTGTGACTTTCGGAGAATTTGAAATCGCCAGAAAGACGGTTAAACAACTCAGTCAGCGCCTGATTTGAGCTCAGGGCTGTTTGTGCTTCGGCAATCAGAGATTTTACAGTCAGTCGAGAAATCTTGACCTCTTTCCCATTGCTGAAAGTTGGATTCCTGTAGATATTCTTGAGTGTTAGAATCGACATGCCCAATGCCCACAGGCAATGGCGCCGCATACCGGATTGGGTGGGAGACAGCAACTGTATGTAGTGTAGGGCATTGGTCTGATGGGCGTGCGTAATCTGGACCAGTTGATGGATCCCTTCGATATAGTTGGGCGTGCTGTGATCCTGTGCTAAGGTGCTGAGGTCAAACCCTGCGTCTTGAAAGATATCTCTTGGAAACCAGCACACGCCGCGCGCGTGATCATCCCAAACGTCTTTGAGGATATTTGTCATTTGCAGTGCCTGGCCAAAGGAGACTGCCAGTTTGATCAGTTTGTCATATTGTTGAGCTGTTTCGGGACAGTAGTTGCAAAACAACTCGGTCAGCATTTCACCAACGACGCCGGCAACACAGTAGCAGTATCGATCGAGTGCTGACATATCGGTTAATCCGTGCACAGAAGCGTTCATCTGAAATTCAGCCATCCCGCGCGACATGATGCGGATGCAGCGGGTGAGTTCATGTCTTTGAAAATCGGTGCAGGCATGGGTGATTCGAATCACTCGTGCAGAATTTCGAATCAGGTTGCGTTCATCTGCAGTTGTTGAGCGGGTCAGTTGGGTCACGAGACTTGTGGCGAATTGGTCCGGGTCTTCCAATCCTGCAACAACGTTGATGAACTGCTCGGAGAAATGGCGTTTTTGCTTAAGGCTCAGCGCGGGTTCGTCTTCGATCGTATCGGCAATTCTGCACAACAGGTAAGCGTTGCCCACAACTTCACGCAAACCTTGCGGAAGCTGTGGGATGGTCAGAGCAAAGGTGCGCGAAACACCGTCAAGGGCGTGATTTTGAAATCGAATGTCCGCGGCTCGAAACGGACGAAGTTCGCACTCTTGCATAAATCTGATTGGTATTTACGTGGGTCTCACTGTCATTATTGTAGAGGTAAACGGTTGTGGAGTCGGTTTGTATCGTGGAATGCGTGGCCCGGTAATCAATGGATAATTCAATGAATTGCCCCGTTGTTGCCGCGCTAAGACAACATCCAATGTCATCGTATCACCCGTTAAGGGCGTAAATCGCTGGTGCGAGCAGTGCGAGCATCGCAATTATTGGCGTGAGTTGACAGTTCGATGCCATGAAGTTTTGAGGTGTTCGGTACCTACGAATATACTAAGCGCCATAACCAACAACTTAGTTAAACAAATCTGCTATGGATGAAATCATCGGTTTACCTGTTTTAGTCGGCTTTTTTGCTGTAGCTTTGGTGATGGGTTTTGTGATCAGCCGCACGAATTTTTGCACCATGGGCGGGGTTTCAGACTGGATCAATCTCAATGACTTTGGACGCTTGGGGGCCTGGTTTCTTGCCATGGTGGTTGCCGCAGTCGTTGTTGTACTGCTGGAACTTGCGGCACTGATCGATTTGAGTCAACAGCGCCCACCCTATCGGTCACAGAACTTTGCATGGCTAAGGTATTTACTCGGTGGCGTCATGTTCGGGGTTGGTATGACACTTGCCGGTGGCTGTGTCAGTCGCAACCTGGTACGTTTTGGGGGCGGAAATCTAAAGAGCCTGATAACGCTGATGATCGCTGCCTATTTTGCATACCTGATGACGAAGACCCGATTTTTTGAAGTGGTATTTCATAGTTGGTTAAATCCGCTGTCGATCGAATTCGGCTCTTTCGGATTAGAGGCACAGGACTTTGGATCATTCATTTATCACTTCGTACCGCTTGGCAGCCCTGGATTGATTCGTCTGCTGATTGTGGTTTTGGCGGTGGTTCTGGTGTGGTTGTTCATTCAGCGTACTCGCGGGGTACGTGGTAACGGGAACAACATTGTTGCCGGTGTCGTTATTGGTGTTGCAGTCGTTGCGGGTTGGTATCTCACTGCAGGGCCGACCGGTGCCGCATGGGTAGAAGCAGCCGAATGGGCCGACAATCCGCCCGTCGGAGTTGGCGCACAGTCGTTTACGTTCGTTAATCCACTCGGGGAGTACATCAGCCTGTCGCTGGAATTTGAAAACGCAGCCGCGCTGATCACCGTTGGAATGATGGCTGCAATTGGACTGATCGTGGGTGCATTGTTGGATGCGGTTTCCACGCGGACGTTTAAAATTACCTGGTTTGCTTCCTTTGGCGATTTTGTATCCAACGCGGTTGGCGGTGTACTCATGGGGATTGGTGGTGTACTGGCTCTGGGCTGTACCGTGGGTCAAGGAGTAACAGGCATGGCGACACTTGCGATTGGGTCAGCCGTTACCCTGGTAGCGATAATCCTGTCGAGCGCGGTTACATTGAAGACACAATACTATAAACTTATCTATGAAGATGCCAGTGTCTTTGCATCGATTGTCAGTGGTATGGTGGATTTGAAAATGTTACCCAAATCCATGCGGAAGCTGGAAGCCTTATAGTACTCTGATTATTAAGGAGCTTGATAATGTCTGATCGAAACGCTTGGCTGCCGTCCGACCGAAGCTACGATGGAGAGTCTTACCTTTGGGTCAAGCCAGACGAAGACAATGGAAAGTTGCACGTTGGTATTGGTTCACCGGCGATTGAATCGCTGGGCGACCTCGCTTATCTGACGCTCGCCGAAGCAGGCACCCGCGTGACGCGGGGACAATCAATCGGCTCGATGGAGGCCGCGAAAATGACCGGTGAAATTGTCAGTCCAGTCAGCGGAACCATTGTTGATCGAAACGATTCCGCATTGGAAAATCCGCGTATGGTCAGCACCGATCCTTATGGTGCGGGTTGGCTCGTCGCCATCCATCCGGAATCCTGGCAGACGGAGAGTGACGAATTACACGATTCGCAGACTTTGTTTGAACTTTTACCCGAAGAACTGCGCGGACAATTCAACGATGCATGAGTTTTGCCGGTGAGTTGGCGGCTTCTGACCGATTGCGGGGTTGCACATCACCGTGGTCTGGCGCTTGATGACGCATTAACCCGATGTGCGTCCGAGACAGGAAAACCCACTCTCAGGCTTTACACTTACTCGCCCTGTGTTTTGGTGGGCCGATTTCAGGAGGTTGCGCGGGCAGTTAACCTTGATCGCTGTGAAGCATTGAACATCCCCGTCAACCGACGACCAAGCGGTGGTGGGGCGATTGTCATGGGACCAGATCAGCTTGGAATCGCATTGGCTGTCCCCGGTAAGTACCCGAATTTTTCGAGTAAATCGTCTGAACTGATGGCTGACTGTACCAGCGGGCTGATTCGTGCACTGGCAAAAATGGGGATCGAGACACAGTTTGCCGGCAAGAATGATTTGGTTGCGCGAGGTCGGAAAATAGCCGGATTGGGTGTCTATCAACCTCATTTGGGTGGCCGGCTGTTTCACGCATCGTTGTTACTGAATCTAGACGTCAACAACATGCTCAGTATACTCAATACACCTTTTGATGCCGGAAATACAGCCAGTGAGATGACCGCAAAAAAGCGCATCACAACGGTTCGCGATGAACTGAATCGGGAGTTTACGATGCCCGAGCTCATCGAGGAAGTTCGAGTCGGTTATGCGGAAAAATTTCAAGTCGATATTACACCATCACCGCTGCTCACCTCAGAGACAGGGCTAGCTGAATCGTTATTTGTGGATCGGTATTCCAGTGATACCTGGATTTATGGCACTAGTGCGCCGCAGCGCGATCAAGTGGGACTAAGTTCACTTCGAACGGCAGGCGGTGATATCGAAATGAGAGTCATCTTCGCTGGACAGACTTTGAAGTCTGTGTTTGTAGGCGGAAATTTCATCGCCTCTGATCGCGCGGTTTACGACCTGGAAAGCAGTCTGCGATGGCATGCGAGTGACCCAGGCGCGCTGCAGCAGACGGTTGCCGAATCCGTCGAACGTAACGGCGCCGCCTGGGATCGCATCTCGGTGAGTGATATTACCAGGGCATTGCTGCTTGCACTCAAGCAACCCGATCGTCTGGAAGCAGGCGCAGAGGCGTGTTTTGCGCGTGCACCCGCACAGGCAACCTGAAGGGAATAGTGTCAATGTGGAACGACAGTACAAATTATGCGACCGACGATCTCACCGGACTCGAAGTAAAGACCAAAGCCAGTGACAATCGCATCGTGTTCCATGCGCCTGGGCTCAAGCGTTACCAGACAGCCGAGTATGATCAACACGATGCAGCAGAATTTGTCGCAATCAGCGTTACGGGTGAAGCTTGTTCGTTGAATTGTGAGCACTGCAAAACCGGTGTGCTGCGGGGTATGCGGGATCTGACGAGTGAGCGACAGTCACTGTACGAACTTTGCTCGAAATTGCATGATCAAGGTGCCAAAGGTGTGTTGATTTCAGGCGGCAGCGACCGTAATGGCCGAGTGCCGCTGCGCAAACACATCCCGGATCTCATCAAGGTGCGTCACACGCTTGGGATGGTTATTCGGGTACATCCCGGGTTGCCTGACGAGGAGACCTGCCGCGGTTTGGCAGACGCAGACATTGATGGCGCCATGGTAGACATTATTGGCGACGACAGAACCATTCAGGATGTTTATCATCTTGATTCTAACGTGGGTGAGTACGAAGCAGTACTCGAAAGGCTGGAACGCCATGGTGTGCCCTGTGTTCCGCACATCATTATGGGGCTGCACTACGGTAAGATGCTCGGCGAACAAAACGCCTTGAACATGATTGCCCGGCATCAGCTTAAGTTGCTGGTACTGGTGATACTAATGCCACTTTCCGGGACCCCGATGGCGGCAGTCATACCACCTTCAACTGGAGAGATTACGAATTTTTTTGAATTGGCCCGACACACTTTGCCGGACGAAAAAATCATGCTTGGATGCGCGCGGCCGTTAGGGCAATATAAGGAAAAAATCGACCGCGCGGCGATCGATATGGGGTTTGATGGAATTGCATATCCTGCTGAAGGGATGGTGGAATATGCCAAGAGCAGGGGGCTCAAACCGGAGTTTATCAACGCATGCTGTGGTGTGAGTTGGTAGTTCATTCATTTACAACATTGGGACTCAAAATTGGCGACTACAGGAATACCAACCAAGCTGCAGGAGCAGCATTATCAGATCAGTCCGGAGTACGTTCGCATCAGTGTTGCGGCGGCAATCGAATTAGGACTCGCACCGGGACGGATCAATGGATGTAGTTGTAACTGCATCAATCTGCTACAAAATTATCCGCAAGGCTGTGCGGCCAACTGTTCTTATTGTGGACTGGCCCGTGAACGTCCGGGTCTCGCAGAGGAGAACAGTTTTATTCGGGTTGATTGGCCACTTTACGCAACAGATCTGGTAGCTGAAAAAATCGCTGAGAAAGAAGCAGTTGATACGGTGGGGCGCGTTTGCATCGCCCAGGTCCAAGATCATCGTGCTACTCGGGATTTGGTTGATATGGCGGATCGAGTTCACCAGGCAGCACCACAGGTTCCGATTTCAGCCCTAGTGACTGCAACGTTGTTGGATGAAAATGACTTGCATGAGATCAAACAGGCCGGAGTCGACATCATTGGCGTCGGACTCGATGCAGTATCAGAAGATCTTTTTCTGCGTACGCGCGGCAAACTGGCAAAAGGGCCCCATCGCTGGGATCAGCATTGGGAAATTGTCCGAGCAGCGCGGCGGATTTACGGACCGATGAAAGTCAATTGTCATTTAATCGTGGGTTTGGGTGAGACTGACCAGGAAATGTTTGACATGATTTTTCAACTCAAGTCCGAACAGATCGCCGGGTACTTGTTTTCGTTCAATCCAGAACCGGGTACGGAGATGCAGGACGTGCCGCGTGCGCCGCTGGAGCGTTGGCGTCGAATTCAATATGTGAAATACCTGATCGAAAATTACGATCTGGCACCTGATGCGCTCGAATTCAATGCAGCGGGGGAGCTCGTCCACTTAACACCACCCGTTGATTCAGCTAAATTGGCTTTTGACAGCGGTTTGGCATTCATGACCAATGGCTGCCCTGATCGGCAAGGTGTCATGGCGTGTAATCGCCCTTATGGCTCGTACCGGCCGGGTGAGGAGTATCGAGACTATCCCTTTGTGCCGGACAAAGCGGAACGCCAAGTCATTGCGGATCAGGCAAAATTTACGGAAATCTGGGACACAGCCGATCGCGTGCTGAATTAAACTGGATGCGGAGTCGATCAGCAATCCTTTCTCTTGAGTTGGTCATAGATTGAGTTCAAGCGTAGAAGATTGCGAATAATACTGCGCGAATTGTTGCAAAAGTTTCCGCATTGTGTTAAAAAACCAAATTCACCTAAATAAATATGAACATTTTGGAGGCAAAATATGGCATTTCTTAAATCCAGACGAAATTTCCTGCAAACAACAGGTGCTTTCGCAGCCGCCTACGCAATGGGAACGTTCCCTAATCTGGCACAGGCAGCGAGGGAAAAGGAACTCAATATTTACTGTTGGGAAGGCTACAACTCAGATGATGTCCTGGACCCATTTCGACGCGAATTTGACGCGACTGTTCGTGCAGAAGGTTTGACATCCGATCCGGATGCAGTCAACAAGCTCAGAGCAGGTGAAACCAAAATTTGGGATCTGATCAATGTCAACAATCCCTGGGCGCGCGAAATGATGTGGCCGGAAGGCTTGATTCTTGATTTGCCAAGAGATCGATTTGAGCCGTTTTTTGAGCAAATGATGCCCGCTTTTCATCCGCCTTACTCTTGGGCGATGGACAAGACAGGTGAGCATTTACTTGGTGTTACGCAACGATTTGGGCCTTTCAACTTTGTCGTTAATACGGACAAAATATCTCGGGCCATGGCGGAGGACCAGGGTTTCAAACTCTTCCTCGATCCAGCCATGAAAGATCGTTATGGCGTTCTTACATACGACAACTGGAATATTTATCACATGTGTGTTGCTGGCGATATTCATCCGTTCAAGCAGCATACCGCCGATGAGATTTCCGCTTTTAGTGACGTGGCCCGGCAGGTCTTTAATGGTGCCAAGATTCTGACTGACGATCTGGTTGCCATGAATCTGGCGCTGATCAATGGCGAAATTGATGCGTACTTTACAGGCGGAACCTATACCGCATCGCCCGCCCGTTATGATGGCTACAGCAACGTACGTGGTATTACGCCAAACTCCGGTCCGATGGATGGTAAGGGCGGCATCGTATGGATTGAACTGACCTCGGTTGTGAACAATCCGCAAGTCTCGCCGCTCGCAGAAGAGTTTCTCGCTTATATACAACGCCCAGACGTGAGTAAGAACGTTGCATTTGCGGAAGGTACTTACAATCCAGTTACCCAGATGGGTTCAGCGGATGTGCTCGGTGCTTTTGATTCTGATGAACTCGACGCCATTCAGTGGGATTCATTGGAAGAAGAAATGTCCCGTTCGCAAGACTACGACATTAATCCCGACTATGCAGAGATGTATGAGCACTATTCTGCAGCCAAGCGGGAACGAGAAGGATAAACACTGCATCTTTGGAATGATGGGAACTTCGAATGGAGCCCATAGTAGATGAAAGCAGGGCAGTCGGAATTTCTCGAACTAAGAGGTGTTACAAAGCAATTTGGTGAATTTACAGCACTTGCCGAAGTAAACCTCAGTATTTCTGAGGGGGAGTTTTTTACGCTGGTTGGTCCGTCCGGCAGCGGGAAAACCACCTTGATTCGTATACTGGTGGGGATGGACAGCCCCACCAGTGGCGATATTGCCTTAAAAGGCGAAGTCATCAATGATGTCCCGGCCAACCGCCGCCCGACCTGCATGGTGTTCCAGAATTTGGCCCTGTTTCCGCACAAAACGGTGGGACAGAATGTCGAATTTGCAATGAAGATCGCAGGTGTTGCCCCCGCGGTTCGACGTAAACGAGCACTTGAGCTGTTGGAACTGTTACGGCTACCGGCAGAGTTCTATAGCAAGCGAATTAATCAATGTTCCGGAGGTGAACGCCAACGGATTGCACTCGCGCGTGCGTTGGCTTTTGACCCGGAAATTCTCTTCTTTGACGAGCCGCTTTCGGCGCTTGATTTTCGCTTGCGGAAAACCTTGGAAAAGGAGCTCAAGGACATTCATCGAGAGACGGGCAAGACGTTTGTTTATATCACGCACTCGCTTGAAGAAGCGATGGTGATGAGCGATCGGATTGGCATCCTCAATCACGGCAACCTGATCCAAATCGGCAGCCCCGACGATATCTATAATCGGCCGCAAAACAAATTTGTTGCCCAGTTTATGGGTGAGGTCAACACTTTAGCGGTGGAATCGGTCGGCAACGGCAAAGTTAAAGACAGTGATGCCGGCAAGTTGTATGAGATTGACAGTGATTCCCAGGATATAGAATCCGGCTTTCTGATCATTCGCCCTGAAGTCATGAAAATCGGTGGTGCAGCTGAGTCATTACCGAACCAGATTCAAGGCATACTGTTCAACGACTATGCGCTGGGTTCGAGGATTCAGTACCAGGTTCGAAGTGCCGATGGTGAGCATCACTGGCTGGTCGAACGATTGCAGGATGATCCTTACTCAGGTGAAGCGGGTCAACCCGTCACAATCGGTTGGCGGCCGGAAGATTCAATTCTGGTTCAATCTTGAGACAATTGAACCCGTCTCGTATTAAGCTTTCTTGGGGCGACTATGAAACCATTGACTGACTGGCTTCGGCAACCGGGATTTCTGAACGCCTTGCCGGTTGGCATATTTTTGTTGGTTGGATTTGCCGGTCCGCTGGTGTTGGTACTGCTTTACAGTTTCATGCCGCCGAAGACATTTACACTCGATCAGGCGCCGACACTCGCAAATTACCTGTCAGTGGTAACCCAAAGTTATTACATTTCATTTGGCTGGTCGTTGGTGCTCGCAGTGGTAACGGTTCTGTTGCTGCTGATCATTACTTATCCGATCGCCTATGGGATGGCCAAGCTATTCGGCAAGTGGGCCACACTGGTTACGGTCGTGGTGGCGTTGCCGCTACTCATTTCAGAGAATATTCGTCTGTTCGGTTGGGTATTGCTGCTCCTTAAAAACGGCATTATTGACGGTTCGCTGCAATTTCTGTTCGACGTTTCACTGTCAGGATTGCTGTATACCGTACCTGCGGTCGTGCTCGGGCTGGTTTACGTTTATTTGCCGTTTATGCTGTTTCCATTGGTGATAGGCATGTCCATGGTGCCGGAGTCACTCAAAGAAGCTGCCTCCGACTTGGGCGCATCGCGGCTGCAGATATTCTGGGAGGTTGAACTGCCCTTATCGATGCCTGGAATTCTGATTGGCAGCCTGCTGGTATTCATTTTGGCGCTGGGTTCGCTGGCTGAATCCAAGATATTAGGCGGCCAGGTGATTGTGATGATTGCTGACGATATTGAATCGGCATTTACCTTTGCACAGAATTGGCCCAAAGGTTCGGTTCTGTCAGTGTTACTCATCACGCTGTCGCTGGTGATCATCTTTTTTCTGTTTCGAAAGATTGATCTTGACCGACTGGTGGGAAGGCGTTGAGCATGAAATCAACCCGACAGCGCAAAGTTGTGCATGCATTGATTGTGGTGTGGACGGGGGCTGTACTGCTGTTCCTTTATCTGCCAATGCTGTCAGTGATTTTGGCATCGTTTACCAAGCAGCGATATTTTCGCTTTCCAGTCAAGGCATGGGACACGCGATGGTACGAAAAGGCGTTTGAGTCGCTATCGGTGCGTGATTTGTTTTGGACCTCATTCAGTGTCGCGCTACTGGTTACATTGATTTCGGTGTTGTTGGCTTTTTTTGGTGCCTTAGCCTTTGCCCGTTATGACTGGAAAGGACGGAAAATTTATCAGCGGCTTATTTTACTGCCCATATTTTTCCCCCAGGCCGTGTTGGGATTGGCACTGCTGTTGTGGTTTTCGGCACTTGGAATTACAACCAGTTGGCAAACAGCAGTTTTTGCCCATATGATTTGGATTTTGCCCATCGTTACCTTGATTATGTCAATCCAGGTTTACAGTTTTGATCCGGTCTGGGAAGAGGCTGCCTATGATTTGGGCGCTTCGCGCCTGCAGGTCTTGCGAGAAATAACGCTACCCATTTTGTCGCCTGGCATCATATCGGGAGCCATATTCGCGTTTTTACTGTCTTGGGGTAATTTTCCGCTGTCACTATTTACAACGGGTGCAGATCAGACGATTCCAGAGTGGCTGTATTCGAAAATGGTTTCCGGCTATACCCCGATGGTGCCAACCTTGGGATCTTTGACGATAGGTGGTGCTGCAAGCCTGTTATTGATTGCCTTTGTTGTTCTGTATGTGGTGCGACGCTTGCGATTTGGCCGAACCTGATCGATACAGTCTGCCGACTGGTACAATTTGTTTAGTTCATTGCCAGAATTTGGCATTGATCCTGTTTTCTGATTCCGATCATCGAATACACCCGTCGATTCGGTAGCATTACAGTACGACAAGTGAATACCGGGATCTTAAAAACCACTGAGTGAACCGCAAGTGCTGAGAGTTTGTCCTCCTTGAGGTCCGATCGACTGACGGCGCGCGCAAAGCGTCGAGGGGAGCGTATCGGAAACGGTGTGCGGAGCGGTTTTGTGTCCGGCACAGAACTCAACGCGCCATTTCGTCCGCTCAAGCAAAGCCAGGTTGAAGCAATTCACCAGGCAGCCTTGGAATTGCTCGCGACCTTGGGTATGGCAAACCCGACACCGAGGGTAATTGAGACTGCAGTCGCAAACGGGTGTCGTATTGATCAAGCTGGACGCCTGCGCATCCCGGAGGTCGTGGTGGAAGATGCATTAGCGACGGCGGCGCGCAATTTTCCGGTATACGGTCGATTGTCGAAATACGATTTTGAGGCAAAAAATGGTCGAGTGAATTTCTGTACCGGTGGTGCCGCGGTGTCGATGTTGGAGTCTAACACCCGTCAATACAGAAGTAGTACCCTGTTAGATTTATACAATCTGGCGCGTCTTTGTGATTCACTTGAACATATCCAATGGTTCACTCGTCCTGTGGTGGCCACGGATGTTGAGGACATGTACGAACTTGATGTCAACACCGTGTACGCCTGTGCAGCCGGAACTGCAAAACACATTGCAACCAGTATCTGTACCGGAGAAAATCTTTACAAGCTCGAGCCCATGTTGGACTTGTTGGCTGGCGGGTCAGGAAAATTTGCAAAACGACCGTTTTGTACCGTGCATGCAACCACGGTTGTTTCGCCGATGACGTTCGCACCTGATAGTCTGGATGTGGCTTGTGCCGCAGTCGATATTGGCATGCCGATTCATTGCCAAACGGGGCCTCAAGCGGGTGCGACCGCACCTGCTGCGCTGGCTGGAACTTTGGTCCAAGGCTGTGCGGAGAGTCTTGCAACGCTCTCCATTATCAATATGTTAAAACCGGGCCATCCGGTGATTTTGGGTAACTGGGTGATGGTATCTGATTTGCGGACCGGTGCATTCAGTGGGGGTGGGCCGGAACAGGCACTGCTAGGCGCGGCATCCAGTCAAATGTCGGCCTGGTATGGAATTCCAGGTGGTGTCGGGGCAGGCATGTCGGATTCAAACTATGTTGATGGTCAGGCAAGTTTTGAAAAGTCGCTCAGCGTCGCATTAGCAGCCTTGTCGGGTGGCGGTATGGTGTACGAGTCTGCTGGCATGTTGAGCAACCTGCTCGGCTGTTCATTCGAATCGATGATTGTCGATAACCAGATGCTGGGCTACATTCGCCGTATTGCACGTGGCATCGATATTAACGACGACACATTGTCTGTTGCAGTGATTAAAGACTCGGTGTTGGGTGATGGTCATTATCTGGGGCACGAACAGACACTCAATCTGATGGAAAGCGAATACGAATACCCGCGAATGTCTGATCGTGCATCAGCTGATGACTGGCAAAAAGCAGGATCTGCAGATATGCTGGACAGGGCAACGATACAGGCTCAAAAGCTACTCGAAAGCCATTTCCCACAGTACATTGATCCGAAAATTGATGAGCAAATTCGACAAAGATATCCAATCAAACTCACCGCTGAAAATATGTGTCGTCGCGTGAGATGACTGAACACGTCAAGATTGCAATCATCGGTGGCGGTGTTGTAGGTTGCAGCGTACTTTACCATTTATCAAGGTTGGGTGAGTCCAATGCGCTGCTGCTTGAAAAGAATGAACTGACCTCTGGTTCAACCTGGCATGCTGCTGGCAATGTTACTTTTTTTGGACACTATCCCAGTCTGACTCGGCTGTATGTTGAATCGCTGACATCGTATCTGGATGCTGGCCGTGAATCGGGAATGGACGTGTACTTTCACGAAACCGGCAGTTTGCGGCTGGCAACGACACCGGACGAATTGCAGGCCTACCGAAAACTTGAACCGATTTACAGACAGTTGAATGTTGAATACCAGGTAATCGGCGGTGCAGAAATTCAGAGTATTCATCCGTTACTGAATATTAATGGCGTCTTGGGAGCAGCCTACACACCAGGTGATGGTCATGTCGATGCTGCGTCGGCAACGCAGGCATTGGCGAAGGCAGCAATGCTGCGAGGTGCTGAGGTGCGTTGCCACAGCAAGGTGAACAGCATTGAGCAAACTGCCGATGGAAGCTGGCGCATTGTTGTGAATGAAACTGTCATTATTGCCGAACTCGTTGTGATTGCCAATAGCTTTTGGGCCCGGGCAATGTTGCAGAAGATTGGCATCAATATTCCGGTGTTTGCACTGGAGCATCAGGAAATTATCACTGATCATTTGCCTGAAGTAGCTGAGCTGGGCCACGAACTGCCAACGGTAAGAGACCCGGTTGCGCCTGCAAATTATCGGCAGGAAGGGACAGGGTTGCTTTGTGGTGTATACGAGTCTAACCCCAAACCGTGGGCGGTTGATGGCATACCTGAAACGTATCGAGGGGAATTATTTCCGGTTGATCTTGAGCGTATTGAGAAACACTTGGAAAAAGTCGCGGAACGGTTTCCGGCTTTTGGCTCGGCTGGTATCAAACAGGTGATCAATGGCCCCATCAGTTATACGCCAGACGGATTACCACTGTTAGGCGAGTTTGCAGAGCAGCGTGGATTGTGGCTGGCAACAGGATTTTGTGTTGGAATTGGAACCGGTGGCGGGGCCGGGGCCTATTTGAGCCATTGGATGATTGATGGTGAAGTGCCTTACACGTTAAACGAGATTAGATGTACCCGATTCAATCGAGACTTAACGACGACCAACGCGGTCAATGCCAGCAGACAAACCTATGCAATGGGATATGGCTTGCCCCCTGAAAACTAGCAATTATTCCTCGCAACTTCGACATGGCATGTTGTTATTATTCGCATTTAGGTGATTTGACTCAAGGTTACAGTCGAAATTCGGAGCATGGGGGTCTTGCTACGAAGTAATGGTGTACCAAGTATGGGAATCTAGTCGGTGGCGTTCCGTATAATTGATTTAATCAAATCAATAACAACAAACAACTGAGGTGAAGGAATATGCCGATACGCCCGCCCCTCCAAGAGTTAAAAATAAACAAAAAGGAATCCGGTTTCTATGAAGGATTCAATCAAACAGTGGCCTTGCCCGCAAAGGTACTCATCGCCCTGATCGTGATCTGGGCGGCAATGGACCCGGAGCGAGCAGGACAAGTTCTCAGGGACATCCAAAACTGGTCGCTCGAACATTTCAACGCTTACTACATCTACGCCGTCGCATTCTATTGTTGCGTTTGCGTATTTATTGCACTGTACCCTCCGTTTGGCAAGGTGAAGCTGGGACCGCCGGACGGGAAACCGGAATTTTCGGATTTTTCTTGGTTTTCAATGATGTTTGGTGCCGGAATTGGTATCGGCATGCTGGGTTATGCCACCGCGGAGCCAATCTGGCATTTGGGTAACAACCCTGAAATTATTAAGAGCAAGCACGCGATACAGGCACTGTTTGCCAGTAGCAATATCACATTGGCAGAAGGTGCTGACGTCTTTGCCGAGTACCAGAAGCAACTCGCCGCGGGTGCGATTGCGGCGATTGATGATTTGGCAATTCCAAGAACGGAATCGGCAGTTCGCGGTGCCTACCACTATGCATTCTTGCATTGGGGGCTTGGGACCTGGGCAACTTATTCCCTGGTTGGTATTTCGCTTGCTTTTTTCAGCTATCGGCGTAATTTGCCATTAACCATTCGTTCTGGATTGAGTTCTCTGTTCGGTCGTGCAATGGAAGGTCCCTGGGGGAGTGTTGTTGATATTGCAGCAGTCCTGTCCACTCTACTTGGCATTTCGCAAACGATCGGTCTCGGTCTCAACGCTTTTGCTTCGGGACTACATAACATTACTGGAGCGGATTGGCTGATGACTGCGGGCGAGTCCCCACAACCGACTACAGGAGCACTATTGCTGACCCTGGTGGTAGTTATGCTGCTGTCGACCGGCTCAGCTTTATCCGGCGTAGGAAGGGGGATCAAATGGCTGAGCAATACCAATATGGTATTGTCTTTTTCGTTGCTTGGTTTCTTCCTGATATTCGGCGCGACGATGTTTGCGTTTGAATTGCTGGGTAAAGGAATCTTCAGTTACATCATTCATTTGCCGGCTCTGACTCTGACTGTATGGGACCCGTCAACGGAACTTGGGGGATGGCAGACAGGGTGGTCTGTTTTCTTCTGGGCCTGGGCGATTGCATTCGGTACCTTCGTAGGAATATTTCTCGCTCGAATTTCAAGAAATCGTACCATTCGGGAATTCGTGTTAGGCGCCATTGTCGCGCCGTCAATCATGTGCTTTATTTGGTTCACCTTTGTGGGAGGCACAGCCATTGATCTAGAGTTAAGCGGTGCCGCCGAAGGTAAAATTTTTGGTGCCAATTTAACGTACCAACTCTATGAAGTCATCAATATTATGCTGTCCCCGACGCTGGCAACTTTGATGTCATTGATGATCGTGATTCTTTTGCTTACCTATTTGGTAACATCTGCCGACTCCGCAATTCTAGTGATCAATACGATCAATTCTGGTGGCGACCAATATGTGAAAACCGGACAGAAACATATATTGATTTGGGGTATCGCGCTCACTGCGGTGGTAGGTGTTCTTTTGCTGGCAGGCGGATTGCGAGCAATTCAGTCTGCCATGATTGTTGGCACGATTCCATTCACACTGGTATTGGTTTTGATGGGTATTGGATTGCTGAAAGCACTTGTCAGGGATAACATCCGTCGCAAGGAGTCCGAATCGGGTAACACTTGATTCAGATCCAGATTCGTAGCTGGCTTCGACATTCACCAAAGAACTGTTTAGAAACTGATGAGTGCTTGTGAGTGTGTGAAAAACTACAACCGGCCCCGCGTTTACAAGAGGGGAAACACATGGTGGCGACGCTACAGTTGTAAGACGACTCAATGGCGTTTTGCTATAGAACCCTGATAGCGAATCTTGAGACGGTTACGGTGCAACGGTGTCGGGTCAAGGGTTTGACTGACGACAGGGTGCTATTTGAGTTGAATACCACTTCGAATGATAAACAGCAATGTGCACTGGAATTGATCAGGATTATCAGCTAGCTGAGGAAGAAAAAGCGGTTGGAGGCAGAAAGTCGAAATGATTTCTTTCAAATATTGGTGTATTAGCAATACCTTACGCCAAATAAGGCGTCAAACTTCGGCTTAAGGTGTCCTCGAGTACTGGTGAATTCACGTTAGGCTTTGCTACGATATTCTCGAGGTGAGTGTCCAGTCCAACGCCGGAAGGCACGACTGAACGCACTGAGTTCCGAGTAGCCGAGCAGATAAGCGATTTCCGAAAGCGACAGGTTACGCTGTTTGAAGTACATTTCAGCCAGGCTTTTTCGAACTTCTTCGACAAGCTCGGTATAGGAGAGGCCTTCCCAGGCAAGATTGCGCTGGATAGCGCTGGTACTCATGTACAGGCTTTCAGCGATCAGTTCCAAAGAAGGATAGCCATCTGCCAGCTTGATGCGAATGAGGTTCCTTATTTTATCGGTGAGATTTTGATTGAAAGGTGTGTCTGTATGTAATGTCTCAAGACATGCTCTGGTTATTGCCATCAATTTCAAATCCGAATTGGGCATGGGCTTGTCCAGAATTAATGGGTCAAAGACGATGGCATTGAACTTTTGGCTGAAAAATACCGGTGCATTGAACGCGCGTTCGTGTTCCTTGCTGTTTTCGGGTTTTGGATGCTCAAAGTAAACCTCTTCAGGCTGCCAGTTCTGACCCATACACTCTCGAATCAGATTGAAAAACATGCCCAAAGACAATTCCGCGTCCTGGCGGCGCTCTACGATGTGGGGGTCTCGGACCTGATACTCCAACTGACACAGGTTATTGCTCGCGGTGCTGAGTCGCAACATTGAGCATTGCTGGTGATAACGAAACAAGTCGATCAGGTTATTCAGCGCATTGCCAAGGGTAGGTGAAGAAATTGCCGCATAACCCCAGAGCCCAAGATCGTCCGGTTGAAACTGGTTGCCAAACCAAAGCCCGAAGTTGTCGTTTTGAGTGTGACTGGATGCAGATTCGAACAGTCCGCAAAACGATTTGAGGCACATGCCAATCGTCGGGTTCCCTATGCAACTGGGATCAACGCCGGCTTCTCCAAATACAAGATCGACATCACCGCCGTGCTTGTTGATAAATTGATCGACGCCAGTTGCTGCCGGTGCGAGCACATGGGGTGCCGGATCCGAGCCAAATTCCTGGCTGGATATTTCCATGTAATTCTGATTGCCGGTCTCAAAAGTAATGCTCATTGTGGCTGCTCAATTGAATTCTTGCAATTGAAAGTACCTTAACGAAGGTTCAAAATATCAATTTGTTTCAAGTCCTTGTGTACGTCGACAATAATCAAAGCCAATGAGTCAAATAGTTTAACTTCACATGTTAGTGCCAAAAGGACAAATTGCAAAGTACATCAGAAACAAGCGACGGTCGCTCGTATCGAAGTTAAACTCCCCGGCGACTTCTCCCCTGTTCAGAGAAAAACGCAGCCAATCGATTGGGTTGTGATGGGTTACGTTGAAGTATATCCAGTGCGGTACTGCACTATTTGAATCGGAATATCCGGTGCGAATTCTCGAAATTCTTGAGTGATCATCGCTTTTCTTGTCGCGCTGTTGGCTGTCAGTAAAGGCATAAGACAAGACTTCATCAGCAACACCAGCGTGACCGAGCGATATGGAAAGCTTGTTCCTGATGCACGCGAATACCAACGTTGCCATTTGTGTTTGGGATGGGGATTGAGAATTGTAACTGCGGCCACTGCAGCGCAACACTGTCAGTCCAGCAGTGCGGATATCGCAGTTATTGGCGACATGATCGATGGTAACAAATTCTCTGGCTTGTGCGTTTGCACCAGCGATGGAAATTATCGTTGCCAATAATACGAGTGCGATGAGACAGAACCGTTTCACGTTATCTGACCCTGTCAAGGGTTGAGGTTTACCGATGTCCATGATGTTATCGTTGCATCACATGGCATCCTGAAATCAATTTCCAATTTGCAACTACGCAAGTAGCCAATGTGCTATATCAAATTGATTTTACAATTTTTTAGCTTGTCGAGTACCACTGAATCAAATATCAATGGCATCGCCGCCTCGGCCCTTACCGGCAGAGAAACGTTGGGCACCACGGATGCCGCACTTTCGCACCTCATTGTTACTCATTTTCCATTCCTGTCGCAAGGCTTCCCGTTCTGAAAATCCGTATTGCTGACGGGCTGATCGTCGATCAGCAATCATACAACTTTGAGGATAGCGAGTCAGGGAATGTGCAATTTGTTCGGCTTTGGTCCGAGCTTGTCCATCGGGTACAAGGTATTCACAAAGCCCGATTCGCAGGGCTTCTTCGGCATCGACTCTTCTACCCGTCAGGATTATGTCCAAGGCGCGACCTTCCCCTACAAGTCTCGGCAATCGGACCGTACCACCATCAATCAATGGCACACCCCAGCGTCGACAGTAAACACCCATGTAGGCGGATTGTTCCATTACGCGAATATCTGCCCACATCGCCAGTTCCATGCCACCCGCAACCGCAGGTCCGCAAACCGCGGCGATAACCGGCTTTGACAGTTCGAGACGGCTTGGACCCATAATCGCGATCGAGGGCTCATCAGTTTCAGGAAAATCGTATTCATCGATGGCTTGATTGTCAGTCAGTGTTGCTGCGTAATGGAGGTCCCATCCCGAACAAAACGCCCCGCCTTCGCCCCAAAATACCGCCGCAAGGGCCTGGTCGTCTTGGTCGTATTGTTCAAACGCGGCATATAGCGCACGGGCGCTTGCCGGGTCCATTGCGTTGCGGACCTCTGGTCTGGAGTGAATGATGGTCCAGACGCTGCCGTTTTTCTCAATCCTGACTGTCACTTTAAGGTACCAAAGATTGACACTGTCCGAGTGTCGTGCTTGCCGGCGATCAGACCTGACTCGATAGAATCAGTACCGCAATCGCTGCGATTTTGATTTTGTAAAACAAGCACTTCTTCCCATTGTAATCATTCGGGATAGAAATGGGAGTAGGCAAATGAGCGGTTTTCTGCAATGATGGGAAACACTTCAACCCGGTCATAATGAATCCTGCTTCAATTTTCAATTGCCAATTGTTGCTGGAATCTCAGATCGGATTCAATGGCTACATTCGTGCAATTTTGTCCACATTGAGTATTTACAATGTTGCTGTGAATGGACTCTTAATTTGAACACCTAAGGTTCGACGCGAATCAATTGAGTGATCACTCCACAACTCTATCAGCTCAGCATTCGACTGCTTTTGAAGAGCTCGCAGGGCCTCGCGGTTTGCCGTTTATCGGCAACTATTTTCAGATCAATTTTGAAACACTTCATCAAGATCTCGAAAGCTGGGTCAGTCAATACGGTTCGATCTACAAAATCCACTTGGGTCCCTCAGCAAGTGCAGTCATATCGGATACATCTGCCATCCAGCAGATTTTGATTGATCGACCGGGACGATTTCGCCGCGGCAGTCGACTGGAATCTGTAGCGATCGAATTGCAGCTCAATGGCGTGTTTTCAGCCGAAGGCGCAGCCTGGCGTCGCCAGCGAAGACTGGTCGTGGCAGCTTTGGCCCGAGCCAAACTGAACGATTTTTTTCCTCAATTAAGGGTAATTGTCGAACGACTGAAACGACGTTGGGACGCTGCGGCTGATCGTGACAGTCCCGTCAATCTTTGTGAGGATCTTTATCGTTTCACGGTCGATGCAACCATGCACATTGCATTCGGAGTTGATTCGAATACGTTGGAAGCCTCTGGCCCGGTCATACAGCAGCACCTTGACAAGGTGTTTCCGAAAGTCCATCATCGCACGAATTTTCCGCTTACCTATTGGCGATATCTGAAACTGCCGTCCGATCGACAACTCGAACGTTCACTTGTTGAGATTAAGCAAGAGGCCCAAAAAATAATTGAGACGACGCGGGAACAGATGGACCGCGATCCGCAACTTTCGGTGTCCCCACAGAATTTCCTCCAAGCATTATTGGCTGCAATTGCAAGTGATTCGACGGAGTTTACCGATGCTGAAATCTTCGCCAACATTGGTACGATACTACTCGCTGGAGAAGATACAACAGCCAATACAATGGGTTGGATTATTCACTTCTTCGCAAATCAGCCACGGTACTTCACGCAGGTAAGACGTGAAATCGACCAAGTTGTCGGGAACGACGCGCTCATTGAAAATTTTTCACAAACTGAGCAATTACCGTTACTGGATGCGTTCCGGGATGAGGTTATGCGCCTTAAGCCGGTTGCACCATTGTTGGTGATGGAGTCGAATGAAGCGGTTGAAATTCTGGGAGTGAAAATTCCCAAGGGTACACCGCTAATACTATTGACTCGCCATAGCGCAACGAGTGAAACCAATTTTATTGATGCTCAAGAATTTCGTCCTGAACGGTGGATGAAAGACTCGCAAAAACAAGCGAATGTACACAATCCAGGTGCGTTTCTTCCTTTTGGTGGCGGACCGCGTTTTTGTCCTGGTCGCAACCTCGCATTTTTGGAAATGCGAGTCGTATTGGCGATGTTCTGCAAGAATTATGATTTTGAACTGGTAAATATGAGTGGCGAGATCACCGAATGCCTCTCATTTACCATGTATCCGGCCAATTTGTTCGTGCGATTAAAGAAACGGTCATAATCTGTTTTGGTCCGGTTCAACACAAATGAGAACAAAATTGACGGCAAAACCGTTCGAAGCTAACAAATTATTCTTTAAAAGCAAAGAGTTTAACCTTGTATATTTATTGATTAAACCAACCATAAACTGAAGAGAGCTATCCTTGTCTATTCTACATTCCCACCAAACAGAAGAACTCATTAATCGGATTGTTGGCGATCAGACTGGGTTACCTGGTGACGAAGGACATCAATTCGCGGAATTCGTTCGTGCCTACTACTACGGTGTACCCTATGAAGCCTTAAAGCGAAGAGACGTATTTGATCTCAAGGGAGCGGCATTGGCGCATTGGGAGTTGTGTAAAGTACGCAAACCGGATGCAACCAAAATAAGGCTTTATTTTCCGGATGTCGAGCGCGATGGCTGGCGTTCTAAATTTGCCGTTCTGGAAATGGTCTGCAATGACCGGCCGTTTCTGGTGGACACCATGTCAATGACATTGAACAAGTTGGGATGTAAAGTTCGACTGGCGGTCCATCCTGTTTTAGCAGTAAAGAGAGATGAGTCCGGGGAGCTGCAAAAAATCGCAGCGCCATTGAATGCGGATTTTCTGGATGGAGTGTTTGAGTCCATCATGCATTTTGAGTTCGAACGACCTTTTGACGAAACTGAGTTTGAGAACATCGAAGCCGGCCTTAAGCAGTCGCTCAAAACGCTCAATATCGTTATTGAAGACTGGCGGTCGATGCGTCGGCAGGTCAAAGAAGCAGCCAAGAATCTCGCAAAGGAAATGAACCGGTCCAATAACCATGCAATTGAGGATTATGCTGAGTTTTGTGACTGGCTGGCGACCGGTAACTTTACCTTACTGGGCAGCTGCGAATATCAACTGAAGAAAAATGATACGGTCGTACTGAATGAGAAGTCGAAACTCGGTATCTTTCGAGAACACGAAAACGTCAGCAAAGTTGTGCCGACTGACGCCTTAAGTTCCCATGCGGATTGCGATTCTCTGATTATCACCAAGGCGAATGTACACTCGCCAATTCATCGTGAATCCTACATGGACTACATCCTGATTCCTAAGTTTTCGGCAGCCGGTGCATGCTCTGGTGTTCGCGCAGTAATCGGACTGTTCAGTTCAACCGCGTACAACGGTAGTGCAAGCCTGATTCCGGTGCTGCGAACCAAAATCAAGCGAGTGTTGCAACGCAGCCGATTTTCAGAAACGACGCATAGCATTCGGGTGCTGACCAACATCATTGACAACTACCCCCGTGACATGCTCTTTAGAGCCAGTGTCGATGAGCTGTATGAAGATGTGGCGGGCACACTGGAGTTGCAGGAAACCAATCGGGTAAAACTATTCCTGCGTCGGGAGCAGTTCGGTCGATTTTACTCGGCGCTGGTTTATATCCCGCATAGCCTGTTCAGTCGCGAACTGCGCGTCAAGATTGAAGACATCTTGATGGATTCTCTCAATGGGGCGTCGTCGGATTTCTTTGCGACATTTTCGGGCTCAGTCCTTGCCCGTATCAACTATACGATTCATGTTGATACAGCAAGTGAACCGAAGCTCGCGCTGGCAGAAATTCAACAGCGGGTGCAGGATGCAGCGACGACCTGGAAGGACTCATTGCGTCAGGCCGCGGTGGAACGGTATGGTGAAGACGTTGCGGCACAATACTACCATCAATTCCAAAACGCTTTCAGCGTCGGCTACCAAGAAGATTTTCTTCCTTGGGTTGTCGCAGCTGACCTTGAAAAATTGGCGGCGCTGAATGATTTGAATGACCTCATCGTGTCGTTTTTCAGACCCCTTCAGGCTACGGACTCCAAACAGGTTCGCTTGAAACTGTTCGCTTTCCAAAACCAGATTTCTCCGTCAGATGCACTACCAGTGCTGGAAAACATGGGACTTCGCGTATTGGAGGAACGTCCCTATGAAGTCAGGTTGAATGATGAGCAACGCATTTGGGTTCACGATTATTCGCTCAGGCATTCACAAGCCTATGATGCTGATCAGCAGCGCAAGAATTTTGAAGATGCATTCATCAGTATCTGGCGTGGTGAGTCAGAAAACGATGTGTTCAATCGTTTGGTACTCATGGCGAATCTGACTTGGAGACAGGTCTCTATTTTGCGTGCCTACAGCAAGTATCTGAAACAAATAGGACACGCGTTTACCCGAACCTATATCACCAATACGTTGATCCGAAATATCGATATGACAAGGAGTCTCATCCGTTATTTCGAAGTGAAATTCGATCCGACTGCAGGGTCTTCTGACCAAGAGCTAGAGAAAATCCGAGAATCATTGGATGCTCATCTTGATGCAGTTTCCAGTCTGGATGAAGATGTCATTCTCAGAAGCTACAAAAATGCAATGACATCGACCATACGTACCAATTATTTCTGTGTCGATGCGAATGGCAGCCCGCACCAGTACCTGTCATTCAAAATTGATTCCAGCCGAATTATCAAAATGCCAGATCCGCGTCCGAAGTACGAAATTTTCGTGTATTCGCCGCGCACCGAGGCAGTGCATCTCAGGGGCGGTAAGGTCGCACGTGGTGGCCTTCGCTGGTCAGATCGGCGCGAGGACTTCAGGACTGAAGTCCTTGGCCTGGTCAAGGCGCAAATGGTAAAAAATGCAGTCATCGTTCCGGTCGGTTCAAAGGGTGGCTTCGTGGTCAAACAACCCCCGGCACCGGGTAAAACGATGCTGGACGAAGCAATTGACTGTTATTCAACATTCATTCGCGGCATGCTCGATATCACTGACAACATTGTCGATGACAAAGTGGTGCATCCGGCCAATGTCAAACGCTACGACGAGGATGATCCCTATTTGGTGGTTGCTGCGGATAAGGGGACGGCAACCTTCTCGGATATTGCCAACGGTATTTCCGAAGAGTATGGTTTTTGGATGGGTGATGCATTTGCCTCAGGCGGTTCGGTCGGATACGATCATAAGGCAATGGGGATAACAGCTCGTGGTGCGTGGGAATCAGTCAAACGGCATTTCCGAGAGATGGGTGTTGACATTCAATCAACTGATTTTACCGTCATTGGGATCGGCGACATGGGTGGCGACGTGTTTGGTAATGGAATGCTTTTGTCGCGTCACATTC
This sequence comes from Arenicellales bacterium, assembly GCA_965243645.1. Lineage (GTDB taxonomy): Bacteria > Pseudomonadota > Gammaproteobacteria > Arenicellales > JAJDZL01 > JAJDZL01. Next base: position 940,386 of record CBDEVD010000006.1, on the reverse strand, counting down.
AGTTGGTTGGTGCATTCAATCATATCGAGATATTCCTGGATCCAAATCCGGATTCTGCAACCAGCTACGAAGAACGAGAACGTCTGTTTAACACACCGGGACTCAGTTGGAAGGACTATGATCCAAGTCTGATTTCAGAGGGTGGCGGGGTATTCGATCGTACTGCAAAAGCGATTGATATTTCGCCTGCTGTACAAAAGCGATTGAAAATAAAAGAGTCGAGACTTACACCGAATGAATTGATGCATGCCATGCTCAAAGCACCGGTTGACCTAATGTGGAATGGCGGTATTGGTACGTACGTCAAAGCTGCTTCAGAATCGCATGCGGATACCGAGAACCGGGCCAATGATGCCATTCGTGTCGATGGTCAGGAATTGGGTGCCAAGGTTGTTGGTGAAGGCGGGAATCTCGGGATGACACAGTTGGGTCGGGTCGAATTCTGTCTGCACGGCGGGCGCTGTTATACCGACTCGATCGATAACTCCGGCGGCGTTGATTGCTCCGATCACGAGGTCAATATCAAGATACTGTTGAATCACGTCGTCAATCATGGTGAAATGACCACCAAGCAACGGGAGAAAATTCTTCGTGATATGACTGAAGAGGTTGCTGAACTGGTGCTGGAAAATAATTATCAACAAAGTCAGGCACTAAGTTCACTCAACCTTCACTCGACGGAGCTTCTCAAGGAGCACAGCCGGTATATCCAGGACTTGGAACGGGTCGGAAAATTGGACCGTGCGATTGAGTTTTTGCCGGATTGGGAAGAAATTAAACGCCGCGAGTCCGTTGGACTTGGACTGAAGTTGCCTGAACTTTCAGTTGTCCTTGCCTACTCAAAAATGCACCTGTATGAAGAGTTGCTGAACTCGAACATGCCTGAGGATGAATTCTTGGCTGGCGATTTACGGGAGTACTTTCCTACGCGCTTGGCAAAGGCATATGCGCGCGAAATGTATGAACATCGTTTGAAGCGGGAAATCATCGCGACGTTTGTTACCAATAACATGATTAACCGTGTTGGTCCGACGTTCGCTTATCGGATGCAGAATTTAACCAGCGCTTCATTTGCTGATATTGCGAGGTCTTACTGTGCTGCACGGGAGATTTTCGAGATGGAAGGAATTTGGGCTGCGGTCGAAAAACTGGATAACCAGGTGTCCGCCCAAAGCCAACTGGAAATGTTGAAATTCGCTGAGGGCTTGATCGAGCGGGCAACACTTTGGTTGCTTCGCCACCGCAGTCATCCGCTTGACATTAATGAAACTGTGGACTATTTCAAGGCTGATGTGAAGCAACTGGCTGCTGGTCTGTCCAAGGCTTTGAGTCAGCAACACATTGATCGGATTAAGGTATTCGTCGATAATTTGGTCAACAACAAAGTACCACAGAAACTTGCCAAACAGGTAGTGGAATGCATATCACTTTCCACAGCGCTGGATATTGTGGAAATCATCAAGCAAACTGATAAGTCAGTTGACTTTGTGACGCGAGTCTATTTTGATATCGGGGCGAAGCTGGAATTACTCTGGATTCGTGAGCAAGTGGCAAACTTGCCAGTCGAGAATCAATGGCATGGCCTTGCCAAGTCGCGGCTAAGTGACGATATTCATGCCCATCAATATGCGATTGCCAGTGATGTTGTCCAGCATGCCAAAACCGACAGCCCACAACACGCTGTTGAACTGTGGATGGAATCCAACCGAACTGGCTGTCGCATGCTCGCAAACATCATCAAGGACATGAAAGCTATCAGCAAGATTGACTTTGCAACATTGACCGTGGCGATCAGTGAGGTTCATCTGTTAGGCCGAAGTTCCGAGTCAAGTTCCACATAGATTCATATCAACTCGCTGACACATCAAATGAATGATGTGTCAGCCGAATTCCCGCCCTTATGGCGCGATGCTTGTGTCAATGCGCATGCCATTCGCTTGAAGCGCACCCGAGACAAAGCGCCGGGTGTTCTGAGAAGTCAACTAATCGGTTTGAACTGTCAAGCGCGTTTCGTTTTGCAGGCAATAGAATTTTTGCTACAACGCAAAAATCCGTTTACAGAATTTGTGGAAAATGCCGATTCATTCTCAACCTACACCAATTTATCAGGCCGCCAGAGTTGTTAACCGGGCGCGTTGGGCTGGCAGCGCGTACGCTGGTTACAAGCGTGACGATGTACTTCGTATTGCCAAGGCGGTTGCTGACCTAGGTGCGCAAACTGCCCGACACTATGCAGACTGGGCGGTGACTGAAACTGGTTTTGGGCATGCAGATCACAAAGAAATCAAGAACCGTCTGTGTAGCGAGGGTATTTACGAATACTACAAGGATCACGACTTTACGCGGCATCGCGTCGATCGTGATCGTAATGTCATTGAAATTCCGCGACCCGCAGGGGTGGTTTTTGCATTGACGCCGTCGACCAACCCGGTGTGTTCGGTTTTTTTTAAAGTTTTACTCGCATTGATGACACGCAATGCGATAGTAATCAGTCCGCACCCAGCTGCTCGGCAGTGCTGTTCTGATGCAGTTCAAAAAATTGCCGAAGTCGCCGAAACTGAGGGTGCTCCCGATGGTATTGTTCAGGTTATTGAGAACCCGACCTTGGAAGTGATCGAAGGCGTTATGCGATCTGATGGCATCGACGTGATTCTGGCAACAGGTGGCTCGCCGATGGTGAGGGCTGCTTACAGTTCCGGTAATCCGGCACTCGGTGTGGGACCCGGTAATTGTCCGGCCTACGTGGATGAAACTGCCGATGTCGACCATGCCGCGCAATGCATTGCCGACAGCAAGTCCTTTGATAACAGTATCTTGTGTACAAATGAATCTGCGGTTGTTGCTCACAAGTCCATCAGCAGTGATCTACTTGTGGCACTAAAAAACGAAGGATGCTACCACTGCACTGACGCAGAGCGAGAGCGTTTGACTGAGTTGCTGTTTCCCGAAGGAGTATTCGATATTTCAGTCATTGGTCAATCAGCCGAGTGGATCGCCGAAAGAGCCCGTATTCGGGTACCACAAAATACCCGTGTACTCTTGGTTAATCTTGAGCGAATTGGGGATGATTATCCATTGAGCCGGGAAAAGCTCTGTCCGGTGCTTGGATTTTATGTTGTCGCAAGCCGCGACGCAGCGATGAAAGCCTGTAATGCAATGACGCGCCGAATGGGCAGCGGGCACTCCGCGGCAATCCATTGTCATGACCCACAGATGATCCTTAGATTCGCTGCCGAACTCAGTGTTTTGCGCACCCCGGTTAATGCGCCTTGCAGTACTGGCGCATCTGGATTTGAAACCAATCTTGCACCGACGATGACCGTTGGAACCGGATTTTTCGGACGCAGCTCAGTTGGTGATAATGTTGGGCCACAACATCTGGTGCAATGGTCAAAAGTGGCATATAGCAAAGAGGCTGCCGTTGATATTGAGCAGTATGAGTCTTTGGAACTAAAAAGCTCGGCATTGTCCAAGCCTGCAAGCAAAAAAATTGATTATTCGTTTGCGGATGGTTTTGATGGCGGTACTGCTGGACCCACAACCAGACAAGGAGTTGGCATTGCGGGTGAGGATTTGCGCGCGGAAATTCACAAGATCATTCTCGAAGAGATTCGATCACTGCAACTGGTGCAAGAGACTCGCTACTGATGGCACAGATTCGATCCTATATTTTCATTGACCAGTTGCAGCCTAAGACCATGTGTTATCTGGGCAGCTGGATTCGTGGATATTTACCCAAAACCGATATGGCAGCCATGATCATTGAAGTGGTGCCTGGTCTTCACATCGAGAGAATTACAGACATAGCATTGAAAAATGTCAATGTCAAACCTGGGATTCTTGTTGTTGAACGTCAATTTGGTTATCTTGAGTTTCATTCAGAGTTGACTGCAGATGTGGTTGCAGGTGGCGAAGCGGTGATGGAGACGCTCAATGCGAGCCCATCGGATGCACTGCCACCCGAAATTCTAGCGTCAACGATTGTCAAACGTGTAGATGACTATCACGCATTTCTAATCAATAGAAACAAACTGGGTTCTATGGTGCTACCGGGAGAGTCATTGTTTGTCTTCGAAATGCAACCAGCGTCCTATAGCATCCTGGCCGCGAACGAAGCCGAGAAAGCCGCTGACGTTAAGGTAGTGGATTACCGAATGATTGGCGCGACTGGCAGGGTGTACCTCAGCGGACCAGAAAGCGATGTTCGTTCTGCGGCTCGAGCTGCTGAAGAAGCACTTGAAGCGAGGATGTGACGAATGGGTGAGCAAGTATTCTCACGCGACGAAATACGCCGAGCGGTGCGGGAAGCATTGCTTGAAGCTTTGCCTGTTGAGCAGAAAAAAACAGGCAGTATATCAGCGCCGAATTGTCGGTTGATGAAACAGCTCTTGGAGTCGGTTCAGTCAGATGGCAGAAAATCTGTGGTGGTTGATCTGAGCTCCGACCGAAAAGTCAACGAATTTGCGCAGGATCTGGCTAAGTGCCTGCAGGAAAAACATGTGGCTGAGTTGGTACTGCGCGGGCGACTGAAATTTCAGACAGCCAGTCGCGCGGGCGCTGATCAGTCCTCGGTCAAGCCCAGTTCATCGGAGGGAAAGTCGGGACGTCCTTCACCGAATGCCGCGGCCGTAAATGGGCGGATTGAAACCGGAGTATTGAGTGAATCGAAAGTTTTGGCGTTATCCAAGACACACCAACGTATTGAGGTGGGTAAAGGCGTTATTTTGACGCCACTTGCCAAAGATCGGGCACGCCGATTGAAAATTGAAATAGTGAGGCAGTAACCATGAAAGTAGGCACTGTAATGGGAAAGATCTGGGCAACTCGCCGACTGGATGAGTTACCCAAAGGAGCACTTTTGGAGATTGATTTAATCGAACAGGGAAAAGTCTCCGAACGGATTCTGGCTTACGATCCACTCGGCGCAGGTGCCGGAGAACAAGTGGTCGTCACCCAAGGTTCAGTTGCTAAGGGGTGGTTCAAGTCAGGAGAAGCCGTTGTTGACGCATTGGTGATTGGAATCGTCGATGAAGAGACAAGTGGTGGAAATTAGAATTATTTTGTAAAACAATTGTTTGTAACAGGAGAATTATCATGTCAAACGCAATTGGATTCATAGAGACTCGCGGCTACGTTGGTGCGTTTACTGCGGCTGATGCCATGGTCAAGGCTGCGAATGTAGAAATTGTCACCCGGGAACAGGTCGGTGCAGGGCTTGTGTCAGTATTGGTGCGAGGTGATGTTGGTGCTGTGAAAGCTGCCACTGAAGCGGGTGCTGAGGCAGCCGGTGCGGTTGGTGAAGTTGTTTCAGTACACGTTATTCCGCGACCTCACGCAGATGTCGTCAAAAAGTTCGACGTTGCCTCTGGCAAGTAGTCAACACCCTCGCAGACGAAACTTTCTGGTGAACGCAGCTGTTGTTCACCAGAGATGGTTGGCGGACAATTTGGATGAATCGTCGTGGTTGAGTTACGGGTTTATCTCAAGATAGAAAACTTGCAGACCCAGTTTGCCGCTTACATGGCAACTGCTTTACGCGCCCGCGGCTATGTGCCGCTGCAGGGGATGCATTCACTCATCATTGAGATTGCGCCTGCACTTGCCATTCATCGTGTGATTGATTTAGCACTCAAGTCAGTCCCGACGATCGAACCAGGAATCTTGTATGTCGAACGGCAATTCGGCATTCTGGAATTACACAGTCCTGAATTGGATGACTTAGAGGCAGCAGGTGAAGCCATTCTGTCGGGTTTCAAACTGCAGGCAACGTCGCAACTCAAACCCAGAGTTCTATATTCCGATTTGGTTACCGATGTTGTTGATCAGCATGCAGTGATTATTAACCGGCAAAGAGATGCTTCGATGATTCTGCCGAGTGAATCAATGCTGCTGCTGGAGACTGCCCCGGCACTATTCGCCGCAGCGGCAGCAAACGCAGCCGAAAGTGCAGTTGCGGAAAATGTACTGGTTGACTGCCAAATGTTTGGCGTATCCGGCCGAGTGTTTATTGCCGGCACAGAAGCCAATACCCGGAAGGCACTGGATCATGTCTTGCAAATGATTGATGACATCCCTGGCAGAGAGTGGTAACTACGCCCCATACTCGAAGCGGAAACAGTTCGACACGAATTGGATCGATGATCCAGTAGCGCGCTTTATTTATTCAACACAGCGGGCCAGTTGGCATCACCTCGTTTAATATTGCCGGGAATGTCCTTGCTCCACTTCTTGCGGACACTGCGACTGTAGTTCAGGTAGAGCCGATCGTCGACAATTGACCAGGCTTTCGGGTCGGTTTTAGCCGTGTAGTTGTTGGAAACCGCCCATGCACAGTAACCACCATATTTTGGTGCCCATCTTTCTGGGTCGGATTGAAAAAGATCGCGATTCTCAGCCGAATCGAAACGCCATAGTGCATCATTCCATTCAGCGGTAAATTCACTATCGCCCTTGACCGGCTTCATTTCGAGATGGTAGGCGACACTGTCATAGCCGTTAATTGCGTACTTCCCGCCGCCGGTAAACACAGGGTCTTCAGCCGCGAATGCGGGTGTTGTGGCAAACAGAAAGAAACTAAGTACAGTTGCCGCAGTGCGTTTTATTTGGTGTTTATTCATTTGAGTAGATATCCAAAAAGTCAGTCCAATATTCAAAATTTAATTCAATAAATTAGTCAAAAATGGTATATTAAAGTCAATTTATAACAAAAAATCGTCGTAATCACTATATGATACACTATTTCAGCATACAGAATTATCAATCTATACGAGATGAAGTGGTGCTGAATTTTCGTATTCCGAACACTACTCCAGAAAAAATGGGGTTTAGAACCAGTCCTTCTCGACCCGATTACCGTCTTCCTACCGTCGTTGCAATTTATGGTGCGAATGGATCAGGCAAGACAACACTATTAAGAGGATTGACAAACGTAGTAAGTTTTGCAGCTGATTCGTTTATTTCCGCAACCTCTTCAGGTAAAGTTCAGGGATTTGTTCCTTTCTATTCCGACTCTCTTAGCTTGATGCCTACGGTGGTTGTCATTGAATTTGATGCTCAACTTCCATTCGAGGCTGACATCTATCAGCGTCCTCAGTTGTGTCGATACAGTTTGGTAATTGAGCGAGACGCTCAACATGACTTTTCGGCATATGTGGCTTACGAGTCGATTCATATATTTCCGAAGGGACGCCCAAAGGGTATTATGATTCGTCGTCCGAATGAACCTGTATTTCTTTCAAAGGAGTTTAAAGTCGGACGTAAGGATGCGCGCCTTTCTGCAATTCATCCATGTGCTTCGGCAATTTCTATGTTAGCTGCAATGCAAGTGAGTTGTTTTCCACAAATCGTCGAGTCACTTCACTCCGTCAATTTCAATGTTGCTAAATCTGAACCCTGGAATATGCCTGATTCATCCTTAACACAGTTTTATCGAGACAACCCGAGTGTTGTCGGTGAAGTTGCAGACGTCCTAAGACGATCTGACTTGGGTATCGAAAATATGCAAGTCGAAAAAATTCAACATACAGGGAAATGGATATTGGTATTTGAACACCAAGGATTGGATTATGAAGTGCCATTCATTGGTGAATCTTCAGGCACCCGCCAGATCGTACGTTTATTCCCACTGCTTAATTCAGCTCTGAATGAACTTGGATTGGCGGTTATGGATGCTTTGGACAGCGAACTTCACACTGAACTTACCTTGGAAGTTCTCAATTGGTTCCGACGTTACGATACCAATCCAAATGGTGCACAACTAATTTGTGCACTTCACAATCCTTCTGCTTTAGATGAAGCGGAAAAAGAGGAAATTTATTTCGTTGAAAAGAATAGACAGGGTGCAACAACATGCTATGGTGCTAAAGACATTAGCGGTTTGAGAAGGGATGTTAATCTCAACAAACAATATCGCAGTGGTACTTTGGGGGGAGTACCAACATTTGGTTGAATTATGTCTGCTCGCTCGCGCCGTCGTTTCTTTTTTGGGGTTTAGGGGGAGAGTGAGAGATCATTTGCTAATTGGTTGCAGCATCTTTGCGGCGAAATGGGATTTCATGTCAAGTTCGATATTCGCGTACGTGGTGGTGGCGATAGTCTGGAAGTTGTTCAATTTTCTGTATCAGAATATTATTCCAGAAAATCGCGTTTCGGCGACTACTCCGCGGGCTTCATACTTTTAGATGAAGATCGCATAGAACAAGATCGCGCAGCTAACCGCAGTCCAGAAAAAGAAATTGGCGCCAGTCCTATTGAAGTTATTTTGCAAAGGCCAAATTTTGAAGGCTTGCTGCTACGTTTGCATCCGGGTATGGAGCAGCACTATGTTGCAGCAGAAAATGCCAACAGAATGCTGAAGAAAAAGTGGCCTACATATAGGAAAAACGCAGATCGAATGGCATTTCAAAAGCGATTCGATATCAATGATCTCAGGCGATTAGCAAGACATGATGATGAAATTGAAAAACTGTCACTCAAACTTCGTCTACTCTGAGTTGGAGTGCCGACCACGGGTTAAACTCTTTCGCATTGTCTTGGGTAATTCTAATGCAGGTGTTAGATACCACTTGTCTTGATGGGCGCGCAGATACACTACAAGTTCGCGTAAACTGCTGCGGCGATTTAACTGTCCAAGGGCCATGGCTCGATATTGTTGTGAACAATAAAGAGACTGAACTTTGTGATCACCCTGATAGCGACGCACGCAGCGCTGAAAGGACTTCCATAGCAGATGCGCCATTAGTTGTGAAAATATGAACTTTCCCTCGTGCATGATGGGTATACTCCTGATTGATAATTGCTCTGATTGGAGGGTTATTAGAGACGACTGCGCTCGCTGAGAGGCCTTTTCGAAGGTTGTAATGTATTGATGTTTCGCGCGAAAGCCGAGACTTGAAAAAACGCTTACCCCAAAATAGCACCCTTAATCGGCCTTTTTTGGCACTTTGAGGCCAAAATCCCGAATTTCTACCCCACTGCGTGGGTGTTACCTATGCGACTCTATAGAGTCCTGGAATCATCCAGAATATCTCGTCTATCATTATGATTTGATTGATTATTAGTGCCACAATCCAGTCTCTGTGAAGTATAATTGCAACCATTGTTAAACCACAAAATACAACAGGCTGAACCATGGCACCAAGCATCAATTATGACTTATTTTGGAAGGACTACCTCGATTGTTCTGAGCTGCAACGACTCAAGGGAATCTTCGACCAGCTTGAGCTTTCGCCACTGGTTGAAGCCATTTTAAGGGAACGAAGATTCACCGGCCGTTGCGACTGGCCCGTCGTGGCAATGCTGCGCGCACTAATCGCCATGAGTGTCCTGCAGCATCGCAGCACTGAATCGTTCCGGCGCGAACTGATGCGCAATCCCACCTTGATGACCACACTGGGATTTGAATTGAAAGCCAACCCCGACGGCGGTGATCACCTCAATCAGTTTTTACCCTACCGGGTCCCCTCAGCAGCGGCCTTTAGCCGGTTTCGCGCAACCGTCATGAAAGTTGAAGATCAACACGGTTATTTGTATCAACAGTTCGAACAACTGCGCGACAGTTTTGCTGAAGTGTGCCCTGACTTCGGTGAACGCACTGGCTTTGACGGGAAATCCATCGAATCTCACTCCACGGGCCGTAAGGACTGCCTTGATCCTGACACCGGTGAGCAGCGCACCTCCGACCCGGATGCCGCCTGGGGCTGCCACCGCCAGTACACCACCGATGCCACCGGAAAGGAGAAAGTCATTGAGAAGCGTTGGTATGGTTACTCATTGGGCATTTTGGGTGATGTTAATTATGAATTGCCGATTGATTTCAAGCTGGTGCCCGCCAACCAGAGCGAACATCCGCTGTGTGATGCACTGGTGAGTGAGTTCATTGACTCGCAGTTGGGTACGCGGTGCAAGAGTTTTGTTGCCGACCGCGGTCTTGACAGCGATAAGCTGCGCAAGAAGTTGCACGAACAAGATATTTTACCGGTGATTGACACGCGCAATCTGTGGCAGGAAGTCAATCTCGATCCTGAGCAGCTCAAGGTACCGACCCGGTCGTTGGATGCTCAGGTGTATGACACGATGCTGCGCACTGAGTGCGGTGATCTATATTGTCGTTGTCCCCAGACCAGTGAGATTCGACTGATGCATTATCAGGGTTATGAGAGTAAAAGAGGCACGCTGAAGTGGCAGTGTCCGGCATCGGTGTCTGATTTTGAGTGTGCCGGTCGGGAGGACTGTCATTACCTGGGTAAGGTAAAAGCCGGCGCCAAGGCCAGAGTGGTGCGGACCAAAGTGAATGCCGACAACCTGCGGCAGCACCCGGTGCTACCCCCTGCAACGAAGAAGTGGAACCGGCTGTACCACCAAAGAAGCGCAATGGAGCGAATCAACTCCAGAGTGGCCGATGGTTTCATGCTGCACAGTCACTACCTGCGCGGCAAAAAATCGCTGGGGCTTAAGGTAACGATCTCAATGGTCGTCATGATGGCGGCCGCGAATTTTGCCATGCAGCTGAACAAACCCGACGAGGTTCGCTCGCTGGTCTTATCGTTGGCAGCCTGACCTGGCGCCTGGACGGGGCGTTTCATTCCAAATGCCAGATATTCACAAGGTTGAAGGATTCAACGCGGATGAATTTCGGTGTTATCTTACACTGGCGAAGATTATTCAGGCTGGTGGTGCTCAATGTGCTCAATTCACACACAGGTGGAGTGGATTGCGGGATAATTGACTCCATTGGAGGTCAAACTTGGCTACGCAGAGCGTCCGAATTGGCCGCCAACGAAAAGGCCTCGCTGAAGTCTCGGACACCCTCCGACAGAGGTTTATATTATTCTTATCAATCAGATACACCACATCATTCGCAAAACAACGGGACACTATTGCCAATTTGCTACAAATATTTCGATCAATCCTATTCGAAAAAAAATCCATCAATACAACTATTTGCGGGATCGCAGTACAAACAGCACAGATACAAAAATAAGCAGGGGTCTCAAATTAATTGAGACCCCGCACCCTACGGTCTAAACCCATAGGGGGTGTATACAATAAGAATATTTGATTTCAGCACTAGCGTTAAACATTTTTTCCTGTTGCCTGTTACTTAAATTTATATTCAGGTGCCAAACTCGATTATCGAACGATGCCTTGGATTAATCGGAGCCCGCTGATATGTTTCTCTCTTTCATGTTGCGTTGGGTTTTTTGATGTGAGAGACTTTGTGAGACCGACCTTGTCCGTTGATACGCGAATGAAAGGGATTTAATATCAGGTTGATCGTTTCTAGAAGTGTTAATATCGCAGATAATTCTCAACTGGACAAATTTGTTTAGATTGTGTCTAATTCCCAAGCGACAACGCATGCGTCCGGATAGTGTTTTCCAATTTCACTTTCAGTAAGATAATCCACCGGCAAGGACTGCTTCCACTCGAATGCCACATTCAACCTACCTCCCCCACAAAATGGGGTCTGCAACAATTTCTCCTGAAGGCCGATTTGAAGCGGGATCATATCAAGAATTTACTCTCGTTTATACAGCGGGATATTTTGGAATCGATGATACTGGGTCCATCAAGGTTGTCCATCGATTTGCATCAGATATGGGAAGACCCCAGTTTGATGACCCTGGTGCGGCAAACTACACGACCGTAGAAGCTTCTAACGGCGCAGTGTTGCATGTTGATTACGATCCCAAACGGAACATACGTCCATGGGACAAGACGCTCTACATCAAGGTAGTACGCGGATTTCTAAGAGAGGGCGACCAGATCACAGTAAGGTTTGGTGACCGTCGTTTCGGAAGTCCAGGAATCAGAGTGCAGACGTTTTGCGAAAAATCATTTGAGTTTCGAGTCCTGGTTGATGCAATTGCTACCTATGATTATGTGGTTCTTCCTAAGCAACCGGTCATTGAGATTATTTCAGGGCCACCCGTTATCTATCAGGCAGTTTTGCCGACACTGACTACGCAGTCGCAAGCATTTCGGCTATGTATCAAAGGGGTTGATCGTTGGGGTAATCCTTCCAATCAATGTGATGTGCAATTCAAGCTTCGTTCAAATCTCAAGCTTGAAGGGTTGCCATCCAAGCTCAGTTTGATCAAGGGACAATTCGCTGAAATCATCGAAAATTTGCAAGCCCTTGAAACTGGCGATTTGATTATTGAGATATTGGATGACAATGACAAGACTGTAGCCATCAGCAATCCATGTCGGATTGTCACAAGCAGTGACTTGCTGCCATTTTGGGGCGATCTTCATGGACAGTCCGAAGAAACGATCGGAACCAACTCCGCGCGCGAATTTTATGAGTTTGCCCGAGACAAAGCGTTTCTCGATATCTGTGTTCACCAAGGAAACGATTTCCAGATTACCACTGAATTCTGGAACCACCTGAACGAGCTTTCGGCTGATTTTACGGAAGATGGACGGTTCATCACTTTTCCAGGATGGGAGTGGTCCGGAAATACTGGACTTGGCGGTGACCGAAATGTTCTACACATGCAGGAAGGACGTCAAATCCATCGTTCATCGCATGCCTTGGTCGATGACTATTCAGATATCGAAACCGATGCGAACTCGGCGAACGATCTGTTTGATGTCTTGCAAGACGAAGACTGTCTGGTATTTGCTCACATCGGCGGGCGTTATGCGGACATAAAAGTCGCTCACGACAAAAGAAACGAAAGGGCGGTTGAGGTCCATTCCGCGTGGGGCACGTTTGAGTGGTTGATTCAAGATGCACTGGAACAAGGGTATCGAGTGGGGATTATGTCGAATTCAGATGGACACAAGGGTCGACCCGGTGCATCGCATCCCGGAGCGACCAAATTTGGCAGCTATGGAGGGTTGACCTGTGTGCTGGCCTCTAAGTTAACTCGCGCAAGCATCATGGAAGGGTTAAGAAGGAGACACCACTACGGGACGACTGGCAACAGAGTCATTTTGAGTACCCATGCGGTATTTGACCAGCCAGCCGAATTGATTATGGAAGGCACTGATGGAATAGAGCAGGTAGAACTCTGCAATGAGGCAATGATGGGTGACATTGTCCGTTCTGAACAACATGAGACCGTCTTTTCGATTGACGTCCACAGTCCATCACCGATAGAAAGGATCGATATTCGAAATGGATTGGAGACTGTTGAAGTCTATCGACCCTATGATGAACAAAGTCTTGGACGACGTATTCGCGTGTTGTGGGAAGGCTCAGAATATCGAGGCCGAGGTCGCGAGACCATTTGGGACGGGTTTGCTCAGTTGACCGATAACGAGTTCGAATCGTTAACTCCAATTAATCGGTACAATTTGGACAAGAAATTCGAGCAGACAGATAATGGGCGAGTCGAATGGACAGCTTTGACAACCGGTGGGTTTGGTGGATTTGATGCTGTTTTGCGGGAACCATATTCCGGTCATTTGGAAATCAACACTGCTCTGGTAAAGGAAACAATCGCGATTGAGAATATTGGCCGCGATGAATTGATCTTTGCGAATGGCGGCATCGATCGCAGGATCAGGATTTTTCGACTGCCTGATGCCAATCCGCATCGTCGCCTAACATTGAATCGCCAAATCCAACTTGTTAATGATCGTGACAATGCGCTCTACGTGCGTATTACGCATGAAGACGGACATTCCACCTGGTCTAGTCCAATCTATATTTTTAGGAAATATCCCTACACTTAACCATCATTCCGAAATTAATTTAACTTCATTTAACACAAATGTTGAAAGTGTTTTTTAAGACAAAACCTTGGTTTAAGACGAAAGCAAGAAAAGCAAAGCCCGTAAAGCCAAACAAAAAAAGTGCGGATAACGGCAAGGATGCAGAAGATTGGGAGGTTGCAGAAGATTGGGCGGTTAGAGAATTTGGCATGGAAAGAGCAAGAGCTGGCCAATCAGGATTTGACGGCATATTACCATGTGGAATGAAAATTCAAGTCAAGTCAAAGAAGTGGCCACCGCGGCAGTCTGATGCTCAAATCTATGTTGACCTTTCGGAGAAAACAGTGGAAGGTGCAGATGCCGCTGATTTATTGGTTATTGCGTTTGTGGATAAAAAAAACTAAGGAGGTAAGAAGACATATCGGGCCTGTTGCCATGGAGGATGTACTCAAAGGCGCTGAAATTGTTCATCGTGTGAGGATGCATAAACTCAAGGGGTGTAAAGTGTGGACAAACTGAACTGAACAGTAATCGCGTACATTTGGTTAGGTTTAGTGTGAACTTCCATGTCTTGTGCCAGACTGAAATACGATACGACGATAGAGGACGTCCGCTTCGTTGAGTTTCATGCCATGGATAGCTGACGGATTCTGTGAAGACATCCGATGCTTCGGCAGGGTTTACAGCCAACTGTTAGCGATTCGAGAACTCTGGTTCTTTACTGACAGCGCAGAAAATTAGCAGGTTAGTGGGACTTGGCGTAGTTTAAACCGGTGCTGAAATCCAAGTTTCCTGTGGCGAGACTGAACTATCCAAAGCGCGAGAGATAACGCTCACAAAGACCTACAGTCTCTGCCGTGTAGTCCAATCCCATAGACTGGGCAAGTTCAGTTTCTGAGTGTGAACCGATCCAAGCAACAAGTAGCAATCGCCGCAGCATGATAAACGTTGGTATCTCCGCTTCGTCCTGCGCAGATAAATCCATGACTGAGCGGTAGCCTCTAACCCAGGATTCGATCAATTTGGGCACGTCTTCGCGGCCTTCAATGAAACTGAGTGCTGTGGCACAGTCATACATAAACCAACTGAAACCACAATCATCAAAATCGATGACTTTGGTGACTTCCCCTTCGATTAAAAGATTGGCCAGTCGGATATCACAATGAACCAATCCCCATCGTTCAGGTCCCTGCCCGTAACTCTCGAGCCTTTGTTGGATCAATTTGGCCGTTTTTCCGAATAATTGTTGACGAGCATCATCAACACCCATTCCATCTTGCCACCTGCCCCAATGAGGTGCACTGCCAATGCTGGTTTCAAAGTCCCAGGTGTAACGTTCAAACCACGAAGGTCGTTGCCAATTTTTCGAGTGTCGATGCATTTGTGCCGATACCTGACCCAGCAATTCGAAGGGGACGATCAGGTTGTCTTCTGGTGGTTCCTCACCCGACTCCCAGTCAAACAGCACTACGTTTCGTGGTCCACCGGGCATGCCTCGTGCATCAACTGACTGAATGTTGTTACCATCTTTACCAGGAACGATGACCGGTGTAATGATCCCAGCCTGTTCTCGCAACGCGTCCGTCCAGGCATGTTCCGATTGAATTGCGGTTACCGAATGGTAGCCTTCCCGATGTACCCGCAGTGCCCATTTCCTGCCCGATGAATCATCATCAACACTGTAGGTCGCATTTTCCGAAAGGTTGATCAGTTCAACTGCAACCTCGGCAGGAAGGTCATAGTGAGCAACTGCATTTTTTGCAACGCTTTCAAGTAGTACCAATTGCTCTTCATGCGGTAGATCTTCAAAGTTTGGCATCGTCGTCTCCTTTCTTTCGGATTATGCAGCGTCCGCAAGCTGCTCATCCTCAATACGTTTAGTGTTTGACGTTTTGCGATCGGTCGAACCGCTATTGAAAGCAGTTGCCTGGGCTTGCACCAAAGCCGTGTCCAACCGGTTCAAAATTTCGTCGCACAATTCCTTATCCACCAAGATTCCAGGTTTAAACTGCAGAACCTGTGGATCAAGAGATGAAAATATAGCCCAAACGCCATTGTTAAACAATGCCTTCATGACGTGAACGGCACCTTCCGGGTGATTGAATTCAAGCCCTATGACAACACCCCGCTGGCGGATGCCGACAAAGAAATCGGGATAGTTTCTGCGCAATTGTTCAAGGCCATTTCGCATATAGCGGGCAATGTAGTGGACCATTGAGCGGACTTCCGGACGGTTGGAAATCTCCAACACCTTGGCTGCTGCAATACAGCCTAGTTCTGCACCTCCGAATGTCGACATGTGTCCCCAACCATCTTCCTTGAGCCATGCCCCAGCACGTTCGTTCACGATGACTGCACCAATTGGATAAATACCACCGGATAGACCCTTTCCAGTAACCAAAATATCCGGTTTGACGCCGTAGGTATCAATACCCCAGATCTCACCGCAGCGCATCAATCCAGTTTGCACTTCATCAGCAATGAATAGGGTGTCAACTTTTTCGCAGGCAGCCTTGATCGCACCTAAGTAGCCTTCATCAGGCATCGGAAAGCCGTAAGTGGCGGGTATGGTTTCAATGATCACGCAAGCGGCATCACCGACTCTAATTTCCCGTTCAATCGCCTCAAGATCATTGAATGGCACCTTGACAATTTCCTGCTGCGGTGCATCGCTCAAAAATAATTTCGAAAAACGATCATCGCCAACTTGAACGGCCAGACCGGTGTGACCGTGATAACAGTGGTCAATACAAATGATCTTGCGTCGCTTGGTGGCATGGCGGGCGCATTTGAGTGCAATGTCGATTGCTTCACCGCCACCCGATGCATAAATCGTATATTGCAGCCCCTCGGGAGTGCATTCAGCCAGCATTTGCGCAACGTGTGTACGCATCAGTGAAGGGAAATGGTGATTGCCGATGTCAAAGTATTTCATTCCTTCTTTGACGGCTGCGACCACTTCGGGATTGCGGTGTCCGAGGTTATAGGTACCGCCATTCAAATGGACATCAATCAGCCGGCGTCCATCCATGTCGTAGAGATAGTACCCCTCGCGCCGGTCAATAACCAAGTCGACACCGAAGTTTTGCCAGTCGGTTGTTTTACCCGGATTCCAGTATTGTTTGGTACGTTCGAGAAATTCCTGCTTGGTTTCTTGCATCTCACCCTCCTTTCGTGCACGATCGCTTAAAGCGAACCCAATTGGGTAAGGCTAATTTATGGAATATTGCGTAACAAAACTTGACAGTACACAGCGATTTTTTGATAACAAAGAAATCTCTACCGAATTGGTCCCAAATTTGATGGAAAAATCTGTAAATTAGTCACGGAAATAGAAATTATTCATTACAACGCCGTGGAGGTAACCGTAGATATGTTGACATCAGTAGAGGGTAGGTCAGTCGTAGTGACCGGATCAAGTAAAGGCATCGGCAAAGGAATCGCCAAAGTATTCGCAAAACATGGCGCGCGGGTATTAATCGTGGCGCGCGGTTTGGCTGACGCGGAAGCAACTGCTGAAGAAATTCGCAATGAAGGGGGTACTGCATCAGCGGTATCAGCGGATGTGACCAATGCAGAAGAACTCGACGCGATGGCCGCGGCTGCCACTGAACAACATGGTGGAATTGATATCCTGTGTTGTAACGCTGGTATTTTTCCTCAGAATCATCTCGAAAAAATGTCGAGTGAAGAGTGGGATTTGGTGCTGGGAACGAATTTGAAAGGTACGTTTCTTGCGATTAAGAGCTGTCTTCCTAAGTTGAAAGAGAGTGGTTCGGGTCGAATTATTCTTACTTCTTCCATTACCGGTCCAATTACGGGTTATCCAGGCTGGACACATTACGGTGCGAGTAAGTCTGGCCAACTCGGGTTTATGAAAACCGCATGCATGGAGTTTGCCAAGTACGGCATAACAGTCAATGCGGTGATGCCCGGCAACATCATTACTGAAGGCCTGGAAGGTCTGGGAGCCGACTATTTGGAGACCATGGCTGCATCAATTCCTTTAAAGCGGCTTGGTTCGGTGGAAGACATTGGTAATGCGGCGCTCTTTTTTGCATCGGACGAGGCTGCGTATATCACCGGGCAAACCATCGTGGTTGATGGTGGGCAAACCATCCCCGAATCTGTTGAGGCCTTGGAAGAAGCCTGATCTTGATGCCACAAATTTAATCTAATGTCTTGCGATAGGGCGAACTCACTGGTGACTATGGCAATGCAGCGGAAGTTTGCCTGTAAAAATTAACTGGCGATGCAAGACACTTCGCGCTTGCGAATTCTGGACCTGGGTCTGGTTTCCAGTCTGGATTCGCAAGCCATTTATCATGCTGTTGCCGCATGCATGACCGAATCATCGGCTGATACAGTTATTATTTGTCGGCCACGGGATCCA
Source organism: Arenicellales bacterium (assembly GCA_965243645.1). Taxonomy (GTDB): domain Bacteria; phylum Pseudomonadota; class Gammaproteobacteria; order Arenicellales; family JAJDZL01; genus JAJDZL01. The sequence goes on along the minus strand of CBDEVD010000006.1, from coordinate 922,328 downwards.
TATTTTTGCATTGGCCATCATCAGAACGTTCGACAGGTTATCGACACTGATACGCGTTTGAAGTTGGGCCACCCAATTGTGCGTCGCAGGCTGGGTGGTGGTCTCACCTATCTTGACAGCAACCAGCTCTTTTACCAGTGCATCTTTCATAAAACACGCAGCCCTGTTATTCCCGCGCAGGTCTACAAGAAGCGTTTGCGCGAGCCGATCAATTTGCTGAATCGAATTGGAGTCGCGGCTGAGCTTCGTTACCTGAATGAAATCGAAGTGTCCGGTCGTCGCATTGCAGGAATCGGTGGCGGAATGATTGGCGAAGCGAGTGTCGTTGTTGGTAATGTGCTCAGGGATTTTGATATCGAAATGATGGCAAAGATGATCAACGCACCCTGCGTAGAATTTCGAGAAATGGCGGCCAATGCAATGACAGCGCGAATTACGACACTGAATCAGGAGGGAGTCGAATGCCAGTGGCAAGCGTTACCTGAGATTTTGATCGATGAATATAAACAGCAATTCGGTTCTGCAGTTTACATGGGGCACTTAAGTGACGAAGAACGTGAAACTGCGCACAGACTTGCGCTCAAAATGACATCAGAAAAATATCTGAGTGAATTCCAGAATGTTGCAGGGGTGTCGTCGCTCACTCGATTGAAAATTTCAGCTTCAACATTTATTGAGTTGGTTTTGGTGCATCAACGAAATTACCATCAGTTGCGCAGTGCGATTGTTACTTTGAAAGATGGTGTAGTTGAAGCGTTGCGATATACCAGTGATTTAGATGACCGACTTAGCGAGTTCGAAGCGTATCCAGGAATCAGAACTGTGCACGCCAACGATCTTGAATTGGGTATGAGGCTTGAGTAGCTTGGATTGAGATGCCAGTTGAATCAAATCAAAACTACATCGTTCCCGATGTGCTGGAATCGGGATTGACCACAATTTTTTGTGGACGAGCACCCAGTCCTGAATCCGCCCGGCGTCGTGCTTACTACGCACACTTCAGTAACCGATTTTGGGAGATCCTCGCGCAGTCCGGTTTGACTAATCGACAACTGGAACCTGAGGAGTATCGACTATTGACGCGCTATGGGATAGGTTTGACTGACATCAACAAAACGGAATCAGGCAGTGACCACGAATTGTCAGGCAGTGGCGACAATCCGCATGCCTTGCAAGCGAAGATTGAACGATTTCAACCCAGAATCCTGGCATTTAATGGCAAAAACAATTTTCGAATGTTCTCACATGCAGTGTTTCTGGCTGCGAAATCGGTGCCGGTAAATTATGGAGAACAAGCAAACTTTCGAATCGGTGCAACAGAAGTCTGGGTGCTGCCAAACACGTCTGCCCGGGCGCGCGGTTACTGGGATAGCGAGATTTGGTTCGAACTGGCGAAAAGACATGGGGAGCTCAAGAATCAAGGGATCGCCGAACATTGATACATTGATGGGATGATACAACGTTTACTGGTGTGGATTTTAAGGTTAGGTTGATGTGTCGATGAGTCACTTCCAATGGACGATCACACTTTTCAAACATCTAATGCGCTCTTTCACCTTAGATGGTGTTCTAATTCTGCACTCGTTAATCACTTCTTCAATAAATTCAACAGACTTATCCATATATCCATCTCCAACTAAAAAAGGGGCACTGCCTAAACAATGCCCCTTTGTTTAGATACTTGCTAACGCAAGGCGTTAGAAGTTAACCATCAAGCCTAAGTGGGTAGTTCCGCTCTCACCATCATCGGCATCGGCATGCTCAAACCAAACACTTGCACCGCCGCCTAAACTTTTTGAAACATTAACAAGCCAGGGGTTGGTGTCTTCCATACCTTCGGCCGAATTTTTGATTGAATGACCTTGAATATGAAAACTCATACCGGTATCACCCACTGCACCGGACAATCCAAAGTGAGTAGTTTTCTTTTCATTTGAATCATCGTTCATTTTCTTCTGAGAATAACCCAAAGTTGGCGTTAACCCACCAACATTGAATTCAACTGCGATGTTGGATCGTTTGAAGCCAACAACCTTTTTCATGCTAGATTCGGATTTTGTTTTGATATCCGTATTCGCAAGTTCCAAATCCGTAGTCAGATCGCCGCCCGTTGTTGCGCTGCCGAGTGTTAATTCTAAGGTTTCGGTAACATCGCTAAGGTTTACGGACACTTCATCATCACCACTACCCGTGTAAAACACTCGTACTTTCGCACAATCCCCAGCAGTTGCCGAGGCTGAACATTCAGCATCAGATTTAAGTTTGTTTTCCACAAGCGTTTCACGCGTAGCCTCATCAGTCGGCGGTGTTAAGCTGCTTTGGTACACCAATATTTCTCTCGACATTACCATTTTCGCATCGTCACCAGTGCCCTGAGTAATCATGACATCAGCCATCGGAACATCAACCTTTCCGGCGCCAATCTCAGTCGTCCACTTTTCGGAAAGAACCCATGCCTTCGAGTTGTCAGGGATAGTTGCTGTGGGCGATTGCACCCATTGTTGACCGGTAGTGCCTGTTTCATCTTCACAAGCCGATTTTGATACAAGGTTAGTGGTATGTGTTGTTGTTTGTGCCCCTGCTGCGGTATAGCACAAACCAGCTGGCAGTGTAGCCCGCTTCCACGATGGAACGTACTCAACATCAAAATTGGCTTTATATCCACCAGTAGCAGTTCCTGAACCGCCGTCAACAGTGCCGGTGACTTCACCCGATACCAGTTCATGCGTGATTGCGGAATCTTCAACGTCGTGATCTTTCTGGTTTGCATAAGCGAGTCCGATCTTACCAATATCGCCCAAACTGAACGTCATACCAAAGTCTATTTCATCAACGCCATCGCCGGAATCCCTGTTGGGATCAAGCATTGCGCCAATTCCCATGCTTACAGCACCGGCATCATAACTATAAGCAACCATGCCTTGCCGACCTGGACTTGCCGGTGATAAAACGCCAGACGTTCCAAGCCACGTGGATTTATCATTGACAAATCCAACATGCAGCATGCTTGGTTTCCAAGTATGACCGATTGTCAAGTTTCCAAACCCGCCGGAAAGTCCAGCATAAGCATGCCGACCACCACCCGCACTGGCATTTGATGTATTGACAGTTGTTTCAAAATTGTAAACGGCACTCAGTCCATCGGATATTTCACTCGTGCCTTTAATGCCCCAGCGTGAGCCAGTATCAGCAAGTTTAGCATCATTGCCGCCGCCAACTTCCACAACGCCCCGAAGCGAGCCATACCAATTGGCATCTGCGAAGATAACAGAGGGTATACTCAAGTCTGATAAATTCTTTTGAATAGTTCGCCAGTTTTAAGACAATCAAAATTTAGAATGTCTTTGGGTAATATTGATATTACTTATGTAAAAACAATAAATTAAAAATTTCGCTATGCTTGCGTACGCCCTACAACTACAAGAAGAAGAGACAAATCTACGAAATTTCCAATTGAACTCTCAATTATCATGGTATACAGCGTGATTTCAGTGCAGTTAGGCCGCGATGTGGTGTGTGTTCAAGCATTTGACGTTACAGCAAACGACAAGAATTAGTGAAAATAGACGGATGCTTAACGGTAAGTAAAGTCGTTTGTTGTTTTAGACAATAGAATGGCTATATGAGTGAGTAAACCAATGCCTATTTTGAATAGGCCCGAACCGCAAGTGCTAAAACAACGTTGTATTTACCGGCAATACACCTTGCATTCGAAAACAACTTTTCAAATTCAATTTTAAACCTACCCACTACAATTGGGGAAGGGCCCAATAAATTTACTATCACTGAGCACTCAATTCGGTCGTGTTGAAGAATCCTTGCCATCCCGGTGAAATTTTACTGAATGAGTTTCTAATCCCGCTAGCCCGACTTTACCGAGTACGTGGTAAATTTCGGACTGATAATTCCTGCACCATTTCTTCAGTTCCTCTCTAACCTCCTGTTTCTACGGATTATTTTCAGGCTGACAAAGCCTGCTTGAGAATGTTTTAGCCTGATTTTATGTATGACCTAATATATTTGCTGTATTATTCTCTGTCATTAATTATGATTAATAACTGTTATTATTTATTATTATCATTTAATATAAACTCATTATTAATCATCTGTATGATCTATCTATGCCAAGCATCACCGCCAAGAAAATCAAGGGCAATACCTACTACTACGCCCGCCAGTCCCAACGCATCAACGGCAAACCCAAAATCGTCTGGCAAAAATACCTCGGCCGCGCCGAAGACATTATCGCAGCCAAAGACGCTGCGCCTGCACCCAAAGAAGTCCTCGTCAGAGAATTCGGCGCCAGCGCCGCACTCGTCGATTTCGCCAAACAACTCAAACTCGTCGAAATCATCGACCACCACGTCCCGAAACGCTCACAGTCTGTCTCGGTCGGCTCCTATATGCTGATCGCAATCATCAACCGCTGTCTACAACCGTGCTCCAAAAATGCGCTGGCCAACTGGTACGCCAGCACGGTGCTGCCCAGATTGCTCGGCGTGGAAAGCGCCAAACTCACCGCGCAGCGCTTCTGGGACAACATGGACCGTATCTCGATTGATGCACTACGCACCATCGAACGCGATATCGTCGCTCACATGGTGCAGCACTTCAAGGTCGATGTCAGTCAGCTGTTGTTCGATGCAACCAACTTTTTCACCTTCATCGACAGCTTCAACGACAAAGCTGAGCTCGCCCAGCGCGGGCACAGCAAGGAAGGGCGAAAATCGCTGCGCATTGTGGGTCTGGCACTGCTGGCATCAGCTGACCACCATGTGCCGATTCTGCATCACACTTATCCCGGCAACCAGCCTGACTCACCCACCTTTCGCAGCCTTGTCGATGCCCTGGTGGCAAGGTTTCATGAACTTGGCGAGCAGCACGATTCCGATGTCACCCTGGTGTTCGACAAAGGCAACAACTGCGAGGACAATATTGCAGCCGTACACGACAGTCCCTATCACATGATCGGCTCACTGGTGCCGACCCATCATCCAGACTTGCTGGCCGTGCCGGCACGCCAGTTCAAACCGCTCGATGAGCTGCCGGGCGTCAGCACCTGGCGCACCACCAAGGTGCTCTACGGCACCGAGTACACCGTGGTGGTGGCTAACAACCAGAATCTGGAACAAACACAAACAGCCACCTTGCTGCGCGAGATTGCCAAGCGCAGGCAGAAACTGCACGAGATTCAGTGGCAGTTGCGACGCTGGCAAACAGGGCAGATTACCAAGGGCAGGCGCCCGCGCGTGGCTGGCACTCAGAAAAAGGTCGACGAGTGTCTCAAAGCCCGACACATGAACGAGTTGTTTGATGTCTGTGTGGAGTTGACTGAACACGGGGTTCCGAAACTGACCTACCGCTTTGAGCGGCAGGCCTGGAAACATCTGCAGCGCACTTTGCTTGGTAAGCATCTGATCTTCACGGACCGCGCCGAGTGGAGTGATGCACAGATTGTACGCGGCTATCGTGCTCAGCACCATGTCGAGCGCGCCTTTCGAGACCTTAAAGATACCCAGCACATTGCCATTCGTCCCCAGTATCACTGGACGGATCAGAAAATCCAGGTGCATGTGCTGATCTGTGTGCTGGCACTGATGCTGCAAACCCTGCTGTATCGGTATTTGGGCAGTCAGGGCCAGATGCTTTCGTGCACTCAGATAATTGAACAGTTGGCGGCAATCAAAGAGGTCGGCGTGGTCTATCCGTCCAAACGCAAAGACACCTCGCCAACGATACAGATGACGCTGTCGAGCCTGTCTGAGACCCAGAAAATACTGTACAAGTCGCTACAGCTGGATCGTTATCGAGCCGGTTAGGTCACACCTCCACAGAGAATCATTCTGGTCCCGACATTTTCAGCAGTGTCGGGAAGTAATTCCATTGCGTCAATGGGTTACAATAGACTCACCGAATTAATCGAATCTACTTCGCCGAGTGCAAGTCGTTGAATGCGGTAAACTCGGGCTAGAGATAAGTGCAGGGCAACTTGCTAAGCGAGTCGGAGTGCCACGCAACCGAATCGAACGATTAGTGAAAGAAGCGTCCCCGATTACTGTCGATACGGCATTGCGCCTATCTCGATTTTTTGGTTCGACACCGCAGTTTTGGCTCAACCTGCAAATCAACTATGATGTTGCCAACGCAAAAGTAAACATCAGTGACATCCAACCTCTTGGGCGAGTCGCCACCTAAAACTGTGTGAAACTATGAGTGGCATCCTGTCTCAGTTGTGCGCAACGAGATATTTGATGGAAAACAAATATTGCCATTATCTGAACGTTTAAGTGTTTCACAGTAGCTCGATCCAAGCTGGGAGACTCGGATTTAGTCTTCGAGATTTCGATAGAAGGCAGATATTATTTCAGGAAATTCTGGGCGAGGTTCATTGGCAAAATACGATCGACTTTGATAGCGATGGTTCGAACAAATTCGTTCCGGGCCCACCAGATTCAACAGAGTTTGGCAGCTTTTGGCAATTGCAACGCATTGATGTCGAATGTAAAAAATTCGGTCATTGAATCATGTATTGAGCCTGCTTTCATAGCCTTATAAACGATCAGGGCATCAGCGAAATCCGCGTCAGTTGTGCGAAATGTCTCAAGTGACTGCCAGATGACTTCGTCATTTTCAAAAGAGACATTTGGCTCCTGTAGCAGTGCGTCAACGACGGCAATGAGGTCCGCTTTGGCTGCCTTGTACTTACGCCCACTTAACGTCCACAAACATTCAACCAGCACTACGTCTGTAATGAGAATGTTGTTGCCGGACTCAAAGAGTCGGTATGCCGCCACCGCTTGATCATGGTCATCTCCCAGAAGGTAGCGCAACACAACATTGGTGTCTACGGCAATCATCAGAAGGTCTCACGTCTTCGCTCAATAGCATCCTGAAGCGACTCCCGCTCAGAGATGGAATTGTCTCGGCCCAGATGATTGAGACACTTCCAGGCACTTCCTTTCTTTTGTCGCACGATTGAGATGTGCCCGTTTGCGACAAAACTTTTGTATTCGTCGCCAGGATTGATGCCTACAATTCTACATTGACTTGCAGGTAGCGTAATCTGACGTTTGCTGCTTACCCGGGGCATAGCTGGTATATCCGTCCTGTTGGTTTCATAATTTGTAATACAGACTGTGATTTTAGTATGATTTATTCATATATTCTTTACTTTTGTGAAGAATCAAAGAAATCTCATTTATTGGAATTTTGGAGCCTCGCGCAAATTTTGGCTCAACCTGCAAATCAACTATGACGTTGCGAACGCAAAAGTAAACGTCAGTGACATCCAACCTCTTGAGCGAGTCGCCACCTAAAGCTGTGTGAAATTATGAGTGGCATCCTGTATCAGTTGTGTGCAACGAGATGCTTGATGGGAAACAAATATTGCCATTGTCTGAAAGTTTGAGTGTTTCACAGTAGCTCGGTCCAAGCCGGGCGACTCGGATTTAGTCTTCAAGGTTTCGATAGAAGACAGATATTATTCCGGAAAATCTGGGCGAGGTTCATTGGCAAAAAACGATTGACTAAATCCCAGCTTTTCTATCAGAAATCGCCTTCCTGATCTCGTAACTGCGACCGAGCGATCATTCCCTGACCGAATGATAATGTCGGACTCCACCAGTTTACTTGCAATCGCTGCGCCCAATGCGCCTGCAACATGGGGGAGTCTCTCGGTCCAGTCTATACAACGCGGGCAAACGCGGTGTCTGACATTTCGAATTTTGTCCAAGTCAATACCAAGCGTTCGGTAAATCGGGTGATCATTTGTAGGGAGATGAAAACTGTCCTGGGAAATCGTCAAGGCCTCTATTTGAACCAGAATCCGGGATATTTCCACTCCCAGTTCGCCGGCGAGATGGTTATAGCAAAACCGGGCTTTCTTCAATTCAGGTTTCACAGATTGCTGGTATCCATAATCATCAGATTCCGGTACGGCAGTTGCGATCTGCTCAATTATGGATGCAACCGATTCTCCATTGATCTCGTAATATTGAAATCTCCCACATTTCCGACGGTATAGCACACCTGCTTGTACCAGTTTGTTGAGGTGGCTGGTTGCAGTTTGGTTGGTTACCCCGGCATGCCAAGCCAACTCGCTTGCGGGCAATGCCTTGCCACCCATCAACGCATGTAGCATCGCTACACGACTCTTGTGACCGATGACTTGTCCGAATTCAGTGATGTCCATCTCATTAAGCCTCTATAAATTCGTTCATCCGATTGTACATGTCAAAGCAATGCACTCGATCAATATCGTTTCGATTTGTATCGAATTATCCCTACTGTTTTTCTCTGTCGATAGGCTGAGCATGCAGCGCTTCTTCCTGCTTGGTGGAAGTTGTAATGTAAATCACCGCGGCAATGAGGATAACCAGCCCGCCGAGCAGTACAGGCAAAGTGACTTGTTCCATAAACAGTAGCCATGCCCAAATTGGTGCCAGTGGAATTTCGATCAATCCGACCAAGGCCGCCGCCAGTGCTGACACGCGTTTCACACCAATCAGGTACACGCCGAAACCTACGCCCAAGTTTACAAGTCCATAGAGTATTAGCCAGAAGTAGTCAATTAAGAGAGTGTCTCCAAATGTTGCAAAAGGGGCGGTCGCCGCTGCCCCCAAGCAAGCAGAAAGATATGTGGCCTTGATACTGTTAGCACCTGGAAAATACTTTGCAGCAATTGTCAGTGCGGCCATAAAAAACGTCATTGCGAAGGCCAATCCAATGCCAAGGAAATCTAAGGAAAGATTGATGCCCGCTGTCATGACAACCACCCCCACGGCCGATAGTATGCAACACCCAATCGAAATGGCATCTGCACGCACTTTTAGGAAAATCAGAGAGAGGATAAAGGTGATAAGTGGCATAGTGCCGTATACGAAAACTACGTTTGCAATTGATGTGAGGAAAAATGCAGAAATAAAGCAAATCATTCCGGCTGCGGAAAATGATGCGATAACCACTTCACCCAACGTGAAACGAAACAGCGATGAGATAGGGGAGGACTTTTGTAGACTCAATGCGATCCAGAGAATGCAAAGTCCACCAAATAGCGAGCGCCAGAACAGAGTCGTTGGAATATCAGTGGTTACAACACGCGTGAACAGCCCGGCTGTACTCCACGAAACTGCGGCAATGAACACAAACAACAAACCGATTTGCTTAGTTTTGAGCATTCAGAGGAATTTGAGTCTGCTATGAAAAACGCATTAATGTAGTGAGTGGGTCAGTTTCGTCGATTTGCGTGGTCTGTTCCTTAAAATGCCGTTCACTGCTTCGTGAACCAGATGAATGTCTGCCACACTCAGTGGTCATCAAAATTACTCTTCAATGGTCATTTTGAAGTCTGCAGACAACAGTTTGGGTGATTCATGCTGCGGTAATTCGCATTTTTCTCGTGTTGTTCTAAAGGCGGATGATGACAGTTCAATTGAATTTATTAAGGGTTTAATTAATGATGCACAGTGCATCCGATAGACGAAGTACGCGCGACCGCAAACTTTTCGACGGATTGTATGTGTTGTAGTACTCCAATTAACAAAAATCGTTTCGATGTTGATCGAAGCGTCTTCAATAATTGGCCTGAACCCCATGGTTCGATCATCGGTAATTTCGCCTGCTTGCAGGGGATCAGTCACCTCTTTTAAACCAAAACAGACGCCTGAATGAACATGTATTCACGGACACCTAACTTGTGTAAACTAAAGCAACCCAGCGCCAGCGAAATTGCTGGCCATCCTTCTCAGTTTGCCCGTTCGTTGACCGTTTTTACATGCGATAGAGTGGTGTACAGTGTTCTCAGATAGATTTTCTCAGTATTAGACTGTAGAATAAATCCAACAAACAAACTTTGACAGTGTCGAAATAATCATCGATGACTTATTGAAGAAAACAGTTCAATGTCATCGATTCGACCATCGACCCAAATGGAGTCAAGATGTTGACTAAATTGATCCAAAAATACCTGCCATTGGTAGTACTGGCAATGACGTATCTAATTCACCTGCCCGTCAATGCACAACAGGATGGAACTGCTGCCAGTGAAGCCACTCAAGGGACATTTTCCGGTGCAAAACCGACTGAATATCCGGCCTGGTTCAAGGAGAGTTTTCTTGAGTTCAGCGACGATATTGCAGAAGCAGCGGAGCAGGACAAACGAGTGCTTTTGCTGTTTCATCAAGACGGTTGCCCCTACTGCAACCTGTTGGTCGAGCGCAACCTGAGCCAAAAAAATATTCTGGAGCGTGTCAGGGATAAGTTCGATGTCATCGCGATCAACATTTGGGGTGATCGAGAAGTTGTAACGGTTGGCGGTCAGACTTACACTGAGAAGGAGTTTTCTGCTGCCTTGAAAGTGCAGTTCACTCCGACTTTGCTGTTTTTTGACGAAAGAGGGAAGGCGATACTTAAGCTCAACGGCTATCTGCCGCCGCAAGAATTTCTCACCGCGATCAATTTTGTAGCTGACCGGCAAGAACAAAAAATCTCGTATCGGGAATTTGTACGCAATGCGAATCTGACAAGTTCTACCAGTAGTGATGCGCTGTTATCGCAGCCTTTCTTTCAACCGCCACCGCACAGTCTTGAGCGCCAGGCTGGAGCACGTCCGCTTGCGGTGTTTTTTGAACAGATTCAGTGCCCGAATTGTGAAACCCTCCACAACAAGGTCCTGATTGACCCGCAGGTGCGAAAGTATGTCGAACAATTTGACGTAGTGCAGTTGGACATGTGGTCGAACGATCCACTAACGGATGTCCATGGTGGTGAAACAACTGCCCGCAATTGGGCTGAACAGCTTGATATCAGCTACGCCCCAACCATCGTCCTCTTTGATCGAAACGGTGAGGAAGTGATTCGATCAGAGGCTTGGTTTAAACGATTTCATACCGAGTCGTTGTTCGATTATGTCAATACCCAAGCCTATCTTGATGAACCGAATTTCCAACGCTATATATCCGAGCGTGCCGATCATCTGGTCGAGCAGGGTATCGATGTCGACATTTGGAATTGATTGTTCAACAGATTTTCAATTGACAGCATCCAGCTGACGTGAACGAACGTGATTTGTCACGTTCAATTAATTGTGCTTATGCCCAATTCCAATTAACTCGTTAATCGTTATGTGATCCATCAATGCGGTTGCGCTGATTTCAAGTCCACAGTTTGCGCGCAACAGATGGGACAGCTCAACTGCAAGCAAGCTATCGATTCCGAGGTTAATGATGGGTTCATCGGGGTCGATTTCGCCTCTAGACACGCTTAGAACCTGAGAAACGGTATCAAATACGGTTTGGGGGCGATAATGCGATTTTTCTGAGTAGTCGTCGCTCGGCCGCGATTGAGTGGGCGACTGCTGGTTAATACTGTCGTGGTCCACACTGACAGGTTGACGAATAGCAGCACTGTTACCGCCCGCCACAATAATTTCTGAGATGTCAGGAGCATTCAAAATGCCATTCAGCATGACCAGCATTTCCTTGGCTGGCAATGCTCTGATACCAAATTGTTCACCGACAGCAGTCGACACACCAGGGTGGTCAGCGACATGACCGTAATCAGATACCGCACCCCAGTTGATTGTGACGGCGCGCACCCCGGATTGTCGTAAATAGCTTGCGAATGCATCAATAATCGCATTGGCAGCAGAATACGCCGCCTGTCCCGCTGGCGCCAGTATGGATGTTACTGAGGAAAAGAGCATAAAACAATCCAAGTCGAAGTGCTGTGTTGCCTGATGCAAGTGCCAGGCTCCGAGGACTTTCGAACGACTTGACTTTAGAAACTTATCTTGATCCATGTTTACGATTGTGCTGTCTTCGATTTCCATCGCACAATGAAACACGCCGCGTACTGGCGGCAATGTTCGGCAAGTCGCCTCCAAGGCCAACTGAAAAGATTCAAAATCACAAATGTCCGCAGCCAGTACATGTATTTGACATCCAAAATGGGCAGCCGCCTGAGAAACGTCAGCACGCAGTTTTGACCTTGAAGGCGTTCGTCCAATCACAACAACGTGTCCGGCACCTTGTTCAGCCAACCACAGTGCCGTCGCAAGTCCGAATCCCCGAGTTCCGCCGGTGACGATGTAAGTGGCGTCGCTCTGAACAGCGAAACTTTCTCGAAGTTGGTGAGACTTGGCAAGGTGTTGATCAAAGGCCAGGACTACTTTACCGATGTGTCCAGCCCCTGCCATGTGCCGAAAGGCTTCAGGTGCATTGGACGCCATGAATGTCTGATAGGGCAATAGCAGCAATTCGTTATTGCGGGCTAAATCCATTGCCTTGTTGAATAGTCCAGCAATAATGTCGGGCTCAGTGCGCCACATTGAGTCGATGTCAACTGTAATGATGTTCGATTTGGGTTTAGCGAGGAGAATTTCGTCATGTACTTTCTCCCGGTCTGCATATTTACCGAGCTCAATTAAAGTTCCGTCGGCTTTCAGAATCTTTTTATTGACAGCTGCCAACTCGCCGCTGAGCATATTGACAACGACATCCACACCTTTACCGTTTGTCCAGTTCTCAACGTCGTCAACGAATAATGTACTGCGAGAATCAGAAACCTGTTCAACTCCATAGCATTTTAAGAACCTGGCTTTTTCAGGCGTGCCTGCAGTTGCGAACACTTTGCAACCCGACTCCATTGCCAGGCTGATCAACGCGAGTCCGACTCCTCCTGAACCACAATGAATCAATACCTGATCCGTTGCTTTGAGCTTAATATTGTCTTGCAGACAGCAAAGCGCAGTGACATACGCGGTTGGCAGCGCACAATATGGGGCAGCGAGGCACTCCTTTGGCAGACGGTAGACAAACGCCTGATCAGCAATGGTGAGGGTGGCGAGCGAGTTCCTTGCGAGCGCAACGACTAAATCACCTGGTGTCAAATCTGTAACCCGATTGCCTGCATGGACAACCGTTCCGACGCACTCAATGCCAAGAGACTCCTGCATGTATCCGCTTTGTATTGATTCTGTTGGTAGTGCATCAAGTGCAACCATGATGTCCCGGAAATTGAGTGCGGCTGCGGCAACTTCAATGACGACTTCAGTATCCCCTGGAGTGGAAAGAGATCGAACGTCGTAGGCCAGTGAATCGATATTTCCTGGCATACGTGTGGCGAGCACACGATGTTGCGGCATTTGTGTGTGTAAACACTCCGTATCCAGGTTTTCATAGATAGGAATATAAAAGTCAGAGCCACGCAAGCAAACTTCGTTGAGATTGGCTCCCGAAAGTAGAAATTGATACAGGCCGTGACCATGCACGTCTGCTGAAGCGTCAATGTCGATCAGGCGGACATCCAGTCCAGAGTATTCATTTCTAAGTGTTCTTCCGACTCCCCACAGTCCTGCTTCGAGGCAATTTGAAACACTCAACTCATTTGTCAACGGTTGAGCATTACAGCTGACTAGTGTCAAGGAACCGCTGCCAGAAGTGAGTCCATGCTGATCAAAAGCCTGAATTAACCAAGTCAATGCCAGAGCCGGGGAATCGCGCAGCTTGTCTTCGATCGAGGTGGCATTCGGTGGAGCTTCTGCGAAATTCCAAAGAAAAATGATGTCAGCAGATAATGCATCGATTTCCTTGAGACTTGCGATCAATTGAACATAGTGTTGCGGTTCATTGGGATCGATGATGAAGGTGTCTTCACCTGGGTGGTATTGTGTCCCTGCTACGATAGCGAGGGTCGCAACTGTTTCAAAGTGTCCGACAAATTTACTTGAAAATTGATCGCTGCTGCAAAAGATGACACGTTTGCGGTCACTCGCCAGCAACGGTAATTCCACTCTGCTATCGCGAGGAGCCTTTTGTGTGACAAAAACAGTATGGATGCCTGTTGCATCATCTTCTCGATCAGTCAGGTCTGCTAGAAGGTTGCAGCCGCACTCATCAATCCATTGGGTCCACTGTTGGTGAGAAAGACAGGGACTTACGGTTGAACGGTCGCAGTGGTGTTGTGGCCACCAGTCTCGCAGCATGCCGAAAACCAGTCGTGCCCAGTTCGGTTCATCGGTCAGTTCGATAAAGGTCAGATGCCCACCCGGTTGTAATAAGTTGACAAGATTCTGTAGTGTCTGTGCCGGGTTATGCGTCAGGTGCAACGCGTCCGACGCCAATACGACATCGTAACACTCTCTATTAAAACCCTGTGCCTGGAGGTGTGCGTTAAGATCGAGTTCTTCAAAACGGACAAACTCCAAGTGACCAAAGCGTGTTTTAGCACGCCGCACGAACAGACTGGAGACATCAGTGAACGTATAGTCAACTGCGCGGTTTTCGAGGATTGGCTGCAGGTGACTCAAAAGCGCGCCGGTACCGGCACCGACTTCGAGTATGCGGCAGGGCCTGGCGAGAGCCCACGAATCGAGGAGGAGTTCCACCGAACGATACAGCATTTGATTGTAGATTCGGCAGGTTGGTGCACTGCTGTAAAACTGTTGGAGAAGATCAGTTTCGCCATCGGGAAACAAAACATCCAGACCTGGAGTTTTACCGGTTAAGACCGACAACAAACTTGCACCACACCGCATGATGAGTCGCAATTCAGTGATGTATTCCCCCGCTTCCGGCATGGCCAGGAAGGCATTGATTGATTCAGCGGGTTCTGTGTCCAACGGTTTGAGCCAGCGTACCCTGGTGGCACAGATCGAACGATGATCTTGTTGAATAACTTCGAGGTGCCCGTAAGTCGATAACAGATCAAGCAATGCTTGAAACAAGGCAGTTTGATTGTTCTCAATCATGCACTGTGACTGGATCTCACCAAATGATGTGTCACTGGGCGACATGGGGACGCCCGCCTGCCTAAGTGCCTGCCCAATGTAAGCCAGGGTGATCTTGGTCAGTGCAGCATCAACATGTTCATAGTGTCGCCATCGGTGTTGTGTGCTGGCAAGTTCTGAGGAATAGCGCAATAAATGATTACGAATACTTGACGCTTCACAATCGAATCGAGATTCAACGACTGTCTCTGGTTGGGAAATCTTCCACAGCCTTTTGAGAGCAAACGCCGGGCCGGATGCTTCAAGGTTGGTAAACATTGAGTTCGTCAACTTACGTAGCCGTAGTTTTGAAATTCGCGCGATGACTTCGCCTGCCGAGTTTGCAATGTCCAAGTCAAACACTTGGGTGCGCGTTTCCGTGTGGCCGGACCGTATATGGCAATAGACAGTTTCCGACTTGTCTTGCCAGTATTGCAGAGACTCGATTTCGTAAGGAACTATTGGGTCCGATGGCTTTGCAATTCCCACAACACAACGAAAACATAGATCCAGCAGTGCAGGGTCCAGTAACCAGTTGTCTGTAATTTGATCATCCAGAGTATTTGCATCAATGGTTGCGAGCAGCTCGGATTGATCATTCATGCGAACTTCGCGAAGTCGCCAACAGCTTGAGGTTCCCTCGATATTCCAGTGATCAAATTGATCATAGATAACTTTCGGTGATATCGATGTATCGAATTGATCGTATAAATCATCAGCTGGGAGCACGGGGCGTGCATCCAACCCAGGAGCCAGTTGCCCCCGGCAGTGTGTAACCGAATCAGCGAATGCTGTTGCCTTACTGTTAATTTGGAAACTTCCTGCAGAATTTGCGATTTGGCTGAGCAAGTTGATTTCTGGTTTACCAGTCGCTGGAATTTCGAACAGATTGGTAAAACTAACTGAACCAAGCCAGGTTGATGAGGTTTCAAAACACAGGCTGGCCGCCTCTAGGGCAATTTCTATATAGCCAGCTGCCGGAAACACCATGGTCCTTCGAAAACGATGGTCTCGTAACCAATGCCACTTGTCGGGAAAGAGCTTAATGTCCCATGAATTCTCACCGACACTGCGTCGATCATCAATCATAGGGACCGACGCTTTAGGAGCGTGCGGACTGTGTTCGACCGGTTGAGTTGCTCGCTTTCGATATTCATTCCGTACCAATTCAACCGGCGGGAACTGGCACGCTATCCCAGTGTGATTAATCCGATCAAAATCAAGATCCACACCGCGGGTAAACAGCTTTCCGGCGGTCGATTTCAGGGTTTGATCTTCAGTCCGATCTGAGTGGATCGAAAAAAAGCCAGCACACGCACCGGTCATGTCGAGTTCACCAAAACACTCATGCATGTTGTAGTTGAGGCTGGGGTGAGGGCCGATTTCGATAAACAGGCGGTTACCTGAGGCGATCGCTGCGTTCAGTGCGGTACTGAACTTGACCGGTGCGAGGAAGTTGTCCCACCAGAAATTCTGGTCTTTATATTCGTGAAGTATTTTTGCGCCGGTGACAGACGAAAACCAGGTGGTTTGACACTGTTGTTGCTGATCAGCATTAGGCAAGTCCGTTAGTGGAGCCTTTGCATCCGCAATGAGCGGGCTGTGAAAGGGCACTGGAACCTCCAACACCCGGTTGAATTTATTTTCTTGGTCCAAAGCACCCGACAGGAAATGAATCTCATCAGTTGGTCCAGCCAGCGTTACCGAATGAGGACTATTGATTGCAGCAATGACAAGGTTAAGGTGGTTTGCATCGATCACCTTGCGAACCTTGTCCGGACTCAGCGAGACTGCCAGCATTTGTCCTTCACCACAATAGGGCTCGATACGCACTGCCCGATCCATGACCAGGCTCACTGCTGTAGGTAGTGAAACAAATCCGGCACTGCAGGCTGCTGCAATTTCACCCATACTGTGGCCGATCACTGCAGCAGGACGAACGCCCCAGGACTGCCATAATTCACTGAGTGCCAGTTGCAATGTGAAGTGAACCGCATGTGCTTTGACCAGAGCACCGTCAGCAATCGCTGTTTTCTTCTCAAAGGTACGGCGAATCTTGAGTTCCGGGTCAAACAACGCATCGCATCGATCAACTGTGTCTTTAAAAACAGGGTGCGCTGCATAGAGTTGCGAGCCCTGCCCGTTCCACTGTTTGCCGATACCGCTGAAAACGAATGCGACCAAGTCGGCTTCGGTGGCATCTGCGAGTAGTGAGTCCTGATCGTTTGCGGCACTGATACGATGTATAGGAATTTTCGCATTCGGAAACGCCTGCACTGCACCGCGGTACAGGTGGTAAGGTAAACGGCTGCCCGCGTACGCAAGGTCTGCCCAGGGAGTAGCATTGTTGGTGATTACATTTTCAACGTTTTGCAACGATCGTGCAAGTGATTCCTTGGTGCGAGCGGTGACTGGTATCAGCAAGTCGGATTTTGCGGTTGTGCCTGATCTTGCAGGCAACTCAGTTACTTCACCAATGATTGCGTGGGCGTTAGCCCCACCGAATCCAAATGAATTGACTGCAGCAATTCTGGGACTGCCGGCCGGACTGATCCATGGGATTGTCTCCGTCGGTACCTGCAGATTCAAGGCATCAAAGTCAATCTTTGGATTGGGGGTTGAATAATGCAAATTCGGTGGAATTTTGCCAAAATAAACAGCCAGCACTGCCTTGATAAACCCCGCAATACCGGCGGCTGATTCAGTGTGACCAATGTTCGATTTGACCGAACCCACATACAGGTCGGGGTGCCCGTACACGGCGCCGAGTGATGCCGCTTCAGTGGTATCACCGATTTGAGTGCCGGTACCATGCGCTTCAACGAAGCCGATGTCGTTTCTCGACAGGCCGCAACTCGATAAGGTCTCATGCATCATGGCCTGTTGTGCATCGCGCTTGGGTGCCATGATACCGACTGTACCGCCATCCTGGTTGATGCAGGTAGCAAGAACGGTCGCATAAATCCGGTCGCGGTCGACCAATGCATCTGCAAGTCGTTTCAACAAAACCATCCCACCACCTTCAGCCCGCACAAAACCGTCAGCGTTGGCGTCGAATGCTTGACACCGACCGAATTTAGACAGCATGGCTGCCTTAGAGAATTCGACGTAGCTCTCCGGTGCGAGAATTGCGTTGGCGCCGCCCGCAAAAGCGAGATCTGTATCACCTTTTGCCAAGGCCTTGCAGGCTGCATCAATAGCCGTCAACGAAGATGAACAGGCTGTATCAATCGCGATACTTGGTCCGGTGAGGTTGAAGCTGTAAGAGATTCGGTTGGCGGCAATGCTGGTTGAACGTCCGAGTCCGGAATAAGCGTTGATGTCATTGCGATTGGCGAGAATCAGTCGCTCGTAGTCGTGGTTGATTACGCCAACATAGACGCCGACCGCACGCTGTTCAAGTATTCGGGGTGCCAAGGCTGCATCTTCCATGCAACGCCAAGCCAGTTCCAGCAAAATTCGTTGTTGTGGATCGATTTCAGCTGCTTCACGCGCCGCAATCCCGAATAACTCGGCGTCAAAGCTAAATATGGAATCGATAAACCCGCCGACTTTAGCGAATTCTGTCTCCGCGGTCAGGCCAAATTCATCCAGAAGGGTACTCGCCCAGCGATTCGCGGGTATTGGCCCAATACAGTCTCGCTTGGTTTCAATGGCCTGCCAAAAAGACGCAATGTCGTTGATCGACCCTGGAAACCGGCAAGCCATCCCGATAACGGCGATTGGCACAGCGGGCTTGGATTTCATTCGCAGTGGAACGGATTGAGAATGGTTTGTTTATTATTCGCGTCTGAGGTACACAGAGCCAGCTGCGGTCTATGCAGTCGTTTCACGAGGTTGGCAATAAATGGCGTGAAGAAGTTCAATGACCTGCAATACCTTATCGTCTGATATCGAATAGTGCTTGGATTGTGAATTTCGTCTTGCGGTAATAACGCCTTGCTTGCGAAGTCTGGCAAGATGCTGGGAAATGGAGGACTGTTCCAGACCGACCAAGTGTTGCAATTCGCTGACTGTCTTTTCCCCATCCGCCAGATGACAAAGAATCATCAAGCGTTGTTCACTTGCCAATTGTTTTAAAAAGCCACTCGCTTCGGCAGCAATGATTTGCAATTCGTCGGGGGACAGATTCATGACAACGCAAGGGCTAACATTCACTTGACGCACGATAAGTCAAACTGGCTGCGGAAATGCAAACGATTTCCCCAATTTGACTTGCACTTCATATTATCTCTTATATACAATACCATACTTCAATAATATTCCCGCTTCCACCGGTAAGCGCCAGTTTTGTGCTTACAGCAGGTCGGTGATTGCAAAGTCGACGGTGAGGCACTTTTATAAACAATCGAAGTATTGAGGAGTCACAAGCACTACTATGATGAGAGCATTTATCAGTGTATTTTCGTTCATCGCACTGCTTTCTGTCTCCGTGTTTTATGTTGACGTCAGTGTTGCTGATGAAGAGGTAATCGCGGAAGGTAAAAAAGTTGCATTTGATCGTCGCAAAGGAAATTGTCTGTCCTGCCATATTATTGGTGATGGGCAATATCCCGGAACCCATGGGCCACCGTTAATTTTTATGAAACAGCGATTCCCCGATAAGGCTAAACTGCGGGCCCGAATCTGGGATGCAACAGCAGCAAATCCAAATTCGATGATGCCGCCTTTCGGTCGCCATGGAATTCTGTCGGATGATGAAATTGACAAAATCACAGAATATATCTATACGCTTTAAGAGGTGATATTGATGGAAATTAATGAATTACAACGACGCAAGTTGTTAAAGACCGCGGCCGCTTCCGGATTGGTTGGGCTGGCCGCGTCTTGGGGCCTACTGGGTAACTTGGCGCACGCAGCCAATCGCCCACAGATGGCGTTTGATGCGGACGATGTCGATGCGACATTGAAAGCGCTGTTCGGTGACAATGGTGTCCAGGACAGTGACCAAATTACTGTTAAGGGCCCGGAAATTGCAGAAAATGGTGCGGTAGTGCCGATCAAGATTACTGCAAACATGGAAAATGTTGAATCGATCGCGATGATTGTTCCAAACAATCCAGCTCCCATGGTTGCTTCGTTTGATCTGCAGCCAGGTACAATGCCTGAGGTGTCGGTTCGAATCAAGATGGGAAAGACCTCTGATGTGATTGCACTGGTAAAATCCAATGGGCAAGTCTACAGAGGCGCGAGTGAAGTTAAAGTCACCATCGGCGGCTGCGGTGGTTAGGCTTATTTGACGAGGTAATTAACTATGGCAATTAAAGCAAAAGCAAAAATGACCAGCAACAATGCTGTACAGGTCAAAATGCTCATCAAACATCCAATGGAAACCGGACAGCGCAAAGACAGCAAAACTGGCGAGTTGATTCCGGCTCATTTTGTCGATGTTGTAACTTGCCAATGGCAAGGCAAGGAAATGCTACGGGCGCACTGGGGTCCGGCGATTTCCAAGAATCCGTATCTTTCGTTTTCGATAAACGGTCCGAAGGCTGGCGACACCATTGTGCTGGCCTGGCATGACAATATGGGTAAATCGGGCGAAAAAGAATACACGATCGGATAGCGTTGTCCGCGCGTGGACTGAATAAAAACGGAGAAAAAATAAATGAAGAAATTTATTGTATCTGTAATCCTCGGTTGCTTTGTTACGGGTATGTCGACAATTGCATTGTCAGGCCCAGAAGAAGATCGGATTGCATTTCAGAATTATTACCTGACCAAGTTTCCTGAAGTTCCAAAGGAAGATTTCATCAATGGAATCTATTCGATTGACAAGGTGTCGCGGGACCAATGGGAGGTGCTGGAAGAGTTTCCACCCTACGAGTTGGCCCTTGAACGCGGGGAGGAGGTATTCAATACTCCATTTGCCAATGGCAAGTCCTACGGCGATTGTTTTGAAAATGGTGGAGTTGCCATCAAGCAGAACTATCCTTTTTTCGATGCCGATAGAGGGGAAGTTGTTACGTTGGAACTGGCAATCAATGAATGTCGCGAAGCCAACGGTGAGAAACCGTTCAAGTGGAAACGAGGCGATATCGCCGCGCTGTCGGCATACATGTCTTACACCTCACGGGGTGAAACGATTAATGTTGTCATTCCAGATGATCCGCGCGCCTTGGCTGCGTATGAGATGGGCAAGCAGTTCTACTACACCAAGCGCGGTCAGTTGAACTTTGCCTGCTCTGATTGTCACGTGGGTGGATCGGGTGGTTCGATCCGAACTGAAATGTTGAGCCCGGCACTTGGTCATATCAGTCACTGGCCGGTTTATCGCTTAAAGTGGGGCGCAATTGGTACCCTGCATCGCCGTTTCGGTGGTTGCAACAGTCAGGTTCGTGCCAAGTCGTTTCCGGCGCAAAGTGAGCAGTACCGAAACCTTGAATACTTTCTGACCTATATGAGCAATGGGCTGATCTATAACGGCCCTGGCGTTCGCAGGTAACAAGGGAGACTAAGATGAAATCATTAATTCGCATGGTATCTGTCGGTACGATGTTTGCTGTTGCTGGCATCGCCTATGCAGCCGAACCCACTGCTGAAGACTTTAACGCGGCATTTGCCGATGCCAATGAAGCCCGGAAAATGGCGGGTGAACTTGGGCATGAGTGGCGAGATACCGCCAAAATACTCAAACAAGCGCAGGAAACCGCGCAAAGCGGTGATCTGAAAAAAGCAATGGAGTTGGTTGCAAAAGCAAAGCTTCAAGGCGAAGCCGGTATTGTACAGGCCAAACGTGAAAGTACGCTTTGGGAGAGCCGAGTCATTCGGTAGTATCGATTGGTATAGACAGCTCTAACGCCATTGGAGATTCCAGGGTAAGTGTTGATGAATAATCCGCATCCCAATGGCTTGACTGTTGTGCCAGAGCTGTGAATATTAATCGCCGAGAATTTATTCAAACACTTGCAGTTGCAAGTGCCTCAGGATTGTTGCCGGCGGGTCTGTCCGCCGGCACTGATTTGTATGATGTCCCTGCATTTGGGCAGGTGCGATTGCTTCACATCACTGATGTTCACGCACAACTTAAGCCCGTTTATTTTCGTGAACCTCACATCAATATCGGTATAGGTGACAGCTGGGGTCGTCCGCCACATATTGTGGGCGAAGCTTTCCTCAAGCATTTCGGAATATCACCACAATCGGCGCAAGCCTACGCGTTTACCTATAACGATTTTCCCAAGCTCGCCGATCAGTATGGCAAAGTCGGTGGATTTGCCTACCTGAAATCGCTGGTTGATCGGTTGCGACAGGAGTACGGCGCTGATCGGACATTGCTGCTGGACGGTGGTGACAGCTGGCAAGGCAGTGCCACAGCGCTTTGGACCAACGGCATGGAAATGGTCCAGGCCAACAACCTGTTGGGCGTTGATGTTGCCACCGGGCACTGGGAATTCACGTATGAACCAGCTATTTTCCAAGAGAATCTTGCAAAATTTGCTGGCGAATTCGTCGCTCAGAACATTTTCCTGACCGAAGAAGCGCTATTTGACGAAAAGCCCGCATTCGATGAATTTACCGGCCATGCTTTTCCACCGTATACCGTCCGTTCACTGGGTGGATTTGATGTTGCGATTATTGGTCAGGCGTTCCCCTATACACCGATTGCCAATCCATCGCGCAACGTACCGGACTGGACGTTTGGAATTCGTGCCGATGAACTGCAGGAATTGGTTGACAAAATCCGTCGCGACGACAATCCGGACGCGATTGTTTTGCTGTCCCACAATGGTATGGATGTTGATGTCAAGTTGGCTGGTATCGTTTCCGGTATCGATGCCATTTTGGGTGGACATACCCACGATGCGGTACCAATACCGGTCAAAATACAAAACGACCAGGGAACAACCCTGGTAACCAATGCCGGATCGAATGGCAAGTTTGTCGGCGTTTTGGATTTGCAGATGGGTAACAAGGGCGTGGCAGATTTTCGCTATCGCCTGCTGCCAATTTTCGGTAACCACTTGGATGCCAATCTCGAAATGGCGCAGTTCATCGAAACTTCACGGGCACCTTATGCAGCCAAGCTTGGTGAGGAATTGGCTGTTTCTGAATCACTGCTGTTCAGACGCGGCAATTTCAACGGAACATTTGATGAAGTCATCTGTGACGCACTGCGCTCCCATTATGATGCGCAAATCGCACTGTCGCCCGGATTTCGTTGGGGGACTTCGGTGCTTCCGGGCCAGTCAATAACGTTTGAAGATGTGATGACCCAAACTGCGATGACTTATCCGGAAACGTATCTTAACGAGATGACTGGGGAGATACTCAAGTTAGTGCTTGAGGATGTTGCTGACAATGCGTTCAATCCTGATCCTTTTTATCAGCAGGGCGGTGACATGGTCAGGACATCAGGGCTGTCCTATACAATTGATATTAATCAAACAATGGGCAATCGCATTACAGAGCTTCGGTTAGAGAATGGGGAGCCAATCGAGGCCGATAAAAGCTATTCGGTAACCGGTTGGGCGACCGTTGGTGCCGTATCGCCAGGACCACCGGTTTGGGAGGTGGTTGCAGACTACCTCAAAGCCAAGCAAACTGTCTCAGTGTCGAAACTCGGCCAGCCGCAAGTTTTGATTAAATCAGGCAATCCGGGGGTTGGCAGCTGGAAATTGTAGACTTGAATAAAAGAAATTGTGGGTAGGCAGGCAAAGGACAGGGTTAGCATGAGGACGAAAATATGAGAAAAATAAGTTATCTTTTATTGGTGACTGCCTTTGTGTTCACACTGAACGGTTTGGTCACTGCTTCAGCTGAAATTCGCAATCCTGAAGAACATTTTTTCCATCAGACTTTCGGCGACCTTCCAGAAGAAGTTGATATTGCCTTGGAAGAAGGGCAAAGTGCTATTTTGGTGATGTTTGAGTTGAATGACTGTCCCTGGTGTGAGCGAATGAAAGCAACCATTCTCAACCAATCCGAAGTGCAGGATTATTATCGAGAGAATTTTCGTTGTTTGATGATGAACGTTGAAGGGGACAACTTAATTGTGGATTTCAACGGCACAGAGATTTCCGAAAAAGAATGGGCACTCAAACACAACCGAATCCGGGCGACACCTGTATTTTTATTCCTTGACCTTGAGGGCAATAAAATCATGCGTTACACGGGCGCAGCTAAAAACATTGAGGAGTTCATGTTGCTGGGCGAATTTGTTGTCGATGGGCACTATAAAGACAGCAATTTTGTCAAATTCAAGCGCAGTCGAAATTAGTATTTGGACTGAATAGCTTGATGGCAGCCCGTAAGTCTCAACAATCAGCTGCGTTTTCAATTCGAGCTTTTGGGTTACAAGCGTGTGCGGCATACTTATTATGTGCGTTACCCGTTAGAGAATGTCGAATGAGAAAATTGCACCAAGCGAATCCATGCCAGTCGTGAATGCCATGCGAATCGGTGGATTCATTGCCAAGTTGATGCTGTTAAAAAGCAGGTATCTTGTTCCAGTCGCGTTTGTATTGCTGTCACTTGGCACAGTGAGCGGTGCTGGCGCTAGCGATCCTCCAAATGAACCACTCAATCTTACAGATGCACTTGCGTTGGTCGACAATCCGCATCCGTTTACACGCGGTGCTGAGCTTGACTTCGATACCGCGCAGACGAATGCAGAATTTCACGCCTCATCCAACCAGCTGAGTCTTGAAGCCATCATCGTCCCTCAGCATGTCGACCGTGCCGCGCCTGGGGCAGACAGTTCACTGAACGATGGCCACGCGACCTTGCGATTGACTCATCCCTTGTATGATTTTGGCCGAAAAAAGGCGGCCAAGGCGGAAGCGCAACTCGGAGTTGACATCGCGCAGCACCGATTAAATTACATCCGCGCTCAAAAACAGGTTGAAATTATGCGCCGTTTTTTTGACGTGCTGATTGCTGATCTCGATTACGGTGTAAAGAACGAAAAGATGACATTGGCTTTTTTGCGATACAACCGTTATCAGGAAGAGCTTGATATGTACGATGCACATGCCGAAGTCGATGTACTGAATCTTGAAACGAACTATCGCGAACAATTCGTCATCCGCCAGGAAGCCAACTATGACCGACTCAATGCGCGCCGCAATTTGGGATTGGAGCTGGGGTTTACCGACTACATACCAAGAGACTTGGAATCTCCTGATCTATCCGCCTATGTTGAACGTGCGGTGCCCGAGTTTAACGAGCTGCTAGAAGACATATTGATGAATAACTACGCGATGAAGTTGGCGCAACTGTATCTTGACAAAGCGATATTGGCCGCAGACGTGTCTGATTCAAAGTACCAGCCACAGTTGGATGCAGTTCTAGAAGCGAAGCATTGGGAACAGAAAACCGGCAGCCGGAATGCTGCCTCAGTTGGCTTACACTTCAAGCTGCCGTTGGCAGCCGGAGATATGCGAAAACGCGATCGACGCATGAGTGAACTCGCAATTGAACGGGCCCGTGCTGAGTTGGTTGAGGTCGAACATTCGATCAGGAAGAGAGCGTTTGAGCTTTGGAAAGCGCTGACGCTGAATCACGTAAATTTGAATGCTGCTGAAGTTCGACTGAATTTTCGCGATCAGTATATGGACCGGGCACGGACACTTTATGAATTGGAGGAGCGCTCGGATCTTGGTGATGCGCAGGCTGAGCAATTGCGTGCTCTGCTGGAAAAAGACAAAGTTCATTTCAATTTAACTCTGACCTGGTCTGAAATTGACGCCTTGATGGGTAAGCCCATTCACTCCTTGTAACTAACTCAGTTGGGCTTGCTGCCCGCTGCTACGCCTTAAATTCCGGTCAGTCAATTGGCATGCGCAGCCATGCAGTGTACTTATTTACACTGTATAAGTAATATACACAATATGTATATAATAACTACAATATAATCGTAATTATTGTAGCAATCAGGAATGCACGATCAACGCCGACGACTTGAATGCAATAATCTGCAAGCCAGTTTGGACTCAATCTGGAGCCGATATTAGACTGGCTGATGAATTTGAGTTGTAAACATTCGGTCATTACAGTCGTTTGCGACATGCGGTTGAGCAGCGAGCAAATGTAAACGAGTCAATTGGGAGAAAACATGGCAATTAATCTTACCCATCGCCCTGACCTTGAAATCAGAATCGAAAGTTTAGCGGAACGATTGAAATTAAAAGGCCGAGGCAGAAAATCCGCGACGATTGAGCGGGCGTTGACCGCATTAGAGGAAAAGCTGGATTCTGAGCGCCCGAGCCAGGAATATATTGGTGAAAGTCTGGCGAACCTTGCAGAGGGAGGAGACCGGTTTCGGGAGCAGATTTATCGACAATTTCCACAGTTACAAGGCAAAGCTTTGTCGCTGGCTTTGCAGGACGAAGTCTACGACGAGCAGGGCTTACCGAAATGATCGTTCTGGATACATCTGCAGTTATTGCGATACTTGCCAAAGAGGACGAACATGAAGTGTTCAGTATCATCATTCAACAATCTCGAGAAGTGCTGATTTCCGCGGGTACTGCAGTTGAATTGCTGGCAGTTACGAATAGACATGAACATGGCTACAAAAAAATCAAGAGTTTTCTGAATGAGGGATACGTATCCGTGGTCCCGGTTGATCTTGAGCAAGCCGAGATTGCCGGTGAAGCTTACCGCCGGTATGGCAGGCACAATCATCCGGCTCGTTTGAATCTTGGCGATACGTTTGCGTATGCTCTCGCAAAACAGCGAGATTTACCAATGCTCTTCAAAGGCGATGGTTTTGCACAAACTGATGTTGAGCCCGTCAGCGGATATTTTCACTATGGCGTATCGCGCTAAGCGCAAGTACCGGTATTGGTGATGTCGTCAGGAAATCTTAGTGCGCGGGGAAACTCGATGCTCGAAATGAATGACAGTCAGCCCGCACAACACAATGGTCGCGCCACCAGCAAGCATAAACACGGTTGGGATTTCTGAAAAAATCAACCAGCCAAAAAACAAAGCCCACAGAATCGTCACATATTCAAAGGGAGCAATGGTGTAGACTGGCGCGAAACGGTAGGCATGAACGATACACAACTGCGCAAACATGGTAATAATACCGACGCCGAATAACATCAGCCACTCCATTCCAGTCGGCGTAATCCACAGTGCG
Organism: Arenicellales bacterium; assembly: GCA_965243645.1. Classification (GTDB taxonomy): domain Bacteria; phylum Pseudomonadota; class Gammaproteobacteria; order Arenicellales; family JAJDZL01; genus JAJDZL01. The sequence goes on along the minus strand of CBDEVD010000006.1, from coordinate 895,476 downwards.
GGCATGAACAGCGCAGTCAGGCAAAAGATCGTTAACGCCGCGTAAAACACCATCAGTTCCGTCGATTCGGTGCGCGTCATTTTACGCGTTTGAATCACCAGCATTGCGAACATAAAGGCGCCGCCGATGACCGCACTTGTGCCCAACCAGTCGAATTCACCTGAAAACGGTTGAATGACCAGCAAAACGCCAATGAATCCAATTGCTACGATTATTTTCTGAATCGAATTGGCAGGCTCTCCAAGCAGCGTACCGGATAGTGCCGTCATGATTAGCGGTGCTGACATCGCGATTGCAGTTGCTTGCGCAAGATCAATACGCGTCAGTGAGTAGTAAAACATTAAAAATGCAGACAGATTGAAGATCACACGCAACGTGTGTGCAAATGGGCGTTTGGTATAAAACGCCTGCATGCGATTCTTGTAGAACAAAATACAGAATAAGGGCACAATGACGACAATACTTCTCATGAACAGAATTTGGAGCAAGGAGTATTCCGCCGACAGGAATTTAACCAACGCGTCCTGACAAGAGAAGAAACTCATTGCAACCAATGCGAGCATTGCCCCAGTCAGGGGGCGATATTCACTTCCGTGGGTGATGTTCTTCATGTTCCCAGAAAATTACTGCTTTCGATTCAAATGGCGATTACGCTAAATTCTGCCCCGAATTACATGGTATCGAACGGCACTGGCACAACTCTACGCGAAAAAGTCCTAATATAAAGTTTTATACAGTGCAGAATAAAGTCCGAGATTTTAGCGTGCAATATGGGTTGGACAACGAGTTTTTGTTCACCGACGAATCGACAGATGCAATCAACCTAAATTGCTGTTTTAGATGCATCGATCAGGGTGGCTGGCCCGTGGAGACGACTACACTACCCGAGATGTTGTATTGCCGCTTCAAATTGACTCGTATCGCCGCGTCTAGTCTATATAATCCTCTGACTCATTCAGTATGGTATGAATCGCTCGTTTGAAACTAATTGAGGGGAAAATAATGGATTCAACAGATCTTGAACGACACGTTAATCAACCAGGTCGCGATCTGCTGGTTAAGCAAGTCAGGGAAAAAATTAATGAACTGAAAATTGATTACATCTACTATCAATTTATTTCCGTAACTGGAAGGATTGTCGGAAAAGGTGTTCCGGCTGATCACTGGGAACAAATTGCGAGCCGAGGCTTTCAATTGGTCTATGGCTCCACAGCAAACCTGTTTATTGACCGGTATGGTGACTATATCGGTTATGGCCCTGAAGCCATGGAACTCGTTGGCATTCCCGATCCGGAAACCTTTTGTCAACTGCCTTGGGACAAGCGCGTTGCCCGCGTTTATTGCACCTGCTTCAGGAATCGTGAAGAAAAGGTCGATCCCGGTGCACATTTGACGTCGGACTGCCGCGGTAATCTACGTCTTCATCACACAGAATTTCAGGATAAACACAGCTTACACCTGCGCCATGGTATGGAGCCTGAAATGATGTGGCTCAAGCGCGGTGAAGACGGTAAACCCGATGGCGGGTTTTCCAATCCATATTGTTATCACATCGACCAGTTTGAGAGCCTGCGTCCGGTATTTCTGAAAGTCATCGAGTACTGCCGATTTATGGGCCTCGATATGATTCAGGGCGACCACGAAGATGCTCCTGGACAGCTTGAATTGAATTTCACTTACGATGAGGCGCTAAGAACCTGTGATCGCCTGTCAACTTATCGGCAGATTTGCGCCCAGGTTGCCCGCGAAAACAACTTGATTGCCTGTTTTATGACCAAGCCTTTCATGGGTGTGTCGGCCAATGGTTGCCACACGAACATGTCGCTTTGGGCGGGTGGAGAAGATTCAGTCAACACCTTGGGCAATGACTCACTCAATGGTCTGGAAGACGTCTATAGTTATCGTGGCGGTGGTGAGAACAAATTCATGCCGGATACCGATGACCCGCAGATGCCTGGTGAGATTGGTCTTTATTCAGTTGCCGGAGTGATGAAACACCTCGATGCATTGACGGCCCTGGGGTGTTCCACCGTAAATTCCTATCGTCGTTTGTGGGATACGGGATTTTGGGCACCCGTATACAAAGATTGGGGTTACCAGAATCGAACGACGGCACTGCGAATCTCTGCGCCCGGTCGCTTTGAGTTTCGAGCCGTTGACTCGACAGTCAATCCCTACCTCCTGTGTTCCGGTCTTCTGAAAGCTTTTGATGATGGCATCTCCAACAAGCTTGATGCTGGCCAGCCGGAAAATCGCAACATCTATGAAGCGATGGAGGAAGGTAAGGAAGTAACCAAACTTCCAATGTCACTGGGTGAAGCGCTCGCTGCACTCAAAGGTGATGAAACCATCATGAATGCGTTGCCGGATGAAATGGGCAAGGTCTTTTTACACTACAAGGAAGACGAATGGGCGAAGTTTATGGCAACAGTAACTGAATGGGATCTTGAAACCTATATCGATTGTCTACCATAGGGAGATGCGTCAATGTGTGGAATAGCAGGTCTTATTCATCGCGGGAAAACAGCCAACATCGGTAGTGAACTGCTGTCGATGTTGCAGTCATTGAAACATCGCGGTCCTGATTCAACAGGGCTCGCGATGTACGGTCCCACCAGCAATGGTGGCGAAAACGAATTCGTGATGCGGTTCAAAGTTGCCGAAGGCGCAGATCTCGCAACAGGATTCAAAATTCACGATCAGATTGCGGAGCGCTTTAATCTTGTCCGCAATCGATTGGCTGAGTATGATGCGGTGGTTGTATCTGTTGAAGATGCAACATCCTATGCGCGTCGGTGTCGATTTCGCTACGAGGGCGATTTGCGACGCTTGGCCGATTATCTGGAAGACATTGAAGGTGTTGAAATTCTTTCCATCGGTAAGGCACTGGAACTGATCAAGGATTTGGGTGATGCCGATACTGTTGGCAATCAATATCGATTGAGCCAATTTGAGGGAACCCATGCCATCGGGCATACCCGGATGGCAACTGAATCGGATGTCGACATTCGATCAGCGCATCCCTATTGGGCCTATCCATTTTTGGACGTTTCGGTCGTACACAATGGTCAGTTGACCAATTACTGGAATTCGAGAAGGGCACTTGAGCGTAAGGGACATCGTTTCATGTCCAATTGTGATTCTGAATTGATCGCGGTATATCTCGCTGATGCCATTGATCGGGGCGATGATCTTGAAGAGTCGATGCATCGGTCGCTTCGAGATTTTGACGGTGTGTTCACTTATGTCGTCGCGTCAAACAATTCGCTTGGTATGGCCAAAGATTACATGGCTGCCAAACCGATGGTGCTTTATGAAAGCGACGAGTTTGTTGCTTTGGCATCTGAAGAGGTTGCGATTCGCAGTGTGTTTCCTCACGAAATTGAAACAATCGATCCATACGAAGGGGAGGTGCGAGTATGGCAGAGCTGAAGTCAACAGGTTCGATGCACGCTGAAAAACTTGCGGGACGCACCCAGCAGATATTCTTTTCGGCAGTTGAATCTGAACGTGTCGCCGCACCGCATGCGATTGATGTCGATTTTGACAAACATACGGAAATTGATGCGCAAGGGCGCACTGCTCGTGAAATTAATCAAGCCATTACGCGCGAAATGTACGCAGGTTACGGCACCATTTCGGTGTTGAATCCAGGTGCTAAGCACTCTCTTGGCGTCGGTATCTTGAACCGCTTGAATTTGAATTTCAAAGGTAGTTTGGGGTATTTTGGCTGTGGCTTGAATGACGGTCCAAATATCAATATTTCCGGTCGAGTGGGTTGGTCCTGCGCGGAAAACATGATGTCAGGTACCATAGTGATTGAGAAGAATGCCGGCTCAACTTTTGGTGCAGCAATTCGTGGTGGCGATTTGGTTTGCAAAGGCGATGTCGGTTCAAGAACGGGTATCGATATGAAAGGCGGAACGATCATTGTTGGTGGTCGGACTGGCGCATTCAGCGGCTTTATGATGCAGCGCGGTCGTATGATTGTGTTGGGTGATGCGGGACCGAACTTGGGAGACTCCATGTACGATGGGATCATCTATGTCGGTGGCAAAATTGCCGGGCTGGGGGTCGACGCAGTTGATGCTGAGTTGACCGAACTCGAATGCAGCTGGCTCAAACGCAAACTTGAGTTATACGGATTGGAAGCGCCTAATGGCGTTGAAAATATGCGCAAAATCGAGTCTGGTAAGCAGCTTTGGAATTACGACAGTCTTGAACCAACCGAAAAGAAACTTGTACTTTAGAGGTTAAAACATGGAAGCTAAACCAAAAACTATGCCGCCGCAGCCACCTGGTCCTTCTCGAAATACGAGCAGTCTCGGTAAGAGTTCAATCTTCCCACCGGAAGTGATCGATGACATCCATATTAAATCAGAGCTGGGACGCTATCGTATGCGGGGCTTTTCCTTGTTTAAGGAGATCCCGACATTCGATCATCTCACATTTTTACCCGGCACTTTGACACGGTTTGTTATTGAAGGGTACCGGGAACGTTGTGTTACCAAAACGGTACTTGGTCCACGTGCGAAACAACCATTGGTGCTGGACATTCCGGTCTACATTACCGGAATGAGTTTTGGTGCGCTGTCGTACGAGGCAAAGACCGCACTGGCACGCGGCGCAACCATGGCAGGAACCGCGACATGTTCAGGTGAGGGAGGTATGATCCCTGATGAAAGACGCTATTCGAGCAAGTGGTTTTATCAGTGTATTCAGTCCCGGTATGGATTTAATCCACATCACCTCAGGCTTGCCGATGCATGTGAATTTTTCATTGGGCAAGGTTGTAAGGTCGGGTTGGGCGGCCACCTGATGGGCCAGAAAGTCACCGACCAGGTCGCTGAGATGCGATCGCTGCCGGCCGGAATTGATCAGCGCTCACCGGCGCGTCATCCGGACTGGCTTGGTCCAGATGACTTGGCTCTGAAGATTGAGGAGATTCGTGAGGCCACTGATTGGCAGATCCCCATTCAGCTGAAACTGGGCGCAGCCCGTGTTTATGATGATGTCCGAATGGCTGCCAAAACGGATCCCGATATGATTTATATCGATGGCATGGAAGGGTCGACGGGTGCTGGTCCGCACTTGGCGACTGAGGAAACCGGGGTACCTGGAATTGCCGCCATTCGACAAGCCAGGAAAGCACTGGATGATGTGGGTAAAACCGGAGAAATTTCGCTGATTTATGCTGGTGGTGTTCGCAATGGTGGTGATCTCGCCAAGGCTCTGGCACTGGGTGCTGATGCGGTCGCGATAGGGCATTCAGCATTGATGGCACTGAATTGCAACAAGGCTATCCCCGAGGCTGACTATGAAACCGAAATCGGTGTCGAAGCCGGTTACTGTTATCACTGTCATACCGGTCGTTGTCCAGTAGGTGTCGCTACTCAGGATCCGGAATTGAGGAAACGGTTAAATCCGGATGATGCGGCAGAACGCGTGTACAACTTTTTACACACCTTGGCAATTGAGTGTCAGATGATGGCTCGCGCCTGCGGTAAAACGGACGTGCACTCCCTGGAGCCTGAGGATTTGGCAGCGCTGACAATGGAAGCATCGGCTATGGCAATGGTTCCATTGGCCGGTACCCAACACACTGTCGGGCGTCCCGACATGACTCGCTATTGAGGTGAAATTAGATGGGAAACGTAACAGATATCAGTGCTCAGACTAAAGGCACTTCGACTGAAGAGCGTGAACAGGAAATAGGCCAGCATATTGGATACCGGTATGATGTCAACCTGGTGCCTGATTACGCTAAACTGACGCCATTTTTAAAGAAGTATATTGAGTTCATGGGTTGGCAGGATCTCAACTGGCTCGAGGATGTGCATCTTGGCTATGAAGAGGGTCGGCCGGCCGTATTTGATCGCAATATCAACGGTTGGGTACAGGTGCCTGAAGATCTGGAACTGCCGGAGAGCCAGCAAGACCGTGACATGATTGCACGTGAATTGTTGGTTAAATTTCAGTCTTCTGAGAACCATCCACTGGTGGAGTTGAACAAAGAATACGGCAAGGTTAAAGCACCTGCCGATTTATGAAAACCAATGTGTTGAGCGAAATGCCCAACACATTTTGTTACGATATGAAAAAAAGCCCTGCAATGCATTTGCCTTGCCGGGCTTTCCTACATATTGATAACCTATGAAAGACTGGCTTATCCGGATTTATCGGTCAGATAGCTCTCCATTGAGTCATCCATTGCGTCCAGCCATCCTGTATGGTGAATTGGTTGGTCGGTCCCGGTTATCAGTGAGCGGTGACCATTGTCGCGGTATGACATAATGTCATCGTGCTTGTGATGCTCCCACGCCATGAATGTTTGGTTCATGCCTTCGACATCGAATTTGGGATAGTCACTTTGTTCCAGTAGGTCTTTGATGTAATCCCCTTGGAACCAGATTTCGTGCTCGTAGTTTTCAAGCGTTGCTTCGCGGTCGATCCATTTGGCACTGTCAGCCTGCATGTCTTCTTTGGATGGAAGTTGAATGCGACCCATTGTGACATCCCGTGCGAACCAGGCTTGTGCATCAAACATGTTGAATGTGTAATACTGATCTTGCATGCCAAGATACATCACTTTGGGATTATTCTCCAGGACGACTCCCTGATAGAGACCAGGTGCCCACATACGGTTGGTCGTCTTTAGCCGAAGTTCATCCGCCATGAATGGAAAATGATGAAGATATCCGGTACATAGAATGACTGCATCAATTGCTTTGCTGGTTCCATCTTTAAAATGAGCGGAACTTTCATCCATATGAGTTAACAATGGAACTTCCTCAAACGCAGCGGGCCAATGAAAACCGGTTGGCGCGGTGCGATGACTGATGGTTACAGATTTAGCGCCATATTTGTAGCACTGCGAACCGATATCTTCAGCTGAATAACTGGTGCCGATGATCAGGATATTCATGCCCTCAAATTCCCGTGCATCACGAAAATCGTGGGCATGCAGCACGCGTCCGTTGAACTTGTCAAAGCCTTCAAAGTGCGGCACGTTGGGGACAGAGAAGTGCCCAGTTGCGACGACCACGTAATCGAACACTTCGGAAGACAAGGTGTCATTTTCCAGGTTTCGTGTTGCAACGGTGAAGTTATCGTTCGCGTCCGAATATCGTACCCATTGAGCAGCGCGATTGAACTGACAGAATTTTCGTGCGCCAGAAGCTTCAACTCGCCCCTTGATATAGTCAGTCAACACCGCCCTTGGTGGAAACGATGGAATGGGTTTACCGAAATGTTCTTCAAAAGAATAGTCCGCAAATTCCAGGCACTCTTTTGGCCCATTCGACCAGAGGTATCGGTACATACTGCCATGAACCGGCTCACCGTATTGATCAGTACCGGTGCGCCAGGTATAGTTCCACAGACCACCCCAATCGCTTTGTTTTTCATAGCAAACCACTTCTGGTATTTCAGCCCCGTTGTTTTGTGCTGTTGCAAACGCGTGGAGCAGTGACATGCCACAAGGGCCAGCACCGACAATTGCTACTCTTTTCATTTATTTCCCCTTAGATTGTTATTGATTTGGGAAAGTGTTTTAAATGGGATTCTGAAACAACATTATTCCCCTATGCATGTTGTTGTCATATGTCGATTTAATCAAACTACCTGTGAGTCAAGCTTAGTTGATTATAACAAGCCTCTGGAATATCAATTTGCACAGTTATTCCGAATGAAAGCGACACTGCAATTGATCAGTTTATCTGTGTGAGTGCGGTGTGGTGAATGTCCACATTCCTGAATCCAATAAGTTTCCGTGTTGCTTATGCGTTTTTTGATTCCGTTGATCTGCTTCACAGTTCCGTATTCATCATGCGTACCTTGCACGATGAGCACGGGCGCTTTGATCTCATTCAATTCAGCTTCAATGGACCAGCTATGGAATCTGTGATCTAGCCAAACTCGGCTCCATCCATCAAAGGTCACATTTGGGTTTTGGTGATGAGTTGCGAGTTTTTGCGGTAAATCGCTTGTTCGGTAATGTTTCTCCAGGGCTCTAATACTGTCGATGGTAATCTTTTCGACCAATATGTGTGGTGCAACTGTAATCATACCTTTGATTTGATTGGGGTTGGCAGCGCCATACAGGAGGGCGATGGATGCACCATCACTGTGACCCAATAACACAATTCCATTATTGTCAGCCTCATTGTTGAGCTCTGTCAGTAATTTCGGTAGAACTTCATAGGCTTGTCGATGCATAAAGTCAATGCCCCAGAAAGTGTCATGATCGAAAGGGGTAGAGCGGCCGTATCCAGGCCGCGAGTAGACAAGGCCCCGGTATCCGACAGCCTGACAAAGGCGGGTTGGGAATTCTCGCCACAGGCTGAGTGAACCAAGGCCTTCATGTAAGAATACGATCAGCGGCGCCTGATTCAAATCTGCGTTGATTAAAAGGTATTCTAACTTTACAGTACGCGAATCCCAGTTAATTTCCAGGTATTCAGGTTGGTCTTTCATGCAGACTCAGAATGATCCATTGCGCGCAGTCTGAAGCGCTGAATTTTACCTGTGGCTGTTTTGGGCAACGCGTCGATAAACTCAATGATACGCGGGTATTTATACGGTGCAATTTTGTCTTTGACAAAATTCTTGAGTTCAGTCGCAGTTGCCTCGGCATCTTTCTTAAGCACGACATACGCCTTGGTTTTTGTCAGCCCGTCGGCATCCTTATGCCCAATCACAGCGGCTTCAAGTACCGCTGAATGTTGGACCAATGTGGATTCAACTTCGAATGGTGATACGTATACACCACTGACCTTAAGCATATCGTCGGTACGCCCTGAGTATGTGTAAGTACCGTCGGGGTTCCGGCTGTATTTGTCACCGCTGCGGGTCCATGCTCCCTGGAAAGTGTCACGAGATTTGTTCCGGTTGTTCCAGTACATCAGTGCAGAACTCGGTCCGTGAACAAAAAGTTCTCCAATTTCTCCATCTGCAGTCGGGCTGCCATCATCGTTTCTAAGCTCAATCCTGTAGCCCGGCACGGGTACGCCGGTTGTGCCATAGTAAACATTACCTGGTTGGTTGGAAAGATAGATGTGCAGCATTTCGGTCGAACCGATGCCATCGATGATTTCGACGTCAAATTTCTCGGTAAATCGTTGTCCAATTTCCGCTGGAAGTGCTTCACCCGCGGACGACGCGAGTCGGAGCGAAACCTGGTGTTTATCTGGCAGAGCAGCCGAGGCGAGCATTCCTGCGTATCCTGTTGGTGCACCGAAGAACAAGGTGGGTTGGTGCTGTATCCATCTTGCAAAAACGGCGTCCGGCGTTGGACGCTCAGCCATTAATACGACCGCGGCTCCGACACTCAGTGGAAAGCTTAGTGCATTGCCCAGCCCATAGGCAAAGAACAGTTTGGCCGCGGAAAAACAAAGATCTGCTTCGGTGATGCCAAGAACTCCTTTGCCGTAGAGTTCTGCAGTCCAGAAGAGATTTGCGTGAGTGTGCACGGTGCCTTTCGGTTGACCGGTTGAACCTGATGAGTATAGCCAAAATCCTGGTTCATCGGGATGGGTTGCAGCCGCTTTAGCTATGGGTTCAGACTCATCTAAACAGGTCGAAAAATCAACCGTATTTACAGATAAATCACCTTGTGACCCGTTGACAATAATCGCGTTCAAGCTGTGGTTACAATTTTCGATGGCTTTGTTCAGTGTAAGAAATAAAGGTGCGGAAACGATCGCCACTTTGGCACGACAGTCGTTAAGAATGAACTGGTAGTCATTGGCGGTCAGGAGAGTATTGACAGCCACTGGTACGACTCCCGCGTAAAGTGCGCCAAGAAATGCAACAGGCCATTCGCAACTGTCATGCATCAGAATCAGAACCCGTTCTTCTCGATGCAAACCACTGGCAAGCAGGGCAGTTGCCATACGCCGGATGGCAGCGGCAAGTTCACCGTAAGTTAACTGGTTGAAGTCATCAATGTAAGCAATTTTATCCAAGCGGTGATGATTTACACTGATAAGATGCGCCGCAAAATTAAATGGTATACCTGGTGTATTGATTGTGTCATCAGCCATGGTTGCTACTCCGTTTCCCCAAATTATTAGGCGGTACTAATGGAATGTAGACATCTACGATGTCGATGAAATACCTGCGTATCGATGAGCATCACAGAAAATATAACTTATTGTTTGGCGACATTAACGTTGACACCTGTGCACTCATGGCAGCATAGGTATGCTACATCGAAACTAAAAACATACCTGTGCTGGTAAATTTCTCGGGTTATTGAGAAATTTTGTTTCGATCAACGTGGTGACAATGTGTTAAACGTATTATACAAATAGACGGCTATATGTATAATCAATATCTGTAGGCGAACAAAGTTGTTGGGAAATATCGATTGAAATGGTTATATCCCGAGAAAACTGGCTGGAAAAACTCAAGTGTGCGTGGTCGCGACGCCCCATCGTGTGGCTATCCGGAGTTCGTCGATCAGGTAAGACGACTCTCGCTCAAATGCTCCCCGATGTGCAGTACTTCAATTGTGATCTGCCGTCAGTCCAACTCGCTGCTAGCGATCCGGAATTGTTCTGGAGCAATTGCGAGCCTGATAGAGTAGTTGTGCTAGATGAGATACACCGATTGAAAGATCCCAGTGTGCTGCTCAAGATCGCAGCGGACGAATCCCCACATTTGCAGGTGCTGGCAACTGGCTCATCTACACTTGCATCGACAAGGAAGTTCCGCGACACACTGACTGGGCGTAAAGTGCAAATTTATTTGCCTCCTGTATTTTGGTCTGAAACTCCGAATTGGACGAATATCCCCGATCTTGATCGCCGCCTGTTACATGGCGGATTGCCGGAGCATCTGCTTGCAACAGAACTGAATCCGGAAGTGTTCTCGGAATGGCTCGACAGTTTTTTCGCACGCGACATTTTGGAATTATTCCCCGTAGGTAACCGGGAAGGTTTTATGGCTCTGTTGCGTTTGCTATTTCGTCAAAGCGGAGAGTTGCTCGACTATACCAAACTGGCAAAGTTGTGCGAGATCAGTCGGCATACCGTCAAATCGTATATTGACGCACTTCAAGCTGTCCATGCCATTTATCTGTTGCCGCCATTTTCGGGAAGTGGATCACGCGAAATCGTTGGTCGGCCGAAATGCTACGGGTTTGACACCGGTTTCGTATGCCATCAAAGGGGTTGGAATTCCATCCGTGCAGATGACCGAGGCATATTATGGGAACATCTTGTATTGGATACACTGAAAACCTGCTTTGATCAATCTGCGCTCCATTATTGGCGTAATAAATCCCAACGTGAAATTGACTTCGTTGTTCGGATCAGTTCCGATAAAGTGGATATTTATGCATGCAAGATCAGTTCCTCTGAATTCTCTGGGAAATCGTTATCTCAGTTTCGTTCATTCTATCCGCACGGGAAAAACTACCTGGTATGTCCACAAGTTAAAACCCCATATCGAATTCGCTGCAGCGAACATGTGTTGACAGTTTGCGATACGAGCCATATTGTTGCGGCAAATTGGATGTGACTGCTATATCAATTCTCGAATTATTTGAAAAGTGAGCCAGCCCAAAAATTTGTCGCAGGAATCGCACGTAAGCGATCCGTCTGAATGAATGTGAGCTATCAGCTTGAAGAGTAGAAGCGGTTATTCAAATGATCGTGTAATCCCAGATACAACTCATCGTATTTCGACCGTCAACTATAGTTGACGGTCGATAGACAAACTTTCTAAGGGTTTTTCCATATCGTAGCGGGTAGGGTACCTATGAGAATGAAAGTTGAGCTTTGTTGACTGCTTGACAGTCTTTCCATCCGATGGAACTCGAGGCACGATTGGAATTTTGTCCGAATGCTGTATTTATTCAAACTCATCGTGAACCGACAAAGTTTAATGCATCGCGGAACAGCGTAGTCGAACCGGTACGCGACATGACCAAACAGTCACTGCGAGTTCATAAACCCCGATCGGTGCGATCCACAGAGCAGCGCAACACAGGTAATATCGTCTCGAGCTTGATCAACGTTGGGCGAAGGCGCATCAAACGACTGGATCTGTTTCCCCATGACTGCGGTACGCGAGACTACATACTACTCGAATCGCTACAAGCCGAAGAAAAAGCCAGTCAAAGTCACCGCAACCCGCTAGCGAAGCAACGTAGACTCCACATTGTGGTACTCATTCAGTACCCGCGACGCGAAGTCATACGAACAGGATATCGCATCAGCTGGCGTGGCGCAACTCCTGAATCTGCTCAGGAGTCAGTCCGGTAAAGTCCTGAATCTCACTTGCCGATAAGCCTTTTGCAATCATCTGCAAGGCTACAGATTCAATCCCTTCGAGTTTGCCACGTTCGATCCCTTGTTCAATCCCTTTCAGTTTGCCACGTTCGATTCCCTGTTCAATCCCCTGTGCAATGCCTTGCTCAAAACCTCTCGCCATCGATCTTCGATCCATCTCTGCCAGTCTTGCTTTCATTTCATCCATGGTTCTCACCTCCGTGCTAAACATTCTCCTGCCAAACTCCTGTACCAGTTCAGCATACAAACCCTGATTCGATTGGTAAATCTCTGAGTTCATGATACGCTCGTAGACCTGCAACATCATACCATAGTCGCGCGCATGACGAATTAACATCAGGTCTGCGGCCGGACCTTCCTGCAGCGCTGCTTTGGATGCCACCAATTGTCGTTCGTCTAATAACAAATATTGGAACGACGGCCGCAGTGTTTTTAAATTATCACCCATCAGTTCATCAACCCTTTGGGGTACATTCCAGGGGGCTTCACCGGTGTAGATCACCAGCGGCAGCACTGCCGGCAACCGATACGATGGCGGGCGTGGTTTGGTCTCACGAAAAAGTGATTCGTAAATCAATGCCGCATAAGCCAGCATCCTAAGTGGCATGGCCGGGTCCGGTGTGGATTGAAATTCAATTTCAATGATCACATACAAGCGGTCTTCACAGTGGTGGTAGTCGATTTCCCACAATTGGTCGGCGTGCCGTTTCATCAAATTGCCACTGATCAATTCGGTTGGCAGCTTGCGCAGTGTGGAAAAGTCCAGTGTACCCCTAAGTTCTCGTGGCAGCGGTGCATGGTCAAGATAGGATCGCACCATCTCCGGTAGTGCGACGAGCCGCTTCATGGCAGCGTCTTCCAGTTGCTTTTCGGGCATTCCCTTGCTCCTTTTGATTGTGTTGAATGATTGCTTCGCGTTCCAGCATCGGGAAGCAAATTGAATACAGCCTCAAGTGAGACTGGGCTTTTGTTCCGCGCTGAAGCAGGTTCAAATCAATGTCAGTATTATCTCTCCTGCCAGGCAAGACTACGTCATTTAATAAGAACTTTTTTGAATTAGTCATCCACTGTAAATGGGGAAGGTTTTTTTAATTGGTGCATCATTGATTGCGTTGTCTTGCCGCAATCTCCAACTGTAAATAATGTAGATTCGGTGTTGTATATTCATCAACCGTCAAGTTATTCATGTTGAATAAAATAACTGCCAGTCTGCCAACGGGTTCTCTAATCAGCTTACACCAGGCTTTTTTTTGCGACTATAGTATCTGCCGCGACGTTTTGTGGGAGATGATGACAGAAAGTTAAATTCATCCCCAGTTTTAGCAAAATTTATTCTTCCTTAACCGTCACCTACTGTGTTGTAATATGGTTGAATTGATGAATATTCAGGTTAGTGATGGCCGTGTAAACGGCTATCTGTAACCTTGTTGAACGAGGCCGCAAGCGTCGACGCTGTTATGGAGAAAGTTCGGCTGATGCCTACTTGCGAAGCGGTGATTCGATGGGAGTTATCGACGATTGGCTGCGATGATTGATCGCAACGAGGACATCGCGTCGTTGGAGAGTTCCCCAATTTGGAGAAATTACTTGCAGTTCGAGACGCAATTGCGGCATCTGAGCATTGAAGCGCGCCCGGTTGTGTCGGTTGACATGTACGGTTGTGGTGGTTGGCTGGGTGAGTCGATGCATTAGGCAGCTTTTGACCCAGGTGGTGCGCGGGCGAGCGCTTGAACAATGCGCAGCTCGTGTTGCGTTTCAATGGCAACGAGTGTCATCGGTGTTGAACAGGTTGGGCACTTCGGAGAGGTATCCTCAGCGGCATGATCGTGAGCGGCTGGTTGGCTGAGCCAGCCGGTTTGTACCTGCACTTGCTGCAAGGTTTGCTTGTATTTGGCATTGGCGAGGATGCCAAAGTGTCGGATGCGATGAAAGCGTTTCGGTAATACGTGCATGAGGTAGCGGCGCAGGAATTCGGCAACGGTCAGTTTCAGGGTGCCGTATTGGGGTTTGGAGTGCGCTTGGGAGACAGGTTTTCGATACCGGAAGGTCACGGTTTTGCCATCGAAGGCGAGGATGCGGCTGTTGCCGATGGCCACCCGGTGGGTATAGCGGGACAAATACCGAATCAGTGCTTTGGGACCTTGGCAAGGCGGTTTTGCGTAGACGTTCCAGTCTTGTTGACGTGCGTGCTGTACCAGTGCCTCAAAGGCGGTTTTGGATTTCAGGTGTGCGATGGAGCCGGGGAAGATGAGCAGACCTTGGCAGTAGGCTTGGTGCAGTTCATCTAAGCAGCGGTTTCTAAAATATCTTGCCAGCACCTTGACCGGTGCGAAGAACTTGGGGTTGGTGGTTTTCCAGCGCCCGGTAATGACATCGAAGCCGGCGGCGGTGACCAGGGCATGTACATGTGGGTGCCACAGGAGTTTTTGGTCCCAGGAGTGGAGCACACAGGTGCCGCCGACCTGCACGCCGAGATGTTTGGGGTCGGCGGCGATGACGGTCAAGGTCTTGGCACTGGTGCGCATGAGAATGTCGAACACCACTTTACGGTTGGCGTAGGCAACCGTTGCGATCTTTGTCGGCAGTGTAAAGACGATATGGAAATAAGGTGCGGGCAGTACCCTTGCGCTTTGCTTTTCCAGCCACTGATGTGCGGCTGTGCCCTGGCACTGCGGACAGTGACGATTGCGACACGAGTTGTACAGCACATGTGGGATATCACAGTGCGGGCACTGATAGTGGCGCGCACCCAGCGCGGCGGTTCGGCAGTTGCAGATGGCAGCCAAGACGCGCCGCGCGGCGCGATTGAGCGTTGCGCCATAGCTGGCAATAAACTCACGACCACTGTGGCGGAAGATGTCCGCCACAGTGGCTTTGGCAGCCATCACCGCCGGTCAGTGTGTGATGTGATTGGCCGGGTGATCGAGCTCGCGAAACATCGCGGCGGTGGTCCGGGCATAGACCCGGGTACTTTCAGGCGACTTGTGGCCGAGAATATCCTGTACCACATCGCGCTGCGTCCCTCTTTCGAGTAGATGAGTTGCGACTGAATGCCTCAAACTATGGAAGGTGAATTCCGCCTGGATGCCGGCCAGCTTACAGGCCTGTTTGAATGCGTTGCACAAGGTTGCGGTTTTCAGTTTCTCACTCGGAGTGGTGCCGTAAAACAGCCAGCTTTCTGGTTTCGGAAAGATCTGCCGGTAGTAGTCGCGCAACGCCTCCAGCAATGTCAATGGCGCAAACACCAGCCGTTCGTGACCCCCTTTGCCGCAGCCCACGCGAATCATGCCCTTGACCGAGTCAATGTCGCCAACCTGAAGGGCCACAACCTCCGAGACGCGCAGCCCGGTGCAATAAGCCAGCTGAATTGCCGCGCGATAGCGAAGATTGTGTGTCGCGGCAAAGATTGTCTTGATCTGCGCTTCACTCACGGTCTTGGGCAACTTGTCGGACACTTTTCGCACCGCCAGCAGCTGAACCCTGTGCGGTTCATTGATGACCCGGTTAAAAAACATCCGCAAACTTGCAACCGTCAAATTCGTTGATGCCGGTGCAACACCCTGATCGATTTGTGCCAGCACATAATCTCGCAACTGCTCAGCGCTCAACTCGCATGGCGAACAGCGGTAATGTCTCGACAGCTTGTCGAGCTCATAAAGATACCGCCGCTGAGTATTCTCCGACAGATTGCGTAGCTTCATATAATCTATGGTTGTTTGCCGTAATGGCGAGTTCGGCTTCGCGCCGTTGACACGATGGGACATGGTTCATTCTCCTATTGTGTTGTTGAAAACAATAAATAGTGGCACCCCGTTGCCGCGGGGTGCCACCTACACAATAGACTAATTTTGACTCGCTGGCAAGAAATATTTACCGAATGGACGCTAACCCATGAAGGGCAAGCAGAAATACTGCCGCGTAGCGGCTTCGTTCAATTTATATATTTGACAAGGCACGCCGGTTATCTGCTACACTAAACACGGAATGAGTAATCTCACAAAAAAATCCTTAGGGCAATGACGTATGGAATACCGCGTATTGGGTCGTACGGGAGTCAAAGTGTCGAGTCTGTGCCTCGGAACCGATAATTTTGCAGATCCAACGCCGGAAAAAGAATCAAGAAGAATAATTGACATCGCCTTGGATGCCGGTATTAATCTGATCGACACTGGCGATATTTACGCTGATGGAGAAGGTGAGAAAATCATCGGACGCGCAATCAAGGCCAATGGCCGACGTCACCAGACTCTGATTGCAACCAAAGTAGATCATGGCAGGCGCAGACCCGGGTATTCTTTGGATGATCCTGCCCTGTACGCACCCAATGACGTCGGTCATTCGCGGCTGCATTTAATCCGTGCTTGTGAAAATTCACTCAAGCGTCTGCAAACCGATTACATCGATTTATATCAACTACATCGACCTTCTCCCGAAATACCTTGGGATGAACAGTTAGGTGCATTGACCGATTTGGTTCAGCAGGGTAAGGTTCGTTACGTCGGCTGCTCAACCCATCCTGCCTGGAGTGTCATGGAAGCGATTATGGTGAGCGAACTCAAGGGTTATGCGCGATTCGTATCGGAACAGCCACCGTACAATCTGCTTGATCGCAGAATAGAGAATGAACTCGTACCGCTTTGCCAGAACCATGGTGTGGGCCTGATTGCGTGGGCACCCATGGCGATGGGTGTTCTTGCCGGGCGCTACTCATCGGCCTCTTCTTATCCAGAAAATTCTCGAGCTGCGCTAAGGGGTGGGTTTTATGCGGACCGGGTAACCGCAAGAGGTATTGAAGTCGGAATGGAATTCACCAAAATAGCGCATCAAATCGAACTGACTCCAGCTCAGTTAGCAATTCTTTGGGTCAAAGATCAGCCAGGAATTACCGCACCATTGATTGGTCCTAGAACGGTCGAACAGCTCGAGAGTTTGCTCCCGGTTAAAGACATGAAGCTGGATGATGAAACGCGGGCCGCATGCGATGCACTGGTCCCTGAAGGGAGTGTTGTTGCTGATTTTCACAACACTGCCAATTGGATGAAAATGCGAGTTCCCAGGTAGTTTCACTATGCGGGTGTCAAAAATCGTTCATGCAATCGACCTCCACGCCTGTGGAGAACCAGGTAGAGTGATTGTGGGCGGGATCACAGATGTACCGGGCGAGACAATGTATGACAAAATGTGCTACTTGGAACAACACGGTGACGACTTGCGTAAGCGCATGCTGCGCGAGCCTCGAGGCTATCCAGCTGCAAATTGTAACATTATCTTACCTTCAAAGAATCCCGAAGCAGATGCGGGGTTCGTTATTCTAGAACAGGTAGAATATCCTTTAATGTCGGGTAGCAATATTATCTGCGTGGCGACCGCATTGGTCGAAACAGGTATGGTTGCGGTTACCGAACCACAAACAGTATTAACTTTGGAGGCGCCTGCTGGATTGGTCACAGTGACGGTGGCAGTTGAGAACGGCAAGGCGAAAAGTGTCACTTTCGAAAATGTACCCGCATTCGCAGTGCATCTTGATCAGGTGATCGATGTACCGCAGATTGGACAAGTAAGCGTTGATGTCGCTTGGGGTGGAATGTTTTATGTTATTGCAGATGCTGAAAAACTGGGCATTGAATTACGACCTGATCGGGCAGGTGAAATTACCCGTGTCGGTGAAATGATCAAAGCGATCGCACGTGAAAAACTGCCTTGTGTTCATCCCGAAAACCCAAACGTTGCAGGGGTGACCATTTGTGTTATGACAGGTACCCCAACCGTGCGCGGTGCAAATGCAAAAAACGCAGTAGTCGTGTCTTCTGGCCAGCTTGATTGGGACCGGCCAACAACCTGGACTGGTGTGCTTGATCGATCACCATGCGGCACAGGTACTTGCGCACGCATGGCGGCGCTATACGCCAAAGGTGAATTACAGTTGAATGAAGACTTTAACCACGAAGGCATATTGGGAACGATATTTAAAGGACGATTGATTCGTGAAACTCGACTCGGTGGTCAGCTTGCAGTAGTACCAACTATCCAGGGACAAGCGTGGATCACTGGGATTGCTCAATACGTCGTCGACGTGGATGATCCTTTCCCCAATGGATTTACTGTCGGAGACATTTGGGGTGGATCGCTTGAGCAACCGCTTGCACACTGAAACTCAAATGGTACACCGTTTGCAGTTTCTGCTAAATTGAAGTTGAATGATTATTACAACAAAAAGGAGCAAATAGCTATGAATCTTAAACAATTGATAACGGCATTATTTACTGTTGCCATAGGGACCGCCGCGATTGGTAGTGCTGGTGCAGCGGACTACACAATTAAACTTGCACACAACGGTCCAGAACAGCATCCCTTTCAAGATGGTGCTGTCGCATTTAAGGAACACCTGGAAGCGAGTTCAAATGGAGCAATTGAAGTTCAAATCTTTCCAGGAGAACAACTGGGAAGCGAAGAAGAAACGAGTCAAATGCTTAAACAAGGCACGCTGCAGTGCGCCGTGGAAAGCACGGGTGGTGGCTTGGCTCCATTTGTACCCGAAGCAGATTTGTTCAATCTGCCTTTTATCTTCAGCGATGTTGACCACTTCTACCGGGTAGTAGATGGACCAATCGGGGAGTCAGTTGCAGGTAAAGTTGAAATGGCTCTGGATTCGGAAGTGATGGGCTGGTGGTTTTCCGGCATTAGAAATGCGTGGAACGATACGCGGCCGATTATGACCCCGGATGATTTACAAGGATTGAAAATTCGAGTCATGGGCAGTCCAGTGTTGATCGATACTTTTAACGCGTTAGGTGCACAGGCAACGCCCATGTCATTTGGAGAGGTTTATACCAGTTTGCAACAGGGGGTGATTGACGGTGCAGAAACTGATCATGTGGACTTGTTGGTTGAAAACTTCTTTGAAGTAACCAAGTACGTTTCACTGACTGGGCACATGTACTTGGCTGCCGCACTGGTTTGTGGTAACAAAGCACTGTCGAAACTGCCGGAAGAACTGCAAGCACAAGTACGCGCTGCCGCAGAGGCTGCAACGCAAGCCCAACGTGCTGCAATGGACAAAATGGCGGGCGATGCCTTGACTGCACTGAAAGAAAGAGGCCTTGAGTTCAATGAAGTTGATGTTGCAGCCTTCCAGAATGCAGTCAGTTCAGTGTATGAAAAAAATGCTGAACGCGTGGGTGGTATGGATATGATCAAAATGGTCGGTGAACAATAATCCTGTCTGATTCTTTCGCATTGCATCAAAAATCAAAGTATCTAAGGAGTGAGTGTTAAAGCTCACTCCTTCCTATTTCCATTTAGATCGACGCGATGATCTGGCCAACAGTCGCGAATCAATTCATGGTTAAGGTGTTCCGCCATTTCCTGGAAATTGCTATTTGCATAATTTTGGTGACTCTAACCGCCGTCGTATTCAGTCAGGTTATTTCCCGATATTTTTTACATGCACCGCTGTCCTGGTCGGAGGAACTCGCGCGATTCTTGCTAATGTGGCTTGCGATGCTCAGTGCTGCCTACGCTTTCCGCACCAAATCTCACTTTGCCTTGCGAGTGGTAGTCGAACGTTGTCCACAATCACTGCAGTGGGGGATTTCAATCGCTGTCCACCTCACAGTAACCTTGTTTTTCCTGGTGATTCTCTATCAGGGAGTGATCTACGTTCATGGTGTATCAGGACATATTGCCCCCGCGCTGCAGATTCCAATGGAAATCCCGTATTCGTCGATCATCGTTGGCAGTGCATTAATCGTTTGGGAAAGTGGAAAGTCGACAGTGCGTCAACTGCTGCTACGAGACTCAGCTTAACCGAAATCGGTTTTTTAGAATGGCTACAGTTGTTGTCATTATTTTGTTTGTTGCACTATTGACTTCTGTACCCATTGCAGTGGCGATTGGGCTGGCTTCTCTGGCAGGCTTATGGATGATTGCACCCGATGGTCTGGTGTTGCTTCCTCAGAAGATTTTAAGCGGAATGGACGCTTTCACTCTCCTTGCTATTCCACTTTTCATTCTTGCTGGAACGATCATGGGGCGCGGTGGAATTGCACGACGAATCGTTAATTTAGCGCTAATATTCGTTGGTCGGATAAAGGGTGGTCTGGGTTTTGTGGTAATTCTCTCAACGATGTTTTTTTCTGGTGTTTGCGGCTCTGCCAGTGCTGATACCGCGGCGATCGGTTCAACTACTATGCCAGAAATGTTGCGAAGAAAGTATCCAAAGCCGTTTGCGACAGCACTTTTGGCTGCATCCGGTGCAACTGCATCGATCATCCCACCCTCAATCGATCTAATCATTATCGGCGTGGTCGCGGGTATTTCGATTGGAGGATTATTTTCTGCAGGATTGTTACCTGGCGTCTTTAATGCTTGTGCTTTGATGGCGCTGTGTTATTTTTATGGAAGGCGCTTGAACTTGCCAGTCGCCGAATCAACGACTTGGTCTGAAAAATTCCGAATTCTCATGGATGGAATTCTTGCAGTCCTCATGCCAGTGATCATACTGGGAGGCATCCTTGGCGGGGTATTCACACCCACTGAAGCGTCAGCGATCGCTGTTGTTTACGGTTTGGTCGTGTCGCTTTTCGTATATCGGGAACTCACAATAAGAGATTTGCCAGCAGTTTTACTGGAAGCTGGACGATTGACAGGTATGGTTATGCTGATTCTAGGTATGGCATCGGCATTTTCGTTTGTATTGGCGTTTGAGCGTATCCCTCACGAATTAGCAGCACTGATCGTTCAATATGCAAGTCATTGGGTAGTTTTTGTCATCATCGTTAACGTGGTGTTTTTCTTGCTCGGGATGATCATGGATGCGTTACCAGCATTGATCATTTTGATGCCAATTCTGGTTCCAGCCGGTGTCGCATTGGGTATGGAACCGATTCATATTGGAATTTTCGTGGCAGCGAATGTAACGATTTCGCTGTTTACTCCGCCGGTGGGAGTATGTTTATTCGTCGCCTGCGGCTTGAGCAAGTTGTCAATCGAGGCTGTAATCAAACCACTTGTCCCGTTTCTTGCAGTCTTACTGGTAACCTTGCTGACCATCAGCTATGTACCCGAGATTACCTTGTTTATTCCGCGTTTGCTCGGGTACGTATGAATCATGTTCATGTAAACTGAGAGGAATTGCTCATGAATCAGGGAACCGCAATCGTTATTACTGGCGCAACAAGAGGTCTTGGTGCAGCGCTCGCTAAGGATTTCGCAGCTAAAGGCCGGGACATTGTTTTGAATTATCGAACGAAAGCTGCAGCTGATCGAGTTTGTAGTGAAATTAGTAGGGCAGGTAGCCAAGCACGGGTGATACCCGTCCAGGCAGACGTGCGCGACCGATCAGCAGTTCGTACCATGTTCGAAATCGCTGCTAAACACTTGGGCGGGGCGAGTGTCCTGATCAATAACGCCGGTATTAACATGGACGCGCCTTTTCTTGAATTAACCGACGAAAGCTGGGATGCAGTAGTGGACACCCATTTGAAGGGTACATTCATTTGTTCACAAGAATTTGTCCGTCATACCCAAAACCGACCAGCCAGCATCATCAACTTGGGCGCTTCCTGTGGTATACAGGGACGCTTAAATGGGGCAAATTTTTGTAGTGCTAAAGGTGGAATTTACGCGCTGACAAAGTGTATGGCCCGGGAACTTGCGCCGCGAATTCGCGTAAACTGCTTGACCCCCAATGCAGTTGATACTGAAGAGGTGCGCGAGCGTTATGAGTTAGACACCGAAGCAGGGTTGAGTCGTGTCTTAAGTGGAATCCCCATGGGTAGATTGGGTGAGCATAGTGATGTCACTCAAATGGTGGAATGCATTCTCGATGCGCCTTTTGTTACGGGGTCGACGTTTTTTGTCAATGGTGGGGAGTTCATGCGGTAACTGTGCATTGAAAAATATAATTTGTCGGCTTTTGTGGCAGTTGAATTACTGATACCAAACGATATTTTTGTGATCGACGATTTAGACGGAACTTCACTGGCCAAATGAGCTGCTAATTTCCGATAACCCATTGTTTAAGTGAGAACAATCCTCTCATTCAAGGCTGATATATCTCTATATATGTTCCCAGTGCACTGCCATGGCCTTCAACATCGAAATCATCAAAAACAAACGCGGCCGCAATACCGTCCTGCTGCGCCAGGCCTGGCGCGAAGGTAAACGCATCCGCAAAAAAACCATCGCCAACCTCACCGACCTGCCCCAAGCCCTGATCAATGGCATCGATGCGGTGGTGCGCGGCGGTGTCGCCTTTGCCCGCCTCAATGACGCATTCCGAATCCGGCGCGCGCTACCTCACGGCCACATCGCAGCAGTGCTCGGTACGGCCCACAGTATCGGACTTGAGCGTATCCTACACCCGCGTGTCAGCCGCCAGCGTCGTTTGGCACTGGCTGCAATTGTTGCCCGGGTGGTGGCACCGGATTCCAAACTCGCCACCGCCCGCAGACTGTCCTCAGACACCGCCGACAGCGCGTTGGGTGCAGTGCTGCAATTGGATCAGGTTTCCGGCAACGAGCTGCTCAACATGCTGGACTGGCTGTTGGTGCGACAAAAGTGGATTGAACGATCCTTGGCCAACCGGTATCTGAAAGATGCCACCTTGATACTGTATGACGTCACCTCAAGTTACCTGGAAGGCCGGTGCTGTGAGTTGGCTGAATTTGGCTACAACCGTGATGGTAAGAAAGGCAAGCAGCAGATTGTGTTCGGTCTTTTGTGTGCCGCTGATGGTTGTCCGATTGCCGTTGAGGTGTTTGCCGGCAATACGGCAGATCCGGCCACCTTGAGCCGCCAGGTGCGGACCATTCAGCAGCGCTTTGGGATTGAACGCATTGCGTTGGTGGGGGATCGGGGGATGATTACCGGGGCACGCATCCGCGATGATTTAATACCGGCTGGGCTGGACTGGGTATCGGCACTGACGGCAACGGGGCTGCGCAAGTTGCTGCAGCACGCATCCGCAGGTGAGCATGCCAAGGTGATTGATCGTCTGCAACCTGATGGGGTGGTGGCGGTCAGCAGTGATGAATTTCCCGGTGAGACCATCATGGTGTGTCTCAATGCCAGGTTGTGCGCGGAAAGGACGCGCAAGCGTGAGGTGTTATTGAATCAAACTGAACAGGTGTTGGAGAAAATCTCACAGTCTGTTAAACGCGGCACACTGAAAGGCCAAGTGAACATTGCCAAGCGCGTGGGTGCCGAGATCAATCGCTGGAAGGTGGCCAAGCACTTTGCGCTTGATATTACGGACACTACTTTGAGTTGGCGGCGGCTGGCGGACCAGATTGCAGCTGAAGCCCAATTGGATGGGGTGTATGCGGTGCGCACCAGTGTGTCTGATTTATCACCCCATGAGGCGGTGGTGGCATATAAGAGTTTGGCCCAGGTGGAGCGTGCGTTTCGGACGACGAAATCCCACTTGGAGGTGCGGCCGATTTATGTATACACCGCGGATCATGTCAAGGCGCATGTATTTTTGTGTATGCTGGCCTATCATGTGCAATGGCACATGCGCCGGCGCCTGGCGCCGCTGTTGTTTGAAGATGATGATCGGCAGTCGGCCGCCGAGGCGCGGTGCTCGCCGGTGGCGAAGGCCGAGGTGTCGGTGGGTGCGAAGCGCAAGGCGGCGAGCAAGCAGACGCCACAAGGAGAGCCGGTACACAGTTTTTCGACGTTGCTGGCTGATTTGGCGACGGTGACGCTCAATGAGGTGGAATTACCGGGACGGGTTAAGACGACGATGCCGATGTTGGCGCAGCACACTGCGTTGCAGTCGCGGGCGTTTGAATTGCTTGGCGTTGATCCACACAGATATGTTCCCAGTGCAAGAAGAGGTTGAATTTAACTGATACAGGGTGATATTTTTTTAAAATGAACAATTTAGATGATATGGAAACCTCTCACCTTGGCAGTTAGAATAAGGTTGAACAAACCAACTAACACAAAGTGAGAGGTTAACAATGCAGACTACATACGATAACACAACCATTGGGTTGGATTTGGCCAAGAACGTGTTTTACTTGTCGGAGATGAACTACAACATGAAATTGATCCGTCAGGTCAAGCTTAAGCGCAACCAGGTGTTGGGGTATTTTGCCAGATTAGATGCAGCCAAGGTACGCTGTGTGGCGATGGAGGCTTGTGGCGGGGCGCATTTCTGGGGTCGCAAGTTCGAGGAGTTGGGGCTACCGGTTCGACTGTTGCCGCCAAGGTGGGTGAAGACCTATGTGCTGAACAACAAAACCGACGCCAACGATTCGGTGGCAATAGCCGAGGCATCGCTGCGCCCGCGGTTGCACGCGGTCGCGCTCAAAACGGTCGCGCAGCAAGACTTGTCGATGTTGCATGGTCTTCGCCAGCAGGCACTGAAGCAGCAAACCCAGAGCTACAATGCCATCCGTGCGCATCTGTCGGAACGGGGATTGGTGGTGCGGCGCTCAAAAGGGGCTGTGGATCAGTTGATCAAGCAAGTGCTCAGTGATGATGTGCGCGAGCACAAAGGTCTGGATCTCAGTCAGGTAAGCTTTGAGTTTTCTCTCACGCTGCGCCGCGAGGCACTGAATTTGAGCCAAGCCAAAGAGCAGGTGGCCTATTACACCCATCGGATTGAAGCGCTCGGTTCCAAGCACGATGCGGTGCGGTGGTTGCAGACGGTGCCGGGCATTGGTCCGCTGGTGGCCAGTGCACTGGTGGCTGCGGCCGGTGATGGCAGTGGTTTCGAAAATGGACGCGACTTTGCCGCTTGGCTGGGGCTGGTGCCTCGCCAATACTCAAGTGGCGGACATGACAAGTCCGGCGGCATCTCCAAATGCGGCGACCGCTATGTGCGCACGATGTTAATTCACGGTGCCCGCTCGGTGGTATCTGCAGCGCTTCGAAACACGGACCACTCGGATCCGCTGTATGACAAGGCAAGACGGATTGCCGGGCGCAGCAATAACAACAAGGCCGCGGTGGCGCTGGCTAATCAGATGGCGCGTATCAGTTGGGTGATTTTGTCCCAAGGCGTCAAATACGACCCGCGTCGCTTTGCGACGGGTGGGTCATCGAAATGAAGGATATGACTGCGCTGGTTTTTGAGACCGGTGCAGTGAAACGGTTAACCTGTCAAGGGAGTTGCATTGGTGAGATTGTGAACTGATGACAAAAAGGGCGATGCCTGCACGGGAAGAGCCTGAGCAACTCTACGGCAGCATGCAAGCCGAAATTTAGATTAGGAGTCCTGTGCGCGAATATCATCATGGCACGAGGACGGCATTCATGCCCTCCTCAATAGTAGGCCGAATATAAGACCGCACCCCATCTTTTGTTTATTGATTCGCAACATTACACTTGCAATTCGAGAGGTTTCCATATAAGAGTACAGGATAAAAGGATTCACCCGGTGAAGTTCCGCTTAATCATCCTCACCTTATCGCGACACCTCACATTGGCTACGTGACAGAGGATGAGTGCAACATTCAGTTTTCGGACATATTTGACCAGATCAACGCCTACAGCGAGGGATTACCAATTCACATGATCAATCCCGAGGTTTGGGATTCTGGCTGATTTGTCTGGCGAACAGGGGTGCTCCCAAGATTACCAGCGTGATGCGGACAATGTGATGAGTGATCACAAACCCAAGATCGGCACCCGCGACGATTGTTAATATTGTAATTTCAGCCTGCCCGGCAGGTATGAATGCCAACAACGCCTCAACCGGTGCAGCTAAACCGAATTGCGACACAATTGCGGCAAACATCGCCGCAACAATTGCCAGCAATACGACATACACGACGCCTGCCCCCACAACCTGGCGCAGTTCGCGCAAAGTGATACCCACATAGTGCACACCGATTCCCGCACCAATGACGAATTGACTGAAAAGCAAGGCTTCTGCAGGTGGCCTTGAACTGATCAAACCGCTGAGAGTGAGCAACGCAGCGGCAATCAAAGGACCCAATATAGATGCGCCGAACAGTCTTAAGCGCGCAGCAATTTTCCAACCAGCCAGAGCAGCAACAAGCATCAGGATAAGTTCATGCCATGGCAAATCTGCAACCGGGCTGCCAATTGGATTACTGAGCACCACATCGAAAGCTCCGGTAAGCACAACGGGGGCGGCAGTGACTATGATCAGAACGCGCGTTGCGTGGATCAAGGACAGTATCCTCGGATTGCCGCCTGCCTCCTGTCCAAAAATGATCATGTCTTGGAGCCCCCCAGGCATAGCCGAGAAGTAGGCGGTTACAGGGTCAAACTTGTGAATTCGCCGAAAATAGGCATAGCCCATTACACCAATCATCAAAAGGTAGAGCGGCACAAGTGACACAGATTTGATCATCGCCGGAAGTCTTTCTACTACCTCTGGTGTTATGGAAGCACCGATCGCGACACCGAGTATCGTTCGGCCAAATGTGGAGATACTGCCGAAACTTCTTGGTCTCCCACCGGTCAAGGCATACATCAGCGACGCTGCCATCGGTCCGAAAAGAAACGGTAGCGGGAGATCCAGAATCAGAAAGCAGCCAGTACCAAGCACGCCGAAGACCACGGTGAGCAGGCGTTCACGCGAGACCAATTGGCGTATCACAGATGACCTGCTCCTGAATCTGGAGTGTTAAATATGTTGGGTGGCAAATTGAAAACTGGTAGCGGATCAGTGATATCGCTGTTTTCGGCAATTTATGCGTATTGAATCACTAATTCACGGAGCTCCGCAAAGCAGTTAGATTAGACAGGCTAATTTTCAGATAGCGGATCAATAGCGCAAGTAGAATTTGGAAAGCCGAAGTACAATTATTCAGAAATTTAGATTGAAATACATTCCGCTTCGAACTGCAAGCAGAATTATAAATTGACGCACCTTGATGACAGGTGGGGATTTAACTTTCAGCAACAATTTGCCTATCACTCTGGGATAAAACTCTCATTGTAAGCAGTGTCAATGAACACATTCTGCGCATCTGTGACAATGCTATAAAAATCAATTATATCAGTTGATTAAGGATGCAATTTTGAAAGCTGACTGGACAGTCACCAAAATACCAGCATTCAAACTGTTACACACGTCAGGCAGGTCCAAGGAACAGGGCGAACGACAGATTTTCAAGCAATGAAACAGACTTGGAGCAAGCACTACGATGTAGCAGTCATTGGCGGTGGAAATGCAGGGTTGTGCGCCGCCATATCGGCTGTCGAATCAGGTGCATCGGTAGTCATCTTGGAAGCTGCGAATAAACCGTATCGGGGTGGCAATTCCAGGCACACTCGCAATTTGCGCTGCATGCACCGTGGTGCACTCGGGCCTCTTACCGGCAACTATCTGGAGGACGAGTTCTTTGCGGATCTGCTCGAAGTAACTGCCGGGTGCACTGATCGTACGCTTGCGCGTCTTGCCATTCATGCGTCGGAATCGTGCCTTCCGTGGATGGAAGCGCATGGGATTCGATTTCAGCCTGCCTTGTCAGGAACCCTGTCCCTTGCGCGAACCAATGCATTTTTCTTAGGTGGTGGCAAAGCACTGATGAACGCCTACTACCGCACGGCAGCGAAACTCGACATTGATGTGTTCTACGATGCGAAAGTTACGCATCTTGAATTATCAAGTTCACGAATTACGGATATTGAATTTCAGTATGGAGAACGCCTGTATATGCTGTCACCTGGTTCGGTTATCGTGGCTGCGGGTGGATTTCAAGCAAACCTTGAATGGTTGGCGAAAGCTTGGGGACCGGCTGCGAAGAATTTTCTGGTTCGCGGTACCCCTTACAATCGCGGAGAAGTTCTGTCGAATTTGATCGACCACGGTATTGATACAGTGGGGGACCCAACACAATGTCATGCGGTTGCAATCGATGGACGCGCACCGAAGTACGATGGTGGAATTGTGACGCGTCTGGACTGCGTCCCATTTTCTATTGTCGTCAACAGTCATGGCCACAGGTTTTATGACGAGGGCGAGGATATCTGGCCAAAGCGCTATGCGATTTGGGGACGTTTGATTGCTGAGCAACCTGGGCAAATTGGTTACGCAATTTATGACAGTAAATCTGTTGATCTATTTATGCCGTCAGTATTCCCACCGGTGCAAGCGGATAGTCTGGAAACTCTGGCCGAGTTGCTAACACTTCCGCCCGACGCATTGGAAAACACAGTCAGTCAGTTCAATCGATCCTGCAGTGGCGATCGAAGTTTTGATTCCAGCCGCCTTGATGGGGTTTCTACACAGGGCATCAATCCGCCAAAGAGCAACTGGGCGCGACCCATTACGGAGCCGCCGTTTTATGGCCATAGTTTGCGCACCGGTGTCACCTTCACCTATCTCGGTTTGAAAGTTGATCAATTTGCCCAGTGTTCAGCCGCTGGCAAGAAGATAGAAAATTTGTGGGCAGCAGGAGAATCCATGGCAGGTTCCATTCTGGGCAGGGGATATCTGGCTGGATTCGGAATGACGGTTGGAACAGTTTTTGGTCGTATTGCCGGCCAGCAGGCAGCCGAGTATGCAAGCTAGCCATTTGGCGGAAGCACGACGTCAGGCCGAGATTTGCAATGCGTGTCGCTATTGTGAAGGGTTCTGCGTAGTGTTTCCAGCGCTTGAAACTCGCAGAAAGTTTACAGATGGAGACTTGGTACATCTCGCAAATTTATGTCATGACTGCAGAGGGTGTTACTACGCTTGCCAATACACTGCACCGCATGAGTTTGATGTCAATTTCCCGAAAGCGCTTGCTCAGGTTCGGCAGGCGAGCTGGATGCAGTTTGCGTGGCCGCAATCGTTCGCACATATTTTTCATCGCAATGGAACGATGATTGCAGTCTTGCTGCTACTTGCCTGTGCATCATTTTTCGTGCTAATGGCATTATCGCCGTCTTCAAGCGATGAAGGATTCTATAGTGTTATCTCTCATGAGGTTATGGTGGCAATATTTGCTCCCGCGTTCCTGGTGCCGCTGGTTTGCATTGGTATTGCGATTGGCCGTTATTGGCAAGCAATCAATGGTCGTAGTGCAGTCCCTTCTGATTTCACCGCTGCTTTGGGCTGGGTAGCCAACATGAAGAATCTTGCTGGTGGACATGGCGAGGGTTGTAATTTTGAGGAACAGGATCAATATTCCCAGTCCCGCAGATATGCTCACCAACTGATACTGTATGGCTTTCTTCTTTGCTTTGCCTCGACCTGCAGTGGGGCTATTCTGCATTATGTGTTTGACCAACCAGCACCATACCCGGTTTGGTCCTTTCCCAAGCTCTTTGGCGTCAGCGGCGGAATTGCGATGAGTATTGGAGGGGGCTGGATGGTTTTTCTTAAACTGAAAGCACAAAGACTAGTTGGCGATGATCGTGTTTGGGGAGGAGAAATGGCATTTGTTCTTCTCCTTTGCCTGGTTGCGGTGAGTGGTCTGGCTTTATACGGATTCGGTCATTTAAGCAAAGGATTGCTGATTGGATTACTCGGGTTGCATTTAGGAGCGGTCATTACCTTGTTTCTACTCTTACCTTACAGCAAGATGGTCCATGGATTTTTCAGGCTGGCAGCACTGGTAAGAAACGCCGGTTTCACAACGATTGACTGAATTACGTACGAAATGTAGAAAGAAGCTCAATAACGCGCTAATCAAAAAATCAGTACAACTATTCCAATATACTAGGAATAATATTCTTTATCTTCTAATATTAGAATTTAAAACTATAAAGATAATATTCTAATTTGTATAAATTTTTATACATTCCGATCAATCCACACTATTAAGTCCTACACATGAAAACGACTGTTGATATTCCCGATAAAGAACTGAATGATCTGCTTCGATTTACCCAAGCAAAGACTAAGCGTGAAGCGATTGTTAGATCGATCACAGAATACAATCGTCGTCAGAGAATGGCTCGCCTGGTTCGCCATGCTGGTACATGCGATGACTTGATGAGTCCAGAAGAATTACAGTCGCAGCGTCGCCAAACTTAGCTAAGTGTTACTCATCGATACTTCCAGCTGGATTCATATGCTTAGGCCGAACGGCAATCCGAACGTGCGCGATCGAGTTGTGTCGGCATTGATGAACGGAACCGCCCGACTGTGTCCGATTGTCAAGCTTGAGTTGTGGAATGTAGCATGCGGTGACCGCGAAAAGAAAATTCTAACTGAACTGATGCAAAATGTTCCCGAATTGGCGATCAACGATTCAGTTTGGCAAATTGCCTATCGAATCGCTAGACAGGCAAGATCCGCAGGAGTCACCGTTCCAGCAGTTTATGTGTTAATTGCTGCGTGTGCACAAAGCCATAGCGTGAACCTTGAGACAGCGGATACAGATTTCGAACTGCTTAGAAATCTTGATTGAACAACATTCGCAGCGTTGTAGGGTACTCCACTTAACTAAAACTAAATTTGTAGTGTAAAAGTACCGACCTCTTTATTGTCGACCTTTTGATGCCAGAATTGCGATCTTGGCTATCATTATCTGGCCAGACAGCGTTACAGTGGCCAGTGCCGGAGCTGCCACAGTGCTTGGACTATCAATAGCTTTGGTGTAGATTAGTTGACTGAAACCTAAAATTAGTTAGAGATTATCTGTACTTTCGGGAGTAAATCATGAAATACCTTAATCAAATTGCCCTTCCCTTAGTCGCAACAATCCTTCTCTTGTCTCCGATCAACATAAAAGCTGACGGGGACGTCGGTCTTATCGATCTTATGCGCAACTTTCAGTATTTTACGCACAAAGTGGGTCTTTCGATTCGTGGTGGAAATGCTGAACTGGCAGATTTCTATATGCACGAAATTGAAGAAAATCTGGCACAGGTTGCAAAAATAGATGAGTATGATGGGCACCCAGTCGGCGAGCTGTCAGTCGGGATGTTGACACCCGTAGTCGAGGGAGTGGGAACACAATTGGACAACAATGATCTTGATGGCGCTTTGCAGGCGTATACTGGCCTGATAAATGCATGTAACGCCTGTCATTTAGTAACAGAGCATGGGTTCATCAAGGTGGTTGATAACAGCGAAATGAACCCTTACATGCAGACATTCGAATAAAAACTGGTACCTACACGGGGTTACTTGACCAAGGCTACGAGGCGAGTTTAACCGTTTTCCGAAGCATATAGCTGGGTTGCCAATCAATGCAAGTAGAAAGGCGATCAGTGTAGGTGGCTAGTAACCCGAACGCCATCTATCGTTTGCAGATCGTATGATTTGCAGCAGTAAGCGGAGACAGAATTCGCTGAACGAGAGATGTTGAAGATCTACCGCTTCACGGAATTTCAAAGTTGTAGACACTACCGTCTACTTTAGACTCTCGACAGGTACTGACTGTGATGCAACGCTTGCCTGACTTGGCAGATCTTGGTGAACAGTATGTGGTAACCACAGATCACCCAGACCAAATTCGATCGCTTCAAAAGGTGGCAGCGATACAGTCGCATCTTCATAGACCTCGTCAATCAGCAGCCATTCAGTACCCACTCGTTGGTAGGCAGCCAACGAGCGCTCATCGGGGTCTACGAACCAATGGTAGGCAACACCGGCGCGGGCATAAACCGCCAGCTTACCACCCAGGTCCAGTTTGCGTGTGGATGGTGACAGTACCTCGCAAACCCAGTCTGGAGCCAGCGTGAAGTACGCCGCCTTGGGCATGACAGGCATGCGTGCACGTCGCCAACCGGCGATACCAGGCACAACCACATCTTCACCGAAGTGAAGTTCCGGTTCAAAAAGGATCCACCAACCACCTGGGCCATCGCGGCCGTGATGAAAAGGCATTCCAATCAATTGTCCGAGTGCCGATCCAGCTAGCGCGTGGGGCGGGGCGGGCCTTGAGTGAGTGTAAAGCTTACCGTCAACAATTTGCGCAACCTTGTGTAACGGGGCGTCTAGCACGTCCTGGTAAGTTGCCCGAGGTGGGGTGCGCTCTGAATGGGTTGATTCAAATTTACTCATTTACCGAGTTGGCTTGCGAGAACACTGGTGACATTTTTAATATATTGGCAAGGCATCGTCCGGTCGTAACTTTGACCATCCGACTATCCGACTGTTGGCAGCGGTGTTTCAATTTCATCGAATTTATTCTCATAGACAACAGACTCAATGTTTGGAAGCAGTTCCTGTTAGTGTCGATTCGAGTGCATTTAGCCCAGTTTGTAAAAAATAGAAACTGAATCACAAGGCAGAGTTTCTATTTGTTTTTTCTTTTCAACCGAATAGTAATATAAAGATTGAATCATCGTTAGCACGATAGAACAATCTGTGTTTTAACCCATTCAACTACATCTGCCTTAAATCTTTGATTCGAACATGATCACACCAGTTGACTACCGGACCCAACCGTCTCAATACCATCACTGGCGTTTGGAAATTGACGCGCCAATTGCCTATTTGATGGCAGATGTGGACGAAAATGCAGGTTTGCGTTCGGGGTATAAATTGAAGCTCAACAGCTATGACCTCGGTGTCGATATTGAATTGAATGACGCGCTTAACCGGATTCGTTTTGAGCATCCGGAAGTTCGTACAGTGATATTGACCAGTGCTAAGGACCGGGTATTTTGTTCTGGAGCGAACATATTTATGCTCGGCAGCAGCAGCCATGCCTGGAAGGTCAACTTTTGCAAGTTTACCAACGAAACCCGCAATGGTATTGAAGATGCTTCACTCCATAGCGGACTTAAGTTTATTGCCGCAATCAACGGCGTGTGCGCTGGCGGAGGCTATGAATTAGCCCTGGCATGCGATGAAATCATCCTGATAGATGACCGTTCGAGTGCAGTCAGCTTACCCGAGGTCCCTTTGCTTGGTGTTTTACCCGGTACCGGAGGTTTAACGCGGTTGACAGATAAGCGACAGGTACGACATGATCTTGCAGATATTTTCTGTACGACTGCAGAAGGTGTACGCGGGGCGAAAGCCAAAGCGTGGCGACTGGTTGATGAAATTGCCAAACCAGCAGTATTCGAACAATGCGTTCGAATGCGCGCACTGGAATTGGCTAACTTGAGTGACCGTCCCAAAGATGACTGTGGAGTGCTGCTTAATCCGCTTGCACGCGAAATTCAGACCAACACGATTCGCTATCGCCACTTATGGGTTGAAATTGATCGGGATGCCAGAACTGCACAATTTACAGTTCTGGCTCCGGAGGGTGAATTACCAGCAACCATAGCGGAAATCGTAAAGATGGGTGCGGATTGGTATCCGTTGGAATTGGCACGAGAACTGGATGATGCCATTGTCTGGATGCGAACCAATGAATTGGAAATTGGTGTCTGGTTGATGAAATCCAGGGGTGAATTGGAAACAGTCCTCGCAATGGATGCAGTGTTGTCGGAAAATTGCGACCATTGGTTGGTGCGAGAAACAATTGGACTTTGGCGGCGCATGCTGCAGCGATTAGATGTGAGCTCTCGCAGCATGTTTGCGTTGATTGATGAAGGATCCTGTTTTGGTGGTATTCTTTTTGAACTGGTTCTTGCCTGTGATCGGAGTTATCACTTGGCATTGCCAGACGCTGAGAACGAAGCTCCAAAGATCGCGCTCAGTAAAATCAATTTCAGTCTGCTGTCCATGGTTACGGGTGAGAGTCGGCTGGCGCGTCGTTTCTATAACGACACGATGATTCTCGACGCAGTGCGCTCACATTTGGCATCTCCGCTTGATGCCGATGTCGCTTATGACTTGGGTTTGGTTACACTCAATCCCGACGATTTTGATTGGGACGATGAGATTAGGATTGCGATTGAAGAACGAGTGTCGATGTCACCAGACGCACTTACCGCAATGGAGTCTAATCTGCGCTTCAACGGTAAAGAAACGATGCTGACGCGTATTTTTGGACGCTTGACAGCCTGGCAAAACTGGATTTTTCAGCGGCCCAATGCAACAGGCGATGCGGGCTCGTTGCAAGTATATGGGTCAGGAGACAAAGCAAAATTTGACTGGAACCGGGTTTAATCCCATTTCAAATTTGGAAGTGAGTCATGCATTCCATCGACTACAGTGAGAGAATCCCGAATAACGTAAATCTCAGCGAAGATCGAGCACTGCGTCGGGCGCTGGAACACTGGCAGCCCAACTACCTCAATTGGTGGAAAGAAATGGGCCCTGACGGATCGACTGGGTATGATGTCTATTTACGCACAGCAATCAGTGTAGACCCCAAGGGTTGGGCACACTACGATTATGTAAAGATGCCCAGCTACCGCTGGGGCATATTTCTCAGCCCTGCTGAACAGGATAGAAAGATTCATTTTGGTGATCACAAGGGTGAGAAGGTCTGGCAAACAGTACCTGGAGAGCATCGCGCCAATCTGCGACGGATTATCGTCACACAAGGCGATACTGAACCCGCGTCGGTTGAACAACAACGCCATCTCGGGCGAACAGCCCCAAGTCTGTATGATCTTCGCAATATTTTCCAAATTAATGTTGAGGAAGGGCGGCATTTATGGGCGATGGTCTATCTGCTGCATAAGTATTTTGGTCGCGATGGACGGGAAGAAGGAGAGGCTTTGCTGGAACGTCGCAGTGGTGAGGAGGACAATCCGAGAATTCTGCAGGCATTCAATGAACAGACCCCAGACTGGTTGGCGTTTTTCATGTTTACTTATTTCACTGATCGAGACGGTAAATTTCAACTTTGTGCGCTTGCCGAGTCAGCATTTGATCCACTGTCTAGAACGACACGGTTTATGCTGACTGAGGAGGCTCACCATATGTTCATCGGGGAATCCGGGATCGCGCGCATTTTGCAGCGTACCTGCCAGGTTATGAATGAGCTCAAAACTGATGATCCCGCAACACTGCGAGGCAGCGGTGTGATTGATCTTGACACGATTCAGCGTTATCTCAATTTTCATTACAGTGTGACGATTGACCTGTTTGGTGCTGACGAATCCAGCAACGCAGCAACGTTTTATTCCAGCGGATTAAAAGGAAGGTTCGAGGAAGGTAAGCAAGCCGATGATCATCGGCTGAAAGACGATTTTTATAGCGTGTTGGAAGTTAAAAACGGCAAACTGGTTGAACGACAAGTTCCGATGCTCAATGCACTGAATGAGGTGTTGCGAGACAAGTTTATTGAAGACAGCATTCGGGGTATAAAACGCTGGAACCGTGTGATTAACAAGGCTGGAATTTCGTATCAGCTGAAACTTCCACACAAAGCGTTCAATCGAAGAATCGGTTCATTGTCAGGATCAAGTGTTGCTCCTGACGGTGAGGTCATCACTGCAGAACAATGGAATTCCCGGGTCAAAAACTGGCTACCGAGTCGAGCAGATCGGTCATTCGTCGCAAACTTAATGGGGTGTGTATACGAACCAGGACAGTTTGCGAACTGGATTGTACCGCCGGCATTTGGTGTGAACGGACAGCCGGCTGACTTTAAGTACGTGCGTTTCGATTGATATCATCGCAACTGCAAAGTCAATAATTTCGAGTTGCAGCATAGAGACGATGGTGCGCGGTCCTCACGATGCGTCCACCAGCCAAATTGATTCGCATTTATGTCCCTCAAGGCAAGAGTGAATCTATCTTCCATTATCGAAGTTATTTCCAATCTTGTGTGCGGCGCAAATACATGTGGCACGTGGTTCATGGTTCACTGTCCTAAGCTCTGGCATGCAAATTGGTATTCAAGATTCCATCTCAATCTCAGAGTTACTGAATATGTCCGATACTGACACTGCATTGAGGCGATTTGAAAGTGCATCACTCCGAATTCCAGCATCCGAGGTAGTACTGTGCTGTAGTGGCGAGTACGGCTTAATACCGCCGCAATGAGACATAACTCATCTCCTATTGTGATGGATAGACATGTGGTGGTGCACGCTCCTATGGAGTACCACCTGCACAGTAGGCTATTTTCGGTGAGCGATTGAGAGAATTTTATGACTGGAATCGGAACCGAAGAGGGTCGAATCAGGGATTTGCCGCGCAGCGGCTTGGCAGCAGATCATTCAGCAAGGTTAGCATTCGCCAGGAAATCGACCGCCACTTCGGTTTCACCCAAAGCCAGCGTCACCTGCTGCGGATGTGATTGCGCGATGATCTCACCGCGACGCAAAACGTAAAGTCGGGTCGCTCGAAGCCGAATCGCTTCGACCGGATCTCTTGCCTGCAGGATAACCAAGTCAGCATCACATCCTGGCCGGAGTCCGAAATGATTCATGTGCATCACTTCTGCTGCAGTCGTAGTTACGCCTTCATACATGGCGCGAATCTCTTCAACGCCGGTCATTAGTCCCACATGAAC
Organism: Arenicellales bacterium; assembly: GCA_965243645.1. Taxonomy (GTDB): domain Bacteria; phylum Pseudomonadota; class Gammaproteobacteria; order Arenicellales; family JAJDZL01; genus JAJDZL01. The sequence continues at coordinate 858,941 of CBDEVD010000006.1, read as the reverse complement.
GGCCATGTGTGCAACCTCAAGCATATCGTGGCTACCAAGCCCGTACCAGGGGTCCATGACGCAATCGTGTCCCAGGGCAACCGGAATATCCGCGGCGATCATTTCCTTCACACGCGTCATCCCGCGCCGCTTGGGATAGGTGTCGTGCCGCCCCTGAATCACAATATTGATCAGCGGATTTGGAATTGCGGTAATCCCAGCCTCTTTCATCAGCGGCAGTAATTTACTGACGTAGTAATTATCCATCGAATGCATTGAGGTCAAATGCGAGCCTGCAACACGCCCCTGCAAACCCATTCGCTGAGATTCGCAAGCGAGTGTTTCAATGTGCCGGGAATTGGGATCATCGGTTTCATCACAGTGCAGGTCGACCAGCAGACCGCGCTCAGCTGCGATCTGACACAGGACTTTGACCGATTCTGTACCGTCAGCCATGGTGCGTTCGAAATGCGGAATTCCGCCCACAACGTCGACCCCTAGATCGAGTGCGCGCAACAGATTGGCCTTCGCGGGTGGATGGCGAAACAGACCGTTTTGTGGAAACGCGACAAATTGCAAGTCAATCCATGGTGAGAGTTCTTCGCGTACCTCAAGCAGAGCTTCGACAGCAAGCAGGGAAGCGTCGGTTACATCGATGTGACTTCGGATGGCAAGACAACCGCGGGCGATTGACCAGTAACACAAGGTGCGTGCCCGATTTTTAATGTCATCGGCAGTCAACAGTGGCACGAGATCGCCCCAGATTTCGATGCCTTCCAGCAAGGTGCCGCTTTGATTGATGCGTGGCCGTCCTGCACTCAAGGTTGCGTCCATATGGAAATGCGGATCAACGAATGGTGCTGAGACCAGCCAGTTGTCAAGTTCAAGCGTCCGGTGAGCAGATGCATCGATATAGGGAGAGATTTCAAGCAGTTTGCCATCTTTGATCGCGATATCGACTCCCTTTCGACCATCAGGTAAGTTCGCATTTCGAATGATGAGATCAAGCATAAGAATTCTCCTCGGATTAAATTCGCTCACCGCGCCGGTAAGGTGTCAGTAGTGCTTTTGGATACGCCGCCTTGCGAGCCATGATGATCATGGCGATGATGCTGAGAATATACGGCAAAGCAAGAAAAAACTGGTATGGAATGACCGCACCAGCTTCCTGCTGCGCGCGCACTTGCAGTGCATCGAGTCCAGCAAATAGTAGTGCGGCTAGCAAGGCTTTTCCTGGCCGCCATGAAGCAAAAATCACCAGTGCAACACAGATCCAACCGCGTCCGTTGATCATGCCAAAGTAGAACGCATCAAAAGCAGACATTGTCAGAAATGCACCACCGATTGCCATCAGGGCGGAGCCGGTGACAACTGCCCCAGTCCGTACCAGCAACACATTGATGCCCTGAGATTCAACTGCGACCGGATTTTCACCGGCCATTCGTACTGCCAGGCCAATTGGCGTTCGATAAAGTCCGTACCAGACAGCTGGCACCAACAGCAACGCAAGGTAGGTCAGCGGAGTTTGACTGAATAGCACAGGCCCCACGTAAGGCAGCTCCGATAGGTAGGGAACCGGATAAACCTGAAACGGAACAATTTTCGGTGGTGTGGTTACCAGTGGTAATAACATTCTGAATATGTAAGAACTCAATGCAACGGTGAGCAAGGTGATGCCGATTCCTGTAACGTGTTGAGAAAGTCCCAGATAAACTGTAAAGTACGCATGCAGCAAACCAAAAATACCACCTACCAGAGCAGCAAATAGTACTCCGGTCCATAAGTCTCCGCCTTGATAAACCCACATCCAACCTGCCATCGCACCAATGGTCATGATGCCTTCAATTCCCAGGTTGAGTACACCAGCACGCTCACACAGCAATTCCCCCAAAGTACCAAAAATCAAGGGACTCATGATTCGAAGCGTTGCGGCCCAGAAGCCGGCAGTCATTGTGATTTCGAAAATATCTGCCATTGCTGGTGGCTCAATTTATTTGCTGTGGGCTGTAGTGAAAATTATTGTCTGGATGGTGGTCGTTTGACCTGCTTGTACACATATTTATCTGTCAGCGAATCCGAATCCGAAACTTCGCTACCATAACGCTCAACAACACCAGCAGCAAGCAGACTGCGGTAACGACATCGGCAATATAGCTCGGGACATCTGTTGATCGACTCATTGAATCAGCCCCGACGAATATCGCGGACAGGAAAATGGCTGAAGCAATGACACCGAGTGGGTGGAGCTGCGCCAGCATGGCAACCGCGATTCCTGCATAGCCAAATCCAGGTGACAGATCCAAGGTCAGATATCCTTTAAGGCCAGCTACCTCAGAAACACCTGCGATTCCTGCCAAACCACCACTGATCAATGCGGTTCTAAGCACCGTGGCATTGACCGATATCCCTGCAAACGCCGCGCCTTCGGCATTGTAACCGACCGCGCGTATTTCATAGCCCCATACGGTCATTTTCATAAACAGCCACACAACGATCGCGGTTCCAACTGCAATAGCGAAACCGAGGTGTAAGCGAGTACGATCGATTAGCTTGGGTAGCACACCTTCATCGATAATGGGAGCGGCTTGCGGCCATCCCAGCGACATGGGATCTTTCCAGGGTCCTTCTATAAGATAGCTTACGAACAGCAGCACGATAAAGTTCAACAGCAAGGTGGTAACAACCTCATCCACTTTAAGGTGCGTCTTTAGCATAACGGGAACATAGAGCAGGGCACCACCTGCTACTGCTCCTGCCAAAAACAGTATTGGAATCATCAACACCGGCGGCAGCGAAAAGAGTCCTGTACCAATCCAGGTAACGCCCAGTGCTCCAAAATAGAATTGTCCTTCTGCACCAATGTTCCAGAACTTGGCTCGAAATGCGACGGCTGCCGCCAGACCCGTCAGAATTAACGGTGTCGCTCTAGCGAGGGTCTCGGTAATTGCGAATTTTGACCCAAGTGCACCCTTGATGAGTAAGCCGTAGGCCTGAAAGACCGGTTCATTGGCCCATAGTATTAATGCTGAACACAAAAGCAGACCAGTTGCAATTGCCAGCAGGGGCGCCGCGCTTGCAAGCCATACAGGAACTTTTTCACGCGGCTCGAACCGAATCATACGACTTTTTCCCCACTCATCATCAATCCAATACTTGCGATGTTCAAATCTGCAATCGCAGGCGCATATTGCAACTTTCCTTGGTACATCACAACGATACGGTCTGACAATGCGAGCAGTTCATCAAGGTCTTCGGAAATGAGTAATATCCCGGCACCGACTTTGCGCGCGTCCAGTAATTGGCGATGGACATAGGCAATTGCGCCTTCATCAAGCCCGCGTGAGGGCTGATTTGCAACAATGAACCCCGGGTTGCGTGCCAAGCCGCGTGCCAGGATTAATTTTTGCATGTTGCCACCCGACAGTAAGCGGGTTTCCGCCATGGGTCCGGGGCAGCGGATATCGAATTGGTCAATCAGCGTTTGAGCGTAATTACGGGCGGCTTTTTGATTAAGAATATATTTGGACCGAACAAAAGGCGGCTTACGCAGATTTTCGCTAACCAAATTTTCCCACACGGTCATTTCACCAATGACCCCTTTGCGATGCCGATCTTCAGGGATACGACCGACTCCCAAATCAACTGCAGAACGGGCATTGAGTTGCGCCATTGAATGCCCAAATAAATGCGCCTCACCCGTTGCCGGTACGCAACTGCCGCTAGCAAGGTCCGCCAGCACATTCTGGCCATTACCAGCGACTCCGGCAACCCCAACAATTTCATGTTGACACACTTCGAGTTGAATGTCCGCTAAGCTTTGACCATTGACACGATGAGTTGAAACGTGATCGATTTTCAGGACCACATCGCCAGTTGGCATGGGCTCGGATTGAGGTCGTACGACTTCATGACCGACCATCATGGCGGCTAATTGATTCCGATTGATAGCTACTGTTGATCTTGTACCGACGACCTTGCCGCGTCGCAGTACGGTAATTCGATCGCTCACACGAATAATCTCATCGAGTTTGTGTGAGATCAGTATGGCGGAACGCCCTTGCTTCACCAACTTGCGTAGTGTACTGAACAGGCTATCGACTTCCTGAGGTGTCAGGACCGCGGTCGGTTCGTCCAAAATCAGAATTCGTGCGTCCGCGTACAGTGCCTTTAAAATCTCGACTCGCTGCTTTTCACCGATGGTCAAATTTCCTACTTTGGCATCCGGGTTGACCTGGATGCCAAAGTCATCGGAAATCTGCTGCAATTTATTGCGATTCGCGCTGGTCTTTTGGCGCAGCGACCAGAGCGGTTCTCTGCCAAGGGTTATATTTTCCAGAACTGTCAGGTTATCGGCCAAGGTAAAGTGCTGGTGTACCATACCAATGCCAGCGTTGATTGCGGCTTGCGAAGAACCCGCAATCAACGGTTGGTTTTGAACTTCGATGTGCCCTGCATCAGCCACGTAGTGACCGAACACAATGTTCATCAGCGTCGTTTTTCCGGCACCGTTCTCACCCAAGAGGGCAAGAATTTCTCCCTCAGCTAGGGACAGGTCGATGTGATCATTGGCAACAAGATTGCCGAATCGCTTCGTGATACCGAATAGTTCTAAAACTCCATGACGCGGAGACTGGCACAAAGAAAGTGTACCCGTGTTCAGGTTTAGTACGTTGACTTGGGTTCGTCATCAATGATTTCGACAACGTATGCGCCCGCGAGAATATCAGCCGCGATTTGTTCAACCTTGGCTTTTGCATCGGCAGGAATTCTGTCCTCGAATTCGTAGTAAGGTGCAAGGCTCGCACCGCCTTTTTGCATCATGGTCCATTCTTTATAGTCGGAGGCGGTGAATTTACCATCTTTGACTTCCTGAATGGCGTTGCTGATGGCAGCGTTCATGTCCCACAAAGCAGAAGTAACGACGACATCAGTACCGTTTTCTTCTTTATTCATGTCATTGACATTGCCAAATGCGATGATTCCGCTTTCACGCGCAGCATCAACGACTCCGGCACGTTCTGCGTACAACACGTCAACACCTGCTTCTACCTGTGCAAACGCTGCTTCCTTGGCTTTCGGAGGATCATACCAGGAACCGATAAATGTTACCTTGAATTCAACTTCGGAATTGACTGAGCGTGCGCCATTCATGAATGCGTGAAACAAACGATTGACCTCACCAATCGGGTAACCGCCTACCATGCCAATTCGATTGGATTTTGTCATCGAGCCAGCCAGAATTCCCATGAGATAACAGGGTTCGTGAATATAGTTGTCAAAGACCGCAAAATTTGAGCCGTGTGGACCGAATGAATCGCCCATCAAAAAAGCCACATTAGGATAGTCATCGGCAACTTGTCTAGCTTCGCGACTGATTCCGAATGCTTCGCCAACGATTAAATCGATTCCGCTGTCTGCATATTCTCGCAGGACACGGATATAGTCTGTATTGGCTACTTTTTCCGAGAACACATAGTCGATATCGCCGCGTTCCTGCGCGTTACTCAGTGCTTGGTGCAATCGGGCATCCCATTTTTGCTGGATCGGCTGGGTGTAGATCCCGGCAACCTTGATTTTGTCCGCTACTGCCTCTAGCGCGGCAAACGACAGTGACGCGACAGCTACAGTTGAAATTAGAAAAGTGCGAAATATTTTAGACATTCAAATTCTCCGTATATGAGTTAAGAAAATAGATTGATGAAATATTTAAATGAATTAAAAAACGATTAAAACCATGGGCGACGCAGCGTCTTCGGTGAACCATTAAACTGACTTATAGGGTGCCGTACAATCGGTCTCCTGCATCACCGAGACCCGGCAGGATGTACGCATGATCATTCAGACAGTCATCGACTGCTGCAGTGAAAATGGGTACGTCCGGATGGGCAGCCTGAAATGCTTCGATGCCTTCGGGTGCAGCGAGTAAACAGGCCATCTTAATCTCTCTAGCCTTGGCTTCCTTGATGCGGTGGATTGCTGCAATGGATGAATTTCCGGTTCCCAACATGGGGTCCAGTACGATTACCGGACGATTTTCCAGATCATCCGGCACCTTGAAATAATATTCCATTGCGATTAGGGTGTCGGGATCACGGTACAATCCAACATGACCGACGCGGGCGGAGGGCAGCAGATCAATCATACCCTCAAGTAATCCATTTCCGGCGCGCAGAATTGAGATGAGTGCAATTTTCTTGCCAGTAAGGAACGGGGCTTGCATTTCGGCCAATGGAGTTTCGATCGCGCGGTATTCCAGTTCCAGGTCGCGCGTTAATTCGTAACCCAATAATAGAGACAACTCTCTAACGAGGCTGCGAAAGCTTGCAGTACTGGTGTTTTTCTTGCGTAGCAGTGACAATTTGTGCTGCACTAATGGGTGATTGACTACGGTAACGTTCTTCATGTGTGGTTCACGATTTGATTGGATTGATCAAAATTAAAATACGGTGCCGTTTGACAGAACCTGAATCGGTGGTTCACCGCCCGATCTTTTTTCGTACGCCAATTGTCGACCAGCCGCCCAAGTACCGCCCTCGAGAATGGCGCCAAGGGGTAGTTCCGATTCATTGCAATTGAGTCGCTGACGAACCAGTGGTGCCAGTCTGTCCAGCAGTGCCAGCGTCAAGGCGCGCCATTCAACAACCAATTCACTATCAGGTGAGTGACGATGGTTGCAGTCCTCTGTATTGCGCACCGCTAATATGTCCAGGTCAACGAACAAACCGCCGTTGCGGTATTCGGCAAGACCGGTCAGTGTTTTGGTGTTGCGCAGCGGAATGCCTGCATCGTAGAAGGGTTCAATAAACGAATAAGTCAGCCATTGTGTAAGTTTGTGAAAGGGTATTAACCCATCGGTTTCATCGGTACGACGAATGTTGGAGTGCCGCCAAACATCGCCGAGATTTTTTCCGTTTAGAATGATGCGCTCTGGCCAAATATGACTGAGGATGTCCAGCAGCGAGGCCAGTACGTCCTGACAATCGGGTGACGGATTGTGGGCAATGAAATAATCAATCAGTCTGCCCAAACGCGGCGGGTCTCCAAAATAATCCCCCCGCTTAGCCATTACTTTACCCAGCGAGCGTAGCAATTTTGCCCGACCCTCAAGCCCTTCCAGGGGATTGTTCTCGCTTACCTGCAGAAATTTGCCAAGTCGCTCAGCATCGAAACTCAGTAATGTTGCCGCATCGGTACGAAGCGGCTGTAAGGGATCGGTGGAAAATGCCCCTTGCGTGAACATGTTAAACGTTGCGACCGCAAGTCCCTCGGAGCGTGAATACTCCAGACCTGTCTGATGCTCTTTATAGCGCCAGTCGCAGCCTGCACCGGCATCGAGTAGAACACTGGGTACCACCAGATCAATGGCGACTCGCGCACGCTCTACATGATCAAAATCCTTGGTGAGCAGGTTCCATCGATCAATTCCTGAAACCTGGAAGTGTCGCCAACGGCTGTGAATCGGTACCTCCAGGTTGCTGTAACGTGAGCGAGTGATGTCAGCAACTTTATGGGCAGCCAAATTGAGACGATCAGTACGTACGTCAAAGTGAGTCAAGTCGCCTCGCTCGCCAATCTTGAGCAATTCTGCACAGCGAAGCCGTACTTCCCCGGCGCTGTTCAAATCGGCAAGGGCGCTTGTCTCGGTACCATTAATCATGAAGTCGGCGTCCTTTTGGCTGTTTCAGTGTTCGGTCTGATGGAATATCCAAAGAGAAATAACCGGCGGCTTTTTTGGCATCCATCTCGACACTGGCATCAGCGGGTATCAACTCATCGGGAAGTGTCACGCGTTCAATCACCTCAATTCCTTGCTGACTGATCGCGTCGTATTTCATATCGCTCATGGATACAAACTGATCAATCCGCTCGATGCCCAGCCAGTGTAACACATCTGGCATAAGCTCCTGAAATCGCATATCCTGAACTCCGGCAACACATTCGGTGCGATGAAAATAAGTCTCGGCGCGATCACCACCTTGCTGTCTTTTACGGGCGTTGTAAACCAAAAACTTGGTAACTTCACCAAGCGCGCGACCTTCTTTGCGGTTATATACAACGACGCCGCAACCGCCTTGCTGAGCTGTTTCAATACAAACTTCAATGCCGTGCGTAAGGTAAGGTCGACAGGTGCAGATATCTGAACCAAATACGTCTGATCCATTGCATTCATCGTGCACTCGGCAGGCCACCTGTCGAGTTGGATCAGTTAAGGCATCCAGGTCACCAAATAAATAAACAGTCATACCACCGATTGGCGGCAGGAATACTTTCAGATCATTACGCGTGACCAGTTCAGTAAACATGCCGCCCGATTGTTCATAGAGTGCGCGTCGCAGTTCACTTTCCTCGATTTCGAAACGTTCCGCGATGCCCGGCAAGTACCAAACCGGTTCAATGGCCACTTTGGTGACGCGGGCTTCGAGATTTTCCGTCACTACGGTACCGTCGACGCGCAGTCGTTTGGTGGCGAGTGCTTGGGTGAATTCAGGGACTTGAAGCCTGGCTTTCGTGACGGCTATGGTTGGCCGTATATCCCAACCATCAGCAAGCTGATCTGCCCAGTATTCGCTGATTTTGTGGCCGTAGGGATCAAATGACACGATCAAATTTGGTGAAGACCATTGCCGATTGGGACCAATGGGTGCCGCGGGGGCAGTATCAGTCAGGTCCGGAATATGCACTTTGTCGAGTGTTCCCGCGGCGATGGCAAGGGCCCGATAGATCGAATAGGAACCGGTGTGTGCACCGATGGCATTTTTTTTGGGGTAAGTGTTCCAACAACCGGCCCGCGCTCGCGGGCATCGCTGGCTCCCCAATTGAGCGGGGCTGGCTTGGTGTGGCTATCAGGATGAGAAGATAACCGGATAGAGGCTGCGCCTATATTTCTCAATTTTTTGTTAGCACATCTTAAAAGGGGCATTGTAACACATGCGATTCAATTGCAAAAAATTAAATTTACGATCGAAATTTGTGAGTTATTGGGTGTGAACCCATACTGTGGCGCGTGGTTGATCCGCAGGGACAAGGCATGCATTGGAGAAACGCAAAGCCAACAAGATTGCGGAACTTCGGGGCCAGAGTAGTCAGCCATCGAATTGATGATTTCTGGTACACAAGAGCCGGTAATTCGTAAAATTTGCCAATAATTTGACGCCCATCCATTACAAATGCATCGCGAGGACCTGGAAATCCATGAGTAAACGCATTAGAACTTGCGGTCTGCCGCGGATGGAATAACCGTTGTCTTCAATGGACTTTAGGCCTGCCCTTAGATTGTGGAAGGAACTCCGGCGGGAGGCATTAAATAGAGCACGCAGGAGGGACAGAAATTGAGAAGCTCTTTGTCCATCTCGGCTGTTGCAGCAGGCATGCTCGCCGCTTTCGTCGGATTCGCGGGATCGTTTGCAATCGTGGTCTACGGATTGACGGCAGTGGGCGCCTCTCCTGATCAAGCGACATCGGGACTCATGGCAGCTTGCATCGCGATGGGAATCTGTGCAATCGTGCTCAGTTTACGAACCGGAATGCCAATCAGCATCGCATGGTCTACGCCCGGTGCCGCGTTTCTGGGAACGCAAAGCGTTCCAGACGGTGGATTCGCGGTAGCCGTTGGTGCATTTTTGGTCACCGCTTTGCTCATTGTTCTGGCGGGATTGTGGAAACGGCTCGGCGAGATGATTTCAGCAATACCGCTCCCTTTAGCAAGTGCGCTGCTAGCGGGTGTCGTATTGCCACTGTGCCTGGCGCCGTTCGAAGCGATCGCGCAGTTTCCGTTACTGGGGTTGGCAATCATCGGCACCTGGGTGATCGTGGCGCGATGGAGCAGGCTGCTGGCGGTGCCGGCGGCAGCGTTAGTACTGGTGATCCTGATCGCGTACACGACCGACTTCACACCGAACCAACTGGAGTCCATGGGGTTGGTTCCGACTTTTGTTACACCGACGCTATCAATCACCGCGATCGTCGGAATTTCAATTCCCCTTTTCATCATCACCATGACTTCGCAGAACATTACCGGGATTGCGGTGCTCTCAAATTTCGGTTTTCACCCCGATACGAGTTCGATGTTTAAATGGACCGGATCATTCAGCCTATTGGCGGCGCCATTTGGCTGCCATGCGATTAACCTGGCGGCAATTACTGCGGCAATCTGTGCAAATGATGACGTCCATCCGGAGCCAGTCCGACGTTACTGGTCCGCCGTCATCGCAGGTGTTGTCTATATCGTCTTCGGCCTCACTGCGGCCACGGCCGTTTCATTCATCAGCGTATCGCCGCCGATCCTGATCGAAGCAATCGCGGGCCTGGCACTCCTTGGGGTACTGGGCACTTCAATAATGTCGGCGGTATCACAAATGAGAGACCAGGAAGCAGCAGTCATTACTTTGCTGGTGACCGCATCGGGCGTATCTTTCTTCGGACTCGGCGGAGCATTTTGGGGATTGGTGGCCGGCGGGGCAATCTATCTGTGGGAGCATCGCGGCGAGAGGAAAGATCAGAACGCGGAATTGTAATCAGGTCGCTAAATAAGTGAAATCAGGGAACGTCGCACATTGATCACGGGCAAAATGATTTGATTACATCAAAGACATTGATATCCGCGCCAACTCAAACCTTCCTCTTATGATCAGGCTATGATTTACGCGCACGCAGCGTGATCAATAGGCCGGCCACAACGATGCCAAATATGCCAATAAATCCAATCGCATCTGGAATCTCGCGCCACAAGATCCAGCCCCAGAAGCCGGCAAATATCAGAAAGCTATACTCAAATACCGCAACGTAAGTTGGTTCTGCGACCTGGTAGCCGCGTATAAGCCCACTGACCGCGATCAGCGAGCCAACGGCCTGAATGGAAGTCCAAAACAAAAATCGTTCTGTAGGCATTACCCACCCGGTGAAATAGAAAGGCGCCGCGACTTGCCAGCTTGGTGGTACTTCAATGAGGGTGAATAGTAGAGTACCCAGCAACCCGAATATCCCCAGAGCTACGAAAAAACCAATGAGCAGCACGGCCGTACTCTCGCTTGAACACAAATGCCGCGTTGTCAGTTGTCCAAGTGCGTACAGGAGGCCGGCCAATAGAGGCAGCAAAGCGAATGCATTGAGGTTTTGTGGGTCAGGTTTCAAAATAAGCAACATGCCCGTGAAACCGAGTGCCACTGCAATAATACGCCAACTATCAATTCGTGTTCCTAACAGAATCACCGAAAAGATCAATACAAATATGGGGGCACCGAACAGTGTGGCTCCGGCTTCGGCAATTGGCATCAGTGTAATCGAGCCAAAATAAATAACCAGTGCTGCTCCCATGAGAATTGATCTTAGCGCAACTGCCCATAGCCGATCGGGCATGATGCGCTGGCGTCGTAACAGACAAAATCCAATGATGATTGGGCAAGCGAATAACGAGCGAAACAGGTGAAATTGCCAAACCCCACTCTCTTCAGCGATATAGCGCACAAAGTTATCAATCAATCCAATCAGCGACATTGCCGCGACAATCATCATCGCCCCGTGCAGAATATTGGATGATCTTTCAGTAGTCATGCCGTAGCCGGTTTCATGGAAAAGGTTGATTCAAACTGCGGAGAATTTTATTGGACAAATTGGTGATTTGTCCTCCTGTTATCGGCAGTAAATTCTATCGTATCGCCGTAGTTGTGAATTGGATCGGCATTCGCCGCAAGGCAGCAATGGAGTGCACACATTTGAAGTTTATAGTGCGCTTGTACAGTAGACTATTTCTACAATGGGGAATCTATAAACATACAATGTCGCCACTTGGACATCATACGGCAACATTAATAGTGAGAAAAATTTGCAATTGTCGTATAAGTTAGGAAATAACAAACGTAACTACTTACCCCGATCTGACGATCTGAACGAGGCTAGGTAGGAATTTTAACCGTTGTTCCTGAGGATATTGGCCGCTTCGTTTTTCAAAGCCAGTTGAATAGCGGTCAGTGGGTTGTAGCCCAAAGACTCCATTGTTTGCAGATAGCTTGAGATGCGGCAGTAGGCGTGGGCAAATTTTACCGAACGAAACGTTCCCGAGATTTTTTGCTTCACCTTACTCATGCGTATCGACCTTTCGGCCGCATTATTTGTATATGGCACGTAGGGTTTGCGGGTAAAACACAGAATCTCGGTTTCGTAGTTTTCAAAGGCTTCCAATAGATTTTGCGCCTTGGTTTTGGCGACCTTGCCGCGTTTAGCAGTGCGTTCAAGTGGGGGTGGCAACTGGGTTTTACCCTGTTCCAATATCGCCCGATATTGCTTGCGCACCGCTTCGAAGCGTTGATCGCTGAGCATTTTGTTTTTTCTGTTCGCCACTTCCCGGTTGACGGCTCTTAATAATTGATCCATCTGTTTCGCCCACCGGTAGCCGTGCGCATCAATGATGAACTCAAGGTCGCGCAACAGGTGTGCACCACACAGCGCATGCGCACAGTTGTCGTAGCTAAAATACGTCGCCCACCGATCATGCACCACCACCGGGCGAGGGTCATCTTTGGGATCGAGCTTTTCAGTGTTCGACTCATCGGCCGGCTCATCAGCCTCGGCCTCCTTGGTGCGACCGCCACCATAACGCGGAATGATGTTAATCTCATCAAGCGCCTGTTTGCCGCGTTTTGGATGACAGTGCTTCACCACCAGGTGCCCTGAAGAGCAACTGTGAATCCAGTGGTTTTTCTTACTGATCCGAATCGAAGTCTCATCGGCATGCATCACCGGCATTTGCAGCAACTGTTCAATCGCCACCTGTTCCCACTCAGTGAGCGACACATGGACCCGCATCACCCAGGCCAACAGCGTGGCTTCTGAGATCAGCCGTCCGGTCATCACCTTGAGCAACTGGGCAGTGCGCCTTAATGCCACCATCTGTGAGATCAGCAGATGTACGGTGTAGGCAATGATCCCCGCCCCGTACTGCAATGGCCCCGGCATGTCTTGGGGGAATTCACCTTGATTGGTCGCGTCACACGCTGGACAGTGCTTGATTTCAGCATCCACGTGGGTTTGTTGCGTCACAAACACAATATCCACCCGCGTGCGACGCTGGTGATCGAGTACTTGAACTTGCGTTAAATCCGCACCGCACCGGTCACATTCGGTGACCGCTGAGATCTGGTGTTTGACTTCGATGCGGGTGTTGTCGCAATCCTGATGCTTATGTTTGTGGCCTTTGCCCTGGCTCCCGGTGATTGGCTGTTTCGCCGTTTCATCCTCGCCAGACTTGGAACTGGGGAGCGATGAATTCAACGCGGTTTTCGGGGTCTTTTTCTCGACCAACAGCATCACGACTGTGGTCACCAGTAACAACAGCGACTGAAATAACTGCTCGGTCTGGTTATTGAGCTCACCACGAGCCTTGAGCTCGGCGAACTGCTGTTCGAGCTGTGCGAGGTTTTTCTTAACCGCCTCAGGGGTTGACATCCGCGTGCTCACCTGCCACGGCCATGATGGCACCGAGAACCGCCAACCGTTCGCCATGCCCCATCTCACCATAGCGACGGGCCCAGCGCTCAGCCTTGCGCTTGATGCGCTGGCGATCCGTGAAATTCTTACCCGCCCAGCGCGACCAATGCAACTTATCAATCTCAAAGTTGTACCAAATGACCTCGGTCACCACCCCCGCCTGATTCATCACCTGAACCTCCAGGCGACGCCAGTCAGCCAACAACTCATCGTACAAGCTGGAACGATACCCTGAAACCATCACCTGACAGGGTAATGAGATTAATCGCTCCAACAACTCAACATGGTCTTGTTCTTCATAATCATAGCGGTATCGGTACCGCTCCGGCGCTTTACGAGTACTCTTCAGGTAGGGTGGATCGACGTACACTAAAGCATCGCAATCCAAGCTGTGACCGCGCAGATATTCATGGCAGCACCCATGGATCAACTCCACCGGATAGTCACAACTGAAATCCGCAATCGCCTGGGCATCCAGATCAATCCCGATGCTATGCAGCGCCGCCGGCTTGCGCTTCATGATGGCGCCACCGCCTAAATGCGTTTCCAGATAAAGATTGTGTCTCGGCATCATGCCAATGATGGCCTGACATAATCCAGCGGTGGCTTTCGAACCCAGATAGGCTTTGCCCATGGTGTGCTCCGGTCGTTCAGTTGATAGCTATACCATAGACAAACACCGCCGCAATGTCAAGAGCCCAAAGCAATTAATTGATTGACGTGGAGTTGATCGGTCTCTGCTGCAGTACCGATCTAACTGCTCGAAAAGCCTACCCCTCAGGAGGTGTAAAATTGAGGGGGTAAGTAGTTACTAACAAACTTTAAAAAAAGGGGATACCATGAAACAACATTCAACCGACGCCTCACGGCGTAAATTTTTGAAACAGGTTGCCGCAGGTGCCACGACCGCGACAGCTGCAAGTATTGTCCCAAGTCGAGCCTTTTCGGCAAACAAGGAACTTACGGTTGGTATGAATATACCGATGACGGGTGATCTGGCACCTTGGGGATTGCCTGGATTCTACGGCTGTGAAATCATCGCAAACAATATCAATGCCAGTGGTGGTGTAACGATAGGTGGAGAAACCTATGACATCAAAATCGCCACGTATGACCATGCCTATGAGACCGATAAAGCGGTCCAGGGAATGAAGAAACTGGTGCTTGAGGATGATGCCAAGATGGTGATGATGTTGGGCGGTGCAACGGTGGCTGCTGTATTGCCTTGGGCAATGCGTAAGAAAGTGCTCACAACAACCTTGCTGCCAAGTGATATCACGCCCGATTCAAATTACCTGGTTGCAACTTGTGAGTCGCATCCGCTTTATAACGTCACGGGTGTTGAGTGGCTGGCTAAAAATCATCCCGACGCCAAGACGGCAGTCATTGTTACCAACAATGATGTGGAGTACGGATTGCAATCGACAGCAACTTATCAAGCTGCATTTGAGGTGGCAGGTATTGAGGTTGTTGACACCAATCTGCACGGGTTTGACGTAACCGACTTCGCACCCATTGTCAGTTCCGTACTGGCGAAGAATCCGGACATATTCTGTATGGCGACCAGCTTTTACGTGACTCCAATCATGGAACAGTTGTATCACCAGGGATTCGAAGGCAAGGTTATCTCTTGTACTTTGGATTTCTACCATGAAATCATCGCGAAGACCAGTGTGGATTTTGTCAATGGTACGATTTTTCAGTTTCCGGATTTTGATGATCCTGCACTGGCTGATGTCAATTTCCCCGATCCGGGCGGCTTTGATGCAGCTTTCCGTGCCGATCATCCCAATGACTGGTCGGCTGTGGCTTGGGAATATCCGGTAATCCTGTTGAACTGGCTTGAGAATGCCAAGGCGGCCGGAAGTGTCGAATCAGTTGACGTGGCCGAACATATGACCGGTACCCCGCAAGATTTCGTTTTTGGCGGTGGTTCCTGGTGGGGCAGTCAACTGTGGGGGCTCGATAACGTGTTGGTCGGTCGCTGGCCGGTTGTCGTGGTCCAAGATGGCAAGGCCAGAATTCAGGAATATGGTGACTTGGCAGCCTGGCTGGATGCGAATAATGATGTTCTCATCAAACACATGAAGGCATTGGGACTGCGTACGGTATAGATTCGATCCGTAATACCGAAAGGGGAGAGGGCATATACTCTCCCCTTTTTTGTATTTTGGTGGCCGAGTGCTGAGGAGCAGCAATTGGATTTACTCATCCAGACGATTGTAAACGGGTTTATCCAAAGCGGATTCTACGCGTTGGCAGCCATTGGCCTGGTGCTTGTTTTTGGCGTCATGCGAGTGGTGAATTTCGCCCATGGTGAACTGGTGATGATCGGTGCCTACACCATCTGGTTTGCCCACGCGCAGCACGGAGTGCCGTATCTCATCACTGTTGCACTGGCCATTTTGCTGGTGACTGGTATTGGACTCATAATGGAGCGATTCCTGTTTCGCCCCATGATTAACGACCCGCTGGGTGGTTTGATCTGCTCCATTGGTGTTCTTTTTATACTGCAGGTCATCGCCACTTATGTCGGCGGTGAAGGGCCGTCAAAGCAGGTGCCACCGCCCTTTGAAGGCACTTTGATCATGCTGGATACGGTGCGGGTTCCCTATCAGCGCTTGTTCAGTATTGTGGTGTGTATTTTGGCACTCGCCATACTTTGGTTTTTCCTCACGCGCACCAAGCTTGGTTGGGCACTACGGGCGGTATCAATGGATCGTGAAGCCGCCACACTGCAGGGGATCAGCACCCATCGAATATCGATGGTCGCAATCGGAGTTGGTGCGGCGATGGCTGGGCTCGCTGGCGCGCTCATGGCACCGCTGACTAACATTAATCCTCATATGGGGCACAATGTGATTATCACAGCCTTCATTGTGACGATTGTCGGCGGCGTTGGCAGTCTTCCAGGCGCTGTGATCGCAGCTGTCCTCTATGCCCTGTTTCATACCTTTATTACCACTTATTTCAGCGGCACGATTGCCACAATTTCAGGGCTGCTGATCATGGTGCTGGTGTTGATCGTACGGCCCACCGGAATTATGGGGCACCGGGTCAGTGAATAGTTCTCGCAAGTGGAACAGTAAAACAGTGCTGTGCTTGGCGGGACTGTTCGCCGTATTGATTGTTTTACCTCACTTTTTAAAGTACCACCAGCAAGACTTTCTGATTTTCCTCACCATTAACATACTGGTTGTGGTGAGCTACCGATTGGTGACTCTGACCGGCGAATGGTCATTGATTCACGCAGTCATGATGGGCGTCGGTGCCTATACGAGTGCACTGCTCAGCAAAAACTTTGACATTTCGTTTTGGCTCACGCTGCCGTTGGCTGGGGTTGTAGCTGGGACGGCTGCCTTAATGCTGAGCTATCCACTGTTTCGAATGACGCAGTTTTATTTTCTGATCGGCTCGTTTGCAGCAGGTGAGGCGATTCGGTTGTGCTGGATTCAGTTCATTAAGCCGTTTGGTGGTACGGGAGGGACCAGCGCGATCCCGTCGCCGGAACTGATGAACATTGATTTTCTGGAACCCATTCCGTATTTTTACCTGGTGTTGACTATTGTCAGTATCTGTGTGTACCTGCTTTATCGCATCGAGAAGTCCCGCATCGGGTTGACATTACACGCGGTTCATTGGCAGGCAGCACTGGCCGAATCAGTAGGTGTTAACACCTGGAACTATCGAACTTTGGCTTTCGTTATCGGTTCGCTGTTTGTCGGTATCGCCGGCGCATTGAAAGTGCACTATATCGGCACAGTTGCGCCAAAACAATTCGATATCGGGTTCATGGTCTTTATTCTGATCTGGGTGATTGTCGGCGGCTACCGGACTTTCTATGGCGTGATTGTGGGTGCTGTGGTATTGTCTGTCATCGATGAACTGCTGCGTGGTGTTGAACAGCTCAGGCCCGCGATCTATGGTGCGACGTTGATATTGTTTATCCTGTACCTGCCCGGTGGACTCGAAAGTCTGCCACAGAAAATAAAACAAATCATGCAGTCACGGCGTGGGGAGCCGGCATGAAGGAAATTCTCCAAGTCAAAGACCTGACGATGCGATTTGGTGGCCTGCTGGCGGTTGACAACGTGAGCTTTTCCGTTAATGAAGGTGAGATACGAGGCCTGATTGGTCCAAATGGTGCCGGCAAGAGCACGACTTTCAAAATGATTGCGGGTTTTCTGTCTCCAACCAGTGGTGATGTACTGTTTCGAAATGCGAGTATTACGAACCAGAAATCATCAAGAATTGCGTCGTTGGGTGTTGTTCGCACATTTCAGGAAACAACGCTGTTTCAGGAATTAACAGTTTTCGACAATGTGCTGATTGGTACCCATAACGATGCGCACACCAACATTGTTTCGGCGCTGCTGGGTCTAGATCGTGCACAGCAAGAAAAGGCGACCGAGTCTGCAATGCAAATACTCGATTTTATGGGGTTAAGCGAGCGGCAGCAACAGCTCGCGGGGGAGTTGCCGCTTGGGCTGCAGCGTGCTTTGGCGATTGCAATTGCACTGGCGGCGCGCCCCAGTTTACTGTTGATGGATGAACCTTTCGCAGGGATGAATCCGGAAGAAACCCGCCACATGATGGAACTCACTGAGCGGGTGCGGGGCTCAGGTGTGACCATCGTTCTTGTTGAACACAATATGAAAGCGGTTATGGGATTATGTGATCGGCTCGTGGTGTTGAATTTTGGCACCGTACTTGATGACGGCACTCCCGAACAGGTACGCAACAATCCTGACGTTATTCAGGCCTACCTGGGCGGGGGTTGATGGCATGGAACTCGTCGTCAAAGATTTGCAGGTCAGCTATCACAACGTCGCAGCACTCAAAGGCATCAGTTTCACTGCGGCTGCTGGTTCATTCATCACATTGATTGGCTCCAATGGTGCGGGCAAGAGTACCACACTGCGTACCATTTCGGGCTTAGTAAGACCTACATCCGGACAGATACTACTGGATGGAGAGCGGATTGATCATATCGCAGCGAGCAAACTGCTGAGTAAGGGTATTGCACATGTGCCAGAAGGCAGGCGCGTGTTTAAGGATCTTACGGTGTTGGAAAATTTAATGCTGGGTGCGTATATTTTTAACGATCGGCAGCGCATTGAACAGGATCTGGCCTCTGTATATCGGCACTTTCCAAAACTGCAAGAGCGAAGCGGTCAACAAGCTCGAACCCTAAGTGGTGGTGAACAGCAAATGCTGTCAATTGGCCGGGCGCTGATGTCGAGACCCAAGATACTGTTGCTTGACGAGCCATCGTTGGGATTGGCTCCATTGATCGTACAGGAGATCGGGTTAATTCTCCAGGAAATTCATAAGATGGGTGTTACAGTGATCCTGGTTGAGCAAAATGCCGATCTTGCACTCAAACTGGTTGACCACGGTTACGTATTGGAAAATGGCAAAATAACGATGCATGGCAGTGCCCGAAATCTGGCTAATAACGAACACGTCAAACGAGCCTATCTCGGTGTATAGGCGGAATAAGAGTGCACCGGACCAGGCTGTTGCCTGGAATAACGCTGCGAGAGTCCAGGCTGAGTTGGTGCTCGCCAGAGATTACGAGGTGTAGTTTCCTCGCACCCGCTGTTTGCCCGGGTCAAAGTGGGGAAAGGGCACAACAACTGCTGGAATGCGTTTTTGGTGTTGATCCAATTTACCGATTTCAACGGTTGTGCCGGCATCAACGAATTCAATGTTCATCCTGCAAAGTGCAATGGACTTACCCAGAATTGGCGACATGCAGGCACTGGTAATCTCGCCGATTTTGTGCTTCCCGGAAAATACGCAATCACCATGTTCAACCGCTTCCCGTCCTTCGACATCCAATCCAACCAGTCGTCGCTGAGGATTGGCTTTGCGTTTCAGCAATGCGTCGCGTCCGATAAAATCATCCGGTTTGGATTCCAGTGGAACAGTAAACGGAATGCCGGCTTCAAACGGATCGGTCTGATCGCAGAACTCATAACCCGCGAAAATCAAGCCGGCTTCCACCCTCAACAAATCCAGGGCACCAAGACCCATGGGCTTGAGGTTGGTAGCACTGCCCGCATTGTTGATGACACGCCACATTTCAGCCGCATCACGCGGATGACAAAATATCTCATAACCTAACTCACCGGTGTACCCGGTTCGGGAAACCACAATTGGAATGCCATCGGCATGGTTGATGCGCGCGATCGAAAAACGAAACCACCCCAGCTCTTCGATTGATGCCTGATCAGGTCGCGTCCACACCACTTCCTGCAAAATAGTGCGGCTGTCTGGTCCTTGTATCTGCATATTGGCGAGTTGATCGGTCGAGCTTTTCACCCATGCTTTAAGATTACGCTCCTCGGCCTGTTTGCGCAGCCAAAGGCCAGAGTCATCTGAACCGCCAACCCATCTGAAGTTGTTCTGACCCAATCGAAACACTGTGCCGTCATCGATCATTCCACCAGAAACATTACACATCGCGGTATAAGTCACCTGTCCGACCGAGAGTTTTTTGATATCCCGGGTTACACAGGTTTGCATCAGTTGCTCGGCATCAGGCCCGGTGACTTCATATTTGCGAAGCGGTGACAGATCAATCATCACCGCGCTTTCTCGACACGCCCAGTATTCTGCAATCTCACCGAGATTGGTATAAGTATTGGCCAGCCAAAATCCTTGATAATCAACGAAATCTCTCGTTAGTTTTGAAGTCTCTGGATGAAATCCGGTTTCTTGAGTCATTACGGGTTCCTCATCAACGGTTTTGCGCACTGCAAAAGCGCGCTTGAACAGTTCTTTGCTCTCATAAACGCGCACCTGGATATCGGTTGGAATCCAGCCATTGGCTGCATCAATATCGTCACTGCATGATGATGAAACACATACCAGATCGCGACTCGCGCGCATCAGGATGTAATCTCCCGGTCTTGACCAGGGTTCGTCCATATACAGTTGAAAACTATCATCAAAAAATGTGTTAAAGAAAAGATTGATTGCCATCCAACCCTTACGCGGCAAAATCGGATAGTCTTGGAGGGCGAAATTGAAGTTGTCGGAACAATTGATGTGGCCAGGATAGCCCAATTCATCGTAATACTTGCTGGTACACGCAAGGCCAAAACTGTCGTGGCGACCGCAGGTATCCTGCACCACTTCAATCACTGGTTCAAGGTTGGTGTCGAAAAATTTGGAATAAAGTCCGGGTCTAGGATAGGCAGATCCAACCATAGTACGCGTTGCTGTGGCATCAAGATTGCGTTCGATGCCTTGATCAAGTGCGCGGGTATCAAAGCACTGAAAATCTGAGCATTGCCGTCCGCTGATATCCAAAATCTGGATAAATTGTCCTGCACTTACTTCAAAACTCCGGGCACTTGCAGCCTTCACAGTAAAGTCCTGTAGCGGCTCGGCCATGGGATCGGGCGCAGATTCGACCACGTCGTCGGCATCAGTGCCGCGAGTGACCCACAAAATGAGGTCTGTTGGCGGGTTTTGACAGTGTGCACTCATGGGCTCGCCTGGTGCACCAAAAATGCCAATACAGGTGGTGTCAAGCTGGCGTTCGACAGAATTACCGGCACGCGTCTGTCCATCGAGCAGTATTGCGGCTGGCGCAGCGGCGAGATCCATGCCGAAGCGTTTAAGTTTGTCGCTGATTTTCTGGGCCCCTGATGACCCTTGCTGCAGCATGGACAATAGCTGCGTTGCTTCGGTCATTTGTGCAGGGGTGAATTGTCCCGAACAACTGCGACCCTTGGCATCAAAGGCCACCGCATGGGCACATTGAAGTCCTTCGGGGTCAACGAGCTCGATTTTGTCACCCGCATTCAACCCAACGACAACCATTGCGCCACCGCGGATACAGTAGCGTTCCCGTCCTGCAATGGTGTTGTGTATCCCCGGTACGAATGATTTGGCAGAGGAATTCAGCGCAGCCGGTTTCAATTGCTCGTTCATTTATAATCGTCCAAACATTGCAATGCTTTTGTAGGCCACTTAAGACTGAACTATCAAATTGAATCAGTCAGCCTATTCATTTTCTAATAGTATAGTCAATTGTTTAATTGCGAAGTAAATTTGGACAGTCAACTTACCGGCATACCATTGGAAATTAGCGTATCACCTGGCAGTAGATTGAGCTGTTTAAACGAAAATCGGAGTTCAAATTCCATGCTGAATCCAATAAAAACAGTCGGACAAACGTTAGCAGTGCTGTTCTCGTTGGTACTCATCGCCCCGATTGCTGGTGCTCAAACATTCGATGGTAATGTTGATTTCAGAACTCGAATTCACGTTCAATCGATATCCAAGGGTGTAGTTGCCAAGGTCAATGCGAAAGTAGGGGACCGGTTAGCCGCTGGTGCTGTACTGATCGAGTTGGATTCAACCCGTCAACGCGCCCGTGTCCGCGTGGCTCAAAACCGGGTTGCAAAGATGGAGATTGCGGTCGCAGAAGCTGATTCTGAATTTGCCAGACAACAGGAAATGTTTGATCGGGGATCGTTATCACTGTTGCTGTATGAAGAATCGGAAAATAAACTCAAATCCGCACAACTGGATTTGGGAATCGCACGTGCAAACTTAAGTAAAGCCAATTACCGGTTGTCACTTGCACAATTGGTTGCGCCGATTGACGCGATTGTCATTGCCCGTAACGTGCATACCGGGATGCATGTACACCCGGAATTTCTACTCGCCCCACTGATGACGCTTGCCAGTGATGGAGATTACATCGTTCGAATTAGTGTTCCGATTGACTTGTGGCGGCAACTATCAGAAAAAGAAGCGGTTACTGTAATGGTGGATGGACAAATTTACACCGCGGCGGTAGAAATGCCAATGTTGGACCCGCAGCCGATATTCCAGGAAGATCTAACGTACCCATTGCACCTTCGTTTCAGTGATAATCGGTTAATACTGCCTGGAACTGCAGCGACTGTGCACCTCGAATAACAATGCACTGAATGTTCCAGTACACCATCTCCTGACAGATTATCAATCGGAGGAACGTTCTGCCCGTCCGCCGTAGCACCCGATTTACCGATGTGAGTGCTGCATACGCCTGGATGACAGGCACTTTAATCAGCTATACCGTGGTGGCGGTTGCGACCCGGGAAGTTTCGTTTGAACTGGATACACCAACAACGCTGTTCTTTCGATCTGTTGCTGCGATCATACTGACAACATTATTAGTCGGTCTTTCCAAAGAGGGATTCAGTCAAATCAAAACTCACTGTATTCGATTGCATCTCATTCGAAACAGTGTACATTTCGTTGGTCAGTTCGGTTGGTTTTTTGCCATCGCGACCATTCCACTCGCGCATGTCTTTGCTCTTGAGTTTACGGTTCCGATCTGGATTGCACTGCTTGCACCGATATTTCTCAAGGAAAAACTCACACCGGAACGAATGCTCTATGTCCTAATCGGTTTTGCCGGAGTGGTTATCATTGTGCGGCCGTTTGGATTAGATGTGGAACTTGGTGCGATAGTGATGCTCATCGGTGCACTTGGATTTGCAGCAGGTATGCTTGGCACGCGTAAGCTGGCTGCCACTGAGAGTCCGCTATGTATTCTCTTTTACATGGCGATTTTGCAGTTTCCCATGTCAACGGCATTGCTGCTGACAATGGGTGAGTTCAAGCTGCCAGATGTATACACACTGTCACTGGTGGTGTTTATTACCGCAGGGGTGATGGCCGCTCACTATTGCATGGCCCGCGCGTTCAAACTGATGGAGTTGATTGCGATCGTACCTGTTGAATACATTCGTTTGCCAATGATTGCAATTGCGGGTCTGTTGCTCTATGGAGAGTCTATTGATTTTGCAACCGTCGTTGGCAGTGCTGCGATATTGGCAGGAAACTACCTGAACATCAGAATGTCGGCTCGAACCACAAGCCAATAATCGGTGTTGGGGCAGGCTGGTGGGCGATACTGGGATTGAACCAGTGACCTCTGCCGTGTGAAGGCAGCGCTCTCCCGCTGAGCTAATCGCCCTGTATTAAAAAATTATAAAGTGGGCAGGTGTCGTCAATTGCCAAATGTATGCGGTTATTCGCTGGCTATTCACAAAACAAAAACCGCACGCATCAAAGCCTAAAGTGCACGGCAAGATTTTGTTTCAACATACTGTATGTACTGCATTGAATGAGGAGCAGTGATTTTCTGTGCAGACTGTCATCGAGGCTCCGATCTTTTAAACGAATTCAGACAAAAAGCAAGTCAGCCCGATCGCTTCGGTATTTTTGCCCAACGAGAAACGGTCACTGCCACCGTAAATTACGAGTTTGTGAGTGGCATTGATGTCTTCGCAAGCTGAGTGAAACCGGTGCGACACTTTCGGTGAAGAAGAGCGCTTGATTTCTACCGCAACAGTTGAGTTTCCGGGTCCTTCCATTACCAGATCAATTTCCGCACCAGTGGCATTTCGGTAGTAACTGAATTGCCACGTGTCGGGCAGATTTGTAATGATATTTTCGACAACAAGGGCTTCCCAACTGGCGCCAACACCAGGATGGCCCAATAGGGTGTCGATATCTGGCACCTGTAACAGGCGATGAAGCAGGCCGCTGTCACGCAGATACACTTTCGGTGACTTGACCAACCGTTTTTTTGCGTTTCCAGACCAAGGCAACAGATATCGGACCATGTAAAAATCTGCGAGGAGATCAATATAGGTACGAATGGTCTTATGGTCGACTTCAAGGTTCTTACCCAGGTTGGAGAGATTAACCTGCTGGCCGTTTAAATGAGCGAGCATGCTCCACAGTCGACGCATCCGTACACTCGAAATTCTCGGACCCATTAATGGAATGTCGCGTTCAACATAAGAGGCAATGAAATGGGTTCGCCAGTCCCAACTTTCTTCATTGGTTTGCGCCAGGAAACTGTCGGGAAAACCACCTCTTAGCCAGAGACTTTCGAGTGTAGACTGTTTGGATGCGGGCTGCCAGATCTCCGGGACTGTGAAAGGACTCAGTTCCAAATACTGTATTCGTCCTGCGAGGGTTTCAGATGAATGCTGCATGAGGTCTCGGGATGCCGAACCGAGCAAGATGAAGTGACCACCTCTTTCTCCATTACGCTTTCTCTCGTCAATCAAACTGCGCAGCGTAGTAAATAGGTCGGTTTTCCTTTGTACCTCATCAATGATGAGCAGTTTGTTATTGAAACGGGTGAGATAGTCCTCTGGATCATCAAGTTTGACGAGATCAGAATCGCGTTCCAAGTCGAGGTAAGATGACTCTTTGTCCACCAGCCGTTTGCCGATTTCGTGTGCGAGTGTTGTCTTGCCAACCTGGCGCGGTCCCAGAATCGCAATAACAGGCACGGTTGCCAACGCCTTTTCAATCCGTTTTTCTAAGGAGCGGGAAATGAGACTCATAATCCGTTACTGCCTTTGTCAAATCGTAAATCAGACTAACTCTCTAGATGAGTATTTTGGTCTTGTTGTTAGGTGCTGTCGGCAGAGTATTACGGCTAAAGTAGAACTTTCTTGCCGGTACCTGCAAGTTTATTTTGTAATGTTTGAAACATTATATATGTAATATGGGATTATTATTCCCAATATACATGGGCTGCCGATGTCTCTAAATTAAATCAATAAAAATTTAGTCACTCAAGGTCATTTTGAGTTCCAAACTTGGGAACTATACCGGGATGCGTGATTCAAGAACCAGGTATCGAAACATTGTGTCAGAACGGTCCTGACACTTCGCCTCCAGCGAAAACACAGCTGTGCTATTCGGCTGCCAACTGTGCGTTGCAAGAATGCCAGATCTTATACCTGCAGCAGGGAGACCAACGGACAGTTCTTCAAAAAGTTGGGCTCAATCTACCACTTTCAACTACCCGTCTGTTTGACTCTCGACGTCCATTCCCAATAGTTAGTGTCTGCCAGAAAACCCTCGATTTTAAGCGAGAATTCAAAAATAATTGACCAACAATGAAACCGAGCCCGGCAAAAAATCAACTGCCCCAGCTGAATTTGACTGTCAACAGCCAAAACCGGGGCAAATCACGAATTGCGCCGACAGCTATCCCTCCGGCACCCGGATCTTACGCCCAATTGCGAGATAAAATGCTAGGCCGCGCGCAAGCGCTGCTGTCGGGCGAGTTTCTTGCGCTGCTGATCGCGCACCAGTCGGCCCAAGCGCTTCAGATTGGCCGCCAGTACCGACAACGCCACGGCTCGGGCAAAGCCGCGTTTGCCGTGATCCCGCACCCGGTCTAACCCACAGTGTTCGAGATGATTGATCGCCGCTTCAATGCCCGGGTGCTTTTGTCGAGCTGCCTGGAACCACGGCTGCGATTCATGCGCTACAACGGCCGCACTGCGGTAGCCTTTTTTCGGCAAGGCGCAGTTGTCGAGTTGTTCACCCAGAGCCTGCTGATTGGCAGGCGAATGAAAGCCCCGGTCGAAACTACACAATCTCAAATCCGGAAAGCGTTGCCGGGCTTCGGTAATCAGTGGTACGGCATGATCCACATCACTACCGTCCCACATGACGCGGTGATGCAGGATAAACCGGTATTGATCTTCAACCACACAGACCGGCACACCGAGTTCCTGCGAGACGCCGGCCTTGCCTTTGGCAATCCAGCGGGTGTGGGGTTGAAAAATCGAAAACACTTTTTCCTCATGAGGAATCTTCTCACCGTTGATCACGCGCCGCGTGAGCTGGTCGATCTGACGGTGTGCATGTTGGATATAGTCTTTAAGTTCAATCGCTTGGGCTCGCTGAACAGGACTCAGCAACTGTTCATCGGCTTGCTTCAAAGTATGCTCAGCACGCTTGAGGTATTGTTGACATTCAGACAGGTATTCGGTTACCTGTTGGGGCGATCTTTTAATTTGTTTCGAGGTGCGCACGCGGTTGAAGCGTTGTTTGATGCGCCCGGTAATATGTTTAAACTGACGCCAGCCGCGAAGATCCAGACTCTCGGCCAGGCTGGCTGCGGTTCTGACGGTGCAGCGCATTGCATCCCACAACAAATTCGTATCGGTTGGAAAATGTACGCTGGTTTCAACACAGAAACTGTCAGCGCGCCCGCGCAATGTTTCGCCAGGCTTTTTTCTGGCCACCTCGTGACCGCTTTCGGTCACCAGCTGACCAATCTCGGCCAACAGCTCCGGGGTGAGCAACCGGATGTTGTCCACCACGGTTTGGTACTCATAGGTGTATGCCATCAAGCCGTGACCGAGCATTTGCCGCAAGGTGCCATGCTCGTTGGCGAGCTCAACGATGCGGTCGTAATCGCAGTTCAGACCCTGTTTGAGTACGGCGAGCACCAGAATGCGCCACAGATCCATGCCCGGGCGGCCAGTGTCTTTACGGGCTTTGGGGTTAATCTGGGCATCCAGCAGCTGGAAGATTTTCTCTCGTTTTTCAACGTCAAGATACAGGTGCTGCAATCCGAGCAGCAAGGCCGGAATGTCGTCGCGAGATTTTGGATTGATAACGATATCACGGATGAAGGTACCGCCCAATTCACATTGGGTGGATTCGACTTTTCGCATGTTTTTAACCCGAAGATTGGGTCACAATGGAGTATTTTGGGACTTAGAGGTGAGTTTTGGCGAATTATGGCTCAGATTCGGGCCATCTTCGATGCAGGAATGAATCCTTATGCCTTTGTTTATGTTGATTAATTATACTCCATTTTAGTTTTCTGGCAGACACTAGTTATGCGATTGATATAATGAATTCAGCCGCCTACAGAGTCATGTTCGCTAGCACCTTTGCATAAACCGCACAGTGAAATGCGCAACACTGCAGGTGCATGCCAACGCTTCAAATTAGATTTTCATTTGTTTTTGATAACTTGTAACGTTTATTCTTCTCGATTATCGGACACAAGTTGCATCCATTCTTAAAACCTCTATGCACAATGACGTAACAGCAATCCTGTTTGACGTGTTCGGTACTGTTGTCGACTGGCGTACCAGCATTGCGAATGAAGTTAAGGGCATTCCCCAATTGAATCACATTGATGGTGAGTCATTTGCCGACGAGTGGCGCCGCAAGTATCAGCCGTCGATGGAGCGTATTCGTAAAGGATTGCGCCCCTGGACAAAGTTGGATGTGCTGCACTATGAGAATCTTACTGAAGTGTTGGCTGAATTTGGTGTGAAACATATGGACGAGAACGTCAAACAAAACTTGAATCGTGCCTGGCATCGCTTGACACCATGGAGCGATTCAGTCGTAGGACTACACCGGCTCAAGGAGAAGTACATCATCGCAACGCTTTCAAATGGCAATGTGGCATTGATCATCAATATGGCCAAACATTCAAAGCTGCCGTGGGACATGGTGCTCGGTGCCGAAGTCGTGGGACACTACAAACCACAACCGGAAAGCTACCTAAAGTCGGCTGCGATGCTCGATCTTGACCCCAGTCAGTGTATGCTGGTTGCGGCACACAATTCCGATCTGGCCGCGGCGGCTGAGTGTGGCTACAAAACAGCGTTTGTGGCCCGACCCACCGAGCATGGCCGAAACCAGACAATCGATTTGGAACCAACCTCTCAATATACAGTCGTCGCAAGAGATTTCGTTGATCTCGCCAAGCAACTCCACTGTTAGTCAACCCTTGACGAATGAATCGATGCCGGCTTTGTGCAGTCGGTGGAATTGATCAAACGGAGTTCTGATGCACCCCTTTCCTGCTGGCCTCGGTGTCACGCTCGTGATGATGTTGACCATGGCAGTTGGCAGCTCCTCAATCCTTGCGGTTGCTGTTATCGCACCAGATGCCGCTCCGGATATTGGGGTCAGTGCATCATACGTCGGGTTGTTTACAGGCTTTGTCTATTTCATTGCAATGTTTGTTGGCAGTTTCTGTACTGTATTTATCACCAAGTATGGCCCGGTTCGAATTTTACAGATGACTGCAATCTGTTCGGCACTCGGTTTAGCCATCTTCACACTTGCTACTCCAGTCGCCGCAGTGATTTGTGCGATTCTATTGGGTATTGCCTACGGTCCAATCAATCCAGCCAACGCTCCCGTATTGCTTAAAGTTACCAACTCGGGGAACCGTGGTGTTTTCTTCTCGATTAAGCAATCCGGAGTAACAGTCGGCGGTGCCGTGGCGTCAGTTGTGGTTCCCTTTGTTGCAGTATTGTTAAACTGGCAGGCCGGAATTGTTGCCATCGCACTGCTTGGCGTGATTTCAATTTTGATTTTGCAACCCCTTCGGGCTGAGTACGATGTCGACCGAATTGATCGTTCGATCAAATGGTCGATCAGGGAGTTAATCTACCCGGTAGTCCAAGTGCTCAACAATCCACTACTGAGGGGATTCGCGCTCGTCGGTTTTACTTTTGCGGGTGTGCAAATCAGCGTGAGCAGTTTTTTTGTCGTTTTCCTGGTTACCCAGGGTTTCAGTCTGGTGGATGCCGGGCTTTGTTTTCTATTTGTCAATATCGGCGGAATTCTCGGCCGGGTTGCTTGGGGTGGGTTATCGGACAAGTGGCTGACACCCAGATATACGCTGACCCTCATTGGCGTAGTCTCCGCCTTATCGTTGTGCGGTATGTATTTGGTGTCGGGCAGCTGGAATCATTTCCTGCTTTATGTTTTTTCATTCATACTGGGTGCGAGTACGCATGGTTGGAATGGTGTGTTTCTCGCTGAAGTCGCCAATAATTCCCCCGCAGGAGAATCACACAAT
Source organism: Arenicellales bacterium (assembly GCA_965243645.1). Taxonomy (GTDB): domain Bacteria; phylum Pseudomonadota; class Gammaproteobacteria; order Arenicellales; family JAJDZL01; genus JAJDZL01. The sequence goes on along the minus strand of CBDEVD010000006.1, from coordinate 829,810 downwards.
TGGACGGGTGGCGTGCAGTTCGTCATTTACGCTGGGGTTGCGGTCATGCCACCGCTGTTCGGAATGATAATTACCGTGACGGGAAGTTATACCCTCCCATTCTTCCTGATTGCAGGCTGCGCTTTGGCTGCCAGCGCGGCTTTGCTATGGCTTTATCGCGTCTATCCGGGCTTTCGTTAAAATCTATATTCAGCCGAACACCTGACTACAGCACCGTTCGCGTAAATCAGCCATAGTTATTGGTGTACGGCAGTTTGCTGTAAAGTTGCCGGACTTTGTCGAGATTTTCCAACAGTAAAGCGGTACTGTCCCATAAGCCTTCTTGAAGCGTTTGTTTATGATGTGCGGGCATATACACCGCCACGCTAGTGTTGGCCGTCGACACAGTTGACGCTTCAAGGTCGAGCGTCCAGATCAAATCTGCTTCGGCAAGTGCAAGGTTCTGCAGGGTTTTAATATCGCTGTCTGAAACTGTAACCGCAGGAATGCCCAAGGTAATGCAGTTTGATGCAAATATTTCTGCGAAGGATTCTCCCACAATTGCGTCGATTCCCCAGCGCTTCAGTGATTGCGGTGCATGTTCGCGACTGGATCCACAGCCAAAATTTTTGTTTACAAAAAGGATCTTTGCAGCTTGCCGCTCCGGTTGATTAAACGGATGCGATTTCTCACTGCGATCGTCGTTGAACCGCTCATCATAAAACGGGTATTGTCCGAGATTAGCAAAGGTAATCTCTTTAAGAAAACGAGCAGGAATGATGCGGTCGGTATCAATATCGTCGCCGGCAACAACAATTGCCTTGCCGGAAACGCTGGTTATCTTGGTATCTGTCATTGTCGTCATCCTAATTGGATTGCGTGCGGATATCCGTAATACGTCCATTGACGGCCGCGGCCGCGGCCATTGGCGGCGACATCAGCAAAGTGCGACCTTGGGGACTGCCTTGGCGACCGATAAAGTTTCGATTACTGGTACTGGCACAAATCTCATCGCCTTCCAAACGGTCGGGGTTCATCGCAAGACACATGGAACAGCCCGGTTCTCGCCATTCAAATCCGGCTTCTATGAAAATTTCATCGAGCCCTTCCTGTTCTGATTGCATGGCGACCTGGCGCGAGCCTGGCACCACAATTGCACGTACGTCAGACGCTATTTTTTGGCCCTTGGCAACTGCCGCGGCCGCGCGCAAATCTTCGATTCTGGAATTGGTGCAACTGCCAATAAACACAACATCAATTTTGACATCGTGCATAGACTGGCCCGGTGCCAATTTCATGTGCCGGTAAGCAAGCTCTGCCGTCTGGCGTTCCCCATCGGACAGAGACATCGGGTCGGGCAGAGATTCATCAATACTAACGCTCTGACCAGGATTGATGCCCCAAGTAACATGCGGTGCAATATCCTGTGCATCAATCATTACTTCATCATCATAGTCGGCATCGGGTTCGGAACGGATGGATTCCCAGTGCTGTCTAGCCCTCTGCCATGCGGTTTCAGTCGGCGCATGGGGCCGGCCCTGCAGATAATCATAGGTGGTTTCATCTGGATTGACATAACCGATTCGTGCGCCGCCTTCGATAGACATATTACAGACGGTCATCCGTGCTTCCATCGTCATCCCTTCAATGGTCGAGCCGCAATACTCATAAGCGTAGCCAATACCGCCCTTGACACCCAATTTGCGGATCACGTGCAGGATCACGTCTTTTGCGTAAACACCGGGTCTGAGGTCGCCGTCGATTTGAATTTTACGCACTTGCAGCGGGTCCATGCTAAGACACTGAGTCGCTAATACATCGCCAACCTGGGTTGTACCAATTCCAAATGCCAAAGTCCCAAATGCACCATGTGTTGAAGTATGGGAATCTCCACATGCTACAGTCATCCCGGGATGAACCATGCCAAGTTCTGGGCCCATGACATGGACGATTCCCTGGTTGGATGAATTTTCCGCAAAAAACGGAATTTTGAACTGCGCGGTATTGTCGTGCAAGGCCTGTGCCATGGCCTCAGCCTGCGTATCACGGTAGGGACGGCCCTCGCTGGTTGTGGGGATAATATGGTCCACCGTGGCAATAGTGCGGTCGGGAAACAATACAGATAATTCGCGTTCGCGCAGCATGTCACAGGCTTGCGGGCTGGTCACCTCGTGAATGAGATGTAAGCCGATGAATAATTGGTACTGACCGGTCGGTAATTGACAGACCGTATGTTGGTTCCAAATCTTGTTGTATAGCGTACCGACTGCCATGCTGACTCCTAACTCTGATGCGGATGGGTGAAGCGCTGAATGGTCAATTCAAGACTCCTCAAAATTCACTGTGATCGCCATTTTATCTGACCGGAAACAATTATTTTCTCCGCTTGATTGTCACAATGCGATCAATTCTGCGCACTGCATTTCGAACCGATCGAAATCTTGATCGTATTTACACAAGTAAATATTATGGTAAAGAAAAGTGAAAAATCAGTTCTTCTAAGAATAAGAATATAATAATCAGATAGATAAGAAATTAATACTGTGATTAATACATGAATAATTACTCATGATTATAGGAAAATATATCGCTTGAAAAAATATCGAAAGGCATTATTCTATTGTCAAGTCAATTGACGAGTCATGAGCGAATCAGTAAATCGAAATCAACTCGCCTAAGAGACGATTTTTCACTGACACTTTATTAGAGGAAAACATAAATGTTTCACGAACTTCATAACAGAGTAGGTGTTGCCTACGTCGGTTCAGTTGCTTTACTGGTCCTTGTTGTGAACCTGGCAGTTTGAACCCCAAGAATTTAGTTCGAATTACTTTTGACTTTTATTAGGTATAGAAAATGACTACATTGAATAATACGATTGATATTCGCCCATATCAGAAGGGTCGAAAATACGTAAAAATTGGAAATGCGATTGGCAATGTTCTGGCGAAAATCAAAGATGCGAGCATTCGGCGTCAGACCATTCGTGAACTCCAGGATTTGACCGATGCACAGCTTGAAGACATCGGTATTCCGAGATACGACATTCGTCGAGCGGTCAATTCAAAAAACTCTCGTCGAGCGTTAAACGAATCAGTCAAGAGCAACATGAAGCGACGATCTTCGGTTGTGAATGACTTCGGGCAAGCCAACCCACCAAGAAAGATGGCTGCCTGACGAAAGCTTTGATCTAGTAGCTTTATCCTCCTACGACTTGGCCGCCAGCAATGGCGGCCATTTTTTTGGTGCGTGAGGTACGGCGCAGCCTTTGGCGGAACAGTCGTAGCTCTCACCTCGTTTTCTTTCGGCCGCTTGGTTTGGTATCGTTGTTGGATGTCGTTCAACGGTTGCAGACACATCTTATCGAATTCGCAAGGCGAATCAAGCTGGGTCTTACTCCCTTCGGTGATTAACGCAGCGCTATTTGCGGGAACAGCGCATAGTCCTGGAACAGCAGGCCGACATTGCGTTCGTAGGGGTGTTCGCCCCGCATGCTCACAAACCTCAATGGCAGTTCGAAAAGTCAATTAGTCGGCCCTGAATAAACCAATAATCGTTGGTATGTAATTGTTAATAATGATTAATAATGTCATATGCACTGATTTGAAATTGCCAGAAACGGTATAATTGACTATCATTTCCCTGCAATTTCGAGATCAAAAATGAAGCCCAAATCACCCCAGCATCAAGACCAGTCAGAACTGTTCCGAAGTCGCCTTGACAGTCAAATCAACCTGAACCATGAACTGGTGCAATTGTCAGCTATGATCGACTGGGATGTGTTCGATGAAAAGTTCGGTGATTTGTACCACGCCGATAAGGGCTGCCCTGGAAAACCCACCCGGTTGATGGTGGGACTTTTGTATTTGAAACACATACACAAGCTGTCCGATGAACAGTTGGTGATCTGCTGGCTGGAAAATCCGTACTGGCAGTATTTTTGTGGGGAAAGCCACTTTCAGACGAGCTGGCCGATTGATCCGAGCTCGCTGACGCGTTATCGCCAGCGTATTGGTGAAAGTGGCTGTGAGTGGTTGTTGCAACAGACGATTGCCGCGGGATTGGATAGTGGTGCAGTTAGAAAGTCGCATTTAAAGCGCGTGACCGTTGACACCACCGTGCAGGACAAGGCGGTGAGTTTTCCAACCGATGCCAAGCTGTTGAACCGTAGCCGGCAACGGTTGATCAAACTGTGTCATCAACACCGGGTGGTGGTGCGTCAAAGTTATGCGCGCTTGGGTCCAAGGTGTGTGCTGCGAGCCAATCGTTATGCGCATGCGCGACAAAGCCGCCGTATGCGCCGCCAGCTTCGTACACTACATACATATCTTGGGCGGGTGGTGCGCGACATTGAACGCAAGATTCACGGTGATGAGAAGCTGATACAGCTGTTTGCCGAAGAGCTTAAGATGGCCAAACGGTTGCTGAACCAGCAAAGGGACAGTTCCAACAAGCTTTACAGTCTGCATGCACCGGAGGTGGAGTGTATTAGTAAAGGCAAGGCGCACAAGCGTTATGAATTTGGTGTGAAAGCCTCCATTGCAGTGACCAACCGCTCGAACTTTGTTATTGGTGGCCTGGCGCTGCCAGGTAATCCATATGATGGTCATACGTTGAAAGATGCGTTGGATCAGGTGCGCAAGTTATGTGGACAGCAAATTGAGGAAGTGTATGTGGACCGTGGTTACCGCGGTCACGATGAAACCGAAAGTGTGGTGTACATATCGGGACAAAGGCGCGGGGTGACGGATCGCATCCGGCGGTGTTTGAAGCGTCGTCAGGCGATTGAGCCCATCATTGGACATATGAAGCATGATGGCTGGCTGGGCTGTAATCATCTCAAGGGTACAGAAGGCGACAGTGTGAATGTATTGCTCAGTTGTGCCGGGCACAATCTGCGGTTGATCCTGAAACGTTTGAGGGACAGTTGTGTCCGTATTTTTTGTCACTCGGTATTGGAGCGTATTTTTCGCTTCAAACGGGCACTGTCGGGGGTAGAGTACAGCTTTTTGGTACTGCGCGCGGCATAAAGTCGTTTCAGCTCCCCGATACCTGACTTTCATGACTTCGAAAATCGACAGAAAACCGAATTTTTCAGGGCCGACCAATTATTGGACTTTTTCACGCTTTCGCACAGGTGGCAAACACGAAACGATCAATGCGGGCCAGTCATTTGGGGTTTTGCCGGTTACGCGGCTACATCAAATTGCGCGTTGAGATAAATTCCAGATAGGGTGCAAATGTCTCGTTGACGCTCTTCACCGAATAGCCGTAATCCTCGAGCTTGTACACATGGCGCGGTTCCTTTTTGCGCCGCTCGTCTTGATCAATGAGCCATTTTTGCATCCTGTCCTCTACGTCTGATGGGAAAGGCTGACCCAGTTTCGTGTAAATTTCATTCATGACGGCAATCGGGTTTTTGACCAGATCCGCGTAGCGCACATCGATCCAGCGGTGTTCAAGTTCAGGGTGGTCCGCCCGAAATTGCATTGCGTTGTTGAGCATGGTACTCAATAAGTTCATTTGTTCGGCGCCAACCTCGTGAAGTGGCAAGGGTTTGGTAGTGAAACTGCGTATCCGCTCGACCAGACTGACCCATGACGGCATAAACTGTGTCGGCTCGCGGTGAGTCTGGATAAAGATAGCATCTGGATACGTCTGCACAAGCTGTTCAAACTCCATGAGATGGAAGGGCATCTTGAATATCCAGGTGTACCGGCGGTGGGGTTGTCGCTGTAGCCGTTGCCAGGTGTAGTGTTGCATGCTACGACGGTGATGGGCGTAGGCGTTTTGTGATCCAGTTGCCTTGAGCCAGCGCCCATAGGTCGGTATGTGATGAGCAACACACTCGATCCAGGTGACAAAGGTGCGCGACAGCACAGGGTGGTCTTCCTCGGGCTCGTCCACATCCAAATGATGAATCCCTTTCAGTTCTTCGGCGTAATTCATCCCTTCTAAAAGTTCTTTGGCATATGCTCGTCGTGGGTCTGTAGCCAGGTCGACAATACTCGCATATTCACCTCTCGGCAGCGTGGGATGGGTCAATTCATACCTATACAATGCCCAAAACTGTGGATCGCGGGCCAACAGGCGGTGCATTAATGTTGTACCAGTGCGATTGATCCCGATAATGAAGATAGGCCGCGTAATATCCATTTGCTCAATCTCGGGATGCTGGTGTCGTTCGCGTGCGAGTGCTGCGTTTTCTTTCAGTGCGTTCGTCAAACGATAGTTGACGTAACCAATTTGTGACTCCTTCAACTCGGCTGCGGGTAATTGCAGTGCTTTCACCAGCTGCTCAAGTCCTTCAAGCATCCATGACGGAAAGGTGCTGTCGAAGGGTAAATCCATTTGTCGAGCGTATTTATGGGCCTGTGCAATGAGTCCGTCTAAATTCAGCCAGCCTTGTGGAATCGGATGGGGGAATTTGTCTTTGTTGCGCATCAGCCACTGACGGGTGCGCATATACCTGGCCAAAAGTGCCGGCCACTTGATCGGATACGGACAGTCCTCTCGAATAGCACGATCACTGACAGGCTGGTCGCCATGATTGGTTTTCTCGTTAAACCAATATGGCGCAAAAAAATCCATCAATACCCATTGACCGCGCATCGGTGATTTGTCCCCCAAAGCTTGGCAGGATCTTTTGAATGACTCATACGAAACACTGCGGTAATGAAGCCCGAATTCGGCAATATCAGTTTCTTCGTATGGTGGATCCGGATTGCACAAGTGGTAAATTGTAAAGTGCCGAGAAGTGTTTAGAGAGATCGCGATACATATTTCGCTCACAATGTCGACCGGTTCAGTATTTCTCCTGGCCTGAAATCCATGTGGCATTTCTTTCAGTTGTGCCGCTGCACCAAGCAGGTGGGTTGTGATGCCGGTCGGCATCATAAAGCCGGTGCTTGACGGTCCGATTAGTGGTAGACGGAATATTGCGACTGGCACGCCTATAGACTTCGCAGACAGTACAGCTTGTTCTGCGACCAACTTGCTCCACGGATAGCCGATGGTGCCGACCGGAAACACTTTCTTCATCTCACTAAGATCAGGCGGCATTTGATCTTCAATTCGTGTCTGTTTGTATTGTTGCGCGAATTTACATACATACTCGGGGAATACACCCATGGTTGAGATAAAGAACAGGTGCTTGTAACGGATTTTCAGACACAGTTCGAGAATTGTGCGAAGCGAGAGTGTGTTAATTTCACTGATCTTTTCATAAGACATCACAAGATCAATACTCGCTGCAAGGTGATACACCCCGTCAATCTGCTCAGCGAGGTCGTCGAATTGTTGTTCACTTAGACCAAAGCGTCGTTTGCAGATGTCGCCTGATATCACTCGCACGCGCGGTGCAATTTCGTCATCCCATATTTCGGCCTGCTCCATGGCAGTCTTTATCCGTTCGAAACCATGGCGGGCATTTTTTGCTCGTACCAGGCAATGCACGATCAGTTTTTCATTCTGCCGCAGGAGCTCGTGTAGAAAAAATCGACCTAGGTGTCCGGTTACTCCAGTAAGCAGGACTTCTCGGAGTTGATCCGCCGGCACTGCTTGAGCCAGGTTTTCACGGGCGGGCGTACCATAAACGACCCTGTTTAGCTTTTCCAGGTCTTCCTGACACTGCCATGGTAGTTTGCCCTCCAGCGGTGGAACCAAGCTGTTGAGAGTTGGAGTTTCGTTCATTGTGTATTTACCTGTTTAAAAAAAGGAATCAATAATTGAATGTTTGCCGCTTAACCGTAGCACTGAACTGTCGTGATCCGTTATTGCATACAGTTTGTCGGTGAAAAGTGATCCTCGATCGGACTGGCAAATTCTGAGGGTTTACGGTTGATGTGACACTCATTCGCGACTAGCGTATCACTGGCCGTGTCGGTACCGTCCTCGTTTTCTACATCTTCGTCGTTGTTATTACCAAAGACAATGGCAAAAGCTAACGATTGGCATGAGGCCGTCGTCATCAGTTCCAAAGCACTGGCACGATAATTGAACTCACTGTGAATGAATGCGCCTAACTCAGCGACCGAAAGCGAATTGAGACCATAACTCGATAAGGGTTCATCTGCGTCACCTTCTTCGTGACCACACAGCTCGGCGACTTTGGCGGCGATTTGTGTCTTGACGTTTTCTACCGTGCGATGCTCTTGAGAACCAACCTTAAAGGCATCCTGATTGCTCATCAGTTGACCGGTGCGCAGATAGTCGAGTGAATCAATACTCCAGGGTACATGTTTGAACAGTGCTGTAACCAGGTGATCGTGGTCCCCCATTGTGCGCAGGGCATAATCCAGGTTACTGACTGCGAAGTAACTGCTAACTGGCGGCATGCCGGCAGCCCGCATCAGGCGCAATACGAGAAGGTTGCGCGCAGCCATACCTGCATCAGAGACCGCCGCCAGATTGTAGGCCAGAGCTGGCAAACCCTGCCGGCGGCGAAAACCGGCGAGACCATCCACAAAGGCGTTGGCGGCACTGTAATTGATCTGTCCCGGATTTCCAATCACTGAAGACAGGGTCGACACCATGACGAAATAATCCAGCGCGAGGTCTGCAGTGGCATGGTGAAGATGCAGTGCACCGTATGCCTTGGGTGCGAAGACGCGTTTGATGGATTCGGCACCAAGGTCGGCCAGCAGACAGTCGTCGAGTGTACCAGCGAGATGAAAGATTCCCTTGAGCGGCTTTTGTACATTCGCCACACAGCGCTGGACATCGGCTTTAATGGAGACATCCCCCTGCACCAGGTCGATTTCAACGCCTTGTCCAATTTTGGCCAGAGTTGTGGACTGGCGCAGCCAATATTGACTGCGCCGTCGCTTGGGATCGCGGTCCATCAAGGTGAGGTGACGCGCGCCGACCGTGACCAAGTAAGGCAGCAGCCGCTGTCCGAACCCACCCAGGCCACCGGTTATCAAATAGGTTGCATCAGGGTCAAGTAGTCGCCGTCGATCGTCAATGGGAAAGTCCCGCTTGGCAGACGATAACGGCGCCTTCAATACCAATTTGCCCTGGTGCTGACCCGAGATCATCAGGCGCAGTGCCTTGTCGTATTCGCCATACGGGAAGACGGTGGTCGGCAATGGCTTTACTTCGTTGCGTTCAAGGAGATTTAAACAGGTTAGCGAAAGTTCGCGTGACAAGACTGGATCGTCAAGCATCAGGCGATCGGTATCGATCGCAACAAAGTGCAAGTTTTTTCGAAAGATCCGCAAACTGAGTGAACTGTCGGCGAAAATATCGACCTTGCCAATCTCACAGTGCCACCCACCCGCACGTAGCGCCTGCAGGCATAGCGCAATGTGATCGCCAGCCAGCGAATTAAGGACAACGTCTACGCCTTGACCACCCGTTGCTTCCATCAGGCCATCGAGCCAATCTTTACTGTGGGAATCAAACGCCGCTTGTACTCCCATTGCGAGCAGCTGTTCGCGCTTTGCTTCACTGCCTGCCGTCGCATAGATTTCGGCGCCTGTATAGTGTGCCAAAGCGATGGCAGCCTGTCCTATGCCACCCATTGCCGAGTGAATCAGAACACGTTGTCCCTGGCGCAGCCGCGCCAGATGAACCAACGCATAGTACGCGGTGACATAAACCGAAAGCGATGCGGCTGCTTCCTCCATATTGAGTCCAGCCGGTTTATGGAACAACTGGTGCTGACTGACCACCTTGCGATTGGCGATACAGCCGCCATCACCCAAGATGACCTCGTCACCTGGTGCGAATTCGTGCACCGCAGCACCAGTGCGCCGCACGACGCCGCTGCCTTCAATGCCAACCTCGCGGCCAAGCGCAGAATGCTCGTAAGCGAGCATTGGCAGCAGGCCGAGTGTCACCATCACATCGCGGAAATTAAGCGCGCTGGCAACCACATCAATTTCCACACTGCCGGGTGCAAGTTCCGGGAGATCGTAGGTTTTCATACGCAGACCGTCAATTTGTCCTGCGTTTTCCAGGAACAGTCGATAAGGAGGGTCGTCGCCGACCGGGACTTGTGAGTGCCGTGCCTTAAGGCTGACGGCACGCGCGACCCACAGCTGCTTATTGCGCAGCGCTAATTCGCGTTCTCGCAAATCATGACTAGCAAGCCATGCCAGCGTCTCAAGGTCAGATTCATCTCCAAGGTCAACGAGCCGGAAATCGAGTTTCGACTCGACGCCGAATTCCAGCACCATACTGCGTACTGCACCCCACAGCGCACTGCCGCGCGCATGCTCAATCTCGAAGGCGGCCTTATGGGTCGCTATGGTAATGCGGCATAGATTACTGGCCTGGTCGATTCTGTAGGGAACCAGGGACTGAATGAATGAGACGAACTGAGTGACCACTCGCTCACCAGTTGGGTCTTGAGAGTCACCGCCACAAAATAAATCGATTGCCTGCAGTGTCGCGGCATGTGGCCAATCTTCCGGAGCGAAAGGCTCTTTTGATGCGAGAATTTCGTAGGGAATGACATGAGCGTCATCGCTATCAAGCTGAGCAGACCATGAATCTGCGAAACTGCCTGGTTCGCCCAGTATCCAGCGCGGTCCAGGTGGCAACAATCGATTGGATTGGTCCGTTTGCCGCGCCGATGCCTGCAGCAATGTAGCCTGATTGGTAGCTCGCAGTACTGTCCAATCCAGGCCGGGTTCCAGTGCAGCTCCAGTTTCGTGAAAAATGAGTAAAAATCCGCCCGAGACGAGGACCTCCCACCACAATTGCCAGTCGGCCGGCGTGTATTTTTCGCCATCGCAGGACAGAAAAAGAACCTCTGCGGCATTGGGACGCAAAAGCCCCTCATCGAGTGTCCAGGTGTGGCGTAATTCGGGATCGATACTGTCGAAACGCAATTTAGCGTCTTGACTGTGAAAGGCATCAAAGTACGCTTTGGCCCCATCGATATCGTTGGCGAAGATCCAATATTCCCAGCACGACTGTACTTGCGAAAGATATTCCACACAATCATGAAGAACGGTATGTTGCGGTGCTCTGGACCCCGAGAACTCCAGCGCACGGTAGGTGCGCAAGTTGTGATTGTCCGTCTGTTCGAATGCACTGAGCAATGCAACCGCTTCAATTGCCCCTGCCGGCAAATGTGCGGTGATTGTGCGATCGTTAGCGATGAACTTTGGTTGCCAGACAAATTGATGTTTGCTGTTTGGCAACTCAACACGACGCGGGTTTGAGATAAATGAGACGTATTTGTCGATGTGCAGGAAAAGATCACCGGTCGCGCCGTCGTAGCAACTCAAGGACCCGGAAACCCACTCGCCTGCGGGCACGGAGTACTGGCCCTTGTCATCGACTTCATAACGAATACCACTGGGGTAGGTAACGTGGCAAATCATTTTCGACACAGTGGGTGGGCGCAAAAAGGTGACATTCTCTGCCCGCAGTGGAATAGCGAATAAATCTGCACCAAGCATCAGGTCATACAGATACGATTGCAATCCGCCGTCAAGTAGTGTCGGGAACAGGAAGTAGCCTTCTTGCTGTCCATTTCGCCACAGCGTTGCGTCGATTTCGACTTCGAACAACATGTTGTCGGTCGCCACATCGCGTCGTAGTTGGCGCATGTTGCGAAATTGCGGGCCATATTGGAAAGTTTCGCCGAGAACTGTCTCGAAGCGCTCGTAAAGCTGGTCGTCAGCCGCATATTCCAACTCTTCGTAGCCAGATGTATCAATTTGCGAGAGGTGTTCAGGAACTTTGGGTGAGAAGTCGGAATTGACCAGGCGCAGCCGCCCGCGGCAGTGCAGTTCAGCGCTTGAATCCGGTTCATATGCTTGAGTTGAGATAGTAAGGGTGAATTCATCGTGCGAGTTCGTTGTCGGGTGCAGAGCTGTTTGCAGGCGAACCGGGACGGTCGGTATCGGACAGGGCTGCAGGAACTCAAGCATTTCAATACAGACAAACTTTCCCTCGATGGCTTGCAGAACCAATTCAATAAATCCCGCTGCAGGCATAATCGGCGCATGGTGCACACGGTGCTCTACCAGCCACGGAAAGGCAGCTTCACATAAACGGCCTTCAAACAGCGGGTGATAACACCCAATCTGATGGCCGACCAGTGGCCCGTGTGCGTAGTCCCCTCCTTTTTGCCCGAATTCGTCGTCCATGTGGGTGTTGTCAAGCTTGCTCGGTTCGCGCGGATGTCCGGGCAGCAGATGGGTGACGGGTTTTGGGCGTGGATATTGTGCGGCAAAATCCAAAGCGACACCGGCCTTGAATAATTCCCCCACGGCCAGGTGAAAACTTAGGGCTGTATCCACATTACGCTGGAATGTGGGTATCACAGTTGGTGCTGAGGATGCGGTTTCCATGCATTGCGCGATGATGGGTTGCAAGGCGCAGTGAGGGGCAATTTCCAAAATCACGTCGGGTTGGTAATCGCGTCGAACGGTCTCCATTGCCTCGGCAAAGCGAACTGTCTGGCGAATGTTCGACCACCAGTACGAGCAGTCCAGTCGAAGCGATTCGGTGCCGGTCACCGATGAAACAAAAGGCACGTCAAATTCAAAGGTACGATGGTCAAGAAAAGACAGTGTGCGCAAAACATCCTGTTCAATGGCATCCATTACCCGGGAATGGAAGGCGATGTTGCCTGGAATCAGGCTATGCTGCACCTTGCGGCGGTCCAGTTCTTCTATAACACAATGCATATCGTGTTCTGCACCGCAAATAACTGTGTTAGCTGGCCCATTCTCACAAGCGACCTCAAAGCAGGGAGCCTTGCTATCGGGACCGGCTGTCATGGCAAGCTCTTCAAGCAGGTGTTCGGTACCTGCGCGGTCCAGTCCAATCGCCAGCATTCGACCCGACCCCGCTACCTGTTGCTGCAATTTGGCTCGATGGTAAACAAGACGGGTCGCATCGGCGAGCGACAGGGCACCACAAGCATACGCTGCTGCGACTTCTCCGGAACTGTGTCCGACAACACAGTCAGGATAGACTCCCCAGGTCTTGAGCAGTTCCAGCAGTGCACACTGAATCATGAAAATAGCCGGTTGAGCCAGTTGCACTTCATCAAGTTTTTGCGCACTGGAAGTTGACAGGCACGCTTTTCGCAATGAGCTTCGCGAATGCGCCCGCCAATGCTGTTCGATTGCATCAATCGTGCGGCGAAACACTGGATGGCTGGCATAAAGTTCGCGCCCGCAGCCGGCCCACTGTGTGCCTTGCCCGGAAAAAACCATTGCCAGTCGTTTTTTTCCCTCTGCGATTGGCGAAATGGACGATTCCTGCTCAACAAAAGTACTGAGCATCTCAATGAGTTCAGCAAAACTGCGCGCGGCGAATGCTGCACGCACCGGGAAGTGGGTACGACGGCAGCTCAGATTACCGGCGAGTGTGTAAAGATCAAAATTCGGTGCCTCAACCACGCCAAGCAACTGGCGGGCAGTGTCAATTAGTGCCTTGTTCGTGCGCCCCGAGAGCGGCACCAGGTATCCGCCCTTTGGTGCCAGCGGTACTGACCAAAGCCGCGGTTGGGCAGGGCGATACTCACTCACTACGCAATGCCCGTTAGCACCACCGAAACCAAAAGAATTGATACCGAAAACTGCCGGATGATCGGGGAACGATTCACACGTTGTTTGTACCTGCATCGGGCAGCTGTCAAAATCTATTGCCGGATTGGGGACCTTGAAATTGAGCGATGTTGGTGCGAAGGTACGCTGTTGTATCATCAGCACGACCTTGAGCAATGCACAGTGAAAGGCTGCAGCTTCCATGTGACCGACGTTGCTCTTTACGCTTGATACCCGCAACGGCATATCACGCGGTGTGCCGCCAAAGGCTTGAGCGATGGCATTACCCTCAATGGGATCACCAACGGCGGTGCCCGTCGCGTGGGCTTCGATATAGTCAATATCAAGGGCGCTGCGACCGCAGCGGGCGAGAGCGTCGCGCATCAATGCCACCTGACTGTGTTGAGTGGGTGCACTGATAAAACGTCCTGGTGCATGACCTATTGCACCATCGGCACTGCCTGCGGCGTTAACCGCAGTTGCCTCGATCACCGCAAAAATCGAATCACCGTCCTGCTCGGCTGCCTGAAGTGGCTTGATGGCAAATACAAAGGATCCTTCCGAGCGCATGTAACCGTTTGCTCCAGCATCGAAAGAACGACACTTGCCATCTGGGCTGATTACTCCCATCAGGTTGAAACTGCTACTCATTCTTGCGCTGCCGAGATAAGTTACACCGCCGACGAGTGCCTGATCGCAATCACCGCATGCCAGCGCGTTCATTGCCGCGTGCATGGCGCTCAAACCGGCAGAACAGGCGGTACAGTAGGTTGCTGACGAACCCATCAGGTTGAAGTAATAGGAGATGCGATTGGCAAGCATGGCAAGACTAATGCCGGCGACTGAATGTTCAGTTACCCCATGCGGCGGTCGCCAGTTTGCAGCAGCCGGCACCTGACTGCCGACAAAAACTCCGGTGGCGCTGTTGCGTAGCGAGTTAAGGCTCCAACCAGCCTGTTCAATTGTTTCCCATGCACAATTGAGCAGCATTCTGATTTGCGGTTCGGTCTGCGTTAATTCGTTTTGAGACATGCCGAACAGCGTTGGGTCAAAGAGCAATTCGTTTTCGTCAAGAATCAATCCCTCGTAGGGGCTGGCAAATCGCCCCGGTCCCGAAAACTCGCCAATGGGTGCATGTCCCCTGCCATATCGAGTGGCAATTGGTTCCCGGACAATTTTGCGCTGGCTAAGCAGATCCCAGAATTGCGCATCCGAGTCGATGCCACCAGGCATGCGATGGCTATAACCCACAATCGCTACTCGATAATTGTTGCCCGCTTTTTTCAAACTTCTACTTCGCTCTCAAACAACTTCTATATCGTATATCGCGATAAATGCTTACCCCAATCAAACGATTTTACAAAACACACGCTCACAGCGGTTCAGTGACTTTTGAATTTTGATACACGGATGATGCGAGTACGGGATACAAAGCGCGTTTAGCCGATGTATGCCAGTTTCGTTTGGGACTTACACAGAATGGTTGACAACCATTCCATACTCTCCTGACGGATCATCGAGGTTGCTTACACAAACGCCTCTCCCACGTCCAATCGCCCGAGTCCCCAGGGCTTTAATATTCAATGCAGCATTCACATCTGCATTGTCCAAATGATCGCAGACCACACACCGGAATACCGCCTGACTCCGGCGATTGTCTGCATCAATGTGTCCACACGCATAACACCGGCGACTGGTATTGATCGCACTGACTTCATAACACACGGTAGCATAAAACTTGTCCTCCTCCCGTTTGATCACCACTTGCTTGGTGTTACAACCTTCGTAGGGATTGGAGCCGCTCAATACCACCTGACCGATTCTTTGCAAATGCAGACTGGTACCGTTTAGTTTAAAAGAACCTTCCGGAAATGTGACTGAATCATCACGATAGATTTTGGACAAGAACTTGGGATAGCCTTTGTTTGATTTGAAAAACTGCTGCCAGGAATCGGCTTGATATTTCAAAATAAATGTAACGAACGGGTGCATAAGGCAGTGTCTTGAGCCTGTTAAATCCCACAGAAAAGTAGACACTGGTTGAGCAGATTGGCCTTGGTGCGGGTTACAGGATACAGGCGATAACGAATGTTTCGGTGAGGCATAACAGAAATACATCCATTCATATAGAATAAGATTATATATCATTGTTAATATGCTGTATTTATAATGTTATTAACCTTTCCCTATAAGCCCTCAAAAAATCAAACATTTCGCCACTGAATGGGTGCGGTATTTTGTGGTATATTGCACCAATCTACAAATCACGGCCCAGCTCGTATGTATAGAATTTCTCGAAAACAACAATAAACATTGGGAGACCGATAACGATGTTACGCACAGGACAGGAGTATCGCGAATCATTGCGTGATGGCCGCGTCGTTTGGATGGAAGGGGAACGTGTACACAACGTTCCTGAACATCCGGCATTTAAACCGCTCGTCGATGTGCGTGCAACCATGTTCGATTTAAACCACCGTGAAGAACATCAGGATCTGCTGACATACACCGATAAAGCCGGTGAACGATATGCTGAACTTCTCAAAATGCCTTACGTTAGGGAGGACTGGCACCGGCGGCGGCAGGGGGTTGATACGGTTTTAAACGAGATTGGAGGCGTGGTGACTCGGGTCGGCGATGAAACAGTTGGCGAGATGTGGTCGCTGTACGATGGCAGCGACGTACTGGCTGAAATCGATCCGCAATTTGCAGAGAATATTAAAAATCACATCGACCGCGTCACGAACGAGGACGTTTTTCATGTCTCCGCCAATACGGACCCCAAAGGAGACCGCTCGAAACGTCCGCAAGATCAGGATCCCGATATGTTGCTGCATGTCGTTAAGGAAACCGATGCTGGCATCATCGTGCGTGGGGCGAAGTACGAAACCGCGTCTGCCTATGCCGAACAAGCGTTTGTTAAACCAACCATTGCCAACTGGGGTGACCAAAAACTGTCTGATTACGCACTCGGTGCGATTGTACCGATGAACGCCGAAGGCCTGATTCACATCTGTCGGACCGGCTTTGCGGGCCGCGGTGCTAAAGCGGACTATCCGCTGGCGAATCGGTTTGACGAAATTGACACGATGATGATCTTTGATAATGTGCTGATACCGTGGGAAGATGTCCTGTTTTATCGGCATACTCGAGCGGCGACATTCATTCGGGCCACGCTGCACCGATACAGTGCCTTTGCTTTCATTCAGCGTATCCAAAAAACCGCCGACATGTTGATTGGTGCAGCACTGTTTAATGTGCGCCAAACCGGGCTGGATAAACAGCAGGCGGTTCGAGAAAAAATTGCGCAGCTCGTCTGCTACCGCGAGGGAATTAATGCTCACCTGACGGCATCGATTACCGATGGTCAGGTCAGTCCCAAGGGCCTGTTAATGCCCAATCAGTCATTACTCTACACCGGCCGAGTGCTGGCTTGTACCCAGTTACCACACATGATGCACATTGCACGGGAGCTGTGTGGCGGGCAAATCTGTCTGACACCGGATACATCAAGTTTCGAATCCGAACCCATTAAACCCTGGCTCGAAAAGTACTACTCCATCAACGACGAATGGCAGTACGAAGACCGACGCAAACTGCTAGCGCTAGCACGCGACCTGCTAAATTCTGAGTATGCGGGGCACAAGCTCACTTTTCAACTCTTTGCGCAAGCACCGCCGTTCGCACATTTGAATGCCGTGTTCATGAGCCACGACTTTACCGAGAGCCTGGCATTTGTCAAGAAAGCGGCAGGGCTTTCTGACCGAATATCTATTGATTGAATTGAGGTGCAATCATGACTGAACACATTCGATTAAGGAAATTCAACACCCGGGACACTTATAAAGACCAGGACCTGGACAACGATCTTTGCCAAATCGTCAGGGCGGGCAATCTTATTTTTGTCAGGGGCCAGGTTGGCAGCGACTTTGATGGCAATGTGGTTGGAGTAGGCGATCCCGCTGCCCAAACAGACCAGGCCATGCGCAATATTGACCAACTGCTGCGCGAAGCCGGATCAAAATTGGAAGACATCTGCAAAATAACAGTCTATATTACCGATCGAGCCTATCGG
This sequence comes from Arenicellales bacterium, assembly GCA_965243645.1. Classification (GTDB taxonomy): domain Bacteria; phylum Pseudomonadota; class Gammaproteobacteria; order Arenicellales; family JAJDZL01; genus JAJDZL01. The sequence goes on along the minus strand of CBDEVD010000006.1, from coordinate 812,239 downwards.
GAGGATGTCTACCGGCAGATTGGAAAATGGCTTAAAGGTGTCTATCCCGTCTCAACCGGACTGATTGTACAAGGGCTTGCTAAGCCCGAATGGCTGATGGAAATTGAAGTGATGGCCGTCGCCACCGATTGCAATGCTGATTCTACCTGATTGGCCTGCTCATAAGTAAGGAGTAATATTATGGCGCTTAAGCAAAAATACGACACACAGGATCTTTGGCAAAAGGATGTTGATCACTACATTCATCCGTGGACTGACTTTCGGGTGTTTCATGACGAAGGCTCGCTGGTTGTTGCAGAAGCAGACGGTGCTTATGTTTATGACAGCGATGGCGGTCGCTACATCGATGGAATCGGGGGGCTGTGGTGTGTGAATATCGGCTACGGACGTGATGAAATGGCTGACGCCATCGCTGATCAGGTGCGAGCTATTCCTTACTATTCGTCTTTCAACCATCTGACCACGCCACCGTCGGCCGAGTTGGCGGCCAAACTGGCCGCGTTGTCCCCGGATAATCTAAACCATGTGTTTTACGGCACCGGAGGCTCCCAGGCGAACGATTCCGCGATTCGGATTATTCACTATTACTTCAACAGGCTGGGTAAAACCTCCAAGAAAAAAGTAATCTCCAGAATCGGTGCCTATCACGGCAGCACCTACCTTGCAATGACTTTGACCGGCGTCCAGGAAGATCACATCGGATTTGATCTCGCGCCCGATCTCGTTTCATATATCTCTTGCCCCAACCCTTACCGCAAGCCGGAGAATATGTCGGATGCCGAATATTGCGATTTTCTGGTCGAAGAACTGGAACAGGAGATCTTGCGCTTGGGTGAAGACAATGTTGCGGCGTTCATTGCTGAGCCCATTATGGGTGCTGGTGGTGTCATCGTACCGCCCGACGGCTACCACATAAAAACACAGGAAGTTTGTCGTAAATACGATGTGCTTTATATTTCTGATGAAGTCGTAACCGGGTTTGGTCGCATTGGACACATGCTTTCATCGGAACCGGTATTTGGTATTACGCCCGACATAATTACTGCGGCCAAGGGCATCTCATCGGGCTATTTACCGTTGTCGGCCACCATGCTGTCGGATGAAATATACGAGGTCATCAGCACTCCAGCTGATGACGGGTCGCTTTTCACCCATGGTTTCACTTATTCCGGTCATCCGGTATGCTGCCGGGCGGCACTCAAGAATATCGAAATCATGGAACGGGAAGGCATCTGCGAACACGTGCGCGAAGTGGGTCCTTATTTTGAACAGCAGTTAAACACCCTGCGAGATTTGCCCATCGTCGGCGATGTGCGCGGCCGGTGTTTCATGATGTGTGTCGAGAACGTTAAAGATGTGCAGACCAAGGCGTTATTCGATGATGATGTAGTGATCGGGGATCGAATTGCTGCACATTGTCAAAAACATGGTTTGATTGTGCGTCCGATTGCTCACCTCAACGTGTTATCCCCGCCGCTGATTCTGAATCGGGATCAGGTCGATGAGGTTGTCGGTACGTTGCGCAAAGGTATTGAAGCTGCGATGGATGACCTGGTGCGCGAAGGAATTTGGAACGGCTGACCACTGGTATAGACTTGTTTCCGTTCTAAATCTGCGTACGGAAATTGACCGCGTTGCCCATGGCTCGAGACTCGCGCTACGATATTCTGTTTGAGCCGGTTCCAATCGGGCCGGTAGTGGCCCGTAACCGTTTCTATCAGGTGCCGCATTGCAGTGGCATGGGTTATGTACGACCACAAACAGCAGCAACCATGCGGGGTGTCAAGGCTGAGGGCGGTTGGGCCGTTGTTGCAACAGAAGAGTGCGATATCCATCACACATCTGATGTTTCTCCTTATATTGAGCAACGGCTTTGGGACGATGATGACATAGCCCAACATGCACTGATGGTTGATGCTGTGCATGCACATGGTGCACTGGCAGCCATTGAGTTGGCTCACAGTGGGCGTATGGCACCCAATCACTTTACACGCACCATTCCGATTGGCGCAACCGGGGGCCCCAATCCAGGTTACGATCCTGTTAGTGCGCGGGAATTAACACGGCGGGATATTCGCGAGCTAAGGCAGATTTATCGTAAAGCTGCACTGCGTTCCAAGGCTGCGGGTTTTGATATCGTCTACGTTTACGCGGCACATATGCTGGCTTTGCCGGCTCAGTTCCTGTCCAGACGTTATAACCAGCGTACCGACGAATACGGCGGATCGCTTGAAAATCGTGCCCGCTTCCTCAAAGAATTGATCATTGATGCCAAAGAAGCCATTGGCGATACCTGCGCCATTGCAGTGCGCTGGATGATGGACGAAATGATGGGTGAGGACGGTCTTGAGTGTGATGCAGAAGGGATCGAGGTCGTGAGTATGCTGGCTGAATTACCGGATCTTTGGGATGTAAATGTCAGCGACTGGGACAATGATTCAGCGACGTCCCGTTTCCAGCCTGAAGGATTCCAGGAACGCTACGTCAAACAGGTTAAACAGGTGACCACCAAACCGGTTGTAGGGGTAGGGCGTTTTACCTCACCGGATACCATGGTCTCGCAAATCAAACGTGGAGTGCTCGACATGATCGGTGCCGCACGTCCCTCAATTGCCGATCCGTTTTTACCCCAAAAGATTGAAGAGGGTCGTCTGGAAGATATCAGAGAGTGTATCGGCTGTAACATTTGTGTAACCGGCGACTACACGATGACTCCCATGCGGTGTACGCAAAATCCGACGGTCGGAGAGGAGTGGCGGCGTGGCTGGCATCCAGAGATCATCCCACCTGCAAAGGTGAGTGACTCCGTACTGATCGTTGGGGGTGGGCCTGCCGGGCTTGAATGTGCGGTCGCGCTTGGCAAGCGTGGACATTCAGTAACCCTTGTTGATGCGAAGTCGCAGTTTGGCGGACGAGTCAAAACAGAATGTGCATTACCCGGATTGTCGGCCTGGGGACGGGTGCGAGATTACCGTATGCAGCAGTTGCATCAGCTTGTCCGGGTCGAGACTTTTCCGTCCAGTGAATTGACTCTCGAAGACATCGTCGAGGTTGGTGCCACGCGAGTTGTTATTGCAACCGGTGCGCGCTGGCGAACCGACGGGACCGGTCGTGAACATCACGAGGCATTGCCCGGATCAGATCAGGATTGGGTTTATTCACCTGACGATGTCATGAATGGACTTCAATTACATGGACGCGTTGTTATTTACGATGACGATCATTTTTATATGGGCAGTGTACTTGCGGAGTTGGCGAGCACTCGCGGTGCTGACGTTACCCTGGTTACACCGGCACCCGACGTATCGCACTGGACACACTACACGCTGGAGCAGCGTGCGACTCAGGAACGACTGGCAAAATTAGGTGTGACGTTGCGCGTACAGTGGCGATTAAGCCATATTGGTGACCATCAGGTTGACTGCGTTTGTGGTTATTCAGATCGAACAATGGCGTTGCCCTGCGATCAACTCATTTTGGTTACATCTCGTCAACCCAACGACAGTTTGTACCAGGCGTGCATGAATGATTTGCCCAAATTGCACGCGGCCGGTATCAGCACAGTCGACCAGATCGGTGATTGCGTTGCGCCTGGTACCATTGCTGCAGCCGTGTACTCGGGACACCAATGGGCGAGACAGCTTGGCGAGAGTGATCCCGAAGACTTGCCTTTCAACCGCGAACTGACAAATATTGCTTCGTAATAGTCGGATTAGGCAAACCAGGCCTTTGCAGGCATGTCAGTTCTTATGCAGATTGTAATTCGGCTTGGTGTGCGGCTGCCAGATCTGCCAGAGATACGAATCGCCAATCCACCTCTACATGTTGATTGACCGGTGGTGTTGCGCCGCTGCCTTCCTGTCCAGCGCGTCGATCAATCCAGCACGTCGCGAATCCAAGTTCGGTTGCGGGGACCATATCGTGATACAGGCTTTGCGCGGTATGCAAAATATCAGATTGCGAGATTCCACGTTGACTCAGCTTATCCAGCATGTAATGGAAGTTTGCACGATTTGGCTTGTATGAACCAATGTCTTCGGCGGTGTAGATGGCATCGAATTCAACCTCTAGATGTCGATTGCTGTGCGAGAAACCAGCATTATCGACGTTGGACAGGATGACGAGTTTATAGTGCTGCTTGAGATAGTTTAACGCCTGCACCGAATCCGGAAATGCAGGCCAGTCCTTGATTGAACGGGCAAAATCCAGGTGCATCTGATCACTGACTGAGACGCCCAACTGCTGAGCCATCTCCCGGTGCACGGCAGCCAGCAAATCTGCGTAAAGCATGTTGGGATCTTGTCGCTGTGCGGGGCCTTCAGCCTCACGGAACGTGAGTAGGGCGTCGGCTTTATCAAACGGCTTGCCCACTTTTTTCATGAGCGGTTGCATTGCATTGAAAAGACCCGTTTCCCAATCAATCAGGGTCCCGTAACAATCAAATGTCAGTGTATTAAATTGGCTCAGTTTCATTGAATTAAACTCGAAAGCGCAGTGTTGATCATATGGCACAAGGTTATAATTTTATTTTTTAAAAGTCGCAAAATCACGACAGTTTTGCATTGAACTGCAACGCAAAAGCGCGTCGGCAGACTGAATGTGCAGCAGCACACACTCATCGGCAGGATTTGATTGCAAATGCGAAAGTGGCGGAATTGGCAGACGCGCTGGTCTTAGGAACCAGTGGGGCAACCCGTGGGAGTTCGAGTCTCCCCTTTCGCACCAAGTCACAAGAATATACAAATGAAAAACGAAATCAGCGAATCAAGCCCAACTACCGGTGAGTTAGAGGTAGTTGTCCCCGCCTACGTGGTTGACGGGGAAGTCGAACTGATGAAAGCTGAAATGATGCCTAAATTTACGGTCCCAGGATTTCGCAAAGGAAAGGTACCCGCAAGTGTCGTCGACAAACACTTCGGTGCTGAATTACAAAAAGATGCCATTGCTATCTTGACAGAGAATTTTCTTTCTCTGTTGTTGTCTGAATTCGAAGTGAAAGTGTACCAACCGCCGCAATTTGTCGAGGCAGCCTATGATGAGGAAATTGACTGTTTCCGAGCTAAGCTTACCTGTGCAGTTCAGTCGCAAGTTGAAAATATCAGTTTGGACTATGAACAGATTACTATCCCTAAATTGAATTTTACTGACGAAGATATTGACACCATTATCGATCGATGGCAAAAGGCACACCCGATACTTGATCTGACCTTGGGCCCGATCGTTGCGGGCGATGATTTGGAATATTTTGGCCAGCTATTTAATAATTATCGCGACGTTAATTTCCTGGGTGTTGATATGTACCTGGAAAAATACGCTGAGCAAATCCAAAAGATGTGTATCGGGAAATATGTGGGAGACCAATTTAGTCTTTTGGTCGACAAGATCGAAGCTGACGAGACGAGTGATTTACCGCAAGATCGGTCTGAACGCGAACCGCAGCAACTGAGATTAGCGATAGAAATTGAAGATTTTACCCGAGCAAATTACGATGAACTGTCGGCGGGCGCGTTGGCGCATCTGGGTGTCTCCAGTCGCCATGACAAGAATTTTCGGCGGGTTGCGAGAACCTATATTGAAAAATCAATGGCTGACCAAATCCGTCGTGCACTGTGCGATAAAGTTTCATTAATGCTATTAGAGAAGAACAGGTTCTTACCGCCAATTTCGATGCTTGAACCTCACATTGAGACTAAGTTGTGGCTAAAAGAACACCGTGGTGAAAGCTTAGCACTGGAAATGACTTCACAGTTTACTTCAGTTGCCTATTCGAATTGTTTTCCCGCTGCGGTGTTGGAATCGCAGGTTAGTATGATTTATGACAAGCTTGCTGAATTTCATGACATTCAAATCAGTGATGAAGAAATAAATGAATACAGCAAAACCAAAAATCAGCTCATTCCTTTAGAACTAAAGTTTTTTCCTTCGCATGATTATGAAGATGATGAGGAATACGCAGATCTCCTAGACGAAGATGACAGGTTTGACGATGAAGACGATTTTTATGATGACTATGACGAGGACCATGATGATTTCGATGAGATTGAAGATGATATGCTGCTGGCGGATGACAAATTTATTCTAGCGGATACAGCTCGGTTGGTTGGATATATAAACGCCACTATACGCAAGCAGCATGTCCATCTCAAGATGTCAGAAAAGATACTTGAACAACATCAGTGCACGGAAGTTTTGATGGATTTAACAGAATATGATGCGTGGTTGTCTGAAATTTCAACCCAATTCAATACCGAATTAAATAAGTTTGCCCATTGGCTGGCAGAACCGGAATAGTCAATGGTGTGCAAAAGGTTATTCTGTGAATGCCACTTCGTTCAATGATGTTTTGATGATTTCTGGGAACGGATTTTTATATTACTGGAACAAGTAAATGGACGTAGTCATAGAAGAAGTATCATCAGCAACGCGGCGCATGAAGTTTGTACTGCCTGGCGAGGATGTTGACAAAGAAATAAACCAGATCACTCGCGAGATGGTAAAAAAAGTATCTATGCCCGGGTTTCGCAAAGGTCGGGTACCGGCGACGGTTGTGAAGCGAAAATTTGGCGATCAAATACAAAACGATGCGATTATGACATTGGTAACCGATCGCGTAAAAGCTGAGTTGAGTGAACGCGGTATCGAGCCAATTCGCCAACCTTATATAGAAAACTACACCGTTGCTGATCAATCGGATGATTATGAAATCACAGTTTCATATGAGGTTATTCCGGAAGTTAATGATCCGACACTGACGGGCGAGGAAATGGTGAATCCGATTGTGGAGTTGTCAGAGACTGATATTGACGAAGTTATTGATCGCTGGCACGAAACTCACCTAGCCTATGAATCAGTCGATGGACCGGTTGTGTCAGGTGACCGGGTTACCGCCAGTATCGAACGTTTTGTTGACGGCGAATCGATTTGGGGACAAGCGCAGCGAGTTGTCCTGAAGACAGATGATGCTGACGCGGACGAATTGCGAGAGATTACGGATGCCTGTCTGGATAAAAAAATTGCCGATAAATTCAGTGTCACAGTGGTCGATACGGTGTTGGCGGAAGATGCTGAGGAGCCCGTCGAAGTTGCGAGTGAATCCAGTCAGCTTGAAACACAGATTGAAGTTGAGGTGCTGAGTATCGACCGCCCTAAGCCCGGTGAGTTACGCGAGGAGTTTTTGAATCACCTTGGGGTAACGGGAGTCGATGACCCAGATTTTCGCGATCGGGCACGTGCGGAGATCGAAAGAGTATGGCAACGTGAACGCGAACGAATAATGAGAGATCAGGCAATGACGCTATTGTTCGAGCGCAATACATTCACCCCGCCGGAGTCGATTGTGATCAGGCAGGTGTTCGAATACTTGAAGGCAAATGGTTTGAACGAGCAGCAGATTGCCGCCGAAATGCAACGGGGTCTCGAATCTGAAATGTTTGGAATGATGTATCCCCGGGTGGCAGCTGACCTTAAGTTTTCAATGATTTTCGACCGGATTCAAAGCGACCGAAATATCGAATTTGAGGAAGGTGAAATCGAGACCTATCTGGAAGATGCATTACCAAGTACTGCAGCGGTATCAACGCAGGAGTCTGAAGCAGTTCATCAGATGATGTTGGACAATATCCGACGATCGGGCATTGCCGAGTATCAGCGCAATAAACTAATCGATGCGGTACTTGAAGATGTCGATAAAAAAGATCAAACCATGGGACTTGAGGAATTTGAACAATGGGCGCAGAGTGTTCGAAAGGCCATGCAACCCGAACCCGATCAAGTACTTGATGTCGATCAATCCGTAGCAGCCGAACCGGAGGAAGCCGCATCCGAGAGCGATGTGAGCGTAATTGTTGATGCTGCAGGAAATCCAATCGATAAATCCAAATCAGAGTAACAGGCAATTATTCTTATGACACAAGCCTTTCAAAATCAAAAAGATGCGGAATCATTGGCATTGGTGCCAATGGTGATAGAAACAACCGGACGTGGGGAGCGAGCTTATGATATCTATTCCCGGCTCCTGAAAGAACGGGTGATTTTTTTGGTCGGCGCGATTGAGGACCATATGTCGAACCTGGTCGTCGCGCAATTACTTTATCTTGAATCAGAAAGTGCCGACAAAGATATTCATTTGTATATAAATAGTCCTGGTGGGACGGTTAATTCCGGCTTGGCAATCTATGACACAATGCAGTTCGTCAAACCCGATGTCAATACCGTCTGTGTCGGTCAGGCTGCCAGTATGGGTGCACTAATTCTAGCGGGCGGCGCCAAGGGCAAGCGCTTTGCTTTGCCGCATGCCCGGATTATGATTCACCAGCCTATGGGTGGTGTTCAGGGTCAGGCATCCGACATCGACATTCAGGCCAGGGAGATTTTAAGGTTGCGGGAAAAATTGAATCAGATTATGGTAAACCATACAGGAAAGAACTTGAAAACCATCAATCGCGATACTGATCGCGACCATTTTATGGACAGCCAGGAAGCACTGCAATATGGCATTATCGATTCGGTGATTGAGAATCGGCAATAAGCAAATTCGATAAAATTAACAACAGTTTTCCTACAGAGGACAGAACATGGCAAACAGAAAGGGTGGCAAACAGGATCGTGGATTGCATTGTTCTTTTTGCGGAAAGAGCCAGCACGAAGTGAGAAAACTGATCGCGGGACCTTCAGTGTTTGTATGCGATGAATGTGTTGAATTGTGCAACGATATCATTCGCAGTGAGTCGGTCTCTGATCAAACCAGTCCGGATGTTGCGCAACCGCGTTTCCCGAAACCATCCGAAATCCGCAAAATTCTGGATGAATATGTCATCGGTCAGGCGGATGCCAAAAAGATTCTGTCTGTTGCGGTCTACAACCACTACAAACGAATCGAAAACAACGACGTTGTTGATGATATTGAAATCGCAAAAAGTAACATTCTGCTGCTCGGTCCAACCGGTTCGGGTAAAACCTTGCTTGCCGAGACGCTTGCTCGTGAACTGAATGTGCCGTTCACCATGGCAGATGCCACGACCCTGACAGAAGCCGGCTATGTGGGTGAAGATGTTGAGAACATCATCCAGAAGTTACTGCAAAAATGTGATTATGACATCGAAAAGGCACAGGTCGGAATTGTCTACATTGATGAAATTGACAAAATATCCCGCACCTCTGAGAATCTTTCCATCACCCGGGATGTTTCGGGTGAGGGCGTGCAGTCCGCGCTTTTGAAATTGATCGAAGGCACCGTGGCTTCCGTTCCACCGCAGGGTGGGCGCAAGCATCCACAGCAGGAATTTCTGCAGGTCGATACCCGTAATGTGCTGTTTATTTGTGGGGGTGCATTTTCCGGACTGGAAAAGGTCATTCGTGCCCGAACGGAGAAAAACAGTATTGGATTTGGTGCTGAAATTACTTCTCCAGGAAAAGATGTATTGGCAGAAACCTTGCAGCAGATGGAGCCTGAAGACTTGATCAAGTTTGGCTTAATCCCTGAATTTGTGGGTCGTTTGCCGGTAGTGGCGACACTCGAGGAATTGGATATTCAAGCCTTGGTGACCATATTAGTTGAGCCCAAAAATGCACTGGTGAAGCAGTACAAGAAACTCTTTGCGCTCGAAGGTGCGGAACTTGATATACGCCCGGAAGCCCTGGAAGCTATCGCCAAGCTGGCGATGGAGCGCAAGACTGGCGCACGTGGTTTGCGTTCGATTCTGGAACATGCGTTGCTTGAAACAATGTATGAACTACCTTCAATTCCAGGTGTGGATAAAGTTGTGGTCGATACAGAAGTGATTACGGAAGGTAAGCGCCCGTACTATATTTACGCAGAAGACGAAAACCGCCGTGCTTCATAAGTGGCCTGCCTCTGTGCACTGTACTGGTGGTGACTTGAATGTTACCAATTTGTCCGTATATTGGAACTTTATCGTTTGATTGATTTTCTCTTAATTTAAGTGAGCGTATGGTAGACGAATCAGAAATTTTTACTCCTGAACCGCTGACTTTGCCATTACTTCCGCTCCGGGATGTTGTGGTCTTTCCGCAATTTGTTATTCCGCTGTTTGTTGGGCGTGAAAATTCGATCAATGCGCTCAAGCAGATCGACCCGAAGCGTCCCTTAGTGATGTTGGTTGCGCAAGTTGATCCCGCGGTAGAAGAGCCAGAATCGGGCGATCTGTATCACATTGGTACAGTAGCCACAGTTAAGCAAACTGTGGTGTTGGCTGATAACACGAAAAAAGTGATGGCGGAAGGCCAGTGGCGAGCACAGGTGCGTTACATTTCCAAAGGTGATGGCTATTTTGAGGCGCAGACTGTCCCACTTGAGTGCAATCCACTGAACCCGCAGCTTGCCAACTCAATGATGAAGTCGTTGATGACTCAGTTTGAACAGTTTGTCAAGTCTACCCAGAAAATCTCGCCTGATATTATTGCAAAGCTGGAAGAAATTGATTCGCCAGGTCATTTGATCGATATTATCGCCGCGCACCTGGTGAGCCAAAGCGTAAGTGAGCGGCAGGCGATACTGGAAATGACTGATGAACAGGAGCGCTTGGAACAAGTGTTGTCCGTGCTGGTCTCTGATGTCGAGATGTTCCAGGTTGAGCGAAAAATTCGTGGTCGCGTCAAGAAACAAATGGAGAAAAGCCAGCGCGAATACTACCTCAATGAACAGCTTAAGGCCATTCACAAAGAGCTTGGCAGTTCCGATGAGACCAAAAGCGAAGTTGATGAGCTGGCAGAAAAAATTGCCGAGGCAAGGATGTCATCGGAAGCGCAGGAAAAGGCCACCAGTGAGCTTAAGAAACTCAAAATGATGTCGCCGATGTCGGCAGAGGCAACTGTTGTTCGCAACTATATTGAGTGGTTGATCTCGGTACCGTGGAAGAAAAGAACGCGCATCAACAAGGACATCAATGCCGCCGAAATCATTCTGGACGAAGATCACTACGGGCTTGAAAAGGTCAAGGAACGGATTCTGGAATTCCTGGCCGTGCAACAGCGGGTCAAGCAAAACAAGGGTCCAATTTTATGTCTGGTGGGACCTCCGGGTGTTGGGAAAACCTCACTTGGAAAGTCCATCGCTCGCGCAACCAATCGTAAATTTTTACGTATGTCGCTTGGCGGGGTACGCGATGAGGCGGAGATTCGAGGGCACCGCAGGACGTATATCGGTTCTTTACCTGGAAAAATTATTCAGAACATTGCCAAAGTGAAGCGCAAGAATCCGCTGTTCATGCTCGATGAAGTTGACAAGATGTCGATGGATTTTCGTGGCGATCCTTCCTCTGCGCTGTTGGAAGTCCTTGACCCCGAACAGAACCATACATTTGGAGATCACTATCTGGAAGTCGAGTACGATCTGTCAGAGGTGATGTTTATTGCGACTGCGAACACATTGAATATTCCCTCGCCGCTGCTTGACCGCATGGAAGTGATACGGATTTCGGGTTATACCGAAGAGGAAAAAATAAATATTGCTGAGCAATACCTGATTCCGAAACAACTGAAGTCCAATGGCTTGAAAGCCGAAGAGCTGACGATTCCGAGGCGAGTACTGTACGATATTGCCCGCTACTACACCCGCGAAGCCGGGGTGCGAGGGCTGGAACGGGAGTTGTCCAAGATTTGTCGTAAGGCAACTCGGAAGTTTGTACAGAATATGACCAAAGCCAGTCGCTTACGCCTGACGCAAAAGAATTTGGAAAAGTATCTTGGGGTGCGGCAATACCGCTATGGCCGTACTGAAAATGTTAACCAGATTGGACAGGTAACAGGTTTGGCCTGGACCCAGACCGGGGGTGATCTGTTGAGCATCGAAGCTGTGGTCATCCCGGGCAAAGGCAGACATATCTACACGGGTAAACTTGGCGATGTCATGCAGGAATCCATTCAGGCAGCAGTGAGCGTGGTACGGGCGCGCGCCGCTCATTATGGAATCAAATCGAATTTCTATCAGCGCAAAGACATCCATGTTCATGTCCCGGAAGGCGCAACACCCAAGGACGGGCCCAGCGCCGGCGTTGCGATGTCGATCGCGATCATTTCTTCGTTGACCCAGATTCCCGTTCGCGCGGATGTTGCAATGACAGGTGAAATTACGCTGCGAGGTGAAATTTTACCGATTGGTGGTTTGAAAGAAAAACTGCTCGCGGCACTGCGAGGTGGAATTGCTACCGTGCTGATTCCTGAGGAGAATACCAAGGACTTGGCTGAAATCCCCGCGAAGATTCTCGATGACCTGAATGTCATGCCGGTCCGTTGGATTGATGAGGTGGTAGAGCACGCGCTGGAATCCGCGCCGGAAGCGCTGGTCTCTGCCCCGGGCTTAGGATTGAAAATAGAAGAAGATCAAACAGTTGAAGACAGAGTCGGGCTGGTTAAGCACTAAGACTGAAAGTTGTCTGTTAGCAGAAGATTCTTGCAGAATTTGACTTTTAAACTGGCCAGAATTCTTGTCAAATGTTGTATAAATTTTATTGATTCGTAGGACTTTAATTACCTTGGTAAAGTCCTGTTGTTTATTGGCTGGATTAAGGTGCTATCTCATTTTAGGAGGATACTATTTTGAAAAAGGCAGAATTTATCGGAAAAGTGGCTGAAAGTGCTTCAATGACTAAAGCTGATGCTGATCGCGCAGTATCAGCGACTATAAGCGAAATAACCAATTGTTTGTCAAGTGGTGATTCGCTGACCATTCTTGGATTTGGCACTTTCTCTACGTATGCACGTGCTGAGAAGAAGGGTAGAAACCCTCGCGACGGCAAAGAAATCACAATCCCTGCATCGACCGGTGTCCGATTCAAACCTGCCAAAGCGTTAAAGGATGCTGTGAATTAATGGATACCGGGGTGCTTAGCTCAGTTGGGAGAGCATCGCCCTTACAAGGCGAAGGTCGCAGGTTCGAGCCCCGCAGCACCCACCAGATAAATCTTACGGGGGCGGTAGTTCAGTTGGTTTAGAATTCCGGCCTGTCAAGCCGGGGGTCGCGGGTTCAAGTCCCGTCCGTCCCGCCATTTATTGATCGCTGTAGTTACGCGAACACCTCAAGGGTCGCGCGTGACTACAGTTCTGTTTATTACCCGTAATGTCGATTTGATCGCACTGTTCCATGCTGACTAGTATTCGTGAGAAAGCCACAGGCTGGATTGCCTGGGCCATCGTTATTCTGATTACAATCCCTTTTGCGCTTTGGGGTGTCAATTCCTACTTTACCGGTGGGATGAATGTTAATGTTGCTGAGTTTGATGGTGAAGAGATTGACTATGAAACTTATCAGCGCGCACTGTATTCGGAACGAGAGCGCGTGCGACAAATCTATGGCAGCAATGCCAGTGCGGAACTGCTCTCGGGAGAAATTCTTGGTCGTCAGGTTGTGAATCGACTGGTCAATGATACATTGCTGGTCAGGGCAGCACATGAACAAGGCTATCGAATCAGCGATGAACAACTTGCACAGGCCATACGTGTTGCACCGGGTTTTCAGACAGAGGATGGATTCAGTCGTGAACTGTACGAACGGGTACTGCGATTTTCCGGTTTTTCACCAACAGAGTTCGAAGCCGTTCAACGTAACAACGCGGCGACGCAACAGTTACAAACCGGATTTATTGAATCTTCGCTGCCGATCGAAGCCATGGTTGAAGACGCGTTAGAACTTCTGCACCAGCGGCGTGTCGGAGAATATGTGATCGTTGAAGCCGCTGCTTATTTGGCTGATATCCAGGTGACCGACGCGCAGATTATGGCTGAATATGAGAGCAACGAAAATCTCTACATCGACGATGAAGCTGTCAAAGTCGAATATCTGGAATTATCGATTGACGATTTTGCTTCGAATTACACACCAACAGAACAGACGTTACGCGAGATTTATGATTCTCAGGCGCAACAATATCGCGAAGAAGAACGCAGAAGCGTGAGTCACATTCTATTGGAGGGTGAAGCCGAGGACAATACAACGGCCATTGAAGAAGCTCAAAGCCTCGTGGCAAGGCTACGGGGTGGGGAAGACTTTGCCGGATTGGCGGCGGAGTATTCCGCGGATGTCGGCTCTGCCTCCCAAGGTGGCAGTTTGGGTTGGATTAATCGCGGCGCGACGGTACCCGCATTTGAATCGGTCGCATTTTCACTGGCTGAAAATGAGATTAGCGACCCTGTAGAAAGTGAATTCGGTGTGCATATCATTCGGGTCGATCAAATTCAGGCGGAAAGGTTTAAGTCTTTCGAAGAGGTTCGCGCGGCATTGACACAACAGGCCATTCAGACACAAGCTGAATCTGAAATGTTTGAGCTGGCAGAGGAGGTTCGAAACATTGCATTTGAACAGCCTGACAGTTTGGACCCTGCCGGTGATTTACTGGGGCAGTCCGTTCAGGTGTCTGATTGGTTCAGTCGAGCCGGAGGAACAGGAATCGCTGCCAGTGTAAGTGTGCGACAGGCTGCATTTGATGAAGCAGTCCTTCACGACGGGTTTAACAGTGATGTAGTTTCGCTTGATGACGGTCGGCACGTTGTGCTTCGTAAACTTGACTATCGTCCGGCAGCGCCACTGAGTCTTGATCTGGTGAAAGACGAAATTACCGAAAAGCTGCTGGCTGCCAAAGGTGCGGAACAGGCGCAACAATTTGGCGAATCGTTGATTGAGCAACTCAACAATGGTGCCGACTGGAATGAAACGATCAATAACCATGGTTTGACCCCTGCTTCAATATCCGTTCGAACCGGCGATGACGGTGATCGCGAATCAGCCGAAGTCGCTGCATATGTCTATGCGTGGGAAAAGCCTGCGAACGGTGGAATCGTCTATGGCAGTGGACCTATAAGCAATGGGCGCTATGCGGTCTTTTCAATTTCCGGTGTGGTGGCGGGTGACCTCGCGACAGCAACCGATCAGGAAAGGGATGAACTTAGAAATATCATGCAGTTGAGATATGGTCTCGGGCTATTTGAGAGCTATCTGGTGCAGTTGCGATCAGATGTTGAAGTTTCAGTTAACGAAGAGTTGTTATAGTCAGTCTACAGCATCGCTTCACTGAAACCGACCGAGTTGAAGCCGCCATCGACATACAGCACTTCGGCAGTTATTCCGGACGCCAGATCTGAGCACAGAAAAGCTGCTGCTCCACCGACTTCATCAATGGTGACACTGCGACCCAATGGTGCGGCTTTTTCATAATGTTCAATCATTGATTTCATGCCTTTGATACCGGCTGCTGCCAGGGTGCGAATTGGTCCGGCCGATATGGCATTGACGCGTATGCCGCTGGCACCCAAAGATTGAGCGCAATAGCGCACATTTGCTTCTAGACTGGCTTTCGCCAATCCCATCACGTTATATCCAGGCATTGATCGAACTGCACCAATGTAGGTTAGGGTTAGCAGTGCAGCATTGCGATGCTGCATCAGCGGACTCAGAGTCCTTGCCATTGCAGAAAAGCTATAGGAGCTGATTTCGTGAGCCGTCTGAAAGCCAGCACGGTCAACTGAATCAAGAAACAGTCCCTCAAGTTGCTCGCGCGGGGCGTAGGCGATTGAATGGACTGCAATATCAAGACTGTCCCAGTGTTGTTCGACAACAGTGCGCAGCTGTTCAACCTCATCATCATCAGAGACGTCGCAAGGTGCAGTGAACGTTGCTCCCAACTGATTTGCAAATTTGTCAACACGCGGCTTGAGTCGTTCATTCTGGTAAGTTAACGCCAGTTCAGCGCCTTGGTCTGCCATCGCCCGGGCAATACCCCATGCGATGGAACGATCGCTTGCGATGCCCGTAATGAGCGCTCGTTTACCCTTGAGAAATGCCATTTGAAATAATACCGTGTAGTATGAAATTTGACAGCAACTGTAGTGCTGTGTGATCCGCGCTATTATATTGACATGCTTTTTTAGTAACTACTTACCCCGATCTGACGATCTGAACGAGGCTTAGTAGGAATTTTAACCGTTGTTCCTGAGGATATTGGCCGCTTCGTTTTTCAAAGCCAGTTGAATAGCGGTCAGTGGGTTGTAGCCCAAAGACTCCATTGTTTGCAGATAGCTTGAGATGCGGCAGTAGGCGTGGGCAAATTTTACCGAACGAAACGTTCCCGAGATTTTTTGCTTCACCTTACTCATGCGTATCGACCTTTCGGCCGCATTATTTGTATATGGCACGTAGGGTTTGCGGGTAAAACACAGAATCTCGGTTTCGTAGTTTTCAAAGGCTTCCAATAGATTTTGCGCCTTGGTTTTGGCGACCTTGCCGCGTTTAGCAGTGCGTTCAAGTGGGGGTGGCAACTGGGTTTTACCCTGTTCCAATATCGCCCGATATTGCTTGCGCACCGCTTCGAAGCGTTGATCGCTGAGCATTTTGTTTTTTCTGTTCGCCACTTCCCGGTTGACGGCTCTTAATAATTGATCCATCTGTTTCGCCCACCGGTAGCCGTGCGCATCAATGATGAACTCAAGGTCGCGCAACAGGTGTGCACCACACAGCGCATGCGCACAGTTGTCGTAGCTAAAATACGTCGCCCACCGATCATGCACCACCACCGGGCGAGGGTCATCTTTGGGATCGAGCTTTTCAGTGTTCGACTCATCGGCCGGCTCATCAGCCTCGGCCTCCTTGGTGCGACCGCCACCATAACGCGGAATGATGTTAATCTCATCAAGCGCCTGTTTGCCGCGTTTTGGATGACAGTGCTTCACCACCAGGTGCCCTGAAGAGCAACTGTGAATCCAGTGGTTTTTCTTACTGATCCGAATCGAAGTCTCATCGGCATGCATCACCGGCATTTGCAGCAACTGTTCAATCGCCACCTGTTCCCACTCAGTGAGCGACACATGGACCCGCATCACCCAGGCCAACAGCGTGGCTTCTGAGATCAGCCGTCCGGTCATCACCTTGAGCAACTGGGCAGTGCGCCTTAATGCCACCATCTGTGAGATCAGCAGATGTACGGTGTAGGCAATGATCCCCGCCCCGTACTGCAATGGCCCCGGCATGTCTTGGGGGAATTCACCTTGATTGGTCGCGTCACACGCTGGACAGTGCTTGATTTCAGCATCCACGTGGGTTTGTTGCGTCACAAACACAATATCCACCCGCGTGCGACGCTGGTGATCGAGTACTTGAACTTGCGTTAAATCCGCACCGCACCGGTCACATTCGGTGACCGCTGAGATCTGGTGTTTGACTTCGATGCGGGTGTTGTCGCAATCCTGATGCTTATGTTTGTGGCCTTTGCCCTGGCTCCCGGTGATTGGCTGTTTCGCCGTTTCATCCTCGCCAGACTTGGAACTGGGGAGCGATGAATTCAACGCGGTTTTCGGGGTCTTTTTCTCGACCAACAGCATCACGACTGTGGTCACCAGTAACAACAGCGACTGAAATAACTGCTCGGTCTGGTTATTGAGCTCACCACGAGCCTTGAGCTCGGCGAACTGCTGTTCGAGCTGTGCGAGGTTTTTCTTAACCGCCTCAGGGGTTGACATCCGCGTGCTCACCTGCCACGGCCATGATGGCACCGAGAACCGCCAACCGTTCGCCATGCCCCATCTCACCATAGCGACGGGCCCAGCGCTCAGCCTTGCGCTTGATGCGCTGGCGATCCGTGAAATTCTTACCCGCCCAGCGCGACCAATGCAACTTATCAATCTCAAAGTTGTACCAAATGACCTCGGTCACCACCCCCGCCTGATTCATCACCTGAACCTCCAGGCGACGCCAGTCAGCCAACAACTCATCGTACAAGCTGGAACGATACCCTGAAACCATCACCTGACAGGGTAATGAGATTAATCGCTCCAACAACTCAACATGGTCTTGTTCTTCATAATCATAGCGGTATCGGTACCGCTCCGGCGCTTTACGAGTACTCTTCAGGTAGGGTGGATCGACGTACACTAAAGCATCGCAATCCAAGCTGTGACCGCGCAGATATTCATGGCAGCACCCATGGATCAACTCCACCGGATAGTCACAACTGAAATCCGCAATCGCCTGGGCATCCAGATCAATCCCGATGCTATGCAGCGCCGCCGGCTTGCGCTTCATGATGGCGCCACCGCCTAAATGCGTTTCCAGATAAAGATTGTGTCTCGGCATCATGCCAATGATGGCCTGACATAATCCAGCGGTGGCTTTCGAACCCAGATAGGCTTTGCCCATGGTGTGCTCCGGTCGTTCAGTTGATAGCTATACCATAGACAAACACCGCCGCAATGTCAAGAGCCCAAAGCAATTAATTGATTGACGTGGAGTTGATCGGTCTCTGCTGCAGTACCGATCTAACTGCTCGAAAAGCCTACCCCTCAGGAGGTGTAAAATTGAGGGGGTAAGTAGTTACCTTTTTTATTCACCTTTTAGAATCGATAGGTATCGAGGATCGGTTGGAACGCTGCCACGCGTCGAAAGAGGTTCATCAATATGACCCTGCAATGACAACTGCTCAAGGCCAGACAGGTTTGTATTGCGGGCAAGGTGATGAGTCGCAAATCAAGTACATCGCATCTACATACAGGCTTCCCGTTGTCGCGGAACGAAGCACTACGGCATATCGGTTTTTATTGATTCTCGAAGATGGTGTTCTCAAACTGTATGAAAGTGGCAATACCAGGTATCGACCAATTTTTGTCAATATCAATGATGCTCGCCGCCTCAGTCGACGATCTGTATTGGGTCGAGCCATTGGGCGTAGGGTGGAAACGGTTGTTGACGCGACAGCCGGATTGGGTGGTGATTCACTGTTGCTTGCCAGAATGGGATTTTCGGTACTGGCCATTGAACGACATGCGGTAGTATCAGCACTGCTTGAAGATGGAATCTCCAGGATCGTTGAATCATTTGATCATCTTGCCATTGAACACTGTTATGTGGACGCGCGCTTGCAGCTGTCACAGTTGTCTGAGCTGCCCGAGGTCATTTATCTCGATCCAATGTATCCTGCAGGGCGCAAGTCATCCGTTAAAGTGGCGCGACCCATCCAAGTGGTTAGAGACTTGGTCGGCGATGATCCTGACTTTGAATCATTATTTGAAATTGCCTTAAAATTCGCGCGCAAACGAGTTGTGCTGAAACGTCCTACCTTCGCTGAGTCACTGCAAACGGTGCGATTGACTCGAAGCTTGCCAGGGAAAATGGTACGCTACGACATTTACGATACCGGCTAACTGCCGCGGAGTTTGTGCTGGCGATCAACCAGCAGGTCGCGGGTCTTTTGTGATTCGAGCAGCCGCACCCGTTCTTTTTCGATGATGGCAGCTGGTGCTTTAGCCAAAAACTGCTCGTTGTTCAGCTTTGCTTCAGAACGGAGAATTTGGTTGTCAAGGTCTTTGATTTGCTTGTCAATTCTTGTAAGTTGTTCAGCAGCATTTTCAAGCTCACCAGTGCCGACGAGAATTTTGAAGTTACCGACTTGAGTCGAGATTGTCTTATCGTTCCCATCTGTCGAAGCTGCATCATCCAGTGATTCAAAGGAACTGAGCCGAGCAAGTTCCTTGATCAGTGTCAGATTGTTCTTCAACCACAGGGACTGTTCGGTATCCGCGTGTTGATACATGGCGATGATTTTGTCACCGGGCTTGACGTTGATTTCACTTCTGAGATTTCGTATGCTTGAAATAACAGATTTTGTCCAATCGATTTGGGCAACTGCTTCCTCATCGATTTCAACCGGGTTATCAGCAAAGCCCTCAAACATGATTGACTGATCAGTGCGATCTTGGGATATTTTGCGCCAAATCTCTTCAGTTATAAACGGCATTATGGGATGCAGCAGACGCGTCGACGCATCCAGTACCGCCAACAGTGTTCGGCGTATGGACTGCTTGCTGGATTGATCGATCGCGGGATCTCTGAGCATGATTTTGGAGAATTCTATAAACCATGCACAATACTCGTCCCAGATAAATTCATACAGAGTTTTGGATGCGATATCGAAACGATAGATTTCAAATCCCTGCTCCATTTCTTTTGTGGTTTTTTGATATTGGGCAACAATCCACTTTTCAATTGCAGTTGACGGGTGCAGGCGATCGATTGGAAGTATGTCGGCACCGTCGGAATTCATTAACACAAACCGAGCAGCATTCCACAATTTATTACAGAAATTTCGATAACCTTCGATTCGACCTAGATCAAAACGTATGTCACGTCCTTGTGTTGCCAGCCTCGCGAAGGTAAACCTCAGGGCGTCGGTACCGTAGGCGGGAATGCCATCTGGAAATTCCTTGCGCGTAGCTGCTTCAATTTGAGGGGCCAATTCTGGTTGCATGAGCCCGGTGGTTCTCTTGCTGATCAGTGGTTCGAGTTCAATACCGTCGATCAGGTCGAGTGGGTCGAGAATATTACCCTTCGACTTGGACATTTTTTGTCCTTCCGAATCGCGCACCAGGCCGTGAATGTAGACTTCATGAAATGGAATGTCTGCGGCAAATTTCAGTCCGAACATGATCATGCGTGCCACCCAGAAAAATATGATGTCGAAACCGGTTACCAGGACATTGGTCGGGTAGAACGTCTGATAGGCTTGCGTATTCTGGGGCCAGCCCAGAGTTGAAAATGGCCACAGCGCGGATGAGAACCAGGTGTCGAGCACATCTTCATCCTGATGGAGTACGAAGTTTTCATGCCCGTACTTGACCTTCGCTTGAGCCGCAGCCTGCTCAGCATCGCGTGCGACAAAGACTTGACCGGTTTCGTCATACCACGCTGGAATTCGATGTCCCCACCAGATTTGCCTGGAAATACACCAGTCTTCGATGTTCTCCATCCATTCAAAATAAGTACGCTCCCAGTTTTTGGGCACAAATCGAATTTGATCATTCTTGACTGCCGCGATGGCTGGTTCCGCCAACGGTTTGGCTTTGACAAACCACTGGTCTGTCAGGTAGGGTTCAACAATTTGCCCGGTTCGATCGCCGCGTGGAACCTTGTATAGGTGTGATTCAATTTTGTCGACCAGTCCTTGCTTATCGAGGTCCGCTACAACTGCCTGCCGCGCGGTTTCCCTGCTCATGCCATGGTAGGGGGTTCCAGGCAGGTCTATCGAGGCATGTGGGGTCATAATGTTAATGATTTCAAGTTGATGACGCTCGCCTACCGCGTAGTCATTGAAATCGTGTGCAGGGGTAATTTTTACACAACCGCTACCGAATTCGGGATCAACGTAGTGATCTGCCACAATCGGAATCTCACGCAGAATTAGAGGCAGCGTTACTGTCTTGCCGATCAAGTGTTGGTAACGCTCGTCATCGGGGTGAACGGCGACAGCTGAATCGCCCAGCATTGTTTCAGGTCGTGTCGTTGCAATGACTACATGTTGCGTACTGCCGGTAATGGGGTAACGAAAGTGCCACAGTGAACCATTTTCCTCTTCAGAGGTAACTTCAAGATCGGAGATTGCCGTCAGCAACACGGGGTCCCAGTTAACCAGACGTTTCCCTCGGTAAATTAATCCTTGTTCATAAAGTGAGACAAATACTTCCCGGACAGCTTGGGACAAATCGTCATCCATGGTAAAGCGTTCTCTCGTCCAGTCAACTGATGCGCCAAGTCGGCGCAGCTGGTTGGTGATCGTGCCGCCAGAATTGGCTTTCCAGTCCCACACCTCGTCAATGAATTTTTCGCGTCCAAGATCGAGTCGATTGATGTTTTTTGAATTGAGCAGGCGTTCGACAACCATTTGGGTGGCAATGCCCGCATGATCTGTACCGACTTGCCACAAGGTGTTGTGGCCTTTCATCCGATGGTAGCGGATCAGCGCATCCATCAGGGTGTTTTGAAAGGCATGTCCCATATGTAAGCTGCCGGTGACGTTTGGCGGCGGAATCATGATGCAATAAGGTGTGCCGGTACCACTGGCAGAAAAATTTTCCGAACTCTCCCACTGCTCGTAAATTTGCTGTTCGATGGAATGTGGATCGTATACGCTGTTTAACTGTTCTGCCATAGAAGCGGTCTGTTATTAATCGTGAGTTGTGAAGTTCGCCAAAGCGAGCAATCAAATGAAATATGAGTTGGGTTCGGTTTCGAACGCAGAGCGATACTGCTCAAACTTTACTTTGGCCTGTTCTTCATCTTGTGAGTTTGCATCGACGGGCTCAACCACCCGTTGGAATTGTTGTGCATAAGGCTGAATGACCGGTTGCAGTGAAATCAACACATCGTTGAATTTTTCGGCTGGCTCTTTGTACCCAATTACAACTGGAAATTTGTCAAGATCAGGATTGCGATTGTTCAGCAGCGAGACGTGTGGAATGAAACTGTTTGCAGCAAATGTCCACAACAGTTGATCCAACTGCTCACACTGTGCTTCGTCCAGGGCGCTAATATAGACTTTGTGACCTTTCCGAAAGGCTGTCCCGGCCAGTTGGCAGACCAGTCGCAATTTACCCAATTGTTGCGGTGTCTTGAGGTGGTAGAAGGAGACTGTGGCCATACCAGCTAGCACTTTATCTCAAGCACTTCTGTCCATGTGGTTCAAAACACATTGGACAAACAGCCCCACAGGTCTTCCGGTTGATCCCTTTTTACTACCCGTGTCCCAGGCAGTACCGGCAATATCCAGATGGGCCCACCGGAATTTTTCTGTGAAGCGGGCTAGAAAGCACGCTGCTGTTACTGCTCCTGCATCGCGTCCACCAATATTGGCAACGTCAGCGAAATTGCTCTTCAACTGGGCCTGGTATTCTTCCCACAATGGCATGCGCCAAACACGGTCATCGCTCATTACGCCAGCCTCGGTGATTTCTTCTGCCAGTTCATTGTTATTGCTGAATAGACCACTAGCATGTTTTCCCAAGGCAATGACGCAAGCACCAGTGAGTGTCGCAGCATCAATAACAGTATGTGGCTTGAAGCGTTCAATATAGGTTAGCGCATCACAAAGTATCAGTCGGCCTTCCGCATCGGTGTTGAGAATTTCGATCGTAATTCCAGCCATGCTCTTGACTATATCGCCCGGTTTGTTGGCCGCGCCGTCGGGCAGGTTTTCACTGCTCGCAATGGCCCCGATTACATTGACCGGCAGTTGTAGTGTAGCAATTGCTTCCATGGCTCCGAGCACGCTTGCGGCACCGCACATATCGAATTTCATTTCGTCCATTGCACCGGCTGGTTTGAGCGAGATTCCACCAGCATCAAAAGTCAATCCCTTGCCCACTAAAGCGATTGGCGCACCCCCGTTCGGATCGCCTGAATAATTCATGATAATGAGTTTTGCCGGCTCTCGGCTACCTCGCGACACCGACAGCAGGGAATTCATGCCGAGGTCAGCCATTTCATCTTCTTCGAGCACCGTAACGGCTAGGTTCTCGTAATCCCCGAGCTCTTTAGCGGTTTCTGCCAGATAGGTTGGGGTACAAATATTACCGGGTAAATTCCCCAAATCTCTCGAGCGGCATACGCCTTTGGCAATGGCTTCGCCGATCTTGGCACCTTGTCGTATCTGGGCGAGCTGAGCGCGAGCATCAACTGCAAGCTGTACCTGCCATTTCTTTTTGGATTTGTCGCGGTCTTTTTTTAATTGATCGAATTTGTACAGCTTCAGGCTGAATATCTCAACTACGCGACGAGCAATCCAGTCTGATTCGCGTTCATCAATTTGAATATCGCTAACAAAGACCGTTACGGTTGCGGGCTCACACTCGGCCAACCTGCTGGCAACGCCGATAATTGCCTTGTTGAACTGACTTTGTGTGAATTCTTTGCGCGGTCCGAGTTGCACTACAGCCACACGTTTCGCCTTAATATTCTGGACCAGGGGCATTATGACGCAGCTGCCAACTTTGTCCTTGAGGTCCTTATTTGCGATCAGCGCCTTTAGAGCACCTGCGGTTTTGTCATTCAATTCCTGGGCCGAGGAAGTAAAATCTTTGTTACCATAAACACCTACAACGACATAACCACTGGAACACACTGAGGCACTAGTGCTTCGGGTTGAGAATTTGATGGGCATACAGCTCTCCGGTGTTGAATTTTTAGTATTCGCTGAAATACACAGTCGTACAAACTGAAGAATTTTAGCAGATGAACAGAGTTTTGAGGCGCTCTCCGTGGTCGTTTAAAGTGCCGAGAACGATCAGTTTCGGACCCTAAGGTCTATCATCACAATCCATGCAGATTTTCAATTCACGTCTTTTCTCGGAAACCGCACTGAATTGCGGAATCGTGATGATGATGACTGTCGGGATATTTTCCGTTGTCAAGTTCTTGGGCTTGCTGCGACGAGCCGTACAAGGTCACCTGCCGATCGATGGCTTGGGCATGATACTCACGTTCAAACTTGCGACGTTTCTCGACGTGATTCTGACCCCGGCAGTATACATCGCGATCATGCTAATGCTGATGCGCTGGAGCCGGGATAACGAGATAACCATCTTTGCGACCGGTGGCGTTGGGCCACTTGAATACTTAATGCCAGCGGCTACCGTTGCCGCAGGTGCTGCATTTATTGTTGCCATATTGGCTTTCTACATCGCACCAGCAGCTGAGCTTGGTTACCAGCACGAATTGGATAAATACCGGCTTACCACCAAGAGTGCCCCCTTTAAGAAAGGCGAATTTCGCCAGTTGAAACGGGGCCGAAATGTACTTTATTACAGCCACCTCCCTGATGAGGAAGAAGATCCGGTCAGACTTTTCTATTTACGAACCGATGGGGACAAACAGACCCTGGTTACGGCTCAAAGTGGTGTCTATGAATTCAGCCTCACCGATGCGATCGAAAAGGTTGAGATTCGCAGCGGTTCAAAATACTGGATGGATTTAGATTCATTGAATTTTCAGGAAACACGCTTTGAAGTATTCACGGAGCGAATTCCAGCTATGGCACTCGCAGAAAATCCACTGCTTCCCAAGGCCAAACCAACTGCACGTCTTTTGAAGTCCGAGGATCTGCAGGATAAGGCTGAACTGAACTGGCGGCTATCTAAAATCCTGGCAATGGCGCTTGTTGTTGTCCTTGCGTTTGCCTGGGGAACCGCCGCTGCGCGATCAAAAATGAGTGTCAATTTAGTTGGTGCAGTCGTTGTTTACTTCGTTTACAGCAGCATGCTTGGATTCACGACAGACCAACTTCGCGAAGGGCAAATTCATACCGGTTGGTTGAGCGCATCACCGCATCTTGTCATGATCGTGTTGATCGCTGCGATTTACGTTCGCAGTTACACAAACCGATCTTTCTTATCATCCATTGGCTCGAGGCGTTCCTGAAATGCGCTTTGTCAAAATCCTCGACTTACACCTTGGGCGTGAAATCACGAACAAATCACTCATGGTTGGGCTTTGGTTGTTGGTTGTTTACCTGTTTCTCGCCTTACTTGATGAACTGGACAGCGGTGGTGATCGCCCTGCGACAATTATTGCGTTAACACTCGGGTACTCGATTCCTAGAATGATTTACGAGTTGTCGCCGATGATTCTTCTAATTGGAACCATATTGGGCCTTGCCGTGTTATCGCGACAGTACGAATTGATCGCGTTGCAAGCAGGGGGTGTTTCCAAGGCGCGCCTGATTTGTTCGATTGTCGGGTATTCAGCAGTATTCGCAACTGTAATTTTTCTTTGGGGTGAGTTTGTCGTTCCGTTCACCGAAAAGAAAAGTGCACAAATTTCGACCAGTTCTGTGAACGATTCGTCGGTGAAGAATCAAGGAGTGTGGTTAAGAAATGAGAACAACTTCATCTACCTTAACGAGGTCGATCGGCTTCACCGGGTTGCTGGCGTCAATATCTATCAATTCGATTCACAGGGTGAATATGTCGGGCAATTGCGTGCACATTCAGGATTGGTTGCAGAGGATTTCAAATCCCTTGAATTGCGTGCAACTGAGGAGTTTCAAGTCAACAACCATGTTCTGGAAAAACGATTCTTTCCAAAGAAAGTGATTCCGCTCGAGTTTGATGCCTTATCGCTGGCGTTGCAAACTGAAAATCCAGCCGCGCTGAATGTGTTTGAACTTTACGATGTGGTCCAGCAGCGAAAAGCATTGGGATTGAAGACCGAATTTAACGAATTGGCACTGTGGAACCGGTTGATTATCCCGCTTTCAATGTTGGTGATGGGAATGTTTGCCGTACTGTTTACTTTTCGTCGCCGGGTCGGCATGAGCACCGGTCATTTTGTGTTGCTGGGTTTGTTATTTGGCCTATTCTATTTTGCAATACAGCAGTCCGTTGGCTATATCGCAATCTTGAACGCGCAGCCGCCAATTATTGGGACAGTAACAGTATTTACTCTGTTCTTGAGTTATGCGCTTTTTGCGACTTATCGCCTTTGAATAAATAATGTCTTCAGTTGTTTATTCGTGCAATCGCACTTGTGATTTCCGTGCCGAAAAACGTTAATTCATAGATATATTTAACTAAAGATATTCACAGCAATGAACTTCGAGACTTTTACATATAGAATGATGTCCTATAGTTCATAGTAAAAAAATCACCTTATCCTATTGATAAAGAAATAGAAAAAATAATATATTAATTTTGGTTGGATGCTCGGTATAAGTCTGTTGACTGATGCCGTAAATTGTTGGTTTTTTTAACAGAATTATTCACAACTGATTTATAAACAATATATTTTAAATGTTTAGGTGAATTCGGTACCGAATCT
Source organism: Arenicellales bacterium (assembly GCA_965243645.1). Classification (GTDB taxonomy): domain Bacteria; phylum Pseudomonadota; class Gammaproteobacteria; order Arenicellales; family JAJDZL01; genus JAJDZL01. The sequence continues at coordinate 785,658 of CBDEVD010000006.1, read as the reverse complement.
ACCGATCGAATGTGACCAGAAATCTGATAATTTGGTCACTGAATTTGTCGGATTGTGGTGCTTCTATCTGGTTCGAGCCGATGGGGTCAATTTTGTCCAAGGGGTGAACAAAATCCGAATGAAATTGGTCAAGCACGTATAAGATTTCGATACCTTCAATTTGATCAAATAGTGAAGTGGTCAAGCAACGACAAATACTTGCGAACCCCAGCTGAATAGTGATACAGCATCGTAAAGTTGCTGCTATTTGTCCCTAAATTTGGTTTTATCCTGATTGGAAACTCGACAACACGCGTGTAAAAATGGAACGTGTCAGGGGTGAGTTAAAGATCGCCGTGAAAGTGATTGATTGTCGCCTCAATTGCTTTGAAAGGGTGCGCTAAAAATCGAATCGGCCGTTGCTCGTTTATTCTGGACAGGTCAAGCGCAGCGGCACAATTTAATATATTATTAACCGTTCTGGAATTTACGCGTCCAGTGCTCAGATAACTAAACAGTCAGGTTAGTGACGCTTTGAGACTTTTACCCAATGCCTTCCTTTGTGGTTAATTATGTTCGGATAGTGGACTACTTGTCCACCCGTTTCGGCCGACTTGCAATGTATCTGATCTTCCTCATGATCGGAACGCTGTTGCTGGATGCCATTACCCGCAACGTGCTGAACATTCCACTTTTCTGGTGTGTTGAACTGGCCCAGTTTACTCTGGCTGCCTATTACATTATGGGAGGCGCTTACTCCATTCAACTCCAGTCGCACGTTCGCATGGACCTGTTATACGATCGTCTTTCGGAACGAAACAAGGCCCGTATGGACTGCTTCACTGCACTTTTTCTGGTGATTTATTTAATCGTCCTGTTATTCGGCTCCATCTCGAGCACAATCTACTCGATTGAAACCAACCAGAGACTCTTTTCTATGTGGAATCCATCGGTGGTGCCGATCAAATTGATCATGGTATTCGGGATATTTCTGGTGCTGTTACAGGCGTTTTCCACTTTCTTCAAGGACTTGGCCAAAGCGAGAGGTTTGAAGCTGGTATGAGCTACGAAGCCATCGCAATCATTATGTTTGGCTCGATGCTTCTGATGCTGCTCACCGGGCAGCGGGTGTTCGCTGCCATTGGTATCGTCTCCACCGTTGCTGCGCTGCTGCTGTGGGGTGAGGGTGGGGTAGAAATGCCGTTCACCGCTGCGTTCAAATTATTCAAGTGGTATCCGTTGTTGACTTTACCGCTGTTCATTTACATGGGATACATGCTGTCCGAGTCAGGTATCGCCGATGATCTTTATCGAATGTTTCATGTTTGGTTTGGCGGCCTCAAAGGTGGCCTTGCGGTGGGAACGATTGGGTTGATGGTCGTGATTTCTGCGATGAACGGACTCAGCGTGGCGGGCATGGCAATTGGTGCCACCATTGCATTGCCGGAAATGCTTCGCCGGGGCTATGACAAGATCATGATCACCGGTGTGGTGCAAGCCGGCAGTTCACTGGGCATTCTGGTACCACCGAGCGTTGTGCTGGTTCTATATGGCATGATTGCGCGCGAATCCGTCGGCAAATTGTGGCTGGCTGGCGCAATACCCGGTCTAATGATGGCGGCACTATTCATCATTTACATCGTGATTCGATGTCGCATTCAGACACATTTGGGTCCTACCGTCAGCGAAGCGGAACGAAATCTGCCAATGAGCGAAAAGCTCAGGCTGCTGCGCGCAGGTATCGTTCCGTTCCTCATTTTCTTTTTTATGACAGGACTCTTTGTCATGGGCGTGACCAGCCTGGTTGAAAGTTCAGCTGTCGGTGCCACCGCAGCCACTTTGGCCGCATTGATCAAGCGGCGAATCAACCGTAAGGTTATGGAGGAAACCATCCGCAAGACTTTAGGCGTTTCCTGCATGTTTATGTGGATCATCCTTGCGGCCCTTTGTTTTGGAGCCGTTTTTGATGGGATCGGTGCTGCCCGAGCCATTGAGACGCTCTTTATCACCAACTGGCACCTGTCGCCTTGGGAAGTTCTCATCATGATGCAGCTGTCCTACCTGTTTATGGGCATGTTCTTGGACGATACTGCAATGCTGGTGATTGTTGCACCGCTTTACGTGCCTTTGGTGAAGATTCTGGGCTTTGATCCGGTTTGGTATGGTGTGTTGTATACAATTACTTGTCAGATTGCCTATATGACACCACCATTTGGATACAATCTGTTCCTGATGCGCGCGATGGCACCGCCCGAAATTACACTCGGAGATATCTATCGATCCATATTTCCATTTGTATTGGTGATGGTTGTGGCCCTGACCTTAGTCATGGCTTTTCCCCAGATTGCGTTGTGGCTGCCCGAACAAGTTTATTCCAGGTAAACTTGAGAGAATTAGAAAGGTTAATTTCAATAAAAAAATAGGAGAAGATAATGGCTAAAGAGATCAAAATCAACAAACCGGCGAATAAAGAACGTCGGAATTTTGTAAAAACACTGGGTACGGGTACCGCTGGTATCCTGGCTGCTGGAACTGCACCATATGCGTTCTCGCAGACCAATCCGATCAAGTGGCGCTTGCAGTCTTATTCTGGAGCTCCGCTTGGTGCCCATGTTGTGCTGCCACAGATTGAGTCATTCAACAAGATTGCACACGGTCAAATGGAGATTGAACTTTACTACGCTGACCAGTTGGTGCCGACCGATGAGCTGTTTCGAGCGATGCAGTCCGGGGCACTTGATGCTGTCCAGAGTGACGATGCCACTATGGCATCGCCAGTAGACATCAGCGTGTTCGGTGGTTATTTTCCATTCTCCACTCGTTACAGTCTGGACCTGCCGGTGCTGTTCAAGTATTATGGATTGGACGAAATCTGGGCGGAAGCCTACGGCGAAGTCGAGGGTGTTGAGTGGATCAGTGCCGGAGCCTGGGACCCACTGCATATTTTCACCCGAGACCCCATTCGGTCGCTTGCTGATATGAAGGGTAAGCGTGTGTTTGGCGTACCCACTGCGGGCAGATTTTTGTCGCGCTATGGACTGATTCCGGTCACTTTACCTTGGGATGATATTGAAGTCGCAATCGGTACGGGAGAATTGGATGGTGTCGCCTGGTGCGGTTTCACCGAAGCTTATGAAGTTGGCTGGGCGGATGTCTGTAACTACGCGCTGCTCAACAATGTCACCGGCGCATGGTGTGGATCCTATTTCGCCAATACCAACAGCTGGAATGCGTTGTCTCCACAGTTGCAGGAACTGTTCCGAATGTCGTGTAATGACTCTCATTACTATCGACAGGTCTGGTATTGGGGCGGTGAGGCCCAACTTCGGGTAGAGGGCGAGAAAATGGAACTCACCACCATTCCGGCGGAAGAGTGGGACCAAGTGGTTGCAGACTCCAAGGAGTTCTGGGAAGACTTGGCTTCAATCAGTCCCCGTACCCGCAAGGTCGTGGACGCATTCCGTCGCTATTCTGAGGTGATGGATAAGGTTGGCGTACCTTATCGTTACAGCTAATTCCCACAGGAATAGCTGTACCGCTGAAACCTGAAAAATTGACCCCGGGATGTGCCTGGGGTCAATTTCTTCAGTCGAAGCTTGGAGCTGATCCACGGATGTCGGGTCAAGGATAAGTCCACGGGCTCTAAGCTAAATTACTGGTAGTCGGTAGACCTCAAATTACTTTGCTGCCAGTACTACTTTCTTGTACTTCCCAATTCAATGGAGCGTCACAAATCAGCGAATCGGCTGAAACCTAAGGCCTGTCTTTCCATTGACTGCAGCGGGAGACGGCCTGAGAGAATTTTTCAATCCGATCTGCCTGAAACTCCGCAGGCTCATACCGCTGGATTTGTTCAGCGCGATTTTCAATAAAGACCTCGTCTGCCCCCGCTAGTTGGGCAGTACCCATCACCGTCAGTTCCGGAAATGATTTGACCGCTATATATTTGCCCAAGACATCAGCCAGGAACTGGCAAAAATACGGGTTGACCGAGATGCCGCCATCAATGGAAATCTCGTCACCGACTTCAACGATCGAAGCCATGGCTCTGATCGCCTCTGCGGTACGAAGCGCAATGCCTTCAATTAACGACTGCATCATATCGCGCTGATTACTGTCCAGCGACAGCCCTATCCACAATCCCGCGGCACGACGATCCCAGTGCGGGCAGGCCAGTCCAGTCAATGCCGGGACAAACACCAAATCCCGATCGATTGCCGCGGGCTGATCAAACTGATTGAGTGATGAATAGTCTTCAAACAAGCTCAAGCCGCGGGCCCATTCAATGGCTGAACCAGCGCAGTAGACACCGCCATCCAGGGCATAAACTGCGCGGGATCGGTCCAGTTGCCATGCAACAGTTGGCAGCAGACCTTGGTCAGGTGACTGCAATATTTCGTAACCGGTTACCACCAGTGCAAACGCACCGGTTCCAAAGGTAATTTTGATATCTCCTGTTACGCGACAGCCGTGGCCATAAAGCGATGCTTGCTGATCCACCACGCTGGCCGTTACGGGTATGACTTGCCCATGATTCCTCAACTGGCCAATTGCGCCAGTTGTTGGAACGATTTCAGGCAGAGCCTCCAAGGGGACACCGAAAATCTGACAAAGTGTTTCATCCCACTCGCCAGTTTCCAGATTCATCAAGGAGGTACGCGACGCTGTCGTAATGTCGGTTTTAAATTCACCTGCCAGCCGATCAAGAAAATACGCATCAGTGGTGCCGATCCTGAGTTTTCCTTGCTCTAGCAAACGACTTGCTTCGGGTATGTGCCCCATGATCCAGGCCAGTTTGCTTGCCGAGAAGTAAGAATCCAGCGGCAATCCCGCGCGTTTCATAATTTCTGCTTCGGCACCATCATGAGTGAGTTGTTCGATCAAGTCCGCAGTGCGATTGTCCTGCCACACAATGACAGGTGATATGGGCTCTTTGGTTTCGGCGTGCCAGGCAAGACAGCTTTCTCCCTGGTTGTCGATGCCCACGGCTGTCGCGTTCGTTGCTGACTCAAGGACGGTTTGCAGATTGCGTACCAGTTCCAGTGGATCGTGTTCGACCCATCCAGGTTGGGGATAGTATTGTCGGTGGCGAATTGTTGCCGAGATGGCTGCGCGGCCATCATCGTCAACCGTTAATGCCCGGGTACTTGTTGTTCCTTGATCTATGGCGAGTATGGTCATTGTCTCAACTGGAGTGTTCAAGCGTTAGTGTAATCGTTTGCGGATGCGATGCCAATACTTGATACGGTATGAGCAACCGCAGTTGTTTTTCAGGCATTGCCGTAATGCGTACTTCCCGCACATGAGTCTCATCGGCCCACAGGTGAAGTCGTCCTTTTTTGATTTCTGAGAACCGTACCCATATCGGTACGTCCCTGGTCGTCCGTTCCTCTGCAACCAATCGTTGAGGGGTGACATAGCGAATAACGGAGTCTTTGGATTGCACGGTAGTAGGCGAGCTCGCCAAGGGTAGATCAGCATGCAATGATCGTACGATGTTGTCTGCAGTCAGTTTGCCATCACGCCAGCAACGTCCGGCTGAATCGGCCGGATGCACCATGTTGCCGGCGGCAAATACATTCGAATCGGAGCAGCGACCAAATTGATCAACAACTGGAATACCATGATCAGATCCGAGTTCAAGCGAACCCTCGCGAGCCAGAGTGGATTCAGAAACGAACTGTCCCGTGAATATGACGCCGTCGCAGGAGACGTGTCTTTTGATTCCTGCTTTGTCCTGCAGTTGTACACCACTGACACGGTCTTTGCCCTCGATATGAATCAGGTCAGTATTCATGAAGGTAGGAATTCCCTGCATTGCAGGGAGCAATCTCGCCGCGCGCCAGGCGGTCGGACGGCTGCGTCTTTCGACCATGGCGACTGGTCGGATTTTGGCATGCCGACAAGTTAACAATGCAGAAAATGAAACCAGTTCGGTACCCACTATGACGGGTTGCTTGAATGGTGTTTTCGATTTGAGATAAATCATGGATTGCAAAGCACCGGTGGTTACAACACCTATCGGCCGCATACCGGACACCATTCGGGTTGCTCTGGGTGTTTCCCGAACACCGGTTGTAAGAAGAATTCTTTTTGTTTTAACAAAAACCAATCCCGCAGGTGTAGATACCCGTAGTGTTGAATCTTGCTCTAATCCGACAACTGAAAATTGGAGTTTGATGTCTACACCAGCGGATAGGGCTGATTTAACGAGTTTCCGTGCGTAATTGGGCCCCGTCAGGACTCGATTGAATTCACGCCAACCGAAGGGGGGATGTCCGCAATGACGGGGAATACCACCTGCCATCGCGTCGCGTTCCAATACCAAAACCTGTTTGACACCAAGACGACGCAGTTGTGTTGCAGCCGCGAGGCCAGCCGGGCCGCCACCTACAACTGCTACATCACAGTGAATGGTTTGTTCAGACATATCGGTTTTATTCAGCACAAATAGACATGGATGTTGCCAGTCGATTTGCAGTCAAATCACTTAACTCCGCGCTGCAATAAAATCCTTGACAACGGCCCATGGTCACCCGGGTTCGGCGCTTGAGTCCGCTCAGTGTTTTGGCTGGCAGAGGGCCTTCGAGGGCTGCCTGGATTTCCCGGCGCGTGACGAGTTCACAATGGCAGATGATGCCGCCGTTTCCGGGTTGCTCCCAGTCGCGGTCGCCAAATTCACTGATTTGTGGTACTTTGGGCCACGGGACTTTTGTATTTGGCGCAGATACGGACAAAAAGTTGAAAATATTTTGCGCGGCCATTTTGGCGATACCCAAAGCTGCACTCAATCCAGTCGAACGAATGCCGCCGAGACAAAGGTACTGGCGGTTGTCGTCTAAATGAATCTGATAGTCTTTGGCCTCTGATGCTGGACGAATACCGGCGTAGACTGCGGTTACATCGTGTTGAGACAACTGTGGTAGTACACTCTCTCCCACTGATTTCAATTGCGCTAACATCTTTGTATCAACGCTCGCATCCTCGCGGCTGTCCTGGTCTTCAGCACTTGGGCCGACCAGTACATTACCAAATACCGTGGGACACACGACAATGCCCTTACTGATTTCAGTTGGGACGGGCAGCAGAATCGTATTGGTTAGCTGACTTGCGGATTTGTCATAGACCAAAAACTGACCTTTTCTGGGCAGAATACGGAATTTAGAGTCACCCATCAATTGGTTGTGCAGGATGTCGCCATAAAGACCGGCGCAATTGATCAGCCAACGCGCGCGATATTCACCCTGGGTGGTTGATACACGCCAGTATTCGCCTTCGAAATATCCCGTCTGCACTTCACACTGATTCACAAAACGCGCACCCAAAGCCACGGCATGATGCAAGTACGCCAGTGGTGTAGACCAAGGGTCAACCACGCTTTCACCTGGAATTAAAGCGGCGCCTTTAAGATTTTGGCCGAGTGCAGGCACGCATTTGCGTGCTGCTTTTACGTCAATGGCTATGACATCGGTGACGCCATTTGCATGGGCATTGTTGACGATGGTTTCTATTTTTGCCGCTTGGAATTTGTCCCAGGCAAGGACCATTGCCCCCGTTTGAACGAGGGGAAGATTGTAGTGATGGTGAATGTCTCGGAATTCCTGGTATCCAGCCGCAATGCATGCCTGTTCTATCGATCCCTTTGGTGCGTCAAATCCAGTATGTAAAATAGCGCTATTTCCTTTGCTGGCTCCTTCCAAGATGTCTGATTCCTTGTCCACTAGTGCGACGCGAGCGCCTTCCAGTGATAGTTTACGGGCAACAGCACAACCTACCACACCGGCCCCGATCACCAGCACATCGAAAACCTCATTAGTAGACAGGCGATTCGTCATGGTTGTTTTGACACCATGTGCAGGTTGATTTAATGGATTTGAAATTTGATCGGACACAATGATTTCGTACGATTCTGAGCAACTCAATTTAAATGATATAGGCTCAATAATTGCAGATCAATTGAAAAATAGAGGCACGATTGAGATGTGCTTCCGAGAAAATCAAAAACATCATAAACAGTTCATTGCATATTGTGAAAATCGTAATGAATTGACGTTGGGTTGATTCCGATGTGCCCCAAAACGATCGTTCGAAATCCTGAGATGAGTCGATGATCTGGAGCAAATTACCTATTGTCAGACTGATCGTTAGGTGATATCGAAGCAAAAGTTAAGTTTGCTTCCGTCGGGTAATTGACTGTGTATGCGTCAATTTCATTGACTCCCTGATGACGCCAATGCATACCGCCGCGTTTTTATCGAGTTCCAATAACTATTTACAACTTGCTTCGACTGACATTCATCATTTTCTTGTTTTCACCGAGGAAGAGAATCTATACGTAGCGGGTCGACCCCTGGTAATGGTTGAGCAGGTTGGTTTTGGTGTGGGAGTAAAGACGATAACGCAAATTTCAATAAGGCATAAAATAGATACAATTAATATTGTAGATATAACCAATATATGATTGTTATTAAATTATAATGATGATTAAATTAAGGTCAATATTAATAAGCCTCGTATCCACTTCCGGATACTTTGTAACAGACCTGTACGCTGTCGTTTACAGTCATTAACTTTGGCTGACTTTGGACAAATTCGCCTGTGCACGCTTTCCTGTCTTAACATCGGCATATCTTGAGCCAGACTTTTTTCCTACTGCACGAGTTTATTTCTATGCCAAAGCAGTCATCCAGTGAACAAAGTATCTATACGAACATCCACGACCGGTTCTTCTATGACATCTTTCACAGGATTGACTATCTTTTCAGCCTTATGCAGGCGAGCTTATCTTCGGAGCTTTTTGATATTTTCAAGTGGTCAACACTCAGAATCGAATCGCCAGTAGCGCATGCTGATGAGCATGATCGTATTCAGGCGGACCTGGTGTTTTCGGTAGCATTGAAAGGGAATGAGGGCAAAGCCCGGGTGATATTGCTCTTCGAACATAAGAGCTATCAATCGGGAAATCTTCTCAAGCAGATGGCGAGAAATCTGTTTATGCGTCATATCGATGATGACTTTAACTCGATCATCGTACCGATTGTGGTTCGTCAGTACAAATTGAAACACGCTAAGCCAATTGAGTTCAGTGATCTGTTTGGTGAGGTTGCCCAATCACAGTTGAAGATGCTGAACACATATGCGTTGAATTTTAAGTGTTTGCTGATTGACCTACACAGACTTGACGGCGAAGGTCGGGTGGCAGGAACCAATATTGACCTTGCGGTTCGGGCGATGTCGATAGTGAGGAATTTTGACAAGCGCCGGTGGCTGGACCTGATGGATCGTTTGGTGAGTGTCTCCAACGAAGACAAGCAGTGGTTGTTTAATCTGGTGATCAGGTACATTACCAGTTACAATAAGATTGAAGCAGATCAGGTACTGCGAATTGAAACCAGGACATCGGAGGAAAAGCAGATGGTGCTTTCGGCTGTTGAAACATTTCGGGAAGAAGGCGTGCAGGTAGGTCTGGAGAAAGGTTTGAAGCAGGGCTCGGAACAGGCTCGTCATGAAATCGCCTCAAATTTGTTACAAGAAGGCGTAGCACTGAAAAAAGTTGCGGCGTTGACACATCTTAGCCCAGAACAAGTCAAGTCGATTGAGCAGAAGATAAATGGTGCTTCAAAGGATTAGTTCAGACACATCAATTCGTATTATTTTCAAAGATTCTTGGTGTTGTCAAAATTCACCAATGTCAGTCGGAACATCCGGTGCCGCCTTTGGACATATAGGCTGGTGAATTTCCATTCAAGCACCAACTGATGCATATTTATGAAAAGACCGACCGAACTTTGCCCTGGACGAACAGCCGGGTTTATAACCACCGTGAGCATGCCGGTAACTGGTTGACTTGCTGAATTCCTCGTAGGGGGATTAACAGGTAGGTCGAAAGTAGAAGGGGCATCTGAAAACTGGGGTGAATGATCTGGCGCCCCGAAGACGACTCGAACGTCTGACCTGCCGCTTAGGAGGCGGCTGCTCTATCCAACTGAGCTACCGGGGCGCGAATTGTCAATATTTAACCGACTGCAAATCAAAATTATGTATGAATCGGGTAAAGACCATTTGGCTTTTCATCGAAAAAATCTAAGCAGAGAGACGATTTTCATGAAACTAGAATTTCCTTCCGAACTTGTTCAAATGACGACGGATATTAGACGAACCATACATGCGGCACCGGAGCTTTCCAACAATGAGTCGAAAACCTCTGAATTTTTAAAATCTCAATTGACTGCGCATGGAATTGACAATTTCCGAGCCCTCGATACCCATAGTTTTTCGGTAGATATCGAAGCTGAAACGAAGAACAAACAGCAGAACCGAATTGCGATTCGCGCCGACCTCGATGCCTTGCCGATCAAGGAAGCGACAACGCACAATTTTGTATCCACCAACAACGGCGTTATGCACGCTTGTGGCCATGATGGGCACATGGCTGTTGTCGCTGGCGTTGGTATTTGGTTACACGCCAACCGATCAAGGTTGCCGGGTTCTGTGCGCCTGATATTTCAACAGGCAGAAGAGGCGGAGCCATTGGGGAGTCGCAATGTCATCGCATCCGGTGCATTGGATGATGTCGATGGCGTCATTGGACTGCATGTTGATCCCGGCATTGCTACTGGGCAGATTACCGTACGAGAAGGACCATTCGCCGCATCAGGTGATGAATTTGTCATTCGTGTTCAAGGTCGATCGAGTCACGCTGCTAAACCACACGAAGGCGTTGACGCAATCGCCATCTCAGCAAGCCTGATTCAGGAAGTTCAAAAGATCCGCTCGCGTCTGACTGATCCACAATCCACATTTGTGATTACGATTGCGAAAATTAATGGCGGGTTAGTGACAAATATTGTGTGTGATGAGGTCGTCATTGAAGGCACCATTCGGGCTTTCGATGAGAAGGCGAGACAAACCGCACAACAGTGGCTCAAAACAATCAGCCAAGACTTCGCCCAAATGTACGGAGGTCACGCTGACGTTGAAATTATTCCAGGCGAACCCGTGCTGGTGAATGACGCAATGATGACCGAGTTGATACGCGATGCCGGACGTGAAGTGCTCGGTGATGAAAACGTATTGAATCTACCACCGTGGGCGGCGAGTGATGACTTCGCATTTTACGGACAGGTCAAACCAGCTGTGTATTTTCGGCTTGGTGTACGCAATGAAACCAAGGATTGTGTGTTTGGGCTGCATCACCCGCAATTTGATCTTGACGAAGAGGCAATTCCCGTTGGGATTCAGGTAATCGGGCAGGCTGTCTGTAATTTTCTTGAAGGTAAAAGGCTCAGTTAAATTTTGAGCCGGCGTTCAGCCATTGATGAAAGTTGCACTCGATATTGGAGTATGTCGCGCAAATTCCAATTGCTTTTCAATACCTGAGATCAATTAACCTGCCAATCCAGCGGGTTTGTGGTTAATGTACATTGTTGCCACGCCTGCTGCAATCAAAATCATGCCGATCAGCTTTTGCCAGGACAGAGGCTCTTTTAGAGCGAGCCAAGCGAATATTACGGCGACAACAATTGTGCCACTGACGATAAACGGAATCGCGATTGTTGCTGGCATAGGGGGTGTTTCGCCAAACCCGCGAAACAAAAAAAAGTAGCTCACCTCAGCTAATCCTATGCACATACCAGCAAGCACTGCCCAGGAATAAGCCTGTAGGGGCAGCGAGGCAATTGTCTCGCCGCGTATCAGCAATCCGGCAATCAACACACAGGAGACAGTCAGCGCGGTAACCTGCAGCACGACCGCTGCAAGCAACGTTGACGCCAGGTCGGTTGGCAGGTGATTGCTCGATATTTTTATAAAAAGGTTGTAGCCCGCGTAGAGAAACGTAATTGCAAGCATAAGGAACAGTGAAATTGACATATTGAAAATCCTGATTTACGGTTGTGTTGAAATTAGCCCGTTAATTCAACTCAATTTACGAACTGACCGATTATGGCAGTTTGCCCAGTCGTTGTGAAGCAGGTTGCAAGATCAACGTCTTCACAATTCAATCACACATCGTGTCATTCTATTCTGATGGAACAGGTATTCTGGTATTTTGTTTGACACTTATCTGTTGAATCCCCCAAAAATTTCTGATTCAACCGCACTTGCTTGGTATATAAGTAAATTCCACAATTTATCAGATAGGCAAATCTGACATTGTCCGTGCCACGCACAATGAACAGCAGGGGTGATCAGTTTGCTCGGTGGTGAGTCGATAGAGAATGACATATGTGTGGCGTATATGTCTGTAGTGAAGGTGCGATACTTGAAATCGAGGCGATGTTGCTGACAGTAGACTGCCCAACAAGGAGTAATGCTGACAAGGCTCCGGGATTCCGCTACAGTTTTACCGACCGGACTTGTAGCCTACCAACGCCAACCATTGTAACGAGTCGGGAAATGCAGTTTGTCGTCGTCGCAGTGGAACGCTCATTTGCGCAGGCGCATAATGGGCGAAGTTCAACGATAATCAATTAGCACTCTAGCCAGGTGTGGGCTAATATAAAACTCTTCGTTATTCTGGAGTATTTATGAGTAACAGCGGATCTTTTACTTGGGAGTTTGTTCCTCATCACCATCAGGGCCCGGCGGCGCAAAGTGGCAAGGATGATCACATCTATTCTCCCACCAAGCACAATGGCGTGTTTAAATCGCGCGGTCTGTCTACGTTTATGGGTGCACCCTATTGTCCGCCGCAACGGGATGCGATTCGAGAAATGGGCGCCAAGGTCTGCTTTCTGGGAGTTCCCTGGGATCAGGGGCAAATGGTCAGAGCAGGAACTTCGCAAGGTCCATCGGGAATTCGAGAGGCATCAACCCAGTATTCTCCGTACATGTTTGAGTTTGATGTTGACTTGATGTCATTCTTTCGGCCAGTCGATTGTGGAGATGTGCCGATCGTTCCTGGAAACAATGAACGCAGTCACGAATATATCTATCAGTACGTCACCGAATGCCTTGAAGGCGGTGCCAAAGTAATCCTTTGCGGCGGCGATCACTCGGTGCCGATTCCCGGTTCCCGGGCGCTGTCCGATTTTCACAAGAATGGCAAGATTGGCTATTTGCATGTTGACTGCCACCTCGACTCTGCACCGGACTGGGAAGGGTCGCCTTATACCAACTGCTCGGGACCAGCACGCGCGTTCGACCTGCCAAACTGTGCCGGCGAGAATATGGCACACATGTGCTCGCGCAATGGCCTGAACCCGAAAGACTGGGTTGACTTCTGGGTCGACAACGGGGTGCGAATGATACCAATGCAGGAGGTCGTAGCGCGCGGTATCGAAGTGTGTAGCAGGGAAATTTTTGAACTTGCCTGGAACGGAACTGACGGAATTTACTGGTCCTGGGATACCGATTCACTGGATGCCAGTTGTATGCCAGGCACCACCGCGCCGGAAACCTTCGGCTTGAAACCGCGAGAAGCGATCAGGCATGCGCGTATCGCAGGCACCTACGGCGCCGATATATTTGAAATTTCCGAGCTGACACCGCATTTTGATGTCAGTGATATGAGTATCAAGTTGGCGTGCTGCCTGATTTACCAATATCTTGGCAGTCGAGCCAAGACACTGCGTGATCAGGGCCTGTCTGCTTGAAATGAAATAAGCACTCGATATGAATTGCAGCAATAGACAAGATGAGAAAAGTTTATGAACCCTGCTAAAAATTTTGAACACCTGTTTTCACCGCTGGGCGATCCGGAGAACTTTAGGTCGCTGGGCGTTGTTACGTTCATGCGTTCATCGCAAGTCGATATGGACACTGATGCGTTAAAGGAAAGTGGTGCGCGATTCGCTTTCGTCGGCATTCCCTATGACGAAGGCAATATTGGTAAGCCCGGTTCCGAAGACGGGCCGCAGGCATTTCGCGTTGCAAGTCACGAATATTTCCCCTACTGGTTCGAATATCGTGTCGACCTGACTGGCAGCTGTGTTGATTGCGGCAATGTACGAGTGCCAAAGGTTATGCCGGAGTTGGCGCACGACCGAATCTATCGCGCGATTCGCGAGGTGCTTGCTGCAGGAGTTACACCTGTCATCTGCGGCGGTGATCGATCCATTTCGATATCGGCAGCAAAGGCGCTGTCGGATCATGTCGGTCATGACGAGAAGATTGGTTATATGCACTTTGGTGCACATTTGCAAATGGCTGATTCTTGGGCCGGCGAAAAAATGGCGAGTGCCTGCACTCTGGCTCGAGTGAGTGAACTGCCGAATGTGGATGCCGCGAATATTGCACATATTGGTGCGCGTAATTCAATGAATCCCCGAGATCACGTCGAACTGGCAAAGTCTCGCGGAATCCGATTCCACTCAATGGATGAAGTCGTCGAGCGAGGTGTGGAAACCGTTGTCAATGAAGCAGCCGATCAAGTTTGGAGCGGTACTGCTGCGCAATACCTGAGCTTTAATATGAACATTATGGATGCCTCCGCTGCGCCGGGTGTCACCGCGCCGGAACCTGGTGGGTTTGAGTCGCGCGAGATGATGCAAACTGCCAGTTTACTTGGCGATAGAGGCTCTGTCAGTCTGATTGAAGTTTCCGAACTGGCGCCGGTTTTCGATGTAAGCGATACCACTTCCAAATTGGCCGCCTGCGTAGTTCTGCGTCTGATGGCAGCGATGGCACGCCACAGAGGTGAGATTATTGATGATGGTATTCGCCGGTCAGACTTGAGAAAATGAACCGAATTCGCGTCTGGAAATGTTGCGATAGTTTGTCTCTGGTCGTTTTTTTGCGCTGGATAGGACTCAAGCGGCTGCGTATTGACCGGGATGTAGAGTGCAATACGAGGGAATTTTGACAAACCAGGGACAACCAAATGAATGAAACTAAAGCAGCAGGCAATGGAGCGCCGCGCAGTTCAGAAGATTCCGTCACAAAGGCACCGGATTTTAAACCACCAAATTCCCGATTCTTGGAAATCGGCGGAAGTTTAGGTCGCAACGAGACCCTGATATTGGGCATCTTGGGCGTGCTATGCTTTTTTGCAGCCTGGCAGATTGCCCACTACCTGACCCCAGAGTCACAACAAAAATTCCTGCCTGGCGTTGGGCAGGTTGTCGGCAGCATTTATGAGGTGATTCGCGATAAGGGATTTATTGGAGACATCGGTAAAAGCGTCTATCGCATCTACGTCAGCTTTTTCGTTGCCTGCGCGTTAGCGGTGCCACTGGGTTTATTAATGGGCTGTTTTATAAAGCTTCGCGCGCTGATCAATCCGACCGTTGGTGGGTTGCGCTACCTTCCGGCAGCGTCCTTTGTCCCGCTGTTGCTGGTATACTTCGGACCGACTGATTTCGCAAAACTGGCGCTGCTTTTTCTTGGCTGTGTATTTTTCCTGATTGCCCTGATTCTGGACAATGTACTGTCGGTACCCAAGGAACTGATCGAGTCTGCCCAGACCATGGGCGCCAATCGTCGGCAAATTGTCCTGCGGGTTGCACTGCGGGCCGCGGCTCCCCAGATTCTTGATTCGATGCGCAACATGATTGCTGTTTCATGGACGTATTTGGTAATTGCAGAAATTGTTGCAGCAACCGATGGAATTGGCGCGGTTATGATGCGTGCTTCCCGTTTTCTGCATGTCGATATCATTATGGGTGGTATTCTGACCATCGGGGTGCTTGGAGTGCTGACAGACATTTCATTCCGCTTTGCTTCACGGCTTTTGTTTCCTCATGAGTATGCAAGACGCTAGAGGCAAAGTCAATGAATAAAAAAATTTCAGATTCGAAAGGGACGGAACGCATCAAGGCGCTTGAAGCGGGTCGCGCTGCAGGCGAACCTGCGATTCTGGCGACGCGCACAACCAAGGAATATGTCGGCGGAAAGATCGTCGCGCTTGACGATGTTACCGTCGAAATTCAAGAAAACCAGGTAACCGCATTTATTGGACCGTCCGGATGCGGTAAAACTACGCTGCTGCGATTAATTGCTGGTCTCGAATATCCAACGCGCGGTTCTGTTCAAGTGTACGGTCAGCCGATATTGGGCCCGGGACCGGAGCGCGGCATGGTCTTTCAAGCTTACACATCATTTCCCTGGCTGAAAGTTAGGAAAAATGTCGAATTCGGTATGGACATAGTGGGTGTTTCCAAGGCTGAGCGACTTGAACGTGTCGATCAATTCCTTAAGCTCGTGCATCTTGAAGATTTTGCTGACGCTTACCCAGTACAACTGTCCGGTGGCATGAAGCAGCGTGTCGCAATTGCTCGCGCACTTGCTCAAAATCCTCAGCTGCTGTTGCTTGATGAACCTTTTGGTGCGCTTGATGCACAGGTAACCTGGGAAATGGAAGAAATGGTTATTGAAATTATCGAAAGAGAAAGCAAAACCATTGTAATGGTGACGCACGATATTCAAGAAGCGATCTATTTGGCTGACCGTATCATCTTTTTTACCCGCCAGCCGGGGAGAATCAAGGCCGACCTGGCAATGGAATTCAAGGAAGGGAAACGGTATTTAAAGAAAGAAGAACTTTTAGAGCATCCAGGTTATGTCGAGATGGAGAAACTGCTGTATCAAATGATGCGTGAAGAAATTCAGGGCAAAATCAGTTAATTGTTCAATTGAGCAGGGTACATGAATCAATCGCACAAGTAATCTCATGAAATATTGGAGGTGCAGTTACATGAAAAATCAAATTCAAATGACAGAACGATATCGGTGGATGACGACACTCAGAGCGGCAGTGGGAGCTGTAACGCTGGCGGCATTGACCCTGTTCGGCACCGCAAGTGTGGCAGCTGAAACCGTTCGCATCGGACACTTCAGCTGGCCGGGCTACGGATTTCACTATGTTGCGGAAGCTAACAATCTCACCGATCTCAAGTTTGAAAATACGATTATCGAAGATCCCATACAGTTGTTCAGCCTGCTGTCGACTAGTCAACTGGATGTTGTATTCAGCACCATTGAGTTTGGGCCGATTGCAGCTGCCGAAAACATGGGGTTCAAACTGGTCAACCTTTCGAATCTTTCGCATGGTGCGGATATGATCATCCTGCATCCAGACATAAAGACATTTGAAGAATTAAAGGGCAAACAGGTAGCTGTTCTGGAAGGTGGTCTGTCACACATTATGATGGGAATTTTGCTCGAACAAAATGGCGTGAGCGCGAAGGAAGTGCAGATGGTCAACCTTGTTGCTGCTGATGCAGCTGCTGCGATGATCAGCGGTCAGGTTGCTGCGGCTCAGCTTTGGTCTCCGTTTAATACGCAGGTTCTGGAGGGCCTGGAAGGGTCCACGCTGGCTGCCAATTCACTCAACCCTTTCTGGCTGCAGTCAGCGCTCTTGTCGGATGCAATCTACATGTCCAGCGATTTTCTGGAAAACAATCGCCCATTGGCAGTTAAAGCACTACAGGCCATCTACGCAGGCGTTGAGCACTGGCGTGCCAATTCGGAGGAGTCGAACAAGGTGATTGCGAACGCGGTGGGTTTTTCAGTTGAAGATGTAGCAGCGATTCTGGGAGACGGTTCTCACACGACCGATGTTACGAAAAACGACCCGACAAAGGGTGAACTTTATATTTACACTCTGGAAGATACCGCGCGCTTTTGTGGTGTTGCAGATGGTCCGCCTCCGTTTGAGCAGGTCAACGGTCAGTTGAGAGATCACTGGGAATTGACGAATGAATGGTGGATCAAGTTTGGGTATATCTCAAACCGGGCAGATTTTGATCAGGGAACCGACTGTCAATTGGTGAAAGAAGCCCTTGGAGGATAATGGCAGACTGCTCAACGGTCAAACTGCAATCAGGCCGCTGGAAAGAATCAAGCACAATTCAACGCATCAACCATGTCAAATCACCAATTGATTCGCTCGATGATCGGGTTGGTTAGGACAGGATTATGCCAATGGAGGAGCTGTGCAAATAGTACAGCACCTCCATGTATCAGTGAAGCTGGCTGTTGATTAACAAAGTTCCTGAAAGTCTTTATTCCCGGAACGTGCCGGTTGGTCGCATAACTTTTCTGGCAGTTGAGCGAAACACAGTCCTTGGCTGACTGGTTTGTTGTTCATCACGATAGCGACCTGCCAGACCACTTTTTGTTTGTTGAGGCATCATGAAAAGTTTGACGATTACCGGCATACTCGGCTACGCAGATGATTCACTTTTTCATGACCGGATGCATGATCTCGAACATCGTGGAAATGTGGAATACCTCGAGCTTGAGCGTGAAGACTGTCAGCGCCATCGTTTGCGCTGTACCACCGACTGCGGCACTGACTGCCGGATTGCACTGCCCCGGGATCAGCATCTGACAGATGGTGCGATACTTGCGCTAGATGCCGAGCGCGCCATTGTCGTACGGATGAAGGAGGAAGTCTGGATACGCTGTCGACCACGCGATGTTTCGGCGGCACTTGAGCTGGGCTACTTTTCCGGCAATCTGCACTGGCGCGTACGTTTCGAAGGTGAACATTTGCTGATTGCACAGCAAGGCCTTCGCCACCGCTATATCGATCGCCTGCAGCCGTTTCTCGATGACGGGCGGGTTTTGGAGGTGTGTCAATGAACAGTCCACTTTCCGGTTTACTGCTGGCGCTACAACACGGCGACAACTTTTTCCCTAGCGGTACGCAGGCGTTTTCTTGGGGACTCGAGACTCTGGTAGCAGGTGGCATGGTCTCAAACGCCGAGCAGTTGAACGAATTCGTCGCAAGTCACCTGAAATGGCGCTGGAACTGGTTTGACCGTCCGGTCCTGGCTGCTTGCTACCGTACACATAAGAGTACACAGAATATTCTGGAACTCGATGTAATGGTGGAGACTCGCACCCTCGGCAAAGAAGCCCGGGAGTGTTCCAGGCGAGCAGGAGAAGCCTTTCTGATTCTGCATTCCCGGCTGGGTAATACCATAGCAGCTGATTATCGAAACCGCATCTTGAAAAGCGAAGCCTACGCGCACAATGCCGTCGTACAGGGACTGATTTGGAGAAGTCTTGGCATTGAGTGTTCTCAGGCTGAGTTAATGTCTGCTCACATGCTACGAACCCAGTTGGTGAGTGCGGCATTGCGGCTCGGTGTCATTGGACATATTGATGCTCAATTGATCATCTCCGAACAGCAGAGCTTAATTGAGCAGTTGCTGGAGCAGGAAGTGATTCCTGTCGAGCGAATTGGCTCGTTCACTCCGCAGATCGAAATCGCTGTGATGCAGCACGAGGTGCAAAGTTCGCGACTTTTTGTGAATTGATTTAAAACCCATTAGGCCGATGAATAATTGACAATCAATATGAGGACACTACGATGTTGTTAACCCCGACAGAGCTTGAACGACTGACAATTTTTACTGCAGCTGAATTGGCTCGAAAGCGCAAGAAACGCGGGTTGAAACTGAACCATCCCGAAACTGTCGCCTATATCTGCGATCAGATCCTCGAAGGCGCGCGAGACGGTCTTTCGGTAGCAGAATTGATGTCTTACGGATCGAGAATATTAACCTCAGATGACGTAATGCCAGGCATTGCGGAGCTGCTCCCCATGATTCAGGTCGAATGCACGTTTCCAGATGGAACCAAGCTGGTTACGGTACACGATCCGATCCGACCCGGCACGAAAAAGGTTGACAGTAGCGTATCTCCTGGGGAATTAATCGCAGACCAGGGCGAAATTGAAATTAATGCCGGCCGACGGAAGGTTTCACTCGATGTCCTCAATACCGGTGATCGGCCAATACAAATTGGCAGTCACTACCATTTCTTTGAAGTCAACAAGGCACTTGAATTTGACCGCGAGACCGCCTTTGGTCTGCATTTGGACATTCCGGCAGGCACATCGGTTCGTTTCGAACCCGGTGCCAGCAAATCCGTGACACTGACCGAGTTTGGCGGCACCCGGGAGCTGTACGGCTTAAGCGGACTGACAAGTGGCTGCGTCGACGATGATGCAGTCAAGCAGCAGGCTATTGAGCGTGCCAGACAACAAAATTTTAGAGGAGTTTGACCATGGCTACCATGACGCGAAATGAATATGCGCATATGTATGGTCCGACGACCGGCGATGCATTGCGTCTCGGCGATACCACGCTGCTGGCGGAGGTGGAGTACGATTATGCCTACCCGGGTGATGAGTGTTTGCACGGTGGCGGCAAAACGCTGCGCGACGGTCTGGGGATGACACCTGGCTATGACAGCGCGATGGGATCACTGGATATGTTGCTGTGCAACGCAACTGTAATCGATCCGGTATTGGGCATTGTCAAAGGTGACATCGGCATTAAGGAAGGAAAAATCGTTGCGATTGGCAAGGCTGGCAGTCCATTTACCATGGACAATGTGCACCCGGGTCTGGTGGTCGGAGTTGCCACAACGGTACGTGATGCGGAGGGATTGATTGCCACTCCGGGTGGCATCGATGTGCATGTTCATTTCGACAGTGCACAGCTGTGCGAACATGCCCTCAGTTCGGGCATAACCACCATGATTGGTGGCTCTCTTGGCCCGATCACCGTGGGAATCGACTGCGGAGGAGCCTGGAATGTGGGGAAGATGCTGCAGGCATCCCAGCATTGGCCGATCAATTTCGGTTTTCTTGGACGCGGCAACACATCGAAACCGAAGTCCTTGTACGATCAGATCGATGGCGGTTGCATTGGTTTGAAAATTCATGAGGACTGGGGATCGATGCCTGCGGTAATCGACACATGCCTTGGTGTCGCTGATGAGTTTGACTTTCAGGTGCAGATTCACACTGATACGCTAAACGAAAGCGGTTTTGTCGAAGATACTCTCGCTGCAATTGATGGGCGTACGATTCATATGTATCACACCGAAGGTGCAGGTGGAGGTCATGCACCGGACATCATCAAGGTGGCTGGCGAGGCCAACTGTATTCCTTCGTCCACCAATCCAACCAACCCATACACCATCAATACCTTTGACGAGCATCTCGACATGACGATGGTGTGCCATCATCTCAGTGCGTCGATACCCGAAGATGTCGCGTTTGCGGAAAGCCGTATTCGTGCACAAAGTATTGCTGCTGAAGATGTATTGCACGATTTGGGTGCGATTTCAATGCTCGGATCCGATAGCCAGGGGATGGGACGCATCAATGAAGTGATATGTCGGACCTGGCAGCTCGCTTCAAAAATGAAAGATCAGCGCGGACGACTTAATGAAGAAACCTCACGCATCGGAGACAATGAGCGCATCAAGCGTTTTATCGCCAAATATACGATCAATGCTGCGCGCACCTTTGGAATCGCAGATTATGTTGGTTCTTTGGAACCTGGCAAGTTAGCCGACGTTGTCTTGTGGCGGCCTGGCTTTTTCGGTATCAAGCCGGAAATTGTCGTCAAGGGAGGATTCATCGTTTGGGGTGCGATGGGTGATAGTGCTGCATCGCTGATGACGTGTGAGCCGCTGCAAATGCGTCCACAGTGGGGTGCGTTTGGTGAGGCGAAACAGGCATTGAGCGCCAACTTTGTTCATCCTCGGGCAATCGAAGCCGGAGTGAAATCTTCACTAGGACTGAAAAAGTCTGTGTTGCCTGCGCGCAACACGCGCACTTTGAGAAAGTCTGATATGCTGCATAATTCAAACTGTCCGGAAATTCGCGTTAACCCGCAAACATTTGAAGTGTTTGTCAATGGCAAGCTGGCTACTTGCGAACCAGCGACAGAATTGCCGCTGACACAACGCTATATGCTACGATGAGTGTCGCTTCCTCTGTCGGCCTGCCTGCACCGGCACGAATTGGGATTGGCGGACCGGTCGGTTCGGGGAAAACTGCGCTGATTGAGCAATTGATTCCTGCCCTCAGAGCCGATGGTCGGGATGTGGCTGTCGTTACCAATGACCTGGTAACGCGCGAGGATGCCGAGCGTTTGCAGCGCAGTGGACTGATCGACGAGAACAAGGTGACAGCTGTCGAAACCGGCGCCTGCCCGCACACGGCCATCCGCGAAGACCCTACCTTAAATATCCAGGCGGCGGACCGTCTTGCGATGAAGTATCCGAATCTTTCAGTCATTCTGATTGAAAGCGGTGGCGATAACCTCGCCTCATCGTTCTCACTTGATTTGGTTGATTACTGGCTGTTCGTGATTGATACCTCCGGAGGTGACGACATTCCGCGCAAAAGGGGGTTAGGGGTCGTTCGCGCCGATCTGCTCATCATCAACAAAATCGATCTTGCTGCATATGTCGGCGTTGATATTGAACGAATGGTCAGGGAAGGACTGGAAGTGCGCGACAACAAACCAGTGATTCTGACCAATTGCAGCAATGGAGAAGGCATTGATCTTGTTGTTCAGCAATTGGTGCGCGATGTCCTCTTTGGCTGAAACACTGGAGATAGCAGCACAGGATGTGACTGTCGATAAAGAACCGGAGCAGTTTCAGCTGTCGCTGGTGTTTGCGCGCGACTTGCAAGAGCGTACATATTTGAAGTCGCAGTATTGTCGTTATCCGTGTCATATATGTCGTGTGCTGTATATGGACCCGGACCAGGCTGATATCGCAACCGTCTATCTGCAATCGTCAGCAGGTGGCTTGTTTGCTCACGATCGGCTGGCGAATCGCTTTGTGATTGAGTCCAATGCGCGCGCTCACGTAACGACCCAGTCGTCGGTTGTCGCACATCGGATGCGAGCGGGGCACTCCAGCCAGCGGGTAGAAATCATCGTCGCGGACGATTCGTACTTCGAATACATGCCAGATCCACTGATTCTGTTTCCCGAAGCCGACGTCGACTCGCATATCGAGGTAACGCTCGGTGACAATGCCTGCGTGTTGATCAGCGATTCATTCTTGACACACGATCCCGGGCTGGAAGCCGAGCCGTTCAGAAAACTGCTCAGTACGATTAGCGCGAAATCGCATACACAGAAAACATTGTTTGTGGATCACTTTGAGCTCAACGGTGCAGACTTTAATTCCCATGCGATCGGCATGCAGGATCAATTTAATTTACACTGCAATATTCTTATCCTCAGTTTGGCTGCCAGCTTCGAGACATTGCTTGGCATGATCAGGGATGTCATCCGACAGGACGGGGAAATATATGGCGGCGCTTCAAAGTTGCCCAGGAGCTGTGGGATTTGTGTACGTTTTCTTGCCTCAGACAATGCAGCGGCGCAGCGAGTTACGTATGCGATTTGGAAAGTCGCAAGAAAACTGCAGTTCGGGACTGAACCGCTCAAGCGGCGAAAGTAAGCAGTGCGCAATAGGGATCGTGCAAACATAATTTGTTTGTCAGAATTTGACAACATCTGTTTCATTGCAGTGCCGACTGTGTTCGCGGTTACAAATTGCGGTGTGCAGTGGAGCGGGTGTGCCGCACGATCAAGACGGACCATATTCGGGTGCGGCCGGTTCATCACCGGTTTAATGCCTGGAACTTGAGTTTAATTCCAATTTTCCGGGGCGCTCGCCGGTTTTAAATTGTCGGTGAGGAGATTTTTTTGTGTCACTGCAATAAGCGTAGCAGTTCTAATCAAAGACTTATATCAACGTACATTAAACTTCAGCAACACATTTTCAGGCATTCTGTTACCTGCCTCGAGAAATACTGAATTGCGAGCCGCTCGGGAACTTTGGGGTGAGTAATGACGAAAATGTCCAATGTCAGGGTATCAATTATGTCAGTCAAGGGCCACAACTGATTGAGTCTGACTTCTCTTTCTGTCAACCCTTCGGGCAAAAAACAAATTCCTGAGCCTGCAACAGTCAGACGTTTAGCCTCTTCCAGATTGGAAGAAATTCCCCCAATGTGATGTCCCAAATTATGCTTCATCCTGAATTTTGTCAATTGTTCCGGCTCATCATCCCCCGTGAGCACGAATTTCTCATTCGATAACCTGTCAATATCTCGAATTTTTACCCCAAACAGTTCGTGTTCTGAGTTGCAATAGGCTCGATGGATTTCTCGGAACAATAAGCTGTAATGTAATTCGTCGTGCCTTGTGTTGATCGGCGCAATTCCGATATCGATACTGTCTCGAAGAATCGCTTTAGAAATGCCTTCCCAAGGTACGACTTCTATTTCCAACCCCACATCCGGATACAGGCGAACATAGTTTTTCAGAATTTTTTCTAAAGTGGCACAAACGATGTTACTCACCATCTGGATTTTGAGTTGCCCATGAATATCTTCCGAAAAACTATCCATGTTTTTTGGAATACTGTCGACCCGACTAAACATCGGCCTGCACTGTTCAAACAACACCTGCCCTTCATCGGTCAACTCAAATCCACCCGGCCCTCTGAAGCACAACCTGACACCTAGTTCCGCTTCCAGTTTAAGCAAAGCGTGACTGATGGTTGACTGTTTTCTGGATAAGCTTATCGCCGCAGCTGTTACGCCTTTCGAAATAACGATTTCATGGAACACCTTGAGAAGATTCCAGTCAAGGGTATTGGCAAATTTAACGTGAGAAACCGTCATGACTTGAAACTTAGCGACAAAGAATATGACTCTTGTGAGTCATTGTACACACTGGTTGACTAGTCTTGCTGTAGCGTAGTTTGTGTGAAAACTTTGGGACTTATATAGATAAGCTGACAACATTAATAATATACATAATAACAGTGATATATAATCTGTTCCTATAAGATCGGTTATATATCAATGCCTCACCGAAACATTCGTTATCGCCTGTATCCACTGACCCGCACCAAGGCCAATCTGCTCAACCGGTGCCTGGGTGCCACCCGCTTTGTGTGGAATCACTTCCTCGGTGAAAACCAAAAATTGATGCGCGCCCATGAGCTTGATCAATCCTTGCCGCGTCCTGAAACAAGTTTCTTCTCTCTCGGTAAATGTTTCACCGAACTGCGCAAGCAAACCGAATGGCTCAAGACACTGCCGTATGCCCCCATACGCTACATACTAAAATACCAGGCTGATGCTTGGCAGCAGTTTTTCAAATCCAAGAAAGGCTATCCCAAGTTCAAGAGCAAATTCTATCACGATGATTCAGTCACTTTCCCGGAAGGTTCTTTTAAACTAAACGGTACCAGTCTGCATCTGCAAAGAATCGGTCAGGTGGTGTTGAGCGGTTCCAATCCCTACGACGGTTGTAACACCAAGCAAGTGGTGATCAAACGGGAAGAGGACAAGTATTATGCAACCGTGTGTTATGAAGTCAGTGAGGGATTGATTCAAGTAACAGATAACGGTCAAGCCCTTGGCATTGACATGAATGTGGGTCAGTTTGCAACCAGTGAGGGTGAGATCAGACACTTACCGGATGTGAAGACACTTGAAGCGAAGCGCAACCGCTATCAGCGCAGGATGGCGCGTCAGCAAAGACCGATTCACAAACAGGGGATCAAGCCCTCGAACCGGTATTTGAAAACCCGCAAACGCGCGAAGAAAGCCTCACGTAAGATCAAGCACATTCGTTCGAACTGGCATCACCAGGAATCAAGAGCCATTGCCAATGATTATCAGTATGTGGTGGTGGAGGATTTAAACACCCAAGGGATGACAAAATCAGCCAAAGGCACAGTTGAAGAACCTGGAGTGAATGTAGCTGCCAAGTCGGGATTGAATCGCGAGATATTAAAGACCGGCTGGTTTGGATTGAAGCAGAAGCTGGCGTATAAAACTGAAGTGATAGAAGTCAGTGCGATCAATACCAGTCGCCGGTGTCATGCGTGTGGACACATTGATGCAGACAATCGCCGGAGTCAGGCGGTATTCCGGTGTGTGGTCTGTGATCATTCGGACAATGCAGATGTGAATGCTGCATTGAATATTAAAGCCTTGGGGACTCGGGCGATTGGACGTGGGAGAGGCGATTACCTAGGTAGTGTCTGCCAGAAAACCCTCGATTTTAGGCGAGAATTCAAAAATAATTGACCAACAATGAAACCGAGCACGGCAAAAAATCAACTGCCCCAGCTGAATTTGACTGTCAACAGCCAAAACCGGGGCAAATCACGAATTGCGCCGACAGCTACCCCTCCGGCACCCGGATCTTACGCCCAATTGCGAGATAAAATGCTAGGCCGCGCGCAAGCGCTGCTGTCGGGCGAGTTTCTTGCGCTGCTGATCGCGCACCAGTCGGCCCAAGCGCTTCAGATTGGCCGCCAGTACCGACAACGCCACGGCCCGGGCAAAGCCGCGTTTGCCGTGATCCCGCACCCGATCTAACCCACAGTGTTCCAAATGATTGATCGCCGCTTCAATGCCCGGGTGCTTTTGTCGAGCTGCCTGGAACCACGGCTGCGATTCATGCGCTACAACGGCCGCACTGCGGTAGCCTTTTTTCGGCAATGCGCAGTTGTCGAGTTGTTCACTGAGGACCTGCTGATTGGCTGGGGAATGAAAGCCCCGGTCGAAACTACACAATCTCAAATCCGGAAAGCGTTGCCGGGCTTCGGTAATCAGTGGTACGGCATGATCCACATCACTACCGTCCCACATGACGCGGTGATGCAGGATAAACCGGTATTGATCTTCAACCACACAGACCGGCACACCGAGTTCCTGCGAGACGCCGGCCTTGCCTTTGGCAATCCAGCGGGTGTGGGGTTGAAAAATCGAAAACACTTTTTCCTCATGAGGAATCTTCTCACCGTTGATCACGCGCCGCGTGAGCTGGTCGATCTGACGGTGTGCATGTTGGATATAGTCTTTAAGTTCAATCGCTTGGGCTCGCTGAACAGGACTCAGCAACTGTTCATCGGCTTGCTTCAAAGTATGCTCAGCACGCTCCAGGTAGCGTTCACATTCACACAGGTATGCGCTCACCTGCTGCGGCGCGCATTTGATTTGTTTCGAGGTTCGCACCCGGTTGAACCGTTGTTTGATGCCGCGGGTAATGTGTTGGTGCTGACGCCAACCGGAAAGGTCCAGGCTCTCGGCCAGCTGGGCTGCGGTCCTGACGGTGCAACGCATTGCATCCCACAACAAATTCGTATCTGTCGGATAATGTACATTCGTAAGCGCACAGAAACTGTCAGCGCGCCCGCGCAATGTTTCGCCAGGCTTTTTTCTGGCCACCTCGTGACCGCTTTCGGTCACCAGCTGGCCAATCTCGGCCAACAGCTCCGGGGTGAGCAACCGGACGTTGTCTACCACGGTTTGGTACTCATAGGTGTATGCCATCAAGCCGTGACCGAGCATTTGCCGCAAGGTGGCGTGTTCGTTGGCAAGCTCAACGATGCGGTCGTAATCGCACTGCAGACCTTGTTTGAGTGCAGCGAGCACCAGGATACGCCACAATTCCATCCCTGGGCGGCCGGTGTCTTTGCGGGCTTTGGGATTCACCTGGGCATCCAGCAGCTGGAAGATTTTCTCTCGTTTTTCAACGTCAAGATACAGGTGCTGCAATCCGAGCAGCAAGGCCGGAATGTCGTCTCTGGATTTTGGATTGATAACGATATCACGGATGAAGGTGCCGCCCAATTCACATTGGGTGGATTCGACTTTTCGCATGTTTTTAACCTGAAGATTGGGTCACAATGGAGTATTTTGGGACTTAGAGGCGATTTTTGGCGAATTATGGCTCAGATTCGGGCCATCTTCGATGCAGGAATGAATCCTTATGCCTTTGTTTATGTTGATTAATTATACTCCATTTTAGTTTTCTGGCAGACACTAGGTAACCTCGATGATCCGTCAAGAGAGTATGCATTTACTTGATTTTGTCAAGTAAGGTCTATAAGTCCCAAAACTTTTGTCTGAGTAGAACTCGCTTGTGCGATTCATACCCCGTGATTCAGTTGAAGGCGAAAGGCTATGCCATGGTTTGGATGATGCCGTTCATAACGATGTAGTTTACTTCGCCAGTGAGCCGGTCTATTCAGCGCCGATGCCTCGCTGGTTGCAGTCTGCTTCAGATTCGGCCAGCGAATGACCATTTTTCTGTCGATGGCTGTCATGGTTCATGTAGTGCCGTTGTATCAAATTCATGCTCAAATCATGTAAGAATAGCCATAAGAATCAGAATTTGATGCTGAACACAAATATTCTGAACTGAGTTATTTATAACATCGATGAAATCGATGTTATAAATATATGTTTTGATGTTTTCCTGACTATTTGTATATGTTAATATTATGGTATTCGTTAAATGATACGAGCTTAATTTACCAGACAAAGGTGTCGTTATGAATACACTGAGTAAGACAATAATATTAGTCGTCACGTTTGTATTGAGTGTTGTACCAGCAACCAGCTACGCAAACGAAAAAGTGAATATCGCTGTCATTTCTTTCTCACCTTATGCGCCCTGGTATATCGTCCAGGAAAAGGGGATGGCTGAAGGTATCGATTTATCCGTTCAGATTATCGAAGACATAACAGCGAAAAACGCAGCTATATCAGGTACTGAATTGCAGTGCATGATGAATACGCTTGACTCTCTGGTCGTCGCTGTTGCTGCTGACGTGCCAGTAAAGGTGATAGCAATTCCAGCCATGTCATATGGATTGGATGAAATGGTGGTCAGTGAGGAAATTCAATCTGTAAAGGATTTTCCCGGTAAAAGTTTCGGTGCGGACTTTGCTTTTTTGAATCACATGTGGATGCTGTTGACTTTGAAGAAAGCAGGCATTCCGTTCGACCAGCTGAACCATACTGTTCTTCTTCCCCAGGATAGTGCTGCATCATTTGTTAGCGGCGCTTTGGATATTGACGTCAACTACGTCCCTTTTTCCAGGCAGTCGTTGGTGCGACCCGGGTCCCATGTACTCAAAACAAGCCTTTCCGATAAGACTTGGGAGCGCGGACTCATATCAGAATCCATAGCATGCAACAGTACGTGGCTGGCACAAAATCCTGAAGTTGCCAAAGAGTTGTTGCGGGCGTGGTTTGAAGCAGTCGATTGGTGGAAAAATAACCCCGAAGAAGGGAATGAAATTGTCGCCAAAGGTCTTGATTGGCCGCTAAGTGACGTAAAAGAAACGCAATATGGAGCGGTGATGCTAAACGCATCACAAAATCTCGGTGCATTTGGTTTAGGCGGCGCGCCTCTTTGTGCAAGTTTGCCAGACAACATCGTAGAAGCACCTGCGGAACCAAGTGGTTGGGGTGCGGAATTATTTGATGGATCACCTGACTGTGCTGAAGGTTACGCATTACAAACATGGGATCTGTTCGGTGATGTATATGTAGAGGCCGGTGTGTTACCCAGTAAGGCGCCCGTATCCAAGGGTATAGATACTTCAATATTGCAGTCGCTGGCAGATGATGGCATTACTGACCGATATTCTTCCAATCAGTGGATTGGGAGACTCGGCTTAGACTAGCTAGAGGCTGCCTCATTAGTCTGCAACCTGAAACGGTATGTTGTTTTCAGTGACGAAGATGATCAGAGATTTTTATGCCGCGCGGCCTGACTAAAACTCAATAGGCATCCATCGATTCGTTGCTTCCTATATTGCCCGGCAGGCGGATGGCCGCAGCCTGCCTTGGCAGGATTAACGGGAAGATCGTAAACTGATATTTATGGTGGTGAAATTGATCTGGCAAGCGTTTCGTTGGCGGCAGTTTTAGTGGAGAAAAGGGGCACCAGACCAGGCAAGGCTGCAAAAATCTGGCGCTGTATTGTCGTCAGCTATGAACTTCATTGCGATAGTATCGTAGCCGTTGCCAGTGTGCCAACTTTCATGATCCTCAGTAGAGGATAATCGTCAGATGGCTGTTGTCACTTTTTCCACAAAATAGTTGTTGTCTGCATCAATTTACCCCGAGTAAATACCGAGTCGGACGATTGACTGAAATTTAGCAATTAATTATTGGATACTCAAAATGCCTGACAAAAAAACAGGAGAATTACGAGGAAATCGTAATCTCAAGAGACTAGAGAAAATTTCCCAGACAAAGCAACAGCAAGAAATTGAGCGCGGGTTGAAGTTTGGATTGGAAGCTGCAGAATCTATAAACGACAGGACTATTTCTCTGTTCAGTCGGGGTCACCAACCGGCATTTGCAGGAATCAATACTTTTATGAAAGCACCTTACTGTGAAGATATCAGAAAAGTGGGAGAGTATGAAGCGGCATTTGTTGGTATTCCATTTGATACCGGAACGACCTACCGGCCTGGCGCCCGTTTCGGGCCCCAGGCTGTGCGTCAGATTTCTGCGTTGTACGACGGTTATTCTGTAGATGGAGCAGTGGATATTCAGGAAGAACTTGATCTGTGTGACGCGGGGGATATATTTGTTATTCCAGGAAATATCGAAAAAACCTTCGATCAGGTTACCAAAGCTGTTTCCTATATTTATACTTCCGGTGTATTTCCAATTCTGATGGGTGGTGATCACAGCCTGGGTTATCCCAATGTGCGGGGAATAGCACCCCATATCGATGGAAACGTCGGTATTATCCATATCGATCGACATATTGATATGCAGGAAATGGACATGGATGAAAGAATGCATACCACGCCATGGTTCTGGACGTCCAACGGACACGAACACGAAGGTCGGGATGTTTCAACCACCCATCATTCCCACAGTCATATGCATGATGTGGGGCTGAAAAATTGTCCCCCAAAAAATCTTGTTCAAATGGGGATTGGTGGATGGTATGGATCAAGGCCAGGGTCCGAAGTAGCGCGGGAACGTGGATCCAGCGTGATGACAATGACTGATATTGAAGAGTTGGGCATCAAAAAAGCAGCAGAAATGGCGCTGGATCTTGCCTGGAAGAATGCGAAAGCGGTTTATCTTTCTTTCGATATCGATTCCATCGATCCGGGATTTGCTCCAGGAACGGGTTCGCCTGAACCCGGCGGATTAATGCCGAGAGAAGCACTGGAGTTGGTCAGATTAATTGCCAGGGAAGGTCTTTGTGGAATGGAGGTTGTGGAAGTCGCACCACCCTACGATGTTAATCAGAACACCTCCCAATTGGCCTGTCGGGTGGTGCTTGATGTGCTTGGCACCTTGACCACTGAAGGAAAACTTGGACATCGTGCCCAAGTACAGAGCCGCTGAAAAAAACCGCGTTGCGAAAGCCCATAAAGCACAACCGCCACTTAACGGATTACATCGCTGAAACCGGTGTAGTGCTTCACCCATGTTGACAAGTGTTTGGCTGTTGGGTGTGCTGATGGGCTTCAGGCACGCGCTTGAAGCCGATCATGTGATGGCGATGTTAGCGCTCAATGCGGACGCCGGTCGATACCAGGCAATTGTTCAAGGCGTTATATGGGGTGTTGGACACACGCTTACACTGCTGCTTGTGGGCATCATATTCTTAAGCACCGATACGCTGATCCCTGATCGAGTTGCAAAATTCCTGGAACTGAGCGTTGGCGTTATGCTGGTTGCGCTCGGTATTGATGTCTTTCGACGTTTGATGAAGCGTCGCGTTCATGCTCACGTGCACAGACACGCTACGGGAGTAATGCATTTTCATTTACACGCCCATGATCGTGACGACAATCATGAGCAAGATGCGCATCAACATTCGCACTTCAGTGATATGCCCTTGAGAACTCTGTTAATCGGGTTCATTCATGGGCTTTCCGGGTCGGCAGTTTTGATCTTGCTGACCCTGCAAATGGTACCGACCATTATTCTTGGAGCGATCTACATTCTGCTATTCGGACTGGGATCGATTATGGGCATGGCACTGCTGTCTGCGGTGGTTTCGGTGCCTGTCAATTCTCTGCGCAAGCTTAAATCTTGGGATAGTCGAATCAGGGCTGTGATAGGCGCGGCAACAGTACTGTTTGGAGCCCATATGATATACAACCAAGCAATCGGCTTGTATTTCTAATCGCAACGGGTAAGCAGCCTGTCGAAGCGAAAGGATCGTGTCAGGATTAGATCCGAAGGGAATTCGCAACGGCCACAGGCTCGCGTATCGATATCGGACTGTCAGTATTTGAATCTATCGATTTGGAATTCTCGGAGGGGGAGGGTAATGCGATTTGCCCCAAGCATCGGCCAGAATTGGAAGGTAAGTTGAGTTCAAGTGTTGGAAAGTCTCAACCCACCTGTGACCGAATAATGCATTGCTAGAATCGCTCAAACTATCGTATTATTCTATGTGTGAAGATGGACATTGAGCAATTGGTCGCCAAGACTATGCCATTTCCAAGATTCAATATAACTTTTTGACAAATTACGGTGAGATAAGTCAATGGGATTGCTAAGCCGAATAATGGGCAAGGGTACAACCAGCAAGGCTGAACCGGAAGTAGATCAGGTCGAGTTTGAAGGTTTCTTGATCAAACCTTCACCGCTGAAACAAAATTCAAACTATGTAACAGCTGGCTATATTCTGCAAACGGATGAGTCCGGTGCGACGAAGGAGCATTATTTTATTCGTGCGGATACACATGCCGATTTTGATGCTGCATGTAAGCACGCGGTGTTCAAAGGCAAACAAATCATCCGTGAATCTGGTGCGCGGATTTTCGACAAAAAATAATCCACCTCAAGTGAATGAAATTACTCAGTTGAGCCGGTATCTGTAGATTCCCTAATTGAGATGAGTTCCTGAACAATTTTTTTTGCCAGCGCATCGAGTGCTACATCACCGCGTTGTACCTGCCGTAAGAATTCATCTGCTTCATTGCTTTGAAGTTCTGTTAACTGATTTGCGATGCTTTCTCCGACTATGCGTCCCATGACTTCTCTTGCTCGCCGCCTAGCTGTTTCGCTACGATCTTGTTGCATTACCCGCTTACCGTGCTGAATGATTTCAGCGACAAGTGTGTCTATACCTTGTTGTTCGGTCGCGCAAGTTTTGATAACTTCGGGAGTCTTCACCGCGTGTCGCAGTGCAAGGGCATGATTGAATTCGCTCACCGTCAGATCCGCGTTTGGTTGATCTGATTTGTTGATTGCGACGATATCTGCGATTTCGATCAAACCAGCTTTGATCGCTTGAATTTCATCACCCAATCCAGGTGATGCAACAACCACAGTGGTGTCAGCTATAGCGCAGATATCGATTTCTGACTGTCCGGTTCCGACGGTTTCTACGACGATCAAGTCCCAGCTTGCTGCATCAAACAGGTGCACAATGTTCAGGGTTGTAGTTGAAAGTCCGCCCAAGTGTCCGCGAGCTGCAACCGAACGAATAAATACATTGTCGTCATTGGTGTGTTCAGCCATGCGAACGCGGTCGCCAAGCAGCGCACCGCCACTCAAATGGCTGCTGGGGTCAACGGCAAGCACTGCAACTGATTTCCCAAGATTCCGAAATTCGTGAATACAGGCATCAATCAAAGTTGACTTCCCGACACCAGGTGGACCGGTAACCCCTACGACGTGTGCGTGGCCAAGAAATGCTTGTATCCCTGCCAGAATATCGCGCGCACTGTCAAAGTTGTTCTCAATAACAGTGATTGCCTTGGCAAGAGAATGTCGATCGGATCGAATACGATCAATCATCGCAATCGGATGTATGCCCCGCGCGGAATTTGAGCTGTGCGAATCCGTCACAGAATTGTTTGTGGCTGGCCAAATCCCAATTCTTCTCGGACACAGCGCACCACCTCACCATGCGTTACTCCACCAGACACTGCATCCACGATAGCCCCGAAAATATTTTTATTGGGGTCTTGGGCTGATTGTTGCAATTGCGCTAACGCTGCCTTGAATTCTGATTGACTTCGATCGGCTTTGTATTGAGCCAATTTTTTCAGTTGCTGCTCGATCACTTGATCTGATGGGCGTTGTAGCGGTTCTGCCACCGAGGAGTCCGATTCCAACTGATATTTATTCACCCCCACGAGGGTCTGATCTGCGCTTTCTATCTTGTCCTGAAACTCTTTGGCTGATTCACCAATCCAGCGCTGAATCAAGCCGGACTCAACTGCTTTGAACATACCGCCTGCAGAGTCGATCTGATTGATGATTGCAACGATTTTTTCCTCCATCTGATCGGTCAGGCTTTCAACATAGTACGACCCTGCGAGTGGATCAATGACATCGGCGCAGTGCGCTTCTTCAAAAATTATGTTCTGAGTAGCAATGGCAATTCGTGCAGCTTCTTCGGTTGGGACGCTGAGCACTTCGTCGTAAGAATCCGTGTGTAGGGATTGCAACCCACCGAAAATGCCCGCCAATGCCTGGATGGTAACTCGGGAAATGTTATTGAGCGGTTGCTGGCGGGTGAGATCGACACCCGACGTTTGACCGTGAAACTTGAATCGCCAGGTTTTCGGATTTTCTACTCCAAATCGTTCTCTGACAAGTCGTTGCCAGATTCTTCGTCCGGCCCTACACTTGGCGACTTCCTCAAAAAAACTAATCGAGATATCGAAAAAGAATGTGAAGCGTTCCAGAAAGACATTGGGGTCCAATCCGCGGTTACTGCAGTCCTGTGCGTACTGGATTGCGGTTGCCAGTGTAAAGGCCATCGCCTGAGCAGGAGTTGCGCCGGCCTGCTGCGTATGCTGGCCCACCACCGATAGGGGGTTCCAGTTGGGTACGTGTTGTTGGCAAAACGCGATATGATCAACCAGCACTCGCCGCGATCCCTCCAGTGACAAACGAAAGAACATGTGATTGGCAATATAGTGCGAAATGTAGTCGCTTTGGTTGGAGGTGCCTGACACATGAGTCCAATCGATGCCGCGTTGTTTGGCGACAGCCAACAATAACGCGAGCAGAGTGAAGGGCAGGGGATCGTTCATTGCCGTGGACAGGTTTGCAATATCGACATTCCTGAAACAGCGGTTCATGTCGTCAACGGTGTTTACAACTACACCGCAGGTACCGAGTAATTTTGGATCGACTTCATCAGCGTCGTACCCACGGTAAACCGAATTGCATGGAATTAGACTGATGGCCGTCGTTCCGGCATCCAGCAGTTTGAGTAACCGTTCGTTGTAGTCAGCTGGGACACCAAATCCGATCAATTGACGCTGGCTCCACCTGCGCCCGCGGTGCATAGAGGGATAGATGCCGCGTGTCATCGGAATTTGTCCAGGATAACCGAGTTTGGCAGCATAGTCGCCGTCACTCCAATCCTCTGGCGTATACAGGGGTTTGATCGGCACACCTGAGCGATTCAGTCTTTCCGAATCATGTGGTAACTGTGCTTCGTATTGCCGTTTCCAAAGCTGCTTGGCTGAATCTGGATTCGAATCGGCTAGTTGCACAACATTAGTTTTTTTCATGTTCTATGCTCTGCCAGTCTTGTAGAGATTGAGTACGCGATTCAATTGCGAGCGAGTGTACGTATTGAGAAATATCTTCCAACGAGCTTCCAGGGTGAAATACCCGGTCAATTCCGTGCTCCAGCAATTGCTGTTCATCATCGGCGGGTATGATGCCGCCAACGACCACCCCGATATGGCTTAAATTCGCTTCATGCAGTGCTGTTAGCAAATCTGGTATCAGCAGATGATCGGTGGCCAGTGAGCTGATCCCGATTACGTCAGCGTCTTCTTCAACTGCTAATTTCACCACTTCGGAAACTGATTGCCAAGGCGGTGTATAGACAACTTCCATGCCGCTGTCGCGTAACTTGGCCGCAACTATACGACTCCCGCGATCATGGCCATCAAGACCTAATTTTGTCACGATAACCTTGGGGCGATAATCTTGTTGCAACATGATTGGTGGATCGGATGGCTGTATTTAGCCCAAATGTTCGAACTAACTGCGAAACTGTAATCTAATCACTCGTCGATCAATGATTGGATAAGATTACGAATAATTGAAGATTCAAAGTCCTTCGCGCCAATCGCTTGGTAGCGAATGACGCCGTTGCGGTCGACCAAGAAAGAAGTCGGCAGTGGTCGAACCTGCCATGCGGCGTAAACAGCCAGGCGCTCATCTACGATAATCGGGAATGTCAATGATGTTGGTAAAGATGGGAGAAACTCCTCTATCACTGCTGCGGTTTCACCTGCGTTGACCGCGACAACTTCAAAATCATCCTGACTGAAAAAATCTCGTGAATTTTGAATGGAAGGCAACTCCTCAATGCAAGGTGGGCACCAGGTTGCCCAGAAATTGACCAGCAGCACCTTGCCTGCCAGCGAATTGCCGAACGCTTCGGATTGATTCAGCCAGTGTACATCATCAAATGAAGGCGCAACCCGGCCGGTGACTTCTGTAAGATCTGTTTTCGAGTTGGCACTAGCCAACCCGGACAGAAACACAAGCATACAGAGAATTAAAATTGTTCGGTAGACAACTCGCAAATTGTTAACCCTTGGTTTCACTGTTCTTTATAGGTGGCTTCCAGAATGCTGTCCATCCAATTGTGCAACGGTGTGGATTGGCCTTGGACTCGGTGAATTCAATCAGGTTACTTCGCCGGCACCAGTGAGTAAACTCTCGAGCGTGCCGATTTGTTTTTCTTTGGTTCGTATTACTTCAGCCAGCAAGTCGTTGGCAGAAACCACGCCAACCAAATTAGAGTCTTCGACCACCGGGAGGTGACGAAAACCTTTTTCAACAACAATCTTCATGCAATCGTCGACACTGTCTTCAGGCCCAACTGTTTGAACATTCTCAGTCATAACCTGTGAGATTGACGTTTCTTTTGAGGTTCTTCCCAGCAAAATTACGCGACGGGCATAATCTCGTTCGCTGAATATGCCGACCAGGTTGCCGGTATCGTCTACAACCGGGAGCACACCGATATCGCGTTCTGCAAGCAAATGCAGAGCATCAAGCACAGAATGATTTGGAGATGCAGTCCATACGGACCCTCCGGGTTGAATCAAGGACGATATTTTTTTCATGAATGCCTCCTAACCTGATTGATTGGGCTACGCGTCGCGAATTAAGTGCACTGCCTTTTCACTCTCCAGTGCTGTCGCTATTGAACTTTCGCTCTATAGCAAACAGTTGGACCCATTGCGTTGTCCTGCCATCCATTGCGAGAATGTCTCGAAATCGTAACGCGCCTAGCAATAGGCGTGACTGCTCTATTTTGCAACAGAATCGAAAAATACGCAAATTAATTCGGATGCGTCGTACCAGCGTAGGTTGATTTGCCGCACTTGCTTGTGAATGATTTAATGTAGACGTTGGCAATGCTATCGCTAATCTGAGATTAAATTCAGGTTGCGTAGAAATCATGGCGCATGTGAAGTCAAGCTCAACGATCAATACCACGTGATAGAGGCACACCTACACCAAACGGATGCGCCGCAACGGTTTGAATCAGTCGCCCTGTGACTGTGGAGTGTTCCGCATTTCTCTCGCACCCATGGATTGAGTTACGGGTTACAGACGATGGTGGCTGTTTAGACAAAACACTTGAAGTTGTTATAAGCCATTTTGATATCACTCAGAATTGATCAATTTTGCATTCTTTATAATTCTCGAAAGTTTCATTCCGAATCAATAAGCTGCTGGTGGTGCATACCCAGGATTATCTGATTAGCGATATGCCGTCGATTGATCACTCCAGCTAAAGTGTTTGAAATAAATTAGTTACTCACATCCAATAAGAGACATAAGACTTGCGTGCGTTCATGAGTGAAAACAGACTGGATTTATCGCGCTGCATTTCGATTGATCTGGAGATAAGCAAGAAAGACAACAAGATTACCGCCATCGGTGCGGTTCGGACAGACAATTCCGGTAATCTTCACCATCGGAGCGGTGGGCTACGTGCCGGCCTCTCGAAGTTGGACCAACTGGCCGATGGTGCCACTTTCGTGCTGGGGCACAACATCCGAAACTTTGATCTAATTCACCTTAGAGCCGCAAAGCCTAACCTGCGCCTGTTGAAACTTCCCACCATAGATACTTTGTATCTCAGTCCACTCGCATTTCCGCGTAATCCGTACCATAAACTGGTGAAACATTACCAGGACGGTGCGCTGAGAAGCGACCAGTTAAACAATCCAGAACACGACGCACAGCTTGCGCTGGCATTATTTACCGATCAGAAAGCAGCATTATCCGTCGCAGAAAAGCAATATCTAACTGCCTGGCACTGGCTGGCGACACCTGATCATGACGGCTCTGATCATGCACTTGATGCACTGTTTACTGAACTTCGCGGGGCTCGCCGTCCGCAGAATGTAGACGCTGTCAAAGCCATAGAACAGGTGTTTCACAGCAGTGTTTGCAGCACCGAGGGGCGACGAATTATTGAATTTTTGAACAAGGATCGCAGTTCGGTTCAAAAAGCCGGCTGGCAGTTGGCATTTGTCATTGCCTGGCTTTCAGTGGCTGGCGGAAACTCAGTCTTGCCACCGTGGGTACGTCACCAGTTTCCTGATACCCGAAGACTGTTAAGTCGATTACGGGACGCCGCCTGTTCAAACCCCAGTTGCTCGTGGTGTCGTGAGCATCACAATGCCAAACGGCAGCTGCAACGCTGGTTTCAGTTCAGTGATTTTCGATCAAAACCAGATGTGGACGGACAATCAATGCAGCAAAGCATCGTTGAAGCATCAATGGCAGGCAAACACGTACTGGGTGTAATGCCGACGGGAACTGGAAAATCGATCTGTTACCAGGTTCCCGCGCTTGCTCGTTATTACAACACCGGTGCTTTGACGATTGTTATATCGCCGCTGGTCGCCCTGATGGCGGACCAGGTAGAAGGTCTGGCAAAAAAAGGCATTGATTGCTGTTTTACCATCAACAGCCTGTTATCAATGCCAGAGCGTTCTGACGTGTTAGAAAAGGTGCGTTTGGGGGATACGGGTATTTTGCTGATTTCACCCGAGCAGCTTCGCTCGCGCACCTTTCGTCAGGTTATCAATCAACGTGAGATTGGGATGTGGGTGCTTGATGAAGCGCACTGCCTGTCGCGCTGGGGGCATGACTTTCGTCCGGATTATCGCTATGTCGGACGTTTCATTCGAGAAAAAGCAGGTGACCAGTCCATTCTACCGGTTCTATGCTTAACCGCAACCGCTAAACCGGAAGTTGTTGACGACATCAGTCGGTATTTTTCCAACAAATTGGATGTCGATCTAAGGGTATTCAACGGCGGTGCAGAACGCAACAATCTCGAATTTACAATCATCCCCACAACTGCCGACAAGAAATTTTCTGATGTGCTTCAGGTACTCCAAAGCTATCTTCCGAACACTCAACCCGGTGGTGCAATCATTTATTGTGCAACTCGCAAACAAACTGAAGAGATTGCAGAATACTTGCAACTTCGTGACATCTCAGCCAAACACTTTCATGCAATGCTGCCACCGGAATCAAAGAAGATGGTGCAGCAGGAATTCATTGAAGGCCAACTGCGGGTGATCACAGCAACCAATGCGTTTGGCATGGGAATTGACAAACCGGATGTCAGACTGGTGATTCACGCGGATATTCCAGGATCACTTGAAAACTACCTTCAAGAGGCTGGTCGAGGTGGGCGTGACAACGATGTTGCCCACTGTGTATTGCTGTACGACGGTGATGATGTTGAACGACAGTTCAGTATGTCGGCACGCTCGCGTCTTAACCGAGCCGAAATTCACGGCATTTTGAGAGCGCTAAGAAAACTCAATCGCAGATTCCGCTTTAAGGAAGAAGTGGTTGCTACACCTGGTGAAATCCTGCTTGAAGACGAGGACCATGCGTTCAGACGTGATTCAACAGGCGACGATACCCGAGTGCGGACTGCTGTTGCGTGGCTGGAAGAAGCTAAACTCTTAACACGCGAGGAAAATGTCGTCCAGATATTCCCATCTTCGCTACGGGTAGGTTCGATCGAAGAGGCGGTGCGCAAGCTTCAAGGGGCTAAATTCTCTGATTCAAAACGCAGTGCTCTTCTTTCAATAATTGAATTGCTGCTCGCCGCGGACCGAGATGAAGGCGTCAGCACTGATGAATTGATGATGACCTCAAAGCTGAGTTCAGAAGAAGTACGACATGCTTTGGCCGACCTGGAACAACTCGGCATCGCCAGTAATGACATGGCAATCACAGCATACGTACATACGGGTGTGGGGCACAGTTCTGTAAAACGGCTCGAACAGGCAATCAAACTGGAACAAGCTTTGATCAACTGTCTGCGCGAATCAGCACCGGATGTCAGTGTTGGAGAATCCTGGCGACTCCATCTTCGCGTTGTTTCACAACAGCTTAGAAACGAGGGATTACCAGATCCGCTACCCGAAAGGCTGTTGCGGCTGGTTCGCAGCCTGGGCCAGGATGGCCGCGGCGAAGACGGGAGTGGCAAAGGCAGTCTTGCAGTGAGAAAACTCGATTCAGAATTCGCGCAAGTCACCCTGCTGCGGGAGTGGCAGGCACTCGATAAAAAGGCTCAAGTCAGACGCGATGCTGCCAGTTGTCTCGCGCAACATTTTTTAGAGCAGTTGCCATCTGAGGTTAAAGGCGTCGATTTGTTGGCCGAGACTACCATCGGAAAACTGCTCCAAGCAATCAAGTCAGACATTGCGGTCATTTCAAACGCGGTGCAAAATCACCAGAAATTATTGGACCGATCATTACTGTGGCTGCACGAACAGGAAATTATCAGACTGAACAAAGGTCTAACAGTACTGCGGCCAGCCATGCTGATTCGGATGGAAGAACGGGGTTCCACGGGATTCTCGAAAACCGATTTTGAGCCACTCGCACTGCATTATCAAGGACAGGTGCTGCAGGTTCATGTTATGCAGGAATATGCCGAGCGCGGTGTTGCATCAGTGAGTGATGCGTTGCGCATGGCAATGGATTATTTCACGTTGAAAGAACCGGAATTTTTGAACCGGTGGCTGCCTGACCGAGGATCAGAGCTCGACCGTCAAACAACGCCTGAATCCTGGCAACAGATTGTTGAAAACTTGAATGACTCGGTTCAACAAAGAATTGTAAGAGACGATCGCGTGCAGACCAATGTTCTGGTGTTGGCGGGCCCCGGTTCCGGCAAAACCCGTGTTCTAGTCCATCGAATTGCCTATTTGGTTCGAATGCAACGTGAAAACCCGCGTAGTATCGTGGCACTTGTCTACAACAGACATGCCGCGGTTGAAATACGCCGCAGGCTGGCTGATTTGATTGGTAAAGATTCGTTCGGTGTAACAGTGCTCACCTGTCACGCACTAGCTATGCGGCTTGTCGGGATGACTTTCGCCGGGCTGAACGAGCAGCCTGATGACAAGGTTTTTCGAGAAGTTCTGGTCCAGGCGACGTCGCTGCTGCGTGGACAAGATATGCCGAGCGAAGTGGAAGCTGATGAGCAGCGCGAGCGACTGTTGGGCGGTTATCGCTGGATCCTGGTGGACGAATACCAGGATATTGGAGGCGAAGAATATGAACTGATTTCTGGACTTGCCGGCCGGACCCAAACTAACCCTTCAAGTAAACTCACAATGTTTGCTGTCGGAGATGATGATCAGAACATTTATTCGTTCAAGGGGGCGTCAGTAGAATTTATCCGTCGCTTTGAATCTGACTACAAAGCAAAACCGATCAGTCTGACAGCAAACTACCGGTCTACCAAACACATTATCTCAGCATCCAATGCGTTGATTGCGCCAGCTCGTAATCGAATGAAAGCGGAATATCCCATCGAGATCGATCGATCCCGTAGCAAAGAACCCGCTGGAGGTGAATGGGCAGAACTGGATCCGCTCTCTCAAGGACGCGTACAGATTTTGTCCGTGAGCGGTGGAATCGAAAACCAGTCCTACGCGGTAGTTTCGGAACTGCTTCGCCTTCGTCAATGCAGTAAGGACTGGCGGTGGGATAAGTGTGCAGTGATCGCACGTGAATGGAAGCACCTGCAGCCGATTCGCAGCTTGTGCGAAGCGGAAGAAATTCCTGTGCAAATGGGCGATGAGGAAGTCCCCAAATTCTGGCGAATTCGAGAAACTTACTTATTTATAGACAGGCTGCGAAATCTGAATCAGCAAGATGTGAAGCTGGACACAATGCGCAAGTGGTGTAAGCAGCAGCCAAGCAATCGTTGGATTGAAGCGATTCTGGAAGCGATTAACGAATTCAAGCTTGAATCCGACACTGTCGAAGTTTCAATCGTGCACTTTATCGAATGGTTAGCTGAGTGGGGCCAGGAATACCGCAGACGCCAGCAGGGCTTACTATTAATTTCTGCACATCGCGCCAAGGGTCTTGAATTCGACCATTTGGTCATATTGGATGGGGGTTGGGGTCGCATCAACGTGGATGAAGATCCGGACGTTTCCCGCCGCCTGTATTATGTTGCAATGACCCGCGCAAGAAAAACACTTGCAATGATAATGACTGATAAAAATCATCCATTCACGGAAGATTTGAAAGATAACGCTTCAGTACTTTGTCGAGAGGTCGCTACAGGAGTTGTGAATTCGACATCATTTCAGATGAGGTACATACAACCAGGACTGGATGAAATCGATATAGGATTCTCTGGACGTTACCACAAGAATCACAAAGTCCACAAATCTATCGCAGCACTGTCTGTAGGCGATCCGTTGACACCACGAATCAACAGGAAGGGCCGACTGGAATTGCAAAATAGCGACGGTTTGGTGGTTGCACGTCTTGCGAAGAAGTTTGTTCTACCAAGTGGCATGCGCTGCCAGAAAGCGGAAGTTTTGGCGGTAATCAGATGGAATAATAAGAATTCTGACGAGGCCTACAAGGAGCGTTCTCGATGTGAATCCTGGGAAGTGATTGTCCCGCAATTGGTATTTGAACAGGCATCGTGAGGCTACGAATTTTGCAGCTATGTTGACGTGTATCTGCAGGCCGGGCGACTTTATTGGGCAACCCAACGCCAAATATTTCCGAGGGATTCTGGAGCCGAACGGTATGCACTTGGTATGGCGGTTTTTTTTGGAGCGAGCCGCTGTCAAAAATTTACAGCACTCATATAATGTGCGGTATACAAAATGCATAAATCCTTGGCACACGCATGTGCAGTAATTAGCACTGCGGCAGGTGCCATTCAATTCGTGAATAAGTAACCCCCGGCTGATCAAGAATATGGGGTCAAAAAAAATATTTGCTCGTGGAATAAGCGCGCGTGGAGTAGCGTTAATTTCTATCGGCAAACATAACATTACGTGAACTGCAAGTGCGACGCAAATCAATTGTTGCAAACTGGAAGATGAATGGTGCCTTTGATATGGCGCATTCACTTTTGGATGAAGTGTTGAAGGGCACCCGAACGTATGAGGATGTGGACATTGTAATTTGTCCTCCGTATGTGTATCTTCCCTACGTTGCACAGCAATTATCAGATGCGTCTCGCACCTTTGTTGGGGCACAAAATTGCAGCGAACATTCGGCAGGTGCGTACACAGGTGAAGTATCATCTAGCATGCTCAAAGAAGTCGGGTGCAGTTATGTCATTTGTGGACATTCTGAACGGCGTCGTTATCACGGTGAATCCGATGCAGAAATTGCCCATAAAGCAATGGCAGTTACCAAGCAGCAACTAGTACCGATCGTGTGTGTCGGTGAAACATTGGATGAACGGGAGTCCGGAACCACACAGGCGATTATCGAACGTCAGGTTAATGCAGTGTTGGAGCAATGCGGAGACGCTCAGGTTGAACAGCTGAGTTTTGCGTATGAACCGGTTTGGGCAATTGGTACGGGTCGCTCAGCGACACCGGCACAAGCACAGGAGGTTCACGGATTAATTCGATCCAGTGTTGCTCAACTGAACCAAAGTGCCGCCGACCATTGCACGATACTTTATGGCGGTAGTGTTACAGGCGACAATGCGGCCAGCGTCCTCAGTCAAGCCGATGTTGACGGCTGCCTGGTGGGTGGCGCATCATTACAGCCGACACAGTTTGTTCAAATTTGCAAAGCGGCACAGGGGTAGGTCGCAAGATATGGAATATTTAACGAGAATACTTTTAGGATTATTTTTTATTGTGGCTGTTGCCCTGGTGGTGCTCATTTTGCTCCAAAGGGGCAGGGGATCAGATTTGGGAGCAGTCTTCGGTGGCGGTTCGGGTTCCGTATTTGGCAGTCGCGGATCCGCAAACTTTTTAACACGCATTACGGCTGTGTTGGCAACCATGTTCTTTGGCATTGCACTGGGGCTTGCTTATATTTATACCGGTGCAGGCACCCCAACCAGCGTAACCGAATCTGTCATTGAATCAACGATGGAATCAGAAACACCGCAAGTGCCAGACGCGGAAAATGGCACTGGCGATGTACCCACAGTACCCGAGTAAATCAATTGCCTGAATTAGCCGAAGTGGTGGAATTTGGTAGACACGCCGTCTTGAGGGGGCGGTGGCGCAAGCCGTGCCGGTTCAAGTCCGGCCTTCGGCACCATTCAGTTTTGAAGCAATTGTCAAACCAACATCTGATCTCGTTGTAAACATGTTAGAAAACTACGTACCCATCATGATTTTTATCGCCGTGGCCGCGGTGATGGGTTTAGCCATGATGATGGCGGGACGATTGATTGGACCGAGCCGTCCGGACAAGGAAAAACTGTCGCCCTATGAATGCGGGTTTGAAGCATTTGAGGACAGTCGGATGAAATTTGATGTGAGGTACTACTTGGTGGCCATACTGTTCATCATTTTTGATCTCGAAATTGCTTTTCTTTTTCCTTGGGCCATTGTGCTCGATAGTATTGGCTTGTTTGGTTTTGTCGCAATGATGATTTTCCTG
This sequence comes from Arenicellales bacterium, assembly GCA_965243645.1. Classification (GTDB taxonomy): domain Bacteria; phylum Pseudomonadota; class Gammaproteobacteria; order Arenicellales; family JAJDZL01; genus JAJDZL01. Next base: position 741,233 of record CBDEVD010000006.1, on the reverse strand, counting down.
GCGATTCTAGTCGTCGGGTTCATCTATGAATGGAAAAAAGGCGCACTGGAGTGGGAGTAGCTCATGTCGATTGAAGGAATTATGTCGCAAGGCGTTGTAACAACGTCGTTGGATAAACTAGTAAACTGGGCGCGTACCGGAGCGATGTGGCCCATGACATTTGGGTTGGCCTGCTGTGCCGTCGAAATGATGCACGCCGGCGCAGCCCGCTATGACCTTGACCGATTCGGAATCATTTTCAGGCCCAGCCCACGGCAGTCCGATGTCATGATCGTTGCTGGCACATTGGTCAATAAAATGGCACCAGCCTTGCGTAAGGTTTATGACCAGATGCCGGAGCCTCGGTGGGTGATCTCTATGGGTTCATGTGCCAATGGTGGTGGTTATTACCACTATTCTTATTCAGTAGTTCGCGGCTGTGATCGGATCATTCCTGTGGATGTCTATGTACCTGGCTGCCCGCCGACGGCTGAAGCGCTGGTCTATGGAATCGTCCAGCTGCAACGCAAAATTCAGCGTACCAACACCATTGCAAAGTAGCCAGTCCCGATGGCATCTGTGACAGAATTGTCCCGAGCTGTTGAAAGCCTCCTGGGTGACCAGGTGGTTGAGATGGCTCACGCTAGGGATGAGGTCACCTTGGTGGTGAATGCCGAAGCTATCGTCGATGTCTGTGTTGCCTTGCGGGACGATCCCCATACTCGATTTGAACAGCTGATCGATCTTTGTGGGGTGGACTATGCGACCTATGGACAGGAAGATCCAGCCAGGCAGTGGCAGGGTGCTCGCTATGCAGTGGTTTACCACTTGTTATCCGTTGCGCACAACCATCGGTTGAGAATCAAGGCGTTTCTGGATGATGAAATGCCAACCGTGCCTTCGCTTACCCCTGTATGGCCATGTGCAGACTGGTTTGAGCGTGAGGCATTCGATCTTTATGGCATTATCTTTGACGGACATCCTGATCTTCGCAGAATCCTGACCGACTACGGGTTCATCGGCCACCCGTTCAGAAAAGACTTTCCATTGTCCGGCTATGTTGAGATGCGTTATGACGTGGCCAAAGGACGCGTTGTTTATGAACCCGTTACGATTGAACCGAGAACACTGGTTCCGCGAGTCATTCGAGAGGACAGTTTTGGCAACCGAGATTCGTAATTACACCATGAATTTCGGTCCCCAGCATCCTGCTGCACATGGGGTACTGCGTCTGGTCATGGAAATGGATGGAGAGGTCGTCGAACGGATTGACCCGCACATTGGCCTGTTGCACCGCGCAACTGAAAAACTTGCGGAATCCAAGCCCTTTAATCAGAGCATCGGTTACATGGATCGACTTGATTATGTCTCCATGATGTGTAATGAACACGCCTACGTGATGGCAATCGAAAAATTACTCGGTGTAACGGTGCCCTTGCGGGCACAGTACATTCGCGTCATGTTTGACGAGATTACGCGAATTTTGAACCATCTGTTGTGGCTTGGTGCACACGGTCTCGATATTGGCGCAATGACCATTTTCTTATATTGTTTCCGTGAACGCGAAGACCTGATGGACTGTTATGAAGCTGCCTCTGGTGCGCGAATGCATGCAACCTATTACCGACCGGGTGGAGTCTATCGCGATCTTCCGGAATCAATGCCCCAATACCAGCCCTCGAAGTTCCGGAGCAAGGCCAAGCTTGCCGAAATCAATGCGAATCGGCAAGGTTCTTTGCTGGACTTTATTTGGGCGTTCACAGAACGCTTTCCCGGCTGTGTGGATGATTATGAAACGCTGTTGACCGACAATCGGATCTGGAAGCAGCGCACTGTGGATATCGGTGTCGTCTCGCCTGAGATGGCGCTCGCGCGAGGGTTTACCGGTGCAATGCTGCGCGGTTCTGGAATTGAATGGGACTTGCGCAAAAAACAGCCTTATGAAGTTTACGACAAAGTTGACTTTGATATTCCGGTTGGAACCAATGGCGATTGCTATGATCGTTACCTGTGCAGGGTGGAGGAAATGCGCCAGTCCAATCGCATCATTCGCCAGTGTGTCGAATGGTTGCGGGACAATCCGGGGCCTGTGATGATCGATGATGCCAAGCTGATCGCACCGCGGCGTGAAACCATGAAACGGGATATGGAATCTTTGATACATCATTTCAAACTGTTTACCGAGGGTTATTGTGTCCATGAAGGGGAGGCCTATGCAGCAGTTGAAGCACCGAAAGGAGAATTTGGCATATACCTGATTTCCGACGGGGCTAACAAACCGTATCGGCTCAAAATTAGAGCGCCGGGATTTGTACATCTTTCCGCATTGGATGAAATGTGTCGCGGCCATATGCTGGCAGATGTCGTCGCCGTGATTGGTACCCAGGACATTGTATTTGGAGAGGTCGACCGTTAATGCTGTCACCGGCCGCGCTGAACGAACTTAATACTGAACTGAGCAAGTATCCTGCCGGACAGGAACGCGCGGCGCTGTTGGCGGCGCTGCGAATTGCGCAGCAGGAACACGGTTGGCTTTCCGCAAAAACAATGTCGTACATTGCAGATTTGCTGCATCTTGAACCGGCCAAGGTTGCCGAAGTTGCCACGTTCTACACGATGTATGATTTAAAACCTGTCGGTCGACATAAGATCTCTCTATGCACCAACATTTCCTGTGCGTTGAGAGGCTCGGCTAAAGTGGCAGAGCACCTGTTTGATCGCCTTCACATCGGATTCGGTGAAACCACCGAGGATGGACGATTTACCCTCAATGAAGTGGAGTGTCTGGCCGCTTGTGGTGGTGCCCCAGCCGCACTGATCGGGACTGATTATTACGAAAACTTAACCCCACAACGCATTGATGAAATCCTGGAGACCCTGGACTGATGGCTGAAGAAGTACGCGTTTGTCTGCCGCCACAAGGTCTCGAGCAGCCCTGGACGATCGACGCTTATCGCAGTATGGGTGGGTACGAGGCATTGACGCGTATTGTCAAAGCAAAAGTATCTCAGGAAGACATCATCAATGAAGTGAAAGCGTCCGGATTGAGAGGCCGCGGTGGTGCAGGCTTCCCCACCGGACTCAAGTGGAGTTTTATGCCAAGAAATGCACCCGGTCAGAAATATCTGGTTTGTAATTCTGATGAGGGTGAACCGGGGACTTTCAAGGATCGAGACATCATCCGCTTCAATCCACATGCGTTGATTGAAGGCATGACGATTGCCGGGTATGCAATGGGTGCAACGGTAGGCTACAACTACATGCGCGGCGAATTCGTTGAACCCTATCTGCGTATCGAGCAGGCCATGCAAGAAGCGCGCGAGGCGAATCTTCTCGGCGCCAATATCTTGGGTAGCGGGATTGATTTTGAATTGCACTCACACCTCGGTGCAGGGGCATATATCTGCGGTGAGGAAACCGGGCTGCTGGAATCCTTGGAAGGTAAAAGCGGTCAACCCAGGTTTAAACCACCTTTTCCTGCACAGTTTGGGGTTTTTGGTAAACCCACTACGATCAATAACACGGAAACCCTGGCATCCGTTCCGCGAATTATGCGCGAGGGTGCTGAATGGTTTGTTAACCTCGGGCCAAAGAATAATGCGGGAACTAAGGTGTTTTCCGTATCGGGACATATCAATCGGCCAGGCAACTTTGAAGTGCCACTGGGTACGTCATTTCGGGATTTACTGCAGATGGCAGGGGGCATGTTAAACGGCGCTAAGCTTAAGGCAGTGATACCGGGAGGCTCGTCGGTACCGGTGTTACCCGCCGACATCATCATGGAATGCAATATGGACTATGATTCACTGCAAAGTGCGGGTTCTTTGCTCGGGGCTGGTTCAGTCATCATTATGGATGAATCAACCTGCATGGTGCAAATGCTCGAACGTATTGCCTATTTTTATTGGGAAGAATCATGTGGTCAATGCACGCCCTGTCGCGAAGGGACCGGTTGGCTGTACCGAATGTTGCATAGAATCCGCCGCGGTCAAGCACGTCTTGAGGAGATTGATCAGCTGGTGGATGTGGCCAATCGCATTGAGGGTCGTACGATCTGTGCGCTGGGAGACGCGGCTGCTTGGCCGGTGCAAAGTTTTATCAAACATTTTCGACACGAATTTGAAGCCAAGATAAAACCTGCAAGCAAGGCAGCCTGAATGAACGATTATGTCAGATAAATCCACTTTCACAGTCGAGATCGACGGCCGCGAATATGAAGCCCAGCCGGGCTCAATGATCATCGAACTTACTGATCAGGCCGGCATCTATATCCCCCGGTTTTGCTATCACGAAAAACTCTCCGTAGCGGCCAATTGCCGAATGTGCCTGGTTGAAGTGGAACGTGCGCCAAAGCCGCTTCCGGCTTGTGCAACGCCAGTCATGGATGGCATGAAGGTCAAGACCAACTCAGCCGTCGCGGTGGGTGCCCAAAAAGATACGCTGGAATTTTTGCTGATCAACCACCCGCTGGACTGTCCGATTTGCGATCAGGGTGGTGAATGCCCGCTTCAGGATCAGGCGGTTGGATATGGCGGGCATTTGTCGCGGTATGAAGAACAAAAACGTGTTGTCCCTGACCACGATATCGGACCTCTGATTGAGACCGAGATGACACGCTGTATCCACTGTACAAGGTGTGTCAGATTTGGAGAAGAAGTTGCCGGTGTTATGGAGTTTGGCATTACGGGTCGAGGTGAGCATCTGAAAATTGACACGTTTTTCGGTGCATCGGTCGATTCGGAAGTGTCGGGTAACGTCATTGATCTGTGTCCGGTGGGTGCACTGACATCAAAACCCTATCGATTTACCGCCCGATCCTGGGAATTAATCGATCATGAATCGATCAGTCCGCATGACTGCGTTGGCACTAATATCAGCATTCAAACATTACGCGGCGAAGTCAAACGCGTGCTCCCGAGAACCAATGAATCAGTGAATGAGTGCTGGCTGGCTGATCGGGATCGGTACAGTTATGAAGCCACCGAAGTTGAACACAGATTACTGCGACCGATGATTCGAACCGAATCGGGAATGGAGCCTGTCGACTGGCAAAGCGCGCTCGATGCCGTTGTAAATGGGATTCAGGCAGTCATTGAACGGGAGGATCCAAGTGCACTGGGTGCACTGGCAGCACCGACTGCGACGTTCGAAGAGTTTTACCTGCTTCAGAAACTGATGCGCGCACTGGGTTCAGAAAATGTTGACCACCGGTTGCGACAGATCGATTTTTCCGGGGACCACGACGCCTCACTTTATCCGGGCACTGATTTGGCGATTGAGCAATTCTCAACGTGTGACAAGTTTCTACTGATCGGTTCCAACATTCGCAAGGAACAACCACTTTTGGGATTGCGGGTTCGAAAGGCCTGGCGTGCAGGTGCTAAAGTTGCCGCGATCAATTCGATGGATTGGCCATTGAACTTCGAACTCGACGCAAAAACAGTGATTGCACCGGGACTCATGCCCTATGCCTTGGCGCAAGTATTGCAGGCGGTCTGTGCGAAGAACGATGTGCAAGTGCCGGTCGCACTCTCAGACGACTTTCTAAAGGAGGCTGAAGAGTTTTCAGGGCATGCGGATTGCAACGACATCGCTACGATGCTGTGTGAGCATCCCGGTGAAGCGGCAATCATATTGGGTCATTCTGCGATTTCACATCCAATGTACAGTTGTATTGAACGTCTGGCACGTTTCATTGCGGATGTGGTTGGTGCTGAATTGGCAGTTCTACCACCGGCCAACAGTGTCGCCGGCTGGCTTGCTGGCTGTCTCCCACATCGACAGGTTAATGGTGTCGCGCGCGATAATCCGGGTTACAACGCTCGCCAGATGATTCACAATCCGCGCAGTGCTTATCTGTTGTTTGACATTGAGCCTGCCAAGGATATGGCTGACGGAATGCACACCCAAGAAGCATTGGAAAATGCACAGTTTGTTGTCAGCTTGCAGCATTTTGCCCAAGTTCCTGACTATGTCGATGTAGTGTTACCGATTGCACCGTTCACAGAAAATGCCGGTACTTACGTTAATTGTGAAGGTCGGGTTCAGCACGCCGTCGCCGCGGTTGAACCGATGGGTGAAGCGCGCCCTGGCTGGAAAATTCTCCGGGTGTTGGGTAATTGGTTCAATGTGCCTGGTTTTGATCATGTTGAAATTGACGATGTGCTTAAAGATGCTGCGCTTGATATCGAAGGTGCTGCTCATATTGAAGGTGCGCAGGACCGCCCAGTGCCTTGTATAAAACGAGAGTCCCATCTGAAGCCTGGCTACTTTGAATTGATCTCAGACCCCAAAATCTATGCGGTGGATTCGATAGTAAGGCGTGCAAACGCGTTGCAATTAACCACAGATGCGGCGACTGTATCGGTGAGACTTCATCCGGAAGATTTGGAATCATTGGACTTAGCCAATGGCGCGGCTGTAACCCTGCGACATGATCTGCATTCCGTGTACACACAAGTATTGGCTGATGCACGGGTTGCACGCGGCTGTGCTTATTTTCCGGCAGGCAGTGAGATTGGACCTTCGGCAGCACTGGGAGCCGAGGTGCGGATTGAACCTGAGATCGAGGCGGCTGAATGAGTTGGGTGATGACAACCTGGGCCAGTCTTCCATTTGAATTGCAGGTCACCGTTGAAAACCTGATCAAGATCATTGCGATTTTGGTGCCGTTGCTATTGTGTGTGGCCTATTTGACCTACGCAGAGAGAAAAATTATTGGGTTTATTCAGGTTCGTTTGGGACCCAATCGTGTTGGCCCCAAGGGATTATTCCAACCGTTCGCAGACTTTCTAAAACTGATTTTGAAGGAAGTCGTCATCCCCTCCAATGCCAACCGGTTTTTATTCTTGTCTGCACCGATTTTGTCGCTCATGCCGGCATTGGCCGCCTGGGCTGTGATTCCGTTTACTGATTCCCTGGTGCTGGCGAATCTGGATGCAGGTTTGTTGTATGTACTGGCACTGACTTCACTGGGTGTTTATGGAGTCATTGTTGCGGGCTGGGCTTCCAATTCGAAGTACGCATTTTTGGGTGCGATGCGATCGGCTGCCCAAATTGTTGCCTACGAAATTGCAATGGGATTTGCATTGGTCGGCTTGTTGATGGCTGCCGGCAGCCTCAATCTCGTTGAGATTGTCAATGCTCAGGCAGGTGGCATTCATCAGTGGTTTGTTTGGCCGCTGTTGCCCTTGTTTCTCGTGTACTTTATCTCTGGTGTTGCGGAAACCAATCGAGCCCCTTTCGATGTTGCCGAAGGTGAATCCGAAATTGTTGCAGGATTTCATGTCGAATATTCCGGTGTTTCGTTTGCAGTTTTCTTTGTAGCTGAGTACGCCAATATGGTGCTTATCGCGACATTGGCTGCGCTTTTATTTTTAGGTGGATGGCAAGCACCATTGGACATTGCGCCATTTACATGGGTCCCGGCTTTTTTCTGGTTGTTCGGTAAGATTGCTGTTCTGCTGTTCTTTTTTCTTTGGCTGCGAGCGACGTTTCCCCGGTACCGCTATGATCAGATTATGCGACTGGGATGGAAGGTATTTATTCCAGTTACGTTGGTTTGGATTGTGGTCATCGGAGTTTTCCGTTTTCTGACGCCGTTTGGATTTATTTTTCAGTAGTGCGGCAGGATTGAACGATGAAGTGGATTAAACGACACATCAAGACTTTTCTTTTGTTTGAATTGCTGCGTGGACTGAGTGTCACCGGTAAACACCTGTTCAAACGTAAATTTACGGTGCAGTATCCGGAAGAAAAAACACCAAAATCGCCGCGTTTTCGTGGCCTGCATGCGCTGCGTCGCTATCCGAATGGAGAGGAACGCTGTATCGCCTGTAAGTTATGTGAAGCAGTTTGCCCGGCACTTGCAATAACCATCGAATCCGAAGAGCGTAGCGATGGGACCCGCCGCACCACACGCTATGACATCGATATGTTCAAGTGCATCTATTGTGGATTTTGCGAGGAAGCCTGCCCAGTTGATTCCATTGTGGAGACCGATGTTCACGAATTTCATTTTGAAACGCGCGGCGACAACATCATGACCAAGGAAATGCTGCTTGCCGTGGGTGACGAGTACGAAGAGCGAATTGCGGCTGCCCGTAAAGCTGACTCTACCTACCGTTGAGAATATCGCAATGACGTTCTTGGACTTTGCTTTTTATTTGTTTTCGACAATTCTTGTGTTTGCTGCAGTAATGGTGGTGACCATTCGAAATCCCGTGCGCGCAGCCTTGTTTCTGGTATTGGCATTTTTCAGTGCTGCTTGTATTTGGATAACACTGGAGGCGGAATTTTTAGCCATAGTGCTGGTTTTGGTTTATGTCGGTGCGGTAATGGTATTGTTCCTGTTCGTAGTCATGATGCTTGACATCAATCTGGTGCAGATGCGCGAGGGCTTTGGTCGATATTTACCAGTAGGCGGCCTGGTTGCGGTACTGCTGGTAGTCGAGATGATTACGATACTCAACGCCAAGGTATTCAATGCCGAGTCGATGCCGAGACCGACCGGACAGCCCGCCGACTACAGCAACACCAAGGCACTCGGTGAAATACTGTACACACAATACGCCTATCCTTTCGAAATTGCAGCCGTGATATTGCTGGTAGCAATCATTGCTGCCATTTCATTAACATTGCGCCGCCGTCCGCAAACGCGCTACCAAAAGCCCGCGAAGCAAGTCTCGGTAACCAAAGAAGATCGATTGCGAGTGGTGTCCATGAAATCTGAACGGTCTCAACCGGAGTCGCCAGAAGTAGGTGCAGAATGATTTCTCTGACACACTACCTGGTTTTAGGCGCGATTCTGTTTTCGATTGCAGTCGTCGGAATATTCCTGAACCGAAAAAATGTGGTGATTTTGCTGATGGCAATTGAATTGCTCTTGTTGGCGGTTAACATCAATTTCGTTGCATTTTCCCATTACCTGCAGGATCTTGCCGGACAGGTGTTTGTATTTTTCATTCTGACGGTGGCCGCGGCCGAAGCCGCAATCGGGCTTGCGATTCTGATTGTTTTGTTCCGAAATCGACGCACGATCAACGTCGAAGATCTCAACCGATTGAGCGGATGATCCTGACCAATTAAACGGTTGCCCAAATGCTGTTAATCTACACCCTGATTCCAGTCAGTTGCCTGGTCGCTGCAGTCATCGCAGGCCTTGGTGGGCACATCATCGGCCGGACTGCAACCCACCGGGTGGCGATCACGGGTGTTGGACTCAGTTTCGTTCTGTCCTTATACGTGTTGTTCGACGTTTTACAGGGTAATTATTTTGACGGCATGTTGTACACCTGGGGTACCAGTGGAAATCTGACGTTCCAGATTGGGTTTCTGATCGATGAGTTATCTGCAGCAATGGCTGTTGTGGTTACTTTCGTATCACTGATGGTGCATATCTACACCATTGGTTACATGCACGAGGATCCGGGTTATCAGCGATTCTTTTGTTATATTGCGCTGTTTACTTTTGCCATGTTAATGCTGGTTATGGCAAATAATTTTCTTCAGCTGTTTTTCGGCTGGGAAGGAGTTGGTGTCGTTTCCTACCTGTTGATTGGTTTTTGGTTTGATCGCGATTCGGCTATTTATGCGAACATGAAGGCGTTTTTGGTGAATCGGGTGGGTGATTTCGGATTTATACTCGCCATTGCTGCGCTTGTTTATGTTTTCGGTTCTTTGAACTACAGCGATGTTTTCGAACAGGCACCGGCCATTGCAAATATGACAGTCGAAGCCTTTGAAGGAGTCAACTGGCATTGGCTCACAATTATTTCGTTGTTGCTGTTTGTTGGTGCGATGGGTAAATCCGCGCAGGTACCTTTGCACGTTTGGCTACCGGATTCAATGGAAGGGCCAACGCCCATTTCAGCACTGATTCATGCTGCGACCATGGTTACTGCCGGAATTTTCATGGTTGCTCGGATGTCGCCACTCTTTGAGTTCTCCGAGGTTGCGCTGACCGTTGTGATTACGATTGGTTCCATAACGGCATTATTTATGGCACTGATTGGACTGGTTCAGAATGACATCAAGCGCATTGTTGCGTATTCTACGCTGTCACAGTTGGGGTATATGACGGTTGCGCTCGGTGCATCGGCGTACGCCGCGGGAATGTTCCATCTTACGACGCACGCATTTTTCAAGGCCTTGCTGTTCTTGGCAGCTGGTTCTGTTATTGTCGCGTTGCACCACCAGCAGGATATCCGGCGCATGGGGGGTTTGCGCAAAATCATGCCCATAACTTATTGGACAGCCTTGGTGGGGTCGTTGGCCCTGGCGGGTCTGCCGCCGTTTTCGGGTTTCTTTTCCAAAGACACCATCATTGAGGCCGTTCATGCCAGTCACTTGCCAGGCAGCGGGTTTGCACTATTTGCAGTAACCGCAGGGGTGTTTATCACGGCGCTATATTCATTCCGCATGCTGTTTATTGTCTTTCACGGTACCCCGCGCATGTCTGAAGACGAACTGGCTCATGCGTCCGAATCACCTTGGGTAATCACCTTACCACTTGTTGTGTTGGCAGTTCCATCAGTGATATTTGGTGCAATCTATGCAGTACCAATGTTGTACGGTTCCTTTTACGATCAAGCTATTTTCGTTGCTGCTGAGCACGATACACTGGCGCGTGTTGCAAGCGGGCTGATGGGACCCGATGGCAGTGTATCGGCATGGGGCATGTTTATTCACGGTTTTGTGACGTTACCATTTTGGTTGGCCGTTGCCGGCGTATATACTGCTTGGTTGCTCTATATACGCAAGCCTGAATGGCCTGCATTGGTTCAATCCAGGCTTTATTTACTGTGGCAGATTCTGGATCGAAAATATGGCTTCGACGAATTCAATGAAATTGTCTTTGCTGGCGGTACCCGCAACTTGGGAGGCCTGTTGTGGAGAGTCATGGATATGTACGTCATTGATGGCGTCATCGTCAATGGGCTGGCCAATTCTGTCAAGCGAATCTCTTCGAGAATTCGCACCATCCAAAGTGGATTTGTTTATCACTATGCCTTTACGATGATCATCGGATTATTGGTGCTGATCACCTGGTACATGGTCGGTTAATCTGCGGGTGAAATGATGTTGCCCTGGTTGAGCTTATTGATTTGGTTGCCCATCTTTGGTGGTATTGCAGTGCTTGCTGCCGGCAAGCACCGCGACTCAAATACAGCTCGCTGGCTCGCGCTGGCGGTATCGCTACTCACATTCGTGTTGAGCATTGGGGCGTATCGTCTGTTTGATACAACTACGGGTGCTTATCAGTTTACTGAACACGGTGTGTGGGTAGAGACCTTCAACATCAACTATGCCATCGGTGTCGATGGAATTTCCTTTCCGTTGATATTGCTGACTACATTCCTGACAGTACTGGTGGTTGTTGCCGGCTGGAAGGTGATTCAATACCGGGTAGCCCATTACCTGGCTGCATTTTTGTTGCTTGAAGGCTTGATGATCGGTGTCTTTTCAGCACTGGATGCAGTGTTGTTCTATATTTTCTGGGAGGGCATGCTGATTCCGATGTTCCTCATCATCGGAATCTGGGGCGGTGACAACCGGGTCTACGCAACGATCAAGTTTTTCCTGTATACCTTGCTCGGATCGCTGTTGATGCTTGTGGCATTCCTGTATCTCTACAACATCAGCGATTCATCGTTCAGTATTGTCGAATGGCAATCGTTGCCATACATTCCGCATGCTGTGCAAGTTTATCTGTTTATCGCGTTCTTTACGGCGTTTGCAGTCAAAGTGCCGATGGTGCCGGTCCATACCTGGCTGCCGGATGCACACGTCGAGGCTCCAACTGGCGGGTCGGTAATACTGGCTGCCGTGATGCTGAAAATGGGTGCCTACGGATTCTTGAGATTTTCGCTGCCAATTTTGCCAGACGCATCCCGGTCTCTGGCGGAAGTAATGATCGTGCTCTCGCTGATTGCAGTCGTTTACATTGCGTTGGTTGCGCTGGCACAGACTGATATGAAAAAACTCATCGCCTACTCATCAATCTCACATATGGGATTTGTTACGCTGGGATTTTTTGTGTTTAACACCTACGGGATTGAGGGTGCGATCGTGCAGATGATTTCTCATGGGTTTGTTTCCGGGGCACTGTTCCTTTGCGTCGGTGTTCTATATGACCGGTTGCATTCCAGGAAAATCGAGACCTATGGCGGTGTCGCACACCGGATGCCGGTATTTGCAGCGCTGATGATGTTGTTCACCCTTGCGAATGTCGGCTTGCCTGGAACATCTGGATTTGTTGGGGAAGTGCTGGTGATTATCGGTGCGTTCCAGGAAAGTGCCATTTACGCAGGCATCGCGGCATTGACTTTGATTCTTGGCGCCGCCTATACATTGCGTATGTACAAGCGTGTCATCTACGGAAAAATTGTCAGCGATGCTGTTGATTCACTATCAGACCTCAATGCACAGGAAAAAATCACACTCGGTTTGATTGCAGTATTTGTACTGTTATTGGGAGTCTGGCCATTTCCACTGTTGGAGATGATGCATCTTTCCGTTGAGCACCTGCTACAGCAGATATCCATTTCCAAAATGTAATTTCAGTGTTGAGCGAGTTAACAAGCACTGCATTCGACTCCTTGTCGACACGATTTTCCATCTGAATTCGATTGTACCGAATTAGTTTAGGCTATTTCGACGGTTGGGACTCTGTTCACGTCAATAGATTGATGCTACTCGAATCGCTAATTCGGTTCGAGTTTGGCAATTGATTCCAACAATTTTCCATGTTAAAAATTTTGAAAAACTTAAACACAACAGGCATAACATGTTAAAAAAATCAAGAAGTGTTAACATGACCAAGCTGATGTGTTAATATTATTCGAAAAACTTAACATGTTAAGGTTGATAGGTTAGGAAAAATGAATATTCTTAACATAAGAATCTGTGGAGACGGCTAATATGAACCAGCATTCCATCTCGTTATTGCCGCCAACGGTTGAGCTTGAATCCCATTCAGTATTGAAGAGGCTTGCTTTAGCACATCGATATTTAGCGGAACTTAAAGGAATGGCGACAACCATTCCAAACGAAAGTCTTCTCATCAACACCCTTACCATGCAGGAAGCTAAGGACAGTTCCGAAATCGAGAATATTATCACGACTCACGACGAACTTTACAAGGAGCACCTATTTCAAAATGCCTTAGACAATCCTGCTGCTAAAGAGGTCAATCGATACGCTGCTGCCCTGAAATTTGGGTTCAAACTGGTAAGAGCGGATTCTTTACTGACGATCAATCGAATCATTAAGATTCATCAGGTATTGGAAATGAATGATTCAGGTATCCGAAAATTACCTGGAACTTTACTGAAAAATGAACAAACGGGGGAAACAGTGTATACCCCACCGCAATCTTATGCGGAAATCCTGCCTCTAATGGACAATCTGGAAAAGTTTATGAATGATGATGATATCTGTGAAATTGATCCCTTAATCAAAATGGCAGTGATTCATCATCAGTTTGAAAGCATTCATCCGTTTTATGACGGCAATGGTCGCACTGGTCGCATCATAAATGTTCTTTACTTAGTGGCTAAGGGATTGCTTGATTATCCAGTTTTATATCTCAGCCGCTTTATTGTTCAGAACAAACCGACCTATTACACGTTATTGCAAACGACGCGCGATTCTGGTGATTGGGAACCCTGGATAATCTACATGTTGGAAGGTATTGCAAAGACGTCGAGCCAAACCTTGGATGTTATTAAGCAAATCAAGCACATTATGATGATCTACAAGCACGGAATACGAACTGAATTACCCAAGATTTATAGTCAGGATCTGCTCAACAATCTATTCCGACATCCATACACAAAAATTGAGTTCGTTCAGAATGACTTGGACGTTTCTCGTCAAACTGCAGCAAAGTACTTGGACGACTTGACCAGCAAAGGGTTTGTCGAAAAGCATAGAATTAGTCGAAACAACTACTTCATTAATCGGGCGTTGATGGACATATTTCTGAATTAAAGAGGTGCACACTGTCAAGTTTATTTGGAACTCATAGGTCTGCGAAGGAGGGGATACAGTAAAGCTCCTGTCTACTCGGTGACACCGAAATTGTGGCGCATCGACTGGCTACGATACTCAAATCGTCAGCAAATCCGACTGATTCCGAATCCTTTGCTGCGATGGGTGAGATAATCTGCTGTGCGGAGCGTCAGAATACGCTCCGACGAAAAGGTCTCGGAAACTCTACAATCTAGCGATCAGAAGCTGTACGTAAATTTAAAACGAAATGTTGGTAGTTTGATCTTTCCAAATCTCATCAATATTTGGTATTTTCAGTATTGGACTTTTCATCGGTAATCGATAAATGAACGAAGAAAATAATTCCATGAATACATCTCTTGACAAACGATGCAGTTACATCAAATGCCTAGAAACGTACGTGACAAAGTATTCTGCAACGCTCGAATTGATCTTCGGGCCGCGTGACCAAAGGTTCGTATTTAATTCCATTTGGTACTTGGACGGTGATCCGTGCACGTTCTTTCCAAACGATTTCCATTTGAATGGCAAGCGCCCGATAGATATCCGTATCTCAAGATATCCATGGGAAAATTGCTGCAAGGATCAGGGACCTTGGCAGATCGCACACGAATGTGTCCATCTATTGGATCCCGTAGAGTTAGGCAAGACCAACGTTCTTGAGGAGGGCCTTGCTACTTGGTTTCAGAATGAGCCATGCTACCATGACGAACAAATTCGAAAGTATATCGCTAAAAACAAAGAGCCCTCCTCGGCCTATGCAAACGCAGAGCAGTTGGTACGTAGTTGCTTGCCGGACATACTCAAAGCGGTAAAGAACCTCCGTGCCTCGGGTGTCCGAATTAGCGAAATCCAGGCAGAGATGCTGGCACCACTCCTTCAAAGTACGAAAATCGAAACACTAGAACGCCTTTGTGCTCGATTCTAATACTGACTTTCTGAAAATTATGGAGTATTTTCGAAGCATCTAATCGATTGAAATCTTGTTGAAAATCGCGTGGTTACGAATTCGAATGCCCTATAAATTCACCGGAAAACCACCTCGAAGAATTGCTAAGGAAAGGTAAATGAGGGGACAATTAATCGAAAAACAGCTACCTGCAGGCAGTGAACACAAACGTATGCCGAAATACTTCAACGAACAATCGGCACAAGGGTGTGCGTCAGACTTACAGACCGCTGGTGTGGGTCAAATCTGTTAACGAGGCAACCGTTAAAGTATCACGGCGCCGAAGTGCTCTTGCTATACACAATAATACAACGACTATTTAGGACACTGCACTAGCGTTATCATGCAGTTTCTTGGGTAACTTTGATTTTCAACATAACAGAACCAACTGACGCCTCATTCTCAAGTTAGATACAAACAATGAAAACACCATGATCTGTAGTGAAATCATAAACTACAAGTGTTACCCGATCGACTTGGCAGGCGATCCTCGTCGCGAGGTAGCAGTGGAGCAGGTGAGAGCCGAACTTGCTGATGATGGGTGCGCTGTGATCCGAGAATTCTTCAGTAAAGATGGTCTTGCAGCACTGGTCGAAGAGGCCGAGGTACGTAAGCCACATGCTTTCTATTCACCGAGCAAGAATAACAACGTATACCTCAACAATGGTAACCCGGAATTACCGCCAGAACATCCGCTTAACGTGCTTATGCCGCGCACCAATGGCTTTATCACTTCTGATTTTTTCGATGAAGAGACTGCATCACGTCGACTGTACTACTGGGAAGCACTAAGGTCGTTCCTTGCCGACTGCTTAGGTAAGGGTGCGCTTTTTATCTACGAGGATCCAGTTTCCAACATGATCGTAAACGTCGGCAAGCCTGGCCAAGAGTTTAACTGGCATTTTGATACAAACGAATTCACCATAACGATGCTTTTGAAGCCAGCGAGTTCGGGTGGGATCTTCGAATATATTCCAGCATTGCGGCGTGCGGATGATGAGTGTTACGACGCTGTTGGACGCGTGCTTGCTGGTGACCGCAGCCGCGTACGACAACTTGAACTGAACGCTGGAGATTTGCAATTTTTCCTCGGACGTTTTTCCTTACACCAAGTCACGAAAAATACCGGAGACAGTGACCGACTCGTTTTAATCATGTCGTTTGCCGATGCGCCAGGCATGATCGGCAGCAAGGAACGGGTGATGAATCTGTATGGTAAGGTGACTGAGAAACACCAAGGGCGCAAGGTGTTCGCCGATGGCCTGGTTGATTGATTCTCCTTGGTAGCAACTCATGCAACTTAGCTGTCTGAAATAACTCAAGTCAAATCAGCGCTGTACATCCTGCCATCTGGGTTCACTGAAAAAAAGCAGATCACTTTTTTGCAAAGGTTCTTTTGCCGCAATCAGATCGGCAGCTTTTTCACCGATCATCATCGTGGGACAGTTCAGGTTTGCAGATGGAATAATCGGCATAATTGAAGCATCTGCCACACGTAGATTCGTGATGCCATGCACTTTGCACTCCGGATCAACAACCGACAGCGGGTCTGTACCCATCTTGCACGTACCGCAAGGGTGATAAGAACTTCCGCAATGGGTTCGCAACCAGTCTTCAATTTCAGCGTCTGACTGAACGTCGATGCCTGGAACCATTTCATCGCCAGCAAAAAATGCAAATGCGGGCTGCTGTACCAATTCGCGAGCCAGTCGCAGTGCAATCCTCATAACTTCCATATCATCTTCGTCAGTCAAAAGATTGAGGAATATCTTGGGTTTCTGGAATGGATCGGCACTGGCCAGTTCAACAGACCCACGACTTTTCGGACGTTGGTGAGAAATTTGAATCTGAAATGCATGTCCTTGAAAGAAGTCGGCGGTAATTCCGGCGACTCCAATCGGAAACAGTCCAAACTGAATGTCTGGGAATTGAACGCCTTTGCGGCTTCTGACAAATCCGGCTGCATCAAAGTGATTATTCGCCAGTAGACCCTTTCGAAATACCAACCATTGAAGCAATCCTCGAAGCTTTGAAAATGAGTTGAGATGCTTAAACAAGGTGACCGGCTGTTTACATCGCAACTGTAGGGACACAATCGGATGATCCATCAAATTTTGTCCGACCCCGGGCAGATCATGGATCACACTGATTTTATGCTGTTCAAGCTGTTTTGCTGGACCGATGCCAGAGTGCATTAGAAGCAGGGGAGTGTTATATGCGCCTGCACATAGCACGACTTCCTGCTTGGCGTAGACTTCGACATCACCGCCGCCGCTGGAATAGATTAAACCCGTAACTCGCTTATCATCGATGCGCAGTTGACGAACATGACTGTCGGTTAGTATGGTTAAATTGGTGGGTGGGTTTTTCAGATAGCACTTCGCCGTTGAAGAACGTTCCCCATTGGCGATGTTTTTTGGCAGCAGTCCAAATCCATCCTGCTTGGCGCCGTTGACATCTTCCGTTTTGGAATATCCCGCTTCCAGTGCAGCATTAAAGAACGCCTGTGTCAGTGGGTGCTCGCCGCCCGCTGTGGAGACCTTAATCGGTCCACTACTGCCTTGGTAATCTGACGCACTGTCAACACGCGATTCCAGGCGTTTAAAATAGGGCAATACTTCAGCATACGACCAGCCTGTTGCCCCAGCTTGTGCCCATGTTTCATAATCCAGCGGATGCCCGCGCAGATAAAGTTGCCCATTGATTGAACTTGAGCCCCCGAGAACCTTACCTCGCGGCTGTTCCAACGCACGTCCATTTAATCCGGATTCCGCTACAGTCGAGTAATTCCAGTTGAATTTCGGCATATGGTAGATGTACCGCATCGCCGCTGGAATGGTAAATAACAAACTTTTGTCTTTTTGACCCGCTTCCAGAAGAAGCACAGAAACAGAAGGATTTTCTGCGAGACGGGCTGCAACAATTGCACCAGCACTACCTGCTCCTACAACAATGTAGTCGTACGTCTTCATCGTTTCATTTTGGGGATGAACAAAGTGTACTGGTCACACGCTTACTTTGCTCGATAATTACCGAAAGGGTCAACTTTGAGCACTTAATTCCTTTTTTGCCCGCGCCGTTGCTTTATGGATATGATGGCTCATCAATTCAATGGCAAGCTCGGTATCACCCGCTTGAACCGCATTCAGAATACCTTCGTGCTCCCGGTTATGACTGCCTACTCGACTTTCGTGTTCTACAACTCGAAACTGAGAAATTCGAGCGATGCCATCGTACTGGTCAACAATGATGGCGATAGACCGATTCATTTTCGATGGCGCAAGCAGCGCCATATGAAACTTCCGATTCAGCTCGACTCTTTCCCAAAGATCCGTTGACCGAATATATTGATCGATGAGGTTGCTGCATTCGGCAATCGTCTCCTCAGAGTGATGTTGCACTGCATCAGCCAGAACAATAGGTTCTAACGCACCACGTATTTGATTGATCTCAATAATATCCTTTTCATCAATATGAGAAATGATCGGGCTGCGGCGTGGTCTTAGCTCCACAAGATTCTCTGCTGCAAGCATTCTGAATGCTTCCCGAATCGGAATGGTGGAAATCTGCATTTCTTTGGCAAGTGGCTGAATTTTAAGTTCTTCTCCGGCATTGCGCTCGCCCGAGATAATCTGGTGTTTGAGGACTTCATAAACTGCCCTGGGACCATCTCCGTAATTCAATATGTTTCTCATAGCCGATACATCTCGATTGACTTTGTTTTTACGTACTATTCAGTTGCCAACAGTTCTCAGCGCGCTTCTAATACTTTGGAAAGAAACTGTTGCAGCCTTTCTGTTTTTGGATTCTCGAAAATTTCAGCAGGTGTATTTTCCTCTACTATCTTCCCGCCATCGATAAAACAGACGCGATCAGAGACTTCTTTGGCGAATCCCATCTGGTGAGTAACCAGCAAAATCGTATACCGCCCGGAGTCTGCTAAATCTCGAATCACCTTTAGAACTTCGCCAACCATTTCGGGATCGAGTGCAGAAGTAGGCTCATCAAACAGCAGAATTTCAGGTTGCATACACAATGACCGGGCGATTGCCACTCTTTGCTGCTGGCCACCCGACAGCTGACTTGGATATTGGTTCGCCTTATCCGCCAGATCCACCATTGCCAGTAATTTCATTGCTTCTTCGGATGCTTCCTGCTTCGATAATCCTTTTGTGTACATTGGTGCTTCAATACAATTTCCGAGCGCAGTCATGTGAGGAAAAAGATTGAAGTTTTGGAACACCATGCCAATTTTCGAGCGAATCTTGCGCACATGAGCCTTATCCGCATCGACTAGGTTCCCGTTTTTATACATTTTATTCAAGGGTTCATTATTAACCGTAATGACACCGTCCTGAATCTCTTCGAGAGTCATCAGCACTCTGAGCACTGTAGTCTTGCCAGAACCGGACGGTCCCATGATGGTGACGACCTCTCCCTTGCGGACTGAAAAATCAAGCTCAGTAAGAACCTCCAGATTACCGTAGGCCTTGCAAACCTTATCGAATTGGATTGCGTATTCGATCAATGAACAATCCTCTGATTGACAAAATTTTCAATTCGCTTGATAAAAAAGGCGGCAATCAGGCTCATCACCAGAAAGAAAATTCCCGCGACAGTGACTGCTTCAGTGAAGCGATAGTACTCTGCTCCGATCAACTTGGATATTTGCATAATTTCTGCAACAGCGACAAACGAAAGCAAAGGTGTTTCCTTGAATATGGCTACAAAGTAGTTCCCCAAAGCTGGAATTATTGGGGGCAGGGATTGCGGAATAATTACATCCCGAAACGTACGATAGGTCGATATATTCAGTGCTACACAGGCCTCCCACTGACCCTTTGGTACGGCTTCAAATCCGGCTCGATAGACTTCTGCGCACAGCGCGGAGTTGTAGATGGCAATGGCTAAAATTCCGGTGGTTAGCGGTGGCAAAGTAATACCGAAATCCGGCAGCAGGAAAAACAGGAAAAAGATTTGCACCAAAAGCGGTGTGGCTCGAATAAATTCAATAAATTCAGTCGTTGGGCGGCTAATCCAAACAGAACGATGCTGTTTTAACAGCATTAGAATCAAACCGCCAACCAGCGCCAGACAAAAACTCGCGACGGTAGCCCAAGCGGTTACCCCGGCCGCTTCAATCATTCGGGGCATCACTACGTCGAAGGTGAAATCCCAGCGCCAATCCATGATTTACCTTCGTTTGACCAAATGGCGAGTAAAGTACTCTTCCAATGCAGCACCGCCGAAACGGACGAATTGCGCAAAGCAGTAGTACAGTAACAGTGCAATCGCAAATATTTCCAGTGTACGAAAATAAAGCTGGTTTTGCTGTACCGAAGCGTAGGTGATATCGACCAGAGTAATGGCTGAAACGAGAGCAGTCGCTTTGATCATCTCAATCGTCAAGTTGACCATTCCCGGTACCATGATTGCAATGGCCTGGGGAAAAAGTATCCGTATGACAAAATTTTTCGGTTTGATATTGAGGGCAATTGAAGCCTCTTGTTGTCCTTTTGGCACCGAAATTAATGCGCCTCTGACCACTTCAGCACCATAGGCTCCGAAATTGAGCCCGACACCCAGTACTCCTGCGAGAAACGGTGACAATATGATGCCAAACTCTGGAAGTACAAAGAACAGCCAGAAAAGAATGACCAGCAAAGATGTGCCTCGAAAAACCTCAATGTAAACGGTTGCAGTCCAGCGAACCAGTTTATTGCGCTGCCAACGTCCAAAGCCCGCAATACAGGAGAGCGTTATAAACAGTAGCCAAGACCAGAAAGAAATCTGTAATGTGACCACCGCACCGCGAAGAATTGGTGGTAGAAAGAGTTTAAGTTCAGCAAACGTTGCGACGGAAAGTCCAACGAGGAAGGCGCCAAGTGCGGCAAGAACTGCGATTCGCGGCTTCATTATCAAACATTGTTGAATGAAGGAGTAGACGGCATCCGAACTGGTGTTCGGATGCCGTAGATTCTAGCTCATTAGCCTTGGCAAAGAGTGGCAGTTGATTGCAGCGGCAGTTCGTCTGCAGTCATGCCGTGTGCTTCCAATATTGCAATGTGCTCCGGTGTACCGATGAAGGCGGTGAGTTCTGCATTGAATGCCTCAACAAAACTCGCATCATCTTTGCGAAACGCGAAGGCACCATGTGAGACAGCCATCTTCCCGGCAACTTCAGAAAAAGCAGGTGTCGATTCAATCGCTTCATCCGGCAGACTGGCGATGATCTGGCGTACGCCAGGAGCCGATACTGCCCAAGCATCAATGCGACCCGCATTCAACGCTGCTACACCTGTGGGATTGTCAGGCAATTGCGAGATGCTGTCTTCCATTACGCCTGCTGAGGTTGCGAAATCTTTTTGTGCGGCCCCGGAAACTACACCAATTTTGAGCCCCATTTCAGCAATAGACTCGTAATTCATAATGCCTTTTGGATTGCCTTTGGCGACGACCATCGCCTGCTGGATTCCAAAAGTTGGTTCGGAGAACATAACCTCTGCACACCGTTTTGGCGTTACAAACATACCGGCAGCGACAACATCAAAACGATTCGACTTGACTCCGGGGATCAGTGCACCCCAGTCAGTTGCTTGCGCTTCTGCGATTTTTCCACCAAGACGCTCTAATACAACTCGCAAGGTTTCTACGTCTGTACCGGTCAACATATCATTGTCATCCTTATACGCATAGGGTTTGAAGTTGTAGAATGCCACTCGAAGTCCGTCTCCGGTGGCGCGGGCCATCAGGTCTTCGGCTTGAGCAGCGGTAGCGCTCATGACCAAAATAGCGGCCAATAAACTGGCAATTGCCGTCTTAATACTAAGTTTTTTTGTCAGATCAAACATGATTCGCTTCCTCCTCTATAGTGACTGAAACATTAAACTTAAAACTAATAACGAATGAGCCGATGCGATAAAAACATTTGAACTCATTCGATCAGAATTCTGCACTTTGTGTCAGGCTGCAACCACCGGGATTTCCCGTTGCGCGACAGGTGCCGATAACAGGTCCGGCTCACCCTCGGTAATTGCCCAATTGTCTTCTGCGTTGATGAACCCCATGTGGTTGGCGAAATTTGGATTGCAGGCAAATACATTACCGACTTCAAACACGACATCTTCAAACGCCGCCAGTGAGGGGTATTCGGTGGTTTCAATGCCAACGCCGTGACCGACTCTGCCAACGCCGACTGTTTTGAGTCCGCGTTCTTGTAAATATCGATCAACGACCGCCACAACATCAGCCGGAGAATTGCCGGCGGTCAACTGCATATTGCAATCATGACGCAGGCACATCATCCATTGATAAAACTCCGTCAATTCTTCTGAAGGTTCGCCAACTGAAGCTGTTCGAGCCAAGTCTGACCAATAGCCCTTGTAGCACACTCCAACATCAAAACCCAATGTCTCACCCTTATTCACGACACGGTCTGTTGGCAGTAGCACGATGCCGTTCTCATGCGCTCCGGATAACACGCACAGTAAAGACAGTCGTTCTGCGCCACCCGCCATGAGATTTTCGCGTAGCACCTGGGCAACCTGATTTTCTGTCATGCCGGCGTGGACTTGAGTAAAGGTCTTCTTCTGTGCTGCGGCGCTGATCATTGCCGCGCGGCGCATGTACTCGATTTCCTGTGGAGATTTGACATTGCGCACTCGCAGAATAATGTCTGCAGCGTCGACAAATTCCGCACCTGGCAGTTTACTGACAACTTCCTGAAACCCGAGGTAACTGATGCCGAGATATTGCTCGCGACCCAATTCAGCGCCTATTCTTGCCTTGGAAAGTCCCAGATCTTTTAATACACTAGCAACGAAGTCTGGATGTCCTGTCAATCCACCGGTGGTTCGAATATCTTTAATAAACGAAGTCTGTTGGACCTGGGCAACCTCAAATGGCATCGTGATCAAGGTTGGGTCATTGTCCTTGGGGAGAATGAACATATAGGAACGGATTTTATCGACCGCACACTGTTCGGAGCGATGTCCCGTATAGTATTGGTAGTTCAGCCGCTCAGTGATAAGCAGTGCGTCAAGATTTTGTTCTGCCATCAAGGCGCGAGTCTTGGCGTAGCGCTCCTCAAATTCTTGTTCTGTGAAATCTGCATACGGTGCTGTCATTGTTCCCTCAGAAATTTATACTTATGCTAATAATATATAATATATTATTTAATTTGGCAGGTTGTTTTACAGAAGATTTTCTTTTAAATTCCGAAAATTAACAGAAGTATTTTCACTATAAGCCACTATCTTAAGCATTAGTCTACCTCAAATGGTAACGTACCGTCAATCAGTGTAGGGCATACCAGGGTATGAACCAATTTAGATTTGCTCGCCAGGCTGCAATTCTGGGAAGCTCTGTATTTGATCATGCTCCCGGTACTATCTCGCTGAATTCAGGTGCTGCTTATCCTCCCAGCTTGCCAAATGTGGTCAATGAGGCGATTGAGGCGCTCGGACCGCTGCGCGAAGAAGCCATGCAGTATTCTCCGTTAATGGGGCTGGATGAACTAAGGCAGGAAATCTGCAACTATGTTTCACTCGATGGAGTGAGTTGTGATCCTGCTAATGTGCTGGTTACTTACGGTGCGAAAAGTGCATTCGATCTTGCGCTTAGAACTTTCATTGAACCAGGCGACAAGGTCATTGTCAGTCGGCCCACCTACATGACTGCGATCCACATCCTGCGAACGCACAATGTACAGTTTATTGACATTGGACGGGATGACGACGGCATTCTGACTGATGAGCTGGCGAGTACATTGAATCGAATGGAAAAGAATGCGGAGGCCTTGCCAAAGATCTTATTCGATGTCACTGATTTTCATAATCCTACCGGAGTCACAACCACGCTTGCACGGCGCCAGCAGCTGCTTGAACTGGCGCAGCGCTATAACTTTGTCATCTGTGAAGACGACCCCTATCGCCGCATACGATTCGAAGGCGAGCCCGTGCCCCCGATTAAATCGATCGACGACTCAGGTCACGTAATCGCCTTGGGAACCGTATCGAAAATACTTGCACCCGGACTTCGCGTCGGTTGGGCAATCGGCGATTACCAAATTGTTCGCCGCATGGCAATGCAAAAATCCGATGGTGGCAGCAACGCATTTGCCCAACGAATTGTCATCCAAATGTTGCAATCCGGTCGAGTCAATGATCACATCGCCGAATTAATTTCCCGAATGTGTGCTCACCGTGATGCCATGGTCAATGCATTTGCGGCGCATTTGCCAGAAGCGAAAATACGCCCGCCGCAGGGCGGTTACTTCCTGTGGGTAGAATTACCCGAAGGCAGTGATGGTGAGCGGTTGGTTGAACTGGGTATCCAGGCAGGTGTCGAAGTTTCTGCCGGGCGACTGAGCTTTCCGAACGCTGGTCCAGCAAATTTCATTCGAGCTGCTTTCAGCTTTACCTCAGAACAAGAAATTGAAGAAGCCATAACCAGGCTGGGCCGTGCCTGGAAAACTCTAAAATCTGAACAATCAAATTGACATTGAGGAAGATGTGTTATGTCCTGTCCCAAAGTAAGTCTTGCACCTTCGTGTGAAATCAATCTCGATGAACCCGGCAAACAGCACGGTTATATTCGCATTCAGTTCAGTGCAGACCGATCTGCTTATGGATGGCTGCCGGTTCCCATCATGTCAATCAAAAATGGGGAGGGTCCGGTCGCGGTTATTATCGGTGCCAATCATGGTGATGAGTACGAAGGCGTTTCCATTACCAGCGGTCTTTACCAGGAACTGGAACTTGAGGATGTGGCGGGTCAAATCATATTTTTGCCTGCAGCCAATGCTCCCGCCTTCTATGCCGGACGACGCACGTCTCCCTTGGATTGGACTGCGGAGGGCAACCTCAACCGCATGTTTCCCGGTAATCAGTACGGGCCACCTACCGAGATGATCGCCTGGTACATTACGACTGAGATCGTGCCGCGCGGCGATGTATTTTTTGACTTACATTCTGCCGGAAAATCAATCGACCATCATCCATCAGTCAAAATTCGACTGATGGGTGACACGGAAAAAGATGCTTTACAGATGAAGTTCCTGGAACTTTTTGGTGCGCCGATTGGAATCGTCGGAAATCGAGTACATGAAACGACACTGTCCGGAGAGATTTTGCCACTTGACAAGATTTATTTGTCCACTGAACTTGGAGGTGCCGGAAAGATTCGACCTTGGATTCGAGATTTTGGCTACAACGGCATGAAACGCTGCTTGCGAGAAATGGGTGTCTTCGTTCGGAATGAGGCATTACCGAAACCCGAACACAAAGTTTCACTAAAAGCAATGCAAAGTGGGGAAAACTATATTTTCGCACGTACAGGCGGTATGTTTGAACCTCGAGTCAACCTGGGTGATGAAGTTGAGGATGGTCAGTTCGCAGGCTATATCTGGAACGTCAAGGAATTGTGGCAACAGCCAACAGAGTTGTACTTTGATCGTGGTGGGATTGTTTTCTGTAAACGAAACCCGGCACTCTGTGAGGTGGGCGATACTCTGTTCTTCACACTGAATGACTATCAACCATAGGGTTGCAGAGTCGAAAATCAACATTGTTTGAATCTACCCGGATTAGGAAGAAGCCTCTTGACTGGCTAAGCAGACGTTTCGGTTTCGCTTCCAACCGAGATTGTTCTCGTCCACTGAAAACCGACTGGCACATTAAGCCGCGGTTGTTACACAAACCGTCGGCTGAGTTGGGCATTTGATCACCTGAAACAATCTTCCAGAGATTTCCAACTGATCGGTGGTGTCACCTAAAGTGTTGCAGACAAGTACGCGGTGACTGATTGATTCGCGGGCAAAGAATACGCAGTTGATTTAACCAATGATTGGGTTGAATCGAGCAACTCAGCTCAATACACACAGGTTTTGAGTAAAAATTGCTTCAGACGTATCCCTTGTAATACCTATCACAAATAATAATAACATCATAGTTAAAGTTTCTTTAAATCTATAAGTGATAAAAAAATATTATTTAGATAAAAAGAATAGTAAAACTCAAAGTATATGGCAAATAATCACCAATCTGTCCAACTCAGAGCGTGTTTGGGTGGTTTTTGAAAATCTGTTGGAAGCTAAACTTAAAAAACACCCATCAGGTCTTGTTCATTTGGTTACGATATTCAACTACGAGAACGTTATCGAAAGAACGTAAATGATAGGCCCGGCGTTGAATGAGTAAATTGCGTCACCAAAATCAGTGCGTATCATCGTTCTGGCAATTTAAGTCGTTTGAGGCGGTTCCACTTGCGATGCTCTAAGGTAATCGCCGAGAGAAGGAATTGGAAATTTGTACTGATCCAACATGTCTCGTGCCGGTGTCAGCAAACCAGCGTGCAACGCATTGGTTAAAAACTCTTCTATGCTCTCATCTTTCCGCTTTCGCGCAGCCTCTGTTAAAAGGTCAATCTCATCATAAGACAGAGTATTCGCAAATTTCCCTTTCTTCTCACCCGCTGCCAAGGCTAATTTCTTGTAAACCCAGACCCGATTGGACCCGGCTTCTAATCGTCCCTTATAGTAGTCGTTCTTCCGTTCGGTTCCTCTTTCTAATGCCTGCTCAAGCAGATGGCTTTCCAAATGTGACTTGTTTGCATGAATCACTCGAGCTGCCGCGACCCCGACCCGGTTAATGTGCTGTGGCCAGCCCTGCGATAACTCCGCCAAAGCATCCGCCCACTTTGCCTTTTCTTCTTCTTCACCTGTAAAATATGTATCCAGCATGCGTTGAAAGGATTCAAATGTATTTGCTATAGATAGCGGTTCCAGATTTACCACCCGTTGATCAGCGAATCTCGAAAGTCCGCACTCGCGCAAAACTTGCTGTGTATTACTCAGTCCAAAGAAAGCCGCCACCAGTGGAATGCCCTGTGCGTCTCGGTGAATGCAATCGAGAACATCCCGGCTCGCATCGCTCACCGGTGTGTTCTGGGCTTCATCCACAAACACCACCAGACGAAATGTTTTCAGCAATGGTACTGCTTCTTGAAATGCCTGTGCTGCAGGCATGGCCAACGCTTGATCGCTGCCAGCCTCTGATTTGCCACCCACTGAAAGACCTGCAATTCCGAATCCTCGTGCAGATAATTCTTCACAGAACTTTGCACCCAACTCCAGCAGCTTGCGGAGATGGTGTGCATCTGTCTCTGAGGCCATCTTCGAAAGCCGTTTGGATTCTTGATTGGCCGCATTAATCAACCCCAAAACAACACTGACGGGCGATTGCAGAGTCCCAGGATTGATAGAAACAGCCACCCAGGGTTCATCTGGTGTTGAATGCCGTTTAACCGATTCCATACACTCTAGCATCAGTGCGGTCTTGCCCGCACCCGGCGCACCTTGGAATACTATCGTGCCGCCGCCTATCTCACCCGCATATAGCCGGCTAGCGGCATTTTGAAAGACCCCGTACTCCGCATCCCGGCCACAGAAAAAAGCACTACGACCGACTTCGGCACGGTCTGTTCGATTCAGATAATCATTTAGCAGTAGTGGATTGTCTGGAGCTGGTTTCGGAAACAAACTTTGACTCATGAAAATGATGGTTCTTATCAATGACTATCTACAATTTTATCATGAAGTCATTTAGAACTCCCGTAGTGAAAAAACAGGTTCCCATCATACCAATTATCGATTCGACACAAACTCCGCTACATAGTGAATTTAACAGGTCTGTGTGGTGAATTGATTTGATCATTTTCCAGGGAAGTAGACTTCACATTTCAATTCTTTCGAAGTCGCCTATTTGTTGCATCGTAAAGCTGTGTATCAATTATCGTTGCAGAATAGATTGTGCCAAGAATATCCAACTCAAAATCGCCTTCTGAAAGACTCCATTTTATTGAAATAAGTCAACGCAACTGCTTTTCCGGTGCGATGTCTATAGGGGTCAGAGGTCAAATTTCCACACTTCCCTGTCCTGATAAACCGGATCCAAATCATATGGGACAATCTCACCCGATTCGGTTTCTAGTAAATTCATAAGCCAGTTGTCTACGGCGTCCTGTCGAAGAAGCTCAGCTTTGATCTTGACGAAATCTCTGTTTTCAGTTTAATCAGTCGATCTAATTCCGATATCCAAACGATCTTAATCCAAATAAAGGGATTACCTGTTGATATTCATTAACAAATCACCTGTTTTGTGTATAAATCTACCCATCGAATATGTAATATTATTTGTACTAAAACCTGAAGACAAACAAATTTAGGGTGCGTAAAGATTATGAAAAAGCAAGTTTGGAACGCTGAAGCCGACCTCTCGGTGAAATTTACTGACACACTAACAACGAGGCGGGACAATGGCGCAACTCCCGAACTTGCCGACTGGGGCATTAATTCTGAATATGGTGTCTTACGGGATGTGCTGTTGGGTTCTGCGGAATGCTTTCGTTGGATGGGCGATGAAAATTTGGAATACAGCTCGATTTGTCGCGCATCCGATCGAGTGGGACTCAAATTCGATCATGGGGTTGCCTTAAAGCAGCACGGTGAGTTGGTGGACGCTTACCAATCTGCCGGTGTGACTGTCCACAGGATGGGCCCGGATGAATATACGCCGTACCAGGTGTTTTCAAGGGATTCGAATTTCATGACACCATTTGGCGCGGTAGTTTGCCAACTGGCCAACCCAAGACGCCGTGGCGAGTACGCGGCCGTGCTGCGGTTTTACCGCTCAAAGGGTATTCCAATCTATGAGCTGGTCAGTGCAGGCAATTTCGAAGGGGGCGATTTCAACCTCATCGAACCGGGTGCGGTATTGATCGGCTACACCGGACACCGCAGTGAAGAACGTGCTGCAAAGCAGGTGGGCGACTGGATGATTAAAGAGGGCTGGGAAGTCAAGTATGCTCCCATTGACGAGTTCTATGTGCACATTGACCTGATGGTTTGCATGGTTGCGGAAAAATGTGCCGCCGTTTGTCTGGATACAACACCCGACGATGTTCTGGACTGGCTCAAGGCCAGAAAGGTAGAAATGATTCCCGTGAGTTTTCGCGATACGATGAACCTGGCCTGCAATGTCGTTGCTTTAGGCAATGATCGAGTGGTGTCGACGGCGGCCGCCACAAACCTTAATGCAAAGCTACGGGCAATGGGGTTTGAGGTATATGACCCGGATATGTCAATGTTTACCGATGCCGGCGGTGGTGTTCATTGCATGGCACAACCGCTTCGAAGGGATCGAGTTTGAGTTGGCTAGCCGGAACGACTTGCCAACCCAACAACTGTTGCTGATCTAAATTACTTACTTAGATGGCAGCGAAATTGACCGGCCTGCGTTAGCAGGTATTGGCAGAGTCTGCTGACCTTCGAATATGTCTGCAAGCTTCAACTGAACGGATTCAGCGAATGGCTGGATGTTGCGGGCATTGATGTTAAATCCCAGTCCCATCACTTCATTGGTCGCGGATACAAATCCTTCGTGTGAGTGTTTGAGTGTATGAAACAAGTGAAATCGTTTTTTATCAAATCCCAATAACTGCGTTTCAACAGTTAGTTCATCGTCCAGTCGAACCTCTCGCAGGTAGTTCACATGGGTTTCTACGATCGCATATTCCATTGCGTTTCGTTCTTCAAGTACGCGGCCATCATTGACCAGTTCCCAAAATTTGTAGGTTGCCCAATCACACACCGCCACGTAATAAGCCAGATTCATATGGTCATATTCGTCGACCCACTCGGCCTTCACTGAGTCGTGGTGTAATACCAGTGGTTCATCGAAGCGCATCGTAATTCCCTCAATACGGCATCAGTTGCTTGTTGCGTATCAACTTTTCGAGCCGTCTACCGATCGCCAGCAGCATCAATTCGTTTCCAGGTTGAGCCATGAACTGCAAGCCAACCGGCATATTGACTGAGTCCAGGCCGACCGGAATCGTAATCGCGCAAAGATCCAAGAAACTTCCTACCGTCGTATTTTGTAAAGTGAAAAGATTGCGCTGCATATAGTCTTGTGGCGTTAACAGGTCACTCATTAGTGAAGGCGATAGGGGTACAGTTGGACTGGCAATGACATCAACCGCGTTAAAATGGTGCTGTACAGAAAGCCTGGCTGCGTTGAGTTGGCGTTTGCGTCGCAGGTATTCGGTGGCGGAGATGTCGCCGCCAATTTGAATTCGATTCTGAATGACGGGGTCAAGATGATCGAACCACTCGGGTAGTTCGGAACGCAAGAATTCAACGAGTTCCGCCGCAACAGGTCCGCCGACATTACGTAATTCGATTGCTTCTGATGCTTCGGGAAACTGAAATTCAGTGAGGCGGCACTGATTTTGTTCCAATATCCTAAGCGCGTTCATACAGACCTCGACTATATCTGCCGCAGCAGTGTCCCACATTATTCCATCGTCGATGCCAATGCGATAAGTGCGACCATCATAGGCTTGATGTTGATCAGCTATTTTTGCAAATAGGGGTTCATAGTCGCCTGGCGTTTGCAGAGTCGCAAAGACCAGATGTGCATCGGCTGCAGTGCGTGTCAAAATACCAGCGGTATCTAAGGTTGGACTCAGCGGAACAATGCCGCCCGTTGACCACAGTCCGGTCGAAGTCTTCAAACCGACGTTGCCGGTATAACTGGCCGGTACACGGACAGATCCTGCGGTATCTGTTCCCAGTGCGACTAGCGCAGATCCTTCATGAAGGCTGATACCAGCACCGGAACTTGAACCGCCCGGAACGCGGTGATTAACCAGGTCCCATGGATTTTTCGGAGTGCCCCAATTATTGTTGACACCAAGCCCGCCGAACGCAAATTCGACCGTGTGAGTTTTGCCAATGAAAACAGCCGCCTGTTCCTTGAGTGTTGCCACGATCGGACCGTTTCGCTGCCACTTCTTTGGTAATTCTTTCGAGCTTCCAGCAAATATTGGATAACCTTCAAGCCCATAGATATCCTTAACCGATATGGGTATGCCTTGCAAGGCTTGATAGGGATGATCACTGGCGGCAATTGCGTCAGCGGTGTGAGCCATCGCGAGTGCCTGTTCGGGCTGCCAGCACTTGTAGGCATTGAAAGATGACCCGTTAGTTTCATGTTGTTCAATCGCGTAGCGAGTTAGCGCTTCACTCGACAGTTTTCCGGCAGACAATTGCTGACAGACAAATGCAAGATCCTGTTCGAATCGATTACTGATGTTCATGGTGCCCGATTGATCGTAATTGTGCTGAATTCAGTAGCGCCTTTGTTGCGTGTTCTGATCTCATTTTGACTAAATCTATCCCCATAATCTTCGATCAGTTGGCTGGAGTATGCCGTGTTCGAATTTGATTCCGTACGTACGATCATTGGCCAACCAGACCGATGAATCCAGATCCACGTAGGTTGCATCGTGAGCCACGAGGAGCGCAGGTGCGAGACCGAGCGAAGTTGCCATCATACTACCGACCATTATTTTTTTGCCCGTGTTTCGGATTGCAGCTGCTAGCGCAAGGGCTTCAGTAAGACCGCCGGTTTTGTCAAGTTTGATGTTGAAAATATCGTAGCGGGTTGCCAGTCGTTCCAAGTCTTTAGCATCATGAAATGATTCATCAGCACAAAGCGGAATGTTGCATTCAATGTCGTCAAGTTCGGCATCTGCATGGGCGGGCAGGGGCTGTTCGATCATTTCAACTTTCAAACGCGTCAGTTCAGGAAGGTACTGCAACAGCGATTCAGCGTCCCATGCTTCATTTGCGTCGACGATAATTCTGGTATTCGGACAGGCACGCCGAACTGCAGCAACCGAATCGACAACTTGTTGGCACCCCAGTTTTATTTTCAGTATGGGAAAAGTACTGGACTCGTTAGCACTTTGCGCCAGATGTTCAGGCGTATCGAGGCTAAGAGAATAGACACCCACGGTGGGAATGGGTTCAGGCAAGCCAGCACGTTGCCACACTGGTTCGCCAGATTTTTTTGCTTCCAGATCCCACAGTGCGCAGTCTAGCGCATTGCGCGCGGCATCTGGTGGATGGACCTGGCGGAGCAGGTCTCTGGTCAGATTTGATGAATATTGTGCCGCCAACTCGCGGATGGTGATGAGCGATTTTTCGACAGTCTGGTCATAGCGAGTATAAGGAACAGCTTCCCCGACACCGGTTACGGAGCCGTCTTCAATTTTTGCCACCACCACATTTACACTGCTCTTCGATCCCCTGGATATCGAGAATGATTTTTTTAGGGGCCAGGTTTCCTGAAACGCGGTAATCTTCACGGCTTTCGAAGTGATTGCTGAATTTGATGAGAAATGGATGACTGGCTTGCGATCGATTGCCTAGAGCAAATTGTCGACGATCGATTTGCCACCGGTTATAAAAGGATCTTCACAAGGCAACTGCAATGTGTCGGCCAGCGACTGCAGGTAAGACTCGCGTTTGGGTTGTTCGAGATGCTTGGTATTGACACAGATCCCTACAAATCGCACTTCCGGTTGAACGATTTTGGCTGTATGCAAGTTCAATTCCATGACTTCCGCAATGTCCGGAACAGGGCGTCCAGGCAAACCGCGCATATGGGTGCGCGTCGGTTCGTGACACAGGACCAGTACGTCGGGCTGTGCGCCATGCAACAGCCCGAGACTAACTCCGGCAAAAGACGGATGAAACAGTGAGCCTTGCCCTTCGATTACATCCCAGTGTTCTGCCTCACCAGCAGGACACAGTTGCTCAACGGAGCCGGCAATAAAATCTGCGACCACCGCATCGACAGGCACGCCACTGCCTGCGACAAAAATTCCCGTTTGCCCAGTGGCTCGAAAATCAACGTCAACATCCCGACGTTGTAACTCCTTGGTCAAGGCGAGTGCGGTGTACATTTTTCCGACCGAACAATCCGTACCGACTGTTAGCAATCGATGCCCGCTGCGTGCAACGCCAGTTGCTATATGACTGATATCGTTTGGCTTTCTTATTTCAAGCAATTGTCCGGTGCTGTCTTTTGCAGCGTCTCGAATCGCCGGGATTGAATCCAATGGTGTGTGTAATCCGTTGGCTATCGACATGCCATTTTGCAAAGCATCGACCAGGGGGTTGATCCAGGTTTCCGGGATTACGCCACCGCGGTTGGCTACACCGATGAGCACAGTTTGTACGCCGCGCGCACGGGCTTCGGTCATGCCAAGTTCCGGAATTTTTAAATCTGCCCCACAGCCTGGCAATCGAAATTGCCCAACACAGTCATCAGGACACCAGTCAACGACCCCAAACGATGTTTTGGCAGCAAGTTCGTCTGGCGCATCGCCTACAAATACGAGATAGGGTTTCTTGATTTCCATAGCATATTCTGAATCGGTTGGAGCATTGGTTTGATCTACTGATTCGCAGCAGACTGAAAACAAAAGAGTAAGTCTGCGAACGTTTGGCGGTATTTATAACCGAATTTGCCTAATAATCAAGCACCCATGTTTGATTCGGCAAGGTGTAGTGGGAGACCGAGGTGCTGTTTCCCAAATAGGAACTTACAGCCCCAAGTTTTTGCTATCGTTCGGTGGAACAGGAATGCCTCTGATCAGGAATATCAAAAATCCATAATATGTGATTCGTGGGAAGTGATAGTTCCACAACTGATTTTTGAGCAGGTATAAGTTGTAGCATGGTTTAAATCACCTAAAAAGGAACCATCTGCCGCTAAGAAAACCGCTTTAAGCCTGCTCCAGTTCTTTGCTCGCCCCAAATTCGCGGACGCAGATGGGTATCTGCGCTCCAAATCGAAATTTCAGCTAATGCTCGGGCATGCCGGAATTTTCCGAAGCCTGCGCGCCGATAGAGATCTAACTGCGCTTGTCTGTCAGACTTTCCGTTGCGAATCTGCCACCCATGCAGAAATTTCAAAGACGGGTCAACACCTGGCGGTTGACTCGCACCCGCGGTGTTGTAAAAAAAGCAAAAAGCCTGCGTTAAACGCAGGCTTTTTGCACCCGTTGACTGCCGGGAAGTTTCTGTAATCAAGAAAACTATTGTTTGAGACTACGATCCGGAATTTCTGAAATTCTTGATCTCGCCGCTCTCGATTCGGGCAAAGTAGGACTCCATCTCCCTTTTCACAATAGGTGCGAGAAAATACAACCCCAGAATATTGGGAACACAGATCAGAAACACTAAGGCATCTGAAATGTCCAATATCGGACCGAGTTGAACGATGCACCCCAACGCCACAAAACCACAGAATATGATCTTGTAAATCGTCTGACCCCGCTCGTCTTCACCGAACATGTAAGTCCAGCCTTTCAGGCCATAGTAAGACCAGGAAATCATGGTTGAGAAGGCAAACAGCAACGCAGCAAATGCCAGCGGAATCGGGAACCAGGTGAATTCACGTTCAAACGCGGCCGAAGTCATTGCGACGCCTAGTGCTTCTCCGGCAAAACCCGGCGCTGCAACCTGTGCGGTGCCGATAACCAGTGCAGTAATCGTACAGATTATGATCGTATCGATAAATGGTTCAAGCAAGGAAACCACACCTTCAGTGACGGGCTCGTTGGTCTTGACTGCCGAGTGAGCAATTGATGCTGAGCCGATCCCGGCTTCATTGGAAAACACCGCCCGCTGGAATCCAATGATCATCGCGCCGAGCGCACCACCGGCAACTCCCTCACCGGTAAACGCACCTGCAAAGATGTTGACGACCGCTTGAGGAATGGCAGCTGAATTCATAAAAATGACGATCAACGCAAAAAAGCAGTAGAAAATAGCCATGAAAGGCACAATTTTCTCGGTGACCCTGGCGATCGATTTAATACCGCCAACGATGACTGAAAATACCACCGCAGCTAGAATCAGCCCGACTAACCAGCCGAAACCATCCAACGCACCGCCAGCTACGTGATTGAGTTGGACGTATGCCTGGTTTGATTGGAACATGTTGCCAATCCCCAAGGCACCGATAAAGATGCCGATTGCATAGAATGTACCGATGAACTTACCGAAACCCTCCATGCCGCGATCAGAAAAACCTTTTCTGAGGTAATACATCGGACCGCCTGAAACATGCCCGTCCGCGAATTCTTCGCGATACTTGACTCCCAATGTACATTCAACGAATTTTGTTGACATGCCCAGGAACCCCGCCATGATCAGCCAGAACGTCGCACCCGGCCCACCGACGGTGACCGCAACAGCGACACCTCCAATGTTACCGATGCCGACAGTGCCCGAGACTGCGGTCGCCAGCGCCTGGAAGTGAGAGACCTCACCATGGCTTTTGGGGTCAGCGTAATCACCTCGAATCAACTGCAACGCATGCTTGAATCCCCGCAGGTTAATGAACCGCATATAAAAAGTGAAGAAAACGGCACCGACCACCAACCACAGTACCACTACAGGTAAGGCGGCATCGCCGATCGGAACTTTGAAAAATACAACTTTCCCGATGAATGACGCGATCGGTGCAGTTGCACTGTTGATTGCTTCGTCAATACCCGCGAAAGCATTGGTCGCCGAACAAGCCAGCAAACCAAGGGCTAAAAAGACTCGGCCCATGATAGATATCCTCCTGGTGTAAGCTAACATACCTGCAACGCGTGTCGAACCGACTCATGGAACGACCGTTACCGGTACTGATGATGCCTGAACTAGCGCGGCGGTAACACTGCCGAATATCATTGTCTGCAAACGGGATTCACCAATTTTACCGATATAAATCTGATCAATATCGAGTTCACTGGTCAGGGTTAGCAGAGTTTCCGCAATCTTGCCATGGCGAACTACAGTCTCGGCGTCAAGACCGGCATCTCTCAACTCCTGAGCTTTCGGGTTGACTATCGTCTCGCTGGCTTTCTGAATTTCTGATTCACGACGTTGATGGCGTTGCTCATTTTCTTCAGGTGTGTTGAATGTATATGGTGACCAGTCAATTACATAGGTCAAAAAAAGTCTTGAGTCTGTAATCTGAGCATTCTTGGTCGCTGCCCCGAGGGCGCGTTCACCACATTCACTGCCATCTAGAGCAACCAGAATATTTTCTTTCATAATACTTCGCCTACCTATTGAATAGTTGACATCATGCAGGCGATTATAGAGCAATCAGAGCATTTTCTTTCATAGCACTTCGCCTGCCGCGTGTACGTCAATTTTAATATCGATTCGCTATTATGTAGAGTATAGCGAAATTTGTCGGCAACTCTATAAAACGTAATGAAATGCTGATATGCAGAAAAACCCTAGGAGAACCTCTATCCCCAATCCGCAAAGAGAGGAGCATTTCGCCCCCGGCAACCCATTATTCGACCGACTGGCGCTGGCAGACTGGATTTTCCAGCAACCCGAGCCTTAAGTGCCAATTGACCGCGCACCAGTTATCTGAGAGCGAATCTGGGCGGTTTACAGCAATTTTAAGGCATGCAAGTCCCTGGCAGTTGATTGACTGCCACGGTTTGAAGTGTGATTTGAGTCCCTGCTAACAGAAGATCAGGACAAAGAGCACCGGCGTATCTGCCAAAGTGCTTTCTGAAGATCTTTAATCTTCGCGGCACTGACTTTCAAGGTCCACTGCCGGGCATGGCGAACCACCTGACTGGCCATCGCATACAGTCGAGGACGAAACGTAATGGCACGCGACCGATATCACTCCTTCGACAGCTTCATGCGCATCAGCCCGGAACCGGTTGACCCTAATGCCTTCGGGCAACGCGTTGCGACAGCGATGGAACAACTCCACATTCTGTGCCGCCGGCGGTACATTGCCTTCGCGAAGCTCGCTTTGGACCAGTTGCCCCGTCTCTGCAATATGGCCGAATATCGGCACATAGCCGCGATGGTTCTTGTAGGTGCGTTTCGCCTCTTTTTTTTTCTTGGCTCGAATCACAGCTGCGTCAATGTCCAGGGTGAATGTCTTGCGATCACCAAGCGTGACGGCAAGAAGTTGACGGTTGGCTTCTTCAAGCGCTTTTAGCATTTTGGGGTTTCTAATCACACTTTGCAGCCACCCGCCAAGTGTTGTGGTACAGGGGACCGTTTTGAAGCCCAGAAGCTTCATCAGTGCCGTTTCGATTTCACCCATTGGGTGAATCTCAGGTCTGGCTGTTTTTATGTAACACTCTTATATTACAGGGATTTATCCTTTTATGAAAATTTGTATTTGTGGATCAGGGTGTCTCACTGAGCAGTCCGTTGCGCGATTTATAATTACAATCGTCGCATCATATTCGTTAATAATTGACGAAGTAAACCGTGTGTTTGCATGATCGATACGAGTTGGCGTACGACGTGTACGTTGAAAGTACCATTTTGCTGAGGTCCTGATATGTTGCCTGTTTGGGCTATACCAACTTGTGAAAAAACAATCAGTCGATTGTTTTTCATTGTCTTTTTAATTTCTGCTAGCTTGCTGCTTATTAGTCGTAGCGTCTTGGGTGATACCATTGAACAGGCGCAGATGGCCTATGTAGATGGTCAATTCGTTGCTGCGGCTGAAATTGCCGAATCTGTCGGGTCTTCTGCAGGGTTTGTGCTTGCCGCCAAGTCGCTGACTATCCACGCGCGATATTTTGCGAGCGACACAGAAAAGAAAATGCTGCTTGAACGCGCGATCGCATTGGCGCGCATGGCGATTGAATCAGATGTCAATAATGCTGATGCTTATTTGCAGTTGACGCGTTCCCTGGGCAGACATTCTCGACAAATCAGCAAATTAGAAGCTACCAAGGAAAGATACGCAAAGCGGACTCGCGAGGCAATTGAAAAAGCCTTGCTAATAGATCCTGAATTGGCTGCTGCCCACGTGAGCATGGGGCGATGGCACGTCGGTATCATTGCAAGGACTGGTTCTCTGGTGGCGCGCACCGTATTTCGTGCTCGTAAAAAAGAGGCAATTTTTCACTTCGAACGGGCCATTGAACTGAACCAGCATTCCAAATCGAACAATCTGGAAATCGCAATCGGTTATCTAGCGCTCGATGACCGGAAGTATAAAAGCAAAGCACACAGTCTGCTCAAACAAGCGCTTGAACTGCCAGTTAACGATGCCTATGAAGCGATTGTTGACGAAAAAGTAGCTGAACAGCTGCAAGCACTTGAAGAATCCAAGGATTAATCGCCGGTATAATCCGAATCGGCCACGAATGCTGGGATAAGGTGTCCGAAGGCGTCCGGTATAGGCTAGAGTTTACATACCGCGGTCATCAGATGATCACATACACTTGATTGATCAATTCGTCCATTGAATGGCTCCGGATAGGGAACCTTTCTGACTGTCAGTATCGCCAGATTTTGCAATGTTCATCACTTTGAGTTCACACAATGAGTAACACATCCGTCGCCTCAATGACCAATATTGATGGCAATATTTCACCGACTAGTGAAGCATCCATTCCGGTTCTGGATCGAGGGTTCTTATACGGAGACTCCGTGTACGAGGTGTTCCGAACCTATCGAGGCATTCCTTTGTTTATGGAAGCTCATTTCGAACGTCTCGAAAATTCGGCCCAACTGGTACAGATGAAAATCTCCCAGTCGCGCGCAGAACTGACTGAGCAAATCAAGCAGACTGTTCGTGCGACGGGTGCGGCCGCGGATGATAATGTCTACGTTCGCTACCAGATTACCCGTGGTGAAGGGGCCATTGACTTGTTCCCTGACGAGGGACTAGAAACTCGTTTTGTCATTATCGTGACGCCACTTAAGAAGTGGAACCAGAAACACTATTCTTTAGGCATGTCGATGGCGATTCCCAGCGTCCGGCGTAATCCGGTCAATGCGTTGGACCCCAACATCAAAGGTGGAAATTATCTCAATAACGTCATTGCAGTGATGCAGGCTCGTAAGAGAGGCGCAGATGAGAGTCTTATTTTGAATGCGGAAGGCTACGTCACCGAAGCTTCCAATAGCAATGTATGGTTTGTCATCAATAACGAAATCGTGACCCCCGGTACCGGCAACTTACGCGGATTAACCAAGGCAGCTATTCTTGACGGTTGTGTAGAACGCGATGTCAATGCCTATGAAAGGTCAATCCATAGCGATGAGTTGGGTAATGCGACTGAGTGCTTTGTGACCAGTGCAACTCGCGAAGTAATGCCTGTTTACACCCTGGAACTGCCTGATGGCCGGTTTCTGGATTTTCCAAAAGGAGGCGGCGACCGGACTCGGGAGATTCAGACGATATATCGGGAAGTTGTTGAAAGTTATCTCGATTCACATGCGTCAAACAGCTTCTTTCTCGATTGATGGATTGCTCGTAGTGCTGATCTGCCGTATTCAAAAAACGCAAAGCTGGCATGGATAGCTCCCGAAAAATACATGTCGGATTGCTATTTGGTGGCAAGTCTTGTGAGCACGAAGTTTCGCTAACCTCCGCACGCTGCATCTACGCCGCACTGGACCGAAACAAGTATGACATCAGTTTACTGGGAATATCCAAAGCCGGTAAGTGGGTATCTGTGGACCAAGATTCACTTGAGTCTCGGGTGATCGATCCGGACGGTCGAATCGAGTTACGATTGGACCATACCAGCCCCGGAGTGCAGATGATCGGTTGCGATTCCACGTCTGGCAGTCCTTTACCACCAGCAATTGATGTCATATTTCCAGTCCTACATGGTCCCTATGGTGAAGATGGAACCGTACAGGGATTAATGGAACTTGCAGGTATCGCTTATGTAGGATCTGGCGTTACCGGGTCCGCAGTTGGTATGGACAAAGCGGTTGCCAAAGCGGTGTGTGCCGCGGAAAACATCCCCCAGGCAAAATACCTGGTTTATCGAAAGTCTCAATGGGAAGCCAACCGTATTGAGATCATGCAGACCATTGAAGGCGAACTCGTCTATCCGATCTTTGTCAAACCAGCAAATCTGGGCTCGAGTGTGGGCATCAGCAAGGCTCGCAATCGGGTTGAACTCGAACAGGCTTTGAATTTTGCTGCAGAATTTGACCTTAAACTGATCGTCGAACAAGGCATGGAAAACTGCCATGAAGTTGAAGTGGCAGTGCTGGGTAACGATCAACCTCAGGCATCAGTCGTGGGTGAAATCGTACCCGGTGGAGAGTTTTATGATTATCAGGATAAATACGTTGATAATCTGTCGCATGCAATTATTCCGGCAGATTTGCCCGAGGACGTTGTCAGTGACATTCAACAATTGGCTATTCGCGCGTTTATGGCGATTGACGCAGTTGGACTGGCGCGTGTCGATTTTTTTGTAGGGCGCGATGATCATCAGATCTATATTAATGAAATCAATACAATGCCAGGCTTTACTCCAATTAGTATGTATCCCAAACTATGGGAGGCAAGTGATATCGGATATTCGGAACTGCTTGATCGATTAATTCAGCTTGCTGTTGAACGACGCGCGCAGATGGATCAGAAAAAATTGGTATTGTGAATCGCAATTCAACAACGATGGATTATTGAGTTTAACTATGCAAGGACGATATGACTATGTCATTGTGGGTGCCGGTTCGGCAGGTTGTGTGTTAGCCAATCGTTTGACCGAGGATCCAGAGGTAGCGGTTCTCCTGATCGAAGTCGGACCAACCGACAGAAGCTGGGAGTTGCAGATGCCCGCAGCTTTTTCCCGACCACTCAACAGTAAACGATACAACTGGGCATATAAAACGCAGCCGGAGCCGTTCCTGGATAATCGCGTGCTCGATTGTCCTCGGGGCAGAGTGCTGGGTGGTTCATCATCAATCAACGGAATGGCGTATGTGCGCGGCAATGCACTTGATTTTGATCGCTGGGCACAAGAGACTGAGGATCCCGGCTGGTCCTACGCACATTGCTTGCCTTATTTTATGAAAGCTGAGACCCGTAAATCCGGTGGGGATGCCTATCATGGGGATGATGGTCCCTTGGTGGTTACTACGCCACCGGCTGACAATCCGCTGTTTGGAGCCTTTATAGAAGCCGGTGTTCAGGCAGGATACGGATCAACAACTGATCAGAATGGTTATCGTCAGGAAGGTTTCGGAACGATGGACATGACCGTGAACGCCGGTGTTCGATGGAGTACCGCGAACGCCTATCTCAAACCGGCGATGACACGCAAGAATCTGGATGTCCAGCATCGGACTTTGGTAACACGGGTAGTATTTCATAAGAACCGCGCAGTTGGAGTTGAAATTCTCGTGCATAACAATCTACAGACCATTCGATGCGCTAGGGAAGTTATCTTGTGTGGTGGCGTAGTCAATTCCACGCAACTGCTGCACCTCTCAGGTATTGGCTCCGCCCAGAGCAGCGAGGCAATTCGTGTACCGGTGGTGGTTGATTTGCCCGGTGTGGGCAGTAATTTACAGGATCATCTTGAAGTTTACGTTCAACACGCATGTAAAGAACCGATATCACTATATCCGGCGCTTCGGCTGCATCGACAGGCGCTGGTTTTATTGCAATGGCTGATC
This sequence comes from Arenicellales bacterium, assembly GCA_965243645.1. Taxonomy (GTDB): domain Bacteria; phylum Pseudomonadota; class Gammaproteobacteria; order Arenicellales; family JAJDZL01; genus JAJDZL01. The sequence continues at coordinate 699,957 of CBDEVD010000006.1, read as the reverse complement.
ACGAAAAAGGGTTGGGGGTCCTCCAATCATTTTGAAGCGGGTGGGTTCATTCGTACCCAGGCAGGTGTTGAGCACCCGGATATCCAGTTTCATTTTCTGCCGGTAGCGGCGAATTATGATGGACGCGCGCCTGCCAAGGGTCATGGATTCCAGGCTCACATGGGACCCATGCGACCAACCAGCCGCGGCTACATCACCACCGTCTCGAGTGATCCGAGAATGGCACCTGAAATCAGGTTTAACTACCTGGAAACTGAACAGGATCGTACCGAGTTTCGTGATGGTCTCAAGTTGACGCGGGAGATATTCGCCCAAAAAGCAATGGACCCCTATCGTGGCGAGGAACTGGCTCCCGGTCCGCAGGCACAGTCGGACAAGGATATTGATGCGTTCATACGCGCCAAATGCGAAAGTGCCTACCATCCATCCTGTACTTGCAAGATGGGCAATGACCGGATGGCAGTGGTGGATACTGCGGGACGTGTGCACGGCACCGAACAGCTTCGGGTAGTCGATGCTTCCATCATGCCGAGCATCATCAGTGGTAACTTGAATGCAACAGTGATCATGATGGCAGAAAAACTCGCTGATTCGATTCGCGGCGTTAAAGTTTTGCCGCCTTCAGATGCCCCGGTGTATCGGGCTGAGACTTGGCGTACTGAACAACGTGAATCAATGCCTGAACGAGAATTGAGTGAGGATTAATCGGTTCGCGATCTGTCTTGTTCTTGTGTATGAAATATACTTCCCAACAGGTGTTTTACGTTCGAAAGTACATTCCTAAAAATCAGTTTTTCAACTATTAACGATTATTCCCAAACGAAAATACCAGGACTTGGTCTGGCGCAACGAGTAGTTAGTGTCTTGAAGTTTTCATCCATATGACGATCCAGCTATCAGATATAGATATTAGGCAGCTGAAGATATTCCGAGCCGTGGTGGAAAGCAATGGATTTTCCAACGCCGAGGCAGTGTTGAACATCAGCCAGTCCACGATCAGCCACCAGATGAGTAATTTGGAGGCCCGTCTGGGCATTAACTTGTGCGAACGGGGACGAGCGGGTTTCAGACTGACTGAGAAAGGAAAAGTAGTGTACAACGAAACACTGCAACTGTTCAAGGCTCATGAACAATTTCAATTCGCGACAGGTGAACTGAAAGGCAAATTGAGCGGTTACCTGAACATTGTACTGATTGACAATGTGGTAACAGACCCGGTATGCCCGATTGTTTTGGCCCTGAGCAAGTTCAACAGACGCGACCACAACGTTACGATCTCAATTGAGACCGCATGGCCAGGAGACTTTGAGCGTTCGCTGCTGGATATTGAAACGGATATCGGAATCGGGACATTCGAAAGAAAGTTGCCAGGATTGAATTTTCGAGAGATTTATTTGGAAACCAACCACCTGATGTGTGGCGCCGATCATCCGCTCGCCAAGCTGAACAATCCGCAAGAAGTAAAAAATGCGATCAGAGTCTCTCGCAAGGTAACGCGCGGCTACCTTAACAACCATGACATCAGCATGCTGGATCACGACCCTGAAATTGCCATCGGGGTCGCCCAGTCCCTGGAGTCGCAGGCAATTCTTATTTTGAGCAGCAGCCATATCGGCTTTCTGCCAATTCACTATACCCTTGATTGGGTACGGCAAAAAAAGATGTTCGCCATTACTCCAAATGAAATCACCTACCAGTCGCCATTCTATGTGGTAACTCGAAATTCGCTCAGAAAGTCTAGAATTATCGACGTATTCATGACCGACCTCAATGCCGCAATTGTCGAGTGTACGCAAAAAGAAACGTCCTGACTGCGTATCGGCTCGTGCTCATTTTGCCGCCTGATTTTATGCCGTAGGGCACGCCTGTGCCTGTACAGATCGACTGAGATGTCGGTATTTTTGCACCAAAAAGCCAAGGCATAGTCTCAACAATCGTCTGTGCGCATACAGTTGCACTGATATGCACCCTACCGTGGGCTGACAATCATCTGCAGCTCCAAAGTGGTTTGATGAGATAGCACTCGTAGCCTGGCGGTTCGATGTCGAACATGCATCTGCCATGGGAAGGCAGGCTTTGACCGACGCAGTGCTGCTTAGACATTACACAAAACAGAACCAACGCAGTGTCCTTTGGTAAACAGTGTAATGGCAAAGTGGATTGAACGCCTGTAGCGAGCGCGCATCAGATTTGACTGTCTGCATGCTGTTCAAAGAGTCTAACCGTCATTTTTGCCATGTAAGCATGGAATATTGAATATGTAACAGTACAAATCGATGAATTACCATAGCAGCACAGTAAAAAAACGATTGGTTTGTGAGAGATTGTTCAGCAGATTGTGGAACACACAAACTTTGAGTTGCTGCCGAGATGAAAAAGAGGAAACAAGTTCTAAGGTTACTGTCGCCGGTCAGTCCGCACCACGCCATCATACTTGGCATTATCGGTGGTATTGTATTTTTCCTGATTTGGGAAATCGGCCATTACCTGACGCCAGAGGAAAGCAAGCGCTTTCTTCCATCTCCCCAGCACGTTTTATCAACGCTGTATACGCTGCTGGTCGAAAAGGATTTTCTATCGGATATCGGCATTAGCCTGGTTCGGATCATCGGTAGCTTTACCGCGGTTTGTATAGTTGCTGTTCCCCTTGGAATTTTCATGGGATGTTTCGACAACATGCGGGCGCTCATCAATCCCGTTGTTTCCGGCGCCCGCTATCTTCCAGCCGCTTCGTTTATTCCCTTGTTGCTGGTTTGGTTTGGGCCGACTGATACGCAGAAGATGGCGCTGCTTTTTCTGGGCGTCATTTTTTTCCTGGTCGCTTTGATTCTTGACAACACAAAGGCTGTGCAGAAAGAACTGATTGAAGCCGCGCTGACAATGGGTGCGTCCAAAAAGCAAATCGTTTTTGGAGTCGTTTCCCGCGCGGCCTCACCTGCCATCCTGGATTCCATGCGCAATATGATTGCAGTGGGCTGGACCTATCTGGTCATTGCCGAGATTGTGGCAGCACAGGATGGAATCGGCGCAGTGATGATGAGAGCCGGCCGTTTTTTGAAGGCCGATGTGATTATGGCCGGCATATTGACTATCGGGGTTCTTGGTGTGGTGACGGACATCGGATTCCGCCTGATTTCACACTTTGCTGTCCCCTGGAATAGAAAGCGGTCCACTTAGCCAGGCAAGTTTATGAGCATCAGTGCGCAAAAGACTTTATCCGAAACTGTGATACGGTCCATTGAAGCCACCCGGCGGTATCTCGGTGGGAAAATCACTGCAATAGAGAATATTTCTATGGATTTTTGTAACGGGCAGGTGACTGCGCTCGTCGGGCCATCGGGTTGTGGAAAAACCACCATGCTGCGACTGATTTCAGGTCTAGAAGAGCCGACAGAGGGTGAAATATTAGCGGGTGGGAAGCGCATTGAAGGTCCCGGTCCAGACCGCGGAATGATCTTTCAGGCTTATACGTCCTTTCCGTGGCTTACCGCGCTTGGCAATGTCGAGTACGGGATGAAAATCTTGAAAGTTCCAAATGACGAAGCGCGCGACAGTGCTATGAAGTGGCTCGACAGTTTCCATCTCAGTGATTTTGCTCACTCCTATCCTGCCGAGTTGTCTGGTGGCATGAAACAGCGCGTCGCAATTGCCAGAACGTTGGCCCAGAATCCGGAAGTCCTGTTGATGGACGAACCCTTTGGGGCACTGGACGCACAGGTTCGGTGGGAAATGCAGGAAATGATGATTGAAATCTTATCCAAAGAGGACAAGACAGTAATTCTTGTCACTCACGACATACAGGAAGCGATCTATCTTGCAGACCGAATCGTATTTTTCAGCTGTAATCCCGGGCGGGTTAAACACGATGTTGTTCTTGACTTCAAGAATGGCGAAAGATTCGCCCGCAAAGAAGAGATGCTGTTGCAGCCCGGCTATGCAGATGTCGAGGCACAACTGTTTGCCTGGATGCGGGAAGAAATCCGCAAGCCAGTTAACGCCAATGCATAACGACTAATTTAACCGATGTAATTCTACGTACTCAAAAAAGTAAGAGGTGCCAAAATGAATAACTTAAAAGCGATTTTCCGAATGACTGTTTGCGTCGGAACTGCATTGATCATGTTATCGCTTTCCCCGATTACAAATGCAAGGGACAAGGTCTTGGTCTCAATCATTTCGGTATCGGTCTATGGGGCCTGGTATATCGTCAATGAAAAGGGATTTGCAGACAATATCGACGTTGAAGTACAGATTATTGAAGACCTGACCGCGCGTAATGCAGGACTTTCCAGCGGAGATATCCACTGCATCATGACAACCATGGACTCTACCGTGGTAACTGCAGCTGCCGGTGTCCCGATAAAACACGTCGCCGTGCCATTGATGTCGTATGGACTGGATCAGATGATTGCAGTCGAGGACGTGAAAACCGATGCAGATCTGAAAGGTCGATCCTATGCAGCCGACTATGGGTTTTTGAACCATATGTGGATGCTGCTGACCTTAAAACGCGCTGGACTCGCCTACGATGATGCGAAGCATAGCATCATGCTGCCTCAGGATGCGGCAGCAGCATTCGTCAGCGGAAATCTCGACGTTGATGTGAATTTTATACCGTTCACTGAACAGTCACTACAGCTCAAAGGCTCACATGTGCTGAAAACCAGCCTGACTGATAAGACTTGGGAGCGTGGACTGATTTCCGATTCGATCGCCTGCAGCGAAAAGTTTCTGAATGAATCACCACAGGTCGCCCTTGAATTGATTCGCGCATGGTTTCAGGCAGTGGATTGGTGGAAACAGAATCCTGAACAGGGTAATGCGATCGTCGCCAAAGGACTGGATTGGCCGGAAGCTGACGTGAGACTGACTCAGGCAGGTGCCGTGATGCTTAATTTGAACCAGAACCTGGGCGCCTTGGGAATCGGAAACGGCCAACCGGTTTGTGAAAATCTGCCCGAAGGCGTGCCGGAGCCACCCCAACAGGACAGTGGCTGGGGCGCTCTTGTTGGGAGTGATGTTGATTGTGAAGCCGGATATTTGAGCGCAACCTGGGAACTGTTCAATGAAGTTTATATGGATGCCAACGTAATGGATGCAACAATTTCCGCGGCAGACGGGATTGACAACACGATCATCGAAGCGTTGTACGAGTCGGGTGTTCATGAGGAACTGAATTCCAATTTGTGGATTGGGCGTCTGGAACCCTAGGATTGCCTAACGGGAGGGTCGAAAGATGTCAAATGTCAGTCTTGATTTATCTCGACATTTCACTGTTTCGACCCGGACCCCGCTGAATGATCAAAACGGAAACCTTGACAGAAATTAATTGATGGATAACAAGAACCATGCAATCACATTTTGAATACTTGAGGCCAAGTTCGACTAAAGAAGCGATTCAGATGAAAATCGAATTCGGTAAGCGAGCCAGGTATTGGGCCGGTGGGACAGACATGACGCTTCGTTGGCACCGGGAAATCGACAAATTTTCACATTGCATTGACATTACTTACCTTAAGGGTCTCGACAATATCGAAGTTAAAGAAGACAGCATTCGCATTGGTGCGCTGGTTTCTCTGGCAGCACTGGAGCGGGCAGACAAAAAACATACTCTTCTTAGAACGTTAAGCGATGTCACAAAACTGATGTGCACGCCACAGACCAGAACCTTGGCCACTGTGGGGGGTAACATGAGCAACGCGTCTCCTGCGGCAGATTTGACTCCACCGTTCATTGCTATGGATGCTGTAGCGGAAATTACGACTGAAAATGGTATTCGCACCGTTCCAATGGACCAGTTTTTCAAGGGAGTCAACAAGACAGTTGTTGGAGACGATCTTTTGTCTGCAATTGAGATTCCGCTGCCCGCAAGACAACGTAAAGTTGCAAAGTACCATCGGATTGATCGAACCATAGTGGATATCGCACTGGTCAATGCGTCGGTATCACTATCGATAGATGATTCAAACTCAATCAGGCGTGCGGGCGTGGCATTGGGTTCGGTTGCTCCAATAGTCATTAGATCGCTAGAGGCTGAACGGCTGTTGGAGGGGCAATCTTGTGACTCAATTTCCGATTGCGATATCAAATTGGCAGGGGACATCGCGGCAGCCGATGCGAAACCGATTTCCGACGTACGCGCCAGCGCGCGATACAGGCAGGCCATGGTTAAAGTGATGACAGTCAGGTGTATCAACGATTGCATTGAACAGTTGGGAGGTGCGGATTCATGAGAATAAAACTCAATGTCAATAGCAAAGAGATCGAACTGGACAGCCGCGCTGACCGTACGCTTGCAGATGTGCTGCGTGAGGAACTGGGGCTTATCGGAGTTCGTGTTTCGTGTTCCGAAGGCGAATGCGGGTCTTGCACCATTTTGGTTGATGGGCAGCCCATGACAGCGTGCATGATGCTGGCAAATCAAGGTGAGGGCAAAGAAATTTTGACAATAGAAGGATTGGGTACGCCGGATGCAATCCACCCGATCCAACAGGCCTTTATCGAGGAACAAGGGTTTCAATGTGCGTTTTGTACACCCGGATTTATTTTAAGTGCCAAGGCATTTTTAGAAGAAAACCCAAATCCGACCGAAGATGAAGTTGCATTTGCAATGAGCGGCAATATATGCCGTTGCGGTGCCTATCCCTATATTGTCCGATCTGTCATGAATGCGGCGGAAAAAATTCGGACCGAATCGTTGAAATAACCAGGAAATTAGCGAGGAAGCAATGTACAGAGTAAAACAAGAAGAGTTAGGTGGCTCATCCGGGGCGGTATCGGGTGTGCACGGAAACATGCAGGCTCGAGTTAACGGCATGAAAATAGTCGGTCGTGCACATCCCGTAAAGGATGCTGTAGAAAAAGTTACCGGTTCGTTGAAATATGCCGTCGACATGACCGTGCAAAACATGGTATACGGAAAAATTTTGCGTTGTCCCCATGCGCATGCCCGAATTAAAAAAATCGATACAAGCAAAGCTGAAGCATTGCCCGGTGTTGTCGGTGTTTTGACACACAATGATGTGCCACAGAATGATTGGGAAGCTGCCTGGTTTAACTATCGTGGCAAGGTCCTGGACGGAGTCGGACGATTTGTGGGCGATGACCTTGCCGCAGTCGCCGCTGATAGTGAGGAAATCGCCCAAAAGGCTATCGAACTCATCAATGTGGAATATGAAATTCTGGATGCAGTTTTTGACATGGAGGAAGCCAGAAAATCCGATGCACCGCAAATCCGCGTGGAGGGTAATGAAAGAGATCCATATGTTGTCGAATGGGGTGATACGGATCAAGGCCACAGATTGGCGGATCATACAGTAGAGTGCAATATTTTCTATCACAGTCAGCACTATGCATCCATCGGCCGTAATGCCGCGATTGCAGAGTGGATGGGGGACAAGGTCACGCTTTGGACTTCTTCACAAACACCGACGGAAACTCGGGACGGGATACACGAGTCGCTTGGAATTCCGTTAAGCAAAATTCGCGTTATGGCACTGCCCGCGGGAAGCTCGTTTGGGCAATGGTGGAGCAACAATTTCATGATGATTGCTGTTTTGCTGGCAAAAAAGGTTCGCCGACCGGTGAAAATCGAACTCGACAACGAGGAATGCATGAAAACAGTAAAACGTCGCCACATGGAAAGGACCCGCGGTCTGATGGGCTGTACCAGCGATGGACAATTAACTGTTGCGAAAATTGATCATTTGATCGACAACGGCGGATACGGATTCAAGGACGATGTCGGATTTTTCTGCGTGGATATGTGGGGCAAGGCATTGCACGGTCACTACGCGATTCACGGCATCAATACGAACCTGCTTACTGCCGGCTGTATGCGCGGGGTTGGTGATTGCACACTCGGCGCCAGTGTCGAACGCATGTGCAACCAGCTTGCTGAAAAAGTTGGTATGGACCCTGTCGAATTCAGGATCAAGAATCAGATCAAGCCTGGAGACGAACTGAGAATGCAGCACTCCAGGGACAATCTGCATCATGACAGTGTCGAAGAATATCTCGCTGCCATACCTGAGGAATATCGTGATGAATGGCCGAAACCGTTTCATTTGTCCAGCGGCTCGACGGCTGAAATACTGCGACAGGGAGCCACACGGTTCAGGTGGGCTGAGCGTTGGAACGGGTGGGGAAAACCGTCAAGCGTCGATGGGCCCAGACATCGTGCAGTTGGTGTTGGTACTGGTGCACACGTATGCGGCGTCGAATTCGAAGGCAACGCTTCTGCCATGGTCCGGCTTAATCCGGATGGAAGCCTAAAAGTACATTGCAGCGTTGGCAGGCAGGGGCAGGGCAGCGAAACAACCCAAGCCCAGGTTGCTGCCGAAGAGATGGGCTTGCCGCTATCGATGGTGGAAGTCGAAACTGGCGATACGGATTCCTGTCCGTGGAGTCACGGGTCGCTTGCAAGCAACACTATGTTCCGGGTTGGTTGGGCGACACGGGAAGCGACCCGCGACGCGAAACGCCAACTGCTTGAAATTGCGGCCAGGGACAAGTTTGACAACGCGAAGCCCACTGAGTTGGAAATTACCAATGGGTTTATTCACAGAAAAGGTCATCAATCAAACGAGGTTTCCATTTCGGATGTCCTGAATATGTACCGATCTGACACATTGGGACAGACTTCATCAATTACCGGCAGACCCACAGTTCCCATGCCACCGTCCACGACATTTGCAAGGCATTTTGGTGCTCAGTTCGTAGAGGTAGAGGTCGATATTGATACTGGGAAAATTGTATTGCTTGATTACGTGGCATGTCAGGACAGTGGTACCGTGGTCAATCCCCAAGTGCTGAAAAATCAGGTGATCGGAGGTGCGATTTGCGGAGCGGGGTTTGCAATCTACGAACATCTGGTATTTGATGAGCAGACCGGTGCAATAAAGAATGCGAATCTGCTTGACTACAAGTTGCTGAGAGCGGCAGACTTTCCGTACAAGGCGGAAGTGCTGTTTGGTGATTCCTACGACCCAGTTGGGCCATTTGGTGCCCGCGGTGCCGGTGAAGCGCCGATTGCCGCTTCTATATCAGCGGTTTCTCAAGCGGTCTATAACGCAATTGGCACGTGGGTCGATTTGCCCATGACACCGGAAAATGTGATTCGGGCCCTTGGAAAAGTCTAGCCGCTCCTCTGATCGGTCCGGCCCAATACACAGCTGATGAGGGGAATGAAAATAGTTGCCGTTGCTAACCATTGGAGAGAAGTTTGAAATGATTGACAATCCGATACCGTGGCCAGACGGTAAACGCTGTGCCATCGCCTTTACTTTCGACATGGATGCCGACAGCCTGATTCATCTTGAACATCCAGAAACCGGCCATCGGCGAGTGTCGGCTATATCGATGTTGCGATACGGCCCGGAAGTGGCGATCAAGCGGATTCTGCAGACTTATAGGGAATATGACATTCAGCAGACTTTTTTTGTACCGGCATGGTGCATTGAGCAGTACACCGAATCAGTGAAAGCGATGGTAGATGGAGGGCATGAGGTTGCTCATCATGGTTACATCCACGAAAATCCCAATACGCTTTCTCCACAGAAAGAATTGTACTGGCTGAGACGCGGTATTGACATCATCAGAAATGTTTCCGGTCAGCGTCCCCGCGGATGGCGCGCTCCGCTTTACAATTTTTCTGATTCATCAATTGATTTTCTCATTAACGAGGGATTCAGCTACGATGCTTCACTGATGGGTGATGATATTCCCTATTTGCTTACTACGACAGACGGCAGTTTGCTGGAATTGCCCTCTTATTGGGGAATGGATGATTGGCCGCAGTTTGTCCATTCGATGGACTTGGACTACATGATGCCCCTCCAATCCCCAACTCGCGGCGTGGAGGTATTCAAGGAAGAATTCGATGCCATGTACAAGCACGGGGGTCTATGGGTCACTGTTTGGCATCCCTTTGCTTCGGGAAGGCTAGCAAGATGGGAGAAGATCATCGAACTCATTGACTACATGATCAACAAGGGTGATGTTTGGTTTGCACGAATGGAAGATATTGCGGCGCATGTATACAAGTGCATCCAAGACGGGAGCTACAAACCGAGGGTCGATCAGCTGCCCTACTATTCAGGGCCAGTTAAAATCTGAAAATTCTGATCCAGTCAGTGGGTTGACTGGCGCAAAATAATCTGTTTACGACCAAATCTAACGTTACCTGGTGATTTCTTTTTCTTTGCATGTTAATCCCAAATTCCAAAGCTTATTTCGAGTTATATGAGTGATCCCTGGAAGTTGGGATCAGTACATTTCCCGCTTGGTGATTAGAGACTTGTCTTTTTTAAGGAATAATCGTCAATAGTTGACAAGTGTAAAAACAATCCAATTTGTTCGGATTATTGGGAGATTTTTACTTGCCGGAGTTCTGCATGAATTTGGGCTTTACGCCCATCAGGATGGCTACGACTGAAGTGTACCCAGATTTGTAGACACAAGGAATGGTGAATCAGACCAATTCATACAAGGGTCATTCACACCCTTGTATGAATCCAATTGCCAATCCGTGTAGTAAAAATCGTACATATAGAACGCCTCAGCCAATCTATGAAAAAAGATGCCTGAACTCGTTTTCAAAGGCGATCGGTGAGCGGTAGTCCAGTGCTGAGTGCAGACGAGTGGTATTGTAATAACCATCAATGAACTGCACGATTGCTGCACTGGCCTGCTGCCTGGTTTCGAATGTATGCAGGTCCAGCAGCTCCAACTCAAGAGTTGAGAAAAAAGACTCAGCCATCGCATTGTCATAACAGTCACCAACCCGTCCCATCGAGCGCAGGATGCCAGCTTGCTCACAGCGGTTACGAAACTCAGCCGAGGTATACTGACTGCCCTGATCGGAATGATGGACCAGAATGTCCGCATCCGGATTGCGTTGCAACAACGCCTCATTCAGTGCAGTGACCATCAACCCTGTGCTGTGGCGTGCCGACATCCAATACCCGACTATGCGCCTTGACCACACATCCAACACCACAGCCAGATACAAAAAACCCTGTCGAGTGTGAATGTAGCTCGAATCAGCCACCCACAAACGGTTCGGAGCCTCAGCAGTGAAATCCCGGCCGACAAGATCCGCAGCCTTGCCCGCATGGGGATCACGCCAGGTCGTCTTGCGCGTGGCTCGGCGGGTCATACATCGGATACCAGCCTCTGTCATCAGCCGCCGGACCTGGCGAAGACTGATCGGCTCACCCAGCAACAGCAGCATCTGATGCAAGCGCCGAGCTCCATAACGCCCGCGACACTCGGTATGCAGCGTACGTAGCTTCTGAATCAAAGCGGTTGTCTTTTGAGCCGCTTCAGATCGCTGCTGACTTTGAGCCAGCCAGCGATAATAACCACTTCGAGCGACCTCACACACCCGCGCCATCTCTAAGACCGTAAACTCAGCCCGATTCGCCGCCATGAAACGATACACGCTCACAGCCCTTCCAGGTTCTCCCGGGCGAACCAGGCCGCTGCTTTTTTTAAAATGACATTATCGCGCGGGTGTGCGTCAGAATTTTGGCAGCAACTCAATTAGCGTATGAAATCTATATATTTTTGCCTTATATCTGGTAGTATATAATACTGTCATAGTGCCACTATAATACCCATTACCCATGGACACCATCAAACTACTGAAAGCCAAACGCGAAGCCCTGCTGGCTCAAATCAGCAAAATAACAGACTTCCGACCCGGTAATTTACTCAAAGTTTACCGCCAATGCGGCAATCCCAACTGCCACTGCGCCCGCCCCGACGACCCCGGCCACCCCGGTTGGCAACTGTCGCGCAAAGTCAAACAGAAAACCATCACCCGTCGCATCCCCCATAATGCGGTAGAACTCACCGGTCAACAAGTCGACGAATACCAACGGTTCCGGGAACTGGTGCACGAGTTGACCGAAGTCAGTGAATCGCTGTGTGATTTAAAGCTGCAATCGAAGCGTAAAAAAAAACACGACACCAAACCCGTTCAAACAAACCTTCGCAGCTGAAGTTGAACAGGAGATTGTGGCGCTGCTCAGTGGTCAGGATTTTTCCCGGTGCGTTGACTTCGATGCGGTTGAATGTGCCATCAAAGCCAAGACGATGGCATTTGCTGCATCGGTACTTGAGGTGTTTTTGAACGCCGACACCTCGGATCACCAGACCAATCAACAGCGCTGTCAATGTGGTGCAATGGCGCACTACAGCGGCACTCGAAGCCGACGGCTCACCACGGTTGTCGGTTTGATTGAATATCAACGGGCGTATTACCACTGTCGCGCTTGCAACAGTGGGTTTTTCCCTAAAGACCAGGCCATGGGGCTGGATTCAAGTGCGCTATCACCTGGGGTGGTTCGCATGATCGGTCAAAGTGCGGCCCGGGAAAGTTTTGCGCAATCGCAGGTTCTATTGCACGAGTTGGCTGGCGTCACAGTCAGCACCAAGCAGGTGGAACGCACTGCGGAGCGCTTGGGTGAACAGCTAAGTGATCATGAACGCCACGATACTGAACTTGAATCCCCGGCGGCAACGACCATGTACCTGGGTGTTGATGGGACCGGGGTACCGATGATCAGTTCAGCAACCGCAGGTATCAAAGGCAAACAGGCCGACGGCAGTGCCAAGACCCGGGAGATGAAGGTCGCGGCTGCTTGGTGGTGTGACCAGTATGATGAACACGGTCATGCGCGTACTGCAAAAACCTCGGTGACCTACACCGCTGCGATTGAAACTGCGCACACTGCTGATGTGGACAAACAGTTGGCGCCGTTTGTGCAACGGGTGGAGCGAGAGGCCTTAAGAAGGGGGTTTTATGATGCCGACACTCAGGTTGTACTCGGTGACGGGGCGCGCTGGATTTGGCAGTGTTTTTCAGAATTGTTTCCCGATGCCATTCAGATACTCGATGTTTATCATGCCAAAGAAAAAGTTTGGGAGCTGTCGAAACTCATCTATGGCAAAGACACTGATACGGGTAAGCAGTGGGCTGAAACGACCGTTGAGATTCTCAGGGCTGGTGAGATTGAACAACTCATTGCGCGCCTGAGATCGTTTTCAACCAAGCATGCCGACGTTGGTGTGGCCATTGGTTATTTTGACCGCAACCGCGAGCGGATGCGTTATGCTGGGTTTCGCGCCCAGGGGCTTAGTGTATCAAGTGCAGTGGTCGAGGCGGGTTGTAAAAATGTCATTGGGACTCGGTTAAAGCGCGGTGGGATGCATTGGAGTGAAGCGGGAGCCAACAAAATTGCGGCACTGCGCGCCAGCGTCATCAGTAATCGATTTGACGATTATTGGTACACGAGAGCCGACAATTCGTAAAATTGCCAATAATTTGACGCACACCCTTATCGCGCCGCAAACGCACAATCTCAGCCACTAACGCAGCCTTATCGGCTTGATCACCCAATTGGTCCTCACCACCCACTGATGCCAGCCAGCGATGAATCGTGTTCGCACTCGGTTCATAATCACGAGCGACCGCCGCCACTGAACGACCACTGTGTACCTCGCTTATAATCTGCTCACGCAAAACCTTTGAATAATGCTTCCTGCCCATCAGAAATCTCCCCTCCCAGCGTCTCCGCCTTTCGTTGTTGACGTATGATACGTCGGAAATCCCTGTGCCTGCAAATCTCACCATTTGAACTGTCCACAAAAGCGCGCCCAGTCCAGACATCATCAAATTCGAAGTCGGTCATGGGTGGAACATCGCTGGGTGGTGTCGGTTTTTGAGACTGCTTTGACACCATTCAATGCCAGTCAATGAATCGTGCCATTCACGCCATCAATCAGATCGGCGTATTTCAACCGTTTGCCGAGAAGACCGCAAATGGTGGAATCGATCTGAACCATGGCATCCAGTTCCCGCACATTGTGCCGGGTGCTGAACTCATCCACATACTTTTCAGATGCTTGGGACTCATTTTGTGATACACCCTGCAATAACTGCGCTTCAGACATGGCCAGAACAATTCGGTGCGCCATGAACCAGGCACTCGATTGATGCATCCCGATAGCGTTGGCAAGTTTATAACTTGATACCCCTTGCAGTGATGTCGACAGCAGGTAAATCCCCATCATCCATTTTCGCTCCGTGATATTGCTGCCTTCCATGAGTGTTGCGGTCTTGATTCGTAAATATTTGCACCATGGCTTGCACCAATAAGGCATGGTCTTATGGCTGGCATGATGGGTCTGGTTCGATTCGCACCACGGACAGATGCGCCCATTTTTCCAGCGCCGCGGTTCAATGTGCCGCAGCGCATCTGTTTCGGTCGCAAAGTGCGCCAGAAACCCATCAAGGCTAACCCGCTTTCGATCTGTCTTGTTCTTGTGCATGAAATATACTTCCCAACAGGGTTTTTACGTTCGAAAATACACTCCTAAAAATCATATTTGTCAACTATTAACGATTTTTCCCAAACGAAATACTTCTGCCTTGGGATCATCAATGGTTAAAATTATTTTTAAATAATCACATAATATTCTGTTATTAAGTTTATAAATACTTTTACGATAATATCCATTACGAACAACTTGTCTGGTTCATTTGACTATAGGGAGAAGTCATTATGTGTAGCGTGTGTGGATGTGAGTCAAATCATCACCATCATGACCATAGCGATCTTGATCATCACCACCACTTTGGGATGAATGAAGCAGGTGCTTCAGTCGCAGGGATTGACACGGATCAATTGATTACGATTGAGAAAAACATTCTCGAAAAAAATCAATCATTTGCTGAACTCAACCGAACCTTTTTTCTAACCAATAATTTACTCGCAATTAACTTGTTGTCCAGTCCCGGCGCTGGCAAAACCAGCTTGCTGGTCAAGACAATAGAGCGTTTGAGTGGGGCGGTTCCTATCTATGTTATTGAAGGCGATCAGGAATCTGCCAATGATGCTGAACGCATTCGTGCCACCGGGGTTGCAGCCGTGCAAATCAATACCGGTAAAGGCTGCCATCTGGACGCGCATATGGTAGGTCACGCACTGGAGGACTTTCAGTTCCAAACACCAGGTTTGGTATTGATTGAAAATGTCGGCAACCTGGTCTGTCCTGCAACATTCGATTTAGGCGAAGCTCATAAAGTTGTCATCCTGTCTGTGACGGAAGGAGAAGACAAGCCCATCAAGTATCCCGAAATGTTTGCAGTAGCGGATTTAATGGTCATCAGTAAGACCGACCTGTTACCGTATCTTCGGTTCGACGTTAATCAAGCCATTGAATACGCCAAGCGAGTCAACCCGCACCTGCAAGTCATTCAACTGTCCGTTGAATCCGGTGAGGGCTTACATCAATGGGAACAGTGGCTGCTGGCGAGCGAGCGGTTTAAATCCTCCCGGCAGACTAATGAACCTGAGAAGGAGGGATCAGCGGTTCATGCATGAATTAGCCTTAGCTCGCAGCCTGATTGAAATGGTTGAAGCCTATGCTTTGGAGCACAATGCCCGCCATGTCAAACAGGTCAATTTGCGACTGGGTGAGATGTCTGCGATGACTCGGGCACTGCATTTTTGTTTTAGTGCAGTCGCTGCCGGCACAATCTGCGAAGATGCGAAACTACTGATTGATGAGGTACCGTTGACGGTGTTTTGCAGCAACTGTGATGAGATTAAAGCCCCTTCGGGGCGCTATAGTTTTCGTTGTTCCGATTGCGGTATGCCGACGCCCAAGGTGATTACCGGTCGGGAGATGCAACTCGTTTCGATCGAGTTGTCTGCGAAGGCCCCCAAGCGTGTCCAATCTCCTACAATGAACTGTGAGCTTCAACCAACCGTGTGAGAGTGCTTAGGGAGCCCGAATCAGGACAGTTATGGCTATCAGTAACGACAATCCATGGACGTTTGTTCCCCATCAGCATCAGGGACCCCATCAGGAACCATTGGCTGATGCGCATACCCGCTCGCCAACCAAACACAACAGCGCTTTCAAGGCCGAAGGAATCTTAACCTTCATGGGGGCGCCTTACTGCCCGCCTTTGCGTGATAAGGTTCGAGAAGCCGGTGCCAAAATCTGTTTCCTCGGTGCACCATGGGACCAGGGAACCATCGTCCGTACCGGAACTTCGAGCGGTCCGCATGGTATTCGCGAGGCTTCATCGCAGTACTTTCCCTACATGTTTGAATACGATGTTGATCTGATGACATTTTTCAAAGTCGTTGATTGTGGTGATATCCCCATCGTTCCGGGCAATAATGCACTGTCCCAACAGTATATGTGTGACTATGTCACCGAGTGTCTTGAAGGCGGTGCCAAGGTCATTTTGGTCGGTGGCGATCATTCTGTACCGATACCCGGTGCCCGCGCATTATCCCAATATCTCGGACGCCACAATCCTGGCGGCAAAATGGGCTATCTGCATGTCGATTGTCACCTTGATGCTGCAGTTGATTGGGCAGGCATTGAAATCACCAATGCATCGGGACCGACTGAAACGTTTAAACTCCCAAATGTGAACGCTGAGAATATGGCACATATGGGTTCGAGAAACGGCCTCAATCCGAAAGACTGGATGGATTTTTGGGTTGATAACGACATGCCGATTTACTCCATGGAGCAAGTTGTCGCACGCGGGGTCGAAACTTGTGGACGAGAGATTCTACAGCGTGCGTGGAATGGCACTGATGCCGTTTACCTGTCCTGGGATACTGATTCAATAGATTGCAGTTGTATGCCCGGCACCAGCTGTCCAGAAAGCTACGGACTGACTGCTCGAGAAGCGTTGGCGTTTGCCAGGCTAGCCGGTCAATTTGGTGTGGATGTACTCGAACTTGCAGAGTTGTCACCGGTTTTTGATGTCAGCCAGATGAGTGCAAAGCTTGCCTGTAATTTAATCTACCACTATCTGGGCAGCCGGGCGAAAACTTTGCGCGAAAACAATCAAAGTCCGTGAGTACCAACAAGTAACCCGGTTGTAAATTAGATGATAAATCGCTGATTGGTAAAACATATGAATCCAGTAAAGGCATATTTACATTTGTTTTCGCCGCTTGGAGGCGAAAAAGCAGACAATTACAGGACGCCGGGCCAGATATCGTTTCTGCGTTCGAAATTCATGTCATTGAATGATGAGAGTCTGGCGCAGATGGAGGCGCAGTACGTGTTTATTGGTGTGCCGTTTGATGAAGGCAACGTCGGTAAGCCTGGCAGTGAGGATGGTCCACGTGAATTTCGTGTGGCTTCTCTGGATTATTTCCCATTCTGGTTTGAATTCAATGTTGATTTGCATGGCAGCGCAATCGATTGTGGCGATGTGTCGATGCCTCGGGTCAGTCCCGATGTTGCTCGCGAGCGGATCTATAAGGCAGTACGCAAGGCTTTGGCTGCCGGTAAAACTCCGATTATTTGTGGCGGGGATCGTTCAGTATCAATTCCGGCTTCCAAAGCGCTTTCCGATCACTTGGGTGCAGATAAAAAAATGGGTTATCTGCATTTGGGTGCGCACCTCGATATGGCTGACAGCTGGGCAGGTGAGCGCCATGTGAGTACCTGCACGATGGCGAGAATTACGGAATTCGATAACCTGTCAATGGATAATGTCGCCCACTTGGGTGCAAGAAACTCATTTAATCCCAAAGACCACGTCGATTTGGCGAGATCCAGGGGAATGCGTTTTTACCCCATGTACGAGGTGCTGGAACGCGGTGTTGATGAAGTCATTGATGAGGCGGTTACTCGAGTCTGGGATGGTACCGACGGTCAATACTTGAGTTTTAACTTCAATGTGCTGGACTCGTCTGCTGCCCCTGGAGTAACGGCGACCGAACCAGGGGGTCTGGAGTCGCGCGAGATTATGCGAGTCGCGTCGCGCATCAGTAAGCAGCAGGGCGTCAGTGTGATCGATGTTACCGAATTATGTCCAATGTTCGATGTCAGTGGATCGACTTCAAGAACCGCGGTTTGTGTCGTACTGCGGATCATGGCAGAAATTGCCCACCTGAAAGGCCAGACTCTGGATGAATCCATACGCCGACCTGGCTGGAAATTTACTTAAGAAAACAAGACCACTTTGGAGGAATGATGAAAAAATCAGTGATAAGTACTTTAAATTTGCGGATTCGAAAGGGATTCGTTGCGCTGCTCTCAGCGATTGCGCTTGCAATTGGAGTAATTCCGCTTCAGGCATCAGCCGCTGATGAACTGAATGTGCTGGTGTGGTGCGATCATGCAGACAATAAATTGATCGAACCATTTGAGGCAATGCACAATGTTAAAGTCAATGTGAAGACCTATGAAGGTACCGGAACAGCTTTGTCAATCATTGAGCAGTCGGCACCTGGAGACTGGGATGTATTGGTTGTTGATGCCCCGGATGCGCCTGTTGTTGCAAGTCTTGGATTGCTGGAACCGCTCGATGATGCGGCGTTGCCGCTCGATGACTTGTTCCCCCAACTCACGGGAGCCGGGTTCAATTACGTTGATGGTAAGCGCTACACAGTGCCTGAAAAGTTTGGCTACTATGGTGTTGTCTACAACAAGGATAAAGTCGATCCCAACGACATGAAGACCGCTCAAGTGATGTGGAACGAAAAATATAAAGGGCGCGTTGCGGTTTATGACTACTATTTTCCTGCGATGCAACTGATTGCGATTTCGATGGGAATCCAACCGGACGCAATTTCAATGGACGATTTGCCGCAAATTCGGGAAAAACTGCTTGAGATGAGATCGAACGTCAAGATGATTGGTGACATCGTGAGCGTTCAGAACGCCTTGGTCAACGGTGATGTGGATATCATTGTCAATGGTGCAGAATTTGCCGTATCCAACTTGATGCCGTCACTGCCGAATCTTGACTGGACCATTTTCGAAGAAGGCGGTCTGATTTGGATTCAAGGTCTTAGCATCATGAAAGACTCCACCAAAAAAGATCTCGCACTTGAATTCGTAAAATACGTCGTCAGTCCGGCCGGCCAGGCCAGCCTGGCTACTTCAGAATGCTACTGGGCGATGCCAGCGAATTCTAAAACTGATCTGGCGGCAGACGAAAAACAGATATTGCGCTGGGATGAGCAGGCCGGTTTTCTTGCTCGGTCCGTACCATCTACCATCAGTCAGCCTGATATCGATGCAGAAATGCTCGATATGTGGACAGAATTTCTGCAGAACTAATCTCTCAGTCCGAACAGGTTTGAGAATTTAACAATCAGTATGATGCCGAGCTGATTACTAATATGAAGTCAGCTCGGCGTTGAAAAAAATCATGCTGTAGTGCTGCAGTCAGTGATGAACATTGCATATAGGTGATGAATTTAAAACAAAAATCGCCTTTTGAAATCACAAGGTGGGCAATTCACCCGGCTTTGTGGTTTACAGTTGTTTTTTTCGCCATTCCACTGCTGGTCATGCTTGCTGTCAGTTTCTGGCAACGTGTTTACGGGAAGTTGACAGCAACGTGGGACCTCGTAAACTACGCGAAGTTTTTTGGCCGGGACTACCTCCTGGAATCGCTCTTCAATTCAATTGAGGTCACCGTACTAACCACCGTTCTCAGTGTCCTGCTGGCTTATCCCTTGGCTTACGCGCTGGCTTACAAGGTTCCGCCACGATTACAGCGAATTATTTTATTGCTGGCAGTCATGCCATTTTGGACAGCCTATGTTGTCCGTTCCTACAGCTGGTTGCTGGTGATCTCGGAAAACGGGGTTATCAATGCGATGCTGACTGGCTTGGGGCTGCTTGATCAACCGCTGGAGATGGCCTACAGCCGGGGTGCGACCGTGCTGGGGTTTGTCCACTTTTTTACGATGCTGCTCACTTTGACCATATACGCCAATTTGGTGCAGATTAAGCCGTCCTACCAGAAAGCCGCCTCTGACCTCGGTGCGAGTCCGTTGCAAGTATTTTTGAGAATTACACTGCCGCTCAGTATTCCCGGAGTCGTTGTTGGAGCGTTCATCGCGTTTGTGATTGCGATTGGTGATTACATCACCCCACAAATTCTTGGGGGCGGGACGGAAGTCTTGGTGCCGCAGGCAATCATGCTGCAGGTAGCTCGGGCAGCCAATTTTCCAATGGCATCAGTCATGAGTATTACCTTGATGATCGTCGTTGTCATCGTCTACGCCATATCAGCCAAACACATGAAGATGGAGCGGGTGTGATGCACCCATGGTTGAAAAATTCACCATTCTATGGCTACATCGGACTGGCGTTGATTTTTATTTACTTGCCTGTGGTTGTTTTGGTCATTTTCTCGTTTCAGGATGGCATGCTGCCGGTACCGCCGTTTAATGGTCCGAGCCTGCAGTGGTATGAAAAGATGTTTGAAAACGAACGGCTGGTTGGCTCACTGTTTAATTCCGTAGCCGTCGCAGTCGTTTCATCCTTGGTTACGACAATTCTGGGATTCCTGGCCGCTTACGGCATGGCCAAACGTCAGCCAAGATTTGCCGGTACCGTTCGTTTCATATTGATGGCGCCTTTGACAGTGTCTTACTTGATCATAGGTATTGGACTTTTAATTACGCTGAATATTCTCGGTATTGCGAAATCTTTATTGGCGGTCGGTGTCGGTCATGCGGTCATCAATCTTCCGCTGTGCTTTGCAATCATTTATTCTCAGTTTGGAGATCATATGAAGAACATTGATGCTGCGGCGAGAGATTTGGGCGCAAGCGATCTGCAGACCATGCTGCGTGTTATCGCCCCCATCATGAAGCCATCACTGTTCGCGGCATTTTGTTTATCTGCGACCTTATCTTGGGATGAGTTCATCATTGCATTCCTGCTCAGTCGGTTTGAAGTTACCCTGCCGGTCATCATTTTTGAAATGTTGCGTGCAGGTCTGACTCCGGAGGTTAACGCCGCAGGTACTGTTGTCTTTGCAATTTCATTTACTGCGGTGACCTTGGCAGCGGTGGTGATGTTTTTCGGTGTGAGGGAAAGGAAATGAACGCTCAACATCTTGTGGTACTCGACGCGGTCAGTAAATTTTATGGCGACGTTACCGCGGTAGACAATGTCAGCCTGAACATTGAACAAGGCGAATTCTTGGTGCTGCTTGGACCTTCGGGTAGTGGCAAAACAACGATTCTGTCGATGCTCGGAGGATTTACAACGCCTTCGGAAGGGAAGGTTATGATTGCCGGTGAGGATGTGACCAACATGCCGCCAGCCACTCGTCCAACAGTTACGGTGTTTCAGGACTATGCCCTGTTTCCACACATGAGTGTGAGTGACAATGTTGGTTTTGGGCTATTGATGAGAAAAGTACGAACTGCGGAGCGTAACAAACGCGTTGCTGAATCACTTGAAAAAGTCGGGTTGGCTGGATTTGAAGATCGGGGCATTCATCAACTGTCTGGTGGCCAGCGACAAAGAGTTGCGCTGGCTCGCGCCATTGCAGTTGAACCGGCAGTATTGCTGCTGGACGAGCCACTTGGCGCATTGGACTTGAAGATCCGACATCAAATGCAGGAAGAACTGGTGCATCTGCAAAAAAACCTGAATGCGACCTTTGTTCATGTGACTCACGATCAGGAAGAGGCCATGAGCATCGCAGACAATATCGTCCTGATCAATCAGGGAAAGATTGAGGACTATGGACCTCCAGAACGAATTTACCTGCGACCATCAACACTGTTCACTGCCCGATTCATGGGTGAAACCAATATCATCGATGCAAATATTACTGCTCGCGAAGGTCAGTCGATCACACTCAAGTCTGAATTTGGCGAGTTTGAGTTGATGGACAACGAGCAGCCCGGTGTGACTCGGCATCTCGCCTTGCGGCCGGAGCAAATTAAAGTGGGAACTGAGCAGTCGTCAGACGAACTGGTTACGTTGGGGGAGGCTAAAGTTACAGAAGTGATTTTTCACGGTACACACAAACTCTGCCACATGCGCAGCGGCATCAGTCTGGACCAGGATCTGCTGCTGAGATTGCCACCAGACTACAGTGTTGCCAACGGTGATATGCTGCGTTTGTATGCTCAGAAGTCAGATGCAGTGGTATTGGCACAGTAAATCGGTCAATTACTAATCTTTGCGCAGCAGTCATTCAAACGTTTGGGCCGGCCGTTGTGCTTGCAGGAGCCAGTCTGCAGGTGAATCGAATCAGGTGCCGGCGTAATGCCAAGTATGTTAGAGGCCTTTTCGTTGGCGGCCAATTCGGACGCTCTGCGTAGCCAAGTTTGACCTCCAATGGAGTCAATTATCCCGCAATCCACTCCACCTGTGTGTGAATTGAGCACATTGAGCACCACCAGCCTGAATAATCTTCGCCAGTGTAAGATAACACCGAAATTCATCCGCGTTGAATCCTTCAACCTTGTGAATATCTGGCATTTGGAATGAAACGCCCCGTCCAGGCGCCAGGTCAGGCTGCCAACGATAAGACCAGCGAGCGAACCTCGTCGGGTTTGTTCAGCTGCATGGCAAAATTCGCGGCCGCCATCATGACGACCATTGAGATCGTTACCTTAAGCCCCAGCGATTTTTTGCCGCGCAGGTAGTGACTGTGCAGCATGAAACCATCGGCCACTCTGGAGTTGATTCGCTCCATTGCGCTTCTTTGGTGGTACAGCCGGTTCCACTTCTTCGTTGCAGGGGGTAGCACCGGGTGCTGCCGCAGGTTGTCGGCATTCACTTTGGTCCGCACCACTCTGGCCTTGGCGCCGGCTTTTACCTTACCCAGGTAATGACAGTCCTCCCGACCGGCACACTCAAAATCAGACACCGATGCCGGACACTGCCACTTCAGGGTGCCTCTTTTACTCTCATAACCCTGATAATGCATCAGTCGAATCTCACTGGTCTGGGGACAACGACAATATAGATCACCGCACTCAGTGCGCAGCATCGTGTCATACACCTGAGCATCCAACGACCGGGTTGGCACCTTGAGCTGCTCAGGATCGAGATTGACTTCCTGCCACAGATTGCGCGTGTCAATCACCGGTAAAATATCTTGTTCGTACAACTTCTTGCGCAGCTTATCGCTGTCAAGACCGCGGTCGGCAACAAAACTCTTGCACCGCGTACCCAACTGCGAGTCAATGAACTCACTCACCAGTGCATCACACAGCGGATGTTCGCTCTGGTTGGCGGGCACCAGCTTGAAATCAATCGGCAATTCATAATTAACATCACCCAAAATGCCCAATGAGTAACCATACCAACGCTTCTCAATGACTTTCTCCTTTCCGGTGGCATCGGTGGTGTACTGGCGGTGGCAGCCCCAGGCGGCATCCGGGTCGGAGGTGCGCTGCTCACCGGTGTCAGGATCAAGGCAGTCCTTACGGCCCGTGGAGTGAGATTCGATGGATTTCCCGTCAAAGCCAGTGCGTTCACCGAAGTCAGGGCACACTTCAGCAAAACTGTCGCGCAGTTGTTCGAACTGTTGATACAAATAACCGTGTTGATCTTCAACTTTCATGATGGTTGCGCGAAACCGGCTAAAGGCCGCTGCTGAGGGGACCCGGTAGGGTAAAAACTGATTGAGGTGATCACCGCCGTCGGGGTTGGCTTTCAATTCAAATCCCAGTGTGGTCATCAAGGTGGGATTGCGCATCAGTTCGCGCCGGAACGATTCAGTGCTGCGATGCTGCAGGACACTCATGGCGATTAGTGCGCGCAGCATTGCCACGACGGGCCAGTCGCAACGGCCGGTGAATCTTCGTTCCCTTAAAATGGCTTCAACCAGTGGCGAAAGCTCAAGCTGGTTGAAGATTCCCTTGAGTCGTTGCAGCTCAGAACAATCGAGGTAGTCCTTCCAAAATAAGTCATAATTGATGCTTGGTGCCATGGTTCAGCCTGTTGTATTTTGTGGTTTTGCTATTGTTGCAATTATACTTCACAGAGACTGGATTGTGGCACTAATAATCAATCAAATCATAATGATAGACGAGAATATCCGGATTATCCCAGGACGCTATAGAGACGCATTGGAAACACCCAGGCAGTGGGGTAGAAATTCGGGATTTTGGCCTCAAAGTGCCAAAAAAGGCCGATTAGGGGCGATATTTTGGGGTAAGCGTTTTTTCAAGTCTCGGCTTTCGCGCGAAACATCAATACATTACAACCTTCGAAAAGGCCTCTGTTATAATTTCCCTTGTAGATGCGTTAGTTCTGTTGTTATCCTGTATCGGTTAACGGCGGTCCCGTGGAGAAATAGTCTCCTGAATGGGAGAATTCGGAAACCTCGCAAACTGCGAGGTTTTTATTTGGGTGCGTACATGCATTGTTGCGGTGAAAGTAGTGTTAGATCTCAAGACCAATGATTTTCGGCACCAACTCTACGAAATGCTTGAACTTAGCATTGACGATTATGGATATGAACTGGTTCATCTTGAGTTGATGGGTCGGGAAAAGTCCCGGGTGTTGCGTTTGTACATCGATGCACCCGGGGGCGTAAGCTTGGAAGATTGTGTATTTGTGAGTCAACAAGTCAGTCGATTATTAGATGTCGAGGATCCAATTGAGGGGAATTATTCCCTCGAAGTATCGTCGCCAGGAATCGAACGGCCGTTGGCGAAACGGGAGCACTTCGAACAAGTGATTGGCGAACGAATCGAGGTTTCAACCCTGGTGAAATGTGAGGGTCGAAAGAAAATAATGGGTCATTTGCGAAAGGTGGCTGATCACACTTTGGTCGTTGAGGTTGAAGGGGCCCCAATCGTAATTGAAATGAACAATGTCCGTCGGGCTCGGTTGAAACCGAACCTGGATGAAGTTATTTGAAGGAGAGCTGTGCGTGGTTAATTCAAATTACATACCCCAAATCGTGCAAGCCTTGTCTGATGAAAGAAATTTGGCACCGGATGTCATTTTTGAGGCATTGGAAGCCGCGCTGGCAGCTGCGGCTAGGAAGAAACACATCCTTGATATCGACGCTCGTGTGGCGATCGATAAGGATTCAGGCGACTTTGAAACCTTTCGCAGGTGGGAAGTGCTTGAAGATGACGAGGAAGTTCTGTATCCGGACCGGCAGGTGACAGTCAGCGAAGCCAGGCAGAACAATCCGGATATCCAGGTCGGTGACTTTATCGAGGAAATCATACCGTCCAAAGCTACCGATCGAATCTCGGCAGCTGCCGCACGTCAAGTGGTTATGCAAAAAGTCCGGGAAGCTGAGCGTGAGCGCGTGCTCAATGAGTATGAAAAACGCAAGGGCACGATGCTGTTTGGTGTGGTTCGACGGGTTGATCGAGGGGACGTCATAGTTGACATTGAAGGGGTCGAAGCACTGTTGCCGAGAAATGCCAGTATAGCCAAGGATGGGTTTCGTCAAGGTGATCGAATTCGAGCAATTCTGAAAGAAGTAAGGTCCGAGCCACGCGGCCCGCAGTTGATTTTAAATAGAACTTGTCCCGAACTCTTAATTGAGCTGTTCAAACTTGAGGTTCCGGAGACTCGTGAGGGGCTGATCGAAATTCGCAGTGCAGCACGGGACCCTGGCTTGCGCGCCAAAATTGCAGTGCGTGCGGTAGATGTCAAAATTGACCCCATCGGCGCATGTGTCGGCGTTCGCGGTGCTCGAGTGCAAAGCGTTTCCAAAGAAATTGCAGGGGAACGGGTTGATATTGTGGAATGGAGTCCCAATGCCGCGCAATTCGTCATTAATGCATTGGCACCGGCTGAAGTGGAAAGAGTCAGCTCCGATAAGCCCGACGAGAAATCTGTGGATGTGGTGGTTACGGAATCTCAGCTGTCAAAGGCAATCGGGCGAGCCGGTCAAAATGTGCGGCTTGCCTCGCAATTAACGGGATGGGATATCAACATCATGACCCGCGAAGAAAAGGAACAGAAGTCATCGGAAGAAGCCCAGAAAATTGCAGCTGAATTAATGGAATCACTGGATGTTGATGAAGATGTTGCGACAGTCCTGGTGCAGCACGATTACCTGTCGATGCTGGACATCTTTTACGCCAATCAAGAAGATCTCGAGAAGATTGAACAGTTTGATTCCAAATTGGTTGATACCATTCAGAGTCGCGCGACTGATGCGATGTTACAGCGCGAGGTTGAGGAGATAATTCAGGCTGAACAGAATGTACCTGATGAAACGCTCTATGAAGTTGAAGGCATGGATGAGGCAACCGCAGTTACGCTCGCAGCATTTGGCATTCGTACGATGGAAGAATTACAGGAGTCAGATACATATACATTAATTGAAATTCCTGGCATCAGCGAAGACCGGGCGAAAGAACTCATCATGAGTGCCAGAGCACCGTGGTTTGAGGAATTGGAACAGTAGGCAATAGGTATAGAGAGTCTAGCAGTATGGCAGTAACGATAAAAGACTACGCATCCCAGATGGGCTTGCCGGCAGAACGGCTGGTGGCAATGCTGTCCGATGCCAATGTAGTTGACAAGACAGAAGACAGCGACTTGACTGAACGCGAAAAGCGTTTGTTGGTCATGCAATTGCAGAAGGGGCGCGTACGCCAGGTTCCCAGACACTCAGAACCGTCGGTTGTACAGCCAGCGGGACGTTCGGGTTCTGCTCGTGAAATTGTCGTTGAAATTAAAGGTGGACGTACACTGGCGCCCCGACCGATTGTCAACCCGCTGCCAACTGAGGAAAAAGATGTTGCCGCACCCGGTGATTCGAGTTCGGCAGTTGATGCTGAACCAGTACCGGATCAACAGGACTCGGCTGATTCCCCGAGTGTACAGGAGCCGACTGTTGAGTCACAAGAAATGGCCGACACAACTGCAGTTGCCGACTCGACTGTGACTGAAGCAGATCAACCCAAAGAAGCAACGCAAGATCTCAAGGAAGTTGCAGTACCGGATGAATCGCCTGCGCCGGTGGCCGAAGCTACTGATCAGCAGCCAATTGAAACGCCTGCGGTTCGAGACGATTTGAAACCTGTTAGCGAGGGTGACTCGAGCGCACCGAAGCGCACCAAGCCGAAGCGAAAGACTGTCAAAAAACAACAGCGCGAACAACTGCATGTCGCCAAGGGTCGAGAAAAACTGCAAAGAGACCGAGAACGCAGAAAGAGATCGCAAAAATGGGATGATCGCATTACCCAACACACGTTTCAGACCCCCAGTCAGAGAATCGTTCATTCGGTATCAATATCCGACTCAAATTCGATTCGCGACCTGGCGCAGTCCATGTCGGTCAAGGCAGGAGACGTGATCAAATTCTTGATTGAAGAATTCAATTTACAAGTCACCATTAATGGTTCGATCGATCGTGATACTGCGACCTTGGTGGTCGAAGGATTGGGGCATACTCCGGTTGGAGAAGTCAAGCAGGACATTGAAACGCGCTTGCTGGCTAGTAGTGATCATAGCGATAGTGCCAGTTTGCCGCGTCCACCCGTCGTCGCAGTAATGGGTCATGTCGACCATGGCAAAACCACATTGCTGGATAGCATACGATCAACCAAGGTGGCAGCATCAGAAAAAGGTGGAATTACGCAACATATCGGTGCCTACATGGTAGCAACACCACGCGGTAAGATTACCTTTTTAGATACCCCTGGCCACGAAGCATTCTCTGCGATGCGAGTTCGAGGTGCCCGTGCAACTGATATTGTGATCTTGGTTGTTGCAGCAGACGACGGCGTGATGCCACAAACAGTTGAAGCGATCAATCATGCCAAGAGCGCAGAGGTGCCGGTGATTGTTGCAATAAACAAGATCGATAAAACCAATGCCAATCCCAGTCGCGTGCTGCGCGAATTGACTGAGCATGGTGTGATCGCCGAGTCATTGGGCGGGGACATACAGGTAGTAGAAATATCTGCGCTTAAGCAAACCGGTATCGACGATTTGCTCGAACGCATTCAATTGCAGGCTGAACTGATGGATGAACCCTTGACCGCACCGGTCGAAGGCCTTGTCAGCGGTGTTGTCATTGAAGCCCGGGTCGACAAAGGACGCGGTGCCGTGGTAACCGTTTTGGTACAAAAAGGTAAACTCACACCGAAGCAGATTGTTGTTGCGGGCCTGCGGAAAGGCAAGGTACGTCAGTTAACCGATCATCTTGGTAAAGTTGTAAAAGAAGCTTTGCCATCAACGCCGATTGAAATTGCAGGTTTTTCAAAAGTACCAGAGGTCGGTGATGAATTTGTCTGCCCACCGGACGAACGGACCGCGCAGCAGTTAATTGAGTTCCGACAGTCGGATGTGCGTGATCCGGGTGCAAGTGGGCCGGAATTGTTATTCGGTGATTCTGATGATCCAAAGGTCATTAATGTGGTGATCAAGGCGGATGTCAGCGGTTCAGCTGAAGCCCTGGCGAGCGCAGTCAAGAATCTGTCCGATGACAGAGTTGACATTAAAGTCATTCACGCCATGGTTGGTGGAATTAATCAGTCCGATGTCAATTTGGCGGTTGCCGCCAACGCGATCATCGTTGCATTCAATGTGCGTGCAGAAGCAACTGCCAAACAGTTGATCAGCACGAACAATCTGACAGTGATCTATAGTGGCATCATTTATGAAGCCCTCGATTCGTTAAACGAAACAATATTAAGCAAGGTGGGCCCGAACTTGATCGAACAGGTCGTTGCGACGGCCAATGTGCTGGAGGTGTTCAAATTCTCCAAAATCGGCACCATTGCAGGTTGCCGTGTAGAGGATGGTACGATACGCAATAAGTTGCCAGTTAGAGTAGTGCGCGACAACGTCATTATCCATAACGGTATGATTGATTCCCTACGTCGCTACCAGAACGATGTACCGGAAGTCAAGGCTGGCCTTGAGTGTGGTATTCAGTTGAAAAACTATCATGACATTCACATAGATGATACGCTTGAAGTTTACGAATCCCACGAAGTCACGTAAGCGAATTTTCCATCTTTAATTTGGTCATTTTGGACCCTTTTTTCCAACGAGAAGTTCGTGGCTATGAATTCGCTTAAACTCAATCGAGTGGGGCAGATGGACGGTTCTTATAGAACCCAGATGGTTGGCTCGGTCGTTCACAAAGCACTGAGTCACATTTTGCAAAATGACATTGCCGACCCGCGGGTTGCCCAAACCACAATCACTGAAGTGGAACTGTCAAAAGACCTAAAACATGCCAAGGTATTTTTAACCACCTCGGAACCACACCAATCCTTACAGACCAGCGTTGACCAACTTAATTGCGCCAAATCTTACATTCGTCACCGGTTACGCGATCATTTGGATTTGAAGTACATCCCTGCCGTTCGATTTCTGGCAGATGAATTACCGACTCGCAGTTCAAGAGTCATTCAATTGATTGACCAGGTGTTGACTCTAAAAGACTGATTATTCGTGAACGAATCAAATAAAAACAATCGCTTACAAGTTTCGGGTGTGTTGCTGTTGGATAAACCTGACGACATGTCATCGAATGCAGCACTTCGACGAGTCAAATCTTTGCTGCAAATTCGCAAAGCTGGCCACACCGGGAGTCTTGACCCGATAGCAACCGGCTTACTGCCGATATGCCTCGGTGAAGCGACCAAGGTTGCCGGGTTTTTTCTGGATGCAGATAAGCGTTATCGGACACAGATTCGGTTGGGAGAAGCAACCGATACTGGAGATCGTGATGGACAAGTCATTCAACGCAACCCGGTTTCCGTATCGGAGCGCCAACTCGTTCAAGTATTGGATGAGTTTGTTGGCGAAAACGATCAGGTACCGCCAATGTATTCAGCAGTTAAAGTCAATGGAGAACCTTTATATAAGCTGGCGCGTCGAGGCATTGAAGTCGAGCGCGCGGCCCGCAAGGTAAGAATTTATTCCATTGAACTGCTTAAATTTTCCGAATGTAGTTTTGAAATTGATTTATGTTGTTCGAGTGGATTTTACGTACGTGTGCTTGCCGAGGAAATCGGTGAGAAGTTGGGTTGCGGCGGCCATGTCGAATCGCTTCGCAGGCTTGGCGTTGGACACCTGCAAATTAGTGACAGCTACACGCTGAATCAGATTGAGCAGCTCGACAGTATTGCTGAACGACGTCAATTGATCATTCCAGGAGACGAAACCCTGACCCATTTACCAAAGATTGATTTGAGTTTTGATGCGGCGTATTACCTTTGCAGAGGTCAGGCAGTACGGGCCGGAAATTTGCCACCTGAAGGCATGGTACGCTTGTACGAAAGTACCGTTGGATTTTTAGGAATTGGCACATCACTGGGTGATGGACGCGTCGCGCCGAAAAGACTATTTAACGCGTCAGGCGCTTGATTTGAAGTATGATATATACTACCAAACTGCCCGCCTGATATTTTCTTTCCTTTTCCCATTTATTGAGGATCATAACACCTATTGAGAATTGACACATGGCACTATCTGTTGTTGAAAAATCAAACATAGTCAATGACTTTCGTAGAAGTGAAAGCGATACCGGTTCTCCGGAGGTGCAGGTTGCACTACTCACTGAACGAATACGAGGATTGACTGAACATTTTAAGGAACACAAACACGATCACCACTCACGACAGGGTTTGTTAAGAATGGTGAACCGACGCCGAAAACTTCTGGATTATCTTAAGACAACCGATGCGGAAAGGTATAGAGAGTTGATTTCAAGATTAGGATTAAGGAAGTAGTTTGGTAATGAATTTTTTATTGGAGGATGATAAATGAGCGATTTTGTCGAAACCAGATTTCAATATGGCGCTCATGAAGTGCATCTTGAAACCGGACGTATTGCCCGTCAGGCAACTGGAGCGGTTATAGCCAGTATGGGGGACACCTCAGTATTGGTTACCGTGGTAGCAGAAACTGAGCCGAAGGATTTTAATTTTTTGCCTTTGACAGTTGAGTATGAAGAACGAACCTATGCTGCCGGCCGCATTCCTGGTGGATTTTTCAAACGTGAAGGAAGGCCCTCAGAGAAAGCGGTATTGACCTGTCGGTTGATTGACCGACCGTTGCGGCCGCTGTTTCCCAAGGGATTTTGCAATGAAATCCAGATTATTGCGACGGTTATGTCGGTTGATCCCAATATTGATCCCGATATCATTGCGATGCTGGGTGCGTCTGCCGCCGTCAAAATCTCCGGAGTCCCATTCAATGGCACCTTGGGTGGTGCCCGAGTCGGTTATGTCAATGGGGAGTACGTGCTGAATCCTGCAACTGAAATTTTGCAAAACGATTCTAAACTCGATTTGGTGGTAGCGGGCACGCGTGACGCGGTATTGATGGTTGAATCCGAAGCCAAGTGTCTGACAGAGCAACAAATGCTGGGGGCAGTAATGTTCGGTCACGAACAACTGCAGGTGGCCATCGATGCGATTTCGGATCTTGCGGAACGAGCCGGTAAACCAAAGTGGGAGTTTCAACCCGAAGAATCCGGGGCGGAATTAGTTGCGCGGATTGAATCCATTGCGCGCGCGGAAATTGAATCAGCGTATCAAATTCGAGAGAAGCAGGAGCGTCGCGACCAGATTGCTCAAATCAGAACCAATGTTGGTGAAACTTTGAGTGCAGAATTGGGCGATGAGATTCTTGATGACGTTAAAGAGGAACTGAACCATATCGAATCAAACGTCGTGCGCAGTCGAATCTTGGCAGGACAGCCGAGAATCGATGGTCGTGATACAAAAACTGTACGTCCGATCGATATCAGAACGCGAATCTTCCCAAGAACTCACGGGTCTGTCGCCTTTACTCGAGGCGAGACTCAGGCATTGGTGATTACGACTCTTGGAACTGAGCGCGATGCGCAAATCATTGATGCGCTTGAAGGTGAGTATCGCGACCCGTTTCTGCTGCATTACAACTTCCCACCATTTTGTGTTGGAGAAACCGGGCGAGTCGGTTCACCGAAACGACGGGAAGTCGGTCATGGCCGATTAGCCAAGCGCGCAATTGCCGCGGTAATGCCCGAACGAGAGCATTGCCCCTATGTCATTCGCGTTGTATCAGAGATAACCGAATCCAATGGGTCAAGTTCAATGGCCACGGTATGCGGCACCAGCCTTTCGCTGATGGATGCGGGTGTTAAGATCTCCGCGCCGGTATCAGGTGTGGCAATGGGATTGATTAAGGAAGGTGACAATTTCAAAATATTGACCGATATTTTGGGTGATGAAGACCATTTGGGAGATATGGATTTTAAAGTTGCCGGTACCGAAACCGGGATTACCGCGCTGCAAATGGACATCAAGATTGATGGAATTACCGAAGAAATCATGAGTGCTGCGTTAGATCAGGCAAAAGAAGCCCGGTTGCATGTGCTCAATGAAATGCAAAAAGCTTTGGCTGTTGCGCGGGATGACATTTCTGAGTTTGCACCGCGCATTATTACCATGAAAATCAGTCCGAACAAGATCAGGGACGTCATCGGCAAGGGCGGTGCTACAATTCGAGCACTGTCGGAAGAAACTGGTGCGACCATTGATGTTTCAGATGATGGTGTGATCAACATTGCTTCAGTAAACAAGTCCGGAGGCGAAGCCGCGAAGGAACGAATCAAGGAGATTACCTCTGACGTTGAAGTTGGCAAGATCTATGAAGGGGCAGTCGTAAAACTGATGGACTTCGGTGCGTTTGTGAATGTTCTGCCTGGACGCGATGGACTGGTGCACATCTCGCAAATTTCGCATCGTCGAGTCAATCAGGTGTCAGATGTGCTGAAAGAAGGCGATGTTGTCAAGGTCAAGGTTTTGGAAATTGATAAACAAGGAAGAATCCGCCTGAGCATGAAAGCCATAGACGAGGCGGCTTAATTCCTACCCAATTGTGACCGACCCCGGAAATTAGCATGAAAGTGCTGGTTCAGCGCGTTCTGTCTGCATCAGTATCCATCTCAGGAGAAGTTTCGGGGTCAATTGGTAAAGGCGTATTATTGTTTGTCGGCTTTACTCGGGGCGATAACCAGGACTTGGTTCACCAATTGGCCCATAAAACGGTGAACCTGCGCATATTTCCAGACGCATGCGGTCGTCTGCAGCATTCCTTGATAGATGTACAGGCAGAAATACTTGCGGTACCTCAGTTCACACTTTACGGTTCAACCGCACGCGGCAGACGGCCAGATTTTACGCAGGCACTCGAGCCTGACAAAGCAACTGAACTATTTGATTTGTTTGTTCGTACATTCGATCAATTCGCGAACATAAAGGTCGCACAGGGTCAGTTTGGTGCTGACATGTTGGTTAGCTTGGAAAATGATGGGCCATTCACTTTGATGCTTGAACGGAATTCGAGTTGATCAAAACTCAGTGAATGCAAAGCAACCGGGTAAGAACCCAGCAATTAACGGTTTCTTGTCGCACGCTAAGTTGTCGTACGATAAATACTCGTTGGAGCTCGAAAGACCGATGTTAATTTCATCGACAATTGTGGTGGCGAATGTTTCTAAGGGAGATTATTAGGAATCCATTCAATCTTGTAGAAAAATAATATATGCTACTGTTAATAAGTTGTTATTGTTAACGGTTATGAGTTATTATTAGAAGCCGAAACATTGCACTAACGAAAACGGCTTCGAACACAGCAGGGTTTGAAAGAATTTAATGAGGTAATATGAAAAGTAGTAGTTTTTTCAATGGATGATAACCACTCTAGGAACTTGATAAGCGTATTGAATTGCTTGCTGAACAAATGAAAACCAAACCAACCGAATACAGAACTGACATTGCTCGCTTGGCAGAATATATTGCGAAACGTGATAAAGATAATCAGCGTTGGGCAATCGGGCTATGGATAGCGGCGACTGTTATTCTTGGTTTTATCATGCGTTATCCATACTGATTCGAACAGGAAATCCACCTAAAGTTTTGGGAATTGTCCCTAAGCCTAACCAATCAATTACGATTTCTTGACTCCAATTTGTGTATAACTGCGTAAACACCAATTTACTTTTCAATATTCCACAGGAGATATTATCATTACATTGGGGATTTTAAATGTGAGCCTCCAATGAAATTTAATGTTATGAAATACGAGAGAAATCAAAATAAACTGACTATTGTGCCGGCAATCTTTAGCGGGATAACATCCGTTGGATTATTGTATCCTGCAATGTTTACGCCAATCAAATATGCTGACGGTTATGGTTACGATATGGAGATAATCGGTAGAGATATGTGGCGCGCCGCAGAGCATTACAGAGATGGTACGGAAGAAGAAAATACAGAGCCGTCAACCATCTAAATCAACAGTTGGCCCAAAAAAAGAAGATGACGAGCGAGGTAAAGTATTACCGAAAGAACTTTTCGAACACTTACCTGAAGAAACAAAAATTGCATATCTTCAGGCTCAATCATTCCAAGGGCCGATCCCACCTCCGAGTCTTTTTGGCCAGTATGAACAAATTCTCTCAGGTTCTGCTGACAGAATTCTAACGTTGGCAGAGAAAGAGCAATCTCATCGACAAAAATGGGAGTCAGATGTTTTAATTGCACAAAAAGCGGATGTCCGCAGAGGCCAATGGTTGGGGTTCGGGCTTGGCTTTGTTGGCCTAATTGTTGCTCCCATTTCTGCTTATTTGGGCTATCCAATAGTAGCTACGGCTTCTATCGGAACTGTTTTTGCTGGAATTGTAACAGCTTTCCTAAGAAACAAGCCCGATGCAGAAAAGGATGATTAGCAAGCATCCTTTTCCAACTTCTTCAAGTACCGCCAGTCGTCCTTCTTCCTTTCCTGGTAGGTGATTTCATAATCACTTCTTACAGTCGCTCTGGCGATGATTTAATCGGCTCAAATTGCTCGTTGTATTTCGAGCTGCGTTGTTGCTTGGTCATCATAGTCTTTTCCTTAAGTAAATCATATTCTGGGTGGGAATTGAAGTGTACCCAGATTTGTAGACACAAGGAATGGTGAATCAGGCAAATTCAATTCACGTGACAATTTCATTCTGGACACGCCTTTAAGGTTGGTGGTAATTTGGTATATAGCAATCGCAATCGCCCAAGTCTTATAGCTGAGTTTGGAGGATTCCATAACTGTTTCAGTCTTGGTCGAAAACAATTTGCGGCACTTACAGCATCGAAAACGCATATGCGGGTGAGTGGTTTTGTCTTGAATTTTGTACGATCCGCACTTGGGACACTCGACCTTACCACCCCAGCGTGCTTCAATAAACCAGTCTTCTGCTACTTCGTCATTAGGGATAATTCTCAAAGATTTAGTCTTCAGAGGAACAACAATAAAGGCAAACTAGGTAAATACAGAAACTGATATTGCCAGGTTGACCTAAGAAATAAAAAAGCGTGAAACGCTCCAGTCAGCTTGGTTCGCTGTTATGATCGGTTTGGGCGTTGGTGCTCTCGGTTTGTGGCTTCGATTTCCAATACAGTCGCCATAAAACCACACTTTAATTGATGCTGGCTGATTGACATACAACCAGTTTGTTGGCTGATGCCTTTATTCTACTTTTACCCGATCATGTTCTGGATATAACCTGCAGTGACGAGGATGAAAATTACCAAGTCGTTGTAACTGAATTCAAATGAATAATTTCAAATTCAGGTGCCAAACTTAACTGGAGTTCCGCGCACGTTTTCGTTAACTCTGCCATTTGCATAGGCAATTTGGCCACCCACCACCGTCCAAATGGGCCAGCCTGTCAGGTGCTGACCTGCAAACGGATTCCAGCGGACTTTTGTAAACATGTTACGGTCCCGTACGATTCGATAGTTTTTGATATCGACAACCGTGAGGTCGGCATCGTAGCCTTCTTCCAAAACACCTTTGTTCAAAACGCCATAGGCATCAATCGGTCCAGTAACCATCCACTTCAGAACCTGCTCCAGCGTACAACGGCCAGCGCGCCACGCAGTCAGCATTAAGGGTAATGATGTTTCGACGCCAGGCATACCCGAGGGTGAATTCGGATAGGACTCAGACTTTTCCTGCAGTGTGTGTGGCGCATGATCGGTGGCGATGAAGTCGATTGTGCCATCCTTGAGTCCAGCCCACAAAGTGTCCTGATCCAGTTGAGATCTGACTGGTGGGTTCATCTGCACGCGACTGCCTTTATCCTGATAGTCACTTTCAGTTAGAAACAGATGATTGGGAGTACATTCAACAGTAATATGATCGGATTTATTGTTTCTAAGGTATTCGACCTCGATGGCGGATGTTAAATGCAAAATGTGCAGTCGCCGGTTGAATTCGCGTGACAACTCAGTTGCTTGCTGCGTTGCGAGTAGGGCACATTGATCGTCCCTGATTTGCGTGTGAATACGCCAATCTGTAATTTCACCAGTTCCTTTCAGTAAAGCTTGTTTGCGTTGATTCAGTCGACTTTCATCTTCGGCATGCACCGCGATCAGACGGGTTCCATTCTCAAAAATTCTCCGCAGATCCGAAGAACGGTGCACCAGCAAATTGCCGGTACTCGAACCCATAAAGATCTTGATACCACAGACGGGATGCGCAGAATTGATGGCATCAAGATTGTCCGGAGTGGCGCCGATAAAAAATGCATAGTTGGCCGAGCAGACTTGAGCTGCGCGTGCCAATTTATTGTCCAGTGCCTGTTGACTGATCGTCGGAGGTTGAGTATTCGGCATCTCGAAAAAACTGGTTACGCCACCACTGACCGCGGCACGGGACCCAGTTTCAAGATCTTCCTTATGGGTATTTCCCGGGTCTCGAAAGTGTACTTGAGGATCGATGATTCCAGGCAATACCAGATTGCCCGCCGCATCAATCTGATCCGCAGATTGAGCGTCGATTTGTGATTCGATGCGTTCAATACGGCCATTGTGACAAGCGATGTCAAGCGCAGCGGTTGTACCGTCCAGCTGGGCGACCCGTCCATTACGAATAACTAAGTCATATTTTTTTGAATTCATAGCGAGTGGAATTATAGGGGGTGTGGATTGTCATTCGACCAATGTTGTATGGCTTGTGACACCAAAATTACAAATGAATGTCTGAGCGATAAACTAACGCGCATCTGACGAGCGCAACGAATCAGTTAGACCCTCTGCTTGTAGCGGGTCCGCATCACCTTAGTTCAGCACGCATCGAAAAACCAGGCGCATGCAACAGTCGGACTGAAGTAATACACTGATCATCCTGCCAGGTGGTCCGCTCAATCACAAAGGCAGCCTGATCGACTCCAACAGCAAACAGTTGTGCTTCTCTTCCGGTTAGATTTGCAGCATAAAACGAAATATCACCCCGTGTAAACATCACGTTTCGTACCAGCCACTCGTTGACGCTGATTGTGGTGAAATCGATGTCAAAAATTTCCGGTAAAACAACTGGATTCAGCCACCTTTCCTCATAGATAACGGGTTTTTCGTCTGCCATGTGTAAGTTGCAGACATACAACAATTCGACATCCTCTTCAAGATTCATTTGGTATCGAATCCGTTCCGGTGCAGGCCTATGAGCGCGCTCAGTCAGAACATGTCGGTATCTTTCCCCTCGACGCTCAACTTCCAGCCGAATAATATCGATTTTCAGTGTTGCGTAGCGCGATGGTTCTGTCGCGACACGTGATCCTGCCCGGCGGCGCCGATCCAACAAACCGGAATCGGCCAAGCCGCGCAAGGCTCGATTGACCGTTGCGCGTGCGCATTGAAACTCTTCAGCCAACTGCTCTTCAGCCGGAATCAACTCACCTGGTTGCCAGATCCCTTCAATGATTCGGCGTCGCAGCTGATCCTGAATACTCTGCCATGAAGTGCGCGAGGCCACTACATCAACCGCCCCAGTATTTTTTTCTTTGTATGAAGATATCGGTCTTGAATGCATTGACGATTAATGTGTTGTCCGTCCTTGACTACATGCCGACCCGCTGACCACACGTCAGAAACCAAGCCGTTATCCCCAGAAAATATAAACGTATCAAGGAATTGGTCACCTTGACAATAGGCGAGGTCATCGGATTCGGAGTTGAGCGCAAGCAGATCTGCTAAATTCCCAGGCGCAATTGCACCACTTGAACGGCCTAGTGCCAAACTGCCACCGAGCAGTGCAGATTCGAACAGCACCCGCCCGCAGGATTGCCCCGGTTGCGCCATCAACGCGCGCCCTTTATGTTTCAGTCGCTGGGAATATTCAAGCGTACGCAATTCTTCACATAAAGATATTCGAATGTTGGAATCAGTGCCAACACCGTAATGTCCGTTACTGTCGGCAAATTCAACACCATTGAATATTCCATCACCCAAGTTTGCCTCCGTAATTGGACAAAGGCCTGCCACTGCACCAGTTTTTGCCAAACCGTGTGTTTCAGCATCGGTCATATGGGTTGCGTGCACCAAACACCAAGCATCGTTCAAGTTGGCGTTTCGTAAGAGCCACTCGACCGGGCGCAGATCATAGCAGGTTTTGAATTCGTCAACTTCTGCCTCTTGTTCAGCAACGTGTAAATGAAAAGGGAGATCCGGGTGGCTGTCGCGCAGAGTACCAAGATCGGTTGGGTCCACTGCACGCAGCGAATGAGCCGCAATCCCCATCCCGCTGTCTGGTGGCAGATCACGTAACCTTCGAGAAGCTTCCTCAAACAGACTCAGGTAGCTGTCGAGTGTATTGATAAACCGTTGCTGCTGCGGTAAGGCAGGCTTTCTTTGACATCCACCGTATTGATAATAGACCGGTAGCAATGTCAATCCTATGCCACTTTGTTCCGCTGCTGCAACAACCCGCGCCGACAGTTCTGCAATATCAGCGTAACACAAACCATTGGCCTGATGATGGACATAATGAAACTCTGCAGCTGCGGCAAAACCACTCTCCAGCATTTCTATTTGACTGTATGCAGTAACTGCTTCGAGTTCCTCGGGCGTCAACTCATTGATGAATCCATACATTAGATTACGCCAGGTCCAGAATGAATCACTACCCACACGACTACGATTCTCTGTCAAACCTGCCAGTGCACGTTGAAATCCGTGGCTGTGTAAATTGGCAGGAGCTGGTATGATCAATCCGAAGCAATCACCATGCGGCGAGGAGTTGGCATCGACAGCTTCAATCACGCCGGCAGCGTCCACTTTAATCCGCACATCGGTTTCCCAACCTTTGGGAGTCAGTGCCTCTTTTGCCCAGATTATTGTCATCGTAAGCCATTTACAATATTTATTTATGTGTATTATTATTATAAATATGTATAGACATATATAGCACACGACCAGTTGACGCGCCGATGACTCAACAAGTTCTCGAAAACCTGAATATTGCGACGATGTCATCCAATGGTGTTCCGTATGGGACCATTGCAGACGGTGCCATTGCAATTGATGGCGAAACCATCGCCTGGTGTGGACACAGAGCGCAATTACCCAATCAATTTGCCAGTTGTTCGCGGCGGGACCTGGCTGGACGATTCGTAACGCCGGGGTTGATCGATTGCCATACCCACATCATATATGGTGGCAATCGCGCCAGGGAGTTTGAACTGCGTCTTGACGGCGTGTCTTACGAAGAAATTACGACGCAAGGTGGCGGAATTCATACGACGCTTAACGCAACACGGAATCTCTCGGTCTCTCAATTGGTAGCGCAGGCGTTACCCCGGATCGATGCATTGATTAGCGAAGGCGTATGTGTAATTGAAATCAAATCCGGTTATGGGCTTGATGTGGAGACGGAACTCAACATGTTGCGCGCCGCGCGGCAGATTGGCAGGGAACGTCCAATCACTGTGAAAACGAGTTTTCTGGGGGCACATTTGACTCCAGCTGCGTATCGTGATCGAGCCGCTCAATATTTGGATGAGATTTGCATTCCAGCGCTTGAGAAAGCTGCCGAAGAAGACCTGGTTGATGCAGTTGACGGGTTTTGTGAGAACATCGCCTTTTCTGCTGTCGAGCTTGATCGTCTCTTTTATCATGCCGAGTCTTTGGGATTGCCCGTCAAACTCCATGCGGAACAATTGTCCAACTCAGGCGGTACACAATTGGCCGCGAAATACCAGGCCCTGTCGGTAGATCACCTGGAATATGCGAATGAGGCCGATGTGATTGCGCTTAAAATGAGTGACACTGTTGCAGTACTGTTGCCCGGCGCTTTCTTTTGCTTGAGACAATCCCAAAAGCCTCCCGTCCAGATGCTGCGTGACCATGGTGTGTCTATTGCCGTTGCGACGGACTGCAACCCGGGTTCCTCACCGTTAAACTCAATTCTGCTGGCAATGAATTTCGCTTGTGTATTATTTGAATTGACACCAGAAGAAGCCTTGGCTGGCACGACAGTGAGCGCTGCAAAAGCACTCGGACTCACCGAATTGGGACAAATCAAGCCTGCGATGGTCGCAAATCTTGCTGTGTGGGATATTTCCTCACCGGGAGAGCTTGTTTATCCGATGGGCTTTAACCCACTCACCCATCGAATCTATCATGGTCAGTTCCAGAGTGTCGGTTCTGATTACCGCGATCCAATGAGTTAGCTGCCCAATGAATAGACCACCAGCATTTGAAATTCTGTCAGGCTCGTCGCCAATTGTGCTTTCCATGCCACATACTGGCGACTATATTCCAGATTACATTCTCGCTCAACTCACCGATATCGGACTCCAGCGAATTGATACAGATTGGCACATTCACCGACTCTACGAGAATTTATTACCTGATGCAACAATCGTCCGTGCATTATTTCATCGTTACGTGATTGATCCCAATCGAGACCCTGCGGGCAACGCGTTATACACCGACCGTGAGGAGTCATCCTTGTGTCCCTTGTATACCTTTGATGGCGAACCTTTATACAAGTCAGGCGTTGGTCCGGACAGCACGGAAATCGCGACTCGCATCCTATACCACCATCATCCTTATCACGAAGCAATTGAGTTAGCGCTCAATCAGTCCTTGCGTCACAATGGCGTTGCAATTCTGTTTGATTGCCACTCAGTCAGATCAGTCGTCCCGAACCTGTTTGCCGGAACATTGCCGGACCTGAACATTGGTACCTACGGTGGTTCAAGCTGCAGTCCTCAGATAGAAGAAACTGTATACCGTACCTGTGATCGAAGCCCTGATTACAGTGTTGTCCTCAATGGCGTCTTCCGCGGCGGTTGGACCACGCGCCATTATGGTAGACCAGCGACAGGAGTGCATGCGATTCAAATGGAAATATCGCAAGCAACTTATATGTTGGAACGACCACCTTGGCAACTCTACAGACAAAAAGCACAAAATCTGCGTAGTCTGCTGCAGAAGGTCCTGCGCGAACTCGAACAGACTGCTACCGCACTTGCGGCTCACCCACACCTGTGACATGACATGAACTTTGTACCAACGAGCAAACGGATTATTAAACCGAGAACCGGCACTCACCTGGAAGCCAAGTCCTGGCTGACCGAAGCACCGCTGCGGATGTTGATGAACAACTTGCACCCGGATGTTGCTGAAAATCCCGATGAATTGGTTGTCTACGGCGGTATGGGGAAAGCCGCACGGACCTGGAATGATTATGACAAGATCGTCGACTCCTTGAAGCGCCTCGACACCGATCAGTCTTTGCTGATTCAATCGGGGAAACCGGTCGGAATTTTTCGCACCCACCGAGATGCGCCCCGCGTTTTAATAGCCAATTCCAATTTGGTACCCAAATGGGCAACTTGGGAGCACTTTAATGAACTCGATCAGCAGGGTTTGATGATGTTTGGTCAGATGACCGCGGGTTCGTGGATCTATATTGCCAGTCAGGGAATTATTCAGGGCACTTATGAAACGTTTGTAGAAGCCGGTCGCAAGCATTACAACGGTAATCTTGGTGGTCGCTGGATACTGACTGCCGGACTCGGTGGCATGGGCGGTGCCCAACCGCTGGCTGCAGTCATGGCCGGTGCCAGCTGTTTGGTGGTTGAGTGCGATTCAGAACGAATTGATTTTCGACTGCGTACAGGCTACCTGGACCACCGAACTGATTCGCTTGCCGAAGCCTTGGAAATGATCGATCAGTGGACACGAAAAGGGCAGGCAAAATCGGTCGGCCTGCTTGGCAACGCAGCGCAAATTGTGCCGGAGATCTTTGCACGGAATGTGCGTCCTGATATTGTCACGGACCAAACATCGGCACACGATCTGCTGTATGGCTACCTGCCAATAGGCTGGAGTATGGAGCAGTGGCGTGAAAAACGAAAATTGAATCCAAAGGCAGTAGTGGAAGCGGCCAGTCAATCTGCTCGAGTTCATGTCGAAGCACTGGTCAAATTCTGGGACGCCGGCATACCCACAGTTGATTATGGCAATAACATTCGACAGGTCGCTAAGGACGCAGGGTTTGAACGAGCTTTCGCTTATCCAGGCTTTGTACCCGCCTATATTCGCCCGTTATTTTGTCGCGGGATGGGACCCTTTCGCTGG
Source organism: Arenicellales bacterium (assembly GCA_965243645.1). Taxonomy (GTDB): domain Bacteria; phylum Pseudomonadota; class Gammaproteobacteria; order Arenicellales; family JAJDZL01; genus JAJDZL01. Next base: position 657,799 of record CBDEVD010000006.1, on the reverse strand, counting down.
GTCGCACTAAGCGGCAATCCCGAAGACATTTACAAGACAGATGCAAAAATCAAGGAGCTCATTCCTGCTGATCCACATCTGCACAACTGGCTGGATATGGCGCGCAAACGCATCAAGTTTCAGGGGCTGCCAGCGAGAATTTGTTGGTTGGGATTGGGTCAGCGCGATCGGATTGGACTGGCGTTCAATGAAATGTATCGAAAGGGCGAAATCGACGCCCCTGTTGTTATCGGCAGAGACCATCTCGATTCCGGGTCGGTTGCATCACCGAACCGAGAAACCGAAGGCATGCGCGATGGTTCAGATGCAGTTTCTGACTGGGCATTTCTGAATGCGCTTTTGAACTGTGCTTCGGGAGCTACTTGGGTTTCTATTCACCACGGGGGTGGCGTCGGAATCGGCTATGCACAACACGCCGGCATGGTAATCTGTTGTGATGGCACTCGCGAAGCTGTACCGCGGATTCAAAACGTGCTGTGGAACGATCCGGCAAGCGGTGTTATGCGGCATGCTGATGCCGGTTATCCGGATGCCATCGAATGCGCCAAGACAAATCAGCTTGATCTGCCGGCGATTCTATCGAATTAACACACAGTTATTCACACAGTTGATTCAATCTTATTCAGATTACCGGAGTAATTTGGAAATTAAATTCGTAATTTAACCAGGAGAAAATGAAATGAAAAAACTCTTCAAGTCCCTGTCACTGGCAGTTGTATTGGTACTCAGTGTGCCCATTGTTGCGCTTGGTGATGCCATCAAAATAGGCTTCAACGCACCACTCACAGGCTTTGCTGCGGCGGATGGCAACTCCGCGCGTGTTGGCGCAGAACTCGCCGTCGAGCAGGTTAATTCGGCTGGCGGAATCGGCGGCCAGCAACTTGAGTTGGTTATTTATGACGACCAGGCATCGCCCAAGGAATCGGCACCGCTGGCAGTTAAACTGATCACGCAGGACAATGTTACTGCAGGGATTTCGGGTAGCTACTCCGGTGCAACGCGCGCGGCCGCTACAATCTACCAGGAAAACAATGTGCCTTATATTTCAGCGTACGCGGTACACCCGGATATCACTCGGGCCGGCGATTATGTTTTCAGGACCTCATTCGTTGGGGAAGTACAGGGTCGTGCAGGTGCCAAGCTGATTGGTGAAATGATGGGTCATAAACGTGTGGTCATGATCACGCTCAATAACGACTTTGGAAAGTCGCTTGCGAACGGTTTTAAGGAAAAGGCTGCCGATTTTGGTATCGAAATTGTCAATGAGTATGAGTACTCGATTAAAGATCGGGAGTTTGGTGCCATCGTTTCAAAGGCCAAAAGTGATGCTCCGGATGCAATCTACGCTTCAGGGTATTTTTTCACTGCCGGTCCATTGGTACGTCAATTACGTGCTGCGGGAATCGACGTGCCGGTTATTGGACAGGAAGGTTATGACAGTCAGAAGTTCATCGAAATTGCCGGACCAGATGCAGAAGGTGTGATCATTACAACTTCACTGGACCGGGACTCTGCTGACCCTGTTACTCAGGATTTCATCAGCGGCTTCGAAGCCAAGGCCGGTTATCCGTCCGACATGGTGGCAGCCTCTGCTCACACTGCAGTGTTGGTGATGGCAGATGCACTGGCGCGGGCGACAGATGATTCAGCAGCGGCACTTCGCGAAGCCATCGCCGGTGCGAATGTGATGGCATCTACCGGTGAAATTTCCTTCAATGCACTGGGTGAAGTACAAAAAGATGTACAGGTTCAGATCGTCAAAGATGGTAATTGGCACCATTACGCGGTGATATCGGATTCCGACTTACTGGCACCGCCGGCTGAGTAAGCAACCAATTGCCAAACAACCATAGCTTCGGCCTGATTGACATTAACTCAGGCCGAAGTCTGGCTCTATGCTTGCAATCGAACTCATAATTCAGGGCATAGTACAAGGTGCAATTTATGCGCTGATTGCACTGGGTCTGGTGCTGGTATACGGGTTGCTGCGCATTTTGCATGTTGCGCATGCGGCACTCTATACGCTCGGTGCTTATCTTGGTGTCATTATTGTCAACCATGGCGGACATATCATCGTTGCCGCGGCCGTGGCGATGGTGGTGGTTGGCTTTGTTGGGGTCGGAGTCTACCGCTTTGCCTACAAACCTCTCCTCTACAAACCGCCGCTTATCGCACTGATCGCCTCCATTGGTCTGTTTATTGCGGCAGAAGAAGTGTACCGCATCATTTTTGGTGCCTACGGAATGTCTTTCATTCAGCCGCCGCTGCAGCAACAGATCGAACTGTTCGATGGGTTTCATTTGTCAGCGGCGCGTATAGCGGTCGTCATTCTTGCGGTACTTTTTATTGGTGCACTCGGCTGGCTCGCGGCCTCAACCCGTACCGGCATCGCCTGGCGCGCAACAGTATCCGATCCAGATATGGCGGCGAGCTTCGGTGTTAATATCGAGAAAGTACGCTACATTAATTTCTTTGTCGGTTCCGCGCTTGCAGCCTTGGCAGGTGTAATGGTGGCACTGCTGAACAATCTGGTTGAACCCACAATGGGGGCAGTGCCGGCTTACAAGGCACTCGCCATAATTGTGCTCGGTGGACTGGGTTCGGTACGCGGTACACTGGTCGCGTCAATTGCACTTGGTATTATTGAGAGTTTTGGGACAATCTACCTTGGACACGTGCTCGATCGGGATGCGATTGCATTCACATTTTTGATCATTGTCTTGATGATCCGTCCGCAAGGGCTACTGACCCGGAGATAACCGAGTGAGCTACGAAATTATAGTACTGACCAGTATGTCGATTGCCATTTTATTTGCGCTTTCGCTCAACCTCATTACTGGGTTCTGTGGGCAGGTCAGTCTGGGACACGCAGCGTTTTATGGCATCGGTGCTTATGTTGCCGCGATGCTGACCAAGGCTGGTTTGGCGTTACCCATTGCATTGATTCCAGCGGCGGTAATGGCCGGTGTAGTTGGTGTCTTGGTCGGCATAACCTCACTGCGCGTGCGGCATGATTTTTTGGCCATTACAACCATGGGAGTGGGATTTTTGTTCGTGGGAATCGTTCGCAAGCAGGACGCCCTCGGCGGGGAAATTGGTATTTCGGGAATTCCTTCTGTAGCTTTCGGTCGACCGGGGCTTTTGCTGCTTGCCCTGGTTTGTATGGTCCTGTTTGTGTTGCTTTCAATTTACATCAAACGTTCATGGCTGGGATTTGCCTTTGAATCAATTTCAGATGATGAGGATACGGCACGCACTTTCGGGATCGATGTCTCCAAATTTAAACTTCTCGCATTTGTCGTTGGAACCGCAGGTGCAGGAGTGGCCGGTGGGCTCTACGCCCATCACATCCGTTTTATCGGCCCCGACAGTTTCGGTTTTGTAGAATCAGTTACGGTCCTTGCCATGGTCATTGTCGGTGGTATCGGGTCAATCGCGGGTGTAGCGGTCGCGGCCGCTGTTTTATCGACCATGCCACTGTGGCTGCAATTCGTCGACGACTATAAGCTGTTGATTTATGGTTCGTTGATATTCATTACCATGCGCTTTGCTCCAGCTGGTATTGCTGGCATCGTTCGCAATTTGTGGGAAAAGTATCAGGCACGATGAGTTTACTCAACGTTCAGAATGTCAGCATCCGCTTCGGGGGCGTTGATGCGGTACGCGATGTGTCCCTGGCTGTCGAACAGCAGCAACTGCTCGGATTTATCGGTCCCAATGGCGCAGGTAAGACCACGATGATGCGAATCATTATGGGAATGGTGCGACCACAGCAGGGGGCAGTCGAATTTCGCGGTAATGACATCACCAACTGGAGTGTTCACCAACGGGTGCAACTGGGTCTCGCACTGGCTCAACAAATCGTAAAACCACTACACTCACTAACGCTGTTGGACAACATTGCACTGGCAGCCGGTGCCAAGCACATGCGCACCCCATTTCAAGCCTTTTTGAACGTGGATCGTTCCGAAGCGCGTCGCCAAGCTCGCGAGTTGCTGGATTTTGTCGGCATTGGTAGCGCAGCCAGTGCCTTTCCACGCGAGGTTCCCCTGGGATTTATCAAGCGGATGGAAGTGGCAAGAGCACTGGCACTTAAGCCTGGGTTGCTACTGCTGGACGAACCCCTGGCCGGTCTCAATCAAACCGAAGCACGCGAATTGGCTGATTTGATCGCGTCCCTGGTAACACCGGCGCGTAGTGTGCTCCTGATTGAACACAACATTGGCGAAGTTGCGCGTATTTGTTCAGAAATCTATGTTCAGGAAAATGGCCAACGTCTACTGCAAGGTGCCGCTGATCAGGTCATGGCGAGTGCAGTATTACGTCAGGCCTACCTGGGTGAGCAGAAAGCCTGATGTTGCAAGTATCTCAACTCAGTTGCGGCTACGGCAATGTGATTGCTGTTAACGAGCTGTCCTTTACGGTCAACCCGGGAGAAATATTCGGTTTGATCGGTGCCAATGGCGCGGGAAAGTCTGCAACGGTTCTGGCGATTGCCGGCTTAATCGAAGTAAGCAGCGGTCGCATAGATCTCAACGGGCAAGATATCACGCAGTTGCCAACGCATCAGCGCGTAAACTGCGGGATTGCGCTGGTACCAGAGGGACGCCGCGTGTTCGCAGACTTAACTGTCACCGAAAACCTGATTGTCGGGGCTACACGAATGGATAAGCCGCGACTCGAAGCAGGACGAGATCGGGTGTTTTCGACATTTCCGCGTCTTGCGGAGCGTCGCGAGCAACTTGCCGGATCATTATCTGGTGGTGAACAGCAAATACTCGCCATTGCACGGGCGCTGATGGCGGAACCGAGACTGTTATTAATTGATGAACTCTCGCTGGGCTTGATGCCAATCGTGGTTGACGAGTGCTACCGAGTGTTGGAAGCGCTCAGAAAAGAACAACTGGCTATTATTCTCGTTGAACAAAGCACTGAGCGGGTTCAACAATTCGCGGATGAGGTCAGTGTCCTTGAAACGGGCCGGGTGGTTTGGAATGGAACCGGCGAGGAAGCAGCCAGAGACAGTTCGATTGTCGAGGCTTACCTCGGTTTGAAGTAAGGGTTGACCCATTGCCAATTTGTTACAGATGGTCTCGCCGTTGGCGAGTCGAGAGCACCAGCATCGAATCCTCGAGTCGATGGGAATATAGTAATCAGCCTGCAGTTAGTTTACTTCGCAAACGCGAGGTCATTGTTAAGGCAAGTCATTACCTATAATTAGGGTAGCTAAACTTGATGTGTGTCAATTCGATTCTGATGTCCGCTGCTTACATAGATCGAAGGGCACAAACTATCAGAGTTTTTTGATTTTCTTATCACAAATTCACCAAAATGACGATCAGCTGCCGCTTCCTTGACACGGCCGGAGTACACAGCAATAATCCAACGCAGATCAAGGTATGCGGATTGACTCGATTGGAAGATGCACAACAAGTTGCAAAGTGCGGGGTTGCTGCGCTAGGATTAATTTTCTACCCGCCGAGTTCCAGAAATCTGGGCGCAGCCCAGGCGAAAGCCATACGCGAGAGCCTGCCGCCGGAGGTTGCCGCGGTTGCAGTGGTGGTGAATCCTGAGGATGACCTGTTGGACGTAATCACGAATTCCGTCAAACCGGATTTCATTCAGTTTCATGGTGATGAAACTGAAAGTCGCTGCCTGGAACCCGGGATTCCATACATTAAGGCATTCCGAGTAAGAAGTGCTGAGCAAGTTAAGTCAGCAGTTCAATCCTATCCGACAGCCAGCGGCTTGTTGTTGGATGCTTATGTGAAAGACAAGGTCGGCGGTACAGGCATGACTTTTTCCTGGGATGATGTACCGCAGGTCGACAAGCCCATCGTGTTGGCAGGTGGATTGCACAGTGGCAATGTTACAGACGCTATCGCAAAAGTTAAACCAATGGCCGTTGATGTAAGTACCGGAGTTGAATCTCAACCGGGAGTGAAAGACTTATCAGCGGTTCAACAATTTGTTACCGCGGTGCAGGCCGCAGACGACTTGAACCATTTCAATCAGCTGGATTCGCACAAAGTGGCGCTATGAACTGGTTTACCAATCTGCTGCCACCGAAAATCAAATCGGGCGGAAGACTGTCCAAGAAAGGGGTGCCTGAAGGCATTTGGGTCAAGTGTCCTGAGTGCGCCGCAGTGTTGTATCAAGTGGAATTGGAACAGAATTTGAACGTCTGTCCAAAATGCGGTCATCACATGCGAATTAACCCGCGAACGCGCATTCAAGCATTTCTTGATCAGGATACAGCAATATCACTGCAAGGTGAAGTTAAACCGGTTGACAAACTCAAATTTCGCGATCGAAAAAAATATCGAGAGCGTTTGGTTGAAGCGCAGAAAAGAACTGGAAGTTATGATGCGCTGGCAGTGTTTAGTGGTGAACTAATGACATTGCCGATTGTTGTCGCAGCATTCGATTTTGATTTCCTGGGGGGATCGATGGGCTCAGTAGTCGGCGAACGATTCGTGCATGGTGTTGACGAAAGCGTCAAACTCGGGGTGCCCTTTGTGTGTTTTTCTGCTAGCGGTGGAGCCAGGATGCAGGAGTCGATGTTCTCGCTGATGCAAATGGCCAAAACCACGGCCGCGGTCGATCGGTTGAATTCAGCCCGATTGCCGTATATCTCGGTACTTACCGATCCGACAATGGGTGGCGTGACAGCCAGTTTGGCAATGCTGGGTGACATCATTATTGCAGAGCCAAAAGCACTGATCGGTTTTGCGGGTCGGCGGGTTGTGGAACAAACTGTCCGCGAATCGTTGCCCGACGACTTTCAGCGGGCGGAATTTCATCTGGAACACGGTGCGTTGGATATGGTCCTCGATCGTCGGGAACAGCGCGCGTCGATTCATTCACTGTTGACCATTTTATTGGCAAACAAAAATCAATTACAAAGTGATGTGGGTTAAGCGAAATTCACAACATACCGGCGACAGTGTCGTGAATCTGCGTTTGAGTTCCGATACGGAGGCACGCGATCTCAATGCCTGGATTCGCTATATTCAGTTGCTCCATTACCGAACAATGGATTTAACCCTGGATCGCGTTAGAACTGTCATTGAACGCATTCGTGAAGCTGAACTGCCATTTCGAGTAATCAGTGTTGCGGGGACGAACGGCAAGGGTTCTGTCGCGACGATGCTGGAATCGATATTCAGGCATGCAGGTCTGTCAACGGGGCTTTACACGTCACCTCACTTGGTTGAGTTTAATGAAAGAATCGTTGTCGACGGTCATCGAATAACGGATGATGATCTGGTGCAGGAATTTCAGCGCGTAGAGGCATTAAGAGGCGATGTACCACTCACGTTCTTTGAGTATGGAACTGCAATCGCGGTCGATTACTTCATAAAGAGAAAGGTTGACGTAGCCATATTTGAAGTAGGACTCGGCGGTCGAAAAGATGCCGTCAATGTTCTGGATGCCGATATTGCCTGTATTACTTCGATTGGGATTGACCATGAGAAGTGGCTTGGCAATTCTCGTGAGCAAATTGGATTTGAAAAAGCAGGAATACTGCGACCCCAGCAGCTTGCAGTTTGCACAGATACCGACTTACCGACTTCGGTTCGCAATGTGGCACAAAAGATGTCGGTCGATTTGCATGTGTTAAGAGAAGACTTCCACGTTAAGTCTGAGGCTGAGGACTGCTGGTCATTAGAAATCAGTACAAGATATTTAGATTTAGAATTGATTGATATCCCAATGCCTCCCATTCGCGGTCGCTGCCAGCGCGAAAATGCCGCAGGTGCGGTTGCTGCAGCACTCCTGGCGCGACGGTATTTTGAAGTTCCTGATGCGGCCATTCGTACGGGGATGAATGCGACAAAAATACAGGGTCGATTACAAGTCATCCAACACACACCTGAAGTTTTACTCGATGTAGCGCACAATATTGAATCAGTTCAAGAACTTAAATGCTACCTGAATGATCACCCGGTCAGCGGGAATAACATCGCATTGATGTCGATGCTGTCAGAAAAACCGGTTGAGCTTATGGTTGAAAGCATCAAAAGTGTCATTGACGAGTGGCATATTTGCGGAATTCACGATGAACGCGGTGCAACGGCAAGGCAACTGCACCGTCGGATTGAACCAGTGTTGGGAGAAACTGCTCAGGTTGAACTTCATTACGATGTCAAACACGGATTTAATTCAATCATGTTGGGAACTCAGAACCAGGACCGGATCGTCGTATTCGGATCGTTTCTGACAGTTGGTGAGGTAATCCAGGAAATTCGGAGCAAGGCCGTCAAGACACCTTGAGAAGCTCATCGTTCAAAGCCAAACAAAAGATTGGATTATGGCCTGTTCTGACCGGTATTGTGGTCTGGAGTGCGATCGCGTACGGTGTCATTTTTGTCGTCTTGGATCCGGCAAGATTTGGGGACACCGAAAGACAATTGGCAGTGCCAATTGAACCCGTACAGAGGCAAACGGGTGAAGCTGCGATTGAAATCGGCGTTGCGGCAAAGGATAAAGAAACAGAGGCACACAGTACAGACAGTGATTCGGGTAGTGCTACGCAATTGGCAGAATCCTGGATCGACGATACTGCATTGACCAATGGTTGGTATGTGCAGGTTGGCTCATATAAAAGCAAAATTGAAGCTGAAGTTGAGCGTCTGAAGTTTGCTCGTTTACAGGTTCCGGTGCATACAAAAGTCAGTGATGATGAATTGACTCATTTGTTTATTGGACCTTATCAAAATGAATCTGAAGCCAGGCAGATCAGTGAACAGGTCGCCGCCGAATTGAATGTTGCTCGGGTTGCGATAAGAGAAATTACAACAGGACAAGCTGTTGTCAGCGTTGAAGAAAGCGTTGAAGAACAACTGCCTCAAACTCAAGCAGCGCCAGAAGTGGAACTGGCCTCGCAGCTGGAAGAAGTGCCCGCCGCGCAAGCCAAACCTGAGAATGAACCGGTTGCGGAAGTCAATGTGGAACCCGAAGTTGAATCGGAAGTAGTTGTTCAAATGGCATCTCAATCGCAATCGGAATCTCCATCAGAACCTGAGGAGCAACCCTCTGCGCAAACTCAACCAACTCCTGAGATTCAGCCAGCACCGCAACCGCAAGCTGCCAGTCAAGCTGAGCCGAAAGTAGAAATTGCTGCAACGACCGGAAATTGGTATATCCAAGTCGGTGCGTTCAAGCAAATAGAGAATGCCAGAACACTCAGCGCAAAAATTCGCAGCAATAATCTGCCTCTAAAGATTGAGAGATCTGAAAGTGACTATATCCGAATCCTGATTGGGCCTTATCCCACCCGTGAAAATGCAGCGACATCGCTGCCAGAAGTATCCGAGGCCTTATCGCTTGACAATGCCGTAGTCCGACAAACCGAAGGGTAATAGACCAACCTATACAGACACTGCCACAATTCTCGAATGAGTTGTGGTAATGATATTTGATTCAAGCAGATATGGTATGATTTCACACGATGGGATTAATCGTTACCGGCTTAATCCCAAGCATCACTTATTTTGCAAGGCCAGTCAGTCGAACGGCGATCACATTTGATTTGCTGGTTTCATGAACGGTTCGCATGATAATCGTAATCGCTATTCAAATACGATGCTAATTGACTGTTAAGCCGCGGGTAATGCCAAGAATCAATACAGTTAACTTTAACAACGACATATTAAATGTTTGCAAGAATTACATTATGTGTACAGGTTTAGTAGAAAATGTTCGCAATTGATTTGCTTGCCTTTGCGTTGCTCGAGTGTTGCAGATTATTTGTACAACCTATGAATTTGGTTTATAACAAGAGGAGGTTACGAATATCTGTATCACACGGCAAATATCAGACCTCATCTCCGAAATTCAATTAGGGTAGTTTCGTGTCGCCTCTTGTCATTGACATCGGCTGTGTTGTCGTCGTATTCGTGTCGCTGCTGATCGGATATTTTCGCGGTTTTATCCGTTCCTTGCTCTCTGTGTTGTCATGGATAGTGGCCGCATGGGGTACTTGGCAATATGCTGATTTGGTTCTTCCTTACCTTGCGGAATTTAATCTGGATCCAGCCTTGCAGGTGATAACGGCGAATCTTGCGGTGTTTTTCGCACTCTTACTCGCCGCCGCGATTTTGAGTGCTATCCTCGCTCGAATTATCGTGGTTCAGACAATTGCTGGAATTGATCGGACGTTGGGTGCTGCTTTCGGAATTGCACGCGGCGGTGTTATCGTTCTGGCACTTGCAATCGTCAGTTCATTCGCATTTGTATCGGACGCGCCATGGTGGCAGGATTCCCTCGCATTGTCTATTTTGGAACCTTATGTGGTTATTGTGCGCGAAATGGTTTCTCCCTACCTGTCCCCTGAGCTGTTGACGAGTTGAGGCGGGATTCACAGCAAGCAGCACGTTTGATGGCACTTTACTGATGAAATCGAGCCTTGAATAGACAGCTGATCTATGTGTGGCGTCGTCGCAATACTTTCCGCAGCGCAGTGCAATGTCGAGCTCTATGAAGCTCTGACCGTCCTACAACACCGCGGCCAGGATGCTGCGGGCATTGTTACCAGTGATGGTCAACGCGTGTACTCCCGTTCAGCCAAGGGACTGGTGCGTGATGTGTTTTCCGGAAACTCATTAAGTGAGTTCAAAGGCGATATGGGTATCGGACACGTTCGATATCCAACTGCCGGCGGCAATACCGAAGCCGAATGCCAGCCATTCTATGTAAACTCACCATTCGGAATTGCCCTGGCCCACAATGGCAACCTGATCAATGCCGACGAATTGGGTATTAAGGTGTTTCAAGGTGATAGGCGCCAAATCAATAGCAGTTCGGATTCCGAGATTATGCTGAATGTCTTTGCTTATGAACTGTCAACGACAATACGCGAGTCTGCCGAAGAACTCAAGCCCGAACATGTGTTTCGTGCAGTGGAGAAGGTTTACCAACGTTGTAAAGGTGCATTTGCAGTGACTGTTTTGATCGTCGGCCGTGGGATTCTTGCGTTTCGGGATAAGAACGGTATTCGCCCGCTGATTTTTGGTACACGCGACACAGCAGACGGTAAGCAGGATGTTGCGTTCACTTCCGAAAGTGTGGCCCTGGATGTCCTTGGATTCAAGGTACAAAGAGACGTTGCGCCAGGCGAGGCCATATTCGTAGACACGAATGGTCAAATGCACACCCGTCAGTGTGAACCCACTGCGAAATCTTCACCGTGTATTTTTGAATTTGTTTACCTGGCACGGCCAGATTCTATGATTGATCGAATTTCTGTTTATAAAACTCGCTTGCGCATGGGGGAATGGCTTGGCAAGCGTTTTCTTGAGAAATTTCCCAATCATGATGTAGATGTTGTCATGCCGATTCCAGATACATCTCGAGCTGCTGCACTGCAGCTTGCTCATACAATCGGCGTTAAATACCGCGAGGGATTCATAAAGAACCGCTATTTTGACCGAACTTTCATTATGCCGCGTCAATCCCAGCGTAACTACTCGGTTCGGCATAAATTGAACGCCATTGACCTGGAGTTTGAGGACAAAAATGTCTTGCTGGTTGATGATTCGATTGTACGCGGCACCACTGCAAAGCAAATTGTCAAAAGGGCGCGCGAAGCTGGTGCCAAGTCGGTTTATCTGGTTTCAGCCGCACCTCCGATCCGCTACCCAAATGTGTATGGAATTGACATCCCGAGCCCTGAAGAACTGGTAGCAACGGGGCGCAATTCGCAGCAAATCTGTGAACAGATTGGCGCAGACTATGTACTGTACCAGTGTCTCGACGACTTGATTGCGTCAGTTCTGACTAATAACTCTGATGTAGTGAGTTTCGATACTTCGGTATTCGATGGTAAGTACATCACCGGTGGTGTTTCAAAAGAATTCCTGTCTCAGCTCAACGAACAGCGAAGCGACAGTGTTCGCGAAGATGATCAGGATACGGTGTACGAAGCTGTCGAATTAATTGAGGAAAAATAATGACTCTTACTCAAAATATTATGGTAGTGGGTGAGGGCTATTGAAGTGGATGTAATTCTACGAGCACTTACTTTATTTATCTGGCAAGCAATCCAAGAAGATATTTAGGCTCTTTTGCACGTTGACTTTTCAGTTGGACTAATAAATATCAAAGTTGGTGTCGACGCGCAACGTCGACACTACCGCCGAATCCGTTGCTGGACAGCTATATCAATCATTAGAATGTTGACACGATAGCGACTCACGCTAAACTGAGTCGTTTAAGCTACGTTACTCAATTTTCACCTCGTAAAATGGACATTAGAATTCGTGAAATGTTGGCAATATTAATTTCATCACCCATGACCGTTTTGTCGGTTATATCTCGGTAGATTTCCATTGTTTTCCTCTTTGAAGCGTTCAATCCACTTAGCCTCCCACAAATAAGCTTCCTGATCGTCTTTTAGAATCGAATATTCGATTCTGATTACTCCCCAATTTCGCCTTGAGGGGTCTTGTATGAAACGGTCTTTGATACTTCCTTTACCAATGTAAATTATCTCTTTTCCATCATTGCCTCCACGGTATCGATAAATACCTTTAACGCTAGAATCTAATTGATTGATTTCAGAAGCACTTATAGATTTTTCAAATACTGGTGCCAGTTGAATATACCAAGACACTCTTGGTACTTGATTAGCTACATTCAGCGATGGAAGCTCTCCATCGTATTTCTTTAATTCAAACTTTCGTAGACTAACAGGCGTTTGAACAAATTTATTTATCCATGGTGTGTTCCGAATTAAACCCTTTGCAATGACCTTTTTGTAATTCCTCGAATGTGTCCCTAGCTTCAATACGCCATCGATTTTATCTCGACCTAGAACTAGCTCAAACACAACGAGCCGATCATCCGAATCAGTATGTAAACGCACCCAGTTAACATCGCCTAAGTTAGCGACTCTACTAGCTAAAGCGCTAAAATTAAAAGCATCTTGAGTAATCGTAACAACACAACCACCTCTGTGGTCCTTAGGATAATATGTTTGAAGTACCATATAGTTTCTCCCATTTGTACCTGTGTATTAATATCTGTCCCTATATTCCTTATTATACCATGTTTCCCCAAGATAACCCAAGAATCTTTAACTAAAACCGTTGTAGACTCGCAACGTAGTTACACAACGATAACAGCCCAAGAAACACTTTGGACCGTACGATCAGGGAATTGAATAGATTTTGCGACAAGAATACGGATAACTTTGAAGTGCCAGAATTGACTTCAGAATATAAGGGTGACTACCATCGGCGGGTAGTACGAAAGGTTCACTCAAGTCGAGAGATAGTTTGAGTTTCAGGATAATTCACAGTGCGGGAGTTTGCGGTAATCCAGAATCCAGAAGAGGCTTATGTGAATCGATTGCGCTGGACTAAAGTTAAGGACAGCAATGTTTTGCTGGTTGATGATTCGATTGTACGTGCCACCACTGCAAAGCAATTTGTCAAAAGGGCGCGCGAAGCTGGTGCCAAGTCGGTTTATCTGGTTTCAGCCGCACCTCCGATCCGCTACCCGAATGTGTATGGAATTGACATCCCAAGCCCTACAGAACTGGTAGCAACGGGGCGCAATTCGCAGCAAATCTGTGAACAGATTGGTGCAGACTATGTACTGTACCAGTGTCTCGACGACTTGATTGCGTCAGTTCTGACCAATAACTCTGACGTGGTGAGTTTCGACACTTCGGTATTCGATGGCAAGTACATCACCGGCGGTGTTTCAAAAGCATTTTTATCTCAGCTCAACGATCAGCGAAGCGACGGCGTTCGCGAAGTTGATCAGGATGCGGTGCTGTACGAAGCTGTCGATTTAGTGGAAAGTAGATGACGTTCACCGGGTCAGACGGTTGCGTTATGCAGATCAAGAACGCCATTTGAATCCACGCGGATCACTGCGTCGTAGCCGCGCCCCCAGTCCCCAAGTACATAGCGCTTTGCTGCTGAACCGTTGATCACCACATCATGAATTGCCGGTCGATGGGTGTGGCCGTGGATCAAAAGGTGTACTGCGTGTGCTTCCATCATCTTAATGACAGACTTCAGGTTGACATCCATTAATTGCTGGGTCTTTGTCTGTTTGCCTTGTTCGCTCATGTTACGCATGGCTAGAGCACGGTCCAGTCGTTCCGACAGCGGTAGAGCCAAAATGGCATCTTGCCATTGTGTGGACAGAACAGTGGTTCGATAACGTTGATGGGCAACGTCATCGGTGCAAAGGCTATCACCATGCATGAGTAACACCGGCTGTCCGTTGAGTTCAATCGTTGTTGGATCGGAAATTAATGAGGCACCAATCTGGTCGATAAAACTTTGCCCGATCAAAAAATCACGATTGCCATGCATCACTGATATCTTGGTGCCATGGGCCGATAGATTTGCCAGTGCTTCAACGGCTTGCCTGTGACCCAGTAATTCGATTCCATCATCACCGATCCAGTAGTCAAAAAGATCGCCGAGAATATAAAGATCATCTGCATCGTTGCGAATGAACTCAAGGTACCTGATGAATTTATCGTAGACTTCCGGCTGTTGAGGTGACAGGTGGGTGTCAGACAGAAAATATGCAGCCATTGAGATCAGTACCAAGTATCCGCACAGAGTGCTTTGAATGCCCACGCGCGGAGCCGGAAATTTTGGTCAACTCGTACCAATGTTTTTAGCAAGTAACAGCCACAGGATAAACAGGAAACGCGAACTATAACAGCCGGAAAAGATGGTGTCGGGCACTTATAATGTGCCAGTTTATTGGGTCATTGGACACCTTAAATCATTATATACACCTTCCATTTTCAGCAGTTTCATGTTGAATATTTACAACACCCTGACCGGAAATAAAGAACCGCTTAAACCGCTCGATGATAACCACGTGCGGATTTACGTTTGCGGAATGACAGTTTATGACTACTGTCACCTGGGACACGCTCGGGTTATGGTGGGTTTCGATACGGTTGTGCGATATTTACGGTATCGGGGTTACAAAGTTACTTATGTCCGCAATATTACCGATATTGATGACAAGATCATCACCCGCGCCAATGAACTGGGAGAATCGATCAGTACGCTGACCAATCGTTATATCCGGTTCATGAATGAAGACCTGGACGCGCTTGCCGTGATCAAGCCGGACCATGAACCCCGGGCTACCGAATACATTCCACAGATTATCGCGATGATAACCAAACTGGTGGAATCCGGTTACGCGTATCCGGCAGCAAATGGGGACGTTTACTACCGCGTCCGTAAGTTCAAGAAATACGGTAACCTGTCGGGTACGCGGCTGGATGAACTGGTCGCCGGGGCAAGAGTCGAACCTGATGAGATGAAAGATGACCCGGTAGATTTCGTATTGTGGAAAGGGTCAAAGCCTGACGAGCCGAGTTGGGAGTCTCCCTGGGGTGCAGGGCGACCTGGCTGGCACATTGAATGTTCCGCAATGTCAACCTGCCTGTTAGGCAGTCACTTTGATATTCATGGCGGCGGGATGGACTTGATTTTTCCGCATCACGAAAACGAGATTGCACAATCTGAAGCTGCGACTGACGAAACATTTGTAAATACATGGATGCACAATGGATATCTCGAAATCAACGCAGAAAAGATGTCGAAATCATTGCACAATTTTCTGACGATTCGCGAAATTCTCGCAACAGATCCGGACCCCAAGAAGGTGGGAGAAATTCTTCGGTTTATGTTTCTTATGAGTCATTATCGAAGTCCTCTTAATTACCGCGATGACTCACTGGACAATGCAAAGGCAGCATTGACGCGAATTTATACGGCGATCAACAAGGCCGAACAACTTGGTGTGCAGCCTGCGGATCAATTAGATGAAAGCCTTGTCAACAGATTTTGCTCAGCAATGGATGATGATTTCAATACCGCTGATGGACTTGCGGTATTGTTTGACTGCGTCAGAGAACTCAATCGGGCATTTCAGTCACAAACTGAAGAAACGGTCAGCTGCCTGTACGGTACATTATTAGAATTAACCGGTGCGCTTGGTATTGCAAGTCTGGATGCTACTCACTTTCTAGGTGTCGAACAGGCAGTTGCAGATGACGGAATCAAGGAATTAATTTTGCAGCGTGAACAAGCGCGTCGCGACAAACAGTGGGCAGTTGCAGATCAAATCAGGCAGCAATTGACTGATCTCGGAGTTGAAGTAGAGGACCGACCCGACGGTACAAGTACTTGGCGAAAGGTTTAGTGAACACCGAATTCAACCATTGTTACCCAATGCCATCAGCAGTTTTGAAATTTGTCCATCAGGAATAGATATTCCTGAATGTTGCATTGCATCACTAACTATAATTATATGTTTTATCGGAAAAACACCGTACGCAATTAAGGTACGGACTCGTTAACTCGAGAGGAATAAGACCATGGAAATGACAGGCGCAGATATTTTGGTGCGTTGCCTGAAAGATGAAGGAGTTAAATACATCTTCGGCTACCCAGGTGGTGCAGCACTGCATATTTACGATGCCCTGTACAAACAGGATGATGTTCGACACATTCTTGTGCGTCATGAACAGGGTGCTTCCCATGCCGCCGACGGTTACGCGCGAGTAACCGGCCAACCTGGCGTAGTCCTGGTAACCTCGGGTCCGGGTGTAACCAATACCATTACCGGTATCGCAACCGCATACATGGATTCAATTCCTATGGTGGTGATTTCGGGTCAAGTGCCATCACACCTGATCGGCGACGATGCATTTCAAGAGGTGGACGCGCTCGGTGTGTCACGACCTTGTGTGAAGCACAATTTTCTGGTTCGAGATGTCAAAGACCTGGCATTGACAATTAAAAAGGCCTTTTTTATCGCCAATTCCGGCAAACCAGGGCCAGTTGTGGTTGATATACCCAAAGATGTCACGGCTGCTAAAACTCAGTATTCCTATCCTGAGTCCGTTTCGATGCGTTCTTACAATCCAACGATTCGCGGACATACTGGCCAAATTAAAAAAGCCGCAAAGTTATTGCTGTCGGCCAAACGACCAATTATTTATACCGGCGGTGGAGTTACCACGGCAGGTGGTGAACAGGAACTTCGTAAACTCGTTCGACAGCTCGATTATCCCTGTACCAATACATTGATGGGACTGGGCTGTTTTCCTGCCAATGACCCGTTATTTATTGGCATGCTCGGAATGCACGGCACGTATGAAGCCAATATGGCAATGCACGACTGCGATGTAATGCTGGCCGTAGGTGCGCGTTTCGATGATCGAATCACTGGTGATCTGGCGAAATTCTCACCTTACGCGAAAATCATACATGTGGACATTGATCCAGCCTCCATCGGCAAGAATGTTCCCGTTGAAATTCCTATTGTGGGTGATGCGAAAAATGTGCTTGCAGAACTTCTGAAAATGATAGACCGGTTGGACATGGAACCGAATTACGAAGCACTTAAGGCTTGGTGGAACCAGATCAATTCCTGGCGTTCGCTTGACAGTTTGTCGTACGATCGATCGACTGACAAAATCAAACCGCAGTATGTGATCGAAAAACTCTACGAAGTAACCAATGGCGAGGCTTTTGTAACATCTGATGTTGGACAGCATCAGATGTGGGCGGCACAGTTTTATCAATTCGACCGACCCAGACGATGGGTCAATTCCGGTGGTTTGGGTACGATGGGATTTGGTCTGCCAGCTGCGATGGGCGTGCGTTTTGCATATCCCGACTCAGATGTTGCATGCATTACAGGTGAGGCGAGTATCATCATGTGCATACAGGAGCTATCGACCTGCAAGCAATATGATTTGCCTATCAAGATTATCAATCTCAATAATCGCTACATGGGAATGGTGCGGCAATGGCAGGAATTCTTTTATGATCGTCGGTATTCACACTCCTATATGGATGCTTTACCTAATTTCGTCGACTTGGCCAAAAGCTTTGGTCATGATGGGGTTCAAATTGAAGATCCTGCTGACGTTGAAGGTGCGTTAATCGAAACGATGGCGAGGAAAAACGATCTCGTCTTTATGGACTTCATTACAGATCCGTCCGAGAACGTCTATCCGATGATTGCCGCGGGCAGCGGACACAATGAGATGCACTTGAACCCGGTAGCCGACAAATCAAACCGGTCTGTGCCACAGGAACGGGAGTTGGCTTAAGTGGAGGAGCAGCGTCATATCATATCCGTGCTTCTCGAGAATGAATCAGGAGCCTTGTCCAGAGTCGCAGGTTTATTTTCGGCAAGGGGTTACAACATAGAGTCCCTGACTGTTGCTCCGACTGAGGATGAAACGCTGTCGCGAATGACGATTGTAACAGTGGGATCCGAGAATGTCGTCGAACAGATCACCAAGCAGTTGAACAAACTCATTGAGGTGGTCAAGGTACTTAATCTAATCGACCGCAACCATATTGAACGGGAGTTGATGCTGGTTAAGGTCAGAGCAACAGGTGAGTTGCGCGATGAAGTGAAACGGCTGGCTGAGATTTTTCGCGGCCGCATCATTGATGTCACAGAGTCAATCTATATCATTGAATTGACTGGTGAAGGCTCGAAACTCGATGCGTTTGTGGACACGCTTAAAGTAACTGAAATTCTGGAACTGGTCCGTTCTGGTGTTTCTGGAATTGCGAGAGGTGACAGTTCACTCAGTTTGAATAACCGAAGTGCGAAAAACAATTGAACAGTGCGAAGGAAAATCTATGAAAGTTTATTACGATAACGATGCTGATCTTTCAATCATCCAAAGCAAAAGGGTGGCAGTAATTGGATTTGGATCTCAAGGACATGCACATGCCGGAAATCTCCAGGACAGTGGAGTAGACGTTGTTGTTGGACTGCGGGCGGGATCAACGTCCCGCGACAAAGCAGCCAAGGCAGGTATCGCAGTTGCCGATGTTGGTGATGCCGTCGCAAGTGCTGACGTTGTCATGATGCTGGTACCCGACGAACTTCAGGCAGCTCTATATGAAGCAGAAATTGCACCGAATCTGAAACCCGGTGCTGCAATCACCTTTGCACATGGTTTCAATATTCATTTCGAATTCATCAAGCCGTCAGCCGATATCGATACCTTTATGGTTGCACCGAAAGGTCCGGGCCACTTGGTTCGTTCGACGTATGCCTCAGGCGGCGGTGTTCCGTGTCTCATTGCTATTCATCAGGATCCATCAGGTGTCACCCGAGAATTGGCACTCGCCTATGCCTCCGCAGTGGGTGGTGGTAGAGCCGGCATCATCGAAACGACTTTTCGAGAAGAAACCGAAACGGATCTGTTCGGCGAGCAAACCGTGCTGTGCGGTGGCGCAACGGCCTTGATCGAAGCTGGATTTGACACCTTGGTTGAAGCGGGTTATGCCCCAGAGATGGCGTACTTTGAGTGTCTACACGAATTGAAACTCATCGTCGATCTGATTTACGAAGGCGGCATTCAGAACATGCGCTATTCGGTATCCAATACTGCTGAGTTTGGTGATTTGACACGCGGCCCGAGAATTGTAAACGATGAAACCCGGGCAGAGATGCGCAAAATTCTTGCAGAAATTCAAAGTGGGGAATTTGCCCGTGAGTGGATGAATGAGAATGCAAGCGGAAACAACCGATTCAACGCATTACGTCAAGCATCAGCCGGTCGTGGAATTGAAGATGTGGGCAGTTCACTGCGCGCGATGATGCCGTGGATTGCCGCCGGCAGATTGGTCGACCGCGACGTCAATTAAGCCAATGCATCTCGCCCGCGAAGGGTATCCCTTCGCTGCAATAAGTCTCGTCGTAGCGCTGGCAGTCAATCTGACAGCTGGCGGTCTATGGTCGATTCCATTTTGGTTGATTGCTGCATTTATTTTGCAGTTTTTTCGGGAACCCGTTCGGGTCATTCCGACTGAAGCAAATGTAGTCGTGTCACCTGCCGATGGCAAGGTCGTCGCGGTTGGCGAAGCCGTGGACCCTGTCAGTGGAAGATCAGCACGACGCATCGCAATATTCTTGAATGTATTTTCGGTTCACTCCAACCGCGTCCCTATTGCTGGCACGGTCATCAAGAAAGAATACCATCGCGGGAAATTCGTCAATGCTGCATTGGATAAGGCTGCGACAGACAATGAGCGCAACGCGATTGTGATTCGCACAGTCGATTCGCACGAGCTTACCTGTATCCAGATCGCAGGTCTGATAGCGCGTAGAATTCTTTGCTACGTGGATTCGGGTGATGAAGTCGCGCTAGGTCAGAAGTATGGTTTTATTCGATTTGGTTCTCGCGTCGAATTATTTCTCCCACCAGAGTATCAAGTTTCCGTCAGTATTGGAGACACGGTCAAAGGGGGCAGTGATGTAATCGCGAGGGTTGTTGATCGTCGTTGATTCCGCTGATTTATTGGATATGGAATTTGCACTCAATGGTGTTTTTGGACAATACTTATGAGTGCCAAAATAAATCCAGACAGTCTCGATGCGTTCCTGAAAAATTCTGTTGACAAAATTTCAATGAGACGTTACAGATGGCGATAACTCCACTAAGCCTCGCGGCAACCATTGATGCTTGATACATAACAGAGTGCTATTGCGTCAGCTAAAACACTCGCGATGCTTTGGTGTGGATTGAATATACCAAAAATGAAAATTACCAACCGTTTACGGTTACAATCCTTTATAGAACTGTAACGTAGCGCGTGCGGTTGCAGGTATGATCCCATGCAAATAGAAACAAAAAAGTCCACCTCAGGAAAAAAGAATCAACGAAGGCGTCGCGGTATCTATGTCTTACCGAACCTGTTGACTACAGGAGCGCTGTTTTTTGGTTTTTTTGCCATTATTCAGGCAACACTCGATAAGTTTGAAATCGCGGCAGTCGCCATCTTGATTGCAACAGTTCTTGATGGTCTGGATGGACGTGTCGCACGGCTGACCAACACAACCAGCGATTTTGGTAAGGAATACGACAGCCTGGCAGACGTGATCAGTTTTGGTTTGGCTCCTGTGCTCGTTGTGTTTGAATGGACGATTTCGAGCCTGGGTAAAATCGGCTGGCTTTGCGCATTCCTCTATGTGTCTGCAACAGCTTTGCGCCTCGCCCGATTCAATACCCAATCGACTGCAAATTCAAACTACTTTCAGGGCTTACCCTGTCCGATGGCGGCCGCTTTTCTCGTGAGCTGGATGTGGGTGATTGAAACTGGGTGGGGTACCGACCTCGTATTTGTCGCCGAAATGACAACGGTAGTCGTGGTTCTTCTTGCAATGAGCATGGTCAGCGCAATTCCGTATCTCAGTTTCAAGAATTTTGGTGTGCGGGGGCGCGTGCCATTTGTTACCAGTATTTTGATGGTATTTGGCATTGCATTGATCTCCTTCGATCCCCCTAGAGTATTGTTCGCATTATTCTTGCTTTATCTGCTGAGCGGCCCCGCAATGTGGGTCTCCGGAAAGTCAGCTAAAAGACCGCAACGCGTTTTGGCGCGTACCAAACGCAACGATCCACCCAGTCAATAAACGGATTTGCCTGGTTGGGCGACTGTTGCGGACAAGTCAGGATCGTGTGCCAGGCTTAATTCTAAATGGATGCTGTACCAGTTAAATGTACAGATACACTTAGAAAAAATTTGCAAAACGTTTGGCGATGTAATATAAATCTTGCGCAGATGTCAACTACAACCTCCAATTTCACTTCTGTTCAGGCCTCCCTCGGGCTGCTGCTGCGCCGCTAGGCGCGCTCTCTTTTCAAAAAAAACTCCATATTACGATTATTCCGCGATCATATAGATTGGCGGGCTGTTTTCGAATTAGATTTGTAGGTTCAGGTATTACCATGTCGGATCGATTGATTATTTTTGACACAACACTGCGTGACGGCGAGCAAAGTCCAGGCGCATCGATGAACTCCGATGAGAAGGTGGCGATTGCCAGATTGTTGGAAAAAATGCGGGTGGACGTCATTGAGGCCGGATTCCCCGCCGCAAGTCCCGGCGATTTTGAGGCGGTCAAGCAAGTGGCCAGGGAGGTGACTGACAGTACAGTGTGCGCGTTGGCACGAGCCGTTGAAGGGGATTTGGATAAAGCCGCGGAAGCTGTGAAATTCGCCAAGTCCAAGCGAATCCATACATTCATCGCGACCTCTCCCATTCATATGAAGGAGAAGCTCAGGATGTCTGAAGACCAGGTTCTGGAACGTGCTGTTTGGGCAGTTTCTCGGGCGAGAAATCACACCGACGATGTCGAGTTTTCTCCGGAAGATGCCGGCCGGTCTGAACTTGATTTTTTGTGCCGGATAATCGAAGCTACGATTAATGCCGGTGCCCGAACGATTAATATTCCTGACACAGTCGGCTATAACATGCCTGACCAGTTCGCACGCACGATTGAGCTGCTGATGGAAAAGGTTCCAAATGCAGATAAGGCAGTTTTCTCTGTTCATTGTCATAACGACTTAGGTGTTGCCGTGGCCAATTCATTAGCTGCAGTACAAAAAGGTGCCAGACAAGTGGAATGTACGATTAACGGTCTTGGTGAGCGCGCCGGCAATGCGTCATTGGAAGAAATTGTCATGGCGGTACGTACCAGACAGGACTTGTTTTCTTGCGATTCCAATATCGATACAACGCAGATTGTTCCCGCCAGTCGTCTGGTCTCAAGTGTTACCGGGTTTCCCGTCCAGCCGAACAAGGCCATTGTTGGTGCCAATGCGTTTGCTCACGAATCGGGAATCCATCAGGATGGAGTCATTAAAAAGCGGGAAACTTATGAGATTATGCGAGCTGAAGACGTCGGCTGGACGATGAATCGAATGGTGCTCGGTAAACACTCTGGACGCCATGCGTTTCAACAGCGAATGATTGAGCTTGGCTTCGAGTTTGAGTCGGAACAAGACCTGCAGACCGCATTCAATCAGTTTAAAGATTTAGCCGATCGCAAGCATGAAATATTCGATGACGATCTGATTGGCTTGCGCGCGATTTCAGGAATTCAGCAAAGCAGTGATCGATTGGAGTTGACCAGTTTGCAGGTATGCTCCAAGACAGGGGTCAGTCCGACAGCAAACTTAACTTTGAATATAGATGGCTCAGCGGTAGCTGTGTCGGCTGAGGGAAATGGTCCAGTTGACGCCTCGTTTCGAGCGGTAGAGCAAGCAATTCAGCGGACACCAAGCTTGGAGCTGTACTCGGTAAACAGCATTACCGGCGGCACGGATGCACAAGGTGAAGTAAGTGTTCGACTGCGCGAAAATGGTCGAATCGTTAACGGGCATGGAGCTGATACCGATATTGTTATTGCGTCGGTCAAAGCCTATATAAATGCAATCAATCGACTGGAATCAACCGAACGAGCGCACCCGCAAATTGGCTCCATGATCTGACGCCGACGATCGATGTCGAAACGTGCTTTCTTAAACGCGATGGGCGTCGAAGTCTATCGGCTTCGACCCGAGCAGGGTACAGAAGATCAGACTGTCGTCAACTCGGAGTCTTCACCGGATTCGGATCAGCCAATGATTGATTTCAATCGGGAGGTTCCATCCGAGAACCATGCACAGGATACTTCTGGGCAATCAGTCCCGATGACAGAATCCCTAGCGCAAGTAGGTATGCAGGAACTGCATCAGATCGCATCCAGCTGTGAACGTTGTTCACTGAGCCGCACGCGCAATAGCGTTGTTTTTGGTTCAGGCTCTGAAACAGCAAATCTCATGTTCATCGGTGAAGGTCCGGGTGCGGAAGAAGACCGCCAGGGATTGCCGTTTGTTGGTCGAGCCGGAAACCTGCTGACTTCAATGATTACCGCGCTGGGCCTCAATCGGGATGATGTTTATATCTGCAACGTTGTCAAGTGTCGCCCACCCAACAACCGCGATCCCTTGCCGGTAGAGGCCAAGGCTTGTACACCGTACTTACGGCGCCAAATTGAATTGATTCGTCCCAAAGTCATTGTTGCACTCGGACGTGTGAGCGCACAGTTGCTGCTGGATACGGAAATGCCCTTGGGTACTCTGCGCAGGCAGACCTATAAATTCATGGACACACAGATTGATTTGGTGGTTACTTATCACCCCGCGTATCTGCTGAGAAAACCCACAGAAAAAGCAAAATCGTGGGAAGATTTATGGAATGTACGCGTCTTACTGAACGACTCTTGAGATAGCCTAACCGTCACCTAACCGCCAGGTCAAGCGGTGTTTTTGCTTCGGACTTGACTTAGTAGCCAGTCGAATTACGTCAGTAGACGTAGATTACGAGATTCTGCCCGGGGTGGATTAACGCTGAACGGCCAATCTTGTTCCAGTTCAAGATATCTGAAACACGTACTTTGTATTTTCTCGCAATCGTCCAAAGGGATTCACCTTTGGCTACAGAGTGTAAAATTTGCGACTCACTCTCACCGCTTGCATTGGCACTGGCTGTTGATTGCTCGGTAAATACATAGCTGTCTGGAATGCGCAATTGCTGTCCGACTACGATCAAGTGGGCATTCGAGCGCAGTCCGTTGGTTGCACGCAACTCAGACAGTTTGACGTTGTATTGTTTTGCAATTCGACTTAAGCTGTCACCTGCGACCACGGTATGGACTATTTCAACACCACTCAAGCCGCCCGATGATGCAAAGTTATTCACTGTTGCATGCGGCATCGGAATTCGAATAATTTCCCCGATTCTGATGAGGTTTGAGCGTTTGGAGTTGATGGATTTAAGCGAAGCAACTGAGATCGAGTATTCTTGCGCGATTTCGCTCAGCGTATCTCCTGCTTTCACGACGTGAACGATCGAACTGATCGCTTCTGATGGGTGCAACTCCTGTTTCCAAGCCAGTGTTGTTTGCAGTTTTTTGGTTGGCACTAGAACTCGAAAAGGTCCCTTCGGTGGCGTAGCGTGCCGTCGAAGACCGGGATTCAATAATGCAAGTTGCAATGCATCCACTTCAATCGCGTGCGCCAGAATGGCCAAATCGACTTGAAAATCGAATTCAACTATTTCAAAAGGCGATTGGGCTGATACCTTGGGCAAACGAATTCCGTAAGCTTTCGGATTGAGAATAATGTTCTTAACTGCAATCAGTTTTGGAAAATAATTCCGGGTTTCTGAATTCAGCCGCAGTGAATTAAAGTCAGTTGGTTTGTTTACACGGCGATTTGACTGAATGACCCGCTTGATTCCGTTGGATCCAGCGTTATAGGCTGCAAATGTCAGTGGCCAGTCGCCATCAAACATTTCGTTCAAATCAATCAAGTGCTTCAATGCCGCCTCGGTCGAATAGGTTATGTCGCGACGGCCTTCATACCACCAATCTTGCTTGAGTCCGTACAGTCGACCGGTTGCTGGCATAAATTGCCACAGTCCGGCAGCACCGCGCGAAGAGTAAATTCTGGGATTGTAGCCACTCTCTACCAGCGGTAACAAAACGATTTCTGAAGGTAAATCGTACTTGTGCGTTTGCTCAAGGAAGTAGGGCAGGTAAGTTGCCGCGCGCTCAAGTATTCGTTCGAAATGTTTTGGATTGCGCGTGAATCGTTTTTCGTGCCGTTGTACCAGTTTATTATCAAATTCATCCAATTGGAATCCAGCGCGAATTTGCTGCCATATGTCAGCTGGCTTTTGGTTGGGTTCGCTGATTGGGATCAATGGTTCGTTGGCGAGTTCCAGCGAATTACTTGTTATGAGCCAGTAAGTCGAAGGAACATAAGGTGCCGGCAGGCTATTGTTTCGATAATCGATTGCATCTGCAGAATAATCGAATTGGTAATCATCGATTGAATTTGACCCCAATTCAGATGCTGCGTAGACGTGCGGGCTTAAAAATGCCGGTATCGAGGCAAACAGCAAGACCCTCAAAATTAAATTTGAGGTAGACTTGACGATTGGGTGAAAAATACTTCGTTGCATGTTTTGGAACAGCACTAATGAAACTCATCCGACAATTGTGCGGTTAAAGGATAACTTTAGCCAAAATATTTTGTTTCTTTTGAGCAGAAATACTAATATATATGAATTTTCCGACTGAGTCCCATATTTTGATTCGGCAACCACGAATCGACTGATTACCACTGTTCGGAAGCCGTGGTTTGTTGCAAAAATACAACATTATGCATGATTGGTACAAAACGGCACTGGGACGTGCCATTATTGATTGCGAACTTGAGACAACTTCCCGTTTACTGCCGAATCGATTCTATCCAGTGTGTGTGCAGGTCGAAGGTCCGGCTCAATTAGAAATTTTTCGAACAGTTGACTACCAATTGTGCTGCCGCGTTGCCATGCGATCGGTGGGATATATTCAAAACTCGGTGGTTGGAATAGGTGAGAGTTTGCCCTTTGGTGCCAATGACATTGATTTATTAGCACTGCCTCATGTGCTCGAATTCAGCAAAGATCCCCATGCAGTGTTGTGTGAAGCAACAAGTTCAATTGGTACCAATGGAACACTCTTGATCATTGGGTTTAATCCGCGCAGTTTGCTGAATTTGATGAAGCACTTGAATCGATTGAACGGGACGATTCCGCAACGGATACAGCTGTATCCAGTTCAAAAAATTCGTGAATGGCTTACGCCGTTGGGGTTCGAAATTTCTGCTGGCGAGTTCGCATTTTACAGACCACCAGTGAATCAGGCCAATTATCTGAATAAATTGAAAAAGTTGGAAATTGCTGGAGCCAGATGGTGGCCAGCTATGGGCTCAGTGTACATATTGGTTGCCCACAAAAAGGATTTGGGCGTTAGAATAAAGCCGAAATTTTTACAACCGAAAATCAAACATCGTCGATTTGGATTGGAATACCAATGAGCTGTAATTTCTTGACTGTGCGCCTGTTTTACGGCGCTAGTGATACAAGGCGAACGCGATGCCACGTTTGATCGTCTATACAGACGGTGCATGTTCTGGAAACCCGGGGCCCGGGGGCTGGGGTGCAGTACTATCCTGGAATGGTGAAATCAAAGAAATCTCAGGAGGTGAAGTTCGTACAACGAACAATCGTATGGAACTGACTGCCGCCATTAGAGCCTTGCAGGTGTTGAAAAGACGTACTGAAGTAACCCTGTACACGGATTCAAAGTATGTCAGAGATGGCATCACACAATGGATAGATCGATGGAAACGATCGGGATGGCGCTTACGTAACAAGGGCGCTGTAAAAAATGCTGATTTATGGAAGGAACTGGCTCGCCTTGATTCGTACCATCAGGTTACTTGGAAGTGGGTAAAGGGACATAGCGGCAATGAGTGGAATGACCGGGCAGACGAATTGGCTCGCCGCGCGATTCCAGGAGGTTCTGCATGAGACAGGTGGTGCTGGATACAGAAACAACGGGCTTGGATGTTCGCGATGGCCACCGAGTCATTGAATTTGCCTGTATAGAACTAGAGTCTCGATCGCGAACTGGCAGAACCCTGCATCACTACGTAAACCCGGAGAGAAATGTCGAGCATGGTGCGCTTGAAGTTCACGGAATTGATAATGAGTTCCTCAGCAGCAAACCCAAATTTGTCGAGGTTGCCCAGGACTTATTTGAATTCATCGACGGGTCTGAACTGATTATCCATAACGCCGCTTTCGATTTAGCATTTCTAAATCATGAGTTTGAAAATACTGATCGAGACTATCCTGAAATACGATCGGTATGCGCAATTTTCGATACTCTTGAGGTTGCCCGGGAAAAACGTCCAGGGCGACGCAACAGCTTGGACGCACTAGCCAATGAATACGGTATTGATCTGTCCGGCCGGGCACTGCATGGGGCGTTGCAGGATGCAGAAATTCTGGTCGGTGTTTTCCTGGCTCTAACTGGCGGGCAGATGACGCTTGATTTTGGAAGTGTAACAAACTTCGATATTCCCGTAATCCAAGACCTGCCCAAATCTGAGCGCACAAAGCCAGCCGATGTGGTTGTCATACGGGCTGATGAAACGGAACTGGCATTGCACGAACAGATGTTAGACGAGTTGGATCAATTCTGCGAACAAGGCAGTATTTGGCGCCGAAATAAAATGACTGAAAATAGATAAATACGAATCTAATCAACAATAAAAATCAACATAATAAGATAGTTTGTGATTAAAGCATGATGAGATTTCATTGATGGGTTGGGCAATTTTCCAAGTCGCGGTGGGTGGCGCCTTAGGTTCAGTTGGCCGTTATCTGACTGGTGTCGCGGTGATTCGTCTGATGGGCGGCAGTTTTCCTTACGGGACGTTGCTAGTCAACATCGGTGGGTCATTCATCATCGGGATTCTATTTATTATGTTAGGTGCGCTGAGTGGTGAGTCCGATCGTTTTTCTGCTTTGCTTTTGACCGGGTTTCTTGGTGGCTACACGACATTTTCCGCCTATTCGCTGGATTTCTGGTTACTATTTGAACAAGGTCGAATTGCAGAAGCATTGGTTTACGCTATAGGTTCAGCGGTCCTTTCCATCGTCGCTTGCGGTGTTGGCATAGTGCTCGCCCGGCTTGTTCAAGGATAGTTGCAGCGTATTCTCAAAATCTGTTTATGCAGCGATCAGGAAAATCATAAAAATTGAAAACAAAAGGATAACGACCCCAACGGTAATATCCACTGTCCATTCTTGCGCGATCTTGGAGTTTCGTCCCGAGATTTGATTGATGACCTGGTAGATTCGATTAACCAGTGCAACCAGAATCGAATAGGTTCCTGCGAGCGTACTTTGAGATAAAGCGGTTACACGACGACCAATGACCGGCAAGCCTTTGCGATAAATCCATTCTGCATCGATGTTCAGGCTTCGAAGCTCAGGCGGATAGATTCCTGCCAACTTCAACCAGACAAACGCCAGAGCTGAAAACAGCAGTAGCTGAATCTGCGCTAACACGTGAGTCGCGTCGTACGGCGTATAGTTGATGTCATTGGGCAAAATACTATACAGATATTGCGGGAAGCTGCCGATTCCAATACACAACAGGGCGGCAACGCCCATCGCGATCAGCATACTGGTTGGTGCTTCTTTCACGCGAATTCCGGAATCGTGAGCAAAAAATGCGAAGAACGGAATTTTGATGCCGGCATGATGGAAAACACCGGCAGAGGCGAACAGCAGGGCGATCCAGACGATTGGATAACCTTCGTATAAAGCGGCAGACATCACCATGGATTTGCTGACAAAACCACTGAATAGCGGAAAGGCAGAAATCGATGCCGCACCAACAATGCATAGTGTGGCAGTTTTTGGCATCGACTTGTATAGACCACCAAGATCTGAACCGTTCATTTTCCCCGTACGATAGAGTACGGCACCCATGGACATCATCAACAGTCCCTTGAAGATTACATCGTTGAACGCGTGAGCGACGGCACCGTTGATTGCAAGTTCCGTCCCAATTCCAATTCCGCAAACCATAAATCCAATCTGGTTAATCATGCTATATGCCAGCACTCTGCGCAGATCGTTTTCAATGACGGCATAGAAAATTGGAAAACAGGTCATGATCATACCGATGTACACGAGGGCTTCGGTGCCAGCAAATCCGCGTGCCAGGGCATAAACAGCAACTTTGGTTGTGAACGCACTCAGAAAAACTGTACCAGCCGGTGTGGATTCCGGATAGGCATCGGTTAGCCAGTTGTGCAACAAAGGAAATGCACACTTGATCCCGAATGCAACAAAGATGAGAGTCGACGCCGCACCCGTCAGGCCAATGTGGGTAAATTCCAGCGAACCGGTATTTTGATAGTGTAGCACAGCACCTGCCAGCAACAGCAGGCCCGAGACAACCTGAATAATCAGATAGCGGCTACCGGCTTGCACAGAGTTGCGCATACCGCCACTCCATACTAAAAATGCGGAGGTAAAGGCCATCAGTTCCCAAAAGAGGAACAGGGTAACCAAGTCGCCACAGAAAACAGCCCCCAGTGCACTGCCTGCATAGGCGAGTGTCGCAGCTTGGTGAATGGGGTTCTTGACGCGCCACGCAAATATGCCGCCGAGCAAGGCAGCGATGTGAAATACATATCCAAAGACGAGGTTCAGCTTGTCTGGACTGAAAAGGACCAGTTGCAGACCCACGATTGACGTCTCAATATGGGCGTTGGAGGTGTTGGACAGCATCAGCACCGCGGCACTGATTACAGGAACAGCCACACAGACGATCGAAAGCAGTGCACGCCGCGATATCAGTGCAATGGCTGCGCCAACAAAAAAGACGACAAATGGAGGAATGTCAATTCCCATCGTAATGGTCCTCGTTGCGCATCAGGGGCTTTCGCATCCACTTGGCGATAACAACCAGCAAAACGCAAGCAACAAATCCAAAAACGCAATAAAAGAACAGTAAAGATTCCCACGGATGGGCGATGTGACGATGGATTACAAAGTCAAGCAGTAGGACCACCGCGCAGGCCACATAGAACCACCTGAGAATAACTCGAAGCGCGGTCGCCCGCGGTTGATTGCTATTGGATGATTGATCTTCCATATTCATTACCTTGAGAATGCGATCATCTGCATCAGGTTAAAGGCAAAATCAGGTGCGAAAAATAGAATCACGCATCCCGCTGAACTGATAATCATGGCAATTAAGATTGTTTTGGGTGCTTCTTTGATAGTGCTTTGCTCAGTATCGGCAGGTAAATAGAACGCCCGAACTGCAATCGGT
Organism: Arenicellales bacterium; assembly: GCA_965243645.1. Taxonomy (GTDB): domain Bacteria; phylum Pseudomonadota; class Gammaproteobacteria; order Arenicellales; family JAJDZL01; genus JAJDZL01. The sequence continues at coordinate 627,250 of CBDEVD010000006.1, read as the reverse complement.
AGTAAATAGGCAGCACTGAGTAGAGAGCCGATGATCAGTGCACCCAGCAGCACCCATTCGGTGCTGTCGGCGGCACCCACAAGCAGGTTCCATTTACTCCACATACCACCGGTTGGTGGTGCGCCAACAATGGCAATGCAGCCGATAAAAAAGGTTGTCATGGTGACCGGCATGCGCCGTCCGATGCCGCGCATCTGACTGATCTCGGTTTTATGGGTTGCGACCAGGATTGCGCCAGCCCCGAAAAACAGGGTGATTTTACCAAACCCGTGCATCAGCATATGGAGTCCGCCGCCGATGATGCCTGCGGCATTTGCAACCAGGGCACCAAGCACAATATAGGAAAGTTGTCCGATAGTTGAATACGCCAAGCGTGCCTTAAGGTTATCCTTCCGTAATGCAATGATCGCAGTCGCAACAATCGTAAAAGCTGCAACGTAGGCCAGGTAACGATGCACTTCCAATTCGTGAAGAAGTTCAATACCAAAAATATAGACGCAGATTTTAAGGATTGCAAAGACTCCGGCCTTGACTACTGCGACCGCGTGGAGCAGCGCGCTGACGGGGGTGGGTGCGACCATGGCAGTTGGCAGCCACCGATGGAAAGGCATCAAGGCTGCCTTGCCAATCCCGAATACATAGAGTACCAGTAATATGTTGAGTGTTGTATGGCTGATGTCACTGTCGAATACGCCGCCCGCCTGGAAATTCAAGCTGCCGGTTAACAACCAGGTCCAAATTAGAGCAAACAACAACAATCCAACCGAAGTACCGAGCAATAAGAACAGGTAAATACGACCCGCGCGTTTGGCCTTGTCAGTACCTGCATGAGTGACTAGTGGAAAGGTCGAAAGCGTGAGGGCTTCATAGAACAAGAACAGCGTGAAACCGTTTGCTGCCAACGCGACTCCCATTGCACTGGATATCGCAATAGCGAAGAATAGATTGAATCGACCCAAATTTTGTTCGCCATGGCCGCGCATGTATCCAAAGGAATAGATAGACGTGACAATCCAAAGAAAACTCGCCATCATGGCAAACAGCATCCCGAGTGGCTCCGCTTGAAGAGCAATGGAAACCCCGGCGAACGGTTCGAATAGGGTTAGGTGTTCTATGGGTCCTTGGCCCAATGCGCTGTATAGATAAAGGACCAATGTAAAAGTCACAACTGCAGTGGCCGCGTTGATCAGTTCATATAGAATCGGGTAGGCCCGTCCAAGTGTTGCGATCAAGACGACCGCAACGAGCGGTGCGATCAAGCAGTACAGTTGCAGCGTTGCTACACTATTCATGGTGTTGAACCCAATATTGCCGATGCCGCCTGCATAGCTGCAGAGCTCGTGAAATTCGCATTAACGCCGAAATAGATGTTGCTGACTACAAGTATCCATGTTGGAACAAGCAACGCCAGAGGTGCTTCCTGCCGAGTGATGATCGCGTCTGGATCTTTTCGGAAATAGGCAATTTCCACAATTTTCCAAACGTATGCTGCAGTCACCAGTGAACCAAGCAAAACCAAGCCTGCCAGCCACCAGTAATCTTGTTCTAGCGCCGCGCTTACCAGGTACCATTTGCTGATAAATCCCGTAGTGAAGGGAACCCCGATCAGGCTCAAACCCCCTACGACAATCGCGGCCATCGTCCACGGCATGCGGCGACCTCCATTAGCCAGTGCTGCAGTGGTGGTGGAGCCGGTGACTACAAAGAGTCCGCCAATGGCCATGAAGACTGCAGTTTTCATCAACGCATGATTAAACAGATGGAGAAACGATGCTGCAATTCCTGCAGTTGATGCCAGGCCAATCCCCACTGCGATGTAGCCAATTTGTCCAATACTGGACCAGGCAAATAAACGCTTTAGATCGTCTTGGAAAATGGCGACTGCTGAGGTTGCCACCGCGCTGAAAATGCCGATGGCTAGAATGATTGCATGTGTTGAGGTGAAATTACTAAAGAAATTTTCGGGAAATATGGCAAATGCCAGGCGTATAAACACATAGACTGCTGCTTTGGTCGCCGTACCTGCCAAGAATGCAGTGACTACATTGGGCGCATAGGTATAGGCATTGGGCAGCCACGCATGCAGTGGAAAAAGCGCCATTTTGATTGCCAGTCCAACGATGACAAATCCGAACGCGACTGCAACGGTATTTTGACTGGCCAGAGCGGGTAGGCGATCGGCGAGGTCGGCCATGTTCAGTGTGCCTGTCAGTGAGTACAGAAAGCCAATGCCAATGAGATAGAAGGTGGCTGCGATTGTTCCTGCGATCAGGTAGCGCAGCGCAGCAGTTAGGCAGCGCTTGTCCTGGCCAAAGCTAATGAGAATGTACGTGGAAAGAGAGGAGACTTCCAGAAAGACAAAAACATTAAAGACATCGCCGGATACTGTAATTCCGGTTAAACCTGTAAAGCACAGAATCCACGCGGTATAGAACCAGCCTTGACTCCTTTCATCAACTTCAGATGCAATGCTGCGGCGCGCGTAGAGGGTACCAAGTAAAAAGATAAAACTAATAATAAGCAGGATAAATGCGTTGGCACTGTCTATTCTGTATTCGATGCCCCAAGGGGCGGCCCAGCCTCCCAATGCATAGACGATTTCTCCTGATTCTCGAACCTGTCGCAATATTGCCACTGAATTGATGCTGCATGCGATGGCTGCAATCAATGCAATCAGCCAAGTCAGCACAGGTTTTCTTAAAATCGCGCAAAGCGGTGCTGCCAGAAGCGGAATGACGACCTGTAAGGCGCTTAAGTGAGAACCAAGCACTATGGATCCTGGTGATTGGTCTGTTGTTGGACATCGTGATCATCGATTGTTCCAAATGCGGAATGGATTCGGACGATTAACGCAAGCCCGAGAGCCGTGGTTGCCACACCAACCACAATTGCAGTGAGTATCAGCACGTGGGGTAGGGGGTTCGAGTAGACGGTTAATTCATCTGTCAAAATTGGTGCTGTGCCACCCCCGACTTTTCCGATACTGATATAGAGGATGAAAGCGGAGGTTTGAAATATGTTGAGTCCAATAATTTTTTTGATGAAACTGCCTGCTGACATGACCACGTACAGACCGGTCATCATCAATGCGATGACAGCCAAGTAATTGAATAAACCCACGAGCTCCATGCGAAATCAATCTGTTCCGTTGGTGTCTGGCTGGCGGTAATTGGCAAAACTCAGAAACAGCGCAATCATGACCGACGCGACAGTAATGCCAACTCCAAGTTCAATGAGTATGATTCCCAGGTGCTGGCCGACAATGGGATCAGTAGCAAGAACACTGTAGTTCAAAAACTCGCCGCCCATCAATATTCCTGCGACACCGACACCTGTATACAGCAGAACACCGAGTGCCGCAGTTATTGATACCAGATGCAGCGACACAACTTTCATTGCGGCATCCTTTCCCAGAATAATGCCATAGAGAATAAATCCAGCGCCGAAAATCACCCCCGCCTGAAATCCTCCTCCAGGCCCATATTCCCCGTGAAACTGAACATAAAGGGCAAAGATCAGAATGAATGGAATCATTACTTTGGCAATGATATGAAGGAGTAAATGATGCTTCATTGAATCAGTCTTTGCGTTTGCGAGTTCGACCTGCCAGCAATGCGATGACACCGATGCCCGCAGTAAAAATGACAACCACTTCTCCAAGTGTGTCGTAGCCGCGATAACTGGCTAGTACGGAAGTTACGACATTAGGGATGCCGATATCGCCATAGGACTCGTTGAGATAGTACGGTGCAACATGCAGATTAGCGGGCGCGTTTGGATCTGCGAATTGAGGCATATCCAAAATTCCAACCGCCAGAGCTAAACCCAGTGCAATTGAAACGCCAATGGCAACAGCTGGATTTTTGCGGCTGTATTTTGCTTCAGTTTTGATGCCGGTTAAGGACAACGCGCTGAGCATCAGCACAGTCGCAATACAGGTTCCTACAGCAGCTTCGGTAAATGCAACATCTACCGCGTCAAGTACAACAAAAAGGCTCGCCGTGAGCAAACTATAGATTCCGAACAGCATTGCCGCATGAAACAAACGCTTGGTACGCGAAATGAGGAACGCGGTTGCAAGCAGAAAGCCCAGCAGTGTGAAGTTTACCAATAGTTCGATGGCGATCACCTCTCAGTGGGCTGCGCAACAGGCTGCAATTTTCCGTGAATTGCAGCTTTCGCAAGGGCGTGCGATGATGTCGGACTGGTAAAAAATAAAAATATGAAAATGAACAGCAGCTTGAAAGATACCAAACTGAGTCCCGCGTCGATCAGCAGTCCAGCTACAAGTAATCCGGCTCCCGCTGAATCAGTAATGCCTGCTGCATGAATCCTGGAAAATAAGTCAGGAAAGCGAACGACACCAATGGCTCCGATCAGCACTGCAAATGCACCAGCGAGCAGCAGTAAATCTCTAACTGCAGTCAAGATGACGTCGATCATGGCTGATCATCCCCAGGCTGTTTGCCAATGTGGCCGAGATCTCCATATTCAAAGTACTTTAGTACCGCTACGGTAACGATGAAATTGCACAGTGCATACACAATTGCAATATCCAGAAAATCAGGTCGGTCTGTAGCAAAACCATAGAGTGCGATTACAAGCACGGTCTTTGTGCCAAAATTGTTGACTGCTAATATGCGATCGTAAATGGTGGGTCCAGCAAACGCGCGAATGAGCAGCAAAATCATTCCGACGAGTACGGCAATCAATGCGGCAGCAATCATTGGGAAGAATTTCCGGATTTTATTTCCACTTGCGAGACTCGCTTTGCCATATCGCCGCGTATGAGTGGTTCCAACATGTCGCCCCGTAGCGTATGTATTTCAAGTTCGGACTGATCGACTTCGATCGTCAGCGTCCCAGGTGTGAGCGTAATCGAATTTGCATAAATGGTTTTTTCCATTTCAGTCATGCCATCCACCGGTAGACGAATGACTTTTGGGTCGATGCTCGATCGGGGAGACAGGATCATCCTGGCAACAGCCCAAGTTGACAGGAGAATTTCCTTGATTAACCAAATCCAGTACGGAACGATACGCCAAGGAGCCAGGTGAACAGGCACATTTTCGTGATCAATGATATCCATTCGCTTGGATATCAGTTGCACCCAAAGACACGAAACAGCACCGAGTGACAGCACCAGAATCGTATAGTGTCCTGACAGTGCCAACCAGAACAGAATGAGAAAAACGATGGGAGAGAAAATGAATTTCATCAGCAGTCAGATATCAGATTCTGTTCAAGTATGAGATAAAAAGTCGGTGAGTGAAATAATGTCCGGGCTCGAAAGGCAACAGATGTTCAGTTGCGGTTCGGTTTAGATTTTATCAATAGTCCAGGACTGAATGACTTATTTGATTGTGGTTGGAGCGGTTTTGGTGGGTTAGATTCTTTCAGACTCGGTCATTGCATTGCATTTTGATTGTCAATAGTCAGGTTTGAACAGGTGACGTCTTTGGCAAAACCTGGTTTCTACGAATTACTGGTGAGTTTTCAATCGGATAACTGGTAGAACTTATTGACGGTATCTGCCGCGACTTGCTGCAGATACAGGCGGATATCGGCATCAATCGCACCAAAATAATCGTAGCTGTTACCGATTAGATTCTGATCATACAAGCTCGCAAACACGGTCGCGGCACCCAAGTATGTGCCAAATAAAGATGGATGCGAACCATCAGAGGCGGCATGCAAATTAAGGTCCGGTCGCCGGCGATACGATTCCTCAAATGCCAATCCCACCGGAATAACCAAGGCTCCGATTTCATTACCTACTCTAAGGTAAAGTGACTCAATATCTCGCATCATATCGTTTCTTTGGAGCTTGTGAGGAGATACATATGAGGGAGTCATGTATAGCGCAACACCGCCACCTTGATTGCGAATTAAACTGGAAAACTGCTTGACCGAGTTTTCGAATAATGTGCGGTTTTCTTTCGACAATGCCGCCGTACTATGGCCCTGAAGAATAACCACTTCAAACGGCTCATCAATTCCTAACTGCCCAGGTCTGAGATAATTCGCAACATCGTGATAGTTCAATCGGCCATTGCTAATCGTAACGGACCTGAAATTAATATTTTCGTATTCGTACAGTCCGCCTGCGATCAGCATTCCTCGAAGATGGTCGTGAATACTGTTATTGAAATAAAGATAACTGTTTCCAACTAAGAGCAAATTTGAAGGATTGGTAACGGGTAACGTCTTGATCAGCGGCGATTCGTTTGCGATTGCGACACTCGACAACCATAGAATCGAAATTAAGATCCATCTACTTGATATCATGGCATGATTTCTCGTCAGAGACTGAAGTTACGAAAACAACTGTATTGTACAATTTCATTATGGTTTACGTTTTATCGGTAAATACATATGAATCGCCTTTCAGCTACAAAAATGTATGGCTTCATAATGAATTGGCATTGAGGTGGGAATTATTCGGTTGCGAGGCAGGTGCCAATACCGAGTGTCAATCACTGAATTGATCCTAGATAAAAATCAATCGATTTTGATGGTTTGAATTTAATCTCTCAATTTTGGTCAATGCGATTTAGAGGTGGGTAACATTCGGATCGATTGGCAGTTGATCTGGAATTCCGGTCATTTGTTCAAGCAAGTGACCGGCGGATAATACCAGCCCCTCATCTCTTGGTGGCCCAACGATTTGTATTCCAACCGGCAATCCGTCAGCGGTAAAACCAGCAGGTACTGCCAATACAGGACAGCCAGTCAACGTCAATGCAAACGTAATGGCGATCCACTCATAGTATGTATCGAAAGTGTGCGCACCCAATGATTCAACAAATCGCATATCCGCATCGAAGGGTGGTACGATTGCACAAGGACAGACCAATAAATCGAACCGATCAAAGAATTTGATCATCGATTTGAGAATCTTGGCTTGAGTTCTTTGGGCGCGCCCAATATCTTGTGCAGACAGTTGCATGCCTCTTTCAATATTCCACACAATTTCCGGTTTCAGCAAGTGTTCGTGTTTTTCGTATTCACCTATCAGGTTGGTGACGAATGATGCTGCACGCAAGACTCCGAAACTTTCGACTGAGCCGTTGAAATTGGGACCTGCTTGTTCAACTTGGGTACCGATCGATTCGAACTGTTGAACCGCTTTGCGACAGATTTGCTCGACTTCTGGATCAATGACGGTAATGCCAAGATCCGGTGAGTACCCGATTCTTCTGGGTTTAATCGGTTGATCGATAAAGTTCATATACGCTTTTTGCGGTGCGGGATAGCTCAATGGATCTGACGAATGGAACCCTGCCATGACATCAAGAAACAATGCTGTATCGCGGCAATTTCTGGCAATTGGACCTTGCACATGCATGCAACTGAATGGTTCAATATTTCGCGATCTTGGGATTCTCCCTGGACTTGGTCGTAAGCCGACAACTGAATTGAAGCTCGCTGGAGTCCGCAAACTCCCACCGAGATCCGAGCCTGTCGCCAACCACACCTCACCGGTTGCGACTGAAGCGCACGCGCCACCTGATGAGCCTGCTACAGACTTGGTGGTGTCCCATGGATTTCGAGTGACACCAAACACCTCATTGAACGTACTGGCACCGGCACCAAACTCCGGGGTGTTCGATTTTCCCATCATAATTGCACCGCGAAATTCCAGTTTTCGCACCAGAATATCCGACTTGCTCGGAATATAGTCCCGGTAAATTGGTGAACCGAATGTGGTTTTAACCCCTGCGGTTTCAGTCAGGTCTTTGACTGAAATGGGCAGTCCAGCCAACCATCCGCGACTGTCAGCTTGTCCGAATGGTTTTTGCCGTTCCAAAGCTTGCGCTTTGTCCAGCGCCTGTTCCAAACAAAGTGTCGGCATGGCATTGATGCTTCCCTCAATTTCGCTAATACGTTCAGTGGATGCAGTAACCACGTCCACAGGAGAAATTTCCCTTTCTCTTAACAGTTGCACGACATCATAGGCAGATTTTGTGATCAGTTCATTCATACTAAGCTTATTTGGAATCGTTGATGGGTCGAGTTGCTTTCCCCGCTCGCATATTAAATGGCCACTTACGCAGGACCATTCTACTTTGTCGGGGCTGAGTGAATATTATGGTGTAAATCGGCTTCCTCCGCTTGGGCTACCCAAATCTGTCGATCTTCAGAGAACAAGATTTATTTTTTTACAATACAACACCCAATAAAATTGGTTACTGTCACCGACAGGGCTTGTCAAAATAGACTGGATCAATTCGAGGCGTAACAAACAAGTATATGCAGACAAAAGTTGAAAAATCCTTCCCATTAATTGATGCGCTACAGGCATCGAATTGGACCGCTGATCACTTTCGTTCCTTGGTTGATGCGCGAGTTGATGCGATTCACGTGACCCTTGCTTTTTGGCATGATTGTAAAGAGACCTTATCACAGATTGGGAAGTGGAACCGCTGGTTTAATGAATATTCGAACTTGATCATGCCCGTTCGTTGTGCAGCTGATATTGAAGTGGCACGTCAGAGCCATCGAACCGGCATCATTTTCGGGTTTCAAAACGTATCACCTATCGAAGATGAATTCGCGTTAATAGAAATTTTTCACCAGCTAGGCGTGCGAATCATGCAGCTTACCTATAACAACCAGAATTTACTGGGTTCCGGTTGTTATGAAAAACACGATGCAGGATTGACTAAATTTGGCCGGATCACTGTACGAGAAATGAATCGGTTGGGCATGATTGTGGACGTGTCGCATACCGCAGAGCGAACCTGTTTTGATGCAATCGATTACTCTGCGCGCCCCATCGCAATCACCCATGCCAATCCGCTGTCGTTTCATAATGTTGTGCGCAACAAGTCTGATGATCTGCTAATCGAATTGGGCAAAAGCGGGGGAATGCTGGGATTCAGTTTGTATCCATTGCATCTTGCCAATGGCAGTCATTGCACCCTTGGTGAGTTTTGCGAGATGGTTGCAAGAACAGCGGAATTAATCGGTGTCGAACACTTGGGAATGGGTACAGACCTGTGTCTTGGCTGGCATGATGATTATCTTGAGTACATGAGAAGTGGCACTTGGAACGATCAACATCAGCAGCAATCAGCACCCACTTGGCCCGATTACCCGGCGTGGTTCAGAAAACCTGCAGATTTGTGGAATGTTGCCGACGGGTTGGCTGAGGTTGGGTTTTCGCACGATGAAGTCGCGATGATTATGGGGAAAAACTGGTTTGAATTTTTCAAAGATGGCCTATGCCCGAGCTAGCACCAAAAGACTGTTGCGCGAACGCATCTGACGCGTTAGGACAAAGCCCAAATCTGTCACTTCGTCCACCCGAAGTGGTGATGCACCTGGAGCGTTTGGGCTCATTCCACTCGACTCGATTGAGTTTTACCCGCACCCTGGTGCGTCGAATGCATCACGAGCAATGGCGTTTTGAGGTAATTCACAATACGCTTGACGAATTTGGTTTCGGTGTTTGCGTTTATTTAGTGCATACACCAGCCGGTCCGGTGAGTTTCGTGGCAGTGGCGACGGAACTGGATGACAAAGATCGAACCGACCGTGTCATTGCTGAAAAGTGGGACATGTGTTTTACGTTGATGAATGGAATTCCGGATGCTGGCGACCTGGGACGTCTATGTCAACAACTGCCATTGCAGGAAGCGGGGCGATTGAGTGACCGGGAAATGGTCATGAGTCGTGCCAACAAAAGCATGCGTTTGTTCAACTCGGTCGTTGAACACCTGGCTTCGGGCCACCAGCCCAATCCCCACGATATTATGGACGTCGGCTACCTGGTGAGAACGACTGCTGTTTACGGCAATGGAAAGTTTGGCGTGATGGATTTTGACCAGGTAAAACAGTCAACCCCCTTTGGCCTGCCTTTTCAGGCAGAAATGCTGACTGTCTATATGGCACGTCAGTTCAGCATTGATTTGGTCGAGCATGTAGCACGCCAGCGAGGTGGTGAGAGCGCTGTTGCGCTGCCAAGACCAATCAAACGGGCCATCGGGGTGGGAAATGCCACTGGCTTGGGGATGGCGCCTTTCTTGGTGGGACACCCGCAACTCATAGGACAATGGATCAAATTAAGGGAAACCGCAATATTGCGGGTCCTGTCAAAATGTAATGTGTCACCACAATGTGTCGAACAATTTCGAAGCCTGATTGAGCGTGTGAAACAACATCTCGCTCAATGGGTCACCCCTGACCCTCGTCAATCGGAACGTCTCGCAGTGCTGAAGATTGAATTACAAGGCGTCGAAGAAAAATTGTCTCAGTTGGATGACATCAGTTCATGCTGGTATCAGCTTGCTGAGTGGGCGCGGCTCCACGCCAGCTATGAATGTCAGGAGTTGCTGCACAGTTTGTTCTTGGAGATCTATCCAGACGACCTTAACGATCTGGAACAACTGATGGGTGTTGATGAATACCAGCACTTGGACCCTTCAATGCACATTTCAAAGCTTCGCAGACACATCGAAATTCGTTATCAATGGGCACTGCAACTCGATTACGACGCACCAGAATCGCAACACTATTTTTGGTATGTTTCGCAGGAAAAAGAAGAGCCTCGACTGGGACAGCGATACCTGGAACCAGGCAGTGAATTGGAAATGCGGGTCGGTATCGGACGCGATGTCAAGGCCTTATACGCGACCCTTTGTCAATTGGCAGGACAAGATTGCACGCTTACGATTGCGGACTTGTTGCGATGCAATCCGGAGCATCGGTACATTGTTTCCCGTATTCAGTCTCTCGTTGATTTCGAATATGGTGAAATACAAGAAAACCTGTTGGGTGAAAATTGTTTGCCAATTGATATTTTGCGGTGCAAATTGGCTATTTTTGGTGCAACTCGATTTGATCCGAAATCGAATCTTTGGACAAGAATTACATTATTTCAAGGTGCACCATTGAGCGATGAACTCGATCTGAAGACAGCCGATGACTGGGCTTTTCCTGTTTTTCCAGGCATCGATCAGTACAGTTGAAATTCGAGTGTTGTGATTCAGTTATCGAACAGTGAGTCACGTACCCTCTGCAAACGGGTATTCACAGCATTGGATTATCCTGCAGGTGCGGATTCAGAACTAGCCGATGCGATCGTCTGGCTGGCGGCAACGGGAGTCTATCCCTTATCGCGTTGGGCGCAATGGCTGTCACATCTGCAGCTTGAATCTGAACCTGCCGATAGCGATCACTCATCCAGCCAATTCAAATCCACCTTAACCATCACTCGTGAATTTGATTTGACATCCCTTCTCCAAGCAAGCGATGCACTCGTCGGCAGTTGCATTCAGAATGAATCAGAGAGTGAATTGAAGTACTCAGAACCCAAATTCTGGCATTTGCTGCTACCCCTGATCTTGAAAAGATCTCAATTCAAGTTCATCTTTCAGTTAACTTCGCCACCGTTGCGTTGCGTTGTTCTGAACGGGGAGCTTTGGTCGAATTACCAGTTGGCGAATCTGAAAGACTGGCAGGAAACCGAGTGTTGCAAAGTCCGCTGCAGGGGACTGCATTCAGACGAAGTCCAGTCCATGTTTGACCGAACTGGGCTTGAGCATCACTTCAGTTGCGAATCGATCCGTACGCTCAGTTCGCAGCGCATAGAAATTGATCTGCGCAGTTTTAAGGTGCTGAAACAAAAAGCTGCTGAATCGTTTGTACCCAATAGCGAATTGTCAAGAAGCAGCGGTGCAGGGGCGGAAGTAGATGACAGTGATTAGTCAGTTTAAAACTCCTGTCAATGCTGATCCTCCAGAATCATATCAGCCGCTTTTTCGGCAATTGCGAAAGTTGGTGCATTGGTGTTGCCTGAGGTGATCACCGGCATTATTGAAGCATCGGCAACACGCAACCCTTTGAGTCCATAGACTCGCAGCCGGGCATCGACCACTGCCATGGGGTCTGCTGCGGGTCCCATCTTGCAAGTGCTGACCGGGTGGTAAATCGTTTCACCAATATTCCTGGCACAATCGAGCAGTTCTTCATCCGATTGCACATCATCGCCTGGTAACACTTCCGCTTCGATAAATTTCGACATTGCCTGACTGCTGGCTATGTTTCTGGAGACTTTCATTGCATTGACTGTGGTTACCTGATCTTCCTCGGTAGCCAGATAGTTCGGATGCATGGCGATGTAGTCTTCGGGATTGATTGATTTCAATCGCAGGTGGCCGCGACTGGTGGGTCGAAGTTGGGTAACAGAAGAAGTAATTCCTGAATAATTGTGGACGCCTTTACCGGGGCTGTCGGAGCTCAAAGGCTGAAAGTGAAACTGGATATCCGGGCGTTTAATGTGCGGCAAGGAGCCGGTGAATATGCCAATTTGGCTTGCAGCCATGCTCATCGGCCCAGTACGAAACGCAATGTACTGCAGACCAATTAGTGACTTATAGATTGGGTTTCTTATCTCATCATTAAGAGTTTTTACTGAACAGCGATAAACCGAGCGAATCTGTAAGTGATCGTGCAGGTTTTCGCCGACGCCGGGCAAATGATGCTGCACTGGTATTTGCAACTCCTGTAGATGTTCTGCACTGCCCACACCGGATAACATCAGCAGGTGCGGTGAATTTATTGCACCGGCGCTCAGAATGACTTCACAGTCGGCATTGGCAGACTTGCGTTCTTTGCCTTGCTGGTACTCTACTCCTGTTGCTCGAACATCTTCGAAGTTGATTCGACGCGTTAGTGCCCGTGTGACCACTTTTAGATTTGGACGGGATTTGGCAGGATTGAGATAAGCGACCGCCGAACTGCAGCGTCGACCCTTCCAGGCAGTCAACTGAAAATAGCCAACGCCAGTTTGTGTTTCACCATTGAAATCTTCGTTATAGGGAATTCCAATTTCCTGGGCACCTTGGATGAACGCATTACCGATTTCCCGTTCGATTCGCATATCGGAAACTTTCAGCTTCCCGTTTTGGCCATGAAACTCACTGGGGCCTCTTTCTTGGTGCTCACAACGGATGAAATAGGGCAACATGTCAGCGTAAGACCAACCGGGGTTGCCTGCTTGCTCCCAGTCATCATAATCCTCCTTTTGACCACGAAGATAAAGTAAACCGTTGATCGAGCTTGAGCCACCAAGAACTTTGCCGCGAGGCCAGCTAATTGATCGCCCGTTCAGCCCCGGGTCCGACTCAGTCTTGTAGCACCAGTCTGTACTTGGGTTATGCATCGTTTTAAAGTAGCCGACAGGAATATGGATCCATGGGTTGATGTCGCGACTGCCTGCCTCGAGCAATAACACGGAATTAGAAGGATTCTCTGACAATCGATTTGCGAGTACACAGCCCGCAGTCCCGCCACCTACGATGATATAGTTGAATGTTTCTGTTTGCATTGGTGTCTCAAATTTAAAAGCACAAGCTAATTGGGAGTCAAGCTTAATGTGAAACTCAATTTACAGAACATTATTCTGTCCGAATGCCCTGGCGAACGCCAGGATAGGTGATGTGGTCTGGCGATCATTTGTGATGATCGCCAGATCTAAACTTTAACCGCGAACGCCTCGTAGTCGTTCAGTTCTACGCCTTAACATCTCAATGGTCATGAGTAATGCCACCGAGACGAGCACCAACAGTGTAGCCACTGCGAGTATGGTGGGACTGATATTTTCGCGAATTCCTGAAAACATCTGCCATGGAATGGTTCGCTGTTCAAAACTTCCAACAAACAGAATTACAACAACCTCATCAAATGAGGTGATAAAGGCAAATAACGCACCAGAAATTACGCCTGGTAAAATCAGTGGAACCACGATCTTGAAGAACGTGGTGACACCATCGGCACCCAAACTATTAGCCGCGCGAATCAGGCTGCGATCAAATCCGACCAGTGTAGCAGTTACGGTGATAACAACAAAAGGCGTGCCCAATGCCGCGTGGGCTAATATCACACCTAGGTGAGTTCCTTGCAGGTTCACCCTGGAGTAGAAAAAGAACATGCCACACGCTGATATGATCAAAGGAACGATCATTGGTGAGATCAAGATCGCCATGAGCGTAGTTCGATAGGGTACATTTCGACGGCTTAAACCCAACGCTGCAATGGTACCAAGCGAAGTTGAAATCAAAGTTGCAAAAATGGCAATGATGAAGCTGTTGTTAACGGCACCGCGCCAGTTGAGGCTGGTTATAAAGTCTTCGTACCAGCGCAGCGAATAACCCGCCGGGTCAAATGACAGCATCTCCTGGGTGAAGGTAAAAAACGGTACCGCGTTGAATGACAGCGGTATGATGACCAGAATCGGAAAGATCAGGAATAGAAAAATCAACCCGCAGATAATTCGAAATGAGTAATGCCAGATAATTTCGATTGGCGTCAGATAGATAGGTAGTTTTTTCATGACTTTAACCGAGTTTCATGTTGTCGATGCCAACGATGCGGTCATACAACAGATAGAGAACCAGCACCAATCCCAGCAAAATGATTCCAAGTGCCGCGGCCAAGCCCCAATTCAGGGAGACAGAGACATGGTAGGCGATAAAGTTACTGATAAAAGTACCTGAGGTTCCTCCCACCAGTGCTGGTGTAATGTAGTACCCGATGGCGAGGATGAAGACCAGAATCCCGCCCGCGCCAATACCAGGAATGGTATTAGGCGCATAAACTTTGAAAAATGCGCTGAATGGATGAGCACCGAGCGATACTGCGGCTCGCATATAGCTCTTGGGGATCGTTTTCATGACGCTGTATAGCGGCAATATCATAAATGGCAGCAGAATGTGCGTCATTGCCACGACCGTTCCAGTTGCGTTATGAATCATGGTAATGCGATTATCGTCGCCAACCAGATTCAGCCACACCAGAATATCGTTAATGATGCCTTCGGTTTGCAACAATGCAATCCAGGACGTCGTTCTGACCAGCAACGAGGTCCAAAATGGCAGCAGTACCAACATCAACAGGAGATTGCTGGATTTCAGCGGTAGGGTGGCCAATAAAAACGCGACAGGGTAACCCAAAACCAGCGTCATTAGTGTGATGAAGCCGCTCAATAGCAATGTGCGCCAAAACAGTGTGAGATAGATTCGACTTTTTTCGTCTTGTAATTGCACCTCGCCAGAAGGTGTGACCTGCATGTCTATAGCGGCCCAAAAGTAACCTGATGTTAGTGTCGGTGAGAATGTTTTAATAACTTGCCAGGTTTCAATGTTCCCCCATTTCTTATCAACTTTGATCAGTGCATCTTTATAGGGACCTGCTTCAATTTTCGGGCCCCGTCTTTGGGATTTTCGAAACAAACTGTTCATACCCGGGAGTTCATAATTCAGTCGTTTTCCAACCCGGGTGATAAATTTTTTCGGCGCACCTTCTTTAATATCTTCGACTAGCGCTGCGTAGGTGCTTTCGCTCGGTAGTTCGCCTGACGTTGCATCCCATTTGCTGAGCTCCTCAACAGTGCGAGGCAGGTAGGTGGAAACGATGGGGTCTTCGACACCCCTCCATAACATGTCAGCGATTGGTACCAAAAATGTCAGGGTGATGAACAGAAACAATGGTGCAACAAGTGCCAGCGATTTCATTTTGTCGCGGCGAAGTGCTTTTGCGAGTGCTCTCTTTAGTGGAATTCCATCGACGGTTGTGATGGGTTGGGCAGGATCAATAGTGGTATCAGCCATAGCGTTCAAAATGGGCGATTAACCCTTGGGATTGATTTTTCCAAAAATACCAATGCGAGGTGCATGGATTGTGAACCTCGCATTGGATCGAATTGATTAACTGACTAACAGTTAACAGTCAGATAAGGGTTACTGTGCAAGCCAAGAGTTGAACTGCTCGTTCAAATCATCCTGGTTGTCTGCCCACCACTCGATATTAAACAGCAGCGTTGTTTTGGCATTGTTTGGGTCCGTTGGCATGTGTGGTGCCATGTCGATACCCAAAGTTGCATGCTTGCCAACCAGTGATGCCGAAGACGCACGAGTCGGACCGTAGGAGATGTACTTCGCTTGGTCCGCAAGTCTTTGTGTATCTGAAGCATAGCGCAGCAATTTCAGCGCCTCATCGCGATGCGGTGCACCTACGGGTACAACCCAACCGTCGATATCAAACACTTGCCAGTCCCACATCATACCGATGGGTTGTCCTTCTTCTTCAATCGCAGAAAACAATCGGCCATTGTAGGCAGAAGACATAACCACTTCACCATCAGCAAGCATCTGGGGCGGTTGCGCGCCTCGAGTCCACCATACGGTGTCTGCTTTAACGGCTTCGAGTTTAGCGAATGCCTGTGCGACACCTTCAGGTGTGTCCAGCACATCGTAAATTGCATCAGCTGCTACACCGTCCGACAGCAAGGCCCATTCAAGATTGTTGATGGGTTTTTTCTCCAATCCACGTTTGCCTGGAATCTTTGCCAAATCGAATGCATCAGCGATTTGCGTTGGGGCTGTTGCTACCATATCAGTACGATAACCCCAAGTCGTTGAATAAACGATATTCGGAATATGGCAGGGTGAAGTAATAAAATCACCGAAATCTTCAGTTGCCGACGATCCGTCAGCTCCCGGTCCCAAAACCGTATCGAAATCAATTTCCTCGACCAGGCCTTCGTCACACAGTGTAATCGCATCAGCTGCGATCGCATCAAGTAACGACCACGTTACATTACCAACCTCAGCCTGAGCTCGCAACTTGGCGACACCTTCAGAAGCGGAGTCGTCATTGATAATGGTGACCCCTGGATTTTCAGCCATAAACGGATCATGGTAGGCGAGTTGCTGACTTTTCGAGTAGGCACCACCCCACGATACAACTACCAATTCCTGCGCCTGGGCGGTTGCCAGACTTCCCGCTGCTAACAGTGCAGCCGAAGCTGAAATCAAAGTTGATTTAATGGTTGATCTTTTCATTCATATCTCTCCAAAAATGTTCCAGTCAATTTAACTTGAACAGGTAATGAATTAATCAATAAAGTACTTTATAGAACAGATTACAAAATGTCCAATGGAAAGTCTGTACTCTGAGTCTACTGAGTATAAATTAATTTTTTTATTCAAACTTGCATTTTAGCGAAATGCGACGTTAACCATATTTTTACTGCGCTTTTCATTAAGGGATTTCCACTGGGTACGGAAATTGATAGTACCGGGTACTTTCGTGGTAATCGATTGGCATCTTTGTAATTCTGTAGCGGCGAAAGAAACTAAAATCACACGAAATTTTTGCGACCAGCAGGACCTCACAATCACTCAACAATTTGGAGATTCAAGATGACACAGGTGCGTAATCGTCAGCATGGCGCGATGGAATATTCGGTGCCCCCAGTCGATCTGGATTCAGTTCGTCACTACCGGCTCGCGCGGGTGCGACAGCAACTCAAGCAACGCGATCTGGCCGGTGCACTGCTTTTTGATCAGTTGAATACCCGTTACGTCACCGATGCAACAAATATGCAAATCTGGTGTTCGCACTATGAGGCGCGCTGTGTATTTGTTGCCACCCAAGGGCCGGTCATTTTGTGGGATTTCGGGAACATGCCCCATCTGGCCGAAGACCTGCCAACGATTGATGAGTACCGGGTCATTACACCGTTTTATTTTTTTGGTGCCGGAACGCGCTGTGAAGACAATGCGAAAACGTTTGCTAAAGAAATCGACGATCTCGTCAGTACCTACGGAGTTGGTAATCGGAGACTCGCAGTGGACCGGTGTAGCTTACTTGGCATCCATGCCCTGGAAAAACGCGGCATCGAGCTTGTTGAAGGACAGGATGTGATGGAAGTTGCCCGAGTGATCAAATCATCTGAAGAGTTGGAACTCATGAAATATTCCGTTCGCGTTTGCGAGACTGCGGTTGCGAATATGCGCACTGCCATGGCACCGGGAATCACGGAAAACGCACTGTGGGCGAAACTGCACGAAACGAACATCGCTCTCGGTGGAGAATGGATTGAAACACGGTTGTTGGCCTCCGGCCCAAGAACCAATCCGTGGATGCGAGAGTCGTCAATGCGAGTCATCGAAAAGGGTGATATGATGAGTTTTGATACCGACCTGATTGGCCCATACGGGTATTGTTGTGATATGTCACGTTCCTGGATTTGTGGTGAAGTCAAGCCAACGTCGGAGCAGGCGAGACTGTATCAACTCGCGGCTGAGCAAATTCGGTTCAATACCGAATTACTGAAACCGGGGTTAGAATTCCGTGAACTGGCAGCTAATGCCTGGTCCATTCCCGCTGAATTTGCGCCAAATCGCTATGGGGTAATTATGCATGGTGTGGGTCTTGCAGATGAATATCCGAGTATCAAGCACCACATGGATTATGACAAAAAGGGGTACGACGGTGTGTTCGAGCCGGGTATGACGTTGTGCGTAGAATCTTATATTGGATCAATTCATGGTGGCGAGGGCGTCAAACTGGAAGAGCAGGTGTTAATTACAGACACGGGCTACGAGATGCTGACCAGCTACCCGCTTGAGAACTGGTAGGCGGTCAAGCGCTACTGAAGACGAGATTTGCTAAAAATAGCGCTGTTGAACAATTTCATATGTGAAATCAAACAGTGAGTCAAGTGCCGGGCCAAGTTCGGCAATTCTAGGGTCCGTCGTTGTACCGCGACAATAACGCGCATAAATCTGCATGAATATGATGCAGTGCTTGAATGCGGTCAGGACCCTGTAAAAATGCAGATCAGACAGGTCCCGGCCACTAATTTTGGCATAGCAATCGGTAATGTCCTGCCGTGTCATCCAACCCGGCGTGGTGGCAGTCGGCATTTGACCGACTTTATTTAAGGCGGATGGGTCAGCTGGTTCAACCCAATAACTGAGTAAGGTTGCAAAATCAAATAATGGGTCACCGCGAGTGCACATATCCCAATCCAATAAAGCAATGGGTTGGGTGAGGTCGTTACAATCAAGCACGATATTATTCAGCTTAAAGTCGTTGTGTAGCAGTGTATGTCCCGTATTGGGTAATGGCTGTTTTTCCAGCCATTTGATAATTTCCGCGACCGAAGTCGGGTGCGGTTGATCCTGGTAAACATCTTTAGCAGCAATGTTGAACCGTTTGATCCAACCGCGTACCGCGCGTTCAAGAAAACCATCAGGACGTCCCAAGTTATCCAGCTCAACACTGGCGGGATCAACAGACTGAAATTGAACCAGAACATCGATAATCATCTCGGACAGTTGCCATGTCTTAGTGCGCACATTTGGAGGGATGTCCATGTGAATCACGGCACCCGGGCGATATTCCATAATCAAAAATGGCGCCCCGAGCACCTCGGCGTCTTCACACAGTAACAGCGCCTTAGGCGCAAGTGGAAACTTTTTCCACAGCCTTGAAGTAACCTTATATTCTCTCACCATATCATTCGCACCCGGAGGGATAGGGCCGTGCGGCGGTCGTCGCAGTACACAGGGTTGTTCATCCAGATTGATCAGATAATTCAGGTTGCCAAATCCGCCGACAAATTGCCGAGGTTGAGGATGAGCATCAAAGCGGTGCCCGGTCGCGCGCAGATATTGCTGCAAATTCTCCCAATTTTCAGGCTGTTGATATTGCGGTTGAAAAAATCGATCAGTCGTCAGTTCCATTGCTTTGTATTTATGTGTCAAATTTGAGGCAAAAATTGCGTCACCCGGCGCTGGTGAATGGGGTTTGATGATCAGCCTGTTTCAGCAAAATGGTCGCCAATTTGCCATGGGATTCAATGAGTATAATTTTTACAGTTTCAATCGTAACTATGGAGATAAGGCATGGATCCCCAAAAACCCAGGAATCCCGGTAAAGTAGAATGGTCAGGCGACAATCCTGGCATTTATTTTAAAGAAGATCCAGATGGAGACTGGAGCGCGCTTGGCATTTTCTTTCGAGTATGCCTGTCGCCGCACGGCGCGGGTACAACCATGATTGTATTAGAAAAGCCCCACGAAGATGCTGGTCTGCCGGAAGTGAACAACATCTGCCTGACCGATAATGATGCACTTTCCGAGTATTTAATTCGTGATTTTATGTCCAAGTTCCCATCATTCCGGGGGTCTAAAGGCCTAAGTGGTATGACTTGGCGGCAAATCGATGAAGTAACTTCAAGAGGTGATCTGCGCGAGAGCCGTACTGAATCGGTGATCTCCAAAGACCTTGAAGTTGTAATGGCATGGCGCGATCTTGGCGAGCCATTCGCAGCTGAAGTTGCGGTTGAAATATCCGCTACCGGTGAACATGAAATGTACAGCGTATTTATCGAAGCAAAATCAGCGGATATTATCGTCAATGGACATCATTTTTCTGGGCAACTGACGACTAGAAATTTTTTGGGAAAGGAAACAAGTACTGCGTTTTTAGCACTATCGGAAACGTGGATCACACCAACTCAATAAGAAGGCTTTTTGAATCAGCCCAATTGAGTACGAGTCCATCGAATTCAACATTCGGATTTGCTTGAATACTGTGCCCAAACATTCAATTACCATCGGGTTAGTCTATCAATTGTGGCCTAATGGATTCGCTTCTCCTTCAGCGAAATTCGCGGCCGCTTACTGCCGTATATCAAGTTATCTGCAAACCATGAAGTGTTTGAGCTACAACACACTGATTGCCGTTCAGCTCGCACTGAAGGGTGATGCCGCCAATTTCCTTACAAACAACAGATAAAATTACTACTCAACCTCCTCTAGATGGTCAAATGAGGGTGAGTAGTTACCAAATATGATTGAAATTACACCATTTGGAAAAACTGTATGAAATATTTTCCATTAATCCAGGATTAAAAAGATTTAGATGATGAACTGGAAAAAGCTGAATCCCAATTAAGTGAATCAATTGAAACTGGTGAATTGCCACCGGCTGATGTGGTTGCTTTTAATGAATTAAGGTCAGCACATGACCTTAATCGACTACATATCCAAGAACAATTAGAAATTTCACCAGCTTATCAACGTGATGTGGTTTGGCCTCCTGGAGATCAAACGAGATTTATCGATTCTTTAGCAAAACAGCTACCAATTCCCAGTATGTGTATCTCTCTGGATTATAAGACTGAGCATCGACAGGTGATCGATGGGCTTCAACGAATGGCATCAATAATAAAATTCTTGACACAAAGCGATTGGCGTCTATCCAATCTTGATGATGTTGACAATAGAATAGCCAATAAGACTGTGGAATCTATAAAACGCAATCACCCCGATATTTACAACAGAATCGAAAATACAACCCTACCAATTACTGTTTTACGTTGCGATTTAAGTAAACAAAGTCATCAAGAGTATATCTTCCAAATTTTTCATCGCCTGAATAGCGGGGGACTAAAACTTAACAATCAAGAGATTAGAAACTGCATATTTCAAGGTAAATTCAACGACCTCCTTAAAGATATTGTCAGTGATAATTTGTTTGTCAAATTGTTTTCGATTAACCCCAACAAAAAATACAGACAGTCAAACGAAGAACTTGTACTCAGAATTTTATCGTTCTCAGAGGGATATGAAACTTACAAAGGACCCCTCTCAAAACACCTCAATACTTTCATGTCGAAGTACCGAAATGCGGAAGAAAGTGATTTGAATAATTTTAAAAAATCTTCTATTTCTGCACTTAAATTACTATATGAAAATATTCTTGAAGAAGAACCACTACCCAGACTAAGTAAAGTAACTACGGAAGCATTGATCGTCGGAATTATCGTAAAATTCGATACACTAGCAAAAACACCAGATGAGAAACTAAAGAATATGTACACAACGCTTCGAGAAGATCCACAATTTAGCCTTGAGGCGCTCAAAGAAGGTTTGGCAGCGAGAGAACGAGTTATCAAGCGACTCCGTAGAGCGGTGGAGATATTTCGATAATGTTGCCGGTCGGTCGAATACACAAAACTCTGAAGTTTATTGACGAAGAGTACAATAAAAACTTAGCGCATGCTGACCGCAATAGACCAATAATGTATTCTAAATTAGGCGTCTTGGAGTTGTGTGGTTGGATTGAAGAAGGATTCGATGAGATTGCCATAAATTGCGTTCGTTCAAATTTACGATCTAGAGAGTCTAGAAGCCACCTAGAGTACAGAATTAGTAGAACTTACGGACTCAGTTATGAAAAACTTTTTACTGAATTGCTTGGCTTCGCTCTAGGTGCGGTTAATTTCCGTAGAGTAGAAAGAGAATTTGCAAGAAGCGGTAATTGTCAGTTATTGAAAGATCAGTTAGTCGAGTTAAAAAGGTTAAGAAACGATTTTGCCCATACTTACACAAATATTTATAGAAGAGGCGTAACTGCTACATTTGAAGCACCTTCTCGAACGATTAAACGTTTCGAAATCATTAATCCTATATTGCAGGATTTATGGAAGATAGTTAGACAAACAAACTAAAAAAGACATTCGCGTGCTCCGTGGAAAGACCTTTTTATCTGGCGTGTGCGAACCTCGTCTAACAACTGTCACTCCGGTTGGTAGCAACTGAGTTGAGGTATGAAGGTAACAACTTGAAGCACTTCAGCTAGAAGGATCGGATAAGGCAATTCAGCGACCCTGCGGGCTAGACGCTAGTGAACGTTGAGCAGGTTTCGAAACGAATAACGTGGAAGTTGATCCCCCCTGTAGATTGGGAGAATAGAGATGGCACGCTGGGAAGCGAGCGACATGAGCATTAGGGTGTTTCCACCGGAGTAGTGACTTACCGAGCAGACTTTTCATCTATCGGGGTTAACGTGGCTTTGACGGGAAGATCGTGAGTACATTAATCACTAATAAAAACAAAGTATTACAAAAATGGTTAGCTCTATAATAGAGAACCAAAAAATTTAGTTCAAATTCCAAATGACCGTTGCATAAAAAATTGACTGAATCTTTTCATGCAACGCAGACCGGTTGATCAGGAAACGATATGGATAAAATTCTTGATTGGGGAACCCAATTCGCACTTGTTACACTCGAGACTATAACAAGAATCATCGAGTTTTTGCCACAAGTACTGGGCGTTGCGCTGATTCTACTCGCAGGCTGGATTGTGGCTCGCATTGGGAAAATGCTGATTGTGCGTCTGATTCGGGGTCTCAATCGAATCGGGCCGCGCATGCAAATTGCGGGTACTGCGGTTTTACCTAAAATTGACGAATCTTTCGCGCTCGTCATTTCGAAAGTATTTTATTGGGCAATTATTCTCGTATTCGTTGCATTGTCAACGGACCTGCTTGGGCTTGGTATGTTTGCCGACTGGTTAGGCGGGCTCGTAAATCACTTACCAAACATTCTGTCAGGCGCACTGATAATCTGGGCAGGCGTCGTATTCAGCGGTCTTGTTGGTCAGGCAATCAGTACTGCAGCCGTCAACTTGCCTGATGCCCAACGGGTTGCGCTGGCCCGAATTGCACAACTGTTTGTGTTGATCATGCTGATTCTAATCGGTGTTGATCAAATTGGCGTTGACATCACTATTGTGGTAACCATGCTGGCCGTCACTATAGGGGCGGCACTTGGGGGACTTGCAATCGCGTTTGGACTCGGTGCCCGGCAACTGGTAGGCAACCTGATCGGCATTCGATATCTCAATCCTGACTATCGCCCTGGTCAACGGGTGCGGATAGGTGAGTATGAAGGCACGGTGATTGAGAAGTCTTCCGTGTCAATCATACTCGACACCGAAGAAGGTCGGGTTACCGTCCCGGCACAGTTGTTTTCTGAGCAGCCCAGTGTTCTCAAATCCAAGGAATCTGCGGATGTCTGAACGTTTAAGACTCGCGGAATACTATGTGGGGCATCACTGCGATACTGCAGTTGGTGCAATTCAACAAATGCCTGCCGATGCGGCTAGCCAGTTAATTGAGGCAATCGAAGATTCATTAAGTATTTTGATTCTGAAAACAATGCTTCCAACTGCTGCCGCGCGGTGTCTGGAAGCGATGTCCGTTTCGTCAGCTGCTAAATACCTGACCCGCTTAAATGCCAAGGATGCGGCCGCCATACTGCGCTACAGCAGCGATGCGTCGCGCCAGGCGTTGCTCGGCAAATTTTCGCGTCGACATGCGCTAAGAATCTCAATTCTGTTGCGCTATCCCAAAACCCTGGTTGGTGCATGGATGGATTCCGTCATGGTCAGCCTGCAACCTGATACTGGTATTGCTGATGCGAAAGCCCAGGTAATGGAAGGTAAATACGATTACCGAGACATCTATGTTGTCAATCGTCACAACGAGGTGGTCGGGGCCGTATCAGTGATTGACCTGCTGCAACACAAAGATACCGATCAAACTGTTGCCAAGATTATGAATCCAGTCAACAGTCCCATCGTTGCTTCACTGACATTGGAACAAGGGATAGATTGGGAAGCATGGATGGAATTCGATACTCTGCCGGTCGTTGATCACGAAAGCAAGTTCGTTGGAATTGTCCGTTTTGTAGATCTGTGGGGCGCTTTGGTGGATTCACCTACAGTCGAGCGGCTCAATGAATCGAACGACAATATTTTCGGCATTGTAGAAATTTACTGTAACAGGCTGGCTGACCTTATGGCTGCAACTTTGGCTGCCAGACCCACTCGAACATAGCAAAATCTCACTCCATTTAGTAATTTCATCGATGACCGAACACGTAGAACTACAAACTGCAGAATCTATATTGATTGCTCGTTTTTGTCAGGAAGCGCCGCAAAGTGCGGCCAATCGTCTTGAAACCCTTTCGACCGAGGATGCAGTGGAAATATTGAGTCAGGTTCCTGATTCTATTGCAGCCGACGTATGGGCCGCATTGTCGCCATACATGGCCGCGCAGATGGTAGACTTGTTGCCCGAATCAGCTGCATTGGCGGTAATTGCGGCTATTGACCCGGGCAAGGCTGCTTCAATCCTCACTGTCATCAATACGGATAAAAAAAGTGCATTGCTCGCCGGCCTGGAAACGACACTGGCCCGTGAAATTGGCGAACTCATGGCCTATCCCATCGATAGTGCCGGGGGATTGATGGATACCAGAATACTGTTGTTTAATGCAGAGATGACTGTCGCGGACGCGCAACAGATTCTGCGCGCGAGAAATTTAAACCTGCCAATCTATGAGTTGCGTATTGTTGACGAAGAGCAGCGATTCGTATCCGTTGTGCAGTTAAATGCGCTAGCACTTGGTGACCCATCCCAGACTTTGGAGTCGATTGCCAGTCGAGTCGTCGCGGTGGTGGAACCAACGGCAAGTCGCGAAGAAATACTCGAAAAAATGGAAGAGTACGGTCTGGAGGAATTGACAGTCGTTGATCATGGCGGCCGAATATTGGGCGTAATACGACATTCCACGCTGATTGATGTCCTCAAGCAAGATGTATCGATTGATATACAGACAATGGTCGGTGTCAGCAAAGACGAACGCGCGTCTTCGAACAGTTGGCTGGCGATCCGTAAACGTTTACCGTGGATGCAAATCAATCTGTTGACTGCTTTCGCCGCAGCTGCGGTGGTTGGTGTATTTGAAAGTACGATCGCGAAATTTACCGCGTTGGCTGTGTTATTGCCGGTGGTTGCCGGACAGTCAGGTAATGCAGGCGCACAGGCGTTGGCCGTCACCATGCGTGGTTTGGCATTGCGGGAGGTTCGAATTCGCGACTGGCCGAAAATGGTTCGCAAAGAAACAGTGGTGGGGCTTTGGAATGGCGTTGCGGTCGCAGTTGTGTGTAGTATCGCAGTCTATTTCTGGAGTGGCCAATTTGGATTGGTACTGATCATCGCCTCGTCAATGATTCTTGCCATGATCATCGCAGGGATTGCAGGCGTACTGGTACCAGTTGGATTGAAACGAATCGGTCAGGACCCCGCGGTGGCCTCATCAATCGTGTTGACTACGATTACCGATATAGCCGGTTTTTTCTCGTTCCTCGGTATTGCGACGCTACTCTCAGGTTTATTGACTTAAGACTTGTAATAGGTTGATATCAATCAGGAATAACACTTAAGCTCAAGTTAAATTCGAACCCCCTCAAGTGCCCTTCGATATGATGGGCGATGCCAATCAATCTGTCATCCTGATTGAACGGTCCAACGAGCTGAATTCCGAGTGGTAACCCCATCGTGCCATAACCACAGGGCAGATGAATACAGGGCACTTTTAATAGTGTCCACATGCGGTTGAAAATGGGATCTCCCGTATTGGAGAGTCCTCTTGGTGCTTCGCCTGGCGCACTGGGTGTGAGCAACACATCGAATTCATTGAAAATCTTCATTAGTTCGCCTTGCCACAATTCACTCAAGGCCAACGCCTGCTGATAGGATTCGAAAGTGGTCATTCGGCCTTTTTCTATTAGCGCTTTGAGCGGGTCACTCAACAACTCAGAATGGTGTGCATATTGTGCCGTTAGCGACCGGCATCCTTCGTACGCCATCACGGTGCCTTGTGCATCTGTAAGTGAACCATCAACCGGGCCGACTTGGACTTCAGAAATATTAAACTCGGTGTCATCAAGAAAATTGCAGACCTTTGCAAGGATCGCGCGTTGGCCATCGTCTGCATCGGACCAGTGCGGCGTTTTTACGAATCCGATGCGGATTGGTTTCGGTAAGGAAGGCAATGCCAGTGGGGAGCCAAACAAAGTGTGTCGAACAATCATCAGATCGCGCACTTGCCTGACAAAAAAGCCCATCGAATCGAGACTCTGCGCAAATCCGAATATTCCGACAAGACTGACTGATCCGTGACTGGCCTTGTAGCCGGTGACACCACAATACGCAGCCGGTCGAATGACGGAACCTGCAGTCTGAGTGCCTAATGCAAGTGGAACCATATTCTTGGCCACTGCCGCGGCAGAACCCATCGATGAGCCACCCGGTGTGTGCTCAATATTGTGTGGATTGCGTGTTTTACCAGGTGAGAAGTAAGCAAATTCGGTGGATTCAGTTTTACCCGCAACAATGGCACCGGCATTTTTCAGCATGGCCACAAAAGCAGCATCCTGCGTTGGTACGTACTCGCGATAAATGGGGCTTCCCATGGTTGTCAGCATGCCCGAGGTTTGCATGATGTCTTTGACGCCTACAGGAATGCCATGCAGCAGCGTTTTGGAACGCCGCGACTCTACGGCTTGCAGTTGCGCATGCATATACTCCGAATCGAATGTTGTAAATACACCCAGTTCATCCTGGTATCGCTCGATCTGTTGAATGCAATCAACGATTAACTGTGCGGGGTTGATTGAGTTATTGTGGATGAGATCAGATACTTCGAACAGTGACCGTTCGTTGAGATTTGAACTTTGCATCGCCTGCTTACTCCGCTACAGATTGCAACGCAT
The DNA here is from genome assembly GCA_965243645.1 of Arenicellales bacterium. Taxonomy (GTDB): domain Bacteria; phylum Pseudomonadota; class Gammaproteobacteria; order Arenicellales; family JAJDZL01; genus JAJDZL01. The sequence goes on along the minus strand of CBDEVD010000006.1, from coordinate 600,041 downwards.
TATGAAAAAGATCGATTGGATAACGATAGATGCCACCGCCTAATCTACCCGCGCGACCCTCTCGGTCGATGACACCCAGACTCACAATCGGGGTGGCATTCTGGTTGACAACAGTTCCAGCACTCAGTCCGGTCCTGAAATGCAGCGATGCAAACGCTTCATGGATATTCGGTAACAGCCTTGCAGGCAGTTGCTCAGCATCCTCGGGCAGGTGTGGAAGAAAAGCTGCGCGCTGCGCGGGTGCATAGTGCATTGCCATCGCGCCAAAACCGATGATATCAACCACCGCACTGTCACCAATTGCTCCAAGTGCCCTGGACTGAGGGTATGTACCCAAATCTCCTGCGGGTGCTTGGGCTTCAGCAGTCAACCAAACGCCAGGGTTACCGGATACCTGCAGGCCCACTCGGGAACCGTTGCCACCGGCTGCAGTGATGACACTGCTATGTGCGTAATTTTCGGCAGCACGCATCATACATTTGGCGGCTGCCATGAGCAGGTTCAGCGCAAAACTCGGACTGTCTTGTAGAAATTCTGCTGGCTGCGGAAAATCTGTTAACGTCGGCTCAAATTTTTGGAGCAGGGCGTTCGTTGCTGCAATCGTACGTCCATGACAGTCATCGCCACTGCCAAGTGCATCGCAGGCCAGTTGAAGTAAGTCTGTACCTTCAAAAGGACACTTAGCAATCGCTTCAAAAAACTCGCGGTTGATCCATTTAAGGTGGTTCAATGCGGATTGGGTGCCCAGCCCCAATCGCATCGCTGGGCCATTGCCACCATTCAGTGGTGAATAGGCAGCAATATCCGGATTATTCGAATCGACGATCTTGTGAAGCCACATCGACGGCGATACAACGCCCGCAAGTGGTACTACCGTTGAGTAATTTTGTGCCGGTTGCAGTGACACTTGGCCTGATCGAACCAAATCGAGTGCACTCGAAAGACTCTCGGCCTGTTGCTCAAACACCAGTGCCACTGCGACTGAGTTGAGTACCGGCTGTGGAATTTCATCGGGCGAATCGTATGGTGGACCGGCGTGAAGTATCACATTTCGGTCCAGATTCAGGGCGCTGGAAGCGATTTCGTTGGACACCCATACGGGACGTGCCGCCAGTAGGCTGGTTAACGACTGTTGTTCGGTACTTGGGGTTTCGTTCATTTTGGCAAAATATTTGTTGGTACGCTGTGTTGGTGGGTTCGTATATTCGCCTACGCTTACTTATTGGCAATCGATCGTTATCCGTCTTTGTTATTCAAGTAAGGTGCTGGCATTGATTGGGTTGCAGGTGTCAGATATTGCTCACCCCCAATGTTGAAAGGCGAAAGCCTGGAGAGATATGCAATGAAAATCGCCCCAGGCTTGTCAATACGCAGACCGCGTGTGCGGTCCTCAATGTCAGTTACTTAGCCAGGATTTCACCATGTCCTGGTTCGCATCAACCCATTCGCGCGCATATTCGGTCGGATCGCGTTCCTCAACGCTGATCGCAAACGACCAATCGTTGATTAACTGCTGGCTGAACTGAATACCGTTCAGGAGCTTTGCCATCTCCGGTGCGTCTGCTTCCAAACGTTTGGAATAGGCCATGTGTGAGCTTATCGGTGGAAACGAGGTTGAAACATGAGAGTTTTCCAGCCAATTGGGATCGTCATTCAAATTGGCGACTTGCCATTTCTCAGGATCATGTGCTGGCTCTTCGATGATGGCGAGTGGATGCATACCGAAAACATGATGCGGTAGGTAGCAAGCCCATACGATGACTTTGCCAGCTTTCGCATCGGCATCGATTTGCGCAAGAATGACGTTTTCTTCGCTGACCGTTAATTCATAAAGGTCGGCAAAGCCATAATCGCGCGCTCTGATCTGATGAATTTTGGTCGAACTCCAGCCCGGGGCCCCCATCCAGATTTCACCCTTGCCATCACCGTCCCGATCAGTCAATTGAACGATCTCGGGACGCGTCAGATCATAAACGGATTTGAGCCCGTAAGTGTCCACTGCCGCTTGTGTTGTACAAAATCCGTCAAATGCTTCGAACTTTTGATTGGTCAACACGACAGTCTGATTTTCATTGACATACTCATCCACTAGGCCTTGGTTATTTGGTAACCAAACTTCTGGGTGAACATCGACCTCTCCAGAGCCCTGATCCATGGCTTTGAAGAAAACGGCGTGATTGCCCGGTACGACATCAACCTGTACACCATAGTTGTCCTCAGCGACAATCTTGATGACGTTGGTCATTACTTTAGCATAGCCCCAGTTCAGCTGGCCAATAATGACTTTGTCGGCCGCGTGGGTGACGTGGGTTGCCAGCATCAGCCCTAACACTAGGGTGAAGCCGAAAATTCTAGTTATCTTAGTCATATCATTACTCCACTTAAATTAATTTTTTGTTGTTTACTCATAGGAAATCTGTCTCGTCAACGTCTGCTTTGTACAATTCTATCCAGAATCATAGCACAGAACAAAATTGCAATCCCGGCTAAGATGCCTTTACCTTCATGGGCATAGGTTAACGCATCCAGTACATCTTCCCCCAGACCTTTCGCACCAATAAGCGAGGCGATGACAACCATTGACAGACACATGAGAATCGTTTGGTTAATGCCTGCCATAATCGAGGGTTTGGCAAGCGGCAAGTCGACTCGCAGCAGTAAATACAGCCGAGAAGCGCCGAAAGCTGTTGCGGCTTCCCGAATGTGCTTTGGTACGCCTTGCAATCCAAGTACCGTTAATCGAACCACAGGTGGCATTCCAAAAATTACTGTAGCGATAATTCCCGGTGGTTTGCCAATTCCGAAAAATGCGATGACCGGAATCAGATACACAAATGAAGGCATCGTCTGCATGAGATCCAGAATTGGCCAAATAACGGTGCGAACTTTGGTCTTGCGTTGACAGAGGATGCCAAGCGGAATGCCGATGATGATACAAATCAAGCAAGCCGTACCCAACAGTGCCACAGTCAGCATGCTTTTCTCCCAAAATCCAAAGATGCCAAGATAGAAAAGAGCAGCTCCAGTGTAGATGGCAACTCGGTTACCTGCGGCTCTGGCAGCAATCAACACAATCACGGCCATCACCACAATCCAAGGTGTTCCAACCAATATTACTTCAAGGAAATCAAGAAGTTTCCGAATGCTAAGCGTAATGCCTCCGAAGAACACTGCAAACGTTTCAGTCAGCCACTGGACGCTGTCATCGACCAGCGATTCGGCAGTTCGACGCCAACTGGATTCCACTGGAATTTGATACAACCAGTTCGGCACCTGATTGGCCGAAAATCGGTAGACACATGCAATGAGAACAGTTACATAGAAAAGGCTCATTGATATAATTTCGGTACGGTTGATGCCGCTGGCAAGTGTTTGATTGGCTCGCCAGTTTTGGAATCTGTTCTTCAGCAGTTTATTTGCAACAAAGCCCTGGATGAGTTTCAGTACCACAACCATAATGATTCCAAGTGTAATGAGATAGGGGGCTTGGGCCGCAATTTGTTCCGCGGTACTGATTGCTTTATGACTCGCCGATTGAAGTGCCAGCGCGGACTCAAACAAGGTGTCGGCATTCTGCGCACCATTCGCCAAGGCACTCTCTGCTTCAGCCTGTCGGATCTCAGCCATTTTCTGCAGTCGTTCGCCGCGTGCAAGTTCCTCACTGCCAAGGTCTGCAAAAAGTCCGCGAAACATCTGAACAAAGGCGAGACATTCTAAAAACAGAAAGATCCAAAAATACACCCACAGGTTTCTCATGCACCACCAGACCGGTCCAAGTACAGCAGCTGCAACATTGAAACTTGCAGTCAGTCGCGCTGATTCGTCCAGTCGATCAAACTGATGGATGTAATAATTTGATTCGTAACCGATAAATTGGGTAATTGCTTGATTACGCTCTCCCGGCGTAGCCGTTATTTCAGTCGTAGTCGGGCTCATAATTTGATCCTCTGTCTCCTAAAACGCTGCGCAGTAACTGTTCACGGTCGACATAGCCGATGTCTGTGTTGTTTTCATCGTTGATGACGATGGGACCTTCGTGCTGAAGCGAAATTTCAATCAATTGTTCAAGTGCGGTACGATCTGGCAGGCGTGGCGCAGCTTTGAGGCGGGATGGCTCACCCGTGTAATCTGTCAAGGAAAGCATAATGTCTGCTGCACCGATCAGTTTCAGATGTGAAATGTCCGCGACGAATTCGCGAACGTAGGCGTCAATTGGATTGGCGACGATTTGCTCGGGCGTGCCAACTTGTACGATCTTGCCATCGTTCATGATGGCGATCCGATGTCCAATGCGTATCGCTTCATCCAAATCGTGAGTGATAAAGATGGTCGTTTTGTTGGTGAGATCCGATAGCTTGATGAATTCGTTTTGCAGCTGTCGGCGGATTAAGGGGTCCAAAGCACTGAACGGTTCATCCATTAACAAAATGTCCGGATCAGCCGCCATGGCGCGCGCCAACCCGACGCGCTGCTGCATGCCGCCGGACAACTCATGTGCGTAGTGATACTCCCAGCCGGAAAGTTCCACCATGGCGAGTGCGCGTTCCGCGGTGTCCCGACGTGCGCGTCGATTCATTCGTTTGACATCTAACGGCAATGCAACGTTATCAAGCACCGTATGGTGTGGCAGTAGTGCAATGTTTTGAAATACCATGCCAATTTTTTCCGCCCGTAACATTCGCAATTGTTTTTCATCCTTCTTGAGAACATCTTCGCCTTGAATCAGTATTTGTCCCCGGGTTGGTTCCAACAAGCGGTTAATGTGGCGGACCAGCGTTGATTTACCACTTCCGGACAAACCCATAACGCAAAACACCTCGCCTTCCCGCACTGCAAAATTCGCATTTTGAACACCGATGACACAACCGAACTGTGTCAGTACCTCAGATTTCGAAAGATTGTTTTGTACAATGGCTTGAAATGCTGTTTCAACGTTCGGGCCAAAAATTTTCCAAACATCAATCACCTCGACGGCGGTAGCAACATCGTGCGATACGATCGGTTTACGCATTGCGATTAGTGGCCTATATCAACAAACTGATGAAATGGATATAGGCCATCGTTGGGACGGCGGCCTAACGGACGGGGAATTGGTATTTCACCGAAACACTCGGCAGTAATGACTGGCATGACAATTGGCAGATCGCACTTGGAAACACCTGGGTTTCAGTAGATCAATAATGATGGCAATTCTAATTTAGCAGTGATGCGTGGTACACAATGACGCAAGCGCGGTGTCGATATCTCAACAGACTGAATTATAGGAATGAAGGCTTCTCAGTTCGAACTTGATCGCTCTGATCACCGTTACCACCTGCATTCGTTTACTCATTTGCACGAATTCGAGCAGCAACAATCGGTCGTAATTGATCGAGGGCATGGTATCTATCTTATTGACAATAAAGGTGATGAGTATCTTGATGCCATGTCAAGCCTTTGGTGTGCGACTTTGGGTTACAGTGAAACCCGCCTGATCAACGCGGCCTATGAGCAACTAAAAAGGCTGCCTTACAGCCACACCTTTCGCGGCAGAAGCCACGAAAAACTGATTCAGCTCGCGGAAAAGCTGATTGAGATTTCTCCAGCCGGATTGAACAAGGCATTCTTTGCTGGTTCCGGATCTGAAGCAAATGAGTCAGCGATCAAAATGGCATGGACATATCACAAGTTCAGCGGGAATCCAAAGAAACGAAAAGTGATTACCAGAGTCAATGGCTACCATGGCTCGACGATATTCGCAACGCAACTGTCTGGCCTGTCACAAATGCACGATTTCATGAATGCCAGCTTGGATGTTGTCTATGCAAAGTGCCCCGATTATGCCAATGGCGCAGCGTCTGGCGAAAGTGAAATTGATTTTGCGCGCCGACTGGCAGCTGAGCTGGAACAGCAAATTCTGTATGAAGACCCCAACACCATTGCAGCATTTATTGCTGAGCCCGTCATGGGGGTCGGGGGTGTAATCGTTCCGCCTGAGCAGTATTTTGAACAAATTCAGGAAGTGTTGACTCGGCATAACATCCTGATGATCGCAGACGAAGTTGTATGCGGATTTGGTCGAACCGGTAATCTGTTCGGCACCACAACTTTCAATTTGCAACCCGATTTTTTGACGGTTGCCAAAGGCTTGTCGTCCGCTTATTTTCCAATTTCATCGGTTTTGGTGAGTGCGAAAATATACGATGTTCTGGTCTATGCAACCTCAAAAAAAGGTGTTTTCAGTCACGGTTTTACCTATTCTGGACATCCGGTTGGAGCTGCCGTGGGTCTGGAAACCCTTGCCATTCTCGAAGCGCGCGACCTCATCAGCCACGTTAGAAAGATTGCACAAGAATTTCAAAGAGAAATTACAAAACTCAGTGAATTTGATGTCATAGTGAATACCCGTGGTGTTGGCTTGATGGGAGGTTTTGACGTGGTCGTCGATAACTCAGCATACGCGTCAGTGGCAGGGAATCTGCTAATGGAAATCGCCGAACGCAATTTCCTGTTTATACGGGCTGTTGGTAATGCGATCATTTTGGCGCCGCCGTTGATAATCACCGAACCTGAAATTGACGAACTTTTCAAACGACTCAGGCAATCAATTCTTGAATGGCGGGAAACTATAGCAAACTGAAACGTACGGTTTCCTTTATTACCACCGAAGTGCTTTAAAGTTCAGGGGCTGTTAAACACTGGAAGCTAATGGACTGTGGGGTTGCCGTGTAAGCACCACGTTTCGCGTAAAATAACGATGATTCGAAGTCATAAACAGTTCAACAATGAGGGCGCAATGCCATGGCAATGAAAGAAGTACGTTGGGCAACTGAAACCTACGATGGATATGCGATACGCAAGCCATTGGAGCCGGATGTGTCGTTTCTGGAAGTTGGCCCTGAAACTCCGACTGGAGAATACCTGCGAAGATTTTGGCATCCGGTTGCCGTGTCCGCCCAACTCGATCAGGGTAAACCGGTCGCGATAACAATATTGAATGAGGATCTCGTTGTTTTTCGAGATTTAAGCGGTCGAGTTGGTGTCTTGCACAAGCACTGCGCCCATCGTCGTGCCTCGCTTGAGTTTGGCCGAATCGAAAACCAGGGGATTCGCTGCTGTTACCACGGTTGGCACTTTGACATTGACGGCACGATTCTAGAAACCCCAGGTGAACCTGCAGACAGCCAGATTCGTCATCGTATTTGCCAGGGCGCTTATCCGGCCAAAGAATTCAAGGGCCTGGTGTTCTGTTACATGGGACCACCCGCAGAGAAACCCGAATTCCCCTTGCTTGATTCGATGGAAATTGAGAACCACGAATTGGTACCGTACTCTATTCATTCGCCCTGCAACTGGTTGCAGGAGACTGAAAATGCAATTGACCCCTTTCACAGTGTGTTTTTACACGGGCGCATCAGTGGCCCGCAATTTCCAGGGCTCGAACACTTTTTGGAGTTGCCCGTCGTTCGATACAGAGAAAGAGCCGGTGGCGTCATCTATGCCCATGCTCGTCGCAGTGGCAATGATGATCTGGTACGGCTTCGCTTCCATGACTATTTGTTACCTAATGTGGCCCAGAATGGCGGGATGTTCCAAGTGATGAATGATCCCAAAGCATTTGGCCGAACGAGTCTGACCAAATGGGTTGTTCCACTCAATGATGTGAACAGCCGCAAATTTGGCTGGCGACATTTTAATGATACCGATGAGGTACTTCGGCAAGGCAGTCGCACTGAAGTAGGTTGGGAAAAAGTGGATTTTTACGGCCAAACGGCACACCGCAGTTACGAGGAAAAACAAAACAATCCTGGTGATTGGGAGGCCTGGACCAGCCAAGGGCCGATGAATGTTCACAAACGGGAATACCTTGGATCAACAGACGAGGGTGTCGCATTGTTGCGATCCAGGCTCAAACGAGACATAAAACGTGTCCAAAACGGTCAGCAGATTACGACATTGCAGAAATCAAATCATGGAATGATTCCAACCTATGGAGGAGATACCGTGCTGCGGCTCGAAAAAGATGCGGACGATGATGCAACCCTGCTGGGATCAGTCATTGATGATGTCATTGATATCCACATCACCGCGGGCGACCTGCCTGCGGACGAACGGGCAGTGCATATTGAACGTGCAATTAACAGCCGCTATCCTGGAGCAATTTGATACCAGGCGGCAAATGTATTGTCGCACAACATTTAGCACCGTGGTAAATATCTGTGTCTGGCATCGCGTCGGCAGTATCCCAGCCTTAGCCCGACTTTACCGAGTTCAGTAAATCTAAGCTGACAAATTACTGCTGGCCGGCCCCATCTGATTATGGTAACTCATTGACACAATAGAATCATATCTCCACTCTCCCGAAAGTGTCAGGACCAATACAATCCTCTGGCGCTGTGTGACCTAACTGGCTTGATAGCGTTCCAGCTGTAGCGACTTGTACAACGTTTGTTGTATCTCAGACAAGCTGGACAGCGTCATTTGCATTTTCGGTGAGGCACCTTTTCTGTTTGCCGGATAAACGACACCGACCTCTTTGATCCCTGCTAGTTCATCGAGGATCTGATGACAAGAAAGCGTCTGGCCCTGACTGCCCAAATACCGATACAGCAGGGTTTGCAGCATCAGTGCCAGCACACAGATCAGCACATGCACCTGGATTTTCTGATCCGTCCAGTGATACTGGGGACGAATGGCAATGTGCTGGGTATCTTTAAGGTCTCGAAAGGCGCGCTCGACATGGTGCTGAGCACGATAGCCGCGTACAATCTGTGCATCACTCCACTCGGCGCGGTCCGTGAAGATCAGATGCTTACCAAGCAAAGTGCGCTGCAGATGTTTCCAGGCCTGCCGCTCAAAGCGGTAGGTCAGTTTCGGAACCCCGTGTTCAGTCAACTCCACACAGACATCAAACAACTCGTTCATGTGTCGGGCTTTGAGACACTCGTCGACCTTTTTCTGAGTGCCAGCCACGCGCGGGCGCCTGCCCTTGGTAATCTGCCCTGTTTGCCAGCGTCGCAACTGCCACTGAATCTCGTGTAGTTTCTGCCTGCGCTTGGCAATCTCGCGCAGCAAGGTGGCTGTTTGTGTTTGTTCCAGATTCTGGTTGTTAGCCACCACCACGGTGTACTCGGTGCCGTAGAGCACCTTGGTGGTGCGCCAGGTGCTGACGCCCGGCAGCTCATCGAGCGGTTTGAACTGGCGTGCCGGCACGGCCAGCAAGTCTGGATGATGGGTCGGCACCAGTGAGCCGATCATGTGATAGGGACTGTCGTGTACGGCTGCAATATTGTCCTCGCAGTTGTTGCCTTTGTCGAACACCAGGGTGACATCGGAATCGTGCTGCTCGCCAAGTTCATGAACCCTTGCCACCAGGGCATCGACAAGGCTGCGAAAGGTGGGTGAGTCAGGCTGGTTGCCGGGATAAGTGTGATGCAGAATCGGCACATGGTGGTCAGCTGCTGCCAGCAGCGCCAGACCCACAATGCGCAGCGATTTTCGCCCTTCCTTGCTGTGCCCGCGCTGGGCGAGCTCAGCTTTGTCGTTGAAGCTGTCGATGAAGGTGAAAAAGTTGGTTGCATCGAACAACAGCTGACTGACATCGACCTTGAAGTGCTGCACCATGTGAGCGACGATATCGCGTTCGATATTGCGAAGTGCATCAATCGAGATGCGGTCCATGTTGTCCCAGAAGCGCTGCGCGGTGAGTTTGGCGCTTTCCACGCCGAGCAATCTGGGCAGCACCGTGCTGGCGTACCAGTTGGCCAGCGCATTTTTGGAGCATGGTGCCAGACAGCGGTTGATGATTGCGATCAGCATATAGGAGCCGACCGAGACAGACTGTGAGCGTTTCGGGACGTGGTGGTCGATGATTTCGACGAGTTTGAGTTGTTTGGCGAAATCGACGAGTGCGGCGCTGGCGCCGAATTCACTGACGAGGACTTCTTTGGGTGCCGGTGCGGCGTCTTTGGCTGCGATAATGTCTTCGGCGCGGCCGAGGTATTTTTGCCAGACGATTTTGGGTTTGCCGTTGATGCGTTGGGACTGGCGGGCGTAGTAGTAGGTATTGCCCTTGATTTTCTTGGCGGTGATGCTTGGCATGGATAGGTCATACATATGATTAATAATGAGAGTATTATAGAACATAATAATGAGTATTATCAATCTATAATCACAAATATGAATAGAGAAAATGACAGCTATATTATTAGGTCATACACTTAATCAGGCTAAAATATTCTCAGACAGGCTTTGTCAGCCTGAAAATAATCCGTAGAAACAGGCGGTTAGAGAGGATCTGAAGAAATGGTGCGGGAATTATCAGTCCGAAATTTACCACGAACTCGGTAAAGTCGGGTTAGTGCTCAATATCAAGAATCATAAGACCAGCCTGCTTTATCTATATAAAATCCAACTTTATCTAAAGCGGGTGTTGAAGCGGAGTCAGACCAAATGAAAAGACATGAATCTATGGTGGAAGGTTTGTATTGGTGGGGTATTCCGACCTTTTTTCGATGCCCGATTGCAAATGATCCAGCAGACTGTGATATTGGACTCGTGGGTGTGCCTCACTCGACCGGAAATGGTACAACTGAACGCGACCAACACATGGGGCCACGTGCGGTACGTAATATTTCTGCACTGGGGCGCCGCTGTCACAAACAGTTTAATCTGGATCCGTGGAAAGAATTCAGCATCGCTGACTTGGGCGATGTCCCGCTGCCAGAAGGAAATAACAATGAGCGCAGCATTGAAGATATTCGAGAATTTTTTGCTCAAATTGACGCGGCAGGTACTCGCCCAGTTTCAATCGGTGGCGACCATGCGATTACCGGCGGAATTTTGCAGGCAATTGCCGGCAAGCAGGCCCGATTGACCAATGGTGAAAAGGCCGTATTGCTCCATTTTGATGCCCATACCGATGCGTATCACATGCTTGATCACTTTCTCGGTGCAGTCAAATCAGCGGCACATTGGGCCAGTTATTTGGTTCGTGATGGACATGTTGACCCGCATCATTCGGTGCAGGTAGGTATACGCGGCAATGTTCGGACACTGAACTGGCTGGAACCCAGCTACGATCTCGGATATGAAGTGATTTCAATCGAACGGTACGAAGAGCTCGGAGCTGAGGCCTGTAAACAAATTATCAATGACCGAATTGGCGATCGACCAGTTTACGTGACCTTTGATCTTGATTGTTTGGATCCAACCGTTGCTCCTGGTGTTGCGAATTTGGAGGCCGGCATTGAGGGGTTTCGAATTAATCAAGTCATGGATCTGATCCGTTGTATACGCGGTAAAAACGTAATTGGTGGCGACGTCGTCTGCCTGATGCCTACCAAAGATCATCCCAATCAAATCACGTCGCTGGTAGCCAATTCGATCATGTTTGAGATTCTTTGTCTCATCGCGGACAAGATGCGTACCGCGTAACGGTTATCCGAGGTTCAAGTAGTAATTTGATCGATTGAACTTGCTGCAACGATGAACAATAACCTGCAAAAATCGTCGCCCAATCTCATTTCAGCTGCAGTTGATCGGCCGATTGCCGTGATTGCACTGGTGTTGATGATTGTATTGTTTGGTCTCGTTGCGCTACAGAGTATTCCGATTCAGCTGGCACCTGATGTCAATCGACCCGTGATTACGGTAACGACGCATTGGCCAGGGGCAGCACCAGCCGAAGTCGAACGCGAAATCATGAACCCTCAGGAGCAGGAATTCGCGGGCTTGGAAAATCTTCAGAAAATCACCGGTAATGCGCAGTCGGGACGTTCGCGCATCACGATGGAATTTGATGTTGGAACGAATATGGATCGCGCCATGCTGTTGGTTTCCAATCGGCTTGATCGAGTAGCTAACTACCCGGACGAAGCCGACTCGCCACAACTGAGTACCTCAGGTAGCGAGGACAAGGCGATTGCCTGGTTCAATGTCATTCGACAAGCTGGCAATACAACGCCAATTCACCAATATGGCCGCTTTGTCAATGACGTTATAAAAGAACGTATTGAACGGGTACCGGGAGTTGGTGAAGTCTCTGTTTATGGCGGGAGTGAACCGGAAATTCAGATCGTTATTCATCCCGACGAATTGGCGCGATTACAGTTGACTGTCGGAGAGATATTGCAATCACTCAGAAATGCCAATGTGTCGTTTTCTGTCGGGGATGTAGAAGAGGGCAAGCGGCGCTACCTCGTGCGTTCAGAAGGTGAGTTGAACTCTGTTGAAGCGGTCGAAAATATATTTGTTCGATCAACCGCTGATGTTGCATTAGGTCGTCCTGGCCGAATCAGACTGAGTGATATTGCCACTGTCAGACTGGCTTATAAGGATCCGACTGCGATCATACGGGTATTGGGCCAGCCTTCGATCCCGTTCAATGCAACGCGGGAAGTAGGTGCAAATGTGATCGAAACAATGGCAGGAATTCGTGCGGTTGTTGAAGACCTGAATCAGACTGTAATGCCGGGCAGTGGATTGATTCTGCGCCAAGTCTATGATGAGACAGTCTACATCAATTCGTCAATTCAGCTTGTCCAACAAAATATCTGGATCGGTGGCATTTTTGCCGCCTTGGTAATGCTGCTGTTTTTGCGTTCCTTTCGGGCTACGTTAACAATTTCTATTGCGATTCCGGTATCGATTATTGGTGCGTTTGTGGCAATGGCGGCACTGGGTCGCTCAATTAATGTCATATCGTTGGCAGGTCTTGCTTTTGCGGTCGGTATGGTGGTTGATGCGGCAATTATTATTCTCGAGAACATATTCCGAATGCGGGAGTCCGGCAAGTCAGGTCGCGCCGCGGCGATCCAAGGTGCACAACAGGTTTGGGGAGCGGTTTTAGTTTCCGCGGTGACCACCGTAATGGTGTTTATTCCTGTGCTCACTACGAAACTGGAAGTTGGGCAATTATTTCGGGACATTGCGGTAGCCATTTCAGTTGCAGTGTTGCTGTCACTGCTTGTTTCTGTAACCGTCATACCTGCGCTGTCAAAAAAATTACTGGGAGCAAGCGGCTCGGATGAACGCTCTTTGGTTCGCATGCGAATTCCAGTGGTGGATGATTTTGCTGCTCGATTCGTGCAAGCGACGCTGTGGTTTATCGGCGGGCTGATTCGTCGGCGAACCATCGCATTTATCTGGGTTGCGTTGGTAACCTTGTCGGCCATGTTGTTCGCAACACGATTTTTACCATCGTTGGAATATTTACCCGAGGGGAATAACAATTTGTTGTTTGGGTTGATCGTACCACCACCTGGTTACAATCTCGATACCATGACGGAAATTGCCGGAAATATTGAGGATGCGGTCCGCCCCAATTGGGCTGCAGATCCCGATGCAGTTCTCGATCCGGATGATCCTCCTCAAATAGCACGATTTTTCTTTGTTTCGACTCGATCGATGATGTTTGTTGGTGCAATTTCAACGCATGCCAACAAGGTATCCGAATTAATCCCGGTGCTGCAACAACCGGTTTTCAGTGAACCGGGAACTTACGGATTTATCAATCAGCCATCTATTTTCGGCCGCGGTATTGGCGCTGGTCGAAAAATTGACATTGATATATCTGGCGCAACACTGGAAGAAATTCTACAGGTTGCGGGCCGTTCTGCACAAAGAGTGCTGTCGTTGTTACCGCGCTCTGAAGGGCACCAGTTCAGACCCAATCCAGGCTTGGAACTTGGCGTACCTGAGGTTCGAATTATTCCAGATCGTTTGCGGCTTGCTGACAATGGACTATCTGCGAGGGAATTGGGATTGGCCATAGATGTCTTTAACGACGGATTACGAGTTGATGAAACCATGTATGCAGGCAAGGCAACGGATATAACTCTGATCGGACCGCAGGACATCGTAAAAGAAACCCAGAAAATTCAGAATCTTCCAGTTGTCACACCCACCGGCCGTATCGTACCGGTGGATTCACTCGCTGATGTTGAAATTACAGCAGGACCAACAGCAATTCGCCATCGCGAACGTTTACGCACGATAACTCTGGAAGTACGACCCTCGCCGAATTTGACGATGGAAGAAGCGATCGCATTAATTGAGGCTGAGGTGATTGCACCGATTATGGCCGAAGGAGTTCCACCGAGTGTACGATTTAACATCTCAGGTACCGCTGATGCTTTAAAAACGACATGGAACGCGATGGTGATTCAGTTTCTCGTTGCACTCATCATCGTCTACCTGGTGATGGCAATTTTGTTCGAGAGTTTCATTTATCCATTGATCATCATGCTGGCGGTGCCGGTCGCAGCAGCGGGCGGTGTAGCTGGGTTGGCGGTTCTTAACCTGTGGGTGTATCAGCCATTGGACATGCTGACACTGCTGGGATTCGTAATATTGATTGGCATTGTAGTCAACAATGCGATATTACTGGTTCATCAATCCATTTATCATTTGCGGGAAGATAACCTGGACAATGTCAGTGCGATTCTGACCGCTACTCGGAATCGGATTAGACCCATTTTCATGTCAACGCTAACCAGTGTTTGCGGTATGTTGCCACTGGTTCTGTTTCCTGGGGCAGGGTCAGAACTCTATCGGGGCTTGGGTTCTGTGGTGGTGGGTGGACTGTCGATGTCAGCCTTGCTGACACTGTTTATTGTTCCGCCATTGACTGCAATATTGGTAGTGCCCCTGGAAAACCGCCGAAAGTCGATGCGACAGAGAAACGAGCCTGCAGACGAATTAACCGGCGAACAGGTGTGATGCAACCTCAGGTGCCGGTTTTAGATCCATTGATTTTAGCCAGGTGGCGAACCCGATTGTCTTTCTAGCTCGATAATCTTTTCAGCTTTAATCCGATCTGTCCACCACTCGGTGATTTCATCCCAGTAATTCCAGCTAATGAGTAGGGCAGATACGAGCATGATGCTGAGGATTCCTTTTACGGTTGTTGCAACCCAGTTGATCCCACCTGAAAAACTGGTTCGATTAATCACGCGGGCGGTTGTTCGCTCGTGCTTGGATTCAAACTCCTTGTCAATCGCTTGCAATCCAAGGCCGGGGTCGGAATTGATGAGTTGATTGGCGTCCAGATTGAGTAATTCAGCATAGACCCGTACATAACCTGTCACGTAAGCGATGCCTGGCATACCGCTATAGTCGCTGCTTTCCAGTGCTTCAATGATGTTCTCATTCATACATAGTGATCGAGCTACTTCATGAATCGAAAGGTCAAGTTCTTGACGCGCTTGGGCGAGTCTTTGACCGGTTGACAATTGAATTGGTATGCGTGGTTCAGATTCTTCTAGACCCTGATGAATATCATCGGCCTCACCAAAGAGGGGGAATGTTCTGTTTCGATCGTCCAATGTTACGTTCGTCCTTAATGATCACAATCCATGACAGGCTTACCGTAGTTACCGATGCACATAGGCACCCGTGCCAACCGCAATAAGCGTATTTTCGTCATTGTGCAGTTCCATTCGGGATACGGAAACCCGGTTTCCAGTTCGCAGCACGTAGGCACTGGCAATGAAATGTTGGCCAAATCCAGGTCGCAGGTAATCAACTCGAATGTCAATGGTGCCCATTTTGCCAAACTGGTCGATTAATTCCTCAGTGGTATGCAGACCACGACGACCGACCAATTCGACCAGCACAACGATGCCGCCGATGACGTCCAGCAATGACGAAATTACCCCACCGTGCAAATTACCATGAACGAAATTTCCAACAAAACTGTCCTGCATACTGACCTTGAGTTTTGGTTGTGCGATTTCGAGGTCTTCGACTTTGAGGTTAAGAATCTTGTGAAACGGTATGGAATCTTCAAAGAATTCCCGAATACTTTCCCATGAGGATAGTTGTGACGGTTGCAGGTCCATTGACATAAAATTTGCGATGAATCCTCAAATCAGAAGAGTCGCTTTATAAGGGGTGGTGCAGAATGAAGTACCTGTTGATGCTGGCGAATTATAACACTTGGGTAAACACGCATATTTTCAAGTTATCCGCAGGTTTACAAGAGGTTGACTACCGAATGGATCGAGGTGTTTTCTTTGGTTCCATTCATCGCACCCTCAATCATATATTAGTGGTTGATAAGCTGTGGTTGGCGCGATTGCAAAACGAGACAGTCGAGTCAATTCAATCGCTAGATCAAGTGCTTTATGGTGATTTGGACGAATTGACCGAGGCTCGCCAGGAATGTGATGAAAAACTGATCACTTATGTCGCACGCCTGTCGCAAGACGACCTCGAAAGAACATTTCCGTACACGCGTATGACGGGTCAGCAAGGGGAAGCTAAGGTAGCGGAAGCACTACTCACACTATTCAATCATCAAACTCATCACCGCGGACAGGTGCATGCAATGCTGACGCAGTCAGGTCTCAGCAATGCCGACATGCCGGGTATTGATATTGTGGATTATTTGGGAAGTATTCAAACTTGATACAGGGCGGTTAAAGTAAGCTGATCGGACGGGCACTTATGAACTTCGCCAAGCCGTTCACAATTAACAGCTTGTCCCCGTCTGAATGCGTAACTGAAAGGCAAATTTACGAATCGTTTTGGGTATACTACCGCGATTGTGCGTGGGGCGGTAGCTCAGTTGGGAGAGCGTAGCGTTCGCAATGCTAAGGTCGGGAGTTCGATCCTCCTCCGCTCCACCAAATTGCAGTTCAATGCCCACGATGTTAACACCCTGATGTGTGATGAAAAAATCGAAATTTGATTTAGGAGCAGTTGCTGTAGGTTTGGAACTTAAGCGAGAAATAGAAATCGGTGAGGATCGTGTCATCACCTTCATGGGCAAGGATTTGCAGGTCTACGAGACACCGTCCATGATCGCTGATGTGGAATATGCCTGCCGGGACCTGTTGTTCGAAAATTTACCGGCAGGACTGGACTCTGTTGGTACCTTGGTGGACATTAAACACCTGGCCCCAACACCACAGACTCAAAGCGTTACAGTCCATGTCAAGATTGGTGAAATAGATCGCCGCCGCGTCCGGTTTATCTGCGAAGTCCACGACTCAGAGGAACGGGTTGGCGCGGGTCTTCATGACCGTGTCGTGATCGATATCAAAAAACATCGCTTACGGGTTCTTGAAAAACAAGCCAGAATGCGAGGACGACGACCGTCTGGCTGAATAGCTGGCGTTTTAATTGATTACCGTAACCGGCTGACCGGGACTAAGGCGTTCATTCCCACGTATGACAACTTGATCGCCTTCACTCAACCCCGAAATTACTTCGAATCGACTGCCGTTTGCGTCACCAATTTCAATTGTCTGGGGTGATGCACTGTCGTCGGTGACCACATAAACCACATGGCCGCCTTGCTGTGTGAGCACTGCATCTTTGTGTACAGTCAGCGCTTCTTTTTCAGCAGAAACCGGAATATTCAGAATGACATTCTGATTGATAGCAAGTAAATCATCAATCGTATTCTGGTCAAACTCAAAACGAACTGCGCGGGTGCGGGTGCTGACATGCTCTTCTGGAATGAATGCGCGTAGCTGGGTTGTAAAGGTGGTGCCATTATCAAACTCTGCATCCACTGTATCGCCAACTTTTAACTGGTCAACATAACGGTAGGGGATATAGGCTTCGATTTCGAGGTCGTGATCACTGATGATCCGAACCACTCGCTCGCCGGTTCGCATGTATTGACCGATTTCAATCGTACGCTCTACAATGACGCCACTGTAGGGTGCAGTAATCTTTGTCAATGAAATATTGTGTTCCGAAATAGCGAGTTCACGTCGAATCTGATCGATTGCCGCTCTGGATTCTCCAAGTGCCTGCTGGGAAATTTTCAGCGCTAATTCTGCATCTTCAAGTTGGGCTTCGGAAGTCGCCGCCGAGTGGCGCAGCTGGCGAAATCTTTCTTCCTGCTGTTTAGATAGCTCCAGTTGTGACTGAGCCCGTCGGGATGCCCATTCTGCCATTGTGATGCGTGCGTCGACGGTGTTTTTTTGCAGCTCGAGCATCGAGGAGTCTAGTGTTGCAATCAAGTCTCCTTGCTGGACTCGGTCGCCAACGCGAACATGAACTGCACTAACCGGAGCACTGATTGCCACCTGGACGGGACCTGATTGACGGGAGACGATTTCTCCAAACACCGCAACGGTTTCGCTCACTGTGACTGTATGCACCGTATCAGTGACCACCGGGGTCGCCTGTTGCGCATGCAAAGTATTAAATGTCGCTAATGCAAGGGTGGCTGCAGCAATCACTGCTGCGCGAAATATGGAATAACGTAGACCTTTAAAGGACATAGACACAAATACCCTGGTTCAATATTGAGTTTGCAATCGATAGCGCCTCGATAGGTGCCATGTGTAAATTTGCCGATGCTCAAAAATGATACTCTGCTTTAGTTGCCGGTGGCGAGGTTTCTGGCAACTCAGAAAAAGACAAAATGAATGATTCTACGCTTCAACTCCTTCAACGATGATCAACTTCGATTCAGTGGTTTGCTCTCTTAGCTGTTTGGCTGGTGCGTACTCCTCGGAATTCCACCAGGCTTTGGCTTTGTCGACGTCATCGAAACGAATGATTACCAATCGCTTGGGGTCCCACTGCCCTTCAAGACATTCGTACTCTCCTGCGCGCACCAGGTATCTTCCTCCGTAGGCTGCAAGTGTTGGGGGCACCATAGCTCGGTACTTGGCAAAGCCATCTGGATCATGAACAATGACTTGTACTACGACGTATCCTGCCATATTTGGCTCCTTTTATTGAGATTGAGTATTTTGCGATAAGAGGTCAACAGATTCTGTCGAGCGCCTCCTGCACTGACCGTGTTATTACGATTCTATCCGCGGTATTTTACGAAATAGCGACTACAGTAGGTGATACAAAGTCGTTGCCTGACAGATGTCAAGTTGAGTCGGATACTTGTACGTCTCGAATCTGAAACAACGGGAATGGTTTTAGTATCTCAACATTTTGGTATGTTAAACAGTTTCTGGGGGGCTTGGTTCTGCCGACGTTGGTAGAATTGGAAATTTGTGGGTGTTACCAGATTGCAGATGACGGGCTGTTGGCGAGCTTTTTGCCATGCTCAAACACAGGTACAATTCATGTCTGCAATGCTATAGGTATGACTCTATAATTCGGTCCCGAAACCCTCCATGAGTAGCGCACTGTTAACGAAATCTTATCGAATTATCAGTTTCCAGCGGTGATACATGAACTGCTACTCAATCGAGGCATACTAATCATAACAATGTCACATGTCATAAATCTGGCTGATACATGATCTCGAATTCGACGCGCTGACGCTGTTTATTGATTCAATATTGTTTGTGTGTTAGCAGTGCTTGAGACGATAGAAGTTAATCCGCGACAGCCTCCCGGCCTGTCAGTGATTTGGTTGCATGGGCTTGGTGCTGATGGTCACGATTTCGAAGGTGTGGTTCCACATTTGAATCTCCCTTCACATTGCCCAATTCGCTTTATATTCCCCCATGCACCGCATCGTTCAGTTACCATTAATCTGGGTATGCGAATGCGGGCCTGGTACGATATCGTCAACCCGGTTTTGGGTCTTCCGGGTGAAGACAGAGTCGGAATTGAACAATCCGGTGCTCAGATAACCGAACTCATCGAAGCGGAAAATGTTCGTGGCATCGAGGCTGAAAGAATTGTCTTGGCAGGATTTTCCCAGGGTGGCGCGATCGCATTGCATCTCGGACTCCGCTATCCCGAACGTATCGCTGGCATTCTGGCACTTTCAACGTACTTGCCGCTTGCAGATACGCTGGCAGAAGAGATATCAGAATCCAACCGAAAAATACCAATACTTTATCTACATGGGTCGGCAGACCCTGTGGTTCCAATCACCACAGCCGAAAGTTCTCGTGACAGGTTACAGGCTTTTGGATGTCGGGTGGAATCGAAAGACTATCCCATACCCCATGCGGTGTCTCCAGAAGAAATTCTTGATATTGGTGTCTGGCTGACTGCTCGATACGAAGCAGCGAATCAGCAGTCTGAAGCAGGATTATGAATGGGCAAACACATCGCATTATTCGAAAAAGTGCCTGTTGCCTGTTGGTATGCTCAAGTTATTGAATTTAAGCTGGATCGTTAAGCAACATTCGTTTGATGCGTTCGATCTGGAGTTTGGGTCCTGGTAAATGTGGATTGAGCTTGAGCGCCTTTTCAAATGCTTCAAGTGCGCTTTCGTAATATTGAAGCTCTAAAAAAATCAGTCCCAAGCCTGCGGTTGCACCAAAATGCCGTGGCTCCAGGATCAGCGTTTTTCTTACATCCTGTGCTGATTTTTCAAATTCCCGGAGAAAGAAATAAATGGTTGCCCGCTTGTTCCAGCCTTCAGCAAAATCCGGTGCCATTGCAATAATCTGGTCAAATATTTGTACAGCTCGCCGCAGCTGACCCGTTTGCATTTGTGCGACACCTTCGCGCATCAACGCATTAATTTGTGGATCGCCTGAGTCGCGCCAAATCATCCAGATACGATCGGTAATTTCATCACCGATGAGTTGTTCCTGGGTATTTTTCAGTTGTGCAAATAGCATATCAAGTTCGGGATCATTCTGATCTGCGTCAACTGGGTTCATAAATAGTAATAAACACACAATCGCGCCAAGATATCCCGCGGATGGGATCCGTTTTTGATTAAGGAAATTCAATTTTGACAATGTCATGCACAACCTTCAACAAAGTGAATTGGATCTGTTATCGAACATCAATCACTATACACTGGCGAACATTGGCAAATAAATTATTATTTTGGCTCATCCCAATACCAGCAGTTCAAGTAAATCTGTAAAAAGTTGTCATTAATTGAGGTATTGTTTGCTCACAGGAGAGATAATAACGTTATTGATTTGAACCCACCACCGCGCGGATCAAAAGCCCAGTCTTAATTGGGGCTGTATTCATTTTGCGTTCTGATGCGGATACGGGAAGCAATCATTCATCACAATCGAAAGGAGCAAGGGAATGCCCGACCAACGACAGGAAGACGCCGCCATGAAGCGGCTCGTCGCACTGCCGGAGATGGTGCGATCTTATCTTGACCATGCACCGCTGCCGGAAAATCTAAGAGGTGCACTGGACTTTTCTACGCTGCGCAAGCTGCCAACTGAATTGATCAGCGACAATTTAGCCAAACGGCATGCCGACCAATTATGGGAGATTGACTACCATCACCGTGAAGGTCAGTTGTATGTGATCGTTGAGATTGAATATCAATCCACACCGGACCCGGCCATGCCACTTAGGATGCTGACGTACGCGGCACTCATTTATGCCTCGTTGTACCGTGAGGCGAAACCGCGTCAACCATCGTATCAGTTGCCAGCAGTTGTACCGCTGGTCATTTATACCGGTGAAGCCCCTTGGACTGTACCCCAAAGGGTTGATGAACTGATGGGGGAGGATTTAACAGAATTGCGGCCATCGTTTCAGTATCTGCTACTCGATGAAACGCGATTAGTAGAAGCCAAAGCGGCGCTGCTGGAAGGACCGGCAGGCGATTTGATGTTAATTCGACATGCGCGCGACTATGGTATGATGTTGGAAGTTTACGAGCGAATCATCAACTCCAGGATTTATCAATCGAATCAGAGTTTATATGCTGAACTGGCGCAGGAGTTTAGCAAAAGAGTGTTTAGCACGGAGGTGACAACCATGGATGAAATGAAAGCAAGACTGGCAGAGATGGACCGCAGGTCTATGGCGAGAGGTTTTGAGCAAGGGATTGAATCTGTAGCCTTGCAGATGATTGCAAAAGGCTTATCGGCACGTGAGATTCGGGACTTTACCGGACTGACTCGTGAGCAGATTCAGAAGTTGCGACGTAACACCTGACACGGTGTCGGTTCGACTTGGTATCGCATCTCACGCAGAGGTTGAGTGAGTTCCCGTTTGCGGCATCATGCCCGATACCTCCCTCGGTCGATTTTGGCGTGGTTCGTCATGCAATTCAAACCATTGCTGCGTAGTTTCAAAGACAGTTGACTGAACACACCCACTCAATTGCGAATAATTTTCCTGTACTACGGTCATGGCAACCTAGCCTCGGTTAAAAATCTGCGCATCCGCCCAACGTTCTTCAAGTTTGAAATGAAATTGCCTGGATTGAAATGTTCAGCGGTGCGCGCAACAACTTAAATCACTAATGGCGGTTTCATGGACTCGTAGTGACTGATTGGTGATTTTGCAAAATATTCACGAGCAATACAGTCAGATGTCTAGTGAAGTATTGCGGTTGATATAGCAGACAACGCCTGGTTTGAATACCCTTTGTCATAAATTTCACAGGTCGATCATGAGGGCTACAATCGATCATCATAATATACGGTGAATTTTGTCGGATAGGCCAAACGAATTTACCAAATAACCATGTTTATAATTCGCTTTTGTAGCAGGCGAATCTTTCATTACGGGTTTGCCATATTTACCGTAGCGTTTTGGCAGGCATACGATGCAGGAGACGATTAAGTGTTAAGAGAAAATCTGGGGGCTTTACAGCCGAAAACGGAATTCGTACATGATTATTGGGGAATCGATAACGAGTACATGACACTCACTGATGTACTGCTCGGGCAACCCAAGTTCTATCGCTGGGTCGATGCCGGCCCACTCATTCGGCGAACGATGGACAACGCCGAGCGCACGGGCATCAAATTTGATTTCGATCTGGCTCAACGTCAGCATCAGGAAATGGTTAGGAAGTATGAAGAAAATGGTGTGAAGTGTCATTTTCTTGATGCTGACGAGGCTTTGCACAGGAACTTTTTTGCTAGAGACAATTCATGTATGACTCCTTGGGGTGCGCTGATTTGTCACATGCAAATCAAATGCCGCCGGGCTGATTATGTAACCGCGATTAAGTTCTATCAGGAAAACAATATTCCAATTTGGAAATTTGCGTCCGCTGGCCACTTTGAGGGTGGCGACTTTGTGATTCTCCGGCCCGGTCTGGTATTGATCGGTTATTGTGGCGAACGGTCGGAAAAAGAAGGGTCCGAACAGGTTGCCGATTTTGTGAGAGCGGAAGGATGGGAAGCAATGACCGTACCAATTTCCAGAGACTTCGTACACATGGACGGGTTGATTGTGCCGCTGGCAGAGAATCTTTTAATCAGCTGCTGTGATGCTTTGGAGCCCTGGCTGTTGAAATGGCTCAAGGATCAAGGCTTTGAGATGATTGATGTCAGTTTTGCAGAAGCAAGAAATCTGGGTGTTAATTTAATGACACTGGGAGATGACCGCATTCTGGCAATGACAGGCTCACCGCAAGCCTGTAAAAAAATGCGTGCTCATGGATTTCACGTTGACGAATTGGATTTGTCGATGTACACGCTGGGCGGTGGCGGAATCCACTGTTTGAGCCAGGCGCTTCGTCGAACCCGCGTGCCGGGATGAGCGCAAAGCTAAGATGTTGCTCGCAACAAATGTGTCAGACAAGCTTACGTTCTAGCTGCAAGTCCTACAAAGTTCTTGCAGTGTAATATTCTTGAATTGGATCATTTAACCGGTATTTAATGTCCTACGAATTCAGACGTATTTCGGTTTGCGTGTGAGATTGTCACGTAGGAGCTCTGGTTGCATACCATTGAAACCAGCGGGCTTGAGAATTCGATTCTGTCTAAAATTATCAATATTTTCTTACTGAGTTCAAGCCAAATTTACCGCCTAAAGATTTGACGCGACTTGGATCAAAAAAATAACAGTCTAATATCAGTTAGTAACCAACCAATCAACTGATCCAATACTGTCGATACAAGCGTAAATCTGACAATTCAAAACTGCCTGCATTCTTAGTTTTAATCCTTTGTTTTACAAAGAAAGTCATTTATATAATTTCCCAGTCTGAAAATTTTTCCAGCGAGTATCAAGGATTTCATTTTCCGTGTAATAAAACAAAAGTAAAATACGGAAAATTTTTCACGATCTCATCCCCGTTTTCGACCCTAAAACCATGGAAGAATCCCTATGGATAATGAAGTAGTAGATATTGATCTTTCAGCCTTACCGGATGAAGAATTAGTTGAACAGATGCATGATGACCTCTATGATGGCCTCAAGGAGGAAATCGAAGAAGGCACAAATATTTTGCTGGAACGGGGTTGGGCGCCCTATGATGTCTTGCAAGATGCTTTAGTCGAAGGTATGCGTATTGTCGGCATTGACTTTCGCGATGGAATTCTGTTCGTACCCGAAGTGCTGATGTCGGCCAACGCCATGAAAGGTGGTATGGCGATACTTCGCCCGCTGTTGGCGGAAACGGGTGCACCGACGATTGGCAAGATGGTCATCGGAACGGTCAAAGGTGATATTCACGACATTGGTAAGAATCTGGTTGCGATGATGCTTGAAGGGGCTGGATTTGAAGTCATCAATATTGGCATCAACAATCCCGTTGAAAACTATCTGGAAGCAATGGAAGAGCACAAGCCGGAGTTGCTTGGAATGTCCGCATTGCTCACCACAACGATGCCCTATATGAAGGTTGTGATCGACACATTGATAGAGCAGGGTGTGCGAGAAGACTATATTGTGGTTGTAGGTGGTGCGCCTTTGAACGAAGAGTTTGGCACCGCAATTGGTGCCAATGCCTATTGTCGTGATGCGGCCGTCGCTGTGGAAACCTGTAAAACTCTGATCGCCGAGATGCGCGCATCAGCCTAATGTTGTTTGCAGGTCGACATTTATTTACTCCTGATTCAATGGGTTTGGTTTGATGACTGAAACAGTACTTGCTTCACAAACCAAAACAGTGGTAATCGGATACGATAGACCGTTTTGTGTGATCGGTGAGCGGATCAATCCAACCGGTAGAAAGCTGCTCGCTGCAGAAATGGCGATCGGTAACTACAGTCGCGTTGAATCTGATGCTTTGGCCCAAGTCGAAGCCGGTGCGCACATGCTCGATGTCAACGCGGGTATTCCCCTGGCCGATGAACCGAGAATCTTGGCAGAGTGTATTCAATTGGTCCAAACTTTAACCGATGTGCCACTGGCGATTGATTCTTCAATCGTTGATGCACTTAAAGCTGGACTGGAAGTCTACAAGGGACGCCCCTTGGTAAATTCAGTCACCGGCGAAGAGGAACGTCTCGAAAGTGTTTTGCCACTGGTAAAGAAATACGATGCCGCAGTTGTCGCCATCTCGAATGACGAGACGGGAATCTCAGAAGATCCTGATGTTCGATTTGAGGTGGCGAAGAAGATTGTTGAGCGCGCGCAAGACTACGGAATTTCGAGCAACGATATTGTGGTTGATCCACTGGTCATGCCGATTGGCGCAATAGGTTTGGCCGGTCGCCAGGTGTTTCGAATCGTACAGCGATTGCGTGAAGAACTCAAAGTCAACACGACATGTGGCGCATCCAATATCAGTTTTGGATTGCCGAATCGCAACGGATTGAATTCTGCATTTTTATCCATGGCTATCGGTGCAGGGATGACATCGGCCATCACCAGCCCGCTTCATTCAGAGATCATGAACGCAGTTCAAGCGGCAGACGTGATGATGGGCAATGACCGCGAATGCCGACGATGGATAGCAAAGTTTCGTGAACCAACCAGCG
Source organism: Arenicellales bacterium (assembly GCA_965243645.1). GTDB lineage: Bacteria > Pseudomonadota > Gammaproteobacteria > Arenicellales > JAJDZL01 > JAJDZL01. The sequence goes on along the minus strand of CBDEVD010000006.1, from coordinate 574,527 downwards.
ATATTTCCGAAGGCGCGCGTGCCGGACGTACCAATCGATCGCGCCGTCGCCGCGCTGTTGGTGCTTAATTTACCTCACCCGGTGGTAACCGCTAATTCAACCTGAGCGCTTATGTGCAGCAATTTCAGGTTTTCTTCAACTGCATCTAAGTGAACGATGATTGACACTACGGACGCCATGGTTGTATTTACGCCCTCCGGTCGACGGGGACGATTTGCCAAGGGCACTCCAGTTCTGCAGGCAGCACGAGCACTTGGTGTCGATCTTGATTCGGTTTGCGGAGGTCGAGCAATGTGCGGTCGCTGTCAGATCGAACTCAGTACCGGATCATTTGCCAAGCACCGGGTTGAATCCCGTGCCGAGCATCTGTCTGAGTTTAGCTCGCTTGAAATCAATTATGCAAAAGCCCACGATTTGATTGAAGGACGTCGACTGGGCTGTTCGGTAAAAATTCTAGGTGACGTGATTATTGATGTGCCACCTGAAAGCCAGGTGCACCGGCAAGTCGTGAGAAAACGTGCCGAAGTTCATGCGATCAATCTTAATCCGGTGATTCGAATGTACTACGTCGAAGTTCAGGAGCCGAATATGCATGATCCTTCGGGAGATCTGCAGCGATTGAAAGATGCGTTGGAATTTGAATGGCGTCTGGAAGAGTTGTCTTGTGATCTTCGCCAGATTCAACAACTGCAAAAAGCTTTGCGTGATGGCGATTGGAACGTCACCGTTGCAGTTCATGGTGGGACGCAAATCGTCGCTGTGTGGCCGGGTTTCAAGGACCAGGCTTACGGTTTGGCGGTTGATGTTGGTTCGACGACCATTGCTGCACACCTTTGCGACCTTTCCAGTGGTGAAGTTGTTGAGTCTGCTGGGATCATGAACCCCCAAATTCGATTTGGTGAAGACCTGATGAGCCGCGTGTCCTACCTCATGATGAATCCAGGCAAGGAAGACACGTTGACCCACGAGGTTCGAAAAGCAATCCAGCGATTGTCGGAAGAGGTGACCCACGCTCACGGGATTGAAGTGTCCGAAATACTGGATATCGTGTTTGTGGGCAATCCAGTAATGCAGCACCTGTTGCTGGGTATCAGTCCGATTGAATTGGGTGGGGCGCCTTTCGCATTGGCGACGGACGAATCAGTCAGCATTTGGGCCAATGAACTTGACCTTGAGTTGCATCCCAATGCAAGGGCTTTCGTGATGCCCTGTATTGCTGGACACGTCGGTGCAGATACCGCAGGTATGGTATTGTCCGAACATCCTTACTCACGCGAAGACCTGATGCTGTTGGTCGATATTGGAACCAACGCGGAAATCGTTCTGGGCAATTGTCATCGCATGGTCGCCGCATCCAGTCCAACGGGTCCGGCATTTGAAGGTGCTCAAATTTCCGCTGGCCAGCGTGCTGCGCCAGGCGCAATTGAACGCGTACGAATTGACAAAGATTCTCTGATACCCAAGTTCAAGGTGATTGGTTGTGAGCTTTGGTCGACAGATGAAGGGTTTTCCGAAGCGGTTGCCAGCACTGGCGTTACCGGCATTTGCGGCTCAGGAATAATTGAAGTAGTTGCTGAAATGTACCTGTCCGGTGTAATCGATTCAAATGGTGTAATTCAAGGTAAGAATGCCACGCTTAGTAACCGTGTGATTGCCGATGGCAGAACTTATTCATATGTTTTGAATGATGCCGACCCTAAGATTCTCATTACACAGAATGATGTCCGAGCGATTCAACTGGCTAAGGCGGCTTTATATGCTGGCATCAAACTTCTGATGGAGCGTCTGGAAGTTACCACAGTGGACACAATTCGACTGGCTGGGGCATTTGGTAGTCATGTCGATGTTAAATATGCGATGATTCTAGGATTGATTCCAGATTGCGACCTCAGTCATGTTACGTCGGCAGGTAATGCAGCGGGAACGGGGGCGAGAATTGCCTTGCTGGACAAACACTCGAGAGCAGAAATCTGTCAGGTCGTGCGTAATATTGAAAAAGTTGAAACCGCAGTCGAGCCAAGTTTTCAACAGCACTTCGTTGATGCCATGGCCATTCCTCACAAAAACGCACAATATCCGCATTTAAGCCAGGTCGTAGACTTACCACTACCAACCGTCGAAACCGGTGCCATGCCAGAACGACGGCGCCGCCGCCGCAATACCTATTGATTTAATCGCGTATGAATGTTGAACTGTTGATCAGCGGTGGTAAAGTGATCGACGGCAGTGGCGCCGCGGCGTTCGATGCCAATGTCGCAGTTGACAGTGGTCGAATCGTTGCAATTGGCGAACTGGAAAACTGTCAACCAAACGTAACGGTGAATGTCGAGGGCAAGTATGTTGCGCCAGGCTTTATCGATGCCCACACGCACGATGACCGGCTATTGCTGTCTGACCCGAATATGTTTCCCAAAATCACGCAAGGTGTAACCACTGTGGTAACCGGTAATTGTGGAATCAGTCTCGCACCTCTGACAAATGTTGAACCGCCAGCGCCACTTAATTTGCTGGGCGGCAGTGACTGGTATCGATTCGATTCAACACAAGCCTATGTAAGCGAACTGGAGCAAAATCCTGCCGCCGTAAACAGCGTCATACTGGTGGGTCATTCGACATTGCGAATCGGCACGATGGATCGTGTGGACCGTCCTGCAACTGCAAGGGAAGTACGAAAAATGGAACGCTTGGTCGATTCAGCTATGGATGCAGGCTGTGTCGGATTCAGCACGGGACTTGAATATCCACCAGCCATCGCATCCTCCGAGGAAGAGGTGATCCGGCTTGCGCAATGTGTGGCCAAATATGATGGAATCTACACCACACATATGCGCAATGAGAGTGATCATATTGATCATTCCATTGATGAAACAGTGCGCGTTGCTCGCGATGCTGGCGTCAGAACGGTCATATCGCATCACAAGACCTGTGGTAAGAAAAACTGGGGACGAACACGCGAGACTTTGGCACAAATCGAATTGGCACAGCAGTCAGTACAACTGAACTTTGATGTTTATCCCTATATCGCGAGTTCCACCTCGCTGTTGCCGCAGTATTTACCGCATGCCGACCGTATCCTTGTTACGTGGTCAGATGCTTACCCGGAACTAACCGGGGTCGACCTTAGTGAGATCTGCGATGATTGGGGTGTCAGTGCAGAACAGGCAATCGACATGTTGGCACCCGCAGGAGCCATTTATTTTCAGATGAATGAAGCAGATTTACAACGGGTGCTGACGCATCCCAGTGCCATGATTGGGTCGGATGGATTGCCGAGTGACCGGTTTCCACATCCCCGACTGTGGGGGACATTTCCTCGTGTAATCGGTCATTACGCCCGGAATCTCGGACTGTTTTCGATTGAAGAAGCAGTCGCCAAAATGACCGGTAATACTGCGACTACTTTCGGTCTCGTCGATCGCGGTTTTATTCGTGAAGGGATGTGTGCCGACATTGTCATCTTTGATCCCAAAACCATCATTGACAAGGCCAGTTTTGAAGCACCCGTCCAAGCAGCCGATGGAATTGAGTCGGTTTATGTGAATGGCAGCTTGATTTACTATGACAACGAATGGACTGGTAGTAGACCAGGTCAGGTGATCAAGACAACAGCCTAACTCCAGGCGAAACCGCCTGCAAATACAAAGCACCTATATTTCAGAGCAACCGTGCTACGCCGCGGTTGAGTCATTGGACCGGTGTGGTTACAGTTGCTGCGAGCGGCGCAATTCCAACCACGAGTATCACAGAGAATGCTGGCTTGTTGAACAGATTTTGCCATTTGCCGTATCGCTCAATAATCGTCATACCTTCGCTTCAGGCATCACGACTCTGTTCACCTTTCAAGAATTTTTTTAACTGTTTCGTATTACAAAGTATCGCTGTTGCTGGGTACTTTAGTCATTTAAGGCATTGAAATAACTTAGCTATTGATTATCAGCAGCACACACATGTTCTATCTGTAGTTAATGGGAGTAGCTGTAAAACAGTCATAATGTGAAATATTAAATAAATTAATACAATAACTTAATAGAATTAATTACCAGATGTTGTTATTTATGAAATAAAAAGTCTAAAGAATAATCATGATATTGTCATAATCGTATATAACGTTGCGTAGCATAAATCAGTCCTTATTAGGGGATTGATGCAACAAAGTACTGAGCCTAAGGGATAGGCTCAAAAAAATAAATCATTCAACACTTGAAGGGAATTTAGTGTAATGAATATTCCGTATCGCTGGGGACTGCGCCTCTCAAAATTATTACAACCAAATAATCAGCTACAAAAAATTTCCCCCCGCCAGCCTTTTCCCCTAAGGCTGATCTTCATTTATCTTTCACTGGTCTTTATAGTTGGCACTTTCGCTGGGTACGCTTGCCTCGCTAACGCGCAAAGCTTCGAAAGCTCGCCTTCTTACTTGGGAAGCTTCTCTGCCCCAAAGGAAGAGATCACGTTTCATAGTAGTCGTGCCAAGGTTTCGTTCACCAGGGTTGCAGATTCACCAATAAATTCTGCAGAAAACGGTGGCTCACCGCGAAGTGAGATTGCCCAGCGACAGATAGAGATTTCGACCGCTCAGTCTGTTGCCGTTCCCTTTCGAATCTGTTTTATCAAGGCGGTGCCAACCAGGAATTTCGAAGTCCAGCGCGGTACTTCTACTGCGGCTCTGGAACTGGATTCGAATGTTTGCTACGATGATGAAATTCAAGCAAATTCCACTCTTTCTGAGATCTTTTACATCTATGGAACCGACGATGACATTGATGAACCAGATGAACTGGTCATCCTTCAATTGAGGGAAGACCCTGATCGTAATTTACCGACAACTGTTGCACCAATAGTAGCAATCGATGCGGTAAATATTTTGGACGACGATCCAACCATGGTGACGTTAGCACGAGTCGATAGCGGGTTCATTTACGAAGGAGGTTCCGAGCCGACTGAATTCACGATTAAACTCAGTCGTAGTTTGCTGCCAGGTGAAACTATTGAGGTACCAGTACTTTTGGGTGACATCTCCAGTGCTAACGAAGTGGGGGCGGAACTTAAGAGAGGTTCAGAAATCAACAATGGAGTCGTATTACTTGACGGCCATACCACGACACTGAGAATCATCTTTTACGGGCACAAATCAAAAATCGTCCAAACAGCCAATCTGTTGCTATTTGCTAACGAAGACAGGAAAGTCGAAGAAAACGATTCAGTTTCGGTGCAACTTGGACCTAACGATACAAGTTCAACAGGGTTTAACCACCCGGACATTACCACCGAGATTGGCGGTGGGGCCCGGGCGTCAACCACCGACAAAATTACAGTACCCATTAAGGACGATCCGAATACAGTGCCGGTGAAGATTTCGGTTGATCGTTCGGGAATTGTCAGTGAGGCAGACGGTACTTTGAACATTAATGCATCCCTAGGTACAGCCAATCAATCAGGCACTGTCCTTTCGATTCCAATACGGGTACGAAAATCCGCTACGACCGCTGCCAGTGATGACTATGAACTGCCTTCTGCTATTACCATCGCTGATGGTCAAACAAGTGGATCAGCTGTATTTAAGGCGACTGACAATGCAGATGATGAACCGAATAAACGAGTCGTTGTGGAATTTACGAAGCTACCATTTCCTTTGAGTTCTGAAGGGTCTGATCATGTCGCTATCACCATTACAGACGATGATGCAACGCCGGTCACTTTTGCATCGGCTGCGACAAGTATTGCTGAGAGGGGTGCGATTGACAGAACTGACATAACCATCAAACTGGGTCGCGGATTGAAAAATGGCGAGCGGATGACAGTGCCAATTAAGGTCTCTGGGGCGATGGTGGATACCCACTATCGACTTGACCTGAAATCCGGCCCTGCGACGCCCAATACGGGTGTATCAATCAGCAAGAGTGGATTGCACAGTGCGCAAAACCCCGCTGTAGAGTTTACCGGTCAGGCAACTCAAGTGGTTGATACAGCAACGCTGGAATTAGAAGCAATATATTTACCTGATTCAGTTGCACGAACAGTAGAACTGGCATTTGGTACCGGTAAGCGAGCACCATCTTGGACCAACTTAGACGGTGGAATTAAGTTGGCTGGATCCCCACAACGCGTGAAGATTATTGATGTAGATGGAGAACCTCCCACGGTATCGATTGCCCGCAACAGTAAGAACAACGTCTACGAGTCCTCCAACGTGACCTTTACGCTCACACTGAGTGAGATCGCAGTTTCGGCAACAACGATTAGCGTGGATGTCTCCCAAAAAGGCGATTTTTTGCAGTCCGGTGAGCAAGGCATTCACACTGTTTCCATCCCTTCGGGTGAGACGTCGGTTGAATTTGTTGTGGCGCTGGACGATGACAGCCAAGACGAAGGCGAAGGCGAGATCACTGCAACCGTACAATCAGGTGTCGGTTACCGCGTGTCAGAATCCCAGGCGAGTGCCAGTGTGACAGTGTATGACGACGATGGCTTGCCAACGGTGTCAATGCAAATCGATCCGAACAATGATGTGTTTACTGATGCAGATGGCAACCTGTATGTGTCCGAGGGAGGAAGCGAATATTGGGAAGATGCGATTAATTTTCGGATAAATATTCATCCAGTAATGGATTCACCGGTGACTGTGAATTTGAAAATCACTGCAACCGGTTCAGTCATTTATCCGGGTTCGCTCGGTCGCCGTTCAGTGGTGATCCCCGCAAACACGCCCTCGGTGAGCCATTATGTCCGACTCGATGATGACAGTATCGATGAGAATCAGGGTTCTGTTTCTGTCGCCATTAGGGCCAATGCTGCTTATCGGATCGCCCGCTCACCAAATAATTCAACAACAGTAATGGTATTGGACGACGATCCAACCGCAGTGGTATTGACGAGTGCCGCAGATCTAATGCTGACGGAAGGAGACCCCGAAAGTCCTGTAGAAGTTTACATCTCACTTACACGTAGCCTTGAGGCTGGAGAAACAGTTTCTGTGCCATTGCAGCTGTCATCAAAGACCGGTGTGGTGCTGCCAGGTTCGGCTAATCCTGAAATCAAGTTGGGTTTTGCTGGCACCGGGATATCTGCGAGTGGCATCGATTCCTCGACGCCAACAATCCAATTTACTGGACATGCATCAAGGCGAGTGCAGACAGGAATTATGACGATCACACCAACCACTCAATTCGACCAAGACTCATCTGTTGATACGATTCTTGTTGATTTGGGGACGCCAACTGCAGGCGGTTTGAATGATATCCAACCAAATCGTGTATTTGTGAGCCACAAATCTCAGGTATCGTTGAAGATCGAAGATTCGACAGTGGCTGAAAGCACACCAATTGCCGTGTTGCTCTCGGTGCCCGATAACACTGCTACGATGGACGACTCAACTGACACAGCCGAACTTCGATTGACGTTGAATCGACCACTGGTCGACAATGAGTCGTTGGCTGTACCACTTCTGTTTGAGGGTGCTGAACCGGATCGAGATTTTACCTTGGCACTTGCAGGTGCTCCAAATGGGGTGAGTTTCGATGCGGGGACGCGAACCGTTACCTTTAGCGGGTCGACAGAGGGAACCGCTGCCAGTGAAGCAAGCATTTTGCTTGATGCCCATAGTGGTGATAATCTCAATGACAGGATAGTCACTGTGTTCATACCAGCTGAATCATTCGGGACCGCTCCAGTATTGGTTACAAGTAATTTACCAGATGGTGCCACCGGGTCGCGTAAGGGTGAAGGTGAAATATCACTGGTCGGCAATTTATCGGAATTTTTACCAGTCGTACTCATTTCCCCTTCATCCGATTATGTCAACGAAGGAGCAAGTGCGCAGTTTGTCATTTCCGTTGACCCAGCGCCTGTCGATGATTTGAGTGTGCTGGTGACTGTCAGCGATGATGTGAACACTGATTATTTACTACCCGCATTTGAAGGTAACCACCGGGTTATCATCAAGGCAGGTCAAAAGGAGGTTCTTTTCAACGTGCCGGTTCGGAACGATAGTGGGGTCGGAGTTGATGAACCGAATGGCGAAATTCATCTCAACGTGCGCGAGAATTTGGGTGTTTACAATGTCAGTGTGGGCTTTGCTGCAGTAACTGTTATCGATGATGACGAAACGGTAGTAGCACTTGACGTTGGGACTGGCAACCTGGTTGAAGGCGGTTCGAAGAGACTGACTGTCAGGTTGAACCGGGGGCTCGTCAATGGCGAACGGCTGGAAGTGCCTTTGCAGTTTCTGGGTACCGCGATCAGAAATGCCGACTATACCCTAACCGGTCAACTCCCCGCGGGAACAGGGGTTAGTTATGCCAATCTTGAGTATTCTGGCAATGATCAGGATTCGATTGCCAAGGTCATTTTTACCGGCCCCGTAGCTGGCGAATCAGCCGCGTTTGCTGATTTGGTTCTCAGCGCAAAGGATGATGATTTAAGCGAGCACTCCGAATCGGTAGCCATCGCTGTTGTTTTTCAATATGGTGAATCTGGACAGCGGCCGTCTTGGGATGGTTTGGGCGGTGGCGCAAAAGTTGTGCAATCCGTCCCTCAGTTTAAGATTTACGATACGGGAGTCAATCCCGTTGACCTGTCTGTCAATGGAGGTACAACTCATACCGTAAGCGAAGGGGCCGCCGCATTTGACATTACTGCTACATTGACTGCTGTCAACGAAACGGGGAGTGCGCTTAACATTCCGATTGTGGTGAATGCCGCGCAATCGACTGCTGACAACGATGACTATTCGATCAAAAGTTCGATCAGCATTACACCTGGCAGTCGCACTGGTACCGCGAGTTTCACGGTGATAGACGACAGTCGCGATGAGCCCAATGAACAGGTCTTCATTGAACTCACAGATGAGTTGCCACAAGAAATTGTACCCGGCTCCGATAAAACGGTGACTGTCACGATTCGGGACAATGACCCAACCCTTGTGTCACTGGTACGCACGGATTCTGGCGAAATTTCGGAAGGCGGTACGGGTCAAGCGAGTCGCGCTGAATTTACTGTTTCGTTAAAGCGTAGGCTGGTTACAGGTGAATCGCTTGAAGTGCCGCTCATCATTTCAGGTGAGTCCATTACCGAGAGCGATTTTGAGTTATCCAAGTCATCAGACTTTGATCTCAACCAAGGCGTTGTTCTTTCAAATGCGTCAACGCTCATGCCAATTGTTACTTTCGTCGGACAGGATGCAGTTACAGTTCAGGAAGCTAAATTGGTATTGACTGCAACAGTAGATGAAATCGAAGAATCAGCAGAATTGCTGGATATTTCGCTGGGATTCGATGATGCGAAACCAGCAATCAATGCAAGCGCGCTGCGAGCGAGTCTTGCCGATGGCGGTACGATATCACACACCGAGCACCACCGGTTTCAGATTGTGATTGCATCTGAAGTTCAATCCTTTGTCCACGTTCCTGCAACGGCGTCCGTTGTAGAAGATCGACCGAATTCTGGGGAAATTGAGTTGCGCGGCGAGCCTTCGATTGATACAGGGGTCACGCTCAGGTATAGCGATGGAACTGCGACAGGTGGTATCCGTTGCGGTGCTGGAGTCGACTTTGTTTCCGACAGTGTGGCATTTGGTTTGCGTACTGGTAAATCAGTTAGGCGTGTGAAAGTGCTTAGCACCTGTGCTGATATTAAGGATGAACCCAACGAGTCCTACACATTGAATTGGAAAGCGCAATTTCCGGTATTTGATGCCAGTGCACCGAACTGCACTTCACCAACAGTCTGCACGACTGAGGTTGTGATCCAGGATGATGATCCAACGACGGTTGAGTTGACAATTCCGGACGCAACTGCCACAGAGGGCAGTGCTTCGAATACGGCTTTGATTAAATTAACGTTAAGCCGCGCTCTGACAGGCGATGAGCAGCTGACTGTGCCGCTGATTTTTCCGGAAAATACACTTGATCGCTTATTCAAACTGCAGCTGCAAGGAAAGCCACAAGGGGTCAGTCTGGATATGCAAGGTGTAATAACTTTCGCTGCTGAAGATAGCATCAGTGCAGTCTCAGCGACGATTGTAATGACCGCTTTGCCGGATAAAAATACCACCGACGATAAAGTCAGTGTGTCGATTCCAAAAACTAATTCACTGTATCAGGGATTGGAATTTCAGCGCTTGGGTTCCGATACACAACCTGTTGAATATGTGAAAGGAGGGGACATCACCATCACGGATATGGGTCTACCGGTCCTGCCGGTGGTAAACTTTGCTGTTGCCGCAGGTGAAGTCAATGAGTCGATAGGTCAACCCAAAATTCGAGTTGAACTTGATGCTGCCGCCTCGAGAGATATTGAATTGACTTTTAGTGTATCGGGATCTGCGTCGATTGGCGAAGATTACTCGATCAGCCAGATAAACGCAGATATTGGTTCAATTACGATCAAAAAAGATGCCGACTATGCGTTGATTCCGGTTAGGATCATTGATGACGATTTGTATGAAAAGGATAAGAAGTTGGTATTGACTTTGAATCCAGGTTCAGGTTATGCGATTGGAGCTAAGGACGTATACACGTTAACGATTGAGGATAATGACCCACTGCCGAAGCCGATCATCAGTATTTCAGCGCAGGGTGATATTGAGGAAGGTCAATTGGCGAGTTTCGTGTTGCGTGCTGATACAACGTTATCCAATGATCTTGATATTGATCTGACTGTTACACAAACCGGCGCATTTATACAGGCCAGCGACCTTGGCCTCACTACCGCTACCATCCTGGCTGGCCAGCGCTTGGCGAACTTTAAGGTGGCTACAGTTGATGATGTAGTTCATGAGACACCGGGCGCTGTCACCGTATCGATCAATGCTGGAAAGGGGTACGTAGTTGGAGCAGACCGCGTCGCTGCAGTTGCGGTGCAAGACAATGACCCTTTGTTGTCGCCGGATTTGGCGCAGTTATGGCTGACTCGCTTCGGTCGGGTCGTGACTGGAGAGATTGTTGAATCAATTGAAGATCGGTTGCAAGGCACTCATCGGTCTGAAGGAATCACAGCCAAACTGGCAGGAACGCCGATTGACTCATCGAGGGGGCACTCAAGCGCTGGTAGGCCTGACCCGACCGACGATTTAGGTGAGTATGGTCGTGCAAATTCAAAGTTCTATCAGGCACTTGCAGAATTAAGGGATCCGACAAAAGTTCAGGCATCAAATCTGCAGAAATTGACTGAACGAGGGTTCTTGACCGGCAGCGAGTTCAGTTTGACCGGTGAAACCCGCCGTGGTAATTCCACTGGCTCTTGGGGTCGCGGATATTTTCTCGATATTGACGGTCAGACTGATACTGTGTCGATACAAGGTGATGTCAAAGGCATAACGCTGGGTCATGATGTTGCAGGAGTACATTCCGGACGGGAATACTTGGTTGGCATTCTGCTCTCTTATGCAGCGGGGTCTGGTCAATTCAATGACACCGAATCTAGTGGTGAAATCGAAAGCACGTTGCAGGTTTTCGTTCCTTATGGTTCAATGCAAGTGAACGAGGAACTCAATCTTTGGGGTGCAGCAGGAGCAGGTTTTGGTCGTCTGACAGTGAATCCGGAGCAGGGCCTTGAGACAGAAACAGATGTTGACTGGCAAATGCTTGCGGGCGGGTTTGACCACGATTTACGGCCCATGGACAAATTCGGTTTATCCCTATATGGCGATCTCAGTCGTACCTGGACTCGGTCCGAACAAACTGAAACGCTTAACGCTTCGGATAGTCAAACCTCGAAATTGCGCTTGGGACTGAAACTGACCGGTGAGCGAACACTGTCAAAGAATTCGGTTTTGCATTTTTCCAGTAGCGCCGCGCTGCGACACGACAGTGGTGATGCTGAGACTGGTAATGGTGTTGAGATTGGTGGTGAAATCGGGTTTACCGGTACGACAGGTCTCAAAATAAAGGCCGAGGGACGAGCACTATTGGTACATAGCGATTCTCGGACTCGCGATCAAGGCTATGCAGTGTCGCTGCAGTATGATCCGGAACCGACAACAGTTCGTGGATTTTTCGGTTCACTTGGTGTCGGTATTGGATTGAACACCGGAAGTTCTGTGCTGTCCGGCAATGGTAATAATGGGGGTACTCATATCGCCAACTCAGCTGAGCCCGAATGGCGCACTGAGGTTGCTTACGGTACGAGTATCCGTCAGGGTCTTGGCACTAGCCCATACGCCATACTGAGCGGGAATGACGATATTAATTCAGCACGATTTGGCGTGAGAATTGATAAAGACCGTGACTATGCACCTGATTTCCAATTCGATCTGTATTTTTCCGCGGAACGGCTGGACGCTGCAGGCACGCGACAGATTGATCTCGGCGGTGGAGTGTTTGTATCCAAACGCTGGTGAGTACAAATCACTCCTGCGAGTCGCTTCGCAGACTATGACATAAACTCAGTAAGGCGAAGATTACTGCATTTTGAGTTGCTGTGTGAAGGGACTCTTCGCACGGCACTCAAACCACTGCTTTTGGTCAAGTCGCAATGCTATTGAGACATCTGAACAACGATATACCTCGATGCCTTGACTGGCACGATGGTACGAAATACCTGAGTTTGTAGAGTCGGCTACGGACGTGTAGCAACTCAGGAAACGGGGGAAGCTAATGCCAGTTTCAATCTGCGATGGTCAGACAAGATCACTAAAACAATAGAGAAACTGACAGGAACAATCTCATACCGATTGCACGGCAATATTCACATCCCCACGTACGGTTACGGTAATGCGGGATTCGATAAAGATGGAGTGGCCACCAACGCCTTTGACAATAATATCGTCTCGTTCAGTTGCGGCATCTGCATCAGATGCCTCGGCGCGTTGTTTTGCCAAGATTTCGAGTTCTTCGGTGGCCGCGGCAGCCGCATCTTCGAGTGCTCCGAAATCCCTAATACCACTTGGCATGTGTGCACGATACACGCCTTCCGCGGGCGATGTAATCAAGCTGGAGACTCGCTGCATGACGGTGCCAATCGCCGCACCAACAGCGTTGCCAAGTTTGTAGTGATCTGCAATAACCAATTGGGTATTCAGGCGCTGCGCAACTTGTGGATAAATGCACAGTGCAGGGGCACCGACGACTGCCAGGGCACCATTTAATGCCAGCTGTACTTGCAGTAAATCAGAATGTTCCAGGCCGATGCCTCGGTTCAGAAGATAGTTGTCGAGTGTCGGTCCAGATGGATTGGGTTCCTCTGATACCGCAATCGCTTCAATTAGACTGGCACTGGATTGTTGGACAACCGTTTCAATGACGGCTTCACAAAAATCCACGGTACACTTCCATGCTTGCGTCTTACGGTCAGATAGATGCCTTATCCAAATGTCAGCAGCCAATAACGCAGCTTCTTTCGACCATCGGTCCATTTGGTCCAGGACATGTAACGCATCTGTCGGTGTAAATGCGGCCATGTGTACCAGATCAAGCATGCGCATACGCTGATAGGCACGTACCATGTGGGGTTCTTTGAATAGTTGATCGCAGCGCAGTGGCCCATCCTCGAGCAACTGCCATAACTTTCGGTCATTTTTGGCCAGTGAATTGATATCCTCGGACGCACGTCGACGCAACAGAAAGCAACCCTGATATTCCTGTAAATCGGATGAAATCTGTTCTTGCAGAATATCGACAATATTTGGATATTGCTGCCCAAGACAGGCAATCGGCATTGAACGATGCGGGCCCACTCGCAACGGGTTGGCAAGCGACACCTGACTGTCGCCACCCAAGCCAACGGTGTAGACATCCACTGCTTCGACAAATGTTCTAAAGCCACCGACCATGGCACCATCCCGCGCGAGTCTAGGTTGACCTTGTTTAAGTACTGCGATATCGGTTGTGGTCCCGCCAATATCAGATACAACCATGACTGGATCGGTTGCCAGGTGTACAGCTCCGACAATACTGGCAGCCGGTCCCGATAGTACGGTCTCAACGGGTCGTACCATCGCCACGTCGGCACTCATCATTGACCCGTCGCCCTTGACCACCATCAGTGGTGAATTGATTTTTCGGGCAACCAGTTCAGATCTTATCGTCTTTATTAACTGTGAAATGGGAGCGATCAATCTGGCATTGAGAACCGCCGTGGTTGCTCGGCGCGGGGCATTAAGATTGGCGGTCAGTTCGAATGTGCAGGTTACAGGTTTATCGGTCAGTTTCAGTACAAGATTTCGCACTGCAACTTCGTGCGCCGTGTTGCGAACTGAAAATATCGCCGCGATCGCAAAAGCGGTTACCGATGACGCGTGCCGCTTGATCGCTGCCTCGGCTGCACGAAGATCAAGGGTTGCCAATTCATCACCAAGCGCGGTGTGTCCACCATCGATAAACTCAACGGGATCATTTCGAATCGCACTTCTTAAATCAGCCCGATTAAGCGCCTCGGGCTGGTGACCAATTAACAGCAGGCAAACAGTCCCACCACGTCCTTCGACAATGGCATTGGTTGCAAGCGTAGTTGAAATCGAGGTGACTTGGACAAGCTGTGAAAGCGGTAAATCTGCGTTGGTATCGATGCGTTCGATTACATCACGAATGCCAATACATAAGTCTTCATGCGTCGTCAGTGATTTTGCAGTCCGAAAAAGACCTTGTTCGCTGCTGTAAAGTACTGCATCGGTGAATGTACCGCCAGTATCTATCCCAAGTCGCATGTGATTTACCCGATTATAAAAACGATAATATACTGAAAATCATTTTACAAATATCAGCGAAGATCAACGTTGAACAACAGCTGAAACAACCGATGGATCAATTGTAGAAGTGACTGATTGGAATATGGATCAAACCCAGGAATCTGCGCGATGTGAGGCAGATAACCTGCTGACTGACGAAGAACAAGCTGTGAATTTACGCGGTATTTGGGCTCCCTGTTTGACACCGGTATTGGAAGATTTTTCAATCGACTATGTGCGCCTATGTCAGCACGTTGATTGGCTGTTGAATAACGGTTGTCAAGGTGTTGTGTTATTTGGTACGACCGGTGAGTCTGCATCGTTTTGTGCGGCAGAACGAATGATTGCATTGAAAAAGTTGCTGATGAACGATGTGCCGGCATCCAGAATCATACTCGGAAATGGGTTCACTGCAATTAGCGAGAGTGTTGACGTTACGAAGCACGCGGTTGAGTTGGGTTGCCGGGCAGTGCTTATGATTCCGCCGTTTTACTTCAAGAATCCATCGGTGCAGGGGCTGACTTGCGCCTATCAATATGTGCTTGATGCCATTGATTGTCCGGATCTCAAAGTTTTGCTTTATCACTTCCCGAAGATGAGTACGATTCCGATTACATATGAATTGATTGACGCGCTGATGCACTCTCACGGCGAATTGATTGCAGGCTTAAAAGATTCTTCGGGGTCATGGGACAGTGTGCAGGACTATATACAACGCTATCCAGATCTTGCAATATTTCCTGGTACAGATACTCTACTGCTTAAAGGCTTACAATCAGGTGGTGTCGGTACAATCACCGCCACCGCCAATATTAACCCACATGGCATCAGTCGCGTCTACCAGTTGTGGCAAGCTGGTGAAAATGCCCAGTCAGCCCAAAAAGCAGCCGACTCAATCCGTACAATCGTTTCGCGCTACCCACTCGCTGCGGCACTCAAAACTGCACACGCGAAATTTAGAGATGACTCGAACTGGAATCGACTGCGTCCGCCGTTGGTTCCGCTTGCGAGTAAAGACCAGAAAGCCCTGATCGAGTCGCTGCTTGCCGCTGGGTTTGAATTTTCTGCCTGATGTTCACTTGAGTCAGTTGATTGCCTAGAATAAATCAGTAAGACAATCGTTATCGGCGTTGCAGCAAAGACTTATCCGCTAATCTTAACGACAACTCGACCGACAATTGATCCGTTCATGAACTGATCAAACGCGTCGGGTAATTGGTCGAATTCAATCACTTGTTTGGCGATTAAATCCAAATTTTGGGGTTTTAGATCTGAGCACATTCGCGCCCATGCTTTATCTCGAACCTCGACGGGCATCTCCAGCGAATTAATCCCCAGTACCGACACCCCACGCAGAATAAAGGGCATCACAGTTGTATCCAATTTGACACCACCAGCGAGACCAACCGATCCGATATTACCCCAAGGGGCAACGGTACGCGTTAACCAGCCAAGCGTGTCGCCGCCTACGTTATCGACAGCGCCGCCAAAGAGCGCTTTCTCGAGTGGCCGATTACCCATCTCCAGACTATGACGATCGATCACTTCACTCGCACCGAGTTCTTTGAGGTAGTCTTCGTGCTGCTGCTTCCCCGATAAAGCTGTGACCGCGTAGCCGATGCCGGAAAACATACTGATTGCAAAACTGCCGACACCACCGGTTGCACCGGTTACAAGAATGGGGCCCCGAGACGGGATCTGTCCATTGTCTTCCATGCGAATCACCGCAATCGCGGCAGTAAAACCTGCAGTACCAAAACACATGGCCTCATATTCAGTCAGTCCAGCTGGCATGGGCACAACACAATCACCTGGGACTCGAGCATATTCTGAGTAACCGCCGTCAATCACCTCAGATAGGCCACAACCCACTACCAATACGGAATCGCCTTCTTGGTAGCGCGCATCGGTGGACTGAGCTACTTTTCCTGCCAGATCGATTCCACCATTGAGTGGGTATTTACGCAAGATTCTGCCTTTTCCTGTAGCCGCTAGTGCATCCTTATAGTTGATGGTTGAATAGGCGACTTTGATGAGGATTTCACCATCCGTCAGATCGTCGACAGCAAGATTTTCAAACCCTGCCGAGATCGACTTATCCTCATTCATATGAATACGATAGCTACGAAAATTTTGCATGAATCTCTCCGATGTTTGTACTGACTATGCAGACCGATTACGGTCTGGACAATTCATTTGCGAGTGAAGTAAAAAAATTATATCCCGTCCTAATAAACCGCCAACGAAGCCAAACTTATACAGTCAATGCGTCACAAAGTTGGTCCGAATCCAGCGCGAAAACTTAGCGTGATCGTGATCTAGATGATGCAGATCAAGTTGCTAAGGGACGCAGTTGGGCCGCAACTGGGTGGTTGACCTTATCGAGAATAGACGTTATGCTCACGGATTGCTTTACCCGCGAGCAGGTACATGATGATATAGACAATCACTCGATAGATGACAGCCGACCCGGGCGGAATACAGATAAAAGAAAACCCCTGTACCCCTCTTAGTCCCAATTCATGTGCGATTCGAATGCACTCGTAATCGGTCATGCCGATTGGTTCTGCTAATTCACCGAGTATGTCGCCTGGTGCCGGTCCAGCGCCACCGATTACGTCCATGTCAAAATGCGCATAGACAGAATGGGTACCATTGTATGCCTGATCCAAGCCCTTGCATACCGCTTCGATCCCTTGGCGACGAACATCCCAACCGGAAAAGAACAAGGCACCACGGTCAAGCAATTCGTGAATGACATCCGGATTTTCCAGCATGCCGCGCGGACCAATCTCGACGAGATTTCGAGCATGTATATTGTCATGGAATTCAATGGTTTTATATAGCCAGGAAAAGCCCCCGGCAATTCGCGGGTCCTTTGTTTGGGGGCAGAGTCGAAAAATATCCCAGTGGGTGTCAAGACTCACAATACCCATGTTGCCATCCGTATGTTCCGCCACACACTTGGCAATAGCGTACGAACCACATGGGGAGTTCTGTCCGATCACCACAGGCAGTGCACCGACATCGATTGCATCATTGACTTTGACTTCCACCGCGGCTTGTGCTTGGAGTATGAGTTCCGGGTTCAGCTTGCCGACATTGGCCTCAGGAGGAATGTCAGCATCACCGTAGTCCACAACGTTCAAATGATCGAAGACGTTGAATCCGAAATCCTGAATGTAGCCCGATTGATAGCGAATTGACTGCTGACGTACACGTTGTGGTGCAGCCAACCAATGTTCTTTGGCTACGCCAGCCCATTCATCTGTTGAACTCGATACATAAGGGCTGCCAATGATCACAACATCGGCGCCGTGCAGATCTTCTTTCTGTTTGATGTACGGACGCCCGAGAAAAGAGGGGGTGTCTTCATTAATCATTGGAAACTGTAGCGAGGCGGCCCACATGCCTTCACGAGTTTCTTTCCAATCAGGGTAATTCATCGCTTTTGGAACTTGTAGCTGGTGAGTTGAATAGATGATGTCATGATGTCTAATTTTGTGGCGGGTATTAGTCGCACCTAAAGTAATACCGACGAACCTTTATTGTGTGGTATGCGGTCATATAATTTTTGCAACAATACACTTAAGTGAACACTCGGAGGCAGCGTGGCAGAAGAAACTATTTTCAGCAAAATCATTCGCAAGGAAATTTCCGCAGATATCGTCTATGAAGATGACAGTGTGCTGGCATTTCGCGACATTTCCCCACAAGCACCGGTTCATATCTTGATTATCCCCAAAAAACAGATTCCAACTGTTAATGACGCTACCCCCGAAGACGAGCGCACTTTGGGACACTTGTTTACTGTTGCTGCCCAGTTAGCGAGGGAGAACGATATAGACGAAAGTGGCTACCGTTTAACAATCAATTGTAATTCCGATGGTCGACAGGAAGTTTTTCACCTGCACATGCACTTAATGGGTGGCCGTCCGATGCAAAGAATGGGATGATCAGCGTTCCGGTGTCGTGCTATTCAAAGCCACGGTTTGATGTTACTCACTCGACTCTGAGTCTTCGTTTTCAGATTTGTTTTTCTTACGAAAATTAGAGAATTTTTGCTTTAACGAACTGAACCAGCCCTTTTTTGATCGCTCCGGGGTGGCATCAAGGTGTTCCATTTGCGCGGGCATCTCGGAATCCGACACAACGCTTTCGACGACACCGTCGGCAAATATGATGGTCACTCGAGCGAGATCTGTCAGGTTTCTATCGCGGTCATAAGCGTTGTAAACATAATCCCAACGCTGGTTATTGAATACATCGGTAATTAACGGTGTGCCAAGAATGTCGCGCACTTCCAAGGCGCTCATTCCCTCACTTATCTGGTCAATGTCTTCTTGTTTGAGTGTCTGACCCTGATGCAATTCGGGCCGATAAACTGAACACCCTGTAAGTAAAAATGCGCTGATACACGCAACAATAAATAGGGTTCGAACGGACTTGATCGTCATTAACATCGCCAAAAATGAGTTAAGTAGTTTAGGTTAAGTCTAGTGCAACAGCGATTTCGTCGCAGTCATTGAATTTGCTGCACTTGATACAAACGCCCCAGACTTTTTCCGGAAATATTTCCTTTATCACAGTGCGAAATCCAAGTTTGTGAAAAAACTCGGGTACATAAGTCAGCGCCATGATTTGCTTAAGTCCGTGGTTGCGAGCCTTGATGATGAGCTCTTCCACCAGAATGCGTCCGAATCCACAGTTCTTCAAGTGCTGTGCGACCACCAAACTTCGAACTTCACAAAGATCTTCAGTAAAAATCTCCAGCGCCGCGCAGCCAACTGTTTCTCCGCAATATTCAATGACGCTGAATTTCAACAGATTATCGAAGATGTCTGCTTTGGATCTCGGTAGTAAAACACCGCGCACCGCATAGGATTCCATCAGCAATGCAATGCTGTCGACATCACCAATTACAGCATCCCGAACGACAGGTAAAGAGTCTGGTTGTTGGGCGATGTGAATCATATTCAATTCTGTGTGAGCAGTTCCCGGGCATGTTCAGTGGTACGGTCCGTTATTTTAGCACCCGAGAGCATTCTTGCGATTTCCATCACACGTTGCTGATCATCGAGATTTTGAATCAGCACACTGGAGGTGTCATCCTGAACCTTTGTTACATTCAGCTGTTGGTTGCCCTTGGCCGCGACCTGAGGCAGATGAGTGATACAAAATATTTGTACGGTTTGCCCCAGTGTGTGAAGCAGTTGACCGACGCGGTTGGCCACCTTGCCACCAATGCCAACATCGATTTCATCAAACACAATCGAGGGAACTTCAGTGGTATTGGCCGCGACGACCTGTATCGACAGGCTGAGTCTGGAAAGCTCGCCACCCGAGGCGACACTGGCCAGCGGTCCAGGTTCCTGTCCAGGTGCGGTTGATACAAAAAACCGAACATTTTCATTGCCAATACCGGAGAAACAATCAGGTTCTTGAGGGATCAGCTGCACGCTGAATGTGCCGCCTTGCATTCCCAAATTCTGCATATTTTGGGTAACAGCATCAGCCAATTGGTTGGCAGCTTCGTTGCGTGCTTGGGTTACTTGTTCGGCAATCTGTCGATACTCGAATTTGGTGGTATCGATGCGTTCATCAATCGACGTGAGCGCAGTGATTTTGGAGTGCGTCTCGTCAATTTGAGCATTCAGTGTGTCCATAAGATCCGACAAATCATCGGCATTCGTCCGATGAATTCTTGCCTGTTGCTGTAGGGCGGCCATGCGCTGCTCAATTGCATCGATGCGAGCGGGATCCGCCTCGGTTCGTTCGGCAATGGTATTGAGTTCCCTGGCGACATCGTCGAGACGCATCTGCGCTTCATAGAGTAATTGCGCGTACTGTATCAGCGACTCATCTACTTGGGTAAGCTTCTCGATACGTCGGATATTTTCAGCCAAGGCTTGACTCAAGGTTGATTCATCTCCATAGAACAGTTGTTGCGAAATTTCTCCCAAGGTTGCTGCGATATCAACTGCATGAGACTTTCGCAGCAGTTCCTGTTTCAGCTCGCTAAACTCACCCTTGGTGGGTTGCAGATCGGTCAGTGTCGACTGTTGATGTTCCAGTAGTTCAAGCTGATTGTTTAAAGTCAGGACTTCGTCAGCCCGACTGGTACGCTCGGATTCGGCGCTTCGAATCGTGGCAGCGAGCTCGGCCAATCGTGCGCTCAAGGGCAATATATTGGCAAATCCATCCACAATGTTCCGCTGCGTAGGGGCAGATTGCAGCGTCTGGTGTTCACTTTGACCGTGAATCGATACCAGCAGGGGGGCCAGTTCTTTTACCCGATTGAGAGTGACTGGACGACCGTTAATATAGGCCCGCGATGGTCTGTCCGGATAAATGACACGCTGGATGATTGCTTCACTTTCTTCGTACAGTTCATGCTCAAGCAGCCAATCTCGAACACACGGACGTTCAGCATTGACGTGGACATAAATTTCTGCTTTAGCGCTGCCACGTCGGACAACTCCTGGTGCTGCACGCGTCCCGAGTGCGAGTTCGATGGAGTCAATAATCAGGGATTTACCCGCGCCCGTCTCGCCGGTAATGACGGTCAAGCCGCTTTGAAAGTCCAGTTCGATTTCTTCAATCAGTAAATAATTCTTGATGTGAAGTGAGTTAATCATGGTGACTCGGTCGGGCTATACGCCCCAACCCAGTTTTTGTCGCAAGGCGTTGAAATATGTATGTCCCTTGATTCGAACCAGATCGACCGTGAGGTCAGAACGGCGCACGGTCATCTTCTCATCACCTTGCAACTCCCCGCGAACATGGCCATCAACGACCAGGCTCGCATTGCCTGTATCAGCATTGATGAGTTCGATTTCAATCACACTGGAATCGGCGAACACCACGGGTCGTTGCGTGAGTGTATGCGGGGCAATTGGTACCAGTTCGATTGCTGGCAGGGTGGGGTACAGTAACGGACCACCCGCGGACAAGGCATAAGCTGTTGCTCCGGTTGGTGTCGCCACAATGATCCCGTCGGCGCGAAGATTAGTGACGAATTCCTGATCAACTGTAACTTTAAAGTCGAGCAGGCGTCCGTAATTGGTTTTGTGTACGACGATATCATTGAGTGCGGAGCATCCATCAGTACGCAGCTGAGGATCGCCAGAGTCAACAACGATTTCAATCAGAATCCGAGTTTCAATGAGGAATTTGCCCTCGAGCAGTAAGTCCATGGATTCATTGATCTCGCGCACTGCGACATCGGTGAGGAAACCGCGCCGACCCAGGTTGATGCCCAACAGTGGCGCATCAAACTCAGCACGCAGACGGGCAACATTCATGAACGTACCATCACCACCGATGACAATTGCGAGATCCAGTTGCTGATTGTTGATTCCAGCGCAGTCGTTGCCATCACCAAAAGGCACTCCACATCGATCGTGTGCGATGCCATTGCTGCTGAGGATCTGCGTTACCTGATCCGCAACGGATGCGACCGCGGTGTTATCGAAGTTGCCAAATAGCCCAATTCGTTTAAAGGTTTTCATTGCGTCCAGTCGCTGGAAACTCGCTTATAGCTGAAATATATGGTCAACAATATATGTATTTATTAGAGTTAAATAGATCGGTTACATCAAGTTATAGTTGACTACAAAGTTCGGATTCGTACAACAAAACCTGCGGCTGTATATGTGTGGGTTGGTTCGATGGAATGAGAGAGAATAAGCACACTAGCAGTTGCAAAGTCGTTAAATTGTTGTCAAGGTAAGCAAAATTTTACAAAACTGAGTACCGCTCGTGCCTCTGTCTTGTATTGACAAGCTATTGTAATGGGTGGCGCGAAAATTAATTTGGCACAAAGGCCAGGGCGAATGAGAGCTCAAAGTACCTGAGAAATTCGCTTCTGTAATTCTGTTCTGACAATAATGCCCAACTCATTTCTTTCGCGTTATACTAATTCTCTAGCATGTGCTATGAACCGAAGATAACGAATTTCGAAATTGCCCACAATGGTTGATTCAAGCAATAACATGTCTGATTATCAACTCGACGAACGGTCCGAAACGTTGCTGCGATTACTGATCGCACGCTTTATCGAGCAGGGCCAGCCGATCGGCTCCCGCACACTATCGCATGAACCTGATCTTATGCTGAGTGCTGCCACGATACGCAACGTGATGGCTGATCTCGAAGAAATGGGATTAATCCAGTCTCCGCATACCTCAGCGGGTCGAATTCCAACTGCGATGGGCTATCGACTGTTCATTGACTCACTGCTCACCGTTCCACCATTGCGAGCGGCCAAGGAACAGGAGATTCAGTACCGACTCAACGAAGAAACCGATGCCAAAAAGTTGATGACCGCAGCATCCAATTTGTTATCGGATGTCACCCAATTTGCGGGCATTGTGTTTTTACCTGATTCTTCGGTATCGAAATTCCGGCAAATAGAGTTTGTCAGCCTGTCGAGCAACAGGATACTGGTGATTCTTGTAACTGAAGACGGTACGGTACAAAACCGTGTTATCCATAACAACCAGGAATACTCTGCATCCGAATTAACGGAGGCGGCGAATTACTTCAATGAAGTCTATCGTGGCAAACCCCTGGCACTGGTCAAGGAAACATTGGTGGCTGAAATGCAACGCGATCGCGAGCAAATCAACGCACTGATGCAGACTGCAATCACCATTGCCAGTCAGGTGTTCGGTCGCGAAGAACGGCGCAACGACAACGATCTTGTTTTAAGTGGGGAAGCCAACTTGCTGAATGTACCCGACTTTGCTGCAGTGGAAAAGATTCGGAAAATATTTGATACCTTCAGAAAACGCAATTCGCTTTTGAATCTTCTTGATCTAAGTGTACGTGCGCGCGGTGTATCTATATTCATTGGCAGTGAATCCGGTTATGACGGACTGGATGACTGCAGTGTGGTGACCGCGCCTTACGAGGTTGAAGGTCAAAGTCTTGGCGCGATTGGTGTAATCGGTCCGACTCGCATGCCCTACGACCGCGTGATCCCGGTTGTCGATGTTACGGCAAAGATGCTGGGTAATGCCTTAGCCCAGCTCAGTCAGAACTAAAAGTCCCCGTATTCTGCTTGAATTCCTGCGACTGAGACTTATCTAGTCTCAAACTCTAGCGCGCACTGCGTACTCATACTCTCAAAGGAGTGGATTCATGGCCAAGAAAAAGTCCAAAGTAAACGTTACGAATATCGAAGCGGACGAAACGCTTGTCGAATCTGAAGCGCAACCGACTGCGGATGACGCCCTCGAGGCATCCTCGAATGACAGCATTGAAACCGTACTACGGGCAGAACTTGAGCACGTCAATCAGGAACTCGCGGACAAGCAAGAGTCTTATTTGCGCAGTGTCGCGGAGCTTCAGAATCTACGCAAACGCAACGCCATCGAGCTTGAAAAAGCACGCAAGTTCGCCATTGATAAATTTGCCAGGTCTTTGTTGGAAGTCATGGAGAGTCTGGACAAGGCCTGCGAGATGGGAAGTTCTGAAGATTTCAAAGCGGTTCAGGAAGGCGTCGAGCTGACTCGCAAACAATTATTGAACGTTTTCGAGAAAGAGTCCATCTTTCCTATCTCACCCAATCCTGGTGATGTCTTTGACGTCAATGAACATGAGGCAATGACCTCGGTGCCGACAGCCGATTTACCGCCCAATCATATCGTTGAAGTGTTCCGACCGGGATACCGAATTCACGACCGCTTATTGCGGGCTGCAATGGTGATTGTTTCAGCACAATTACCGCAAAACACAGCACCAGCAGAATCTGAAAATGGTGCTGGCGATTTGGTTGAAGACGCTTGATATTCAGTAAATAAACCTTATTTCGAGGTTCATAAATCAGTTTTTTTGAAACAACTAATTTTGTTTTAAATTTGGGAGCGAATCATGAGCAAGATAATTGGCATCGACTTGGGAACCACGAACTCCTGTGTTGCGGTTTTCGAGGGAGGTGATGCCGCTAAAATAATCGAAAACCAGGAAGGCGATCGAACCACCCCTTCGATTGTTGCCTACACGGATGAAGAAGTTCTGGTTGGTCAGTCTGCCAAGCGTCAGGCTGTAACGAATCCGCATAAAACACTGTTTGCAGTCAAACGGCTTATCGGCCGAAAGTTCAACGAAAAAGTGGTTCAACAGGACCTGGAACTGATGCCGTACGAAATTATCAAAGCTGCCAACGGTGATGCCTGGGTTAAAGTCGACGACAAGGAACTGGCTCCACCGGAAGTGGCCGCTCGAATATTGCAAAAGCTCAAACAGGTTGCCGAAGACTATCTCGGCAGCACCGTTACCGGTGCGGTCATTACAGTGCCGGCTTACTTCAATGATTCACAGCGCCAGGCGACCAAAGATGCCGGAAAAATCGCCGGGCTTGAAGTGAAGCGGATAATTAATGAACCGACTGCCGCGGCGCTTGCCTACGGTCTCGACAAACAGCAGGGTGATCGCAAGATCGCAGTATATGATCTTGGTGGCGGAACCTTTGATATCTCAATTATTGAAATCGCTGAAGTCGATGGTGAACATCAGTTTGAGGTGCTGTCTACCAATGGCGATACGTTTCTTGGTGGTGAAGACTTTGATCGCCGACTGATTGACTATCTCGCAGATGAATTCAAAAAAGACCAGGGTATGGACTTGCGTGGTGACCCACTTGCCATGCAGCGGCTTAAAGAAGGTGCAGAGAAAGCCAAGATTGAATTGTCTTCAAGCTCACAGACTGAGGTGAATTTGCCCTACATTACGGCCGACAAGTCGGGTCCCAAGCACCTTAATTACAAACTAACCCGCGCCAAAATGGAATCGCTGGTCGATGATTTGATTGCGCGTACGGTCAATCCATGCAAAATCGCGTTGAAGGATGCCGGTCTTTCTGCGTCAGATATTGATGATGTCATATTGGTTGGTGGTCAGACTCGTATGCCGAAAGTCCAGGAGAGTGTTGCCAAGATTTTTGGTAAGGAAGCACGCCGGGATGTTAATCCGGATGAAGCAGTGGCAGCTGGTGCGGCCATACAGGGTGGTGTGCTCGGCGGCGATGTTAAAGACGTGCTGCTCCTTGATGTGACACCATTGTCATTGGGCATTGAAACACTTGGCGGCGTAATGACTAAGTTGATCAAGAAAAACACCACAATTCCAACCAAGGAAACCCAGGTGTTTTCCACAGCTGACGACAATCAGAATGCGGTGACCGTTCACGTATTGCAAGGTGAACGAGAGATGGCACAACACAACAAGTCGCTTGGCAAGTTTGATCTGACTGATATTCCGTCGGCACCGCGCGGCGTTCCGCAAATCGAGGTCACCTTCGACATTGATGCCAACGGTATCATGCATGTATCGGCGAAAGACAAGGCAACCGGTAAGGAAAATCGGATTGAAATCAAATCGAGTTCCGGACTGGATGAAGGTGAAATAGAGCGCATGGTACGCGAGGCTGAGGAACATGCCGATGAAGACCGCGAACAGCGCGAAAAAATTGATGCCAGAAACGCAGCTGAAGGCCTGATTCACTCCGTCAAGAAAACTATCAACGATTTGGGTGACCAGGTTGACGAGTCCGAAAAGACTGCCGCGGAAACTGCGATTAGCGAACTCGAGTCAGCACTGGCAGCAGATGCAGATACTGCAGAAATCAAGGCAAAAACCGAGGCACTGGGAGAGGCCAGTCATGCGCTTGCAATGAAAGCATACAGTCAGTCTCAGACCGACGGTGCACCGAGCGCCGATGGAACTGGCAGTGAGGATGCCGGCACTCCCCAAGATGATGTGGTTGATGCAGATTTCGAGGAAGTCCATGATGAACAGGAACAGCGCTGAAAGCCTTAGTACCGTAATTTAATCAATCGGTGGTTTTATGGCCAAGCGTGATTACTATACCGTGCTCGGTGTCGCGAAGGATGCGACCGAAGCAGACATCAAGCGTGCCTATCGGCGCCTGGCAATGAAATACCATCCGGACCGTAATCAGGACAATCTGGAAACCGCTGAAACCAAGTTCAAGGAAGCAAAAGAAGCCTATGAAGTGCTGATGGACCAGGAAGCTCGTGCCCGGTACGATCGATTCGGTCACGATGGGCTTGAAGGTTTTGCCGGCGGTGGCTTTTCCGGGGGTGCAGCCGGTGCCGGGTTCGGTGATATTTTTGGCGACCTGTTCAGCGATATTTTCGGTGCCGGCCGTCAATCAAGTCGCCAGGCGCAAGGCGCAAACCTCAAGTACACACTGGATATCGACCTTGAAGAAGCAGTGCATGGCACCGAAACTGAGATCGATGTACCAAGGCTGGTTACCTGCGACCATTGCGACGGCGTCGGTGCGCGCAAGGGATCGCGTCCCAGCACTTGTGGGACTTGCGGGGGCCATGGGCAGGTCAGAATTCAGCAGCTGGGGTTTACACTCCAGCAAACCTGTCCCAAGTGTCAGGGCCAGGGTACAGTCATTACCGATCCCTGTCCCAAGTGTGACGGTCAGGGTCGAATACACCAGACCACGCGATTGGCAGTAAAAATTCCGCCCGGCATCGATCAAGGCAACCAGATTCGAATCCCTGGCAAGGGAGAAGCAGGCCGTGCAGGAACGGTACCTGGAGATCTGTTTGTTCAAATTAGAATTCGCCCACATTCCATATTCGAACGTGATGGGACTGACATCTACTGTGAAGTACCGATCAGTCTGGGTGTCGCTGCCTTGGGTGGAACCGTGGAAATACCCACACTTGATGGGCGGGCGAACCTAAAAATTCGTCCGGAAACTCAATCGGGAAAAGTGATGCGCCTGCGCGGTAAGGGTGTTCGACATGTACGCTCGCCGAAAGACATAGGCGATTTGTACTGCAAAGTCATTGTTGAAACTCCCGTAGGGCTTACAGGCAAGCAAAAAGCACTACTCAAGGAGTTCGACGAACTGGTTTCTAAAGGCGGTGCTCGCCACTCACCTAACCAGAACAACTGGACACAGCGGATCAGGTCCTTTTGGGAGCGGCTTGCCGCATAGTGCCGCGGGCGTCGGTCTGAGTGTGTTGCACCCATTCGAGCCGCCTACGTCTGCATGTCAAAAACCATGACCAGTTATGAGGTGCTGGGACCTGCAGGTCCATTTGCACGCAAACTCGACTGGTTTACAGTGCGAGATTGTCAGTTGGAGATGGCGGAGTCCGTTGAGGATGCCATCATCACTCAACAAGTTGCTTTGACGGAATCCGGAACAGGAACCGGTAAGACTTTCGCCTACCTGGTGCCTCCCTTACTGCATGGTAAACGGACGATTATTTCGACGCGTACCAAGTACTTGCAGGAACAGTTATTTCAAAAGGACATCCCCATCGTGTGCGAGATGCTGGGTGTTCAGCCAGTCGTCAAGATTCTCAAGGGACGAGCAAATTATCTGTGTCTCAAGCGCCATGATCACGCCACCAAGCAAGTCGATATGCTTGGATTTACGCAAAAGTTCAACGCGGTCTATAACCGGGTAATGGAACGGGATGACGGTGACATATCGGAGTATAGCCTGCGCGCAGATGAACGCCAGCGGATGACAATGACAGCGGATATGTGTCTTGGATCGAATTGCGAATTCTCGAAGCCGTGTTTCGCAAATCGAGCCAGGCAGGAAGCACGCAAAGCAGACGTGCTAGTGGTCAATCACAATCTGTTGAGTCTTGCGGTAACGCCGGGTTGCGAAGAAGACGAGCGATCAATATTGCATGGCATTGACGCCATTATCGTGGATGAAGCTCATCGATTTCCAGACATCGCGGCCGAATCACTTGGAATTTCGGTTTCACAAGCGCGGCTCGATGAGTTTTGCACTAACCTGGAAGAAGCGTCTGAATTTGGTGACATGGATGTTGGTGTGATCGCTTCGATTACCCGCACGTTGACGGAAGCGGTGGTCCAACTCAAGAAGGAAATTGACGCTGAGGAGACTGAGCTTTCGCTCGCACAGTTCGAAGAATGTGATAACCTGGCCCAGGGGTTTCGGAAAATTGTCGGAATACTTGAAACTGCAATCAAGGAATTGGAACCCCATACTGAGTCATCACCACAACTTGAAAGATGTCGGGACCAACTGTCAACAATCATTCATGATGCTGAATTAATTTTCGAACGAGACAGTTTCGAGGTCGCCAGTTGGTGTGAAAGCACAGCACGAGGATTTTGCCTCAATCGGTTGCCGCTGGAACCAGGTCGGGATTTTGGGCCGCTGATTTCAAATTTTGACGGCAGTTGGATCTTTACCTCTGCAACCTTGGCAGTGGGTGATGATTTTTCGCATTTTGAACACAGTATGGGTTTGAGTAATTCGATTACCGGTCGTTGGGAAAGCCCATTTAATTTTGAACGACAGACGTTGCTTTATATGCCGTCCGACATGCCTTTACCGGTTCCTAAGAATCGTCAGGAATTTGATCAACGAGTCGTTGAAGTCATTGCTCAGGTGGCGCCGTTGACTCAGGGTCGGATACTCGCATTATTCACCAGCAGTGCTGCCATGAAAGCTGCCAAGGAATACCTTACCGATCGCATCGACTACACACTTTTATGTCAGTATGAACGATCTAATGCACAGTTGCTGGCGGATTTTGAGCGTGATGGTAATGCTGTGTTGTTGGGTACCATGGGGTTTTGGGAAGGCGTTGATATCAAGGGCGATTCTTTGATGTGCGTGGTCATCGACAAATTACCATTTGGACGGTTTGATACACCAAAAGAAGTTGCAAGACGAGCTCTGATGGAAGAAAACGGCAATAGTTTCTTCAATGATTGGCAAATTCCGAACGCGGTGCTGACGCTGAAACAAGGCTCGGGTCGATTGATTCGGGACATTACGGACCGCGGTGTACTGGTTTTGTGTGACCCTCGAATCTATCAGAAATCCTACGGTCGAACCTTTTTCGACAGCTTGCCTCCGATGCCGCGTTCCAAATCACTCGAGGCTATCGCGCAGTTTTTCAATAAATGAAAGTCTTGGGAATTAGTACCTCCGACGACTTGCTGTCGGTGGCGTTGACATTAGACGGTCAGGTGTATTACGAGGAGCAGCAAGCCGATCGCAACCATAACCAGTCTGTGCTTGTGCTGATCGACAAACTCATCAAAGCTCATGGAATAGGATTTGAGGCATTGGGCGGCGTTGCTTTTGGACAAGGCCCTGGTTCATTTACCGGACTTAGAATTGCAGCTGCAGTAGCTCAAGGGATTGCATTTGGCGCGCAGCTGCCCGTCATTCCGATCTCCTGTTTGGCAGCGATTGCCGATCGTCAGGACACTGAAAGGGTGCT
This sequence comes from Arenicellales bacterium, assembly GCA_965243645.1. Classification (GTDB taxonomy): domain Bacteria; phylum Pseudomonadota; class Gammaproteobacteria; order Arenicellales; family JAJDZL01; genus JAJDZL01. Next base: position 544,590 of record CBDEVD010000006.1, on the reverse strand, counting down.
TGTCGCCATGGATGCAAAGCGAGGGAAAGTCTATTGGGGCACCTATGTCCGCGATGCCAATGGCTTGATGCAACTTGAAGGTGAAGAGCAACTGTCGCTACGATCCGACTTATCAACGCCAGGGGGTGAATGGCACGGTGCCGGTAGTGGCTGGGACCTGCACTCGACTGAAATTCTGGTATTGGATCAGGTGTCAGTTTGCAGTTGGACCGCTGGCCAAGCACCCCATGCAAAGGAGATTGCTGTACGCGGTGCCAGTGAACTGAGTCAGGGTTTCGGACTGGATGCGGTTCTCGCGATACCGGTTTACCACTCCCCTTATTTCTCGCAACACAGTTAACGTGTCTTGGCAATCAACTCGAATCTGTGACGATTGATTCTTCACTTGGGTTGACAGGTGGTGCGATCGGATAGACACGCGCAACATCAACGGCGGTGCCACGTACGCGTACGGTTTCAACCTTATGCCCATTCATGTCGAAAGTAATACCGGGCTGAGGGATGTCTTCGTTTTGTTCAATAATCAAGCCATTGAGGGTAATGGGTCCTTCGGTTGGGAGGTGCCACTTCATCAACCGATTAAGGTCGCGTACACTCATATTTGCGCTCACCAGATAACTGCCTTTTTCTTCGGGTACGATTCCGGGAATCTTGTCCTGAATTGGCCCATCGATAATCCCCGCAAACTGGGATAACAGTTCATGGAGTGTGAACAGCCCCATCACTTCGCCGTATTCATCAATAACGATACCCATGTTGCGTTCTGCATTCTGCAGTCGCTGGATTTGTTCGACGAGTCGCGCTTCTTCGGGCAGGTAAATAGGCTCTTTCAAGGCTTCGACGATCGTGTCTTTGGTGATGTCTTCAATTCGATAACGTTGTAATAACTCTCGAATATCGAGTTCTCCTTTAATGAATTCAAATGATTTTTCGAAAACCGGCAGACGGGCGTGTGATTCTTTCAGAATTTGTTCAACGATATCGCTGATTTCATCGTCAAGGTCAATGGCATGAATTTCTGAGCGCGGCACCATGATGCTTTCGACCGACTGCGATCCCAATTCCAGAATCCCAAGCAGCAATTCCAGGTGATTGCGTTCGAAATTTTGTTCAGATGCCTTGACTGCATGACGAAGCTCATCGGTGTCAAGAGAGTTTGTTGAGGAACGCTGGTCAAACATTGGAATCAGGCGAATCAGTTTGACTACGGAACTCATCAGCCATACGACCGGGTAGAGCAGCCGTTGCAGCAGGTTGAGAAAAAACGCCGCAAAAAAGGCCATGCGCTCCGGATAAAGTGCTGCGAGTGTCTTTGGTGGAATTTCAGCCAGCACAAGAATCACAATCGTGATGATTGCAGTTGCGATGGCAACACCGGCCTCACCATAGAATTTCCAGGCCAGCATGGTGGTGATTGCAACTGCAGCATTGTTGACCAGGTTATTGCCGAGTAAAATGGTGCCCAGCAACCGGTCCGGCTCATCGAGCAGATTTTGGAGCATGATGGCCCGACGGTTTTTCTTCGCCGCTTGATCTGCCAGTCGATAGCGGTTCAGGGCCATCGTGGCTGTTTCGGATGCAGAAAAAAAGGCTGATAGGCAGATCAGCACTGCAAGCGAAAGAAATAATATACCGACGGGGATGTCGTCCAATTGAGTTATAGATTGGTCAGTTGAATACTATTAAGTGTATTGGATATTGCCTGATTATTTCAATATGATTTTGATTAATTTTAGATAGAAAGGAAGAATTTTTTATGCTGGATACGCTACGAGATCGAATCACCAAGGCGCTTGGTTCGTTACGCGGTAACAAGAAACTAACAGAATCAGCAATCGACAGTACATTGCGGCAGGTGCGAAGGGCATTGCTTGAAGCAGATGTTGCATTACCGGTGGCGCGCGAGTTTATCGATCAAGTTAAGTCTCGGACAATGGCCAGCGAGGTTTTGAACAGCCTGACGCCGGAGCAAACCATTATCAGTATTGTGCACGAGGAGTTAACCCGGGTACTCGGAGACGCCAACGTGCCAATCAAGCAGGCAAGCAGCGGGCCGAGCGTCATTCTCATCGCGGGATTGCAGGGTTCAGGTAAAACCACCACGGCCGCGAAATTGGCACGGGTAATACAAGAACAGCCAAATAAAAGCGTTTTGCTCACCAGTATTGATATTTACCGACCTGCGGCGATCGATCAACTAAGGACGTTAGCGGGGTCAGTTGGTGCTGAATTTTGGGAAACGGGTGCAGATCGAAAGCCCGAAGCGATTGCCAAAGCTGCGGTGGCACATGCACGTAAATCTTCCATCGATTTTGTTATCGTTGATTCAGCAGGTCGGCTGCATGTTGATACAGAAATGATGGATGAGATTCAGCGTGTGCACCGGGTCCTATCGCCCGATGAAACGCTTTTTGTTATTGACGCAATGATCGGACAAGATGCGGTTAACAGTGCTGCTGCCTTTAATGAGGCACTTGAGTTAACCGGGATTGTTGTTACCAAGTTGGACAGTGACACGCGTGGTGGTGCATTGCTGTCTGTCCGGCAGGTAACCGGTAAGCCAGTCAAGTTTATCGGTGTAGGTGAGAGTACTGAAGCGCTGGAACATTTTCATCCCGATCGCATCGCATCAAGAATTATTGGCATGGGCGATGTACTGACGCTGATTGAGTCTGTACAAAGCAAAGCAGATGAAGACAAAGCCAAACAACTCGAAAAGAAGTTTCGCGCCGGGCGGCGCTTGGATCTCGCCGATTATCGCGATCAAATTCAAATGACACTGGACATGGGTGGAATTGCCAATCTGGCAAAAATGATCCCAGGACTGTCATCGGAGAAAATGCCGGATCTCAGCGGTGCAGATAAGGAAGTTCGCCGTGAGATTGCGATTATCAATTCGATGACGCCGCGTGAACGACAGCATCCGGCAATCATACGAGCGAGTCGGCGTACCCGTATCGCAGCCGGTTCGGGAGTAGAAGTTCGCTATGTCAGTCAGTTGTTACGCAAGTATGAGAAACTTCAAAAGACCATGAAAAAGATGGGTCGTCAGAAAGGCAAGATGCAAATCCCTGGTATGGATGAGTTGAAGAACCGATTTCCAATGCAGTAGACCTGTGAATTTTTGTCAGTTATTGGCTTGCTCAGTTTTCTGGCGTCGATATTGGTCAATAATGCAGATGATGCACAGGATCAGCCATGCTGGCAGCGACGCTACAAGAGCATAACCGATTATCCCAAGGGGTCCCAGCAATCCGCCAAAAGTGACCGCAATTGCTGAGATGGGCACCAAAAATACACCGACCAGGTAGGCGGATACTTTTTGTCGACGATGGATTTTTTGCAACGCGATGGTCAATGGCATGCCGCATGGCCAAGTGAGAATAAATAATTCCACCAGGTGTCTGAGGCGACTCAATAATTGATCGGTATCCATCCACCCGTCTACTCCAAAACGAATGATGGACAGCATCAAAATAGAAATTGGTAGCCACGCCGAAAGAAAGAAAGACTTAAGAAACGGGCGGAATTTTGAATTTCGAGAAATCAGAGGGCCTGGCATGTCCGTATATCAGGTGAGTGATGTAGATTGCGTGATTATTTATACAAGAGCGCGGTTATTAATATTGTGGACTCTTCATCTATCACAGTGTTTAGCTCAACCAGCTGATCCTCATTCGCGATTACCCTTGGCCAACGTCTTGCCATTGTGTCATCGTTCCGTTATTTTCTCAGTTCAGAGCAATCACAGTATTTTCCCTCCTAACAACTGATATAACCGCATTCAACGACAACACCTCATATTCAATTGAAGCCTTACCACTACTATTGATGAAGAGTCCCAAATACTACATGTCAATATTGTTCGCTAAATAACGTGAAATTCTCTCTTGATTTCCAACAAGGCTAGAGTACTGTTTCTCACATATATCAGAGAATCTAGCAAGCACTTTTCGGCTAATTTTCTCCTGATCTTCAAAAATTGCAAGAGAACGAAAAGGAACGTCCCACTTTTCAAATTGAAGGAGTGTTATCGTAGCATCCCTCGTCGCACCATCATTAGTTAGAGCGTGTATAAACATTGGGCGTCGACTACCGTTAATTCGGCAGTCAATCGCATAATTTCCATATGGATCATGTCTTTCGTCAGCCCAGTCAAAACGTATCCTGTCTTGGGTAATTGTTTCAGACAAAAATCGACGGAAATCTTCTTTGAACATTGATTTGATTCTTTCTCTTGACAGAAACGAAATATCCGAAATTTTAAGAATTGCCTGAATAAACGAAAAAAGTGCATCTCCGTAACCGCCGTTTGAAACATTGAGTAAGAGTTCACCTTCCCGGTCTTCAATATTGAATTTTGACAACGCATTGGAAATGATTTTTTGCCGAGTGCCCTTATGAAGATCGCTTTCTTTAACATCATAAGTCAGGCGCATATATGTATGGGCTTCATCGGACAATAGCCAGTGACCATCTTCTTGTTTAAGAACTATTACCAAGTGGTCACCGTCATCAAAGTGAAAGGGTGTAGAAACACGATATCGTTGAACTCCCTCTTGTTCCAGAAAAATTTTCCCTGAAATTTTCTGTTGAAATTCCTGTTCAACTGTATCAATAGACATGGATCTGTATTCCGCTCAGAATAGACTTTGTTGTGGATTAACGGAAGCTTCAATGTTGGAATCGAAAACTAAGCACGTAATGGCACTATGCCAATTTTGATATTGAGTGGTTGGTTCGGCGTAGGCATCCTCACGTGCACCAACATTCTGGTAGCGTTTCGTTGCTTGGTGAATATGAAAATTCTTAAAAGTCACGTCTTCGATGGAGTTCGTGTGTTCATGGCTGTTGCCACTGTAACGTAGTAGTCGAAATAGTTGGTTAGATTGAGGCATTTGGACCGCCAAAATTGCAGAAAAATCAAATTGATTTACTAAATTGCGTCTTAAAATTAATCGATACGCTTGACCAGAATCAGCATTTAAAATCCATTGGTCGCGAAGATGACCTCTATTGTGTATTGGACGAAAATCCAGAAAGCCACCCGAAATTAGAGTCTTGCGTTCTTGTATTAATTGCTTTATTTCTGTGTCCGTATAAATGATCGCCACTGACTAGTCCTTTTCAAATAAATTGTTAATGAACATTATGGCAGAGTTGGCAAAATTGTCCATTGGAGGACAATCATATTCTGCAGAATGCGAACAGATAACTCACTATCGCATCAACGATTATCTGACATTAATTCTTGACATACACTGAACGTAGTTTATTGCATTTTCGACAGAGGACATTTAGGAAACGCCTCTTGCGACGGGCAAATTCGGGGGCCGGGGTCTAGGCATTCAGATTGCTGATGAGTACCTGTGTTCGGGGCAATAAGATGTTCAGCACGGCAAGATTTTACCTTGATGGAGCCATCTGAGCTGAAACAGTGTTGTGATTAGGTAAGATTCTCGCTACTTTATGGATTTTGGGTACAACTATCAGATCGCATCCTCAATGAGGTGCGTTGTGAAGTAGAGAAAGATTGATCACAGTGACTGAAAGCTTTAGCTGCTTGAGGATTAGGTCGTGCCTGGTCTGGATGTGAGCCGAATAACTGCGATTGGAATCGGGAATGAAGTTGCGAACATAGCACTCGTCTCGACACACCAATAGACTAGCGTCAACACATAGAACCGTCGGGGGCACTCGAAAAATGTTGTTCAAGCCTGTTGGACCCCGTAATTACATTCCTTTACCATTACGCGATTGATCAAATTTACACTGAGTTCATTGCTTACAATAAAACCAGTACCAAGTAATGAAGAGGTTCCAAATGTTGCGATTGTTAGTAATAGTCGTTCTGGTCATGGGGGTTACAGGGCTGGCAGTGGCGCAATCTTCTCCGAACGTGAGCGTCACAGCGGCTACATCTCAGGTTCAATCTGGAAATAATGTTAAATTTAATTTTGCTCTGTCTTCGAATCCTGGCTACAAGGTGTACTTCAAATTTAAATGGAAAGACAATGAATACATCGCATCGGCGACATATTCGCAAGGCTACGCGTACTCGTTTCCCTGCAATTCATTGAACAAGGGTGCGCATACGGTAACAATTCTAGCCTCTGGCAGCCAAACCAATGAGTCCACCAGTAACGCAGCTGATAATGCTGGTGTTACCTACCTTGGGAACCCAGCATACAACATCGGTAGTCCAAATTCTGCTACATCGACTTGTAACGCTCTGTAAACTTGATGCAGTAATCAAGATTGTTTGCCACCAATGTCGCTCGCCAGGTAGCGGAACATTAACTTGCTCTTGCTCGCCGCTTCTATACTGGCCTAGTCAAAGGCGTGGTTGCCATTTCGTATCAGCAGGGTTCGTTCTCCTGAAGTCTCAATCAGGAAAAATATGAGCGAACGGAGATGACCGACTCCGCAGAATCTTCGAGCACATCGTTTCAATTCGATGCGCAATGGACATAGAAAGCAAGAACAGTTGGGTACAGCATAGTAAGTTAATCAGCCACGGATCACCGGTCCCGGCACCGAGAACCTTAAAAAATGTCATGATGTATTCGCTGCGGTAACTCAGCCTTGATCCGGTTGAGTGTGCGATTCACTTAATTTGCAACCGACTTGCGTCCAAACCAAACTTTCCCTTCCGAGTAATTTTGGGCACCAATGTATACAGAAGTTTCGATGAATTGACAGAATAACATTGTAAGATATTGTTAATAAATTAAATATCCTTACACGATGTATCCGTATAATCCTCATTGCTTTCGTGAATTAATTCAAGACCAATCATATGCCCGACTCGCAAGAAACCCGTCAGACTGCAGTTGCAATCCATGCTGCGACAAAGGTATTTGACAGCCGTGACGGATCGGTTACTGCGCTGGACAGGGTATCACTGGACATTCTGGAGAACGAATTCTTTACCTTACTCGGTCCATCCGGTTGTGGAAAAACGACTCTGCTTCGCCTTATTGCCGGTTTCGAACACCCTACAGATGGCCACATACGACTGTACGATAACGACATCACCTTTTTACCACCGTATCAGCGCCCGGTAAATACTGTGTTTCAGAACTATGCCTTGTTTCCCCATATGACTGTTCGGCAGAATATCAGTTTTGGGCTCGAAATGCTTAAACGGCCAAAATCAGAAATTAGAGCAACGGTCGATGAAGTGCTGCAACTGGTTCGAATGAACGAGCTTGCTGAACGTCGTACCAGCGATATATCAGGCGGACAGCAACAACGGGTTGCCTTGGCTCGGGCACTTGCACCAAAACCCAAGGTGTTACTGTTAGATGAATCGCTTTCAGCTTTAGATTACAAACTGCGCCAGGACATGCAAATTGAGCTCAAACGATTACAACACGAAACCGGGATCACATTTATTTTTGTAACACATGATCAGGAAGAAGCACTGACCATGTCTGATCGCATGGCTGTCATGAACGCCGGTCGCGTTCTCCAGGTTGGTTCTCCGAATCAAATTTACAACTTTCCTGAGGAACGGTTTGTGGCGGAATTCATTGGTGATTCCAATTTTCTTGAATGTCGAGTTACCAATCGAGCCGATAAGCAGGTTCAGGTACAGATTTCTGAAACAACTGTGGTCAACTTATCAGCAGACACGACTGTGCAGCCTGGCGCCCAAGTTACAATTGCAGTCCGTCCTGAACAGGCCGTCTTAACGGTCGCAAGCAATGAAGCAACGCTCAAAGGTCAGGTGAAGAGTATGGTGTATTTTGGTACTCATACGCATTATGTTGTCGAACTCGTTAGCGGTGTTGAGTTTACTGTTCATCAGCAAAATTTGAGTGGCCACGAAGTACAGTATGAAATAGGTAGCAGGGTGGGTATCGTTTTGAATCAAGCCACCATGCAGATATTAAAAGACTGACTTTGGAACAAAAAAGAGCTTTTTCCTACTGGCAGTGGGCGGGGGTACCAAGTCAACCCATCATTAAGCGACACCGTGTGTTCTTGGTGCCTCACCTGTCAACTACTTCAGATGACTTTTTGGTCGCGTAACTCTTGATCTGCAGTGCCTCGGGGACCAATTTGGTCGATATTTCCTGGTGTCAAAGTGAACTAACAGAACCCATTATTACTTTCGACACAGGTTTCTATTGCTGAGTAATCGTCTATGAGCTGCACTGAATTTACTAGACCTATTAGTTGAGTAAATTTTCCCCCGAGGTTTTTGGATCAAATTCGAATTTCCGAAATCAGTATGCAGATCAACGTCATAGGAGTATAGCAATCGAGCATTACTAACTTGGGCAAGTGCGATAATGTGTGTATCGTTGGAGATGCAAGATTTTTGACGCGTCAAGTTGTCTGCTGTTTCATTCACATGGTTATCGTCGAAATTTATAACCAATCCAGAGTTAACCGCTTGTTGATACCATCGCAGAAACCGATTGGATTTCCCAAGCTCATCACGTAGCTTTCCGCCAATAACTAAGGTCCCTTGTTTTTCCAACCACTCTAGAAATTTTTCACCAGATTCGGGACGATCCTTGCGCCCGAAGACTTCGTTTAAGCAATCAGCATCAAGAATTGCACACATTACAGTCCTAATGACTTTCTAGTTTCTTCCATAAAAAATTTACGATAGTTATTCGGTTGTTAGATCCCACTTTATAGTAGCAAAAAGACTACCAAATTTCCCACAATAAAAGAGTCCACCCGTTAGAATAAAGCGGGAATCGGACAACCCCGTCTGTGAGACGGTTCAATTCATTAATCAATAGCTTTTTGTAATAACAAAAAGCGCCACGCTCTAATTTGCAACAGACGCGGCGCTTTATAACCAAACAACCTTTAGTGTTCATGACAAAAACAGCAGCAACGCCGCGCCAGATTGCGAGTTTTCAACGGCACAACCACTGCGTTGCACAACCAGAAAAACGCCGATACACGGTAACAATCACGCTGATACGAATCAGCCAATACGCCGATGCAACTGGTGTATGAAACAACCTCAAGCTGTCGGCAATATGTTAGCGAAAAAGGCTGGCAAAATGCAACTGTTTCGTCGTGTCCGAATCATGGTGATAGCTGCGGCAGTTTTCACCGCCTGGGTTATTACCGGCGTTATACACCCTATGGCGATGCCCTCATTGCGCGTTATTACTGCCGTGCATCCCATCGGACGTTCAGTTTGCTGCCGGTGTTTTTCGCGGCGCGCATGCCGGGCACACTCAATGAGCTCGAATGCGTGGCCGCGGTCATGGAATCCGGGGGTTCAGCACTACAGGCCGCCGCTGAGACGCGCCGCCATTACCGGGTCGAGGCCGCCGGAATGCGGCGCTGGGCCAACCGTCGGTTGACGCGCGTACAGCTGTGCCTGATTACGGTGATGACTTTATTGCCAGCACACTTCATAAACTGCCCGGTCAAGGTACTGGCAATCCGCCGCCACCTTGACACTGACTGTGCCTTGGTGAAGATGCGCACACTCAGTGTTGCGCATCTGTCAGCCATTCCGGCACCGGTTGGCTTTCGCCCACCGTAGCAGGTCTGAATAATGTGGTGATCCGGCCGGTGGCGCAGTCCCACACTCAGGCGCGCGTCGCCCGGCATTATGAGACGCTACGATAAGGGTTTTTGAGCATCAATTGAACCCAGGAGCATGACCGATGACTGATCGCATTGAAAAATACCGCCACGACACCGCGCTGTTTCGTTATGGCGTGATCAATCGTGTTTTAAAACCACCACCCGGCGAGTCGCGCACCTTGGCACAGCGCATTCGACAGGTGGCCAGCGAGTCGCACGACATTCCCGGTTCCACCCGCACCCGGGTCGCACCGCAAACCCTGCGCAGTTGGCTCAGTCTTTATGACCAAGGTGGCTTTGACGCACTGATCCCCAAAACCCGCCGCGATGCCGGCCGACCGCGGCGCCTGTCAGTCCCACTGATCGAAGCGCTGGTGGAGCAAAAGCAGCGCCACCCTAAAATCAGCGTCAAGGATGCCATTGCCAACGTGCGCCAAGTGCTTGCGCTCGACAGTGCAGTGCCGATTCCACCGTCAACGGTGAACCGGCTGTTTCATCGCGAAGGACTGATGCACCCAACGCGCGAATCGATCCAGGACTGCCGTCGGTTCAGCCACGAATATGCCAACGAACTATGGATGGCCGATGTCATGCACGGACCGAGTGTCGCAGCCCCTGGCCAGCGCCGCCGCAAGGCTTACCTGATCGCGATCATCGATGATGCCTCGCGCCTGATCCCGTATGCGGCCTTTGCTCTGAGTGAAAATGCCGCCGCCTTCACCGGCGTGCTCAAACAGGCGCTGTTAAGAAGATCGCTGCCCGCTAAATTGTACGTTGACAATGGCTCGACGTTCTGTTCCCATCAATTGTCGCTCGCCTGCGCCAGACTGAACATCGCACTGATTCATTCGCGCCCCTACAAACCCCAAGGGCGTGGCAAAATCGAGCGGTGGTTTAAAACCTGTCGAGGTCAGTTCATTGCCCATCTCACAGATGCCGATACCGCCTGTGTTGAGGCCCTGAACCGCGCCCTGCACGCCTGGGTCGAGGGCGAGTACCACCGCACCCCGCATCGCGGCATCGACAACCTCACGCCGCTTGACAAATGGGCGAGCTGCGCACTTAAGGTGCAGCCCCTGCCAGAGCAGATTGATCTCGATGATCTGTTCCTGTTCGAGGTGCGCCGTAAAGTGCTCAAAGACCGGACCGTTCGACTGCACAACCGCATCTATGAAACGCAGCCCGAGTTGATCGGACGCACCGTCACCGTGCGCTTTGATCCCCAGGCACCGCCCAACCGACCCATCAAAATCGTCTGCGACGGTCACCCCTCAACGGCCCGCTTGGTCGACCTGCACGTCAATGCCACCGTCAAACGCAATACACCACCCATTGATTTCACCCGTTTTCCCAACTCGGAGCAATAACATGTACACACAGTATTTTGGCTTAACCGGCTATCCGTTTGATAACATCCTGCACACTGATGAGTTATTTGCAACCCAGGCACTGGCACAGGCCAAACGGCGCATCGAACATCTGTTGGAGTTGTGCGGCGTCGGGCTGATCACCGGTGAAGCCGGTTGTGGTAAAACCACCGCCTGCCGGCAGCTCGCTGAAAGCCTGCATCCGGCCAAGTACAAAGTCGGCTATCTGGCCTTGACCACCGGTAGCACCATCGACACCTTGCAGTTGATCTGCCATGCACTGGGACTGGCGCCAGTGAACCGGCGCGCCCGCGCCTGGCAAATGATCAGAAACGAGATCCAGCGCCTCAGTGATGAAAAAAAAGTCGCCCCGGTGCTGATCATCGATGAGGCCCATCACTTAAGCCGCGAAACCCTCGAAGACTTAAGACTGCTGACCAATTTCAACTTCGATACCACCAACCGTCTGTGCCTGCTGCTGGTCGGACTCACCGAACTGCGCCATCGCTTCCGAATGTCAGCCCTGGAATCACTGGCTCAAAGACTGGTCATGAACCATCACTTCGGCACCTTGTCGCACCAAGAAACCGCACAATATCTTGACCACCGCATGCGCTGTGCCGGTGCCCCTGAGCTGTCCTATTTTTCCGACAACGCCAGCCATGCCGTCCATCAGGCCAGCCAGGGCGTCATCCGCCAGATTGATCGTATCGCCCATTACACCCTCATGGCCGCGGCTAACGACCAGGCCAAACAAGCCACCGCTCAACACGTCGAAACCGCCTGTGAGGAGATCCGCCTTTGAACACCGCCGAACCGGGCTTTAAAACCCTGACACCGACACAACTGACCGAGCCACTACCCCAGCAGGCCTGGCTCATCGAACAGCTGTGGCACACCGAGGCCTGTGGCATCATTGGCGGCGAACCGAAATCCGGAAAAACCTTCCTGGCACTGTCAATGGCGGTCGCGGTCGCCTCCGGCCAACCGTGCCTGAATCGATTCACCATTCAACACCCGGCTGCCGTAGTGCTGTACTCGGCCGAACACCACACCACCTCGCTGCGACAAAGAATCCATGCCATTGCCGCGCATACCCAGGCCCCATTCGATCAACTGCCCATCCACATCATCCCCGCCAGTGCCGAAATACGGCTGGACTTTGAACACCACCGCACCCAACTGAGCTGTACCGTGGCTCGCATCAATCCCGCACTGTTGATCCTCGACCCATTCACCCGCCTGCACCACATCAACGAAAACCTCACCTGTAGGTAACGACTGAATCTCCCCAATATTAACGGTTGAAATTCCCCAGTTGTGGGAACAAAGGTTTGCCTTCCTGCCTTTTAAAAGGCAGGAAGGCAAAATCGATAATTTTGCTCTATGGTTCGGGTTTTCCACACCTCAACCTAGAACACAACCATGATACTATTGGAAGGCTATTTAATGATTCATGAACTACGACAACAAGGGCTATCGATCAGTAGCATTGCCAGGCAACTGAATCTGGATCGAAAGACCGTACGCAAATATTTACACACCGAACTCACTGACGTTGGCGTCCGTGCTCGGTCACCGTTAGTGGGTAAGTTGGAACCCTACCATAGGTATTTGACTGACCGTATCTCAACGTATCCGACATTGACCGGTACGCGCCTTTTGCGGGAGATTCGCACACTGGGCTATCAAGGTGGCTATTCGATCTTGCTCGATTATCTGCGCACGATACGTCCACCTGTGGAACACTATTTTGAGGTTCGCTTTGAAACGCCACCTGGCCAACAGGCGCAAGTAGACTTTGCCTGTTTCAATGTTCGCTTCAAAGACACCCCGGAGGTGATGAACCGGGTGTGGTTATTTACCATGGTATTGGGACACAGTCGGTATCTATTTGGTGCGTTCTGCAAACGACAGGATATGGCGACCGTGGTACGCATGCATATTGAGGCATTCGAGTACTTCGGTGCGGTGCCAAGGGAATTGCTTTATGATCGGATGAAAACTGCGGTGATTGGCGAAGACCAAGACGGCAACGTGATATACAACCAGACGCTGCGCCAGGTGTTGCAGCACTATGATACCAGTGCGCGGGCCTGCCAGGCGTACCGGCCTCGGACCAAAGGCAAAGTGGAACGCCCCTACAGATATATCCGAGAGGACTTCTTTTTAGGCAGTCAATTCAATAACATTGATCATCTCAATGGTGAGTTTCACAAGTGGCTTGAGGCGGTGGCTAACTGCCGTTTACACCGGACTACCGGTCAGTATGTTGATCAGGCGTTTGCTGCTGAGTTGACGGCCATGACAGCATTGCCGAAACGGCGTTATGAGGCACTGTTGGCTTTGGAAAGAAAGGTCAATAACGAAGGTATGGTGGCCTACGGTGGCAACTACTATTCGGTGCCTGACGGCACCAAGAGCCGTATTTTGGAAGTTCAGGTCAAGCCGCTTGAGTTGCACGTTGTTGACCACGGCGAGGTGATTGCCCGCCATGCGATCAGTGACGGCAAGGGCCTGCGGATCATGGATCCGACACATCGCAAAGCCCAGCCGGCTGAACCGGTTGAGGAGTTGTCGCAGCCGGACCCTGCGCTGCGCAGGCCACTTAACTTTTACGATGCGGTCGGGCAACGACTGGCGGATACCGATGAGCAGGTGCGCGCATGAGTGTTGCAGTATTAGACAATATTCGCCAAACGCTGGTCAGGTTGAAGATGCCGTTTGCGCTGGAGCACTTCTCCTGGGTGGTCAGACAACTCGAAGACGGTCAGCTCAATGCCTTAGAGGCGATGGATGCATTATTGACCGAGGAGTTGACCAATCGCGAGAACCGGCGGATCAAAATGTCGATTAACACGGCAGGGCTGATGCCACCCAAATCTCTTGAGTCGTTTGATTTTGCGTTTCAGCCGTCCCTGGATCGCAACCGTATCGAGGCACTGGCTGGGTTGGATTTTATTGAGCGAAGGCAGGTGGTGCACTTTCTGGGCCCGCCTGGTACCGGTAAAAGCCATTTGGCGACTGCCTTGGGGGTCAATGCCGTCAAAGCTGGCAGGAGTGTTTATCGCGCCACACTGACCGATTTGGTCGACACGCTGGCCAAAGCACACCAAAACGGTCAATTGACTGTCAAACTGCGTCAGTTGGGTCGTCCGGCGTTATTGATCATCGATGAGATCGGTTATTTGCCACTACCGAAAGATGGTGCCAATCTGTTTTTCCAACTCGTCAGTGCACGCTATGAAAAAGGCGCCATGATTCTGACCTCCAATCGCACTTTCGGTGAATGGGCTGAGGTGTTTGGCGATCCGGTGGTTGCGACGGCTTTGCTGGACCGGTTGTTGCATCATGCGATTGTCATCCAGATCGAAGGGGCCAGCTACCGACTCAAAGCACATGTGGATTTAATTCCGGAAATTGCAGCCAATCCGTTGCTTAAACCGGCGGTCAAGAAAAAGCGCGGCAGGCCCAAGAAAACACCGCAAGTATAGCGCGCTCCTTGGGCTCAAGCGCAAACTGAAATGTTGACACAATTGAATGTCGAACAATTTAAAAATAATAATCTCAGGAGGCTCTGATCTACAATAACGGCTGATCACCGATTCACCCGAAAGTGGGGATTTTCAATCGCGACTTTTGGGGATTTTGAGACCGTTACCTACACTCACCCACGAAGTCGCACCGCTGCTGGATTATCTGCGCATCTTGCAGCAGCGCTACAATACCGCAGTCGCACTGGTGCATCACTGCAGAAAAACCACCGCTGAACGGCCCGGACAGTCACTGCGCGGCACCTCAGACCTGCATGCCTGGGGAGACTCCAATCTGTATCTGACCACCCACGCCAATCACCATATCAACCTGCTCGCAGAACATCGAAACGCAGCCAGCAATACCAAAGTACAACTCGCTTTAAAGAACGCCGCCGCAGGCACTGCACTGCATATCGTTGGGTAATCGACGCACCGAATCAGTGCCAACTTCAAACGTTGCTTTCCCGCAATCCATCTCACCGCAATTCAATGCCCATCTACTCGTGCCCTACGATAGATCCTGGTATTTTTCTTACTTTTCTTACAATGTGAGAAAATCTCTATTTTCTCAACCAAATAATCTGACAATCAGTGTCTACTTTTCTGTGGGATTTAACATTCGGTGCACCCAAGATGTTTCCCTGACGGTCAATTTCTAGCGAGTGGATATGAACGCCTATATTCTTGCGTTCGAAAAACAAAATGGAAACATCATCCGGTTTTAAATTTGACTTTCCATCACGAATATCGGTTCGTACTCGGTCAAGAAGATAGTCACTGTGAGTTTCCACTACTAATAACTTACCGGGGCGTGCTGTTGCACAAAAAAAACTTCCCAGTGCGGCTTGTACACTTGGATGAAGATGGATTTCGGGTTGTTGTATCAAATATGTTGAAAAGGACTTATTATTTGACAGTTCCGTAATTATTGGCAAGACTTGGCTTACACCGTAACCGACATCAATTAAGTTTCGTGAAGGGCCCTTTGTACGGTTTCCAAACTTTCGAACTTGCAACTGAAACGGCTCGCTCCCTCTTTTCCTTAGCGGTTTTATAGAAATTTCATCAAATAAACCTGATTCCTGTCCGAATTCCTCCAATGACAACTTGAGTCTTTCCCAATAATTCTTGTTTTCAAAAAACATATTGGCCAAAAAGGTGGGGATGTAATCACCTTGCGGGTCTGGAGCATGGTGTGATGGGTCATACGTTCGATTCGGTTTTGAGCGGACTGGTGCACCAGCGACAACTGCCTTTTTTGTTCCGTAAATCCAACGTTCAAAGGAGTCATGTAAACGGACTAATTGAGCCAAATCATCCGAAGTCGGTTTTTCTGCACCTTCGATTGCTTCAACTTCAATTTGTGTCAATTCGTCATGCATATAAACTTGGAGATGTCGGACTATGAAACTCAACTCTGAGACCAAGGTCAGATTATCTCTATAGGGGCGAAACGGGGAATGTTCCGAATTTGATTTTATTTGCCAAGAACCATTTGAAGTTTCAAAACAGAAACGAATTGTTGATGGTTTATCCTTACCAATTCTTTGAACCTTAAAGTGTGTGTTCGAATTGGAAAGACGAAATTCAATAAGAACAGGAGCAGTTCCAGACCCACGTCCAAACTCGAATTCAATATGAAAAACCTCTTTTGTATAGGCTTGTCGTCTGTTTCGATAAATAACATTGCTTGTGCTGAAGCCTGCTCTAAATGTATCTGCTCGTCCGTCGCGACCGTCCCGGTAGTGCGCAATTTCATCAAAACTCCCAAGATCGTAAGGGCTTTTCTTGAAATTCGGAGTGGTACCGCTATGGACAATATCCAACAACACTTGTATCAACGCCATGAAAGATGTCTTGCCAGCGCTATTTTCTCCGACGAGGAAAGTAAGAGGCGCTAATCTAGCTTTTTGTGGCTCTCTAAAGCAGCGATAATTCTCTAGTGTGATTTCGTGCATGTGCTTAGTGTCAGTAAGAGAGATGTCGTTTCAATTCAAGTGAATTATTTAGGTAATACGAACGCAAGAAAAATAATTTCTGAAATTTGTAGAGTGATAAACAGTTTATTTTGAAAAAAGTACTGAGGATCGCTTAATCTGGAAAGGCGGTTATCAATCTTAACTTAACCAATAGAAACTATATCTAAGTTGATCAATTTTGAAGGCCCTCCTTCGCCTCAATGTCGTGGTTGTTATTGAGCGATACGTTCATATTAACCCATTGGCTGTTTGTTCAGCCTGCGGTTGGAGTACTTCGAAGCCCTGTTTCGTGTCTGACTCAGAATTCGTTCACATTTCACTAAATCATACCAATTCGCTAGATATCGGCTATATTGAATTTTTCACGAATTCTTTAATTTTCCCTTTATTTCAATTTCGCTGGATTTTCCAACTTCTTGCTTATAGTGTAATGATGCCGTATTTTTTACCCAGTGGGGTATCCACTTCATTTAAGTTCCATTGGTTTAACTTCAGTTAGATCAGTCCAGCGGTGACAGCCAGCCAATCTCACATACTCGCAGCAACTGCGCGACGCAAACGTCAGTTGCGAAACAATGTGTTACTGTGTGTCCCGGCACTTGTTGTTTTAGCGGTCGCTGCGGCGGGTCCGCTATTGATCGTACTGGTTTATACATTTCTTGAAGCAGGCCCCTATGGTGGTGTCGTTTGGGGGTGGTCTTTGGATGGGTGGTTCGAAGTCTTTCTGAAGAAAGATATTTTCGACGGCACAGTCGCCATCGCGGATGCCCATCTGTCAATTTTCTGGCGATCTGTAAAGCTCTCTCTTCAGTCGACCTTACTGGCACTGGTACTGGGATTTCCAACTGCGTATTTCATCGCCACGAGACCCATCAGCACCCGCAATCTGTGGTTGTTTTTAATTACGATTCCATTTTGGACCAACCTGTTGATCCGTACTTTCGCAATCATGCAAGTCATTCGCGACCAAGGGATCATTAACACGCTGCTAATCAACTTCGATTTGATTGAAGCACCGATTGAGATGCTTTATACCGAGTTTGCCATTATGCTCGGCATGACTTATGTCTATTTACCACTGATGGTCCTACCCCTGTACGCTAGTATCGAAAAGCTCGACTTCAGATTGGTTGAAGCGGCCTACGATCTGTATGCGACTCGCTTAAGGGTATTGTGGCGAGTCATAGTCCCACTGGTTAAGCCTGGAATCGTTGCTGGCTCCATTTTGGTCTTCATACCGTCACTTGGTGCATATGTGACGCCAAGAGTTTTGGGAGGTGGTAAAAATCTGATGCTCGGCAACCTAATTGAACTGCAGTTCGGACAAGGGAGAAATTGGCCGCTCGGCGCGGCGCTGTCCATTACCTTACTATTCGCAGTGATGGTATCGCTTTTGTTCTATGTGCGTGCAACTCAGCGAAAGGAAGCTGAGCGTGGGTAGGGTGGTCACAATGCAGCGGCAATTCTCTGTGCGCTACTTGCCGGGATTTGAGACTGTAGCCGTACTCTGTTTTGTTTTGCTCTATGCGCCGATTGTGGCATTGGTTGTCTATTCATTTAATTCCGGTACCAACATTGCGCTATGGGAAGGATTCTCTTTCCACTGGTATGTCGTCGCTTGGGAAAACGAGTTGGTGCAGGAGGTTACGCTTCGCTCATTGATTGTCGCGAGTATTGCCGCGGTCAGCTCGACTCTGCTGGCAACCATGGCTGCCTTGGGCACAACTCGAACGGGAGACTATCGGGGGCGATTGGTGATTTATGCAACGATCAACCAGCCGCTGATGGTTCCGGAAATAGTGACCGGTGTTGCACTGTTAATATTCTTTGCAATTATCAAGACGGCTACTGGATATCACGGTTTGGCTTATCTGATTGCGGCACATACCGCATTTTGCATTCCATTCGCCTATCTCCCAATACGCGCGCGCCTCGAAGGAATGGATGGTTCTCTTGAAACTGCCGCGCAAGACTTGTACGCAACGCCGCTAAGAACTTTTTGGCGAATCACCTTTCCCTTGATGTGGCCAGGTATTCTGGCAGGCTTCATGCTTGCGTTTGTCATATCACTTGATGATGTCGTCATCACTGAGTTCGTAAAGTCGGCCGGACAAGATACACTGCCGACTTATATGCTCGGCCAATTGAGACGGGGGATTACACCTGAGGTGAATGCAATATCCAGTGCTTTGCTCGGAATTTCGATTTTGCTGGTCTCGCTGTTTTACATTCTGAGGAATCGTTGAGCCATGGTATATTTGAGAGTTCAATATCTATAACAATGAGTTTTACACTTCCGTATACCGGTAAAGTGACCGGAAACGAGAAGTGAATTTTTGGAAGCGTAAGTAATCACGCGTTCTCTACTTTTTATTCTTACGAAGGAGACAGATCAATGAAACGGTATTTTGTCGGGATCTTTTCACTCATATTTGCATGCTTGTTTTCATCTGTGAGTTTTGCTGCAGGGGAGTTGCACATATTTAATTGGGGCGACTACACGTCACCCGAGTTGATTGAAAAGTTTGAAAACGAACACGATGTAAAAGTCACCATCACCGATTACGATTCCAATGAGACTGCTTTAGCGAAAGTCCGTCCAGGTGGACATGGTTTTGATATCGTTGTTCCCACGTCAAGCCATATGCCGATTTGGATACAAGAAGGCTTATTACTGGAGACGCGTCCAGACCAGATGGAGAACTTTAAACACGTCGCTGAGCAGTGGCGCAATCCGGACTGGGAGCCTGGCCGTCGCTATTCGGTACCGTGGGTTTGGGGAAGTTCAGGAATCTCTGTCAACACCTCCATGTACGCGGGTGATATCAACACGTCAAAACTATTCTTTGACCCACCGGCAGAACTCGCAGGCAAAATCAATATTGTCCCTGAAATGGGCGACGTCATTCACATGGCAATTTTCTACGAAGGCGGACAGTCCTGTACCAATGATAAAGAAGTGCTCAAGCGAGTCAGGGATTTATTGGTTAACGCCAAGTCGAATTGGAAATCCATTGACTACGGAACCAAGGAAAAACTCGTCAGCGGTGATGTCGCTGTGTCGATGAATTGGAACGGCTACAGTATGCGTGCCCGCACCGAGAATCCGGATATTCACTATGGTTATGCTGTGGAAGGCTATCCGTTGTGGATGGATAATGTCGTCGTCCTGAAAGATGCGCAAAATGTTGAAAATGCAAAAGCGTTTCAGAACTTCCTGATGGCACCTGAAAACGCTGCGCTAATTTCAAATTTCGCGAACTATGCGAATGCCATTGATGGTTCTGACGCACACATGCTTGAAGAGCTTCGCACTGCACCAGAGGTTATGATTCCATCGCAGTTTCAACAAAGCGGTCAGTTTATTCCGCCATGTCCGCCGGAAGTGCAACAAATGTACACTGCAATTTGGACCGAACTACAAAAGTAATTTAAATGACAATGTGCTGCATGGGGTTTCGAGAATCTCGCAAAGTCCATGCAGCGCTTAATTTAAGCGTCCAGAATTTGAGCCAATTCGATACCAGTGAACAAAGGTGGTCATGAAAACTGTTCGAAGTGAACTGCATCGGTTACATTTTCCCAAAGGCGAACTCTATGGCGGCGAATTAGTCCGTCCGTTCGAATGTCCGGAACGTTGGGACTATATCGTCGAACAGCTCCAAAACAGGGGATACAACAATTTTGTCGAACCCGAAGCATTCGATGTTGAATTAGCACAGCGAATTCATACTCCTGATTTTCTGGAATTTTTGGCCACCGCGTGGGCAGAGTGGCAGCAGGAAGGGATGAAGGGGGATGCAATTCCAACGTGTTTCCCGGCAAGACGCATGCACAATGACCGGGTACCCAACCACATTGACGGCAAACTCGGTTACTATGCCATGGCAATTGAAACAGCCATTACCTCAGGCACCTGGACCGCAACCCAATCAGCTGCTGCATGCGCGACCACAGCTCAAAAACTGGTAAGCGACGACCGCGCAGCATTTGCACTCTGTCGACCGCCGGGTCACCATGCCGGGATCAATATGTTTGGTGGCTATTGTTTTCTCAACAACGCCGCAATCGCAGCTCAAGCATTTCTGGATGAAGGTGCCAAGCGTGTTGCCTTATTTGATGTGGATTTTCATCATGGCAACGGTTCACAGGATATTTTTTATCTGCGGGACGATGTAATGTACCTTTCATTGCACGGGCAGCCGGAAGATGCGTTCCCGCATTTTTTAGGATACGAGGACGAACGCGGCACAGGAGCTGGTGAAGGCTATAACCTGAACTATCCGATGCCACCTGGAACGGGGTTCGATGTTTGGTTTGATGCAATGAATAAAGCCTGTCGCAAGATCACCAAATACTCACCCGATGCTCTGGTGGTATCCTTAGGCGTCGATACATTCAAACATGATCCCATCAGCTTCTTTAAGTTGGAAAGCGATGACTTTACCCGTTATGGGGAAACGCTCGGTCGCCTACAGATCCCAACTCTATTTGTTATGGAGGGCGGCTATGCGGTATCCGAAATTGGGTTCAACACTGTCAACGTACTCGATGGATTTTTTGCAACCTTCAACTAATGTCGATGAGCATCTATAGGATCAAGAATCTGACAAAGATTCAACAAACCAAGTGAGTGTGAACGTCCTGTTGACTTTCCTTTACCGATCGATACCTGTATTGTGACCTATAGAGAAAAGATCGATTGAGTCGGAGTTTTTTATGGAGGTTTGGAAACATCTTGATCTTCACCGCTATCCGATCAATCAGCCGAAACACCCTTCTACACGCGCGTTAATTGAAAATGGGCGCTCGACATTGGCATCCGAAGGAGTCTTGCTCTTCCCCGGTTTTGTGCTGTCATCTTCGGTTGCTCGCTGCGTTGCAGATCTAATCGATGTCGTACGAAATGAGTCATTCATTCATGACCGTGAACACAACATTTACTTCGATGACAATTACGCAGGGCTTCCAGCGGATCATCCCGCGCTTCGTCGCATGCATACCGTCAGCCAAACTGTGTGCGCCGACCAAATTCCAGATTCATTGCTGGTGAAGCTTTATAAGTGGCAACCCTTAATAGACTTTATTGCTGAGATTGTCGGAAAGCGACGACTCTATCCCATGGATGATCCGCTTGCCGGTCTGAATGTTAAGTCTTTTCGTCCAGGAGATGTAACGAGCTGGCATTTTGATCGTGCTGAATTTACCATTACTTTGCTTCTACAGCAACCAGATTCCGGAGGTGAGTTTCAAATTCGCAGAAATCTTCGAAGTGCTGCTGACCCAAATTACGTCGGAGTTGCGAAACTTCTCGAAGGCCGAGACAACCAAGTTCGTTCTTTTCGCATCGAGCCAGGCACCTTAACTATTTTCAGGGGTAAAAACACAGCACATCAAGTGTCACCTGTGATCGGGGATCGCTTACGTATGGTAACGGTGTTATCTTATTTTGACTCATCGGGAGTCCGATTTTCCAATGAAGATCGCGTTCAATTTTATGGACGCAGTCAAGCACTGCTACCAGATTAGTTTTCACAGTTGTGGCGAGTCACTTGAAGCGTAAGTGCTTTGGCGATCTGTCCGTATGCTGTGCACCATTATTAGTCATTCAACAGTGCGTGCTACCCAAGTTCAGCGTTTGAACGGATGCTGAATCGTTGCATTTAATATCTCAATTGTTGCACTGCAAAAAAAACTTGATGAAGACTTTTTTCAGACACTATAATGGCAACGTTTTTTATTGCCTATGTCTTTGGGCAATCAGCAATATTCATTATGAATTCTACAGAAAACTTATCAATAGGAGATAAATGTGAAGACTAATCGGTTTACTCGTAGAGACATTCTTAAATCATCAGCCGCAATTGGGCTGGCTGGCGTTGCGCCTATGGTGTTTCTGCGAAGTGCACAGGCGTACACCAACGATCCGGGTAGCGGTGGTTCCGTTGTACTCGGTTTTAACGTACCACAAACTGGCCCCTACGCAGATGAGGGAGCTGACGAATTGCGTGCCTATATGCTTGCTGTCAAACATCTCAATGGTGAAGGCGATGGCGGCATGATGAATACCATGCAACCGATTTCTCTGAAAGGAAACGGTATCTTGGGCAAGAAAGTTGACTACGTAACTGGCGACACCCAAACCAAGTCAGATGCTGCTCGTGCATCGGCCAAACGAATGATCGAAAAAGACGGTGCCATCATGATTACCGGTGGATCATCATCTGGTGTTGCGATTGCTGTGCAATCCCTGTGTGAGGAAGCTGGCGTGGTCTTTATGGCCGGCCTGACGCATTCCAACGATACAACAGGTAAAGACAAAAGCAAATATGGTTTCCGTCATTTCTTCAATACCGAAATGTCAGGTGCATCGCTTGGTCCCGTGCTGGAATCTGAGTTTGGTAAGGATCGAGTCGCCTATCATCTGACCGCTGATTACACTTGGGGCTGGTCACAGGAAGGATCAATCATCAAATACACCGAAGCACTGGGCTGGAAAACTGATGCTGCAGTACGTACGCCTTTGGGTGCCGGTGACTTCTCACAGTACATTACTCCTGTGCTCAATTCAGGTGCGGATGTCCTGGTCTTGAACCACTACGGTAAAGACATGGTCAATTCACTGACGCAGGCTGTCCAGTTTGGATTGCGTGAAAGACAAGCAAACGGCAAAGATTTCCAGATTGTGGTGCCGCTGTTTTCACGCCTCATGGCACAAGGTGCTGGTGAGAACATCAAAGGTATTTTTGGTTCAACGAACTGGAACTGGTCGCTTACCAACGCTGGTTCACAAGCCTTTGTCAAGTCATTTGGTGCTGAGTATGGCTTTCCGCCTTCGCAGGCTGCCCATACTTGTTACGTACAGACTTTGCTCTATGCCAATGCAGTCGAAAATGCAGGTACGTTTAATCCTTGTGGTGTCATCGAAGCACTTGAAGGTTTCTCATTCGATGGTATGGGGAATGGTCCTACAGAGTATCGAGCATCTGATCATCAGTGCTTTAAAGATGTTCTCGTGGTGCGCGGCAACCAGAATCCATCCAGCCAGTTTGATCTGCTTGAAGTGGTCCAGGAAGTGCCGCGATCGCAGGTTGAATATGACCCGGCAATGCTGGGCGGCGAATTCGGCAGCTGTGCTGCTTAATCACCTTCACCAGATTGGTGTGAGCCGTCTAACTTAGCCGGCTCGTCTGTTTTGAGTCCCCGCGGCTTGTAAGCCGCGGGCGGCTTACGGTTCTAACCAACGCGGAATTCAGCTGTGGATGCAATTTTTCTGCAAATATTAAATGGCTTGGACAAGGGTGGTGCCTATGCCTTGATTGCGCTGGGACTGACTCTGGTGTTCGGGACTCTGGGCGTTGTCAACTTTGCCCATGGCGCCCTGTTCATGCTGGGGGCGTTTTGTGCAGTTACCTTTCAAAAACTGCTGACCCTGTCAAAGAAAGTCAAGGACGAATCAATTACCTTTTTTGATGCCTATAAGGAAATTCCTTACCTGGAAATCTGGCTTGGTGATGTTGGGCACGTCATCATTGACTGGTCCGTACCGTTATCACTGCTCATGGCCATTCCGGTTATGTTGGCGATTGGACTGATCATGGAACGAGGGCTGATCCAATACTTCTACAAACGGACTCACGCTGAGCAGATATTAGTCACGTTTGGGCTGGCGATTGTATTGCAAGAGATCGTCAAATCATTTTTCGGTGCCAATCCCATCCCAACTCCAGCACCTGAGATTGTTGCCGGCAGTGCCCACGTTGGAGCTCTTTTTGGGTTGGGTGATGCAGTGGTCTATCCCTATTGGCGACTGATCTATCTGGGTTTTGCGCTGATTGTGATCTGTGCAGTATTTGCTTTCTTACAGTTTACGACTTTCGGTATGGTGGTACGAGCCGGCATGGCGGACCGAGAGACTGTCACCTTACTTGGCATCAATGTTGAGCGACGCTTCACTATTGTTTTTGGAATTGCAGCCATTGTTGCAGGCCTTGCGGGTGTCATGTATACACCGATTCTGCCACCGGATTATCACATAGGTATGGATTTCCTGGTTTTGTCGTTTGTCGTAGTTGTGGTCGGTGGCATGGGATCTTTACCCGGGGCAGTTGCTGCGGGATTTTTACTTGGCATCCTGCAGTCGTTCGCCTCAATGAGTGCAGTGAAGGCACTCTTACCAGGCATTGACCAGATCATCATATACCTTGTCGCTGTTGTCATATTACTGGTGCGACCACGTGGACTGATGGGCCGCAAAGGCGTGATGGAGGACTAGCAAAATGGAATTTTTCAAACTGTCCCGTCGGGACGGCATTCTGATGTTGGTTTTTATCGTCTTGGTGTTGCTCGCACCAATTTGGCTCAAACCCTTTGGCGCTGCTTACCCAGATCTGCTGCAGAAATTTGCAATCTTTGGATTGTTCGCAATCGGTTTCAATATTCTCTTTGGATTGACTGGCTATCTGTCGTTTGGGCATGCCGCGTTTCTCGGTGTTGGATCCTACACCGCAGTATGGGCATTCAAGCTGCTGTCCATGAATGTCTTGCCAGCTGTCATTTTCGGCACGCTTGTAGCAGGTGTGTTCGCAGTATTAATTGGCTTCATCAGTTTACGGCGGACTGGAATTTATTTTTCCATTCTGACATTGGCTTTTGCACAAATGTCATACAACCTGGCTTATTCGGTGTTGACGCCGATTACGAATGGAGAGACTGGGTTGCGGGTGCTTCAGAGTGATCCAATGATTTTAGACCGTATGGTTGGTGCCGTTCAGGACGGACCGCCGATCGGCAGTTTCTTCGGTGCAACCATGCAAGGATTCCCGGCATTTTACTTTTGTGCAGTGATGCTGATTATTGGCTTCTTTATATCGCTGCGGATATTCAGATCGCCTTTCGGCTTGAAACTGACTGCCATTAAGTCCAATCAGAATCGTATGAAGTACACCGGGTTCAATACCCGCCCATATCTGTTATGTGCATTTGTTATCTCAGGAATGTATGCGGGCATGGCCGGCAGTCTCATGGCAGTGACTGATCCATTGGCCGGTGCTGAGAGGATGCAGTGGACCGCATCTGGAGAAGTAGTTTTAATGACCATCCTAGGCGGAGTAGGCACATTGATTGGCCCAATGTTGGGTGCGGTGTTAATTAAGTACTTCGAGAACATCTTTTCAGCATTCAACCAGAATGCGTTACACGAAATGTTTAGTTTCCTTCCGACTTGGATTGAGGACACCATGGTGTTTGTCGTACATCCATTTGTGGGTGAAGGGTGGCACCTCACATTAGGTGCACTATTCATGATCATCGTGATATTTTTGCCAGGCGGACTGGTAGAGGGATTGAACCGCATGTTCAAGAAACGCCGAAAAACTGCAAAAGCGAATATTCAGAAAGATGACTGAGAATATCGTACTTAACATAGAAAACGTTGATAAATCGTTTGGCGGTTTACAAGCGTTAAGCAATGTCAATTTGCAAATTGAGGAAGGTAAGATTCACGCCATAATTGGCCCCAATGGTGCGGGAAAATCAACGCTTCTGAATGTCTGTATTGGTCGTTTGAGTCCGACTCGCGGTACAGTGAGTTTCAATGGCGAAATTATCACGGGTAAATCGCCACATGAGATTAATCAAGCCGGCGTTGTGCGAGTGTTTCAGACGCCTGAGATATTTCCACAACTGAGTATTCTGCAAAACGTCATGATTCCAGCGCTGGCGAAACGCGATGGTGCTTTTTGTTTCAACCCATTTAAGCAAATGAAAAAGGAGCAGGATATTCGTGATGAGGCTGAAAGTGTGTTGGGTGAGATCGGCTTGCTGGACCAAAAAGACAATCACGCAGGCAGTATGTCGCGCGGTGACAAACGACGGCTCGAACTAGCAATGGGCTTGGTACAACAACCGAAGCTGTTATTGCTCGATGAGCCCACTGCTGGAATGTCCAGAGCAGATACCAACGGTACGATCGATTCGCTGAAGCGGATTAAAGAAGAACGCGGCATGACTAAGGTCATCATTGAACATGATATGCACGTCGTGTTCAGTCTTGCAGACATTATTACTGTTCTGGCCCAAGGGGCAATCATTGCACAAGGAAAACCCGAGGATATCCGCGGCAATCCAAAAGTGCAGGAAGCATATCTTGGAGGGGCACACTGATGCAGACCGAAGCAGAAAAACACCTTAGGCGATCACAGGGCTCTGATCCCGCTTACTTTTCATGCTGGGATATTCATGCCTACTATGGCGAAAGCTACATCGTACAAGGAGTCTCATTCGATGTGCGAGAGGGCGAAATTGTTGCTTTACTGGGCCGCAATGGTGCCGGTAAGACTTCCACACTGCGATCAATTGCACAAGTGGGATCGCCGGAATTGAAACAGGGAGAGATCTGGTTGGATCATCAACCGCTGCATTCCATGAAGGCATTCGAAGCCAGTCGCGCAGGTGTGGGCATGGTGGTTGAAGACCGTCGAATCATTCCTGGATTGACAGTCGAAGAAAATATCAAACTTGCCCAAATAGCCGAGCCTGTCGGTTGGACACTGGATCGAATTTATCAACACTTTCCTCGGCTTGCCGAACGCCGTAATCAAGATGGCGTCACCTTGTCAGGTGGTGAACAACAAATGTTAGCGGTCGCCCGAACAATGGCACGCGACATTAAATTGCTGCTTCTTGATGAACCCTACGAGGGACTCGCTCCTGTAATTGTTAAGGAAATCGAGAAAATCGTGGAGAACATTAAGGAACTTGGTATCACGACCATAATTGTGGAACAAAACGCAGTCGCCGCGTTGACCTTGGCCGACCGTTCTGTTATTTTAGACATGGGGCAGGTTGTGTTTGATGGTGATGCTCAGGAGGTGTTGGAAAATGCTGAATTGCGGCAACAGTATCTCGCAATCTGAATGTGGTTCCCTTAATCGACACAGAATTACCACCAGCACAGAATAATTGAAAGAGGTTGGATATTTAATGAGCCTTTTCAATTCACAGTCATTCTAAAAGGAGATTTTGAATGAGTGAATCTCAATATACAAATCGAGTTATCTTTCTAGAATCTGAACAGATTATGGAAGTTGACTTCAGTGACCTGATTTTTGATAACAGCGCGATGGTGGATGAGTTTTACGACACAATTGAACAAGGCGTAGCCGAACGCGGTGGTAATAAATGGTACTTTTTAGTGAACTATCGCAATGCACGAATTTATGAATTGGCATGGATACGCTTTGCTCAGCGAGGTAAGCGCCTAAACCTGGCCTCTTCATTGGGATCGGTTCGTTATGCCGCACATGGCGCCGTCGGAGAATCCATCGAATCCAGTGCAAAACAGGAGAAGTTTGATCCAAATATCTTTGATACTCGAGAGGAAGCACTGGAAGAAATTAAACGAATGAAAGCGGCAGCAGCGCCACAGTAGTACTTGACTTGCATGAATTGGTTAAGTTTAATCCCGAAAATTCATGTCTCATCTTGAATATAATTGAAAGTTTGCACAATATTTATGGAGAGTTTTGGTCGATGGTCGTAATTCGATTGGCGCGTGGCGGGGCAAAGAAAAGACCCTTCTATTCGATTGTTGTCGCTGACAGCAGGCGTTCCCCTACAGGCAAGTTCATTGAAAGAATTGGGTTTTTTAACCCAATCGCGAACGATAATGAAGAGCGTTTGAAAATTGATCTCGAACGGGTGGATTATTGGGTATCAAATGGTGCCCAAACGTCTGATCGAGTTCAATCCTTGATCAAGTCTGCAAAACTCGAAGCAAGTCCGATTCCCGCCTGAAAATTCAACGACAGCGATTTTTTCCTGTCGTTGAAATCAATCTTTCTCAATCAATGCGTACAATCACCTAAGCGGTTGATTGGATCGAAAATTTGGCACACAACGTAAGCAACGAAGACATTATTGTTGGCCGGGTAGCTGATGCGTTTGGTGTCAAGGGTCAAATCAAGATCCGTACCTTTACCGAGCCTCCTACAAATTTACTCACTTATGTGAATTGGACGATAGAGCGTAAATCTGGAGAAAAGCAAACATATTCGGTTCGGTCAGGACAACTGCACGGTAAGTTTCTCATTGCCAAACTCAATGGTCTCGAGACACGCGAACAAGCACTCACTTTAAAAGGCTGTGATATAAGGGTTCTAGTTCAAGATCTTGCAGCACTGCCCGAGGGCGAGTATTACCACTTCGAATTGATCGGCATGGTTGTAAGCGATGTGAATGGGCATTTATATGGCAATGTCGAACAAGTCATGCGGACCGGTGCCAATGATGTTTTGGTAGTAACAGGCGCTCGGACGACTTTAATTCCCTACATTGCGGATGTAATCGAGCAGATTGATATGGAAAATCGTAAGATTTATGTTCGCTGGTACCCAGATTTTTGGACAACATAGTATTGCCAGTAATGCAGGTTCGCGCAATAACAATATTTCCATCAATGTTTGCTGCGATCACTGACTTCGGCATCACGCGGCGTGCGCTGGAAAGTGGTGTATTGGAATTTGAAGCAATTGACCTTCGACCGTATGGACACGGCAAGCACCATCAATTGGATGATCGTCCATTTGGCGGTGGTCCTGGGATGGTGATGCTGGCCGAACCGATTATCAATTGTGTTGCGGACACAAGGAATGACTGGCCCGCAGCTACTCCGGTGTTGTGTATGAGCCCACAAGGTCGACGATTGTCGCATGACGACGTCTGTAAGTTTGCTGAAATGCCCCAACTCATCGTTTTAAGTGGGCGTTATGAAGGCATCGATCAGCGCGCATTGGATATAATTGGCGCCCAAGAGTGGTCAATCGGTGACTATGTACTGTCCGGTGGCGAACTTGCGGCAATGGTGTTGATCGATGCAATCGTTCGTCAATTGCCCGGTGCCTTGGGCAACGAGGAGTCGAGTGAAAATGATTCTTTTTCGAACGGATTGCTCGACTGTGTACACTACACTCGACCACAAACTGTACGCAGTCAATCAGTTCCCTCGGTGTTGATATCAGGAGACCATGAGGCCATTGATTACTGGCGGCTGAAACAATCATTGGGACGTACGTGGTTGCGACGCCCGGAGTTGCTTGAACTGTTAGATTTGGATGAATGTCAACGTCAGGCACTTGCTGAATTTCAAAATGAATATGCGCAACAGAGGAAATCATGAGCGGAAAGCTAATACAAGAAATTGAATCTGAACAGTTGAAAGATGATCTGCCGGATTTTTCGCCTGGTGATACTGTTCGCGTTGTTATTCTGGTGCGCGAAGGGGAACGAGAAAGACAACAGGCATTTGAAGGCGTTGTAATCGCCAAACGAAATCGCGGACTTAATTCATCGTTTACGGTACGAAAAATATCCTACGGTGAAGGCGTTGAGCGGGTGTTTCAGACGCACAGCCCGCTGATTCGAAGCATTGAAGTAAAAAGACGAGGCGCAGTTCGACGGGCAAAGCTGTACTACTTGCGTGAGCGAACTGGTAAATCTGCAAGAATCAAAGAAAAAATCAAATAAAACCATTTATTTGTTTAATGCATCCAGACGCTCCTGTGTGATTGGAGCGTAGTGATGTATCCTGCCTCAAATAGACTAAAGCGTTGCCCAACGGGCAAGGTACGTGATTGACCGTGCATCGTCTGGCTCAAAACGATTGCTCACATTCAATTGGCAAGTTTTTATGGCTTGTGTCGCTTACCTTGTTATTTGCTTTTGGCAGTGTATCGGCTGCTCCCGTTACCGTCGAATCGTCTTCCACAGAGCAAGCACAAGACTCTGTCTCCTCCCACCAGACAGAATCCGCTGATCAAGCTACCACACAGAAAAATATTGAGTATGCCGAGCGTCCAACTCTTGAACAGATTCGAAATCTGCTTGAGTTGGGCACAATTCAGCTGGCGTATCGAATGGTTGTTGATGAACGGCCTCATTACCAAAACACAGCAGAAGAACTTCAGTGGGAAGCGCTGTTTTTCGAGTTAAGTTGGCAATTGCAGGTGTGGGATGAAATAATCAGTCGAGCCGATGAGGTCTTGCAACCCGACATTTATAGTGTTGCGCAACTTTATGCAGCACGCGCCGAACTTCACCTGCAGCAGTATGACAATGCGTTAAAACGTGTCAGAAGTGTGATTTTGCAGCAGCCTGAAGATCAGTCTTTGATTATTGATCTGCGTGAGCTGGTTGCACATATATTTGTTGAAGAGGGCTCACTCGCAGATGCCGAGATTGCACTTACCTTATTCGATCGCGACTACCGTCCAAGCGCACCTGAGTGGGAACATCGATATGTGCGCGTACTATTTTTAAGTGATCGTTTCAATTCTGCCCGCGCGCGATTGGCACCCTTGCAGACACTCGAAAGCCAGCTGTTGGATTTGTATGCCCAGTATCGTTCCCAAGCCCTAAGCCCAGCAGATGTGGTGTCGCAAGGCCTTGAGGTTGAACCACAGTACCAAACAGAACCCGCATTGCATGCCGAGTTATGGACGCTGATTAATTTGGCAGCACAGTCATACAAGGATTTCGAATTACAAATAACCGCAATCGAATCTGCTTTGGCGATTAATTACACTCCTGCATCAAATTGGGAACATTTGCCTGTGGTACCCCTTATTTCGGAACAAACGCTACTCGATACTTATGACCAATTTGCGAAAGTTATCGGTAACGATATTGGTCTCATCATTGGTGACGATGCCAGCTGGTATCAATTGGCGCAGGAATTTGAAATAACCTCACCAACTACGGCTCGTGCTTTACATGCGTATTTGGCAAGACATGCCTACGATGAAGCATCGCGCGACCGAAGTACCCAGGTCCTTGCAGATGTATTGTTTGCGGCAGGTCTTTATGAGTTACTTGATCTGCTTTTTGTGGGCACCGATTTATTTGATGTGTCTAAGGTGTCAGAAGAAACACAAACTCGTCTGGCCAATGTCGCATTGCGGGACAAGGAGTATGCCAAGGCCCTGAAGGTCATTGACGAGATGCCAGAGCCACAGGAGGCAGAGGCTCTGGAGTCCTGGCGATTGACCCAGGCACGCATTGCAATTGCAATCGCTGAGTATGATAAGAGTGAACGGTTACTTGACGAATTGATTACAAATTTACCCGTCAATCCAATCCAGGATGCCATCGATCGGATTGTTCAAGTCATTTTTGACTTACAGGAACGCGAACAGCATGGTCTTGCAATTCAAACATTCATTAAGCTGTTTAACAGAGTTCCTGAAGCACAAGCAAAACGAGAAATCTTGCGTTGGATCAGTGAGTCGTATTCAGCTTCGGAAAATCATGCTAGCGCGGCTGAACGTTTATTGCAATCAGCGATGTTGGGTGGTCATTGGGATGATGAGTGGGGGTTGTCGGCACGTCTTCAGGCTGCTGATGAAATGGTCAGGGCTGGATTTATTCACGACGCAAGAGTGATTTTCACTGAGTTGCATGAAGATACGTTAGATCCTCGAAATCGATCACTGATAGAAAATCGACTGAACAACCTCCCGCAATCAGCTGTAGGTGTTGCGCATTGAAACAGGAGTCTACTCCCCAAATATCCTCACGCGATTTGGGTTTGATTGACGAGTTTACAGATTCCATTTGGGCCGAATCAGGATTGAGTCAACAGACGCTTGAATCCTATCGTTTGGATCTTAAATCACTCGCCTTGTGGCTACAGCACGAAGGTAAGTTCCTGTATGAGACCGATCGCGCCGACTTATTACGTTACCTGGCAAGTAAGTCCGACTATGGTACCCGGACCATCGTTCGACAATTAAGTGCGTTCCGCCGATTTTTTCGATATTGTATTGCGCAATCGATAATGGAGGTGTGTCCGACTGATGAGATTACCTTTCCACTGATTGGCAGAAGTTTGCCGAAAGCCCTGACAGAAGCTGATGTCAAGGCACTACTGGCTGCACCAGATATCTGCCGCCCCGTTGGTTTGCGTGATCGTTCAATGCTGGAAACAATTTACGGTGCAGGTCTAAGAGTTTCCGAACTTGTCAGTCTGCCGCTCGGTGCCATCAATCGAGCGGATGGTTGGGTTAGATTAACCGGTAAGGGCTCCCGGGAACGGTTAGTACCGCTCGGTGAACATGCAGTTTACTGGTTGGGGGAGTATTTGGACAAAGCGCGGTCCCAATTATTGAAGCATAAGCTCAGCAACGATCTTTACATTACCGCGCGCGGCAATCGGATGACACGGCAGGCGTTTTGGGTCAACGTTCGAAAATATGCGACCAAGGCAGGGATCTCACCAGATATCACACCACATGCCTTACGACATTCATTCGCTACGCATTTATTAGACCACGGTGCTGATATCAGGACCATTCAACAACTACTTGGGCATAGCGATTTATCGACCACGCAAGTGTATACCCATGTATCGCGCCAAAGACTCTCAAATCTGTTGAAGGCGCATCATCCGCGTGGTTAGTGCAGAATACGAGCGAGCAGACGCCGGTATTGTGAAACCAATTCGTGATCGTTGCCCAACATGTCAAATGCCATAATCAAGCCCTTGCGCCCCGCATCATCATTGAACTTGCGATCATGGGTGGTGATTTGGAGCAACCGTTCTAAAGCACTTGAAAAATGCCCTGTTACAATGTCGAGTGCTGCGAGCTGGTAATGCGCATCCCAGTCTTGTTCGTTTTGATCGATTCGCTGCTGCAATTCACTGTCAGAATCAATGCCATATGCCAATTCGGCAAAGTGCAGGCCCGCGGCAATAAACCGATATTCAGGCGCACTGGTGTTGTCCTTTAACTTATCAAGTGCGGTGCGTACTTTGTCAAAATCATTCTGGTTAAGATACAGACGAGCCAGACGATACCAACTCTCATCCGAACCGTCTTTTTCCAATGCGGCGACCGCTTCAGCAATCTGGCCGCGATCGATTAAATTTTGGATTGGGTCATCTATTACGGGTTCGGGTTGCTGTGGTGGTGCAGCCGAAATGTGCTTTGACAAAAATTCTTCAACGACATTCTCAGGCTGTGCACCCATGAAGCCATCGACCACAGTGCCATCCTTGACCAGGTATACAGTTGGTACGCTACGCACCTGGAACTGCATTGCGAGTTCCTGTTGCTCATCAATATTGACTTTTACAAGTTGAAAAGCTCCGGCATGTTTATTTGCAAGACTTTCAAGTATTGGAGTCAAATTTTTACACGGCCCGCACCACGGCGCCCAAAAATCAACCATTACAGGTACTGTCTTGGACTTCTCGATGACTTCTTGCATAAAGTTATCCGCGCCGACATCGATGACTTCGGCGTTCGGATTTTCAGTATCTGGCGTAGCGTTGATCAGATGAACCACAAAACAACCTCTTGGTGTGTAAATTTTTGGCGCTCCCTAGGGGGATCGAACCCCTGTTGCCGGCTTGAGAGGCCGAAGTCCTGACCGCTAGACGAAGGGAGCATCGTGACGTTCGATTGCTATGAAATAAATGGTATCACAATTGACAAAATCAATGGCTCCTCCAAATTCGCATAATAATATGAGCCCGAGAGTCATATCAGGTTCCGAACACGGTATTGATCGCAGTAAGATTAGCCCAGGTGCGGTGGAAGTCGTTGAACGACTCAAAGCGGATGGTTATTCGAGCGAACTGGTAGGGGGCTGTGTTAGGGACTTGCTGCTGGAACGCCAGCCCAAGGATTTTGATGTTGCGACCGATGCTCGCCCTGAACAAGTGCGGCGGTTGTTTAGAAACTGTGATGTATTCGGGCGAAGATTTCAGATTGCAGCGGTGTATTTACGCGGTGAAGTGATTGAAGTGGCAACCTATCGCCGCAAGCCAGCGCAACCCAAAAGGCGAGGTCGGTCACGAAATGTCTCAGCAAAGGGAAAGATCCTCAAGGACAATCAATTTGGACAGATCAAGGAAGACGCTTTTCGCCGGGACTTCACCATCAACTCTCTGTATTTGGATCCGGCCACCATGGAAGTAGTCGACTATACAGGCGGGTATGATGACGCAATGCAACGAATCGTTCGTACCATAGGCAATCCGACACAACGTTTTCGTGAAGATCCGGTGCGAATCTTACGTGCCATTCGGTTTGTTACCTTGCCTGATTTTGATTTTGATGTTGAGACCGAAAAAGCACTGTCTCAATGTGCTAGCCTATTGAGCGATGTTTCAAATTATCGATTGGCCGATGAATTGAGCAAAATGTTATTTAATGGACGTGCACAAGCGATTCTGGATAACTTACATGAGCATGAGATCCTGCGGCATCTGTTCCCACCCTATGGCTGGATACATTCCAGGTTGCCCGACAACCATCGTGTTATTGAGTGGATTAGGATGACTCTCATTGAAACGGACGATCGTATTCAAAGGGGTGAACACATCAGTCAGGCATATACCTACGCAGCTATACTGTGGCCAAAATTTAATCATATTATTTCAAAACGTTCCCGGCGACAGCATTCTGGATATGGTCATGTTGCAAAAGGAATTTTAGATCAGCAAAAAGAGCGGACTTTTATTACCCGACACATGCGACAACGTATCGAAGACATTTGGCTGTTCCAAAGGCAGCTTGAAATCGAAACGATCAAAGGCGGAATACGGTTTGCCAAGCATAAGACCTTCCGCTCTGCAGTGCGGTTGTTTGAATTGCGCGCAAAATTTGGTGAAGTTGATGAACAAATTTGCAAGGACTGGGTTGAATTGCGCGATCAACAAGCAAGCCAGCAACCGCGAGTACGCCGACGGTACCGGCGACAGGCTCGGTGGCGGTAGTGAAGCGTCAGTGGAATACTGCATTTGTTGGTATAGGCAGTAATTTGGAGCATCCAAAACAACAGGTACAGGATGCGATTGATGCAATTGATCAGCAAGCGTGGTGTCTTGTAACCGC
Source organism: Arenicellales bacterium (assembly GCA_965243645.1). Taxonomy (GTDB): domain Bacteria; phylum Pseudomonadota; class Gammaproteobacteria; order Arenicellales; family JAJDZL01; genus JAJDZL01. The sequence goes on along the minus strand of CBDEVD010000006.1, from coordinate 509,242 downwards.
GCGTTCATCACTTTATATGACTGAACCGATTGGTTTTTTGGATCAGCCAGAGTTTGTTAATGCTGCGTGCAAACTGAAGACAAGTTTGGATCCAGTTGAATTGCTCAATGCATTGTTACAACTTGAATCGACACTCGGTAGAATTCGAACCGAACAGGTGAACGGTCCTCGACACATCGATCTCGATTTATTACTGTATGAAGAACGAATCATGAATTCTGCGCAGCTTGTTTTGCCGCACCCAAGAATGCATGAGCGACGTTTCGTGCTGCAACCTCTAATCGAAATTGAACCCACTATTACAATTCCAAATTTTGGCAGTGCAGAAAAACTTAACCAGTTATGTAAACACCAAAACGTTGTGAAACTGCAATAAATTAGAGAAGCGCTTCGGATTAATCAATTGAATGGAGAAAATAGTTTATGAGTACACCGCCCGGACAGCCTAAACGAGTTTTGTCAGGGATGCGGCCGACCGGCCCCTTGCACCTCGGTCACTATCATGGTGTGATCAAACCTTGGGTAGAGATGCAGCACGAGCATGAGTGTTATTACTTTGTCGCGGACTGGCATGCATTGACCACGGAGTATGATTCAGTCTTTGAGCACACGATGAAAGACAATGTGTTGAATATGATTGTAGATTGGCTTGCGTGTGGAATCGATCCTGAACTTGCAACCATATTCATTCAATCCAGAGTGCCGGAACATGCTGAACTGTACCTGTTACTTTCAATGATCAGCCCACTCGGTTGGCTGGAACGCGTACCGAGTTTCAAAGATCAACAGGAAAAGTTGAAAAGCAAGGATTTATCAACGCATGGTTTTTTGGGTTATCCAGTGCTTCAAAGCGCAGATATTTTGATTTATCAGGCATCGCTGGTCCCGGTCGGCCAAGACCAGATACCGCATGTCGAACTGACCCGGGAAATCGCTCGTCGATTTAATTCGATTTTTGGTAAGGAACCGGAATTTGAACGAAAAACGGAATATGCCATCCAAAAGATGGGTAAGAAAAATGGTGCGCAATATCGGCGGTTGCGTACAGCTTATACTGAGCGCGGTGATCCCAATGCACTGGCCAGTGCGAAGGAGTTTCTTGCGACAATACCAAATCTATCGCGCGGCGATCGCGAGCGTCTGATGGGATATTTAGAAGGCAGTGGGCGTCAAATCCTGGTTGAACCTGATCATTATATAACGGAGGCATCCAAGGTTCCAGGTGTCGACGGTCAAAAAATGTCCAAGTCGTATGGTAACGCGATTTTTCTTCGCGATGAACCCAACCGCATTACCAAGTTAATTCGGTCAATGCCGACTGACCCTGCCCGTGTGCGCCGCAATGATCCTGGAGACCCTGAGAAGTGTCCGGTTTGGGATTTGCACAAGATATATTCTGATGATTCGCAAAAGAAATGGGTTTGCGAAGGCTGCAAGTCTGCATCGATCGGGTGCCTTGATTGTAAGGAACCCTTAATCGAACATATTCTGGACGAGCAGGTAAAACATCAAGAGCGAGCGCGACCGTATATTGAGGACAAAGCTTACCTGCAAAAAGTAATTGCAGAGGGGTGTGAGCGTGCAGGCGCGATTGCAGAAGAAACCATGGCCGATGTGCGTCGCTACGTAGGCACAGGAGACTATCGGTAGATTGACAAGCGATGTAATCAATATCAGTGAGGGAAATAGGGAAAAGCCCGAAACGGTTCCCATACCCAGTGATATTTATATTCCAGAGGATGCTCTTGAAGTTATTACGCAAGCCTTTGAGGGACCGCTTGATCTGCTGTTGTATCTGATTCGGAAAAACAAGTTTGATGTACTGGATATTCCTGTCGCAGAGATTGCTGAACAATACTCGCGGTACATTGATCTCATGCAAAAGATCCATCTCGAACTGGCAGGTGAATATCTGGCGATGGCAGCAACGCTTGCATATATTAAATCGCGTTCGCTGTTGCCGCCAAAACCGGTTGACGAAGATGAAGAAGAGGACGTTGATCCGCGTCTGGAATTAGCCAGGCGACTGGAAGAGTATGATCGCATCAGGCAGGTTGCCACGCTGCTTGAATCCGGTCCACGCGTCGGCCGGGAAATCTTTGTTGCCAACGCACTCGGGCCACCTGTGCCGCGCCAAATTCTATTCGAAACCGTTGAGTTGGTTGATCTAATCGAAGCTTTTAAAAATGTGTTGCGGATTGTTGAACTCAGTGCGCCTATTGTTATGAAAAGAGAGCCTTTGTTTGTTAAAGACAAAGTCAAAATGATTCGAGACCGACTAAAGGAGACTGGACAGTTGCGATTCGACCAACTGTTTGATAAAAGAGAAGGGCGTACCGGTCTTGTTGTCACATTCCTTGCTTTGCTTGAATTGATCAATTCCAATCAGATTTATGCGGCACAAGCATCTTCCGATGCACCCATTCATATTCATTGGAACAATTGATGGCAGTCAGCTTCCACGAACTCAAGAATATCGTTGAAGCAGTCATTCTGACCTCAGAGGTACCTGTTTCGATCAAGCAGATTAGGAGCCTATTTACACTTGATGAGTCTCCGTCGAAAGCCGAGATAGAACATGCGATATCGGATATCCAAACAGACTGTGAGCAACGCGGCATTGAACTAAAGAAAATTGGAGACAGTTATCGATTTCAGTCGCGACCGGAATATTCGAGTTGGTTATGTAAGTTATCTGAAATAAGACCGCGAAGGTATTCACGTGCGTTGATGGAAACGCTGTCAATCATAGCCTTTCGTCAACCGGTTACGCGTGGAGACATAGAGAACATTCGTGGTGTATCGGTTTCGACAGAAATAATGCGAACACTGTTAAGCAACGAGTGGATAGAACAGGCAGGGCATAAGGAAGTTCCAGGGCGTCCTGCTTTGTTTCGGACGACGAATCGATTCTTAGAATATTTCAATTTGGAGTCTTTAGGCGAATTGCCCTCCTTGGATTTATTGGAACGACAGGCAACAGAGGAATCTGAAGCTGTTGAACCGGTTGATGAGCCTAACTAATCGTTCCTTTTCGACGAAGTATTGTGCATGAGTTCTTGCTGTGAGTGAGCGCGTACAAAAGTATCTTGCAAGGGCCGGGTACGGCTCCCGTCGAGAAATCGAAAAATGGCTCAGTGCCGGAATGATCCGAAAGGAGCAAAAGGTATTGCAACCCGGTGACCGAGTCGCAATTGATGATGTTTTATTTATCAATGATCGCAAAGTTGTCGTCAAAACCTCTGGAGGACGAGTGCGGATGCTTGCCTACCATAAAGCCGAAGGTGAGATCTGCACGCACAAGGATCCTGGAAAACGTCCGCTCGTGCAAAAATCGTTACCCAAGATCGACCAGGGCCGTTGGCTGTCTGTCGGTCGATTGGATATCAATACGACTGGTTTGCTGTTATTTTCAAATGATGGCAATTTGGTACATGCATTGATGCATCCTTCAAGCGAAATTGAGCGCGAATACGTTTGTCGCGTATTCGGTAAAGTCAGCGATGCAACTCTAGACCATCTAGGTAAAGGCGTCCGTAGTGGCAAAGATTTGCTCAGGTTCAAGGAAGTGCATCGAATGGACCGAAGCAAAGGCGGTAACAATAACTGGTTTCGGATCGTACTGACAGGGGGCAAGAATCGTGAGATTCGGCGCGCCTGGCAAGCTTGTGGATGTGAGGTCAACCGACTGAAGCGAATTCGCTATGGATTTTTTCGTCTGCCGCGTGATTTGGACGTCGGTAAGTGGGTTGAATTGGAAAGCAATCAAATCCAAAAATTTCAAGATGTTTGTGATGTCAAATCCCGCTAGACGAACTTATTGGAAATGTAACTCCAGACTCAATTTGAATCCGATTTAAGCAATACAGAGACAGACCCAAACCTCCAATATCGGTTCTTCCCCAATTGTAGTAGTTAAGCTCAATTGGCAACCCCTTCGGGGTACAAATCCAACCCATCCAGGTGGAAGTAAAAATCGTTGATAAAGCATATCTATGTACGTAGCGATTTTATCTCCCCAATAGTAACGGATTGAATCGCTACAAGGCTTGATTCATGAGTTTGATCGAGACGACAGTAACTTTCATTGCTACTTTCTATTTCTATATGAAGAGTAAAGGATGCCCTTTTATTGAGTTATCGCTAAATGTAGTGCGTGACGGGGCGGAGAGTTTCAAGCGGCTACCTGGTCGGTTAGCTGTTTTACCTCGATTCCGTCTTTAAATTGCACCCCTTCAATGACTTTCCCTAACTCCTTAAACCCTCGTAGCCGACGCCAGTTTTGCTGTGCACACTGACCCAACTTGAACATCATACACAACATTCCCGATCGGGTTAAACATCCTTTCGAACGTTTTGTCCGGTGCCGAATGGTCGAAAACGTCGATTCGATCGGGTTTGTCGTCCGAATACTGTGCCAGTGCTTGGCCGGAAAATCGTAAAACGCTAATAGCTGCGCTCGATCCTTCATCAAACACTGGGCCGCTTTGGGATACTTGTCCTGGTACACGTCGATAAACGTGTCAAACGCAACCTGGGCCGCCGCGCGCGTGTCCGCCATCCAGATCTGCTGCAGCGAGGTTTTCGCCTGCGCCTGCAGTGCCTTGGGCAGCGCATTGAGCACATTGGCTGTTTTATGCACCCAGCAGCGCTGTTGCTCCGTCTCGGGATACACCATGCCAAGGGCTGACCAAAAGCCACCTGCCCCATCACTGATCGCCAGCTGCGGTGCATTCATCCCCCGGTTTTTCAAATCCAGCAACAACTCGTGCCAGCTGAGCGTCGATTCGCGTACTCCGTCTTCAATCGCCAAAAAATGCTTCAATCCATACTCATCGACACCAATCACCACTAAGCAACAAAGCTTTTCGTCTTCACATCGAACGCCGCTGTAAATCCCGTCAGCCCATATATACGCCCATTTTCGATCGCCCAGGTCGCGTTGCTTCCACGCATCCATCTCCTGCTGCCACTGGCGCTTCAGACGACTGACCACTGCCGGCGAAAAGCCCCGCGCCCGTTCCCCAAACAACGCCGTCATGGTGTGTTCCACTTCGCCAGTACTGATGCCCTTCAAATGCAGCCACGGCACATAGTTCTCCAGCACCCGGGTCTTTCGCAGATAAGGCGGCACCACGGCCGAGTGAAAGGTCACCGGCTCACCGGTGTTCGAGCGAATCTTTGGAATCTTCACCCGCACCGGTCCGATGCCGGTCTGGATGTCTCGCTCCGGCTGATAACCGCTTCTGACGACTGCCTGAAGACCATTTGCAGCCTGTTGGCCCTCAAACTGTTCCATGTACTCAATGAGCTCTGCATCCACTGCCGCAGCAATCAGGTCTCGGGCTCCTTTGCGCAGCGTTTCAGTCAGCAAGTCTTCAAAATTTTTATGTGTTGGAATTGAAATTACATTATGATTTCCCATGGTGGCGTACCTCTTGGTTTGGTTTGTAAATTAATTCATCTACAGTTAAACCAGATACGCCACTATTTTTCAACCCCCGTCACGCACTACATTTGACGATAACTCCTTTCATGTAGGAAAAAGTCTGGCTCAGGTAAGTAATCATATTCGAGTAGACTGTCTTGTTGCGGCTGTATCGTTACCGAACCGTCCTTATTCACACCAGCTAAAGTTAAGTACCAACCATGATCGCTGGACTCGATTAGTAACGATCGCAAATCCTTTTCTCCAGTGCGAAATTTACGTAGTTCTGCAACCTCCGTTCCTACCACCAAATATTGATGGTCTTTTCCATTGTTGTCCACTGCTACCGCAATATAGTGTCCACCTATGCGGTCTCTAGCTTCAAATATTTGAGGACCGTCGTATTCAAAAAGAGTTGTTTTGTATCGAATTTCCGGCATTTAATTTTCAACGTAACTATTTTCAAGGATATCAAAATCAGCGAATGGCCACCAAGTGTGATGAAAAGAACTGGTACCGGTTTGTAGGATCTTTCCAGCGCCATTGTTCAATATTACACGACAAATTCTATATTTGCGAAATTTGGGGAGTTTTGGGGTGTGCGTCAGAATTTTGGCAGCAACTCAATTAGCGTATGAAATCTATATATTTTTGCCTTATATCTGGTAGTATATAATACTGTCATAGTGCCACTATAATACCCATTACCCATGGACACCATCAAACTACTGAAAGCCAAACGCGAAGCCCTGCTGGCTCAAATCAGCAAAATAACAGACTTCCGACCCGGTAATTTACTCAAAGTTTACCGCCAATGCGGCAATCCCAACTGCCACTGCGCCCGCCCCGACGACCCCGGCCACCCCGGTTGGCAACTGTCGCGCAAAGTCAAACAGAAAACCATCACCCGTCGCATCCCCCATAATGCGGTAGAACTCACCGGTCAACAAGTCGACGAATACCAACGGTTCCGGGAACTGGTGCACGAGTTGACCGAAGTCAGTGAATCGCTGTGTGATTTAAAGCTGCAATCGAAGCGTAAAAAAAAACACGACACCAAACCCGTTCAAACAAACCTTCGCAGCTGAAGTTGAACAGGAGATTGTGGCGCTGCTCAGTGGTCAGGATTTTTCCCGGTGCGTTGACTTCGATGCGGTTGAATGTGCCATCAAAGCCAAGACGATGGCATTTGCTGCATCGGTACTTGAGGTGTTTTTGAACGCCGACACCTCGGATCACCAGACCAATCAACAGCGCTGTCAATGTGGTGCAATGGCGCACTACAGCGGCACTCGAAGCCGACGGCTCACCACGGTTGTCGGTTTGATTGAATATCAACGGGCGTATTACCACTGTCGCGCTTGCAACAGTGGGTTTTTCCCTAAAGACCAGGCCATGGGGCTGGATTCAAGTGCGCTATCACCTGGGGTGGTTCGCATGATCGGTCAAAGTGCGGCCCGGGAAAGTTTTGCGCAATCGCAGGTTCTATTGCACGAGTTGGCTGGCGTCACAGTCAGCACCAAGCAGGTGGAACGCACTGCAGAGCGCTTGGGTGAACAGCTAAGTGATCATGAACGCCACGATACTGAACTTGAATCCCCGGCGGCAACGACCATGTACCTGGGTGTTGATGGGACCGGGGTACCGATGATCAGTTCAGCAACCGCAGGTATCAAAGGCAAACAGGCCGACGGCAGTGCCAAGACCCGGGAGATGAAGGTCGCGGCTGCTTGGTGGTGTGACCAGTATGATGAACACGGTCATGCGCGTACTGCAAAAACCTCGGTGACCTACACCGCTGCGATTGAAACTGCGCACACTGCTGATGTGGACAAACAGTTGGCGCCGTTTGTGCAACGGGTGGAGCGAGAGGCCTTAAGAAGGGGGTTTTATGATGCCGACACTCAGGTTGTACTCGGTGACTGCGTATTCCAATTAATATGAACGCGATTCCAGAGAATATGAACATTTCTCCAAAAACTGGCATTCGCGACGCTTATCTCAGCGGTTTTTCGAATCTTTCGAGCGAGTTATACCTCCTTTGGATTTGTTGTTGGTTTGAATCTCACACGGAGCGGAAATAAGTCGGTCAGCAACCCTGTGCAAAAACCCAAAGGCAAGCACTTTTTCGACGCGAGTGTCTTTGGGAATTTTTCACAGGGTTGGTTATGGACTTATTCTGCGGGCTCAGTGTAAGATTGTGATGACCACAGATACGCATTGAAAATAACGCACCAGTGATGAACAACTGATCCCAATTGACCCATGCAAATTGGCCAGTTGGATCAATTGATAACTGCGGCAGTGCTCGCGACACTCGGTGAATGTAAGATCTTGTCGTCATTGCCATCAGCTATCGTTGCGGTGGGATTGCGCCACCGGTACGGTCAGTGAATTGGATTGCAGCTTTCGCATTGAGTCACCGGTCAGTTGGATACGATGGGCATTGTGGATTAAACGGTCGAGGATCGCATCGGCCAAAGTGGCGTCACCAACGGTGGCATACCATTGATCAACGGGTAATTGGCTGATCACAACGGTTGCGGTTCGCCCGTAGCGCCCATCCATCAGTTCCAGCAGATCATGACGGTGGCTGGTGTTCAGGGGTTTGAGTCCCCAATCATCAATGATCAGCAGTGCGGTGGCGGCGAGCTTTTTGACAAACTTGGTGTAAGTTCCCAGTGCCCGGGCCTGATCGAACTGTACCAGCAACAAAGATAGCCGCTCGTAGCGCACGGTGTAATCGAGCAGACAGGCGGCGTGCCCAAATGCGCAGCCAACGTAGGACTTCCCGGAGCCGCACGGTCCGGTGATCAGCAGGTTCTGTGCCCGTGCAATCCAGGTGCACTGTCCAAGCTCTGCGATGTGGCTGCGTTGTAAGTTTCTCGATGGCTGGTAATCCAGTTCATTCAAGCTCGCCTGTAAGCGCAGATTAGCCTGGCGCAGCAGGCGCTGCTGACGGCGTTGGTGGCGGCACTGCAACTCATGGTCGAGCAGCAGTTCGAGGCGTTGGGTAAAGCTCAGGTCCCGGTAAAGTTCCGGTTGCTGCAACTGTTGTTCCAGTGCCTGGGCGAGGTTGCTCAGCCTGAGTTGGCGCAGTTGTTCAAAAGTGGTACTCGTGCTCATGGCGGCCTCCATTAGTTAAAATGTTTTGCACCGCGGATGTTGTCGTGGTGCTGTGGCAGTTTAAGTTCAGTCTGTGAGTCGTCAAGATCGGTGCCGTTTTTCAGAATCTGCTCGATGTGGGCAACGCGCGTCAGGGCCTGGCGGTTGGCAATTCGGCAGGCTGCGTTGAGTCGTTGGTTGGAGAATTTCTTACTCAGGGACAACACCCCCAGACAGCGGCGGCAGACTTGCTCAAAGTGGTCGGCTTCGTTGATTCTGGCACACACCCAAGCTGAGCAGTCTGCGCCGATGACGGCGGCCCAGTTTTTCAACCGCGCAGGTGGCCAGTGGCTTTGGTCATGACTTTTCGGCCGATGCAGGGGGTGGGTGGACATGCCGGCTTGCTGCTCGATCCGATGGGTGGCGATTTGATGTTGTTTGAAGAAGATGCGCAGGGTTTGATTACCGAGGTGGACTTTGACCTTTTGCCCGGCGTATTGATGGGGCACTGAATACCAGTGTTTGCCGTGTTTGATGTGGTAATCAAAGCCGACTGTGGCGGTTTTGATTTCAACGTAGTGAAAGCGCACCAGTGGCAGGGGTCGAAGCACGGGTCGGTCGAGTGTATCAAAGGCGTCTTGGCGACAGCCGTCGCGATTGGAAAAGGGTTTTAGGTTCAGCTCATCGACTAAGGGTCGAATGGCTGCATTGAGCTCGGACAGGCTGGTGAAGTGGTGGTTTCGAAGCCGCGCCAAAATCCAGCGTTCAGCGTTCTGTACTGCTTGTTCGACTTTGGCTTTATCCTTGGGTTTTCGTGGCCGCGCAGCTTTGACTGCGACACCGTAATGCTCAGCCCACTGCTGGTAGCTGAAATTGAATTGTGGATCATAGCGGCAGGCTTTAGCGACCGCGCTGCCTAAGTTGTCAGACACAATCAGTTTCGGACACCCTTTGAAGAACTCCAGCATCAAGCTCAAACACTCGAGCCAGTCGCGCAGCTGCTGGGTCCACACGGCAACCGCAAAGGTGTAGTTCGATGCGCCCAGCACCCCGACAAAGATCTGCGCCGTGCGTGTGCCGATCTTGACCGTCATGCCACAGAAATCGACAAATACGGTATCACCGGGCTCGTGAAACTGCCGCATGGAACGGCGCTGTGATTTTTTCCAGCGGGCATAATGCTCGCAAAAACTTGAGTAGCTGTACCGGTAGCCTTGCGCGCACAACTCCTGCCACAGCAACTGCAAGGTGACGGCCTTTTTTTGCTTTTCCTGATGCACCCAGGTAAAGTCGACTTCAAAGTGTGCCGGTGAATCCTGCGGCCCACCGTACACCAGTGCGGCCAGCTGATCTTCATCCATACCGTCGGGCAACGGCCACCGAATGCCACAATCGGTAGTTTTGGTCACCACTTTGTGCACCAACCCAACGCTCAGACCCAATACCTCAGCGATACGCCGAATCGTTAGCCCGCAGTCGTGTCGCAAGCGTAGTATCTCAAGATGGTTGCTCATCACAATTCTTCCTCTGCTCATGTCCACTGCCTCCTGTTTCAATGTCGTAGATGAAAACTACGATTGAAACCGAAACGGTGAACCCAGTCAAATTGTGCTGAGAAAAGCGGGCGTTATCGGTACTCCAGTTCCGAGAATATCAACCAATACAAACGGTGTTCACATTGGCTGGAATCGACGTTCATATTCTCCGGAATCCGTGTTCATATTGTCTGGAATTACGTTCATATTCCTGGAATCAGTGTTCACATAACTCTGGAATATGCACGGTGACGGGGCGCGCTGGATTTGGCAGTGTTTTTCAGAATTGTTTCCCGATGCCATTCAGATACTCGATGTTTATCATGCCAAAGAAAAAGTTTGGGAGCTGTCGAAACTCATCTATGGCAAAGACACTGATACGGGTAAGCAGTGGGCTGAAACGACCGTTGAGATTCTCAGGGCTGGTGAGATTGAACAACTCATTGCGCGCCTGAGATCGTTTTCAACCAAGCATGCCGACGTTGGTGTGGCCATTGGTTATTTTGACCGCAACCGCGAGCGGATGCGTTATGCTGGGTTTCGCGCCCAGGGGCTTAGTGTATCAAGTGCAGTGGTCGAGGCGGGTTGTAAAAATGTCATTGGGACTCGGTTAAAGCGCGGTGGGATGCATTGGAGTGAAGCGGGAGCCAACAAAATTGCGGCACTGCGCGCCAGCGTCATCAGTAATCGATTTGACGATTATTGGTACACGAGAGCCGACAATTCGTAAAATTGCCAATAATTTGACGCACACCCGGAGTTTTGTTGTTTTTTTTGAAGCATCTTTTGTCGTGTGGACTGATAGCCCTATTGCTTGATACTCAGAAACCCCTATGAATTCAGCAAATGGGTTGTTGGCTCGTTGGGACTTGAAATCTTCAATTGTAGGAGGGTCTTTTTGCACCAACCTGTAGACGATTCGTTCATTAACGATTGTCTCAGCACTTTCGGGTGGACATCCAGCGGGAAGTTGTTCGCTATATTTCATTCACTAAAATCGTAATATTTGTCAGTTGGATTACTGCAAAGTAATACGTTTATGAGATTTTAATATTTTTAATTAACAATCAAATATTTTACTAATTTATAAGAATAATTGAAATCCAATAGTCGATTCAACTTTCCGATTCATTGTCCCAAATAATTTTTCCAATCTCTTCAATAGAGTCAATGAGATAATCTGCACCCCATTGTTGTGGATCATCGTCTGGGGGAATATAACCATAGGTAACACCGATGGTTTTGAGTCCAGCGCGACCGCCAGCTTCGATGTCACGCCATGAATCCCCGACAAAAATAGCCTTGTTTTCTTGGGTGGCTACTAGCTTGCAGGCATGCGTTACAGGAGTCGGGTCTGGCTTGCGCTCTTTTAACGTATCGCCACCGACGACGCAGGCGACTCGATTGCTGAGGCCCAATTGTTCAACGATTAAACGAGTCAAATGTTCAGGCTTATTCGTCACGATACCCCATGCGATACCGGATTCCTCAAGTTTCACCAATACTGAATCAGTACCGGGGTAAAGCGTTGTCTGGATACATAGATTGTCTCTATAGATTTGCAAATATTCTTTACGCAAATTGTCAAATTCAACGTCACCAGGCGAACATCCAAACCCATGATGTAACAGAGCAGGCGTGCCATTTGAGACATAGGACCGCAGTTCAATATAGTTGACAGTTGGTTTCGAATATTTTCGCAATAGCAAATTAAGCGCATTAATCATGTCGCGTGCAGTGTCTGCAATCGTCCCATCAAAATCGAACAGGACGAGATCGTACTGATTCAGATGCGCTGGCATCGAACAAAGTAGTTGATGTCGACCCCAGGCCCTAAGCTGAAAGTCTGGGACAGCGGATTGTAATGCAGTCCAGTCAGGTCCTGAACACTCAGTCCAGACTCTTGACACCATTCAAAGAGTTCCGAAGGCCGAATGAAATTTTGATGCTGATGGGTGCCGCGTGGTAGAAGATTCAGTATGTATTCTGCCGCAACGATTCCGAGAGCAAAACTCTTTGGGGTGCGATTGAGCGTCGACAGATACAGATATCCTTGAGGTTTTAACATTGACACACAAGATTTGATAAGGGCGAGTGGATCGGGAACGTGTTCAAGCAATTCCATACAGGTGATGAGATCGAATTTTTCTTGCTGCTGCTCGGAATATTGGTCTGTAGTTGAACAAACGTAGTTAATTTTCAAGTGACTGGATTGAATATGACGCTTTGCCGCGAAAATTACCTGTTCACTGGCATCAATGCCCGTGACGATGGCTCCCGCTTGTGCCAGAGCTTCCGATAAAATCCCACCACCGCAACCGACATCGAGCACAGCCTTGCCTGCAATGGGGGAGTGATCTTGAATATACTTCACCCGCAAAGGATTCAGCATATGTAAAGTTCGAAATGGACCTTTAGTGTCCCACCAGTCATCAGCAGACTTAGAGAACTTTTGAACCTCTGCTTGATCGACGTTGGTTGAATTCATCGTTGCACAGTCTACTATGTCAGGATTTAGCAATTGGTGTTGGAGATTTTCTCGCCGAGTTTACTTGCGAGCGTGATGTATTCTGATTCATCAACACGGGTCAGTGAGTAATCCTGCAATACCCGGATGCCATTGATCCACACATCAGACACCTGATTGGGAGAAGTTGCGTAAACAATTTGGGCTGCTGGATCAAACACGGGCAGACTGGAAATTGATTCAAGATTAAATGCAGTAATGTCCGCAAGTTTGCCCGTTTCAAGGGAACCAATCAGGGATTCGAGGCCCAAACATTTTGCTCCATTGATCGTCGCCATACGCAGAACTTCGTGTACTGATACAGCGGTAGCATCTTGAGAAAATCCCTTCGCTAACAGGCTGGCGAAACGCATTTCATCAATCATGTTGAGGCTGTTATTGCTGGCTGCGCCGTCGGTGCCCAAGGCAACGTTAACGTTGTTACGAAGTAATTCAGTGACAGGGCAAATTCCACTGGCAAGTTTGAGGTTTGATTTGGGGCAGTGTGCAACACTGCTCTTTGACCTTGACAATAACTCGATTTCCTGGTGGGTCAGTTGTGTAGCGTGGACCGCGATCAGTCTGGAATTGACCAATCCAAGCTGATTCATGCGCTCGATGGGGCGCATTCCGTGTTGTTCGATTGAATTGGTAACTTCATCGGAAGTTTCATGAACGTGGATATGGACTGGAAGTTTGTATTGATTTGAAATCGAAACAATTGATTCAAACGTTTTATCCGCAACTGTGTAGGGTGCGTGTGGCGCAAGAATCGTCGTTACCAAGTCATTGCTTTCAAATTGACGATAAAGATCAAGACCTTTGTCGAGATATTCGTCGGCTGATTGTGCCCATGCTGTTGGAAACTCCAACACAATTATGCCTACGCTTGCCCTCATTCCGACCTCTTGGGCAACTTCACCAACGATGTCAGGGAACATGTACATGTCATTGAGACAGGTGGTGCCGCTCTTGATCATTTCAGCAAATGCCAATTTGGTTCCATTTCGCACAAAATCTGCAGAGACCCATTTGCTTTCAAGCGGCCAAATGTAGTTTTGGAGCCAGTTTTCAAGATCCAGGTCTTCTGCTATTCCACGAAAAAGCACCATTGCCGCATGGGTGTGCGCATTGATCAATCCAGGGGTAACTACATGTGTGGGTAAATCGACATGTTCCGCATTTGGAAATCGATCTCTCACACCCCTGGTTGGTAATATGGCATGGATTTGATTGTTGGTGATCGCGATACTGTGATGTTCCAAGACACAATTGGAATCATCGATTGGAATGATCCACCGAGGATTGATGACGGTATCGACTGACATTGAGAGTTAACCTGAGCGTTTCCGCTGATGCAATTGCCGATGGGTATATAGGAATTTTGAACTAAATGAAAGTTGCCAGAGTCTAGGCAACGCGTTCAAAATCACGTGCATTACTTAAAGCTCTTCGATCATTGGCGACAGTTATCCGATGCATGATACGACGATGCGGAGCAAAGTCATAGAGCGCGTAGTGCATGGTACAACGGTTGTCCCAAATTGCAATCGTGTCCTTGTCCCAGCGGAAGCGAACCTGAAACTCAGGCTGCGTGATATGACTGAATAAATAAGTTAGCAGTCGTGTAGAATCTGACGCCTTCAATCCTTCGATGTGAACAGTAAATGCGGGATTACAAAATAGGTACTCTTTCCCGGTCACTGGATGACACTTAACGAGTGGATGCAGTGCATTGCCCAGATTCAGATGGGCTTCACTTAGTTTTTGTGCATCACCTTCCGGCTCGCCTTGAATGAAATTGTTACGAAAGTCGCCCATATCGTGAACGGCACGCAAGTTTTCGACCTCTGACTTGATACTGTCTGGCAAGGTTTCATAAGCTGCAGTCAACGAAGCCCACATAGTGTCACCACCAACAGGCGGAACTTGACGACTATAAAGAATACTGGCAAAGGGTCCGTTGCCTTTAAATGTAAGATCGGTATGCCATACATTGGTATCTTGAGGATTGTTACCATCAAAATCCAGAACCATAACAGCCGGGCAATCGGGTAAGTGCGGGTAAATTGGGTGCGGTGGGTCCGGGTCACCGAGACTTTCTGCCAGAGCAAGATGTAGTTGCGGCGATAGCTGTTGATCACGAAAGAAAATGACCTGATGATCCAGCAATGATTGATAAATCAATTCGAAATTCGATTCAGTTAAAGGCTTGGAAAAATCGATGCCTGTAATTTCAGCTCCGATATGAGGCGTCAATCTGTTAAATTCAATTTTGGACATTACTGAGCTTGGATCTGTTGGAACAATTGGGTTCTTCGCTCCAAATAACTGAGAAACGATTGGCTTTCGAAAAATTATTATAGCGTACCAATGATCACTGACTTAAGTAGTAAAATGCTTAGAAATACCACTTAAAGAATTGATTTATAAATTTATTTTATAACACGGAGTTTTACTTAGACGTATTTAGACAGTTGAATATTGTGGAGTATTACAAGTTTCGACTTGAAGAGTGCATTTACCAAACTTCCAGTTCGTTGAACGGTATGAATTGACTTTATTAGATGATTAGCTTGCTTTTCACAGAATGAGATGAGTCCTGGAAAATTTGAAATGAGTTTTTTTGTCAAATGAGCGTATAACGGCAGATTACAGGATATTCTCTTACAGTGAAGTGTACCCAGATTTGTAGACACAAGGAATGGTGAATCAGACCAATTCATACAAGGGTCATTCACACCCTTGTATGAATCCAATTGCCAATCCGTGTAGTAAAAATCGTACATATAGAACGCCTCAGCCAATCTATGAAAAAAGATGCCTGAACTCGTTTTCAAAGGCGATCGGTGAGCGGTAGTCCAGTGCTGAGTGCAGACGAGTGGTATTGTAATAACCATCAATGAACTGCACGATTGCTGCACTGGCCTGCTGCCTGGTTTCGAATGTATGCAGGTCCAGCAGCTCCAACTCAAGAGTTGAAAAAAAGGACTCAGCCATCGCATTGTCATAACAGTCACCAACCCGTCCCATCGAGCGCAGGATGCCAGCTTGCTCACAGCGGTTACGAAACTCAGCCGAGGTATACTGACTGCCCTGATCGGAATGATGGACCAGAATGTCCGCATCCGGATTGCGTTGCAACAACGCCTCATTCAGTGCAGTGACCATCAACCCTGTGCTGTGGCGTGCCGACATCCAATACCCGACTATGCGCCTTGACCACACATCCAACACCACAGCCAGATACAAAAAACCCTGTCGAGTGTGAATGTAGCTCGAATCAGCCACCCACAAACGGTTCGGAGCCTCAGCAGTGAAATCCCGGCCGACAAGATCCGCAGCCTTGCCCGCATGGGGATCACGCCAGGTCGTCTTGCGCGTGGCTCGGCGGGTCATACATCGGATACCAGCCTCTGTCATCAGCCGCCGGACCTGGCGAAGACTGATCGGCTCACCCAGCAACAGCAGCATCTGATGCAAGCGCCGAGCTCCATAACGCCCGCGACACTCGGTATGCAGCGTACGTAGCTTCTGAATCAAAGCGGTTGTCTTTTGAGCCGCTTCAGATCGCTGCTGACTTTGAGCCAGCCAGCGATAATAACCACTTCGAGCGACCTCACACACCCGCGCCATCTCTAAGACCGTAAACTCAGCCCGATTCGCCGCCATGAAACGATACACGCTCACAGCCCTTCCAGGTTCTCCCGGGCGAACCAGGCCGCTGCTTTTTTTAAAATGACATTATCGCGACGCAAACGCGCAATCTCAGCCACTAACGCAGCCTTATCGGCTTGATCACCCAATTGGTCCTCACCACCCACTGATGCCAGCCAGCGATGAATCGTGTTCGCACTCGGTTCATAATCACGAGCGACCGCCGCCACTGAACGACCGCTGCGTACCTCGCTTATAATCTGCTCACGCAAAACCTTTGAATAATGCTTCCTGCCCATCAGAAATCTCCCCTCCCAGCGTCTCCGCCTTTCGTTGTTGACGTATGATACGTCGGAAATCCCTGTGCCTGCAAATCTCACCATTTGAACTGTCCACAAAAGCGCGCCCAGTCCACAGTAAATGACGAGAATTTTTCAAAATGTCAGGAATTGTCATGTGTAAAATTGCAGCCGATCTTTACCAATGGTGCACGAAGTACCAATAAATTAAAATGTGATAAGGTGCACCGTAAACTTGGTAATCGATTCAAAACCCCAGGACACAAAGACTATGCCAACTCCAATTAAGGCAACTTACCAGGACGTGGTCGATGCGCCTCCACATAAAGTTGCACAAATCGTTGATGGCAAGCTTTATGTTCATTCAAGACCTGCGCCGCCACATGCCGTAGCGGGTACGGTACTTGGCGGTATCGTTAATCAATTCTTTCACCGAGGTCACGACGGACCCGGTAACTGGTGGATCCTTTTCGAACCTGAGCTTCACTTCGGTGAAAATGTCGTTGTTCCTGCCATTGCCGGCTGGCGACGACGACGTATGCCGGTGTTACCATCAGTTGCGTACTTCACACTGGCTTCGGACTGGATATGCGAGGTACTTTCGCCGTCTACACGTGAACTGGATTTGGGCGACAAACTGAAAGTCTATGCCCGTGCCGGTGTTGCTTACCACTGGTTTGTCGATCCTGATGCTCGATCGTTGACAGCCTACCAGTTAAGTTAAGTGATAAACAATGGGTACTAATTGACACGCTGTATGAAGATGCGACTGTTTCGTTGCCTCCATTTGAGGAGATTGAATTCGATCTCAGCGACTTGTGGCTACCACACACAGTTCACAGAGGAATTCAGAGTGAATCGAGTGCGGCATCTGAGTCAGAGCTTTTGGAAACAGCTAAATAATTGAATCATCCGGTAATCGCTCAATATGAAAGTTAGAGTCAATGGCACGCATCGACTCTAACTTTCATATTATCTACAATCGTCGGTTTCGAGTTCTTTTAGTAATTTAATGTGGTCATCGGTTTTTATCGATCCTGAGGAGAAAAATCTGTTTTCGATAAATGGTGTGTTTTCCGCTCGTTCAACACGAATGAAAGGTGAATTGTCAGAGAACACTGGATCTGTTTTTAAGTGAATCCCATGAAAGCCAAAGTTGCCCAGCTTGTTGTTATCAATGCAGTTTGATGATTTTTCGATCAAAGTGTGAGTTAGCTTACTAAATAATTCGGGTGTTTTGTTTAATGAGAAATAAATTTCGCTTAAGTATTTTCGATTGATTGGTAATTTCTTTTCTGGCTCAAGACCAAAATTATCAACAGCAAGTTTTAGAACTTCTTCCAAAAAATAGTCAGAATTTTGGGTTGAAGATCGCGTATCCGCGACGAGACCATCACCATAAACAGTTAGTGATATTTGAATTAATCCATCATTTTCCGTGACAAATTCGCCATGTTTTAATTCCAAGGCATTCTGCTCAGGAACAAAAACTTCAGTGAGCGGATTATCGGTTGAAAATGAGTAACGACTAATTAATTCGCGCACAACTGGAATAGTAGAGCTACCGTTCGGGTTCAAATAGGCTGTGGGGAATAGCCATATCGCTCTGGCGAGGTGAATACTCAGAATATTCATTACTAGTTAATCTCAAATAAAATTATCGCTCACTTGATGTCTTCTGCTTTCCGAAGGCTGTAGTTTCAATTCTGCGCATTGGCCTCTAGTCTCTAGGCCGTAACGTGTTCCCGCGTTTAACGGTATACGATCAATTTTTTCATCGCTATTTTTAGGCACTCTGTACTGTGTGCTTGAAGGAATTGCCCTTGCTCGTGCTGAATTTTCACCTGTAATTAGATTTCTAGTTGTTTGCACTGTATTTTCGTGCAAGGAAACGATTTCGTATTTCAACTCTGCATCCATTGATAGCAGTAAATCGCTGATAGTGTCCAAAGTCCAATTATTGGGGCCCGAAAACCATCTCGTAATTTGGGCAGGGTCTTTATTGAGTAACCTAGCAATATCTTTTTTTGTTAAATTCCTTTCTTTCGCCATTTCAACAAAATATGCCAGCGTTGACTGATAAATCTTGTTTTTAAATCTCTGCCTAAAATAATAGATGTCTTTCAAGGGTATTTCTTCTTTACTCAAAGTGTTTTGCATCCAGTGCTCCTGTAAATAATTTATTCGGGTCGTTGGTTGTCTTATAGGTGTACTCAGGGAAAAGATCGTTCCAAATTTTCTTAGTTCGTTGCATTTGTATTTTCCACTGTTCGTTATCTTTGCCGCCCAAATAATCTCTCAGTTTGTAGTGAGTGCCAATAAATGTATCCTTCGCTGCAAAGACCCCAAAAGTTCTTATTTGAGGTCTTTCTCTCGTGCTTCGAATCTCCCAAATTCCGTCTTTGTACGGCTTCAAACACCGCAAATAGTCTGGGTCGATAGTGGGGCTCGTTACAAACACCTCTAAGTCTGCGATTAGATTTGCAAAAACTCGAACTTCAAAATGAGTTTGTTTCTCCTCGTTCACGTCATTGGAAAGTTCTCTTGTCAAATAAAGTTTCCTTAACGAATGATCGGATCGGACTTTCGGAGTAACCCGCACTAGTGCTCCAGCACTAATATGTGAGAGAATTTCCCTTTCAATTGACATTAAAGTCAATTATGAACAAAATTGCAACAAAATTTTCAAAATTTAATGCAGATTGCCCCAAGACGATTAGTTCGACAAGAGTCTGTGCTGAATATATCAACCCACATCAGTGCCCGGTTGACGCTAAGTGCTTGTTGACTTATTTTTACTTTTCCAGATGCGGTAGCCGAGCAAAACGGCAAGAATGGCAGCATAAATTACGGGCTGGGTAATGTCAGCTTTTACTTGCAGGTAAAAGTGAACGATGCCCAAAATAGACAGAGGATATATGAGTTTGTGTAGCTTAATCCAACGCTTACTGCCCAGCCATCGTACCATGCGATTGGTCGAGGTCGCAGCAAGTGGAATCATCATTAAAAATGCCAACGATCCAAACAGGATGTAGTATCGCTCAAAAATGTCTTCGATAATTCTTTGGAAGTCAAAAAAGTTATCAATGACGAGCCAGGTAAGAAAATGCAGCAGAATATAGAAAAACGCGTAAACGCCAAGCATCCTTCGCAACAAGATGAGCTGATTAATTCCGGTGATATAGCGTAAAGGTGTGATCGCCAGGGTTAATAACAGCAATCGCATTCCCCATTCGCCCGTTACATGGGTTAGATCATCAATTGGGTCCGCACTGATGTTACCCGTTGCAATATTGAAAACCAACGATGCCGCAGGAATTGCGCACAAAACGAAAACGATTGGTTTGGCCCACTTTATGCGCGTGGACCACTGTTTGGATCGAGCAGTCGCCATGCATGACTCCACTAAAAGAAAATCACGAATCCAGAGATACTGGATTCGTGATTTTAGTTGATTCTGGTTGGATTAATAGTTGGCCTTCAAATCCATCCCGCTATACAGACTCGCAACCTGTTCTTCATAGCCGTTGAACATTTGCGTGGGAACCCGACCAAACAAAGTGCCAACTTTTCGTTCCGACGCTTGACTCCAACGTGGATGATCAACAGTGGGGTTAACATTGGCATAGAAGCCGTACTCGTGAGGAGCCTGTTCCTGCCAGGTATTGAGCGGCTGCTGTTCGGTAAACTTGACAGACACGATTGACTTGACTCCTTTGAAGCCATACTTCCAAGGCACGACCAAACGAATCGGTGCACCGTTTTGGTTGGGCATATGCTCGCCATAAAGTCCGACGGCGAAAATTGCCAGCGGATTCATCGCTTCGTCGATGCGCAGTCCCTCTCGATATGGCCAATTCAATACCGATCCGAATAATCCAGACTTTTGACCGATCATTTCTTCCGGTCGCACCAAGGTGAGCATTTCAATGTATTTGGCCTTTGAAGTTGGTTTGTGGACTTTAAGAAAATCGCCGAGCGAAAATCCCACCCAAGGCACGACCATAGACCAGGCTTCAACACAGCGGTGCCGATAAATTCTCTCTTCGGCAGGAAACTGTTTGAGGATGTCCTCGATATCCCAATCTTTAGGTGCTTCACACTCGCCAGAAACTGATAAGCTCCAAGGTCGAGTTGTCATTCGATGAGCTTCTTTCGCGGGACTACGTTTGTCAGTGCCAAACTCATAAAAATTGTTATAGGTGGTTACATCTTTGTACGACGTTGTTTCTTCGTCGGTAG
The DNA here is from genome assembly GCA_965243645.1 of Arenicellales bacterium. Classification (GTDB taxonomy): domain Bacteria; phylum Pseudomonadota; class Gammaproteobacteria; order Arenicellales; family JAJDZL01; genus JAJDZL01. The sequence goes on along the minus strand of CBDEVD010000006.1, from coordinate 488,470 downwards.
AGTAGGGGGATTTGATTAAATTCTCAAATTTTTGTCCCATTGCGTGGACATCATTGGTGCCCAAAGCCAGTAACGGGACAGAACCACCAATTGCTAATGCAGCGGTGGATTTCATAAATTTACGACGGTTCAGATAGACACTCTGAGGCGTGATTTCACTAGGAAGAACGTCAGGTTTTTGTTTGATTAGAATGGCTTGGTTCCTCACTCGCTGAATTTGTACTAACTAATATAGACAATAAAATTTTAAAGAAGTTCGAAAGCTGCTGCAATTCCTTGGCCACCGCCAATGCACATTGATACGATCGCATGTTTACTGCCTGTGCGCTTGAGTTCATGAATTGCTTTTACGGTCAGAATGCAGCCGGTTGCACCAATGGGGTGACCCAATGAGATACCACTGCCGTTTGGATTGGTTTTTTCCGATGGCAATCCAAGGTCCTTCATCACTGCCAGTGCTTGCGCGGCGAACGCTTCATTCAACTCGATGAGATCAATGTCATCCAGACTCAAACCCGTTCGATCAAGGAGTTTTCGAATCGCGGGTGTGGGACCAATCCCCATATACTCAGGCTCGACGCCGGCATGCGTGTAATCCATTAATCGTGCAATGGGATCATAACCGGCTTTTTCTGCTGCTTTTGCATTCATCATCACAATTGCTGCAGCGGCATCATTAATGCCTGAGGCATTGCCAGCTGTTACAGTCCCGTCTCCCTTGAATACCGTACGCATTTTTGCAAGTGATTCAACATCGCAATCCGGTCGAATATGTTCATCCGTCATGAAAACGGTCGTGCCTTTGCGAGTTTTCAGTTCGACTGGGATCATTTGGCTGTCAAATCGTCCCTCTGCAGTGGCCTTGGCGGCGCGTCGATGGCTCTCAACTGCGAGTTCATCCTGCTGTTCTCTCGTAATATTCCACTTTTCGGCCACATTTTCGGCAGTAATGCCCATATGGCAGCCCTGGAAGGGGTCACTTAGCGCACCAACCATAACATCAACGAATTCAGCGTTTCCCATACGTTGACCCCAACGCATTCCAGTTGCCCAGTAAGGCGCAGCACTCATGGATTCTGCACCACCCGCGATGACCGTATCGGCATCACCGAGTTGCACAATTTGTGCTGCATTGACTATCGCTTGAAGACCGCTGCCACACAATCGATTTACAGTAAGTGCGGGTGTTTCTATGGGCAACCCGCCTTCAATTGCCGCATAGCGGGAGATGTACATATCACGTTTATCGGAATGCAGTACGTTTCCGATCACACAGTGTCCAACGCTGGCGGGATCAATCCCAGTTCGGTCAAGTACTCCGCGTACTGCAATTGCGCCGAGCTCACAGGCAGATTTTGATTTTAAGGAGCCACCATAGTCTCCAATAGCGGTTCTGATACCATCTAAAACAACAACTTCATTACCTAACACTTTTCTTCTCCCGAATTTTTTGGTAACCCTAGAATTATTTAAGGGCAGGGTGGTTCATCAAGTAAGGGCATCTCGTACAGCAGATAATTTGTGGACTTCAATCCCAGCGATTCGTACGTCGACTGTGCAGTTGAATTGGACTTGTCAACGTACAGTCTGATGCCGCATACGTTGTGTTCATGGTTTGCGAGTTTCAACACAAAAGCGAACAGTTTCTTGAACACACCAGAACCTCTGTGATTTGCGTCGACATAGACACTTTGCAGCCACCACTGTACGCCGTTGCGCCAATCACTCCATTCGTACGTAATCATCAGACAACCGATTACCTTTCCTTGAATTTCAGCGACAATGTAGAAGCCGTTCTTTGTATCACTTAGCCCATTTTCTACGCCACGTAAGACGGTATCAGTGTCGAGTTCAATGTCTTCAGTTTCAAGAGCGATTCGTCGCGTGAAATTGGCAATCACAGACGCATCTTCAATGGTACCCAGTCTAATTTGGACTTGACTTTCACAAAAACTCGACATGCGATAGCACTCCTACAATATCAATGCAATGGCAATATTACGATGAAATTTGTGCACTGCAATATTATGGCAGATAATGCAGATGATTTGGTCAACTAATTCTCGATTTACTTTTGGGAAAAGCGCTCAATGCCAACGCATTTGAACCAGTCGCTATTATTCTTTTTGTCAAACGACTATTGGTAATCTACGCAGAAACGGGCAAGGTGTAGAACCTTGAACACAGAACAAAGCAAGTTGAAAACCCCATCACCAGAATTGGTTGATTGAAACGGAGTAGTAATCGAGATTACTTTAGTCGGTTAGCAAATTAATAATTTAGATTGCACCTCTCCAAAAATTTGTTTCCAACCAAGTTGTTGGGGCGGAAGCAAATCAGCGTTCATACCGAAAAAATTAATTTCAACTGAGTTTATGTTGTAATCAAACTTTGATCAGATTTTATCCGTACTCACTTGTTCCGCATATCGTACCTGTTGGAGGCTTGGGATACAGGCTTCGAAATATGTAGGCCACCCAAGCAATGCTCAATGGGATAATAGAGCGAACCCTATAAGTGAAATCCGGTTATGTGATCATTCAGCATTCTTGAACGAACCAGTTTGTATGAGTCACTCTGGATCAAAAAATTAAAAAAGGAGTCGTTATGCTATTGGATGAACTATTGATGGGCAGCCTGCAATTCCTGTCAACGCTGTTTATTTTTGTGATCGGATCAGTCGTTGCACTCGGGATTGTCGTGTATGTCATCGACGTGCGACAAACACGTGACGCGGTCCGGCGAAATTACCCGGTCATCGGTCGATTCCGTTACCTGTTCTCAATGCTCGGTGAGTTTTTCAGGCAGTATTTCTTCGCAATGGATCGCGAAGAGATGCCTTTCAACCGAGCGGAACGGGAGTGGATTGATCGATCCTCCAAAAAAATTGATAACACGGTCGCATTTGGATCAACCAAGAGTCTAACACCTGTTGGTACCCCCGTTTTTGTGAATTTCCCATTTCCGACGCTGACTGAGGACGCAGTGGAAATGCTCCCAATGCTGATTGGCCCTTATTGCAAACATCCTTATAACGCACCTTCATTTTTCAATATTTCCGGTATGAGCTATGGCGCGCTTTCGACGCCCGCGGTTCTTGCCTTGTCAAACGGAGCCAAAATGGCAGGCATTTGGTACAACACCGGTGAGGGCGGTCTTTCAAGTCATCATTTGGCCGGGGGTTGCGATATTGTTTTTCAAATTGGAACTGCGAAATACGGAGTACGCGATGACCAGGGAAATTTGAGTCCAGACAAACTGCGAGAAGTGGCAAGCCATGAACAGGTCAAAATGTTTGAACTCAAATTGAGTCAAGGTGCAAAGCCAGGCAAAGGGGGGATTTTACCTGGTACAAAAGTAACGGCGGAAATTGCCGCGATACGAGGAATACCTCAAGGTGAAGCTTCTATTTCACCCAATCGCCATCCAGAGATCAACAGCATCGCAGATTTACTGGACTTTATTGAACAGGTTCGTGAGGTCTCGGGAAAACCGGTTGGGTTCAAATCTGTGTTTGGCAGCTTTGAGTGGTTGGAGGAACTGTGTATTGAAGTTCATAAACGTGGAATTGAATCAGCACCTGATTTCATTACAGTTGACAGTGGGGATGGTGGTACGGGAGCTGCCCCGATGCCGCTAATGGATAATGTTGGCTTACCCGTCAAAGAATCACTGCCACTTGCATCAGACGTATTGCATAAATACGGCCTGCGCGAGCGAATTAGAATGATTGCTTCGGGTAAGCTCGTCAATCCTTCTGAGGTTGGTTGGGCAATTGCAGCCGGTGCTGATTTTGTAACCTCGGCAAGAGGATTTATGTTTGCATTGGGCTGTATCCAGTCATTGAAGTGTAACAAGAATACCTGTCCAACGGGAATCACCACCCACAATCCAAGACTGCAAAAGGGACTCGACCCAACTGACAAAGCGGTGAGAGTCTGTAATTTCGCACGGCAGGTCATCTATGAAGTTCAGGTGATTTCACATTCTTGCGGTGTAACCCGGCCTCGCTTGATGGACAGAAGCCATGTCCGTGTCGTTCAAAACAATGGTCGATTCATTACGATGAGTGAGACTTTTCCGAGGCCGGAGATACTTCCCGAATATGCTGAAGTTCGAGAAAAGTTTGTCTCCCATCTAGCTAAGGTGGCGCCTCATCTGTAGAACAAGTCTTGCAACAATAGAGAAATTGAATTGTTGAAAGATTCTTCGAAATCGAATGTGTAAACTGAATGGAATGAGACGCTTACAAAATATTGTGAATAACGCACAATGGTAATTGTAGCTTGCTACTATCGGTGGCAGAGAAATCTTCAACAGTGGATAATATGAAAGCGGAGTTTTCATGTTATCCAAACTTTAATTTATCAAAGAGTGATTGAACTTCATGAATCAGCCAAGGCAAAGATTGACTGTGGTCAGAAATGGCCTCGAGTTTCCTTCACACCCTGCAAGTACGTGACGATTCGATAATGGCTATTAAAGAGATTCTAAAAATGGGTGATCCGCGATTATTCGAGGTATCCCAACCAGTCGAAGAATCTGAATTGTCGAACCTTGGAGAACTGGTTCAAGATTTGATGGATACGATGGAATCTGCACAAGGTGCGGGTTTGGCAGCTCCGCAAATTGGGGTTATGAAAAGAGTCGTGATCTTTGGTTTCGATTCAAATGAGCGGTATCCTGATGCTGAAAGTGTTCCATTCACTGTTCTGATCAACCCAGAGCTCGAAGTACTCGGCGATGATATTCAGTACGGTTGGGAAGGCTGTTTGAGTGTTCCGGGTTTGCGAGGACTGGTTCCCAGAACGGAGCACCTTCGTTATCGGGGCTTGGCTCTAGACGGCAGTTTAATTGATCGAACTGTTGAAGGGTTTCATGCGCGCGTAGTTCAACACGAGTGTGATCATTTAGACGGTATTCTTTATCCAATGCGAATCGAAGACATGCGTTTTTTCGGTTTTGAAGAACAACTGCAAAACCTTGCAGTCAGTTGTCCTCCTCAATCAGATTAGTATCAAGCCGAAACTGCCTGGTCTAAATATTCAGTTTTGGCTGGTGACAGCCGCTCAAGAATTTCAAAAGCTGTAGAAATTCTGGCATTCTTAGATGGCAGGGAATGAATTAATTGTAAAGTCGAATCAGATGGATTCAGCCTTGCTTTGCCTTCATATTCATTGATCAACAACTTCAAACCTTCAAGGGATACATCTGAGTTTGCTTGAAAGACGATTTTCCCGCTTTTGGGGCCGATCGTCAGTTTCAGAATACCTAACTGTTCACACCAGTGCTTTAAATTATGAACGTTGAACAAGTGCTCAACTTGTTCGGGGAGCTTGCCAAAACGATCGATTATTTCGGACTTGAACTGATTCAATCCGGAACGGTTGCCGATCGATGCGAGTCGACGGTACAGCTTTAAACGCAAGTTCACGTTTGGAATCCAGGTATCCGGTAATAAAGCAGAAACATGTAAGTTGATCTCAACGGTAAAACGTCGCTCAAATGCAATCGGTCCATCAGCAGAGCGTAACGAGGTAGTTTTCAGTGCTTTGACTGAATCTTTCAGTATTTCTGCATACATGGAGTAGCCGATTTCGTTGATCACGCCACTTTGAGATTCTCCTAAAAGTGATCCAGCACCACGAATTTCAAGATCGTGGGTGGCAATGACGTATCCCATTCCCAACTGATCAAAGGTTTCAATGGCTTCTAACCTTCGCCTGGCGTCACTGCGCAGGAACTCTTTGCTCGGAACAAACAGGTACGCGTAGGCTTGATGGTGTGAGCGTCCAACACGGCCGCGCAATTGGTGTAATTGGGCCAGGCCGAATTTCGAGGCTTTATCAATGATGATCGTATTGGCAGTGGGTATGTCTATTCCGCTTTCGATAATCGTTGTACATACGAGTAAATTAGTTTTCTGCAGATAGAAATCTCGCATGACGTTCTCCAGTTGCAGTTTGGGCATTTGGCCATGCGCAATGGCAATGTTCGCTTCTGGTACGATTCTTGCAATCTCTCTGGTAGCAGATTCAATCGATTTAACTTCGTTGTGCACATAAAAGATCTGTCCGCCGCGGCCCAACTCACGAAGACAGGCTTCTCTGATCATATCTGGATTCCAATTACGAACGAACGTTCGAATACTGAGTCGGTTGTTTGGAGGCGTCGCGATAATTGAAATGTCGCGAATTTCATTCAACACCATACTCAAGGTGCGAGGAATCGGAGTCGCGGTCATTGTCAGGATGTCGACTTCAGCCCGTAATTTCTTGAGATGCTCTTTTTGGCGAACGCCGAATCTGTGTTCTTCATCGATGATGACTAGACCCAAATTAAAAAAATCGATGTCGGATTGCAACAAACGATGGGTACCAATGACAAGGTCAACTTTACCTGTTTGTAGTTGTGCGACAGTTTTCTTTGCATCAACGGATTTGATCATACGCGAAAGCAGTCGTGCCTCAATTCCGAATTCTGCGAATCGGTCTTGAAACACATCAAAATGCTGCTGAGCCAATAATGTGGTTGGTGCGATTACAGCAACCTGGTAACCGTTTGCGATTGCCACCAGTGCACCGCGCAGTGCGACTTCTGTTTTCCCGAAGCCAACATCACCGCAGACCAGTCGATCCATGGGTTGCGGTGAACTGAGATCAGAGAGCACAGCGTCGATTGCTTTTTCCTGGTCTGGTGTTTCCTGGTAGGGAAAGCGCGAGACAAGTAATTGATAATCCGATTCAGGCACAGGCATTGAATTACCTTCACGAGTCTCTCGTAGCGTTTGGATGTCCAGGAGCTCTGCAGCAAGATCGAAAGCGTGTTCTTTTGCTTTACGCTGCAATTTTTCCCACTTTCTTGAACTCAGTGAGTTGAGCACAACTGCTTCTGGTTGTGCTCCGATATAGCGACTCAAGGTGTCGATCGAATAAACAGGGACGTACAATGTCTGATCGTCTCGATACCTGATCGATAGAAATTCCTCATCAGCCCCGGAAACATTGATGGTATGCAAGCCTCTATATTGCCCGATGCCATACTGTTCGTGGACAACCAAGTCGTCGATGTTGAGTTCTTCCATCGACGCTATCAGACTTTCCGGATTTCGAGTTCTTACAGTTTTTCTGCGAGCTTGCGCTCTACTCCCAAATAGTTCGAGACTGGCAAGGACGCGCAACTTTTGATCCGGCAAATAAAGACCCACGGGGAGGTTTGCGATACAAATTGCATTTGTTTCTGAGCCTGTCAGAAAAGTCAGCCATGAGTCGACAGGTGTTAACTCAATTTTTGATTCACTGAACAGATTTTTGACAATTTGTAATTGACCGTTGGTCTCAACACAAATGAGGTTTCGATTGGCGGATGAAACAAAGTTCTCATTTATTTTTGCCTGAAACTGCGCAGAACGTTCTTGAACATTCAATGCGAGCGGCTCATTCGAGTTGAACTCGATTGTGTTTGGCTGAGCGGATTTTTGTAACTCCGTATGAGGTAAAGAACCGATTAAAATCTTGAGTTCTCCTGGCGAACTGTAGAGCATTTCAGGTGGCAGCGGCAAGCGTTCGAGCATCTCTTGGGCTTGCTGAAATCTCTCATTTATTTGGTTCCAGAAGTACGTTGATCTCTCATAAACAGTATCAGACACAAACAGGTGGGAGGAGGATGGCAAATACTCCAGCAAATTGTTGGTATCGGGAAAAAACAGCGGCAAGTAATATTCGGCACCGTTCGGAATTACTCCTGAGTCAATTTCGTTGTAGACAGTATTCTGCCGCGGGTCTGCATCGATATGCTCGCGAATGCCTTGGCGCAGCGATCGAACGGCATCGTCCATCATGGAAATTTCACTGCCCGGTAATACTTCAAATGAGTTGATTTTCTCGGTGGATAACTGTGTTTCCGGGTCAAAATATCTGATGGTTTCAATTTGGTCGCCGAATAATTCAATTCGAATCGGAGCAGTAGCCCCCATTGCATAGATATCAATGACACCGCCTCGAACAACGAATTCTCCTGGGTCTTCTACCTGCTGAACGTTTCGGTAGGAAATTCGGTTCATCCGCTCTCGGAATGAATCAACATTCAGAACTGTACCTGATATGAAAGTAAAACTATTCGATTCGACGAAGTTTTTGGGAGGCAAGCGTTGCATCAGCGTATCAACAGCTACGACAAGTATTCCACGCTTTAGTGTGGGCAGTACGCTTAACAGGTGAATACGCTGCGATAGAATGTCCTGGTGCGGACTGAACGTGTCGTAAGGCAGACATTCCCATCCCGGAAATTTGTGGATAGATACGATTTCATTGTTGTTGCTATAGAAGGTGAGTGAATCCGTTAATACCTCAGCTTCCCGCGTACTGCCCGTTAAAACTGCAAGCACCGTATCTGATTTCTGGGCGTATTGCACCAACGCAAGCGCGTTCGCACTACCATGGAGCCCACCCCATGTTGAGGAAGCAGAATGATTGGTTTGACCTGGAGGATCCAGGGGAGAATGAACTATCACAAATTGAGTGTTTTCAAGATGTTAGTAGTATACGGACAGAAAATGAACGCGCACAACACTACAAATTGAAATTTGCAGTGATTCGGTTAATGATTATATCGGGCAGTGTGGGCGGTCATTTACAATGTCAGCGAACAAGTTGCCAGAACGAAAATACATCTACAATGAAACGAAAGCAATGTAGATTGAAGGTATTCTTTACTTGATATTAGAGGTGCTCATATCCAGGGATTTGCAGAAATCGTAACGCATCAATTTCCGAATTATCTAATTGATACTCCAGTTTTACTGCAATTTCTGTTTATAACTCTGAAAATCAAAAGCTATTTTTGTTCATGAACGATGATTAGATTAGAGCAACGGCAATCAGATTAATCCAAGTTGTCAGGTATAAATTTATGCTTCAAAAATCATCCACATGTTGCAAGGGGTTGTATGTCTAACGACATTTTGTAGAATTCCGCCATGTTAATATCCAAAACAGAATTATTAGAAATAATTGCGCTCGGAGAGAACTCTCGCGTCGAGTTTAAGCGCGATGATTGCCGGCCGGAACAGTTGGCCAAGGAGATTGTTGCAATGGTTAACCACCATGGAGGCATGATTCTACTGGGTGTCGAGGATGATGGTGAAATAATCGGCATTCGACGCAAAAATCTTGAAGAATGGATAATGGATGGAGTGGTAGCTAGAAAAGTGCATCCTTTGATTCTCCCGGATTATCAAGAAATACCAATTGATGATGACAAACGAGTCGCGGTCTTAACGTTTGCTCAGGGTGTTTCCAAACCCTATGTGTGTCGTCATAATGATCGTGAACAAATATTCATTCGCGTCGGGACTCTTTCAAGATTGACTACACGGGAGCAGCAACTTCGTTTATTTGAAACAGGTGGAATGCTCCAAACCGAGAGGCTTCCAGTTTCTGGAACCTCAATCGGTTCATTGGATATGGACAGAATCGGCGATTATCTTATGAACGTTATTCAGGATCCTGATATTCCATCAACTAATGAGGAATGGACACGACATTTACTCGCAATTGGATTGTTAACCGAAAGTTTGACGACGGAGCCGGTCACCACCACAGCTGGACTACTATTGTTTGGAAATCGACCAAGAAGAAAGCTTGGAAATGCAGGAATTCGTCTAATGGTATTTCACGGAGTGGAGAAAAGTTATCAGGCACAGTTGGACGAAATTATCGATTTACCGATTGTTGGGCTTTGGAAAAAAGACGTTGACGGACAAAGAATTCTTTATGCGAACGGCATTATTGAAACAGTTATGACTGTTATGAAGCCATTTCTTTCTGAAGAAAGCAGTAGTGTTGATGAAAGCATGAGAAGAGAAAGAAAGTGGCACTATCCAATTGAAGTCGTTAGAGAAGTGATGCTCAATGCCATTGCGCATCGTGATTGGACTCGATCCATTGACATAGAGATGACGAGCTATCGGGATCGCCTTGAAATTATCAGCCCCGGTGCAATGCAAAATGCGATGACAGTCGAGAAAATGATTACTGGCCAAAGATCCCATCGAAATCCACTTATCGTTGGTGTACTTAGAGACTATGGGTATGTTGATGCAAGAGGGATGGGGATAAGGCAAAAAGTTATTCCATTGATGAAACGCTTAAATGAGACGGAGCCCGTATTTGAAGCAACAGATGATTACATGAAAACGATTCTATATCGTAGAGTTTGACCTTGAAAATGATGATTTTGTCGTTTGAATACAATGGCAACTTTTCTCGAAGCAGCACTACAGATATCAAATGAAGTCGCTATGCAAAATTTTCACCTTTGATTCGGTCAACTCTAAAGTTGTCGATACGGTCAAAGTGGAAGAAATCGATGTTCTGACTTGATATGTCACGCTATTGGGGATTAATTCCAGCTGCAGGAATTGGACAAAGAATGGGGACTTCTATTCCCAAGCAATTTCTGAGATTGAAAGAAAAAACCATAATTGAATGGACGATCCATTCACTTGGGCGGGTAGACCAAATCGATGGCATCTATATTGGGCTGGCTAGCAGTGAAGAATATGGCAAGTGGGTGGAATCGATCGATCCTAAAGTTTCTGGTGTATTCATCGGTGGTAAAACGCGGTCGGATACAGTAATAAACGGGATCGAATATATGCTGAATCGAAATTGTTCCAATGATGACTGGGTTCTGGTTCATGATGCAAATCGTCCTTTGGTAACTGAAGATGAAATTAAACGGCTAATTGTCGCAGTAGGGAATAATCCAAATGGCGGAATTGTCAGTTTACCCATTCATGACACACTAAAATCCGGTGAGAACGATAGCATAACTGGAACGTTGGAACGCGAAAAGTGTTTTCGAGCGCTAACTCCACAAATGTTTAAGTTAGGAATACTACATAAAGCACTCAGTCATTGCAGAGAGGATGGCATTGATATTACTGATGAATCACAAGCCATGGAGAAACTTGGGTATCGTCCAGTTTTAGTGCCTGGCAGCACCACAAATTTGAAGGTCACGACGCCAGCTGATCTCACCTTAGCTGAAGCGATCCTGGATTCCAAGTGCTTTTCAAATAATGGATCAAATTAAAGCGTGGCGGTACTGTTTTGAACTTTCGTGTCGGTTTTGGTTTTGACGTTCATGAATTTGAAGAGGGGCGTCGTTTAGTATTGGGTGGAGTTGAGGTGCCACATAGCGCCGGCTTAAAAGGACATTCAGATGCCGATGTGGTCATTCATGCAGTCATGGATGCCATATTGGGTGCGCTAGGGCTGGGTGATATTGGTCAGCATTTTCCAGACTCCGATCCAAATTACGAAAATGCTGATAGTCGAAAGTTACTTCGACACGTCGCAGGGTTGATTAGTGATTACGATTGGACTGTGTCCAATGTTGATTTGACTGTCGTTGCACAAGTTCCAAAAATTCAACCCTACTCAAGTCAGATGAAACAGAACTTGGCTCTAGATCTCGGCATATCCGAACAACAGATCAACATTAAAGCGACGACAACAGAGTCGTTAGGTTTTATTGGACGGCAGGAAGGGATTGCAACCTGGGCAATTGCATCATTGACGGGAAACGTCTAACTCTTTCGTTTCTTCAGCAACACATACTTTGCGCCTGTACCGCCATCATTCGGTAGTGCTCGCGTATATCCGATCACAAATTTATTCAAAGCGAGGATACGTTGGCATTCAAGCTTGATATGTGAAATGCCGTTTGGGGAATTCATTCCTTTGCCGTGGACAATTTTGACGCATCGGAAGCCGGACCATACAGACTGATCTATGAACTGCTTAAGTTGCGTAGTTGCTTTCTCGACTGTATAGCCGCGAAGATACAACTCCTTCTCCCGGCAATATTTACCTTGCTTTAGACGAGTAAAGTCGCGATGAGAAAGACCGGATTTCTGAAGTTCCTCATCGGCTTCTACTGCGTGTCTGGATAGGGTGGGGTTAGTGGTTAACGATTCAGCCAGTACTTCTTGATCTGCCTTGACTGAATTATCATTATTCGGTGCAGGTTTGGTTGTTTCCAGTTGGGCTTTGGGCGATTTCCCCAATGGGGTGACACCTAGAGATTCCATTTCTTTTTCGAATTGACTGGTCATGGAATCTCACGGTGATATATCGATCAGGATTCAAGGAATTTTTGGGCATCAAGTGCTGCCATGCAACCAGTTCCAGCTGACGTAATGGCCTGTCGATAGACGTGGTCACTAACATCACCCGCAGCGAATACCCCTGGGATACTGGTCGCGGTTGCTCCACCACTTAACCCGGTAGTGGTAATGATGTATCCGTCGTTCATTTCTACCTGATTAACAAACAGTTCAGTATTGGGAGTATGTCCAATGGCGATGAATGCGCCTAGCACATCAATTTGGCTTTCCTCACCTGTCTTGACGTTGGATAGACGCAGTCCTGTAAGCCCTGTATCGTCGCCCAGCATATCCAATACAACATGATCCCAGAGCACGGTGATATTGCCGCCGTTTTCAGTGCTCCTGCTGAGTAACCGGTTTGCAAGAATCGCTTCGGCACGAAGTTGATCACGGCGATGAATCAAGGTAACTGAGGCTGCAATGTTAGACAGGTATAAAGCTTCTTCGACTGCTGTGTTACCGCCACCGATGACAGCAACACTTTGGTTTCTGTAGAAAAAACCATCGCAGGTGGCACATGCAGAAACTCCTCTGCCCTTGTAGCGTTCTTCAGATTCAAGCTCCAGATATTTTGCTGATGCCCCTGTTGCAATAATCAACGCGTCACAGGTGTATTCGTCTTGGTCGCCTTCTAAGCGAAATAGACCATTGCTGATATCTGCTGTGTGTATATGGTCATTAATGATTTCTGTTTCGAAGCGAGCTGCGTGGTGCCACATGCGATCCATGAGTTCGGGACCTTGGACACCTTTTTCATCGCCTGGCCAATTATCAACGTCAGTTGTTTTTGATAATTGCCCACCCATTTCGATGCCTGTTATGAGAACAGGGGCAAGATTCGATCGAGCCGCGTAAACCGCAGCTGTATAGCCGGCAGGGCCAGAGCCAAGGATCAATAGTTTGCAGTGTTTTGGCATTTTGCGAGTGACTGAGAGGGTGAAATCAACAACAGTTACAAGGAATTCAAATTATGCTAGTGTCTCTGAAGCTGAATTTTGACGATGTGTAAGAACAATCAAAAAAATTCTAAAGCGTTAGAAACAGCAGAAAATCGGTAAAAATTATAATTCACGAAACTATGTAAATAGGTGTTGATAAAGAGTAAATTACGCTATTGAGTAAAAATACTCAATTTGGTAAAACGGAAAAATGTTTCAGTTTGAACGCAAAGAAAAAGACACTTTGCATGAACGTTTTAGGGAAGAGCCTAAACATCTGATCGTTTTAACAGGGCCTCGCCAATGCGGTAAGACAACTGTATTGTTACAGGCACTAGAATCAGGTACGACTGAGTACACTTATGTTGATTTTGGTCGCCCAGATGTTGCCTACGATAACTCATTTGCTGACCCGATTTCGAGTTTAGCGACAAATTACCCAGTTGAAACCACCGCATCTCAAAGTAATCAATCTGATGCAGTGCGGCTTGTATCAATTTGGCAGGCAGCTAGAATCCAAGCTGATCAGTCTGATTCTGGATTCATCTTGGCACTCGATCAAATTCAAAAGATTCCGAACTGGTCACAAATTGTAAAAGGCCTTTGGGATGCTGATCGTATCCACGGTCGTCAAATGCATGTAGTACTCATCTGGTCTGTTCCACACCTAATGCAAGAAGGTCTGACAGAAAGTCTTGCAGGACGATTCGAAATGATACAACTCAATCATTGGTCGTACTCGGAAATGGCTGCTGCGTTTAATTTCGATCTGGAGCAGTATATATATTTTGGCGGGTATCCTGGGTCTGCTTCATTAATCGACAACGAAGATCACTGGCGTGATTATGTCCTTAACAGCGTGGTACAGACCAGTATCGAGCGAGACATTCTGGCTTTACAGCGAATTGAAAAGTCAGTGCTAATGAATCAACTTTTCGAAGTTTGTTCGCACTGCTCAGGACAGGTGCTCTCCTATAACAAAATGCTTAGATCACTTCAAGATGCGGGTAGTGCAACGACGTTGATGAATTACCTCTATTTGCTGTCGCAAGTGAAACTCATTACTGGGGTCTCTAAGTATTCTTTTGAATACCTACATTTTGGGTCTGCACTTAAGATGGTAATACACAACACAGCATTGATGTCTGCAAGGTTCGGATACACATTTAATAAAGCAATGGCTGATCGCACATTTTGGAGACAACTGGTGAAATGTGCAGTCGGAGCACACTTGGTTAATTCCCTCAGTACTCGGTCAAAACTGTATTACTGGCGTGACGATAATTTTGAAGTAGATTTTGTCGTTGCTCGCGCTAATAAACTCTGCGCAATTGAAGTAAAAAGTGAGTTACGGCCAAGTGCCAAAAAAGGGTTTCAAGAATTTGAAAGGCAATTTAACAACAGTGAGCGTACCCCAAAACTTTTTGAAGTTGATGTAAGTGGTACTCAACTTGCAGAATTTCTTGCAACTCCCGCATCCGAATGGCTAGAAGGGTAGAGAACCGCATTAGTTCCCGTAATAGGGCACCGAGTTCCGTGAAGATAAAGCGTTCCAGCGATTGGAAATTTTTCACGAATTTCGAAAGATGAAATTCTGGAGAGCAATCTTAATATTGTTTCGAGTAAAACACAGAAAATGAAATATGGGCGTGCTGAAAATGTCAATTTTCGATTGGAGAACTTGCGAGATGTCGATGCTAATGATTTGTTTAGCGGCCCAGGGATCAGAACATCGCAAAGAAAACAAAGATCGCCACGCGGGAATGTTATCGCCGCAACGAACAGGTGCGAGATCGTTACGTTCATAAAGTGCGAGTTTGAATAATTGAATAATTCTGGTGTTTGGCAGTCGTCCGATCAAGGCGATGTCGTCAATGATGATATATGCGGAAGTGCTCGGGTTAAACAATGCACAGATTACCCGGCAGTTGCATCTGGAGCGAAGTAACAAAATAAAGAAGAGATGATTAGTAATCATCGCTAAGTAGTTGATCGCTTGAAAAATATAAACAAATTATCGCCAGAACTTATATAAAATTCTAGCTGTAATCTTCTCTAATTTTCTTTACCGGAAGTGACTACGAATTTGCAAGGCCTGAGCTTGGCTACAGAGCGGGTGGCGAATTCGATTCGACAATGGTTGTGCCTTTCCTACCACTACTGGTTATGACTATCGTTAAACCCGTATACTGAGGCAATGATGTCCGTTCAAGAAACAATCGCAACAATCCTAATTTCGGCTTTGTTTTCTGGCTTGCTAGCAACTTGGATTTCGTTCTATTTAAACCAGCGACATACCAAAAACTTGCTAAAACTCGACGTACTTCGACGTCTTGTAGGGAATCGTTCCGCTCTGACTGCACAGAATGTGGGTAACAGCGGTGAACTAATTGTTGCTTTGAACGAAACGTTCGTAGTATACGCAGATCATCCGAAGGTTATTTCTGCACTCAAAAAGTTGCACGAAGAACGTAATATGGAAGGTCGAATGGAAGGCAACTTAATAAGTCTCGTCAAGGCGATGGCTGAGGCCACAAACGTGCCCATTCATCAACTAAACGATGATTTTTTTCTTTGGCCTTTCACCCTAGCATCATGAATCCTAGCAGTTTCGACAATAGATACCCGATCCCCGGAACATCGCCGCTGTATCAGACCCATATTGTTGACGCTGCCTTGGGCGCGTGGCGGTGACGATCTAATGAAATCTTCCGTAGTGACGGTTAGGCAGAAGGAAGCGCACGGGTTGCAACAAGATGGACCGCTAGAAGTAGGATATTACAGTCAGTGGATATGTACAAAATTGGCTTACGTGATTTGTGTCAAAGACATACTGTACGCACTAGTGCAAAGAACAAAGAACGATGAGACGACGCTTAATGCAACAGAGAACCTTCCCAATGTCAGATGAAATGAGAAATCTGAACCGCAGTGGCTTAGTTCAAATCAGAATATATATTTGTCTTGTTTGATAACAACCTATTCGAGAAATTATTAATTTTCATTGGTTATCAAATTATGATCGTGAACATACTCACAATCAAATGGGGAGATCTATACGGACCACACTACGTTAACTACTTGTATGGAGGAGTTCGCCGAAACCTGTCCTATCAGTTTAGATTTCTTTGTTTCACTGATGATCCAACTGGAATTCGCCCGGAAGTGGAAACTTACCCAATTCCCACCTCGATTAATCAGCAAGAATTGGAGAGAATTTATATCGGACGCAAATTGCTGTTGCTTGAAGAGGGTTTGGCAGGATTAGAAGGACCATGTTTATTTTTTGACCTTGATGTGGTTATTGTCGATTCAATTGATGAGTTTTTTGACTATGCACCTGGTAAGTTCTGTATGTGTCTGGAATGGTTTCCACCACATCAAGTAGTTCAATACAAGCTGCTAAATCGTATGAGGGGAGGTAATTCATCGATTTTCAGATTCGAAGCTAATTCAATGCAATTCATTATTGACGCGATAAACTCAGGCACTGATCTTCCGCGTTGGACGTATACAGATCAACGCTTACTCTCATACTTTATGAAAGATAGAACTCACTGGTGGCCGGACAGATGGGTTAAGAGTTTTAAACACCGTAAGCCATCATTTCCGTTCAGTTATATCTTTCCACCTGTAATTCCGAAAGGTGCAAAAATTATGGTTTTCAATGGACCACTTAAGCCATCACACGCACTTCATGGAAACTTACAGCTTTCCCCTCGTAGAGTTTGCAGGCCAACATCATGGGTGGCGAAACATTGGACGGGTTAACTCGGGTATCAATTGTCTCTCTTGGAAATTTTCGATAATGAAATCATTTATAAGAACTAAAAAGTGATTCATTGCAACCAATTAACATCGTTAATATGGCGATTCCTGTGTCGCATTAGTTACTTCAACTGACAACGAGTAATAACTACAACCGTTAAATTCCGATCAGGTGGGGTTTGTATTTACTTCATTCAAGAATTTGAACACCTGATCGGAAATCTCCTTATCGTTGAGAGCGTACGCAATATTTGCTGCAACATAGCCTGCTTTTTGACCGCAATCGTAACGCTTGCCTTGAAACTTGAGAGCGTATGCAGAATTAGTATTAGTTAATGCGTTGATTGCATCAGTTAATTGAATTTCACCTCCAACACCAGGCTCTTGCTTTTCCAAAAGTGCAAAAATATTCTTAGATAGAAGATAACGTCCAATGACAGCCATATTCGAAGGTGCCAAAGCAGGATTTGGCTTTTCAACGACACCTTTTATTTGAACAATGTCATTATCCCTATCACCAGGAACTACGATTCCATAACGGTTAGCAACGTTGGAGTCCACTTCTTCTATTGCGATTACTGGACTGTTGATTTCTAAATGTACGTCAACCATTTGTTTCAAGCAGGATACTCTGCTTAGTACAAGATCGTCTGGCAGTACGATCGCAAAATATTCTTCATCAACAAATTCTTTTGCACACAAAACAGCATGTCCCAATCCTAGAGGTTCATCTTGAACGACAAATTGCATGGAATCTATGCTCAAATTACTATTCTTTACGGCCTCTAGCTCTCTAAATTTGCTTTCTTGCTCGAGAAATCCCTCTAATTCTAGATTTCGTTCAAAATGCTTTTCTGCCAGTGCTGACTTCGCTGGGACAATGAAAACGAACTGAACAATCCCAGCTGATATAGCTTCTTCAACGGCATATTGAATTAATGGACGATCAACAACTGTAAGCATCTCCTTGGAAACTGCTTTAGTTGCTGGTAGAAAACGCGTGCCTAAACCGGCAATGGGAAAAATTACAGTGCGAATTAAAGACGGCATATGATCTTCTACTAAAGTGTGACTGGTATTCAGTAATGCATTGATTCGATGGATGGGATGCAATCTGTTTAGACGCGACGCTCGTTATTTCATTTCGATAACTGAATGGATTTTACAAATTCAAACTATGAAGATTAATCTGTCACAAGACATTCAAATGGTTATATACCGACCTGTATCGAATGGTAAAATTTCGTATTTGCAAATTTTAGAATAGGTCCAACAAATTTGTACGTTTTGGATTATCGCCACCTTCGAATATTTACGAGAAAATAGCGAATAATCTCAGAACTTTTATTGGTTTCTTACATACAAGATAATGAACAGAGAGCTTGATTTTGTGGGAACAAATTTGAATGAGACTGTTGCGTTAATCATAAATTCTCAGAATTCTATCTGCCATAAATTGTCCCTCATCAAGTCTGTGATGATTTCAGATCAATACAGTTAAAGACTCTATATTTATGTTCCAACGATTTAGCGAACAGATACACAAGGGTAATTAAATGACGACGTTAGTTACTGGCGCTGGAGGATTTCTAGGGTCTGAAGTGTCATTGGAGCTTTTGAAGAAAGGAGACAGTGTAGTTGGAATTGATGACCTCAATGACTATTACGACCCCAAGTTAAAGCTGGCACGATTGTCAAGGCTGAAGTGTTTCAAGAAATTTTCGTTTGTCGAAGCCGATATCACAAATTTTGCAGCACTAAAAAAAGTGTTGTCAAAAAATATAAACTTTTCAAGAGTTGTTCACTTAGCTGCCCATTCAGGAGTTCGCTACTCTCAAGACCATCCACTAGACGTTGTTAACAGTAATATCGTTGGACATTCAAATTTACTGGAACTATGCCGTCACTTAGATGATTTTGAACATTTTGTATTCGCAAGCTCCGCTAGCGTGTATTCGGAATATGATCAGGTACCCTATGAAATTAATTCTCGTGTAGATAGTCCAGTATCAATTTATGCAGCGACGAAAGTTGCCGACGAATTGATTAGTCATGTTTATAGCCACAATTTTGGCATAAAACAAACTGCATTGAGGTTTTTTACGGTCTATGGACCTTGGGGAAGGCCAGATATGGCATATTTTCTTTTTACTGATTTGATTGCGAATTCACAACCAATACGAGTTTTCAATTCTGGCAATATGAGGCGAGATTTCTTACATATCAATGATGCCGTTCAAGGTACTGTACTTGCACTTGAGAATCCGCCTAGTTCAGACTTGAGTGATGTTCCAATACAAAAATTCAATATTGGATTTGGGCAATCGGAGTCGTTGCACAATCTCATTTCACAAATTGAGAAATCCCTCAATAAGCGTGCAATAATGAGATTAGAAACTGCGCCACGCGGTGAAATGACAGAGACTTTAGCTGATATATCAAAGACAAAATCAGCACTTAATTTTGAACCAAGAATCTCATTTGAAGAGGGTATCAAAGAATTTGTAGTATGGTACAAAGATTATTACAAAGACAGTAAAAATTAATCAATAGCTTGATTATCCGTTTACACAGTATCAATCTAACGCTGGTTCTCACATATCAGCGAATATTTGAAAGAAGTTTACTTTTATTTCAAAGTTAGCAACTCGATAATTCCTACCTAAGTTTTTGTAAGGAAGTTTGAATGAATCAAATTCTGGGTGTAATGCTCGTCAAAAATGAAGAATTCTTCATTTCGTGGTCCCTTATGAACATAGTAGATTTTTGCGACCACATTATCGTTCTAGATAACTGTTCAACCGATCGGACTTATCAAATTGCTGAGTGCATTTCGACACTTCAAAAGAATGTTGAGGTTATCGTAGTTAGGAACGCTAACGATACTCAAAAGTTCTTAGTTGACTATTTTGGAACTCAAACGTGGGTTTTTGGTGTGGATGGGGATGAGATTCATGACCCTGTTGCGTTAGGCAAATTAAAAACCAGACTACAAAAGAGTGAGTTTGATCAGTACTGGGCGATTTCGAGCATATATTGCCATGTGACTAACATAGATTTCGGCCGATCAATCGCTCGAGGTTATTCCTCGCCAGAAGCAAAGGCTGGTCTGAAACTATACAACTTTAATGCAATCGATAATTGGATATCGAATTGGCGCAAAAGAGAAAGACTGCACGGCCCTGGAAAACGATTTCGACCTGGATATTCTGAAGAACATATTTACGACTTTTCGATTCACGAAAGTTGGCAAACAACAGATTTCCGTTGTTTGCACTTATGTTTTTTTCCGCGGACACTAAAGGAAGCAAAGAATATCTACTCTCATACAACATATAAAAGAAAGAACCCTGCAGAGTCTAGAATATTGCGAAAATTAACACGGAATATTGAACGCCTCAACCCTCGACGCTTGGACTATAGACAAAAGAGATATGCCCGAGGGAGCATTGATTCATTTGATATTAAAAACTTTGGGAAACCAGATGAAAATTTGTTTGTGGATGAGTGTTTTGCAACTGCAATGTCAGTTCTGGAAAACTATTGTTATGATTATGAGGCAACTTTGTAGGACAAAATAGTATTAACACGAAACAAGTGTAAATGCCAAATCAAATGAGTGATGGTGTTTTTGAACACAAAGACCCAAGCGAATTGCACTAGAGATTTTTGCCTCTAAAAGCCAAGGACTTGTTACTGTTAATGGGGGCGAACGAGTTCAGGAGGTTAAGTTATACCAGACAACTAAGCAAATTGAGTTGTTGCTAGCTTGGTCTCCAATGAACTGTACAAAGCAACATCGTCCTAGGCTCTGTGCAGGGCATTGCGAGCACTGCAAGAAGTATTTATGCAGGTGATAGAACGTGATCACTTGTTGCCATTCTAGCTTGCGGAAACTTTAAAAATTTGGTTTGATAAAGCGGCAAAAGACTAACACAGAGTTAGTGTTTTCGTGACAGAGGGTTTAGGATGGCAAGACGTATGATTACAGAAGTAGACAATTATCATTTCACGCCAGATTCATTGAGAATCGGTAACCGTCTTGAAGGACTGTCAGCTTTCGTTAGGGTCAGAAACGGTGAGGATTTCTTGGCCGAAGCAATTTGTTCACATATTAATTCGTTTGATGAAATCGTAATAGTTCTAAATCAATGTACAGATGGAACTGAGCATATTGTGAAAAATCTTATTACTGAATATCCTGATAAAATCAAAGCATATCACTACGTAGACCGTGTATACCCTCCAGGCCACTCTATATACAAGAAATTGGAACAAAACTCACCGAACTCAATTGGCACTTACTACAATTTCGCTCTTGCTATGACAACTAGAACTGTTGTAACGAAACTAGATGATGATCACATTGCAATTCCCCAGAACTTGAACAGAATAGTTAAAGAAATTGAGACAAGAAATTATGAAATCTCGAATGAAATGCTTTGCTTTTCCGGATTGAATTTAATATCAAATGGGTTTGAAATAGGAGTTTATAGAGACAATCCATTTGGAGGAAATGGCGATCATGGTTTCTTTCGTGTGACTACAGAAACATACTTCTCACACAGCGAAAAATTTGAGCGATTTAATTACAAGAGTGTAAAAAGAAATTTCTATGGTATGACGTATCTTCACATGAAGTACTTAAAAAAGGGAAATGGCTTTGATAATTATGAATTAGAACGCGATAGGAACTCTCGCTATAGAAGGCATATCCATAAGTTTATGAAAAATCAATCTAGTATTAGTCTTGAAAGACTAATTGAGGAAACAAGACCACACTTGCTATATAAGTTAAAATTGCCATTATTACCTGGAAAAATTGAATTTAAATCTAAACGAGCTGAACAAATTGAGTTTCAGCTTGATCAAGTTGACATAGAAGAAATTCTGGCTGATGCAAAGAATTGCGGAAGGCAATTTCGGGCGTAAATTGCCATTTACCAGTTGTTAATTCATGTGAATTCAATTTCCGTCAGTAAACTCCACACGATCATTGTAGCAATTTCTGCTAATCAAGGTTGTCGACCTTAATTTACTGAGTCTATGAGAATCGCCGTCTTGAGGTTAGGAAAGGGTTGGGGTGGGATTGGACTGGGTGCGCTTTTGTGGACAGTTCAAATGGTGAGATTTGCAGGCGCAGGGATTTCCGACGTATCATACGTCAACAACGAAAGGCGGAGACGCTGGGAGGGGAGATTTCTGATGGGCAGGAAGCATTATTCAAAGGTTTTGCGTGAGCAGATTATAAGCGAGGTACACAGTGGTCGTTCAGTGGCGGCGGTCGCTCGTGATTATGAACCGAGTGCGAACACCATTCATCGCTGGCTGGCATCAGTGGGTGGTGAGGACCAATTGGGTGAGCAAGCCGATAAGGCTGCGTTAGTGGCTGAGATTGCGCGTTTGCGTCGCGATAATGTCATTTTAAAAAAAGCAGCGGCCTGGTTCGCCCGGGAGAACCTGGAAGGGCTGTGAGCGTGTATCGTTTCATGGCGGCGAATCGGGCTGAGTTTACGGTCTTAGAGATGGCGCGGGTGTGTGAGGTCGCTCGAAGTGGTTATTATCGCTGGCTGGCTCAAAGTCACAAGCGATCTGAAGCGGCTCAAAAGACAACCGCTTTGATTCAGAAGCTACGTACGCTGCATACCGAGTGTCGCGGGCGTTATGGAACTCGGCGCTTGCATCAGATGCTGCTGTTGCTGGGTGAGCCGATCAGTCTTCGCCAGGTCCGGCGGCTGATGACAGAGGCTGGTATCCGATGTATGACCCGCCGAGCCAAGCGCAAGACGACCTGGCGTGATCCCCATGCGGGTAAGGCTGCGGATCTTGTCGGCCGGGATTTCACTGCTGAGGCTCCGAACCGTTTGTGGGTGGCTGATTCGAGCTACATTCACACTCGACAGGGTTTTTTGTATCTGGCTGTGGTGTTGGATGTGTGGTCAAGGCGCATAGTCGGGTATTGGATGTCGGCACGCCACAGCACAGGGTTGATGGTCACTGCACTGAATGAGGCGTTGTTGCAACGCAATCCGGATGCGGACATTCTGGTCCATCATTCCGATCAGGGCAGTCAGTATACCTCGGCTGAGTTTCGTAACCGCTGTGAGCAAGCTGGCATCCTGCGCTCGATGGGACGGGTTGGTGACTGTTATGACAATGCGATGGCTGAGTCTTTTTTCTCAACTCTTGAGTTGGAGCTGCTGGACCTGCATACATTCGAAACCAGGCAGCAGGCCAGTGCAGCAATCGTGCAGTTCATTGATGGTTATTACAATACCACTCGTCTGCACTCAGCACTGGACTACCGCTCACCGATCGCCTTTGAAAACGAGTTCAGGCATCTTTTTTCATAGATTGGCTGAGGCGTTCTATATGTACGATTTTTACTACACGGATTGGCAATTGGATTCATACAAGGGTGTGAATGACCCTTGTATGAATTGGTCTGATTCACCATTCCTTGTGTCTACAAATCTGGGTACACTTCAGATTCAGACACACTCTATCGATAGTTGCATCAGATTTGCCAGTTATAACCATCAGTTAATGACAATTATCAATAGTGAGTTTGATAGTAAGTTACAAGAACTATTGACAAGTCAAGAAATCGACATTCAAATTGAATTGTCATAGTATTGCGAGCAAA
This sequence comes from Arenicellales bacterium, assembly GCA_965243645.1. GTDB lineage: Bacteria > Pseudomonadota > Gammaproteobacteria > Arenicellales > JAJDZL01 > JAJDZL01. The sequence goes on along the minus strand of CBDEVD010000006.1, from coordinate 464,943 downwards.
GACTACGACGATTCAAGAATGCGTAGTTTCATCTGTATTGGCCTTGATGGTTGAGTGAGACTGAGTGCTTAACTGTGATAATCAGATGTCGAGTTTATTGGTGGTTGATACAATCCTGAACTTATTGCTTCTTCAAAGTTATCGCGGGAGCTACGTTTAAAAGCAGGGTTCATCGGAAAGCATTATTACACAACTACCTGTTCAATCTCATTGTAAATAACGTCAAATTCGATCTTTAATTTTCACTCTATCCCTCTGTCAACTCCTTGAAGCCACGTAGCCTTCACCATTTTCTCTCAGCACACTGGCCCAGCATAAACTTAATACTCAGCATGGTAGTTCTACTCAGACAACCTTTCGATTGCTTGGTCCAGTTATGAAATGTTCCAAACGTGAATACGATCGGGTTGGTAGTGCGAAAATACTGCTAATACAGACATCATGATAACAGGTTAATTCAGTTCAAATATAACGGCCTAAATATCCACGAACTCGTATTCATCCAATCGAAAAATAGTAATAATTGTGTCTAACCATTCCGTCACGGTAATTTCAGTTTCATTTAATTCTGCAGTCCCTTTGCAGAAAATGCTGAGCACAGTTCCAGAACGATACCCAATAGTTGTTGTTGACAATGCTAGCGAAGATAATTCTGTAGAGATTGCTAAAAGTTCGGGGGCCACTGTAATTATCAATAAACAAAATGTTGGATTCGGCCGTGCTTGTAACATTGGCGCAGATGCGGCGGAAACAGATTATCTTTTTTTTCTTAATCCAGACACTATGCTTGAGCCTGATACCATTGTTGCACTGTGCAATTCGTTGGGAAAGTACCCCATTGCGAGCGTATTTGCGCCTGTTCTTCTTAGTCAATCAGGTATGCCTGCACTGATGTCGAAAAGTATTCTTGTGCAGGAGAAACGATGGTTGCCCAAAGAACTTCCAAACACCGATTTTGAAGTTCCCGCGATTTCAGGGGCGGCAATTTTTATTTCAAAACGGATATTCAATGAAGTTGGTAAATTCGACGAGAATATCTTTTATTACCACGAAGATGATGACCTTTGCTTTCGATTGAGAAAACAAGTTGGGCCAATTATGGTCATTCGTTCTGCCCAGTTGATGCATTTGGGAAATCAATCAGTTTCCCCACGAATACCGCTTGATGGTTTCAAGCGGTATTATTTTCTTCAGTCAAGGATTTATGTAGTTCGAAAGCACCAGATCCCATTTCCTATAAAACGAAAAATCTACGAATGCGTTTTCAATTTTCTGCTGTCCTGTTTGCTTTTTCGTCGGAAATACCAAATTAAATACTATTGTAGTTTGCTTGGAATATTTAGTGTTGAAGGTAAGGAAAGTTACAAATTTATCGATAAGCTGACGTCGATACTTGCGCGAATCTACAAAGTTGATTCGGCACCGGAGATCAAATGACTCTGCTTATGTTAATAATGTAAATTACGCGATTCATGCGTTTATCTATAGTGGTTGTGCAACTGAAGTGGTTTAGCTCATGGTAATGGTTTTAGAGGCAGGATAGAGCGTTGGAAGTTATAAGTACCTCGCTGAGTGGTGTAAAAATTTTGGTACCTAGGCAGTTCGAAGACGAGCGAGGCTATTTTTCTGAAACTTGGAACCGTCGAAATCTAATGAAACTTGGAATCGATATAGACTTCGTACAGGACAACCATTCGCTTTCCCAACAAAAGGAGACAGTACGAGGGTTGCATTGCCAATTTCCACCCTGTGCTCAGGACAAACTCGTTAGAGTGGTTGTAGGTAAAATCTGGGATGTAGCAGTGGATATACGCAGAGGATCGAAAACCTTTGGGGAGTGGACTGGATTTGAGTTGTCGGCGGAAAATGGTTGTCAGATTCTTATTCCAAAAGGATTTTTGCATGGTTTTGTAACACTTGAAGACAATACCGAGGTGTTCTACAAATGTTCCGACTACTATTGCCCGGAATTGGAAAGGACGGTTCGATTCGATGACCCCCAAATTTGTATTGACTGGAAAATTAATATCGGTGAAGCGATACTTTCTCCCAAAGATGAATCGGCGTCATTTCTAAATAGATTGGACAGCCCATTTAGCCTCGATAATGAATAAACGATTGCTAGTTACAGGTGGTGCTGGGTTCATTGGCTCAGCTGTTGTGAAACAAGCAGTTGCTTTGGGCTATTTCGTGATCAATCTGGATGCTTTGACTTATGCTGGCAACCTAAAAAATGTTGATGAAGTGGCCGATTCGCCTTACTATGTATTCGAACATGCGAATATTTGTGATCGCGGTACATTAGAGAAGATTTTTTCAGTCCACAAGCCGGATGCGGTTATGCATTTAGCTGCGGAAAGTCATGTTGATCGATCCATTTCAGGACCAGCGGCATTTATGGACACCAACGTCAATGGTACCTACCAATTGCTGGAGACGGCCTTGGAACATTGGCATGCGACTGGTAATTGCCATAATTTCAGATTCCATCATGTATCGACTGATGAGGTGTTCGGTTCGCTAGGGATAAGTGGTTCGTTCAAAGAGGGTGATCCATATTCACCGAATTCTCCGTATGCGGCTTCTAAGGCGGCTTCGGATCATCTGGTTTCTGCTTGGCACCGTACATATGGTCTTCCGATTGTAATTACGAACTGTTCTAACAATTATGGACCCCGTCAGCATTCGGAGAAATTCATTCCTACGATCATTCGCAGTGCGGTATCCGGTGTTCCGATCCCTGTTTATGGAAAAGGACTTAATGTGCGCGAATGGCTGTTCGTTGAGGATCACGCAGAGGCGTTGCTGACCATATTGGGGGGGGGGTAGAGACGGTTGTACATATAACATAGGCAGCAATTGTGAATTTTCCAATATTGAACTGGTGAAGATTATCTGTTCGATGCTTGACGACCAAATCCCAGGCGAAAAACCATACTTTGAACTGGTTGAGTTTGTTGATGACCGGCTAGGACACGACTTTCGCTACTCAATCGACTCGACCCGCCTCAAACATGAATTCAATTGGGAAACGAGCACGCCATTTGAAGTCGGCATAAAAAAGACAATCGATTGGTATCTTTCTGAAATTGATGTAGTTTAAATGACCCTATTCAAGAGTCAGTGTCGCTATAGTTATAGAGGGTTTGAGTTGATGTGAGAGTTCTGGTGTTTGGTAAAAACGGCCAAGTGGCTACTGAGTTGCAACAGCAAAGCGGCGTAATTGCACTTGGACGTGAAGTAATGGATTTCAGATATCCAGAACGATTTGAAGCTGTGATCGATCAGTATTGTCCGGATGTCATTATTAATGCTACTGCCTATACCGATGTTAATGGAGCAGAGAATAATGAAAAGTTGGCTACAAAGATTAATGGAATTGCGCCAACTATTCTAGCCGAAATTGCAGCGAAACGAAAAATTCCGTTCCTACACATCTCCACAGATTACGTATTTGATGGGAGTGGCAATTCTCCTTGGACCCCACTTGATCAGCCTTGCCCTTTAAATGCTTATGGACGTTCAAAACTTAAAGGTGAGACTGGCATCACCCAAACGGATGGGGTTTTCGCTATATTGAGAACATCCTGGGTATTTTCATCTTCCGGGAAAAATTTTGTAAAAACCGTACTTGAATTGAGCACTATACAAGACGAAATAAAAGTTGTATCGGACGAGATTGGTGGACCAACTGCTGCGTCAGATTTGGCAAGTGCGTTGATGACGATAGCAAATACGTTTAATGAGGCGCGCGGAGAATCCGGGATCTTTCATTTTGCAGGCTCACCAGACACCAGTTGGGCGAATTTTGCTCTGAATGTTACAAAAAAAGCTGGGGCAAGTGTCAAAATCATCCATGTTCCATCGTCTGAAATTCCGACTAGAGCAATACGGCCACTCAATTCCCGTATGGATTGTTCGAAATTGCAAAATGTTTTTGGTATTAATAGGCCAAAGTGGCAAGATAGTCTAGATAGGGTAATCGATAAACTTACAGGTCAAAACTGTGCCTGACCGCAAAGGAATCATTCTGGCAGGTGGTTCGGGTAGTCGTTTGTACCCCGTTACCATGGCGATATCCAAATCTCTCTTACCTATCTATAACAAGCCGATGATTTATTATCCACTTTCGGTGTTAATGCTGTCCGGTGTTCGAGACATAGCGGTTATAACAGTCCCGCAAGATCAGTACCTGTTTGAACGGGTTCTGGCAGATGGCTCTCAGTGGGGTATTCAGTTATCTTATATTTCACAGCCATCGCCGGATGGCCTAGCTCAGGCATATTTATTGGCGGAGGACTATTTAGCTGGTAGTAGTTCGGTTATGATTTTGGGTGATAATCTCTATTACGGTCATAGCCTTCCTAAATTATTACATTCTATCAATTCGTCAGAGATTTCGGCTACAGTGTTAGGATATCAGGTGGCAGACCCACAACGATATGGAGTAGTGGAAATTTCCTCAAGTGGGGAAGTCAAATCCCTCATTGAGAAACCTACAGAACCTCTTTCGAATTTAGCTGTAACCGGACTTTATTACCTCGACGATACTGCATCTGAGAGAGCGAAAAAATTAAAACCATCCCAACGGGGTGAGTTAGAAATCACCTCTCTACTACAAACGTACTTAGATGAAGGACAATTGACTGTGGAGATTCTAGGTAGAGGAATTGCTTGGTTTGATACGGGAACGCATGCTAGTCTATTGGAAGCTGGAAATTTCGTCCGAACCGTTGAAACAAGACAAGGGCTTCAAATCGGTAGTCCAGACGAAATCGCTTTCGACATCGGTTGGATTGACGAAGTGATGATCAATAAAAGAGTGAAATTGTTTGCGAATAGTGAGTATGGACGATATCTAAAACGAATACTCCATATCAGATCGAATTGAAAGAAATCGCTTCGCATAAAATTTAATTATTACTGGGCATTAGTATTGGTAAAAAAATTAGGCAAAACATGGCAATACAATCTGACGCAAACTCGGAGGCGTCAATTTTTACAATTTCCCTAACAAATTACTTTCTTACATAGCACCGACGCATGAATTGTTACGTGATAAATCTGTTGCGCGCTTCTGAAAGAAGGCAGATAGTTTCAAATAATTTTAGTCAACAAGAAATCGAATTTCGTTTTATTACTGGCTTTGACTGGCGAGAACTAACGGACCAGAGCATATTTGATAACGTTCATCCAGAATTTTTATTGAAGATTAAAAATTATAAGCAACCTCATATCCACGGGTCGTTGGCTTGTTGGCTAAGTCATAGAAAAGTATGGCATTATGCATTACAGAATAATGAAAATGTTGTAGCGGTATTTGAAGATGATGCAATGCCTACTAGCGAAACTAAGTCTGCATTGAATGCAATTGGGAAAGTAGCAGATTCCAAATTTGATATCGTGTTTCTTTATCATGGAAAATCAGACAAAACACTCTATCCAGTATTCTCGATTAACGAGTTATTTACTCTCAATTTGGTTAAGTATGATTCAATAGGGGCAGTTGGATATGTTATCACACAGCGTGCTATGCAAACCTTACTTGAACAATATCCACTCATGAACATTCCAATTGATATGCTTATGCATTACTACTGGTGGCACGGTTTAAAGACATACATTCTAACTCCGCAAGTGATTTTTCACGGTGAGGCAAACCAATCTCATCATTCGTTTATTGAAGAATTTAATGAATACGAAGAAATGAAACGCTTGGGATTAGTTTCTAATTCACATGCACTAACAAAAAAAATTTACTGGCTTTGTGATCGAATAGGATCAAAATACTTACCTCGAATTTCAGCATTTCGAAAACGATTAAAAACAGAACAATGTATTTTGAAATAATGTTTATATCCAAACGAGATATGGATGCCCATGGCAAAACAAATAGGCTTTAAATTTATGTTGTGCTACTATCAACACCGTGCCAATTCTGAAATTGAGTGTATTTAATTATTTTGCAAGAATTGCATTCATAAAATTTAGGACCTGCACAAATCTCAACTCTACAAAATGACAGGATTTCCTTGCTTAATTAACGATTCACCGAAACGTATAAAATCTTCGTTATCTGAAAAATGTGCTGTTAGGTCTCTACTTTCGCCAGAACAAGCAAGCGCAGCCACTAGCATTCGGCTAGGTGTTAGGTAACGTTGCTTATTCAGCCAATTTTTTGACCATTCACATAAGTTTGAAGAGTTAAGTATCGATACAGCAACAGCGTGATTATCAAGTATTATGAAACGCCGTTCTTCTTTTAATGCAGTTTTACTCAAGAATAAGCCATGATCACCAGCAATGATAAATATTGATTGTGAGTGCCGCTTCCGCAGGTCGTTAATTTTTTCTATCACAATTTTTGCTTGTTTTAGGTGCTCAGTGAGAAAATTCTTAAAATCTTCAAGTTTTTCTTCGTCGTTAGTAATGAAATCTCCAGGAGTATGCCCAGGTAAATAGATGTGGAACGCTGAAAATTGTGGGTTGTTAGAGTTCTGTTCAATGTTATCGATGTGCTCTATTACTTCATCTGGCCAACTCTTGACAAACTGATTCGAAGTGATACATTTTGAATCGAAAATATTGGAAAAAAGATTGCGCGAAAACTCTTGGCAAATTTCCAATCTACCTCGTTTTGTGATGCAAGCTAAGTCAGCCCCCAAACATTTGAGACTTTGACTTTGACCACGGTAATAATTGTCAACCCATTTCCCTTTTTTCCATCCAAAAAAATCAGAGGAAAATCCAGTAGAAATCGTGTAATCATTTTCCTTAAGTAAAATTGCTAATCTACTTGGAGATACTCCTGACAATACTAAGTTTCTTCTACCATCGTCCATGGCGAAATTGAATAGTGTACTCCACGCGGCAAAGGTGGGTATGTTTTCAGAAAATCCCATGCCTTCAGAATGAATTGCATTGTTAAGTGATTCGAGGTAGTCTGTAGCAGGATTGTTGATTCCCATGAATTCTTGAGTTAAACGAGAATGGGTTAGTGAGTCGAACATGATTACGTGAATATTTGGTCGCTTTGTCAGCTGAATTGCATCGAAATTGTGTTGTTCTGGCCGCTCAAAAGAAAGCGACAGAAAAGAATGGCTAGCGAATGAAATCAAACTGAGAACAGCAACAATAGAAGACATCCAACGAATATTCGCAATTCCAACACGAAAATAGAAATATATAACCGGAAGTAGAAGTATCCGAATAATATTCCTCAGAAGGAGACTTTCAATTTCGAGTGATCGTAGCCAGAGTTCCCAAGCAAATGGGAGGCTAAAAAAAATAATAACGAAAACTATAGATGAAGAGGAATTGAACCGACGACAAATTGTGAGAGCTAACTTAAGTAAAACTAATAGAAATATGAGCCATGACCCATAAAATAGCAACATGTACTCAAAAACATAGTCAAATGACTTCCAAAAACCAAAGGAAAGGGTATTACTAGCAAAATAAATTTGTAGCAACGTGAATAGATAAAGGAAATATCTATTCTTGATGTTCAGTAAATTTGGAATTAATCGCACAAGTGTTTTACTCGGCTAAATCGTTCAAATTCATAAAATACTCTCGGAGAATGTTGTAATTTATGAACAGTGATTGAATCGACTTGCTCTTTAAGTAAGCTTTCAAAATTTTCTCTGGAGTAGGAATGAAAAATGTCGTCTCGATTTTGCAATAATCCCTGGACCATTGGGTCAGACTTGGGGATAAATTCAATGATTCCGGTTGGTGCTAAACTACATACCCAACTAACAAAGTCATCAAGGGGAATGTTACGTCCGATAACTACATGATGAATGAGTGCGAAACAAAAAACGAAATCAACCGGTTCCAAACGAGATTCTAGGTTTAGACGTTCTTTGAGCTTCCATCCTAAATCTGGCGACGGGTTAGCTAAATCCCAATAGAGAAATTGCATTTGCATGTTGAACTTTTTCGCCATTTTCACGGCTAAATTTAGAGCTCCAACATCAAGGTCAACTCCGATAACCGATTTGGCTCCTGATTCAATGGCGATCTTTGAATAGTAACCTGTGTTACATCCGATGTCTAGTAGTTTTAGTTGCCTCCCCCCATTTGAGGCTGTATTCTTTACGAATTCTTGAACAATATACGTCTTCAGTTTTTTGTCTGCATGATCGTAGGAACAATTTGCATCGTAAGATTGCCAATATGTAGATTTCTTTCTTTCGAGATTCTCGATAAATTTGCACAATTTATTGATTAATGCAATTAAATTTCGAAGCGTGATTCGACGTTTTTTTGGTGTAGAACGCTTCGATGTGTCTGAAATCTGGACTTTTTCCATTGCCCAAGCTTGAAGGTGTATATGTGAGAAGACTTGCATTTTGAAGCGGGTGAAAAAAGGTAATGATTTTGATACTTCGACTAGGTCCAGTCCATCTAATCGCCCTCTATACCATTGGTTGTATTCAATGCCAGCATAAGAGGTTAAGCACAAAGGTGCAAAGAAATGTTCGCAAAATTGTTTATAGCCAACAAACGGATCGCCATCTTTATATTCCACGAAAGATAGTAGGTCTATGAAGATAGGATTACCGTTTAAAAACTGTATGTTATACGCTGATGCGTCTTTCAGTGTATAACCATTTTCCAATGCTTCTGCTAGAAGGTTAAGTGTGAAACATGCGGCCTGTTTCAAATATTCAAAAGGCCATTCATAGGGGTACGTAATAAGAGGAAGTCGTTCGTGTTCAATCCAAATAGCACGTGTAGCGACTTCTTCCCTAGGAATGCCCGCATTTATCACGTCCGCGGGAGAAACTATCCAACTGTTTACGATTGAACGCCCAGCATTGTTGCAATAAAATTTCGAACTGATGAAAGTTTCAACGCGAGATGTTCCGCTTTCTGAGACACCCCTAAATACACGCCCTGACGAGCGATAAACAGACCCTTCTGGATCTCGAAAAGAGCCTCCAACTCTAGTCACAAGGGGAATCTGTCCGACTACTGCTAGAATTATCTTTTTCAGAATCAACTAATTCTGATGTCATTTTTGATTTAAAGCCGAGTAAAACCACCAATTTTTTACACCAACCCTTGAAATGTGACCACCAGTGCTTCCAAGTTAATGCAGCACCAGCAAAAGCTGCTATTACTGCTTGAACTGCTAAACTCGCAGAACCTGGGTCAAGGTAGGCTTGCACGTTTTCAGAAAATGCTAGAAAGAAAAGTGCGCCACTAATAAAACAAATTGCTCGAGAGTTCATATTGATTTCTATTTACAGTGGGAAATAAAGTCGATTTATTTTTTGTTTTGCACATCATGAATCAGTCTCTAATTTTAGGGTTAGAGAAAGCCGTGAATCGAGTCGACTGCAGGTTTGGTTTAACGCAGAATACTAAGGGAACTGTTGCTGATAGTTTTCACTAATGGTCAGTGCCATACTCCACGCTAAATTTTTCATTTCCGGTAACCGCTCATCAAATTAACGTGTGATTTTTCCACATCCTTATGTGGGATTCGCACCTACCAAAGTTAAGAGACTTTTTCACATTGCATGCTATACCCAAAAGCAGTGCGTGACGGAAAGCGTCATTAAGCGGCTACCTAGTTGGTTTCGAGTTTAGCCTCCACTCCGTGTTTAAATTTTACTCTTTCGATTACCTTGCCTGACACCTTATAACCCGTGCAACCTACGCCATAGTTGCTAGGCACGCTAATCTACATTGAACATCATGTACAACATTCCGAATGACTCGAACAAAACCTCGGGTACGATCAGTTCTGTGTCGAATCCTCGGTAATGTCGATTCTAAGGAATTAGTAGTCCGAATACTCTGGCAATATATCGTCAGGTAATCGAGTTGACTCAGCATAACTCTATCCTCAATCAGGCCTGAGAAGAGACAATATAATTTGAAAACAAATCAAACAAGTTTGGGAATTTCCGAAAGTGTTTGTGTGCGAAAATTTCTCTCTAATCTAATACTTATTTTAGCGAATGTACTTACTTCTGGGATGAAATTATCGCGGCGTCAAGATATGATGCACCGCGTAGGACTATCCTTATACGACCAATCTAAATATATTTATCGAAGGTTCGCGGATTTGTCTTTATGTATTTGAGATGGTTGAAGAAGGTTGTTATTGCCTAGCCTTGCTCCACCTCCATATAGATAACGACATCACCAGTTAATTTTGAAATCATCTGCTTTCACAAATTCCAATAAAGTCGCAATGGTAACCGGCTTTCTTGGCTCAATATTCCTATGGGTTGTAGCCGCCTGGTTATTGGCTGTGTTTGCAACCTATTCGCCGTCGGATCCGGGATTGAGTTGGAGTTCGACCTCGTCTGATGTGATCGTCTCAAATATCGGCGGTAGGGTTGGCGCACTCGTTGCAGACCTTGGCATCTCCGCTTTTGGATTTTCCATCCTTCTATTGCCGTGCATTATTGCACTGGCTGGATGGACCTGGCTACGTACCTTACTGAAAAGTGAAGCGATCCAATCTTATGCATTTATTATTTTTATTCTGGGAACTTTACTTGCTTTAGTCAGCGGCAGTGGACTCGAAAATCTCTACGCCTTTTACCAGACTCAGTATCACCACGGTGGCATTGTTGGTTATGAAGTAGCCGGGTTTCTCGTGAAATTTATTGGCGCGCAATTTTCCGCAATGGTATTGGTGGTGTTATTCGCCGTTGGATCGACAACTTGCAATTTGATTCCGTGGCTAAGAATTTTTGATTTCACAGGAAGATCGATATTGTCGTTGTTTGGTTATGGAAGCCCAAAGATTGCTCCCACGCAAACAAAAAAACAAACAGAAACACCGACTGTTAAATCTCGATTCTCACCATCTTTTAATCTATTCAAACGAAAAGAAAACAAAGAACCTAGTACAGAGAACCGCAGAACGAGGAAACAGCCAACGATTCGGGCGACGAAAGAACCTAGCACGCGAAAGGAACCAATAATTGTTCCGATCGATACTACCCAACAAAGAAATAGGGATCAAACTCCAACTCAACGGGATGTCAAACCAACTGTCCAAGAGCGCCCGCCCGTTAAACCCAAGCTTCACAAGGAAGAGGTGGCATTGGTGGTTCCGGAAAGTGGATTTCCTGATACATCTATGCTCGATCCCTCTGACACATCTCAGTATGCATACTCGGAGGCAGAAATCATTCAAATGGGTGAGAAAATTCAGACGATGCTCAGCGATTTCAATGTTGACGTTTCTGTAAAAAATGCCAATCCAGGACCCGTAATTACCCAGTTTGAAATTGAACCGGCCGCTGGAGTGAAAGCGAATCAGGTCGTTAACCTGGCGAATGATCTGGCTCGAACACTCACTGTTCAAAGTGTACGAGTTGTTGACAACATTCCTGGGACTTCGCATGTTGGGCTCGAGGTTCCGAATAAGTTTCGTGAAACAGTTCGGTTGGTTGATGGTCTTGAGTCTGAAGAATACAAGTCAGACGATCATCCGCTAACCATTGTTTTGGGAAAGGGTATTCGCGGCCAAACAGTCATCACAAACCTTGCTGCCATGCCACATTTACTCATTGCGGGTACTACAGGTGCAGGAAAATCCGTGTGTCTTAATGCGATTCTGTTGAGCTTCCTTTTTAAATCCAGTCCTGAACAACTTCGCTTATTGATGGTAGATCCTAAGATGCTGGAGTTTTCAGTATACGAAGGGATTCCGCATTTGTTGGCACCGGTCATTACAGATATGAACAAAACACACAATGCTTTGCATTGGTGTATCTCGGAAATGGAGCGACGCTTCGCATTGATGGCGGGTCTTGGTGTTCGAAATATGGAAAATTACAACGAACACTTGGCCAATGCGAAATTCCCGGTTCCCGATCCAACATCAAGCAATCCGGAAACCGCAGACCCTCTCAAACCGTTCCCATACATCGTTTTTGTAATCGATGAGTTGTCTGACTTAATCATGGTAATGGGTAAAAAAGCCGAGGAGTTGATTATTAGAATTGCACAGCGTGCACGCGCTGCAGGAATTCACTTGATAGTAGCGACCCAACGGCCCTCCACAGATGTAATTCGCGGCGTTCTAAAAGCGAATATTCCAACCAGAATTGCATTCCGTGTTGCTTCCAATGCAGATTCAAGGACAATTCTTGACCAAACCGGAGCTGAACACCTTCTTGGAAAAGGAGACATGTTATTTATTCCACCAGGTAGTTCGGTGGCGAAACGGGTTCATGGTGCGTTTGTCTCTGATGATGAAGTGAAACGAGTAGTCGATCATCTCAAGAATTCCTATCAACCGGCTTATGACGAAAAGGTTACCGAAATGTTAATTGGACAAGCAAGCATTGGTGACAGCCCGTTGGAAGGAGCCCATGACGTAGATGACTTGTACGAGCAAGCTTTAGATATCGTGAGCCGTTCAAAAACAACCTCAATATCAAAAATTCAGCGGGAGTTAAGAATTGGTTACAATCGTGCAGCCAGAATCATCGAAGCAATGGAAGCTGATGGTGTCGTTAGCCCCCCACAAAGTGGCGGTACGCGTTCCGTTCTGCTTACAACTCCGGACGATTAACATGATCAAGAAACAAGGCAAGATGCGAGCTGGGTTATTCGCGATGACAGTTTTGCTGATGACATCAAATGCGATGGCATCGAATGCACTTGAGCGAATGTCTAACTTTTTCGATAATCAGAGCACTTACTTTGCTGAATTCAACCAAGTCATTTTGGATGAGGGGTTACACTTAGTAGAAGAAAGCGCAGGTCTTATGTGGTTGTCACGACCGAATCGATTTCGATGGGAATACTACGAGCCATTTGAACAAACCGTTGTAAGCGATGGAGATGATATTTGGGTATACGACAATGAACTTGAACAAGCCAGTGTGCGAGACATTTCTGATGTGCTTGACCAGAGTGCTGCTGAGATTCTGTCTGGAACAGGTAATATCGAAGAAAGATACTCTGTTGAAGACCTGGGAGTACAAGGAGCATTAGCCTGGGTTACTTTGAGACCTTTAAATCAGGACGCTTCACAATTTGAATCAATGCGACTGGGATTCGACGAAGTTACACTTAGAACCATGGAAATTTTGGATACGCTTGGAGATACAACAAGAATTCAAATGCAAGATGTAATTCTTGGTAGTGAATTTCAAGACAAGGTGTTTCAATTCGTGCTCCCGGAAGGTGTAGATTTAATTGACTCTCGAGAGGGAGAAGGCAACTCGAACTGATCCGGTCGGCTGATACTTTCTTGGATTACCCATTGGAAAGTTCCAACACCCATCAAAGCACTGCATTGACGCCGTTAGCCGAGTTGATGCGTCCTACATCACTCGATCATGTATTCGGACAAGATCACCTGTTGTCAATCGGAAAACCGCTTCGGACCGCCGTGGTTCAGAAAGTGCCACATTCGATGGTTTTCTGGGGACCACCAGGTTGCGGGAAGACCACTCTCGCGAGAATTATTGCTAATGAATTCGATGCCAATTTGTTGACTCTTTCAGCTGTTCAAAGTGGTATTAAAGAAATTCGACATGCAGCCGCTGAAGGACAAAAAGCTAAAGGAGAAGGTAGGGCAACTGTACTATTCGTTGATGAAGTTCATCGGTTCAACAAATCTCAACAAGATGCGTTTCTACCTCACATTGAAAGTGGGGAATTGATTTTTATCGGTGCAACCACAGAAAATCCAGGATTTGAGCTGAATAGTGCGTTATTGTCGCGTTTGAAAGTTTATGTTCTTAAGCCACTGGAAACAGAAGACTCATTTCGAGTAATTGACCGTTGTTTGAAGTTGGGATCTCATTGCCTACCGCCTGACTTCGACATATCAGCTGAAGCACGAGAGGTTTTCGCGCATAGTTCCGGTGGCGATGCGCGACAGATCTTGAATTTCATCGAGATTTCAGGCAGTTTGGTTCGAACACAGGAAAGCGCTTGTGTAACAGCAGAACTCGCAGCGGAAGTGGTGGGGCAACCGCAAGCGCGATTTGATAAACGCGGTGATGTATTTTTCGAGCTGATTTCTGCATTACATAAATCGGTAAGGGGATCAGACCCCGACGCTTCTCTTTATTGGCTAGCGCGTATGTTTGTCGGCGGGTGTGATCCGCTCTACATAGCCCGTCGTGTAGTAAGAATTGCCAGCGAAGATATTGGAAATGCTGATCCAAATGCTCTGAATATTGCATTGAATGCTTGGGACACTTTCCAGCGTTTGGGAACGCCTGAAGGCGAATTGGCAATTGCCCAAGCAGTTGTGTACTTGGCTTGTTGTCCTAAAAGCAATGCAGTATACACAGCGTTCAATCAGGCAAGTCAAGATGCCAGAGACTATGGAACACTTGAGGTGCCTATGCACCTTCGGAATGCGCCAACTCAAATGATGAAAAAGTTAGGCTATGGACACAACTACCGTTATGCTCACGATGAATCAGGTGGGTATGCACGCGGCGAGAACTACTTTCCAGAAGGAATGGATCGAAGGGTATATTACATGCCTGTTGATCGGGGCGTTGAAAAACGGATCAAAGAGTATATGGAAAGACTGCGAAAATCATAAACCCCGAATGTGCCATAAGTTTACTGTGAAAAGTTGGATGTGGTTGGCTATTTCAAGTAAAAGGTCACGCAGCTAATTTTTCAAGAGATTCGTCGCGAACTGACCATAAAATTGGATTGATTTCGTAATTGTTCATTGCATGAATCACAGTTTTTGAAACTGGTTTTTCTGTGTCGTTTAGAATCGCGTAAATTTCAGAATCAAGTGAGCGTGTTTCTTTGGTATCTAACCAAGCAAATGTAATAATTTGTGCACTGTCTCGAGTGGCTTGGTTGATAGCGCGAATAATTCGCTCAGGCTTAGTTTCGGATTTAGGGACGACAAAATCAAATCGATGATCATAACCACTTCTTCCTGTAAACTTCAAATTTGGTGTATAGCGAATTTGAGAAGAATCGAGCCAACAAGTTACATCTTCATGAAATAGACTGACCACAACAGGAGATGCTAAATAAAATAGATCGTTAACTGCAAGCATTGCCTGCAGTAGATTGTGCTTATTAATTCCAAAATTCTCTTCTGATGTAGTTACCTCAAGTGCATCATCATTTGAGTGTACGCCGAAACCATTCAGTACAGTTTCAAACATTGTTTTCCGTTTGGGGCTATCTAAGTTAAAGCCTGACAATTTCAAATCTTCAAGTATATAACCGTCATCGGTCAACGTATATTCACCGTTTGCCCGCTTAACGTAAATTTGAAGACAATCATTATGTCTGTCTAGATAAGGTGTGGTAATTTCAACGCAATCTTCTATGGTGCGAAGAGCTGTTTTGTCTCTAAGCCAATTCCAATACTGCTCTAATGAAGTCTGTATCTCTGGAATCAATGGAATAATCCTCGTTGAATGTTGGGTGGATCAACTATATTGCAATAGTCCATGAATTCATGGAGAATTTTCCACGAATCTGCAAGATTTGAAAAATGCTCATTTGGTACTGGAAACGCCCATTTATCGCCGTAACCCTCTTTGTAAAGGTGCAAATGGGGTGATTGAATTTCTTCGCCATCTGGATTTCGATGTGGCGCACTTCCAATATCTAATCTTGCCAAAATAAAAACTTGCCGGACACGGTTCTGATAAGTGCTTTTACTTAATGCAATCCGAGACCGTCGAAGATCAAGAAAAAACTGTTCGCGTTCATTCATGGAAACTAATGATATGGAGACATAACCACCAAAATCAGGAAAAATATATTGATTGTTGTTTTCTCTACGCTTTTCCATTGCTAATAGCGCATCTGCCTCTAATTGAGTTAGCATATTTCTATCTAATTGAAGTACTATTATTTATGAGAATTCTCAATGATTGTTCCTTGGTCTTTTGCTCTGTGTTCTATTGGAATGTTCCAAAACATCTATTTCTTTAAATCAATATTCGGTCTCTCTGCAAGTTGAGTAATCTGACAGCCACTTGAATGCTGAAATATTTCGGAATTGCGTAAACTTCACGATATTCGATCAGGACACCCGAAGATCAATTGTCGAGTTTTCTTCGTGCAGGTACATCTATAACTGTTACAGCTGGAAATGCAACTGGAAGTTGAAAATTTATTCTGCTTACAGTGCTCGTCCGAGTATTATTTTCACTCCCACCCCCTACTTCAAGAGACAGAACTTTGATTCCACCTTTACCTTGGATTGATTTTCCCTCCGAAGCTGATATCGCAATATCAAAATTCACTTCTGATGAATAATCTGCGTAGTCAAGGTCATTACCCCATTTAGGATTTATTGCCCCAGCACTTTTATCATCTTGATTCATTTGATCTTGAGCACTTTTTATCCCATTAAATATTGCAACAATGATTCCGTTACAAACTGTTCTAGATCCATAAAGGCACTTCTCCGCGGTTAATTTTCATTCATTAAGATTTGGCAATGTGAAACCAAATGTGCTGGAATTCTATCATCATTTTACGCACTGAATTTGGACATCATTCTCTCCCAGAATTGGTTACACCAAGTTAGTCAAGAATGGTTGACGCGTAATATAGAGGCACAGTCTTTAAAATGCCGTGGGTACCGCCTCTGGCAGCGATCAATTTAACCGCTAAATCAGGATTGTATCGCTTGATATATGATGTCAAGCTCTTCGCCTGTGTTCGCGCGCCACTTTTCACTTCAACCGGGATGACATCACCTCGACTGTTTCTGATCACAAACTCAATCTCAGCCTGATTTTGTTCCCAACTGTAAGTATGATTGAGCCCTTTGGCAATCAATTCATTTTGAACAAAGTTCTCCGCAATAAACCCTTTAAAGATTGTTGTCTGACATCTATGATCCTCATATGACATCCCCGTCAGGTAACCAAGCAATCCAATGTCAAATAAAAATAGCTTGAAAACATTTTCTTTTATGTGACTGTGGAGTGGCGGAACAGGTTGCTGGGTGATTGGATAATTCTTCGAAACCAATTTTGCTTTGCTCAACCAATCGATTGGCCCTTGCAACTCGGTGTATCGTTTCTTATTTTGGATGGTGTCACGAAACCGGAATCGTTTGACAGAACCGTCAATGTTTTTTCTCAATTGTAGGGGAACATTCCGAAAGACTGATTCAATGTGATGAGCACTCTGAATACCAGCATATTTACCGAAGTCGTACGAATGACTTTCAATTAAGTTTCGGTGTACCTGCTTAACGCTATTGACGCGTTCCACAAGTGCATTATTCCTTGAATTCCAGTGAGTAACAGCTTCTGGCATGCCTCCTACGTAGCAATAGTCTAAGAACGTTGACCAGAACTGTTTATGTGCTTCACTTGAATTGAGATAATTATGGTACGCATCAATGACAACTGGAGAAGATGAAGCAATGAGAAATTCCTCATAGGTGAGTGGATACAAATCCAGAATATCAACTTTACCAACCGGAAAAGATTGCAGTAGTCCAATATTGGAACCGGTAGCAATGAAAAAGGCATGCGGGAAGTCTTCCGCAACATATTTCAAGGACTGCAATGCTCTTTCACAAGACCCGATCTCATCAAAAATAACCAGATCATTGGAAACATCAACCGGCTCACCAAATCTCAATCCAATATTGTCGATTACAGATTTCGGACTGAGGTTGTCGTCAAACAACATTTCAAGCGTGGGATCACGCTCAAAATCCAAGTAGAAAGAACGCCTGAATTTGTTTGAATTTGCAAAAATATTTTTGACAAGAAAGGTCTTACCAGTTTGACGTGCACCATTAATGAGAATAGGTTTCCGCGCTGGCTTATCTTGCCAATCGAGTAAACTCCTTGTCAAACTTCGTTCAAGCATATCAGAAGTTAATAGTATCAATAAGATAAATTCAATCTACTTAAAGTATGGAATAAAAATAATTCAGAACATAGCAGAAGTATACTTTATTAAGTGATGTGAGAAAGTGGTTAATTAAGACAATAAGTACTATTAATTAATGCGATATATTGCGAAATTATTTTCAGGCGAGCATTTCAATGGGTACGAAGACTATAACACTGACCAAACCAAGTTTGCAGATTAGAGTGTTTGTATAACGACAACAATCAACTTAATATCGAATTTAGAATTAGATTGATCGTCGTTCGATAGTCTATGTTGCTGTGCAGCATGATTTTCTCGATGCACAGGTTGTGCAGTGTGGTGAGAAGATTGAAGCCGATCTTGAGGATAATGATAGTCAGGTTCGGTTGTTAGAGATGGTGTCGGATAATCAGTAAACATTCGGCATGCGATAATTCTTATTGAAATCGGTGGTGATTATGATGTGTTCAACAACAGAAATCAGTTTAGTTCCTGGTTTTGACTGGCACTGGGTAGGAATGAAACTACGTGTAAACGCCGTAATTCGTACCGGTGAACTGTGTTGGTTGAGTGTGCGAATCCCGCGGCACGGTCTAAGGCTTGTTAGTTTCGCGGTTGTCACAAGGCTAATTTAAAATTTGATCGCTCTTCCGAGTGAAGTTGTCGTGCGGTCGCACGGCTCTAAGGAGTAGATCTATTTCATAGAAAAAAGGTTTTTGTAGTGGCCAATCTAACCGGGATGGGGGATGCTGTAATGCAATTTCATACCGCCGCTTCGTCTCAAATTATTGTGAATAGTTGAAATGAAGTGGCGCTGAGTGTCTGATTGTCAGTGCCTAACCATTTTTCGGCGAACCTTACCACTCAATTCCCGATTAAAAAATTTACCTGGTGTCAGTACGCCAGAATGTGGTAAGTGGGTAGCGAATATATAATTTACCGACGTAGTAATTTGTCACTATTGCACAATTTTTTTACACTCACAGGGATGAAATTAAATGCCTTTAGGAAATCGGGGTAGCCATGCTTGATTTACATTTTCTTCGAAACGAATACAAAACAATCGCGGAAAATCTCGCGCCGCGAGGGTACGATTTCGATATTACATATTACGAAGATCTTGAGTCTCGAAGAAAGTCAATTCAGTCTGAAACTGAAGCCAATCGGAATCAGAAAAATCAACTCTCCAAGCAAATAGGAAAATTGAAATCAGCAGGTGAAGATGTATCCGTCGTGATGTCACAAGTTGAAGAAATTGGCAAGCGACTTGATGCATTGGAAAAAGACTATGCTGCAGTACAGAACGAGTTTCATGATTTCATATCGGAGATACCAAATGTCGCACACAAAACTGTTCCGGCTGGCACCTCCGAAGATGACAATCTCGAAGTTCGTCGAGTAGGAGGGCAAACACAGTTTGATTTCGAACCGAAAGACCATGTAGCACTCGGCGAGAACTTGGGAATGCTAGATTTTGAACTGGCGAGCAAACTTTCAGGTGCGCGCTTCGTTGTCATGCGAAGCGAACTTGCCGCACTGCACAGAGCGATTGCACAATTGATGATCGACACGCACACACGAGAGCATGGATACGAAGAGGTTAATCTTCCCTTTATCGTCAATGCAGATATCCTGTATGGAACCGGCCAATTGCCTAAATTTCAAGATGATCAGTTTCATCTTGAAGATTCACGAGATTTTTACTTGATCCCAACTGCAGAAGTGCCGTTGACGAACATTGTCAAGGAATCCATTGTCGAAGAAAACGAATTACCGATGAAGTTTGTCGCCCATACACCGTGTTTCAGGAAAGAAGCCGGGTCGTACGGCAAAGATACTCGAGGCATGATTCGACAGCACCAATTTGAAAAGGTTGAATTGGTACACATCGTTAAACCTGAAGTGTCTTACGAAGCATTGGAGGAATTGACCGCAAATGCAGAAAAAATACTGCAACTTCTGGAGTTACCATATCGGGTGATTGTGCTTTGTACGGGTGATATGGGTTTCAGTGCTGCTAAAACTTACGACATTGAAGTTTGGTTGCCAGGACAACAGAAGTACCGCGAAATTTCATCTTGCAGCAATTGTGAAGGTTTTCAAGCGCGCCGAATGAAGGCACGCATGCGAAGTTCACAAACAAAACGTTTGGAACCGTTGCATACTCTGAATGGATCGGGTCTTGCAGTCGGGCGAACGTTTATCGCTGTTTTGGAAAACTATCAATGCAAGGATGGTAGTATTGCCATTCCTGAAGTACTGCGTCCATACATGAACGGGTTAACGTCCATTAGCACAAAGCAGTGAAATAATGGATTTTAGCGGCGGGGTCGACTCGACTTTTTAGGCAAATACAAATCTGTAATTGTGCCTTCATAAGCTTCTGCGGCGAAACAAAGAGTTTCAGATAGGGTGGGGTGCGGGTGTATTGTGAGTGCGAGGTCCGCTGCATCGGCTCCCATTTCAATGGCCAGTGCCGCTTCTGCGATCAGCTCGCCAGCATTAACTCCCACTATTCCAGCACCAATCAGACGTTTCGTTTCAGGATCGAATAATAATTTGGTCACGCCTTCAGCTCGCGACATTGACAAGGCTCTTCCACTCGCTCGCCAGGGAAAAACACCTTTTTCGTAAGGTATAGCATTCTTTTTTGCATCTTTTTCAGTCACGCCTACCCAGGCAATTTCGGGATCAGTGTAGGCAACCGATGGAATTATCGATGTATCAAAGCCTGATTTCATACCAGCAATAACTTCAGCAGCAACTTTCCCTTGATGCGTAGCCTTATGGGCTAGCATTGGTTGGCCTGTGATGTCACCGATGGCATAAATTCCATCAACATTTGTTCTTTGCTGTCGATCGACCGTGATAAAACCATGATTATCGACCTGAACGCTTGCCGCGCTCGCATTGATCAAACTGCCATTGGGTGCGCGTCCAACTGCTGCCAATATCATGTCGAAGTCTTCACTTGTCGAACCTTTATCGCTGGCAAATTCCACAGTTAATCGATCTTTGTGTGTACTGACGGAAACGACGCGCGTTTTTAGCAGTAAATTCTCGTACTGTTTTTTCACTCGTTGTAAAAGTGGTTTTGAAATATCGGCATCTGCTTCAGCAATCAAGCTATCCAATACTTCAACAACTGTGATTTTGGTACCAAGTTCATGGTAAACCGTACCGAGTTCCAGACCAATAATGCCACCACCAATAATCAGCATCCTTTCTGGAACTTTATTAAGCAACAGTGCCCCAGTTGAATCAACAATTCGAGGATCTTCTGGTAAAAAAGGCAGCGAAGCTGGTCGGGAGCCTGCTGCAATAATTGCATCACGGAAAGATACGTTTGTGACTTTATCTTCGTGGACAACCCGGATGGTTTCCGAATCTAAGAATTGACCATGACCAGTAACAACCTGGACACCTCTTTGCTTGGCTAACGCCCCCAAACCACCAGTTAGTTGACCAACAACTTTTTCTACCCATGTTCTGAGTTTTTTCGTATCAACTTCCGGTTTTTGGAAAAGCACTCCACACTCTTCAACTTCATTCGCTTCACAAATCACTTTAGCCACATGCAGGAGTGCCTTAGAGGGAATGCAACCGACATTAAGGCAAACACCACCTAAGTTCGGATAGCGTTCAATCAATACCGTTTTCTTACCAAGATCTGCGGCTCGGAATGCAGCGGTGTAGCCTCCAGGGCCGGACCCCAGAACCGCGACTTCCGTATCAATTTGTATGTCTTGACCTGACATCAATCTTTATCCTGATTAGTGTTGTACCTGAATGATCGCTTAAAGCAATATTCGGCGCGAGTCGTATAACAGTTCACAAACGAATTTTGTAAAGCGTGCGGCCTCTGCCCCGTCGATCACGCGATGATCATAAGACAGTGACAGTGGCAGCATAGTTTTCCAGACAATGTCTCCGTCACCAGGAAAGGGCTGCAGTTTGTGTCGACTGACCCCCAATATGGCAACTTCCGGTGGGTTAATTATTGGAGTAAAGAATCGACCACCAATACCACCCAAACTTGAAACTGTGAAACAACCGCCTTGAAAGTCAGAAGGGGTGAGTTTTCCTTCCCGGGCAGCAGAGCTCAGTTGTTGCAGTGTTTTGGCGATTTCCAATACACCAAGATTTTGGATATTTTTGACAACCGGAACAACCAGACCGTTGGGGGTGTCGACTGCGACCCCTATATTGATGTACTTCTTGATGATTAAACTCTGCGTATCTGTGGACAATGAAGAGTTGAATGTGGGATATTGCTGTAAAGCGTTGACTATGGCTTTACAAATGAATGACAAAATCGTAACTCGATTACCAGATACACGCTGCTCAGCATCGATTTCTTTTCGAAACAAATCAAGCTCTGTAATATCCGCTTCATCATGGTGAGTGACGTGAGGAATATCAAGCCAAGAACGATGTAATCGGTCACCAGTGATTTTCTTGATCTTGTTCAGTTTGACTGTTTCAAACTCACCGAACTTTGAGAAATCGACTTCAGGAATTGGTGGAGGTCCAAACGGCTGGGAAGCTTGATGTTCGGACACATCTGATAACACCCCCTTGATATATTTGACAACATCATCTTTAGTGATTCGGCCTTTGGCACCTGTGCCACGGACTTGGGATAAGTCAGCTCCGAGTTCGCGAGCAAATCGTCGGACTGATGGACTGGCATGCGGAGCCATGGCTTTCGCCCGCTCAACGGGTGGCGGCAACGACGGCGGGGGTTTCGGCAGATCTCTGTTCGTTGAATCAGGAGCTAAAGTTTCGCTTGCTATATGCTCGACTTCACTAGGTTCAATTTGAGACGATTTAGGTTGCGAAGCCAGCACGTTTTCAGTTTTAGTACCTACAACATCCCCGGCAACTGCAACAGTTAGCAGGAAATCATCTTTGGATATTCTGTCGCCGACATCGACGGCTAATTCAGTAATGACACCGGCGATGGGTGAGGGTACATCCATTGTTGCCTTATCACTCTCCAAAGTCAGGATTGGATCTTCAACCGATAATGCATCACCGACTGCAACATTAATTTCGATAATCTCTACGTCGGAAAAATCACCAATATCAGGTAGCAGTACCCTTTCTAAATTGTTACCGCTATTGGCTGTTTCGATATGAGTCGTTTCCTTATCAGGACTCGCAACGTCAGATTTATTCGGTGAAAAAGGCTCTGAATCTTCATGTACATCGTCCGCAGTTTGCTGGGGAATGGTTTGGATTGAGAGGAGAGTGTCGCCTTCTGAAATCTTATCACCGAGTGAGATAGCGATTTCAGTAACTTGGCCAGCCACAGGTGAGGGCACATCCATCGTAGCCTTATCGCTTTCGAGCGTCAATATCGGGTCTTCAACTGCGATCGTATCTCCAACAGAAACGTGAATTTCAATTACTTCGACATCAGAAAAATCACCAATGTCTGGTAGGAGTACTTTCTCAATTTGACTCATCAGATTTTCATTCCATGAATTCGATAGATATTCGAGTCAAATTTTATACACTAATCGAAATTCGAATATTTCAGGTATTCGAATTGGACCATTGTTTTGTTTAGGATTGCAGTAAGCAATAAGCGAAGTGTCTCTCCAGCAGCGACACATTAAGTCTTTCGCAGTTCGACTCAAGTGTAGTTTACGGTTGCCAACATCGTTACCTAAAACTTGAGGAATAATCGTTAATAGTTGACAATTTCGATATTTTGGAAAATACTTTCTAAAGTAGAAAAAGCTGTTGGGAAGAATAATTCATGCACAAGAACAAGTGAGACCGAATGTGGATTAGCCTTGATGAGTTTCTGGCGCGGTTGCAACGGAAACAGACGCGATGCGGCACATTGAATCCTTGCGCTGGAAAGATGGCGCATCTGTCCGCGGTGCGTATCGAACGAGACTACCGACTATCTGACGAACAAAAAGCGGTTGTAGGCAGAAAGTCAAAATAATTTCGTATTTCACATGCCCCAGACAGTCACCTGGCGTGTGCCTACGGACGCTTCGCACCTGAACACCTTCTCATCCCAGGACCGCTCCTCCGAACGGTCGAATATCACCAGATGCCCGCAGTCAGTCCCGCAGCGCTCCATATACGCAGCAATCTGCTTCAATCCTTCGTCAATTGTACGCTGCAGGCCATTTCGGCGCAGCTTGCACTCAATCACCTCCCTTTGCCGGTGCTCCCCCCATTCAACCAGCAGATCCGTGCGCATCCGGCCCAGCCCATACTCACGTTCAATCCGACTGCCGGCGTTGATCACGCGTTGCAAGAACGCCTGCAGCAGCAACTGAGGGCCTGCCTCAAGGTAGTCGAATCGCTTCACCCAGTGCTCCGAGTGCTCGCGGAAAAAGGTCTGAAACGATTCCATCAGTTGGTCCATCATTAGCTGTCCGTCCTCCACGAACCACGCAGTCTGATACGGCAGCGCCTCGTCATTGGATGTAATCAACTCGCGCGGTATCACCTCACGGTAGATCGCATTGGCAATGCGAACTGGCTTGTCCCTGGCAATCAGCCCCAGGTCACGAACATACTGCATATCATCCGGAAGAAAGTTCTCCAATGGTCTATCGCCGGTAACCAACGGTTCAATAACCCGCTTGACGCGCGCCTCGCGCAACTTGTCTGCCAACTGATCCAAGTGTGTGTCACGCCTTAAGATCAACTCTTCCCTGGCATCGATGACATCGTTGTGTTCGATGGTGACAGCAATGTCCCTGACCTTCTTGAGCGCCTCTCTCGCCAGCGCATTAACCAACCACGGTTGTCCTGAGGTTGATCGCCACACCTCAGCCAGTGCCGCCTCGCTCCAACTTTGGCCTGTATCTTGCGTATGCTGTATCAGAAGCGCACGCGTCTCGGCTTCACTGAAATCACTCAGACGCAGAGACTCCGCCTTGATGTTGAACGCACTGCCGCCGGTGATCACCGTCTTGTCGGCGCTCGAATGAATCCGGTAGTCGCGCACATCGCGGATGCCGCACAGAATCACGGATTGGGGGAAGTGTTCCGGCCGCTCTGTATAACCGGAACGCAGCTGGCGCAGCACCGATATCAGCGTGTCGCCGATCAGCGCATCAATCTCATCGATCATCACCACCAGCGGCCGAGAATCCGACGCCGACCAGCGGCTCAGTAATACGCGCAGCGCAGCATAGGGACCTGATGACTCAAATATACGCGTCCGGCTGTCCTCGACAAAATCATCATTCAAATGGATTTGCGCCGACAGAGCAAGTTCGCTCAGGATCGCCTCCATCGCCCTCATCGTATTTTCCCGCGCTGCCTGCGCGCCTTCAACATTGACATACACGGCGCGATAGCGGCCCGTTTCATTCAACTCGTTCATCATTGCACGCAACACCGACGTCTTGCCAGTCTGGCGCGGCGCGTGCAAAATGAAGTATCGCTTCTTTTCGACCAATGCAAAAACTTCATTGCGATTGATGCGCTCAAGTGGCGGAATGTGATAGTCATCGCCCGGTCTTACTGGGCCGGCGGTATTGAATGATCGCATGATGCGTGATTATACAGCCCGCAGGTGATGCTCAATCCTATCGGGGAAGGGCGAGGTATTGGATCGTCGGTTTCACCGTGCAGCCATATTCGCCTACAACGTATAAGTTCAGTTTATTCAGCCAAACATAGCCAAAATGGCCTGACGCAATGCAAATTAAAATGGCTAGAGTCAATGCTGCGCATCGACACTAGCCTTCATAGTATTGGAACTGCGGTCAGAAATCTAATTTCGATAATCTGAGATTACACACTTAAGGGATCAGGCTTAGTCGAGTCAATCCCCAAATCCTTGTACGCCTGTTCGACTTTTTTTGCCGTAATTTGACCGTCCTCCTTGAGTGCATTCAATGCGGTCGCTACGATGTGATTCCTGTTCACCTCAAAGAACTTTCGAAGGTTGACTCGAGTGTCTGAACGTCCGAAACCATCCGTTCCCAGTACATGGTACTTGCGTGGCACAAAACGACGGATTTGATCAGCATAGACTTGCATATAGTCAGTTGCAGCAATAATCGGGCCATTTGTATTTTCCAAGCACTGCTCAACATAACTCTTCCGCTTTGCTTCCGTTGGGTGTAGCCGACTCCAACGGTCTGCCGAATGACCTTCGCGTGCCAATTCGTTGAAACTCGGGACGCTCCAAACATCTGCGGCGACAGAATAATCGGATTCCAGAACTTCAGCTGCCGCGATCACTTCGCGCAATATGGTTCCACTGCCCATCAGTTGAACTCGCGTTTTGCGTTTGGATGGTGAGCGTTGAAATGGGTACATGCCTTTTATGATGCCTTCTTCAACACCTTCGGGCATTTCCGGATGCGCATAGTTTTCATTCATACATGTAATGTAGTAATAAATCGATTCCCCATCCTGGTACATTCTGCGCAATCCATCATGAATGATGACAGCAAGTTCGTATACAAACGTCGGATCGTAAGAAACACAAGTTGGAATTGTCGATGCAAGAACATGACTATGACCATCTTGGTGTTGCAGGCCTTCACCTGCGAGAGTAGTGCGTCCCGCCGTACCACCGATCAGAAATCCACGTGCATGGATGTCAGCTGCAGCCCAGGCCAGATCGCCAACCCGCTGGAAACCAAACATGGAATAGAAAATATAAAATGGAATCATATTCACGCCATGATTGCTGCCCGAGGTTCCAGCAGCAATCCAGGAACACATCGCACCTGCTTCATTAATGCCTTCCTGTAATACCTGTCCTTCCTTGGATTCTCGGTAAAACATTAACTGGTCAGCATCTTCGGGCTTATAAAGTTGCCCAAGCGGAGAATAAATACCCAATTGACGGAACATCCCCTCCATGCCAAATGTTCTCGATTCATCAGGCACAATAGGTACGACATTCTGTCCAATATTCTTGTCTCGTATGAGATTCGTCAAAATCCGCACAAATCCCATTGTCGTCGAAATCTCTCTATCACCTGTGCCTTTCAGTTGGGTTGAAAATATCTTAAGATCCGGGATTTTGAGCTCTGGTATGTCGCTTTGACGTGCCGGTAAAGAACCGCCCAATTTTGCGCGTTGCTTTTGCATGTACTGAATTTCAGGGCTGTCTTCCGGAGGTCGGTAAAAGGGAGCGGATGCAACTTCTTCGTCGGTGAGTGGGATTCGGAAGCGATCGCGAAAAGAAACCAGCGATTCTTCACCGAGTTTCTTCTGTTGGTGAGTGATGTTCTGCCCTTCCCCGGCTTCACCCATACCGTACCCCTTAACCGTCTTGGCAAGAATTACGGTCGGCTGGCCGGTGTGATTGATTGCCGCGGCATAGGCTGCATAAACTTTATGTGGGTCATGACCGCCACGATTCAGTCGCCAGATGTCTTCATCAGTCATGTTGGAGACCATGGCGCGAAGCTCATCATACTTACCAAAGAAATGTTCGCGGGTATAGGCCCCGCCCTTGGCTTTAAATGCCTGATATTCGCCATCAACAGCTTCTTCCATGCGACGTTTCAACAAACCCTTGGTATCTCGCATCAAAAGCGGGTCCCAGTATGAGCCCCAGATCAGCTTAATTACATTCCAGCCAGAACCTCTGAAGTCGCCTTCCAATTCCTGAATGATCTTGGCATTGCCCCGGACTGGGCCGTCTAAACGTTGCAGGTTGCAATTCACAACAAAAATCAGGTTGTCCAGTTTCTCTCGCCCGGCCAGCGATAAAGCACCCATCGATTCAGGTTCATCCATCTCACCATCACCAACAAACACCCAGACCTTCCGCTTTGAGGTATCGCAGAAACCTCGATTATGAAGATACTTCATAAAGCGTGCCTGGTAGATGGCCATGATGGGACCCAGTCCCATTGAAACGGTAGGAAACTGCCAAAAATCAGGTTTCAGTCTCGGATGCGGGTATGATGGCCAACCCTCACCATCGGCTTCGCGTCTGAACTTTTCAAGGTCATCTTCCGTCAAGCGGCCCTCAAGATATGCGCGCGCATATATACCTGGTGCTGAATGGCCTTGGATAAATATCAGATCGCCGCCATGATTTTCACTAGGGGCATGCCAAAAATGATTAAAACCGACATCGTAGAGCGTTGCTGAAGATGCGAAACTCGCGATATGTCCACCAAGTTCGCTAGAGAATCGGTTGGCGCGTACCACGATAGCAAGCGCATTCCACCGAATCAGTGAACGTATACGCCATTCCAGGGCGTGATCGCCATCGCTACGTTCTTCCTGAGTCAATCCGATTGTATTCAAGTAAGCGGTCGTTGGACGGTGGGGAATGTGAACGCCAGAACGTCGCGCACTGTCGATTAACTGCTCAATTAGAAAATGAGCACGCTCATGTCCTTCGCGCTCAATAACGCTTGATAGGGCCTCAAGCCATTCTTGTGTCTCAAGTGGATCTATATCAGATGTAAGATTCGTACCAGTCATTGCATCTCGGTCCGTGAGGTTTTATTCACCGAATTTATACTAGAATTTCTGACCGTCCTATCCGCATATTTGGCGAATCGAACAGACGTTTAGAACGGAAAATCCCTGCTATTTCAAAACGGCAAGATTGTCTTCGATTATTGTATCCTGCAACGCTTGTGCCAGGTATCTACCTGTGTGTGATTCCAGTTCGGTGGCTAATTTTTCAGGCGTTCCAACCGCAGTGATATAACCGCCATCTTCACCACCTTCGGGCCCAAGATCAATCACCCAGTCCGCTGATTTGATCACATCCATGTTGTGTTCAATGACGATAACGGTGTTGCCCCGATCGCGTAGCTCCAGCAGCACAGACAGAAGTTGTTTAATATCATCAAAGTGTAAACCCGTCGTTGGTTCATCCAAAAGATACAAGGTCCTGCCTGTATCATTTTTTGAGAGCTCCAAGGACAGTTTAACCCGCTGTGCTTCTCCGCCAGATAAGGTTGTCGCACTTTGACCAAGTTTAATGTAGTCCAATCCAACATCTTTAAGCGTCTTTAACCGTCGGGCTACGGGTGTTATAGCTTCAAATATTTCCAACGCGTCGCCGACCGATAATGCCAGCACCTCCGCGATATTCAATCCCTTATAGGTAACCTCGAGCGTCTCACGGTTAAATCGCGAGCCCCCGCAGACCTTACAACGCACAAACATGTCAGGCAGAAAATGCATTTCAACCTTGACCAAACCGTCCCCTTTGCATGATTCACAACGTCCTCCAGAAACATTGAACGAAAATCGGCCAACTTTGTAACCCCGCGAACGCGCTTCGACAGTTTTCGCAAACAGCGTTCTGATATTGCCAAACAAACCTGTATAAGTTGCAGGATTGGAACGCGGCGTACGGCCGATTGGCTGTTGGTCAATCCGAATAATTTTGTCGATCAGCTCAAGCCCGGTGATTCGGTCGTGGGCCGCCGCGGTCAGTTTGGAACGATTCAATCGCGAAGCAATCGCCGGGTAAATGGTTTCATTAATCAGGGTAGATTTACCGGATCCCGATACGCCGGTAACACAGCAGAAAAGACCCAATGGAATATCCACATTCAAACGCTTCAAATTATTGCCCCGTGCGCCTTCGATACGCAGTACTCGCGATGCATCCACTGGTGTTCGAAAAAATGGAATTGGAATCTTCTTTTTGCCGCTGAGATAAGCACCCGTCAAAGATTCAGGGTTCAACTCGATCTCTACTGGGGTACCAGCCGCAATGACCTGTCCGCCATGAGCACCCGCTCTGGGGCCCAGATCAACGACATAGTCAGCATTAAGAATCGTGTTTTCATCGTGTTCAACAACTACTAAGGTATTACCCATGTCGCGCAGTCGGTGCAGTGTATCGAGCAGTCTTTGGTTGTCGCGATTGTGCAACCCAATTGACGGTTCATCTAGAACGTAAGTCACGCCAACGAGTCCGGAACCCACCTGTGAAGCAAGTCGAATTCGCTGCAATTCACCACCTGATAGTGTATTGGTGGTTCGATCCAGAGTCATGTAGGTTAACCCAACGCTCGCCAGGAACTGCAAACGCTTGCGAATATCTCGAATAATGCGTTCTGCAACAGTTTTTCGATGATCATCGTAAACCATGGATTCAAACCAGTGCAGGGCATCGCTAACGTTGAGGCGAGTAATCGCATGTATTGGGTGGTCGTTGACAAAAACATGCCTCGGACCGACCGACAATCGACTTCCATCGCATTCCGCGCAAGTGCGGGTTTCAAGATACTTTGTCAGCTCATCACGGACGGCATCCGAACTTGAATCCTGCAGACGTCGTTCAAGATTCGGTATCACACCTTCAAAAGGGCGAGTACTTCGATAAGTCTTGCCGCTTTGACTGAGATAGCGCATTGATATGCGCTCCTGTCCACTGCCGTAGAGCACGATATGTCTAACCCGCTCAGGCAATTTATTGAACGGTTGATTGATATCAAATCGATAGTGTTTTGCCAGTGATTCCAACATACTGTAGTAGTAGTGATGGCGGCTGTTCCACTCGGCAAGTGCACCTGATGCAATGCTGACCTCAGGATTCACAACGACTCGTTCTTCATCGAAACGCGAAGTGTACCCAAGTCCGTTACAGCTCGTGCAGGCACCACGTGGATTATTGAATGAAAAAATTCGCGGTTCAAGTTCATCCAATACATATCCGCAGTACGGACACCCGAACTGGGTGCTATAGACATCACCGTCTAGTGAAATCACTCCCTTTTTACCAACTTCGCAGCAAATGACCAGCCCTTCAGACAGTTGCGTCGCATTTTCGATTGAATCGGCTAAACGCTGGCGAGCCTGCTTTTGTACGATGATGCGATCAACGATGACATCGATCGAATGAGCGATATTTTTATCCAGCTTGGGTACGTTTTCGATTTCGTAGACCTCATTGTCAATACGGACCCGAACATAACCGCTTTTTCTTAACTCAGCGATCGTTTGTTCGTGTTCACCCTTGCGATCGCGTATGACCGGCGCCACAATCGCAATGCGCGTACCTTCGGGCATCGCCAATATTAAATCGACAATCTCTGAAACCGGTTTTGCCGAGAGTACGGCTTGGTGCTTTGGGCATCGAGGCTCACCAACTCTGGCAAACAGTAATCTGAGGTAATCATAAATTTCGGTGACTGTGCCCACTGTTGACCGTGGGCTGAATCGTGTAGCCTGTTGATGAATGCTGATGGCCGGAGACAGACCATCTATAGAGTCGACATCGGGTTTATCCATCAGCGACAGAAATTGCCGGGCATAGGAGGATAAAGACTCAACGTACCGACGCTGGCCTTCTGCATAGATGGTGTCATAGGCGAGCGATGATTTTCCAGAACCGGAAAGACCCGTAATCACGTTGAGACGATTACGCGGCAACTCAACAAAGATGTTTTTCAGGTTGTGCGTACGAGCACCCCTGACCGTGATTTTGTCTGTGTTCACAACGAACGAATTTCGTAAAGCAAAACTTAATATATTACTCTGCCTGTGCGCACGAAGCAAAATTAATAAAATGCCATCTTTCCAAAACGGCGTCTCTTGGAAAGTCTCGTGTGTTTTACCAATAAATTGTTCTTGAATCTCGTACACCCCGAACAAGTGAAGGGTCGATCAGTTCTGTGGCAGAAAACAGTTTCACAAAGTTTGAGTTAACGTCAATTGCAACCCTTTCTTCCGTCCTTGTCATGCGGATGATCGGGCTGTTTATGATTCTTCCTGTACTTGCGCTTTACACCCATGAATTTACGGGTGCAACGACTTACTTGATCGGAATTGCGCTTGGTATTTACGGCTTGACTCAGGCTATTTTTCAAATCCCGTTTGGCGCTGCGTCTGACCGTTGGGGTAGAAAGCCGCTCATAATTTTAGGCCTGGTCATATTCGGTATCGGCAGTATTATCGCGGCGGAATCAACATCGATATTCGGCTTGATTCTGGGCCGGGCAATGCAGGGTGCCGGAACGATTTCAGCAGTGATTCTGGCAATGGTCGGGGATCTTGTCAGGGAGTCGCAACGACCGAAGTCCATGGCAATTGTGGGTGTTTCGATTGGTTCGGCTTTCACTTTATCGCTAATACTTGGGCCACTGCTTGATCGATGGGTGGGTATCGGAGGAATTTTTTGGATTGCGGCGACTCTAGCCGCAATTGGCATTGCATTGGTATTGACAGCGGTACCAAGTGCGAAGAAAGTCAAAGCAAATGCAGTGGAGAAACCTGAAGATTCTCATCAAACATTTAAGGTGTTAAATCTTCAACTCATCACTTTCTTTGCGGGAACCTTGGTTCTTCACATGATGATGACGGCACTCTTTCTTGCGTTCCCAATATTGTTTGTGGACATTTCCGAATTTACCCGACTTGATATTTGGAAGGTCTATGTTCCAGTCGTGCTAGCATCATTTCTGGTGATGGTGCCGCTGATCCGCTACAGCACCCGCGAACATCGTTCCAAAAATGTAATGGTTTTAGCTGGAGTTGTTTTGGTTCTGGCACAATCAATTCTCTATTTGAGCTCAGACGCTGAATCCATCGTCTTTCTTGTAGTCGGACTGTGGCTGTTTTTTGTTGGTTTCAATACCCTCGAAGCTTTATTCCCGTCGATTACGGTTGGCATGGCACCGCAGGCAATGCGTGGTACAGTAATGGGAATATTTAATACGTGTACGTTTGTTGGTGCGTTTCTAGGTGGCGTATTTGGCGGTCTCGTGTACACGCGTCATGCATCAACAGGTGTATTTCTATTTTCGGGAATTGTTATACTTGTATGGCTTGCCATCACTGCAATTTCCCGGCGAAATTGGGCTTGAAATTTGGCAAACAAAATGAGTCAGCAGTATGGCTTTTCAATCCATGAATTTTTATTCAAGAGGACTATCGGATGTCAGGTCCAGGACTAAACAGAGTTACATTGATTGGTAACTTAGGCGCTGATCCAGAAAGACGGCGCACACAAAGCGGTGTAATCATCGCAAACCTTAGAATTGCAACAACCGAAAGCTGGTTCGACAGTGAATCCAGAGAACGGAAAGAACGTACCGATTGGCATCGCGTCGTGTTTTTCGGTTCACCTGCAGAAACCATTCTAAAGTACACACAAAAGGGACACCGAATGTTCATTGAAGGTCGCTTGCAAACCCGCAAGTGGCAAGACCAAAGTGGTCAGGATCGCTATACTACCGAAGTGATTGGCCGGGATTTTATATTTCTCAGTCGATCGGAGGGAGCAACGTCTCGGGATGAATCGGATCCGTTCGCGTCTGACCCACCAAGTGGTGGCAATGGTGGGTCTTCATCATCCATGGACGATGATTTGGATGTTGATGTGCCCTGGTAAGCTTTAGGAGTTGTGCTTTAGCGACCGTTCGTCACCGGTCTAAGATTACAGTGCTTTTTGCGCGCGTATTTTGGCGGCGATGTAATCCGATTGCGGGATGTGCAGCAGTCCCTTGATTTTTCGCATCAAGTGTTGCTCATTTGGATCAATTCGCTGATCGGTCAGCACAACTTTCCACAGTGCCTCCATTAAGTCGTTTTTCGCTTTATTATCCCAGTTGCTATTAATCACTGAAGTAATTTCATGTAGACAGGTGGCGTGATCCAAGTTTTCCTGGGCTGTTTGGAGCGTTTGCTCGATTTGCGACACATCAATTTTGAGTACAGTTGCAAGTGTGTGTTCAATTTGTTGCAATTCAGATTGACTAAAGTGATTGTCTGCACTTGCTGCCTCGATCAGCAGGGCGGTAGCCGCTGCTGATGTCGCCCACGTGGTGTCAGGAGTCGACTCTGTGTGATCGAAATCTAGAATGGATGAAAGGTTTTGTCTGAATTTCGATAGCATCATAAATCCATCAGCGAGAAATACTGTCACACTTAATACAGTACCAAAATAAAGGGTACTTGAACTACCCGAGAACTTTCGATTTTATGCGAGAATCCCTACAATTGTTGCCAACAATGAAGTCGAGTACGGTAAATCATCAACGGTCACAGCTGATTTTGTTGCCAACAGCCCCAAAAGCCGAGTTTTTGAATTTAACCTATCGCAGCCGCTTGTGGATGCCAGAATGATATTTCGCATCATGCTGTCCACGGCTTCGTAAAAAAATTCGACCGTTACATTTTGAATATCTTAAAACTGTTGCGATCCAATGCACTTGCAACATTGCCCTTTTTTTTCCAAAGACACTGTCGTGGTAAGCTGCCGCCTGATGGATCGACTCACCTACTGTGCATGAAAGCAGAATTCATTATGGATGCACATAAAAATGTTTCTTAACACTTTGGAAAGCAGGGTTAGATACAGATCGAGTCGCCGCAAAGACTCGGACTTCACACCCAAAGAATTTTTGGACTAATCAGACCGAGACCAGACAGGCAGAGCATTGAGAAAGTTGGCTGCTGAACAGTCTCTTGTCAGGATTGGCCGCGGTTTGTATGCGAAAACCAAGACATCCTCAATCACAGGAAAAACAATGCGAGTTAAACCTCTACCTGATTTAGCAACGCAGGGACTGACTAAAATTGGTGCACATGTTGTACCGTCACATGTTGAGCTGGTATATAACTCAGGCCAATCAACTCAAGTACCAACAGGGCGAGTTATAGCAATCAAAGGCAAACGTGTTTCTCGTAAGATCGGTTATAACGGCAATTTCATTGCTATAGAACGTGATACTTGACAGTGAGTCGATAAGACCGTAATAGTGATCAGGATTATCCTGCTATGATCAGTCATATCCATGATTTGTACGTCCCAAGGAAACCATGTGCTTTCACAAATTAAAGAATTTAAGGCGATGGTAGATACTTCATTTGCAACAGATGGCATTAAGCCAGACCGTCGTCCTGACATACTTCTACAAGTAGCGATTCATTTTTCAGCGAAACTGTCGCGAAAATTTCTGTGAGATACCATAAAACCGAGTAGCAAAGGCTCCACGTGTCTGGTAAATTGAAAGTTGGCGTTGTAGGCGTTGGATTCATTGGCAGTTTGCATGCACAACACTTTGCAGCAAACACACATGTCGACCTGGTGGCTGTTGCAGATATCGACACCGAGCGCGTCAAATCCGTTGCTGCACACTTTGGCTGCCAAGCCTATACGGAACCGGAGCAACTGCTCGAGAAGATTGATGCCGTCAGTATAGCCGTTCCATCAGTCTCACATCGAAACATGGGAGAGGTATTCCTTAGTCGTGGCATACCGACATTGATGGAGAAACCTCTGGCTGTAAATGTTGCAGATGCAGAATCACTGGTCAAATTGGCTAATCGTTGCGATGCCAAACTGTTGGTTGGACATCAGGAACGATTCAATTCGGCAATCATGGGAATCGCACATCGAGTTGATGAGCCAAAATTCATCGAAGCCAATCGCATGGGCAAGTTTGCTGGCCGGGCCAGCGATGTCGATGTCATTACAGATTTAATGATTCATGACATTGATTTGGTGCTAGCGATGATTCGAGCGCCAGTCCACTCGGTGTCCGCACTTGGTGCGTCGGTTATCACAGAGCATGTTGACATTGCCAATGCCAGGCTGGAATTCACCAATGGTGCAGTCGCAAATGTAACAGCTTCCAGAGTTTCTGAACAAAAGGTCCGTAAATTCCAAATCTATTTAGAGGAACAGATGCTCGAATTGGATCTGCTCGATCAATCTATTTTGGTTGAAAAAAGGGCAATCGAACAAGATGGCAAAATCGGGCTCAATGTTACCCGTGAGAAGATTGAAACCGTGCCAACAATCACATTGAAAAACGAAATAGATCACTTCGTCGATATTGTCAGAAATGGAGGTGAACCTTTTGTCTCGGGTGAGGATGCACTATCAGCACTGCGTGTCGCGCAGATGGTTCGTGAAAAAATTGATCAGTATTAATACTAACCATGCAACCCATTCCTTATTTTGATCTGACCCGCCAGTTTTCCAATTATCGTGACCGCTGGTTGGAACAAATTGATCGCATCGGTCGGTCAGGCAACTTCATCCTTGGCGAAGCGATCACGCAGGTAGAATCCAACTTGGCTGAGACACTTCAGGTTAAGCACGCGATTACTGTGTCGAGTGGAACCGATGCGATTGTGCTGGCGTTGCGTGCTGCAGGAGTTGGGCAAGGTGATTCCGTAATTGTGCCCAATTTCACCTTTTATGCATCCGCCGAAGCAATCTCGCTAACTGGTGCCCAACCAAAATTTGTTGATATCGCAATCGAAGATTTTAATATCGACCCGGATCAGATCAACGCCGCAATTGACAAGACCGTGAAGGCAATACTGCCGGTGCACCTTTTTGGATTGCCTGCCCGTATGCCGGAGATCTGCGCGATTGCAAAACAGCATAACATTGCAGTTATTGAAGACGTTGCCCAGGCATTTGGCAGTCAGTGTCATGGAAGCTATACCGGATCCATTGGAGATATGGGCTGCTTTAGTTTTTATCCGACGAAGATACTTGGTGCTTATGGTGATGGGGGAATGATAACAACCGATGACGACACTCTTGCCCACCAGTTAAGGCTCATAAGGAATCATGGGACTACGGGACCAAATCAACATGAACTGATAGGTTGTACCAGTCGATTGAATTGTGTTCAGGCGGTGTTGCTGGGCCTTAAACTTGAGCCCATTCATCAAGTAATTGACCGGCGGCGTCAGTTGGCTAAACTGTATGTCGAGCGATTACAGGAGTGCGACGTCATATTGCCCAGGGATTTACCTGACAAATCTCACGTTTATAACATATTTACGATTCGTACAAAATTTCGGAACAAGATTGCAGCTGCATTGCAAGCAAATCAGGTGGGCTACCAGATCTACTATCCCAAACCCGTTCACCAACAGCTTCCATACCAGGGACTTGGATATGAGGACAATGACTTTCCGGTGGCAATGCAGGTGTGCGGAGAGGTAATTTCATTGCCACTTTATCCGGAGATGCCAGATAACCATGTCGACCGTATTTGCGAGATTATCCGCGGTTCCCTTGCATAGACTGCAACTGCTTGCTGTGTTCTTGGTTTTCGGTTGCGCCGCCGCGAACGGTGCTGAGGAATGTCGAATGTCAACACCGCAATGGGAGCAGATGCACCTGGGTACTGTTTCCTTAACAAAGACGAACGGAGAAGTTGTAAAGATTCGATCGAGGATCGCGGATGATTCAGGAGAACGCTCGGCTGGATTTCAACATATTTGCCCTGAAATTATTGAACTCAGTTCGGTCTTGTTTGTCTATGAACGACCCAGGATGGTCAGCTTCCATATGAATAATGTTCACGATTCATTGGATATCGGTTTTTTTGATGAAAACGGAGAACTGCTGCAAGTCACTCGGATGGACCCCTACGGCAGTATAAACTCATCAAAAAAGTACTATTCAAGCGACTACAAATTTCAATTTGCGCTCGAAACACGGGCGGGATTTTTCCAAGAGCAAGGATTGGATGACGGTACAGTGGTATTAACTTACCATTGATTGCGTGACGTCTGTTCAACATCATAACCGAACTGGTGTAATTCTTGCAGACTAGTCTCGGCGCTTGTGTGCAAGATAGCGATGCCACCGGCAGCTTGCCATTCATCTGTGTTTTTCTTGTAGTCATCAATCAATATGTTTGATACTCCATTCGTCATTGCATAATCTTGCTTTGCATTTCTGCGCGTGACAAGATGAATTCGACTGGAATCGGTCAGTTGTATATTGTTGCGGAGCCATTCACGTTTTCCAGGATCACTGCTCGGATCCGAATAGGGCAAGGCAGAAAGTATGTGGGCCCCATAGTAATCGACAACTTTCCAAAGTTGTGGTCCGCCAGAAACCCATCGGAGATTTTCCCAAAAATTGACTTGTTCTCGCGTCAATGACCACATCATCGACACCGAAAGCGAATTGACCGGTTGATCCGTCAGTTGTTGAACCGCGCTAAAGAAATCGCATAGTACGCCGTCCATGTCGCAATAGATGATGCGTTTATCAGTCATCAATGAAGCCACCTGCAAAACCGGTGCTACGGCAATAAAGGTTGTAGAAAACGGGCTTCCGATTTCTTGAAAATACGATTGACACCGAATACCAACATCATGGACACAGTGCGGCTATTGGAAAGCTTCGTAAAAGACGTAGTATTGATTGTTGAGTGTTCGCCTAGCACCCAATATGTCAGTAGCAGTGATGGTTGAAGCAAGAACGCTGGCAGGCAGTATTAAAATCACCTCGTTGGAATAAGTCGGTATTGATTTGCGCATCGCACTTGACAGTCCGATGCGTTGAATGATTCTTACGCGAGTCATACCGATTGCATCAGTCGCTTCAAATAATGGGCCAAAGCAGTGATTGCGGGTAACATGAATATGATTGCCGATGTTGAACCCCGTTCCATTGGACAGTAAAGTAACCAGAGTGTTGGTACGATCTGGTACGTGAACGCCAGTTCGATCGGGTTCGCTTTTTTGACTTGTGTGTATTGTCACATGGTACTTTCATTCGATGCAATTTGCTGGAGATAGGCAACGATTGTGTCGGTCGATTCCTCTATCGACAGGTTGACTGTATCGACATGAACTTCCGGATTCGCAGGTGGTTCGTAGTCCGAATCGATTCCGGTAAATTTGTCAATCTTGCCTTGCCGTGCCATTTTGTACATGCCTTTTGGATCGCGCGATTCGCAAACAGCAAGCGGCGCATCAATATGCGTTTCAATGAACCTTTTCCCGCGCAGTATTTGCCGCGCCATTTGGCGTTCCGTTTGGAAGGGTGAGATCATTGCCACAATTACCGTTAAGTTTGCCTCAGCCATCAGCTTTGCGACTTCGGCAACTCTACGTATGTTCTCAGCCCGATCTGCATCGCTGAAACCCAGGTCATTGCTAAGTCCTTTACGCACATTGTCGCCATCCAATATGACAGTTGGATGACCGTACGCGGTGAGTTTGGATCTTAGGGATTTGGCCAGCGTGGTTTTTCCTGATCCCGGCAGACCTGTATACCAGATCACAGTTGGTTTAGAATCAATATTCATCATTTTGTCCTGTCAAATAGTAAGCCTTCTCCAAAACCCAAAGATCCTGAAGTCGAACGATATTCACTGACTCCAATCTGATTGACAGATTGTTGTTCGATTTGTCCATTAATCAACACCAACAGAAGTCCAACTGAAATACTGAACCTGATTTTGCTACCACTATTAATAACCTGAGTAGTAATGATGCGGGACTGTCCCGAAAATGAGTTGTCAAAAACGCAAACGTAGCTCGCAAAGTGCATCATAGTGAGGTTTACTGGCTGCATAAAGGCGGAGCATATCTTCGCTCGAATCAAGCGGAGGATAGTTTCTTACGCGTCTCGAAAGGTTACTGCTTGCTCTTAGCTGATCGTGAAAATCATAAGCATGGGTACTCCATGTAGGTACTCCTTTTTTACTTTCCAGCACTCGGTCCTGCCAGGTTGTCGTACCCGGTATATATTGAATGTCCACCGCTTGGCAGTAAGCTTCTATGCCACCTTCCGGGTTATCTAACAATTCATCAGAATCCAAGATAACCGGTTGTTTTTTTGTTCGTTCTGCAACTCGTCGGTACAAGGTGTGTAAGTCTTCGAAGCCAATTTCATCAAGTGCGACATCCGGCCACCTGGCATGCATTGAGGGAATGACTTTTTTGGGATCTCGGACCAGAAAGGTATGCTGGAATGCATCAAGGAACGCATCATCTGCGATGTGCGTGATGGAGTAAGCAAAGTCTTTAACAAAAATAGGGCGACTGGCAGCAAGGTTAACAAGGCGCTGGTGCACCGCGACGAAATTAAGACCGGGTGTAGGCGAAAGTTTCGAATCTGCAATGAAATAACGATCATTGCGTCGGTCTTCGCCGACATAGTAAGCTTCGTTGTAAGGTTCGTGAAGACATTCCATATCACCTCGATTCTCCATCGCCCATTCAAAAGCTGTTGAAGTGGAACGTGGGGTAGCCCAAAGTACAAGAATCTTATCCATCAGTCATCCGGTAAATCGAAAGTTATTTTTAAGATTGCAAGTCTACTGCAGGGAAGACAGCAATAGACCGTGTTGTCCGATTGGTGCAGTTCCCAGGGAACGGAAAATACGCCAGTAAAGTGCAGTATCTGAAGAAACGATGGGAATTCCAATCTTTGACTCGAGCGTTCTTTGGATTGAAACCATCCGTTCCGGCAGACCGTCAGCACGACGGAAGTTGGGCATTCCATTGATGACGATGGCATCGATATTTTTCACCTGTTCAGTAACATGCATCATAGAGTGTTCCGCTAATGAACCGTCAAAAACCCAAACACAGTCGTTGACTTCCTGCTGTGTTTCGAAAAAGCCCTGATCGACGAAATTGCCCACATAAGCAAGTTCGAACCCCGCCTGGCTCAAAAACCTTGCATATCCGTCACGCCAATCTGGCCAGTAATAAACTGAATTGAGCGCGATTCGTTCCGCACCCATGTGGCGCAAAGCTTCAACAACACAATATCCAGCCATGTGAAAAGGAGTTTCATAAGTTTCACTGATACGCGCACAGATATCGTGGATTTGTGTGGGAGTTGTCTTCTGGCAATGAACCCAGTTGGTTCCGACTTGTCCGCAAACGTCTGCACCATTATTGGACATACAGTGCACAAATTCTTCGAGCAAATGAAATTGATCCGCTCTTTGCTTCAACTCATGTTGATAGTCGGGTACATGCAGCATGCGGCCATGTACGCCGACATTGTTTGGACAAATCCGCAGAAAATCGCTGGGGGCAGCATCAAAATCATGCGGTGGTGCAGTAAATCCCACTTGATACGTGAACAGTTTGTTATTGGGATTATTCCACCGCTGCGGCTTCATTTAGCAATCCACAAAATTTTTGAATGCGAGGAAGTTTGGACGGAAAAATTATACCGATAGAATAATTGATCAAAAGTTGAAATCACGTTGACAGATTCATTAATTTTGGTCTTTACTGAGAGAATGGTGCCTTCAATGTTTGAATAAAAATGGACGAGCAAGTTAGATTCAATATCAAGGTTAGGGTTAACGCCGCCCGTGAACCCTAACCTTGATAATAAAATTTACTCAATGTCGATTGCTCTTAAATTAGGATAAATCTATGGACTCAGTTGAAGTCAAATCTAAAGACAGAATTTTTACCATTCGATTGAATCGCCCCAAACAGTTCAATGCATTGAATTGGGCGATGCTAAATTCATTAATTGAAGCAGTTTCTATGATTGAGAGTAATCGTGAAGTTCGCTGTGTCGTCATCGAAGGCGAAGGGGACAATTTCATGGCAGGCGGTGATATCGCTTACTTCCAAAGATTGCTTGATGTCAATGCGAACGAAAGAAGACAAAAGTTCGATGAACTCATCACTGAGGTACACAACCTGGTGCAACGACTCGCCGACTTACCAGTGCCTGTGATCGCAAAAGTACGTGGGGCTGCCGCTGGGTTTGGTATCAGTCTCGTTGCAGGATGTGATCTCGCAATCGGAACTCAAGATTCATTCTATACGTCGGCCTATAACTTGCTCGGTGTCTCACCCGATGGTGGCAGCACTTACTACATCCCTCGGTCAGTAGGATTGAAAAAAGCGATGGAAATCGTATTGACACCGAAACGTTACAGCGCTGAGCAAGCCATGCAAATGGGATTGATCAATGAAGTCGTTGCTGATGACAGCTTGGATGCTGCCGTCAACAGCCTGGCCGAGTTTATCACCAAATCTTCAAGAACAGCAGTTGCAAACGCCAAACACCTATTAAGACAGTCTTTACAGAACAACCTTGAATCGCAACTCAAAGCAGAACAGGAATGTTTTTTGGAATGCGCGGATGGAGATGATTTTGCCGAGGGGATTCAGGCCTTTATGGAAAAAAGGCTACCAAAATTTAATGCATGATCTTGTTGAAGTTCATGATTATTGGAAAGCACCTTGTCTATTCAAATATCCGCGATAGTTGACTAAGAAAAAGTCATTAGAAGGTACGTTGGTAATCAGTTGCGATCATCTAAGTCTTAAGTGTGTAATTTGTGTAAGCCGCTACACGGGTTAATCTCGGTACACCGATCATACGCTAGCTTTCATGGTTCATCATTCCCAGGCCAATCGGCTTAAATGTGATTTGGTTTGTAAATTCAATCATCTACAGTTAAACCAGATACGCCGCTTTTTTTCAACCCCCGTCACGCACTACATTTGACGATAACTCCAGACCGGGC
Source organism: Arenicellales bacterium (assembly GCA_965243645.1). GTDB lineage: Bacteria > Pseudomonadota > Gammaproteobacteria > Arenicellales > JAJDZL01 > JAJDZL01. Next base: position 422,899 of record CBDEVD010000006.1, on the reverse strand, counting down.
ACTCTCACCTATTTTTTGCGGTACGCCAAGATCGTTATGGACAATTATCAGTACTTTGGAATAGGCCTTATGATCGCGGGTAGCAGACTTACACAGACAGTCCAGATTCTTCATCGTGTAATTCAACTCAATGAACTGTACTATTCACGAAACGAAGGGAAGAGTCCGTAACGAAGCAAATTTAATTCAACTCATAATATTAACCTGAATAAGTATTCATACCGCTTAAAAATGCTTGTAATTTGAGGCCAAATCTGGTACATTATTGCCTCCGGTTCATCAACCTACTCCTTGCCCTGCTAATACCGGTAATTTAGGGCTAATATCCGAGAGGAGACTTATCTATGCGTCATTATGAAATTGTCGCTTTGGTGCATCCTGACCAAAGCGAACAGCAAGATGAAATCATCAATCGCTATCGCAGAATCGTAGAAGATTCCGGTGGCAAAGTACACCGTTGTGAGGATTGGGGTCGACGCAAACTCGCGTATCCAATTCAAAAGCTGTTTAAAGCCGGGTACTTTTTACTGAACGTCGAATGTGAACCCGAGGTTAAAGCAGAAATCGAAAATTTATTTCGCTATAACGACTCCATCATTCGAAGCCTCATTCTGCGAAAAGATGGGCCAGTAACAGAACAATCACCCATTCTCACGCAAATCATCAAAAAGAAAGCCGAAGAAAAAGAACAGGCTGAAAAAGCTGCTGAAGAAGCACGCTTGGCAGCAGAAGCGCGGGCCGCAGAAGAGGCACGTAAAGCCGCTGAAGAAGCTGCAAAAGCTGCGGCACAAAAGGCAGAGGCTGCAGCATCGGAAGACGAACCTGAAGGCGAAACCGAATCGGTAGCAAGCGATGACGAGAGTCAATCAGAATCGACTGATGAAGATTCTGAAGCGACAGCATCTGAAGACACAGATGAAACCGTTGAGGCAACAAACGCCGATGATTCTGAAACCGAGGATGACTCAGCTGGCACCGCCGAAACACAAGCAGATACCGCGGAGGAAAAATCATGATGCGCCGGACAAGGAAGCGAAAGTTTTGTTATTTCACTGCCAATGGAATAACTGAAATTGACTACAAAGATATCGAATTGTTAGAGAAGTTCATATCTGAATCAGGCAAGATTTTCCCCAGCAGAAGCACTGGAACCAAGGCCAAGTATCAGCGTCAGTTGACCCGATCAGTCAAGATCGCCCGCTACCTGTCACTGATTGCTTATACAGATTCCCAATAACTGAGGTAACAAACCAATGAAAGTAATCTTGTTGGAAGGTATTGCCAAATTGGGCGAACTGGGCGATGCTGTGGAAGTTAAACCCGGTTATGCGAGAAATTTTCTAATCCCGAAACGCAAAGCCGTGCGCGCAACACCAGAAGCCATGGCCGCGGTGGAAAGCCGTCGCGCCGAGTTGGCCAGAGAGGAAAAAGAGCGCCTGGACGTTGCGAAAGCGAGGGCAGAAATTGCCGTCAAGACGCTTACGATTTCAAGACGCGTTATTGACGAAGAAGGGCGACTCTTTGGTTCTGTCACAGCCAATGACATTGTTGAAATGGCCAAGGAAAACGATACTGAAATTCTGCGCTCAGAAGTTTTGATGCCAGAAGGCAACATTAAAAGTACCGGGGATTACGTTATTCCGGTTACAATTCATCCAGAGGTCTCATTTGATATCAATGTATCCGTCGTGGCGGATAGCATGGTTGCCTCGCTTGAACAAACGATGGATGAAATCGAGCAGGCAGAAGCCGCTACAGACTCTGACACGGAAGCCGAAAATCAGGATGCGACCGATTCCACATAGTTTGGCGGAGTAAGTGAATCAGGTGGCGTTGGAAAATATAAAGCGACAACTTCCCAGCAACCTGGCTTTAGCACCGAGCCAGGATGATGATGAGCTACTGGCTGGTCAACCGACTCCACCCAACAACAAGTATGCAGAACAAGCACTGCTCGGTGCGATCCTGATCGATAACACCCAGTTCGAAAAGATAGCAGGCTACCTCTCCGAAGCAGACTTTTATCAACAGAAGCATCAGGCGATATTTTCCGCGATCGTCCGACTGTTCCGCAACTCCGAAAATGTCGACTTGGTTACCATGCGCGCTGCGTTGGATCAAACAGATGACCTAGCGAAAGCAGGTGGCGTTGAATATTTACTTGAATTGGCAAATGAAACGCCATACGCAGGCAATACCGAATCTTATGCCAAAATCATTTACGAGTGTTCAATTTTACGGAAACTGCTTGTAGGCACTCGCCAAATCCAGCATTTTGTCTACAATGCGGGTGAGTCACCTGCAACTGAGGTATTGAGTAAATCTCAGCACCTCATTTATGAAATTGACAAGGATGGCAAGACGAACAAGGGACTCTTGCATGTCAAGCAGGCCGCCGGCGAAGCGTTTAACAAAATTGAGCACCTCTTTAATAATCCTTCCAATAAAGATGTCACTGGTATTGCATCGGGGTTCACCGATCTGGATCGTATGACATCGGGGTTTCAACCATCTGACCTGATCATCATCGCAGGACGTCCGAGTATGGGTAAGACGGCGTTAGCCCTGAATATCGCCGAACATGCTGCACTCCATGGAAAATTGCGAGTCGCAATTTTTAGTCTGGAGATGTCATCCGTAGCTCTTGCGCTGCGCTCTCTTTCTTCATTGAGCAGTATTGACTCAAAGAGAATCAGGGAAGGGCAGTTTGGTAGTGGTGATCAAGCCGATGTCAATTGGCGGCGACTGGGTGCAGCGTACGATATGTTGAACGAAGCCGAAATTTATATAGATGACACTTCCGGCGTATCACCACTGGAGATATCCTCAAGGTCGCGGCGCATGGCACGAGAAACCGGCGGGCTGGATTTGGTTATAGTGGATTATTTACAACTGCTGCAGATGGAAAGCAAGGACAACAATCGAGTGACCGAGGTCGCCAATATCACACGTGAATTGAAGTTTCTGGCCAAAGAGTTAGACATACCCGTTATTGCCCTGTCCCAGCTGAGTCGAGCAGCAGAAACCCGTACCCGTCCCAAAATGGCAGATTTACGCGACTCTGGCGCAATCGAACAGGATGCAGACCTCATTTTATTCATATACCGCGACGAGGTTTACGATCAGAATTCCAAAGACCAGGGGCAGGCTGAGATCATTGTCGCCAAACATAGAAATGGTGATACCGGTACGATAAAGTTGATGTTTATGAAAGAGTGTACCCGGTTTGAAAATCCGGCACAAGCAGAATATGACATCTAAGTCGAATCCATTCCAACCTGACTATTGTTGTTAAACTTGCTCATTCATGAAGCGGATTTATGGCACAGTCAACCTTACTTCCCTCCAGCACAATCTGTCAATAGTCCGTCAACACGCGCCGTTAACACGCGTGATGGCAGTCGTTAAAAAGGATGCCTATGGGCACGGTCTAGCTAGGGTAGCGCAAGCACTGGATCCACACGTCGAAGGATTTGCAGTAGCCAGCGTTGAGGAAGGCATTGCACTCAGAGAGGTGCCAACCAGTAAACCCATCTGTGTGTTATCGGGTGTTTTTTCACCCGATCATCTCAAACCGGTTTTAGCGTACTCACTGGAACCCGTAATTTACTGTCGAGAGCAGCTGCAGATCCTGAACAGCAGACCACACAGTCCAATCAAGGTTTGGATTAAGTTTGATACCGGGATGAATCGACTGGGTTTTCCAATTCAGCATTGTCAAGAAACAATCGCGTTAATCGAACATACATCATCACTGCAGATCGCTGGATTGATGACACATTTCGCTTGCGCCGATCAGTTAGACTCTGAATTTACCAACGCACAAATCGATCGATTCCAACAACGTACTTCGAACTGGAGGGGGGATGTTAGCCTTGCCAATTCAGCTGGCTTGTTACGCTGGCCGCGCAGCCGAGTGGGATGGGTTCGCCCTGGAGTCATGTTGTATGGAGCCTCACCTTTTGCGGACACTTCTGCAGAGGAACTGGGCTTGCAACCCGTAATGAACCTGTATTCGATTGTGCTTGCGATGAAAACACTGAAACCCGGAGAAGGAGTGGGGTATGGATTGAAATGGAAAAGTTCACAGACAACAAAAATTGGGATTGTAGCGACTGGTTATGGTGACGGTTATCACAGAAAAGCTTCCGGCAATTCTCGTGTTTTGGTGAACAATCGCCCTGCAAAACTGATTGGACGAATTTCCATGGATTCGTTTGCGATTGATCTCAGCACCGTTCCAGATGCCAAAGTCGGATCGCCGGTCAAATTATTCGGAGATGGTCTTCCAGTTGAAGAGGTTGCATCAGCAGCCAGCACATTACCTTACGAAATATTCACCAGTCTTAATCCGCAAACGGTCTGTTTGGTTGAAACAGAATCAGTTTAATCAAAGCGCAGTAATTCGTTTAGGGATGTTTTACTGCGCGTCTTTTCGTCAACCTGCTTGACAATGACCGCGCAGTACAAATTACATTTTCCGTCCGAGGAGGGTAGGGTTCCAGAGACAACGACTGATCCAGGCGGTACGAATCCATAAGTCGTTTCGCCAGTCTGTCTGTTATAGATTTTGGTACTTTGTCCGATGTAAACTCCCATCGAGATAACAGAACCTTGACCCACGATTACGCCCTCAACGATTTCGCTGCGTGCACCAATAAAACAGTCGTCTTCGATGATGGTTGGCGTTGCCTGCAGCGGCTCCAGAACACCACCGATACCAGCACCTCCTGACAGGTGAACATTCTTTCCAATCTGTGCACAGGATCCTACAGTCGCCCAAGTATCAACCATTGTCCCATCATCGACATATGCGCCAATGTTAACGTAACTTGGCATCAAAACAACATTGCGTCCTATGTACGCACCATTGCGTACAGTTGCCGGGGGTACGACCCGGTAACCAGCATCGACAAACTGCTGTTGAGTAAAGCCTGTAAACTTTCGATCCACTTTGTCGAAGTAAATCGCGCCGCCATCCTGAATGATGGCATTTTCATTGATTCGAAACGATAAGAGAACCGCTTTCTTTACCCATTCATTAACAACCCAGCGGTCGCCGGTTTTTTCAGCAACTCGAACTCTCCCATCGTTCAACGCAGTTATGGTTTCATTAACCGCTTCTTGAACTTCATTTGCACAGTTATCAGGACCGATCGACGATCGAGATTCAAATGCCGAATTGATAGTGGATTCGTAGTCGCTCATATATATTCCTTTATTCAAAAGTTAGAAGTTTATTCAGCACCAATCAACCATCAAGCGCTCGCGTGATATCATTCATCAAAGCTTGCTGAATGGATTCATTGGCTAAGTAATTTCCATCCCGATCGACGATAAAAAACACGTCTTTGACACGTATGCCACTGGTGGTAATTTTTGCGGACAGCAATTTTATCCTGTGCTTCAACAGTGCGCGCACCACGAGATACAGCAATCCAGGCCGATCCTGGGCCGAGATTTCCATCATTGTATAGTCATGACCGGGCGAGTGGGTGAATTCAGTACGGGTGGGTATTTCCAGATGTCGTGCAACACGGTGCGGCGCAACTGAACGCGGATTGTGTTCAATTTTTCGTTCGATGATCGACTGGTACACTTCGTGTTCACAATCTTTCAGGTATCGGTCTGAGTGACCTTCCTGATAGTCCAGCATCAATACAACAAATGTGTAGGCCGTCAATCCATTTGGCAAGGCGTGGGTTCGAGCTTCTACAACATTAAAGTGTTGCCTGTCCAAAGCGCCTGCAATGATTGCAAATAACTCTTCAGAGTTGGCTGCGAACACAAACACTTGAATAACATCAATGGAAGGGTGCATGCGAAAGGCCACCAGCGGGATATTAATAGCACTCGATTGCGCCAATTGTTCGACGTGCCATGAAATGGTATTTGCATCATAGCTAAGAAAATAGTCATCACTTAGCAGACGCCATATCTTTTTTGCTGGGTCAACAAGCTTCGGTGAGTTGCGCAGCAACGCAAGTGAATCAAACTGCACTTCTTCAATTCTCGGTACAATCTTGTCGTGCGGTAATGTGTCAGTTAGCAACGCACGGGTGGTTGCCAGAAACAAATGCTCAAGCATCTTGCCCTTCCAGTCGTTCCAAACATTTGGGCCGGTGCCTCGCATATCAGCGATTGTCAAAAGATATAGACTATCAAGACGTTCCTGGTTGCCGACTTTGACTGCGAATCGAGAAATAACCTGTGGGTCATTTAGATCTTCCCGTTGACTGGTAAAACTCATGGCGAGGTGGTGGCGAACCAGCCAGGCTACGAAATGAGCATCATAATCACTCATGGCAGCATTTTTGCAAAAGCGATAGCTTTGTACTTCACCCAGTTCAGAATGATCGCCACCTTGCCCCTTGGTAATATCGTGGAACAGTCCGGCGAGAAATAAGCGTTCGGGTTTAATCAGCCGTTTCATTGCCTCCCAGGCTGCCGGCAGTTCCTTTGCAGTCTGAGGCAACGTTAACTGGTGTAAATGCCAAATCACATTGAGCAAATGAGCATCAACGGTATATACGTGAAATAGATCGTATTGCAGCTGGCCAGTAATTTGCCTGAATTGTGGCACCAATCGACCCAGCAAGCCGGTATCGTCCATCAGTTTGAGGGTATCGGTCAATCGCTGCGGGTTTTTAAAGATGCCAAGCAGTTGCGATTGAACCTTAGGTGTGAGTCGCAATTGCCGATCAATGATGCGACGCTTGGCGCGCATGACTCTAAGCGTACTGGCTCTTACGCCGCGAATCTTCGGATTACTTTGGTACAGCGCGCAAGCTTCGATCAAAACTTCCGGTGATTGGTCGATTTTGTGAACTGCAACAAAATCCAGATAACCATCCACCAATTTGAATCGGTTGTTGATGACTGTGATTTTTTGTCGTCTTGGCGCAAGGATCGTTTCGTCAAAGTGTTGTTGCAGAATTGTTGTGATGTGTTTGAGTTCCTTGACTGTTCGAAAATAGGGCTTCATCAATTTTTCAACAGCTCTATTCGTATCATCATCATCGAGTTTAAAGTGTTTGGCCAACTGGACCTGATGAGCAAACAGCAATCGGTCTTCGCGTCGTCCGGCGACAAGGTGCAGTGCATTTCGCATTTTCCACAAGTAGTTTCTACCGCGAATCAGTGCTTTGTATTCATCTTCAACCAAAAACCCGTGCTTGACCAAGTCCTGCAACCCGCGACTGCCAAAATGCCGCATCGCAATCCATGCGATCGTGTGAATATCCCTTAAGCCGCCAGGTCCCTCCTTAATATTCGGCTCAAGGTTGAACGCCGTGTCAGCAAATTTGTGGTGTCGGGTCTCCTGTTCCTGCAACTTTGCCTGGTAAAACTTCCGAGTTGGCCAAATCTTTGCTTTCACCATCGTTGGTGCAAGCGCAGCGAACAGTTCTGCCGAGCCTGCACAGCGACGTGCTTCCAGCAAATTGGTCATCACCGTTATGTCATCGCCAGCTTGTTTAACGCATTCCTTGAGCGTCCTTACACTGAATCCGACCTCGAAACCAATATCCCAAAGAAACCGTACAAACTGTTGAATAACCGATGCATTGTCATTTCTTGCTGGTTCGTTTAACAAAACCATAATGTCAATATCGGAGTAGGGATTAAGTTCCTCCCTGCCGTAACCACCAACTGCTACGAGAGCCATCTCTTGATTTTGCAGATGTTGAGGTAAATTGAGATTCCAGGTATCCTGGAGAATGGAATCAACGGTTTTCACACGAAAGTGAACCAACCGTGCTGCGCCGACGCCATCTTCGAATAATGACTTAAGTTGCTCATTTCCGTCAATGACTCGTTGACGAAAGAGCTCAACGTTACTGGTAGTACAAAGCGCAGGGCTTAAATGCGTTGCGGCCATTGAATGCTTACCGTGTGTCAGATGGTCGACTGGCGTAGATTATTCCTGCGCAAGTTGCTTCATCAGACATCAGAAATGGTGAGTATTTCGTGCCCGTCATCGGTGACCAGAATTGTGTGCTCCCACTGGGCGGAAAGACTCCCGTCTTTGGTGACCACTGTCCATTGATCAGGAAGTGTACGGGTTGCCTTTTTACCGACATTCAGCATTGGCTCTACAGTAAATGTCATGCCAGGTACCAATGTCATGCCTGTGTCGGGCTTACCATAATGCAGGATGTGTGGTTCTTCGTGAAACTTTCGACCGATTCCATGCCCACAGTATTCACGCACAACAGAGTATCCATTTGACTCAGCATGGGTTTGTATGGCATTTCCAAGGTCTCCCAACTTAATTCCGGGTTTGATCATTTCGATTCCCACCATCATGGATTCAAAAGATACACGGCACAGTCTAGCTGCCTTAATTGAAGGTTTTCCAGCAAAAAACATGCGGCTGGTATCACCGTGAAAACCATCCTTGATGACAGTGATGTCAATGTTAATGATGTCACCTTTTTTCAACTTACGTGAACCTGGAATGCCATGACACACAACATTGTTTATTGAAGTACAGATTGACTTAGGAAAACCCCGATAGTTTAAGGGAGCCGGAATCGCATCAAGTTCATTGACGATAAAGTTATGGCAGATCGAATTAAGTTCGTCAGTTGAGATCCCAACTTGTACGTGTTCTTCGATCATGTTCAGAACCGATGCAGCCAGTCGCCCGGCGACTCGCATTTTGGTTATTTCTTCAGGTGTCTTGGTGCTGACGTTTGACATTTCTGGTTGTAATTGATTAGTGCAAGCCAAGTTTGATTACGATAATTGACACTCCGAGAAAATAGTCCACGCGCTCGCTGCCTCCTTGTTAGGTAGCGGACATCATTCACTCCGATTAACTGCTTCGGCAAATATCCAGCTAATTGGAAAAAAGAACTACGAAGCAAAACTTGTTCGTTATTGTCGAGTATTTTTTTGTGATCATGAGGGACAACCACTCCGTCAGCATCCCGAGGTGAGATACGCAATATTGAGCAGGACATCTATTGACGCAACTCTTTAAAAATTGAAGCGATTTTTGAAATGTCATCATGTTTTATTGTAAATTCTTTAGGTTCATCGAAGCGATTACATTCAACGTAAACCAGAGTCGGAGAACTAGGCGAAATTAATACCTCAGTTTCAAATTCCTCTACAAACCATTCTAGTTGTAATCCTCCGTCAGATGATGGGACAATATCTGGCGGGATATTTATATACACCCAGATCTTTTCCAAGAAGGCGCGTGCTCTATGAGCAACTTTATCAAAGACTGCCAGTCCACCATATCCATCCCAGCCTTCTTCAAGTTGAGTTAGTCCTTCAATAGTTTCAGCTAGCCTGACAAGGCCAGAATTGGAACTCCAAAACTTCGTTCTGTCTACTGAACAAGGGTATTGCTTTGTTATGTTTATTCTCCGCGGTGAAGTCTCAAGAAGTATTTGGTCACGTCCCTGTTGCCATAACTGTACCTCGGTTAATTCATCGTTTGACGGCAGCGGAACAATCTCTCTTCCATCTAAGCTATCAACCCATGTTCGTATTTGTGATAAGTCTCGAAGCAGTCATAAAAACTGCATTGAATAGGACGGCATCCCTATTCGAAACTGACAGCATAGTCATCTCCGCGTAATAATAAACCTCATAACAATTACAAACCGGCGGTAGCAAACTGACAACACAACCGGACTTACAAATTTGTCAATTCACATTTATTATGCCGAATTATTTCTTGGCATCTGAATTTTTACGTAATTGCGATGATCGAATTTGAGGTGACTTCGCGAAGCTTAGTCTCGGGCTAGCGATTATGTGTGAAACGCCACTTGTATCCTGTCACCGTTCTAACTTCGGATAGAGACCGTTTCAGTTGAATACGTGCGTCATCCGCTGTGAATTGCGAAATCCACCCTAACTTCCAATCGGTCTCGCTTCGCTTGCCAAGCGGCCACTTCGTGTGCCATCGTCTTGAGTTGTTGTTAAAACGGACACAGTTAATCGCTGAAGGCCAAACAAAAGGGCGTCGCTATCGCGTGCCAGTCAACAAGCCCATCGCAGCTGGTACGAGTACGGGTAGCCAAAATGTCCAAGCATACCCTGGAGTTATTGTACCGATTTCATCAGAAGCGAAGGTACTCAAGCAGGCGATTCGTACACCGATGCAGAATTGACAACCAGTGGGCTACCAAAGCCATTTCATCACGGAGTTTATACCCAATCAATCTTATTACTTACCGACGGAAATACGCCAACGCCTCTATGAACTTGGACGCATGTACGATGGTGAAACAACAGCAGGAGCTTACACTCGAACGTTGTATAACCGACTGTTAATCGACCTTACGTGGAATTCCAGTCGTCTTGAAGGGAATACCTACTCCTTATTGGAAACCGAGCGCCTTCTGAAGATAAGCGAGAGTGCCGAAGGCAAGGACGTGCTGGAAGCGCAGATGATCCTAAACCACAAAAGAGCCATTGAACTGCTCATCGACCAGACTGACCAAATCGGGTTCAACCGAAATACCATCCTCAATCTACACGCATTGCTCGCAGATAATCTGCTCGCTGACCCCCAAGCGGGCGGGCGTCTCCGAAGCATGCCGGTAAGCATAGAGGGAACGGTCTACCACCCTTTGGAAGTGCCTCAACTCATTGAGGAATATTTCGGAATATTCTGGATATCGTGAATTTGATCGCAGACCCCTATGAACAGGCGTTTTTCGCCTTGATTCACTTTGCCTACCTCCAAAGATTGGAAGATATGAACAAGCAAGTCTCTCGCCTCGCAGCAAACATTGCGCCAGTTCGCGATAATCTTTGCCCGCTAACTTTCGTGGACGTACCGAAGCAAATGTACATTGACAGTCTATTGGCCATATACGAGCTAAATCGGGGCGATCAGTTGCGCGACTGATTCGTCTGGGCTTATGCGCGTTCCAGTGTGCGATACTCAGCAGTGCCTCAATTCTTGGGCAAGCCAGATCCATTTCGGACGCGATACCGGTCGCTGGTTACCGACTTGGTCACCACAGTGGTACGTACCGAAATGAACAAGAAAGATGCAATCGCACTGGTACAAAATCGAGCGGAAGCGAAGGTATCTGCTGCTGATCGAGCGCGATTCGTTGAAGGTACAGAATATGAGATGATCTCTCTCAATGAAGGAAACATCGCGCGTTTTAACCTGCGCCCGGCTGAATTTCTGGCATGGCACAAAGTCTGGCATCAACGCAGTTTGAACCAACCGAATAATCCATGCAAAACCTGTCAGACACAAATCAAAACCCCGTGAATTCAACTTAAATTCATAGTAAACTATCGTCTTTATTTCTCACACGGATATTCACTGTCTGTCAGGGTGCCTTTTAGGTCGGTAAGCAGTGCCGTGGTGGTTTAACCCGAACAAGGAGATTCATTGTGACTGACGTAACCATGCGCCAGCTGTTGGAAGTTGGTGTGCACTTCGGGCATCAAACTCGGTTTTGGTGTCCCAAAATGAGCCCTTATATATACGGGCATCGAAACAAAATTCACATCATTAATCTTGAACAGACGCTTGCGATGTTCAACGATGCCATGAACTATCTGGGTGCGATCGCAAGCCGACGCGGCTCAGTGATGTTTGTCGGCACCAAATCTCAAGCCAGCGCAATCATTCAGGAGCAGGCCAAACGTGCCAACTCACCGTATGTTTACCATCGCTGGCTGGGCGGCATGCTGACGAACTATGCGACGGTGCGTCAATCGATTGATCGCCTCAAAGCGCTGGAAGAAACCATTCAATCGGATGGATTCAGTAAACTGTCGAAAAAAGAAGCCATGAATGTCGAACGTGAACACTTTCGTCTGAACCGAAATCTCGCCGGCATTCGAGATATGAAAGGCCTGCCGGAAGCATTGTTCGTGATTGATGTCAAACACGAAAACATAGCTGTCAAAGAGGCAAATAAACTTGGTATACCTGTTGTCGCCATTGTTGATACGAATTGTGACCCGCAGGGAATAGATTACGTCATACCGGGTAATGACGATTCGATCAGTGCGATTCGACTTTACTGCACCTATGCGGCCGATGCCATTCTTAACGGTTATGCGACCATTCAAAATGATCCTTTTTTCCAGGACGAAGAGTTTGGAGCAGGTGAAGAGGCAATAGTCAATGTCAGCGTAACACCAGCCAAGGCTGCTGTCGCACCTGATGATGACGATGTAGCAGAAGAGTCGCAAGACACTGTTGAAACAGTTGAAGTAGCCTCAGCAGACACAGAAGAAGTCGCTGCAGATGAACCTGCTGCGGAGGCTGCCGAACCATCCGATGAATCTCAAGCTGAGCTTACTGAACAAGCCGCTGATGTTGCATCCGTCGAAGACGAATCAGCAACAGAGGTTACAGAATCCACAGATGAACCGGTCGCTGCAGAATCAGCAACTGAAGACAACACTGAAGAGTCGTAGACGACGCCAGCAGTACAAACTAATTTCTGACTCATAAGTTCTGAGTTTGAGATGTCATCTCAAAGTAGTTACAAAGTGAGTGCCAGTTAATCTAATTCCATTACGGAGGACAAATCAATTGGAAATTTCAGCAGTCATGGTCAAACAGCTACGCGACCGTACCGGTGCGGGCATCATGGATTGCAAAAAGGTGTTAGCCGAGTGTGACGGTGATCAGGAAAAAGCAATCGAACTGTTGCGGATAAAAGGCGCAGAGAAAGCAGAATCGCGAGCAACCCGGGCAGCAACCGAAGGGATAATCGTCTGTCAGGTTTCGCCGGAACGCGACTGCGGAGCACTGGTTGAAATCAATTCAGAAACTGACTTTGTGTCACGTGGCGAGGTTTTTCGTGCATTCGCACTGCCACTGGCCGGTATCGCAGTTACTATAGGCGAAGACTGCGAAGATCTCGACGTGCTCAATCAGCTGCCATTCGATGGTTCCGGCCAAACCGTTGAACAGGCTCGCCAGGAAATGCTGCTCAAAATCAGTGAAAATATCTCGATTCGGCGGATGACCGTATTCAAAGCTGCATCAGGGGGGAAGATCGGTAGTTACGTGCATCGCGAACGACTCGGCATTCTGACCGAAATTACCGGCGACAATGCCGATGCGATTGCCGACAATATCGCGGTTCATGTTGCTGTGATGAAACCCAAATGGGTTGATGTCGATAATATTCCTGAGGATATCATCTCCAGTGAGCGACAAATGTTTTTGGCACAAGCGCAGGAAACAGGTAAGCCGGAATTCGTACTCCAAAAAATCGTAGATGGCAAAATAAACAAGTTTTCCAAGGAGAACACACTGGTCAATCAGCCATACTACGACGATGAGGAAAAAACAGCGGGTGCGGTACTCAAGGAAAATGGTGCAACTGTTTCGCGTTTCAGCCTAATGGACTTGGGCAACTGATTACAACGATAATTACATCGCTTTGACTGACGAAATCCCAGGCATATCGACCTACGGTACCGTTCTTTACAAACTGAGCGGAGAGTTGCTTGGTGGTGCAGATGGCGTTGGGTTAGATGTTGCCGAACTGGATAGAGTTGCTGGTGAACTCCAGTCAGTAGCACAAGCAGGCATCAAAACTGCAGTGGTTGTGGGTGGCGGCAATTATTTCCGCGGTGCCCGCAACAAGGCACTGTCGATTGCAGCATTGCGCGCCCACCAAATGGGAATGCTATTTACCATCGCCAATGCCATCGCATTGGAACAGACTCTGCAAAGCAAGGGTACAGAAGCCATAGTCCAATCCGCGGTTGCGGTGCCATCCATCGTGCAAAACTTTGACGGGGTTTCATTCTCTGAATATTTGAACCGCGGGGCGGTGGTGATTTTTGCAGGCGGTACCGGTAGCACGCACTTTACGACCGATACCGCAGCAAGTTTACGCGCAATTGAAATCAAAGCAGATATACTCCTAAAAGCAACAGATGTAGATGGAATCTACAGTAGTGATCCGATGCAAAATCGAGATGCAACGCTGTATGATTCACTGACGTTCGACCAGGTACTGACTGATAATCTGACAGTGATGGATGCAACTTCAGTTGCATTGTGTAGAGAGCATCAAATGCCGATACGCGTATTTAATGCCTCGCAAACCGGAACTATAGTCAAGGCAGGATTGGGCGCAAACGTTGGTACACTTGTCCACTTCTAGCTCTGGAGGAACGAGGATGCTTGATGAACTAGTGTCAGATGCCGAAGATCGGATGAAAAAATCTTTGGCGAACTTACGTTTGGAGCTGTCAAAGTTGCGTACCGGTCGTGCCAGCACCGCGCTTCTCGATCACATTCGTGTTGATTATTACGGTACCTCGGCACCGCTAAACCAGGTCTCGACCGTCACAGTTAGCGACTCACGCACCATCAGCATTAATCCATGGGAAAAATCAATGATTCCTGTCATTGAAAAAGCCATTATGGAATCCGACTTGGGACTCAATCCAATGAGTGCCAGCGAAACCATTCGCGTACCGATCCCCAGTTTGACCGAAGATCGTCGCAGAGAAATTACCAAACTCGCGCGCGCGGAAGGTGAAAATTGTAAAGTTGCCATCCGCAACATTCGCCGAACCTGCAACAGTGATTTGAAAGAATGGTTGAAAGAAAAAGAAATTACCGAAGACGATGATAGGTTGGGGCAGAATCAGGTGCAAACCCTTACGGATCGTTTTACAGCAACAGTGGACGAAATTGTCGACGAGAAAGAAAAGGAAATTATGACAGTTTGATGCGCTTTTTAGCATCAACACAGAGACAAATCCTTGAACACAGTTATCGACAGATCATTGCCTAATAACGATTTACCGGTTCACATTGCTGTTGTAATGGATGGTAATGGCAGATGGGCGCAGGCACAGGGATTCAGTCGACTTGAAGGACACCGGCGCGGGGTTGAAAATGTCCGTACAATGGTCGAAAACTGCATTCGACGGAATATCACCCACCTGACGCTCTTTGCTTTCAGCAGTGAGAATTGGCGGCGGCCAAAGCAGGAAGTTTCCTGGCTCATGCGACTGCTGGACCGGGCTCTGGACCGAGAGGTCAACGCGTTGCATAACAATGGGGTACGTCTGCAGTTTATCGGTGATATCGCGGCATTGGCTGCAAGTATTCAAAACAAGATTGATCGCGCCTGTGAGTTAACCCAACACAATACCAAACTCCACTTGACTATCGCACTCAACTATGGTGGTCAGTGGGACCTCACCCAGGCATTCAGAAAAATTCTGATTGACGTCCAGCATGGTCACCTACAGCTTGATGATGTGTCGCCAGAGACAATATCGATGCACTTGAGTACTGCTGACCTACCAAATCCAGACCTATTCATTCGAACCGGTGGCGAACAGCGGGTCAGCAATTTCCTACTTTGGCAACTTGCCTATACGGAGTTGTATTTCACTGATACGTATTGGCCGGATTTTGGAACCGAAGAGTTTGATATTGCGCTTCGTTCCTACGCTCGCCGGGAACGGCGTTTCGGTGGTGCTGAAAAAGATGGGACTAAGCTTGAGGTATTTGATGCCGAGTCTTGAAACAGTCTTCAAATGGTTAATCGGCGGCGTGGTTGTGATCGCCGTGGCAATGGTTATCCCTGCATGGATTGGCGTTATAGCTTCCGTGAGTTTGTTGGTGGTGGTGTTAGTGATGGGTGCTGTCCTGATTGGTGTGGTAACCTTGCTGGCGACATTTGGACTGCTGCCCGCACTGCTGTTGCTGCTTGTCGCAGTTTTTACCGACCATCTATTTGATTTCAGTTTTGACTTTCCTGATATTGAACTCATCAACTGGAGTGTTCAGGATCAACAGTTTGTAACCGAATTGGGCAGAGAATTGTTCTCCGTAATATAAGTGTACGTACAGGACTCGTAACCTTCGCTGCTCAACGGCAAACCCTCCAGAATCTCGATGCTTAGGCAACGCATCATCACCGGGTTCATCATTGTCCTGGTCCTCTTCACAACACTATTTGTGCTTCCACCACTTGCTTTCTTTTTCGTGATACTCGCAATCGGCGCTTTGTGTGCGATCGAATGGGCCAAAATGTCCAAAGCATTTGGCACACTTGGACCTGTTGTGTTTCCTGTAGTAATCACAACAGTCGGTGCATTTTTGTGGTACTACAGTGAGTACGCCATACTTTATAACCTTGTTGGAGTGGTTGTGTGGCTGGTACTCGCAACCAAGCTGGCTGGAACCAAGGACCGAAGTGACAATGTCTGGATATCACTGGTGACTGCCGTCGCGGTGATTCCACTTGCGGTTTTTTCGATTTCGGAATTAATGGCATCCCAGCAAGATGGTAGATATTGGCTGGTGGGCATGTTCTTGTTGGTAGGCGTCAGTGATTCGGTCGCCTATTTTGCAGGTCGTCGTTTTGGCAAGACCAAACTTGCTCCTCGTATCAGCCCGGGTAAGACGCGAGAAGGGTTAATTGGTGCCTTACTTGCAGTGTGGTTGGTAGCCTTAGCCGCAGGTGTGTTGGCGTGGCCCCAAGACTACTCAAAGATGCTGATCTTTGCGGCCATCTGTTTGGTGTGTGCGCTGTTTTCCGTAATCGGGGATTTATTTATAAGCCTTCAGAAAAGAATCTATGGGGTGAAAGATAGTGGAACACTACTGCCGGGACATGGTGGTTTTCTTGATCGATTCGACAGTACACTGGCAGTCGCACCAGTGTATGCAATCTGTATAAAACTATTGCTGACAGAATAATTAGGTCTGATTGCTCATGAGATCTCTCACTATCCTTGGTGCAACTGGCAGTATTGGGCAGCAAACGCTTGACGTCGTACGCAAACATGCGACCGAACTGGAAGTATGCGCATTAACTGCCATGCGCGGCAGTGACACTCTGGCGCAGCTTTGCACTGAATTCAAACCATCCTATGTTGTGGTTGGAAACGATGAAGAAGCAGAAAAACTTCAGCAAAGACTTAATGGAACTGAATCGTCTGCTGAAATACTGGTTAATCGCAACCAACCGGAATTAGACCCCATTTTCGATGTTGACGTTGTGGTAACCTCAATTGTCGGTTCCGCTGGTCTGCAGTCAACACTGCGTGCAATCGAAGCGGGCAGTACGGTGTTGATCACCAACAAGGAACCAGTTGTCATGTTGGGATCAATGTTGCGCGAGAAAGTGCGTCAACATGGTGCGACAATCGTACCCGTTGACAGTGAACACAACGCCATATTTCAATGCTGTACCTCGATGTCTGATGGAAAATATGAGTGTTTTTTTCCAATCAATGGTCTTAGACGAATTTTGTTAACCGGGTCGGGTGGTCCTTTCAGGACAATCGATATCGATCTGCTGCGGGATATCACACCCGCACAAGCGATCGCACACCCCATTTGGAACATGGGTCCTAAAATTTCAGTCGATTCCGCAACAATGATGAACAAGGGGCTTGAGATCATCGAAGCCCGTTGGCTTTTCGACACGCCTGCAAGTCAGATCGATGTGGTCATCCATCCACAAGGTGTCGTCCATTCGATGGTGGAATATCTGGATGGTTCTGTACTCGCACAAATGGCAACACCTGATATGCGGGTGCCACTGACCTATGGTCTTTTCTGGCCTGAACGAGTGCAAAGTGTGGCTGACCGACTGGACGTGTTCAATTTGCCGGCGATGAGTTTTGAACCACCGGACTTTACGCGCTTTCCCTGTCTTAAGCTCGCCCGCGAAGTGGCGCAATCTGAGGGCACTGCACCAACAGTCATGAATGCAGCCAATGAAGTCGCGGTGGATGCTTTTTTGAAATCAGTGATTCGATTTACAGATATCTATACCGTGGTTGCACATTGCGTGGATGCACTCGGAGATGAGCCTAGCGAATCAATCCAGCAGGTTATTGAATTCGATCAACTTGCTAGAACTACAGCAAATCAAAAAGTCGACTCGCTCAACCGCCTTTAAGACGCGTTTTTGAAACAAACAGAAACAGGTGCAAATTACAAAGATTATTGGAGTTTCGAATATAAAATTAAAGAACCGTCTGATGAGTCTGATTAATCTTTATTTATAGGTTCGAAATTCCTGGTGAATTCACATCAAACTTGATGTGTGATTAACGACTTACTCTATATGCAATGCTGGCTGTATCACAAATTGATTCTGATTGTAAATGCCTGAAATTCTAAATAGCATCTTATTTTTTATCGTCGCAATTGGCGTACTGATTACCTTTCACGAGTACGGACACTTTTGGGTGGCTCGCCGAATGGGTGTCACAGTGTTGCGGTTCTCGGTTGGCTTTGGTCCCGTATTGTGGAAAATTAAGCCAAAAAAATCTCAGACAGAATATGTCATTTCGATCATTCCGCTTGGCGGTTATGTAAAGATGCTCGATGAGAGCCAGGACAAGGTTCCTGAAGCACAGCTACCGCATGCCTTCAATCGCCAACCGTTGTATAAACGATCGGCAATCGTTGCTGCCGGACCACTGGCCAATTTTTTACTGGCAGGCATATTGTATGGACTGATATTCATGCTGGGTACTGATGGTCTTCGACCGGTCATTGGTACTGTTGTGGATGCAAGTCTGGCGGAGCGGTCAGGATTGATGGTTGGCGATCAATTGCACACTGTTGATGGCAAAGACAATCAAAGCTGGGATCAAAACCACTTTTATTTACTCGACAAAATTGTCAGTAAAGACACTATCACTTACGGGGTCTCGAACAACGAACAATTCCGTACAGTTGATGTTGATTTTGCTGAACTCGGAGCAGTGGACCTGCAATCGAACAGTATTGAAAGTGTGATGGGGATGTTTCCCCAGACCCCAACCATTCGCCCCATCGTTGATCAGTTAGTTGCCGGATTCCCAGCTGAATTAGCCGGACTTCAGGCAGGTGATGAGATCGTTACAATCAACGATACACCCGTTTCTAACTGGAACGATTTGGTCAAACTGGTGAGTCAATCAGACGAATCCGTTTTAAACGTAGGATTTCTCCGAGATGGCGGGTTAAACGAAGTGTCGTTACAACCGCGAATTGTTGAAAGAAATGGCACTACCGTGAAACAGATTGGAATTTCAGTCAATGCTCAGAAACAGCTGCAGGAAGCCAATGTGACGGTAACTGTCCGGTTCGGTTTGATTGATTCTTTGCTGCGGGGATTCGAAACCATGTGGTCGACGACTATGCTGACCATAAAAATGCTCGTCAACATGATTGCCGGAAATCAGTCTTCTGACGCCATTGGCGGACCGATTGCCATTGCTGAACATGCCGGCAAAGCTGCTGAAGCCGGCATCAATACTTACCTTACTTTTCTGGCACTGTTGAGTGTCAGTTTGGGAATTTTAAATCTGCTGCCCATTCCGGTGTTGGATGGTGGCCATTTGATGTTCCATGCCTACGAAGCAATCTCTGGCTCACCGCCGACTGAACGAATGTTGATTGTGGCCAATCAGATCGGTTTATTTCTGCTGATATGTCTGATGGGTTTTGCGTTTTATAATGACTTAGCGCGAATATTCTAGTTGCCATTTTGTCTGAGAATCTTACATGCGAAAATTTACTCTACTGATACTCCTCATCCTGGCATTTCCTGTCAAAGCAATTGATACTTTCATCATTGGCGACATTCAGGTTGAAGGATTACAGAGAGTAGCACCGGGTGCTGTATTCGTTGCCTTACCTGTCAGGGTAGGGGATGAAATGAACGATTCGGTATCAGCAAACTCGATCCAAGCTTTGTTTGCCACCGGATATTTTGACGATGTCCGACTGTATCGTGATGGCGATACCCTCATTGTTTCGGTTGTCGAACGACCAACAATTTCGGAAGTGACTTTTGACGGCAATCGAAAACTCAAAGATGAGGTGATTGAAAATGCGCTGCGAGTCGCAGGCTTAGCAGCTGGTGATGTCTACAACCCTGAGTTGGTCGAGAGTTTCACTGATGAACTCAAAAGTGCCTATTTTGAGGTCGGCCATTTTTCCGTAGAAATTTTCACTTCTGTTTCACCGCTTGATCGAAATCGAGTCGAGTTGAACTTCACCATTGGTGAAGGCAAAATCGCACTGGTCAAGGAGATCCAACTGGTCGGGAACAATCAAATTACCGACAAAGAGATTCTCAAGGCAATGAAACTCAGCACCAAGAAAACGCTTGGGTTTCTGAATCGAAACAATCGCTATAACCGCGAGCAGTTGCGAGCTGACCTTGAAACTATTTCTTCCCTTTACTTGAATCAGGGATTCATTGAATTCTCACTGACGTCTTCGCGCACCTTCCTGTCCGAATCGCATGATGGCATCATGATTGTCATTACGATGTCCGAGGGTGAGCAGTACAAATTTGGTGAGTTGTCAATCTCCAGTTCCGAAGAAGTGATGACCCAGGAGGAATTGGAAGAACTGGTTGAAGAACCAGAGGAAGAGTTGTATTCGTTTGAAGAAGTCAGCGATACTCGAAATACGATTACGGAGTCGTTTGCCAACTTGGGTTATGGACGGGCCCAGGTTGATGCGCTGCCGACGATTCATGATGACGAAAGAAAGATTGATGTCAACTATGTCGTTAAACCGGGGAAGCTGACGTATATCCGTACCATTACTTTCCGTGGCAACTACAGCACAACGGATGAAGTACTGCGTCGCGAGATGCGAGTTCTGGAAGGCGGGCTTTACACCTCGAAGGAAATTCAACAATCTCGTAATCGATTGAACCGGCTGGGCATATTCAGCCAGGTTGATGTTGAGCTGCTGCCTGTCCCGGGCACTGAGGATCAGGTTGATCTGGTTGTGTCTGTTGTAGAACGCTTGACGGGATCGCTGTTGTTTGGTGTTGGATACAGTGATTCAGAAAAAGCATCATTTAACTTCAGCCTGTCACAATCGAATCTTTTCGGAACCGGCAAGCGTGTCTCATTGGGTGCGAGTTATGGAGACATTGAAGAATCACTCGAAATCGATTACACCAACCCCTACTACACGGTAGATGGAGTAGCACGAGGATTTAACTTCGGATTCCGCAAACGAGATACGTCCGAGTCTGATACTGCACTGATTTACACAGTGGATTTTCTAACTGCCGGAGTTGACTACTTGTATCCGGTTTCAGAAGAAGGTGTTGTTGGGATAGCATTGAATGCAACCCAGCAGGAGATTGAGTTGGACCAAAGTTACCGGCGTACTACAGATTATCGCGTTGCGGAGTACATTGGCGTAAATGGGGTCGAAGCTCGAAGTGGTAATGCGATTGTCAGTTATCGTAAAGACACCAGAAACCGAGCGTTCTTTGCAACTGAGGGTAGTGATCTTTATTTAGGACTGACCGCATCCGGTGGGGACGAACAGTATTTCGGGTTAAGGGCGAGCTACGCACACTACTTTCCGATGACGGACAAAATGACGCTACGATTGAGTAGTCAGGTTGATGCAGGCGGTGATGATCTGCCGTTCTATCGGAATTACTACATGAGTGGCGGTGCGGAATTGCGTGGCTTCACGAGTGGTCGGATGGGTGCGAAGCAACTGTGCCGCGGAGATTTACCTTCAACAATCGAACAAAATAGCGACCCACGCGGAGAGGGAGGGCACGAACGAATAGATAAAGATACAGAGGAATTGCTGGCAAAACGCTATCCTGACTCAGGTACATCTAATTGGTACTTTCCCTGTAACTCGACTCGATCTCTTGGTGGTAATTTACGCATGGTCAACCGTGCCGAGCTGTTCTTCCCATTTTTTGGTGCCGACGATACCGATGATAAGCGTATTTCATTTTTCGTTGATCACGGGTATACCTTTTTACAGGCCAAAGGCATTTATGCGACAGCCAGTAAGGAACTGGGCACTCGCGAAGACGTCAGTTTCAGCAACATGAGAAGTTCCTTTGGCATCGGCTTTGAATGGCTCTCGCCAATCGGTCCGTTTGGCGTTCACTACGCCGTCCCGCTCAAGAAGAAAGATGGCGATGAAACCGACAGCTTCCAAATCACCTTGGGTACATTTTTCGAATAAACTGCAGTGAAGAAATTAACATTAGCACAAATCCTGTTTGGCACGACATCGCTCGTTGCCTTTCTCATTTCGTCAACGTTCGCCTTCGCGCAAAGCGATGCCGAACGCCCGTTAAAAATCGGCTACGTCAATGCCACCGAGGTTGTTTCCAATGCCCCGCAAGGGCAAATCGCATTGGAAGATCTTACGCAAAAGTATTCGGCGCGTGAAGCAGAGCTGCATGAGATGCAAACTCAACTGCGGGAAATTGAGAACCAGCTTGTTGACCCGGAGGGCGGCAATTTGTCTGATTCTGATGTTGCATCCCTGCGAGCGGAAGCTCGTGCCTTGAGTCGAGAACTGGAACGCGCGACAGCAGACCTGAACGAAGATTACAACTTTGATCGAAATCAGCGACTCGAAGAGCTGCAAAACTTGATCAGTGGCGTCATCCTGCAAATGGCCAGGGAAGAAGGCTTTGACCTAATCGTGCAAAGTCCGGTCGTCTGGGCCAGCCCACGCATCGATATCACAAGCGCGATTCTGGAGCGATTGGAAGCGCTTTCAAACCAGTGACCTCTGCGGGTTCAGCGACTCGAAAATGGACACTCGCCGAACTGGCTGAGCACGTTGGAGGCAGTGTAAAGGGCAACCACAAAAAATCCATTAACCGAATTGCCAAGCTGTCTGATGCAACACCAGATGCAATCGCCCACTGTTCATCGTCCACTGAATTTCAACACTTGCAACAAACCCAGGCTGGCATCGTTATTCTGCGCGCGAATCATCAAGACCATTACGAAGGTGATTGCATCATCACCGAACAACCCAGATTGGCGTTTTCGAAAATCATTGATCTACTGCACCCACCTTGCACCACTAAACCAGGTATCCACCCAAGTGTCGTGGTGGGTGAGCAATGCCACATTGCACCGTCTGTTTCAATCGGTCCTAACGCTACCATAGGCGAGCGGGTTACAATTCAGGAATCTGTTGAAATTGGGGCTGGTACGGTTATAGAGGACGATGTCATAATTGGACAAGGTACGCGCATCGGTTTAAATGCTACTATCTATCGCGGTACCGAAATTGGCACAGACTGCCGCTTTTCTGCTGCAGTTGTACTGGGCGCGCCGGGATTCAGTTTTGAGTGGGACGACGCGCGCTGGATTCCAGTTCGAAATATTGGCTCCCTGATCATTGGCGATGATGTCGATGTCGGCGCCTGTACATCGATTGATCGGGGCTCAATCGGTGCAACGCGTCTCCACGATGGAGTGCGCATCGATAACAATTGTCACATTGGGCACAATGTTGAAATCGGAGAGCACACTTTGATTGTGGCCAATGTGGGCATCGGTGGCAGTGCAACCATCGGTAAACGGTGCATCATTGGCGGACAGGTCGCCATAAAAGACAATGTGTCTGTTGCAGATGACGTTACGATCCTCGGTACCAGTTTGGTTTCAAAGTCAATTGCGACTGCGGGGACATACTCTTCGGCCGTTCCTGCCCGGGAAGTATCGCAATGGAATCGAACACTGGCCAGCCTGAATAGGTTGAATCACAAGAAGTAAACTGGCTAAAAGTTGAATAACTCATTAGAGATAAATCATGCCTTCACTTTCAATCACTGAAATACGGGAAATCTTACCCCATCGCTATCCCATGCTGATGGTTGATCAGGTGCTGGATTACGCCGACGACTGGCTGCTTGCTACCAAAGCGGTTACCGTTAATGAACCGGTATTTCCAGGACACTTTCCCAGTCACCCGATTTTTCCGGGTGTACTCATTCTGGAAGCTATGGTCCAGGCTTCAGCGATTATGGCAAGCCTCGGACTCGGTGCCAAAGCCGATGAGAAACGCCTGTACCTGTTTGCTGGTGTCGACAAAGCGCGCTTCAAACGCCCGGTTCTGCCGGGCAATCTGATCGTCATTGAAACCCGAACCGTACGCAAAGTCAGTCGCTTGTGGAAAACCGCAGCCACTGCCAAAGTGGCGGACCAGGTGGTTTGTACTGCTGACTTACTGTTTACTTTTCAGGATCTGTAAATGATTGATGCCAACGCGGTCGTATCGCCGTGCGCGAAACTTGGCAAGAACATTCGGATCGATCCCTATGCCATTGTTGAAGCCGATGTAGTAATCGGCGACGATTGCTGGCTCGGAAATCATGCCGTGGTCCGTAGTCACACCACCCTTGGAGATGGCAATCGAATCCACGAATTCGCGGTGCTCGGTGGTGAGCCACAATCCATTCACTATCGCGATGAACCGACGCGTCTGGAAATCGGCAATCGCAACAGCATTCGAGAAATGGTTACTTTGAACCGTGGTACTGAGCCTGGCGCAGTAACTCGAATCGGTGATGATAACGTGATTATGGCCTATTCACATGTCGCCCATGACTGCCAGGTCGGGGATCATTGTGTCTTTGCCAATGGGACTCACCTTGCCGGGCATGTATCCGTAGGCGACTATTCGTTCACCGGCGGCTTCACACTTGTGCATCAGAATTGCCGACTCGGTATGCACTGTATGACGGGGATCAACACGGTGCTGCGTCAGGACGTGCCACCTTACATGATGGTGAATGGCAATCCGGCGCAAATTAAGTCGGTAAATGTTCGCGGGATTCGCCGCCGCGGATTTGATTCAACAGCCATTTCCGCACTCAAACGAGTTTTTGAACTGTATTTCTTCCAGCATCTGACTCTGGAGGAAACGCTGACCAAGTTGGATGAAGATACTCTACAAAATCCGAGTGTCCAACACTTGATCATCTTCCTGCAAAGCAGTAAGCGCGGTGTAGTTCGATCGTAGTGCATGGTTCTGTTTTCAATTTTGACCAAATAGTCCAAATCTCCAGCACAATTTGAAATTCGAAATATTGGTTTCAATATTCAGGTAATACCTTATGCGCATTGCAATGGTCGTCGCAGAAGCCTCGGGTGATAATCTTGGTGCGAATTTGATGCGCGCCATGAAGGATCAGAATATCGACATCCAGGTTTCCGGAATCTGTGGGCCTGCCATGATTCATGAAGGCGCCAAGGCGCACTATCACATCGAAGATATCAGCAGTCTGGGGATTGAAGGATTGGTGCAACGCTTGCGGAAAATCTTGGCCATCCGAAAAAAGTTCACAGCTTTATTACTCCAAGAGCCACCCGATGTGTTTATCGGCATTGATGCACCCGATTTCAATTTGTCCATCGAGGCGCGGCTGCGCAATGTCGGAATACCGACCATTCAATTCGTCGCACCAACCGTTTGGGCCTGGCGCGGATATCGGATTCACAAACTCAAACGGGCGGTTGTACATTTGCTGACGATTTATCCTTTTGAAAGTCGTTTGTTTAAGCAAGCTGAGATTCCATTTACCTATGTTGGACATCCCCTTGCCGAAGCAATTGCCAAGCGCGACACACCTCCAGGACGTGCCGCTTATGGGCTGAGTGACGCGGCAAAGATCGTCGCGCTGCTACCCGGCAGCCGTATCAACGAAGTAAAACGTCTGGCAGCCATTTTTGTGGAAACTGCAGTTAAACTGATTGAAGCGGAGCCTGGTATTCAATTCATTGCACCATTTACCAATTCACAGACACGCGAACTGTTCGAACAGGCCCTCGCAAAAATCAATCCAAAAATTCCAGTTCGAATTGTGATGCACGATTCGCTGGGTGTGATTCACGCCTCCGACTTGGTTATTGCGGCATCTGGCACAGCCGCACTCGAGGCGGCGCTGTCGGGACGACCCGTAGTCGTTTCCTATCGAGTGTCTCAGCTGACCTATTTGATGGTGAGAGTCTTGTCAAAGACAAAGTACTATTCCATGCTGAACCATTTTTCCGGTGGGCCGGTTATTCCTGAGTTCATGCAAACTCAGTGTACTGTCCAGAATATCACTCAGGAAGCATTGAAATTCCTTCGCGATACTGACTACCGGAATCACGTGCTTGAACGCTTTGAATCAATTGCAGAGCAACTTAGGTGTGATACCAATGGACTGGCGGTGCAGGCAATATTACAAGTAGCCAAACAGTGAGTGAATTACGAATAGCTGGAGTGGATGAAGCAGGGCGCGGTGCGTTGGCTGGTCCGGTGGTGTCCGCAGCCGTTATATTCGACGTTAAACCCACCATTTCGGGGTTGACGGACTCAAAGCGTTTGAGCGCATCGGTTCGCGAAACCATGAACAATACAATAAAGCAAACCTGTCTTTGTTGGGCGGTCGGTATCGCGACTGCCGAGGAAATAGATGAAATCAATATACTTCAAGCAACGCTGCTGGCTATGAAACGCGCAATTGAAGGATTATCTATTCGCCCAGACCGGGTGCTGGTTGATGGCAATATTATGCCAAAAATCGATTGCCCAGGACAGGCAATTGTGAAAGGCGATCTATTAGAACCAGTTATTTCAGCTGCATCCATTGTTGCCAAAGTTTCCAGGGACGAGACAATGAGACGGTATTCAACGACCTTTCCGGAATTCGGTTTTGACAGACATGCAGGATATGGCACCAAATTCCACCTGCAAGCATTATCTGAATTTGGTGCGACTCAGATTCACCGTAAGACATTTGCTCCAGTACGTAATCTGGCCCAGGCTCACATCGAATTGAATGAACAGCCATGAGTTTTGTTCATTTACGCGTCCACACCGAGTATTCGCTGTCTGATAGCATTATCAGTATTGAAAAGATGGCCGCACGCGCGGTCGAATTTAACATGCCTGCGATTGGCATTACCGAACGCAACAATGTATTCAGTGCGATCAAAGCCTATAAAGCCTGCCGTAAGGCTGGTGTCAAACCGATTATTGGTGCGGAGGTTTCCATGGAGAGTGCTGCGAAACCAGAATCTTCCGCATTGCTGGTTTTGATTTGTCAGAATTTAGCAGGTTTTCAAGCCCTAAGCAGGCTTCTCACTAAAGCTCATCAGCGCGTCAAGGATGACGGTTCAATCTGTATTAAGCGGGCGTGGCTAACCGAACAGAACTGTCGCGGAATTATTGCTCTTTCTGCCGGACTGCGAGGCGACATTGGATTGGCGCTTCTTAATAATCGCCAGGATTTGGCAAATCAGGTTCTACAGGAATATCGATCAATTTTTCCACAACGCTTTTATCTTGAAATTTCAAAGTTCAACGAACCATCAGAAGAGTCCTATAACGATGTAGTGTTGGATTTTGCAGACCATACTCGAACACCCGTAGTTGCGACCCATCAGCCACGTTTTATGCACCGCGAGGAGTTCGAGTATCACGAATTAAAAGTCAAGATTCATGATTTGCAAACCGGTGGTATCAATCATGTTCGAACGGATTCCTATACCGCGGAACAGTTTTTTTGTTCAGCTGACGAAATGGCAGAGAAGTTTTCCGACATCCCGGCGGCTGTCGAAAATACGATCGAAATCGCCAAGCGCTGCAATCTTCAGCTTGACTTGAATCGAACCACACACATGCCGGCCTATCAGGTCGATGCACAAGAATTCGATATCAATGCGCATCTTAGAGAAGCCAGTTTTGATGGTCTCAAAAACCGCCTCGGTCGAACCGACGATAAGCGCTACCGTGATCGTCTAGAACACGAACTGTCGATTATCTCGACAACCAATTTTGCCGGATATTTTTTAATTGTTTCAGACATTATTCGGTGGGCCAAGTCCCAAGACATTTCCGTTGGACCAGGCCGCGGTTCAGGCGCTGGATCATTGGTCGCTTATTGTCTCGATATCACTGCTGTTGATCCCATCAAACATGATTTGATTTTTGAACGCTTTCTCACACCGGATCGAATTTCTCCGCCTGACTTTGATATTGACTTTTGTGTATGGGAGCGCGACCGCGTTATCGAACACGTCACGGAACAATATGGAAAAGACCAAGTCGGCCAGATTATTACCTACCAGACCATGGCTGCACGTGCCGCAGTCAAAAGTGTCGGGCGAGCGATTCGGCCTGATTACCTGTTTTATGACCAGGTGGCGAAGCTCATTCCAGAAGAATTGAATATCACCCTGAAGACAGCACTTGAGAAAAGTTCGGATTTACGCAAGCGCTATGAAAGCGAAGAACGAATCAAAGAGTTGATCGACTATTCAATGGTGCTTGAAGGGATGGTATTGAATGTCAGCAAACACCCAGCCGGTCTGGTGATCGCTCCTACCCAAATTACTGATTTTTCGCCTTTGATGGCAGATACGGAAAGCAGCCGGGATACAACTCACTTTGACAAGGATGATCTCGAAGACATTGGTCTGGTAAAGTTCGATTTTCTCGGACTCAAAACACTCACCATCATTGCTTTGACGCTGCGTACTGTGAATGCACGAGGAGCAAGCGACCAACAGTTAACCGAAGATACGATTCCTGCTGATGATGAGGCGACTTACCGTTACATCTCCAGTGGTCGTACCGCTGGCATATTCCAACTGGAATCAGGTGGTATGCAGCGATTGATCCACGCGATTCAACCGGATAAGTTTAGCGACCTGGTAGCACTCCTGGCACTTTTCAGACCTGGACCGCTGCAAAACAAAATGGATAAGATGTACATCGAAAACCAAAACCAGGAAGAGTACGATGTGCCGCATCCAGATCTCAAAGAGGTGCTGGATCAGTCCAATGGCGTAATCCTTTATCAGGAACAAGTCATGAAGATCGCTCAGTTGATGTCCGGTTATACACTGGCGGAAGCGGATACGCTCCGTAAGGCAATGGGCAAGAAACTCAAGCAGGAAATGCAGGAACAACGCAAGCGATTCGTAAGCGGAGCACTGGAGAACGGCTACCAGGAAAAACTCGCCGGTCGGGTGTACGATTTGATCGAAAGCTTCGGTGGCTATGGATTCAACAAGTCACACTCGGTTGCATACGCTATGCTGGCCTATCGCACGGCCTATCTCAAAACTCACTTTCGCACCGATTTTCTGGCCGCGTTTATGAGTGTTGACATGGATATCAAAACAATTGTCAAACTCTGTGCTGACGCCAGGGCCCAAGGCATCGAGATACTACCGCCTGATATCAATCGCAGTGTCTACAATTTCAGTGCTCTAAATGAGCGCCAGATTCTGTATGGACTCGGTGCATTGAAACGCATTGGAAAATCTGTCGTTGATACGATGAAAGAAAATCAGCACGCGGGTGGTGATTTCACAGATTTGATGGATTTTTGCCTGAGAAATGATTCTCAGGTTGTCACTCGGACGGCTTGTGAAGCATTAATTTGCGCGGGTGCATTTGATCAGATAGACCCGAACCGCGGTGAATTGCTCAACCAGCTTGATCATATATTTCGGCTTGCTCAGCAACGTGTAGAAGATGCAAGGCTCGGGCAGCAAAATTTGTTCGAAGATGCATCCGACAGTACCCCTGAGATTGTAAGCTCCAATGACAAGTTATGGTCAAGCGCACAATTGCTTGCCAAGGAGTATGAAATATTGGGACTCTATCTGACCGGGCATCCCATCGAAATCGTTGCTGATCAATTGCAAAGTTTGGGAATCGATACCCAGATTGACAATGTAAAAGAATTGGCCAATGGTTCGTTTTTAGTCGCGGGCAATGTTTGCAACCGAACAATTGTTGAACGTCGTGGAGAAATGTCGGCCTATTTTGAACTTGAAGACTCCTCAGGACAATTGTCCGTTGCGGTTTATTCAGAGATATTTTCCAAGTGCCGGGATTACATTCAGGATAACCAGATTGTTATCGTTGCAGGACACTTCGAAGATTCCAAAGACAATAATCAAAAAAGACTGCTCGCAGACAAAATATTTAACCTTGATACAGTAAGACGATCAAATTCTGTCAAAGTCATACTAAAACTCCACGCAAACAATACCCAAACGGGAGCAATCATCAAGCTTAAGGAGTTGATGACAGCACCATCGGGCAATCGTCATCGGGTGTTTATTGAATATACCTCGGCTGACGGAATCGGCGTATCTTACATTGTGAACGACAGTTGGCGTGTTACGGTATCCGACGAATTGGTCACCCGATTCCGTGAAATTCTTGGTGATGAAGCGGTTTATATTGATTACACGAACGTGCGGCTTCCGCTGTAATTTGCATAAAATGTTGCACAAATCAATCAACTGTTTGGGTTAGTCCATGTCGATGTTTCTTGAATTTGAAAGACCGGTGGCTGAAGTCAAGGCAAAAATTGAGGAGTTGAGGCGTTTCAACTCCGAGAATGACGTCGACTTCTCGGATGAAATCAATCAACTTGAACGGCGGCGAACCAGCTTGGAACAATCAATTTTCTCATCACTGACGCCATGGCAAATCACTCAATTGGCACGCCACCCAATGCGCCCATATACGTTGGACTATATTCAACGAATATTTACCGATTTCCACGAAATTCATGGCGACCGTGCCTTTGCTGATGATCCAGCGATTGTGGCTGGCTTGGGGCGTTTGAATGGCCAGGGAGTCGCGATAATTGGCCATCAGAAAGGCCGCGACACCAATACAAAAATCTCCCGAAACTTCGGTATGCCGCGACCCGAAGGTTATCGCAAAGCACAACGTGTGGTTAAATTGGCAGCACAGTTTTCACTGCCTATATTGACATTTATTGATACCCCAGGGGCCCATCCAGGAATCGATGCAGAAGAACGCGGCCAATGTCAGGCGATTGCTGCAAGTATGTTGGCGATGATTCGAGCGCAATGTCCTATTATTGCAACAGTGATAGGGGAAGGGGGCTCTGGAGGTGCTTTAGCAATTGGCGTTGCTGATGAAGTGATTATGCTGGAGTATGCTGTTTATTCGGTCATTTCACCTGAAGGCTGTGCGTCGATTCTGTGGAAAGATGCCACCAAAGCAGCAGACGCGGCAGAAGTAATGGGCTTAACATCCAACCAACTGGCCAAACATGGACTGATTGACACCGTTGTGAAAGAACCACTTGGAGGTGCCCATCAGGATTATGACGGTATGGCTGAAAGCCTTAGAAAACAACTCCAGACCAGCCTAGATAACTTATCTCACCGGCCAACGGATGACCTGCTGTTACTGCGCGATTCGAGACTCCGATCATACGGCGAATTTTTACCGGTTAACTGACTTCCACACGCGGTGTTACTCGATCCTCAGTGCCTTTTCGACCAGTTGAATGGCACGCATCCTTTAAACCAAAATTCGTGTATTAAAGTTGCCTACAGCGGTGGTGTCGATTCCACCGTATTGCTGCATCTGTTGGTTCAATTACGGCCAACAGTCGGTTTTAGCCTCGTCGCACTGCATGTAAATCATGGCATCCATGTTGACTCCAATGCCTGGGAGAATCACTGCGCCCAATTCTGTCTGTCTCTCGATGTGGCTTTTGAATCAACTCGATTGCAACTTGGGTCCGCGGCGGCACGAGTCAATGAAGCGAAGGCTCGCAAGGCTCGTTATGACTGGCTTCAAAGTCAAATCGATGTCGATGAGGTGCTATTGACTGCACATCATCGCGAAGACCAAGTTGAAACATTCTTGCTGAATTTGATGCGTGCAGCGGGGCCGCGTGGACTTTCAGCAATCCCATTCAATCAGAAATTTGCAGACGGTTGGCTAACCAGACCCTTGTTATCTATCCCCAAAAGTGCAATCATTGAGTACGCAAGGTCTTTGAATTTGTCGTATTTAGACGACCCGGCGAATGAGAATCTCGATCATGACCGAAATTATTTACGTCATGTGGTTTTACCAGCACTATCGAAGCGCTGGCCGGCAGCTCAGCGGCAGATTGCCAGTTCTATAGAGCATCTCGAACAGTGTCGTCACCTGATTGATGATCTTGCGGCTCTTGACATCGAAAGCTGTAAAAGTCAGGCTCGAACTTATTTCAGTACGGCACACCCGTTATTTACACACCCACTTAAAGAATTGCACAAGTCCCGACAAATCAACGTAATTCGATACTGGACTAGGCAGTCAGTTCACTGCGAACCATCACGACAAGCACTGGACCAATTTATTCAAACCGCACTGGTACAGGATAAAAAATTTGCAGAGCTGGCATGGGGAAAACAACGCCTGTATCGTTACCAAGATTCTCTCTATCTGACGCAAAAAGCACCATCAGTGCACTCAGCACCTTCGATAGATTGGAACTTACAAGAACCAATCAACTTACCTTGTGCAGGCATCAGACTGATTCCGCGATCGACACCAGGTACCGGACTTGACCCAGAGAAATTAACTATGCCGGTCTCGGTGAGATTTAGACAAGGCGCAGAACGCATTATGTTGCCACAACGAAAGCACTCCAGTTCGTTAAAAAAGTTATTTCAGCAAGATTCGATTCCACCTTGGGAACGAGGATTGTTACCTCTGATCTTTAGTAAGTCTGAACTGGCTGCTGTGGCACCTTGGATTGTCGCAGGTCCATTTAAATCAAATGAAAATGAACCTGGAATTACGATCTCACTCGAGCAGCTGTAGTCTCGAATGATTCTCTTAATCCAATCTTGTCATAAGCGCATCATCTTGTTCTAACATGCATTTCACATAGTCTCTAGTGCAAAATGTCAACCCGTATGGTCAAAATATCGCAATCGTGGTACTGCTGATGGTGGACTGAAGAAGATAAATGTCGCAGCAATCGAAGCGACATCTCTTCTTGCATATGCTTTAAATCAACTTGCTCACCAAGCAACGCGATGCGATCTTGAATATTTTCCACACTTGAAGAAGCGACAAATTCAAGAATCAACTGATTCGCTTCTGTGTATGCAACGACGCGCAGGTGGCGGCGTTCAAACTGTTCCTGCAATTGATTACCCTGAAGCAATGTGAGTAGAGTTTCTTCACTGACAGCGGAGAGACGTTCGGTCATATTTTTGTCCCATCCATTGCGAAGCGCTATTTTGTTGAGGAACTCTATGATCGGTGCCAGAGCCGATAAACCGAGATCCGTATCGAGTCGATGACGACGAGGTCTGGCAAATTCCAATAGTAAGGTCATTAAAATTGCAGCAGCCCCGCCAACGACCATCCCATTTTGAAATAGCCCGCCGGCAAGGCCTGAAATTAATTCTGGAAATACCGCATCATTTTCGAATCCCACACCGAGCCAAAAGGAAATTCCGACGATTGTACCATTGCGGTAGTCAATTCCGTCCTGAACCACAATCTTCATACCAATAATAAATATTGCGGCCATCATTACCGTAATGAATGCCGCAACAATCGGGCCAGGTATGGCCAGAATCGCTGCCAGTGCTTTGGGGAAAAACGCGATGGCAATAAGCACGACCCCGAGTGCAATGCCAATCTGTCTGGAACTTATTCCAGTGATTTCGACCATGGCAGCTCCCGTTGGTCGATAGCCCAGCGGAGCGATTCCCGCAAACCCCGCGAAAACATTGCCTATTCCGTCGACGCTGATTGCACTTTGAACTGTTCTGAAGTCGATTGCTCTTACGGGTCGCCAGGAAACCCGCTGTATTGCAACGGAACCGCTGATCTGCTGAATTGTGCACACCAAGGCAATAAAAAGAAATGCGGGCAGCAGGCCCCAAAATGAAGAATCGAATTCGAGGTCCAGGCCAGGCCAGTACATCTTAGGAACTCCAATCCATGAAGCGTTCAAAACACGATCAAGATCATAGATACCGAACAACCCAGCGATTATCGAACCGGCAATAATACCGATTAGGGGAGACCATAAACGTATGAATCCTGTACCTACGAGCATTAGGACGACCATAACTGCCAGAGTCGTCGATGCACACAACGGCGCGGCAAGCTCGGAAATACCTTCCGGTACATTTTTCAATTGATCAAACAAGATTGGCATAACAGTGACAGGTGTCAACAGCATGATTGTTCCTGTTACTGTGGGTGTCAAAATTCGGCGAAACAGCAAGAGTTTATAGGAGAAAACAATCTGCATGAGTGCCATTGCGATAATCAGAGTTGCAAGCAATTTTACGCCGCCACTGGTAATTGCCGCGACACTTGCAGCAATTGCTACACCCGCTGTTCCGGCAGCGACGATATAGCCTGTACTCGATCGACCAATACGCATCGCGTGCAAAATTGAAACCAAGCCACAGATTATCACAGAGGCGAATACGGCCCATAGCACGATCTCTTCTGATTGTCCAGCGGCACGAAAAACAATCGTTGGAATCATCGCGATACTTGGAAGCAACAAACCCGTGATCTGAAGAGCAAGTCCGGTGGCAAGCTTTGTCGAAATCTGTTCGTCGGGAGACCGGTGAGCTTCTGTATGCATGTCGGAATCTTTTTGTTGCCCGTTAAATTTATTCATAGCGAAAATTAAAGAATACAATTCTGCGGTAGAATACAGGTTGAAGAATCATTCGTACCAATCACAATAGTGTCTCGGTTCTGCGCAATTAAGAGTTTCTCGTTCCTCTTAGCACGCGTTTAGGTGTAAAAATCTACTGCACTTATTGCGAACGCGAAGCAAAATAATGTCACCGGACTCATCAAAAAAGTTGTTTAGCAGTCTTTTCTCAACCGAACGGGAATTATCAATTTTATTGCAGGGGGTATAGTGGTTGATAAAATTACTGAACTGAGGAGTATGAACTGTACTCGCACTGCATCTGAATTATTAACAAAATAGAGAAATACATCTCACTTTCAAAGAATGAGTGAATTTCGAATTTCAATAAGCAAGGAGCCTCACAATGATTTATGAGTTACGTACACACACGATTCGCCCGGGCAACGAACAAACCGTAGTAGATGCGGGCAAGCAAATTAAGGAAATACGAGGTGACAGTTGCGGAACTCTGGAGGGTTCTTGGACTCCGCAAACTGGCCATCTTAATCAGATCAATATATTATGGAGTTATCCTGACCGCAATGAACGTCAGCGACTGCGGGATGAACTCGCGAAAAATGAACGCTGGACCAATGGCTATCTTCCCATGATTGCCGAATACGTCAGTTGCTTCGAAATCAAAATTCTCGAACCAATCGTGCCGTTTCATCCCCCTGCAGGCGACGGTAATATATACACTCTGCGCTCCTTTCAAACCTTACCGGGTCAGGTATGGAAATGGGCAAATATGTTTCGGGAGATATTGCCCGTGCGGGAGAAATACTCGAAGAATGTCGGTGCGTGGGTGTCAGATGCCAACAATCCGGATGAGGCATTTCTGATGTACGCTTACCCATCGCTTGATGCGTTTACCGAGTGCCATCGCCAAATGGCAGCGGACCCAGACTGGAATAGTTTCGTAGAAGAGTCATCCCAAATTCTTCGCCACCGTCACATCACGATACTTTCACCGACTCCCAGCTCTCCGATGCAGTGAAACTCAAGCCAACTTAGCGAAGTGCAACGCAGGCAAGCAAATGGATGTTATGCGTTCTGAGTTTTTCCTGCAGTGTGAATTTTAGAACGCTGCAATCACTAGTTGAACATAGTGTTTGGCAGGTAGGTAGCAATACCCGGGAATGCAATTACAAGCAGTATCGCAATTGCCATTGCGAACCAGAACGGTAGAATACCTCGAAAAATGGTGTTGGTGGGCACCTGAGGTGCAATCGACTTTACCGCAAAAACATTGAGTCCAACGGGCGGAGAAATCAATGCCATTTCGATCACCATAACAAACAGTACCCCGAACCAGACAAGATCAACCCCCTGACTTTGCAGAATTGGCAGTACAAACGGAACGACTAAAACGAGAATTGCAAATCCGGTTAGAAATGTTCCAAGTGCAATGCATGCAACAAGCGAAACGATTACAACTTCAAGGGCGGTGAACCCTTGCGCATCCACCCAAGCTGCGAGTTCCAATGTCACTTGAGTAAAACCTATAAAAGTCTTGAATACAAAGGCTCCGAATACAATCAAGAAAATCGTCCCGGTAGACTGGAGTGTATTCAGGGTAACTTCCTTGACATTTGACCAACTAAGCGCACCCCGAACCAATGCGCTCATTAAAGTCAGGAAAGCGCCGATACCAGCTGCTTCGACCGCAGAAAAAACACCAAGATAAATTCCACCAATTGTGACCAGTATGATTCCAGCAATCCACAAAGCCCGCACCGCTAGGAGCATTCTTTCTCGAATTGGCACAGAATCCACCGTTTGTGGTGCAAGCGACGGATTTCTCAGAACAATAAACCAGATTGTCAGAACAAACAAAACCGACAGCACAATCCCTGGGAATATGCCGGCTATAAAAAGTCGTCCGATCGACTCTTCAGTTAGAATTGCATAGATCACAAAGCCGACCGAAGGCGGAATCAAAATTCCAAGCGTTCCACCCGCTGCAACGGTACCGGTTGAAAGTGCATCGTCGTAGTTAAAACGACGCATTTCGGGAAGACTGGCACGTCCTACTGTGAGAGACGAAGCAAGCGATGAGCCTGATAATGCCGAAAATATGGCACATCCCACAACGGTTGTAGTTGCGAGCCCTCCTCGAAAGTGACCAAACCAGCTCTGGGCTGCCGTGTACAAATCGCGGCTCATCCCAGAGATGCTGGCTAGGTTACCCATCAAAATGAACAACGGAAAAATCGTCAGGGAATAATTTGATGCCTGACTGAAGATTTCGCTTGCCACTACCGGCAGACTGGCCTGGGGGCGAATCAATAATATTCCAGCAGCACCGACAAAGATCAGTGCCAGCCCCACTGGTACACGAATCAATAATAGAAGCGAGAGCGAACCGAATCCGAGAAACGCAATTAACGTACCGCTCATTGTGCTGTTATCTCATCGGTTCCCGACTATCTCCAATAAACCAGCTCGACTGCGATTTGGTATAACAGAATCAGAAAATAAAAAGCCATCGACGCGGCAAGAAAGTAATAAAAAGGTCCATGCACAATAGCCAAGTTGCCGGTCACTGCCCCGCATGGAAATCCGCACGACCCTACGGTGGCTAAAGCGTAGGCGATGTAACTGACAGTTGCTGCGCCTAACAGTCGAGCTACAAATCCGCAAATTCGCAGCATACGATTACCTGCCATAAACTCAATGAGTTCAACACTGACGTGAGACCTGGTCCATGCACCATAGGCGATTGATGCCGAAGCAATAACAGTCAAGAGCATTACTGCAATATCTTCGATGCCGAATATAGGATTGTTAATGATGTAACGAGCAAACACTGCCACCCCGGTTATGATCATCAGGGCAAACACTGCCACCCCACCAATTACCGAGAACGAGTTGGCAATGAATCGGAGATTTCGCTCCCAGAGTCTGAGCATGTATTTGTCAGTCAAGTCCTGTTTTCATCAAGGATACAATTTCGGCAGCGATCTTATTTCCTGCAGGCATGCGTAATAGTGTCTCCAAGGTATCGCTAACTGCGTTCTCAAAACGCTCTTTCTCTGATTCGGGAATATCAATGACCTCAACACCCGCATCGCGAGCATCCTGAATACCTGCCAAGTCTGCCTGATGGTAGCTGTATGCTCCTATGATAGAAAGCTCATCGCTCGAAGCTGTATCAATCCATCCGCGTTGCTGTTCGCTAAGGTTTTCATATACCTGTTTGTTCATCAGTATAACGAAGGACAACCCAGAACCAGGAAAATACGTGGTTACGAAATTCCCTGGTTCGTAAAGCTTGAACAACCGAATGGCTGCTGGACTGGTGAGAACGCCGTCAATAATGCCGTTTGCTAAGTTTTGGTGGACGACTGTGATCGGTTGCGATACGGCGCTTGCACCTGTCGCCTCAATTAATTGCGCTGCGAGTCTGGATGCAACTCGAATTTTCATTCCTTGCAAATCTTCGATCTTTCGTATTGCTTTATCCCGGGTGATGAGAATTTGAGGCCCGCTACCGATAAATGCCAGTACCTTTGCGTTGTACTCTGGTTCTAGTTCCTTACGCGCATTGAGCAGCGAATAAGTGCATTCGATTGCATTATCGCAGACTCCGGGTAAGCCCAATAAGTTGGTTTTTGGGAACAAATCGCTGGTATATCCTGGCAGCGTAAAAACAATGTCTGCGACGCCACCGAGCATAATGGCGTATTGTTTTGGTGGTGACGAATTGAGCGCACCGCCGGGAAATTGCGTAACTGTAAGCTCGCCGTTAGAGAGTTCCTCGATATGCCTGGCAAACGGTTTAAAAACCGAGTCATTCAAATGATGCTTCGGTCCCATGAAATAGGCGAAGCTCAAGTTTATTTCGGCTACTGCGAAGTTGCTGGCAACCAGGGTGGCAAGTGCACCGATTAGAAGCTTAAGTTTAAATGACATTCAATTCTCGCCCAAAAAAATATGGGATTCAATCAGGTGTTTGAACTTAAAGCAAATGATACATGCTAACAATGGATAGCTTCGAGGCTGATTAAATGGATGTTGATGAAAATCAAGTGTGTTGAAATAACTCAGTATAGAATTGTTGCGCTTTATGCGATAATCAAAGTCTGTATGTTGGCCAAGGTCACATTAAATTCGCGCCGAAGAAAACGGCTAACGGCGACTTTACAAAACGCGCGCAACGGAATTGCCTGTTTTCGTGACAGCTTTGCGGTATTGTGAGCCATTGCACTACCCAGTATTCGTATGAAACACATACTTTTTCCTAAACCTCCACCCATTGAGCCTTTGGAAGAAAGACGGTGGCTGATGCAACCCGACCGTTCAGAAGTTGGCAGACAGCCTTTCTTTCACGGAAGAGATGAAGAGTATGGCATTTTCCGTGCCACTGCCCAAAGTCTCAGTTATGGAGATATTGGCGGCGGCACATTAATTTTCCAGGGCGCGCCAGGTGCTGGTAAATCTGCACTGATGCTCGAATGTATGGAAGCCGTCAGGCGACATTCAACACCTCAAAAGCCTTGGGTTGCAGTGTCAGTCGCTCCTGCTGATTTAAATTCACCCGCGGATGTGATGACAAGTCTGATTGATGCAGCTGACGAAGAAATTAAGCGACTTTCGATGCTCACTCCGGAAACCGATTTTCTAAAACTTAAGCACTTAGTGAATTTCGGAGAAAGAATGTATAAACAACTATCGGAACGGGGTTTCTCATTGGCAGGGGTTTCAATCGGTGGTAAAACTCGGCCCGACAAAGATTTGGAGGTTTCACCAGCAACACTTTTTCGAAGGGCTGCTGAGCTGCTTGATAATATTAATTTCATTATGTTCGTCGATGAAGCCCAGAATGCACCAGTGGAGCCGATGACAAAAGCGGTTCTCGACTGTTTGCATCGAGATCCGCAGGGATTGTTTTTGGTGGCTATATTCTTCGGTTTGAACGATACGGTAGACGTGTTGCAAAAATGTGGTTTGTCAAGACTTGCACTTGATCGGGTTGTGAACTTGGAACCTCTTTCCCTAGAAGATGCGACAGGTTCATTCAGACGAATGTTCGACATGTACTACAGTGGCAGCGATGAAGAAAAAAGACAGTGGTCTACCACATTAGCCGAGCTGTCTCAAGGCTGGCCGCAACACGTCAATCGGATTGGTGTCGCTGCTGGTCACGTGATTCGTGCTAACGACGGTAAAATGGAACGCCATCTACTTGAACAAGCACTTGAAAAAGGCACTCAAAAGAAAAACGACTACTATGACCAGCGAATTGCGGCCGGCTATAGAGAGGCTGATCTTTATGTTGAACTGGCTGTCGCAGCGGGACGCAATCCGAACGGTTTGCTGAGCCTCAAAGAACTTCAGATTTGTTCGGAACAAGAACTGCAGCGATCAGGAATATCGTTTGATGACTTCTTACTCCAATCCTTGCATGCTGGTCTGCTTGCTCCTGCCAAAGGGACATTGGCTCGATACAAGTTCCCGATTCCTTCATTGGGAGATTATCTCAGATCGCAGCTGGTGACGTAGAGTAGACAATATTTTTATGATTTCCTTTTGAGTTAATCAAGGATAGAGAAAACGCATGCAGTTAGACGAACGCGTTGATCAAAATCACCTGTTAAGCTCAGTGTTCGAATACGGTGAACACCAATTACATTAGCAACATCAAAATAGTGAATGTGCTTTTTTTTGGTTCTTTTGAAATTTCTAACCAAACGAATCTACTCTCCAACTGTTGTGAATGAACGCAAGCTGATTTGCGCTTCTAAAAATAATCAGTTTCAGTTGCTACACTCGTAGTGAAAATGACAAAACTTTGAAAAATGTCTGGCAATCTGCCGCGTTTTCTGGTAACCTATTAGTCCGTCCGAAGTGAATTTTCTGATTTACTTCTTCCATCAACTCAATCAGTTTGTAACACGAATAATTCAAGTGCCAAAGTTCGTCTTTGTAACTGGCGGTGTAGTATCTTCACTAGGAAAGGGGATCGCATCAGCCTCGCTTGCTGCATTGCTTGAAGCTCGAAATCTATCGGTCACCCTTCTTAAACTTGACCCGTATATCAATGTTGATCCAGGGACAATGAGCCCGTTTCAGCATGGTGAAGTTTTTGTCACCTACGATGGTGCCGAAACTGACCTTGATCTTGGCCACTATGAACGATTTGTCAACGTGCCAATGCGACAGGCGAATAACTTTACAACCGGCAGGGTCTATGAACGGGTTATCCGACGAGAACGTCAAGGTGACTACATGGGCAAGACTGTTCAAGTGATTCCCCATATTGTCGACGAAATCAAGGCCTGCATCTATGAAGGCGCCGGTGATCATAAGGTGATTTTCGTTGAAATTGGTGGCACTGTCGGAGACATCGAATCGCTCCCGTTTCTGGAAACAATTCGCCAAATGCGCATGGAATTGGGTATCGACAACACCTTGTTCGTTCACCTGACGTTGTTGCCCAAACTGGATTACGCAGGAGAAATCAAAACCAAACCCACTCAGCATTCAGTTAAAGAGTTGCGTAGCATTGGTATTCAACCCGACATCCTCTTGTGTAGAACTGAAATTGAAATTCCTGATGCAGAGCGGAGAAAAATTGCATTATTCACTAATGTTGCAGAAAAATCAGTCATTTCAGCACTGACAGTTGACAATATATATGGCATTCCGCTGTTGTTTCATGAACAAGGCGTCGACAGTCTGATTGTTGATCAACTTCGTCTTACAGCTTCATCAATTGATCTTTCTGAATGGGAGGAAGTTGTTGCACGCAGCAAACAAGTCACCGACACACTCAAGATTGCGTTTGTCGGTAAATACATGGATATTGCTGATTCATACAAATCGCTTGCAGAAGCCTTCAAACACGCTGGTATGCAAACACGAACGGACATCACGATTGATTACATTGACGCAGAGACTGTTGAACAATCAGGCGTCGAAAGTCTTGCAGCTGCTGATGCCATTGTTGTTCCAGGTGGATTCGGTGAACGGGGTACTGATGGAAAAATTGCCGCAGTTCGATATGCACGGTTGAATAACGTCCCATACCTTGGAATATGTCTTGGAATGCAAATTGCAATGATTGAGTTTGCCCGCAATGTACTTCACCTTGAAGGAGCTCACAGTACGGAATTCAATGTAGACACGCCGCATCCGATCATTGCACTGGTTACCGAATGGAAATCTTCAGATGGCAGTATTGAAAAGCGCGGAGAAAATGAAGACTTAGGTGGCACACTCAGACTTGGTGCCCAACAAGCAACCCTGGAAGAGGGGAGCCTGGTACATTCCATTTATGGTCAATCCACAATCCGGGAACGCCATCGGCATCGATACGAATTTAACAATAGCTACCGCAGCCAATTTGAAAAAGCGGGCATGGTATTCTCCGGTATTTCGGAAGATAACCTGGTTGAGATGGTCGAACTCCCGTCTCATAAGTGGTTTGTCGGATGTCAGTTTCATCCTGAATTCACATCAACACCACGTAAAGGTCACCCACTGTTTGCAAATTTCGTCGAATGCATATTAGCCAATAGAAATTCGACAGCTACCATGCCCAGACAGGCATCAGTCATTTGAAGATCGCCAATGAATTAGTTGGACACGATCGGCCGTTTTTTTTGTTTGCTGGCCCATGTGTCATTGAGTCGGAGGAATTTGCCCTCGAAACTGCAGGGGAGATTAAACGGATTTGCGACAGCTTGGAAATCCCGCTGGTCTATAAATCATCCTATGACAAAGCGAACCGTACCTCAATCGATTCGTTTCGCGGACCTGGACTTCACCAAGGTCTCGAAATTTTGGCGCGAGTGCGCGCGCAAATTGGTGTTCAAGTTTTAACGGATGTTCACTCACCGGAACAGGCTCGTGAGGCAGCCCAGTATGTTGATGTGATCCAAACACCAGCTTTTTTATGCCGACAGACCGATCTTATCACCGCCGCTGCTCAGACGGGTAAACTGGTGAACATCAAAAAAGCGCAGTTTCTGTCTCCACACGAAATGACCCACGTCGTGAAAAAAGCAGTTAGTGCTGGCGGTGAGGATCGCGTGATGGTGTGCGAGCGGGGTTCAAGTTATGGTTACAACAACCTGGTTGTTGACATGCGTTCTCTCGCGATTCTACGGCAAACCGGGTGTCCGGTGGTATTTGATGCAACTCACTCAGTGCAATTACCGGGTGGCAGCAACGGTGTATCAGGCGGTCAGCGCGAATTTGTTCCGACACTGGCGAGAGCGGCCATCGGCTGTGGCATTGCAGGCTTGTTTATGGAAACTCACCCAAATCCTGAAAAAGCTCCTAGTGATGGACCGAATTCATGGCCACTTGCAAAACTGGCACAATTACTTGAGGATTTTAAAGCAATTGACTATGTGGTCAAAAATAAAATTACCCATTTTTGATAGCAACAAGAGGAATCATGAAGACTCCTAAAATTAGCAAGATAACGGCAATCGAAGTTTTGGATTCGCGTGGCAATCCGACCGTCGAAACAACAGTCACCCTGAGTGATGGCAGCCACGCATCTGCAACTGTACCATCCGGTGCTTCTACTGGCATTCGTGAAGCACTCGAGCTTCGCGACCACGACAACAGTCGATATTTCGGTAAAGGTGTTTTGAACGCAGTCACCAATGTCAACACGCGAATCGCCCAGTATGTTTGTGGGATGTCGCCCTTTGATCAAGCAGCAATAGATGACGCAATGCTCGAACTAGATGGTACTGAACGGAAAACTCAGCTGGGTGCCAACGCGGTACTGTCCGTTTCGATGGCGGTTGCAAGAGCCGCATCACGCTCACTCGGGGTGCCCTTGTATCATTACTTGGGGAGCACTGAGCAGATGGCACTTCCCGTTCCTTTTTTCAATATATTGAATGGTGGTGCACACGCCAACAACAATATCGATGTCCAGGAATTCATGATCGTACCTCGACGGGCTGGAACGTTTCGTGAAGCTGTGCAAATTGGTGTCGAAGTTTATCATTCTTTGCGCAAACTGCTTGATGGGCAGGGTATGAGTACTGCTGTAGGTGATGAAGGAGGTTTTGCACCAGACCTGGAATCCAATGAACATGCACTGCAGTTCGTCATGCAGGCGGTCGAAACTGCCGGTTATGATCCACTGGATGAAGTCGCAATTGCATTGGACGTCGCAAGCTCTGAGTTGGTATCAGAAAATCAATGTTACACCTTTGAATCAGAAGGTGTAACACTGAGCAGTACCCAGTTAATCGATCGACTTGAATCATGGATTGAGCGATTTCCCATCATTTCGATAGAAGATGGTTTGGCTGAAGAGGACTGGTCAGGATGGGCACAGATGACTCAGCGACTGGGAGATAGGGTGCAACTGGTCGGGGATGATTTGTTTGTTACCGACCCTCAAATACTTCAGTCTGGCATTGATCGATCGGTTGCCAATGCCATTCTTGTCAAGTTAAATCAAATTGGTACCATATCGGAAACTTTGAAAACTGTTTCCGTTGCTCAGAAATCAAATTATGGCGTCGTGATTTCGCACCGATCAGGGGAGACTGAGGACAGTATTATCGCTGATCTGGCGGTTGCAACAGCAGCGGGGCAAATCAAGTCCGGCGCTCCGTGTCGATCGGATCGAACTGCCAAGTACAATCGTCTACTAAAGATCG
This sequence comes from Arenicellales bacterium, assembly GCA_965243645.1. Classification (GTDB taxonomy): domain Bacteria; phylum Pseudomonadota; class Gammaproteobacteria; order Arenicellales; family JAJDZL01; genus JAJDZL01. The sequence goes on along the minus strand of CBDEVD010000006.1, from coordinate 379,017 downwards.
AATCCCAACTGGGAGACAGTGCTCACTACTCTGGCTTGAAGTAAAACAATGGCAAGTGTCTCGTCAAAACGCAGCAAACAACTGATTTTTCTCATCGTTCTGTTCTTCATTGTTGCATCTTTACAATACACATTCTGGCGCGGGGAAAACTCCTATAAATCCCTTAAGGAAACTCAGGCACTGATTGAAGCTGAAGATGCGACGATTGAGGTACTACAACAGCGAAACAATCTATTGAAAGCAGAAGTCGTAGACCTCAAGACAGTTGGTGAGTCGATGGAAGAGCGAGCTCGTATGGAGTTAGGCTATGTTAAAGAAGGCGAGGTGTTTTATCGGGTTGTCGAAACTGAGACGGCCAAGACTTCTTCCAATCCAATTGTAGAGCCATCCGAATAAGTTCTGGATTAGGCCTTATTAAATCCAGAAACCCGTTTACGGAATTCAGTTGGCGTGAGTTTGGCTCGCTTTCGAACGCTGTAGCTCTGGAATAACATAAGGCAACCGATTGGTTTGCAGTGTAACCGGATACTTATCAGCAATCAATAAGTTTTTCTGATCGACGAATTTGAGTGGTACGGATACCAACAGATTTAATGTGCCATTATCCTGAGCGCAATTCACAACAGTCCCGGTTTGATTGCCAGCCTGGTCAGAACTAGATATTTGATCACCTGCTTTCACTTCAGTGTCAACACTGCACGTCGCATGAACCATTCTGCGATTGATTCCACCGCGATAATGGAGCCTCGCAACGATTTCCTGTCCTGGATAGCACCCTTTGGTCCAACTCACTGAGTCAATCAGGTCAAGGTTAATCGCCTGTGCGACAAACATTTCGCTAGTGCTTGAATTGATCCAGGGAATTCCTGATTCAATATTCAGTTGCTGCCAGATTCCAGGCGTTGTTTCGAGGTAATTCGATACACGATCAAGGCTGTCTTGCTGGGCAATAACGCCATATCGTAAAGCTACGCTTGGCATTCGAAAGACCGTCACACCATCGCTGACTTGAGTTTGAAAAACTTCCTGAGGCAGCTCACTTGATGCCGACTCTGAGCTGGGCTGACCGACAGAAAATGCCCATGATTCCCGGACTTTAATTTCAACTTTATCGCGAAATACATACATTCTTAGGCGCTTGGCTAACGACTCAGCCAGATCTTTGTCAGCCACAAGGTAATAACTGTCGTTAGTCATCGTCATGATGAAGTTGCCAATAACCCGGCCCTTAGGATTGAGGTATGCGCCTAGACGAGAACGATCTGCAGTCATCTCTGACACCTCAACTGCCAACTGTCGCTGTAAAAACGTTGCGGCGTCATGACCCGTTATTTCAATCACAGCAAGCTGTTCAAGCGGCTGTAAACCAGTTATTTTCGCCATAGGAGCGGAGCCTGTAAGAGTGGGCTTATCGAATCAAGCCAGTTGATTTTGATTATCCCTTGACAACATAGTGATCGATATACACGAAATCAAGGAGCAAATTCCAAATAGCCGAGGCCCGTATACCGCAAAAATTGGTTTGCATAGTTAAACGGGTATAGATTCGTTGCTCTTTGAATCGGGCAAAATCGTATTGCGGTCACCGGCATAATATCGTCGATTTGAAGATCCAAATTCAGCTCTGTAAGTACTGATATTTACGCTATTCCAATTGTCTTGCGAAAAGAGTATAACTGCTTTATATTCATTAACTTATAGCATAACAAATAGCGTGATTCTGTGCGTAGCAGATACCGAATTGTCCAACGGCTCAAGATAAAACTTTATCCAAAGTAAGCAAAATCAGACCTGTCCAATGATTCCCGAGGTTAAAAAAGATCGCGGCTTGGCTGAATAAGAAAGGGCGAGTAGAATTTGTGGTATGCTGCAGCGTGTCGAGTTTCAGCAAGCACTTTCATCGTATTTCTATCCAGTTTGACGTAAGGGCTATCTTGCCCGAATATCGTTTTCGAATGTAGCAAAAGCGGCGCAGACTAAATTAAAATGTGATCAACGTTTTGGAGGAGGGAATTTTTAACTCCGATGGTGTCGCAAAGTAATAATTCAGAACCACAATTGGTTAATGGTGACCCTGAGCCTTGCGCAGGTGAATTGGAGCCTGATATTCTAGAACCAAAACGAGAGCCGATTGATCCAACCCGTTTTGGAGATTGGGAAAAGAACGGCCGCTGCATTGACTTCTAAATTCGGTTCTCTCACACCCTAAGTTATCACATTAGTGTTGTCCATGGATTCTTCGAATCGTCCGGTTTCTCCCCATATCCAAATTTATCGGCCACAGTTAACATCTGTGCTGTCGATTTTGCATCGGATTACAGGTGTGATATTGGGATTTGGGGCGGTTCTTATTGCCCTTTGGCTGTGTTCAATTGCCTATAACCGGGAATTGTTTGACGCTTCATTTGAACTGCTATCGGGTATACCAGGACGATTGTTTATGTTCCTATGGTCACTGGCATTGTTTTTCCATTTATGCAACGGTATCAGACACCTTTTTTGGGATGCAGGCCACTGGCTGGAATTAGACAATGTCTACAGAAGTGGATGGGCTGTGGTTATCGGTACCTTTACGTTAACCGGTATCGTTTGGATCATCGCATACGCAGCTTGTAGTTAATCTTGCCATGAGTTACCGTTCCCCGCTTGCAAAAGTCATTGGTCTTGGTTCTGCCAAGGAAGGTTCCGCGCACTGGTGGTGGCAAAGGCTGACTGCGGTCGCGCTTGTACCATTGACCTTGTGGTTTGTATACTCAATCGCTCAATTGACCGGTTCCTGTTTGGTAAACGTAGACGCATGGATTGCATCTCCGGTTAGCTCTACCTTACTCATTGCGTTTGTCGTTGCGCTGTTTTACCACACACAACTCGGCATCCAGGTGGTACTTGAGGATTATGTTCATCAGGAAGGCCTTAAGATACTTTCGATTCTGACTGTCAAGGCGGTTTCAGTAATACTGATCATATTGAGTACGATATCCATCTTGAAAATTGCGCTAGAGTAACAGTGCATGGGCATCAGTTCCTATAAGATTATTGATCACAGCTACGACGTCGTTGTTGTCGGTGCCGGTGGTGCCGGTCTTCGTGCAACATTTGGCTGTGCCTTCGAGAATCTCTCTACAGCTTGTATCACCAAGGTCTTTCCGACACGCAGCCATACGGTCGCAGCGCAAGGCGGAATCAGTGCGGCACTTGGAAATATGAGCGAAGATGACTGGCGTTGGCATATGTATGACACAGTCAAGGGCTCGGACTGGTTGGGTGACCAGGACGCAATTGAATATATGTGTCGGGAAGCTCCGGATGCGGTTGTTGAACTTGAGCACTACGGCGTACCATTTTCGCGGACCGAGGACGGCCGGATCTATCAACGCGCATTCGGTGGTATGACAACCCACTATGGCGAAGGCCAAGCCATGCGTACCTGCGCAGCGGCGGATCGTACCGGGCATGCAATGCTGCATACGCTTTATCAACAGGCCCTGAAACATCGTGCAGAATTTTACCTTGAGTATTTTGCGATTGATCTGCTGATGGACAATGATGAATGTCGCGGGGTATTGGCATGGTGTCTCGAGGACGGGATGCTTCACCGGTTTCAGTCGAAAATAGTAATCCTCGCTACAGGTGGCTATGGAAGGGCGTATTTTTCGTGTACTTCAGCGCATACCTGTACCGGTGATGGTAACGCCATGATCCTGCGTTCCGGGTTGCCGTTACAGGATATGGAGTTTGTCCAATTTCATCCGACCGGTATTTATGGCTCAGGCTGTTTGATTACAGAAGGTGCCAGGGGTGAGGGTGGATACCTGACCAATTCCGATGGTGAACGGTTTATGGAACGTTATGCACCAAACGCAAAGGATTTGGCCTCCAGAGACGTTGTGAGTCGTTCGATGACCATGGAAATCAATGCGGGACGCGGTGTAGGTGCAGAAGCTGACCATATTTTTCTTCATCTTGAACACCTTGGTCCGGAGGTCATCCAAGAACGGCTTCCAGGTATTACAGAAACCTCGAAAATCTTCGCGGGTGTTGATGCGACTCGGGATCCTATTCCGGTCATTCCCACAGTTCACTACAATATGGGTGGCATTCCGACCAACTTTAAAGCGGAAGTTGTTACTCGAAAACGCGGCGATAATGACTTCGTTATTCCGGGATTGATGGCAATTGGCGAAACTGGTTGTGTTTCCGTTCACGGTGCCAATCGTCTTGGTTCAAATTCTCTGCTGGATTTGGTGGTTTTTGGTCGCTCGGCGGCCATACGCGCAAAGGCGTTGCTTGAAAATGATGAAAGCAGACGATCGTTGCCTCGTAATATTGAAGAGCAAGCGATTGACCGGTTTGATCGCATGCGTTATAGCAAGGGAACCAGCCGAACGGCGGATATAAGACTGCAAATGCAAAAAATCATGCAACAACACTGTGCAGTATTCCGAACCCAGGAATTGCTGGACGAAGGTAAGGACAAGCTCTTTGAAGTCTGGAAGTCGATGGATGACGTTGCAGTCAGCGACCGTTCATTAATTTGGAATACAGATTTGGTTGAAACACTAGAGCTTGATAACCTGATTCGCCAAGCGATGGTCACCATATACGCGGCAGCAAATCGCCAAGAAAGCCGTGGCGCCCATGCGCGCGAAGATTTTACCGAAAGGGATGACAAACACTGGATGAAACATACACTGTCCTGGCTTGATGATACTGGCCAAGTCAGTATCGAATACCGGCCGGTGCATCTTTATACGCTGACGGATGACGTACAACTGATCGCCCCGAAAGCAAGAGTCTATTAAACAACCTTCTCAAGATCATGGCAAAGTTATCCCTTCCAAAGAATTCGATAGTCGGTAACGGGCGAGAATTTCGTTCCGAAAAGCCGACTGCACAAACCAAAGAATTCAAAATCTATCGCTGGAATCCAGATGACGACGCCAATCCCACATTGGATACCTACGAGGTAGATCTCGAAAATTGTGGTCGCATGGTATTGGATGCGTTGATCAAGATTAAGAATGAAATTGATTCCACACTGACATTTCGACGGTCTTGTCGAGAAGGCATCTGTGGTTCCTGTGCAATGAATATCGATGGTACTAATACACTGGCGTGTATCAAGCCCATCGAAGAAATCAAATCAACGGTGAAAATTTATCCTTTACCGCATTTACCGGTGGTAAAGGACTTGGTTCCTGACATGACGCATTTTTATGCACAATATGCTTCAATCAAACCCTGGATTCAAAAGTATTCTCCACCATCAGCAGGGCGGGAGAACCTTCAATCCGTTGAAGAACGTTCCAAACTCGATGGACTGTACGAGTGCATCTTATGCGCATGCTGCTCAACCAGTTGCCCAAGTTATTGGTGGAATAGCGACCGTTATCTGGGCCCCGCAATTTTGTTGCAAGCTTATCGCTGGATAGCAGACAGTCGGGATGAGGCGGTTGGTGAACGTCTCGATGAGCTAGAAGACCCATTTCGATTATATCGATGCCACACCATTATGAATTGCACCAATACCTGTCCCAAACATCTAAACCCAGGTAGAGCAATTGCCGAGATAAAAAAATTGATCGCCACTCGAGCGTGACAGACATCCAAATCAACCGATCTGCGCAGAAAAATCAACTGCTTTGGCGTTGTAGACTTGGAACTCGCGAGCTGGAATTACTGCTTTACCGCTATATCGAAAAGCACTACGCAGCACTCACTGTCGAGCAAATCGAAACGTTTGAGGAATTCATTGGATTGAGTCACGAACAACTGAATTCCTGGCTATTACTTGGTGAACCTGTAAACGGTAACAACAAGTACGCCGGAATTATTAAGGCGATAAGAGAGAACAATTGAAACTTTAAAACATAGCTATGTCCATATTGCCTAAAGATAGTATTAAAGGAAGAGTACTACTCGAATTGCCAGAATATAACAAAGGCACTTCGTTTTCACGTGAGGAGCGCCGCAAAGGTGGTCTGCTCGGTATGGTGCCTTACAGTGTAGAATCGTTTGACTCGCAAACAAAACGCGCCTATCGAGCTTTCTCTGCGAAGGAATCCAATATCGAAAAACACATTTATCTTAAGCAACTTCAATCGATTAACGAAACTCTTTTTTACGAACTGGTACTCGAACACGCCTCTGAAATGTTGCCGATCTTGTATACCCCCACGGTTGGGGATGCATGTGAGCTTTTCTCGGAAATCTACCGCAAACCGCTTGGTCTTTTTCTCAATTATCCTGAACGTCAAGATATAGTCGAAATCCTTGATAACGTCGCTCAAGATGAAGTTGAAGTCATTGTGATAACAGACGGTGAAGCAATATTGGGTATTGGTGATCAGGGCGTCGGTGGTATGGGTATTCCGATTGGTAAATTGAGTCTTTATTCAGCATTGGGCGGGATCAATCCCAGTGTCGCACTCCCGGTGGTTCTGGATGTGGGTACTGATAATAAAGAGTTGCTCCAGAGTGATTTTTATGTTGGCTGGAAACATGCGCGTGTCCGGGGTCAGGAATATGATGATTTTGTTGAACTCGTCTTGAATTCCATACACCGTAAGTGGCCGCATGCAGTGGTTCAGTTTGAAGATTTTGGTGCTTCCAACTCGCTTCGTTTGCTGGATAAATATGTGGACCGGCTGTGTTGTTTTAATGACGATATACAAGGTACTGCAGCTGTCACTATCGGATCATTAATTGCTGCCAGTCGAGTCACAGGACGATCATTAAAGGATTCTAGAATCGTCATTGTCGGTGCAGGTGCGGCCGGGACAGGTATTGCGCACGGATGTGTAACCGAAATGATCAATCAGGGTTTGGATTCTCAAGCTGCGCACCAAAGAATTTATTTGTTAAACAGCAAGGGGCTGATACGAACAGATTCACCCAATTTGCGCCCTCAACAGATTCCTTTTGCACAACCGTTAGAAAACCTTTGGGATTGGCAAGGAGACACCCAATTGTTGAGCATTGTGCAAAATGTAAAGCCGGATATACTCATAGGTGTTTCCGGTCAAGCCGGGTATTTTTCTGAGGATGTTGTCAAAGCCATGACCGCTTTTTGTGAGCAACCCTGTATATTCCCTCTATCCAATCCAACTTCCAAGACTGAAGCCTATCCTGCTGATCTATTGAAGTGGACTGACGGTCGAGCAATTGTCGCAACTGGTAGTCCATTCGATGCAGTGATATATGACAGTGTCAAATTTCACATCGCACAGTGCAACAACGCTTACGCATTTCCAGGGATTGGTCTGGGCTTGATTGCAGTCAAAGCCAAGAAGGTGACTGACGAAATGTTCAGTGCGGTAGCTAATGTAATTGGTAAAGCACAACCAAATGTCGACGTTCAGGGCACCTCAATACTGCCACCACTGGATGGTGTTCGACAACTGAGCAGAAAGATTGCAATTGCGGTCGCCAACATCGCAGTGGAACAGAATCTCGCTGGTTGTGATCTCGACTGCTCGATCGAACAGCTGATTGACAGCAAGATCTGGTCGCCGGGTTACAATCACTAGTTTCAAAGCATGATTGGAACAACAGTCGGGTGATCTTTGAGTGAAGTGTTCGCAAACAAAGCTGTTGCAATTATGACTTGATCAACCAAGAACGATCATGTTGTATTTTCATCATTGATTTGATTGGGTTGCACGGGTTGAACCATCTTTTTCGATTTTCTGCACGCACAACTCAAGAGAATCTTCCATACGTCATAATTGGAGGGAACAAGGAAACTCAGAAGCAAGACATTACGGAAGTAAAAATCTTAGCTCAATTGATATCCGAAAAAATCTATCATGAATAAATCCAGAACATACCAAGTTTCACCCGCAGCCGTGACTTTGAGTCCTTGGGATACTGCTGATTATTTAGGAAACCCTTGAAGATGTGGTTTATTATCTCGAAGCGGCATTTGATGACGGTGACCCTCAACTCATCACAGAGGCTCTCGGTAATGTCGCGAGATCAAAAGGAATGACTGCTGGTACAACTGAAACCAATTGCGGATGAGAAACCCTTTACGCAACTCTATCTTAGTCCAGGAAAACTTGGTTCACTGCAATAGGGCATTCCGGGGATCGATTGTTATGAAGTACATTCTCACAGTCCTCCTGCTTGTGCTTGCTTATGTATCCCCCGGATTCAGCTCAGATGCGGTGTCAGAAAAAATTCGTATTGGCGTTGATCCGCACTATCCTCCTTTCAGTGAAATTGATAAGAATAATCAACTGAAGGGTTTTGATATTGATATTGCGTTGGCCTGTTGCACCAAAATGGAGGTAGATTGTGTATTTGTCCAGCAGAATTGGGATGGACTGATTCCAGAACTGCAAGCCGGTCAATTCGATGCGATTGTCTCCAGCATGTCAATTAATGAAGAGCGGCGCGAGTTTGTCGCGTTCACAAACCGATACTACAGTAACATCGTAAAGTTTGTGGCACACAAAGACTCTGAGTTTGATCCACACAATCCGAACGGAACGATAATTGGCGTAGCACCATCAACCGTATCCGCCAAATGGTTAGAAGAGAATCTATCAGATCGCGTCACCATACGGTATCTCACACAACAGGATTCTCAGTTCGAGGTGCTGACAAAGGGACAAATTGACGCACTATTTGGTGACAGTTTAGGCTTTTGGCACTGGCTCCAAGGGCCTCAGGGAACCGACTACGAATTCAAAGGCGAGGGTTACCGCATAGATGAGGGAATCGGAATTGCGGTGCGCAAAGACGACAACAATTTACTCGGTCGATTTAACCACGCAATTGAACAGATACTCGCCGATGGTACGTACGAAACCATAAATTCGCGATATTTTCCATTTAGCATCTACTAGCGAACACTACCTTCGGTCAGGTTCGCTTCTATCACTTTATACGCAGACACTCGAAGTCCCCCAAATCCCTTGCTCTGCGGCTGACAGTCATCCGACGCCCCAAAGCAGTTAGATCGAAGATCGAGCAGAAATCGAGCAACAGGCATTCCGTCAGTCTCGATAGTTGTCGACGTTCCAATCTGTCAAATAGTCTACTGGTCACAGTTGCATTTAGCTCCATGTAACCTATTGCAGATATAGAGTTACTTGCAATTAAAACAGCTTCAGTTTGACTTGAAGTCGGATTTACCTTTAGATTTAAATATCGTATAAATCAAAATAGTACTTTTAATATTACGATACAAATAACTGGCAATATGATTGTTAAAAGAAGTCTAGAGCCGCTTTTACGACGTGCTGCAAACCAATCGCCAGTCGTTACATTAACCGGTCCTCGACAAAGCGGTAAAACCACTTTAGTTAGAACACTGTTTGGGAACTACAAATATGTCAATTTGGAAGCACCAGATGTCAGAGCTTCTGTTCAAAGGGACCCACGCTCGTTTCTCAAACAATATTCCAACGGTTGTGTTATCGATGAAGTGCAGCGTGTTCCAGACTTGTTGTCTTATATTCAGACAATCGTTGATGATAATCCGAGACCTGGTCAATGGATATTAACAGGATCGCAGAATTTTCTCTTGTCAGAATCCATCAGTCAATCTCTTGCTGGCAGAACCTCTGTTTTTTCGCTACTACCATTAACGCGAAATGAAATTGTTCAGTTCGAACATGCTCCTTCAGAACTTTACGAGACTCTTTATTTTGGTGGGTATCCTCGAATATTTAGTGAATCACGCAATCCGAGTGAATGGTTCAGTTCCTACGTTCAAACTTACCTCGAACGCGATGCTCGCATGTTAACCAACGTCGGAGATTTAGCGACATTTCAAAGATTCGTGGAGTTATGTGCTGGACGCAGCGGCACTTTTCTAAATTACTCATCTTTGGCGACAGATTGCGGGATTACACAACCGACCGCAAAAAGTTGGATTAATCTACTGGAAGCAAGTTTCGTTGTTTTCCGATTGCCTCCATACGCAGGCAACGTACGGAAGCAATTGGTGAAGATGCCCAAACTCTATTTTTGCGATACCGGCCTGATGTGCTGGATGCTGGGCATTCACGAGTTCAACCAAATACGTACTCATCCGCTATTAGGTCAGATATTTGAGACCTGGGTGGTTAGCGAAGTCATGAAGCATCGGAGCAACTTGGGTTTGTTCAACAGAATTTACTCTTATCGTGATCGAAACGGGGCAGAGGTTGATCTCCTTGTTCATCATTCGGACAAGATAGTTCTGGTGGATGCAAATTCTTCGATGAAACCAGCATCGTTACATTTCAAGCAAAATAGACGCGTTGGTAGTCATCTTAGACATTTGCCACAAGTGATTGAATCGGCTGTCGTATATGGTGGTGATCAATCTTTCGAGTATGCCGGTCAGCGGTTAATTCCTTGGCGCAACTTGAAATACCCTTTTGATTTCACCAGCGCTATACGCGTTGACGAAAATCGGGGTTTGATTTCTGTAAGTGCTGATGGTCAACCAATGCCAGGCATCGACGTTTTGGCATTATTTCCAAATAAAACCTGGGTCGCCGCGGTCACTGATACTGAAGGCATCGCAAAATTGTCATTGCATACGCTGACGGAAAGAATGAAAGTGTATGTCGCTGTTGCGGGCTTTCATGCACAGTTGCAACACGATTGGATTCCCAAACACAATAAACTAGAGATGCATCTGCGCGAATTACCCAATGGAGGTTCAGTTTTTATCAAAGATGGTTCTGGACATATTCCGGGCTTATCCGGCCCAGTCAATCCGATACTTGATGCTCATGATCGCACTTATTTGTACGCAAGGAATATCGCCATCAATGGCGGCGTTCAACAACCGGCAGACTTCAAGATCAATGAATCATTACATCTTGCAGATGCCACTGGTAATCAATGTAACGTAAGAATCATTGATATTACCGGTCAGTCATCGTTGCTTGAATATTTCCAGGAAAACCGTTAGTTGAAATGAACTGTTGATCATGTGAACATTCCTTGTTAGTGCTATCAAGCGTATGTGCCTAATGGTTGGAAGGCGAGCTATCGAATAGTGAATTCATCAGAATCTAACACAGCAGCAATCTCAGATCAAGGTACCGACACAAGAACTAATGGATTCACTATGTGGCCGCAGTCTCGGATATCGGCACTAGCTGTAAGAGTTGCCGGACGTTCATTACCAATTGAAAGGGCAGGGCAATCGTATGAAACAAGGAAGTGACATCGTCGTGGGAAAAGACGAAAAAATTCTCAAACGATTTCACCATGCGAGGTATGCATAGCCACTGATTTTCAATGGCAAGATCACAAACAGACGCTTAATTTAACGGCTTTTCAAGTACCGTGTCATTTGCCGTTTCAAGTGTATCAGGGTAATCGAGCATGAAGTGCAACCCGCGACTTTCCTTTCTAGCCAATGCAGAACGGACAATTAATTCAGCAACCTGTACCAGGTTCCGTAGCTCGATCAAATCTCGATTCACACGAAACTGGCTGTAAAACTCCTGAACCTCTTCCGCCAGCATGATTACCCTGCGCAATGCGCGCTGCAAGCGTTTGGTCGTGCGAACAATACCAACATAGTCCCACATAAAACGCCTGACCTCATCCCAGTTGTGTGATACCACGATCAATTCATTGGGGTCAGTTACCTGACTTTCATCCCACAAAGGAATCTGACCCTGCAGCGCTTCCGACCGGAACGATTGCTCCATTACGTGCTGTGCAGCAGCATCGGCTAATACAATGCATTCCAGTAATGAATTACTGGCAAGTCGATTCGCTCCATGCAGACCGGAGTTCGCACTTTCACCAACACAATACAAACCTTGAAGGCTGGTTCGTCCATTAAGGTCGACTTGCACACCACCACAGGTGTAGTGTGCCGCTGGCACTACAGGTATAGGATCGTTTGCGATGTTGATCCCAAACTTGAGACATCGATCAAAAATATTGGGAAAATGGAACTCCAGGAATTCTTGTGACTTCATAGACATGTCCAAGTAAACACAATCAAAACCACCTGCTTTCATTTCGTGATCGATGGCGCGGGCCACAATGTCGCGCGGTGCTAGTTCACCACGCACATCGTACTTCGACATGAACTCGGACCCGTCAGGCAGAATCAGTCTGCCACCTTCGCCTCTCAATGCTTCTGATATCAGGAACGATTTGGCATGGGGATGAAACAGGCACGTCGGGTGGAATTGCACAAATTCCATATTCGCCACCCGACAGCCAGCCCGCCATGCCATTGCTATACCATCACCGGTTGATGTATCAGGATTACTCGTATACAGATATGTCTTCGAAGCACCACCGGTAGCCAACACTACTGCATTTGCTACGAACGTGATGGTTTGTTCTGTCTGCATATCGAAAATGTAGGCACCAAGACAACGGTTGGGTGCCGCCGGTTCAAGTTTCGATCGGGTAATGAGTTCAATTGCAATGCAATTTTCGTGAACTTCAATGTTTTTGTGGTTCTGTATGTTGGAAACTAACGTACTTTCCACTTGCTGACCGGTTGCATCGTCAGCATGAATCACACGACGTTTACTATGACCACCTTCCCGGGTCAGATGAAGCTCGTCAGTATGACGGGTCTGCTCCGCTCGCATACTGAATGAAACCCCGTTTTTAATTAGCCATTCGATCGACTTTGGGCCTCGCTTGACAATATACTCAACAGCACTTCGGTTGCACAGTCCTGCCCCAGCGTTGAGTGTATCTTGAATGTGAGACTCGTAGGAATCTTCCAGACTCCAGACCGCCGCGATTCCCCCCTGTGCGTAGTAACTTGAATTCTCCGACAAGGATTCTTTGGTAATAACTGATATTCTGTAGCCGGCATTTGCTGACTTCAATGCAAACGCGAGTCCAGCCAAGCCACTGCCAATGACAATCAAATCAGTTTGTTTCTGCATCTGGAATAGTCGCTAATTCTGCCGGGTAACAGTCAACGATGAAAAGTCAGGGATAATTGGTTTGATTGGTTTCGAATTGAATTGCAACCCTATAATTGAGTTCCAACCCAAAATCCAACTTGTGCGGAAGCATTTGTTATTAAAGTTATAGGGTTTCAGTTCAACTTATCGCATTAATGTTAGCCGATTTCAACCAAGTTGGCGAACAATTGACCAGCTACTGCATGTCGACGTAAAAGAACATTACGATATCTTTATTGTCTCAGTCTTCAGAATCGAATGAAATGAGTGCCTATAAACAGTTTGCGGCAGGAGCAGATACCGTCTCAGGTCAATTGCCAGAACTGAGTGATGATTTAACGGAATCAAAGCTACTGCAAATGGCGCAAGCAGGACAACGCGAGGCTTTCGATATTTTGGTTGCCGAGTATCAGCCCAAGATGTATAGCTGGGCTGCGAAAATGAGTCGTACTTTGAATGTTGATCACAGTGAAGTTCCTGATATTGTTCAGGAAGCACTGATCAAAGCATGGTTGAATCTGTCCAAATTTCGGGGTGACAGCAAATTGTCAACCTGGCTTTATACGATCACCCGAAATCAGGCCATTAATCAGTCAAAAAAGAACCAACGATATAGCACAACCCACAATATTAGCGAGTTTGAGAATCGTAATCAGGAGCTAGACCGTAGCGGAACTGACAACCTGAATATTGAAAATCTGGTGGTTGACATCGACTCCCCTGATGAGTTGTTGGTCGCCAAGGAGGTTCAACGCAAGGTTATGGAAATTATTGATGAATTGCCACCGAGTTTACGCAACATTATCATTCTGCGAGAAATTGACCAACTCAGCTACGACGAAATTTCCAAACGTACAAATTCTAAACTAGGAACTGTCAAGACACAAATTCATCGGGCGCGCGAGCGCATCGATAAAGAACTACAGAAATGGGTGCTTGGCAACATATTACCAGAGGATAACGATGTCTGAAAATATTTCAGCACTGATTGACAAAGAAGTTGATGACAATCAACACACAGCACTGCTCGATGAGCTTTGTAAAGACCCAGTACTCAAAGATCGCTGGGAACACTATCAGCTGATTCGCAGTGCCATTAGAGGTGATTGTACCCGTGCTTACCTGCGTTCAATTTACGGTACTCGGGAACAGCACAACAGTGTGGCAGATTTTACTGTGCCCGAAACTGTTCGCCACGCCTCGATTACCGCAGCAATCACGAATCGATTTCGGCAATTTCGCGCCAGCTGGGTCGGCGGGTTTGGCTTGGCAGCAGGGCTGAGTGCTGCCGTCGCACTCGGTTTCTTTTCAAGTTCGCTCATTAATGTTCAATTTGGACACCCAGAACGGGTCGCTGTCGACTCCCTCTACAACCAAGCCAGTACGGTCCGGTGGGTATCCCAGGCAAATCTCGATGCCACTGTTGGCACAAATGTTGAATTTCTCAATCAAACGCTGCTGGCACACAGTGAAAGTACCAGTTTTCCATCACTGAATGGCCTGTCTAATTACGCCAGGCTGGTCGTTTACGAGCGGTAACCTTAAATTGGGTTTGAACTGTTTCCTCGAAGGCAATTGAAGTGACTACCGCAACGCATTCACTCCGGATACTGCCATGGTCAATACTGGCAATTTTGCTGATATTCCCGGCAGGGTTGGCCTATGCAGTAACAATTTCGCAATTGCTTGACAAATCAGCCCAAGCGGCACAAAGCGCGAGTTACAAGGGCACTTTTATGTATTCTCGCGGTAGTGACACAGAAACAATGCGCGTTTATCATCGCATCGATTCAATTGGATTCAAAGAACGTATTCAATCACTTAACGGAGATGCATCGGAGATTGTGCGAAGCGAAAAAGGAGTTTGGTGCTACTTTCCGGATGTAAAGGAAGGATTTTTCAAATTCCAGGATGACGGCGGTTATCGCATACTGAATATCAGTTCGGAATCTTTAGACATATTGAGTCGATATTATGCGATTGTGATCGACGGAAACGAAAGAATCGCGAATCGAATGACGCATCGATTGGTCTTTGAACCGAAGGATTCTTTTCGTTATGGCATGAAATTGTGGATTGATGATGAATCCGGCCTATTGCTGCGTTCTGATTTGCTTAACCAAAAAATGGAAGTCCTTGACAGCTACATGTTCGTGGAGATTACGATTAACCAGAAAATCACCGATTCGGAACTGATGCCGCAAGAACCGGGAACAGACTATTTGTGGCACTTCAGCGCTCCCAGCACTTCCGTTTCCGCAAGTCAATCAGCTCCGTTTATGGTTAAAGTCGTTCCCGATGGGTTCAAAAAGATCAAACATGTTCGCGGCCAGTTTGATGAAAGTGAAAAGGAACAAATTGTGTTTTCCGATGAACTCGCCACGGTGTCTCTATTTATGCAAAAACTGATGCAAGACCAAACAGAAGGCCTCTTTGTAGGCGCCAGTCAACTTGGTTCCGTACACGCCTATGGGCGTATCCTTAAGGGGTATCAAATCACGGTAGTCGGTGAAGTTCCTGCTGCTACAGTACGCACGATCGGCGATTCGATTGAAGCAAAATTGAATTAGAACGACTCCCGTTATAGTTTGGCTCAATATTCATTGATGCCAGTGTTTCGTCAACAGTACTGGTCCTATCAGCACTTGAAAGTCACTGCAACTGAGATTCGGCATTATCGAGACGCGGTAAGTTATAATCTGTCCCATTCCAAACCACACTTCCTGCTCATTTTTCGACCTGCTGATTGTTTCCAGGTTTTGTATAAATCATCTGATATTGTCTTCCCAAGTCGGACCAATTGAACGCTCCAACTGATTTTTCATTTATCTTAGTCCTCGCGGTATCGATTACAGGTGCGATCTGGCTGATCGACAAAATCTGGTCGTTACTGAAAAAGTACGTTATCACAAAACGGCAGTCTGGGAAGTCGCACAGTCGATTCTACTGGGTGGTGGAATATGCTCGGGTGTTTTTTCCAGTACTTCTGATCGTTTTTGTCTTGCGTTCGTTTGTTGTAGAACCATTCAGAATTCCATCAGGATCAATGCTGCCAACACTGGAAATTGGTGACTTCATTCTGGTTAACAAATACGAATATGGCATCAGAGTCCCGGTCATCAATCAGAAATTGATTGACATCAACAAACCAGACTATGGCGATGTGATGGTATTTAGATTTCCACACGACAACGCGGTGAATTTTATTAAGCGAGTTGTAGGGTTGCCCGGGGATTCTATCGTTTACGAAAACAAACAGATTACTATCAATGGTACCGTGGTGGCGCAGAATGTGGAGGGCGATTACGTCATTGATTCCGGTCCAAATAACAAGATTCAATCGCGATTGCTGAGTGAGTCATTTACCGAAGGCGAAGCTCACCAGATTTTGCATGACGATCGACGTACCACACGGACATTGGTATTCAAGATTCCGGAAGATTCCTATTTTGTTTTAGGAGACAACCGCGACTATAGTAATGACAGTCGTTTCTGGGGATTTGTTCCGGAAGAAAACATCATAGGTAAAGCATTTTTTATTTGGTTCAGTTGGGATTCCTCAGGCAATTCAGGCGTAAACTGGAATCGTATTGCCGCAGCAATTGAATGATCGTCACTTCAACATAGTGAAGACACAAGACTTCAATACACTCACAGATATTCTCGGCTACTCATTCAAAGACCCGAATTTACTGCAGCGTGCTTTAACCCATCGCAGCGTGGAAGCACTGCACAACGAAACACTTGAATTCCTGGGGGATAGCGTACTATCCATAATCGTTTCTGATTATTTATACCATCACTTCCCGGACGCGACCGAAGGCGAATTGACAATCAAACGATCCAGAATTGTTAATAATCACAGGGCGCTTATTCAGGTGGCTGAACATATGGCGTTCCACGAGTTTATTCACGTTGACAAATCATTTGTCAAATCGAACAAGAAAGCCTGGAAGAATCTACTGGCCAATTGCGTTGAAGCACTGATTGGTGCAGTTTACCTTGATGGTGGCTACGCAGCCGCAATCTCGTTTTTCAAGCAGCATTTTTTTCCTGTACTGGAAGAACTTGAGTTGCGCTCACATAAAAATTTTAAATCACTGCTCCAGGAACACTTACAAGGTCAGGCAATGAACTTTCCCAAGTACGACTTGATTGAGGTTCAAGGTCAGGACCACACACCGGTATTCACCGTTTCTTGCCAAGTTGATGGTCTGGAGAGGCCGGTTCAGGGGACGGGAATGACGATCAAGGAGGCCGAGCAGGTTGCCGCTGGACGTGCTTATGAGTTACTTTGCAGGCGAAACAGTTGATCCTGGTTTTCGTTCTGGACTTATCGCGATCGCGGGGCGCCCAAACGTCGGTAAATCTACACTACTTAATCGCTTACTCGAGCAGAAAGTCAGCATCACCTCGAAGAAGGCCAACACGACTCGTCATCGTATCTTAGGCGTGTTGAGTGAAGAGCACTGCCAGTACGTATTTATCGATACACCAGGGTTTACGACGCATTCGAAACGACTGGTCGACCGCTCAATTCATAAAGTTGCAGTCGCTGGAATTGTCGGTGTCGACCTCGTTTTATTCATGGTGGAATCCCGCGGCTGGCAGCCCAAAGACACGCCGGTCTGGAAGCGAATAAAATCAGAAAGACTCAATAGTATCATCGTTCTGTCGAAACTTGATCGAGTCAATAACAAGGCTGATCTGTTACCGACAGTTGAGCACATTTCTAAAATGACTGGGACCACAGATATTGTGCCCATATCCGCAAAAAAAAATCTTAATATCGATCAACTAAAGAAAGTCATTACCCAACATTTGCCCGTTGGTCCGCCACTTTTTCCTTCTAGTTTCGTCACTGATCAAGACGACGCATTTTTTGCTTCCGAAATCATCCGCGAACAGGTATTTCGTTTTTATGGGGAAGAGCTTCCGTATTCCTGTGCAATTGAGATTGAAAAATATTTACGTAAGGATAAGGTGCTGCATTTACACGCGTTGATCTGGATGGAATCGGATAGCCAAAAACGCATCATCATCGGGGCTGGCGGAAGTAAGCTCAAGCAGATTGGCACTCGGGTGCGCCAAATTCTGGAATCCCGATTAGACATCAAGGTTAACGTCAAGCTTTGGGTCAAAGTCCGAACGCAGTGGACCGAAAATCCACAAGTTATTTCTAATTTTGGGTACTCTATTGAGGAGTGACTATGCGGGTTCGAAACCAGAAGTGTTACGTCTTACGCACCATTCCACATTCCGAATCAAGTCTCATTGTTGACGTATTTACCCAAAATTACGGTCGCATCAGTTTAATGGCAAAAGGAGCGCGGCGCCTCAAATCGCAATTTAGAGGGAAAATACGACCTTTCCAATTGTCATTGGTCAACTGGTCCGGAAAAACGGAAATACCGATTATGACCGCGTTAGTGAACCTCGCAAGTCCAGTCGATTTAAGTGGCAGAAGGGTGTACTGCAGCTATTACCTGAACGAACTGATCATCCGTTTCTTACGCCAATCATCATCCTATCAGGAATTATTTCATGTCTACCAAAAAACTCTGGATGAGTTGGCTGATCCCGTAAATGAATTTCACGCATTACGAGTATTCGAGTTGCGACTACTAAAATTCCTCGGTTATGAGCTGACACTGGTAACTGAAGCTGACGGCATCACGGCCATCAACCCGGAAAAGCATTATCACTATGACTTTGAGGCCGGAGCTGCCTTGACAACAAATCGCACAGTCAATTCAGTCCAAGGTGCAACCTTATTGGCAATTGCCCGCGAAAAGTTTACCGGTTCAGATGTTCGGAATGAAGCGCAGCGCTTTCTTAGAAGAGCGATCGAATACCATTGTGAGGGAAAGGTCAACCGGAGCAGAGAAGTCTTTAGGCAGACTATTAGAATTAACTGTTAAGCAAATTCATTTCTTTCGTTGCGTCGAAAAGCCAGGTGGCAACTTACCCATATCTCCTTCACCAAAAATAAAGCCCAACATATGCTGTTCAATCAGTTCATGAGTCGCAGGATCACCTGTAACCAATTGATTTTCATTGATGATAGTGACCAGTCGTTCAAGCCACTGTTTCCAGCCCTCTTTGGAAACACTTTGGAAAATTCTTTCGCCCAGTTTGCCGGGGTAGGGCGGAGCATCTAGTGCTTCGGATTTTTCCTGCAATATCACGCAATCAACCAGCCTGGCTATCATTTTCACTCATATTCGTTGACGTTTATTTGACTAGAAGTTCGGTTCACTGCACAATTTATACTTGTTTTGTCGATCAGTTGATTGAATTTTGTGAACTGAATCTTATGTTAACGATGAGTCATTTATAATTTCCAATGTTCGGGCACTGCCTTTGTGAATTGATAAACTTGGAACAGCTATGGAACTGGCAACATATCAAAAGCAAATTACTGATGCAGACATTCGCGTTACTGAATCCGCCGGTAACAAAATGTCAGAATTGATTCATTCGACAGATGAGTCGATTATTGGCATTCGTGTTTACGTCTCTGGTGGTGGTTGTGGCGGGATGAATTACGGCATGACCTACGCTGAGTCTGAAACTGACTACGATCGGGTACTGGAAGGCGATAACTTTCGATTGTATGCAGATACAGTTGCACTGCAGTATCTCGCTGGCGCAGAAATTGATTATGTCGACGATGGTATTCAGGCAACCTTTGTCTTCCATAATGTTTTTCAGTCAGTGGGTGGCAGTGGCGCTTGCGGCGGTTGCGGAGGTGCGATGTAAACTGATTCCAGCTGCTTAAACCCCACTCTCATTCTGAAAATTTGGCCGCAACTCATTCAGTTGCTCTCATTGCACCGGCTCACAGTTATCGAGCATCGGTTTATTTACGCGCCGCCACACAGCACAATATCTCCGTCGTTCTAATTTCTGATGGCAGCCCCGGTATTGTCCCAGCTTTCATCGATGGCATTCGGGTCGAATTTGGCGACCTGGCCGATTCTGAACGAACAATTTGCAATCTGCTAGATACCTACGGCGTACAGGCAGTCATTGCACCTGATGAAAAGTACGTAGCCTTCGCAGCACGCCTATCCGAGCGAATTGGATTACCTCACAATTCTGTAGAGGCCATGAAGACTGTAGCGGACAAATATTTGGCTCGCGCTAGTCTAAAGCGAGCAGAAGTGTTTGCTGTTCCTGCTTTTCACCTTGTTGATTTGCAAAGTGCTTTGCAATTGTCGGACATCGGGTATCCCTGCGTTGCCAAACCCCTGAATATGTCCGCCAGTCGTGGTGTCATCCGCGCCAATAGCAATGCTGAACTCATCGATGCATTGCAGGTCATTGAACAAATCGTACGGCATGAATTTGAGGATACTGATTCGATCAAGGTGTTAATTGAAGACTATATTGGTGGCACTGAACACGCGTTGGAAGGTTATTTATCAGATGGACATCTAGAGGTGATTTGTTTATTTGATAAACCGGACCCATTGCATGGTCCATACTTCGAAGAGACTTACTACATTACGCCGTCGCGACTTGATCAGTCAATTCAAGAAAAGATCAGAACAACAGTGCAATCGGGTTGCATGACTCACGGTCTCACAATGGGGCCCATTCATGCAGAAGTGCGGCTGCATCAAGGGCAGATATGGATCTTGGAAATAGCCGGCCGCTCCATTGGCGGTGATTGCGGCCATCTGTTCGAATTGGCCGCCAGATCAAGTATCGAGGAGTATGTTCTTTGTCGATCCGTTGGCAAGCCAATTGACGATTTGGACATTAAGCGTGCGGCCGGGGTATTGATGATCCCAGTTACAGAAGACGGTATTCTAAGGCGCGTCGAAGGCGTCACTGCGGCGCAATCGATTGAAAATATTCTAGAGGTTCGTATGGATGTGCGCAGCGGAGAGAAACTGAATAGGTGGCCACAAGGTGGAAAATACCCAGGCTATATATATGCATTGGCTGACGGCCCCGAACAGGTTGAAGCATCATTACGCGCTTCGTATTCACAACTGAATTTCATTTGTATGGAAAATTTGCCAGTCATTGTGCGATAAATCGGTAGCGTTGTTGAGGCTGCTTTATTGATCAAATTTCAGCAAAATCGGAACGTATTATGTTACGATCACGGGCACAATAGAATAAAATTTGCCCGACAGTAAAGACATCCTTGTCAATTAATTTCAAAGCCTGATCCCCGGTAGCTCAGCAGGTAGAGCAGGTGGCTGTTAACCATCTTGTCGGCGGTTCGATCCCGTCCCGGGGAGCCAATCTTCAAAAACATCTGGAAATCCATTCAAACGGCAATTAAGTGTCTCGTAAAGTCGTCAGTTGAAACGAGCTTGACACATCGCGAAAATCTCTCGATTGAATAGGCCCAGAAATCTTCAACTGGGTTCTCATTCATAAATTGAATCAAACCCCTAAGCGTCCAAAGCAAATCGCATAACGCCTTGTAAAGCATCATTCGACCAAAGTTCCGCGCAGTTGGCGGTCGACCAAAATACCCATTCAGCATCGCCAGTTCCGCTGGTTCTGACGTTCCGGCTTCTACAGAAAGGTCACCCAAGTCCCGGTATGGGTCGTTCATTCCAGAATTTTCCCAGTCGACGATCCACATTTTGTCTTCCTGTTTCAAGAAATTCTCGCACAATGGATCACAATGGCAAGGTGTCAATCGAATAAATAGGATTGCGATCAAGCGCTTATTGTATTTCTCGGCACTGTTCGACAACGTCGTGATAACCTTCGGGCAGTTCGATCGGCCGTCCTTGGGACAAAACTCGTAAGTACTCTTTAATCATCGAGAAAACTTCAAAACGAAAATCGAATGGCTTATCACATTGATGTAGCTTTGCAAAACTCTCACCAGCCTGGAATGCTGCCTCCGAATCCGTCTGGAAACTCGCTTGATGATGTCACGACCTCATCCTGATTGCTTTTGGATCGTACAGAATTTCTCGTTCGATCTGAACGGGAACTCTGGCATGCTCC
The DNA here is from genome assembly GCA_965243645.1 of Arenicellales bacterium. Lineage (GTDB taxonomy): Bacteria > Pseudomonadota > Gammaproteobacteria > Arenicellales > JAJDZL01 > JAJDZL01. The sequence goes on along the minus strand of CBDEVD010000006.1, from coordinate 357,133 downwards.
ACCTCCAGCTCGTATTTGCCGTTGAACAAATAATCATCGTCAATGCCTTCGGGATTTCGAACATACCCATAAGCAACGTTCTTACCCACGGTATAACCCCAGCCTGCACTTGATGTCCAACCAACCCGTTGACCATCCCGATAGATGGTTTCCCTGCCATGCAAGACGATACGCTCGTCAGTACTGGTAAAGCAAGCCAGACGCCGTTGAAATGGTTGGCCTTGCTGTTCTAATAGCGCCGCCTGTCCAATGAAGCTTACATCGCTATTGAGGCGTACCAGTCTTCGCATACCGGCTTCAAGCGGGGTGAAGTCCGGCCCGATATCCGCACCCAATGCACAGAAGCCTTTCTCCAATCGCAATGATTCAAGCGCACGATAACCGACATTGCTGATTCCAAGAACACGGCCTTGATCAATTATCCTGCGATAGATTTCAAGTGTGTTCGCGACGGGAATGTGGAGTTCCCAGCCCAGTTCGCCGGCAAAGGAAACCCTTAACGCCAACGTATCCAAGCCATCAATTTTGATTTGCTTAGCCTGCAAGAACCGAAAGTGTTCATTGTCAAGATCATGGTCAACAAGTGGCTGCAATAACTCTCGACAAAGCGGGCCCGAAACTGACAAAGTGGAATACTGAGTGGTAACGTCTGTAAGTGAAACCTTGTTGATGTCTTGCGGGATGTGTTTAAGGATGTGATGATAATGATGAGTTGCATAGCCGGTTCCAGCGATGATTAAAAATTCATCCTCGGCAAGTCGAGTCACGGTCGTATCACATTCGATCCCACCTTTCGCATTCAGCATAGTCGTATACACAACCGAGCCAACCGGGCGGTCCATACGATTGGAGCACAATCGATTGATGAGTGCCAGGGCATCTTTGCCTTGCAACAGAAATTTGGCAAACGAGGATTGATCAATCATGCCGACTGATTCACGAATGGCACGGTGTTCAGTACCTACAGCTTCAAACCAGTTGGGTCGTCCGAAAGAGTAAACATCCTCCGCCTGTTCGCCAGGTACGGCGAACCAGTTGGGCCGCTCCCAACCGAGTTTTTCACCAAAGCATGCATTGGCGTTTTTGAGTTCGCCATAAAGCACTGAGCGATAGTAAGGTCGGCCACTGTTGTGTTCTTCGTTCGGCCAGGCCATGGTGTAATGCTTGGAACAAAGCTCGACGGTTCGTTTAACGATCCAGTCACCATCGCGATGCACTTGACCAAAGCGACGTATATCAACCGCGCCAAGATCCATAGCAGGTGCACCGTTGGTTACCCATTCTGCAAGTGCCTTGCCTGCACCACCGGCACTTGCGATTCCAAATGCATTGAATCCGGTCCCGACATAGAAATTCCTGATTTCAGGTGCTTCCCCCAAAATGAAGTTACCATCAGGCGTAAATGATTCCGGTCCACAGATCAGCTGTTTGATATCGGCATCATCCATTGCAGGAACGCGCTCCAAGCCTGCCTGCAAGAGGGGTTCAAAGTGATCAACATCAAAGTCGAGTAGAGTAAATCCAAACTTGCCGCCCGGATCTTTGACCGCCCACTGCTTGGGATTGGGTTCATAACCACCAAAAACCAGGCCGCCAACATCTTCTTTGAAATAAATCAGTCGATCAGGATCGCGTACAGTCGGCATTTCAGCAGTTACGCCTTCTACCAATCCCGTCACTACATAATGGTGTTTCATTGGCACGATGGGGACATTAACACCAGCGAGCTCGCCAACTGTTCTGGACCAAAGACCGGCACAATTGATAACCACTTCGCACTGAATCGTACCTTGATCAGTGGTTACGCTCTTGACTGCATTATTTTCCGTTTCGATCGATTCGACACAACAGCCTTCTTGAATTTGAATGCCCATTGAACGCGCACCTTTAATCAGTGCACGAGTCAGGTCTGAAGGATTTGCTTGGCCATCGGTTGGTAAATAAGCTGCACCAAGTATGTCGTTGATGTTCAAAATTGGGCACAGGTGGGCAACTTCTTCAGGTGAGAGAAAGTGCATTTCAAGACCAAATGAATGAGCCATAGTGATCTGACGCTTAATTTCCCGTACCCGTTCGGGCTGGCAGGCCAAACGCAAGCCACCGTTCATCTTCCAACCGGTTGCCTGGCCTGTCTCCTGTTCGAGACGGTCATAAAGATCGATTGAATATTTGAGCAGCTGGGTAATGTTTGCGCTGCTACGCAACTGACCAACCAGACCTGCAGCATGCCAGGTCGAACCATTGGTCATTTCGCCCTGTTCCAGCAACACGCAGTCCATTTCGCCAAGATGAGCGAGATGGTATGCGGTGGAAGAGCCAATAATTCCCCCACCAATAATCACAATTTTGCAGTGTCTTGGTATCATCTCATGAAATTTACTTGATTGAAAATAGCTCAAATGTTGCTGTATGCCAACCGTATGTGCCCCGATTCAGCTGACGAGAACGAACTATGAATTATTGGTCTAAAGGCCCAGTGCCTGTTTACGTCGACGCGCTGCCGCTGAGATCAAACGATCCGTAATGATTGCGATAAACGCGACCGAAAGTCCTGCAACCAGGCCTCTGCCGGTATCAGCCTTGGTCAATGCGATATAGACTTCTTGTCCAAGATCGCGCGTTCCAACCAGAGCCGTAATAACCAGCATTGACAAGGCGAACATCACAGTCTGGTTGACCCCCAACATGATCTCTGGCCAGGCCAGCCGGATCTGTACCTTCGCCAGCAGTTGTCTCTTGGTGCAACCCGAGGTTGTAGCCGCTTCAATCAGTGATGGGGAAATCTGCTCGATGCCATACAGTGTATAACGCACAGCCGGCGGCAGTGCATAAAGCACCACTGCAACCATGGCGGAAAAATCGCCAACCCGAAATAACATGACAACTGGCAGCAGGTATACAAAACTGGGTAGCGTCTGCAGTGTATCGATTACAACCAAAACTGGACGCTTCAGCACTGTGTACCGTGATGCGGTGATACCGATGGTTAACCCAATAATCATGGCAGCAACCACCGACAGGCCACACAGGTAAACAGTGATCATCGCTTTCGTCCATTGCCCTGTGATCAGAATAAAACTTGCACAGGCCACCACCAGAATGGCGAGTCGAATACCACCGAGCTGCAAACCCGCAAGTGCAAGCATTAACAGAACACCGGGCCAGGGTAATCCGAGTAAAAAAGCTTTGACCGGCTTTAACACATTGAGCAATAAAAATATTTTGATCGCTTCGAGTTCATCGAAAAAATTGATGTTGATCCATTTGATTAAATCGTTCCAGAACTGGCCGGTGGAAATTTCGTACTGCTCTGGCCATTGGGAAAATATCGGCCAAATGAACCCGATTGCTGTGGTGGCAACTAACACGATCAATGCCAATGCCAGATTCCGATGGCGTTGAAAAAATGTTGGAGTGACGTCGCTCGATGGTGCTGGACTCTTCGCTGCCCAGGCTTGCGTCATTCGGTCCAACACAATCGCGATCAACGTGATCGCGATACCGGCTTCCAAGCCATCGCCAATTGCCTGGCGTCGCAACGACGCCAGCACATCAAATCCCAATCCCCCGGCACCAATCATTGATGCTATGATCACCATATTGAGTGATAACATGATGACCTGATTGACACCGACCATTAGCCCCGGTGCCGCAGCCGGTATCAGGACTCGCCAAGTCATCTGCCGTTTGGTACAGCCAACCATTTTGCCAAATTCCTTAATTTCTCCCGGTACTGTCTTCAAGGCCAGAATAGTCACTCTGACCATCGGCGGCATCGCATAAATGACCGTCGCAGCAACAGCTGAAATTGGGCCAAATCCAAACAGGAAGAGGACCGGAACCAGGTAGGCAAAAATCGGTACGGTCTGCATCAGATCCAGTATCGGTGTGATCGCACGCTCGAATTTTCGATACCGGTATCCCAAAATCCCTACCAGTACACCCAGAACCACACCGATTGGTACCGCGACAGCAATTGAGGAGAACGTAATCGCAGCACTCTCCCAGTTCCCGAAAACAGCCAAATATGCAACGCACAAAAACACCATCAATGCGAGCTTCCAGTCACGTAAGTGGAAGGCAATCGCGGTCAACACAACTGTCAGACCCAGCCACGAAACCGGTGGTGACTGCCAGGTTTCACCGGCGCCAATCGGAATGGTGAATCCCGATGCAAAGAGTGAGCGAATGAGTTGGTAGGGGACTTCAATACAGGCCGCAACGGCCCGCGTAAATTCTTTGAAAGTCCATGGAAAGATGTAGGCTTCCTCATTCACCATGAACTTGAACAGCCCGGTAACGCATAAACGTACACTGGTACAACTACCGAGTGCTTCGATTTTCCAAGTCAGTTCCTTCGGGGCGTTTACCGCCCAAGTCCAAAAATCCCCGCCGTACCAGATGATTGCAACGACACCGAAAGCTACCAGCCAAGCAAGCAGCCAAGAATTGAAAAACTCGAAACGCGTTGCTGAACTGGCAGCTGATCTCATAAGGAATTCAGACGTATTGAGCGCGAAAAACGCTAGGGTTGTGTAACCAACACGTCAATGACTGCAGCAGGTGACAATTGTCCAATTACCTTGCCGGTGTCATCAATGACATCGAAAGGTAATTGCGATTGAATCAACTCCTTTGCCAAGTCTTGAATTTTAGTATTGGCGCGAACCTGTCCAGCCGTTTTAATTGCGGGGTCGTGTGTCGTCATCACGGTTTTCGCCGAAAAGACTTTCGAACGGGATAAATCATTGGTAAATTCCCTGACGTAATTGTCTGCCGGCGCGATGATGAGTTCTTCAGGAGTTCCAATTTGAATGATTGCACCGTCTTTCATGATAGCAATTCGGTCTGCGAGCCTGACTGCCTCGTTAAAATCATGGGTAATAAACACAATGGTTTTACTAAGCATTGACTGAATGCGTAGAAATTCGTCTTGCATTTCTTTACGAATCAGTGGGTCCAACGCAGAAAAAGGTTCATCGAGAAACCAAATTTTCGGTTCAACCGACAGCGACCTGGCAATTCCGACGCGTTGCTGCTGGCCACCGGATAATTCTCGTGGGAAGTAAGACTCACGACCCTGTAGTCCCACAAGTTCGATCACTTCATGAGCTCGTTTTTCCCGCGTTTGGCGATCAATTCCCTGGACCTCCAATGGAAACGCAACATTGCCAAGCACTGTCAGGTGAGGCATCAATGCAAAATGCTGGAATACCATGCCCATCTTGTGTCGCCGAATCTGAATCATCTGGCTTTCAGAGTGTTTGAGAAGATCTTGGCCTTCAAACATGATTTCACCACTAGTCGGTTCAATCAGGCGAGAAAGACATCTAAGCAGAGTTGACTTTCCTGAGCCGGAAAGACCCATAATGACGAATATTTCACCTTCTGCTACGGCAATATTTGCGTCCCGTACCGCACCGATCAAGCCATGATCAATCAGCTGCTCATCGCTGATATTTTTGTTCTCAGCGAGAATCTGCTCGGCGTTCTTGCCAAACAACTTCCAGACATCCGTGCAGGTTAGAATCGGTTCAGGTTTGGAATCCATCTGGCGGGATTGGTGTGTTTATTTGCAGGCGAAGGCACGCCAGGACCTGTCCACTGATCCTGACGTGCGAATTAAACGAGTTAATCAGATAGTGTGATTGTCGCCTGGAGTCAATCTACATCGTCCAAGCTTTCCAGGCTGCCTCGTTATCTTTCATCCAATTGGCAACCACATCTTCAACACTATTTCCTTCCAGGTCAACCTCAATAATTAATGCACTCATAATGTCATTGTTGATGGTGAAATTACGAATTGCCTGATAAGCTTTGGGCCATTTTGCTTCTCCACCAGCCCATCCAACAGCCTTAATCCAGCCTCTTGGTTTACCACAATCGTAAGCCATGTCTGGATTGCTTCCCCATGCCGGATCGTTGTAGCATTCATCCGTATAAACAGGAAAGTCCACCCACTCACCTTCATACTTTGCGGGTGCCCAGTGAGGTGCATAAACCCATGCCAGTATCGGAGCTTGACGCTGGTAAGCGGATTCGATTTCGCCAAACAGAGCGGCATCAGTTCCGGCGTGTACGACTTCATAGTCGAGGCCCAGTGACTCAGCTCGCTCATCATCATAACCGCTCCAAGTTACCGGTCCGCCAAGATAGCGACCCTTAGGATGTGTTTCGGGTGTGGAAAATGCTTCTGCACAATCGTTAAGGGCAGTCCAGTCGGGTAACCCCGGACATTTTTCCTTCATGTACAGCGGATACCACCATTCTTCAATCGCATGCATACCTGTTTCGCCCAAGTCTACCGTGTTACCGGTTGCCAGCGACGCTTCAAGTGCATCCTTACCTGTTGTTTCCCAAATTTCCACCGCAACATGCAGATCACCGGATTCCAAACCGGTAAATTGAGCGATGTAGTCAGCAGGAACATACTCAATGTTGTAGCCCATTGATTTGAGCATCTCACCAATCAACGTTGCTGTAATGTACTGACCCGTCCAGTCATGCCAAGTAATCTTGATCGGATCAGTTGACTCAACATCTGCAGAAACAAACGGTACGTAAGTGAATATCGCCACAGTAACCGCAACAATTGCGCTGCGTATTAGTTTTCTCATTTCAGATTACCTCCAATGCTAAAAAATTACACTAACGAAAACGATGTCGATGATCTTACGAAAGGCACGAAAACCATCAAAGTAAACGACGATGCGTATATCTCGAATTGTCGCCCGAAAATCCATTTTCGCGCAGGCATCACAGATTATCGCTCCCTTCACAGAGAATGTGAGGGTGATATTTCAACGTTCCAACCCGATACCTGTTTACGCATCACCATTTGTATATTAATTCAGAGCTGATAACAAAATCAACCCAGTCTAACTGTTCCTGCCGGTACTTGTTTGCACTCCATGCGAAGGTTGCTTGAATTATTCAAATAGCTCTTTGTACAACTCCCAATTGGATTCAAAACGAGCACGATTCATATTTGTATACCCCTCATAACCGGGCTCCTGATCAGGATAAAGATCCGTCATGGATGCAGCAACATTATCGCTGTCTAGATCTGACGTAACTTCCTGCACCATGCCCCACATGTACTCACGCAGATTCAATGCCAATTTGAATGCTGTCAGTTGTCGCAACCTTGCATCGTCCACGGCTCCGTAATACAGCTGGAACAATTCTGTTTCGGACTCACTACTCATATCTGCATTGCAGCTGACGCCAACCAGATCAAACATGGGATGTCCGTAGCCACCGTAGTCCCAATCAATCAACCAGATTTTGTTTTCATCATCGAACATGAAATTTTGCGGTACCGTGTCGTTGTGTGTGAAAACCGGGGTATAGGGCTCGACTTTTGATTCGATCAGATTGTTGATACGAATGATTTCAGGTAAAAGAGCAGCGAGTCGAGAGTCTTTCTTGAGGCCGACATCAACGTAATTTCGAATCACCTGAAACGGCCAAAAATAGGTCAGCGAGCCACGTACGTACTCTGACCCCTCATGCAAGCGCTTGAGTACATCCACAATATTTCGCAAATTTTCCGGATGCCCATCCATGTCTTCCATTCTCAAGCAGCCGCCTGGAACGAACTCAACAATGGCAAGTCCGGGTTCTGAATGACGGATTCCAGGGCTAACACCAATATCCGCCGCGGCAATCATGGAAGCTTGAACTGAAGTTTGAATGATGCCATGAACCCGGATATCGGTACCAATTCTGGCCACCGCACGACCTTCGTCATCAGATACTACAAAACTCCGATTACAAAGCCCACCAAACAGCGGTTCAACTGCGATACTTCCGCTCCAGCAGTTTAACTCACCAAGATACTCAATAATTCTGTCGTCACTCCAATGAGGATCAAACATAGTTGCTACCAACCTTGTACGTGTAATAGTGATTCAAATTCGCCGACACCAATTGCCAACGTTACATCAATTGTGAGAACAAGACAAATTGGCGACTCTAACTTTCTAACAATTGCTTTATCCTTCGCATGGCTTCTTGCAAAGTATCCATGCCAGTTGCAAACGAAAGCCGAATGTATCCATTGCCACCAAATGCACTACCGGGTACCACAGCAACCTCTGCTTCATTCAAAATGTATTGCGATAATTCCACGTCTGAATCAACACCATCCAGGGCATCAATCAATGCACGGCAATCCGGAAACGCGTAGAAAGCACCATCACCTGCGAGACAGTGCATCGAATTGATATCGTTCAAACTTGCAACGATAAAATCGTGGCGCTTTTTGAACTGTTCGGCCATCATTTTGATCGATTCCTGCGGGCCATTCAGTGCTTCGACCGCAGCCGCCTGGGCGATTGAATTGGGATTTGAAGTGGTCTGGGATTGGATCTTGCGCATGGCACCTGTCAATTGCGCACTTGCAGCTGCAAATCCGATACGCCAGCCCGTCATTGCATAGGCTTTTGATACACCATTGATTACAACGGTACGATCCTTTAGATCCGGGCAGGCACTAACAATATTGCAAAATGGTTCACCCGACCACAATATATGTTCATAGATGTCATCTGTTACCACATGAATGTCCGGACAATCAAGTAATACCTCAGCCAAGGCTTGTAATTCACTGATTGAATAGGATACGCCTGTTGGATTACTTGGGCTGTTAAGCATCAGCACACGAGTTCTGTCGGAGATGGCCTCACGCAGTTGGTCGGGCTGCAATTTAAATCCCTGTTCGATACTGGTATTCACAATGACCGGTTTGCCGCCGCATAACAGTGTCATATCCGGATATGAAACCCAGTAGGGTGCGACAATAATGACTTCATCTTCATCATCGATGAGTGCTGTCAGTGCATTAACCAGACTTTGCTTTGCCCCTGTTGATACAACGATATTCGCGGGAGTGTAATTGAGATTGTTTTCCCGGGCAAATTTATCCACGATTGCAGCTTTTAACTCGGGAGTCCCATCGGCAGGTGTGTACTTGGTCAAGCCACGATTGATTGCCTCGATTGCGGCTTGTTTGATATTATCTGGTGTGTCAAAGTCGGGTTCGCCCGCACCCAAACCAATTACATCGCGACCGGCCGCGCGCAACTCTTTAGCCAATGTGGAAACAGCGATCGTTGCGGATGGTTTGATCGCATTAACTCGTGAAGATAGGCGAAGCGTAGTCACTGATATTTTTCTCTCATGGGTTAGGATTGTCAGGTTTCAAAAGTATAACTCAACTCAATTTTATGGTATACAACATCAGCAGCGAAATAGCGATATTGAAGCCACAGCTGCTGGCTACGGCCTGTGTGTATCGATCTTTGAAAATGCGGCGATTCATACTCCTTGCAGGTATCGCATCCGGTTCAGTAGCCCAACAGCTTGTGCCGCTGCAAACATAAACACAAATGAATACAACACGGTGTGACCAAGGTGAGAGAATTTAATCTGACGTCAGAATATCGTCCTTCAGGAGACCAGCCGCAAGCGATTCAAAAATTGGTTGATGGCGTTGAACAAGGTATGTCGTACCAGACTTTACTTGGTGCAACAGGAACGGGCAAGACTTTCACCATGGCCAACGTTATTGCAACCACAAAGCGTCCGACCCTGGTGCTTGCGCACAATAAAACTCTGGCAGCTCAACTTTACTCGGAGCTGCGCGACTTTTTTCCAGGCAATGCAGTCGAGTACTTTGTTTCCTACTACGATTATTATCAACCGGAAGCTTATGTACCGAGCTCAGATACTTACATTGAAAAAGATGCGTCCATCAACGACCACATCGATCAGATGCGTTTGTCTGCCACCAATGCGCTGCTGTTGAGAAGCGATACGATTATTGTTGCAACTGTATCAGCAATCTATGGTTTGGGAAATCCAAATGAATACAACAAGATGATTCTTCACCTGCGGGTCGGCGCTACGATCGATCAGCGCGCAGTGCTGAGACGCCTGGCGGAATTACAGTACAGTCGTAATGACATGGACCTTAGAAGGGGAACCTTCCGCGTACGCGGCGATGTGATCGATATTTACCCGGCAGATTCAGCGAAAGCAGCGGTCCGCGTTGAGTTGTTTGGCGATGAAATAGAGAAGCTGTCTTTGTTTGATCCATTAATCGGTGAAGTGCTTGATTCAGTAGTCCGGTACACAGTATTTCCAAAATCGCATTACGTTACTGCGAAAGAAACGCTCGATAAAGCGATCCGCAGGATTGAACGCGAACTTGAGGTGCGCTTGCAGGAGTTGACCGATCAGAACAAACTGGTCGAAGCACAACGGCTTGCGCAACGTACAAAATACGATGTCGAAATGATTAAGGAATTGGGGTATTGTGCGGGCATCGAAAACTACTCATTGCATTTATCGGAACGCAGTCGAGGAGACGCACCGGATACGCTGATTGATTATTTACCTGAAGGCTCGCTGGTATTCGTCGATGAAAGTCATGTCACCATTCCACAGCTACGAGCAATGTACCGCGGCGATCGTTCCCGCAAGGAGACCTTGGTGGATTTTGGTTTTCGGCTGCCCTCAGCGATGGACAACCGGCCATTGAGATTCGATGAATTCGAGCAGCGAGTCCGGCAGATCATATTTATGTCTGCCACCCCGGGTCCATACGAAGAGGAAAAATCACCGACCTTTGTTGACCAGGTCGTGCGGCCGACCGGTCTTGTCGACCCACCTGTTGAGATTCGACCCGCAGGTACCCAGGTTGATGACTTGTTATCTGAGATCCAAAAACGCGTCTTGATTCGTGAACGCATACTCGTCACAACACTCACCAAGCGAATGGCAGAAGACCTGACAGACTATCTCAGTGAACACGCGATTCGCGTACGATACCTGCATTCTGACATCGATACAGTTGAACGCGTTGAAATTCTTCGCGACCTTCGGGCCGGTGTTTTTGATGTGCTGGTTGGAATCAATCTGCTACGCGAAGGATTGGACATTCCTGAAGTTTCATTGGTTGCGATTCTTGATGCCGACAAGGAGGGGTTTCTGCGCTCATCGCGCTCCTTGATTCAAACTATCGGCCGTACGGCGCGAAATGTTAACGGTAGAGCAATACTGTATGCCGACGAGATCACGCCATCCATGCGAACTGCGATTGATGAAACCAATCGGCGGCGGGAAAAACAGATCGAGCATAATCAAATCCATGGGATTTTGCCAGAGAGTATCGAAAAAGAAGTCAAGGATATTATCGATGGCGTGCAAGTCCGCAGCACCCAGAGACGAAAGAAGACCTCACAGGTGAATGATTCGTATCGAACGACATCAGTTCGCGAAACGATGGAAATTGATTTGCAAAACCAGGAACAAGTATCCCGGGAGTTAAGCAAACTCGAGCGTCAAATGCGAAAACACGCTGCCAATCTCGAGTTCGAACACGCTGCTCGTGTGCGTGATCAGATCAACGAACTCAAGGAAATGGTTTTTGTTTCAACACCTGCAAATTAGCTGCGATTTCAATGTTGAGCAATAATCTCCGGCAGAATTCTCTGAAATGTCTGGGCTGGTCAGAAAGATGCCTGACATTGTCACAAATACAGATGTCCTTTTGAGCCAGCCTCACCATCTCCGAATACTAAGTCAGTTCATTGTCTTAACGATGACCCAGATATCTGCAAATTTGCTGTTGTTGGAATCGGCGAACGGCCTGACTAACTTCGAAACCGCCTTACTTTACCTGCGCGCCATGCGTGGTTAAATCCACATGAAATAGGTGAATATCAGTTATATTGACTTAAGCTATTTTGATAGTTTAGCTACTCCAAAATTTTGACTTAATGGTAATATTTGCTTGGCATTGATTGTGCCGAATGACTCAGAAACGGTGCCTATTTCATTAAGCCCCAGAAATGTGGAACATCTCATTAGGAAACGTCGCTATTGTCTTTTTATAACTTCCATGGGTATTCAATAAAAAATATCCGCAGATCAATTTTCAATTAAATTGCATCGTGAGAATTTTGTAATAGAAAAGATCGATGAACCTCTACCGTTCGTATTGAACCATTTGTTGACTCAAATTCGCTTTTCCGTATCCGCGTAATCAATTGTGATGCGATTTTACAATACAGCCGGACCGATCAAACCTGAAGCAAATTTCCACATACCGCCTCTCGAACGGTTAAATCGGGATGAAATTTTTGAATTAATTGAGCAAGAAAGATATTTTGTCCTTCACGCACCGCGTCAAACCGGCAAGACATCGGTACTTTACTCCTTATGTGATGAACTCAATCACTCCAAGCGATTTCGAGCCGTTTACGTCAATGTTAAAGAAACGCAAATTGCACGTGAAAACACAACTGCAGCAATGCAGAGTATTTTGAGTTTTCTTGCCAGCGAATCGAGAAACAAACTGAATGACTCCTTTGTTCATCAAAATTGGGAAAATGCACTTGAAAGGGTTGGTCCGTATTCAGCATTACGTGAAGTGTTGACAAATTGGTGTAAATCGAACCCACTGCCTTTGATCTTGATGCTTGACGAGATCGATTCGTTAGTTGGCGATACACTCATTTCCGTACTTCGTCAGTTGCGTGCAGGATATCCCACTCGCCCATCTCACTTTCCACAAAGTGTAATTTTGTGTGGTATACGAGATGTACGCGACTACCGCATTCACTCAAGTCAACACGACGAAATTATTACAGGCGGTAGTGCATTCAATATAAAAGCAGAATCGTTACGCCTGGTAAATTTCAATGCTGCTCAAACTCGTAGATTGCTGATACAACATACTGAGGAGACTGGACAAAAGTGGAGCGAACACGCACTTGAAGAAATATGGGTTTCCACGATGGGACAACCTTGGCTGGTCAATGCACTAGCCCGAGAGATATTGAAGAAGGCTAGAGACTTCGACAAGGAAATTGACCGTGAAGATGTTCATGAAGCCACAGAGGTGCTGATTCGCCGTCGCGATACCCACCTGGATCAGTTAGCAGATAAATTGACCGAGGAACGAGTCAAACGTGTGATTGAACCTCTCTTGAGCGGCGACAACGAATTCGGAGATATTGAACCGGATGATGTGGCATATGTTCGAGATCTGGGTTTAATTGCGCAAGATGCGCCAACTCGAGTAGCCAATCCGATTTATCGAGAAATTATTCCACGCGAACTCATAAAAAATACAGATGAATTTATTTGTTACGAACCTGCTTGGTTTATCCAAAAAGGTCGATTAATGATGGACGAATTAATGAAATCATTTCAGGAGTTCTATCGTGAAAATTCGGAACACTGGGTGAGGCGTTATGACTATCAGGAGGCGGGTGCTCAATTGTTGCTGATGACATTTTTGCAGCGTATAGTCAACTCTGGCGGTAAAGTGCAAAGGGAATATGGACTGGGACATCTGCGCACGGATTTACTGATAACACTAGGCGAGGGTCGTAATAAACAAAAGGAAGTAATAGAATGCAAACTTCGTCGAAATGGATTAAATCGAACGATCGAAACGGGACTGAAACAAGTAATTGAGTACATGGATCGCTGCGGAGTTGATGAGGGTCATCTCGTTATTTTCGATCGTTCAAAAGAGCGTTCCTGGAATGAGAAAATAATTCTCAGATAAAAGAACCGCTGGGCATCGAGTTGTTACAGTTTGGGGCATGTAATTCACAAACTGGAAAATTGATTCAAGTGTTTGTTTGCGAAAAAGACTTCTGAACTAAAGTCTGTGATATTGGTGGTAGACTGACCGCACATCAAGAAATCAGCGACGTAAGCACTGAATTCGTACACCGTGGCAGTCAACACCAAGACGTAAAGAATCCGTGGTCCGTTGATCGAATAAATTTTGGAATAATGGGGCACTTTATCGGTGCACATTCAGACGAGTTTATGCTATATTTTTGAGTCCCAATCGACACGTTACAGACGCTGCGAAATTCACATAATCGTCTCTGATCAACGGGCGCATAGCTCAGGGGGAGAGCACTTGCTTGACATGCAAGAGGTCCCTGGTTCAATCCCAGGTGCGCCCACCAAAATCCTGTTTGCGTACTCAAACGGCACCTTCAAGTCCGTTTGAACCATAAAGCCACCCAATCGTATCGCACCAATCGGATTCAGTTTTCATACCCATTATCTGGTCACGCAAATCGGCATGAGCACCGGAGGCATGGTAGATGTGATCGCCGATCAGACGCGACATCAATTGCACCTTGGCAGTACGTAAGTATCGCCGGCGTCGGTAATTTTCAAATGCGACTTCAATCTCACCGTTTTGCTGTTCCATCTCGTCGGCCAGGCATACCGCATCTTCAAGAGCCATGCAAGCACCTTGTGCAAAATACTGGAGCATCGGATGCGCTGCATCACCGAGCAGCGCAACTCGCGCATCGACCCAAACTTTGGTAGGGTCTCGATCGCATAACACCCACAATTTCCACTGACTACCGCGTTCGATGATTTGTCTGGCAAGCGGATGAACGTGCTGAAAACCATCCTGTACTTCTTTTATTGACACCGCTTTTCCAGCAACCGGTTCTTGAGCATCGTTATGGAAAGTTGCAACCAAGTTGAATGCCTTCCAGTCCGACAGGGGATAGTGCACAATATGGCATTTGGGACCCGCCCACAGAGTTGCCGCGTTCCAACGCAGGTCTGCAGGCATTCGGTCGAATGGGATAACCGACCGATAACTCGTGTGCCCGGATACCCGCGGTGCACCGTCCTGTACCAGTTGTGACCTGATATTTGACCACAAACCATCCGCGCCGATGAGTGCTGATCCAACGACCGCGGTGTTATTGTTGAGTTGAACGCACACCTCGCTCTCGACTTGAGAATACCGCTCAACCAGGCTTTCAGTGCGTAGTTCAACGAGTTTGTGTTTGCGACAGGCTTCCAGCAGAACACCGTGCAAATCTCCTCGATGTACAACTGCGTAGGGATTTTTAAAACGTTGTCGAAATTGACCGGCTAGCGGGATTCTAGTGATTTCCCGCGCGGACAACGCATCCATCAGTCTCAAACTATCAATGTAGATCGCCATTTTTCGGGCGATGTCTCCGACACCGAGATAGTCAAATGCATGAAACGCGTTCGGACCGAGTTGAATGCCTGCGCCGATTTCTCCAAACTTCGAAGCCTTTTCCAATACCACGGACTGAAACCCCTTGCGGGCGAGTCCTAATGCGACAGCCAGACCACCGATTCCCCCACCGGCAACTAATATTGGCTTTGTGCACATCTTGCTCATTGCGGCCATAACTGTCGATACAGGATTAGCTAAGTCTGATGCACAAATACGGTTTCCTTCTCATTCCAACGGACTCAATCGACAAATTACCCGGTCTTTACAATGCCAATTTTACGACTCACGCGAATCTCGAAATAGACCACCACAAGTCCACTCATAATGATCAGCGCGCTGCCAATGTAGTCTTGCAGAGTTGGCAAATCACCCCACAGGAGATATCCTGCAATAATTGCAAGTGGTAGCGACGCGTATTCAAAAGGCACGACTACAGAAGCATGGGCGATTCGATATGACTGTGACAACAGGAAAATCCCCACAGCCGTCGCGATCCCGCAAATCACCATCAGTTGATAAACCGTAATGCTTGGCCAAAACCAAGCCCTGAACAAGAATTGCAACGCGGCCTCGTCAAACAAATTGTATCGACCATCGCCTACAGTGACGCCGCCGACAATACTCACCAGGAAAAAGGCGATCAGAATGTAAGCACTCATTGCTCCCGCGGAAGCACTCATGGCAAGTTTGCGCGTCATGATGATCATCAACGCATAAGTCAAGGCGGACAACACCGGGAACAATGCGTTCCAGGTAAACGCTATATTCCCAGGCCGAACAATAACAATCACTCCCACCATTCCGACTGCAATTGCCATCCAGCGAATGAATCCGATCGTTTCGCCAAGAAATAATTTGGCAATCAAACAGACAAACAAAGGCGCACAGAAAAACAAGGTGATGGTTGTTGCCATCGGCATCACCGATAAACCAAGAAAATAAAATGCATCCGATACTACGAGTGCCATGCCTCTCAACAGATGCAACCAGGGACGTTGTGTCTTGAGTTGAGACAGTCCACCCGTAAATTGTGTAACAATCAGCAACAGCACCAGCGCGATACTGCTTTTGATCAGCGTAATCTCATACAGGGGGTAAACTGGACTCAGCCATTTGATGATAGCATCGCTGACAGTCAGAACCATCAAGGCACCGAGCAGACAGAGAATCCCTTGCAGATTTCGGTTAATTCCGCTCAAAAATTGCATGGATATAGATGAATTTGTATCAGTGATCTACGGTTCATATTCTCTGCATACTACATCGTAAATAAGTTGTAGAACGTTGTCGAGTTTGATAATCCTTAGGTATGAGCGAAGCTGCTGTTCATGTGGCAATGATCACCTTTAACAGGCTCAACTAGGAGCGATTTGCTACCGGCCGCTTAGTTCCCAAAGGCATAGCTCTATAAAGCTCCATTAAATTCCATCACGAATTGAAGCAGTGCGAATTATTTCAAATCGAACTTTCAACATAGTGGAATTTTTTGACCAAATCCCATAAAAAACCAACCCACCAATATTGATGCTTCAACATATAATGCTTTTCCTTCTTGAATGCAGTCAACAAGCTTGCAGTTCGACAGCAATTTTCTGATTTCCCTACAGCCTAAAAATTCAGTTATGCCAACTGTTTACTTACCCGACGGGTCAAGCAAAGATTACACCAATAGCGTGAGCATTGACGCGGTTGCAGCAGATATTGGTGCGGGCTTGCGCAAAGCTGCTGTCGCGGGTCAATTCAATGGCCATTTGCGCGACACTTCCTACCAGATCCAAGAGAACGGAGCGCTTCAGATTATTACCAGTAAAGATGCAACGGGACTGGAAATCATCCGGCACTCAAGCGCACACCTGCTGGCACAAGCGGTCAAGCGACTCTTTCCCGCTGCCCAAGTTACAATCGGACCGGTTATCGAAGATGGTTTTTACTATGATTTTGCCTATGAGCCCGGTTTTTCCGAGCAAGATCTGGCGAAAATCGAAAATTGTATGCAAGACATTGCTGCCGAAAACCTGCCGGTCGCTCGGGAAGTCGTCGAGAAATCGGCTGCAGTTGAACTGTTTCGCAATATGGGTGAACAGTACAAGGCAGAAATAATTGAGCAACTCCCTGATGATGAAACGATCTCACTTTATCGACAAGGTGATTTTGTTGATCTTTGCCGCGGTCCCCATGTTCCAAATACCAGTTTTCTCAAGGCCTTCAAGCTGACGAAGCTGGCTGGTGCTTATTGGCGCGGCGATTCCAGCAATGAAATGCTGCAGCGAATTTATGGAACGGCCTGGGATTCCAAAAAGTCCTTGCAAGCCTACCTTGATCGTCTGGAACAAGCAAAGGCTCGCGACCATCGTCGTCTCGGTGTGGATCTGGATTTGTTTCACTTTCAGGAAGAAGCACCGGGCATGGTATTTTGGCACGAAAAAGGCTGGACACTCTATCGGTTGGTTGAATCCTACCTCCGCAACCTGCTGCAGGAGTATGACTATACGGAAGTCCATACACCACAACTCATTGATCGCACATTGTGGGAAAAATCTGGACATTGGGAAACTTTCCAAGAGAACATGTTTACCACAGAAATCGAAAACAAGTTCTACGCCCTCAAACCCATGAACTGTCCCGGTCACGTTCAGGTCTTTAATCAGGGGCTGCGCAGTTATCGGGACTTGCCACTGCTTATTTCTGAATTTGGTATCGTGCATCGCTATGAGCCATCAGGTACCTTGCACGGTCTGATGCGAGTGCGTCGATTCACCCAGGACGATGCACATGTGTTTTGCACGGAAAATCAGATTCAAGCCGAAGTTGCAAAGCTGATCGAATTTGCATTGCGACTCTATAGTCATTTCGGTTTCAACTCAGTCGACGTCGGTCTTTCAACCCGTCCGTACAAACGCGTCGGCGCCGATGCACTGTGGGATAAGGCTGAGACAGCATTGCAGAGCGTTCTCACCGAACGCGGAATGGACTATACGACCTATCCAGGGGAAGGGGCATTTTATGGGCCCAAAATCGACTTTGTGCTCAAAGATTGTATCGGTCGCGATTGGCAGTGCGGTACCATTCAGTTGGATTTTTCAATGCCGGGACGATTGGGTGCTACCTACATCGATGCTGATGGATCCAAGCAAACCCCAGTCATGATTCATCGTGCCATACTCGGTTCAATGGAGCGTTTTATCGGCATTTTGATCGAACAATATGCGGGAAAATTTCCCGTTTGGCTAGCACCCGTACAGGCGGTGATCATGAATATTTCTGAAGCACAACTGGAATATTCTGATAAAATATACAGTTTGATGAAAAAAGCCGGCATTCGATGCGCTCTGGATATCAGAAACGAGAAAATTGGCTTTAAAATCAGGGAACAAACACTTCAGAAAATTCCTTACCTGTTGGTGATCGGGAATCGTGAAGTGGCAGAGAAAACGGTTTCGGTTCGAACTCAGTCTGGTAAAGACTTGGGTTCCCATAGTGTTGATTCGATCATCGCACTGATTAACGGCGCGGTGGCTGCCGAAACCAATACCTAGGAGGACTAGATACGGCTACTGAAAAATTACACCGAATCAATTCGCAAATTGATTCCGAAAGTGTCCGTCTGGTAGACGAAGATGGCAAACAGATAGGTGTTGTCAGTCTGAAAGAAGCACGCACTTACGCTGAAAATGCAGTGCTGGATCTCGTCGAGATCGCACCCAATGCTGTGCCACCAGTGTGCCGCGTAATGGATTACGGGAAATACCGTTATGCTGCGAGTAAGAAGCAGCATCACGCGAAGAGAAAACAAAAACAAATCGTAGTTAAAGAAGTGAAGTTTCGTCCAGGAACGGACATCGGAGATTACGATGTGAAATTGGGACGGCTGAAAAAATTCCTTAAGGCAGGGAACAAGACGAAGGTAACCTTGCGTTTTCGGGGTCGTGAAATGAATCACCCCGAACTCGGACGTCAGATGCTAACTCGTGTGGAACACGATCTTGCTGACATTTCTTTCGTTGAACAGGACCCTGCTATGGAAGGTCGACAAATGGTCATGTTGCTGGCGCCACAAAAGTGATAAATATTTTATTGAGTAATTGAAAGGCAAAATTAATCATGCCAAAGATGAAAACCAACAAGGGCGCTGCGAAGCGTTTCAAATCGACCGGATCCGGAAAGATCAAACGCGGTCACTCGCACGCCTCTCATATTCTTACCAAAAAATCAACCAAGCGAAAACGCGGGTTGAGAAAGTCAACCTTGGTCCACGCCTCGGATACCAACCGGGTGCGGGACATGTTGCCTTACGCTTAACTGAAGAGGACTGGTCATGCCGAGAGTCAAACGTAGCGTAGCCGCCAGGGCACGCCACAAAAAAGTGCTGAAACAAGCCAAGGGATATCGCGGCGCGAGAAAAAATGTTTACCGTGTTGCCAAACAAGCGGTAACCAAAGCCGGGCAATACGCCTATCGCGACCGTCGCAGGAAAAAGCGTGACTTCCGCTCATTGTGGATTATGCGTATCAACGCAGCCGCGCGCGAATGCGGACTCACTTATAGCACGCTGATTCGCGGTTTAAAACTCGCCAATGTCGAACTCGATCGCAAAGCCCTCGCAGCAATCGCGGTCGATGATCGCGAGACATTTACACTACTGGCGGAAAAAGCCAAATTTCAATTGAACCAGTAGCGAATCTCGCATTCGCTACCGAATGGTTCTGTCTACGAGCAGATTTCTCTGCAGTAGGGTCGCATAATGCTTGATTCTGAAGTATTGGCTGAACTCGACGCTACGGTTGCGCAGGCGAAAGCCGAAATACAAGCTGCTAAAGACGAAGCAGATCTGCAACGCTCACGAGTCGGTTTTCTCGGTAAGAAGGGTGTCATTACTGCATCATTGAAATCCATTGGTTCTTTGCCGTCGGAACAGCGTCCGGCCGCCGGTAAAAAAATTACCGCGGCAAGGGCAGAGCTGGAAAATGCATTCAACTCAAAGCGTGCAGAACTTCAATCATGCGCGGTGAAAAAACGACTGGAATCCGAGCGTATCGACGTTACCCTACCAGGCAGACGATCATTAACAGGAGGGCCGCACCCCCTGTCCCGAACCCTCCTCAGAATGCAGGAAATTTTCCTCAGCATCGGATTTGACATCGCTGTTGGGCCGGAAATCGAGGATGACTACCATAATTTTGAAGCCCTGAATATTCCCGCAAATCACCCCGCACGGGCCATGCAGGATACGTTCTATTTTCCAGATGGCAGACTGCTGCGCACGCATACCTCGCCGGTGCAAATACGCTATATGGAAACTCACGACCCACCCATCAGAGTGGTTGCACCGGGTCGTGTCTATCGCTGTGATTCAGACTTGACTCATACACCGATGTTTCACCAGCTTGAAGGTCTTGTCATTGACGAAACGACAACCTTCGCGGACTTGAAAGGCATGCTTGAATATTTCGTTGCCGAATTCTTTGAAGAACCGTTAAAACTTCGTTTCCGTCCATCGTATTTTCCTTTCACTGAGCCATCCGCTGAGGTTGACATCAGTTGTGTGTTTTGTGGTGGCGACGGTTGTTCTGTCTGCAAGCAAAGTGGTTGGCTAGAAGTGCTTGGCTGCGGCATGGTTCATCCAGCGCTCTATAAAGATGTCGGTATCGACAGTGAACGCTATGTTGGCTATGCCTTCGGTTTGGGTGTTGAACGCCTCACAATGTTACGCTACGGTGTCAATGATCTCAGGCTGTTCTTCAAAAATGACCTTGATATGCTGATGCAGTTTAAGTGAGCGAGCTGCAGTGATGTTGGTCAGTACTCAATGGCTCAAACAATGGGTAGATTTCGATTTTCAGATCGATGAGCTCAGCCACCGTTTGACAATGAATGGACTGGAGGTTGACGCGGTTCATGCAGTTGTCCAGTGTCACGATAATGTTGTCGTCGGTCAAGTCAAGTCGATTGTGGCTCATGAACGCGCTGATCGACTGGTCATTTGCCAAGTTGATGTCGGAGGCACCGCTCAATTGCAAATTGTTTGCGGTGCACCGAATGTAACGGTAGGTGGAAAATACCCGGTTGCATTGGTTGGCAGTACGATTAACGATAAGACGATCGAGAATGCCGAGATCCACTCAGTGTTGTCGCAAGGAATGCTGTGTTCTGCAGAAGAGCTGAAGATGGAAGTCGCGACACAAGGATTGATGGAATTGGATGGCACCGCACCGACCGGGGCTTCGCTCAACAGCTATCTGCAGCGTGATGACTTTGTACTCAGTCTTGAATTGACTCCCAATCGAGCGGACTGTCTGAGCATTCGCGGGGTCGCCAGAGAAATTGCAATCATCGCAAAATCGAAGATCAGTCAAGACCATAAAACATCCGTTGCGGCAGGCTCCGACACGCGGATACCGGTTCAAATTAAAGCCCCCGAAGACTGTCCAGTCTTTTGTACTCGGGTGATCAAAGGCATTCGCAGCGATGCGAACACACCTGATTGGATGAAACAAAAGCTGCAGCGCGTTGGATTGCGCAGCATACACCCGATAGTCGATATCACCAATTACGTCATGATCGAATTGGGTCAGCCAATGCACGCATTCGATACGACAGTGATTAATGCAGCCGAAATCATTGTGCGGCATTCTGTTGCGGGCGAAGAACTCGTATTACTCGATGGTGAAACGTTAGCACTCAACGCCGGTTTATTGCTGATCACCGATCGCGATGGTCCAATTGCACTCGCTGGCGTAATGGGTGGTGAATCCAGCGGCATCGGAGACCAAACAACCGATATCATGCTGGAAGCCGCATTCTTTGCACCTGATGCAATTCGCAGATCAGTTGCCAGATTCGGTTTACATACCGATGCGTCGCATCGTTTTGAAAGAGGTGTAGACCCGACTGGCCAGCGTGCGGCCATTGAACGCGCAACAGAGCTGATTACGACGATCGCCGGTGGCGTTCCTGGGCCAACCCAGGAAATCACCGCGGCACACTCAGACCATACCCAACACCATTGTCATGTGCGCCACGCACGGGTTAATCGGGTACTGGGAATCAGTCTTTCTTTCCAGGAAATCGAATCGATCCTGTGCGCAGTCAATCAAACCGTCACACCGACTGACGAGGGTTGGGATGTTGTGTCACCAACCTGGCGATTCGATCTTTGCGCAGAACACGATCAAATCGAAGAAGTCGCGCGCATCTATGGCTATGACAATATTCCGAGCCGTACTATTTTGCAGCCAGGCCTTTATCGGGACCTTAGTGAAAGATCTGTACCCCAATCATTGCTGCGAGACGTGCTTCACAGTCTTGGATACCACGAAGCAATTACTTACAGTTTTGTTGACCCTGAATTGCAACACAAGATCAAACCGAGCGCCAGTGCCTACAAATTGGCTAATCCAATCGCCGAGAACCTTTCTGTCATGCGAACCAGCCTGTGGCCAGGTCTGGTGGGTGCATTTCTGGAAAACTACCGTCGCAGTAAGGAGAGCATTCGCCTTTACGAAACAGGTAGTGTATTCAAGGAACATTCTGAAATCAATATGTTGGGAGGCCTAATTTATGGAGATTGTGCACCCACACAATGGGGTGTAGCACCACGTCAAGCAGATTACTACGATCTTAAGGGAGATCTGGAGAGTTTGTTTCAATTGACTGGTTTTTCTGACCGCTTTCAATTCAGATCAGAACCAGTTGAGGGGCTTCATCCGTGGCGTTGTGCCAACATCTATTTTGATGATTCCAAGGTTGGCGCTGCGGGTCAGCTTCATCCTGAAACGCTAGCTGAACTTGATTCTAGAGAAAGTGTATATGTATTTGAAATTGAATTGAATATATTAAAACGGAAAAACCTGACTAATTATAGTAAGATATCTCGGTATCCTTCTGTTATTAGAGACATTGCATTGGTTGTTGACGTCAATCAATCGGTATCCGACCTTGATGCGACAATTCTTGAATTTGCGGGAAATGACTTGGAATCCGCAACAGTTTTTGATGTATATTATCAACTTGATATGGGAAGTAACTTTAAGAGTGTGGCCTATCGTTTGATATATCGATCAAATCACCGAACTTTGACCGATGTAGAAATCGACGCTAGCATTAAACACATTTTGAAACAGTTACACAATAATCACGATGCTAAACTAAGAGCGTAGGCAAAGACAATGAGTAAATCAGTAGTTGTGAAATCAGATCTCGTGAACGAGATCAACAACACGCTAGGATTGAATCAGCGCGAGGCGAAAGATTTTGTCGAAAAATTCTTCGAAGAAATTCGCAGCGTGCTTGAAAAACATGAGGATGTGAAACTATCAGGATTCGGAAGATTTAGCGTTCGGCACAAATCACCTCGTCCGGGCCGTAATCCCAAAACTGGAATTGATGTGCTCATCAAAGAGCGTACAGTCGTTACTTTCCGGGCCAGTAATAAGCTTCGTGCACTGACCACGAACTACGATCCTGACGAGTCGCCATAGGATGACGATGCGGTTGCTGGTTTGAACTGACCGACGGGGCGAGCATTTTCATGAGCGCATTACCATCGATTCCAAACAAGCACTACTTCACGATCGGTGAAGTAAGTAGTCTATTTTCAATTGAACCACATGTGCTCCGCTACTGGGAGCAGGAATTTGCTGAATTGAAACCCGTGCGACGCCGGGGCCGTCGCCGCTACTATACTCGCAGGGAAGTTGAACTGATTCAGGACATCATTGACCTGCTGTACAACAAGGAATTTACCATTAGTGGTGCGCGTAAACAGCTGAAGAATGCTGCCAAGAAAAAAACCGGCCCAGATACCGACATTCAAACCGGCATTCAAGAAACCATCAGCACATTAAATAATGCACTGAATATTCTTTCGTCAAGATAATTGCAAAATATCGGGGCGTAGCGCAGCCTGGTAGCGCACTTGCATGGGGCGCAAGAGGCCGGAGGTTCAAATCCTCTCGCCCCGACCAAAATACGAACTCACCTTTTCCAAGAAGCGATATTTATACCTCCATGTCTGTGACTACGGTAAATTCCTGGAACGATTTCGATCCACTGAAACACATTATTGTCGGGCGGGCAGACCATACCTGCATACCGGGCTGGGAACCTGCACTTGAAGCGAAAATTGAGCGCGGCAGCGACATGTGGGGCAAATGGGGACCGCGGGCACTTGAAACCGTAGAAAAAGCCAATGCGGAGTTGGACTACTTTGCACATGTACTCACATCGTTAGGCATACGGGTAGATCGGCCGACCCCGATTCAGTGGAATCAAAGTGCGACAACACCGGATTTTAGCACCAGCACCTTGTTCGGATGCATGCCCCCGCGTGATGTTTTATTGACGGTTGGAAATGAAATTCTCAGTGCCGCAATGATGATGCGTTGTCGTTATTGGGAATATTTGGCCTATCACGGATTAATGCAGCAATATTTTGATGAAGACCCAAATTTCAGATGGGAACAAGCGCCGCGGCCACGATTAACTGAAGCTTCCTACAAACTCGATTACTTTGATAGCATTACACCGGAACTACAGGCTAAGCGGGTGCGCGAATTGGACTTTGTCACTACTGAACATGAACCATTGTTTGATGCCGCTGATGTATTGCGTCTGGGCAAGGACTTATTTTGCCAGCATGGTTTAACCACGAACCGGCGTGCCGCCAAGTGGCTGCAACGACACTTTCCAGGGCATCGAGTGCATTGCATTAATTTTCCCGATGATCCCAATCCCATCCACATCGATGCAACTTTTGTACCTTTGAGACCGGGCCTGATTATCAACAATCCGATGCGGCCACTGCCACCTGAACAAAGTAAAATTTTTGAACACAATGAATGGGAAATCATCGATGCGGCCTGGCCATCTCACGACCGGCCGCCACCTTTGTGCTATTCCAGTGTTTGGTTGTCCATGAACATTCTAGTCATTGACCATAAAACAGTTTGCGTCGAAGCATCCGAAATCAACCAGATTGAACAGTTGGATACTCTGGGTTTTGAAGTTATTCCCATACCTTTTCGACACGCCTATTCGTTTGGTGGTGGCTTACATTGCGCAACTGCAGACGTGCAACGTGAAGGCACTTGCGAAGACTATTTCCCAAAACAAATTCCAGGTACACAAGTTTCGGCTATTGGGTGATTGGCGTGATCAAGTAAACGCCAGTGCTTTCATGTGAAAACCGTAAGTCAGTATTTAGATCGAATTCTGCAGCTGGCAAACCATCGGCACGCCCCGTATTATCTCGGTGGCATCAGCTTCACCGAAGCGGTGTTTCTGCCGATTCCGCCGGATATGTTACTGATCCCAATGGCATTGGCCAATAAGACCAAAGCTTGGCGATGGGCGTTTCTCACAACGATTACATCAGTACTGGGAGGACTCATTGGGTATCTGATTGGCGCCTACCTATATGACTCAGTCGGTAGGGCATTGGTCGAGTTTTACGGTTTGTCCAGTCATTTTGAGTCACTGGCTCATTGGTATGACAATTACGGAATTTGGGTGGTATTGGTTTCCGGATTCCTGCCCATTCCATATAAGGTATTCACCATCGCTTCCGGAGTATTCGCAATGGCATTGTTGCCGTTCCTGATCGGCTCAGCCATCGGTCGCGCGACCCGATTTTTTGCCGTATCTGCGTTTTGTTTCTGGTTTGGCGATGCGGTCTATAACATAATGAAACGGTTGACTGGGCCCGCAATGTGGGCCATAACCGTAATTCTGATTGCTGCATTTGTTTACTGGACGATTCAATAGATTCGCGGGCAGTTGCCTGTTTTGTGTTACGCTCCTGATCGGAGCCTGTGAATCGCGAACGCTCGCACCAATCAGTGTATTTGATGCCAACCCGGATGAACGGCCTGAACCTGCGACAACATTTGTGGGGCGCACCACAATTGTCAAGGCCGGCGACAATCTCTATTCTATTGCTTTTGAAGCCGGTTTCCATACTCAGGATGTTGCGCGCTGGAACAACATGAACCAGGATGATCCGATTTATGTTGGACAATCGATTCGTCTTTACCCTCCACCCGGTGAACAGCCCGTTACCAATACCGCACCGAAATCACAGACCTCTGCAGCGAAAGTTAACACTGCACCTACCAATCTCGCAACTCCGGAACTTTCCGATTGGGTTTGGCCTACTAGGGGGACAATCATCAGTAGTTTTTCTGCCACACAGCGCAGAAATGGTATTGAAATAGCCGGCCAAAGTGGCACGCCTATTTTGTCTGCGGCGAATGGGCGCGTGGTTTACGCTGGAACCGGGCTAATTGGATTTGGCCGGATCATCATTGTTAAGCACAGCGAGCAGTTTTTGAGCGTATACGCCCACAATTCCAGGTTGGTTGTCACTGAAGGTGACATCGTCAATCAGGGACAGAAGATTGCAGAAATGGGTCAAACGGATGCAGATCGAGTTAAACTTCATTTTGAAATTCGCCGCAATGGAAAACCTGTCAATCCATTGAGCTACCTACCAAAAGGATAGGATTGGGTTCAAGGTTGGATTTGACAAGTAGCAATGGATTTCCTATTGCGACGGGACTCAACCAATCGGGAGCAGGGCGGCAACCACTTTGCGATCATCTCCCAAGAGCAGATTGAATGTGCTGCACGCAGAATGTGAGTTCATGACTTCATAACCACATCTTTGTTGCACCAGTGGTTCAAATAAACGCTGATCTGGAAATATCAGCTTTTTTCCGGTTCCAAGAATCAAGATTTCAGGATCGAGTTCGGCAAACTTTTCAAAATCGCGCAAGGATAAATCACCAATGTCGTGCGCAGTCCAGTCTGTCAAGATATTATCAGCGGTTACAATGATGCTCTGTGTATACAATACATCGTTCACCAGAAAATCACCAGTTTCACACACCTTTACCAGGTTGTGTTCAGATGTATCACCTCTATGCAGTTCCATACCATCAATTTATCAAAAATGAGAGTTCAAAAACAATATCAATTGGAGTTGAGTGATTCAACTCACGATTGGAGGCAAACATAATATGACACCTGTACGCATAGGACTGCTTGGATTTGGTACGGTCGGCCAAGGCACTTGGACTGTGCTTACACGAAACGCGCAAGAAATCGCCCGGCGTGCCGGGCGCACGATTGAAGTCAGACGTGCCGTTGTCAGAGATTTAAATAAACCCAGGAATGCTGTGGTCGGTAATCTTCAAATCACTGACGACCCATTTTCCGTTACGGATGCTTCAGACATTGATGTTGTTGTAGAACTAATGGGGGGCCTGCAACCGGCGCTCGATTACGTTCAGCGCGCACTGACCAATGGCAAACCCGTGGTTACGGCCAACAAGGAGTTGCTCGCGATACATGGTAATTCACTGTTCGATACAGCCCAGAAGACCAAGGGAATCATAGCATTCGAAGCGGCAGTCTGTGGTGGCATACCCATTATCAAAACTATCCGAGAAGGTCTGACTGGCAACCGAATCAATTCACTGGTAGGAATAATTAACGGTACGTGTAACTACATTTTGACGGGCATGAAAGAAAACCAATGTTCATTTGTCGACATGCTAGAAGAAGCACAGGAATTAGGCTATGCGGAAGCTGATCCAACTTTCGATGTTGGGGGCATTGACGCACTGCACAAGCTCTCTATTCTGAGTTCCATCGCATTCGGCATTCCTTTGCAAGCGATCGATTCGATACATTGTGAAGGAATTGATTCGATCACTTATGACGATATTGTCTATGCCGATGAGCTAGGGTTTTCGATCAAGCACCTCGCGGTTGCCAGGCGCAGTGGGGAAAACTCAATTGAAATGAGAGTACATCCCACTTTGGTTTCAAAACAGTGTCTGCTTGCCAAGGTTGACGGAGTCATGAATGGTGTAACAGTCAGTGGTGATGCTTTAGGTCAAACACTGCATTATGGTGCTGGTGCAGGATCAGAACCCACTGCTTCGGCGGTCGTCGCAGACCTGGTCGATATCGCGCGTTATATGGCATGTGCTCCCGACGGACGAGTACCACATCTTGGATTTCAACCGGACGCACTTGCAAACTTGACAGTTATGCCATTCCAAAAAACTGAAGCTGCAAACTATCTCAGAATGAATGCAGTCAATCGTGCCGGTGTATTGGCGGATGTTGCTCGCATATTCGGGAACCATGAAATTAGTATTGAGTCGATACTGCAAAAGGGCTCAGGACTTCATGAGGAAGTTCTGCCGATCATTATTGTGACTCAGGAAACCGTCGAAGCGAACATACTGCAAGCACTGCAAGAGCTACAAACACTACCGACTGTGATTGGCGAAATCAATCGTATTCGCATCGAATCGCTTACGTGAGCTTAGATTAAATCATTAATACTATTAAGGAATATTGATTCGGGTGCATAGTTTTACATTATTCAGAGGAACTTTATTCGCAGAAGACTTTTTAGGTGAGTCTATAACCGAAACGTCTGCCTGGCAAAATATCAGTGAAACTGCCCTCGATAAATTTGAATCTGAGCTAAGAAGAATTATTGCTGGCCTTCCCTTACAGCACAAACCCAACGAAGCTCAAACTGAAGACGATTTAATCTGGCCAATCATAGAGCGGCTAGGCTGGACCAAATATTTACGACAACAAAGTCTCTCAGCACACGGTCGTATGGATGTACCAGATGGCGTCTTATTTCAAGATGACAATGCCAAAACTCTGGCGAATAGCTATAGCGACGAATGGAGACGTGATGACTGTGGGTCAGTGATGGTTGAATCAAAGCGTTGGCTTCGACCTCTTGACCGTCGTTCTGGTACAGTTGGCGAGGAATCTGCGCAATCAACCCAAATACTGCGTTATTTAAGGCGCGTGGATGACTTAACCTCTGGCAAGCTTCGCTGGGGGATTCTGACCAACGGGGCTCATTGGCGTCTTTACTACTCAGGTGCACGACTGGTTTCAGAAGATTATTTTGAAAATTAATATTGCTGAAATTCTCGATATAGAAGGTTATCTTGAACAGGAGATTGCTCTAACTCCGGATGCACGTCGTCATTGGCTCAAAATATTCATTTCAATTTTCGAACGAACAGCTTTCTTGCTTGATGCGGTAGACGGCAGACAATCCACCAGTGAGAATCGATTTATAACCCTAAGCTTAATGGCGAAATATAGACAGAAAATCTAGCATTCTGCAAAGCAAGTCTCTTCCAATGAATGTAAGTAAACCCGACATTGTATGTTTGTCAACTTTATCAAGCACTCGCTAAGCTTAAGATGAATCGACGCGGAATCACTTCCAAACGTACTGTAGTCCGCCGAACTTCGAAGCATTCTTCGACGCAACTTGACGTGCACCCAGTTCTAAGGAATGTGTACCGCAACCGCAATATTTTCCACATCGACCAGTTGGATTATTCACTGAATAATTTGCAGCCACCGCACCTCCTGTCCAACATCGATGAAGCAGCTGAATTAATCGCTGAGGCTATTCAGGCTGACGCGTCAATTCTCATAACCGGTGATTATGATGCCGATGGAGCAACGGGTTCTGCGCTCGCCTACCTTGCATTGAGCGCATTCGGCGCAAGAAAAGTCCAGACGCTGTGTCCTGACCGACATGAGTTCGGCTATGGGTTAACTGAACAGTTTGTTGAATACTTTGCGCCAACTCAGCCTGATTTGATCATCACAGTCGATAACGGAATTACCAGTGTTGCAGGTATCCGACTGGCCAAGGATTACGGAATGAGTGTCGTCGTCACTGATCATCATCTTCCAGGAGATGAGCTGCCCGAAGCCGAGGCCATTGTCAACCCGCGACTTCCAGGAGACCAGTTTCCAAGTAAGAATCTTGCAGGCGTTGGCGTCGTGTTTTATGTGATGGCAACTGTTCGCAAGCACCTGGATCAGCTTAACTGGTTTACAAATGAAGGAATCGCCAAACCGAACATGAGCGATTACCTTGATCTTGTTGCTTTGGGCACCATCGCCGATGTCGTTCCGCTGGATTACAACAATCGAATATTGGTTGCGCAAGGTTTGAAGCGGATTAATGTCAATCGTTGTCGGTATGGCATTCGCTGTCTGCTCGAGGAAGGCGGCAAAAGGATTGGTGAAATCGTAGCAGAAGACCTGGCATTCGTCGCCGGACCTCGCTTGAATGCGGCGGGACGGTTAGACGATATCAGTCACGGCATAAAGTGTCTGATATCCGAAGATCGCAGCGAGGTGTTGAGTTTTATTCAAAAACTTGAGAAATTGAACAATGAGCGAAGGGAAATGGAAACAGACATGGTTGCCAGTGCCAAGCGTGAAATTGACCAGCTCGATGAACAAGTGATCGGCACTCAAGCAGGAATTTGTTTGTATAACCCCAATTGGCATCAAGGTATTGTTGGATTAATCGCGTCTCGAATTCGGGAAATGACGGGCATGCCCACAGTTATTTTTGCACCAGGTGGTAACGGTATGCTACGTGGCTCTGGGCGTTCTGTTAAGGGGCTCAATCTACGGGATGTACTGGCCAATATCGCGGCTCTCGAACCGGATCTGTTCAAACAGTATGGAGGCCACGCAATGGCCGCCGGCATGACTCTGGGAGAATCTGCATTCGAGTTATTTAAATCTATGTATCAGGACGAACTTGCACGGCAATTAAACGGCCAAAACTGGGATAACCAAATCTTCTCCGATGGTGAAATTGTCCATTTCGATTTGGAAGCTGCTGAGCAAATTCGGCAAGGCGGACCGTGGGGGCAGGAATTCGAAATGCCTGTATTCGATGGAACCTTTGAGATTATCGATTGTCGATTGCTGAAAGAAGAACATTTGAAACTTAGACTACGTTCAAGCACCACCGACAGTTTGGTTGATGGCATTTATTTTCGGTATTCAACCTATCATGCTCATTTGCCGCAGCAAAAATACTATCGAGTTGCCTTTCAACTGATGGTGAACCACTATAGCGGTCGAAAGTCGCCCCAATTGAATCTCGTACATATGGCAGAATGTGAACCAACAAATTAAGGTGGACCCCTATTTTTTTATAGTGACCCACTCCGTCGCTAACTCAATTGAACCATGAACATTGCATTTGATATAGAAACCATTCCCGATACTGATGGCGGTCAGCTCCTTTTTGATCTGCAGGATCTCAAAACCGAGGAGGCCGCCAAAGCAATGATGGCGGCCAGACGAGCCAAGATTCCGGATGCGTCAATGCTGCCGCTACATCAGCACAAAGTTGTGGCAATTTCTGTTGCCGCGCGCTGGGACCGGGAAGGATTTATAGTGAAGTCCCTGGGCGACCTCGATTCGACCGAAAAGGACCTTGTCAGCGAATTTTTTCGAGTAGTCGAAAAACGCCCTATCCTGATTTCATGGAATGGCAGTGGATTTGATTTACCTGTGCTGCAATACCGAGCTCTGATTCATTCAATCGTCAGCACCGCATATTGGGATACAGGAGACTTTGATCGCGAGTTCAGGTACAACAATTACCAGAGTCGATTCCATAAACGACATGCCGATATTATGGAAATTTTGGCACGCTACCAGCCTCGCGCGAACGCATCGCTTGACGATATCGCGAAATTAATCGGATTGCCCGGTAAATCGGGAGTAGGGGGAGCTAACGTATTCGACGCCTATCTTGCAGGTCAACTACAAGCGATACGCGATTATTGCGAAATCGATGCATTGAACACCTACTTGATTTTTCTCAGGTACGAATTGATACGCGGTGCATACTCAGCTGCCGAGTACCAAAGGGAAATCGAGCTTGCTCGTAATTGGCTGGCGAATTCCGAGATCAATCACTTTAGAGAATACGCTGACGAATGGCGTGCTGATTGAACACGAGTGCATCAGGTTCTGATTTTTATGCTCGCCCGAGCCATAAAGATTTTAATAATCAGTGATTAAGAATCGCTGGATACCCGGCTGGTACTCTTTTCGCTTTGCGGATTCCGATTCCGAGAACGATTCGACCGCCGGGAACGACTACCACTCTTGGTACTGCCCGTTGCTCCATTCGATTTGGTTTCGGCGTATTGGTCAAGTGCGTTCGGATCAGGGTAATGAATAGAGTTGCCAGAGGGTTTTGACCTTCGCTTGGCCTGTGTATTCTTACGATTGTTGGCAGCTTGCTTTTCCTTACCTCCTGCAGCAGCCTTGGGTTGCCCCGTACCTTTACGAGGTGATTTTTTAGCTGGCCGTGATGCTGACTGCGCACTCTTCTTATGCGTTGGTCGCTTCTTACCAGCTGATTTTTGCTGTTTGCTTTCGGGTTTTGTAATTTGTTTTTCTGCTTCGTCGTCGCGACGGAACAATGAACTCACGACTCGTTTCAACAGTGCTGGAGGCTTGACACTGCTATTCGCCTCAATGCGCAGATCGTCCGGACTGACCGCCGCGGCACTCGCGCCGCTTCCCGATCGAATAAAGTTAAACACCTCGGGTGTGCTGTCAGGTGTTTGCAGTGTGTAGCTGATTTTTTCATGGTCGTCGACCTCTGAGGCAGTAAAACGGACGATGTGGTGATCCGGTGTAAACAGAGTACGACTCGGAATGATGACCACTCGAGTTCCTGTTCGAGATTCCAGCGCATTGAGTTCGTGCCGTTTTTCGTTCACCAGAAATGTTGCAACATCGACCGGCAGATGCGCATGTATGAGCTCGGTGCTTTCCTTTCTTGAGTCTTCATCGATCAGCCGCAAAATACTCAAGCCGATTGATGTCACACTGCGAATGAAGCCTCGCCCCTTACAGCGAGGACACGGATCATGGCTGGACTCTTCAATAGATGATCGTAATCGCTGGCGGGACATTTCCAAGAGTCCGAATTGTGAAATCTTACCGATTCGCGTTCGTGCCCGATCTGTTTCAACCGACTCCATCAGCTGCCGTTCAACTTTCTTGCGGCTACGAGATGAGCTCATATCAATGAGATCGATTACGATCAGACCACCGATATCTCTTACCTTGAGTTGCTTCGCAATCTGTTCCACTGCTTCAAGATTGGTTTGCAGGGCTGTTTCTTCAATATCTGCACCTTTTGTTGAACGAGCAGAGTTGACATCGATCGTCACCATGGCTTCTGTCTGTTCAATAACAATGACGCCACCGTTTGGAAGATTGACATTTTTCTCAAATGCGTTTTTGATTTGATGCTCGATCTGGAACTTTGAAAAAAGTGGGACTGCACCGCTATAGTGTTCAACTTGAACCTTGGCAGCCGGCATGACATCTTTGACGAATTGCTTGGTTCGTTCATAGAGTTCTTTATTGTCAATCAGAATTTGCTTGACATCATCGCGTAAATAGTCTCTCAGGGTCCGCACTACCAGGCTGCTTTCCTGATAGATGAGCATTGGAGAACTGTTTTGTTCAGCCGTTGTTTCGATAGCTTTCCACAGATTAATCAGGTAATTCAGATCAGACTTGAAATTATCGACCGATTGGCCGATTCCGGCAGTGCGGGCAATAACAGAATGCTCACTTGGGAATTCGAGTTGGGCGAGAACTTCCTTCAACTCGTGTCGATTTGAACCTTCAACCTGGCGGGAGATTCCGCCACCTCGGGGATTATTTGGGAGAAATACCAGGTAACGACCAGCCAGACTGATAAATGTCGTCAAAGCTGCACCTTTACCACCGCGCTCATTTTTGTCAACTTGCACGATCATCTCGGTACCTACGTCTATGACGTCTTGTACCTTGACCTGCGCCATCGGTGTTGACGCAGTGTAGTTGCCAGAAAAGTAATTTCTAGAAATGTCCTTTAGCGATAGAAACCCTTGACGTTCAGCACCGTAATCGACAAATACGGCTTCAAGGCTTGGTTCTACTTTGGTTACCCTTGCTTTGTAGATATTTCCTCGTCTACTTTCGCTATTTAGGAACTCGATATCAAGGTCAACTAGTGTCTGCCCGTCGACAATGGCAACTCGCAACTCTTCTTGGTGAGTTGCGTTGAATAACATACGTTTCATTAATTTGGTCCTCAGATGGCACCGCGATAATTGATATCCCCGCTGCTGGTAAGTCAACGGAAAATGCCAAACTGGAATACTGTTGATTCATCAATCTATTGAATTAATATTGATGTGCGGTGCACAAATTGTTTTCGTAGAGAAGCGTTTTTGTGCCAGCTGATAATGTCGCTAAGCTGGCGTATACGCAATTGAATTTGTTCATTCATTTTCGAATGAATTCCGCCAAATCGTGTGATGCCCTCGCTGAGTGTGTATTGCGTCAGGCTTTTGCAAATTTAAAGTAAGGGGAATCCAATTCGTAAAACTGATTATAACAGGAAAACAGATGCATAATTTGTCTCCCTGTGAAAATTCGATATCTTACACCACTTTAAATGAATCAGTATCAGTATTCAGATTTCAATTCAGTTAAATTGGTGACCGTCGATGAACAGTCAGCGGATCGCCGATTGGATAACTTTCTGATCAGTCTACTGCGGGGTGTCCCTCACAGTCACGTCTACAATCTGATTCGTACCGGTCAGGTTCGGGTCAATCGCGGCAGGGCCAAGGCAAGCACACGGCTTGACCAAGGGGATATTGTGAGAATACCACCGGTTGTGACCCGCAATCGGTCGAAACCAGGGAAATTCAGTCCTGTCCTGGAACGAGCACTACAACGTGTTGTGTTTGAGGATGAAAGCCTGTTGGTTCTCGACAAGCCCGCTGGCGTAGCGGTACATTCCGGGACCCGCCATAACTTTGGCTTGATTGAGGCCTTGAGACAGGTACGTCAAGATGGTAACAACATCGAACTCGTTCATCGCTTGGATAAAGATACCTCCGGTGTACTTGTCCTGGCAAAATCCCATCGAGTATTGCGCCACCTGCAAAATCAATGGCGCCGTGACTCTCATCCAACATCCCTGCGTAAACACTATTGCGCACTGCTCAAGAATCACTGGCCCGACGCTGGTGCCAAACGAATTGAAAGTGAGCCTCGGAAGCCGAAGAAAAAGTTTAAATCACATCAGCAGTCTGTAGGTGCGCTGAGTATATTTTCACCGGTACGAAATTTCCAGCAATGCGTACTGGTTGACATTGAACTGCATACGGGTAAAACCCACCAAGCCAGGCAACATGCACAAGAAATTGGGCACCCCATTGCGGGAGACAGGAAATACGGTGACCTGCAATTTAACCAAAATATGTTTACGCTTGGCCTTAAGCGAATGTTTTTGCATGCCAGTCGTATCGAATTGATTCACCCGACGAGTGAAAGACTGATCACTGTCGAAGTTTGTCTGCCAACCGAATTAACATCAATTATTGACAGACTTGAAAACCAGGAGAAGATTCTTCAATGAGTGCTGAACAAACAAAAATAATTTGTAGTGCAAACGAGTTAGATTCCGGTGGCACGGGTGTCAAGTTCACCCTGAAATCCGGAACACAACAGGTGCCCGCATTCGTGATAAGGTTTGACGGCATCGTGTATGGCTATCTTAATCGCTGCGCGCACCTTATGCTTGAACTGGATTGGGATGATGCTGAATACTTCGATAACTCCGGTGAGTACTTGATTTGCAGTAATCACGGTGCCATGTTTGAACCGCACACTGGACTTTGTATCAATGGTCCCTGTTACGGAGCGTCATTAAGCGCTATTACCGTGATGGAGCAAAACGAAACGATATTACTTGATGATGAACGATTTGAGATCGTATAGTTTCTGGACTTTGCAGTCTCACTTTTGCAGTACTTGGTAATTCTCGTTTGACAACATGTCAATCAGTCGTATGAGGGGCAGCCCCAGAAGGGTATTCGGGTCTGGCCCATCAAAGCGCGTGAGCAGCACGATGCCCAAACCTTCCGATCGCAGACTGCCACCACAGTCATAAGGTTGATCCTGATCGACATAGTTTTCAATGAGTGTGCGGGTAAGTTTGCGAAAGCCAACGCGATAGGGTAGCACCGCAGATTGCAGTGTGCCTGATTGAGAGTTAAACAGTGCGAGGCCTGTATGTAGAATCACTACTTTACCCGACATTAGCGACAGTTGCAAGATCGCGTGATCACGGTCGCGGGGTTTGCCAAGTATTTCGCCATCCACTTCAGCGACCTGATCTGACCCGATGATCAAATGTATTTGAAATGCGTTTGCTGCTGCCTTGGCTTTTGCAATCGACAAGCGTTCAACTAAGTCGCATGCAGATTCACCCAAGTGGTGTGATTCGTCAACGTTAGGTGTGAAAATCTCAAATGGCACCTGCAACTTAGCGAGAACTTTCTTTCTGGTTGGTGAAGAAGATGCAAGCACCAATCGATTTTCAGGAACAGTAGTATTTTTCATGGAATCTGTGGCAGTTGGAAACCGATTACTTCACCCCAACGTGATCATCTGAATCGTCAGTCGTCCTGCGGCAAAAATCGTGAGACGTAGTTCAGCATAACCCAGTACTTCATAAATCGGACGTTTGGCATTACCGACTCGCTGCATATAGCCACCTGGACTGCGGTGCACATATAAGCTCCGAGGCACGTCAACTTTCACGACTGCCGTTGGTTCGGAATCGTATGTTGATATGGGCAGGTGTTCAACAAAAAATTAATCGAGTGGTGGCTCAATTTTATCTGAACACACTTCTCGTACAAAATCCGTCACCTTTTCGATGTGTTTAAGTGGAACACCAACCAGGTTAAAAGTATTTTCATCAACCCCAAGCACCAATACACCGCCGCATGTATTCGCAAAAGCTGCAATGGTATCAGCAGCCGAGTCCCTCCGAGGTGCGCTTATACGCTTACCCGAAAATCGAACCTCTTTCACCTCCGGATAAGTGTCTTCTCGAAGCCTTATCCTTGCTAGTAATTCATTTTTTTATGTATTTAAATTCCACTTCCATATTTTGTCCATATCACCTCGATACGAAGAAGCACTGCTTACAACATTATGATTGTAAAGCCTTTAATCGAAAGCGTAATGCAAAAGGAAATCCAGTACGCAACTGGTTACCCAAGAATTGCGAGCCTATGGTGATTCTTAAATTCCCAACAATGGTAGCAGTGGCGACAGATGTGCAATTGCCAGATATGAAAAAGATACTTGGCACCGTCATGTAGTATCAGTATGAAGGTGTTGAAGATCGCACGGAACTTTTAACCCGCCTGAGCTCGGTATCGGAAGAGTTTCCTGACAGTTTACTGCCTTGGTTTTGAATATAATAACCAATCACTCGCTTTGCTTTTGCTTGATATAAACAAAACAGGCGGGTTTGGTTTATATGCACTGATCAAGTAACTGTGAGTGCCGTGAGATCTTTCATAGTTTTTCTCAATGCAGATCTGGGTATTTATCAGTCAACCCATTTGAAACAGGTAAGTTGCTGAACCATGGTTTTGTCTCATTCGTGTAGTCCATTTCTACGTTGAACTGAGGTCCCAAACTCTTAGGATGCGAGTGATACGATTCAGCACATCAATTTAAGCGACCTAATGGGGTCAAACTTTGAGGAAACACTGTGGCCGTACAACAGCGAAAAAAATCCAAATCCATGCGCAACATGCGTCGTTCGCATAATGCCTTGCGACAACCCACTCTGTCAATAGAGCCTGAAACAGGTGAGTTACACCGCCGTCACCATGTTTCCAGCGACGGTTATTATCGAGGTGAACGCGTTATTCCGGAAGCTGCCGTTCCGGATGAGGAAGATCAATAACGACACGTCGTATTCGTAAGAAAGCGAATACGGCTATCCTTCCAGTCGTTCGTTCTACATGGTCAAATCCATTGCAATCGATGCGATGGGTGGGGACTTTGGGCCGCAAGTAACCGTTCCTGCGACGGTTACGGTCGCCTCCAAAAATCCCGATATGGAGTTTACCCTGGTTGGGGATGAGCAAAAACTCAAACCATTGCTTGAACGCGCAGCTCATACCAATTTGCCGTCGGTCAACATTCATCATGCTTCCGAAATGGTGGCTATGAATGAATCACCGACTCACGCATTACGCAGAAAGAAAGACTCGTCCATGCGGGTTGCTATGGACCTTGTTAAACAAGGCCTGGCCAGTGCCTGCGTCAGTGCTGGAAATACCGGGGCACTGACTGCAATTGCTCATGTTATTCTACGCCCTCTGCCTGGCATTCATCGGCCAGCAATAATCTCCCAAATTCCCACAGTTAACAAGCACGTGAACCTACTCGACTTGGGAGCGAATGTAGAATGCTCAGCAATGGACCTGTTCCAGTTCGGCGTCATGGGTACGACGTTTGTCAAGTATATGGAAGGAATTGAAAATCCAAGCGTGGCATTGTTGAATATTGGAGTCGAGGAAATCAAGGGCAACCAAACCATCAAAGAAACCGCAGCGCTTCTGGAAGCGAGTGAACTGAATTATCAAGGCTATATTGAAGGTGATAGAATTTTCTCCGGTGAAGTTAATGTTGTTGTGTGTGATGGATTTTCCGGAAATGTGGTCATTAAAACCGGGGCCGGTGTTTCCCGCTTTATTCAAAATACCTTACGGGAAGAGTTTGAAAGAAATTTGATGTCGAAACTGACAGGACTGATGGCGCGACCCGTATTGTCGCGCACCAAGCTTAGAATTGACCCTCGTGTTTACAACGGTGCTGCATTGATCGGCTTGACCGGTTCAGTGATCAAGAGCCATGGTGCCGCCGATCAAGTGGCATTTCAGCATGCCCTGCGCAAAGCGGTCAGCGAGGTCAACAACGAAGTGCCTGCTAGAATTAACGAAAGAATTGCCGAAATCACGTCGAGAGCCTTGTGATTTATTCCAAGATCAGTGCCACAGGCAGCTATCTGCCCGCCGACGTAATGACCAACCATGATCTCGAAAAGTTGGTTGACACCAGTCACGAGTGGATCTATTCAAGGACTGGCATTGAAAAACGTCACATTGCGCAACCCTATGAGTCGACCTGTGATCTTGCTGAACAGGCTGCCAATGCAGCACTTGAGGCCAGTGAATGTCAAGCTGATGATATCGATCTGATAGTAATTGCTACAACCACTGCAGATCAGGTCTTTCCCAGTACCGCTTGTATTTTGCAGGAGCGACTGGGCATTAAAGACTCACCCGCATTTGACGTTCAAGCTGTTTGTGCGGGTTTTCTTTATGCACTTGATATCGCTGATAAGTTTATTCGCACACAGAGTGCAACTCGGGCATTGGTGATCGGTGCTGAGACTTTTTCTCGAATCATTGACTGGACCGACCGTACAACCTGTGTTCTGTTTGGCGATGGCGCGGGCGCGGTGATTATTGAAGCTGCCGAAGCACCAGGGGTTCATTCAACACATTTACGAGCCAACGGCAGCTACAAGGATTTGCTGAGTGTTCCGGTTGGCGTGTCGCGAAATTTTGACCAAATTATCAATGGATCGGCCTATACCCAAATGCAAGGTGGCGAAGTTTTTAAAATTGCAGTCAAATGTATGGAACAGATTGCGCTTGAAACACTGCAAGCCAACCGGGTGACAGTGGACGAGGTCGACTGGTTGATTCCACATCAAGCGAACGTTCGAATAATTTCAGCAACAGCCAAGCGATTGGGTTTACCCATGGACAGAGTAGTCGTTACAATTAATGAGCATGGCAATACTTCAGCTGCATCAATTCCCTTGGCTTTGGATACGGCAGTGCGAGACGGCCGCATTAAAGCGGGTGATAGACTTCTGGTTGAAGGTTTTGGTGGCGGTTTTACTTGGGGCTCGGCCTATTTGACATACTGATTATGCCTGGATTGTTAACAGACAAAGTTTGCGTGGTTACCGGAGCGACGCGCGGTATTGGTCGCGCAGTGGCAACAGCTTTGGCAGAAGAGGGTGGTGTGGTTATCGGTACTGGTACGACCGACGAGGGGGCACAGCAAATTAGTGATTATTTGGGCGCTGCTGGCGGCCGAGGTGAAGGCATGCGCCTTGTCGTTAACGATGCCGATTCGATCGCTCAATTCCATGCAACTGTTGAAAAAACGTATGGTCCCGTTAATGTATTGGTCAATAATGCCGGTATCTCTCGAAATAACCTGTTGATGCGCATCAAAGATGCGGAATGGGACGAAGTCATTGACACAAATCTTAGTTCAGTATTCAGATTGTGCCGAATCTGCGTGCGCGGCATGTTGAAACAGCGCGACGGGAGGATTATTAATATTTCATCGGTGGTTGGTGCAGTCGGCAACGTTGGACAGGCCCACTATTCGGCAACAAAATCTGCGCTTATGGGGTTTTCCAAATCACTGGCGATGGAGATCGCGACACGCAACGTTACGGTAAATGTTGTCGCCCCGGGATTTATTGCGACGGATATGACCGATGCATTGAGTGATCAAGTACAGGATAATTTACTCAGCAATATCCCAATGGGGAGAATGGGCACTGCCGAAGAGGTCGCAAATACTGTTGTATTTCTTGCATCACCGAAGAGTTCTTACATTACCGGATCGACCATATTTGTCGATGGCGGAATGATTCGACACTAATGACAGGCAAAACAAAATTTGTTTCAATTGATGAGTCCCGTTTGCTGTCGTTAGTGTTAACATTATTGGATTCAACTTTACTGCATTATCGTGGAGGTAATAACTAATGGATGGAAACGGACAGGGAACTATTGAAGAGCGAGTCATTCGACTCGTGATTGATAAATTGTGTGCGGACAAGGACCCCGTTCCAACAGTCACGCGAGATACGTCATTCACCAACGATTTGGCCGCCGATTCACTGGATACTGTCGAACTCGTTATGGAGTTGGAACAGGAATTTGACCTGGACATCCCAGACGACATTCAGGAAAACATAACGACAGTTGGTGCAGCCGTCGATTTTATCGAGAAAAATTCCAGCGGCTCTTGATCAAATAGCCAAGTACAAACTTGCAAAATTCCTTTCTTAATTCGCAGTATTTTCTATCTTCCCCGCGGGCGACGAATCTATGAAAAGGCGTCGTGTTGTTGTAACTGGCCTTGGCATCATTTCGCCAATTGGCTATGGTGTTCGGGATAACTGGAACAATGTCCAAGCGGGGAAGAGTGGATTGGGTCAGATTTCTCTGTTCGATACAACTGGTTTTTCAGTTACCATTGCAGGTGAAGTCGACTCATTCAATCCGGCTGATCACATGCCGGAAAAAGATGCTCGAAGAATGGATCGCTTTATTCAGTTCAGCATGTATGCGGCATCAGAAGCAATTGAAGATTCCGGGCTGCTGGACTCGAATATTGACCTTGATTTGGTTGGCGTATACATTGGGGCAGGAATTGGTGGCGTCACCACCATTGAAGCGACAACCATCTACAAGGAAGAACATGGTGTTCGAAGAATATCGCCGTTCTACATCCCAAAGTCAATCATCAATATGGCGGCTGGCAATGTGTCAATCAGATTTGGTTTACGTGGTCCGAATCTCGCAGTGACAACGGCATGTACCACTGGCACGCATGCAATTGGAGATGCCGCCCGGTTAATTCAATTTGGAGATGCCGATGCTATGGTAGCTGGTGGAACCGAAGCAGCTATTACGCCCACGTCAGTTGCCGGGTTTGCTAATGCTCGAGCATTGAGTCGGCGCAATGACAATCCTGAGGCTGCCAGTCGTCCCTGGGATCTGGGTCGCGACGGTTTTGTCATAGGCGAGGGTGCCGGCATCATTGTTCTGGAAGAAATGGAATCAGCGAAACGTCGTGGCGCTCGAATCTATGCTGAGTTAACAGGGTTTGGAATGAGTGGTGACGCGCACCACTATACCGCACCTTCACCAGACGGCAGTGGCGCAGTTCGCTGTATGACCAGTGCCTTGCGCAATGGTGAAAATAATCCCGACGAAATCGACTATATCAACGCGCACGGTACATCAACACCCCAAGGCGACATTGCAGAAACCATGGCGGTTAAGAAATTGTTTGGTGATCATGCGAATAAACTGGCAGTAAGTTCATCTAAATCAATGGTTGGCCATCTACTGGGTGCTGCAGGCGGTGTAGAAGCGATTTATACCGCATTGTCAATTTATCACCAGGTCGCACCCCCCACAATAAACTTGGACGATCCTGATCCGCAATGTGATCTTGACTACGTGCCTCACGAAGCAAGGGACATGAAAATCGAAGGTGCTTTGACAAATTCTTTCGGATTCGGCGGCACCAACGGAACCCTTGTTTTTAAGAAGTTCAGTTAGCGTACGACTGATTCGACAATCCTGTAAAGTGATCGTTGCGGAGCAGTTTTGAGTGGACCGGATACGAAGTTGGCGATTACTAGAAAAAATAGAAAACGGCGGCTATGGCCGCTGGCATTTTCAATATGCTCATTCTTTTTGTTTGTTGCCACCTCCTATGCTGCCTATCTAGTGACCCGATCACTCAATATTCCGCAATCACAGGTCTACGTATTTGAGACTGGAGCCAGTGCGAGTGATTTGGCTAACATGTTGCACGATAGTGGATACCTGCAATATCCCGAATTACTGGTATGGGTTGCGAAAACTGGCCAGTTTGAACATTCGCTAAAAGCGGGCGAATATCAGTTTCAGCCGGACTTCAATATCTTGCAGGTTTTAACCAAAATAGTCGAAGGCAAATCGATTGACTACCAGATTCAGTTCATTGAGGGTTGGACGTTCAGCGATTATCTCAATGAACTAAAAAATAGACCAAATTTGGAACAAACACTTTCTGATATTGATATTGATACTGTTTCTGAACAGGTCGGAATTTCTACACTAAATCCTGAAGGCTGGTTTTTCCCCGATACCTACAATTACAACTCTGGTCAATCGGACTTATCGATACTGCAAAGATCCAATGCTGCAATGATCGAGATTCTTGAGCGAGAATGGGCCAACCGACTTCCTGACCTTCCGTATCAATCAGCGTATGAATGTTTGATTGCAGCTTCGATCATTCAGAAAGAATCCAATCTGCCCGAAGAATATCCAATCATTGCTGGAGTCATTGTCAATCGATTGAACCGTGGTATGCGGTTGCAAATGGACCCAACAGTGATCTACGGTTTGGGTGGAATTGATGGCCCACTTAAACGATCACAGTTAGATCAAGATACACCCTATAACACCTACACTCGATCGGGATTGCCGCCGAC
Source organism: Arenicellales bacterium (assembly GCA_965243645.1). Lineage (GTDB taxonomy): Bacteria > Pseudomonadota > Gammaproteobacteria > Arenicellales > JAJDZL01 > JAJDZL01. The sequence goes on along the minus strand of CBDEVD010000006.1, from coordinate 314,006 downwards.
ACCCATTGCCATGCCAGGTTTGGCTGCAATTCAGGCTGCCGCCCAGCCGGCACAGACCGACTACTTGTACTTTGTCGCTCAAGGTGATGGTTCTCATAAATTTTCAGAAACCATAGACGAGCATCTTGAAGCAGTTCGTGACTATCGCAACTTTCAAAAGAAACAAAGTTAATTTCGCATTTTGTGGAAATCAAACGTGAAAGGAAGATTCATCACTATCGAAGGCATTGATGGTACTGGTAAATCCGAGGCAAGCAAAGCCGTAGTCGCAACAATACAAAAGACAGGTATTGAAGTGGTCACGACTCGTGAAGTAGGCGGTACTGCAATAGGAGAAACCATTCGGGAAATGGTATTGTCGCCAACTAGCGAAATTGGTTCGAGTGCAGAAATTCTGCTCATGTTTGCTGCACGCGCGCAACATCTTGAACAAGTGATATTACCGCACCTTGAAGCAGGACGCTGGGTAGTGTGCGATCGGTTTACTGATTCTACTTATGCCTATCAGGGTGGAGGACGCGGTGTTCCTTACTCACGAATATCGTTAATCGAGAACTGGACGCAGGGAGATTTTCGTCCTGAGTTGACTTTACTATTCGATGTTGATATCAAAATTGCCCAGCAACGAGTGCGTCAATCGAATACACCGGATCGGTTTGAAAAAGAGGCGTATGAATTCCATGCACGAGTACAATCGGCGTTTCGCGAAATTCAACAAGCAGACCCGAAACGAGTCAAGTTAATTGATGCAACGCAAAGTGTCAAAGAAGTGCGTCGCTTATCCGAAGGAATAATCCAAGCCTTTATCGAACAAGTTGATGGCACTTATACCTGAACTTTATCCCTGGCATTCGATGGTGTGGAATCGAGCGGCAGATTCCTTCGATCGAATGGCTCATGCAACACTGATTACAGGTACTGAAGGGACAGGAAAGTTTCGATTTGCTTCGAGACTGGCCATGGCACTTTTGTGCAGCGATGCTGGCTCCAAACCCTGTGGTGAGTGTCGAAATTGCAAGTTTTTCAGTGCAGCAACCCACCCGGACCTTCACGTACTAACCTCCGAAGCGAAGCTTGATTTTTTAGACTCCACAATGCAGAGTTTTGCAGAACGCTACCTGGATGATGCAAGTGCGCGTACCAAGCGCAAAACTCGACGCACCTCTATTGTTATTGATCAGATTCGCGCGTTGATCGAAGCTGCGAATGTAAAGCCTCATATCTCTGACAACAAAGTATTTTTGGTTGACCCTATAGATTCAATGACCATCGCTGCAGCAAATTCCTTGTTGAAAGTATTGGAGGAACCACCACCCAACACGTACTTGATTTTAATTACGGAGAATGATCAAAACCTATTACCAACGATTGCCAGTCGCTGCCAAAAACTGAATATTCCAGAACCCGATCGTACGGCAAGTGAATTATGGTTAGAACAGCAACATCTGGATTCGGCTGTAATCCAAGCAATTATTGAATCAGGTAAAGGTCCTGTTCTCGGTTTGAGACGCGTCAAAAACAATGAATCTGATCAATCCAGCGAGTTTGTTAATCAGGTTTTGAAGCACATGAATCGTGAACGCGGGGAAGATTTATTGAGCCTCGTAGACTTGGGTGTTCAACTTGGTGAGTCTGATTGTCTGGCTATACTGCAATTATTGGTCAGTAAAATGATCAGCCGAGCAGGTGGTGTAACAAATGGTACGCACGCAAACGATACGCATCTCAACAGCCTGGTCAATCGTACGAACATGAAAAAACTGTATTTCATATATGATCACATTGGATTTTTAAGTCGTCAAATTAGGGCAGGGGGGATGGATAAAACGCTTCTCATAGAAGACGCACTGCTGGCCTTTGAAGGCATTATCGACTGAATAATCAAGAGCATAAATTATGGAATTTGCAGACAGTCATTGTCACATAGATTTTCCCCAATTGGCGGAAAAGTTTGACTCCGTTATGGAGTTGGCACAGGAAATGGAAGTCAAGTACATGTTGTGCGTCGCAGTCAATTTAGAAGATTATCCAAGAATCCTTGCCTTAAGTGATTCCTACGAAAACATTTTTGCTTCTGTGGGGGTTCATCCGAACGAAACCGAGGGTGAAGATCCGAGTGTGGAACGATTGATTGAACTTGGAGCTGATGAACGCATCGTAGCCATCGGAGAATCGGGTTTGGACTATTTTCGAAGCTCCGGAGATCTTGATTGGCAGCGTGAAAGATTTGCGCGACACATCAACGCCGGGAAGTTGTTAAGAAAACCCATTATTGTTCACAGTCGAAATGCACCGGAAGACACAATTGCCATTATGCGTGAATATTCAGCAGGAGAGGCTGGTGGAGTAATGCATTGCTTCACTGGCGATTATGCAATGGCAAAAGCAGCACTTGACGAGGGGTTTTATATTTCGTTTTCTGGCATCGTTACATTTAAGAACGCTGCTGACCTTGCTGAGGTAGCGAAAAAAATTCCTTTGGATAAATTGTTAATCGAAACCGATGCGCCATATTTAGCACCAGTACCGAAACGGGGAAAGGAAAATCAGCCGGCGTATGTGCGTTACACTGCGGAGTTTTTAGCTGATTTGCGAGGATTGGTATTGGAAGAATTCGCGGAAATTACAACTAAGAACTTTCTACAACTGTTTCAAATTGAACGCCTAACCTAGACAACGTCAAATATCTTTGTGTAGGAGAAAATAACGGGGATTCATTTTGATGAAATACTGAACGATCTTCCAGAAGATCGACGCAATTGCATTATTGCTGACGCTGAATAATTAGAAACAGAGTACCAGACATGTCGAAAGTTATGCAAATCTCAAAAAGTTCGAATCCTTCCGGGCCCACCATCGCAATACAGTCGAACCTTTGTCCCAATTATCCTGTTTGGACGGCAAGTTCATGATTGCAAGAGCATCCAGTGAACTGTGCGCAACGTAGTAAGGTTTGCCAATATCAGGATAGTCTGGCTCAAGGGTTATGGGGCCAAGAACTTCTCTTAACGTCAAAGCCGATTGAGTGGTGTTTTGCTCAAGCAAGTCTGAGAGTTGGCTGATGCGTACCGTTATCCATTCGATCGGAGGAGCTTGGAACATCCTCTTTTGAATTTGACGTAAGCCTTCGAGTTCTGACTGAAGCTCGTCAACTTTTCGCTCTGCCTCAGTCAGTGCTTTGGCAAGTGCCTTGCTTCCTCGCCCCTCGCCAACAAAGTCAATGAAATTCGCGAGCGCAGCGCTCTTCTGAGCCGAGTTCAGACTCTTTCCTTTGAATCTTGTCAGGCACATCATGAGACAGTGCAAGAATTTTCCTTTGTACTCTTTGCAAAATATCGTGAATTTGCTCTGGTGAAGCAATTTGTTTGCGAATCTGTTCAACAAATACTTTTTCGTTCAATTTCCGACGAACAATAACCTTATTGGAGCATGCATTTTTCTTCGCGCCAGGACAGCCGAAATATCCACCTGCCTTTCCACCAACCTGGGTAATAATTGCTCCACATTTTGCGCAGGTCATTGCTCCTGATAGCAGATGACTTGGATACTGTGCCTCACGGCTACCTTTCTTGCCTTCAAGTTCACGTTTCCCTTGTCGTGTTGCCGGCGAGCCGTAGGGTCTAGAGAGGCAATTCTCTAGATCCTTTGCTTTCTGTAGGTTAGAACATGTGCACTGCAATCTATATTGATGGATTCAACCACAATCAAGAATGTGTTGACTATGTCTTGCCAGACATAGTCAACATCATCCAATTTGTTACCCGAATTCCGTTACCTCTTAGTTTTAGAATATCAGCGAGAGCAGATTATTAGTTTATAAATCTGAGATTTTATAAATTGTAAGTGTCTCTATAAGGTATTTTTTAAACTTAATTTCGGTTTGAAAATAACCTATAATAGTCACTATGAGAAAGCATAATAAGAGTAAGATAAACCACTTATATCAAATTCTTCCTGAAGGATTTATCGCGGATGCAAAGTGGTTGACCGCCGCTGGCTATCCGAGTTCACTACGCAACCGATACATAAAGAGTGGCTGGTTACTGCCAGTAGTTCGCGGCGTTTTCCGAAGACCGTTGTATCGTCTAGGTGCCAAAGAGGCAATCGCCCCATTGAGCTGGCAACATATAGTGGCTTCCCTCCAATTGGTGATGAGGTTGCCGGTCGCAGTTGGTGGACGTACAGCGCTTGAACTTAGTGGTTACGCTCATTATGTTTCCGATTCAGCGCCAAGAGAAGTACATATTTATAGCGACATAGGTGCTCCTGGGTGGCTCAATAAAATCCCGCTAGACACTACTTTCGTATTTCATAACGCAAACAAGCTTTTTCCGAAAGTTCCAATATTCAGCGAACTAGAAAAGGTTAGTACCGAGTCTCGATATGGAGAATCAAAATTGCCAAACGAATCAAGTAGTTTAACTTGGTTCAACTTTGGTACAGGGAATTGGCCTATCTTTGTCTCTACACCAGAGCGAGCCGTATTAGAAGTTCTGGACGAGCTTCCGGATAGAGAGACATTTGAGCAGGTCAATATGCTGATGGAAAGCCTCGTTGACATCAGTCCGGGTCGCATTGGGCGCGTGTTACGAGAATGTCGCAGTATCAAAGTCAAGCGCTTATTTTTCTGGTTTGTAGAGCGACAGAATCACTTATGGCTTGAACGGCTTGACCGAGATGGAGTCGAACTTGGTAGCGGTAAGCGTATGCTCGTCAAAGGTGGGAGAATGAACCCGAAATATTTAATCACAGTGCCGCGCGGATTCGAAGATCATGGATGAACAATACAGGAGGCAGGTTACATTGCTGGTGCGTATTCTTCCTTTTGTGGCGGAAGAGAAGTGCTTTGCTCTGAAGGGAGGGACTGCGATCAATCTGTTTATTCGGGATTTACCGAGATTGTCCGTGGATATTGATTTGACCTATTTACCAGTGGAACATCGTAGTCAGTCGCTAAGGAGCATCGATGCGGCACTGAGTAGAATTGAAAATCGCCTTTTGGAATCGGTTCCGGCGATTCGCGTATACCAAGGAAGACTTCCGCAAGAAAATGTTATCAACAAGCTCTATGTCCGTGAACGCAATGTTCAAATCAAAATTGAAGTAACTCCAGTCTTGCGAGGTTGTGTGTATGAATCTTCAGACAGAAGCGTTACAAAAACAGTCGAAGAAAATTTCGGTTTTTCCATCAATCAAGTCTTATCTATCGCCGACCTATATGCAGGTAAACTAATCGCAGCACTCCATCGACAGCATCCACGAGATTTGTTTGACATCCGCGATATGCTACTGACTGAAGGTGTCGACGATAAGATGCGTATAGCATTCGTTGTCTATCTGATCAGCCATCACCGTCCCATAGCGACGCTACTATCTCCAGTTCGGCGAGACATAAGTAGAGAATTTACTCGCGGCTTGGTCGGGTTGGTCAAGAATCCTATAGCGCTTGATGAACTCGTTCAGGTTCGTGAAGCATTAATTGCCGAATTAGTGGGACAAATGCCAGTTGCGCATCGACAGTTCCTGTTAAGTTTTCAGAAATGCATTCCCGATTGGTCGTTGCTTGGAGTTAAGCACGTGAGGACACTGCCGGCGATTAGATGGAGAATGAAAAAGCTATCGCTGATGGATGAAATAGAACGCGCCGACCACATTGCACAGCTTGAATCGATTATTTGACGTTGTATTCATGCATCAAAGCACAGCGTATCGCGCTGTTAAAGCAATTCGTTTAACGGTGAAAAATAAATATCCGAGAAATAATCTATTCCGAGTTTGTATTGATGCGCTTGACGTCAATATCCTATCGTCCGGTTGTCGCGAAGCGGGAATCGAATGGGAAGCAACTTCAAAGTTCGGATACATTCCGACCGGGCCCACCATCCCAATACATACGAACCTTTGTCCAATTCGTTTTTTGCGGACAACAATGAGTTCAAATTACACGAGCATCAAGTGAACAGTGGGGGATGTAGTATGGCTGACCTATGTCCGGACAGTTTGATTCAAGAGTAATGGGGCCAAGCACGTCTGGCAACACCTAAGGCGAGGGTTTCCGACAAAATTTCATTGTAGATGTGCTTTATGCCACATTTTGGACTGAAATGCTGTGCCTCTACCGGGCAGGATATTGTGGAATCAATCATTCGTTTTTCCTTTGCGTTGGAGATATTCCCTATTGCGCAACACGAAGCATGATATGTTTATCAGATGATAAAGAGTTTCAAACATAAGGGCCTTAAGCGTTTTTTTGTTAGCGAAAACTTGTCGGGAATTCAAGTCGCACATGCGAATCGAATTCGTGACCAACTGGCGTTCTTGCATGCTGCGAAAACTATCGAAGATATGGACAAACCAGGCTACCGTCTACATAAACTAACGGGCAAACGAAATGAGCAATGGTCTATTACTGTGTCTCGCAATTGGCGTATTGTGTTCAAATTTGATCGCGGGGATGCCTATTTAGCCAATTATGAGGATTATCGCTGATGAGTTATCAACAACATAACCCGCCTCATCCAGGAGAGTTGATTCAACGCACCTATATTGATCCGTTCGAAAAACTTACTTCAAATGGAATAGCGGACGAGCTTGGGGTTGTTAAATCCCACAGAAAAGTAGACACTGATTGTCAGATTATTTGGTTGAGAAAATAGAGATTTTCTCACATTGTAAGAAAAGTAAGAAAAATACCAGGATCTATCGTAGGGCACGAGTAGATGGGCATTGAATTGCGGTGAGATGGATTGCGGGAAAGCAACGTTTGATGTTGGCACTGATTCGGTGCGTCGATTACCCAACGATATGCAGTGCAGTGCCTGCGGCGGCGTTCTTTAAAGCGAGTTGTACTTTGGTATTGCTGGCTGCGTTTCGATGTTCTGCAAGCAGGTTGATATGGTGATTGGCGTGGGTGGTCAGATACAGATTGGAGTCTCCCCAGGCATGCAGGTCTGAGGTGCCGCGCAGTGACTGTCCGGGCCGCTCAGCGGTGGTTTTTCTACAGTGATGCACCAGTGCGACTGCGGTATTGTAGCGCTGCTGCAAGATGCGCAGATAATCCAGCAGCGGTGCGACTTCGTGGGTGAGGTTTTCGTTGATGTGGTGCAGGCGGGTGAATGGGTCGAGGATCAACAGTGCGGGATTGATGCGAGCCACGGTACAGCTCAGTTGGGTGCGGTGGTGTTCAAAGTCCAGCCGTATTTCGGCACTGGCGGGGATGATGTGGATGGGCAGTTGATCGAATGGGGCCTGGGTATGCGCGGCAATGGCATGGATTCTTTGTCGCAGCGAGGTGGTGTGGTGTTCGGCCGAGTACAGCACTACGGCAGCCGGGTGTTGAATGGTGAATCGATTCAGGCACGGTTGGCCGGAGGCGACCGCGACCGCCATTGACAGTGCCAGGAAGGTTTTTCCGGATTTCGGTTCGCCGCCAATGATGCCACAGGCCTCGGTGTGCCACAGCTGTTCGATGAGCCAGGCCTGCTGGGGTAGTGGCTCGGTCAGTTGTGTCGGTGTCAGGGTTTTAAAGCCCGGTTCGGCGGTGTTCAAAGGCGGATCTCCTCACAGGCGGTTTCGACGTGTTGAGCGGTGGCTTGTTTGGCCTGGTCGTTAGCCGCGGCCATGAGGGTGTAATGGGCGATACGATCAATCTGGCGGATGACGCCCTGGCTGGCCTGATGGACGGCATGGCTGGCGTTGTCGGAAAAATAGGACAGCTCAGGGGCACCGGCACAGCGCATGCGGTGGTCAAGATATTGTGCGGTTTCTTGGTGCGACAAGGTGCCGAAGTGATGGTTCATGACCAGTCTTTGAGCCAGTGATTCCAGGGCTGACATTCGGAAGCGATGGCGCAGTTCGGTGAGTCCGACCAGCAGCAGGCACAGACGGTTGGTGGTATCGAAGTTGAAATTGGTCAGCAGTCTTAAGTCTTCGAGGGTTTCGCGGCTTAAGTGATGGGCCTCATCGATGATCAGCACCGGGGCGACTTTTTTTTCATCACTGAGGCGCTGGATCTCGTTTCTGATCATTTGCCAGGCGCGGGCGCGCCGGTTCACTGGCGCCAGTCCCAGTGCATGGCAGATCAACTGCAAGGTGTCGATGGTGCTACCGGTGGTCAAGGCCAGATAGCCGACTTTGTACTTGGCCGGATGCAGGCTTTCAGCGAGCTGCCGGCAGGCGGTGGTTTTACCACAACCGGCTTCACCGGTGATCAGCCCGACGCCGCACAACTCCAACAGATGTTCGATGCGCCGTTTGGCCTGTGCCAGTGCCTGGGTTGCAAATAACTCATCAGTGTGCAGGATGTTATCAAACGGATAGCCGGTTAAGCCAAAATACTGTGTGTACATGTTATTGCTCCGAGTTGGGAAAACGGGTGAAATCAATGGGTGGTGTATTGCGTTTGACGGTGGCATTGACGTGCAGGTCGACCAAGCGGGCCGTTGAGGGGTGACCGTCGCAGACGATTTTGATGGGTCGGTTGGGCGGTGCCTGGGGATCAAAGCGCACGGTGACGGTGCGTCCGATCAACTCGGGCTGCGTTTCATAGATGCGGTTGTGCAGTCGAACGGTCCGGTCTTTGAGCACTTTACGGCGCACCTCGAACAGGAACAGATCATCGAGATCAATCTGCTCTGGCAGGGGCTGCACCTTAAGTGCGCAGCTCGCCCATTTGTCAAGCGGCGTGAGGTTGTCGATGCCGCGATGCGGGGTGCGGTGGTACTCGCCCTCGACCCAGGCGTGCAGGGCGCGGTTCAGGGCCTCAACACAGGCGGTATCGGCATCTGTGAGATGGGCAATGAACTGACCTCGACAGGTTTTAAACCACCGCTCGATTTTGCCACGCCCTTGGGGTTTGTAGGGGCGCGAATGAATCAGTGCGATGTTCAGTCTGGCGCAGGCGAGCGACAATTGATGGGAACAGAACGTCGAGCCATTGTCAACGTACAATTTAGCGGGCAGCGATCTTCTTAACAGCGCCTGTTTGAGCACGCCGGTGAAGGCGGCGGCATTTTCACTCAGAGCAAAGGCCGCATACGGGATCAGGCGCGAGGCATCATCGATGATTGCGATCAGGTAAGCCTTGCGGCGGCGCTGGCCAGGGGTTGCGACACTCGGTCCGTGCATGACATCGGCCATCCATAGTTCGTTGGCATATTCGTGGCTGAACCGACGGCAGTCCTGGATCGATTCGCGCGTTGGGTGCATCAGTCCTTCGCGATGAAACAGCCGGTTCACCGTTGACGGTGGAATCGGCACTGCACTGTCGAGCGCAAGCACTTGGCGCACGTTGGCAATGGCATCCTTGACGCTGATTTTAGGGTGGCGCTGCTTTTGCTCCACCAGCGCTTCGATCAGTGGGACTGACAGGCGCCGCGGTCGGCCGGCATCGCGGCGGGTTTTGGGGATCAGTGCGTCAAAGCCACCTTGGTCATAAAGACTGAGCCAACTGCGCAGGGTTTGCGGTGCGACCCGGGTGCGGGTGGAACCGGGAATGTCGTGCGACTCGCTGGCCACCTGTCGAATGCGCTGTGCCAAGGTGCGCGACTCGCCGGGTGGTGGTTTTAAAACACGATTGATCACGCCATAACGAAACAGCGCGGTGTCGTGGCGGTATTTTTCAATGCGATCAGTCATCGGTCATGCTCCTGGGTTCAATTGATGCTCAAAAACCCTTATCGTAGCGTCTCATAATGCCGGGCGACGCGCGCCTGAGTGTGGGACTGCGCCACCGGCCGGATCACCACATTATTCAGACCTGCTACGGTGGGCGAAAGCCAACCGGTGCCGGAATGGCTGACAGATGCGCAACACTGAGTGTGCGCATCTTCACCAAGGCACAGTCAGTGTCAAGGTGGCGGCGGATTGCCAGTACCTTGACCGGGCAGTTTATGAAGTGTGCTGGCAATAAAGTCATCACCGTAATCAGGCACAGCTGTACGCGCGTCAACCGACGGTTGGCCCAGCGCCGCATTCCGGCGGCCTCGACCCGGTAATGGCGGCGCGTCTCAGCGGCGGCCTGTAGTGCTGAACCCCCGGATTCCATGACCGCGGCCACGCATTCGAGCTCATTGAGTGTGCCCGGCATGCGCGCCGCGAAAAACACCGGCAGCAAACTGAACGTCCGATGGGATGCACGGCAGTAATAACGCGCAATGAGGGCATCGCCATAGGGTGTATAACGCCGGTAATAACCCAGGCGGTGAAAACTGCCGCAGCTATCACCATGATTCGGACACGACGAAACAGTTGCATTTTGCCAGCCTTTTTCGCTAACATATTGCCGACAGCTTGAGGTTGTTTCATACACCAGTTGCATCGGCGTATTGGCTACCGCGCATCGGCGTATTGGCTGATTCGTATCAGCGTGATTGTTACCGTGTATCGGCGTTTTTCTGGTTGTGCAACGCAGTGGTTGTGCCGTTGAAAACTCGCAATCTGGCGCGGCGTTGCTGCTGTTTTTGTCATGAACACTAAAGGTTGTTTGGTTATAAAGCGCCACGTCTGTTGCAAATTAGAGCGTGGCGCTTTTTGTTATTACAAAAAGCTATTGATTAATGAATTGAACCGTCTCACAGACGGGGTTGTCCGATTCCCGCTTTATTCTAACGGGTGGACTCTTTTATTGTGGGAAATTTGGTAGTCTTTTTGCTACTATAAAGTGGGATCTAACAGGGGTAGCGCGTAGTACGTTCAATCGACTATTGAACGGTAAGTCCGGTATTTCGCCGGAAATGGCGATTCGCCTTTCCGAAGTTCTTGGTGGTTCAGCGGAAAGCTGGTTGACACTGCAAGAACATTTCGATTTGTATAAGGCGCGAAAGGCAGTGGACACGAGTATGTTAAAGCGAATTGAATTTTATCAGGTCGCCTAGTCAATGTGATATTGCGATAGATTTGCGGTTTACTGAAACGAAGTTACTCAATCTTTCTGTTTACCCAGATATTCGCCAGGGTTCGGATACGTTGCGACCGGGCCCACCAAGTTCATCAATATTGAGGAACTTCGAATTTGAAAATATGTAGCATTCCAATGTTGAGTTTTTCAATTTACGCCTTACGATAAGCGTAATATAACGTATCATACTTTTGTGATTCGAAGTTTTAGTAATAAGGACACTCGGCGTTTTTTTGAAGGAAATCGTGTTAAGAAATTCCAGAAATTTGAGCATCAAGCTGTTCGAAGACTTACTATTCTAGACAATGCCGAAACGCTTGAGGATTTGGCGAATCTGCCGAGCAATCGACTGAAATCATTGAGCGGTAGCCGAGCCGGAGGGTACAGCATTCGAATCAACAAACAATGGCGAATTTGTTTTCGATGGACGTTACAAGGTCCGTCCGAGGTTGAAATTACCGACTATCACTGAGGGGAACTGATGATGAGTATTCCAAACGGAATGACACCAGTTCATCCAGGCGAGATTCTCCGAGGGGAACTGGATGAACTAGGGTTATCTGCCAGTAAATTAGCGGAAGCGTTATGCGTGCCAGTCAATCGAATTACATTGATTCTTAATGAACAAAGAGGTGTGAGTGCAGATACGGCATTGCGACTTGCGAGATACTTTGGAACAAGTCCGGAATTTTGGCTAAATCTTCAGAAATCTTGGGAATTACGCCAGGCAGAAATTGAAAATGGCAGTAGGATCGCCAAGAACGTACTACCTAGGGTGGCGGTAGTCTGAGAGGGTAACTGCTAAATCTAATTCCTGGTACATCTTCAGCACATTGCATTTCTTGACACATGCGGAGTCAGTCCGATTGGGTAATACGCAATCATTTAATTTCTCAAGATATTATTGAACCAGTGTATTGGCACATATTGTTATAGTCGCTGCTGTTTTCACCCGTATCGGAAGACAGTTTGATTAGCCTAATCTGAGCTGAACATCCATTTTACTCACGGTTCGGATACGTTGCGACCGGGCCCACCATCGCAATACAGACGAACTTTTGTCCCATTCGTCCTGTTCGGACGTCGAGTTCATTATTGCAAGAGCATTCAATGAACTGTGCGTAATGTAGCACGGCTTGCCAATATCTGGATATTTTGGTTCGAGGGTGATGGGCCCCAAAATTTTTCTCAACTTTAAAGCCGATAGAGTGGTGTTTTGTTCGAGTAAGTCTGAAAGTTGATTGTCGTTAAACAATGCGTACCGTTATCCATTCGATTGGAGGGGCATGGAACACTCTGTGCTGAATTTGACGCAATCCATTAAGTTCTGACTGAAGTTGGTTCACCTTTCACGCTGCTTCGGTCAACGCTCTGGCAAGTACTCTACTTCCTCGGCCTTCGCTGTCGGCCGACAATATCGATGAAATTCGAAAGTCTACGCTCTTCCGAGTTGAGTTCTGATTCTTTTGGATTGATTTTGTCAGACGCATCCTTAATGTAAGAAAATATAATATAAATATCTGACAGAATATGAGAGATTTGCTATTATGGATACAGACCAATGACTGGAATAGCTAACAAAATAATGCGAAGAGTGTCTGAGAGAGAAAACGGAAACTGGGTATGTACACCCAAGGATTTCCTGGACCTGGGCAGTCGCTATGCTGTTGATCAATCTCTGTCACGACTTGTCAAAGCAGGACAACTACGCCGACTAGGACATGGCCTGTATGTAGCGTTTAGGTTCAGCGATGTGCTGGATGGACCAGCACCTGCCAGTCTGGAATCAATCATCGCAGCACTGGCACGAAGAGACGGGGCGCGGATTATGACAGATGGAATAGTTGCGGCAAATCTGCTGGGCCTCACCAACGCTGTACCTGCGAAATTAATCTACGTGACAGATAGTCATTCGAGAACGCTGGAGATCGACGGAAGAATTATTCGCTTCCGACATACTGGCCCGAACACCATGAAGTGGGCAGGGAAACCTGCTGCGCCAGTAGTTCAAGCGTTGCGATGGTTAGGTCCTCGCAACACCGTTGAGGGAGGGGCAGCCTTAACTCTGAACCGAATTCTTCCAAATGAGGTGAAGCGAGATTTATTGGACAACATCCACGATTTACCTGGATGGGCTGTAGCTATAGTGCGCGAAATCGCTCATGATCAAGAAGTTGCTGCATGACTGGCGATATTAAGTCCTTCCTGGAACTCCCGACACAGGACAGGAGGGATGTATTTGAATCGACAGCAGCACGTCTGAACACACTACCAAGCTATGTGGAAAAGGATTTCTGGGTTTGCCTGGTTCTTGACGCATTATTCAATCCGCAGCCCGAAGGGCATCCGAAACTGCTCTTCAAGGGCGGAACATCCTTGTCCAAGGCTTTCGGATTGATCAATCGGTTTTCCGAGGATATTGATATCGTAGTGTATCGTGACGGTCTCGGGTTTGGAGAAGAGCGCGATCCAACCGTAGCCAAAAATTTATCCAATAAAAAACGGGAGGCATTGTTCAAAGAACTCAGAGCGGCAAGTAGCGGATACATATGCGGCGACCTGCGGGTCGTTCTTGAGAGTCGGATCAAGGAAATTGCACCAGGATGTCGAATCGTTAAGGATCAGCTTGATGTTGATCAACAGTCGCTCTACGTTGAATATCCCACTATTTTTCGTGATCATGAAGTCACATATGTAGTCCCACGCGTAAAAATTGAAGGGGGTGCGAGATCGGCAGTAGAGCCGAATCAAGTCTGTACAGTTACACCATATATCTCCAATAGCCTTGCGAAGTTTTCTTTCGAATCAGGTGCCATACGCGTAATTTCACCTAAGCGCACCTTTCTGGAAAAGCTATTAATTCTTCACGGTGTTCATTGCGGATACAGAGATTCAGGCCGGGTGCCAACCGACAAAGATCGGATTTCACGTCACTTCTACGATGTAGCAGTATTAACGGGGACTGATGTTGGAGATTCAGCACTAACATGTAAAGACCTGCTTAATGCTGTACGGAATCATAATCTTATTTCGTTTCGTCAAGCATGGAAGCGGTTTGACGAAGCCGTGCCCGGATCTGTGAGGTTGGTCCCGCAAAAAGAACTTCAGGCGGGGATCGAGAAGGATTATCACGCTATGCAGGGCATGATTCTCGGCGAGAGTCCAGATTTCGGTTGGATTATGAATCAACTTCGATATGCTGAAGTAGTGATTAACCAAATCTAAACTTAACAATATGCTACTCAGATTATCGATGTCGAGACCTATTTGCAAAACAATGGGTAAACCTGATCCATAATCCTTCAAATTATCAAATTGTTCAATGCTCACTAGACCCAACAAATGTCTGGAAATACCGATAAGAGTGCGTCGTTAGTGTAGGATTACGCGAAATTCAAGATTCGCAAGAGTTCGGGAACATTCCAACCGGGCCCACCAAGTTCATCAATATTGAGGAACTTCGAATTTGAAAATATGTAGCATTCCAATGTTGAGTTTTTCAATTTACGCCTTACGATAAGCGTAATATAACGTATCATACTTTTGTGATTCGAAGTTTTAGTAATAAGGACACTCGGCGTTTTTTTGAAGGAAATCGTGTTAAGAAATTCCAGAAATTTGAGCATCAAGCTGTTCGAAGACTTACTATTCTAGACAATGCCGAAACGCTTGAGGATTTGGCGAATCTGCCGAGCAATCGACTGAAATCATTGAGCGGTAGCCGAGCCGGAGGGTACAGCATTCGAATCAACAAACAATGGCGAATTTGTTTTCGATGGACGTTACAAGGTCCGTCCGAGGTTGAAATTACCGACTATCACTGAGGGGAACTGATGATGAGTATTCCAAACGGAATGACACCAGTTCATCCAGGCGAGATTCTCCGAGGGGAACTGGATGAACTAGGGTTATCTGCCAGTAAATTAGCGGAAGCGTTATGCGTGCCAGTCAATCGAATTACATTGATTCTTAATGAACAAAGAGGTGTGAGTGCAGATACGGCATTGCGACTTGCGAGATACTTTGGAACAAGTCCGGAATTTTGGCTAAATCTTCAGAAATCTTGGGAATTACGCCAGGCAGAAATTGAAAATGGCAGTAGGATCGCCAAGAACGTACTACCTAGGGTGGCGGTAGTCTGAGAGGGTAACTGCTAAATCTAATTCCTGGTACATCTTCAGCACATTGCATTTCTTGACACATGCGGAGTCAGTCCGATTGGGTAATACGCAATCATTTAATTTCTCAAGATATTATTGAACCAGTGTATTGGCACATATTGTTATAGTCGCTGCTGTTTTCACCCGTATCGGAAGACAGTTTGATTAGCCTAATCTGAGCTGAACATCCATTTTACTCACGGTTCGGATACGTTGCGACCGGGCCCACCAAACCTAGAATATTTCCAATGTTAGGTTTACCACGTTTGGGGTTTCTGTATATTTGTTCCGGGAATTGGAGATGGCAATTGATTCCTTTGCAATGAATGTTCTCTAATGTGGCGGTGAAAGTCCGCATATCGATTCAGGTGGAAAGATGGATGTGTTTTACCTGGTTTACCTGGAGTAATTAGTCCAATATGTTTATGTAGTTGCATTTTTACAATGCGGATAGCCTCTGAAATATCGCTATCGTTGGTGACTACCACCGCGGAATCAAACTTGTTCATCCAGGCATCATTGAGCATGTGCACAGCGAGATTAACATCTGATCCCTTTTCTTCAGTACGAATTATTTCGGCAGTTCTGGGTCCATTGCCGGGGTATGCCAATGGTACACGTTTAGTTTTTGTTTGAAACCGTCCGTAAACTATCTCAACTTCGTGGCAAAATGACGTTAAGGCTCGTAGATAGACATCTTGACGCTGTGGTTTGGATTGGTCATTGGGTCGTGATTGAACTCGCGCTGTGAAATACTTGATTTTCAGGATGTTGTGGTCAGACGGCAAGAGATCATGAAACAATCCCGAAAGATCAAGCCATTTGTACGGGGTGTCTTTTAGCGACCCGTAAAATAGATTGAATCCGTCAATGTAGATATGTGTAAGAATTTTTGCTCTATGTTAGAAAAAAGCAGGGGCTTCACAAGGAAGCCCCGCACCCTGCGCTCGAAACCACAGGGGTAATTACCAGTCAATATATATGATCCTATCCGGCAAAGTCAAGATGTTTTTTGATGGAAATATGAACTGAATCTGGGATACCCTTATGCTGACACTTTGAGTCGGTCAAAAATCGCCAAATTGAAAGAAATAAGATATTCGAGCAGCAAAGGAGAATTGCGAGCTGCATTTGATTCATCAGTATCGGACCATTATGGTCAGCACAGTAATGCACTGAATTTAGATGAAATTGGTAAACTTTCTCCTCAGTCCCATTTCATTCCTGAATTTAATTCAATCCAATACTTGACAATCAATCTTTAATTCACTAAAGGTTCGGATACGTTGCGTCCGGGCCCACCAATATTTGATTTCTAGGAATTAAACTGTTGGTTAAGAATATGTTTTTGAAGCATTTCAAAAGTTAGAATGCCTTAGGCAAATCAGCCTGTTTCAGAACTGCATTTGCAGTATGCCTTGATTTGATAGCACTATCAACTGGAAAATTAGTATTGATTTTGGGCTGTACCATATCTCGTGATCTTCCTTTCCTTGCCTGACCTTGGTGCAGCCAGACCGGACAAGGATTCTTTTTAGTCTTCTGGTGTAATTCGCCACCAGTTAAGAAACTTGAAGTTCCTCTTCAAATCGCTTGTAATCAGCAGAGATTGAAATTTTGTCCGACGGTGCTTTCATCAGATGATTGTTGAGTTCACACAATTCCGGTACTAATACCTGTAATTTAGAAATTAATTTCTGTAGTGAGCTTGCTTCGGCTACTAATCCTGGGACATCATCACTGACCGCAACCCAAACCTGTGCTTCAGGGTCCCAACTGGCAGAAATACAAATTTCATTATTTTCACTAAACATTTGCTAAAAAAACTAATCTATGTCATAGCTGAGTGCATTAGGAAACTAAGAATAAATTCAAAAGATACTTAACCTATTATACGATTTGTAATATTACCCAACTTAACCTCGAATCGAAAATTTGCAAAAGTTCGGATACGTTGCGACCGGGCTTACCAAATGCTAAATATTCCAAAATTTAAATTAGATTGTCGCAGAATATAGCGTCAAAGATATAATCATAGATGGTGTGGGAAGTTACATTTCATGAAAAATTCGAGGATGAATTCGATAGTTTTGTAGATGCGGTACAAGCCGCAATTCTGGCCAGAGCAAAATTGCTGGAAATTTTTGCACCTAGTCTCGGGCGTCCCCATGTAGGCACATTAAGCGGATCAAGATTGGCCAGAATGAAAGAATTGAGATGCCCTGTTTGCAATAGCGAGTGTCGCGTCGCACTCGCATTTGACCAAGACCGCAAAGCTATTTTGCTGGTCGCTGGAAACAAGGCAGGAGTGAATCAGAAGCGCTTTTACAAAAGGTTGATTTCAAAAGCCGATGAGCGTTTAGACCAACACTTTAGTAGCGGATAGGAAGAAAATTATGGGAAGTACTTTAAACGAAAAATTGAATCAACTCCCGGAAGCGCGTCGGGAGCATATTCTTGCGGAAGCTGATCGGTTGCAAGCAGAGTACCTGACGCTTCAAATGTTGCGTAAAGCAAAAAAACTCACCCAGGCGCAGTTGGCTGAAATTCTTAATATCCAGCAAGTCACGGTTTGCAAAATGGAAAAGCGAAGCGACCTGCTCCTTTCGACATTACGCAGTTATGTTGAGGCGATGGGTGGCAAATTGAGTTTAACAGTTGAATTTCCAGACTTGGGAACTGTGGTACTTGATGGTCTTGGTGATACAGAAAGACCACCAAAAAGTCGTTAAGGGATTTTGTCGCTATTGATGATCACGTATGCTCTCCATGACGGTTTTCGTATAACAAACTCGTAAGTTGTCGTTGCGACGGTTCGAATTTTTCCATTCCAGGCCCACTAGTTTGAATAAACTTAATGAAAATAATAAATTACGGTGGTATCCCACAAACTATTGAGTAAGAATTAATGCATCATCAAGGCGGATACAATCAAGACAGTTCCGCTAAAACGCATATTACCAGCTAATAAAAGGGAATTCGTGTGAACCAATATGAATAGACAATTAACTGCCATTGTCGAACGCGACGGTGATGGATATGTTGCACTCTGTCCAGAGGTGGATGTTGCCAGCCAAGGTGACACTATTACTGAAGCGCGTGAAAATCTTATAGAAGCGCTGACTCTATTTTTCGAAACAGCCTCCGAAGAAGAAGTCGACAGACGCATGAAAGAGGAGGTTTACGTTACCAATATAGAAGTTGCCATTGGCTAAGCTGAGAGTACTTTCAGGTCGAGATGTTTGCGCCATACTTAGGTATAGCGGATTTGTGGAAGTAAGGCGACGGGGTAGTCACATCGTAATGCAAAAGACAGAAAACTATCACACGGTCACTGTTCCAGTTCCTGACCACAGGGAAATTCGTCGCGGAACATTGATGTCAATCATTCGACAATCCGGTGTGTCGAGATCGGAATTTGAGAGTTGATTTTATTGATTTGACGATCATAAGAGATTGACAAAAACTTCGATGAATGCACTGGTTCGGGAACATTCCAACCGTGCCCACCAAGCCTAGAATATTTCCAATGTTAGGTTTACCAAGTTTGGGGTTTCTGTGTATTTGTTCCAGAAATTGGAGATGGCAATTGATTCCTTTGCAATGAATGTTCTCTAATGTGGCGGTGAAAGTCCGATGGATAGTAAATGTTAACCACATGCTATCGCCGCGAGCCGTGCGCCGATACTCGTGAGGGTATTGGTGAAGTGTCGGTAGCGGTACGTATAGCCATGATGATTGAGCATCGAAAACGAAGATGTACAGAGTGTCGAGGCTGTCAACGTGGCCGAAGACAATATCGGCTGTACTGTAATGGTGAGGTGCAGTTGAGTTCTGCGGTGTCGAAGGAGTTGATGGATGTGCGCAAGCAAGCCCTGTGTCGGGACCTGGGAGAGGTTTATCTTTCCTTGACGGTTGTGTCAAGGACGCGGAAAGAAAGGAGGTATTCTGAATTTGAAGATGAACGGGATAAACCAGTCGGATGCAGGCATAGTACTGATGACAGCGGCGAACAAAGAGGCGCAAGCCTTGGCGGAGTCGAACGAGGGAAGGGCTGCAACCAAAGGAAATCTGCAAAGCCAAAGCACGTGACGCACACGGGGTGGGAGCGCGTGTCACAGGCGGTGGAGCGGATACGGCAGGCTGTGAAGAGAAATCCGAAGGAGAAACTCACTGCGCTGTTGCACCATATATCGGTAGATACGCTCTGCTACAACTAATCAAGTGGCTGATGTATTGTAGAAAGAAATTCGTATGGCGAAACATTAAGACAACAACGGCTGAAACTAGCTACTCACAGCCACCATTGCTCCCATATTGGTTCCAAGAAACCCAACCTTGTGGGCAGATAAACCCCCAAGTACGAACAACCGGTCCTGTGATAAACAAAGTGGTCGCAGTTTCACCTTCCGGCAGTTCGATTCTATGCTGAAACTTGGGGCTTCGAAGCGTGAATTTACCGCGTCGGATTTCCCGTGTAGTTCCATCTGAGCAGTGTTCAATCAACCGTCCACCAAGTACACAGCTCAATGAAAACCAGGGATGATCATGTAGTGCGCGATCGTCATCGCTACCCAAAAACTGATGTAGGTATACGTTGAGGATTCTGTTTCTCGGTAGTAAATACCGCCGAATCAGATAATCGCTGCCATCAAGGCCGCTAATCGTACGACAAGATAAAAACATTCCAACGCCATTATTCTTGTTTCGTCCGCCAAAAATCAACCAGCAAATGAACACGCAAAAAAGTACCGCAATTCCAGTCAAAAACATAATCTAACTCACCATATTCCGAAACAAATACGAATTTTTCTTCTTCAAAAATTTTCCCTACATATTTTACTTTGTTGTTTAGCAATAATCAGACTCTGCAAATTTGACCCCGTCAGATATTGTCGTAATTGAAATTACGTATGATTTTTCCAGTTCTTTCGAGGGTAGTTTTGAATACCTCAATACTTCGTATAATGTATATTATGTAATTTTTGTTGATTGACATCTCGAAAAGTGGAATTGCGCTTGTCCTCTTCTAGTGGAAGCATTACTATCAATTCGCTGGGCACAAATTAACAGTCAACTTCCATAGAATTTCGTTTAAATTTGGTGGCTCAATGGTTGTATATAATTAAAAATCTAAAACTCGATTCTTACACACTCGCGTTGAACCAATTCGGGTCGTGTGCCTAATTTCTATCCCTAACAAGGAGAATCAAATGTGGAAAAAAGACAATCAGCCAGCTCAACCGGCCGAGGGGTTTAATCTGAAACCAGAATCAAATCAAACTCCCACTGTGACACCAGTAAAATCCGAACAACGGGCTGAATCAGATACTCGCAGTACCGGCTACACCGGCTTGGACAGAAGTAGCATAAGAAAAGATCAACCTTCTGGCGAACCGACCATCATTAGTGCACAAAGCACAGTGAGCGGAGAAATCTCTGGTCAATCTGACGTCAGAATATTCGGCAATTTTCAGGGTTCTATTGAAACACCTAAGAATGTGGTTACCATCGAACCGAGTGGCTATGTAAAAGCGACAATCAATGCAAGAGTTATCAATATTCAAGGCAAAAACTTCGGGAACATTATGGGAACCGAAACGGTACACCTGGTATCCACATGCACAGTCGAAGGCGATATCCGTGCGGGAAATGTCATCTTGGATAAAGGCTCGGTATTTAATGGAACGATCGAAATGATCCGAGAAAAGCCAAAAGCCCCCGAAGCCAAGCCTGTGAAACCCGCAGCTAAGCAGAGTCAACCTACACCTGCTGCACCGAGTTCTCCTTCCTCAAGTTAATAATCTTGGAAAAAATTACTACCTGATTGAATAGAGATGTCCAATCCACATTTCTACGTTATGGCCTGCCTACATCGGTTCCGAGTAATCACTGGAACCGATGTAGGAAATCATCCCCTTTCGCGAAATTCCTTATTTGGCGCAATAAATTTCTGTCGACATCGTGTCTATAGGTAAATTAAATTTTCGAACAACTCACCAAGTCGGTGACCAAATTAGTTTTGATTCAGTGGGCATAAACCTGATTTCGGAATACCTTTCTGAGGATCATGAAATCAAACCTGGTATTCTAGATTTTGCACCTGCTGACAACAACGTATTTCAGCACTTTGCTGAATCCAACTGCATTTACTATTCTTCGCAAAAGCTGATCGAATCTTTCCTTATGTCAGCGGAAGATGGTGTTGACTCCAACATTGATCAACATTTCGCTGATCTGTTTCCCTCACAATGGATACAACATGAAGATGTCAGCAGTTGCAATCCTATTGCAGCAATTTTGGTTTGGGATTTATTCAACTACCTAAGCCGAACTAAAATCATCAAAGTCATGACAATTATCAGCCGTCTTTGCCGTAAAGGCGCAAGGTTGTACGCCCTAGTTTGGCTCACTGATCGAATTCCCAATCTGCCCGGAAATTTCCGTGTGGCAGCTGACGGTAAAATTGAGTATCAATTTAATTCTAGCGAACTGTCGATCGCTCCAAAATTAGCTGCTCAGACAATAGTCAGTATGATGCCAAGTTTTATTCCTCATCGTATGTACGCATCTGATACCGGCATACTTGAAGTTATCTTGGAGTTCGACAAATTTGTTGAGCCACCAGAACTGAACGTTATTCCTTCGAGCCAACTCACAGGAATGTTCCGTTGACTATCAACGGTTAATTTCAGGTGTTGCTATAACTTTCAAGTTTCCTGATCAAAGTTTCAGGATATTTCAAGCCTGATGCGAGGCTACGTTTGCGATGTTCAAAACGTCTTGCACCGGGCAGTCGAGACCCATCATCAGCGAGGAGTGCTTCCACCAAGGCTTCATTGTGTTCAAGAAACTCTTGATTGAATTCGAGTGGATTGATACACAACAATAATTGTCCAACGCGAGGCGGACCGCCCGTTTGGTCAAAAAATGATGAAGCCTGGAAGCCGAACTGACTTTTCACGAACGCACCGGCGAGAATTTCTACCATTAGTGCCAATGCCATTCCTTTGCTACCACCAATCGCGTTGAGACTGCCTTTTAAAACCGCATCTGGATCATCAGTCGGTTGACCAGATTGGTCAATTCCCCAGTCCCGCGGAATTGATCTCCCCTCCCCTGCAGCTTGCACCACCTTTGCGCGGGCAACAACCGAAAGCGATAGGTCCAACAAAATGGGATCATATCCCGCACGAGGACAAGCAAAGGCAATTGGATTCGTACCAAATATTGCTTTCTTTGCACCAAATGCGTGCATCGCTTTCGGAGTGTTAGCAAACATCAAGCCCAAAAAATTATTTCTAGCCAGTTTTTCGACAGGATGACCTGCCACTCCACAATGATGCGATCCCACAATCGCACTCATTGCAATTCCATTATTTTGTCGGACAGCACCCAAAAGTTCTTCAACAGCCATATCCAATGCAGGATAAGCGAATCCGCAATTGGCATCTATTTCAATGGTTGAGCCTGAATTTCGTCGCACGAACGGCCAGACTCTTCCATCAACCTTTCCACACTGCATCTGCTCGATATAGGAAGGAACTCGAGACAAACCATGTCCAGGCTGACCGTCGGCATCAGCCAAGATCAAAGCAGCCGCAACTTTTTCAGCAACATCTTGATTTGCACCTTGTGCAACTAATGCCCTGCAGATAAGAACTTGTGCTGCTTCACAGGAAATTACCACCTCGGATTTCATTTCTGAATCAAGGTCTCAGAATGATTTTTGGTGCCGCTACCTGTCCTTTAATGAGTTCACGAAACGCTTCAGGACCATCAGACATAGGCCGTTCATCCACCCAGTCCAGCAAACCAAGATCACCGTTGGCAAGTTTATTTGCGGCAACTCGAAAATCAAGAGCCGTATAGGTGTAAGTACCAATAAATGTAATCTCGCTTAGTGTAAGCTTGCGAACATCCATTTCACCCGATGCATCACTCAGCCCAATGTGCATGATGGTGCCGCCTGGTTTAACCGCCGCGACAGCAGCATTTCGCGTCGCTGGTGAACCAACCGCATCAAATACTGCATCATAATGATTCTGACATACATTTTCGGTTAACGGATCAATCACCTTGCAAACATCGATTGCTTCAATTACTCTACGACGTTGTACGTTGGTTTCACAAAGCACAACCCTTTTGCAACCGTAATCAAGTAGAAATAGTGCACATAACAATCCAACTGCGCCGCCTCCTAGGACAAGTCCAGTACCCTCCGACAGTGGGCGTGAAGCGATTCGTTCCACCAGCCTGACTGCATGAAGTGAAACCGCCGCGGGTTCAGCGAGTGCAAGTTTCACAGGATCGCTGTCAACAGGTACTTCCACCAGGTTACCAGAGGGAATGCTGAATTGATCAGCAAATGCACCGGGTCGATTCATACCAATCAGTTTACGGTCAATGCAAAGATTGGTTAAACCGTTCAGACAATCGTCACAAGTCCCACAAGTAATTAGCGGATTGACGACGACGTTGTTACCTTTGCCACTTCCGGAAATGACTCGGCCGCAGACTTCATGTCCAAGAATAAGTGGCGGTACCCGCCTGCTATCGTGTCCTAGGTATGCATGTAAATCTGATCCGCAAATTCCTACCGCATCAACTTGAACCAATGATTCCCCTGCTAACAATGCCGGTTCTGGCTCTTGACGATATTCGACGGTATTTGGTGCAGTGTATACGAGTGCTTTCATTGGTTACTGCCTCCCTTGACACTATTTAGCCGTAAAGCCACCGTCCACATACAGTAATTGTCCTGTGACATAATCAGATGCTCTTGATGCGAAAAATAGTACTGGACCACTTAAATCTTCCATTGCGCCGTTGCGACCCACCGCAGTACAGTCTGCCATTTTCTTTGCAGCTTCAGTATTCCCAAAAACTGGTGCAGTCAAGGCAGTATTGAAAAACCCAGGTCCAATTGCATTACACATAATCCCAAATGAAGACCAGCTTTCAGCCATTGCCCGAGTCAATTGAACAATACCTCCTTTAGATGCACCATACGCTATTCCGTTTGGAAAAGCACGCTGCGATTGAAGCGATGCGATATTGATGATTCGACCCCATTGAGCCTGTTTCATATCCTCTACAAACAATCTGGAAAAGAAAAATGGAATCGTTAAATTTAAATTGACAGTCCGGTCCCAGCTCTCCCAGGATACCTCAGCCGCTGATTCTCTGAGGTTAATACCAGCTGCGTTGATTACGACACTAGGCGGACCGTAGCTTGCTGCTATTCGATTGTATGAATTAACAATCGCATCACGATTTTGCAAATCCACATCAACCCACCGGACAGAACCGCCCTCGTGTGCGATCCGATCCGATTCTTGAGCCAACAGCTCGGCGCGTCGGGCAACCATTACTACATTGGCACCGGCTCCTGCCAGTGTTTGACTCAATGCCAACCCGATACCCGAACTGGCACCCGTTACCACCACATTTATATTTGTTACATCAAACAGATTTGATGCTGTCTCAAGCATTGTGATTCAGTTGAAACGTCTCGTCCGGAAAATACTTGAACAAACGGTCATCTCCGGTCAAAGCATGCGCTTCCATACCTTCCAATCGAGAAATTCTAGCCGTAACAGTCCCAACACTCCGATTGGCTTGCTCGTCCATTTTCTGATAGGTAACCGTCTTGATAAATTTGCCAACACTCAGACCACCGGTGTATCGGGCTGCGCCGCTCGTAGGTAATATGTGATTGGTACCTGAACACTTATCGCCATAGGCTACAGTAGTCTGCTCACCGAGAAAAAGTGACCCATAATTTGACAGGTTTTCTAGCCACCAATCTAGATCTTCAGCCTGCACTTCAAGATGTTCAGGTGCATACTTATCACTGAGGACGACAGCTTCTTCACGAGAATCCACCACTGCTACCTCGCCATAATCACGCCAGGCCGATTCAGCTGCAGTTCGATTGGGTTCCGGCAATCGTTGAATATACGCCGGAATCAGATCGATCACACGCTGCGCCAATTCCATTGAAGTCGAAATCAACCATGCTGGTGAATCAGGGCCGTGTTCAGCCTGCCCAATAAGGTCTGATGCGACAATTTCAGCATCCGCAGTTTCATCAGCGATTACGAGAATTTCTGTCGGTCCTGCAAAAAGATCTATTCCGATTCTACCAAAAAGCATCCGTTTGGCTTCTGCAACGAACCGATTCCCCGGTCCGACCAGAATGTCTGCTTCGTGTCCGGTGAATAATCCATATGCCAGTGAAGCGATACCCTGAACGCCGCCTAAAGCGAGGATCGAGTCGGCTCCACATAAAGACGCTGTATAGGCAATAGCAGGATTCACTCCTACACCAGGTTTGGGTGGCGAACAGGCGATGACGTTCTTAACACCTGCCGTTTTTGCTGTCGTGATACTCATGATTGCAGAAGCAACATGGGCATAGCGCCCACCGGGAACATAGCATCCCGCGGTATTGATCGGAATCAAGCGCTGCCCCGCCGATACACCAGGTGCCAATTCAACTTCAAACTCGGAAAGACTTGCCAACTGGTGTTGAGCGAAGGCCTTGACACGTTCGTGTGCAAACTGAATGTCCTCCTTTAGCTCCTCACTCAAACCTGCTGCGGAGCGTTCGATATCGCTATCACTCAGTACGACATCACCGGTCCATCCATCAAGCGTCTTGGCATATTCCAGTGCTTGCTTCTCACCACCGTCTTTTATTGTTGCCAACATTTCCTTAACGATTTGTTGGGTTTCATGAACTGCGCTTTGTGCAGTACTTGTCGGGATGGATGTTTTAATTTTTTCAATTGCCATATTAGTTTCGTCCAAACAAACGGTTTGTGGTCCAAATTTAATTGCGGCCGGAATCAGGCGCTTCGATACAGCTTTGTCATGACAAATTCTCGATGTCCCAGTGCTTCAGCGGCAGTCAAACGACCGTTGCAGGTTCGAATTGTCATGTCGATCAACAGATCGCCTGCTTCATCTAAAGTCATCTCTCGTCTCAATATTCCTGATACGTCAAGGTCGACATGTTCGCCCATGGTACGAACTGTACGTGGATTAGCTGTGAGTTTGATGACGGGTTCAATTGGATGTCCGATGATGTTCCCCTGCCCGGTCGGAAAGATGTGAACGACAAATCCAGCGGCTGCTTGCAAAGTAACACACTCGGCGGCAGCTGATGACGTATCCATAAAATAGAGCCCAGGTCCACTTTTCGGCATTTCCGCGGGCTTGAGGACATCGATATAGGTGGTGTTCCGACCAATTTTTTGCAGATTACCCAGCGCTTTTTCTTCAATAGTGGTCAGGCCGCCTTCAATATTGCCCTTGGTCGGTTGACTTTCAGACAAGTCATTGGTCTTATGTGGCTCAATCACTTCATCCATATAGGCTTTCCAGGTCGTAAAAAATTTCTCGCCGACATCCGGTGTGCGGGCGCGGTCTTTACAAAGCAATTCTGCACCTGTCAGTTCCGATGTTTCACCAAAACAATTCGTCACGCCCAAGGGATCGAGTTTGTCGATCAAGTTACCTACGGTTGGATTGGCTCCAATTCCTGAAGTTGTATCTGATTCACCACATTTGTGGGATATCCAAAGATTCTCCAATCCACAAGGCTCGCGTCTCAGCTCTGAGGCCCAGTGCAGATATTCCTTAGCAGTTCTTGATGCCGCGGCAATTGTCGCGATATCGCCATTCTGTTCGATTGCAAAACCGCACACCGGTTTGCCGGTTTGCGCAATACCGTCAACCACTCGTTTGGTCCAACCAGGCTCAATGCCAATCACTACACAAGCGGCAACATTGGGATTGCTACCCGTACCGATTAGTGTACGGAAATGGAGTTCCAGGTCTTCACCAAACTGTAAACGGCCATAATGATGCGGCAGTGCCAGTGTGCCCTTGATATTATTCGCAACGGCTTCACAGGCAGCATTGGACAAATCATCAAGCGGCAAAATTACAACATGGTTGCGGATACCGACGCGGCCATTCTCTCTTTTATAGCCAAATATTTGTTGTGACGCGTTCATTACCATTTTTCCGTTTTTGTGTTGTGAACATGTAAATGGGCACCCTTCTCAACGGATGCAACCGTTCTGCCAATGGGAAAACCGTATTTGATCACTTTATCGCCATTAGCAAGATCCGTTAAAGCGATTTTATGCCCAAGCGGAATGTCGTCAATTGCTTTGATAGTGATTGTGTCATCAGTTTCCATGACCCATCCCGTTAGTTCTTGTCCTGCGGTTGAAGTTTCAACCACAATGACTCCGACTGAGTCGGCTTCATCATGTACCAAAAAGTCCGGGGGTGATTGAGATTTATTGCTATCAGTCATTTTCAGAATATTTATAAAGCTAGGTTAAAGTAATATAAAAGCCGTCTTCATGCTTGGGATTTAAAATCAGTTTCACTCTCCAAGTCATTCATAATGTTGGCGATATAGGGCTTGTTATGCTGAATTTCTTCAAAGCTGAGGCCCAACAACTCATGTGGAAAGACAATCCATTTATCGGTCGCATTCACGTAATAATCGGGAATCCGGTCGGTTCGATTTTTATTCGGTTTAAACCAAGTCGCAGCAACTCGAATTTGATGGGGAGTATTTCTGCGTGCACGCTTGCGAATCTCGGAAATCAGTGCTTCGATGGTGAGTCCAGTATCAAATATGTCATCTACGATCAACAAAGAATCCTGTTCGTTGACGTTGTTAATCAGGTAACCGATGCCATGAATTCGGATATTGCCTCTGCGTTCATCAATGCCCCGATAAAGCGACGTCCTTATGGCGATGTGGTCTGTTTCGACACCGTAATGAGCCAGTAATTCTTGAGTTGTAATACCGACGGGTGTTCCGCCTCGCCACAGTGCAACCAGCCAGTTTGGCCTAAAGCCGCTTTTCAATACATTGGCTGCGAGCTTGCACGAATCTTCAAAAAGTGATTCAGCAGTAACGTAAATTTTCTCAATTGAATCCGTTGCGTCTGTCATTATCAATAAGCAACAATAAGAAAAGGCTCTGCGCGGCTGTATTTATTCGGCAACGACAGATACCTTGGCGATCGAGTCTTTATCAACCGCTTATAATACATGAAAGTTGCCGTTCTAAGTGCCCTTCTCACCTTTTCCGGCCCACTCCCTAGCAGTTTGTTTTCAGTTTCCATGAGGTTTGCTTTGCATGAGAATTTGTGTATTTCTTGGTTCTAAATTTGGTAACCGACCGGAATATGCTCAACAGGCTAAATTACTTGGGGAATATTTGGCAACCTCAAATATCGGACTCGTCTATGGGGGTGCATCCGTTGGTTTAATGGGTGAAGTTGCAAGATCTGCCATCGCAGCCGGTGGCGAAGTTATTGGTGTCATTCCGCACCGAATAGCGGACTTGGAAATTGCCGCTGACTTCATCTCTGATCTTAGGTATGTTGATACGCTTGAAGAACGTGAACGATTGATGTTCGAGCACTCAGATGCTTTCATAGCACTGCCTGGTGGTGTTGGCACCCTGGAAGAGTTATTCACCGCGGTTACCTGGAATATATTGAAATATCACGATAAGCCCGTAGGACTGCTGAATACTTGCAACTACTACGATCGTTTGTTCGATATGCTTAAGTTTCAGTGTGCCGAAGGTTTCATTCCTAACAACTGGTTGGAACCATTGGTTCTTGAAGAGAACATAGAAATATTGGTAGAAAAACTCACCTGCGGCGCGACAAATTAGCTGAATTTTTAATTCACCGAGCTGTAATTCGCGCATTAGTAAAATTTCGCCGTCATCCCATTCGTTGTGCAGCAGCTACCATGTCGCCGTAAATTGCGTGGCTTGCCAGCCGAATATGAAGGCTTCGTTATTGAATTGCTCTTTTGGGGAAACCAGAAGCTAAGCAAATTGCTGCAAGACGAGAGTATTCGTAACCAAGGTGCAGCACCAAATCACCAGAGTAGCGTGCTACGTTCCAGCAAAATCACTTTCGCAATACCGCTCCAGTGTAGGTGTACGATAGCCATCGTTCCGCCACAGTATCGGAAAGTAATTCTCGTCCATTTCGTCTGTACCAATGTGCGCGTACCTTGAATATATCGGTCCATTGCCTTTTGAAAACCCCTTACGCTGATAGTGTGACTCAGCCGGCATCGCATGAATCACGAGACTTCGGCGCGGCGCATTACCCAGGTTCGGACCTGAACCGTGCCAAGTCCTACCGTGATGAACTGAACCGTAGCCGGCCGCCACCGAGATATACAGAATATCAGGCGTAAGGCCGAGCTCCTCGGAACGTTTTCGCATAGGAGTCTGGTAATCGTCCGGTCCATGAAATTCACCTTCCGGTTCGCTCAGTCCCCAACGGTGTGAGCCGCGTACCAACTCCATGGTGCCATTTGCTGCCTCAATATCATCCAGAGCAATCCACACAGAACAGATTTCTCCTGGCTCAAACCATTGAAGATAGGCATTGTCCTGGTGATAATTCAAAGCGCGGGCACCAACCGGTTTCCAAATGACATTGTCCTGCATAATCCGTACGCCATTCCATCCCATCAGTCCTGCAACTGCTTGCGCAATATCTGCTCGAAGCACTGTAGCCGCGATAGTGCGATCGGCCCGCCAGCCATTACAGATTTGGCGGGTCAGTTGGGGATCAGATTTGCCCTCCTGCCAGTTCACCTCATCCGGCAGCGTACCAGTCTCAAACTGTCCGCGAAAAAGTCTCTCGAACCGGGTCACCAAAACCTGTGCTTCCTGAACCGTTATGAGACGTCCTAACCGGGCGACTCCATCTCGATGAAACGTATCAGCCTGCGTCCGGGTAATCAAGAACTTTCGGATCGAATGCATGACAAACCATTGGAAAACAAAGTAAAAGAAACTCAGAAAACCCATTATAGAGGTGCGCTATTGGCCGCTTGCACCGGAGAAATTCAATTAATTTACTTCGAGAACAGTTGCTGATAATGCGATCAGCCTTATACCGACCGGTTTGACATGACTGTTGTCTGCAAATTTAATTCAGTCAAATTGGGGATTCGCGTTAAGCCGCGCGAAAAACACATCTGGTGCCCGGGGCCGGACTCGAACCGGCACGGGAGTTATCCCGAGGGATTTTAAGTCCCTTGCGTCTGCCAATTTCGCCACCCGGGCATACAGGAATTTCAAGTACTAACGTTTGGAGGCCGGGGTCGGATTCGAACCGGCGTAGACGGCTTTGCAGGCCGCTGCATAACCCCTCTGCCACCCGGCCAAAGGATGGATAATCATTCTCAGATGCTGGTATTCCGCGGTCTTAACCGACAGAAAAACTGGAGCGGGAAACGAGGCTCGAACTCGCGACCTCAACCTTGGCAAGGTTGCGCTCTACCAACTGAGCTATTCCCGCGACAGAAATTACAGACTGCATATTTTATTGTAGAAAATATCGAATTGGCAATATCAAATTTCCCTGCATCAAACTGGATCAGAAATCATCGGTAATCGTCAAGGTTGGCCAAGCGATCCGTAGATAAACAATCATCGACCAAATTGTTAGAACAGTTGCGACATACAACAGTACTTCACCCAGAATCAGGGTTGAAACCTCGGCCATCGGTTGACCGTAGAGTAATAATACGATCGCGGTCATTTGTGCAAATGTTTTGATTTTTGACAAGATGGATGATGCGATATTTGCGCGCTTACCCATTTCAGCCATCCATTCCCTGAGGGCCACTACGCTGACTTCGCGACCAACAATTACAATGATCGAAACAACAAATGTGGACTTCAACAAAACGTTTTCCGTGACCGAATCGTCCGCAACGAGCAAGACCAACGCGGTACAGACCATTAATTTGTCAGCAACCGGATCCAGGAAAGCACCAAAAGAAGAAACCACTTCCATTTGCCGAGCTAAAAATCCATCCAGCCAATCGGTCAGTGCCGCCAACACGAAAATTGCGGCAGCAAACCATGCTTCTTCCGGCTGCAGAAAATACACTACAACAAATATCGGTATCGTCGCGATACGCGCCAGGGTTAACAGGTTAGGAATTGTCAACGGCACAACTTTCTTCCGTTCCATGCAATTCAAAGTATATTTTTTCCGCAAGTGCCAGACTGATACCTGGAACTTTTGCAATCTCTTCAGTACCTGCCCGATGTAATCCCTGCAATCCACCGAAGTGTTTCAGCAAAGCTGAGCGACGACGGGAACCGATTCCTGGGATACTCTCGAGCACCGATTGTCGGCGTGATTTATTCCGCCGATTACGATGTCCCAAGACCGCGAAACGATGAGCTTCATCGCGAATATGCTGTAAATACAAAAGTGCATCAGGCTGCACCGGTACAGGTGATTGAGAACCCATTTTCCAAATTTGTTCTTTTCCAGGTTTTCGGTCCTTGCCTTTCGAGATGGCTAAAACTCGAACATCGGCAATCTGCAACTCATCCATTACTTCGAGCGCGGCATTCAACTGACCCTTACCACCATCAATCAGTACCAAATCTGGAAATTTGCCACCGCCGTCTGTAACCTTTCGGTAACGCCGTAACAAAGCCTGCTGAAGGGCCGCATAATCGTCACCGGCTTCAACGTCTGCAATGTTCATCGTGCGGTATTCAGACTTTAGCGGGCCATTTTGGTCGAATACAACGCATGAAGCAACTGTCTTTTCACCAGCAAGGTGACTGATGTCAAAGCATTCAACTCGCTCTGGAGCACCATCCAATTTTAAACTCTCAATGAGCGACGAAATGCGCTGTTGCATGGAATCATGTTCATTTTGACGCTGTCGAATTGCATTGAGTGCGTTGTTTCTCGCCAACTCAATCAACTTTATCTTACTACCCCGCAAGGGTTTGCGAATCGTAATGCTGCGTCCGGTCTGCTCCCGTAGTGCCGCGGCAATGACGTCGTTGCCTGGAATAACTCGATCAACATAAATTACCGACGGAACTTCTCGATCAAGATAATATCGGGGAATAAATTCAGCCAGCACCTCAGCTAAATTGACTTCCACCTTGATCTTTGGAAACAGCGTCTTGTAATCAATATTTCTGCCACTTCTGAAAATTACCAGTTGAATGCAAAGAATTCCGTTAACGAGTAACGCAGCAATCACATCAAAGTCGGTTGAACCACTTTCAACAGACTGCGCCTCCCGAAGTCGCTGAATGGCACTGATTCGATCTCTATATTGAGCCGCCCTTTCAAATTCCAGACGCTGTGCAAAATCTTCCATCTTTGCCATCAGCGAATTGTTAAGATCTTGACTCTTGCCGGCTAAAAAGTAGACAACCTGTTCGACATCTTCCATATAGGCTTCTTGATCAATCAGGCCAACACATGGAGCAGTACATCGATTGATCTGATACTGTAAGCACGGTCGGGAACGATGTCGAAAAAATGAATCCCGACACTGTCGAATGGGAAAGACCTTCTGTATCTGAGACAATGTTTGCCGAACGGCTGCGGCACTGCTGAACGGTCCAAAATAACGACCCGGTTCTTTCCTTGCGCCGCGATAAAAGCTTAATTTTGGAAACTCATGTGAAGTATGCAGGCGAATATAGGGATAGCTTTTGTCATCTTTGAGATTAATGTTGTAGATCGGTTGGTTGGCCTTGATTAAGTTGTTTTCGAGCAACAGGGCCTCCGTCTCTGATTTGGTTACGATTGTTTCGATCGATTCGGCTTGTCGCATCACTGATTGAATCCGATGCGACAGCCCGGAAGGCCTGAAGTAGGACCGCAATCGACTGCGTAAATTCTTGGCTTTGCCAATGTAAAGTGAGGAATCGTTGACATCTTTCATGATGTACACCCCACTAGACGTCGGTATTCCACTCAGGTATTCCCTGACATTGAAATGCTCTCCTCCGAACACGATTATTTCCCTAATGAGAATTCCGTAACCATTATTCCTGTATATTAGACAACTTGACGGCTGCATTTGCAGCCGATTTATATAGAGCAAGGTGTATGAGCAATGAAAATTTCAGCATTTGAGGCGAGAGTGGGTAATCTCATCGAAATTGATGGGGCACTTTGGAAAATTCTGAGAAAATCGCATGTCAAACCCGGTAAAGGCGGCGCATTCGTTCAGCTGGAGATTAAGGACATCTCCGCGGGGACCAAACGCAATGATCGATTCCGGTCTGATGACAAGTTGGAAAAAGCTCACGTTGATTTCAGAAAAATGCAGTTCCTTTACAACGAAAATGATCTTTATTTCTTCATGGATACCGAATCATATGAGCAAATTGAATTAACTGCGGACGATCTGAGCGACCAGGTCGATTACCTCATTCCGGACATGGAGGTTCAGATTAACCTCTACAACAATTCGCCAATCGGGGTTGAACTGCCTGACAGCGTTGTACTGACCATAATTGAAACTGATGCAGCCATCAAGGGTCAAACTGCTGCAGGTGGCAGCAAGCCCGCCACCTTGGAAACCGGACTTCGAGTCAACGTGCCAACGTTCATTAATGCGGGCGATTCTGTCCGAGTCAGTACCGATTCAGGTACCTATATCGAACGCGCAAACTGACAAGAAAAGATCTTCTTTGCGCTCATACAAACATCTCTTTCACCAATAAATCGAAGTTATCCTTACCACGTTATTGCAATCTGAAGTTGGCATTCGTACGCATCCATTTAGGATACACCCGAACAGTTTGATCCAGCGCATGATATGATTCAATATCAGAATGATACCTTCTATTCCTAATGTCGATAATGACGATCAATAAATCAATAGAAATTAGCGCTGGCAGACTTAGACAGACTTGATTAGACTAACTCGCTGGATTTATTTCGGCTCATTAGAACCATTCACCACACTGTACTCGGTACCTTAGCCAGTGAGTTCAAATAGACTGTCCTGTAATTGATTGATGTCTGCAGAACCTTGGTATTTATCCGGTCGCAAACTGTCCAGTCGCCATCCCGGCGGGTTCCATAGTTCCTGATTATTGAGTAACGCTTCAATAGCACTGTCCGTATCCGTCTGGCTTTGACAAATTAATGCCAGATCGCAGCCACTCATTAACGCAGTTAACACCCGGGTTTCCATGTCACCTGCTTCGGCCGCACCGCTCATGGATAAATCATCACTGAACACCGGTCCATGAAAAACCAGCACTTCGCGCAAAATATGTTCAAGCCAAAATGCTGAATAAGTAGGAATTGCAGAAGTCACGGTTGAATATAGAATATGCGCAGTCATAACAGCAGACAAACGCTCGCCAAGTCGTCGATATGGCATCAAATCGCAGTTGAGAATCTGTTGAATGTCCCGCTTGTCTTCGGGGACTTCCGCATGAGAATCTCCACACACCCCACCGTGGCCCGGAAAGTGTTTACCCACTGCTTTCATGCCTGCCTTTTGCATGCCTCGCGTCCAGGCATCGGCTAAAGTTGAGACAACTTGCGGGTCGCTGTGAAACGATCGGTTACCAATGACGTCAGACTCTACCGTAGATACATCAAGAACTGGTGAGAAACTAATGTCCACACCCAAGGCGCGCAGTTCACTTGCCATCACAAATCCACCTATTTCTGCAGCATCACTGCCTTGATCGCGGTTGCGATCGTATAGTTTTCCATACTGCTGTTGAGGGGGCAGCTTGGTCACTCCTGCTTGGAGTCGCTGCACCCTACCGCCTTCCTGATCAATCGCAACGACGAGTTTAGGCGTTCTCAACTGATGGATCTCGTGGACCAATTGTTTGACTTGTGAAGCTTCTTCACAGTTATATGCAAACAGGACGACACCGCCAATTGCTGGACTTCGAAGTCGTTCCCGGTCTTCCGCGCCAAGTTCCACTCCAGAGACGGTGGTGAACAATGGACCAGGTATAACTTCAGTCTGTTCGATCTTCATGGGCACCCCCTTCTGAAATGTATACCAACGTCCCGGCTTCGATCTTGTCAAAAAGTTCAATCACATCGCTGTTTCGCATCTTGATACACCCGTGTGAACTGGTCACCCCCATCGGGTCATCATCAGGACAACCATGAATATAGATATAACGCCGCATCGAGTCCACCGGTCCCAGACGGTTGAAGCCAGGCTCAAGTCCGCTTAACCATAGGATTCGCGTTAGAATCCAGTCGTTCCGTTCCGGAAACTGCTCTCGAAGCGCCTTCGTGTATATCTCACCCGTGGGACGACGGGCGCGAAAGACTGTATTAACTGGTACGTCCTTCCCAATCTTCGCGCGAATCTTGTGCCAACCGCGGGGTGTACAAAAACTGTTCTCTACTTCACCCACACCGTTGCGCGCCGTTGAGATCGAAGTACACAAAACTGGTTTGCCTTGATCATCAAAAGCGGATAAATTTTGCTTCCTTATGTTTACTTCGATATACACTTTTAATTAATTACTTAAGTGATGTTTTTTAATGTCATCGATGAGACCGATACAAGCCTTAGTTATCAAATCGAGTACCTGCTCAAATCCCGCGTCACCACCATAATAGGGATCCGGAATTTCACGGAAATGCGCGTTTTGAGCAAAATCCATAAACAAACAAATTCGACTGTCGTGATTTGAAGGTGCCAATGCGACCAAGTCGGAATAATTCTGATGGTCCATGGCGACGATATAGTCATATCTCATAAAGTCCGAAGAACGGATTTGGCGTGCTCGCAAATTCTTAAGATTGATACCTCGCCGGGCCGCTGCATTAATGGCTCGAGAATCTGGAGGCAGGCCTATGTGGTAGTTGCCTGTCCCGGCAGAATCGATATGTATTTCAAAATCCAGGTTTTCCTGTTTGACACATTGCCTGAAAACACCCTCAGAACTGGGTGATCGACAAATATTGCCCAAACAAACAAATAAGACTCCAACAGACGATTTTTCTGACAATTGATCTACCCCATTCAAGTTAATCGCCCTTTGATTCAGCAATGACAGCACGCACTCGATCAAGATCATCTTGCGTGTCAACACCGATGCCCCGAAAATTGTGAGTAACATGCACTGCGATAGTATCTCCGTGATACAAAGCGCGTAACTGTTCCAACGCTTCGCGTGCTTCAAGCTGGCATACGGTACGTTTGGCGTGACATTCAACCAAATAGTCAACGGTGTAGGAATAGATGCCAATATGATGCAGACCCTGATCGGTACGTTTTGCTTGGGTATTCTTTGTCCAGGGAATAACACTGCGGGAAAAGTAAAGTGCCCGGTTGTACTTATCCACCACACATTTGACTCGATTGGGGTCGCTGCCATAATTGTCGAGATCGAAAGGGACTGCCGCGGTGCCCATGGCGGCTTGCGGGTCTGAATGTAACACTGCTGCCACAGCATCGATGAGCGACCCACTCATCAGTGGTTCATCGCCCTGAACATTGACAATCGTGCGCTCACCTGGAATTTTCAGTAAACGAACCGCCTGGGCTATTCGATCAGAACCAGATGCATGGTCGCGATCGGTTGCCACCACGGTAGCTGTCGTGACCTTTGATACATGATTACCAATTCGGTCATCATCAACAGCCACGATCACCCTGTCGGCTGAACTTGTCATCGCGCGTTCAACAACACGTTGGATCATTGACTTACCGCAGATATCAGCAAGCAGTTTGCCTGGCAACCGGCTCGATTCATAGCGGGCGGGAATCACGATGTCAAATTGAGTAGACACTTTTAGCGCTGGCTCAACCGCGTGACCATTTCAGTAAAGGCATTTTGAAAATTTGTTTCAGGTTTCGCCTCCAGTTTGACATACCACCAATCAGGTTTGGCAAACTCAGCGCACTTGACTGCGTCTTTTTCCGTCATGAGGACGATTTTCTCAGATCCTGTGACGAGATCAAAATCGTGTACTGTGAATTCATGGTGATCAGGAAACGCTAAGTTCTCAGATTCGATCCCGTGAGACTTTAACATTGCAAAAAACCGGTCTGGATGCCGCGTACCAGCGAACGCAAAGACGGGTTTGTTAATAAATGTGTTCAGTTGCGTGACCCGTGTCGAATCGTACAAATTGACAACATCAGCCAAGTCACATTGCATTGTGTATTCATTGGCTTGACCTTTACCATTGACGATCGTCAAATCAAACGCAGACGCTCGGCTAGCCCGTTCTCTAAGTGGGCCGGCTGGCAAACAAAATCCGTTCCCAAATCGTTCCTGGCCATCGATCAATAGAACTTTAAGGTCTGTGGCAAGTGATAGATGCTGCAATCCATCATCACTCAAATAAATATTGCAATCGCACTGTTTCATCAAGATTCGAATCGCATCTGCCCGTCGTCGCGCAACCGCTACCGGAAGTTGGGTTGCGTGCCAAATCACCAGCGGTTCATCCCCAACTTCCTCTGCGGTGCAAGTTGCATCAACCACACGCGTCTGTTCCGGATGGCGACGACCATAACCGCGGCTGATGATACCGGGCGAAAAGCCAGCTTCTTTTAGATGGTTCGCTGCCCAAATTGTGAGTGGCGTCTTGCCGGAGCCGCCAACGGTGAGATTGCCGAACACAAGGATTGGCTGGGTAAAGTGTTCCGTTCCAAGTAGCCCGGTCACGTAGCCCAACCGTCTCAGTTCGACAACAGCCTGGTACAACAGACTGACTGGCCACAATCCGTAAGCAGTCAAATTACGGTTTTGCCAAATTTGTTGGAAGAACGCGTCGACAGTCACACTCTAACCGGTGGCAGCCTGTCGATTTGCGCGTGCGCCTCGGCGCTTGGGAACTTGATCATATTGAATGGTATCAACACCGTTGTACACCAAAAAGTGATGCCCTTTGGCACGCGCAATCATTGTTACCCGTAAGTCCTGGGCTAATTCCAGTCCCATATAAGTAATTCCAGAACGCGAGAGCAGCACCGGAATGCCCATGTGCGCAACTTTCATCACGATTTCTGAAGTCAAACGCCCGGTCGTGTAGAAAATTTTTCCCTCGCCAGAGGTGCCCTCCATCCACATTTGACCGGCAATGGTGTCAGCCGCATTGTGCCTGCCGACATCTTCGACAAATATTTCGATATTGGCATCAGCACACAGCGCGCAACCGTGTACTGCACCTGCCTGTTTATATATCTCGTTATACTCAGCGATGTTGGCCAGCAACGCATACAGCGTCGACTGGTGCAGCGATGCCTTGGGCAACGGGCTCTCATAGATTTTGTCCAGAGTACAGCTGAACATCGTGCCCTGACCACAACCGGTGGTGACGGTGCGCTTCGATAATTTATTCTCCCAGTCAACAATGCCTTGGCCCGCATGAGTTTCAACGTGTGCGGTTTCGCGATCCCAATCCACTGTGATTGCTTTGATATCTGAGACGCTTTCAACAAGACGCTGATTGCGCAAATATCCCAAAGTCAGCAGTTCGGGGTAAGTACCAAGGGTCATCAGCGTGACAACTTCCCGATCATCCACCTTGATTGTGAGGGGGAATTCACCGGCAACACGCATATCGCGGCGCGCGGCAAACTCATCCGTTGCTTCAACTGGATGTGTAGGTCGAAGTCCAGCAGACGAAAGCGTCGGTCTGGATGGAAGAAACCCGTTACTTTTCATTTGTTTTAAAACGATTTTTGTTTAATTGGTGATTTAAGATTATATTGACAAGATTGAAAATAACCCAGAGATCAGGAATGCCCCATTCCGAAATACCCGAATTTATCGTTTCAATCATCCTCGAAAAGCAGGAAAAAACCATCAAATCCTGGAGCAGTATTCAGTGGGAACTGGCAGCTATCCTGCCTGACAATGATGGACCAAATTCCCTGACGGGCCCAATTACATTGCGCGAATCCAGACAAGTTTCCCAGTACATGTGGAAGGGGTTGAAGATCAGGCTGTTTGTCGATGCCGCAGAAGGCTACTGGTATAATTTGCTGTCAGATGTCCCCTATGCCTTTGTCGTATGTGAGGTAGATTCAATCGACGACGAGGAGGTTCCGGTGCCAATTCTGATCACTGTATCTCAGGACGAAGCCGGAGCCCATCTTGAAACCGACAGCCTGGTACTTTCCGGCCCTTTACCTGCCGAGCTGCGCGACGAAACAGAAAGATTTGTGGTCAACAATTTTGTCCCACAAACGAAAAGAAAGCGTAAGCGCCGGGATTGGTACAAAGAGTCGTTAAGAAACCAGATCGCACACAAGCGGTAATCATCGGCAAGATCCCAAAAGCACCATGTCAGACTCATTGCTTCATCGCTGGTCCAAGCAGAAAACTGCGACAGAATCACAGGACGCGGTTATCGAGCACGATGAGGTGCTCAAACAAGATGACGATCAGGTGCCGGATGAATCAGATCGCGAAACAGTTGCAGCTGAACCTGGCCCAGCTGACGAGGAGGACAAAGAACCCACGCCACTGCCATCGATCGAATCACTTGATGAAGACAGCGACTATTCTATGTTCATGTCATCTGAAGTCGATGAAGGTTTGCGCAAGCTTGCACTGCGAAAACTCTTTAATTCACCGGTTTTCAACGTTGTTGATGGTCTCAATGACTACGATGAAGACTTCACTACCTTTGAGGCACTTGGAGATATTGTCACTTCGGACATGAAATTTCATGAAGAACGTAAAAAAGCAGAGCAAGCACAAGCCGAGCAGCAATCTGCAGATTTACAAGGCAGCGCAGACAACGAAGAAGTCGAAACCGAGGCGCATGAGGCCGTTACCGATCAGGTCGAAGATACAGATGATGTTGAGGAACAGCATCAACAGTCGGATGAACCGCAAATGCATGATGAATCGGTCAGCGAGAGCGATCAATCTGATCCCTCATTGGACGAGCCGACCCCGTAACGCTCACCAGATGTGACTCTATGAATTACTCTGAAACCGCATCGCAACTGCCTGCCCTGACACCTGCGGGCGAAGCACGCAAACATGCATTGGAATCCCTTGCAGTAGACATTGAACCGACATCCGTAGTCGGCTATCGTTCCGCAGGTAAAGTGTTGGTCATCGGACCTCACAGTGATGTCACAAAAACCACTAAACGAATAGAGGAATCCGGGTTAAAGTACCACACGCTGGTCACTGATTTCGATACACAGAAGCATGATGAAACTGGTGAGTTTCACATCAATTTTCAGACTGATCAGTATGAAATGACCGGCCACTTGGGTGCTTATCAGGTTATTTCAACCGCAGACAACCGACGCTTTGATTTGGGTCTCTATGCTGGGCTTGAGGGCGGCAAGTTTGACCTCGTTATTGAGTTTGCCGCGCAACCCACACTACCGGCGGAAGTTCCGCCCCCAGGATATTATTGGATTGGCGACGATAACGGCCGCGATGCGCGAATCGATGAAGTTCTGGATGAAATTCCGAATTTGGTCGGGAATTTTGAGAAGCCAAAGTACTTTAATTATGATCCGGAGATTTGCGCCCACGGTCGAAGTGGCATCGTCGCCTGTACACGTTGTATCGATGCTTGTCCCACTCAGGCGATCAGTTCGCTGACTGAAATGATTGAAGTTAACTCATACCTCTGTCAAGGTGCGGGTACTTGCGCAACGGCTTGTCCGACAGGTGCGATCACTTATGCCTATCCGCCAGCAGAAAATCTCCAGGAAATTCTAAGACAGTTGATATCAAACTATTGCCAGTCGGGGGGTACTCACCCGAGCGTCGTTTTTTATGATAAGGAGAACGGTGCACCGTTTCTGGAACAGATCATCCACAACATTGATGAAACGCGATTGCCAGTTCAAGTTGAAGAAGTCGGATCGGTAGGACTCGATGTATGTTTGAGTGCACTGGCTTATGGTGCGTCCAACCTTAAAATCATCTTGTCTGATGCAACGCCAGAACAGGTACGCCAGGAACTTGTCGCGCAATTTGAGGTGCTTGAGGCTTTACTGGCGAACTTGGGTTATCCAAGGGGAATTGTTGAGCTATTGGAGACCCCGTTCTCAACTGAGCGCATCAATGACAATTCGGCAACAATTACGACTGAAACATCAGCATCATATGCTGCTACAGGAGTCAAGCGTACAGATATCCGCACTGCATTGGAACACTTGCACGAACACGCGCCGGAGCAACCGAAAATTGCGAATCTTCCCACACAAGCTCCATTCGGTACGATTTATGTCGACACCGAAACTTGTACCCTGTGTATGGGCTGTGTATCTGTATGCCCGGCAGCTGCGCTTGAAAGCGGCGACGATTCACCCAAACTGAGTTTTATTGAACAAAACTGTGTACAGTGTGGTCTGTGTGAAACCGCTTGTCCGGAAAATTCAATTACCCGTGAACCGCGTTATCTATTCACGACCGATGAACGCATGCGTTCCCGAACGCTTAATGAAGATGCACCATTCCATTGCCGGCTTTGCGGCAAACCGTTTGCAACCAATGCCATGCTGAACAAAATGCGCGACAAATTAAAAGGACATTGGATGTTTGAAAATAATTCCGAAGCTATGATGCGGTTAGAGATGTGTGAAGACTGTCGGGTCAAAGACATGTTTGCGGCCGAGGGTGGATTCCCTCGAGATAAACTGTAGTCATTCGATTAAGAAACTCTGCGAAGTCCGATGCGGATAACGCATCGACAATAACAACGCAGCACTCCGGTTGGCAGAGCACGTCGAAAGTGTGCATCAATCCAACGCGTTTGGGTCACCTGTGTAAAAGGCCGCCGTACGCTGCGCTGCTGCGCGCGCAACTTCAGGTTCTGTTCCCGCAGCCTCGGCCGCCCGGCCCCACGCTGCGCTACTTCCGACGATGAGTGCATTTCCGTCACGAGTTGTGTGAAACGTTGCACCGTCCAACTTGGGTTCGTTCGGTCGCAAAAGATGCAGATCCATCCCCAGCAAACCCATCTCCCAACCGACTCCGACGGCACCGGGACCGAACTTGTACCAGTGGTCCGACACCAGCGCGGTATGGGTTATCGCAAGGCGCGAACGGTCGGCACCTTCGCTACATAAGCGCGCCTCTACCCAGCTTACATCACTGCCGAACTCCCACGTGAGCCCGAGATACGAGGGACGCTCGCAGTGACTAATCGTGCCGCCTGCATTTCCCTCCAATTGGTAGCGACCGCCGAGTTCAAGGTGACCGCTGACGGGTAGAAACCAGCGTGGGATTCGGTCCGCACTCGTCACAGCATCCCAGAGATCTTCTATGGTCGTCGCGTAACTACGGGCGAGGGTGACCGCACGAGCAGCCTGTCCGTCACGCTCCAGGGACGATAC
Source organism: Arenicellales bacterium (assembly GCA_965243645.1). Taxonomy (GTDB): domain Bacteria; phylum Pseudomonadota; class Gammaproteobacteria; order Arenicellales; family JAJDZL01; genus JAJDZL01. Next base: position 271,775 of record CBDEVD010000006.1, on the reverse strand, counting down.
TGTGCGTTCCACGACACCAAGAAGGTGTTCAACATTCAGTTCCATGGGTTCTCCACCCGGTTAAACAAACTACGATCCAAATATGCTGTAACTTCCGAATAAAACTTCAGATCTGCAGAGTCGACTACTGGCGTCGCTAGAGGCTATTTCTGATCTGGTGAATCACTATTGCAACTGGGATTATCAGGTGCATCTTCACCTTCAAAAACAACGCGTCCGTCTCGCCAAAATACTGCGTAGTGACCCAGGCGACGCTTTCGGTCCAGTTCCTGGGACACCGCGCGTTGTAGTGATGCCAGTCCTTCTAATGCGAATTTATCAATTGGATCCATCACTCCTTAAAACCTCCAACTGTTTTAGTAGCTTCGGTTCAATTACCTTTCGACAGGTGTGTAGCTGAGTGAATATTAGTTTAGGTTCAGCGTCAGTATTGCAATAACACACAACTCGATCTGCCAATAGTGCATATTCATCAAAGAAATTCACCAAACTCCGAAAAAATAGCCGCTCCAAAACGTCTTCAGGAATGTTATGCCCACCATGACGGACACGTTCAGCGACTCGAAGTTTTGCCATCTCTAAACTTGGTAGAGCCAAGTATACCAGTTCGACTCTCCAGCCTCACAATCGTAATTCACTGATCAGATTGCGATATGAAAGACCAGACAGCGTGGATTCGAACCCGAAACTCTGTCGTTGCAAAACGTTGTTTTTAATTTCACGTAAGAACGCGCGACCCGCGGTAATATTCTTGCTATCCGGCGCAAGTGGTGCTAAGCCAGCAGCAATCAGGTCAGCATTAATAAAATTATGGCAGTTTGCAACATTCGGCAGAAAGTCTAATGCGATTGTGGTTTTACCCGCACCGTTGGGACCAGCAATCATCCAGCACACGGGCTGCCTGTTTGATTTCATATTCAGACAGAGGCCTTTTCGAAGGTTGTAATGTATTGATGTTTCGCGCGAAAGCCGAGACTTGAAAAAACGCTTACCCCAAAATATCGCCCCTAATCGGCCTTTTTTGGCACTTTGAGGCCAAAATCCCGAATTTCTACCCCACTGCCTGGGTGTTTCCAATGCGTCTCTATAGCGTCCTGGGATAATCCGGATATTCTCGTCTATCATTATGATTTGATTGATTATTAGTGCCACAATCCAGTCTCTGTGAAGTATAATTGCAACCATTGTTAAACCACAAAATACAACAGGCTGAACCATGGCACCAAGCATCAATTATGACTTATTTTGGAAGGACTACCTCGATTGTTCTGAGCTGCAACGACTCGAGGGAATCTTCAACCAGCTTGAGCTTTCGCCACTGGTTGAAGCCATTTTAAGGGAACGAAGATTCACCGGCCGTTGCGACTGGCCCGTCGTGGCAATGCTGCGCGCACTAATCGCCATGAGTGTCCTGCAGCATCGCAGCACTGAATCGTTCCGGCGCGAACTGATGCGCAATCCCACCTTGATGACCACACTGGGATTTGAATTGAAAGCCAACCCCGACGGCGGTGATCACCTCAATCAGTTTTTACCCTACCGGGTCCCCTCAGCAGCGGCCTTTAGCCGGTTTCGCGCAACCGTCATGAAAGTTGAAGATCAACACGGTTATTTGTATCAACAGTTCGAACAACTGCGCGACAGTTTTGCTGAAGTGTGCCCTGACTTCGGTGAACGCACTGGCTTTGACGGGAAATCCATCGAATCTCACTCCACGGGCCGTAAGGACTGCCTTGATCCTGACACCGGTGAGCAGCGCACCTCCGACCCGGATGCCGCCTGGGGCTGCCACCGCCAGTACACCACCGATGCCACCGGAAAGGAGAAAGTCATTGAGAAGCGTTGGTATGGTTACTCATTGGGCATTTTGGGTGATGTTAATTATGAATTGCCGATTGATTTCAAGCTGGTGCCCGCCAACCAGAGCGAACATCCGCTGTGTGATGCACTGGTGAGTGAGTTCATTGACTCGCAGTTGGGTACGCGGTGCAAGAGTTTTGTTGCCGACCGCGGTCTTGACAGCGATAAGCTGCGCAAGAAGTTGCACGAACAAGATATTTTACCGGTGATTGACACGCGCAATCTGTGGCAGGAAGTCAATCTCGATCCTGAGCAGCTCAAGGTGCCAACCCGGTCGTTGGATGCTCAGGTGTATGACACGATGCTGCGCACTGAGTGCGGTGATCTATATTGTCGTTGTCCCCAGACCAGTGAGATTCGACTGATGCATTATCAGGGTTATGAGAGTAAAAGAGGCACGCTGAAGTGGCAGTGTCCGGCATCGGTGTCTGATTTTGAGTGTGCCGGTCGGGAGGACTGTCATTACCTGGGTAAGGTAAAAGCCGGCGCCAAGGCCAGAGTGGTGCGGACCAAAGTGAATGCCGACAACCTGCGGCAGCACCCGGTGCTACCCCCTGCAACGAAGAAGTGGAACCGGCTGTACCACCAAAGAAGCGCAATGGAGCGAATCAACTCCAGAGTGGCCGATGGTTTCATGCTGCACAGTCACTACCTGCGCGGCAAAAAATCGCTGGGGCTTAAGGTAACGATCTCAATGGTCGTCATGATGGCGGCCGCGAATTTTGCCATGCAGCTGAACAAACCCGACGAGGTTCGCTCGCTGGTCTTATCGTTGGCAGCCTGACCTGGCGCCTGGACGGGGCGTTTCATTCCAAATGCCAGATATTCACAAGGTTGAAGGATTCAACGCGGATGAATTTCGGTGTTATCTTACACTGGCGAAGATTATTCAGGCTGGTGGTGCTCAATGTGCTCAATTCACACACAGGTGGAGTGGATTGCGGGATAATTGACTCCATTGGAGGTCAAACTTGGCTACGCAGAGCGTCCGAATTGGCCGCCAACGAAAAGGCCTCAGACAGGTATCAAACTAAAGAGCATAAGCAGAGTTAAGGGTAATTTTTACCAGTTACGTTATCTCAATATTGCAGTCCTAAATGAATCCCTGAATTCGAGTATAGAACATCAGGCTTAATATCAAGCTCTTCAGAAGGGTTACGCCTAGGATTCTGGTAATCGCCTGGTTCATGAATTGATTTTCGGCTTGCTCACCACCCAACAGTGTGAGTCGTGTACCCGTTCCATTGTGCCATATTCAGCCTCAATAGTTCGGACGATGGGGCGACTCATTGCGATCCATTCACGCCTTCCAATCTGCATGCCTTCCTGTTATGCATTCGGGGCGTACTCCTCGGTTGGGAAAAATTGGCGAACTTCTCGAGCCAAACTGCAAGGTGGTCGCCCGAAGTAAGGCCCGCAGGCTAAACCGACACTTCGTCCGTTACCGAGGGGTGGACGCAGCCCGGGGTGTTTTCAGTGGAGCTCGCACCACTACTGAATGTTCGAGCCGAGCACATGACGTTGCTGCCGGGCGAGATTTCCTGTAGTTACCATGTTTCTTCCCGCTCGCGAATTCACCACTCAGAAGCTACGCGGCAGTTCGGGTACTGTCTGCGGGAGTACACGGCGGCCGCGAAAGTGTCGCTCAGGATTATTGTCGATGGTTAAACCAGCTTGCATCGCCATTCCGGTTAAGGAGAGTCAGGAAAGCACAACAGTGTCCTTCTTCGGCGCGTAGTTCTGACATCCAACGCAGTGCCTAGAATTGCGACTATATTTGCACTGAATTCATGCTTGACATTAAACACAGGGTGAATTAGAATCTTCAATAACCAAGTGAAGCAGAATTAAGCGGACAATCCAATACTAATATCGTTCGCTACTTGGCTGCAAGAAGGATAAATGACTATAAGCAACGTTCAGTCACCGACTAAAGATTATCGCTTTAGGGCAAGTTACTATTATTTGCTCTCACTGCTATTGTCTGCCCCACCCACCGCAGAAACGCTGCGCAAAATTTCCGAACTAGGCGTGCCTCAAGCCCAGGCAAACAACGCTTTCCTGAAACAATTGAATGCATTGGCAGATGCCGCACGCGAGCATGCGGCGGATGTTAATGAACTGGATGACGAATACCATGACCTGTTCATCGGTGTTGGTCGCGGGGAGTTGGTGCCCTACGGATCCTGGTACATTACCGGCATGCTCATGGACAAACCCTTAAGTCTGCTGCGACAGGATCTTAAAGCACTTGGGATCGAACGCGTGCAGGGCTGTAAAGAACCTGAAGATCATATTGCCGCACTAATGGATATTATGGGCATAGTCATCGAAGCAGGCAATGATTACCCGTTTAAGGCTCAGCAAACGTTATTTACGCGGCACATCAAACCGTGGACGAGACGTTTTTTCAAGGATCTTATCCAGGCGCGGAAAGCAAATTTTTATATCAAAGTCGGTGAATTCGGCATCGAGTTTATTGACTTTGAAACCGAATACCTTGAGATGCCTGTCTAGGCGGGCATATTCTGGTATGTATGTGACGTCACTTAATAACATACACAAGAGGAGAAAAGCTATGAAATGTAGCAAATTGGTTGACCGGGACTCCCGGCGCAATGCCCTCAAGGGAATGGCGGTGCTTGGTGGTGCTGCCGCATTATCGACGACGACTGGTGCGTCCGCTGATAGTGCACATCTTGAGAAGCAGGAAAAAGCGCCTGAATCTCTCGGTTATCGTGAAACCGACCACATCCGCGAGTACTATCGCCGGGCGCGGTTTTAGGTCAACTTTTGGAGTACAACTATGAAATTAGTTAGAAGTACCGATAGTGGCGCATTGGCAGGCATAGCCTCAGCTGGTAAAGCCATTAATCGCCGAACGTTCCTAAAGCGCTCCGGTGCAGCGTTGGGTGCCGGTGCCGCGGCTTCGATGTTTGCCCCTCAATTGATGAAAAAAGCCCACGCTGCAGCAGGGTTTTCACCGAAAGAGGGAATTCAAACAGAGATCCGCAAAAGCATTTGCACACACTGCTCCGTCGGTTGTGGTGTCGTCGCGGAAGTACAAAACGGTGTCTGGACTGGTCAAGAACCGGACTTTGACTCACCGTTTAATCTCGGCGCACACTGTTCAAAGGGCTCTACTGTTCGTGAGCATGGCATGGGCGAAAAACGCTTACGCTATCCAATGAAATTGGCTGGTGGCAAGTGGAAACGCCTCAGTTGGGATGAAGCGATCGATGAGATCGGCAACCAGCTGATGGAAATTCGAGAACAGTCCGGACCGGATTCCGTGTACTGGCTCGGCTCCGCCAAGCACAATAACGAGCAGGCATATATGTTCCGCAAGATTGCAGCGATGTGGGGAACCAACAACGTTGACCATCAGGCACGTATCTGTCATTCAACCACTGTCGCCGGTGTTGCAAACACCTGGGGCTATGGCGCAATGACAAATTCCTATAACGATATGCACAAATCGAAAGCGATGTTTTTCATTGGCAGTAATGCCGCTGAAGCGCACCCGGTTGCGATGCAGCATATCCTTAGGGCTAAAGAAAATGGGTCCAGGATGATCGTCTGCGATCCTCGATTCACCCGTACTGCGGCACATGCAGATCATTTCGTACGTTTCCGACCTGGCTCGGACGTTGCACTGGTCTGGGGTGTGCTGTGGCATATTTTTGAGAACGGCTGGGAAGATAAGGAATATATCCGCCAGCGCGTTTACGGAATGGATGAGATTCGAGCAGAAGTCGCCAGGTGGACACCTGAAGAAGTCGAGAAAGTCACAGGCACACCTCCCGAAGTTGTCAAGCGGGCTGCTGAAATTATGCATGAAAACCGTCCAGGCACAATTGTCTGGTGTATGGGCGGCACACAGCATACGATCGGCAACAACAACACGCGTGCTTACTGCGTGTTGCAGCTGGCATTGGGCAACATTGGTAAATCTGGCGGTGGTGCCAACATTTTCCGTGGACATGACAATGTTCAGGGTGCGACTGACTTGGGCGTTCTATCTCATACCCTACCGGGTTACTATGGGCTGTCAAACGGCGCATGGAAACACTGGTCGCGCGTGTGGGATTTGGATCCTGAGTGGGTGAAAGGTCAATTTGATGCCGGCGAAGTCGAAGGCGACAATGGCAAACCCACCCACCCCATGAACTACAAGGGCATTCCAGTATCCCGCTGGATCGATGGTATTCTTGAAGACAAGGACAACATCGGCCAACGCGACAACGTGCGCGCCATGATCTATATGGGTCATGCCGTGAACAGTCAGGCGCGCGGACCTGAAATGAAAAAAGCAATGGAAATGCTGGACTTGATGGTGATTGTGGACCCACACCCGACGCACGCCGCGGTCATGAACGATCGCACGGATGGCATTTACCTGCTGCCTGCCGCGACTCAGTTCGAGACTTATGGCTCAGTAACAGCATCGAACCGCTCAATTCAGTGGCGCGATAAAGTTATCGAACCGGTTTGGGAATCATTGCCGGACCATACCATTCTTTATAAACTTGCCAAGAAGCTCGGCTTCCATGAACAGTTTACGAAGAATATCGAGGTCAACAATGATGAGCCCCTGATCGAAGACATTACCCGTGAGATCAATCGGGGTATGTGGACGATTGGATACACCGGTCAGAGTCCTGAGCGCATCAAACTGCATATGGCGAACAAGGCAACTTTCAATACCACTACCCTAAAGGCCGAAGGTGGCCCGGCGGACGGTGACTATTACGGTATGCCCTGGCCTTCATGGGGTCCCCCGGAAATGGGACACCCCGGCACACCAGTGTTGTATAACACCGAAATGCCGGTCGCAGAAGGTGGTCTTTGCTTCCGTGCCAGATTTGGAGTCGAACGCGATGGAGTTAATCTCCTGGCTGAAGATTCTTATCCGGTTGGTTCTGAAATTCAGGATGGTTATCCGGAATTCACCGACAAGTTGCTTAAACAACTTGGCTGGTGGTCCGATTTAACTCCGGAAGAACAGGCGGCAGCCGAAGGCAAGAACTGGAAAACTGACCTGTCAGGAGGAATTCAACGGGTAGCCATCATGCATGGCTGTGCACCGTTTGGAAATGCCAAGGCACGCTCAGTTGTATGGACTTTTCCGGATCCAGTTCCGATTCATCGTGAGCCACTTTACACACCGGACAGAGCCCTCGCAGAAGCTTATCCGACCTACCCGGATCGCAAACGCTTTTATCGTTTGCCGACTCGCTATGCTTCCATACAAGCCGAAGATTTCTCAGGCGAATATCCGCTGATCTTAACCAGCGGACGACTCGTCGAGTACGAAGGCGGTGGCGAAGAGCAGCGATCGAATCCGTGGTTGGCTGAACTTCAGCAGGATATGTTTGTCGAGGTCAACCCGGTGGACGCCAATAACAACGCGGTTCGAGACGGTCAAATGGTCTGGATTTCGACTCCTGAAGGAGCCAAGATCCTGGTCAAGGCGATGGTAACGAAACGTGTGGCACCCGGCGTATTGTTCACACCATTCCACTTCGGTGGCTGGTTCCAGGGCAAAGACCTGGTGGACAAGTATCCTGAAGGGACTGCGCCTTACGTCAGAGGTGAAGCTTGCAATACAGCTTTTACCTATGGGTACGATTCAGTAACACAGATGCAGGAGACGAAAGTCACTCTCTGCAAACTGAGCACTTAGGAGGTCTGTCATGGCTAGAATGAAATTTCTGTGTGATGCCGAGCGCTGTATCGAGTGCAACGCATGTGTTACTGCGTGCAAGAACGAGAATGAAGTTCCATGGGGAGTCAATCGTCGACGCGTTGTCGTGTTGGGTGATGGCGAGCCGGGTGAAAAATCAATTTCAGTCGCTTGCATGCACTGTACCGATGCACCTTGCGCTGCAGTATGCCCGGTTGATTGTTTCTATACAACCGATGATGGCATCGTGCTGCACGACAAGGATCTTTGTATTGGCTGTGGCTACTGTTTTTATGCGTGCCCATTTGGTGCACCACAGTTTCCACAAGAGCAAGCCTTTGGAGTACGTGGAAAAATGGACAAATGCACTTTTTGTGCCGGTGGTCCATTGGCCGACAATTCGGACGACGAGTACGTCAAGTACGGTCGCAACCGAATTTCAGAAGGCAAGCTTCCGCTTTGCGCTGAAATGTGTGCCACCAAGGCACTCATTGCGGGAGATGGCGATATGATCGCCGATATCTACCGTGAGCGAGTACTGCAAAGAGGCACCCGACCCCAAACATGGGGGTGGGAGACAGCTTATCCGACTGGATAGCCTGATCATGAACTAGGGGAAGGGTCTGCCCTTCCCCTTTTCATTTCTCGGCAACGAATACTAATATTACAAAATATCAACACGATGCATTCCAAACATCATAATCCGGAGCAGTTAAGAGCATGTACAAAAAGTTCATTGCGATATTTCTCATAATTACTGGCTCGTTGACACTCAGCGGCTGCCTGGAAAATTTACAAGTTACACTACATGAACCAGGAGTCTATATGGGACCCAGTGATCCCTTGTTAGAGACTTCGCATTCAAGTGCTCTGGCAGAACGGTTGTCGATCGGCCAAACAGATCGATAGTAAATTAAATTTTGAATACAGATTATTTGTCTGCCAAGTAATTGGCAAGACATCAACAAACAAGAAGCACTTTGCCCGACGTCGGAATGAGTAGCAGTTGTAACGAATAGGGAGTTAACTTCAATGGTCATAAACAAATTCTTTGCAGGCGTAGCGCGCTCAAAGCGGGCACGACGAATGACTGTCGCCTTGGCATTGATGTTGCTGTGCGCGATGATATTACCAACGACGGGATACTGGTTACCCGGTTCTCCAGCCCTAACTGTGCAAGCACAGCAAACCGATAGTAATACCAACCAGCGATCAGAATTTTGGCGCCTGGTGCGTGAAGGTGGCAGTGGCTACAGTGCTGTGACCGGTTCGGACGTCAATGTTGAATCGAACACGCTTTATAACATTACGGGTCAAAACTGGCGTCAAATTAGAAATGACCTCATTGCCAACATTGGCGGCTGGTTTCTGGTTGTCGTAGTCATCGCGATTGTCGCATTTTATGCCTTAAGAGGGCGCGTCGAACTTGACGAACCGAAATCGGGAGAAAGAGTAACCCGCTGGAGTTTTTTGGAACGGATGCTGCATTGGTATACCGCGATACTCTTTGTCATATTGACAATTACCGGATTGAGTTTGCTATTTGGACGCGCATTGCTCATCCCGCTTTTCGGTCCTGAAGGATTTGCGTTATGGGCCGGCGTCTCAATCAATGTTCACAACACAGTTGGACCATTTTTTGTACTCGGTCCGATCCTTATGTTCATTTGCTGGGTTCGTCACAATATCCCCAATCGAACCGATATTGTGTGGTTTATGAAAGGCGGCGGCATTATCGGTAAAAAGCACCCCAGTGCCGGAAAGGCAAATGCTGGTGAAAAAGTATGGTTCTGGATCGTCATTCTGCTGGGTGTCGGTGCAGTCAGTTTTACCGGCTTTGCGCTGATCGGTTGGGTTCAAGAATATTTCAGCGTCGAGTTTACCCGCGCCTATGCACAGTTGATGCACATCATACACGCCGTCGCGGCTTTGCTTTGGATTGCGATTTTTATCGGCCATGCCTATATTGGTACCATTGGATCAGAGGGTTCAATTGATGCAATGACCAAAGGGCACGTCAGCGTGGAGTGGGCAAAACAACACCATGATTTGTGGTACGAAGAGGTGAGTCATGCGGATGGTGATCCCGAGTCTGCCGACGCGAGTTCAATGAATCAACAACCGACGGCATAGTAAGCTTAATATTCCGTCGCATTCTAAATTTCTTTGGAAAATCGCATCTTGAGCATCATGCTTGAGGTGCGATTTTTTTGTCTGGTTGAGAGATAAACCCGGTGAAACGGTTTCCTGAATTTGTTCGAAACAGCATGGATTACACAGGCTCCAGTGTTACCTGTCTGCCTGTTAGTATCGATTCGGGCAATTGGGAATCTGCAATTTTCTTTCAAATCGGTGGCCGAGAAAGTAAAGATGACCGACGTCGATTGGCTCGGCTTGATGGTGCAGTGGTACCTGTCGCGATTGAAACGGATGTGATCAAGCACAGTAGTGCCGCGGTTGTGGTTATTCGCTTTGAAGTCTATACCCGCGGCGAGGACGACCCCTTGATCGGTGAAGTGTTGATCACTCCCGGTGAGACAGAGTCGCACTTTGAAACGCTCAAGTTGCTGGCCAGCCAACCTGTAATTCGCTGGTTTTTTGCTGACGCGGCTTACTGGATAATTCATCAACAGCAAAACCTGCTGGGACTGTCGGAACATAGCGCATTTCAGGATGTTCTTGACCAGGCTACGCAGCATGACGCGATGATTCGAATGACGGGAAAATACGATGTCCAATTGGCACTGAACGAAGTCGTCTCGCACTATGAGTACCGAGCGGCCGGTTCAAACGCAACCACACCCTCATCAGAGCTTCACTAAGATGCAGATGCCCCGACAGGCAACAACGGCGCGGTACAAATGGTTTATCGCAGTACTGGTCGCATTGATTATGGGTGTTTGTCTGCGCCCTTCGATTGTACAGGCCGATAACTTTTACGAGGCGATGAAACGCGAAGACAGTAATGCAATGTCCCGATTCATCGATCAAGTCGAAGATGCCAATATGCGGCTGGAAGATGGGCGAACCGCATTAATGATTGCTGCCAAACTCGGAGCCAATGATGTGGTTGCAAAACTTCTCAACGCGGGTGCGCGAATTAACGATGTCAATGCGAATGGCGGTACTGCGCTCATGTATGCTGCAATACGCGGTGATAAAGCAACGCTGATGCTATTAGTTGAACACGGCGCAAACGTTAATGCAGCTGCCAAGTTCGGTTGGACTGCACTCATGGTTGCAGCCGCCAAAGGACATGCTGATATTGTTCCAATCCTGATTGAACACGGTGCCAAAGTTAACGTTCGTGATATCTATCAGTGGACTCCGCTCATGCGTTCAGCCTTTTCCGGTTACTATCAAAGCGTAGCTGCATTGTTAAATCATGACCAAACTGATGTCAATGCGCAGGATGAAAATGGTGCAACTGCATTGCACCACGCGGCGACCAACGGGTTTGTCGACATTGTAGAATTACTGTTAAAGTACAACGCATCGACCAAACTCAAAGATCGATTTGATATGAATGCCCGCGACCGAGCCCTGGCGAACAAACATATAGCCATTGTGAATCTGTTAAGCAGCACCTCTTAAAATCCACCATGCAGCATATTGATCGAAGAAAATTTTTTGGAATATGCGGGTCAGTCGTCACTGCGTTAAGCGCTGTTCGCCCCGCCCCGGCCCAAGTCTCTCCTGCAGCGAGTCGTCACTACAACCGTGTTTTACTAACGCGTAATTCCCAACCCATACGCACCCGTGACCTTGAAGTCGGACAGACTTATATTTTTCATTACCCTTATGTCACCACACCATGCATGATCTTCAATCTTGGTGAAGCAGCAGATGCGGTTCCGAGTTTAACCACTGAATCCGGGTCAAGCTATTCCTGGTCAGGTGGCGTAGGTCCGACCAATTCAATCGTAGCCTATTCAGCGATCTGTGCACACCGCATGACCTACCCTGCCAAGTCTGCGAGTTTTTTGAACTACCGTCATTCAACGGTTGTCTACTTTGATGCCAATCGAACTCGGCAGGAAAGAGAGAAGCTGATTTACTGTTGCTCTGAACGCAGTGTTTACGATCCAAAAAATGGCGCTGAAGTCTTAGGGGGCCCCGCTCCACAACCACTGGCTGCAATTCAGCTGGAGTATTCTCCTGATGATGATACGTTGGTGGCTGTTGGTACGAGCGGTGGAGAAATGTTCGAATCGTTTCTCGATAAGTTTGAATTTCGACTGCAACTTGATTTCAAAGTCATTAATGTAGCAGAACTCAGCACCGGAAGTGTTGAACTGCAAAAAGTCGAAGAGTTTTCAGATGTCGTTGTTCACTGCTGAGTGCAAGTGACCTTTGATAATTGAACGATCGCCGTACACTGAAACACGACTTATTGTTTAGTAAAGTTTGGGGTAAGCTGTAATCATTGCTCTGCATCGGATGAACCCGACGCACTTGGTTTTTCAGACTCATTTCCTATTGGAAAACACTCACTTTTGATTTTCCCAGGCCGTGCAATATACTACGATGGGTTCGGGTTCGGCGGCCTGTTCCCACCGGATCCAAATTTTCTGCAAATAAAACGATAATCACTAGGAGGAATAATAATGAAGAAGCTTAAACTCTTATCGATTGGTTTAGCGATCGTCGCTGGAGGGCTAGCCACGGTCAGTGAAGACGTAGTCAGCCAAATGAATGCATGGATGTCAGCCAATAACCACAACCGAATCATTCAGATTCAAAACGAGGGTGGCGTCCGTGATGCTACGGATACGGTTGAGATCTCTTTCTACAGCAACTCGTCGTTCAAGATCACCTCTCCGAGGGGAGTTAGTATGATCGTCGACCCGTGGCGAAATGATCCTTCTGGTGCCTGGGGTCTATGGTATCGGATGGAGTTTCCAATGACAGAAGTGGATATTGGCCTTTCCACCCATGCCCATTTCGATCATGATGCACTGGACCGGTTGGATGCGAACATGCTGCTCGACCGGATGGCAGGTACGTTCGAACTTGGTGACGTGAAGATCACCGGCATTGCCGACAAGCATGTATGCGTCGCGCCTGGAATCATTCCCTGGACCGATGCAGTCAAGCAATTCGAGGGTCGGGACGACCCTTGCCCGCCTACCAATTTGAGGCATCTGGATAACAACCTCTATGTTATTGAGACCGGAGGCATGCGTCTCCTGATGTGGGGAGACAATCGGGCAGATCCTCCGGCAGAGGTCCTGGAAAAAGTTGGACAGGTGGATGTGGTATTCGTGCCGGTGGACGGCTCGCGTCATATCCTCGACTATCCTCAAGCAGATCGTGTGGTTGAGATGACAGGTGCCAAGGTGGCAATTCCCCACCACTACCTGGTTCCTGAGACAACCTTTGTGACGTCCACGCTGATGCCCGCCCTTGAATGGGCACAGACACATCCGAATACCATACTTGACGGGCCAACGGTGCAACTGAGTGCTGCCAGCATTGCGGACATGAAGGGTCATGTAATGTATTTCGGTTCGCACAATATGGTATCGGGAAGCGATGGTTAGGACAGGCGACTAGTCGGAATCCTTAAACCTCTGGACAAGCCGGTAATTCTACCGGCTTGTCCGATTACTCTCGAGTTTGGTCAATTCCTCAGATGAGGTATCCGGGTACCGCATCAAGTGACTACCTTCAGTCGTTACCGGTTCACCGTGGTGCCCAGTCTTGGACTTGCACCGTAAGTCTATGGACAATGAGCCATACAAATCCGATTGCCGGGTGACATTAAATTTACCGTAAGATCACGCGTTGACGTAGCTCGCTAATTTCAATCGATCGGATTTTTGATCCACATGATGATTATCAGGTTGTTGTTACCAATTCTGCTGTTTGCGGTATCCACTTCAACTCAGGCACATTTCAATCTCGACCTGAATATCCGTACGATTCACGTCGTTCACACCAGTCAAGGACTGGATGTTTACATGCGTCTGCCGACACCGCTTTTTCTGGCGGGTCTTGTCGGAGAGAGCGATAAAAACGGCATCCCGAAAGCCGCACCTTTTACCTATAACCGCGTCGAATCCGGGACCCTGTTGCATTACCTCGATCTTGATGCCATTCGGGACGCTCCCCTTTCGTTCGCTTATCTGGCTGCGGAAGGGCAGGAATTTGCCGTGGACGGTCGGGTGCTTGAGGCCGAAATCATTGACGTTGGGCTTCACCCCGGATTGGAACAGCCGCCTTTCGCATCCCTGGAAGAAGCAAGACGTTCGTTCGAAGGGGAAATTTTTCCCTATGACTATGCCAAGATTTATGTCGGAGCAACGGTCACCGATCTTCTGCTTCACTACCGTCACAATGAGCCCATTGACAACTATTCCTACCGAAGCACATTCGATCCGGGGCTGGAAGGACAGGAGAATACGGCGAACCTGTTTCTGGACCACTTCCCGGGAAATACCCGGGTTCACAGACTCACGGGCCTTCTGAATGACCCTGTTCTGATCCGGAATTCGGAATGGGCGGCCGTTTCAACTTTTATCGGCCAGGGAATCGTCCATATCCTTGAAGGGTTGGATCATGTGCTATTCGTTCTGTGTCTCACGGTAGGCGCGGCTGGACTGGTAGGCCTGCTGTGGCGCGTTACCGGCTTCACATTGGGCCATACAGTCACCCTGATACTTGGTTTTCTTGGTTTTGTACCGAGCGGGGCGTGGTTTATACCTGCGATTGAGACCCTCATTGCGCTGACAATCATTTATGCTGCTGCAATGATTCTTCTATCCGAATGGCGTTCATCGGACTCCGTTATTTCCTACATTGTTACAACCGGTATCGGACTGGTCCATGGGCTTGGATTTTCGTTTGTACTGCATGAACTACTGCTTCCAGGTGATGCCCACATGTGGAAGTCCCTGATATCTTTTAATATTGGCGTGGAGATCGGACAAGTTCTGATTGTAGTAAGCGTATGGGTTCTGCTCGTGCTCGTTGCCCGATTCGGTCGAGGAGCCATCGTTACCGTGCGATGGGCTGTAGCACTGCCTTGCATCGCTATAGCATCGTTTTGGAGCATAGAAAGAGTTCAGTCGTTGACAGAAATCCTGTTTGTCCCCTGAAGCCGTTCCCCAATCAGCGGATATATGAAACAGGCTGGCTGGTTGGGCCGTAATCATTTGACGGGTACTGAAAGTGACAATGTGAATGTGTTGTTCAGTTGTGCCCGTATTTTTTGTCACTCAGTATTTGAGCGGATTAAGCGACTCAAATGGGTATTGTTTGGGTCAAATAACCGTCGTGTGGGACTGCGCTCTGCATAAAGCCGTTTCAGCTGCCCGACACTTGACTTTCACGCCTTCGCCCATCGACAGAAATACGAATTATTCAGGGCCGACTAATTGAGTTAGCCGACAATTACCGCCATATTGCAATGGCGTAATTGTTAATCTACGTTCAACTGGCCATTGTCGAGCTGCAATACGCGTTCAATCGATGAGGCCAGTTGCAAATCGTGCGTCGCAACAACCAGGCTGACTGCTGATTCCCGGTCAAGGTTGGTCATCAGTTCCTGAATATTTTTAGCATTGTCGCGATCAATGTTACCGGTGGGTTCATCTGCCAGTAGGCACACAGGATCAACAATCAACGCTCGCGCAATCGCCGCTCGCTGCCGTTCACCGCCAGATAATTCTGCCGGTTTGTGGTGCAAACGATGAGCCAGACCCACTTGGTCCAACAGGTGCATTGCCTTTTCTCGACAGTGATGCGTTGCAAGGCGTCGAACCAGCAATGGCATCATCACATTTTCCAACGCGGAAAACTCGGGTAACAGATGATGGAACTGGTAGATAAATCCAACTTTATGATTACGAACCTGCCCGCGCTGGGTTTCGTTCAGTTCGCCAATATTCTGTCCGTCAAGAAACACGTGGCCACTGCTTGGTGAATCGAGTCCGCCGAGCAAGTGCAGCAAGGTGCTCTTGCCAGTACCCGATGCCCCGACAATTGCAACCTGCTCTCCCCGTTTGATTTCGAGATTAATATCCCGAAGCACAGGAACCTGGAACGTACCCTGTTGGTAAGTCTTGGAGACCGATTGAGTTTTCAATACGATGTCAGTCATAGCGCAACGCCTCGGCTGGCTGTACTTTCGAAGCTCGCCAGGCAGGGTAAATGGTAGCCAGAAAGCTGATCAATACTGAAGCTACTGCAACTTTGTTTACATCATCCCAAACCAGTTCGGCAGGAAACTTGGTGATGATGTATATCTCATCTGGAAAAAACTGCGTACCAAATAGTTGCTCCGCCCAAGGTATTAGGGTTTCCAGATTGAGTCCTGTGATTACACCGATGATGACACCAATCACTGTACCGACAATGCCAATCACAATGCCGTGCACGATAAAAATCATCATAATGCTCTTGGGTGTAACACCAATTGTTCGCAATACTGCAATATCAGCCTGCTTATCTGAAACCAGCATCACCAATGTCGATACGATGTTGAACGCCGCCACAGCAATGATTAAAAACAGAATGATGAACATGACGCGACGCTCAATTTTGAGTGCCTCGAATAAATTTGAATATTCCCGGGTCCAGTCGATTACCCGAAATTCAGATCCGAGGAGGTCGCGCAAATCGCGGGAAATCAACGGGGAGTTAAACGCATCTGAAGTTTTGAGACGCAACCCCGAAACGGCATCACCGACTCTTTGCAACTTGGCCAGATCCTTGATGTGAACCAGTGCCAAGCCACTGTCGTATTCATAAAAGTTCAAATTAAACAAGCCAACGATCGTGAATCGTTTGAGGCGGGGTAACACCCCAACCGGTGAGGATTTGCCTCGGGAACTGATTAAGACGACTTTGTCTCCAACATCCAATCCACCCATGGAAATGGCCAGATCTTCACCCAAAATGATGCCAAACTCACCTTCCTCAAGTGCCTCCATATTTCCTGCAATCAGATTTTCATCAATTGAAGAAACGTTTGATTCCATTTGAGGATCGACACCACGCACAATTACTGGACTGACGCGGTTGCTGTATTTCAACATTCCGTGACTGAGAATATAGGGAGCCTGGGCAACAACCTGTTGATTGTCCCCGACTTTGGACATCACACTCGGCCAATGTTGCAGCCACCCGCCGGTTTCACTGACACGGATGTGTGAAGCCACTGCCAGAATCCGATCCTTGAGTTCCCGTTCGAACCCGTTCATGACTGACAATACAGAAATTAGCGCCCAAACCCCGACAATAATCCCCAATACTGAAGTTGCGGTGATAAACGAAATAAATCGGGTCCGCCGTTTCGCACGTATATAGCGCAACCCAATAAAAAGTTCAAACGGACGGATCATTCACCGGAGCGAGGTGCGGGTTTCAGGTAGGGGAATAAAATGACGTCACGAATCGATGTCCGATTGGTTAATAACATCACCAATCGGTCGATGCCAATCCCTTCCCCTGCAGTGGGAGGCAGTCCGTATTCAAGCGCCCGAATATAGTCATCATCATAGTGCATTGCTTCATCATCGCCGGATTGGCGTTGCTCAATTTGATTTTTAAAACGAGCAGCCTGATCTTCCGGATCGTTGAGTTCGGAAAATCCATTGGCAATTTCAATGCCAGCGATAAAAAATTCGAACCGGTCGGTGATGGATGAATCGGTATCAGAAACTCGCGACAAAGGCGATACCTCAACCGGATAGTGGGTAATGAACGTCGGCTGAATTAAGCGATCCTCCACGGTCCGTTCAAATATTTCAAAAAGAACCTTACCCGCTCCCCAATGATCAAGAACTTGTCCACCGATCGATTTGAGGTGTGCTCGTAAGCGCTCTGCATCATCGAGGTCCGCTACAGTGAGCTCCGGGTTATGCTGCAATACTGCCTCTCGCAAGGACAATCTTCGATATGGCGGCTTGAGATCTACCTCATGTTCTCCGAATTGTACGAATGAAGAATCGCAGACCTCATCAATCAAACGCGCAAACATCTTTTCGGTAAATGCCATAAAGTCGCGATAATCCGCATAAGCCTGATAAAACTCCAGCATGGTAAACTCAGGATTGTGTTGGGTGCTCACACCCTCATTGCGAAAGTTTCGATTAATTTCATAAACGCGTTCAAGCCCGCCTACAACCAGACGTTTTAAGAACAACTCTGGCGCCACACGTAAAAACATATCTAGAGAAAGCGCATTGTGATGGGTAATGAATGGTCTGGCAATTGCACCACCGGGAATCGAATGCATCATGGGAGTCTCAACTTCGAGAAACTCGTGTTCATCCATGAATTTGCGAATGCACCGAACGATCGCGCTGCGTATCCTGAACGTTGCTTTGACGTCGTCGTTAATGATCAGGTCCAAGTAGCGCTGACGGTAACGCAATTCCTGGTCTGCCAAACCATGAAACTTCTCCGGAAACGGGTTAAGCGCTTTGGTTAATATTTGAATCTCATCAACTGCTACGCTTAATTCGCCGGTACGGGTACGAAATACCGTACCATGGATCCCAATAACGTCACCTATGTCGAAACCTTGGAAAAGTTCATATTGGGATTCAGGCAGACCATCTTTACGCACAAACAGTTGAATTTTGCCACTTGAGTCTTGCAGATCCGCAAAAGTTACTTTGCCCATTTTACGGCGACTCATCAGTCTGCCCGCCAAACTGACCGAAATTTCGTCCTTCTTTAGGTCTTCGGTTGAAGTTTCCGCAAACTGTCCGTGTAATTGGGCGGCTTTTGCGTCGGGTCTGAAGTCGTTTGGATAAGCCCAGCCGGTTTGCTTCAGTTGGGCGAGTTTATCCTTGCGTACCCTGCCCTGATCACTGTCATTTGACATATCAGTTTACAATCCAGCCCTCAGACTGGCCTCGATAAATGAATCCAATTCGCCTTCCAGCACAGCATTAATATTGCCGGTTTCTACACCGGTTCGAAGGTCCTTGATACGTGACTGATCCAGCACATAGGATCGAATCTGGTTGCCCCAGGAGATATCCGGTTTTTCATCTTCCAATTTCTGTCGCTCCTCCTGATCCTTTTGGCGTTCAAGCTCAAATAGTCGGGCTCGCAGCATGGTCATGGCTTCAGCCTTGTTTCGATGTTGAGATCGATCGTTCTGGCACTGAACCACCACCCCGGTTGGTTTGTGGGTGATTCTAACTGCCGAATCAGTTCGATTGACATGTTGCCCGCCAGCCCCGCTCGCGCGGTAAGTATCGATTCTAAGATCGCCGGGATCAATATCTATTTCAGTTTGCTGATCAATTTCCGGATAAGCAAATACAGAAGCGAATGATGTATGGCGTCGCTGACCCGAATCAAACGGCGATTTACGCACAAGCCGGTGTACGCCGTTTTCAGTTCGAATCCATCCATAGGCAAATTCACCCACAATCTTGAGTGTTGCATTCTTTAGGCCAGCGACCTCGCCTTCGCTGTAATCAACAGTCTCGATTTGAAAGCCTTTCTTTTGTGCCCAATACTGGTACATCTTGTAGAGCATTTCAGCCCAGTCTTGTGCCTCGGTCCCGCCAGAACCGGGTTTGATATCAACAAATGCGTTTGCCGAGTCCATTTTGCCGCTGAAGATACTGGTAAATTCCAGCTTTTCAAGAATTGAATCGAAGTCGCCGATCTCATCGGCAATGGCATCGAGCGTATCTTGATCATTTTCTTCCCGGGCAAGTTCAGCGAGTTCCAGCGCGTCAGCGACTGCAGTTTTCAAGGATTGAATGGCATGCAGTGATTTCTCAAGATTGGACTTTTCGCGATTGAGTAAACTGCCCTTTTCGTAGTCTTGCCATAAATCTGGGTCTTCTAACTCCGCGTCAATCTCACGCAATCGGATCTCCTTCGCGTCAACGTCAAAGAAACCTCCACAAAGACTCTACCCGCAGACTGAGTTGTGTCAATTGATCGAATATTGAACCTGTTTCCATGAGCATTCCTGCAATTGAAGAAAATCGGATACCTATTGTATTGTTTCAAGGCTCGAATGAACGGGCCATCGCGCCCAATGTTGCAATAGTTTAAAAATATATAATAGGCTTTCACTGTTCCTCCCCACCATCAATAGATACAAGTATGAAAATCGGCGTTGTCAAAGAATCAGACCCACGCGAACAGCGCGTTGCACTGACGCCTGATACAGTACAGAAGCTGCTGAACAAAGGTTTTGATATTCTGATTGAATCTGGTGCAGGAAAATTGGCGAGTTTTAGTGATGCCGCGTATACAGAGGCTGGAGCTGCCATCGCTGAGAGTCCCGAATTTGTACTTCAGCAAGCCGATGTGATTGTTAAAGTACGCGGTCCTGACGATGCAGAAATCGACCGCCTTCAAAAAGGACAATACTTGATCGCATTTTTATGGCCTGCACAGAACCCACAAATGCTAGAACGGTTAGCACAGGTGGAGGTTAACGCAATTTCAATGGATGCGATTCCTCGAATATCCAGGGCACAGAAACTCGATGCTTTGTCGTCCATGGCTAATGTCGCCGGTTATCGGGCCGTTGTTGAGGCTGCGAGTCTTTTTGGTCGATTTTTTGGTGGACAGATCACCGCCGCGGGACGCGTCCCACCTGCAATAGTAATGATCATTGGAGCCGGTGTTGCCGGCCTGTCTGCCATTGGCGCAGCAACCAGCCTGGGAGCCATTGTACGCGCCTTTGATACCCGACCTGAAGTCAAGGAACAGGTCGAAAGTATGGGTGCTGACTTCCTGGAACTTGATTTCGAAGAAGAAGGTTCCGGTACTGGCGGCTATGCCAAAGTAATGAGCAAAGAGTTCATTGCAGCGGAAATGGCGTTATTTGCGGAACAAGCTAAAGAAGTCGACATCATCATTACAACCGCGTTGATCCCTGGCCGCCCTGCACCTGAACTGATCACGGAAGACATGGTGCGAAGCATGAAATCCGGCAGCGTTATCGTGGATCTTGCAGCCGAACAAGGTGGCAATTGCGCACTCACCCAGCCCGACAAGGTGGTCGTCGAAAATGGGGTCAACATCGTTGGCTATACTGATTTACCAAGCAGACTGCCAGCGCAGTCCAGTCAGCTGTACGCATCGAACATTGTTAATTTTATTGATGACCTGTGTCCTGATAGTGATGGTGAGTTGCACCTCGATATGGAAGACGATGTCATTCGCGGGGCAACAATCGTTAATGAAGGTGAAATCACTTGGCCACCACCGAAAATCGAAGTTTCAGCTGCACCAGAAAAAGCCGCTGAGGCACCAAGCAGTGGCACTGCAGAGCTACCTAAGAAAAAATTCTCAATTGCCCCCTATGCCTTTGTTTTAGCATTGGCATCCATTGTTGGTGTTGGATTATTCGCACCGCCTTCATTTCTGGCGCATTTCACTGTATTTGTGCTGGCAATTTTTGTCGGTTGGCATGTGATTTGGAATGTGACCCCGGCATTGCATACACCGCTTATGAGTGTTACCAATGCGATCAGTGGCATCATCATCGTTGGCGCTCTGCTCGAGATTAGCGCGGTCAACCCTTGGGTTAAAGGTCTCGCTGCGATTTCAATACTGATAGCCTCAATTAATATTTTCGGTGGCTTTTTTATCACTCGCCGAATGCTCAAGATGTTTCAAAAATAGATGTTTGACGGTTTTATCAATTCACTCTATATCATCGCTTCGATATTTTTTATTTTAAGTCTCGGAGGATTGAGCCACCAAGAGACCGCAGTACGCGGCAATGTGTTTGGCATTCTTGGCATGATTCTTGCGGTGGGTGGAACCATTGCGGCCAAATCCATGGACAGCATTGGCGTGGTGGTGGCCATGATGGCTGTGGGCGGTGTCATCGGCATCCTGGTAACCCTAAGAGTCAAAATGACTGCCATGCCACAACTGGTTGCGATACTACACAGCTTGGTTGGTCTAGCCGCAGTTTTTGTGGGATTTGCCAACTATATTGAACCGCTTGCCGAATACGAAGGTGCTGAAAAGCTGGTTCACGAAGTTGAAATCTATGTGGGTGTATTGATCGGGGCAATCACATTTACGGGCTCAGTCGCAGCATTTGGAAAACTACAAGGCGTAATCACCAGTCGTCCCTTGACCCTGCCATTGCGACACTGGCTTAATCTCGCCATAGTTGTCGTTTGTTTCTGGCTTGGGGCGGAGTTTCTCGCGGCCGAGTCGCTGGTATCCGGTACCAACGTCCTGGTGATCATGACAGTGCTCGCTTTTTTGTTGGGGCTGCACCTCGTACTGGCGATTGGCGGGGCAGACATGCCTGTGGTGATTTCAATGCTGAACAGCTACTCAGGATGGGCAGCAGCAGCTACCGGATTTATGCTGTCGAACGACTTATTGATTCTGGTTGGTGCACTGGTAGGCAGCAGTGGAGCCATTTTGAGTTACATTATGTGTCGTGCCATGAACCGGCACTTTGTCAGTGTCATCATGGGTGGATTTGGAACCTCGGGTGGCAGTTCTACGGCTGGCGAAGTCGGTGGTGAAATTTCAGAAATTCTACCGGACGAAACGGCTTCCTTGCTTCAGTCATCCAATTCTGTTGTCATCGTACCGGGATATGGTATGGCAGTGGCGCATGCACAACATCCCGTTGCAGAGTTGACTCGTAAGCTGCGCGATAAAGGCATCACGGTAAGATTTGCGATTCATCCGGTTGCCGGCAGAATGCCAGGTCACATGAATGTCTTATTGGCTGAGGCCCGCGTCCCTTACGACATCGTTCTCGAGATGGATGAAATTAATTCTGATATGCCCGAGACTGATGCAATTCTGGTCATAGGAGCCAACGACATCGTTAATCCTTCAGCACAGGAAAGTGTAGACGGTCCCATTGCCGGCATGCCAGTGATTGAAGTTTGGAAAGCCAAACACACCATTGTTCTCAAACGGAGCATGGCTGCGGGTTATGCGGGAGTGGACAACCCATTGTTTTACCGCGAAAACAACCGAATGCTTTTTGGTGATGCCAAGGATAGTATCGACAAACTTGTAGCAATGGTAGATTAATTCAATGGAAGCTATCTCTTTCTGACATCTACCATCAAATTCACTGAGTAATTGCAGTTCGCCAAACCCGAGTGGTCTTTGAAAATTCTTGATTTGACTGTGTATCAATCTGAATGCTGATCATACGATTAAGACCTAATGCGTTTCATTCGAAGAAAATCCAATCTTCGCTTGTGGATACATTCATTTCGTATCAGTCAAAAAGATTTCATCAATCGTTGACTCGAGTTAATCACCACCTTTCATTATTGGCGCTGTCAATATGCATTGTGTTGACAATGGTCAGCACCAAGGGGAATGCCAACGATGCGTTTTCTGTTGACGTTTCGGGTCAAATCAAATTTGAGAGTCGCTGGTATCCGGAGCGCGGTGCTTGGCCGGGGCAAGCAAGACGAGATGCCAACGGACTGGTTTTCGAACCCAAGGTCTACATTGAAAATTCCAGAGGATGGAGTTTCAACCTGTCCCCGTTTGTGCGTTTGGAAGATACCGATGCGCAGCGCTCACATGTTGATGTTCGCGAAGCTTATTTTCTGATGTTTGACGAGTTCGGAGCGAGTGAGTGGGAACTTCGGCTCGGTGTCGATCATGTATTTTGGGGTGTAGGAGAATCGATTAACCTGGTTGACATCATTAACCAGTCTGATACCGTGGAAGACCCGTTCGGAAAAATCAAGCTTGGGCAATGGATGTCGCATTTGACCCTGGCGGGCGACTGGGGAGTTTTGGAGTTCTTTTATTTACCTGAGCACCGCGTCCGCAACTATCCAGGTATCAATGGACGTTTGCGTTCACAGTTTGTCGTGAATAATCACCTGGCTACTTACGAGGCGGGGTCAGGTGATAACCATGATGATTACGCACTTCGGTACAGTCACTATATTGGCGTGGCAGAGTTTGGTGTCAGCGTGTTTGATGGTACCAGCCGCGAACCAAAACTGCAACCGGTTCCTGTTGTATCCCAAAATGGAAATTTCGTATTGGCACCTCATTATGAACAAATAAAACAATACGGTCTGGATGTCAGTGCCTCAGTCAACGAAATCTTGCTTAAACTTGAAGCAATACACCGTAGTGGCGGTTCTAACCTATTGGGGAACAAAGATGACTACGAGGCTTATCTGCTCGGCGGGGAATATACGTTTTATTCGGTTTTCGGAAGCAATCTCGATATGACCGTCTTTGGCGAATGGCTCTACGATGAGCGGGGTGCACTTTCTACCAATACTTTTCAGAACGAATTGTTTCTGGCCAATCGAATCGCTTTAAATGATTTCTCTGCAACTGAGTTCACTGTTGCGCTATTGAAAGATAGAGATTTCCAGTCAAGCACTCTTTCACTAGAGTTCAAACGCAGAATAAACGACGATTGGTCTCTGGAAATTGAAGGAGTCAAATTTTTGGAGTCAGATCCCAAAGATGTCGCTCAGTATCAATCCCACCGTGATGGCTACGTCAATCTCAGCCTGGTTTATGGATTTTAGTCAGCGCTGGTATTGTCATACACAAAGGAGAACTTTTGGATCACAGTCAGCGGCTATTGATTCGATAATTCGGTAAAATTACCGCAATGAAACGACCTACACAATGTTCTGGTTAGAGAGAGTTAGTATGAAATTCAAACGATTTATGACACTTGCTGCATGCCTCATTTTTATGGGTACCGCAAATGCAGATACAACCATCAAGTTTGCCAATGATTGGAAATGGGAGGGCCCCGCAGCACCGTTGCTGCTTGCCTGGGATACGGGTCTTTACAAGGCAGAAGGCCTCGACGTAACGATGGATACGGGTAAAGGTTCGCTGGACGCCATTCCCCGAGTTGCATCGGGCACCTACCAAATGGGTAATGCAGACATCAATTCACTGATCAAGTTTCGCGACAAGAATCCGGATTTACCAGTGAAAGCTATTTTTATGCTTTATAACGCACCGCCATTTGCGATCGTTGGACGGAAGTCGCTTGGCATTAATACACCCAAGGACTTGGAAGGCAAGATACTTGGGGCCCCGGCTCCCGACGGAGCGTATGCCCAGTGGAAAGCATTTGTTAAAGCCAACAACATCGATGCGAGCAAAGTTACCATCGAAAATGTCGGTTTCCCAGTACGTGAACCGATGCTGGCGCAGGGTAAGGTCGATGCAATTACAGGCTATGCTTTTTCATCATTCATCAACTTGAAAGCGAATAATGTCCCCGAAGAGGACATTACCGTACTGTTGATGCGTGAACACGGTCTTGATCTGTATGGTAACGTCATCCTGGTGAATCCAAAGTTTGCTGAGGAGAATCCGGACGCGGTCAGAGGCTTCTTGAGAGCAACGATCAAGGGATTTCAGGCTACGATCGCAGATCCCGCCAACGCAGTACAACATGTCATTAATCACAACGATGTTGCTCGTAAAGAGGTTGAACTTGAACGATTAATGATGGCAATCAAACAGAACATCGTAACTGATGAAGTTCGTCAAAATGGACTCGGCGGGGTGGATATCGCTCGATTGCAACAATCAATGAGTCAGATTGCTGACACTTATGAGTTCACCAATCGCCCGGCTGTTTTCGATATTTTCGATTCAAGTTTTCTGCCCGAGGCAGCCGAAAGAATGGTGCCATAACTGCAGTGACCGCCTTTGTTGAAATTAATGAAGTAACACTGCAATACAAGGGGCGCAACGGCAGCCAGGATACGCTTGCAGTAGAACATCTTAACCTCAAAGTCAATCGGGGCGATTTTATCGCGGTGGTTGGTCCGTCGGGGTGTGGCAAGTCTACTTTAATGAAACTTGCCACCGGGCTACACTTTCCAAGTGCAGGATTTGTGCGTTTGGATGGTCAGGAAGTTAATGGGCCCGTATCCATTGCGGGAATGGCTTTTCAAAATCCTGTGATGCTGCCTTGGCGGCTGACACGCGACAATGTTCTGCTGCCAATGGAAGTTGTTGAACCACACCGCAAGCGCATTCGGTCGAATCGTTCCGCCTATCGAAAACAGGCCGATGAATTGCTCGCTTCCGTTGGACTTGCAGAGGCAGGTGATCAATATCCGTGGCAGCTATCCGGTGGCATGCAACAACGTGCTTCGCTTTGCCGGGCCCTGATTCATGATCCTGAACTATTACTGCTGGATGAGCCATTTGCAGCACTGGATGCCTTCACGAGAGAGGAGTTGTGGTGTGTCATCAGGGACTTGCATCAACAAAGGCAGTTCACAACAATCTTGGTCACCCATGATCTTAGGGAGGCTGTATTTCTCGCTGACACGGTCCACGTGATGAGTGCTCGTCCGGGTCGAATCATTGTCAGCCGCGACATACCATTGCCACGCCCGCGTCCAATCGAAATCATCTACGAAACACAATTTGCTGATTTGACTCACGAATTACGCGGTCATATCGCAGAAGCACGCGCATAGTCATATGTCGTCTGATCGTTCCAATCGTTTTTCAATTGACTGGGTTCGCGCGTCACCCTGGCTGTGCACCTTTGGGCTGTTTCTTGTTTGGGAATGCAGTGTGCGTTTGTTTGGAATTCCATATTACATTCTGCCGGCGCCATCACAGATTGGTTTCGCAATGTATGAATTCTCCGGTGCTTTGTGGAACAATTCAATCCAAACACTCTGGACGACCTTATTGGGATTCGCGATGGCCATCATCTTCGGATTGATGCTCGGGCTGTTTATTGGCTGGGACAAACGAATTTATGCCGGGCTCTACCCCTTGATGATTGGTTTCAACTCGATCCCCAAAATAGCGGTTGTTCCGATCCTAGTACTGTGGTTCGGCGCCGGTTGGTTACCGGCAGTACTGACTGCATTTTTGATTTCGTTTTTCCCAATTGTTGTCAACGTTGCAACCGGATTGGCAACGATTGAGCCGGAGATGGAAGACGTGTTAAGAGCACTCGGCGCCAAGAAATTGGATGTGATGGTTAAAGTTGGAATCCCAAGATCGCTGCCCTATTTTTTTGGTGCACTCAAAGTCGCAATTACACTTGCGTTTATCGGTTCTGTTTTATCGGAAACGATTGCAGCAAATTCAGGCATTGGTCATATGATGCTCACCGCGCAAGCCAATTTTGAAGTGCCATTGGTTTTCGCCTGCTTGATCGCGCTGGCGGTAGAAGGCATTGGAATGTATGCGATTATGGCGGGTTTGGAACAACGAATGACCGGCTGGGCCCATCGTTCGGGATTCAACCGGTAGTTTGCGTTGGCAGCCAAGATGATGCTGCCACCCCTGACCGTGCTGATATTCTGTCCGCTTTCGTACTGAATTTCCGCATAAAGATTGATGGTGTAGAACTGTCATCAATCCCGCCATATAGCACAGGTTATTAAGAAGAAATTTGGAGATTTTTTGAGAGTCTATGTTTCGTCCAGGTCGAAAGAAGCAAGTTGCAACTCTCACCGCCACAGATTCACACAAGTGCGCAGAATAAACCGATGCCTTCATCACAATCTGATCATTAGCAAACAGTACTTAATAGCGATTACGCGGCCTTAACACCTGTTCTTTAGCGACCTCTTACCATTGCGTCCCGAACTGTAGCCCAATTGTATTTTCGGTTTCCAGCCCGCTGGCATTATCGAGCCAGGACGTCTGGACATTGAGCTCGAAAGTCCAACTGCCAAGATCAGATCGGGAGAACTGCCAGTTCAATCGGTACTCGCGCTGGTCGGGAGATTGCGCATAGCCAATTTCCGGAGTTAAAAGGAAACTGTTATCGAACGTTGAGATTCCATAGCCGAATCCCATTTCAAAACGCCTGCTGGCAGACCCTACGCCGCTGTCCTCTTGTGCCAGATTCTCAATTGTCTGCCGGCCGAACAGTGCCTCCATGCCGTTATCTGAAGATGATCCCATTGTCTGGCTAAGTGTGAGATAGGCACCACTGCCTTTATTCGATCGAACGTCCCATGCAAACAGCGCTGAATATCCCACATTCTTAAACGCCTTTGATTCGTGACTAACCAGACCACGCCCTCTCAGATTGGCAGAAATGCCACGCCCGGGGTCACTCCATGAGATGCCAGCACCAACATCCACTCCAAAACCTTGCTCCGCATCACCATCATCATGACGCGCACCGATCTCAAAATCCAGGGTGAGCACAGCGTTATCTTCGAATTGAATGGGCTGTGAGCCTTCAAGACCAAGTCTGAGACGGGTCACTTCAGCTTCAGCCGCAGACAGGCCCAGTGCTCTTGCAGACGTTGCACGCATACCCATCACGTCACTCTTCAGTACAAGTTCAAAACCTCCTGTACTGGGTGGCTCGATTAAAGTTCCGCGCACTCCCAAAGTGGCCATCGCAAAATTGAGATCGGTGCGTAGCGTTGTCTGTACTGTATCGTCCTGACTCTCAGGCGTTAATGTCAGCGTGCCATCGCCATAGCCCGCAACGCCCCAGACTGAGATGCGCTCTGACAACTGGTAGCTCGCCCAGGGGTAAAGTCCGTTCAGCTTTGCACTGACCTTTGCAGTGCCCTCATCTGTTTGGTAACCGCCCTCACCTTGAGTCTGCGCAGTGATGAGACCAGCAGTGAGGTCGCCCTGACTCCAGTCCGCACCTAGAAGCACACTTGTAACCTCACCATCAAGTAAAGTCCCGCCTTCACGACCTTCGAAGTTCGACACGGCTGCCCTGCCCCAAAGTGCGTAGTGTCCTTCCTGTGCGTCACCTGTCGCCACTGAGAATGAACTGCCAGAAAGCAATTCTTCCTGAGTTACCGTCTGAATGACTGTAGTTTGGGTGCTTTGTGGGTCAATGTCGCTCTGGTATAAATCGCCATGGCGTTTTTGTTTGAATTCCAACCCGTATTCCCGTATCTCTGTTCCCATGATATGAGCGTACTGTTCGTCGCCAGCGTGTTTTTCAAAAAGAGGATTTAAACTCACGCCCGCGAGATTCACTTCCAGACCAGGTGTTCGCTGTGCGTGAATTCGACTATCCACTGCATCAAGGATCTGTTCAGCGACAGTGCGTCCGAAGCGCGCCAACCACGGCTTCGGCGAAATTTCTTCGAGAACATGAATGATTGTGAGAGTTCCGTCGTGCACAGTCAGCTCGGAGACGTTTGTGGTCCCGGAGATCGCGACGGTCTCATCTGTCTCCACCAGCCAGTCTTTGACTGGTTTAAAGGTAAAGTCCCCGGTAGTTTTTTGCACGTTTGCCGGTATAGTGATTGAAAAACCAGGTACTGATTCGAAATCAACCGATTCTGTAGCCGTATTTCCGGCAACTGTAATATTCACAACAGTATCTTCACCGCGGGTGCCCGGGCCGATTGCGGCTGTGAGTGTGATGGTTTGTGCACCGCTGTTTTCCGCCACACTTTCTGGCGAAACTGTAAGCATTATGTCAGTCGCTGGCGGATCGTCGTTCTCGATCAATACGATTGCTGGCGATACTTTATAACCATCAATTTGTGCTATTCCAGAGACAATGACCGACTCATCAGGTTCGTCTGTCAAGTCATCCACTGGTGTCAAGATAAAGGTGGCGGTGCCGCTATTGGCTTGCGCTGGAATAGTCAAAGTGAAGTCCTCAACTGCCACAAAGTCCGATGCCTGTGCGGTACCCGGGTCCACTGAGATTTTAAGTGGTGTGTCTTGTGACCTTGGCGTACCGTTTACCGAAGCGATAACCGTAATCTCAGTGTTACCGTCTTCTTCATGTATGATGCTCGGCGACGTACTCAGTAGCACCGCAACATCGTTGTCAGTGATGTCAATGCCGGCAGACGTAACGGTCAGACTCTCGTTGGTCCCTTCAATGGTGATATTTTGTTCAGACTCATGGACCGTATCATCAATCGGTATGAGTGTGAAGGTGCCTGTGCCGCTACCGGCACCTGCAGCAATCGTAATGTTGAACGTATCAACCTCTTCATAGTCCGTGCCAGATTCTGCGCTGTCATTCTCATTACCTACCGATACGATCACAGTCTGCTCAGCATCGAAACGTGAATCGCCTTGCAAGGTGGCAGTGACCGTAATTTCCGTTGCATTGTCGTGCTCGGCGACGGATTCCGGAGTAGCGCTCAGAGTGATTCCGGTCGGAAGCGCATCGTCATCGCTGATCTTCAGGGTTGCAGCATGCACGTTCAAGTCAGAAACGGTCGTCGTTCCTGAGATTGATACAGTCTCTTCATTCTCTACCAATAGGTCATCAATCGGCGAGAAAGTAAAAGTCTTGGTGGCTTGCACCTGATTAGCGGGAATCGTGATTCTAAACCCAGGTACTGGTTTAAAGTCTGTGGATTCTGTGGCCGTATCGCCGGCAATCGTAATACTCACATCAGTGTCTTCATTGCGAGTGCCTGCATCGAAATTCGCGGTCAGCGTAATGGTTTGCGTATCGTCGTTTTCTGCAACACCAGTTGGCGATACTGTCAGCGTCAGGTCACTCGCCTTCGGATCCATATTACGGATCAGCAAAGTTGCCGGTGTTACTGTATAGCCATTAATTTGTGATGTTGCAGAGACAATGACTGACTCTTCAGGTTCGTCAGTTAAATCATCCACCGGCGTAAAGGTAAAAGTTTTAGTGGCACTCGTTGCCTGTGCTGGAATTGTCAGGGTGAAGTCTTCAACCGCTTCAAAATCCGCTGCCTGTGCTGTGCCCGGATCGACTGAAATCGTTAATGGCGTGGCCTGTGATCGCGGCGACCCGTTCACGGTAACTGTAACAGTAATCTCGGTTGCGCCGGCGTCTTCATTAACGACACCTGGTGACACACTCAAACTTGCAGCAACATCGTTGTCAGTAATGCTAATACTGTCAGTTGTAACATTCAGGCTGTCGTTCGATCCACTGATGGTAATCTGTTCTGTCTGCTCATGGACTGAGTCATCAATCGGTGTCAGGGTGAAGTCCTTGCTAGCGCTAGCCGTACCTGCAACGATGGTGATATTGAAGGTGGATACCGCTTGATAGTCCGTACCGGAAATTGCACTGTCAGTCTCATTGCCTACTGATACGACCACGATCTGGTCGGTATTGAAACGTGAATTGCCTTGCAAGGTGGCAGTGACTTTAATGCTTGTTTCTTTGCTGTTCTCTGCTACTGTTTCAGGCGAAGCACTCAGCGTAATGCCGGTGGGTGCTGTATCGTCTTCATTGATTGTCAGGGTTTGGTCTGCCGGGTTCGACACGCCTGCACTGGTGGTTGTCGCTGAAACTGTAATTGACTTGTTTTGTTCTGCAACAGAGTTGTCGATTGCAGTGATGGTGACCTTACCGGTGCTTGTTTTTGATCCGGCGGCAATGGTCAAAGTGGTATTCTCGCTCAGTGAGAAGTCACTCGTCGCTGCCGGGGAAACCGGAGTTGCGGTGACGTTGAGAACAACGTCCGCGCCGGCAGCTGCATTGAGACTTGCTGTTACGTTGCTCTGACCACCGTTTTCAGTAATTGATGCTGACGATAGATTGAGAGTGACAATTGGTGCAGCGTCATCATCCGTGATTGTGCCAGTGCCATCAAGGGTTGTGCCACCATCTGAGAATGTAGCGCCGGTCGGTGAACTCAAGTGCAGAACGACGGTTTCGTCTGGCTCTTTAGTTCCATCACCATTGATTGAGACATCCACGGTCTTACTCTTCTCGCCAGCATTGAAAGTAAGCTTGCCCGAGGTGATCGTTGCATAATCAGTGCCGGACGTGGCAGTGCCGGTGCCGGCATCAGCATACTGCACGGTCACTGCATTGCCGCTTGCGGACGACAAGGATACGGTGAAAGTCAACTTCCTTGTGCTACTGTCACCCTCGGCCACACTCGGCGAGTCGATTGAGATAGTCGGCGCACCATCGTCATCGGTCACGGTAACAGTAACGCTGGCTGCACTCTCATCGGCGTAGTCGGTGTTAGCTGCACTGACAGTGTGGGTGATCGTCGTCGTTCGTTTCTCACCCGAATTGTCAATATCATCACTTTGACCAGTTACAACAACACTTTGCGAACTCCAATCGCCGGGTGTAAATTCCACACTGGTCTTGTCTAATTTGGCAATCGAGGTGTCGGCACTTTGCAGATTGATTGTGACTGTGCCGCTTGGCTGACTGTTCAGACTGATTGTATAGTTCTTGACGTTCTCTTTATCGTTTGTCGTTTGCGTGTCATCGGCCTCTGCCAGAGTAAGCGTGGTTGGCGAAACAGTGATGCCGCGGGAATCATCATCATTGATGGTACCCGTACCATCCAGGGTGGTGGCATCTTCGAATGACGCATTGGTTGGAGTGGACAGGCGAATGACAACTGTCTCATTGGACTCATCCAGTACATCGCCCTTGACCTTGACGTCAATGGTCTTTTCCGTCTCGCCGGCTGCAAATGTCAGCGTGCCGGCACTGAGTGCCTCGTAGTCGGTGCCCTGCGTTGCACTACCACCGGTGTGCTCAGCATATTTCACCGTCACCGCCTGTCCACTCGCCGCTGACAGGGTCACCGTAAAAGTCATTGCTACCGTACTGCTGTTACCCTCGGCCACACTCGGTGAGTCAATCGTAATCGTCGGCGCCGCGTCATTGTCCGTGATCTCGATCTTCGTGCCATCGATATCAAGATTGCCCGATTCACCGGTAATACTTAATGACTCGGTCGCCTCGTCCAGTGCATCGTCAGTCGGATTGAGCGTGAATGTGTTCTGACCACTCGGCGCACCGGCTGCAATCTCAATGTCAAAATCTTTCACGTTGGCGTAGTCGGTGCCCTCTTTGGCACTGTCGCTGTCCGCACCCACCTTCACCGCTACTGTGGTAGCCGCATTGAAGGTCGTCGCACCGTTGAGCGTCGCCGTGACCGTCACCGTCGCCGTGGCAGCATCCTCGGCAATGGTGCTCCTGTCAACCGTCAGCGTGATGCCGTCAGGAGCCGCATCATCGTCTTCAACCGTGACCGTCACATCTGCCACTGACAGGCTGGCGGCGTAGTCCGAACTGCCAGCTTTCACTTTGTGCTTGATGGTCGCAGTGCGCTTGTCATTGGCATTGTCAATGTCGTCACCCACTGCCGTGACCGTCACCGTCTGCGCCTCGTTCCAGTCCGACGGCGTGAAGGTGAGCTGGGAGGCACTGAACGTCACCGTCTGGGCCGGCGTGCTGCTCAATTCAATGACCACATCATCGATCGGCTTGGTGTCCAGCACCACCGTGTATTCCGATACATTCTCTTTACCTTCGGTGTCTGTATCGTCAGCCTCGTCAACCGTCAGCGTCGTCGGTGTGATCGACACGCCCCGGGTGTCATCATCGGTGATGGTCAGTGTTACATTGGCCGGGTTAGAAACATCGCCACCGTCTGCATCACCGGATACCGCAACACTCTGGTTGGCTGCATCAACCTGGTTGTCCACTGCCGTGAGCGTCACCACACCCGAGCTGCTCGTATTTCCAGCGGCAATGCTCAGTGTCGTGCCCTGCTGGTTAACCGGCGCATTATTGGGTACCGATACCTCGACGGTCACCGTCTCGTAGGTGACCGCTGACAGACTCGCTGTCACTGTCGTTGAATTGCCTGCACCGCTCTCGGCAATGGTCCCCTTCGCCAACTTCAGCGTGACCGTCGGGGTGGCATCATCATCTTCAATCGTGCCTTCACCTTTGCCAGCACCTGCGGCGCTTGAAACTGTAGCATTGGTCGGGCTGCCGAGCGTAACTATGACTGTCTCATCAGCTTCGTCTTGAGTATCACCCTTCACCTTGATGACAATCTCACCTGTAGTGCTACCTTCTGCAATCGTCAACGATGTAGCTGACAATGCCTCATAATCTGTTCCTGCCGTCGCAGTGCCACTTATTGTGAATGGCACCGTCACATCCAATCCACTTGCCGCCGACAGGGTGACCGTAAATGTCATGTCCGTCGTCGCCTTCGTGTCATTGCCTTCTTTCACCGCACTGGCATCACCGACCGCTACCGTCGGGGTGACATCATCATCATTGATGGTACCAGTGCCATCCAGGGTGGTACTGCCTGTGAATGACGCATTGCTCGGATCAGAGAGGCGAATGACTATCGTCTCGTTTTGCTCATCCAAGGCATCGCCCTTGACCTTGACGTCAATGGTCTTTTCCGTCTCACCGGCAGCAAATGTCAGCGTGCCGGCACTGAGCGCTTCGTAGTCGGTGCCCTTGGTTGCACTACCACCGGTGTGTTCAGCATACTTGACCGTCACCGCCTGCCCACTCGCCGCTGACAGGGTCACCGTAAATGTCATTGCTACGGTACTGCTGTCGCCCTCGGTCACACTCGGCGAGTCAATCGTAATCGTCGGCGCCGCATCATTGTCCGTGATATCAATCTTGGCGGGGGTAATGGTCAGGTCGCCTGATTCACCAGTAATGCTCAATGACTCGGTCGCCTCATCCAGTGCATCGTCAGTCGGATTGAGCGTGAATGTGTTCTGACCACTCGTCGCACCGGCTGCAATCTCAATGTCAAAGTCTTTCACGTTGGCGTAGTCGGTGCCCTCTTCGGCACTGTCACCAGCTTGACCCACCTCCACCTCAACAGTGGTGGCCGCATTGAAGGTCGTCCCGCCGTTGATCTGCGCAGTTACCGTCACCGTCGCATCCTGCGCAGCCTCGGCAATGGTGCTCCTGTCAACCGTGAGCGTGATGCCGTCAGGCGTCGCATCGTCGTCTTCAACCGTGACCGCTACGTTCGACACCGACAGGCTGGTGGTGTAGTCCGAATCACCCGCCTTCACTTTGTGTTTGATGGTCGCCGTGCGCTTGTCGTTGGCATTGTCGATGCTGTCATCCACTGCCGTGACCGTCACTGTCTGCGCCTCGTTCCAGTCCGATGGCATGAAGGTGAGCTGGGAGGCACTGAGCGTCACCGTCTTGGCCGGCGTGCTACTCAATTCAATGATTACATTATTGGTCGGCTTGGTGTCCAGCACCACCGTGTATTCCGCTACATTCTCTTTACCGTCGGTGTCTGTGTCGTCAGCCTCGTCAACTGTTAGCGTCGTTGGTGTGACTGACACGCCCCGGGTGTCATCATCGGTGATGGTCAGCGACACACTGTCGGGACTGCCAACACTGGCACCTGTTGCAGTACCCGATACCGCAACACTCTGGTTGGCTGCATCCACCTGGTTGTCCACTGCCGTAAGCGTCACCACACCCGAGCTGCTCGTATTTCCAGCGGCAATGCTCAGTGTCGTGCCCTGCTGGTTAACCGGCGCATTATTGGGTACCGATACCTCGACGGTCACCGTCTCGTAGGTGACCGCTGACAGACTCGCACTGACTGTCGTTGAATTGCCTGCACCGCTCTCGGCAATGGTCCCTTTCGTCAGTGCCAGCGTGACCGTCGGTGTCGCATCATCATCTTCAATCGTGCCTTCGCCTTTGCCGGCACCTGCGGCGCTTGAAACTGTAGCATTGGTCGGGCTGCCGAGCGTAACTATGACCGTCTCGTTGGCCTCATCAACTGTGTCGCCCTTGACCTTGATGACAATCTCGCCGGTGGTACTGCCTGCGGCAATGCTCAACGATGTAACTGACAATGCCTCATAATCTGTTCCTGCCGTCGCAGTGCCACTTATTGTGAATGGCACCGTCACATCCAATCCACTTGTCGCCGACAGGGTGACCGTAAATGTCATGTCCGTCGTCGCCTTCGAGTCATTGCCCTCTTCGACCGCACTGGCATCACCCACCGCTACCGTCGGGGTGGCATCATCATCATTGATGGTGCCAGTACCGTCCAGGGTGGTACTGCCTGTGAATGACGCATTGGTCGGATCAGAGAGGCGAATGACTATCGTCTCGTTTTGCTCATCCAAGGCATCGCCCTTGACCTTGACGTCAATGGTCTTTTCCGTCTCACCGGCAGCAAATGTCAGCGTGCCGGCACTGAGTGCTTCGTAGTCGGTGCCCTGGGTCGCTGTGCCACCAGTGTGCTCAGCATATTTCACCGTCACTGCCTGTCCACTCGCCGCTGACAGGGTCACCGTAAAAGTCATTGCGACAGTACTGCTGTTACCCTCGGCCACACTCGGTGAGTCAATCGTAATCGTCGGCGCCGCATCATTGTCCGTGATCTGGATCTTCGTGCCATCGATGTCAAGTTCGCCTGAGGTACCCTCAATGCTCAAAGACTCGGTCGCCTCATCCAGCGCATCGTCAGTCGGGTTGAGTGTGAATGTGTTCTGACCACTCGTCGCACCGGCTGCAATCTCAATGTCAAAGTCTTTCACGTTGGCGTAGTCGGTGCCCTCTTCGGCACTGTCACCAGCTTGACCCACCTCCACCTCAACAGTGGTGGCCGCATTGAAGGTCGTCCCGCCGTTGATCTGCGCAGTTACCGTCACCGTCGCCGTGGCTGCATCCTCGGCAATGGTGCTCCTGTCAACCGTCAGCGTGATACCATCAGGAGCCGCATCGTCGTCTTCAACCGTGACCGTCACATCTGCCACTGACAGGCTGGTGGCATAGTCCGAACTGCCAGCCTTTACTTTGTGCTTGATGGTCGCCGTGCGCTTGTCGTTGGCATTGTCTATGCTGTCATCCACTGCCGTGACCGTCACCGTCTGCGCCTCGTTCCAGTCCGATGGCGTAAACTCAAGCTGTGTACCACTGAGCGTCACCGTCTGGGCTGGCGTGCTGCTCAATTCAATGATTACGTTATTGGTCGGCTTGGTGTCGAGCACCACTGTGTAGGTCGCTACATTCTCTTTACCTTCGGTGTCTGTGTCGTCAGCCTCGTCAACCGTTAGCGTCGTTGGTGTAACCGACACGCCCCGGGTGTCATCATCGGTGATGATCAGCGACACACTGTCGGGATTATCGACACTGGCACCTGTTGCAGTACCCGATACCGCAACACTCTGGTTGGCTGCATCCACCTGGTTGTCCACTGCCGTGAGCGTCACCTCACCCGAGCTTTTCGTATTTCCAGCGGCAATGCTCAGTGTCGTACCCTGCTGGTTAACCGGCGCATTATTGGGTACAGATACCTCGACGGTCACCGTCTCATAGGTGACCGCTGACAGACTCGCACTCACTGTCGTTGAATTGCTTGAGCCGCTCTCGGCAATGGTCCCTTTCGTCAGTGCCAGCGTGATCGTCGGCGTTGCATCATCATCTTCAATCGTGCCTTCACCTTTGCCGGCACCTGCGGTGCTTGAAACTGTAGCATTGGTCGGGCTGCCGAGCGTCACTATGACCGTCTCGTTGGCCTCATCAACAGTATCACCTTTCACCTTGATGACAATCTCGCCTGTAGTGCTGCCTTCTGCAATCGTCAACGATGTAGCTGACAATGCCTCATAATCTGTTCCTGCCGTCGCAGTGCCACTTATTGTGAATGGCACCGTCACATCCAATCCACTTGTCGCCGACAGGGTGACCGTAAATGTCATGTCCGTCGTCGCATTCGAGTCATTGCCTTCTTTCACCGCACTGGCATCACCGACCGCTACCGTCGGGGTGACATCATCATCATTGATGGTACCAGTACCGTCCAGGGTGGTACTGCCTGTGAATGACGCATTGGTTGGAGTGGACAGGCGTATGACAACTGTCTCATTGGACTCATCCAAAGTATCACCCTTGACCTTGAC
Organism: Arenicellales bacterium; assembly: GCA_965243645.1. Classification (GTDB taxonomy): domain Bacteria; phylum Pseudomonadota; class Gammaproteobacteria; order Arenicellales; family JAJDZL01; genus JAJDZL01. The sequence continues at coordinate 234,640 of CBDEVD010000006.1, read as the reverse complement.
GTCAATCGTCTTTTCCGTCTCACCGGCAGCAAATGTCAGCGTGCCGGCACTGAGTGCTTCGTAGTCGGTGCCCTGCGTTGCACTACCACCGGTGTGCTCAGCATATTTCACCGTCACCGCCTGTCCACTCGCCGCTGACAAGGTCACCGTAAAAGTCATTGCTACGGCACTGCTGTTGCCCTCGGCCACACTCGGTGAGTCAATCGTCAGCGTCGGCGTGGCATCATTGTCCGTGATCTCGATCTGCGTGCCATCGATGTCAAGTTCGCCTGAGGTACCCTCAATGCTCAAAGACTCGGTCGCCTCATCCAAGGAATCGTCAGTCGGATTGAGTGTGAACGTACCCTCGCCGCTCGCTTCACCTGCATTTATGGTAATGTCAAAACCTTCCACCTCAGCATAGTCAGTGCCCTCTTTGGCAGTGTCATCACTGGCACCCACCTCTACCTCAACTGTAGTGGCCGCATTGAAGGTCGTCCCGCCGTTGATCTGCGCAGTTACCGTCACCGTCGCCGTATTAGCATCCTCGGCGATTCTGCGCATGTCAGTCACCAGTTCTATACCGCCAGGAGCAGCATCATCATCTTCAACCGTGACAGACACGTCTTCCACCGACAGGCTGGTATCGTAGTCCGAATCACCCGCCTTGACTTTGTGCTTGATGGTCGCAGTGCGCTCGTCATTGGCATTGTCAATGTTGTCATCCACTGCCGTGACCGTCACCTTCTGCGCCGTATTCCAGTCCGACGGCGTAAACTCAAGCTGGGAGGCACTGAGCGTCACCGTCTGAGCCGGCGTGCTGCTCAATTCAATGACTACATCATCGGTCGGCTCACTGTCCAGCACCACCGTGTATTCCGATACATTCTCTTTACCTTCGGTGTCTGTATCGTCAGCCTCGTCAACTGTCAGCGTCGTCGGTGTGACCGACACGCCCCGGGTGTCATCATCAGTGATGGTAATGGTGGCCAGCCCAACCACATCGTCATCTCCAGTGAGCGAACCACTGATGCTGACAGTCTCATTGTCTTCATCATTCGCATCATCTACCGGTGTGAAAGTGAAACTCCCAGTCCCGCTCGATTGTTGTGCCGCAATGGTAAATGTGAATTGCTCCACCGCCTCGTAGTCATCGCCTACAGTCGCTGAGTCATCCTCAGCACCTACCGTTACCGTCACCGTCTGCGCACCTGAATAGGTGACATCGCCCGACAAAGTGGCAGATACCGAAATGACCGGTGCCTTGACCACGTTCTCAGCAACTGTGTGACTGGCATCCCCCGCCCCAATCTGAACCTCAACGCTGATACTCTTGGGCGCAGTGTCGTCTTCTTCAATCGTGACCGCAGTGTCAGTAACCTTGACACCGCTCAAAGTACCACTGATCGGGAGCTGTTCGTCTGATTCGAACACCTTGTCATCAATCAGCGTCAAGGTGAACTCCCCTTCACCACTGCCAGCACCAGCCGAAATGGTGATGTCAAAAGGCTGTACAGAATTATGATCCTCACCGTCCTTTGCTTCACCTGCACCCGGGGAACTCGTACCCACCGTGACCTTAAGCGTCTGCTCGGTCGCGAACTGCGTTCCACCACCCACTGTGGCAGTAACAGTGATCTCGGTCGGTTTATCATCCTCTCCCACAGTGGCAGGAGATGCACTTAACTCGATGCTCGGCACATCATCGTCATCGGTAATATCGAAACTTGCGGTGCCAGAACCGCTTGCTTCACCGCCGAGTTTACCGGCAACCGGCTTACCAAGGGCCAAGGACACCGCTTCCGATGCACCCTCATCCAGGGTGTCGTCCTTTGCAGTCAGTATCACCGTTGCAGTGCTTGCCGCATTGTCCATACCGCTGAAAGTGATGGTTGGCACACTCTTGGAAATGTCAGCGCTTTCAAGGTGGGCATACCTGACGCTAGTTGGTGAGTTTTTGGGCTCAGCCAAAGTGTAATCAGCACCAAACGTCGCAGCACCACTGAAGACCAGGGGCACTGCCAGAGTCTCAGCACCTTGCAGCACTCGTCCCAATGCTACGGTGATGGTCTTGGTACCGCCGTTCTCAGCAATGGCACCGCCAGGAGCAGACAGCACAACCGTGGTGGCATCATCATCTTCAATCGTGCCTTCGCCTTTGCCGGCACCTGCGGCACTTGAAACTGTAGCATTAGTCGGGCTGCCGAGCGTAACTATGACTGTCTCGTTGGCCTCATCAACAGTATCACCCTTCACCTTGATGACAATCTCGCCGGTGGTGGCACCGGCGGAAATGGTTAACGAAGTAGCTGTCAAAGCCGCATAGTCTGTTCCTGCCGTCGCAGTGCCACTTATTGTGAATGGCACCGTCACGTCCAATCCACTTGTCGCCGACAGGGTGACCGTAAAACTCATGTCTGTCGTTGCATTCGGATCATTGCCCTCATCAACCGCACTGGCATCGCCGACTGCTACCGTCGGGGCAGCGTCATTGTCGGTAATCTGGATCTGTGTGCTATCGATGTCAAATTCGCCTGAGGTACCCTCAATGCTCAATGACTCGGTCGCCTCGTCCAAGGAATCGTCAGTCGGGTTGAGCGTGAATGTGTTCTTGCCACTTGTCGCACCGGCTGCAATCTCAATATCAAAATCTTTCACGTTGGCGTAGTCGGTGCCCTCTTCGGCACTGTCATCATCTTTACCCACCTTAACTGCGACAGTGACAGGTTCACCATAGGTCGTTGTACCTTTTACCTTTGCAGTGACCGTCACCGTCGCATCCTGGGCAGCCTCGGCAATGGTGCTCTTGTCAACCTCCAACGTGATACCATCAGGAGCCGCATCGTCGTCTTCAACCGTGACCGCTACGTTCGACACCGACAGGCTGGTGGCATAGTCCGAATCACTCGCCTTTACTTTGTGCTTGATGGTCGCTGTGCGCTTGTCGTTGGCATTGTCGATGCTGTCATCCACTGCCGTGACCGTCACCGCTTGGCCTGTATTCCAGTTCGATGGTGTGAACTCAAGCTGGGAGGCACTGAGCGTCACCACACCTGCCGGTACACTCAGATCAATGATTACATCATCGGTCGGCTCACTGTCCAGCACCACCGTGTATTCCGATACATTCTCTTTACCGTCGGTGTCTGTGTCGTCAGCCTCGTCAACCGTCAGCGTCGTCGGTGTGACTGACACGCCCCGGGTGTCATCATCGGTGATGGTCAGCGACACACTGTCGGGACTGCCAACACTGGCACCTGTTGCAGTACCCGATACCGCAACACTCTGGTTGGCTGCATCCACCTGGTTGTCCACTGCCGTGAGCGTCACCACACCCGAGCTGCTCGTATTTCCAGCGGCAATGCTCAGTGTCGTGCCCTGCTGGTTAACCGGCGCATTATTGGGTACCGATACCTCGACGGTCACCGTCTCGTAGGTGACCGCTGACAGACTCGCTGTCACTGTCGTTGAATTGCCTGCACCGCTCTCGGCAATGGTCCCCTTCGCCAACTTCAGCGTGACCGTCGGGGTGGCATCATCATCTTCAATCGTGCCTTCACCTTTGCCAGCACCTGCGGCGCTTGAAACTGTAGCATTGGTCGGGCTGCCGAGCGTAACTATGACTGTCTCATCAGCTTCGTCTTGAGTATCACCCTTCACCTTGATGACAATCTCACCTGTAGTGCTGCCTTCTGCAATCGTCAACGATGTAGCTGACAATGCCTCATAATCTGTTCCTGCCGTCGCAGTGCCACTTATTGTGAATGGCACCGTCACATCCAATCCACTTGTCGCCGACAGGGTGACCGTAAATGTCATGTCCGTCGTCGCCTTCGAGTCATTGCCTTCTTTCACCGCACTGGCATCACCGACCGCTACCGTCGGGGTGGCATCATCATCATTGATGGTACCAGTACCGTCCAGGGTGGTACTGCCTGTGAATGACGCATTGGTCGGAGTGGACAGGCGAATGACAACTGTCTCATTGGACTCATCCAAAGTATCACCCTTGACCTTGACGTCAATCGTCTTTTCCGTCTCGCCGGCAGCAAATGTCAGCGTGCCGGCACTGAGTGCTTCGTAGTCGGTGCCCTGCGTTGCACTACCACCGGTGTGCTCAGCATATTTCACCGTCACCGCCTGTCCACTCGCCGCTGACAAGGTCACCGTAAAAGTCATTGCTACGGCACTGCTGTTGCCCTCGGCCACACTCGGGGAGTCAATCGTAATTGTCGGTGCATCGTCATTGTCCGTGATCTCGATCTGCGTGCCATCGATGTCAAGTTCGCCTGAGGTACCCTCAATGCTCAAAGACTCGGTCGCCTCATCCAGCGCATCGTCAGTCGGGTTCAGTGTGAACGTGTTCTCGCCACTTCTCGCACCGGCTGCAATCTCAATGTCAAACGCCTCGACCTCACCATAGTCAGCACCCTCTTCGGCACTGTCATCAGCTTTACCAACCTTAACTGCGACAGTGACAAGTTCACCATAGGTCGTTGTACCTTTTACCTTTGCAGTAACCGTCACCGTCGCATCCTGCGCATCCTCGGCAATGGTGCTCCTGTCAACCGTGAGCGTGATGCCGTCAGGAGCCGCATCGTCGTCTTCAACCGTGACCGCTACGTTCGACACCGACAGGCTGGTGGCATAGTCCGAATCACCCGCCTTCACTTTGTGCTTGATGGTCGCAGTGCGCTCGTCATCGGTATTGTCAATGTTGTCATCCACTGCTGTGACCGTCACCGTTTGGGCTGTATTCCAGTTCGATGGTGTGAACTCAAGCTGGGAGGCACTGAGCGTTACCGTCTGGGCTGGCGTGCTGCTCAATTCAATGACCACATCATCGGTCGGCTCACTGTCCAGCACCACCGTGTATTCCGATACATTCTCTTTACCTTCGGTGTCTGTATCGTCAGCCTCGTCAACCGTCAGCGTCGTCGGCGCAACCGACACACCCCGGGTGTCATCATCAGTGATGGTCAGTGTTACATTGGCCGGGTTAGAAACATCGCCACCGTCTGCAACACCCGATACCGCAACACTCTGGTTGGCTGCATCCACCAGGTTGTCCACTGCCGTAAGTGTCACCTCACCCGAGCTTTTCGTATTTCCAGCGGCAATACTTAGCGTCGTACCTTGCTGGTTAACCGGCGCATTATTGGGTACCGACACCTCGACGGTCACCGTCTCGTAGGTGACCGCTGACAGACTCGCTGTCACTGTCGTTGAATTGCTTGAACCACTCTCGGCAATGGTCCCTTTCGTCAGTGCCAGCGTGACCGTCGGTGTCGCATCATCATCTTCAATCGTGCCTTCACCTTTACCGGCACCTGCGGTGCTTGAAACTGTCGCATTGGTCGGGCTGCCGAGCGTAACTATGACCGTCTCATCAGCTTCGTCTTGAGTGTCGCCCTTCACCTTGATGACAATCTCACCTGTAGTGCTGCCTTCTGCAATCGTCAACGATGTAGCTGCCAATGCCTCATAATCTGTGCCCGCCGTTGCCGTACCACCCACTGTGAATGGCACCGTCACATCCAATCCACTTGTCGCCGACAGGGTGACCGTAAATGTCATGTCCGTCGTCGCCTTCGAGTCATTGCCTTCTTGCACCGCACTGGCATCACCGACCGCTACCGTCGGGGTGGCATCATCATCATTGATGGTACCAGTACCGTCCAGGGTGGTACTGCCTGTGAATGACGCATTGGTTGGAGTGGACAGGCGAATGACAACTGTCTCATTGGACTCATCCAAAGTATCACCCTTGACCTTGACGTCAATCGTCTTTTCCGTCTCGCCGGCAGCAAAGCTCAGCGTGCCGGCACTGAGTGCTTCGTAGTCGGTGCCCTGCGTTGCGCTACCACCGGTGTGCTCAGCATATTTCACCGTCACCGCCTGTCCACTCGCCGCTGACAAGGTCACCGTAAAAGTCATTGCTACGGCACTGCTGTTGCCCTCGGCCACACTCGGTGAGTCAATCGTCAGCGTCGGCGTGGCATCATTGTCCGTGATCTCGATCTGCGTGCCATCGATGTCAAGTTCGCCTGAGGTACCCTCAATGCTCAAAGACTCGGTCGCCTCATCCAAGGAATCGTCAGTCGGATTGAGTGTGAACGTACCCTCGCCGCTCGCTTCACCTGCATTTATGGTAATGTCAAAACCTTCCACCTCAGCATAGTCAGTGCCCTCTTTGGCAGTGTCATCACTGGCACCCACCTCTACCTCAACTGTAGTGGCCGCATTGAAGGTCGTCCCGCCGTTGATCTGCGCAGTTACCGTCACCGTCGCCGTATTAGCATCCTCGGCAATGGTGCTCCTGTCAACCGTCAGCGTGATACCATCAGGAGCGGCATCATCATCTTCAACCGTGACCGTCACATCTGCCACTGACAGGCTGGTGGCATAGTCCGAACTGCCAGCCTTCACTTTGTGCTTGATGGTCGCAGTGCGCTCGTCATCGGTATTGTCAATGTTGTCATCCACTGCTGTGACCGTCACCGTTTGGGCTGTATTCCAGTTCGATGGTGTGAACTCAAGCTGGGAGGCACTGAGCGTTACCGTCTGGGCTGGCGTGCTGCTCAATTCAATGACCACATCATCGGTCGGCTCACTGTCCAGCACCACCGTGTATTCCGATACATTCTCTTTACCTTCGGTGTCTGTATCGTCAGCCTCGTCAACCGTCAGCGTCGTCGGCGCAACCGACACACCCCGGGTGTCATCATCAGTGATGGTCAGCGATACATTGGCCGGGTTAGAAACATCGGCACCATCTGCATCACCGGATACTGCAACACTCTGGTTGGCTGCATCAACCCGGTTGTCCACAGCCGTAAGTGTCACCACACCTGTGCTTTTCGTATTTCCAGCAGCAATGCTCAGGGTCGTGCCCTGCTGGTTAAGTGGCGCATTATTGGGTACCGACACCTCGACGGTCACCGTCTCGTAGGTGACCGCTGACAGACTTGCACTGACTGTCGTTGAGTTGCCTGCACCGCTCTCGGCAATGGTCCCCTTCGCCAACTTCAGCGTGAGCGTTGGCGTCGCATCGTCATCTTCAATGGTCCCTGCACCTTTACCGGCACCCTCGGTCCTCGCCACCGTCGCATTGGTCGGGCTGCCGAGTGTAACGATCACTGTCTCATCAGCTTCGTCTTGAGTGTCGCCCTTCACCTGGATGACAATCTTGCCTGTGGTACTGCCTGCAGCAATGCTCAACGACGTAGCTGTCAACGCCGCATAGTCTGTGCCTGCCGTCGCCGTGCCGCCCACTGTGAATGGCACCGTCACATCCAAGCCACTCGCCGCCGACAGAGTGACCGTAAATGTCATGTCCGTCGTTGCATTCGAGTCATTGCCCTCTTCAACCGCACTGGCATCACCAACCGCTACCGTTGGCGTGGCATCATCATCATTGATGGTACCCGTACCATCCAGGGTGGTGGCATCTTCGAATGACGCATTGGTTGGAGTGGACAGGCGAATGACAACTGTCTCATTGGACTCATCCAGTACATCGCCCTTGACCTTGACGTCAATGGTCTTTTCCGTCTCACCGGCAGCAAATGTCAGCGTGCCGGCACTGAGTGCCTCGTAGTCGGTGCCCTGCGTTGCACTACCACCGGTGTGCTCAGCATATTTCACCGTCACCGCCTGTCCACTCGCCGCTGACAGGGTCACCGTAAAAGTCATTGCTACCGTACTGCTGTTACCCTCGGCCACACTCGGTGAGTCGATCGTAATCGTCGGCGCCGCGTCATTGTCCGTGATCTCTATCTGGTCGGGGGCAATGGTCAGGTCGCCCGCTTTACCGCTAATGCTCAATGACTCGGTCGCCTCGTCCAGCGCATCGTCTGTGGGATTGAGCGTGAACGTGTTCTCGCCACTCGTCGCACCGGCGGCAATCTCAATGTCAAAACTTTCTACCTCAGCGTAGTCGACGCCCTCGTCGGCACTGTCGCTGTCCGCACCCACTTCCACCGCTACTGTGGTGGCCGCATTGAAGGTCGTCTCGCCATTGAGCGTCGCCGTGACCGTCACCGTCGCCGTGGCCGCATCTTCAGCAATGCTGCTGGGGGTAGCGCTCAAGGTGATGCCCTCAGGGGCCGCATCATCGTCTTCAACCGTGACCGCTACGCTCGACACTGTCATGCTGGTGGCATAGTCCGAACTGCCGGCCTTCACTTTGTGCTTGATGCTCGCCGTGCGCTCGTCATTGGCATTGTCGATGCTGTCATCTACCGCTGTAACCGTCACCGTCTGCGCCGAATTCCAGTTCGATGGCGTGAACTCAAGCTGGGAGGCACTGAGCGTCACCGTCTGGGCCGGCGTGCTGCTCAGATTAATGATTACATTATTGGTGGGCTGACTGTCGAGCACCACCGTGTAGTTGGCTTTACGTTCATCGGTATTCTTGGTGGCTGTATCGTCAGCCTCCGCAACCGTCAGCGTCGTCGGCGCAACCGTCACGCCCCGGGTGTCGTCATCAGTGATGGTCAGCGACACACTATCGGGACTGCCAACACTGGCACCTGTTGCAGTACCGGATACCGCAACACTCTGGTTGGCTGCATCAACCTGGTTGTCCACTGCTGTAAGTGTCACCACACCTGTGCTTTTCGTATTTCCAGCGGCAATACTTAGCGTCGTACCTTGCTGGTTAACCGGCGCATTATTGGGTACCGACACCTCGACGGTCACCGTCTCGTAGGTGACCGCTGACAGACTCGCTGTCACTGTCGTTGAATTGCTTGAACCACTCTCGGCAATGGTCCCTTTCGTCAGTGCCAGCGTGACCGTCGGTGTCGCATCATCATCTTCAATCGTGCCTTCACCTTTACCGGCACCTGCGGTGCTTGAAACTGTCGCATTGGTCGGGCTGCCGAGCGTAACTATGACCGTCTCATCAGCTTCGTCTTGAGTGTCGCCCTTCACCTTGATGACAATCTCACCTGTAGTGCTGCCTTCTGCAATCGTCAACGATGTAGCTGCCAATGCCTCATAATCTGTGCCCGCCGTTGCCGTACCACCCACTGTGAATGGCACCGTCACATCCAATCCACTTGTCGCCGACAGGGTGACCGTAAATGTCATGTCCGTCGTCGCCTTCGAGTCATTGCCTTCTTGCACCGCACTGGCATCACCGACCGCTACCGTCGGGGTGGCATCATCATCATTGATGGTACCAGTACCGTCCAGGGTGGTACTGCCTGTGAATGACGCATTGGTTGGAGTGGACAGGCGAATGACAACTGTCTCATTGGACTCATCCAAAGTATCACCCTTGACCTTGACGTCAATCGTCTTTTCCGTCTCGCCGGCAGCAAAGCTCAGCGTGCCGGCACTGAGTGCTTCGTAGTCGGTGCCCTGCGTTGCGCTACCACCGGTGTGCTCAGCATATTTCACCGTCACCGCCTGTCCACTCGCCGCTGACAAGGTCACCGTAAAAGTCATTGCTACGGCACTGCTGTTGCCCTCGGCCACACTCGGTGAGTCAATCGTCAGCGTCGGCGTGGCATCATTGTCCGTGATCTCGATCTGCGTGCCATCGATGTCAAGTTCGCCTGAGGTACCCTCAATGCTCAAAGACTCGGTCGCCTCATCCAAGGAATCGTCAGTCGGATTGAGTGTGAACGTACCCTCGCCGCTCGCTTCACCTGCATTTATGGTAATGTCAAAACCTTCCACCTCAGCATAGTCAGCACCCTCTTTGGCACTGTCATCATCGGCACCCACCTCCACCGCTACTGTGGTGGCCGCATTGAAGGTCGTCTCGCCATTGAGCGTCGCCGTGACCGTCACCGTCGCCGTGGCAGCATCCTCGGCAATGCTGCTGATGTCAGCGCCCAGTGTGATCCCGTCAGGGGCCGCATCGTCATCTTCAACCGTGACTGCCACGCCTGCCACCGACAGGCTGGCGGCATAGTCCGAACTGCCAGCCTTCACTTTGTGCTTGATGGTCGCCGTGCGCTTGTCATTGGCATTGTCAATGCTGTCATTCACTGCCGTGACCGTCACCGTCTGCGCCGCGTTCCAGTTCGATGGCGTGAAAGTGAGCTCTGCAGCACTGAGCGTCACCACTCCTGCCGGCACACTCAGCCCAATGACTACATCATCGGTCGGCTCACTGTCCAGCTCCACCGTGTAGGTCGCTACATTCTCTTTGCCTTCTGTGTCTGTATCGTCAGCTTCCTTAACCGTCAGCGCCGTCGGCGCAACCGATACACCCCGGGTGTCATCATCAGTGATGGTGATGGTGGCCAGCCCAACCACATCGTCATCTCCAGCCAGCGAACCGCTGATGCTGACAGTCTCATTGCCTTCATCAATCGCATCATCTACCGGTGTGAAAGTGAAACTCCCAGTCCCGCTCGATTGTTGTGCCGCAATGGTAAAAGTGAATTGCTCCACCGCCTCGTAGTCATCGCCTACCTTAGCTGAATCATCCTCATCACCTACCGTTACGGTGACCGTCTGTGCACTTGAATAGGTGACATTGCCCGACAAAGTGGCAGATACCGAAATGACCGGTGCCTTGACCACGTTCTCAGCAACTGTGTGACTGGCATCCCCCTCCCCAATCTGAACCTCAACGCTGATACTCTTGGGCGCAGTGTCGTCCTCTTTAATCGTGACCGCAGTGTCAGTAACTTTCACACCGGTTAAAGCACCACTGACCGGCAACTCTTCATCCGACTCAAACACCTGATCATCAATCAGCGTCAAAGTGAATTCCCCTTCACCGCTGCCAGCACCGGCCAAGATGGTGATGTCGAAAGGCTGGACCGATTTATGATCCTCACCGTCCTTTGCTTCACCCGCACCCGGGGAACTCGTACCAACCGTGACCTTAAACGTCTGCTCGGTCGCGAACTGCGTTCCACCACCCACTGTGGCAGTAACAGTGATCTTGGTCGGATCAGCTGCCTCTCCCACAGTGGCAGGGGATGCACTTAACTCGATGCTCGGGACATCATCGTCATCGGTAATATCGAAACTTGCGGTTCCAGAACCGCTTGCACCACCGCTAAGTTTATCGTCAACCAGCGTGCCAAGGGCCAAAGACACCGCTTCCGATGCACCCTCATCCAGGGTGTCGTCCTTTGCAGTCAGTATCACCGTTGCAGTGCTTGCCGCATTGTCAATGCCGCTGAAAGTGATGGTTGGCACACTCTTGGAGATGTCAGCGCTGGTAAGGTGGGTGTAGCTGACGCCACCAGTTGGTGAGCTATTGGGCGCAGCCAAAGTGTAATCAGCACCAAACGTCGCAGCACCACTGAAGACCAGGGGCACTGCCAGAGTCTCAGCACCTTCCAGTACTCGTCCCAATGTCACGGTGATGGTCTTGGTGCCACCGTTCTCAGCAATGGCACCGCCAGGAGCAGACAGTACAACTGTGGTCGCATCATCATCTTCAATCGTGCCTGCACCTTTACCGGCACCCTCGGTCCTCGCCACCGTCGCATTGGTCGGGCTGCCGAGTGTAACGATCACTGTCTCATCAGCTTCGTCTTGAGTGTCGCCCTTCACCTGGATGACAATCTTGCCTGTGGTACTGCCTGCAGCAATGCTCAACGACGTAGCTGTCAACGCCGCATAGTCTGTGCCTGCCGTCGCCGTGCCGCCCACTGTGAATGGCACCGTCACATCCAAGCCACTCGCCGCCGACAGAGTGACCGTAAATGTCATGTCCGTCGTTGCATTCGAGTCATTGCCCTCTTCAACCGCACTGGCATCACCAACCGCTACCGTTGGCGTGGCATCATCATCATTGATGGTACCCGTACCATCCAGGGTGGTGGCATCTTCGAATGACGCATTGGTTGGAGTGGACAGGCGAATGACAACTGTCTCATTGGACTCATCCAGTACATCGCCCTTGACCTTGACGTCAATGGTCTTTTCCGTCTCACCGGCAGCAAATGTCAGCGTGCCGGCACTGAGTGCCTCGTAGTCGGTGCCCTGCGTTGCACTACCACCGGTGTGCTCAGCATATTTCACCGTCACCGCCTGTCCACTCGCCGCTGACAGGGTCACCGTAAAAGTCATTGCTACCGTACTGCTGTTACCCTCGGCCACACTCGGTGAGTCGATCGTAATCGTCGGCGCCGCGTCATTGTCCGTGATCTCTATCTGGTCGGGGGCAATGGTCAGGTCGCCCGCTTTACCGCTAATGCTCAATGACTCGGTCGCCTCGTCCAGCGCATCGTCTGTGGGATTGAGCGTGAACGTGTTCTCGCCACTCGTCGCACCGGCGGCAATCTCAATGTCAAAACTTTCTACCTCAGCGTAGTCGACGCCCTCGTCGGCACTGTCGCTGTCCGCACCCACTTCCACCGCTACTGTGGTGGCCGCATTGAAGGTCGTCTCGCCATTGAGCGTCGCCGTGACCGTCACCGTCGCCGTGGCCGCATCTTCAGCAATGCTGCTGGGGGTAGCGCTCAAGGTGATGCCCTCAGGGGCCGCATCATCGTCTTCAACCGTGACCGCTACGCTCGACACTGTCATGCTGGTGGCATAGTCCGAACTGCCGGCCTTCACTTTGTGCTTGATGCTCGCCGTGCGCTCGTCATTGGCATTGTCGATGCTGTCATCTACCGCTGTAACCGTCACCGTCTGCGCCGAATTCCAGTTCGATGGCGTGAACTCAAGCTGGGAGGCACTGAGCGTCACCGTCTGGGCCGGCGTGCTGCTCAGATTAATGATTACATTATTGGTGGGCTGACTGTCGAGCACCACCGTGTAGTTGGCTTTACGTTCATCGGTATTCTTGGTGGCTGTATCGTCAGCCTCCGCAACCGTCAGCGTCGTCGGCGCAACCGTCACGCCCCGGGTGTCGTCATCAGTGATGGTCAGCGACACACTATCGGGACTGCCAACACTGGCACCTGTTGCAGTACCGGATACCGCAACACTCTGGTTGGCTGCATCAACCTGGTTGTCCACTGCTGTAAGTGTCACCACACCTGTGCTTTTCGTATTTCCAGCGGCAATGCTCAGGGTCGTGCCCTGCTGGTTAAGTGGGGCATCCTGTCGCAGTGCCACCTCGACGGTCACCGTCTCGTAGGTGACCGCTGACAGAGTTGCACTGACTGTCGTCGAGTTGCCTGCACCACTCTCGGCAATGGTCCCTTTCGTCAGTGCCAGCGTGACCGTCGGCGTCGCATCGTCATCTTCAATCGTGCCTGCACCTTTACCGGCACCCTCGGTCCTCGCCACCGTCGCATTGGTCGGGCTGCCAAGCGTAACTATGACCGTCTCATCAGCTTCATCAACCGTGTCGCCCTTCACCTGGATGACAATCTTGCCTGTGGTACTGCCTGCAGCAATGCTCAACGACGTAGCTGTCAACGCCGCATAGTCTGTGCCTGCCGTCGCCGTGCCGCTCACTGTGAAGGGCACCGTCACATCCAAGCCACTCGCCGCCGACAGGGTGACCGTAAATGTCATGTCCGTCGTCGCATTCGAGTCATTGCCCTCTTCAACCGCACTGGCATCACCAACCGCTACCGTCGGAGTGACATCATCATCATTGATGGTACCCGTACCATCCAGGGTGGTGGCATCTTCGAATGACGCATTGGTTGGAGTGGACAGGCGAATGACAACTGTCTCATTGGACTCATCCAGTACATCGCCCTTGACCTTGACGTCAATGGTCTTTTCCGTCTCACCGGCAGCAAATGTCAGCGTGCCGGCACTGAGTGCCTCGTAGTCGGTGCCCTGCGTTGCACTACCACCGGTGTGCTCAGCATATTTCACCGTCACCGCCTGTCCACTCGCCGCTGACAAGGTCACCGTAAAAGTCATTGCTACCGTACTGCTGTTACCCTCGGCCACACTCGGTGAGTCGATCGTAATCGTCGGCGCCGCGTCATTGTCTGTGATCTCGATCTGCGTGCCATCGATGTCAAGATTGCCCGATTCACCGGTGATACTTAATGACTCGGTCGCCTCGTCCAGCGCATCGTCTGTGGGATTCAGCGTGAACGTGTTCTCGCCACTTCTCGCACCGGCTGCAATCTCAATGTCAAACGCCTCGACCTCAGCATAGTCAGTGCCCTCTTTGGCAGTGTCATCATCTTTACCAACCTTAACTGCGACAGTGACAAGTTCACCATAGGTTGTTGTACCTTTTACCTTTGCAGTAACCGTCACCGTCGCCGTGGCTGCAGCCTCGGCAATGGTGCTCCTGTCAACCGTCAGCGTGATACCATCAGGAGCGGCATCATCATCTTCAACCGTGACCGTCACATCTGCCACTGACAGGCTGGTGGCATAGTCCGAACTGCCAGCCTTCACTTTGTGCTTGATGGTCGCCGTGCGCTTGTCATTGGCATTGTCTATGCTGTCATCTACTGCCGTGACCGTCACCGTCTGCGCCGCGTTCCAGTCCGACGGCGTGAAGGTGAGCTGGGAGGCGCTGAGCGTCACCACACCTGCCGGTACACTCAGATCAATGATTACATCATCGGTCGGCTCACTGTCCAGCTCCACCGTGTAGGTCGCTACATTCTCTTTGCCTTCGGTGTCTGTATCGTCAGCCTCCGCAACCGTCAGCGCCGTCGGCGCAACCGATACACCCCGGGTGTCATCATCGGTGATGGTCAGCGATACACTGGACGGATCTGCAACATCAGCACCTGACGCATCGCCAGCTATCGCAACACTCTGGTTGGCTGCATCAACCTGGTTGTCCACTGCAGTGAGCGTCACCACGCCTGCGCTGCCTGTATTGCCGGCGGCAATGCTCAGGGTCGTGCCCTGCTGGCTAAGTGGTGCACCCTGCGGTATCGACACCTCGACGGTCACCGTCTCGTAGGTGATCGCTGACAGAGTTGCACTGACTGTCGTCGAGTTGCCTGCACCGCTCTCGGCAATGGTCCCTGGCACCAAGGTCAGCGTGAGCGTTGGCGTCGCATCGTCATCTTCGATGGTCCCTTCACCTTTGTCGTCACCCTTGGTACTCGATACCGTCGCATTGGTCGGGCTGCCAAGCGTAACTATGACCGTCTCATCAGCTTCATCAACCGTGTCGCCCTTCACCTGGATGACAATCTTGCCTGTGGTACTGCCTGCAGCAATGCTCAACGACGTAGCTGTCAACGCCGCATAGTCTGTGCCTGCCGTCGCCGTGCCGCTCACTGTGAAGGGCACCGTCACATCCAAGCCACTCGCCGCCGACAGGGTGACCGTAAATGTCATGTCCGTCGTCGCATTCGAGTCATTGCCCTCTTCAACCGCACTGGCATCACCAACCGCTACCGTCGGAGTGACATCATCATCATTGATGGTACCCGTACCATCCAGGGTGGTGGCATCTTCGAATGACGCATTGGTTGGAGTGGACAGGCGAATGACAACTGTCTCATTGGACTCATCCAGTACATCGCCCTTGACCTTGACGTCAATGGTCTTTTCCGTCTCACCGGCAGCAAATGTCAGCGTGCCGGCACTGAGTGCCTCGTAGTCGGTGCCCTGCGTTGCACTACCACCGGTGTGCTCAGCATATTTCACCGTCACCGCCTGTCCACTCGCCGCTGACAAGGTCACCGTAAAAGTCATTGCTACCGTACTGCTGTTACCCTCGGCCACACTCGGTGAGTCGATCGTAATCGTCGGCGCCGCGTCATTGTCTGTGATCTCGATCTGCGTGCCATCGATGTCAAGATTGCCCGATTCACCGGTGATACTTAATGACTCGGTCGCCTCGTCCAGCGCATCGTCTGTGGGATTCAGCGTGAACGTGTTCTCGCCACTTCTCGCACCGGCTGCAATCTCAATGTCAAACGCCTCGACCTCAGCATAGTCAGTGCCCTCTTTGGCAGTGTCATCATCTTTACCAACCTTAACTGCGACAGTGACAAGTTCACCATAGGTTGTTGTACCTTTTACCTTTGCAGTAACCGTCACCGTCGCCGTGGCTGCAGCCTCGGCAATGGTGCTCCTGTCAACCGTCAGCGTGATACCATCAGGAGCGGCATCATCATCTTCAACCGTGACCGTCACATCTGCCACTGACAGGCTGGTGGCATAGTCCGAACTGCCAGCCTTCACTTTGTGCTTGATGGTCGCCGTGCGCTTGTCATTGGCATTGTCTATGCTGTCATCTACTGCCGTGACCGTCACCGTCTGCGCCGCGTTCCAGTCCGACGGCGTGAAGGTGAGCTGGGAGGCGCTGAGCGTCACCACACCTGCCGGTACACTCAGATCAATGATTACATCATCGGTCGGCTCACTGTCCAGCTCCACCGTGTAGGTCGCTACATTCTCTTTGCCTTCGGTGTCTGTATCGTCAGCCTCCGCAACCGTCAGCGCCGTCGGCGCAACCGATACACCCCGGGTGTCATCATCGGTGATGGTCAGCGATACACTGGACGGATCTGCAACATCAGCACCTGACGCATCGCCAGCTATCGCAACACTCTGGTTGGCTGCATCAACCTGGTTGTCCACTGCAGTGAGCGTCACCACGCCTGCGCTGCCTGTATTGCCGGCGGCAATGCTCAGGGTCGTGCCCTGCTGGCTAAGTGGTGCACCCTGCGGTACCGACACCTCGACGGTCACCGTCTCGTAGGTGATCGCTGACAGAGTTGCACTGACTGTCGTCGAGTTGCCTGCACCGCTCTCGGCAATGGTCCCTGGCACCAAGGTCAGCGTGAGCGTTGGCGTCGCATCGTCATCTTCGATGGTCCCTTCACCTTTGTCGTCACCCTTGGTACTCGATACCGTCGCATTGGTCGGGCTGCCAAGCGTAACTATGACCGTCTCATCAGCTTCATCAACCGTGTCGCCCTTCACCTGGATGACAATCTTGCCTGTGGTACTGCCTGCAGCAATGCTCAACGATGCAGCTGACAATGCCTCATAATCTGTGCCTGCCGTCGCCGTGCCGCTCACTGTGAAGGGCACCGTCACATCCAAGCCACTCGCCGCCGACAGGGTAACCGTAAATGTCATGTCGGTCGTTGCATTCGAGTCATTGCCCTCTTCAACCGCACTGGCATCACCAACCGCTACCGTTGGTGCATCGTCATTGTCTGTGATCTCGATCTTCGTGCCATCGATGTCAAGATTGCCCGATTCACCGGTAATACTTAATGACTCGGTCGCCTCGTCCAGCGCATCGTCTGTGGGATTCAGCGTGAACGTGTTCTCGCCACTCGTCGCACCGGCGGCAATCTCAATGTCAAAAACTTTTACCTCAGCGTAGTCGGTGCCTTCTTCAGCACTATCATTCTCGGCACCCACCTCCACCTCTACTGTGATCGCTTCACCATAGCTAGTCTCACCTTTGACCTTTGCCGTAACCGTCACCATCACAGCTTCGGCATCCTCAGCAATGCTCACTGTATCGGCACTCAGCATGATTCCCTCAGGAGCTGCATCATCATCTTCGACCCTGACCGTCACGTCTTCTGCCTCTACACCAGCGTAGTCCGAACTACCCGCATACACTTTATGTTCGATCGCCGATGTGCGTGCATTATCGGCATTGTGAGCTTTGTCATCCACTGCCGTGACTGTCACCGTTTGTGCCTGGTTCCAATCCGAGGGTGTGAACAAAAGTTGTTCGGGACTGAGTGTCACCGTCTTGGCAGGTGCGCTGCTCAGACTAATGGTTACATCGTCGGTCGGTTGACTGGTCAGCACCACCTTGTAGGTCGCCTCGTTTGCCTTGTCGCTCTGGCTCGATGTATCATCTCCCTCGCTACCCCCTCCCATCGGCATTGGTGCAATTGGGGTGCCACTCGGTGTATCGTCTGTCTCTTTAACCGTCAGCGTCGACGGCACCACAGATACGCCCCGAATATCGTCATCGGTGATGGTGATGTCGACACTGGTAATCTTGATGCCGCCATCCTCTGTTCCAGTCACTCCAATAGTCTCATCTTCTTCGTCCAAATCATCATCAAGCGGCTCAAGATTAAAAGATTTTGTCACACTCGAAGTGCCAGCAACTAAATTGAGAGCAAAGTCTGCAACCGCCTTGTAATCAACGTCAGGTGTTGCACTGTTCTTACCCGCACCTACTGATACGTTGATGGTTTTGTCTGCGTTGTAGGTTGTCTTGCCGATAATCGTTGCTGTTACCTCAATGGATGTCGCATCAGCGTTTTCGGCGACGGAGCTAGTGCCAACTGATAACGCAATTCCTTCAGGAGTAGCGTCGTCGTCTTTAATCGTGCCACTCGCTTCTGATTTTTCGGAATCGACTTCGGCATTCTGCGCTTCACCAAGTGTAAGCAGAACAGTTTCATCTTCCTCATCGATGATGTCGCCCTTAATTGGGATAACAACTCCCGCACTTTGCTCGCCCTTAGCAATGACTACAGATAATTTGGAAGGCTCGGTGTAATCCTCAGCTACAGTAGCTGTTCCATCAAGCGTAAAGGGAACCGTAACTTCGTTATCACTCAAGCGATCCAAAGAAACACTAAAGATCATGTTGGTGGTAACTGCTGGATCATTTCCTTCATCTACTGCCTCAGCATCGGAAACGGCAACTTTTGCTATATCGTTATCATTGACGATAACACTGACATCAGCAATCGTCTCATTTTTATAATCAGTATCGTCCGCACTCAATGTATGAGTGATAAGTGTCATGCGTTTTTTGCCGGCGTTTTCCACAGAATCGTCCTCAGCTATCACCGTAACTGTTTGAGGCTCGTTCCAATTACCGGGTTTGAATTCAAGACTTGTCGGATTCGTTGTCGCCACCGTGGGATCATTACTTGCTATAGAAATGCTTAAAGCTCCGGTAGGTTCGCTATCGAGGACAACAGTGTATGTGGATTCATTTTCCTTTGAACCTTCGGTTTTAGTGTCATCTTCCTCCTCAAGGATCATTTCAGCTTCTGAAATCGTAATACCACGTTCATCATTGTCTGTAATAGTGACCACCACTTCAATTGGTCCGGCAATCACATTGCCTTCATCGTCAACAAACACCGCATCATCAGTGACACCGTCACTGAGGTCGGATAAGCGAAACCGAAAAGTCTCATCGGACTCATCGATATCATCATTGGTAGTATCGATACTCACCAATGTATTCGCGGCGTTCGCTAAACTCAGGTTCTGTGCATTACTTGTGGCTGAATAGTCTGTTTCTGCTGCTGGACTGCTGCCATCACTGTCTTCAATAGTCTGCCATTTGAGTGTCGCATCAACACTCTTGTCCGCTTCATTGCGCACTACTGCAATATTGATCGTCTCGCCTTCGATGACCGGCTCCGGAGTTGCGAGATTGACCTCCACAGTGTTTACATCAGATACACTTACTTTAACAGGCGATTTTGAAACATATTGGTTGCCGTCTTCATCGACAGCGTGTACGACGACTTCGTATGTGTTGTCCTTATCTGCGTCCGCAGGTTTTTCATAATTTTGTGCTGGTAGAGTCAACTGACCGGTATCTGCATTGATGCTGAACAATGCTTTGTCTGCGCCGTCGTCGATCGTCCAGTTTACATCACCGAATGGTTGGCCTGAAACAGTTGGTTTTGCGGACTGCCAAATCTGGTTTTCTTCAATTGTATTAGTAGCTTCAGAGCCAAATTTAACACTTCCCGGATCATCGTCTCGAATGGCAACAACTGCATCAGAACCGCGATGCACGTTTCCAGGCGTTACTTGGTCTACCTTTACAATAAAATCTTCATCGAACTCATCGTCTTCGTCTTGCTTGGTTAATATTTCAACCTTGCCAGTTGTTTCTCCAGCCTTTATCGTCAATGTAGAACCTTTTGCCGCTACGTAATCAATGCCGGCTTTAGCTTTGTTATCATAAGTGCTCCTGGTAACATCATCATAAGTGCTCCAGGTAACAGACACATCCTGTTCCATAGCACGGGTCAGACGTGCCATCACCACAGCCTTATCACCCTCATCCACAACAGTATCAATGAAGCTCACTTCCAAAATATCATCGTCGATGATTGTGCCAGTAGCTTTACCTTTGGTGGTTCTATCCAAGTCGTAGTCTTTGGATGGCCTGCTCAACTGCAACGTAAAGGTTTCATCGGGTTCAGAGTTTTTGTCCTGGGTGGTCGGAACGGATATCGTACCCCAGGAATGGGCCAGATTCGCTGGCGCTGTCAAAGTAATTGGTTTGGGACTGGCGACGGCAGTGTAGTCTTTGAAATTTTTTGCACTAACATCAGTTGTACTGTAGTAAACCGTTGCTTTATCGTTTTGCTTGGGTTTTGGGTCTTTCGCATCAACAAAAACTTTGAAGTTGACCGTCTCACCTTCGTTTGCATTTGCATCTTCCACTCGGATACGGTGTACGTCATTGTCAATAATGGTAATTTCGTGGCGAAACAATGCTGACTGTTCGGATCGCACCGATCTACTCTTATACGGAGTAAATATTTCAAACTGGAGAGTAACTGTTTCGTCGCCCTCGACTAAAACATCATCAATTGTGGTAATCTCTGCCGATTGCTCCCAAGAGCCTTCAGTTTTATCGAATTTGAGAGTAACAAAATTCGAAAGACCCGCATCTGATCGGATTCGGCAATGGTTGCCTTCGGCATCAGGTGTGGAATCGGATAGATACACATCACTGTTTTTTTTGATTGATCCGCCTCCCACATTTGCCAGACCGGGTTCCGCCTTTTCACGATATTCATAAAGGTCCTCCACGGCACCGAATAGACAAACACGAAAATGATGACGCAGTGTCGGATCTCGATAGCGATCTGGCCAATCTTCCATGATATGGTCAATATTTGGGGGACGGCGCACTAACTTGATTGTGACTTTACCGCCTTCCGTGACTGTGGTGGGCTGGCCAGGTGGCACCAAATATGTGATGCCATCGTCGTCTAGAATAGTCACCATCCCGGTATCTCGAACAGGATCAATGATTGCCTTATCAGGTTGATACAGTTGCAGGCGAAATACCTCGTCGTTTTCTATGTCGTCGTCGTCATACACTAAAACACTGACTATTTGTTCTGGTTGAATTTCGCCAGTCTTAAAGGAAATTTCCTTTTCCACATCCGCCAGTTTCTTATAGTCCCCCTGATTACCCTTTCTAGGACTGGCAGGCCAAAGCCCAAATTCATTACCGTTAAGTATCCTGAGTTTTACTTTGACGTCATTTGGCGCGGGTGCGGATAATCTGATATCGAAAAACACTAAAATACTTGAAACACGACCCCATTTTTCGGGAATGCGACCACCTTTCAGTTCTACTCTTTTATTTATGTCTACACCACCACCGTCCAAAAATTCCCAGCTCGAAATCCTGTTGATATACACAGTCGGCAAATCATCGTCTTCAATAGTTCCGATACCTTCACCATCATTTAGGATTGCGTCAGGGGCATGAGAAAGCAATACCCGGAAGGTTTCGGAAAACTCTGCATCGGCATCATCGTAGGTAGGAACTTCGATGTTGGCGCTGAGTTCTCCGGCAGGAATTGTCAGTTTCTGCTGCTTGAAGAATTTGTAGTCTCGATTTTTGGCACGCGCCGGGTGCTCGCCATCTCCGTCAGCGGTTTGCCAGCGCACAGAAACTGGCCGCTCTGAAACTTTGGACAAAGAAACTGTAAAAACTGCAGTGTCACCTTCAGTAACCGCTGCCGCGTCAGTAATATTAATTTGGGGGCGGGCATCATCGTCCCGGATAGTGGCACTACCACGAGCTTGATCAATTTCTACTCCGTCAGAATCCGTAATCAGCAAACTAAAAGTTTCTCGATCTTCATCGACTTTATCCTGGTGAGTTTTCACCCGCACTGTCTTTTCAGTTTCGCCTGCTGCGAATGGCACTTTTTCAGCTCGTATGGCTATATAGTCTTCGCTTTCACCGCTTCCAGTTGGAAGGCCGTCAGTCGCACTTCCATCTTCGGTGCTCAAGGTAATCGTGACATCCCTGGCCAAGGGCTCGGTTAGTTTGACTGGAAAAACAACATCAGCACCTTCAGTAACCATTTCAGCATCAAGTACCGACACAGCTGCTCCGTCAAGTATCTTTCCTATAGCTTTGACACCATTTTCTCTATATAGTCCATCTCCAACAAGTTTAAACTTCTCGTTTGACCCGACAATTAACAGTAAAACCAAAAACTCCTCGATGTTTTCGTCACGAGAATCTTGAATAATGTGCAAGGACAATTCTTTAGAAGTTTCCCCTTTCCTGATGACTTCAGTGCATACAGGGGTATCTGTGCATTCAGCGTCCTCATTCACGACCATAGTAAAATCTTCACCTACTTTTGCGCCAGGAAAAATAGAACTGCCCCACCATTCAAATTTAATATCCTCCGACCAGGCCCGGTTGAGTTCGACGCGAAATACGGCGTCTTCACCCTCAGGTACAGCTGAAGATGGAGCACGCAAGGTAATTACTAAGGGCGTATCGTCGTCGTCTACGATAGTACCAACACCATCTAGATTTTCTCCACCGCCTACAAAGATTGCATTGTCTGGATTCTTTAGACGCAGAACGATTTTTTCGTTCGGCTCATCGTCAGTATCGCCTTTAATCTTGATCTTTAAAGTTTTTTCGATTTCACCTGGTGCAAAGGTTAACTTGCCGTCAGGAAATCCAATGTAGTCTGGTTTGGATCCCCTTTGGTCGGCTGTTTTTTTGCTTGTAGCATCGTCTGGACGTTCAACAAAGCCATAATCTACCGTAATTTCTCTCGCACTCTGGCGATCAAGCCTGATATTGAAGGACGTTGAGGTGTTCCCACTGTCGCCTTCCGCTACGGTCGGGGAGGTTACTGAAATCACCGGGGTCGGGTCGTTATCTTCGATAATTGCAAATACCGGCTTCCTTGCCAGATGTGTGTGTCTGGAAATTCCAGAATTATCAACTCCACTGGATCCACTGGAAGGAATGATCAATGCGAAAACTTCATCTAGTTCGTCGATTTTGTCATCAGTTGTCGGAATAAGAATGTCATGGTGCTGCTGTCCTTGCGTCCATGTAATCAGCTGACGATTTTTTTCTGAAATCAGGGAAAAGTCGTCGCTACCTGCTGCAGCTCCTTGTTGATTTAGACCAACTTCATATGGACCGTCAGCAGCCCATTCCTTGATGTCTGTGAAAATATAGGTTTGGGCATACTCACCTGCCTTAAGTGGACGTGCAAGCGAAAATCGAAACTTTACCGAATTTCCTTCGATCACCTGGCCGAAGGATTCAATAGGCTCTGTACTGGGGTTCGGATCGACAGTTAGAGCTAACCTATCGCTATTGTCTATGATCCAAACCCTGAGCCAAAGGTCCTCAGCATCATTTGGGAATTAGATATTTCCTTCAGTTTTGACGAATTGAATGTCAAAGTACTCACGCCCTTCTACCAAATCATCAGCTGCAATTAAAATTCCAACTGCGTTTCCATCTGGATTGGTTGATCGCCCCTGAACCACCCCTTTATTTATCTCCAAGCTAGCCGCACTTCCACCATGCCAAATCTGGTAGTCACCATCAACATTCTCGTCCTTGTCATTTACATTCAACTGGCGATTTGCTAAAACTGCTGAGTTTTCGTCCAGTTTGCCTTGTTTACTTCTACCTTCATGCAAATTGACCACGATTTTTCCATTAGCATCAGCCCCGACGTCAAGCAACACCCAATAGCGTTTGTTTTTATTAACCTCGGTTACCTCAAAATCACCAAACCTACTAATCGAATAATCAATTGACACTTCGGAGTCCATATTTTGACCATTCCCCTGCGCCTCCTTCGCTTGTACATTAATCAATATAGGTATTGAGAAAATCAGCACTTTTAATGCAACTAGGATTGAATCCTTTTTACCCCTTCGGTTGTCTGTCCTCTCGGGAGTAAACGTATTTGATACAGTTGTCACTTTCTATCCCCGGATTGATGAGAATAATTATTTAGAATTCTATTTTAATCATAAGTTTCATGGATTTATGTGTATTTAATGAATACTTTTTGTATATATGATGTATACATATTTTATACTATGTATATATTTCTAATATACGCATAATATATTATCTAATTGTTTGAATTAATCCCTTTATTGCTCTTAACCGTCGTTCTTTTTCCCTTCAAATCATCAAAAAAAAGCGGGCTCCGGCTGACAGTTTTTTTTTCTGAAATTTTGCAAATTTGCTACATCGTTCAACTCCAAATTGGCGGAAGGTGAGTGAAAGTAGTGTGGCAGGCTGAATTGAGCCACTATTGAGAAGCAGAATCAACCAAAGCAGGCACCACCATTCGAGAAGGGAAATAAATGGCGTTAGTGTCTCTCAATCACTTTTTGGAGCGTATAAAGGCACAGATCGACAAGATATTGAGGGTGAATGAATTGAGAAACACCCATAGGAAAGTTTCTGTCAATCGCAACAGAAGAGTAGCCAATTGATCAAATGCAAACTGAGACCAATCGGATTAGTGTCGATATTCTCTCGTTTGTGAAGCGGGATGCCAGCAAACAGCAAGGACGGCGTATGAGTTTATTTCCAGACCGAGATTATTGATATCTTTGTTGTTATCGGTTGAAATTTTCCACATTTGAGTGAATTTGTAGGTAACGGTCTCAAAATCCCCAAAAGTCGCGATTGAAAATCCCCAGTTTCGGGTGAATCGGTGATCAGCCGTTATTGTAGATCAGAGCCTCCTGAGATTATTATTTTTAAATTGTTCGACATTCAATTGTGTCAACATTTCAGTTTGCGCTTGAGCCCAAGGAGCGCGCTATACTTGCGGTGTTTTCTTGGGCCTGCCGCGCTTTTTCTTGACCGCCGGTTTAAGCAACGGATTGGCTGCAATTTCCGGAATTAAATCCACATGTGCTTTGAGTCGGTAGCTGGCCCCTTCGATCTGGATGACAATCGCATGATGCAACAACCGGTCCAGCAAAGCTGTCGCAACCACCGGATCGCCAAACACCTCAGCCCATTCACCGAAAGTGCGATTGGAGGTCAGAATCATGGCGCCTTTTTCATAGCGTGCACTGACGAGCTGGAAAAACAGATTGGCACCATCTTTCGGTAGTGGCAAATAACCGATCTCATCGATGATCAACAACGCCGGACGACCCAACTGACGCAGTTTGACAGTCAATTGACCGTTTTGGTGTGCTTTGGCCAGCGTGTCGACCAAATCGGTCAGTGTGGTGCGATAAACACTCCTGCCAGCTTTGACGGCATTGACCCCCAAGGCAGTCGCCAAATGACTTTTACCGGTACCAGGCGGGCCCAGAAAGTGCACCACCTGCCTTCGCTCAATAAAATCCAACCCAGCCAGTGCCTCGATACGGTTGCGATCCAGG
The DNA here is from genome assembly GCA_965243645.1 of Arenicellales bacterium. Lineage (GTDB taxonomy): Bacteria > Pseudomonadota > Gammaproteobacteria > Arenicellales > JAJDZL01 > JAJDZL01. Next base: position 209,386 of record CBDEVD010000006.1, on the reverse strand, counting down.
GACGGCTGAAACGCAAAATCAAACGACTCAAGAGATTTGGGTGGCATCAGCCCTGCCGTGTTAATCGACATTTTGATCCGCCGGTTCTCGCGATTGGTCAACTCCTCGGTCAATAATGCATCCATCGCCTCTAAGGCATTGAGCTGACCGTCTTCGAGTTGTCTGACCACCCAGGAGAAGTGCTCCAGCGCAAACGGCATCTTCAACCTGACCAGCGTTTGGCGAATATTGTCTAATACTGCAACACTCATTCGCGCACCTGCTCATCGGTATCCGCCAGTCGTTGCCCGACCGCGTCATAAAAACAAAGTGGCCTGCACAGCGCATTGTCGGGTTGCGACAGCTCCTCAAGCGGCTCAACTGGCTGGACTTGGCGATGTGTCGGATCCATGATCCGCAGGCCCTTGCCGTCACTGATCGCATGGCGGGCAATCACCTTGCCGTGGTCAACAACGTGCAACTCAAGCGGCTTGACCTGAACTTCCAAAATACGGCTCTTGGTGCCGTCAGGCACCGAATAGTAGTTGCCACCGTAGGCCACCATACCTTCGTTATTGACCTTTCTTTCCAAAGCCAACAGTGCCTCATAACGCCGTTTCGGCAATGCTGTCATGGCCGTCAACTCAGCAGCAAACGCCTGATCAACATACTGACCGGTAGTCCGGTGTAAACGGCAGTTAGCCACCGCCTCAAGCCACTTGTGAAACTCACCATTGAGATGATCAATGTTATTGAATTGACTGCCTAAAAAGAAGTCCTCTCGGATATATCTGTAGGGGCGTTCCACTTTGCCTTTGGTCCGAGGCCGGTACGCCTGGCAGGCCCGCGCACTGGTATCATAGTGCTGCAACACCTGGCGCAGCGTCTGGTTGTATATCACGTTGCCGTCTTGGTCTTCGCCAATCACCGCAGTTTTCATCCGATCATAAAGCAATTCCCTTGGCACCGCACCGAAGTACTCGAATGCCTCAATATGCATGCGTACCACGGTCGCCATATCCTGTCGTTTGCAGAACGCACCAAATAGATACCGACTGTGTCCCAATACCATGGTAAATAACCACACCCGGTTCATCACCTCCGGGGTGTCTTTGAAGCGAACATTGAAACAGGCAAAGTCTACTTGCGCCTGTTGGCCAGGTGGCGTTTCAAAGCGAACCTCAAAATAGTGTTCCACAGGTGGACGTATCGTGCGCAGATAATCGAGCAAGATCGAATAGCCACCTTGATAGCCCAGTGTGCGAATCTCCCGCAAAAGGCGCGTACCGGTCAATGTCGGATACGTTGAGATACGGTCAGTCAAATACCTATGGTAGGGTTCCAACTTACCCACTAACGGTGACCGAGCACGGACGCCAACGTCAGTGCAGTCGGTGTGTAAATATTTGCGTACTGTCTTTCGATCCAGATTCAGTTGCCTGGCAATGCTACTGATCGATAGCCCTTGTTGTCGTAGTTCATGAATCATTAAATAGCCTTCCAATAGTATCATGGTTGTGTTCTAGGTTGAGGTGTGGAAAACCCGAACCATAGAGCAAAATTATCGATTTTGCCTTCCTGCCTTTTAAAAGGCAGGAAGGCAAACCTTTGTTCCCACAACTGGGGAATTTCAACCGTTTATATTGGGGACTATCTCGCCAACCGAACTATGTAGCGTAGTTTCTGAAGGCAACGTTATCATGTTGAAAAGAAATAATAATAGTGTACGAATTTTCGAACAACGCTACATAGTATTTCTACGCTCACAAGCTGTCGAGAAACTTCATCAGTTGATCATCTGCGGTAAAGCGCGTTGGTTTTTGCGAAAGTGGCGTCACTTTGGCGAGTGCCTGAATTTTCATCTCCATCGTCGCTTCTACGTAGATCTGAGTAGTTTCAACATGCTCGTGCCCTAACCACAATGCAATGGTTGACCGGTCTACGCCACCTTGCAACAACTCCATTGCCGCGGTGTGCCGCAATAGGTGGACGCTGAGTTGTTTAATTGCGAGTGTAGGGCATTGTATGGCTGCCTTTTTTTGATGTTTTTTCAACATGTACTGAACACCGTGGATCGTTAACGAGTCACCGCGAAAATTTGGAAACAATTGCTTAGAGTTTCCACGGTCCGGTTCCCGCATCCAGCGGGTCAGCACTGAACGAGTGGATTTTGCCAGCGGTGTACAACGTTGCTTACGTCCTTTACCGAAAACCCGCAAGTGAGAACTTTCACCCAAAATGACATCTTCGCGCTTCAGTGCGGTCATCTCCGATACCCGAAGCCCAGTTTGTACTGCCGTGAGAATAAAGGCGTGATCGCGCCGCCCAATCCACGTACTGCGCACGGGAGCGTTCAGCAACGCGACCACCTCTTCCCGGCGAAGAAAGCCAATTTGTTTGTGCACAAAACGTTTGGCCGGAATAGCCAGCACTTTTTGAATTTGTACTGAATGTTCGGGGAACGTCTGCTCAAATGCGTAGCGGAAAAACGACTGAATTGCAGTCAATCTCAGATTTCGGGTGCGGATACTGACCTTACGGGCAGTTTCCAGATCATCAAGAAACGCTGAGATTAAAGTTTCATCAAGCTGATTGAACAGTAACTTGGAAGGTTCCTGTCCCAAGTATTTGGCTGCAAAATCGAACAGTTGTCGAAATGTATCGCGATATGACTTGACCGTATGATGGCTTGCTTGACGTTGGTTGGTCAGGCGTTGAAAAAAGTACTGCTTGATCAGAACGGTCAATTCATTGGGGGTGGTGTGAGGATTCATAACACACCTTCCCAACGACGTTCGAGTTTTCGCATGGCCTGTGACATCAACCCAGGATTACTTTCCAGATACCAGTAGGTATTGCCAATGCGCACATGGCCCAGGTAGGCCGAAAGCACGGGCAATATCTTTTCCGGATCGGCATCGCTGCGATAACAATTCTCCAGAGCTCTGACTGCGAAGCGGTGTCTGAAATCTTGCAGACGTGGTCCATGGGAATCATGCGTTTTGCGCAGACCAGACTGGATTGTCAAAGCGCGGAAAGTGTCTTGTACCAGCCCTTTGGATAATCGTGTGCCGTTGCGCGTTACAAACAACTGTTCGGCCACTGGGTGGCCGCACCAATATTGTGCCCGCCGCTGTATATACTCCTCAAGCGCTGTACAGGTCGACTCATGGATTGGAACAAGACGCGTACGATCGTATTTTTCCGCATGAACTGTGATCAATGCACGATTTAAATCGACATCCTTGAGTTTTAGTCCGCAGGCCTCACCGGGCCGCATTCCTGTAACGCACAGCAATCCAATCAAACAATAGTAGGTCCATGGACGCAATGCATCATGTCGTGTTCGACAAGGCATATTTTGTGCGCTCTGCATCAAGATGCACACTTCTTCTTCCGTGTACAGATATGGTTTCGGTCGACTACGCTTTGCCGACAGTACATGGAAAGCAGGAATTTCGGTTCTTGGATCAGCAATTTGTCGATAACGCGCAAATTCTCGTACCATGCCAAGACGGGCAACCGCCCAAGCAGGCTTTGCTTCGCCCGGCAACTGCGCCCATTTGACCGCCCATGCTTCGGTGATATACGATTGCTTGTGCTGCTCGAGATACATGACAAATTGCGTCAAATACCGTTCTGCATCAGACAGTTTAAATCCGAGGCTACGTCTGAGGTTCACGTAATCGTGAACCGCCTGTTTCATTGTATTCATCAGCTTACTCCCGGCCACCGCAGTGTCAAACCACGCAGTGCATCAATATCGACCTTGGTGTAAATATGCGTGCTCTCAAGGTCGCGGTGGCTGAGCAAGTTTCCAATCTGTTCCAGTGAGGCACCTTGGCTCAACATTGTGGTGGCAACCGCATGTCGTAATTGATGGCTCCCGCGGGTTGGCGCATCGATGCCAGCGCGCTGGATTTGACGACTGACCAGGCTGCAAACACCGACTGAAGTTTTAAATCCGTCGAATGGCGCATTGACACGCAAAAACACGCGTCGGCTGTGACTTTTCGGACGCGCATTTTGCAGATAATCAACCATCGAATCACCGATTTGTTGGGTTAACGGATAGCGACTTTGACGCCCACTTTTTAACGTTACGGTCAGCGTTGAAGTGCTCCAGTCAATATCATCAAGTGTCAAGAATGCCACCTCGCAAGCACGTAATCCCAACCGTGCGAGCAACAAAATGATTGCGTAGTCTCGCTTTCCGGTCGCCGTAGTGCAGTCAACGCTGTCCAATAGCTTTTCCACCTGTTCGGATGCCATTGCGCGCGGCAACGATTGCTGTGACCAGCCCGCCACCGAAGGTACTTGAGAGATTGTTTCAGTCAGTTTTCCGGTTTGACGATTCACATAGCGCAGAAACGAACGTAATGCAACGGCAATAGCTTGTACGCTTGCAACTTGATTCAACAGTTTGGCTTTATGACGCAAATAACTAATCACGCCTTCGGTGCATAATGAATCAAAATCCACAGCTTCATTGCCAAATTGATAATGGAGGAATTCTCGAACGACTGCGCGATAACACCGAATGGTGCCTCCGGCCAGATTCCTTTGTACTCGCAAATACTGCGCATACTGCGCAACACAATGGTCCACCGATGACAAGACTTGAACTGTGCAAGTCAAAGCTGGAAGTCCTTCCGATTGTAAATAGATGGATAAATGCCCAATCGCATTGCGTGCATGCGTTCGCACGATGCCTTTCTTGGTTTCCAAATAGCGTTCGGTCTGTTCTTCCGAAAATGTGTCGAGTCCAATTTGCTGCTCTGCCAACCATTCGCTGAATCGGGCAACGTGACGCGATATGCAATAAACAGTTACCGGTGCATACTGTTGTGCGCGTAATACCTCAGCAAATTGGGACAAATGTGAAGCGAACGGTCCAATTGCTGGCCGTCGAAACGTAATTTGATCATAATTCCGATTACTCATAATATAGCTCCTGCCCATAAATGGGCTGTGATTGAAGCCTATACTATGTCGTCATCGATTTGATTTTTTACAATTAAATTAGGATGTTAATAAACTACGCTACATAGTTCGGTTGGCGAGATAGTCCCCACTATGTTGCCCACTACATAGTGGGGAGATTCAGTCGTTACTTACAGAATTTAAGAACGTTGTTTGCAAGTGCACCGGATACCGGAGGCCAACTGGGACTGTTCGAACCAAATCCACAGAGACTGTGCGCTGTTACCCCCGACTGTGGTGGCCAACGTCAGTCAGTTTGTCGTAAATAGCCGCACCTTTGCCGGCAATGTGGCTGAGTGTAAGACTTCGGTTAAGATGATCAATGAGTTGGATGGCCTCATCGATACAGTGGAGGTAATGGACCGAGGCATGACTGATGCGGTTGGACGGCTGACCACAGTCACCAACAAACAGGAGAGTCTATACAAGAAAATTGTTCAGCAGCTCGATAAAGATTTCAAATTCTGGAAATCACCGACACGCAGTCAGCGAAACCAAGTCTGCTCAATCATTGGTGACTAATATCGGTCATCGCTCCAGACCAACTGTCCTGGACAGAAGATCTCATTAAAACCGTTGGACTTTTCAATGAAATTGGAAACCGACCCATCAATAATACCCCTTTGACTGATGAAGAAGTGCGAGATCTCAATCCAGATACCATACCAATTTCATGGAGTGGCGTACAACACAAAAGTACCGACCGAAAGTTGTCAATACTTTGAACCTGAACTGTTTGTAATCAATCGCTTAAAGTCCCTGATTCAGCGTTGAAAAATCCTCTGATCAAACTGGTAAAGTTAACTGATTCGCGGCAACCTGCAAGTTCTCTTTTCGAATGCATGGCGAACGGGAAAACGCCTACATCGACAGTCTGGATGCCCACTCATCAGCACCAATGATATCGGCCATATGATGCTCACTGCGCAAGCCAAATTTGAAGTACCACTGGGTTTCGCCTGCTTGATCGCGCTGGCGGTAGAAGGCATTGGAATGTATGCGATTATGGCGGGTTTGGAACAAAGAATGACTGGCTGGACGCATCGTTCCGGATTTAACCGCTAGTTTTATCTGATTCTACATCGTTGGGCTTGGAAGCGCGGTGGCAGAGGCGGCTTAATATTTGACTGCACACTGGAAAATCTTATACAGAAGACGGAATTATTGCCGTCAAATCAGAATTTAGTCTCTTCAACACTCAAGCACTCGAGTAATTTCACATGGTGTCTCATAATTTCATTGCGAAATGATTCTGAGACTTCATCCCAAACGAACAGATCCACCCTGAATGGCAAATTGCTCTCATCAAAAGCTTCACGTAATTCTCCAACCCGGGAATATTGCCCGGGTTCAGTAAAGACCACAATATCCAAGTCTGAATGCGGCCTAGAAGTCCACTTTGCGCGTGATCCATACACCCAAGCGCTGGTCTTCGGAAGATATTGCCGTAGCAACTTTAGGATCGTTTCATACTGCTCGGTTGAAACGTCTATGGAAGTACTTACTCCCATATCTCCGTAGTCATTCTCTGGTAGAGATCAATGGCATCGTTAATGAAGTCAGGCATCAATTCCACACAAGCTGTAGCCTTTTCTCCATCGTAGTCATGTGCAGTTGAAATTCGCGCTTCCGAATATTGAAGCCACCGTTCCAGCGATAACGGGGTCATGTTGTTTTCATTGGCAAGCCTCAAAACAGGTTTGGGACTATTGGGGGGATCAGCAATTCCGAGTACCTCGATAAGATACCTCTTAAGCACTTTCCATAAGCAGTCATAACAGGTCTCAAAACGTTGAATGACGGACTCTTTCACACCATCGCAAATCAACTCTGGTAATTCGGTGTCAAGATTCCGGTAATTCTCGTGCTGCTCCTCAAGACGTTTAAGAGATAACTGAATATTACTGTAATCAATCATAGCGGCTACTTGATCAAATGCGTGTTTCAGCCAAATTACACATTTGGCAGCCTCAAAACCCTATCACTGACTTCAAAACCGCCTTGGTGTCAGAATATTCGATTACGCTCATCTGTAGCCAATAGAATCTCTGGTTGGTTCACTTTGATTAAACCATAGTGAAACTTCAACTGAAACACCATTCTATGTCAATCGGATAACATGACCGGAATTTATGAACTTAATCCTTTATATTCAAAGTTTTGGCGGAGAGGGAGGGATTCGAACCCCCGGGAGGTCACCCCCCAACGGTTTTCAAGACCGCCGCTTTCGTCCACTCAGCCACCTCTCCAAACCTTAGTATTTTCGACGTACAGTAGGCTGTAAATACTGTAATCAATAGTGATGCTCACCAACGTCGGCCGCCCCTGATTCGATTTGCTAATTTTAATTGTCTGCTGCGTATCAAGGACTGCCAATTCAGTGGTCCAATTTTTCACGAATCATCTGTGCCTCCGAAAAGCACCAAGGTTGAAATATTATGTTTTATCTCTACATATTTTGATAAGATGTTTCATTTGGAGGCCTTTTCGTTGGCGGCCAATTCGTACGCTCTGCGTAACCAAGTTTGACCTCCAATGGAGTCAATTATCCCGCAATCCACTCCACCTGTGTGTGAATTGAGCACATTGAGCACCACCAGCCTGAATAATCTCGGCCAGTGTAAGATAACACCGAAATTCATCCGCGTCGAATCCTTCAACCTTGTGAATATCTGGCATTTGGAATGAAACGCCCCGTCCAGGCGCCAGGTCAGGCTGCCAACGATAAGACCAGCGAGCGAACCTCGTCGGGTTTGTTCAGCTGCATGGCAAAATTCGCGGCCGCCATCATGACGACCATTGAGATCGTTACCTTAAGCCCCAGCGATTTTTTGCCGCGCAGGTAGTGACTGTGCAGCATGAAACTATCGGCCACTCTGGAGTTGATTCGCTCCATTGCGCTTCTTTGGTGGTACAGCCGGTTCCACTTCTTCGTTGCAGGGGGTAGCACCGGGTGCTGCCGCAGGTTGTCGGCATTCACTTTGGTCCGCACCACTCTGGCCTTGGCGCCGGCTTTTACCTTACCCAGGTAATGACAGTCCTCCCGACCGGCACACTCAAAATCAGACACCGATGCCGGACACTGCCACTTCAGGGTGCCTCTTTTACTCTCATAACCCTGATAATGCATCAGTCGAATCTCACTGGTCTGGGGACAACGACAATATAGATCACCGCACTCAGTGCGCAGCATCGTGTCATACACCTGAGCATCCAACGGCCGGGTCGGTACCTTGAGCTGCTCAGGATCGAGATTGACTTCCTGCCACAGATTGCGCGTGTCAATCACCGGTAAAATATCTTGTTCGTGCAACTTCTTGCGCAGCTTATCGCTGTCAAGACCGCGGTCGGCAACAAAACTCTTGCACCGCGTACCCAACTGCGAGTCAATGAACTCACTCACCAGTGCATCACACAGCGGATGTTCGCTCTGGTTGGCGGGCACCAGCTTGAAATCAATCGGCAATTCATAATTAACATCACCCAAAATGCCCAATGAGTAACCATACCAACGCTTCTCAATGACTTTCTCCTTTCCGGTGGCATCGGTGGTGTACTGGCGGTGGCAGCCCCAGGCGGCATCCGGGTCGGAGGTGCGCTGCTCACCGGTGTCAGGATCAAGGCAGTCCTTACGGCCCGTGGAGTGAGATTCGATGGATTTCCCGTCAAAGCCAGTGCGTTCACCGAAGTCAGGGCACACTTCAGCAAAACTGTCGCGCAGTTGTTCGAACTGTTGATACAAATAACCGTGTTGATCTTCAACTTTCATGATGGTTGCGCGAAACCGGCTAAAGGCCGCTGCTGAGGGGACCCGGTAGGGTAAAAACTGATTGAGGTGATCACCGCCGTCGGGGTTGGCTTTCAATTCAAATCCCAGTGTGGTCATCAAGGTGGGATTGCGCATCAGTTCGCACCGGAACGATTCAGTGCTGCGATGCTGCAGGACACTCATGGCGATTAGTGCGCGCAGCATTGCCACGACGGGCCAGTCGCAACGGCCGGTGAATCTTCGTTCCCTTAAAATGGCTTCAACCAGTGGCGAAAGCTCAAGCTGGTTGAAGATTCCCTCGAGTCGTTGCAGCTCAGAACAATCGAGGTAGTCCTTCCAAAATAAGTCATAATTGATGCTTGGTGCCATGGTTCAGCCTGTTGTATTTTGTGGTTTTGCTATTGTTGCAATTATACTTCACAGAGACTGGATTGTGGCACTAATAATCAATCAAATCATAATGATAGACGAGAATATCCGGATTATCCCAGGACGCTATAGAGACGCATTGGAAACACCCAGGCAGTGGGGTAGAAATTCGGGATTTTGGCCTCAAAGTGCCAAAAAAGGCCGATTAGGGGCGATATTTTGGGGTAAGCGTTTTTTCAAGTCTCGGCTTTCGCGCGAAACATCAATACATTACAACCTTCGAAAAGGCCTCATTTGCTGATTGCAGTTTTTCTCCGATACGCTTAAAATAACATCATGTCATTTCAATTCAGAGGTTATGTCTAATGAGACTGAATACCCAAGTACTTTCACGAACAACCAGTAGTATTGAAGTCAACCGAGTTCTGAGGAACACCTACATACTGTTGTCAATGACGCTGCTTTTTTGCGCGTCTGTAGCCGCAATGTCGGTGGTCTTTCAATGGCCCCACCCCGGACTGATTTTTACTTTAGTCGGTTATTTTGGTCTACTGTTTCTAACCTCGGCTTTTAGAAATTCAGGATTGGGGCTGGTATTCGTGTTCGCCTTGACTGGATTTATGGGACTCACCCTGGGCCCGATAATCGGCTATTACCTGACCGTCATACCCAATGGCGACCAAGTCGTAATGACTGCCTTTGGTGGAACCGGCTTGATCTTCTTTGGATTGTCTGCGTATGCCTTGATCACGCGGAAGAATTTTGCTTTTATTGGCGGCATGCTGTTTGCAGGCATTCTTGCGGCGTTCATTTTGTCTCTGGCAGCAATATTCTTTAGTTTGCCAATACTTTCTATTGCCGTGTCCGGTATGTTCATTCTCTTGATGTCGGGGCTGATTCTCTACCAAACCAGCGAAATTATTCATGGTGGGGAAACAAACTATATTATGGCAACGGTAACATTGTTCATCAGCATTTACAATCTGTTCCTGAGCCTGATTCAGATTCTCGGACTCTTCAATCGAGAATAATCTGTACCTTCAAAATTTCCCTGTACCATTTACACTGGTACAGGGAAATTTATTCAGCCTTCCTAACTCGGCCGTTTACCGAGCACTATAACCCTCCTACCCTATCCTGTGATCTTCGCAGTTTACGCGACGATTGCAATCAAGCTGCTGAACTGTCATTTTCTGGAAATTATTTGAGAGCAATGCGAACGGGCCAGTCAAATCAACGAATCGAGCCCACCGCTGATCACTGTATGCATCCGCAATGTGCAATTCATCGCACGAATGCACTCGTCAAGCAACTAACCTGGCTAAGACGCAATACAGGGTTGTAAACGGATGACTTAACTGCTCTTCTGGTTGGGACGCGGCAAGTCTTTATGTAACGCCTGTAGCCGATAAGGTGTGGTCAGTTTCGATGAATCGCTGAATGCTGCACAGATCGCTTTGGCTGCAGAAATGGTTGTGAAATATGCTACCTTTCGTTTGAGCGCTTCTTTTAATATGGTCTCTGAATCGGCCAGACTTGTTCGCTTACGAGGCACATTGACAATCAAATCAATCTCACCATTTTTTAGCATATCCACGACGTGCGGCCGTCCTTCTCGAACTTTGTTGACACGTTCGATTTCAATACCATGCTTGCGCAATCGTTCCGCAGTCCCCTGCGTACCGTACAATTTATAACCTCTTTGCTGCAACGCGCGACCCACCTCTAAGATACCTTTTTGATCGTCACCCGATACACTCAGCAACGCATTGCCCGTATCAGATATCGAAAAACCGGTCGCATGAAAAGCTTTCCAGTAAGCCTCACCAAAAGTCTGCCCAATTCCCATCACCTCACCGGTACTCTTCATTTCCGGACCGAGCAAAGGCTCGGCACCTGGAAATTTTTCGAAAGGAAAAACCGCCTCTTTAACGCTGTAAAAAGTCGGGATGACCTCTTGGGTAATCCCTTGTTTCCGTAACGATTGTCCCAGCATACAGCGTGCTCCAATTTTGGCTAAAGGCAGCGAAGTAGCTTTGGAAACAAAAGGTACAGTTCTTGATGCTCTTGGATTGACTTCCAATATATAGATCGCTTCACCCTTAACAGCAAACTGAATGTTCACCAATCCAACCACGTTCAAGGCATAGGCCAATTGGCGGGTTTGCTGTCGAATCTGATTTTGAATTTCTTCAGTCAAGTTGTAGGGTGGCAGCGAGCACGATGAATCACCCGAGTGAACACCAGCAAGTTCGATGTGCTGCATGATGCCACCAATCCAAACATCACGGCCATCACATATCGCATCGACATCAACCTCGATGGCATCGCTCAGGAATTGATCTAGTAACACCGGTGAGTTGTGAGAAACATCGATCGCGGCAGCCATATACCGGCTCAGCTGTGATTCATCCCTCACGATTTCCATCGCTCGACCCCCCAAGACATACGATGGACGAACCACCAGAGGGTAACCGATATCTTGCGCTGCACTTAAGGCGTCTTCCACACTGACAGCCGTGGCATTTGGTGGTTGCTGTAATTGCAACTCTTTGAGCAATGATTGGAAGTACTTGCGATCCTCCGCCTGATGGATTGACTCGGCGGTGGTCCCAACAATAGGGATATTCTCAGCAGTTAACTCACGCGACAGTTTCAACGGCGTCTGTCCACCATATTGAACAATCACACCATTGGGCTGTTCGATACGACAAATCTCCAGCACATCTTCAATCGTAAGCGGTTCAAAATACAGTCGGTCGGAAACATCATAGTCGGTCGACACCGTCTCCGGGTTACAGTTGACCATGATGGTTTCAAAACCATCCTCCTTAAGTGCCATTGCGGCATGCACACAGCAGTAATCGAACTCAATTCCCTGTCCTATTCGATTCGGTCCCCCACCCAGTACAACGATCTTACGTGCTTGAGTGGGCTCAGATTCACATTCTTCATCGTAAGTCGAGTACATATAAGCGGTTGGCGTATCAAATTCGCCTGCGCATGAGTCCACACGCTTGTAAACCGGATGAATTTTGCGCGCTTCTCGAAGTTGACGTACAAAACGCTCGTCCGTCTCTAGCAAATTTGCAATTCTAAGGTCCGAAAATCCCTTCTGCTTCCAGGTACGTAATTCGGAATAATTTTGATGCTCGCGACTCATTCGAATCGTCGATTCAGTGTGAATCAGGTCTTCGATTTCAGCCAAAAACCAAGGATCTATTCCCGTCATGGCATAAACGTTATCGATACTTAAACCACCCCTGAATGCATCTGCGATGTGCCACAAACGCTCAGCACCTGGTATTCTGAGGCGTGGTCTGAAATAATCTTCCAAATCACTTTTTCGCATGTGTTTCAAATCCAGCTTAGATTCAAATCCGAAACTCCCAATTTCGAGTCCACGTATGGCTTTTTGCAAAGATTCCTGGAATGTTCGACCAATCGCCATCACCTCGCCTACTGACTTCATTTGAGTCGTAAGCGTGGTGTCGGAATATGGAAATTTTTGAAAGTCGAAGCGCGGTATTTTGGTCACGATGTAGTCAATCGAAGGTTCGAAAGAGGCAGGTGTAGCACCGCCTGTTATATCGTTCTGTAACTCATCCAAGGTATAGCCAACTGCCAGCCTGGCGGCGACTTTTGCAATCGGAAAACCGGTCGCCTTGGACGCCAAAGCTGAAGAACGCGATACCCGCGGATTCATCTCAATGACAACCATTCTGCCGTTTTGCGGATGAATCGCAAACTGGACATTAGACCCACCAGTGTCAACGCCGATGATACGCATTATCGCAATGCTGGCGTCTCGCATTCGCTGATACTCTTTGTCGGTTAAGGTCTGGGCTGGTGCAATCGTTATTGAGTCCCCCGTGTGAACTCCCATAGCATCGAAATTCTCAATCGAACAAACGATGATGCAGTTATCGCGATGATCTCGTACGACTTCCATTTCGAACTCCTTCCAACCTGCGATGCTCTCTTCGATCAACAGTTCGCTGGTTGGTGAAGCATTCAAACCACGTGTACAAATTTGGGTAAATTCGTCCCGGTTATACGCTATCCCGCCACCGGTTCCACCCAAAGTGAATGAGGGTCGTATGATTGCAGGAAAACCAATACCATCCAGAATTTGATAGGCTTCTTCCATGCTGTGGGCCAATGAGCCACGCACCGATTCCAACCCGATTTTATCCATACATGCGCGAAACTTTTCCCGATCCTCTGCTTTATCGATTGACTCCTTGGTCGCACCAATCAATTCAACGCCGTATTCTTTGAGTACTCCATGGCGGACAAGATCCAGTGCGCAATTTAGACCCGTTTGACCTCCCATGGTTGGCAAAATTGCATCGGGTCTTTCCTTACGAATAATTTCGGCAACCGATTGCCATCGTATCGGTTCGATATAAGTTGAGTCGGCAAACTCCGGATCGGTCATGATCGTCGCTGGGTTCGAATTGACCAGGATCACTCGGTAGCCTTCTTTAGCTAATGCGCGACAGGCTTGAACCCCGGAGTAATCGAATTCACAGGCTTGGCCAACGATAATCGGTCCAGCACCAATAATCAGAATACTCTCGATGTCGGTTCTTTTTGGCATTCCTAAACCTGTGATTTGGTTTTGTATTGGTGCATCAAGTCGATGAAACGGTCAAAAAATTGCGCACCACAATCATGCGGACCAGGGCTCGCTTCAGGATGTCCTTGAAACGAAAAAGCTGGTAATCGCGCATGCTGCAATCCCTGGATCGTTCCATCGAAAAGTGAGCGGTGAGTAACGACTAAGTCTTCTGGAAGATTTTCATCAGCCACCGCGAAGCCGTGATTCTGACTGGTGATCATAATTTCTCCAGTTGATAAGTCTCGAACCGGATGGTTGGCACCGTGATGACCGAATTTCATTTTCGTGGTACGCGCACCTGCCGCGAGCCCAAATAATTGATGACCCAGACAAATTCCAAAAATAGGAACGCCGCTGGTCATCATCGCCCGAATGGCTTCGATTGCGTAACTGCAGGGTTCTGGGTCCCCTGGCCCGTTGGAAAGAAAAAAGCCGTCACTATCTTTATCCAGAGTGGCGAAGTCAGTTTGCGCGGGGACCACCGTAACCGAACAACCGCGATCGACGAGCATTCGCAAGATATTTTGTTTGATTCCGAAGTCATAAGCAATAACCTTCAAGGGCCGGTCGTGCGCGGGAGATTCTGATTCGGTAGAAAAAATGTGATGTGAACCGGCATCCCACGTATAAGCGGCTTTCGTCGAAACGACGCGTGCCAAGTCCATGCCCTTTAAGCCAGCGAATCCCTTTGCCTTCTTGATGGCTGTCTCGACAACGCTTTCTCCACCATGTATGACACAACCGTTCAGTGCACCTTGTGTGCGCAGCATCCGAGTCAAGCGTCGGGTATCGATTCCATAAATTCCAACGAGCTTCTGCTGGCACAGAAACTCGTCAAGGGACATCTGCGATCGCCAGTTACTGACCCTGCGCGGAAGACTCTTGACAACCAAAGCAGCAGCATGCGTCTGGTCAGCCTCAACATCGAGCCTGTTGGTACCAACGTTGCCGATCTGTGGCTGCGTCAGCGTAACGATTTGTCTGGCGTAAGATGGATCGGTAACAATCTCCTGATAACCGGTGATAGCAGTGTTAAAGATCACTTCACCCACGGCATCAGCAGTGTAGCCAAAAGCAAACCCACTGAAAATGCTTCCGTTTTCGAGTGCTAAAATAGCGCGCTCAGCCAATCGAGATCATTTCCAATGAGGAGAGAAGCCCAATGCTTAACAGGTATTCCATACAGGAATACCCGTAGCAAGACTGGTTAGTATGATTGTGAACATTCCACAATTTGGTTGTTAATTGGTGAGTCTCTGTGCATTAATCCAAACTCAGAATATCTAACATCCCATACAATCCGGGCGGTTGATCGACCACCCATTGCGCTGCTCGTACTGCACCCGATGCATAAGTCATGCGACTGTTTGAGCGGTGTGTAATTTCAACCCGCTCACCCTCACCAATAAACATCACGGTGTGATCACCAACGATATCACCACCGCGAATGGTTGAAAACCCGATTGTCGATCTTTGTCTCGCCCCAGTTCTACCGTGCCTCGCAAACACACCGTCTTCGGTGAGCGAACGTCCCAATGCGTCAGCAACCACCTCCCCCATTTTTAGCGCAGTGCCTGAAGGCGCGTCAATTTTGGCGCGATGATGTGCCTCGACTACTTCGACATCGACCGATTCTCCAAAAGCATGTGCTGCCATTTCCAGTAATTTGAGACAAACATTAACGCCAACACTCATATTCGGTGCAAATACGATCGGAATGGACCGTGATGATTCCTCAAGTTTCAATAGCTGACTATCTGACAACCCAGTCGTGCCGATAACAATCGGCTTTTGAGCTTCAACACACTGTTCAACATGCGCCATCGTCGATTCAGGAAGCGTGAATTCAATCAATACATCAAACAGATCATTCGACAATTGATCGGAAATTGGAATCGACAAAACCTCTATTCCAGCACAGGCACCTGCGTCTTGTCCGATTGAGGCGCTCTCGGCATGCTCAACTGCCAAAGACAGCTCAACACCTGCCGTGGCGTGTACTGCCTGCACCAATGTCTTGCCCATTCGGCCTGCTGCACCTGATATTCCTATATTCAGCATAAATCGTTCGTCTTATCGGTTAATCAGTGAAGGTTAAAAACCTTGAATAATGGGGACTCATCACAGATGCAATTATCTCAAATTGCGGACTCATTCTCAGTTGATTTCCAACTCAAATTGATGAATGTTACAAACAAACAAAAACGCTTGAGACTAACTGGGTACCATTGTCATCGGTGTCGACTCTGCGATCCGAGCGTGCTCAAGTTCCGATAAATCACTGGATTTGGTGAGCTCAGCAAGAAAGATTTTTTCGTCATCGATGTATTTTTTCAGTTGTGTCAAACACCAGTTTTTTATCTCGAATTCCAACTGCGCTGGATATGAGATCTGTCCGTCTCGCTGAATAAAAGCTTGTGCAAGGAAGGCATCATCGGGGTAAAGTCGCGTCATTACTTTGTAAAAGTCCCTCGGTAGGCGAAATACGCCGATACTGACGGAATGAATCAACCGAGAATCCAATGTCGAAAAAATCGCCTCAAATAACTCCTGATAGTGTTGCCGATAATCAGTCACAAAGATTAACGGGTCGAATCTGAGTCCCACTGTCCAACCTTGTTCCTGCAGGCGCAGCATCGCTGCCAAGCGCTTTTCAACACCAGGCACTCGCAGCTCAATGCGGTTGGATACTTCCTTCGGTGTGAAACTAAATGCACAAACAACGTTCCGAATTGGATTGCGACCCATCAACGAACGAATTTGGGTGCTCTTGGTTCGTAGTTCCAGCCAGGCATTAGCACTGTGTTCGAAAGTATCCAAAAAATATTGCGCCATTCCTGCAACCGGTTCCAACGCCAAGCTATCGCAGTCATAGCCAGAGAAAAACCAAACCTGTTCATCGTTGGTAAACTTGGCAGCTTCCGTTTGAATTCCCTGAGAAAAATCTTCGTAGTTGACAAAGATCACGTGATTGGCGGAGCGGTACATTCCCTGCAAGAAGCAGTATCGGCAATCGTAAAGACAGTTCAACATCGGGGAGAAATAGTAATTGTGTTGACTGCCGACACCATAGCCAGGTGGAGCAACCTGAACGTGTCCGCTGTGCTTACGCGCCAAAATGAGTGCAGGCTGTTGCTTCTGCAGTCGAAAATCTTGGGCTTTACGATTGAAAATTTCAGTATAACGATCGCACTCAACGGTCGTCGCTGCTGGAAAACGTTTTATTATTTCAATCGTGCGCGGGTGTTGAATAACTTCAGATTCGACATAAATATAGCTATACATTCGATGCCTCCGAATTCATCCAATGTCGGTCGAGCAACTGTTGCAAAATCTTTATGACCACACGCGCGTTCTGACAGTAACGCAATGACTCAGATTCAATGGCTATTTCATTTCCAAGTGCTTTGTTTTTTTGTAGAAGATGCTTTAGTTGGTGCTTTTGAGTCACCGTAAATTTCCAACGCTCCAAAAACGGTTTTATGTCATCGTCAAGTGATTGTCTTTTCTTAAGTTGATGAACCAATCTATCCAGTTCATTAACCACATTTTTGATTTCATTTGCTTTATTTCTTACAAGTTCAGAAACCACGGCTGGTGTTATTTGCGAAACAGGTACTTGCGGATTGTCAGAAACGATTTTATAGCTATGGATGATCTCCGCAGTAGCATACCGATTGGCTGCAAGCATATAACTACTAGCTTCCATATCGTATCCTACGGGTAGTGGGTAGTTAGTTTCCACTTTTTCGACAGTCATAAGCGGTTCACTTCGACAGTCATGTGCAAACGTAATGACTGGATACCAGGATTTTCCTGTAGCATGGTCAGTAATACGATTGGCAAGAAAGCAGTCACCGACTTCCAACGATCCGTGTCCGGCGATACCAATATTCAACCAGGCTCGGCAACTTTCAGGCGCATCAGCGTGCAGCCAATGAACAGCAGATTCTGCGGCTTGCTTACCCATACCACTCACTGCCAGCTGCAATTGTTCATTTCCATAAACTCTGAAGTTTCGACTTGATTCCAATGGCTTCAATTCAAAACACTCGATCAGCGGTACCGCCTCTGCTGCTAATGCCACTACCAGATTAACACTTTGATTGGTCACTAAGTTTCGATCCTATTCAATTCCGCTTGGTAGGCTTCCAGCATCGCCTGATAACCTTGAATCTGGCTGGTTTTGTTGCGTTTTTTTGCACCAATCAAATAAATTTCGATTTTCTGGACAATCATATTGAGCGTTTTCAGTCGTTGTTCAAAGGACAAAGTATTTTGTTCAAGAGATTTTATAAGTGCTTGTATACGAAAACGATCCATTGCGGGATACGCCTTAGATAATTGATCGTTGTGGCCACCATACTTTATCAGCAACGGTTGGTCAACATAACCGATTTCATATTTAGATGTAATCCGCAGCCACAAGTCATAGTCTTCACACACAGGCAGCGATTCGTCAAATCTCCCGACAACTTCAAATACACTGCGATGAATCAATACAGCTGAAGGCGAAATGACACAGAGTGGTAAACAATGTGTATATATCCAACCGCCTGATTTACGATGCTTTTGCTTGGGATTGACGCGAACATCATTCCGAATCCAGAATTCATCGCAATGACAAACTTTGATATGCGGCTGTGCATTGAGCCAGTTCCACTGTACTTCAAGTTTGGCAGGCAGCCACTCGTCATCAGAATCCAAAAAAGCAAGCCACTCGCCGCGGCTTTCGGCTATGCCCCGATTGCGGGCTGCGCTGACACCCAGGTTCGGTTGAGTCAGCAATTTAATTTTTGGATACTCCGACCTGAGTAAATCACCGACGCCGTCAGTCGAGCCATCATCAATAACGATTATCTCCCTAAGTGGAGCGGTTTGGTGGGTGACAGACTCAATTGCGCGCAGTACCGTAGTTTTCCGATTATGAACCGGAATAATGACCGAACAATCAAATGGTTTAGAGTAAGTCTCGAATGGTATCGCGCTCTTCAATCAATTCCTGCTCTGTGATTTGCATTCGTTCCCGACTGAATTCATTAATTGCCAGGTCTTGGACGATTGTATAGCCACCACTTGCGCAGCTTACTGGAAAGGAGTAAAACAATCCCTCTGTAATTCCGTAGGAGCCATCGCTGACAATTGCCATGCTGGTCCAATCGCCATTGTCCGTTCCCTGCATCCAGGTTCTGACGTGATCCATTGCAGAAGAGCCAGCCGAAGCGGCACTGGAAAGTCCACGCGCGGCAATTACCTGTGCCCCGCGCTTTTGTACCATAGGAATGAACTGTGCTTCGACCCATTCGCGGTCAACCGCATCAAGTACCGGCATGCCGTTGACGATCGCATGATGGACATCGGGGTATTGCGTTGCAGAGTGATTGCCCCAAATGATGACACGTTTTACCGTTGCAGCCGGTTGTCCCGTACGGGCCGCGATTTGGCTAATGGCGCGATTGTGATCGAGTCGTGTCATGGCGGTAATTTGATTCTTATCCAAACGCCGTAAGCGACTCGCGGTAATCAATGCATTCGTATTGGCAGGATTACCGACCACCAGCACTCGTACATCCCGATTGGCAGCTTGATCTAAAACTGAACCCTGTTCTGTGAAGATCCGGGCATTCGCTTCCAGCAGATCTTTGCGTTCCATCCCAGGGCCTCTGGGTCTGGCACCAACCATGAGAACAAAATCTGCATCTCCAAACGCAGTTTCCGCATCGTCCGTGGTAACAACGTCTGCAAGTGTCGTGAATGCACAATCCTCAAGTTCCATGACGACTCCGTTCAGCGCTGCCATCGCCGGAGGTATTTCTAACAACTGTAAAATGACCGGCTGATCTTTGCCAAGCATTTCACCTGCTGCAATTCGAAACAGCAGACTGTAGCTTATTTGCCCTGCAGCACCTGTAACTGTTACTCTGACTGGTTCTCTCATAATGAACTTCCTTCTGTTTATGTGATGCGAATCTGTGTGTAACCGCGACGCAGTGATATCAACGATATTGCCGAAACCCGTTTTCGAATCGTTACCGATGCTTATGCTTTGACTTGACCGAAAGTTTCTGCACCAGATTCAAGATAAGTGATTTCCTGTGATGTTGATGTTCGCCCCAAAATTTCATTGCGATGGGGAAATCTGCCAAATGACTCAATAATGTTCTTGTGCAGTTGTGCATATTCAATTGATTCTTGCGCACCTTGTGCAAAAACTGGATCATCGGCGATTTCTGACAAAAGACCGAACATCTTTGTCGACAACTGTTGAATCTCCAGAGATTCTGCATGCTGAAGTGGCATGTAGGCAAATACACGTTCGACAAATCCCAACTGTTCATGCATTCCACTATCAATCATCTGACGACACATTTTCAGAGCGACATGATCATAAGCAAATGCCCTCGACGTACCTCGATAGATGTTACGAGGAAACTGGTCTGTTGCGATAATTCTCGCCAAATTTTCCCTTGGATTCGAACCGAGATCACCGTCGTGTAGTTCTATCGCGATAGAAATCTGAGACTCAAAGCGCTGTTTAACTTCATTATCAAAGTCTTTATTCACCTTGAACCACAAATCCATCCGTGCGAGGTATCCCTTTGGCGTCAAAGCGTGATCGTCAGCGAACCAAAATGCTAGAATTTCATCTGTTTTAAATTGCATCTGTAATGATCATTCAATGTACAAGGACTGAAACTGGCGTACCGATTTTCAAGTTGTAGCGACTGTTTGCACTACCTTGGTTGACGGCGATTTCTACCAATCCGATCGAATTTGCATACCAGAAAACCGTGTTCCGATCAACATCTGAAAACTTTTCAGCATAGGTGATGACTTCGTCACCAACCATTATGGTACTGGATTGACTGACCGACTGATCGTTTAATCCCGTAATACAATTCCCATATCCATCGATATAGATGATTTCAGCCAAATCATCTGGCCAAAGTTTAGCGTAATACTCGGTCGTAGAATTCTCTATACGAGACTTTAACGGTACTTCTTGCTGAGTAGACAATAAAGCTGCAATAGGAGCGAATATATCCCGACCATGAAACGTGGCTGCATGATCGCCCAAGCGAACCTCATCAATTTCATATATGTCGGCATTCGCAGACTCACCACTCAAGATTCTTGAAAAAATGCCGTTATCTGGCCCAACGAACCAACGCGATTGATACTTGAAACAAATTGATGCTCGGTCACTGCCGACACCGGGATCAACGACAGCCAAAACAACGCCAAGGTCCGGTAAGTGTGCAACCAGTGCGTTCAACAGATAAGAAGAAGCTCTTGGATTAAATTGGGGTAAATCATCGATCAGGTTGATGACTGGAGTTTGGTGTGCAACTGATGCGATCTTTGCAATGACCTGACCGGTGTAAATCGAACTTCGATAATCAGTGCACAAGAAGATCATGAGATTAGTGTTGGCTTCTGACTATTCCAATTCATTGAGTCTCCTGTCCCTCTATCCGGCCGACAATTTTACTCTTGTCAAAGTCCGGGTCATCAATGTCTGGCAGATCTAGTTAAATCACCAACTCGTACGATATTACATGTGGACCTGTTGCGTGAAACAACGTCGCAAAGACTTATGTCTGAATTACCTTGATTCAAATGTGTTGAACCAATGGTAAGGACTACACAATTGAGAACGTGGGCCGATTACTATCGGCCAGCATCACTTCTCTTCCCAAATCAGCTCAGAATCCACCAGCTGCACATAGGCCATTGGCGCAGCATCTCCGGGGCGAAATCCACATTTGAGAATTCTTGTGTAGCCACCTGGACGGTCTTTGTAGCGTTCGCCGAGTGTATCAAATAACTTTTGTACCATTTCCCGGTCGCGCAGACGTGCGAACGCCAAACGACGATTTGCGACAGTGGGTTCTTTCGCCAAAGTGATCAAGGGTTCAGCAAATCGCCTCAGTTCCTTGGCTTTGGGAACCGTCGTTTTGATTTGTTCGTGTCGAAACAACGAAGCAGCCATATTCCGCATCATCGCAGTGCGATGACTGGAGGTGCGATTCAGATGTCTTCCGGATTTTCGGTGTCGCATCGGTTTACTCTCCGAGTCGGTCAAGGTCCAACGTGTCGCGGCGTAGCATCATGGGCGGCCAATTTTCGAGATTCTGACCCAACTGCAGATTGCGTTCCGCCAGAACGTCTTTTATTTCGGTCAACGATTTTTTGCCCAGATTCGGTGTTTTCAACAGATCAGTTTCTGTCTTTTGAACAAGATCGCCGATATAGTGAATTTGCTCAGCTTTCAGACAATTTGCAGAACGTACAGTCAAGTCCAATTCATCCAACGGTTTGAGCAGCACTGGATCGAATTGTGGTTCTTCTTCAATTTGAACACTTTCTTCCGTTTCCTGCAGATTGGCAAATGGCGCAATTTGTGTATGTAGAATCGTTGCAGCAAAACGCACCGCTTCACCAGGATCAATCGTGCCGTTTGTCTCGATATGCAAAATCAGTTTATCCAAGTCTGTTCGTTGTTTCACTCGTGCATTTTCGACTGAATATGAAACTTTTCGAATGGGCGTGTAATATGCATCGACTTTCATTGCACCGAGTTCCACTCGTTCGCGCTCCTCAACAGACTTTGGTGAAGCATCTGAATCGAGTAGACGGTATCCCACACCATGAGTGACCGTCATTTCCATATCCAGTTGTGCATCAGCAAGTAAATGCGCAATCACGTGATCGGAATCGATAATCTCGACGTCGTGTGGCAACTGGATGTCAGCCGCAGTTACAACGCAAGGTCCTGTCTTACTCAATCTGAGTGTTGCTTCGTCACGTTCATGACCGGTCATTTTGACCGCGAGATTCTTGAGGTTCATCAGAATCTCTATGACTTCCTCGCGCACCCCTTCAATTACCGTGAATTCGTGCAACGCCCCTTGAATTTTGACCTCGGTAATCGCCGCACCTGGCATTGAAGATAATAAGATGCGGCGCAACGCGTTGCCCAGCGTATGTCCAAATCCCCGTTCCATCGGGTCCAGTGTAATCTTGGCCCGCTTTACGCTCTGCTGATCGATTTTGATATTACGTGGCGTCAAAAATTGTGCTGTATCGTACATTTATGTCTCAATAAAAATTAATTTCTGTTTACTTGGAGTAATATCCAATCACAAGTGTCTCATCGATGTCGTCTGGCAATTGTTCGCGTTCGGGTCGGTTCTTGAAGATACCTCGGCAGTTCCCCACATCAACATCAACCCAAGCTGGAAATCCAACTCGTTCGGTGATGCCCAAAGAAACATTGATTCGCTCCTGAGCTTTGCTCTTTTCTCGAATTTGTACCACATCGCCAGGCTGCACTTCATAGGATGGAATATTGACTCGTTTACCGTTGACAACAATGGCGTTATGATTCACCAATTGTCGCGATTCGGCTCTCGTACTTCCGAACCCCATACGATAAACGACGTTGTCAAGACGTGACTCCAGAATCTGTAAAAGATTCACACCCGTCGAACCTTGACGTCTCGATGCTTCTTTGAAGTGTCGACGAAACTGTTTTTCCATGACACCATAAGTTCGTCGAAGTTTCTGCTTCTCCCTGAGCAACCGTCCGTAAACCGTCACCCGAGGCCGGTGCGACACCGCTTTTTGCCCCGGCAATTTGTCGAAACGACATTTATCACCGATTGACTTGAAATCACCGCGTCGCTTCAAGCCAAGATCGCTTTGCTCTCTGCGGGCGAGCTTGCAAGTTGGTCCTGTATATCTAGCCATAACGAACTCCTTTAAGGTCTGCGCCGTTTGGGCGGGCGGCAGCCATTGTGCGGTATGGGAGTGACATCGGTAATATTGCTGACCTCAAGTCCAGCTGCATTCAGCGCCCGCACTGCGGAATCCCGACCGGGACCAGGGCCGCATACTTCTACATCGATGTATTTCATCCCCATATCCAAAGCGCTTTTGGCACAATCCTCAGACGCAATTTGCGCCGCAAATGGTGTACTCTTGCGAGATCCTTTAAAATCCATTTTTCCAGCAGTAGACCAGCAAAGGACATTACCTTGCTTGTCGGTGATGGTTATGATGGTATTGTTAAAGGTTGCATGAATATGAGCAACCCCGACGCTTACTGTGCGTTTTTCCTTGGCTTTACGCTTTCTTTGCTTTCCTTTTGCCACTTTTCACTTACCTATTTTTTCTTAACGGGTGCTTTTCTGGGGCCTTTGCGAGTTCTTGCATTGGTCGAAGTCCGTTGACCTCTGACCGGCAAGCCTCGCCGATGCCGCAATCCGCGATAACATCCCAGATCCATCAGTCGTTTGATGTTCATTGCGATTTCACGCCGCAAGTCACCTTCAATCTGATACTTGGCGACCTCGGTACGCAATTTTTCCGCTTCCTCGTCTGTCAGATCGCGCACCTTGGTTGAAGGTTCGATCTGAACCGCGATGCAAATGGCTTCGGCTGTTGATAAACCAATGCCATAAATTGCGGTCAAAGCAATCCGAATATGTTTCTGTGTGGGTAAATTTACCCCTGCTATACGTGCCAAATTTTAACTCCCAAATTTGCGAAATTAAATTCAGTCAAACTCACCTAACAAGTTTGGCTCGAAGTCATCCCTGCCGTTGCTTGTGGCGCGGGTCAGAGCTGCAATCGACTCTGAGCACACCATTGCGTTTAAAAATCTTACAGTTTCGACAAATCTTCTTGACTGATGCCCTTACTTTCATCACTAAAGTCCTCTGTGTTAACGGGTCATGCCAAAGCCACTCGAAATCGAAGACTTCTTGAGCAGACTTTCATACTGTCTCGACATCAAGTGCGACTGAACCTGAGAGATCAAATCCAGCATCACAACAACGATGATGAGCAATGACGTACCACCGAAATAAAACGGCACGCTCCATTGCACAACCAGGAATTCAGGTATCAGGCAAACGACAACCAGGTAGATTGCACCCGCCAAAGTCAGTCTCGACACAACTGTATCGATATATTTCAAGGTTTGAGATCCGGGTCGAACTCCTGGTATGAACGCCCCTGATTTCTTGAGATTATCCGCCATGTCTTTCGGACTGAACACCAGTGCAGTATAGAAAAAACAGAAAAACACGATCATGGCGGAATACAGCAGCATGTAGATTGGCTGACCGGGTCCGATGGCGGTTGATATATCCGCGAGCCACCCCATTCCCTCGGTTTGTCCAAACCAACTGCCAAGGCTGACTGGAAACAGGATGATGCTGGAGGCAAAAATCGGAGGAATCACACCGGCCATATTGATCTTTAACGGTAAATGACTCGTCTGACCCGCCAACATCTTACGCCCTTGTTGACGTTGTGCGTAATTCACGGTAATTCGCCGCTGTCCTCTTTCGAAGAACACCACACAACCGGTAACAAATATCGCACCCACAAACAGTACCAGTACACCGATCGGAGTAAACGCGCCAGTTCTCGCCAATTCCAATGTACCAGCAACCGCAGATGGCAGCCCGGCAACAATACTAGCGAAAATTAACAGTGAAATACCATTTCCAATGCCGCGTTCCGTTGTCTGTTCACCAAGCCATACCAAGAACATCGTACCCGTCACCAGTGCTGCCACAGTTGACAACTTGAATCCGATTCCCGGTGTCAACACCACAGCACTGCCTCCGGCCACTTGGCCTTCAATTGCAATGGCGATTCCAAGTCCTTGAAAGGTAGCCAGCAATACGGTACCGTAGCGTGTGTATTCGGTAATCTTGCGACGTCCGGCTTCCCCTTCTTTCTTCAGCTGTTCGAGCTGCGGAATCACCGCACTCATCATCTGCATGATGATTGAAGCAGAAATGTAGGGCATTACACCAAGGGCAAACACCGACAATCGCGATAGCGCACCGCCCGAGAAAACATTAAATATATCGACGATTGAACCGCGCGTCTGTTCAAAAAGAGCAGCCACCGCAACCGGGTCAACCCCTGGTACCGGAACGTGCGTACCCAGCCGAAAAACCACCATCGCACCCAACACAAACAGAACTCTCATTTTGAGTTCACTCAAGGTGCCAAGACCTGGCAAGCGTCGTGATGCAGTTGGTGCAGCCATCAGTCTACTCTTCGATCTGACCGTTGGCAGCTTCAATCGCTGCTCTGGCACCGGCCGATGCCCCGATACCTTGCAGGGTTACCTGGCCTTCAATTTCACCAGCAAGGATGACCTTCGCGCGCGACGCACTGTGCGCCACAATCCCTTTTTCTTTCAGCATCGCAAGATCAACCACTTGATTCGCAAACTGGTTGAGTTCCCATAATCGGACCTCAGCACAGGCATCCGCCGACATTGATGTAAAGCCGCGTTTGGGTAAGCGTCGTTTGATGGGCATCTGACCGCCTTCAAATCCCAATCTGACACCGCCTCCGGAGCGAGAATTCTGACCTTTGTCCCCACGACCGCAGGTACTGCCAAATGTCGATCCGGCACCCCTGCCGACGCGCTTGCGACGTTTACGGGCACCAGGGGTACTGGTCAGCACGATACGCTGTGAGTTTGTGTTATCTGCACTCATTGCGCAATTTCCTCACATTCAACCATGTACGAAACCTTGCGAATCATACCGCGTATTTCGGGTGTGTCATCGAGTTCACGGCTCTGGTGCATGCGCCGTAATCCAAGCCCGCGAACGCAGGCTTTGTGACTTTTCAGTCGACCGATGGTACTGCGAACCAGACGCACTCGCAATTTTCCAGATCCTTTTTTCTTCATTGCTTGAATTTCCAACTAAAGTGATCAAAAAATATCGAATACCCGTTTAGAGCGCTTGTCAGCGATCTGCTTCGGACTGCGAATGGATTGCAAGCCACTGACTGTTGCCCGGGCAACGTTGATGGCGTTGGTGGTTCCAACAACCTTCGCCAAGACATCCTCAACTCCGGCTGCTTCAAAGATCAACCGCATGGTATCACCCGCAATGATCCCGGTACCCGCCGAGGCAGGTCGCATGACCACCCTAGCCGCACCGTGCCGTCCCACAACCGGGTACTGCAAGGTGCCATCCTTGAGGTGTACGCTCACCATATTGCGCCGCGCCTGCTCAAATGACTTCTGTGCGGCCAATGGTACTTCCCGTGCTTTACCCACACCAATACCAACACGACCTTTGCCGTCACCAACCACAGTCAGCGCGGAAAAACCAAAAATTCGGCCACCTTTAACGACTTTAGATACCCGCCGAACCTTGATTAGCTGTTCGCGGGTTTCTTCCGTATTCTGATTGCCTTGCTGTTCTGTAATCGCCATAACTCTTAAATCCTGTATTGCCTAGATGGCCAAACCGGCTTCGCGTGCGGATTCAGCAAGCTGCTTGACTCGTCCGTGATAGCGATGCCCGGATCGGTCAAAACCTGCACTGTCAATCTTGGCTGCAATTGCGCGTTGTGCAATCGTCGTGCCAACCAGTTTTGCCGCTTCTATATTGCCACCGCTTTTCAACTGTTTGCGAAGCTCTGGCTCGATCGTCGATGCACTCGCCAAAGTCTGGCTGCCATCCGGTGAGATAATTTGCGCGTAAATATGCTGCGCCGAACGATAAACACACAAGCGGTGTTTGCGATGCAGTCTTAGCCGTGCCCGCGCTTTACGAGCCCGCTGAAGCCGTCTAGTTTTCTTGTCTGAACTCATTTAGCCTACACTCTTAGCCTGTTTCCTGCGTATCCACTCATCGGAGTAGCGCACACCTTTGCCCTTATAGGGCTCTGGCGGACGCATCTTGCGAATATCTGCTGCAACCTGACCGACGACCTGTTTATCAAAACCATTGATGACCAGTTCGACCTGCGAGCTGGATTCAGACTTGATTTCAAAGCTTACGCCAGCTGGTGCTTCATACTCAATTGGATGCGAGTACCCAAGCGACAAAGTCACTTTCGATTGATTGACCTGGGCGCGATATCCCGTGCCAACCAACGTGAGTTCTTTCTTGAAGCCGGTACTGACCCCGGTCACCATGTTGTTGATCAATGAACGCGTTGTACCTGACATCGCCCTGGAATTCTGGGTGCCATTTCGAGCGGTGACCGACACCACGCCAGCATCGATCGCAACATTCACCAACGGATGGACCAGCATACTCAATTCACCTTTTGGGCCCTTAACCTGAATCTGTCTGGCAGACAGGTCGACTTTGACTCCACCGGGAATCGTTACAGGTTCTTTCGCAACTCTGGACATCTTGACTTCCTTGCTCTAACTGACCGTGCAAATCACTTCGCCGCCGACTTGCTGTTTCTTCGCCGCGCGTGCAGTCATGATTCCTTTCGATGTTGAAACGATCGTAATTCCCAGCCCGGCATTCACCAGCGGCATATCGTCAATTCCGCGGTAAACCCGTCGGCCCGGTTTGCTGATGCGGTCGAGGTTATCAATCACCGGTTCACCTTCGTAATACTTCAAATCCACACGCAAAGTCGGCTTGCTGGCATCAGGTTCCACCGCAAACCCCTTGATGTACCCTTCTTCCTTGAGTACTCGCGCCAACTCGCGCTTGATTCTTGAATCCGGCATTGTCACACTGGCATGCGCCGCACGCAAAGCATTGCGAATGCGTGTCAGCATGTCTGCAATGGGATCAGTCATCGCCATAATTAATATTCTCCGTATGTTCGCCTTGGTACCAGCCCGTAATCACCAACTGGCTTTTGATGCACCTGGTGCTTCGCCTTTCATAATGACTTCGCGCAATTTGTTGCGTCCCAGTCCAAAACGTCGATAATATCCACGCGGACGGCCGGTCAACGCGCAACGGTTACGTTGTCGATTCGGATTGCTGTCTCTTGGTAATTTTTGCAGCGACAGCATCGCTTCCATTTTTTCTGCCATGGAAAGTTCCGGATCAATCACCCGCGCTTTCAGTTCTGCTCGTTTTTGGGCATAACGTTTGGCCAGCTTTTGCCGCTTGACCTCACGCGCCAGCATTGATTTTTTTGCCATATCTAGTTTTGCCTCAAGGGGAAACTGAACCCGCGCAATAGCGCAGCCGCTTCTGCATCAGTCTGAGCCGAAGTGGTTATTGTGATGTTCAGCCCGCGAATCACATCGACGTCATCGTAATTGATTTCGGGAAAAACAATCTGTTCACGAATACCAAACGAATAATTGCCACGTCCATCAAATGCTTTGGCAGACAAGCCGCGAAAATCCCGTATTCGTGGAATCGCGATTGAAATCAGCCGGTCCAGAAATTCATACATTCGATTGCGGCGCAGCGTCACCATGCAGCCGATTTCGAAACCTTCTCGTATTTTGAATGCTGCAATTGCTTTGCGAGCCTTGGTAACCACCGGTTTTTGACCAGCGATCAATCGCATGTCATCCACTGCGTTGGTAATCATGTTCTTATCCTTTTTTACGGCTGCGCTACCGAGGCCCATATTCAACGTAATTTTCTCAACACGGGGAACCTGCATAACGTTAGCGTAATTGAACTCATTCTTAAGACGCTCAAATAACTCGTCTTTATAGAACTGTTCAAGTCTTGGAATTTCGTTCGTCATTTTCTCAATTAATTTGTCAGTACTTCGTCATTTGACTTGAAATATCGCACCTTGGTACCGTCGGCCAAGAACTTAAACCCGACCCGATCCGCCTTGTTGGTTACAGGATTGTAGATCGCCAAATTGGACAATTGCATCGGTGCTTCCTTGGACAATATGCCACCTGCCTGATTGGCGTTTGGATTGGGTCTCGTATGACGCTTCACTACATTCAACCCATTCACCCGGGCACGCTTGCCATCTGGAGTAATATCCAGGACAGACCCTCTTTTCCCTCGGTCTTTTCCTGCAATTACAATGATTTCATCTCCTTTTTTGATCTTGTTCATGACTCTTTACCTAGATCACTTCAGGTGCCAGTGAAACAATACGCATAAACTTATCCTGCCGCAACTCCCTGGTTACGGGGCCAAAAATGCGGGTACCGACCGGCATATGCTGGGCGTTGAGCAATACCACTGCATTTCTATCAAAACGAATCAGCGAACCGTCTTGGCGACGTACGCCTTTACGCGTTCTGACCACAACCGCAAAAAACACATCACCCTTGCGGACCCGGCTGTTCGGAATCGCTTCCTTGATAGTGATGCGGATAATATCGCCGATTCCCGCATAACGACGCTTTGAGCCACCCAGTACTTTGATGCACTGAACCCGTTTTGCACCGCTATTGTCGGCGACATCGAGCATGCTTTGCATTTGTATCATGACTGTACTACCTGACTATTGTTCCGCAGCGCTATCAAGAACCTTGACCAATCGCCAACTCTTGGTTCGCGACAGTGGCCGACACTCTTGTATCAACACCTTATCGTTTTCCTTGCAAATGTTCTGTTCGTCATGCGCATGTAATTTGGTAATACGCTTCACATACTTGCGATACAGCGGATGTGGAATCTTGCGCACAATCGAGACAGTTATGGTTTTATCCATGCGTGCACTGGTGACGACACCAGGAATCGTTCGCGAGTTTTTTGTTTCTGTTGTCTGGTCCATACTATCCACTCAGCACTTGTTCATTCAGCACGGTTTTCACCCGGGCAATATCACGTCTGATTTCTCGAAACTTAGCCAGATCTGCGAACTGTCCAGTTCTGTGTTGAATTCGAAGTTCCAATTGTTTGCGTCGCAACGCGGTCAATTCAGCGCGTAGTTCTGCGCGCGAATTCTTACGCAATTCACTCGCTTTGTTCACAGCAACCCCTGTCGTTTTGCAAATGTTGTTTGCACCGAGAATTTAGCTGCCGCACGCCGAAACGCTTCACGTGCCATAGACTCGGTTACACCTTCAATTTCATACAGCATGTGTCCTGGTTTGGCGACGAATACCCAGTACTCGGGATTACCCTTACCCTTGCCCATTCTGACTTCGAGCGGCTTCTTTGATACCGGTTTGTCGGGAAATACGCGAATCCAGAGTTTTCCACCACGGCGGACGTAGCGATTGATTGCCCGGCGACCCGATTCAATCTCCCGCGCGGTAATGTGTCCGCGAGTTGTCGCCTTTAATCCATACTCACCGAAGCTCACCTGGTTACCCCGGGTAGCCAGACCGCGATTTCGGCCCTTTTGCTGCTTTCGGAACTTAGTCCGTTTTGGCTGTAACATCGCTCAATAACCCTGTATTAAACCTCTACCGCGGCAGTGCTGCTTTGCTTACCACGTTGATCACGAAAAACCTCGCCGTTAAAAATCCAAACTTTTACACCAATGACGCCATAAGTGGTTCTCGCCTCGGCAAAGCCGTAGTCAACATTGGCGCGAAAAGTATGCAACGGTACTCGACCCTCGCGATACCATTCTGTGCGTGCGATATCAGCACCATTTAAACGGCCGGAAATCATCACCTTAACTCCGAGGGCACCAACTCGCATGGAATTTTTAACTGCAAGCTTCATTGCGCGGCGGAACATCATGCGCTTTTCAAGTTTCTGGCAAATGCTCTCCGCAACCAGAGTTGCATCCAAATCGGGCTTGCGAATTTCTTCGACCGACACCGAAACTGGTGCACCGTTAATTTTGGCCAACTCGTTGCGTAGACTGTTGATGTCTTCCCCCTTTTTACCGATAACGGTACCGGGACGCGCCGAGTGAATAACGACCTTTAGATTCTGTGCCGGTCGTTCGATGGTGATATCACTGATGGAGGCGTTGGCCAACCGTTTACGAATGAAGTCTCGAACTTCCAAATCTTCCTTGAGATTGCGTGCATAGTCGGTTCCCGATGCAAACCACCGAGATTTCCAGTCTGTTGATATCCCCAATCGTATTCCGACTGGCTGTACTTTTTGACCCATACCCTACACCTTTACTCGTCTGACACAACAATCGTGATGTGACTGTTGCGCTTGTGAATTCGGTTGACTCTGCCGCGTGCTCTGGCCCGCCAGCGCTTCAGCACCGGGGCCTCATCCACATACGCCGTATGCACATACAACTCATCAATGTTCGCATTGTTATTGACCTCTGCATTGGCGATCGCAGAATCCAATGTCTTAAGCACCAATTTGGCTGCCTTTTTTGTACTGTAGGCCAATACATCTCTGGCCTGTTCAACAGGCTTGCGCCGAATCTGGTTCACCACCAAGCGGCACTTGTAGGGTGAAGATCGTACGTATTTGGAAACTGATCTGACTTTCACTGTCCCTCGCGCTCCTATCGCGCTTTCTTGTCAGCCGAGAACGATTTAAACGTTCGCGTGGGTGCAAATTCGCCAAGCTTATGTCCCACCATGTTTTCTGTAATCAAAATGGGCACGTGATGCCGTCCGTTGTGAACGGCAATTGTCAAACCGATAAAATCCGGCAATATCGTCGACCGACGCGACCAGGTCTTGATCGGTTGTCGACTGTTGGTCTCGCGCGCCTTATTGACTTTGGCCCACAGATGGTGATCGACAAATGGTCCTTTTTTAACTGATCTACTCAATTGATTATCCTCGTTACCTATCTGCGCTTACTGGCACGTCGCACAATCATGTTCGAAGTACGTCGCACGCGCCGGGTGCGATAACCCTTGGTCGGCACACCCCATGGAGATACAGGATCTCGTCCACCCGAGGTTCTGCCTTCACCGCCGCCATGCGGGTGATCAACCGGGTTCATTGCAACCCCGCGTACGGTCGGACGAATACCTCGCCAGCGCTTGGCACCGGCTTTGCCCAGCTTGCGAAGTCCGTGTTCCTCATTACCAACTTCACCGATGGTTGCCCGGCACTTGGCATTGATTTTCCGCATCTCGCCGGAGCGCATACGCATCAGCGCATAAGTGCCTTCGCGGCCCAGTAATTGCGCTGAGGTGCCGGCAGATCTGGCCAACTGCGCGCCCTTACCCGGCTTCATTTCAACACAATGCACCACCGTACCTTGGGGAATCCTGTCCAGTGGCAGACAATTACCGGGGCGAATCGGAACTTTCTCCCCCGATTCAACGGTGGTTCCAACCGCGATATTTTTTGGCGCAATAATGTAGCGTCGCTCACCGTCCGCGTACAACAGCAAAGCAATATTCGCACTGCGATTCGGGTCATACTCAATGCGCTCGACTTTGGCTGGAATGTCGTCCTTGTCCCGTCTGAAATCAATCACGCGATACTTGCGTTTGTGCCCACCACCACGATGTCGAACTGTAATTCGACCGACATTGTTGCGGCCGTCCGTTTTGGACACCGTCTCCAACAATGGGCGATGTGCAGGGCCTCGGTGAACATTGCGATTTTCCACCTTTACCATGCCGCGCCTGCCGGGCGTCGTTGGATTTTGCTTAACCAGAGTCATGTTAGTTCACGCACTTCAGGCATCGATAGCCTGTGAAAAATCTATGTCATCGTCCGCATGCAATCGAACATAAGCCTTACGCCGATCGCTTTGCCGGCCTAAGGTCCGTCCGAATCTTTTTTCTTTGCCGCGGGTATTGAGCACCTGGACTGAGAGCACTCGAACTGAGAATAATTTCTCTACGGCTTCCTTAACTTCCTTTTTCGTTGCATCGCGCGCAATCTCGAAAACAATCTGCTTGTTTCGCTCCGCAACCAATGTGCTTTTCTCCGAGATTACCGGATACCGCAACACTTCGCACATACGTTCTTCGTTCATTGCAACCACTCGTCTATTTGCTTTACCGCACTTTCGGTCATCAGCACTTTGCCGCGATCGACAATATCAGCGGGATTGAGCATCGATGGGTCAATCAGATGCACATTGGGAATATTTCGCAACGACAGATGCAAGTTGTCACTCGCATTGTCATCAACAATCAGCGCCCTTGCACACTGCAGATTGGCCAAATGCTGCACCGCTAATTTGGTACTGGGCTTCTCGCACTCAAGATCACTCACCACCACCAGATTGCCCAAACGACAAGACTGCGACAGTACCGCCCGCATGGCAGCCCGGAAGACCTTGCGATTTACTTTTTGAGAATAGTCCCGCGTGGTGGCGGCAAACGTTTGTCCACCTCCTCTAAACAAGGGACTGCTGCGAGTACCTGCTCGGGCGCGCCCGGTACCTTTTTGTCGATAAGGTTTGGCCCCGCCACCGCGCACTCGCGAACGGTTTTTCTGTGCGTGGGTACCTGCGCGATAAGCCGCACGATACGCGACAACCACCTGGTGTACCAATGAGTTATTAAACTCAGCGTCAAAATTGGTACTGGAAACTTCAATCGTTTTTTGCTGGTTTCCGTCTTTGTCCAATACGTCGATTTTCATCTTTGCTGCCTGATTTACTTCAGTCTAGGATTTTTTCTTGACCGCTGCGGTCACAATGATGTCTGACTGTCTTGACCCGGGAATCGCACCTTTAATCAACAGTAACTTTCGATCCTGGTCCACTCGCACGACTTCAAGATTCTGTTGAACCGTGGTTGCATCGCCCGAATGGCCCGCCATTTTCTTACCGGGAAAGACGCGGCCGGGGGTCTGATTCTGGCCGATGGAACCCGGCTTTCGATGCGCCTTGGAGTTGCCATGGGTTGCGCGCCCACCACCAAAGCCGTAGCGTTTCATTACACCGGTAAAACCCTTGCCAATTGATACGCCTTTGACATCAACTTTTTGACCTTCGCTAAACAGCGTCACATCGACACTGTCTCCCACTTTGTAGTTCTCGATGTCGGCTGAATTCAAGCGAAATTCCCAAAGTCCTCGCCCTGGCTCAACACCGGCTTTATCATAAACACCACGAAGTGCGGATCCTATTTTCTCAGACTTGATTTCACCAGTTGTAACTGCAACGGCACAATACCCATCTTTACTTTCTGTTTTCAGCTGGGCAACTCGATTCGGTTCAACCCCCACAACGGTAACGGGGACCGAAGTACCATTGTCCAGAAAGACTCGGGTCATTCCCAGCTTTGTTCCAACCAATCCGATAGGCATTGTCGATAATCCTCGTTTGAATACCCTGAAACTACTTGAGCTTGATTTCTACGTCGACACCGGAAGGCAGGTCCAGCTTCATGAGCGCATCGATTGTTTTGTCGGTTGGTTCAACGATGTCCATGATTCGCTTGTGTGTGCGAATTTCAAACTGGTCGCGGGATTTTTTGTCAGCATTCGGTGAGCGCAACAGCGTATACCGTTCGATGCGAGTCGGCAACGGAATGGGACCCCTTACAATTGCCCCTGTGCGCCGTGCGGTTTCGACAATCTGCAATGCAGAACTGTCAATGGTTCGATGATCGAACGCTTTTAACCGAATGCGTACTTTCTGCTCATCGATGGCTCTTACTGCCGGAGTTGCCATGACCTATAGTGCTCTCTTGTTGTATCAGGTAAATAATTGATGATTCCAAATGTCTGCCGACTGTCTTTGAGTGCGAGACTTGCTCGGGTCACCCTGCCTTTTTCAGCGTCAGACCTGCTTCTTCAACGGAAACCGGCACATAGGTATCAAATTCCATCGAGTAAGTTGCCCGTCCCTGCGTCAGCGAACGCAAGGCGGTCACATAACCAAACATTTTTATCAGCGGCACCCGGGATTTAATGACCTTGCCACTGGTAACATCCGATACCTCTTCGATAATGCCACGTCGCGAATTCAAATCGTTGGTGACTGATCCAAGGTACTCGCTCGGCGTAACCACTTCCACTGACATATACGGTTGCAGCAATTGTGCTTTGGCGCGCAATGCGGCTTCCCGGAAAGCCTGCGTTCCGGCGATACGAAACGCCTGCTCCGAAGAATCGACATCGTGAAAGGAGCCGTCCAGCAAAGTCGCCTTGACATCAACGACCGGGTAACCAGCAACCACACCGGATCCCATTGCATCTTCAATACCGCGTTTGACTGCCGGAATGTATTCTTTTGGAATTGCGCCGCCAACAATCTTGTCAGCAAATTCGAACCCCCCACCTTCGGGCAGCGGCTCGATTCTAATCACCACGTGGGCAAATTGCCCGCGGCCGCCGGTCTGACGAACATGTCGTGTTTCCTGTTCGACAGTCGCTCTGATGGTTTCTCGATAAGCCACTTGCGGCTGGCCAATGTTTGAATCCACTTTGAATTCCCGTCTAAGGCGATCAATGATAATTTCCAGGTGCAGTTCTCCCATACCGGAAATAATCGTTTGCCCGGACTCACCATCCGTACGCACTTTGAATGAGGGATCTTCCTTGGATAACTTGGCAAGTGCCAACGCCAAACGGTCTTCATCTGCGCGGGTTTTCGGTTCAACAGCCTGAGATACGACCGGCTCTGGAAACTCCATCTGTTCCAGCGCAATCTCCGCGCCGCGTGGCGCAATGGTGTCACCGGTTGAAACGTTTTTCAACCCCACCGCGGCAACAATATCCCCGGCCCGAATTTCCTTGATGTCCACGCGGTCGTTCGCGTGCATCTGCAACAAGCGGCCGATCCGCTCCTTTTTACCACTGGAGACATTCACAACTGAATCTCCGGACTTCAACGTACCGGAATACACTCTTAAAAACACCAACTGACCAACAAAGGGGTCGGTCATGATTTTGAATGCCAAAGCTGCAAATTTCTCGTCATCAGTGGCCTGACGAGTTTCGGTGATTTCATTGTCTGCATCGACGATTCCTTCCACCGGTGGAACATCGCTCGGATTGGGCAAATAATCGATTACGCCATCCAACAGCAGCTGCACACCTTTGTTCTTGAAAGCCGACCCGCAAAACACTGGCACCACTTCATTGCCGATTGTGAGTGCGCGCAGTCCGCGGCGAATTTGATCCTCACTGAGCGTACCGTCTTCCAGCCATGCAGTGGTCAATTCGTCATCAGCCTCGGCAACGACTTCAATCAGACTCTCGCGCATCGAACTGGCTTGTGCGTAGAATTCTTCCGGCACCGGCTTGCGGGTGTACTTGGTCCCCATGGTCGCATCATCCCAGTACCAGGCTTCCATCGTAATCAGATCAACAACACCGGCAAATTTCTCTTCTGCACCGATTGGAATCTGGACCGGCACTGCGCGTGCACCAAGAAACTTTTGTACCTGACCGACAACCTTTTCATAATCCGCACCAACTCGATCCATTTTGTTGATGAAAATCATTCTCGGCACACCGTATCTGTCGGCCTGACGCCAGACGGTCTCCGTCTGCGGCTCAACTCCACCGACTGCACAAAGAACGGTAACTGCACCATCAAGCACTCTAAGTGAACGTTCTACTTCAATCGTAAAGTCGACATGACCAGGAGTATCGATAATATTAATCCGATGCTCACCGAAATCGTCGCGCGCACCCTGCCAAAAACAGGTGGTCGCAGCTGAGGTAATCGTTATGCCGCGTTCCTGTTCCTGCTCCATCCAGTCCATCACCGCATTACCGTCGTGAACCTCACCAATTTTGTGTGAGATCCCCGCGTAAAACAAAATACGTTCCGTCGTAGTCGTTTTACCCGCATCAATGTGTGCCATGATGCCGATATTACGATATTTCCTGATTGGCGTTTGCCTTGCCATGGTCGCTCAATTGCCTCGCGTGATTAATATCTGAAATGTGAAAACGCTTTGTTCGCTTCAGCCATCTTGTGCGTGTTTTCACACTTCTTGAATGCATCACCGGATTTATTGGAAGCTTCAATCAGTTCTGCAGCCAAGCGCAAGGCCATCGATTTCTCGCGCCGCTTTCGCGCCGCGTCAATAATCCATCGAATCGCCAATGCATCGCGCCGCGTTGCACGCACTTCAATGGGCACCTGGTAGGTTGCACCACCAACTCTGCGGCTCTTGACTTCCACCGTGGGTCTCACATTTTCCAGTGCCGCTTCAAATACTTCCAATGGTTCGCCGGCACTGCGAGAGATGATTACGTCAAATGCGTTATAGAGAATTTTTTCCGCAATGGATTTTTTACCATCCAGCATCAACGCATTGATAAATTTCGCCACCATGATCTGTTTGTACTTCGGATCTGGCATTATTTTCCGTTTCGGAACCAATCGTCGTCTTGGCATCGTATCTGTCCGTCTGTCTTAGTCTATGGCAAACCCGTCATTACGAGCGCGGTCGCTTGGCACCGTATTTTGAACGACCCTGTCGACGTTTGTCCACTCCCGAAGCATCCAGTGCGCCACGCACTGTATGGTAGCGAACACCTGGCAGGTCCTTGACTCGACCACCGCGAATGAGCACAACCGAGTGTTCCTGAAGATTGTGTGACTCGCCACCGATGTAAGTGGTGACTTCATACCCGTTCGTTAACCGAACGCGGGCGACTTTCCGTAAAGCTGAGTTTGGCTTTTTCGGCGTCGTTGTATAAACCCGAGTACAGACACCACGTTTTTGTGGACATGCCTCCAGTGCAGGCACGTTGGTTTTCTTGGTCTGCTTCTTTCTCGGCCGGTTTACCAGTTGATTGATTGTCGGCATCTGCAGTTCTTTAGTCGTCGGAACAAGTAATTTTCGTCCAAAATATCAAATAATAAAAAGACAGACCGAAGTCGATCTGTCTTATCGCTTTCTGCCAGTTTGACAACCAGCAAAAAGCCTATAAATATTAACCTATTTCTAACCTGAATTCAAGTCGAATTTTATATTTTTGTATCAATGTGCCGCAATTACACGCGGGCAAATCCAGTGTTCGGGGACTAACTCATACCGGTCTGAAATAAGCGGTCCGGGTCAATCACACTATCAGCATCGTCCGGTGCACGTACGACCGGTTGTTGGAATCCTTGTTCAAATTCCATTTCCGGAGTAGTTTGCAGCAGCGCTTGCTGACGGCGTTGGCGCTTGCGTTCTTCGTGGTGAACCAAACCGGTACCTGCCGGAATCAAGCGCCCTACAATTACGTTTTCTTTCAAACCGCGTAATTGATCTGTCTTACCACTGACCGATGCATCGGTCAGCACTCGGGTTGTTTCCTGAAATGAAGCCGCCGAGATAAAAGACTCAGTCATCAGTGATGCCTTGGTAATACCAAGCAGGATGCGTACGGCTTTTGCTTCTTCCTGCGGTGTTGCATCGTCTTCCGCATTGGCCTCGCGTATCTGTTCGTTCACCTGTTCGAATTGGGAACGTTCAACCAGCTCGCCGGGCAAAAATTTGGTCGAGCCTGGCTGTTCAATTCGCACCTTGCGCAACATTTGACGAACAATCACTTCAATGTGCTTGTCATTGATCGTTACACCCTGCAACTGGTAAACTTCCTGCACCTCCTTAACAATGAAGGCCGTCAGCTCTTCGACCCCTTTCAACTCCAGTATGTCTGCTGACACTGGTGCACCATCCACAATCTGATCACCACGCTCGACGGATTCTCCGTCTAAAACCATCAGTGAACGTTCCTTGTCTTTGGAGATCAACTCGCGGTGTTCCTGACCCTCTTCATCAGTGATTACCAACCTTATCTTGCCCTTGGTTTCCTCACCAAAACTGACCGAACCGGAGTACCGGGCATAGATGGCCGGATCTTTGGGCCGACGCGCTTCGAATAACTCTGCCACACGCGGTAAACCACCGGTAATGTCTCGAGTTGAATCATGATCTCTGGGCACCCTTGCGAGCACATCGCCAACCTGAACTTCATTGCCGTGCTGAACCATGATCTGGGCACCGGTTTGCAGGAGGTAACGTACTTCCCGATTGGTCTTCGGCGACATGATGGTTTGATCATGTTTGTCAATCAATCGAATCGCGGGTCGATCATCGTGCAGTTTTTGCTTTGAATCAAGCACTGTATACAGCGGCCGCGCGGCGCTTTGATCATCATCGTAATCTTCGGTCGACTGAGCAACGGTAATGCCATCAAGAAAATTCTCGAGTTTAACGATGCCGTTGACCTCATTGATAATGGGATGTACATGCGGGTCCCAACTCGCGATCATCTGGTCCGGTAAAACTGCTGCGCCCTCACTCACATACAATTCCGCACCGTAGGGAACGTCATAACGTTCCGCCACGATCCCATTGGTGTCGAGAATCTTGACTTCGCCCGAACGTGTGTTGACAATCAGATTACCTTGAGAATTTTTAATGTACTCGATGCGGTTCAACTCTAGCGTTCCCTTGGTTTTGACAACGATTCCGGTTTCTGTCTGTTCGCGCTCGGCAACACCACCCATGTGGAACGTACGCATGGTCAGCTGGGTACCTGGCTCGCCGATACTCTGTGCCGCAATGACACCCACCGCTTCGCCTCGATTAACCAGATGCCCGCGTCCCAGATCCCGTCCGTAACAGGTTGCACAGATGCCATACTTGGTTTCGCAAGTGACTGCTGAACGGACTTTGACCCGGTGAATTGAATGCTGCTCAATTAATTTGACCAGTTTTTCAGTAATCATCTCGCCTGCTGCAATCAACTCCTTACCGGTTGCCGGCGACTTAAGCGGTTCAGCAACTGACCGACCCAAGATTCGCTTTGCCAGTGGCACCACGATTTCGCCACCCTTGACGAGTGCCTCCAACTTGATGCCATTGGTGGTGCCGCAATCAGACTCAGTAACAACCAGATCCTGGCAAACATCGATCAGGCGTCTGGTCAGGTAACCGGAATTGGCAGTCTTCAATGCCGTATCAGCTAGCCCTTTACGAGCACCGTGCGTGGAAATGAAATACTGCAAAACGTCCAGACCTTCACGGAAATTCGCCTTAATCGGCGTTTCAATGATGGTGCCATCGGGTTTTGACATCAGTCCCCGCATCGCGGCAAGCTGCCTGATCTGGGCGTGCGAGCCTCGGGCACCTGAATCTGCCATCACGTGAACCGGATTAAACGAGGTCTGTTCGACTTCGTTGCCGTGCTGGTCAATGACCGTCTCAATTCTGAGCTTATCCATCATTGACTTGGCGACTTTATCACTGGCGCGCCCCCAGATATCGACAACCTTGTTGTACCGCTCGCCATCGGTCAGCAACCCGGCCGTGGCCTGGCGTTGGACGGACTCAACTTCCTTATCAGCCTGGTCCAGTATTTCTTTCTTGTCCTCGGGGATTTCTATGTCATTGACACAAATCGAGATACCGCCTTTGGCTGCGTATTCGAAGCCGATGTACATCAGTTGGTCGGCCAATACGACGGTTTCCTTAAGACCAACATGACGATAACATTCGTTCACAATTTCCGAGATGGCACGTTTGTTCAACACCCGATTGATCAGTGAAAATGCCATACCATCCGGCAATATCTCTGACAGCAGTGCGCGACCGACAGTGGTGTCATAAAAACGTCGGGTTGCGCGCAGCTCACCGTCAACCACTTCGCGCTCGATAATTCTGACGCGAATGCCTGCATGCAGTGAGACCGCGCCGACATCATATGCCCGCCGTACTTCAGCGACATCTGCGCAGACTTTACCGTGGCCTTTTGGATTGACGGCTTCCCGGGTTAAATAATACAAACCCAATACGATATCTTGCGAGGGCACAATGATGGGTTCACCATTGGCGGGGGACAAAATGTTATTGGTGGACATCATCAAGGTGCGCGCTTCGATTTGCGATTCAACGGTCAGCGGCACATGGACGGCCATCTGATCGCCATCGAAGTCCGCGTTATACGGGGTGCAAACCAGCGGATGCAGCTGGATGGCTTTACCTTCCACCAAAATAGGTTCGAAAGCCTGAATTCCCAATCGATGAAGGGTTGGTGCCCGGTTCAGCAGTACCGGATGTTCACGGATGACTACTTCTTCCAGAATGTCCCAAATTTCAGGACCTTCCTTTTCCATGATGCTCTTGGCCCAACGAATGTTGGATCGTTCCGGGTAACGACGGCTTAACTCACAGAACACGAACGGCTTGAACAGTTCAAGTGCCATACGCTTGGGTAGCCCACATTGATGCAGCTTCAGAGTGGGTCCCACAACAATCACCGAGCGCCCGGAATAATCCACTCGTTTGCCCAACAGGTTTTGTCGGAACCGACCCTGCTTACCCTTGATCGAATCGGCCAGAGACTTCAGTTTCTGTTTGTTCGCCCCGGTAATTGATTTACCCCGTCGACCATTGTCCAGCAGTGCATCGACTGCTTCCTGTAACATGCGTTTTTCGTTTCGGACAATAATGTCAGGCGCATGCAAATCC
Organism: Arenicellales bacterium; assembly: GCA_965243645.1. Classification (GTDB taxonomy): domain Bacteria; phylum Pseudomonadota; class Gammaproteobacteria; order Arenicellales; family JAJDZL01; genus JAJDZL01. The sequence continues at coordinate 167,648 of CBDEVD010000006.1, read as the reverse complement.
AGCAGTCGCTTCAGCCGATTGTTACGGTTGATGACGCGACGATACAAATCGTTGAGATCAGAGGTGGCAAACCGGCCCGCATCCAGTGGCACCAAGGGCCGCAGGTCAGGCGGCAAAATTGGCAGGACCTGGAGAATCATCCACTCCGGCTTGTTGCCAGATTGTAAAAATGACTCGATCAGTTTAAGCCGCTTGGTGAGTTTTTTGATCTTGGTATCAGATTTGGTGTCATCCAGTTCCTGGCGCAAAATCTCCGCTTCCTCTTCGAAATCGATACTGCGGATCAGCGTGCGAATGGCTTCCGCGCCCATGCCCACTTCAAACTCACTGCCGTACTCTTCGTAGGCATTGTGGTACTCTTCTTCACTCATGCAGTGGCCGCGTTCAAGCAGCGTATTTTCGCCAGGGTCAATCACCACATAAGCTTCAAAATACATAACCAATTCGATTTGACGGACCGTCATGTCCAGCAACAGCCCCAGCCTGGAAGGCAAGCTCTTGAGAAACCAGATGTGTGCAACCGGGCTGGCTAACTCAATATGCCCCATCCGTTCACGCCGTACCTTGGAGCTGGTTACTTCAACGCCACATTTCTCGCACACCACACCCTGGTGTTTAAGACGCTTGTACTTGCCACACTGGCACTCGTTATCCTTGACCGGACCGAATAACTTGGCACAAAATAAACCGTCCCGTTCAGGCTTAAAGGTTCGATAGTTAATCGTTTCAGGCTTACGCACCTCGCCATAAGACCAACTGCGAATTTTTTCTGGCGAAGCCAGTCCAATTCGAATTTCATCAAAGTCGTCAAGCCTCCCTGCCCGTTTCATCAAGTTATCAAGATTTCTCATATTGCAACTCTCAATTCTGTCTGCTTGTATTGCGCCGCGAGCATTCCTTACTTGGAATCTCGCATTTCAACATTTAACCCCAGTGAACGTATTTCTTTCACCAGCACATTGAAGGATTCAGGTGTATTAGCCTCCATGCGGTGTCGACCCGCAATGATGTTTTCATAAATTTTTGAGCGACCAAACATGTCATCTGACTTGACGGTCAGCATTTCCTGCAGCGTGTAGGCGGCTCCGTAAGCCTCCAGTGCCCATACTTCCATCTCACCGAAGCGCTGACCGCCACCCATTGCCTTACCGCCGAGCGGCTGCTGGGTAACAAGGCTGTAGGGGCCGGTTGAGCGCGAGTGCATTTTCTCGTCAACCAAGTGCGTCAACTTCAGCATATACATGTAGCCGACTGTAACGGGGCGATCGAAAGCTTCGCCGGTGCGGCCATCGTAGAGGATTGTTTGCCCGCTTCTTGGCAAACCCGCCAACTCCAGCATCGCCTTGACTTCTTCTTCCGTTGCACCATCAAATACCGGTGTTGCCATCGGCAGGCCATTGCGCAAATTACCGGCCAATTCCATGACCTGTGAGGCATTAAGAGACTTCAGCAATGCTCTTTCCGACTTGGAATCATAAAAGGTCTGCAGATGCTTCTTCATCTGTGAGGCCTTGTATCCAGAATCAATCAGCTCGCCTATCTGGCGGCCTATTTCTTTGGATGCCCAGCCCAAGTGAGTCTCCAGCACCTGTCCAATATTCATACGGGACGGCACTCCAAGTGGATTGAGAATGATGTCAACTGGCGTTCCGTCTGCCAAATGCGGCATATCTTCGATCGGCACAATATTGGAGATCACGCCCTTGTTGCCATGCCGGCCGGCCATTTTGTCGCCGGGTTGCAGGCGTCGCTTGATGGCAACAAAAACCTTGACCCGCTTCAGTACGCCAGTCTTCAGATCATCGCCTTCTTCAATCTTCTCGCGCTTACTTTCGAACTCATCATCGTATTGTCGCCGCTTTTGGTCGATCAATGCACGGATCGCCTCAAACTGGCGGGCGACCGAGTCGTCACGCACCCGGACCTCAAACCACTCCTTGCGCTTTAGTCCTGCCAGGTACTCGGCGCTGATGGTATCACCTTTGGCAAGTCCGTTAGGACCTCCTTCCGCAGTTTGACCGGCCAGTAGTGTTTCGATGCGGTCAAAAGCAGCCCGTTCCTCAATTCGATACTTGTCGTCAAGATCTTTGCGAACGCCATCGATTTCCAGGGCAATGTTTTCTTCTGCCCGACTGTCGCGATCTATGCCCTCACGAGTGAACACCTGAACGTCGATGACAGTACCGGTCGTACCAGCCGGCATTTTCAGCGAAGTGTCCTTGATATCTGATGCTTTTTCACCAAAAATTGCAAACATCAACTTCTGTTCGGGTGTGGGTTGCACATCACCTTTGGGCGACACTTTACCAACCAGTACATCACCAGGACCGACTTGCGCGCCATTGAATATGATGCCGGAGTCATCAAGTTTGGCCAATGCAGACTCCTTGACATTCGGAATGTCACGAGTAATTTCTTCAGGTCCGAGGCGCGTATCGCGCGCTTCGACCGAAAACTCCTCAATGTGCACCGTGGTGTAGACTTCGTCTTGCACCAGGCGTTCTGAAATAACAATGGAATCTTCAAAGTTGTAACCGCACCATGCCATAAACGCAACCAGAATATTGCGACCGAGCGCCAATTCTCCCATGTTGGTAGCAGGACCGTCTGCGATGGTATCACCACGTTCAATCTGATCGCCAACATTCACGAGTGGCCGCTGGTTGATCGTGGTGCTCTGGTTGGAACGCCGATACTTGACCAGCGAGTAGATATCCACACCGGAATCCTGACTGCCGGTCTCCGCATCATCGGCACGGATTACGATTCGACCGCTGTCAACTGACTCAACGATGCCGCCGCGCAGTGCACTCACGGTCACTCCGGATTCCACCCCGACTGTGCGTTCGGTACCCGTACCAATCAACGGCGTTTCAGTTTCGATAATCGGTACCGCCTGACGTTGCATATTTGAACCCATCAGCGCCCGGTTCGCATCATCGTGCTCAAGAAACGGTATGCAAGCCGTCGCGATGGAAACAATCTGTGCCGGTGCGACATCCACATAGTCAATTTGATCCGGACTCGACAGGGTAAATTCATTGCCCCGCCGACTCGGTACCAAGTCTTTGGTCAACTGACCTTTCTCGCTGGATGCGACATTGGTCGGCGCCACGACGTATTCACCCTCCTCGATAGCCGAAAGATATTTCACATCGTCGGGATTGTTGGACACCTTACCATTGGTCACCGGTCGATAGGGGGTTTCCAGGAAACCATAATCATTGATTCTCGCGTACATGGCCAACGAATTGATGAGTCCGATATTTGGGCCCTCTGGCGTTTCAATGGGACAAACCCGTCCATAATGTGTCGGATGGACATCACGAACCTCGAAACCGGCTCGTTCACGCGATAGTCCACCAGGTCCAAGTGCCGTTACTCTGCGTTTATGAGTAACCTCGGAAAGCGGATTGGTCTGATCCATAAACTGGGACAGCTGACTGGAACGGAAAAATTCTCGCACCACCGATGAGACCGGTTTCGCATTGATGAGATCCTGCGGGGTCAGCGTATCGACATCAACCTGGCTTAAACGCTCCTTGACCGCGCGTTCCACGCGCGATAACCCGGTGCGGAACTGGTTTTCAACCAACTCGCCCACTGATCGAACTCGACGGTTACCAAGATTATCAATATCATCAACTATTTCTTTACCGTCTTTCAAGTCAATTAGCAACTTCATCACATCCACGATATCCGTTTCATCCAAAACAGAAGAACCCGTCAAGTCGTCGCGTTGCAGACGGCGGGAAAGTTTCATCCGGCCGACGGCGGACAGGTTATAGCGATCCGATGAGAAAAATAATGACTGAAACAAATATTCAGCGGCATCCACTGTCGGTGGATCACCGGGACGCATCATTCGATAGATGCGTTTTTTTGCATCGAGTTCATCCTGAGTGGAATCGATTCGCAAGGTTTCGGAAACATACGGCCCGCAATCGATTTCATTGGTATAGATGGTCTGAAACTCCTTAATTCCAGCGATTCGAAGTTCGGCTACCAATTGGCCAGTTTCGTCAAACATCTGATTGGCCAGTGCGACAACTTCACCCTTGGCGTATTTGTCTGCACCACTGACCAGTTTGATTTGCGACACTCCGGCATCGAGCAGTTGCTGTCGCAAGCCGTCATGACTCTCACTGTCATAGGCTTCACCCATTTGGATCAGAACTTCACCGGTATCGGGTGAGGATATGGTTTCGATCGCGATTTTGTCTTGCAGATAAGCTTCAGGCACCACCATTCGTTTGATGCCCAACTGCTTGATTTCGGCGACATTATCTTCTGATACAAGGTCACCGGACTTGACGATGACCTCGCCGGAACGATCAACCAGATCGAATTCGAAACGCGTGCCAATCAGGCGCTCGACCGTATCAAGAACCATCGTATATTGACCGTCTTTACGCAGACCAAACGTTTCGACAACACCGCCATCACCCTGCGAGACGACATTTGTAGCCAGAGACTGTTTCTCCAGAAATGAATTCGGCACTTCGAATTCTCGAAGCCGTGATGTTCTGAGCTTGCGAATATCACCCTGATTGATGCGACGGCCTTTTTCAATAACCGTTTTACCGCCCCGTGTTTTGATATCAAAGTCGAGCACCAGGCCGCGCAATTTCCCTGGATCGGCCAGCTCCATCATCAGTGAGCCGTTATCATTGATTCGATAAGAAACGAATTCGAAAAAAGTTCTGAGAATTTTTTCGGTATCAAATCCCATCGCCCGCAGCAGCATGGTTGCCGGTTCTTTCTTTTTTCTGTCGATGCGCATATACAGGTGGTCTTTGGCATCAAATTCAAAGTCCAGCCACGAGCCCCAATAGGGAATGATGCGACAGTTGAACAGCACTTTTCCGGAGGAATGGCTTTTACCCTTGTCGTGGTCCAGAAATACTCCCGGGGACCGATGCAGTTGTGAAACCACCACCCGTTCGGTACCGTTGATGATGAATGAACCGCTTTCTGTCATCAATGGTATTTCACCAATATAGACGGCCTCACTTTCCTTGATATCCTTGACAATCCGGTCGCCTTTTACCTCGCCGGATTCGACGCGATCATAACTGACGAGTTTGAGCGTTGCTTTAAGTGGGGCGGTGTATGTCAGTCCCCGTTGGCGACATTCGTTTTCATCGAATTTCGGTTCATCGAGTCGATAGCCATCGAATTGCAGTTCGATCAATTCGTTCTGACTGGGAATGGGAAATGCAGAATTGAATGCTGCCTCCAGACCAACGTTTTCCCTTATTTGCGGCTCTATTGCAGCCTGCAGAAATTTTCGATACGAACTTTTTTGGATTTCCAACAGGTAGGGAACCGGCAATACATCGGTGCGTTTACCGAAGTTTTTCCGGATTCGTTTCTTTTCAGTAAAACTGTAGTTCATGGGATAAGGATGCCTATCGAGGGTTGTGGTGACTTGTACCTACGCGCGTTCAGCGGCTCCGTCAGCCGACAGAGCCGTTAACACAATAAGAAACGCGAGAAGCGATGATTTTGAGCCGGATAATCAGCTATTTGATATCCGCTGAACCGCCAGCTTCCACTATTTCCTTCTTCAGGTTTTCCGCATCCTCTTTTGACATGCCCTCGAGCACCGTTGCCGGCAGATTTTCTGTCAAATCCTTCGACTCTTTAAGCCCGAGCCCAGCGGCAGCGCGAACCACTTTAATGACCCCAATTTTCTTATCTCCAGCTGAGGTTAACACCACTGTAAATTCAGTCTGCTCTTCGACTTCTTCATCAGCGGCAGCGGCTCCGGCGGCCACGCCTGCGCCAACCATTGCAACCGGCGCACTGGCGGACACACCAAATTTATCTTCCATTTCCTTGATCAGTTCCGACAAATCAAGTACTGACATATCAGAAATTGCATCAATAATTTCTTGTCTCGATAAAGACATAAATAGTTCCTCGCGGATTAAGTTTAAGTGATTGAATTATTTCTTTAGTTAACTTGCTTTCACAAATACTATTCGGATTCGGCTTTGGCATCGCGAATGGCAGCCAGGCCATAAACCAAGTTTGACGGTAAAGCATTCAACGTACCGACAAGTTTCTGCATTGGAGCTGCCATAGTGCCGAGTAACTTGGCCAACAATTCTTCGCGGCTGGGCAGTTGTGCGAGCTCGCTGAGTTGACCTGCATCAACCAGTTTCCCATTCATTGCGCCAGTCTGAACCTTGAACATCGGTTCCGCCTTGGCAAATTCGGTGAGCGTTTTTGCGGCCCCGACCGGGTCGTCGGATAACGCAATCGCAACGGGCCCCGTAAAGTACTCAACCAAACATTCAAACTCGGTATTTTCAACCGCGCGTTTGGCCAGCGTGTTTTTGACCACTTGGACTTGAACATTCGACTCACGCGCGTTTCTGCGCAAAGCACTCATGCCGGCGACATCAACACCACGGTATTCCGCCAGAATTGCCAGGCTTGCTGCTTTGAAACCGTTGTGGACTTCATCAACTATTTCGTGCTTTCTTTGAAGATTTTCATTCATCAGTACAGTCATCTCCCTCTAATTCTTACCAAATTCCGTCGCCTGAGCTCAAATTAGAGTCGCGCCAGTTCCACCGCATCGACACGGATGCCCGGCCCCATTGTTGTCGACAGTGATACCTTGCGAAAGTATTGTCCTTTCGCATTGGCTGGCTGGGCGCGCTTCAAAGCGCGCAGCAATTCAGTTAAATTCTCTGACAAGGCGTCCGCTGCAAATGACGCCTTGCCAATACCGCAGTGCACAATACCCGCTCGATCAATTCTAAAATCAACCTTACCGGCCTTTGCTTCCTTCACTGCCTCGCCGATATCACTGCGGACGGTGCCGGTTTTCGGATTCGGCATCAGCCCTCTGGGACCCAATTTGCGTCCAACTGAGGCAACCAGTTTCATGGCATCGGGCTCTGCAATACACGCATCAAAATCGATATTGTCATTTTTGATGTTTTCAATCAGATCTTCCAGTCCAACGATGTCGGCCCCTGCATCCTGAGCCTCCTGGGCTTTGTCACCTGAGGCAAAAACCGCGACCCTGACGGTTTTACCCAAACCGCGCGGCAACTGTGCAGAACCGCGCACGTTTTGGTCCGATTTACGTGCATCGACACCCAGGGTAACGGCCACTTCAACCGTTTCATCAAATTTCGCGGTCGCACTCTGTTTGACCAGATTGATCGCTTCTTCGACCGGATAGGATTTCGTACGCTCAATGAGCGCTTCAGCACTTCGGCTGCGCTTACCAGGTTTTGCCATGTTCAGTTCTCCGCGATTTCCAGACCCATGCTGCGGGCGCTGCCGGCAATGATCTGGACTGCTTTTTGAGTCTCATAACTATTCAAATCAGGGTTCTTCAGTGCGACAATCTCTTCCAGTTGAGCCTGCGTCACCACGCCAACCTTGTCGCGATTCGGCTCCGCACTGCCTTTTTCCACTCCAGCGGCTTTCTTTAATAAAAATGAAGCCGGTGGCGTCTTGGTAATAAACGAAAAACTCTTATCGGCATAAACCGTAATAATGACTGGAATCGGCACACCATCATCGAGCGATTGTGTTTTCGCATTGAATGCTTTGCAAAATTCCATGATATTCAAACCATGCTGTCCCAACGCCGGTCCCACGGGAGGTCCTGGCTGGGCCCCTTTTGCGGGCACTTGCAATTTGACGTAGCCTGTTATTTTCTTTGCCATAAATAATTATTCCGACTGATATGTTTCAAGCAGCAGCCTCAGTTCTTGGTAACCTGGCTAAAATCCAGTTCCACTGGCGTCGACCGCCCGAATATTGCAACGGACACCCGCAGTTTACTTTTCTCGTAGTTGACGTCTTCGACTGTACCGTTGAAATCTTCAAACGGACCATCGATAACCCGAATCAATTCGCCGGGCTGGAAATAAAACCGCGGCCGCGGATTGTTCGCGCCTGCCTGTACCTGATCCTTGATGGTCTGGGCCTCGTGTGCTGATATCGGCGTTGGCTCCCGTCCCCCAATGAAGCTCGACACTTGCGGGATGCTGTTCACCAGATGCCAGGATTCCGGGGTCATTTCCATTTCAATAAACACGTAGCCGGGATAGAAATTCCGTTCAGTGGTACGGCGCTGTCCGCCTCGCATTTCAACAACTTCTTCTGTTGGTACCAGAATGTCGCCGAACATCGCTTCGCGTTCCTGCATGCGGATGTAATCTTCAAGCGATTTTTTTACCCGCTTTTCATGCCCCGAATAGGTATGCAATACGTACCAGCGTTTCTCGCTCGAAGACGCTTCCGGCTGCACTTCATCGAAACGCCTTTCGACCTGCTCGGCCGCGTCAGTGTCATCCCATAGTTCATCCGCCATCGGTCAATCTCCAATCTGCAGGAAAAGATCATAAATGACCCAAAACGATATCTGATCCAGTAACCAAAGAAACAGACCAATCAACACCACCATCACAATGACAATCAAAGTACTTTGTACCGTGTCCTTGCGAGTTGGCCAGACAATCTTGCGAAACTCGGCGCGCGCACCCTTGGCGAACGACCACGCCTGCTGCCCCGGTGCCGAGGTCAAAGACACACCAATGGCGAGAATGATGCTCAGCACCAACAGTCCAACGCGCAGCAACTGAGACGCATCCTCTACGGTGTAGAACGCGGCAACGCCTGCGACTACGAGGAAAATCGCACCAAAAATTTTTGCTTTATCAATCGCGTTTGACATGTTCCAGTTCTACCCGCATCAAAGTGGCAGGCCAGGAGGGACTTGAACCCCCAACCTGCGGTTTTGGAGACCGCTGCTCTGCCAAATTGAGCTACTGGCCTTCAAGCTGACTGGCGTATCGTCTCGACCCCACTCGTACCCGGTTTATTTCAGAATCTTGGAGACCACACCGGCTCCGATAGTACGTCCGCCTTCTCGGATCGCGAAACGCAAACCTTCTTCCATGGCGATCGGCTTGATCAGGTTAACCGTCATATGTACATTGTCCCCTGGTAATACCACCTGGACGTCATCAGGCAAAATCACACTGCCGGTAACATCGGTGGTACGAAAATAAAATTGAGGACGGTAGCCCGTGGTAAAGTGCTTGTTGCGTCCACCTTCCTTAGCCGTCAGAATGTACACCTCGGCTTCGAATTCCGTATGTGGCGTAATCGAAGCAGGTTTGGCCAGCACCTGTCCACGTTCGACTTCATTTTTCTTGGTGCCGCGTAGCAGGACGCCGACGTTATCGCCCGCCCGTCCTTCGTCGAGCAGCTTGCGAAACATCTCAACACCGGTTGCTACCGTCTTTGTCGTTTCTTTAAGACCAACGATCTCGACATTGTCACCGACGGTTACGATACCGCGCTCGACCCGCCCGGTAACGACCGTGCCGCGGCCCGAAATAGAGAACACATCCTCAACCGGCATCAGAAAATCACCATCAACGGCGCGTTCCGGTTCCGGAATGTAGTCATCCAGCGCTTCGGCGAGTTTCACAATCGATTCGGTACCCAACTCTGAGTCCTCACCTTCAAGGGCTTTCAATGCGCTGCCGACAATGATGGGCGTATCATCACCGGGGAAATCGTATTCACTCAGCAAGTCTCTGACTTCCAGGTCAACCAACTCCAGCAGATCCTCATCGTCGACCGCATCGGCCTTGTTCAGGTACACAACTATGTAGGGCACACCAACCTGACGCGCCAGCAGTACGTGCTCACGAGTCTGTGGTTCCGGCCCATCGGCTGCCGATACTACCAGCACAGCACCATCCATCTGCGCGGCACCAGTGATCATGTTCTTGACATAGTCAGCATGGCCCGGGCAGTCGACGTGTGCATAGTGCCGAGCTTCTGATTCATACTCGACGTGCGCGGTTGCGATGGTAATGCCGCGTTCGCGTTCTTCAGGCGCGTTGTCAATATCAGCAAACGCCTTGACTTCTCCCCCGTACTTTTCTGATAACACCTTGGTGATTGCCGCAGTCAGGGTTGTCTTCCCATGATCAACGTGGCCAATCGTACCTACGTTGACATGGGGTTTGGTGCGTTCAAATTTTTCTTTAGCCAATTTCCTATGCCTCGCTAAACTTAAATATCACAAGTTAATAACAATCATGAATTACAACAATGGAGCCCACAACCGGATTTGAACCGGTGACCTCTTCCTTACCAAGGAAGTGCTCTACCGACTGAGCTATGTGGGCAGTCGGTTCAAACTTTATTGCTGACTTGAAAGGGTCCATTAACAAATACCATTGGAGCGGATGATGGGAATCGAACCCACATCATCAGCTTGGAAGGCTGAGGTTCTACCGTTGAACTACATCCGCGCGAACCTGGGTTTCAACTCCGTTTTTCGATCCAAAATACATACGGTGGAGGGGGGAGGATTCGAACCTCCGAAGGCTGAGCCAACAGATTTACAGTCTGTCCCCTTTGGCCGCTCGGGAACCCCTCCGGAGCAAATCCAAATAAACGCTAAATTTTACCACTAAATATTAGTACTCTTGAAAAAATAGCAATTATTTTTAACCCAATGTATTGCCTGCAAAGGGCAACTGCTGTGCCACTGAGATCCGTCTGCTATCTCAAGGCCTCCCCAAATGAAAACGCACACCCGAATACGTGCGCGAAACATGATGGCAAATTGTACTCCATATTGTTTTACTCAATGCGTGATATTTCGCTGCCACGCGTCAGGTCGTAAGCAACCGGGATGGGTAAATTCAATTATTAAATAACCATCATTGCGACTACATTAATTAGGGACTTTGTAGAAACAAATTTATAAGTGTATGATATTTATAATATTATAAATTTTGTTTTTTCCGTGATGGTGTCCACGCCTGAGGCGGGGTTGGGGGCTTATAAGTGAATGGATAGATCTGTCAATCACTGGAAACCATGGTAACAAAGGCAAAAGCCGGCAATTTGAAACACCAGTTCATCAATTCGCTTGGAAGCAGTCGCATCGGTTACATTAAGAGAAGCTTAATGAGTTGGTTTGAGTGATTTGAATCCCATAATCCAATAACAGATTCCTCCATCCAATTGCATGAATTCCATCTTTCGAAATGAATTCCTGAAGAGGATGTAGATGAACTTGAACTGCATCACATTCAGGAAATTTGGATTTGAAGTACTTCAAATTCTTGGAGATATCCCTAAAGCGAAGTTTACATTCGATCGCACAAACAGGTTGATTATTTTCCGTAATGATTAAATCGACTTCCCGCCCTTCAACATCACGAAAGTAAACCAAGTCGACATCACGACCTTCCGAGTCCTGAATGAAGTGAACCCACTTTAATATGTGACTTGCGACCAAATTTTCGAAACGTAGCCCTTCATCCTTCACTTCTGCCCAATTGTAGTGATAATGCTTCTGCTCTTTTTTTACAGCTCTAATCTTTGGCAAACCTAGTGGAGAAAGTCGAAAAATTAAATACATTCGCTCGAAAATACTCAACCAATTCGAGACTGTCTTGTGGGCACAGTTCAGATCTTCTCGAAGCGCGTTGATCGATAATGGACTACCGACTAGCTGAGGCAATCGTAACAGCAGCATTTCCATGGAAGATAGTCTTTGCGTCAATTCCAGATCTCTAATATCTTCATTCACTACCCTGGCTCGAAATTCACGCATCCAGCGACGCGCCTGCTTTTTTGATCCAGATAAATATGGTTCTGGGAACCCACCCAATGTCAATAAAACTTCAAGTTCGGTAAGTGATCGAATGTCGAGTTCGTCCACAGTCAATGGATGCAATCGGTAATAGTGATAACGGCCCTGTAAGGAGTCGCCGGAATGGCGATAGTAGTCAAGCTTTGCACTGCCAGTTACCAAGATTTTTTTTCCACTAGAGTGCTTATCATAAAACCCCTTGATGTAGTTTCGCCAATTTTCAAATTTGTGAATTTCATCAAATATGACAAATGATTCAACGGGAAATCTCTCTCTTAACACAAACTCCCGATCTTCCAGATCGTCCCAGTTCAGATACCGATTCCCATCGGGTGCAATATTGAGAGAAAGGGTTGTTTTTCCAACTTGTCGAGGACCACCGACGAAAACCATTTTTCGATTTAAGTCCTCAATCACATTGGTTTCTATATAACGTTGCATACCTCAATTTTACATATATTTTTGATTCATGTCTAAATTACTCGTGTTTATTTTTGACTGCAGTCAAAATTACTAGCGAGTATTTGAAGTTATATTGATTTTCTGGATGCTATAGCTCTGAATGAGCTCTAGCGTCGATTCGTCGTCGCGTCTCTCGTAAGGTAGTAGGCACCAAGAATCGGCAAGAAAGTAACCAGGACAACCACCATCGCAACGACATTGGTGACAGGGCGTTGACGAGGTCGTACCAACTCCTCTAACATCCAGATCGGCAAGGTTTGCTGCTGTCCAGCTGTGAACGTCGTTACGATAACCTCATCAAAAGACAGTGCAAATGCAAGCATCCCTCCCGCAAGCAAGGCTGTTGCGAGATTTGGCAGCACCACGTATCGAAATGTTTGAAATCCTGTAGCACCAAGATCAAATGATGCTTCAATCATTGAACCTGACATCCGTCGGAACCTGGCGATAGCATTGTTATAGACAACTACCACACAGAATGTTGCGTGACCAAGTATGATGTGAATGTCGAAAAAGGGATATCCAGAATGTTGTACGCAGATCGAAGTGATATGCCGGTAATGATTCCAGGTAAAGCAATCGGCAAAATGACCAGTAGAGAAATCGCCTCCCGGCCGAAAAATTTCGCCCTAGAAACTGCTGCGGCACACAGAGTGCCAAGTATCAATGCCAGCAAGGTTGAAACAATCGCAACTTCAAGTGACAGTTGCAGTGATGCCCACACATCAGGTCGGTTCCAGGTAACACCAAACCACTTGAGCGTTAGACCAGGAGGTGGAAACTGATAACTTTTGTCCTCTGTCGTAAAGGCATAGAGAAAGATCAGGAGGATGGGTAAATGCAAAAAAGCCAATCCGCAAACCGCCGAAATCTTTAGACCCATCGATGCATGTTTTCTAGAGGGCATCGAAAGCACCTTTCTTCTTGGCAAAGTACAGATAAACGATCATAACCACTATCGGAACTACGGCAAAGGCAGCAGCCAGAGGAATATTTCCTGCCGTACCTTGATGGGCATAGACTGCCTGTCCAATGAATCGTCGCGAAGAACCAATAATCTGTGGAACGATGAAATCCCCCATGGTGAGCGAAAATGTAAAAATTGATCCGGCAATGACTCCAGGCAAGGCTAGTGGAAGTATGACCAGTCTAAAGGTCTGTTTCGGTGCTGCTCCGAGATCACCCGACGCTTCAAGCAGTGACTCAGGAATTCTTTCAAGTGATGCCTGAACTGGAAGAATCATAAAAGGCAACCACACGTAAAGGAGTACGATAAAGGTTCCGATATAGCTGACCGCCAGCGAGTTACCACCGACTACTGGCAATGACAGTACTGAATTCAGGAGAAATGTTGCTCCGGTTCCCTCAACCACCCAGTTGACAATGCCCTGCTTGGCGAGAATCAGTTTCCACGCATAAATCTTGACCAGATAGCTGGACCAAAGTGGTAGCATGACACCAAGATAAAATAGCGCCTTCATTTTTTGATTGGCATAGCGCGCAGCATAGTATGCAATTGGAAATGCGATCAACGCGGCTGCTAATGTCACCGCGCATGCCATCAATATGGTTCGTAGTATGACATCGAAGTTGGCCGGCGATAGCAGTTCAGCATAGGTCTTGAGTGTGAACTCATAACGAATCAGACCCGAAAATTCGTCAATAGAAAAAAAGCTGTGGAGCAGCAGTGTAAAAAGCGAACCAATGTAAATGATCCCAAGCCATAGTAGTGGCGGCAGCAGCAGACAAAAAACAAGCAGGCCAGGTTTTTTCCAAAATACGTCACTTAGCCGACTACCTGGAGAGAGGTGCCGGACACCGAGAGTTGTCGAATTCATTCCTCGTCCATCAAGTGCTGCGCATCGTCTGACCAGTTGAGCGATACAGTTGATCCGACTGGTGCGGCCATTTCATTGGCATTAATGAGCGCACCAATTGTTTCTTCACCCAACTCAATCGCAACGTAGTTGGATGCACCCAAATAGCGAAATGACTTGACCTTCCCATCGATGCGGCCTTGTCCTGGGTCTCCAAGAGTTACAGCCTCCGGCCGCAGACTTGTCCAATTTTCAACACCATTACAGCGGCTGCTCAAAGCAGGTGATAATACATTGGAAGACCCCACAAAGTGTGCGACAAAACGGGTACGCGGCGATTGATAAATTTCCTGCGGTGAGCCGATCTGTACAACTTTTCCCTCGTTAATGATCGCGATTCGGTCTGACATGGACAATGCTTCGCCCTGGTCGTGGGTAACAAATACAAAGGTAATGCCCAAAGACTGCTGAAGTGCCTTGAGTTCGTCCTGCATCTGTTCGCGAAGTTTCAGGTCCAGCGCACCTAGAGGCTCATCCAAAAGCAGTACTCTAGGTCTGTTGATGAGGGCTCGAGCTAGCGCCACCCGTTGACGCTGCCCGCCCGACAATTGTGCAGGCATTCGCTGACCAAAGCCGCCAAGTTTGACCATTTCAAGCAGTTTTTCGGCTTCTCTGTGTCTCTCAGATTTAGCGACACCTCTAACCAGCAAGCCGTAGGCTACGTTGTCCAGTACCTTCAGATGTGGAAACAGCGCATAATCCTGAAACACCGTATTGATTGGACGACGATTAGGAGGAATACTTTCAGAACGGACACCAAAGATTTCGATGTGTCCGCTGGTTGGCCGATCAATGCCTGAAATCAGTCTAAGGCAGGTTGTTTTACCAGAGCCGGAAGGACCGAGCATCGCAAAGAACTCGCCTTCGTGAATTTCGAGATCGATGCCATCGACTGCCACTTCCGTATCAAATCGACGCGAAACATTGTCAAATTTGACAGCGACGCTCATTGGTCATCAAATTTGTATAAAAACCCGAACGCTGCCCGAAATACATCAGGCAGCGTTGATTGAGTAAGTGAGCGCGGGCTTTAACGTCCGCCAATTACACCGATGTAGTCCGACACCCAGCGGTAATAAGGAACGCATTCACCCTGACTTGGACAGCGACTGACTGGTGTTGTCCAGAATTTGATTTTGTCAAAATCACCCAAACCATTGGTTGCGCAACCTTCAGCAGTTTGCATCCCGCGCCCGTCAGTACAGGCTGAGATAACGGGAGGAACGGCACCGAACCAGACTGATAAGTCACTTTGCAGATTGGAAGCAAGCGTATGTTCCATCCACATGTATGCGCAGTTTGGATGTGCTGAATCAATATGCATCATGGTTGTATCAGACCAACCCGTTGCGCCTTCCTGGGGAATCGTTGAAGCAACAGGCTGCCCATCAGCTTTCAATAAATTGACCTGGAAAGGCCAGGAACCCGATGCAACAACACCTTCATTCTTAAAATCATCGATTTGAATGAATGCATTGTGCCAATATCGTCCAACAATCTTCCGCTGGCCACGTAACACGTCGAGTGCTACAGCATACTGTTCTTCATTGAGTTCATAAGGATTGGCGATGCCCAATTCCGGTTGATGATACATCAGGTAAAGCGCCGCATCAGCGACGTGAATCGGACCATCATAAGCCTGTACGCGTCCCTTGTTTGACTGGCCATCGGGTAGCGTCATTTCTTCAAAGACTACGTTCCAACTCGTTGGCGGTTCAGGAAAGACATTGGTGTTGTACATAAGGACATTTGGACCCCACATATAGGGAGTTCCGTAATGAACACCGTCGACTGTATGCCAAGGTGCATTTTTCAACCGGTCATCGACCGTATCCCAACTGGGGATCAGGTCAATGTTTACAGGCTGAACACGTTTGCCGGCGATCAGGCGCAGCGAGGCGTCTCCAGAAGCTGTCACCAGATCAAAACCACCTTCATTCATCAAAGCAACCATTTCATCGGAGGTGTTCGCCGTTTTGACGCGAACCTGGCAGCCAGTTGCCTCTTCAAACTTGGTGACCCAGTCAAATTCTGCCACTGTTTCACCGCGTTCGATGTAGCCAGGCCAAGCGACGATGTCCAGGGCACCCTCACCCGCACCAATTTCGGTTTTCATGTCTGCGGCAAGACTCGCTGTTGAAAACAATGCGCAAATCAATACCGTCATTGTCGTAGATTTCACTTTCATTACACCCTCTCTACAGTTATGTTTTTTTGTCTCTTGAATTATTTTTAGTAGGCTGGAGCCCGCAAAGGGATTCGAACCCCCGACCTGATGATTACAAATCAACTGCTCTACCAACTGAGCTATGCGGGCTACGTCATCTTGAGAGGTAAGATTATGCTAAATTCGAACACAATTCGGAGTATTTTTTCTCGAGCAGACAGGCTGGCGATAGTCGAAAGATATTAACTATTGTCCTAATTACCATTCATTAATAGTGTACTTTTTGGCAAAATATTATCCATATAAACAATTGATATATATAGACTATATTCACTATGAAACGAATTTCTGTCTGGTCCCAAAAAGGTCTTAGCCTCAATGATTTTCTGGAACACTACGGCGACGAAGAAAAATACTCCGAAGCACTGTCCGAATTGTGCTGACCTAATGGCTTTATCTGCCCGAACTGCGTTTATGACAAAAGCTGCCACCTCAACAACCGAAAACTTCACCAGTGCTGCCGGTGCCATCACCAGACCTCGATTATTGCCAACACTAATCTTCGAATCAAACAAACTGCCTTTGACCATCTAATTTCAGGTAAATTACCTGCTCACACAGACGAAAAAAGGCACTCTGCAATGCAGTTGCACCGGCAACTGGGAATCTCTTAGAACACCGCATCGCGGATGAAGCACAAACTGATGCAGGTAATGATGGCGCGCAGTGAGAAGTAGCGGTTGGAGCGCCTAGTGCAGCTCGACGATACTTATCTTGGCGGTGCGAGTGGCAAAACATCCAGGAAGCACTTGATCTGATCCTCAAACTGCTGAATCATTAATTCACCGGCACCCGTGTTTACTGATCCACAGTTCCCCTCACTGAGTGGTGCCCAGTTGACTGTGCCTACGATACGGCTATTTGGTCTGCAGCGTACCAAGTCATAATGTCTGTTCGGCTCAGATTGTTCTAAAAAGGGAAAATGACAGGGTGCTAAGTGTTTTATTGTCGCGGAACCAGCCACTCATCGGTAAACCTGCGCGCATAAATCCCGATAAACGAATGTGCCTGGGTTCTCCCGAAGTCGGATGGGGTACGGTAGCAGTCGCGCACATTCGCACGAAACCAAGCGGTGGTATTCGAAGTGCCAGACAGCGGAACTTGCCACTACCGATGGATCGAGTGGGAATTTGCCCGCTTAACTCGCCGAGCAACCGAACCACTCGTGCACACCGTTTACGATTGGCCAAGCAAATCGATGTCGGCGAGCTCAATGTCGCTCACACGCTTGGCAATCCGCCAATCCCGAATTCTCCCATCAGCCTCACGCGCCGTGATGACAGTTTCGACCGGTGGACAGTCTGGTTCGTGACAACGCAACTCCGCAACCGTGAGTGTTGTGCTCTCAGGTAACCTGAACCGCTCACAGATGAGAGCTTTAATCTGACGCACAACTGTCGGATCGGGGCGGTCGCGGTTAAACAGCCCGTTCATGCGTATCCTTCCTCCCACAACGTTGCCCAAAGCACGCCACCTTTTGCATCGCCAATCAACACATGCGATCGAGACTCGGTGACAGCAATCGCCGAAACTTCGGCACCCGCAGAGCCTCGAATGACAATCGGTTCCTTGGTATTATAAAGCTCAGCCAGAAGCACCGTACCATCTTGAAATCCAACAAAGGCAGCGTTCACCTCGCTAACAGACTCCACGTAAGTCGCGATCTGCCGACCACCGTACGCGATACAAAGCGGTTCACGATTCATGGGGCCTTCCTTCCCGTCGAAGGGCCAACAAACCGCTTCATTCGCGCCGGATGTAACAAGATGCGGTGCGTCACCGCTCCATGCGAAGCTCTTCACCTTGCTCGGATAGCCCTGCATAGCCATGTGACATTTGTCGCTAAGGCGCCAGCTATGGAGGGAATTTTCCTGCATGGAGGTGACAAGGAATTTACCGTTTGGACTAAAACTCACAGCACCGTGGGATCCTTTCCATTCAAGCTTCGATGATTTCCAACTTTGATCCCGTTGTTCCCAGACTGTCGCACCACCGTAGTGACTGACAGCTAGACGTTTGCTTTGTGCATCGAAAGCGAGGCCGCCGACAGTACTGATGTGTTCGAGCGATGTTGCTACGGTTTCTTGCTTGCACCAGACGTGTACGTGTTTTCCCGATGAGCACGCCCATTGTCCATTACCAGCAGCAACACAATCGACCCAACGCGAGCCGAAATTGGCGACTTCTTCAACTTGACCATCAAGTGAAATGCGTAAAAATCGTCCGTCATCACCACCGGTGAAAACATTAGCGTCGCCTGATGCAAGGCAGAGGATAGCGCCATCGTGAACCTTCATCATTGTGGGCTCTGTATTAGGACGGAAAAAACGAATGGTTCCGTTGCCAGAAGACACGGCAATCGTATCACCTATGGCAACGGCACCAGTGACTGGAGCACCGATCTCAATCTTGAGACCGCGTTTTTCCAAAACCGATTCTGAAAATCCTCCTCGTCGAATCGCTTGCCTGGACATATTTGGCTTCACGCGGCTTGACACGCCTCAAATCCTTCCTTCAACCCCATGCTTTCGAGATTACGACCGATGAACACCACTCGAGACTCGCGGGGTTTGCCGTCTGGCCACGGACCCATTGATGATCCATCCATCAACATGTGTACCCCCTGAAAGACATAGCGGTCGCTATGCCCGTAAAAGTCCAAAATCCCCTTCGAGCGCAAGATATCTTGACCGCGCTCTTGCAGGAGCCGACTGAACCATTGCTCGAACTTTTCGAGATCAAGCGGCGTATCCGAGATAAAAGAGACACTTGTAACGTCATCGTCGTGTTCATGATTGTGGTCGGAAGTCAGGAAATCGGGCTCTACTTCAAGGACGCGATCGAGGCTGAATGCATTTAGCCCGAGAACTTTATCTAACGGTGCAGCGCATTGTGCGGTGCGGATGATTTTCGCATAAGGATTGATCTTCCGTATTCGTGCCGCAACCCGTTCAAGACCGTCGTCTTCTACCAAATCGGTTTTGTTGAGCAGGACAACATCGGCAAAGGCGACTTGTTCCTCGGCTTCGTGATGTTCGCCAAGTTGTCCGTCGAGATGGACGGCATCCGCGACGGTCACAATAGCATCAAGACGCGTGCGGTCGGCGACATCCTGATCAACGAAGAAAGTTTGTGCCACCGGCGCCGGATCTGCAAGACCGGTGGTTTCGACAATGATGGCATCAAACTGATCGCCGCGCTTCATTAAACCACCCAAGATTCGAATCAGGTCACCGCGGACGGTACAGCAAATGCAACCGTTATTCATCTCAAATACCTCTTCGTCGGCATCAACGACAAGGTCGTTGTCGATGCCTTCCTCACCAAACTCGTTGACGATAACTGCATAGCGTTTGCCATGGCGTTCTGTGAGGATGCGATTCAGAAGTGTTGTCTTGCCGGCACCCAGAAAGCCCGTGAGCACGGTGACGGGAACTTGTGCAGTATTGTTCATGTTTCCTCCTTCAAAAGTATAGAGTTTGATTGCACTACAATCGCTGCAACGTCCTTCAAATTAGCTGACCGAGTACATGTATTTTAAAACCCGGCGGACCTGCTCATGATGATCGCTCTCCCAAAGCAGCACTCAATTGCAACAATGAGGGCACCACTATTAACGATACTGACTACGTCAGGCTGAGAGAATAATTTATTCACCACCGAGATATTTATGAAAAAATTACAGTTCCATAATTAGAACTGCTAGTCTTGGATCGCGTCGCCAAATGCAAAATAATTGTTATGTTATATTATCACATATTGTACAATCATACCTATAAACAAGTACCGCGTCGATTTTCCACTGAAAATCGGAACAGTGATTCGCATGAAATTGGCGACATTGCCAGTCAAGGATGTACAATACTTAATTTAACCATTGAACATATCAGCTAAGCGGTTGTTTCAGTAGAATAAATTTTGCAGATTTTGCTCGAACTGATCAATTAATGGCAAGTTCACAGATTCCTTGGAAAAATAAATGGTTATGGTACACACAATTTGCTGTTTCTTCAACAGGTGCGCACTAACAAAAAATGTCATTTATTTTGCATGATTCACAATCAACCAATCTTGTCAATTTGCTTGACCTGCAGAGACGGCCAAGAGTCTGTCCAAAGGAATGTTCGTGGGGGCATGCGTCTCGCCCAAGCGTTTTTATCGCACGCTGGGGCGAGACAGCAACAAGGTTTTGAGATGCGTGGTGTGCGATGTATGAGCCAGTGTAAACGCCCGTGCATCGTGTCCCTAAGTGCTAGTGGATGCTTCTCATACGTGTTTGGTGATCTGGACGCTGCTGAACCAAGCCATATCCAGGGACTCAAAGAATTAATCCCTCTTTACCGCGCTGCACCGGAAGGATTTCTGCCGCGATCTGAGCGACCTGAACCCCTGCGTGCGAGTATCCTCGGGCGCCTTCCTCCGTCTGGAAGTACATCCGGTCTCATAACGTCATCAGAAGTGATTTCCGCGCACGCTTCGTGCGTCGCTCAAAACTGAATACAGTATCGAGACTCGACGTACACCTTGAACAAAAAAGTTCGCTTATGAAAGAATTTGTCAGCCTCGAGTCAACGCAGAGCCGGCAGAAACCATCATGACAAAAATGAGCACGCTGTCGACTAGTAAAACAAATAAGGATTTGCCCGGTCAGCCATTTATTGTCGCTAGAAGGCTTCGTTATGAATCGACAAATGGTACTGCACTTGTGCAGGACATATCTCTCAATGTAGATAATGGAACGATTCTCGCCATTGCTGGACCAAACGGTGCTGGCAAAACCACTTTACTTCGGCTATTAAGTGGCTCTGAAGCACCGACTGATGGTGATGTGCTGATCAACGGACGTAATCTGAAGCATCTTTCCGCCACAGAGCGTGCCCGAATAATCGCTGTGGTGAGCCAGCAAGAATTGCCAGATGGACGACTTGTTCTGCGCGACTACGTGGCCTTGGGACAAATCCCGATCCTAGCGGACCGATCACAAAAAGCACATGCGCAAGATGTGCAACGAATATTAGACCTCACAGGTCTCATCAAACTGGCCGAAACGCGAATGGCTGTGCTGTCGGGTGGCGAACGACAGCGTGCACATATTGCGCGGGCCCTGGCACAGAACCCAAAGCTTTTATTTCTGGACGAGCCGACCAACCACCTCGACCCAGACGCTAAAGGACGCGTGTTGTCATTGGTTGCTGAACTCGGAATTACGGTGGTGATGATTGTCCACGACTTGGTGATGATCCCCGAGTTTGCCAGCCATGTGGCCCTGATGAACGCAACGCGCATAGTCGGAACTGGTCCCGTCAGCGAAGTGCTGACCCCCGATCGTGTCCAGGAAGTTTTTGGTGTTACTTACCTGTACTTTGCCCATCAGGGTCGAATGATTCCCGCATTAGATATTCGTAAAAATATAACTTCAATGGAAATGATAAAACCATGATTAAAACTAAGTTAAGATACATTTTATTTTCATATTTATCTGTGGTATTTGGCAGTACCGCCGTCGCCGACATTACTGTCGACAATTGTGGCGAACCTCTAACTTTCGATACTGCGCCCGTGCGAATCGTGGTGCACGATATGAACATGACTGATATGGCTTTTGCACTGGAACTGCAAGACAAAATTGTCGGCCTGACAGGAATCACCGGCTGGTACAAAACCAGTCCTGATTTCGATAATCTGCGCGGCGACATACCGGAGCTGGCACCGAAGTATCCAACCATAGAAAACCTGATTTCAGTGGATGCGGATATGTTTTTTGCCGGATGGTACTATGGCATGCGTCCTGGCGGAGATGTCACGCCCGATACGCTTGCACCGTTTGGCATCAAAACCATGATTCTGACTGAAAGTTGTGTACATCTGGACAAGAATCGCCCCATCGCCAGTATGGACCTGTTGTTTGACGACGTTTTACGCCTTGGTGAAGTCATGCAGGTTGAAAACAGAGCCAAAGCGCTTGTGGCTGGCTGGAAAGCGGAACTCGCCGCCATCGAAACGCAGACCGCTGATCTGGAAATGCAGCGCGTCTTCCTACTGGACGGCCCTGCTGATGCACCTTTTACCGCAGGTAAGTTTGCGATTCCTGATGCAATGATCGCAGCTGCAGGTGGCATAAATGTCACCCATGATCTCGATACAAGCTGGGGACGTACGTCGTGGGAGGCGGTCGCCGCGACCGACCCGCAGTTTCTGATACTGCTCGACTATCAGACAGGTAACGGCGCAATCGACACTTTCAAGTTCCTGCAAGAGCATCCGGTAATGTCACAGACCCACGCGGTCAAGAACGAACGCTGGATCGGCTTAAGATATGAAGAGTTGACACCTGGCCCGGCAAACATTCAGGCCATCGTAAAATTGGCGCAAGCGATGCATCCAGGATTAAACTGATTTGGCACGATTAAATTTAACCATTATTGCAGGGGCGGTTGTTTTAGCCGCCCTTTTGCTTGTGTCCATACTTTATGGCACAACAAGAATCCCGCTTTCTGACGTTGTTGAGGCAATTGCACTGAACAGCCGACTTATTGAAAGCGAAATGACCCCGTTGCATCGAATTGTGTTTGACCTGCGCTTACCACGTGCGTTATTTGCTGCCGTGATCGGTGCCGGATTGGGCATTGTCGGTGTAGTTTTGCAAACAACCACACGTAATGACCTGGCCGATCCCTTCCTGTTTGGATTGTCGTCGGGCGCGGCAGCGGGTGCTGTCTTCGTTATCACAGTAACAGGTGACATTCTGGGCATTTGGACGCTTCCCATGGCGGCGTTCTGCGGTGGCCTTGTCGCCTCAGGCATTGTGCTTGCGCTGGTCCAAGGCCTACGCACCAGCGCACCTGAAAAGCTGATTCTGGCCGGACTGGCAGTGTCTTTTCTCTTCGCAGCAATCACGAACTATCTCATTTTTGCAGGCGACAGCCGTGCGGCGCATTCGGTGATCTTTTGGATGCTGGGTGGTTTGGGTCTGGCCCGATGGGAATCTTTCCCATTGGTTTGCAGCGGGCTGATTCTAATTTTGGTCTACTCCCTTTATCGCAGCCGATGGTTGGATGCACTCTTAACTGGCGATCTCACAGCATCGACCCTTGGAGTGCCGGTGAAGGGATTGCGGTTCAGCATGTTCTTTGTGGCGGCACTCGCTACAGCCGTTTTTGTATCTGTTGCTGGCGTGATCGGATTTGTGGGCCTGATGGTTCCGCATTTGGCGCGCGGAATTGCGGGGCCACTGCACCGTCAGCTTCTGCCAACCGCTGCTATCGTCGGTGCCATATTGCTTACCGTCTCGGATTTGCTATGCAGGCTTCTTCTTGCACCACAAGAATTGCCGGTAGGCATTGTGACCACATCGATCGGTTCTGTATTCGTATTCCTGCTACTACTCAGGACGAGGAAAATGCAGCAATAGCGGTGCCAATACATTGTAATAAAATGATGCTGCAGCCAATCCCACCGGTACATATACTAGAAACTTTTACTGCGATGCGCCGAGTTGATGATTCTTTTATCCCTGCCGCGGACGATGTCGTGGCTTGCAATCACCTCGTTTTGATCCACTATACGCAGCTCAAACGGCAACACGTGGACCTCAACGACCCGAGTGTCGCAACCATCAGGAATCGGGTACCAGTTGTTCTCATACGCCACCATGCCCGCACGATTCACCTTGCGATGAACGACGAGCAGCGCCTGATAGGGGCCCAGGGCGATGGCAGTAATGCGGTGCGTTCGGTCTCATGCATTTCAGCAAACACGCGACCGGTGGTGCCGTGGACTCGCGAGTCGGCCACCGCAGTGCACCCGTTCGAAAAATCGCGATCCAGATGCACAAGTTCCTCAAACTGACTGCCGGTAAAGAAGCTGGCACGTACATAAGAGATTTTTCTCTCGATTTTCCTTTTCGTTTTCGCCCGGCACCGCTGGCAGGCATAAGGTGTCGCATCATAATGATGCAACAAACTGAGCGGTAATCGATTGTAACTCACAGGGTATGAAAAGCACCGAAGCAGTAATCGATACCCACTTCCACCTGCATTCTGTGAAATAAGATATGACATAACTACAGCATTTGCAGTTTGTGTGTTAATCCTAAATGAATATTAATAAGGCAAAAATAAAATCATTGCTTATCAGTGTTGTTGCCAGCACTTTAGTTTTCTCTGCACCGGTGACCGCACAGGAAATGAAATTTTGGCGGATTGGAACCGGCGGTGTTGGTGCTACATACTTTCCAATCGGCAATCTGATCGCGAGCGCAATTTCCAGCCCGCCTGGCGCGCTGGCCTGTGACCAAGGCGGTACCTGCGGCGTGGAGAATCTGGTGGCTATTGCAATATCCACAAATGCCTCAGTTGCAAACATGAACGCGGTGAATTCCGGGCAATTGGATGCTGGGTTGGCTGGCGCCCAAGTTGTTGCGCAAGGCTTCAATGGCACGGGCAAATTTGCGGGAAAGGCTAAAGAAAATTTACGCGCGGTGGGTACGCTCTACCGAGAAGACCTTCACCTTGTTCTCGCCGAGGGCTTAAGGCTCAAAGATTTCACGGAATTAAATGGGCTACGCATCGGAGTTGGCGTTCCCGGATCCGGAACACAGTTGAATGTCAAAATGATTCTGGATCACTTCGGGATTGAAGCCGACCGATATGATTTGAACCTTGCACAGAGCGCTCAACATCTGGCGGACGATCAGATTGATGCCTTTTTCTATGGTGGGGGATGGCCTTTTGCGGCACTGATTCAGCTTGGTGCAGATAAAGGCTTCGATTTGTACTCGTTTAGTGCAGATGAGATTCGTAAAATCCAGGGAATCTTTCCAGTCTATGTTTCTTCTACAATCCCTGCAAGTGCTTACAACAACATCGATTATGACGTGTCAACAGTGGCGAGTACCTCTCATCTTATAACCAGTATCGATCAACCGGCAGAACTGATCTATGCGATCACCAAAGCATTGTGGGACGACAAGAGCCAGAGAATCCTGGAAAGGGGGCACAAAAAAGGTGAGCAGGTACAGCTTGAATCTGCATTGGACGGGTTACAGATTCCACTTCACCCAGGTGCGGAACGCTTCTATAAAGAAGCAGGGATGGCGGAGTAAAGTATTTTGAAGAAGCTCAGCCGATGGACGAGTTGCATTCACTGGCCCAGACCCGCAATTTTGATATTAAATCGCTGTTTGGTATCTGTATAGGTGTTTGCCATCGATCAAATGATTGAATGTCAAGCCACGCCCTCATAGTCACCCGTCGCCAATTGCCGCAAACAATCATCGGGCAAGGGTTCAATTGGTCTGAAATCCCGGTGCGCAATCCACTCGGGACGTTTGAACTGGCGGATGTGATTATCCACATGACACAGCGACAGATAAACCACGGTACGCGGCCAGGGGGAAAGGTTCGGCGGCGAACAGTGAACAAGCGTGCTGTAAAACATCAGCACGCTACCTGCTTTCCCATGGGCTGACACAATGCCACCTTCATCAACAAGCCGGGTAATTGTCGCTTTATCCAATGTCCACAACGGATAGCTGGTGGTTTGTAGAT
This sequence comes from Arenicellales bacterium, assembly GCA_965243645.1. GTDB lineage: Bacteria > Pseudomonadota > Gammaproteobacteria > Arenicellales > JAJDZL01 > JAJDZL01. The sequence goes on along the minus strand of CBDEVD010000006.1, from coordinate 141,872 downwards.
CATGTCCTGCATCAAACACACCCTGTCTGTGAGATCCAGGAATCATCCACAGTGGACCGTTGAATTCAACGGCATCATTAACGTAAAGTGCAATATTCATTGCGCGCGCCTCAGGCATAAGATCATCACGTGACCAAGTACCGTAATCCTGGTGCCACTGCCACACCTCACCGGTAAACGCGGCCTTGGCATTAACCTTGTACTGGTGCATGTAAACATAACCATCCAGCAATTGCTCTACGGGCCTGATCAAGCGCGGGTGGCGGCCAAGTCGTCTGAATGCTTCGTTGTACTTGTGAGCAGCAAATGCTGTGCGGGCGGTTTTACCATCGCTTTCCCGAAACACTTCTTCGCGTTCAAGCCGGTAAACAGTCTCCGCAGCATCTTGTAATACCTTGATTTCCACCTCATCAAAAAGATTCGGTAACATCAGGTAACCGCTGCAATGAAACTTGTCAATTTGGGATTCTGTCAATTGCATGAATGACTTTCTCCTTCGTATTTACTTTCGCAAAAACTTCTTATTGCATGTTATCAGTTCAACCGACATCAACTTAGTCAGCCAACACACGTCGCGTTGCGACACTGAATCTTGATCTCAATCATTGAGTGATTACACTCAAATCGCCAGAGTAAATTGTCATCACATCGCCATTGAACGACTTAATCACCAGCGCACCGCGATGATCAATGCCTTGAACAGTCCCCGTCTGAATAGGGGGTCCAGCAACGCGAATCAGCTTACCTTGATGAGCATGAAGACTTGTCCATGCATCGCGAAAAGACTCAAGACCTGCGACTGTAAATTCCTCCAATCCTCGCGCAAGGCTTGCCAAGAGTTGTGGTATCAAAATATTTCGATCCACTGTTTGACCCATTATTTGAGCCAATGAGGTGACAGGTTGATCAATAGTCGCCTCTTGCGCGGTGGAAAGATCACAGTTAATGCCAATCCCGATAATGGCAAAATCATCTTTAATTTCAATGAGTATACCACTGAGTTTTCGATTGTAAACTAAAACATCGTTCGGCCACTTCACCTTAAACGGCGCATCACAAATCGATACAAGACAATCGATAATCATCACAGCGATGGCAAGACTGAGGCCTGCTAAACGATTCACATCCCTGTTAACCTGCCAAGCCAGCGATAACAGCACATTCTGGTAAGCACCACCATGCCATTTTCGATCTTGTCTGCCACGTCCTGCCGTCATGCATTCAGCCAAACAGACCTGTTTGTGCTGAAGTTGAGTCTGCGGTAAATCCATTAAATACTGATTGGTTGAATCAACTTCGTCAAATACTGTGATTCTGCCTGCAAGCACGGAATCGAACGTTGTCACGGCCTGACAGATTTGATAGGAGTCCAACGGGGTGATGGCAGTCGTCAGCATCACCGAATAATTGTCGGGTTGGGTAATTGGTAATCCGATTTCAATCAGCCGCCTTGTGGCAGTCTTGACTTTTTCGATTGAAACGCCCATATCATTTGCAAGGTCACCGACGGTGACAGGTACACCTGGCGACAAACGGTGTAGTAAAATTAAATTTTGCATCGTTGGTGAACAATATCCAATAAAATTAATTTTATATTGTTGATTTTATTCTAATCACGGCTTTAGGTGTTTTATGGTACGCAGATGCCTATCTGTGATTCATACACAGTAATTCGGTTTCTCTTCAGTGAAAGTCAAACGAAATCCAACACGTTCAATTGCGATTGGTAATACCACGATTGGTGGAGATCATCCGATCGTTGTTCAAAGCATGTGCACAACACACACCAGCAATGCGCAGGATACTGTCAGGCAGGCAACGCAACTGAGTGAAGCAGGTGCTGGTATCGTGAGAGTTGCCGTTGATAACAAGCGGGATGCACAGGCACTGGAGATTATTCGAGACCAATGTGATGCAAACTTGACGGTCGACTTGCAGGAAAACTACCGCCTGGCCGCCGTTGTTGCCAAGTTCGTCGACAAGATTCGCTATAACCCAGGCCACTTATACCATCATGAGCGGAAAAAGCCCGTCGAGGACAAGGTCAGGTTCTTGGCAGACATCGCCGGTGACAACGACTGTGCAATGCGGGTCGGCGTCAACTCTGGATCTGTGGACCCTGAGAAGAAACACTTATTTGACGAAGATGATGCGATATCCCCTATGGTGATGAGTGCGTTGGAACATAGCGAATTACTGGATAGAATCGGATTTACCCGCTATTGTGTTTCGCTCAAGAGCTCGCGACCTGATCGGGTGATTGAGGCCAACACGAGATTTGCTGCCGAACGACCCGATATTCCAATGCATCTTGGCGTGACCGAAGCTGGTATGCCACCAGATGGCATCATCAAAACCCGAATTGCCTTTGAGCAATTATTCGCACAAGGTATTGGGGACACAGTTCGCGTCTCTCTGACGCTGCCTGAAGCTGAAAAGTACAAAGAGATTGTCGCCGGCAGGGAAATATTGGATGACTTCGCATCAGGTCGTGTACGCACGGTTGTGCGATTCGATCCAGATCGACTGAATATCATCTCCTGTCCCAGTTGCTCCAGAGTTGAGAACGAAGCATTCATCGACCTTGCCAAGCAAGTCAAGGAACTCACTGAGGATCTCAAAGATGAAGCCATCACGATCGCAGTCATGGGATGCCGCGTAAACGGGCCAGGAGAAACGGATGATGCTGACCTGGGACTGTGGTGTGGTCCGAATTTTGTCAACCTAAAAAAGGGTGAAGAGAAAGTTGGCGCGTACCGCTACAACGAAATTCTCCCACACCTTCGGGCTGAAATCGAAAACCTTATCAAAGTACGCCAAGCTCTCTAAAACCAACTCACTCGTCAGTCACACATCCCTCGCTGGCGGTTTTGACCGTCTTGATATAGCGGTACAGAGTCCCCCGTGTGGCTTTGTAATCAGGCCTCACCCAATTTGATTTTCGTTGCTGCATTTCTGCATCACTCAGATCCACGTCGATTCGATTGCTGATCGCATCAATAGTAATCAGATCGCCATCATCAATTAAACCAATTGGCCCGCCCTCTTGCGCCTCCGGTACGATATGTCCGACGATAAACCCATGCGACCCGCCCGAGAATCTTCCATCGGTGATCAGCGCCACATCGGATCCCAGTCCGGCGCCCATCACCGCGGAAGTTGGGGTGAGCATTTCTGGCATGCCAGGCCCACCCATCGGGCCTTCGTAACGGATGACGATCACATCGCCCTTTTGAATTTTGCCCTTTTCAAGGGCAAGTATCATGTCTTCTTCAGCATCAAAAACTCGCGCCGGTCCACTGAACTGTTCGCCTTCTTTCCCGGTAATTTTTGCGACCGACCCTTCGGGTGCCAGATTGCCCTTCAGAATTTGAATATGACTGGTTGCCTTAATTGGGTTATCCAGCGGACGAATGATAGTTTGTCCTTCGCTGAGCGGGTTGAGATCGGCAAGATTTTCGGCAACAGTTTGTCCCGTCACGGTCATACAGTCCCCGATTAACAGACCTTCGTCAAGGAGAAACTTCATCACTGCCGGTATACCACCAACGTCGTGTAAATCTTCCATGACGAATTGCCCGCTCGGCTTCAAATCAGCCAGAAATGGAATTCGATCGCTGACGGACTGGAAGTCATCTATAGTCAGCGAGACGTCGACTGCACGAGCCATGGCAATCAGATGGAGAACTGCATTGGTTGAACCACCCAGCACACTGACAATAACCATCGCGTTCTCAAAAGCTTCACGTGTCATGATGTGACTGGGCAACAAGTCCTTTTCCATCAATTTGAGTAACGCCTGTCCGGCATTGAGGCATTCCGCGATTTTATCGGGATGATTCGCCGGTGTTGATGAACTGTAGGGCAGCGACATTCCCATTACTTCGATGGCACTAGCCATGGTATTGGCGGTATACATGCCCCCACAAGCACCTGCTCCTGGACAAGCATTACGCACGATATCCATGCGCTCCTGATCATCGATACGACCGGCGATGTATTCTCCGTAGCTTTGGAATGCTGAGACAATATCAACTTTTTTTGATCCAGCATACCCGGCGCGTATCGTCCCGCCGTAGATCATGAGCGCTGGTCGGTTCAATCGTCCCATGGCCATCAGGCATCCCGGCATGTTTTTATCGCAACCTGGAATTGTTATCAATCCATCGTACCATTGACCCGCAACCACAGTCTCAATTGAGTCCGCGATGAGATCGCGTGATTGCAACGAATAACTCATCCCCTCCGTACCCATGGATATGCCGTCACTAACTCCGATGGTGTTAAAGCGCATGCCCAGCAGTCCTGCTGCGTCGACCCCTTGCTTGGATTGTGCTGCTAAATCATTGAGATGCATGTTACAGGTATTACCTTCCCACCAAATACTGGCAATACCAACCTGGGGTTTTTGCATATCAGCCTCAGTCATGCCGGTGCCATACAGCATCGCCTGTGAGGCTCCCTGTACTTTGTTTTGTGTCAGTCGTGCGCTTATTTTGTTGAGATTTGCCATGCCAGATTACTCCCGATCGCAATATTTAATTTGATTGTGAATTGACGCCATTCAGCGGCTCCACCAAGTCAGCCAATGTTAGCTCAGCGGTCTGGCGGCGTACGTCAGAAATTCGATACATCCAACCTGACCATTTACGGTTCAACGCCTGAGCTTCACTGATGGCAATTGGTGGGGCACTGTCAGTAGTTGTTGCAACGAATTTAGCGAAATTTTTTAAAGCCCCTTCTCCCAGAGTGGCGGTGATTTCCAGATTGTCTTTGGTTTGTGCGGTAACAGAAATTCCGGCAACCTCATCTGAAATCCGCTTGACATCTGTAAATTTCAGTCGACGAAAGAACTCACCAATATCATTGAGTCTAAACTGATGACGAATTTTATGATTTTCAGGCAGGTTGACCAAATCAAATTTTCCAATATCGTTCGCATTCCTCGCAATTCTGAATGGCAAATGACCTGGTGAGGCAACCAATACCTGATCAACCTGTTCATCAAAATCAATAATCTCGGTATCCAGCCATTCTATTGCCTGTGTAGGAACCGTTATCCCACTTTCGGCAAGCCAGGTTTGATTTTCAGAAGGCTCCCTGACAAAGAGCTCGTTTAACAAAAAATTCCGTGCTGATTGCTGGCGTTTCCCGATCAGGAGACTGGCCATGGTTCGATTGTTGGCAGCTTCTAAACGGACTCTTATTGTTGGAGATTCTTCGTGATCAATACCAATCAAATGCAGTAAGCTAAAATTATCCGGATCACTAGTTTTCGGCTCAACCTTGCGTAATTGCGCCAATCCAAGAAGAAATTTTGAAACAGCATCAGAACGCGTCGGATAGTCTTGGTAAGCACTGACTTGCCACTCGTTGTCACTTCGTTTTAACTGAAAGGCACTATTAAAAGTATCAATGCGAATTACGGCAACATCATTTAGCTGATCGATCAATTCAGGGAATACCAAACCATAGTCAACTACCTCGCCAACGCGACTGCGATCGGTTATTGACACGTAAGCAATGGCAGCCAAACTCAGCACCAAAAGTGCAAGTATGATTGTTACTCGAAAATTCAATGGAGTTTAGCTTGAATACTGAGTGCGAGCTTTCGATCGCGGCGACGGGTACCAAGCGTACAAATTAATGCCCCTGCAACCGCCACCAGCAAAGGTAGGATCAAGATATTCATTAATGTCAATCGATTCTCAAGTTGTTGAATATCTTTAACCAAATTATGCTGGACTTCTCGCAACTGCTGTCGAATCGATAACTGGCTCTCCCGAATTCGCTTTACCTCAGCGCGCTGTTCGTCAGAAATGATTATCTGTCCCTGGGTGTCGTCCTGACTTGCTGCATAGTCGGTCAAGAAAGCTTCGATTCGCTGTAATTCCTGTTGCAGCTCCTGCTCGTGCTCGAGGTATTCCTGTTCTGCCAATTGTCGGATTTGGTGGGTCAAGACGAAGGGCCGGAAAGATCGCCCGCGCGTGCTCATGCCAATAAAGCGGTTATCGCCTGTCAAGTTATCTACAGCATTGTTGATGAAGTCGCCGTTCGATGCTTCCGCAAACAACAGCGTTTGACCCAGAGCTTGCTGCTTTCGTACCCAAAACCGGTCATGTAGAAAGTCTGTGTCCGCTATTAAAATCACATTGATGTCGCCTTCGGTTAGATGCTCACTTTCGCTACTTGCAGAATCTTTGTTATTGTCCAAGCCTGGTCGGCCTTCAGAAAATGCGCTGGTAGCCTGGCCCCTCACTCTGGCTGCCATTACCCATTGCTGATTCGCTTCCTGATAGTCTTGCAGAAGGTCCCGAATCGACGCTATACCGGTGAATTGATCGACACCATAAAGTTTCGCAGTACGATTGGTACGAATCAATGGGGTGATTTCCGTCGCTGATTGGGTATCGATATCCAGCACGCCGGCAGTCGCAAAGATCAAATTACCCAGTTTTGCAGCAACAACGTCATGTGGGTTAATCTGCTCTGGTTGAATATTCACCCAAACTGGGTAGTCAACCGTTCCTCCCGAGGAGCCATCGCCTTCCAGCACTCTGGCAGCAATGGGTAAATCACCAACAATTTGACCGATTCTCAAGGTAACCCCCCATTGTCGTGTTAATCGGTTCAGATCAGACCCGGTATCCAGTTCTGCCAATTGCGTCGAACCCAAAATCGATGAAAGCGTTTCTGAAAATGGATCAACTGCCAGTAGCAGGCTGTTGCCTTGCAAGACAAATTGATCAATTTCATACAACAAATTGTCGGACAGTGTTCTTGGGTGCAGTACAAACAGCATCTCAATATCGTCTGGCAAAGATTCAATGGATGAAGCAAGCAGTTCAACTTCGAAAAGCTCGTTGAGCTGCTCAAAAAAAGTCCACGGCCCCTGCGATTGAGCGGATGTGACAGTAAATCCTCCAGATCCCTGAATAGGCAAGGAACTGATCAGTCCAACTTTCTTGCGCGGTCGACCATCAAGCATAGCAATGATGCGAATCAGGTCATACTCCAATAACTCTTCGCGCTCCAGAAAAAAATGAGGCACTACTTGCACACCATCGATGCTATTTTGTGCAATCATTCCAAAATATAACTTCCCACCGTTTTGTAATGGAATTCCCTGTATCCCATGCCCCACAGCAAGGTCCTCCGCTTCCGAAAACGGTTGGGGTTCAACAATACTGAAAGTAATTTTCCCCTTCGATAAACGTTCAAATTCAGCCAGCAAATCTTCAACACGCCTGGAATAGAAACCGATTCCAGGAATATCAAGTAGTTCGGAACGACTCACAAACAAACGTAAACTAATGGACTCATTTAATGACTGTAGCATCGAAACTGTTGGTTCAGCGAGCGTATACAATTGCTTCTCTGTCAAATCCAGCCGAAAACGGGACAACAGCTCCCCACTGGTTAGATTGATCGCAAAGAACAGGACCACCGCAACGATTACTGAGCCCACCAGCGAAATTTTGGATTCAATCCTTTGTGTTTTCACAGCAAGTCAAATATCAAAAATGAATTCTTTAAGGACAAATGGAAACTCGCTCATGGATTCACTGAAATCACTCAAACTGCAATTCAGTTCTACTCAGATACAATTGGCGACGGATGATACGCGTTGGTATTATTTTCTTACTACTGATATCAACACGACATTCAGATAAAGAAATAACCCGCAAATTGAGACGAAAAAAACCACACTTGATAAGCTAACAATACCTTTCGCCATTTGTCCGAAATGATTTAGAAAACTCAATCCAGCGATCAGTTCAAGCAAGGTGTGTGATATTACAGGGGCTAATATGTCTTGAATCAGTGTAATTTCGCCAACTGTGAAAAACAGCCCGAGAATAATACCGAGCACAAAGGACACAATTTGGTTTCGACTTAGGGCAGACGTACAGCAGCTGATTGCCAGATACCCACCAGCCAGCAGTAGACTACCAAAATAACCAGCAAGAATAGCGCCATTGTCAGGGTTACCGAGGTAATTTACTGTTAACCAAATTGGCATCGTCAATATTAGCGCCAAGGCAGAAAACACCCATGCAGCCAAAAATTTGCCCAGCACTACTGACCACAGCCCAATTGGTAATGTCAGTAAAGTCTGAATGGTACCGATTTTTCTTTCTTCCGCCCAAAGTCGCATTCCGAGCGCCGGTGCCAACACCAAAAATAACCAGGGATGAAAGCTGAAAAATGTCGCGAGGTCGGCTTGTTCAAGTTGGAAAAATCCACCGACATAGAACGTCAGCACACTGTTCAAAGCAAGAAAAATAATGAGAAAAATATAGGCAATCGGTGTATAAAAATAGTCGGCCAATTCCCGGCGAAAAATCACAAGCCAAGACAACATATGCTTACCCCTGCTTGCATCAGAATTAATCTGTCGGCTTTGGCTGACTGAACATCGTCAGTCCGCTTTTCTGTTGATAGTCGGTAGTTCGAATACGCTCGAGTACATCTCATTTTATTTCATTTTATCAGTAACTTGTATTCTCTTACTTAGAAGATCATTCAAGTCCTGCAAAGCCCTCTTTTCAATTTCCAATTCATTGACTGACCGCCCCTGTTCTCAAATCATTCGATTATACCGGTCGTAATTAGTGCAATTTAGACGCTGAGCCATGTCTTTTGAAGATCGACTGAAACAATTGTCTGACGCTGCAGACAACATCATTCCACGCATAAAGCGAGGAATAGAAAAAGAAAGTCTTCGTATCACTCCAGATGGACACCTCTCGCCACTGACTCACCCGAACAAATTGGGGTCCGCGCTGACTCACCCATATATTACGACTGACTATTCTGAAGCGTTACTGGAACTGGTTACACCAACCTACTATTCTATCGATGAAATGCTGCAGCATTTAGAAGAGCTGCACAAAATTGTTTACTTTCACATTGGTGAAGAGATGTTGTGGGTTAACAGCTTGCCATGTCTGCTAAGTGACGAAGATTCGATTCCAATCGCACAATATGGAACATCCAATATCGGCCATCTGAAACATGTCTATCGCCGTGGGCTCGGACTTCGCTATGGCAGGAAAATGCAGGTTATCGCCGGACTTCACTACAATTTTTCCGTTCCCGACTCGTTTTGGAGTGCCCTCGACATTGTATCCACAGACCAGGATTTCTACGCGGTGTCTAATGCGTACATGGCAGGCACGCGCAACTTTCTCCACCACTGCTGGTTGTTATTTTATTTATTTGGTGCCTCTCCAGCAGCTTGTCGCTCTTTTTTTAATGGAACTAGCCCTATTAACCTGAAAAAAATTGACACCCACACCCTCTATGGCGAGTATGCCACTTCGCTGAGAATGAGTAACTTTGGCTACCGTAACCCCATTCAATCTGAAATTCGAATTGATCATAACTCTCTGGACGGGTATATCGATACCCTTAGCAAGGTTATCAACAAACGATTTCAAAGATATGCTCACCATGGTATCAAAGTGAACGGAGAATATTTGCAACTGAATGCTAATCTGTTGCAAATCGAGAACGAATACTACTCGGTGATTCGGCCAAAACGTCGAATCTATCCACAAGAGAAGCCAACCGCAGCGCTGAAAGACCGGGGCGTCGAGTACCTTGAGGTACGCTGTCTCGATCTTGATCCATTCAATCCGATTGGAATTTGTGAAAACCAAGCAAGATTCATGGATATATTCTTGACGTTTTGCCTGCTTAATCCCATTGTTCCAATGACAGAAGCACAGCAGGAAGAAATTACTGCAACCAAGGACGCGGTTGTTTTAAACGGTCGCTCACCAAAACTTCGACTCAAGCAAAACGGAAGAACAATTGCACCTGCAAAGTGGGGATTCGAACTACTCGCACGATTGGATGACATCGCGGCAGTATTTGATAGTTCACTGGGTGGACACTTGTATCGCAACGCTCTAAATGAGCAGCGCATTAAACTAGAAGACCCGAGCCAAACACCATCAGCAAAAATTACCTCACAACTTTTGGCAGACAACGAACCGTTTTTTTACCTTGCCATGCGTATGGCTGAGCAAGCAAAGCGATCTATCAGCCAAAGTCAGCCGCTAGATCAGAAGCAGATTGAACGCTACAATTCAATCGCAGAGCAGTCTATCGCAGAACAGCAAGAAATTGAACGAACAGACGATATCGATTTTGATACATTCTTAGCTCGGTATTTCGCCAGTTAACTCGATCGCTTCAATAAGCCCTGACACGATCAACAGTCCCTTCGATTGGTTCTCCTTGCAAAAATTGCTGCATTTTTTGCAGAATGATTACACTCCCAGATACCGGGTCCGGTTTGCTCGCACAGTGCGGTGTTACCAGAACATTTGGTTCTTCCCAGTAAGGATGTTCAGGTGGCAGCGGCTCGGTACGAAACACATCTAATACAGCGCGGCTGACCTGTCCTGATCGCAAAGCTTCAAGCAAGGCGTCATCGTCAATGGATTCACCGCGCCCACAGTTGATGATTTTTGCGCCTTTTTTTAAGTAACTCAAGGATTCTGCGTTCAGGAAATTATGCGTTTCCGAAGTATTGGGTAAGATACAAACCAAAATATCGCAGCGTTGTAGAAAAGGGGTCAGTTCCGTTTGACCCATGAAGGACTGAACACTGGGTATATCCTTTCTGGTATTACTGTAGCCGATGACATTGAATCCCAACTGTGTCAACGCAGTAGCACATGCTGATCCTAACACACCCAAGCCCAAAATTCCAACACAGGTCGACTCAGGAGCCTTGTTATCAACTCGAAATGGGTGTGACCATAAACGCGGCTTATAGTCTGACGTCAAAATGTGCAGGCCTGTTACGTGATGAACGACATAGATCACGATGCCCGTCGTCAATCCTGGATCAGTCATTCTTACTATGGGAAGATGCGCAATACTCTCATCGTCAAGCAAATCAGCAACCCCGGCCCACATCGAAAATATTGCCTTGAGGTTGGGATACCGTGCCAGATCGCCTTTTGGAGGACGAGCTACTATTGCAAACTCAATGTCTTCCTCCGTTCCGACATCAGGCCAAATTCTCAAGTCCAAGTGTGGGGCATTTTTGCGAAGCTCTTGTGTCCAGCGAGGAATATTCTCTTCGATTGATGAAAGCAAAACTGCTCCTTCTATACTTACTGTCATTTCTGTCTTGGCCTAAATCTCTTTAGTAAATTAACTTTGTTACAGTTTTCCAACCTAAATTCGTCATGTTTAATCAAATGATCGGCCTTTCCAACTCAGAAAGGTAATGGACAAGTGGTGCAAAACCATGGAGTTCGTTAAACCTTTATTCCGTACGTCGCAACTCCTGAATCTGCTCATGAGTCAGACCGGTATAGGTCTCAATCTCACTGGCCGACCAGCCTTTGTCAAGCATCTGCGAGGCAACAAATTCAATCCCTTGAAGTTTGCCTTGTTCGATCCCCCGTTCGATTCCCTGCTCCATTCCTTGCAACTTGCCTCGTTCAATCCCCTGCTCCATTCCTTGCAACTTACCTCGTTCGATTCCCTGCTCCATCCCTTGTTCCATCCCTTGCTTAAAGCCTTTCGCAATGGAATTTCGGTCCATCTCTTCCAGTCTTGCTTTCATGTCGTCCATGGTCTTCACCTCTGTGCCAAACATACCCCTGCCAAACTCTTGTAACAATTCAGCGTAGGTATTCTGATTCGATTGATATATCTCCGATCTGATAATACGCTCATATACTTCCAACATCATACCATAGTCGCGCGTATGGCGAAACAGCATCAAATCACCAGCCGGCCCTGCCTGAATGGCCTTCTCGGTGTTAACAATGTCCTGCTCTGCAAGCAGCAAATACTGAAACGACGGCCGCAGCGATTTCAAATCCGATCCCATCAGTGCATCAACGCTTTGAGGCACCTTCCATGCCGCCTCACCGGTATAGATGACAAGCGGCAGCACTGCCGGCAACCGATACGATGGGTTGCGCGGTTGCGCCGTTCTCCATAACGATTCATAAATCAAGGACGCATAAGTCAGCATCCGCAGTGGCATGTCAGGGTCCGGTGCAGATTGAAACTCAATCTCCACGATTACATACAACTGTCCCTTCCGTTGGTAGTAATCGACCTGCCATAGCAGATCTGCGTATCGTTTCATCAAATTGGCGCTGATGAACTCAGTCGGCAATTGACGCAGCGTGGCAAAGTCCAGCGCACCCTTAAGTTCTCGTGGCAGTGGCGCATGGTCAAGATAAGATCGCACCACCTCCGGTAGCGCGAATAACCGCTTTAGTGCGGAGTCCTCATGTCGTTTGTCGGGCATTCCCTTGCTCCTTCAAGTCGTTTATGATGAATGATTGATTCCAGCACCAGCGTCTGGAATCAATTCAAACTAAAATTCCGGGTGAGTTCGTATTTACCCTTCAACAACCTTCCTGATTAAAAATCACGTTCAAACTTAATAGCAACTGACTGATTGGCACATTCAAGTGACACAAACAGTCGAATTTATGCTTATCATTCCAGCCAATTCAGCTGAAACTAATTCCCCTAAAGTCATTGAACTTCCAAAAGTTCGATTTCGAATACCAGGGTAGCATTCGGGGGAATTGCAGGTGGCGCGCCATTAACACCGTAAGCCAGTTGTGGCGGTATCACCACTTCCCACTTGGACCCTGCCTTCATCAGCTGTAAAACTTCCTGCCATCCTGGAATAATTGAACCCAATGGAAATGTTGTCGGCTCGTTTCGGTTATAGGAGCTATCAAATTCGGTACCGTCGATGAGCGTACCCCGATAATGAACCGTAACAGAGTTTTCTAATGTTGGAATTGCACCGTCACCGGCGGCCATTACTTTGTACAAAACTCCATTTGCAGTCGATTCAACACCATCTTGTTTGGCATAATCGACTCGATATTTATCACCCATTTCCGCACTTGCTTGCCTCATTTGGTTCTCCCTATCTTGTATTTCCTGTTGTACTGCAGCCATAACAGTCTGCATTTGTTCTTCGGTCAATTTAAACTCGTTCTGATTCAAGACATCTGAAACACCAAGTGCCAAAGCTGCGGCACTCAATGGTAATTGTGAGTTCTGCAACTGTGAGACAATTTGAGCACCGAACTGAATACCTAGTGCATAGCTAAACTGCTCTTCCTGTGTCTGGAGCACAGCTTCTTGTGAATTTGAAACAATGGGTACGCTGAGTGAAAAAACAAAAGCCAGCACACAAAGTAGCGTCCGAGGTGAATGCATATTGATTTCCTCTAGATTGATGACGGCTGTCTGCTTTCTTGACACTGTGTTCGCATCGATTGAGAACTTACGAAGACAATAGCAGCACCCTTGTACGCAAGCGGTGGCGTTTGTCAATTGTGTGCGGATCGCAACTAACCAAAAATAATGGACTAATGATACTCAATTTGGAACTCAAGACTGACCATAAGACTGCAAATAATTGTTCAATCTGTTACTCATATATCGCTACGGGTTTGCCCAAATTTTCGAAATGAGGTATGACGCCTAAACCCGATGAATCACTGGCCAATAACTTGCCATTACTTACTGTTGGGCCTCCGATTCCAGTACTGCGCGTGTTGTAATTCATTAAATCTGTTGAGTTCACCAGAAATTCTTCCGGCGTGGAAACGGCAAAATGGGCAACTGCTGCAGTCGTGATTTCACCACCCCACGAGTCTTCAGCCACTACTGGCATTCGGTTGTCAATCAAGAAGTCTCGCACCCGACGCGCTTTGCTCAGACCACCGAGGTTTGAAATCTTAAGGCAGCAGATATCCGCACCTCGGTCCGCAACAATTTTTTGCGCAACCTGAAAATCAGTAAGACATTCATCAAGTTTCATCGGTAAATCGGTCTTGTGACGTACCTGCTGACATTCCTCGTAGGTTTTACAAGGCTGCTCGAAAATGTAATCCAGCATCCGGGTTTGTCGCGCGACTCTCAAAGCGTTATCCACACGCCAACCCTGATTGGCATCTGCGATTGCTATTTCTCCGGCTTGTAATAATGGTACAGCTTCTGTGATGCGCTCTATATCACTCTCCCAGTCTGCGCCAACCTTGATTTGGAAGTGGCGATAACCATCTTCCCGATAGGACTGCAACTCGGCAGTCATCTTGGCAATGGTTGTTTGTGGAATAACCCGGTACATTGGTGCCCCATTGTTCAGTTTGCCTCCCAGTAGCATCCATAGTGGCTGGTCGCAGGTTTGGGCCAAAATGTCCCAACAGGCTATATCGAATGGCGATTTGGCGTAGCCATGTCCCTGCACTGTGCGATCCATCAGTTGCTCAATTCTACCCACCTGTCGAGGGTCTTTACCGATTAACTGCGGAGCCACAAGCCGCGCCAATGTTTCAACTCCTTCTGAGTGGGCGATCATGTAGTTTTCTCCGCAAGGCGTAAATTCTCCACACCCTTGCAACCCTGCATCAGTGTCCAAGACAACGACTGAACTCAGCGCGCTCGAAAACGAATTTCCAGCACCCCAAGCATAATTCCCACCCACGTAAGGCAGGCTTAATTTGAAAATTCTGACCCTGACGATCTTCATTCCGAGACATGCCTCGGATTAAACCAAGTTAGCCCTGGTGTTGATTTTTTGGTTCATAGCGGCTGATATAATGTCGGCAAGTTCGAATATGTCCCGTATATTTTCTGCTTGAGCATCTAGTTCGTGTCAATTGATTCCAAATTACTTGCAATACTCCGTTGTCCACTGACCAAACAATCGCTGGCTGTCCTTTCCAATGAGAAAATCGCTGAGATAAACGCTCTGATTGAGACGGGAACTTTGCAATATGCAGATGGAACTGACATTGAATCGCAAATTGAGCAAGGTTTGATTACTGCAAATGGCAATCGAATTTATCGAATTGATTCCGGCATCCCCATCATGCTGCAGGGAAAGAGTATCCCGTTACCAAAGTCAGTCGAGCAGAACTGCTGAATCCATCTACTGCCGTATTTGCAGAACCCTGCAACTCGATCCGCGACAATCAGTTGTTACGGTAGTGATCCATTAGAATTTTTGCGACTTCAGGGCGCGAAAACTCAGAGGGCAAATTCTCACCAGCAGACAGCATTTCTCTCACGCGTGTTCCGGACAGCAGAACAAAATCGTCTTTTTGGTGATTAGGTGCTTCGCGCATCATCACAACCTGCTCGAGTTTTTTGGACCAGGCGGTGTGGTCGGCTTCAAATATTTCAATCTCAAGCGCTTGTGGTGGCACATCTTTTCGGAAAATCTCTTGCGCATCAAAAGCGCCATAGTAATCACCCACTCCAGCGTGGTCACGTCCAACAATCATGTACGCAGCACCTAGATTCTGACGAAATATTGCATGCAGGACCGCCTCTCGAGGGCCAGCATAGAGCATGTCAAAGCCATATCCTGAAATGATTACTGTATTTTCCGGAAAATACAGCTCAACCATTTTTCTGATCGCATCATCACGCACTTTCGCCGGAATATCGCCTGGCTTTAATTTGCCGAGCAGCATATGAATAACAACTCCATCCGAACCGGTTCGTTCCAGCGCAATTTTGCAAAGCTCCTCGTGGGCGCGGTGCATTGGGTTTCGAGTCTGAAAGGCAACAACCTTATGCCAGCCGCGTTCGTGTATTTCATCTCGAATCTGCTGTGCCGTCCGAAATGTTTCTGGGAATTCGACTTCGAAATAACTGAAGTTCAACACCTGTATATTGCCCGATACAACAAACCGCCCTTGATGCAAAAATGTCTGTACACCGGGATGAGATTCATCCAGTGTACCAAATACCTGTTCGGCGATAAAGCGACACTCGTCATCCGACAGTTTTTCAATGTCTTCCACCGTTTGAATCGCCAATGGTGGATGCCCGGCAACTTCGGAATCCAGGAGTGCTATCGTATCCCCAACATTCACATCGGGTTCGGTTGCAATTCGATTCAATACCGGAACCGGCCAAAATAAACCATCGGCCGTATGCATGCGTTCGGCAATCGATAAGGCATCAGCCTTGTTCATAAAGCCGGTGAGTGGTGAGAAGTAGCCGCCCCCAAGCATCACAGCACTGGCCGCCGATGAAGAATCCAAAGTGACACTCTTAAGGGTTTTGGCAGCTTGCAGCAACGCTGCACGTTCGTCTTTATCTGCAACAAATAAAGATTTCAGATCGACTGATTGATAGGGCCCGACCATGAAATTAACGTGTGCTGAATGAATTTAACTTAATTCGAGCTAGGCAGAGTGCCGCGCAATCGATTTGCTTCTACGACGAAGTTCAATCGAATCGCTAAGTGTGTGCAGCAGGGAAACGGTATCGTCCCAACCTATGCAGGCATCGGTGATACTTTGTCCATATACGGGCGTTACTCCTGCCTGAATATCCTGCCGACCTTCGACTAAATGACTTTCTATCATTACACCCTTGATGCGATAATCGCCTATTGCCACCTGGTCAGCAACATCCTGACCAACAGTTAACTGCCGCTTAAACTGTTTCGAGCTGTTGGCATGACTAAAATCAATCATGATGTTCGGCTGCAAATCTCGTGATTCCAAAAGTTCCGCGGCAGCCTGGACGCTGGCAGCATCGAAATTCGGTTGATTGCCTCCCCGCAGGATTACGTGACAATCTTCATTGCCAGCAGTCTCAAATATTGCTGTCTGACCTTCTTTTGTTATTGACAGAAACCGATGCTGTTTGGAAGCGGCATGAACTCCATCAACCGCAATTTTCACGTTCCCATCGGTTCCGTTTTTCAGCCCAACTGGACAAGATAAGCCAGAGGCCAGTTGACGATGAACCTGGCTCTCAGTGGTACGCGCGCCAATGGCCCCCCAACTGACCAAATCACCGATATATTGCGGTGAAATGATGTCTAGAAATTCGACTCCAGCTGGTACACCGAGTGAATTGAAATCCAGTAGCAGTTTTCTTGCTAATCGCAAGCCTTTATTGATATTAAACGAACCATCCACATCAGGGTCATTCATCAGCCCTTTCCAGCCGATTGTTGTACGTGGCTTTTCAAAATAAACTCGCATAACGATCTGCAGATGGTCTGACAATTCAGCTTTGACTGCAGACAGGCGATGTGCATATTCAGCCGCTGCGGCTGGGTCGTGAATTGAACATGGACCGACGATCACAATCAATCGATCATCCCGATCATTCAAAATCTCGTGAATTTCGCGACGGGTGGTACGAACCACTTCAATCGCCTTGTCCGACGCTGGAAGTTCCTCCATAATTTGCCTGGGAAACGCAACATCTTGGATGGAAGCAATTCGCAGGTCATTGACCAGTGGGTTTTCGTATTTTTCAGACACGGTCATCTCTTGGATAATTGACAGAAAAAAATATCTGCGCGCATCGATTTATAACGACAGACACAGAATTAGAGGAAATCAATTATATCCTGATTTTGCACTGCAAACAGTAACCGAATATTTTTCAGAAAAGGCAATGATCTTATTTATATCATTATGATAATGAATGATTTTTTAAAATAACTCGTGATGAAATTCCTGGTCTTTACAATCATTGGTGCGCTCGCCTTCTATCTGCTGATTTGTTTGTTCATGTTTTTTTCACAAAAAAGTCTGATCCATATTCCATACGCGCAATTCATTGGTACTCCGATTGATCATGGCATGCAGTACGAAGAGGTGTATCTTGACACCGATGACAGTGCCCGTCTCCATGCCTGGTATATTCCGCATCCAAAGGCAGAATTCACATTTTGGATTTTCAGTGGCAATGCAGGCAACAAGTCTTATATGCTCGATTCAATCAAAATGATTTACGATCTTGGTTTTTCGGTCTTTATATTTGACTATCGCGAATTCGGACCAAGTACGGGTAAATTAACCGAACAGGCCATGTACAGAGACTCGGAAATTTGCTGGCAATATCTCACGCAAAGCCGCGGCATCTCGGCAGATCGCATCGTGCTTCATGGCCGCTCACTTGGGACAGCAATGGCCAGTTGGATTGCTGCAAAAACCAAACCGGCGGCACTGATCATGGAATCCGGCTTTACTTCAATGTCTGATATGGCCAAACACTACTACAAATGGCTGCCAATCGATTGGCTGCTTCGATGGCAATATGACAATCTAGGGAGAATTGCGAGCATCACCAGCCCGATTTTGTATATTCACAGCCCAGCTGATGAACTGACACCGTATCACCACTCGCAACAGCTTTTTGCAGCCACCGCTGGTGACAAAGAATTCCTGACGATTTCAGGCAATCATGAGGATGGTTTTGTGGAAAGTGCCGATGTGTATACTGATGGGATCGTTCAGTTTATGGGGCGGTTCTTGAACTAACCGGCGCTGTACAAGCTGTCTCAGGTTTCCCAGTCTACCGCAGCTGACACCTGCGTGCCCTGATCACGTGCAATTAGAGGTGTTCACCTCCATTGATGTGAATTTCTGAGCCGGTCACGTAGCTTGAACTCGTTGCACATAAAAAGTAAATTGTTTGGGCAACCTCATCGGGTGTACCCAACCTGTTGAGCGGAATATCCTTGACCATGTCCGCTGAACCCGGCGAGAGAATCGGTGTGTCAATTTCCCCTGGAGCGATGGCGTTGACGCGAATACCTTTGGCACCAAAATCTGCCGCCATTTCACGCGTCAGCGCGGCAAGTGCCGCTTTCGAGGTGGCATACGCTGTCCCAGCATAAGGATGGACCCGGCTACCGGCAATTGAGGTGACATTGACAATCGAACCGCGCCCCTTGATTAATTCGTCCATCAACCCTCTTGCCAAGATTATTGGCGCAAAAAAGTTGACTTCAAAAACTGAGCGCCAAGTGGCTATACTTGTATCAGCCGGGCCAAGTCGATCGCCGCCTGCCGATTTTGGAGATATACCGGCATTGTTAACCAGCGCATGTAAAGCACTGCCTGCCAGTCGCTTTTTTATTTCAGCCAATCCGATCGAACGATGATCAGGGTCTCCCAGATCTAACTGCACATGATCTTCTGGACCTTCCTGCCACGGGCAAGCACTCGTAAAAGCACGGCGTGAACAGGTCAACACACGCCATCCGTGTTCCTGAAACAGTTTAGCGGTCGCATGGCCGATACCTTGGCTTGCTCCCGTCAATACCAGCGTTTTTGGCCCGTCTGAGTGCTCATTCTCGCTCTTTACGGGCGGTGCAGATTTACCTGTTACCGGGCATTTCTCAGGTGCTGCAGGAGGGGACTCATCCATAGTCTAAACTGCTGTGTGCGATCTAATCGTCTTCAGGGTGTTGGAATTGCGCACTCAATTTTTTCTGTACATCCATAGGCGCAGGTTCGTAAGAACCAAATTCCATTATAAAGGTTCCTTCTCCACCAGATATTGCATTCAATCTCGCCTGAAAATCCGCCATTTCTGCAAGTGGTGCAGCACCGCTGATCTTCACTGCCCCGGTCGACAGCGAATCAGTATCGCTAATACGGCCGCGTCGCGAGGAAAGCTCCCCAGCAATATCACCCATATTGACGCTGGGCACCGAAACCGACACATCTGCAATCGGCTCAAGCACGATGGGACCTGCTTTGGATACCGCGTCGATGAATGCTTTCTTGCCGGCAGTAATGAAAGCAATCTCCTTTGAGTCGACGGAGTGGTGCTTACCGTCATACACGGTAACTCGAATATCCTGCAAAGGAAACCCGGCGAAAGCACCGTTTGTCAACACCTGCCTGACCCCTTTTTCTACTGCCGGAATAAATTGTGAAGGAATCACACCACCGACTACATTGTCCACAAATTCAAACCCCTCACCCCGGGTCAAGGGTTCTACACGTAAAAAGACTTCGCCAAACTGGCCGGCACCACCGGTTTGTTTCTTATGCCGGCAGTGCCCCTCGGCTGACCGGGTAACCGTCTCCCGATAATCGACCGTCGGGATGGAGGTTGTAACCTCAACGTTGTACACTTCCTGCATTCGCTCCAAGGCAACTCGCAAGTGCAGGTCTCCCATGCCGCGCAGAATTGTTTCATTGGCAGCCGGATTCCTCGCCAGCGCAATGCACGGGTCTTCAGCCTCGATTTTCTGCAAAGCCTCTGCCACTTTCTGCTCATCGCCACGATTGGCTGAACCGATTGCCAAACCAACCATTGGATAAGGCGTTGGGATGCCCTCAATTTGCGCTCGACCTTCCGAGCTTTCCGACAACAGCACACTGTCATGAACAATTTCATCAATTTTCGCTATGCCGCGAATATCGCCGGTTATCCCCTCATTGACGTCCGTGTTTTGCTTGCCCATCAATTGATACAAATTACTGAATTTGACTGATTTACGAGCATCATCAACAAAGATTGCGGTGTCCTTGGTCATACTGCCCTGATAAATTCGAAACGCACCCAGTTTGCCTATAAACGGGTCAAAATTAATTTTGAATACATGTGCCAACAGCGGTTTGTCCGCATCGGCTGAAGCATTAATGCTTTCTTTGGCACCGTTATCCTCCCGATAGAAAACAGGCAAATCACCTTCCGTTGGATTGGGGTAATATTCACCCATTAAACTGAGTAGTTCATCAATCCCAATATCGTTTTCGGCAGATGTAAAACACACTGGAATCAGGTGCCTTTCTCGCATTGCCTGCTTGAATATCGGTGCGATTTTCTGTTCTGGCAACTCACCAGTTTCAAGGTATTCTTCCATCAGTTCATCATCAACTTCCACAATTTGATCCGCGATGGAAACATGTGCATCTGCCACTGACATCAGGTCAGTTTCACCCTCGCCTCCCAACAGGCATTGAACAACGGATGCACCACCACTGGATGGCAAATTGACAGCCAGGCATTCAGATCCAAATTCATCCTGAATGGCACTGTAAACTGCCCCAATATCTACGTCAACCGAATCGATCTTATTGACCACTATCGCAATCGATACATTTGATTGTTTAGCCCATTCCATGAACCTTCGTGTCATGGTTTCCACACCACTTTGTGCGTTGATTACAATCAATGCGGTTTCCACCGCGTTGATTGCACCAAGTGCGGTGCCCATGAAGTCAGAATAGCCAGGCGTATCAATCAGATTAAAGTGCGTGGGGCTATGATCAAAAGAGATCACAGCTGAAGACAACGAACGCTGATGCTGTTTCTCCAGAACATCCTGATCACTCACAGTGTTCTTGCGGGATATTTCTCCTTTACTGGGTATCGCACCTGCAGCGAATAAAAGCGCTTCGCACAGGGTTGTTTTTCCGGCGCCTGCTTGACCCAGTAATGCAACATTGCGAATGTCTGCCGTTGTGTAAGCCATAAATTGTCCTCCAGATTCTGATTAACGCCTAACTTGAACTGGCTTGTTGATATTATTGAGCTATTCGAACGAAGTGATTATAGGATACGGAATATCCAGTTCCACAACCTTGGTATTGGCATCAGGATCACTGCGATCAATCACAATAAATTCCTGAGATTTTTCGAGCGACAGCAAAAAATGATGCCAAACGCCGCGCCTGTAATTCACCCCTTGTTTGCCATTGGTAACAAATAGTTTCAAATCTTCAGGTTGAATCGTCTTGGCTGCGCTTGCAACAAGCACGAGAAATCGCCCATTACCCCTGGGAATAAAAGCCTGGCTGGCGTTGGGGTGACATTCCATGGACTTGACTGTGAAGGGCAGTGCAACCGGCCGAGCCTGAAACAGGCTGAGCGCTGGTACACCGCCATCGCTTATATCAAGATCAGCAAGCTCTTCGAAGCGTTCGGCATACCCCTGGTTGATTGGTCGGGACTGGTGTCCAGCGATTTCAATAACCTCACCAAATGGTTCAAAGCTCTCGGCATCAAGGGCTATGGGTTGCAATATTCGCGGTGAGTTCTTCGCCAATTGTCCCCGCACTCGAAACCTGCCCACTCCACCATCCGGGAATATCTCGAGCATCACATGGGATATGGCACCGATATCGTCAATCTCGTGTGAAAACTGATGATTTGAATCTGCGCTTAACTGAACACGATCCAGCAATGTCTGCCAAGGATAGTGCGTGCTTGTCAGGTCACTTACAGCGATACCTGGTGCATAGGTTGCCATCACTTTACAGGCAGCCGGATAATTCCCTTTGAAATGGAGGGTATCAACGTCAATTTCCCGAACGATGCCAGGCTGACCCAATTGCAACACTACCCAGTCATGCCCTTCCCCGCGTCGTCTGGCTGTTTCCCAGCCATCACCCATATTGACTGCGCGGCCCGGACTCAACAAGTTCCACATATTACCAAAATGCATATCGCTACACGCCAACGCTACTCCACCGTTCTGCATTGCGGCAAGATCGATTAATTCGGCTGAAGATTCTCGTTCCCAGTTTTTGTGAACTTTACCATAGACGCGAAGGCGTGCCACGCCGCCGTCTGGATAGATGTTTAAACGAATGTGACTCCAAGTTCCTTCCGGTTCAACTGCAAACAAATTGTTCGAATCGCCATTGAGTGAGGACTTTGGCACAATTGCAGTCCAACGCGTGGTGTCATCTGGATCGCCTGCAATGTCACAGGCCTCAACCATCGCTTGTTCCGGATAATTACCAGTAAAGTGAGTTGTATCGATTGCAACGGCTTGGATCGCGCCACGGCAAATCCGCACGGTACAACTGTCGTGTCCTGCCACCCTGCGGCGGCGAGATTCCCAGCCATCCATCCATTTGCCACGATCGGTAAACTTACCCTCAATGAATACCGGTTCCGCCGGATTGAGCAAGTTTTCCTTCTCGGCAAAAAAGTCATCGGTTGCTGACAGCACCTCAGCGCCTAAGCTGAGTTGTGCCAAATTAACCAGTCCAGTGAGTTCGATTTGTTGTGCCATAAATGATGAACAGTCAATCGTGTTTGAAGTGTTGGTGCCAGTGTCGGGCGATATCGATGCGACGACACAGCCACACATCGTCAAAGCCGGTAATATATTCCAGAAAACGGGCAATGCTGGCCGCTCTACCTGGCCGTCCAATCAAGCGGCAGTGCAGGCCCACGGACATCATTTTGGGCACCCGCTTTCCTTCCGAGTAAAGCAGGTCAAAAGCATCTTTCAAGTAAGTAAAAAATTGGTCACCGCAATTGAACCCTTGCGCAGTTGCAAAGCGCATGTCGTTGGCATCCAAAGTATATGGAATGATTAAATGGGCGCGACTGTGCTGTGTATTCCAAAACGGCAGATCATCGCTATAGTCATCAGCATCGTACAGAAAACCGCCTTCTTCAACGACCAATTTCCTGGTATTGGGACTCGTGCGTCCAGTATACCAACCCAATGGTCGCTGGCCGGTAACTGCTGTAATTGCTTCGATTGACCGGGCAATGTGCTCTCGTTCGACGTCCTCTTCCACGTACTGATAATCAATCCAGCGATAACCGTGACTGCAGATTTCGTGCCCCAACTTCACCATTTGCTCGATCACTGCGGGATGTCGTTCAACA
Source organism: Arenicellales bacterium (assembly GCA_965243645.1). Taxonomy (GTDB): domain Bacteria; phylum Pseudomonadota; class Gammaproteobacteria; order Arenicellales; family JAJDZL01; genus JAJDZL01. Next base: position 118,448 of record CBDEVD010000006.1, on the reverse strand, counting down.
GCCATACCAACTGCGAATATTGTTAATGGCACTTCGAATTCTTGAAAGATTCGGAGTACTCGCCACACCCCGACTCGAGCCCCGTATTCGTAAATGGATTCCACGCTCATGTGCCGGACACCATGCCGAGCATCTGCACCCACAATCTCGGAAAGAAATGCCTCCGATGCAGCATCGTCGTGCAGAATACAATTTTCACCCCCTTCCTCGTAATTCAATACGAACTGAACAGCCAGGCGAGCGTTGTTCGGCCACTTCGGATTGGGAGGATTCAACCCGTAGCCAACCAGGTCCCTAGGGTAGGTTTTATCCATCGTGTTGCGTGTCCGCTGGCAACCAAATCTTTACATGCGAAAACGTGTAAGTATATCTGACAAAGATCGTGCGGACGGTGATCGAACGCGGTCGTACCTGGTTTTATCAGCAACGGTGAAATACATGTTTCGTACAGGTTCCAAGCATTCATATTGATTTTGCCAGCCAGTCGAGCCTTGATTGACATCAACGTTGGTCTGTTGGGTGAGTTTACCGGTAACCCTGACAGGTCACAATCGACGCCATCAACCCCTGTTTATAATCGGAAAAATGAATATTGAATTGACTCTCGCATTGGTTTGCATTGTAGTTGGTATGCTGATCGGCATTCTGCTCACGCTGGTAATCGATCGCCGTGCGGCTCGCGCACGCAAAAAAATTAACGAACATTGGGAAACGATCGTCCGTATGGAAGCAGAACGTGACGCCCAACAAAAAGAGGATCAGGCTTACATTGCACAACTCAATAACGCCGTCGCAACACTTGAGAAAAAGTTCACGTCGCTTGCCAATATCGCATTGAACCAAAACAGTGCCAACTTTCTGAAACTGGCTAACGAGAATTTTGAAAAATTTCAAAATCAGGCAAGTAAAGATCTCGACAATCGCCAGGAATCCATCGGCAACCTGGTCCAACCACTTAAAGAAAATCTAAACCGCTACGCTGAATCGCTCAGCAAAATTGAACTCAAACGTGAAGGTGCTTACGCTTCGATGACCGAACAACTGGATTCCATCAAGCAATCCAACGAAGCACTTCGCGATGAAACAGGCCGCCTGGTCCAGGCACTACGCAAACCTAAAGTCCGCGGACGTTGGGGTGAAATTCAACTGCAAAATGTTCTCGAACATGTCGGAATGACTGAGAATATCGACTTCATCCAAGAACAATCGTTTGACTCCGCCGACGGCAGAAAACGCCCAGATGTTGTCGTTTATCTTCCCGGCGAGCGCTGTATTGTGATTGATGCCAAGACGCCAATTGAAGCCTATCTTGAAGGACTCGAAGCGGAAAACGAAACCGAACAGTTGCAATTCTATAAAAACCATGCCCGCCAGCTGCGCGCTCAAGTGAAAAACCTTGCGGCCACCGATTATCAGAATATCGTTCCTAATTCGCCCGATTTTGTTGTGATGTTTATTCCGGGCGAACCGTTTTATTCCATTGCCTTGCAACATGACTCCGATCTTTTTGACTATGCGTTGGAACACCAGGTCATGATCACGACGCCGATGACATTGATTGTTTTGCTTAAGGTCATTGCACTTGGCTGGCAACAGGAAAAGCTAACGGCGAATTCGCGGGAAATTGCAGCTATCGGACGAGAACTGTACGAGCGGTTGGCCAAATTTGCCGAACATTTGAATGAACATGGTAAATCTCTGCAAAAATCAATCGACTCATACAACAAAGCAATCGGGTCGGTGGAACGCCGCGTATTGCCAACCACCCGCAAGCTAGAATCACTTGAAGTCGTAACTGGCAAAAGACAGATTGAAACTCCAGTCAGTATCGACCAAAAGTCACGGTATCTATCGACTCCAGACTCTTGACTGCAAGCACAAGGCCGGCTGAAACAAATCAATAAAATCGCACGCCACCTGCTTTAGGTTTCAATATAATTTTTAGTTTTCGCGCACTTGGTGCCGAAATTTTCCAAACTTATTCTTAACGTTTCAGCAAATCATCTACGCGGAGACATGGTTGTTATGAAGTCCAGCAAAATTTTGCTGCTTGGAATTGCCTGCCTGGGTATGTTCTTGAGCCTCAGCGTACAAGCTGACCCCGAGGCAGGGAGAGACAAGGCTTTCACTTGTACTGGGTGTCACAGTTCGCCAGGCTACCGAAACGCTTATCCGGGTTACCTGGTTCCCAAAATCGGCGGTCAAAAAACCGATTTTCTTGAGGCGGCACTCAAATCCTATCGAAACGGAGATCGTCAGCACAGCACAATGCATGCACAGATCGCACAGATGGACGATCAAGACATTCTGGATATTGCCGAGTATTTCTCCCAATTGGTCAAAGAGTAGATGCTATGAAAAGAACGTATAAAGAAATTTATTTCCTGATTGCGATGGTGGCAATGTTCTCGACCGCGCCAACGATGGCCGGGGATGCTACAGCCGGGAAAGAAAAAGCGACGCTTTGTTTGACCTGTCATGGTGAAGGCAACACGGTGCAAGGCGTGGGAACACCGATTATTTCTGGACAATACAAAGACTACCTGATCCACGCGATGAAAAGTTACCGATCAGGTGCTCGCAACAATCCAGTGATGGCAGGATTCAGCGTCAACTTGAGCGATCAGGATATCGAGGATCTCGCAGCGTTTTACTCACAGATGGACTCACAACTGTTCACTCCCACAGAATAATTCAGCCTGTGTCTTGTTTAACCACGTCAAACGACATCGACGTGGATGATTGATAGCATAAGGAACCACCTTGCTGAACACTGTCAATTTCAGTTCGATATCGGACTATCACTTGGAGCAATCTCGCATTAACAACTTGAATAGACTACTCACAGCAACACGTATCAATCAGCCAGCGCATTTTGCAGCCGGGCACCTAGTTCTTCAGCCTTGGCAGTGCCTGCAATTGCAGCGACCGACGCATCCCAAATTTCCTGTTCCAGATTGAGTCGGCCGCGCAGAAAATACTGCGACGCGAAACGAATGGTTGACTGGCATTGTTCCCGCCAGGACAGAAACGTTCTCGCCAATGGATCGTCAATTTCTACTAAGTGCTCCGCCAATGGCAAAAACCCAGGTAGCGCATTCGCATAGAGCGAAGCGAACTGCGCCGAAGTCACCCAGTTCAAGAATTTTCTTGCTGCCACGCCATTCTGGCTCGCCGTATTCAGCCCGATCCCCATGTCCATGTGGTCGGAAATATAGCATGTGTCACCCGCTTCGTTAACCGGTGGTGGGAACGCACCGATATTGAAGCGGGCTCGAGCTTTAAATCCCGAGATTTCCCAGCTTCCCGCCGGATAGATTGCCGCCCCTCCACCAACAAACAAATCCTGGCTGTCCCGATAACTCCTGGTCCGAAAGTCCTTACCCAAATAGCGTTCCCAGCGGCTGAGAGTTCGAAAAGGCGCAATCCAAGACTCATCTGTCAGTTTCTGTTGACCTTTGATGAGCTGCCGGCGACCTTCCTCACCTTGCCAATAGGTTGGCCCGATATTGTTGTAACCCAAAGTCGCGGCTTCCCAGCGGTCCTGCAAGCCCATCGCCATTGGAACCAAGGTTTCATCTATGAGAAGTTTTTCGAGAATAGCAAAAAACATGGCCTCGGTTTTGGGAATTTCAAGCGCCAGACGGTGAAACGTTGTCTGGTTGTATAGAAAGCCGTGGATAACTGACGCTACCGGTACACAGAAAGTAGTCGCCCCACTATCGGTTTGCCAGGCGGATTTTGCGACGTCCGAGAAGTGCTTCATACCCGCTAAACTGTCAAGATCAGCGAGATATCCAGCTTCGTACAGCGCAACAGACGCGTCAAACGGGCGACAGGTAATCAGATCTCCAGCGGTTCCGGCTTCCAACCGAGTCCTCAACACCGAATCATAGTCAGTTGGGGCCGATGCTCGAAACTCTATACGGATATCGGGATGAACAGCCTCGAATGCCGGTATGATGGTGTCCTCCCAGACCACCCGATCATCGTCTCGCCAGCTATCGAGAACAAGAGTCGTCTGGGCAGGTGCCGAGGTAGTAATGGCAGAGATTGTCAGAAAGACTAAAAATCGAAATAACGTCATGCCTGCCACCACTTTTCAACGCATGAAATCAGGCTCCATGTTTGGTATTCCAGTCGCGTATGCATCTCAATTTAAACGTCACAACCCTACAAAAAAACTCACAAGACGCGATCACTACGCGAATTGATGGTGTCTTTTTGGTGATTGCGTTCTTGCAGAACGGTCACTCTTTAGAACTTTGATTAATTCGCCATTGCGATAAACCAGTCGATCTCCTGGTTGAACAGAAATCTGTTGTTCGGTTGTGAGGATGCGGCTCAGATTGAACGGATCCGAAAAGTGAACCGTTATAGAATCGGTGTCTGACTGTTCGTGTCTAGCGCTACGCAACACTTCAATCGCCTGGGGCAAAGCAAATTGCTCGCCGGCAACCCCATCAACAAAGCGACCTCCCCGCAATTCACCACGATCTTCCAACCGTGTATAAAAACGCCGCAGCTGCCGCCATTTCGGCATGAACTTACCCTCACGGATGAGCAAATTCGGAAACACAATGCCATAACGATGAAGCAAAGCTCTGGCTGCATTTTCGATTAAATCTTCCTCAGATAGCTGCTGTGATGCAGTCTTCCGAGGATGTATCAGCAGTGACCACCGTCCGGAACTCTGAACTGCATGACGATTGAGCCTCCCGTATCTTGAGCGCCTGCGACGTTCACGTTCAGGTGTGAGTAACGACCGGATTCCGCCGAAATGATCACAGGTTGCTATTCCCAGTGCATATAGCTCAACCAGACTTTCTTCCACGTGTGCGGGCAGTAAACCGAGTTCTTCCTGGATCTCTTCGAAAAATAGCGGCCCCAAGTCAGAAAACGCTTCAAGCAGTAGCCGCGTCTTCCCGGAAAGCTGTGGTTCGACTTTACTGCACCGTTCAGCCAGAGATTTCCACACATAAAGTCGATTCCGCTTTATAAAGGTCAGTGGGACGTTCCGAACAGAATTGCGCTGGCGGTAGATATGCTTGGATGAGTGCCGATCCGCAATGCCTTCCGGTACCGACAATCGACACCATACAAATCTGCCGGTGGTATTCAAATGGTCAAGGATTTCCGGTTTGTACTCGTGCAAGCGTGCCGACAATAGGTCTGACTCCCAGACACCGGCCGGTGCTTCCAGACCTTCGAGCAATTGAATGATCGAACTCAGTGATTCGACCCCTTCGGCATTCATATCTCGTGTCAACCGCATCCAGCGGGCGAGATAATTCGTATACTGCCGGGAATCGACGGGTTTGATCTGGTTTCTCAGTTTCACGACAGCACGCTTGTGAAGACGCGCCAATACACGTCGGTCACACCATTGCGTTTCGCTAGTTCGTTCCGTAAAACTCCCGCGCATCACACTGCCTTCCGTTTCAAGTGTCACCAAGGCAGCCTCAACCATATGCGTTGGCAATTCGATTGAAGCGGCCAGTTGAGTCGGTGTCCGTGGACCTACCGTCGCAAGCCGGTGGCCAATCATCGATTGCAAAGCTTTGTCCCGATCGTTAGCAGGCTCGCGTGCGAATGTAGCAGGTTGAATTTTCGGCGTATACACCGCGTCTGGATGTAACAGCAACAACTCGTCGAGTCGTTCAGCCGCAACCCACAGGTAAACACCGCTGGGTAATTTCAGTTCTGTTGCGCGTCGACTAAATTTCAATTGATCAAAGTAATGCTGCCATTGCATCTCCTTGGGGTCGGCAGCAAATATCTCGGAACACTGACCAAGGTTGTGCGACGGCTTTCCAAAGCAGAAAAAACCCGCATTAACCAGTGCTTCGTGAAGTTCTTCTGCATCTCTCGGATTCGGCCACAATTCACCGATGACAGCTTGAACAACATCTGCTTCGAAGCGTCCGAATTCTGCGATATCTGCGCTACCTGTTATTCGCCTGGTCTGAACTGCAAGTGTGCGGCGTTCCTCAGCTGGTGCATCATCCAAAAAGGCATAAGGCTTGGCCGTAAGCACCTCCTGCGTTAGTGTTGATGGTTCTGATAAATCCCGACAAACGATTGCCACATCCTTTGACTCAATCTGCGCGAGCAGTTGCGACAAACCCCTAATATCCATGACCTCTTGCAAGCAATCCATCAAGGTCTGCTGTACCAGAGGATGTTCAGGAATTTGAATCGGACCGGTCACATTTTCCTGACACGCCACCTGATCAGGAAAGACCATCGACAATAAATCTTCTGAATCATTTCTCTGCAATGGCGGTGGCACCTTTTTACCACGGTTAAATCTCAGCACCGCAAGTGCATTGTTGGCAACCCATCGCCACCTGGTTGCAAACATGGGCGCGCCTAAGACTGCTTGTGACAAAACCGCTTCTGAGGTGGAGGATTTCACATAATGCTGAACTTCTTCAAGTGCAAAACTGTGTGTTGGACCAAGCGACAGTATGAAGTTGTCTTCAAGTGCCGCGGCCTGAAGTTCGAAGTTAAATCGCACACAGAATCGTTTTCTAAGCGCTAATCCCCATGCTTTATTCAAGCGCGAGCCATAAACACTGTGCACCACCAAATGCATATCACCGGCTTCATCAAAAAACCGCTCAAAAACGATATTCTGCTGTGTCGGTAGCAATCCCAGTGCTTTACGCGCGGCATCAAGGTACGCAATCACCTGTTGTGAAATTGACTCACCAACTTTGTAATCGAGCTGAAAGCGTTGGCTGGCTTCTGCAGTGTCAGTGTGTTCAAGCAGACTCTGAACGCGTGCACGCAAATTGGAAACGGCGATGCTCAGCACATCACTTCGGCCGCGCCCTTCACCAATCCAGAATGGAATATTGGGTGGCAATCCCTGTGCATCCTCCACACGAACCATCCCCTTTTCGACTTTCAGCACCCGGTAGGACGAATTACCCAACTGAAAAATATCGCCAACCAGACTTTCGAATGCGAAATCTTCGTTGACCGTACCAACGCGAACCTCGCCGGGTTCCATAATCACATCATAGTCAAATAAATCTGGAATAACGCCCGCGTTGGTTGCAACCGCAATCCGGGCACCTCGACGGGCCTTGATGATCCGATTTACCGCATCCAGGTGAATATAGGAATTGCGTCGTCCGCGACGAAAGGTGAAGCCTTCACTTAACATGCGCAGCAATTCGTGATAGGACTGCTCGGACAACTCACGATAGGGAAACGCCGATCTGAACAAACGGTAAAGATCATCAATGTCACAATCGTTGACGCACACTTCCGCCACGATTTGCTGAGCCACAACATCCATCGCACCACCTGCGATTTCAAGTGCCTCCAGCTCTCCATCGCTGACTGATTTGAGCAAGGCAACACTTTCAACCAATTCGTCCCGAGTCGTTGGAAAGATCCTGCCTTTGGGGGTACGATTCAACGCGTGACCGGAGCGCCCCACCCGTTGCAGGAACACTGCAATTGATCGGGGTGAACCAATCTGGCAAACCAGATCAACATCACCAACATCAATACCCAGTTCCAGCGAAGCAGTTGCAACCAGCGCCCGTAATGAACCCGCTTTCAACTCCTGTTCAACTTTGTGACGGTGGTCTTTTGACAAACTGCCATGGTGAGAACCAATCGGAGTTTCCGCACCTAATATTTCGGTCAGAAAACGCGTGGCCCGCTCAACATGTCGCCGGGTGTTTACGAAGATCAGTGTTGTTCGATGTTGTGCAATCAAGTCTGCAATTTGCTGATATATATCTGCCCAAGCTTGCATCGAAATTACCGCTTCAAGCGGTGAAGCGGGAATTTGCACATCCATATCCCATGCTCTAACATGGCCGGTATCAACAATCGTACAACTTGGTGCCTGTCGACCTGTTAAAAATGATGCAATTGATGCAATGGGCCGCTGAGTTGCTGACAGTCCAATTTTCACCGGAGCCTGCTGGATCAGTCGTTCAAAGCGAACCATCGACAGGCTGAAATGTGCACCTCGCTTGTTACCTGCCAGCGCGTGAATTTCATCAACAATCAGTCGCGTGGCAGACTGTAACATGCGTCGTCCTGAATCGGAATTCAGTAACAAGTAGAACGATTCAGGGGTGGTAACCAGGATGTGGGGTGGCTTTCGCGCCATCTTTTGGCGCTCAGATTGGGATGTGTCTCCGGTACGGACTGCGGTTGTAATCTCGAAATCACTGTAGCCGGAATCGATCAGCTGCTGACGGATTCCATTAAGTGGTGCAACGAGATTTCTCTCAATATCGTAGGACAGCGCCTTAAGTGGGGATACGTAAACCACGCGGGTTGTTTGTGGCAAGCCATTGTGCCGCAGACCCGCCTGCACCAATTCATCAATGACTGCCAGAAAAGCAGCGAGGGTTTTCCCTGAACCGGTCGGGGCGGATACCAGTACATCGTGTTGTTGTTGTACTGCCGGCCATGTCCTTTGCTGACATGGTGTTGCTGTGCCATAGTGTTGATCAAACCAGGTTTGAACAACCGGATGAAATGTCCAATTCCTTGCATTGCGCTTAGCCACTTTGACTCACTTTAATTGCGCTGCAGTCGAATCGGAGCATCAGTATCTGGACGGGCACGGTATGCCAACGAGTTTGTCTCAACTCGTTTGATGCAGCTCCTGAAAATTGTCATCTGAAACCTTTGTTGGATCGTAATTATTTTATTCAAATTTATGCATTCGGTTTCATCGGAACACCATTAAACGAATAAAATAAAGTCGGTCATTTCTTCAACAAGTATTCTAGTCTGGACTTCTTACTGGGCGTTGCGCAGAATATTTCAAAGCTGGCGAATAATTCGCAAGTCATTTCGACACTCTCATTACGCGGTTTAATGGGTTGTTACACACGCTAACATCTATATCTTCGCTACTAATCGGTTACGTTTTTCTTTTCATTGGAAACGCGCTGCTTACCACTCTGGTATCACTGCGTGCCCAACTGGAAGCCTTTGCGACGCTGGAAATCGGGCTGATTAACGCAGCTTATTTCCTCGGTCTTTTCATCGGCGCGAAGTACTGTGATGTGTTGGTGGTGAGATCTGGCCACAGTCGCGCTTATGCGGTTTTTGCCAGTGTCGGCGCAATCGGTGCGCTATCGCACGCACTAGTCGTCGACCCATATGTATGGATGCTCGTTCGACTCAGCACGGGCATCTGTATTGCCGGTCTGATGATGGTTACTGAAAGTTGGCTGAACTCGAAGGCGACACGCAACACTCGCGGCCAAATTTTGTCAATTTACATGATTACTCACGTGTTGGCATCAGGTTCAGGGCAATTACTCATTCCATTGGCCGAACCTAGTACGTTTCATCTATTTTCCATTGCGGCGATTGGCTATTCATTGGCCTTGATACCGGTATTGACTACCCGACGCAGTGTGCCCGAATTACCGAAGCGGGAAAAAATCAGGTTTATTGAAATATTCAGGTATTCGAAAATCAGTATGTTTGGAGCCTTGTGCTGCGGACTGATTTCCTCTGCATTGTATGGCTTGGCACCGATTTTCAGCCAACAAAATGGCATGTCAACAACCGCAACAGCTTTGTTTATGGCGCTGTTGATCTACGGTGGCGGTGTACTGCAGTGGCCGGTTGGGAAGCTATCTGATCGACTGGACCGTCGCAAACTCCTTGTCATTACGAGTTTAATTAGTGGTGTCTTTGCGCTGGTCGTGTTATTCAGCGCCAAGCTAAGCTTGATTTACTTTCTGGGTTCAGCCATGCTGTTCGGGGCATTTTCATTCACGGTTTACCCGGTCGCTTTGGCACATATCAACGATTCTACCCCTGATGGTAAGCTGCTCTATGCTTCTGCCGGCATGCTAACCGCCTTTAGCATCGGTGCAATTTTTGGCCCAATCATTGCTGCAACCACAATCGGAATTTTTGGCTATGATGCGTTGTTTTGGAATTTCTTTGTCGCCTATGTGATGTACGCTGGACTTGTTTTGTGGCGAATTACGGTTCGACCTGCACCGGAAAGAAAACGTTTCAGACGTTTTTTCCGGGTGACGCGTAAATCGGGAGTCAGGAACGATTCAGTTCAAAAAGAGGCCGACAAAAACTCGGTTCCCATTGAGGAAGACCAGCAGCACGAGCCTCCCAAAGCAAGCAGCTGAGTTACCAATTCTGACCTAATCTGTGTCAGGGCGTGCGTAACAACCTGATCAAACTGGAAGTATCCCAACGCGATCCGCCCATCGCAATAACTGCCGCATAAAACTGATCAACCAGCGCGGTAACCGGCAGTCGCGCGCCGACTGAATTGGCTTCCTGAAAACAGATTCCAAGATCTTTACGCATCCACTCAACTGCGAATCCAAATTCAAACTGATCATCAACCATGGTTGTGCCACGATTTTCCATTTGCCAAGACTGTGCAGCACCTTTCGATATGACATCCAAAACCTGTTTTTCATCCAATCCAACTTTGGTCGCGAAATTCAATGCTTCAGATAATCCTTGCAGTAATCCGGCAATTGCAATTTGATTCACCATTTTGGTCAGTTGCCCAGACCCGACTGGTCCCATCAAAGTTACCGCACGACCATAGCTTGACATCACTGGTGCGGCCTTGTCAAACACCGATGCTTCGCCACCCGCCATTATGGTAAGCACGCCATTTTCTGCGCCTGCCTGACCTCCAGAAACTGGCGCATCAATAAAGTGAATGCCGGATTCAGCTGCTACTGCTGACAACTTTCTGGCAATACTGGCAGACGCAGTTGTATGATCAACGAATATTGCACCGGCCTTCATGCCGGAAAACGCACCATTTTCCCCACAGCAAACTTCTTCGATATCGAAGTCATTGCCGACACATGCAAAAACGATATCGGCATCCTTGGCTGCGGCAGCTGGGGTCGGTGCAGATTGACCAGAATGTTGCTGGGTCCAAGCCGCAGATTTCGTCGCCGTGCGGTTATAGACACAAACCGGATAGCCGTTGCTGGCGAGGTACCCAGCCATTGGATAACCCATGACTCCCAGTCCAAGATAAGCGGTTCGAATGGATTGCTGTTCTGCAGTTGAATTCATGATGACACCCCAGTATCCGTGATTGCAATTGTTGAGTAAACTCGATTAAGAACTGCGAATTATAAGGTTATTCAGTCTGTCCATTACCCATCGATACCTTGCACTCATGCAATTCGACAAACCCGATCACCGGTGGTGGAAATTTGAATTCCGTGCTTTTAGAAAAACGCCATTGTTGTATATTTTGTGTCAGTTCTTAGCGCATTTCTTGGCGAGTCAATGGTATTAGCGACCTCATCATTCACAATACGAAATGCTGTCAAAGTTGTGTTTAAACCGACTTAAGCAACAGTGCGTAAGCCTAGTAATCGGCGCGCAGGTTCGCGACCGGATAATGTTCGCGTAGAGAAAGACAAATCAACCTCAATCATGAATCTGAAGCAAACAATGATCAACGTGCTAAAGGCATTGCCAATCCTTATTTGTGCGAATTTGCTGTCCCTGCCTGCACTGGGCGCACCAGTTCACGTTGAAATCATTGTGTTTTCTCAAAATGACAAGGGTGCGGATCACGAATGGTTTATGCGACCCGAAACGGCCATTAAGGTTGCAGACCTGGTTGATGAAGATGTTACGCTCTCGACAACTGAAGCAACCGAACAGACCGAAGCAGCTGTCTTTAGTTTCGAGAACCTTGCCGCAACAGGACCTCAACCTGTTGAAGCTTTTGTTCTGACAAAGTTTGCAAAAACCCTGGAAGAACATCCCGACTACGAAATTCTGAACTATGTCAGTTGGGTGCAGGAACCGGTACCCAAATCCAGAACGAAATCGATCTCACTGGATATTCCATTGGATGATTCCATCTTGTCCGATGAAATGCTACTGGCCGGTACCACGTCAGTCTACGAAATTGCCCAATTGCTGCAGCTCGATATCAATATTACTTATAAACCGGCTGCGGACAGCAACAAGGAAACCGTATATTTACCTGAGTCTGTAAGCCTCTTTGTGCCAACGGTGAGCTACCAGTTAGACGAACGTCGACAGGTTCAAATTAACGACATTCACTATTTCGATCACCCCAAATTTGGTGTCGTATTTACAATCATACGACCCAAACCACCCGCAACACTCATTCAATAAACATTAAGCCGGTCTGCACAATAGCTCCTGAATTTGACAGTGCCGCTATCAAATCTCCATAACGTGGGAATTCAGCGCAGTTTGCTGGGGGTTCATTGCTGCGATTAATCGAATTGATTCGTCGATAATTTCACGCAGGTTCTGGCAACCCATGGTCCAGGACTGGTGGATCTCATCCATCGTGATATCTTGTTCGCCGCGACCTGCTGCCGGATTTACAATCAAATTGATACAGGCATAACTGATGCGCTTCTCAGCCGCCAGTACCGCTTCTGGCATCCCGGTCATGCCGACGATATCACCACCGTCTCGTTCGATCCGATTGACTTCGGCCGCTGTTTCAAATCGGGGGCCCTGCGTCGCCGCGTAAACGCCACCATTGTGCAAACGTACGCCTACAGTTTCGGCTGCTTGCAAAATTACTTCTCTGAGCTGCAGGCAGTATGGATTCGCAGTTTCCAGATGCCCCACCCCACCACTGTCGACGCCGTCATAAAAAGTCGCTTCGCGGCCCCAAGTGTAATCAATGATTTGATCCGGCAACAACAGATCGCCGCGGTCCAAATCACCGCGTATGCCACCAACAGTCGCAATCGCAACGACGGTTTCACACCCCAATTCAGCTAGGGCACAAACATTAGCGCGGTAGTTGATTCGATGGGGAGGTATAACGTGGTCGAGTCCATGACGATTCAGAAAATAAACGTCCATGTCGTGATATCGCGTTCGAATGATTGGCGATGAAGGTGTCCCATAAGGCGTATCAATATCCAAGCGATCCCGTTGTCCCATATCGGGCAACAGGATTGCTGCACCCGAACCGGCAATGACACCGAGCGATGGATTTGTGCCAGCCATAATTTCTGGCAACCTCGCTACACCTCTGCCTTGGTCGTATCTTTATCGACCATGGTTTGAACAGATCGTTGACTCAGAAACGAGTCCCATCCCCGACAACTGGGACACTGCCAGTGCAAAGTTTTGACGGTATAGCCACAGCGCTGGCATTGATAGCGGCGTGATGGATCGATTTCCCTACGAATCATCGTTTCAATCAATTCGAAGTCATCTGGAACGGAACTGATGGCATCTTTCAGTTTGAGTAGAATCAAGCGATGCAGACAATGCAGTGATGGAAATTTCCTGATCCATTGAGTCAGGTATTCTTCCGCCTTTTGAAATTCTTCTAAAGATTCAAGAATATCGACATAGGCGACCGCAAGTTGAGCGTCTTCTTCTGACTCTGCAGTCATCCGTAAAAACTCTGCCAGCTCGCGGGGACGGTTCAGAGATTTATAGCTCTCTGTTACCAGGTTGACGGTTTCCGGTATGTACCGGGGATTGTTGGATTCAATTGATCGCCAAATATCAATTGCTGCTTGGTGTTCGCCGCGTATTGCCTTGATTCGACCAGCTTGCAGAATTGCTCTAACGCAGTCCTGCTCGGCTTCCAGTGCTGCCTTGACAAAGTCATCCGCTTTAGTGTAGCGCCCTTCACGAATCGCTTCTTCGGCTCTTTCGCACAGATACTGAGCCAGCAGCGGCGTGTAGTCGCGTGATGAAATTCGACTGAGGCTGTTGGTGATATTGATGCAGTTTTCCCACTCTCGCTCCTGCTCGTATATCTCGCGCAGCAAGTCGTGCGCTTGCTCCTGATAACGCCCGCCCTGCATCAACTCCTTGAATACCTGTTCGGCACGGTCCAAAATGCCTGCCGCATAATAATCGTGCCCCAGTTCAAAAAAGGCCTGGCTGCGTTGCTCACCCGTCAGATCAGAACGCTCAACCAGTTTCTTGTGAATCAATGTCGCGCGCCCAATTTCACCGCGCTGTCGATACAGATTCCCCAGTGTTAAATGAATTTCAATGGTCTTGCTGTCAACATCCAAGCCGCCAAAAAACAACTCAAGCGCTTTGTCGTGCTGATCATTGAGCAGATAATTGATGCCTTGCAGATAAACCGTCGGAACCGGGTTTCGCATCGGCCATTGAAAACGGGATGCGGTCGCAGCAATCCAACCGGATGCCGCTGCTATCGGTAATAGAATCAGTAACCAAACCGGATCCATCATGTTGGTTCAGAGCGTGGTTTGCTTTTGTTTTTGTTGGATTTAATTCTTCGTTTCAGTGAGGATAATACACAGATCAACGCCCCAATCAACATACCCAACAATAGAACAATGATGATTAGCCAGGACAATGGCCCTTGCCAATCGATTCCGAAATAATAGGAGAGTTCAACAATTTGCGCATTCTTGATAGTGAATGTAACGCCAAACAATAACGCCGCGGCACAGAAAACTACAAGTATGAATTTCTTTAGCAAATGATCAAACTTTCCTGCTTTCAGACAAAAATCTAGTTCGACACATATTTCGATTCATCAACCCGTTGTCGAAGCTGTCGTCCAGGTTTGAAATGTGGAAAATATTTGCCCCTTACAGGAACCGAAGTACCCGTTCGCGGGTTGCGGCCTTGACGCGGCTTTCGATAGCGCAGTCGCAAGCTCCCGAATCCACGAAATTCGATTCGCTTGCCTTCCGCCAGTCCTTTTGAGATCGTGTTCAAAATGACATCTACAGCCATGTGAACATCTTCTTTCGACAGGTCCGGATTCTTGGCTACCAATGATGTAATCAATTCTTGCTTAGTCATAGTCAATTCAAATTTGTTGCGGTTAAACTTCTTCCTGTGCAGAAGAAAATATTTTTTCCTTTAATTTCTTGCCGAGCGTTAAAGCTGGAGAACCGGTATCACTGCCATATTCTTCGATGGCCTGACCTTCTTCATCCACTTCCAGCGCCTTGATCGACAGCGAGATCTTTCGATTCTTACGATCAATGCTGATCACCTTTGATTGTACTTCCTCACCAACGGTCAATGCAGATTTCGCTTCTTTCGGTTTGTTTTTAGCAACTTCCGCATTGCGAATCATACCGGTGACCCCGTCAGCGAGTTGTACCTGTACGCCCTTGTCGTCAAGACTCGTAATGACTCCATTCACAATTGAACCCTTACCTGAGTTGGAAACAAAGCCAAGAAACGGATCGCCATGAATTTGTTTTATACCCAAAGAAATCCGCTCGCGCTCAGCATCAATGGTCAGAATTTCAACTTCAATTTCCTCACCCTTGGTGTAGTTCTTGATTTCCTCCTCACCATTGCCTTGCCAAGTAATGTCGTTTAAATGTACAAGTCCGTCAATGCCGTGCTCCAGCGAAACAAAAATGCCAAAATCGGTCAACGACTTGATTTCTCCCTTGACGCGCTCGCCCTTTTTGTGCCCTACTGCAAACTCAATCCATGGGTTGGGCTGACACTGTTTGATTCCCAGCGATATCCGATGCCGTTCAAGGTCAATCGACAATATCATGACTTCGATCTCATCGCCTATATTGCATATTTGGGATGGATGAATGTTCCTAGACACCCAGTCCATCTCGGAAACATGAACCAGTCCCTTAATCCCTTCTTCGATTTCTACAAAGGCGCCATATTCGGCAATACTGGCAACCTTCCCGAACAACCGATCACCGCGTTTGTAGCGTCGATCGACATTTTGCCAGGGATCTTCCGTCAGCTGTTTGAGTCCGAGAGAAATTCTTGAACGCTCCTTGTCACATTTCAACACCTTGACCGTAATCGGATCACCAATAGTCAGAATTTCTGATGGATGCTTGATTCGACGCCATGCAAGGTCGGTAATATGCAGCAATCCATCTATTCCGCCGAGGTTAACGAATGCTCCATAATCGGTTAAATTCTTCACGGTTCCTTCGACGACCTGGCCAACTTCGAGTCTCGCGATTAACTCTTCGCGCTCCTTGGACAACTCTTTTTCTAATACCGCTTTGCGCGAGATGACAACGTTATTACGAGCTCGATCAAGTTTGATAATCTTGAAATCAAGCGGTTCTGTTTCAAACTCAAAATTTTCATCTGTTTGAATGAGGCGAGCTCCGTACAGCGAACCCGGCAAAAATGCCCGAACATTCTCGATTGAGACAGAAAATCCACCTTTCACGCGACTGGTTATCACGCCTTCAATCGCTGCCTGCTCTTCAAATGCCGATTCAATCTTCTCCCAAGCCCGCGCGCGGCATGCTTTTTCTCTTGAAAGCCGGGTCCGGCCATAGCCATCCTCGACCGTTTCAATTTCGACTTCAACCTCATCGCCGACGTTGATATCGTACTTACCTCGCATATCCTTAAATTGCCAAAGCGGAATCTCCGCTTCCGATTTAAGTCCGGCGCTCACGATAACATTTTCGTTACCAACGTGCATCACTTTACCCAACACGACTTCGCCGGCACGCATTTCCGTGTTTTTGATGCTTTCTTCAAACAGTTCAGTAAATGATTCTGTCATATTGTTAATACTTGTCTCCAAGTTCCTGTTAATGATAAAAACCCATAAATTATTGAGCCTCCGATTCAAAAGTCTCCAGATTTGAACAGATGCTTTTCAACACCAAATGCACCACTTGCTGAACGCCAAGTTTCGACGTGTCAACAACCAGTGCACCTTCGGGGGATGTCAAAGGGGCGTGACTCCGAGTTGAATCCCTTAAGTCACGATTCTCAATTTCCCCGTATATCTTATCATATTTCAAAGATAAATCTTTTTCTTTCAACTGTTTGAATTTTCTTTTTGCGCGAACCTCCAAACTTGCTGTCAGAAAGACTTTGAGCAAGGCATCTGGAAACACGACGCTCCCCATATCCCGGCCGTCTGCAATGAGTCCTGGCGGTCGGTAATACGCGCGCTGAACCACTAATAACGCGTTGCGAACCACTGGACTGACTGCAAGCTTGGATGCCATTTGACCGCATTCGGCAGTCCGTATAGCAGCGCTGACATCTTTGCCATTCAGCAATACCTGAGCCTCCTCATTGGGTTCACTTGGGATTGATTCAAACTCAATACCGGCCAACTGTGCTGCAATTGATGCCGAATTGTCGAGCTCGAGGTGGTTGGTGACGATCAGGTGTGCACACGCCCGGTAGAGCGCACCGCTGTCAAGAAATCGCCAATCAAGCTGCCGTGCAAGCTGCTGACCGATCGTACCCTTACCGGAACCTGCCGGTCCATCAATGGTAACAATTCTGTCAGCCATCCTGGTTGATCTCATGCGTCTCAATGTCGATTCCGCAGGCTTGCGCAATTTCGACGAACCCGGGAAACGATGTATTCACACACTCACAGTTTAAAATTTCAACTTCGGCCTCACTGGCTGCGCCGGCTACCGCAAAAGCCATCGCAATTCGATGATCACCAAAACTGTCAACCCGGCCACCGTGAACACGGCCACCTTCAATGATCATACCATCGGGACGTTCAGTGACATCAATGCCCAGCGTATTAAGCCCGGCAACAACTGAATGAATGCGATCGCTTTCCTTGACACGCAGTTCCTCACAGCTGGTCAACACCGTGCGTCCCTTGGCAAACGCAGCTGCAATTGCCAGAATTGGGATCTCATCAATCATGCAAGGCACCAGATCTGCCGGCACATCAATCCCTTGTAAAGTATCCGTGCTACGAATGTGCAGGTCCGCAACCAATTCCGCACCCACCTGCCGCTGATTTTCCAAGTCGATGGCTGCACCCATCGCGATAAGCGCACTCAATAACCCGGTGCGTGTCTTATTCACCCCCACATTTTCTAATACAAGCTCGGAGCCACCAACCAGCAGTGCCGCCACAATAAAAAATGCGGCCGAGGAAAAATCAACCGGTATCTCGACACACTGGCCATTCAGCTTTGGCTTACCTTCGATTGATATATCTATACCGCGGCGCCGTACCAAAGCACCAAACCGGGTCAACATCGTTTCTGTGTAATCGCGGGTCACAACAGGTTCTGCGATGCGTGTTTGTCCGTCTGCGTACAGCGCAGCCAGAAGAATTGCAGATTTAACCTGGGCACTGGCAATTGGCAACCGCCATTGAATCGGTTGCAGCTTTGCTGCGGGCCGGATGTGTACAGGAGGCGTGCCCGAGTTGGTGAGTGCTATATCAGCGCCCATTTCTCTGAGCGGTTCGACCACCCGTCGCATCGGTCGTTTTGATAGCGATTCATCACCTGTGAATACGGTTGCAAAAGTCTGACCGGCAAACAGTCCGGTCAACAGTCGCATACTGGTTCCAGAGTTGCCCAAATCGATTTCCGCAGCAGGTTGCTGCAGTCCAGTCAGCCCCACCCCTTCAATGACCAGCCAGCCGTCATCTTGAAATGCGATTGGCACACCGCATGCCTGAAATGTCTGTATGGTGCGTGATACATCCTCACCGCGTAGCAAGCCTTTTATTCGCGTGACGCCCTTGGCGATCGATCCCAGCATAACCGCTCGGTGCGAGAGTGATTTGTCACCAGGTAGGATCAACTGCCCTGATAACGGACCACTTTGTCGACTCCTGAAATGCGTCAAAGTTTGGATACCTATGAGAATGAATGAGCAGCCAAGCTACTTCATCCACTTCGCAAGATAATGGTCGCGCGAGGCTTTGGCAACATTCAGAATATCCTGCAATTGTTCGCCGTCACCTTGGGATATTTGCATACGGATGGTTTCGAGACTCTCAATATAACCCTGCAGTTCAGCAACGATCGCGTCAGCGTTTGCCAGGCTGATATCTCGCCACATCGTTGGATCGCTCGAAGCGATCCGCGTAAAGTCATAAAACCCTGATGCCGCGAGATCAAAACACTCCTCGCCTTTCGCATGATTGGCAATGTAGTTCACCAGGCCAAAGGCAACCAGGTGTGGCAGATGGCTGCTGGCTGAAACCAACTGATCATGCGCCATTGCATCCAATTCGGAAACAACCGCGCCGGTCGCACTCCACAGTTGCGTTACCAAATCGATCGCATCTGTGCCACTTTGTCGACTCGGTGTGATAATGGTGCGTTTTTTTTGGTAAAGATCGGCTGTCGCGGCACCCACACCAGAGTGTTCGCGCCCGGCGATTGGATGAGCTGCAACGAAACCCCGATAGTCGGCACTGAAGTGATTTTGCGCAGCCTGCACCACACAGTGCTTGACACTGCCAGCATCAGTAATGACCGTATTGTGATAGTCAGCCTGCGCAAGCGTACGAAAAACAGCATCAGTTGACAGCACCGGAGTCGATACAAATACAACATCACTTGCTGCGACTTCAGCAGGGAAGTTTTGGGTATAGCGATCAATCACTCCCATTTCAATCGCTTTTTCCAGATTGGCCACCGATCGCCCGGCACCGACAATCGTTTTGACAGCACCACTTTCACGCAAAGCCAGCGCGAATGAACCACCTATTAGGCCGACACCGATAATCAGAAGCTGCTCGATCTTGACTTGAGACAAATTCAAAGTACTCCGTCCGCCTTGAGCTGCTGAAATTCTTGCAATAGTCGCTGTGTCTGTACTTCAGTTCCTATCGACACACGCAGAAAATTAGGCATTCCGTAGCCGCCAATCGGCCGTACGATCACCCCGCGGCGCAATAATTTTTCATGAATTGGCATGGCAGGCACACCGAGGTCAACACAAATGAAGTTTCCAACTGATTCGATCGTGTCCAATCCGAGTTCAGTCAGCCCCGTGTTTAAGACGGCCATTTGCGTTTCATTCAATATTCTAGAGCGTTCACAGTGAGTCTCATCCTGCAGTGCTTCAGCAGCTGCGGCGAGTCCCAGACTATTGCAATTGAACGGCTGCCGTGCGCGATTGAGCAGATCGCTGATCTCGGGACTCGCTAAGGCATATCCAACCCGCAAACCGGCCAATCCGAAAATCTTTGAGAACGTCCGAGTTACGACGAGATTCGGAAACTCAGCAAGCCACTTGATGCAATCGGGGTACTCGGGTCGGCTTACGTACTCGGCATAGGCTTCATCGACAACAACAATACAAGTCTTCGGCACTTGCTCCAGCAGCGCTCGCACTTCCGTATCTGTCGACCATGTTCCCGTTGGGTTATTTGGATTGGCTATATACAGGATCCTGGTATTTTCATCGACTGCCGCAGTCATGGCAGCCAGGTCGTGTTGAAAACCGGGGGCATCAATCACTTTGATCTGGGCATGAACATAGACCAGCGATAAATAATAGACAATAAATGCGTGTTTCGAGATGACACCACCTTGACCGGGTGCAACAAACACCCGCGCCAGCATATCCAGCACATCATTTGAACCGTTGCCAAGGCAAATCTGATTGATGTCTACACCGTGTCGTGCTGCAATCGCACACTTGAGTTCGTATCCTGCGCCATCGGGGTAGCGGTGCATCTGTGGTGCCTGTGACTTTAGCAGTTCAACCACCCGCGGTGGCGGCCCCAAAGGATTTTCGTTCGATGCAAGTTTTATCGCGTCGGTAACATTGAAACGGCGTTCGATTTCTTCGATCGGCAAACCTGGATCATAGGGCGACAGTTGCCGAATTCCAGGGACGGCAAGCTGGTACGCGTCAAACTGGCTGGACATTAAACGGTGTTCTTAGGGTAGGAACCAAGTAATTTGAACAAAGGTGCTTCTTGTTTTAATTCCTCGAACAGTGCAACCACTTCGGGATCGTCGACATGACCATCGAAATCGACAAAAAACACATACTCCCAGTTCCCTTTCTGACTGGGATGGGATTCTATTTTTGTCATATTGATGCCATGTTTGGCAAAGGGTTCGAGCAGTTTGAGCAATGATCCCGGTACACTTTGCTTGGACATCAAGATACTGGTTTTATCTGTGCCGGTTGGACCAACTGCATCTGTGCCGATGACGAGAAATCGGGTTGCATTAGCAACGAAGTCTTCTATATTGGTGCGAAGCACATTGACACCATAGAGCTCAGCTGCACTCTCACTGGCAATCGCAGCCTTTGTCGGATCATCGCGGGTCTTGACGATGGCTTCTGCGTTGCTGGAGACAGCCACCAAATCAGCCTCAGGAAGATTGCGAGTAAGCCACTTCCGACATTGGGCCAGCGCCTGCTCGTGAGCCAATACTGCCTTAATATCTGTCATATCAGAAGCACTGCTTATGAGCGCGTGATGAACAATCAGTTCCACCTCACTGCACAAACGAAGATTTGAATCAAGCAGACAGTCCAACGTACTGTCTACGACACCCTGGTTGGAATTTTCAACCGGAACAACGCCATACTGTGCTCTACCCGCTTCAACTGCGGAGAATACATCATCGATGGTTGGTCGAAACACTGCTTCGAACTCGCTGCCAAATTGTTGCATTGCTGCCGCATGAGTGAACGTTCCTTCCGGCCCGAGAATTGAGACCCGCAAGCGCATTTCCAAAGACCGGGTGACCGAGATAATTTCCCGAAAAATACGAACAATACTCGCATCTGGAATATCCCCACAATTGCGTTCTATAACACGCGCCAGTACTTTTGCCTCCCGATCAAGTACCACAAAATTTGTGGCGCCCCGATCACTCTTGATCTGCGCAATTTGTTTACCAAGCTCAACACGCTGTCCAATCAAGTCCTGCAACTGAGTATCAATTGCATCAATTTTTTTTCTCAAGGCATCCAGGCTCACGTAACTACACCTCCGAGACTTCAGATGGGTCCATCCCATCGTCTTCGTTCTCCACTTCAGTGGAATTCTCATTGTCGCTTACCGTTGCGACTCCAACCAGTTGCTGTTCGGCTTCGAGGTTAATCAGCCGAACACCGGCTGCCGTTCGTGAGTATTTGGATATGCTATGAACTTCGGTACGAATCAATGTCCCACCGTTGGTAATCAGCATGACCTGGTCATCGTCATTAACCAGTTTTGCATCGATCATTTCCGTTTTCTCCCGCTTGGCGGCTGGCAAGACAAATACCCCGGCACCGCCTCGTCCTTTACGCGGAAATTCAGACACATCAGTCCGTTTACCGAAACCATCAGAACTCACCAGTAAGGCAACGCCATCTGCAGTTTCAGACTCGATTCGGATCATTGAAATGACACGTTGATCATCTTTTAGCTTGATACCCTTGACCCCCATAGAAGTACGTCCGGAGGGCCGCACTTTCTGTTCAGCAAATCGAACCAGCCGTCCGAAATTGCTGATCAGAATGATATCCGTATTACCACTGGTCAAACCAACGTCAACCAGTTCGTCACCTTCGCGCAAAGTGATCGCCTTGAGTCCGTTTGATCGAGGCCGGGAAAATTTATCGACGCTGCACTTTTTCACCAACCCATTGCGTGTTGCCATAAACAGGAACCGGCCCGACTCTTCCTGAACCGGCAGTACCGCCGTAACTTTCTCTTCTTTAGCAAGCGCGGGAATAACGTTGATGAGCGGTTTGCCACGCGCGGTACGACTGGCACGTTCCAGGCAATAGACTTTCGTCCAGTAAACTTTGCCGAGATTGGTGAAGCAAAGCAGAGTATCGTGCGTATTGGCAGAGAACATTTGACTGACGAAATCGTCGCTTTTGTGGGTGGTTGCCGTTTTACCCTTACCCCCGCGATTTTGAGCACGATATTCTGAAAGCGGCTGCTGCTTGGCATAACCAGCATGTGAAATGGTAACAATGACCTCCTCGCGCTCAATGAGATCTTCATTGGTGATATTTATCTCACTTTCGATGATTTCAGTACGCCTGGCATCGTGCTTGCCGTACTGGTCTCTGAGCTGCGTTAATTCATCAGAAATCTCTTTCATTAACAACGCTGGTAAAGCCAGGATTTTTTGAGTCCGCGCAATGTCAGCAAGCACTTCCCGAAATTCACCGAAGACTTTTTCCTGTTCCAGGCCGGCAAGATTCTGCAGCGGCATTTTCAGAATTTCATCCGTTTGGGTTGTCGATAGCCAGTAGCCATCAACAAAGCGATCTGCACCGTTGGTACCATTTGAGTCTACCGCAGAATCTGCACCACTTGCCTGTAGCAGCTGTTGCACCACGGATGGGTCCCAGCCTCGCTCCATTAACCCGGATTTGGCACTCTTGCGATCCGGGGCAGCCCGGATCAGCGCAATGATTGCATCAATGTTCGACAGTGCAACGGCCAATCCCTCGAGTATTTCAGCGCGCGCCAAGGCTTTTTTGAGTTCATACTGGAGCTTGCGGGTGACCACCTCGCGGCGATGCTGCAAAAATGATTTTAAAATTTCCTTGAGCGTGAAAAGCCGCGGCTTGTTGTTTTCAATGACAACGAAATTGATGCCGTAGCTCACTTCAAGATTGGTCTTGGTGTACAGTGTGTTTTCTACCAGTTCAGCATTGGCGTTGGCACGCAGTTCAATGACAACGCGCATTCCCGACTTATCTGTCTCATCACGTACCATTGAGATGCCTTCCAGCACATTGGCCTTGACCAGTGCAGCAATCTTTTCGATCAAATCTGCCTTGTTAACCTGGTACGGCAATTCGGTCACGATGAGGGCTTGACGGTTGGATTTCTCCATTGGTTCAACTGAGACCCTGCCACGCAAGCGAATCGCGCCTGAGCCGGTGCTGTACGCTTGCCAGATGCCCATCCTACCGTTGATGATTCCCGCGGTCGGGAAATCGGGACCCGGCATGTAGTCAATTAATTGTTGGACACTCAGATCATCGTTTTCGATCAGGGCCAGGCAGGCATTGAGCGTCTCGGTCAGGTTATGCGGCGGCACCTTGGTGGACATGCCAACTGCAATGCCTTCGGATCCGTTCAGTAATAAATTTGGCAACCGGGTGGGCAAAACCACTGGTTGCAATTCGGTTTCATCGTAATTGGGAACGAAGTCGATGGTTTCCTTATCGATATCCGCGAGCAATTCATGCGCGAGCTTCGACAGGCGAACTTCCGTATAACGCATTGCGGCCGCTTTGTCACCATCGACCGATCCGAAGTTGCCCTGGCCGTCAACCAGGATATATCGCATGGAAAATTCCTGCGCCATCCGGACGATGGCATCGTAGATTGCTGAATCACCATGCGGGTGATATTTACCGATGACATCACCAGTAACTCTGGCCGATTTCTTGTAGGGTTTATCGTAGGAATTTCCAAGCTTGAGCATCGCATATAGAATGCGTCGATGCACAGGCTTCAGACCATCTCGGACATCTGGCAGAGCGCGTCCCAAGATTACACTCATGGCGTAATCCAGGTAGGATTGACGCATTTCTTTTTCCAGATCGGCGGTCAGAGTTTTCTTCGCGATCAGGGACACAGGCAAGCTTTTTCTGAATGGTTTTTATAAAAGAAAAAGCGCTGAATTGATTAGACAACCACAGGCGCTTTATTCAGAATATCGACGCTGATAATTTTACTACATGTGAGCATATTTTGTTACGAAAAAGGCACGCTTGAACCAAGGCAAGTGCACTGATTTATGGCAACTCCATTTGCTCCTAAGTCGGGCGAATCAATGTGCCGAAATCATCAATTCGTAGAGTACACTCAGATTTGTAGACACAGGGGGATTATGAGATTGTAGAGTGCTCCGATAAACTCCAAAGTCAATCATTTTTAGATCTATCGCACCAACACGAAAAATACGCGCTATATTGTGCCATTCAATATTCGCCGGGTACTTCCTGTAAAGACCGAGACCCACACCTGAGATCAGGAGAACTAAAAATCCCCATGGCCATGGACGATTTTCAACTCAACGATACCGTAGCAGAACCAGAGCGACAGCGCAACGTCTGGAAAACGCTCAGTACGCTGGTCGAATACCTGTGGGAATTTCGCCTGCGAATTTTCATCGCACTGCTGTTTCTGATTCTGGCCAAAATCGCAAATGTTGCTGTACCAATCGTATTAAAGCGGATTGTCGATGCGATTGATAATCCAAGCGATGTTGAAAAGGTTCTCATTGTCCCGGTTTTTCTGGTCATCGCCTATGGTGCATTGCGCCTGGGTAGAACCCTATTTGAAGAAATCCGAAATGCGCTTTTTTCAAGAGCCTCACAACGCGCGGTCCGTAACGTTGCGCTTAAAGTGTTCAATCACCTTCACCGGCTGTCTCATTCGTTTCATCAGGATCGGGAAACGGGAGGTGTATCAAGGGATATAGAACGAGGTACCCGAGGAATCAATAACCTGTTGTGGTATATCGTTTTCAGCATCCTCCCAACGATATTTGAAATTGGCCTGATTTGTGTCATTCTGGCGCTTAATTTCGAACCCATATTCGTCGTAATCACACTCCTGACCGTGGTAATTTACGGAGTGTTCACTTATTACATCACCAATTGGCGTACCAAATTCAGAGTCAGAATGAATGCTGCCGAATCGCGCGCCAACACCGCAAGTGTTGATGCCTTATTGAATTACGAAACGGTCAAGTATTTCGGTAATGAAAAGCACGAAGCCAATCGATTCGATGTCCATATGCGAGAATGGGAAAAACAATCCATCATCAGCGAGCAGACGCTAGCCCTGTTAAACATTGGTCAAGGTACGATTATCTCCGTCGGCGTTGTTATTCTGCTCTATCTCGCAGCTGACGGCGTCGTTGCAGGCACATTGACGATCGGCGACTTCATCATGCTGCATGCTTATTTGCTGCAAATCTACCTGCCGCTGAATTTCCTCGGCACCATCTTTCGAGAAATCAGTCATGCCCTGACTGATATGAACCGAATGTTTAACCTGCTCGATGTTGACGATGTCATACCAGAAAAGGACAATGCGAATAAGCTGGTTATCGAGGGAGCCGGCATCCGCTTTGAGAATGTCAATTTCGGATATTCAAACGAACGGGTCATCCTGAAAAATGTCAGTTTTGATATACCACCCGGCCAGACCGTTGCTGTGGTTGGCAAAAGCGGCTCCGGAAAGTCGACCTTGGTGCGTTTGCTGTTTCGGTTTTACGATGTAACTGGCGGTCAAATTACCATTGACAATCAGAATATCCGGGATGTGACGCTGGAATCATTGCATGCAGCCATCGGCGTTGTGCCACAAGATACCGTGCTATTCAATGATACGATTGCGTATAACATCGCGTACGGGCGACCCGGCGGCAATGAATCGGAATTTACTGCCGCAGTCGAGCAGGCCAATTTATCAGAGTTCATCCAGTCACTACCCAAAAAATTTGACACAGTGGTTGGTGAACGCGGTTTGAAATTGTCGGGTGGCGAAAAGCAGCGCGTTTCAATTGCGAGAACCATTCTCAAGGACCCACCCATACTGATTCTCGACGAAGCAACCTCTTCGTTGGATTCCAAATCGGAACAATTCATTCAAAGAGCGCTCGATATCGTCGCGGAAAACCGCACGACATTGATTATTGCACATCGCCTTTCCACCATTGCTGATGCCGATCATATTATCGTTCTCGAAGATGGTGAGGTCATTGAAAAAGGCACACATAAACAATTACTGCAAGACAACGGTGTGTTTGCAGAGATGTGGTGGCTCCAGCAGGTCGAAGAAACCGAAGCAAAACTGGCCGAAATGGCAGCCACTTCGAATCCATCCAAATCGTGAACGTAACGGCAGTCATTTTTGATTTGGATGGTGTCCTGATCGATACCGAATCGGTCGCACAAAAATCGTGGTACCAGGCAGCAAAAGACTTTGGTTTTGAGTTCTCTGCAGAACTCTATGCCGATATGGTCGGACGACCAGTGGAGCTGTGTCGCGAGTTAATCAAACCAAACCTGCCTGAAGGCATCAACATCGATGAGTATATGCATCGCTCAGAGCATCTCTACACCGATACGATGGAGCGCGATGGCGTTCAGTTGATTCAAGGTGTGCCGGATCTGCTGAAGTGGATTGAACAATCCGGGCTTGCGGTTGCAATCGCAACATCATCGCAGCGCGATAACGCACACAAGAAAATTCAAATGGCTGGATTACAAGGTAAGATCGAAATAATCGTCACTTGTGACGACGTTAAGCACAGCAAACCCGCACCCGATATTTTCTTACTCGCCGCGCAACGCCTCGGCCATCCCATAGATCAATGCGTTGTCATTGAAGATTCAGAAGCCGGAGTGCTTGCGGCACACGCGGCAGGTGCCATTCCTATGATGTTACCCGGTACTGTCGACCCGTCTGCGAACGCTCGCCGCGTCGCGTTCACCATCCTGCATTCGCTGTACGAAGTTCCTGCAATTATGCGTGGGATTGAACATCAATCTCAGCAAGAATATAGAGACGAATCCAAATAAACGTCGACCAAGCATGCGGCATTGTATCTTAACCAGTGAATACACCATTGACCATCTCACCAAATGGTTGGTGCCTCAGTTCCGGGAATCAGGACACCCATTGTTTGGCGTTTAGGAAGAGTCTGAACCAAGGGCTATCTTCTGCATACCAATCAGGGCACCAAGAATACTGAATCATCCGAAATACCCGCTCTGGATGTGGCATGATCGCAGTAATGCGTCCATCCGAATTCGTGACACCCGCGACCGCCCCATGGGAACCGTTCGGATTAAATGGATATTGTTGCGTTTTCTGTTTGTAATGATCCACGTATTGCAGACAGATCTCCTGGTGCTCACCTAATTCTTCAAAATCAGAATCAGCCGCAAAATTGGCGCGTCCCTCTCCATGTGCAACAGCAACAGGCAGCATGGCACCGTGCATACCTTGCGTCAGAATTGAATGACCCGCGCTGACTTCGGTCATAACGAGCCGCGCTTCAAACTGTTCAGACCGGTTGCGTAAGAACTGCGGCCATCTCGTCGCACCGGGGATAATTTCCTTAAGTTGCGCTAATACCTGGCAACCATTACAGACTCCCAAAACAAACTTTGCTGAATCGTTGAAGTACGCCTCAAACGAATCACGCAACCCGTTTTGTTGCAGTATCAGGCTCGCCCAACCCCGGCCTGCACCGAAAACATCGCCAAACGAGAATCCGCCACACAGTGCGATGCCGTTGAACGTGTTCAGTGATTGATGCCCAGACACCAGATCAACCATGACAACGTCAATTGCCTCAAAACCTGCCCGATCAAAAGCGGCCGCCATTTCAACGTGACCATTGACACCCTGCTCCCGCAAGATGGCAACGGTCGGGCGTCGGCCCGTATTGACCACTGAGAATCCCGTTTCTGTGGCCAATTCCAATTTCTGTGAACTAGAACGATCTGACGGATAATGAAACGATAAACCTGGGTCATCGACATCCAAGATTCGGTCATACTCCTGCTGTGCAGTTTCCCGATTATCTCGCAGTGATTGCATTTTGAACGTTAACTCAGACCAAATATGATGCAATTGCGTGCGCGATGCTGAAAAAACCGCCCGCCCAGCAACGTTGAGTTGCACAACATCGTGCGCACCAACGATTCCTATTAATTCAACTGATGTGCCGATACCGTAGCGAGAAAACACCTCCAGTATGGCATCGATATCCTGGCTTTCGACTTGGATAACCGCACCCAATTCCTCATTGAAGAAAAAGGAAATCGGGTCTACTGGTCTGCTGATGTCAATTTCCAAGCCAGTTCTGCCTGCAAATGACATCTCACACAGTGTCGCGAATAAACCACCATCTGAGCGATCGTGATAGGCCAGAATTTTTTCATCTCTAATTAACTCGCCTATTGCGTCAAAAAAACTTTTAAGTTTTAATGCGTCATCGACGTCCGGGACCGCTCCGTCTATCACATTGTGTGTTTGGTGCAGCACCGACATTCCCATCCGGTTCTGTCCGCATCCCAAATCTACCAGTACCAATTGCGTATTTCCAGCTTGCCGCAGCTGTGGTGTCAACGAAGTTCTGACATCATCCACTGCAGAAAAAGCAGTGGCCACCAGCGAAAGAGGTGAATGAACGCGTTGACTATCACCATTGTCATCAGTCCACTCGGTCGACATTGACAGTGAATCCTTACCGACCGGAATCGATATACCCAGTTGCAGACATAAATCAAGTGCGACACTGCGCACCGAATCATGCAGATTCCTGGCTTCACCGGTAACACCCGCACAAGCCATCCAATTGGCACACAGTCGCACTTCGGACAGCGACGCAACACCTGTGGATCTCAGGTTTGTCAAGGCTTCGCCGACAGCCATCCGGGCACTGGCAACGGCATTGAGTACCGCGATTGGCGAACGCTCACCGATCGCCATTGCTTCACCACAATACGACTGATACCCCGAAATGGTTACTGCAGCATCGGCAACCGGGACTTGCCAGGGACCCACCATTTGATCGCGGTGAATCAAGCCGGACACTGTGCGGTCACCGATCGTGATGAGAAAAGACTTATCAGCTACACTGGGATAACGCAATACCCGCGCGACGCATTCAGCAAAATCCGATTGAAGGGTGTGAGACTGCAGAATCGATAACGAGACCGAACTATCCTTACGTATTGGTTGAGGAATGTCTCCCAACAGAAATTCAAGGTCTACGTCAACAACAGGAACGTCTTCAGATTCGGATCGAACGGTAAAATCAGTGGTGCCAATGACGTCCCCAATTACCCGCCAGGGGCAATTTTCGCGAGCTGCGATTTCAGCAAACCGATCGATATCCGCATTATTGATTGCCAGCATGTAGCGTTCCTGGGCTTCATTGCACCAGATTTCCATTGGTGACATGCCGGGATCGTCGACAGGAATGTCGTCGAGGCGGATTTTGGCACCGTATCCCGCGTCGTGCACAATTTCTGGAACCGCATTGGATAATCCACCCGCACCGACATCATGGATCGACAAGATCGGATTCGCGCTACCCAATTCTCTGCAACGATCGATGGTTTCCTGGCACCGCCGCTGCATTTCCGGATTGCTGCGCTGAACTGACGCAAAATCCAAATCCATGTCCGAACGCCCCTGCTCCAGACTGGATGCTGCGCCGCCACCCAAACCAATGAGCATGGATGGACCACCGAGTACAATCAGAACATCGCCTTCATGCAGCGGCCGTTTGCCGATATGCTGCGGGCGAATGTTGCCGATCCCTCCAGCAAACATAATCGGCTTATGAAATCCATACACAATATTGGGATCCATACCTTGGGCTTCGAAAGTACGTAAATATCCGGCTATATTCGGTCGCCCAAACTCATTATTGAAAGACGCTGCGCCAATCGGTCCCTCAAGCATGATTGTCAATGGCGACGCGATCCGGTCAGGACGATTTGCTGAAGCTTCCCACGGTTGCCAATACCCAGGGATTCTTAGATGCGAAACTGAAAACCCGCACACGCCTGCTTTGGGCTTGCCGCCGGTGCCAGTCGCGCCTTCATCGCGAATCTCTCCACCTGCGCCTGTCGCAGCACCCGGAAAAGGCGAAATCGCGGTGGGATGATTGTGGGTCTCCGCCTTGAACACAATATGTGCTGCTTCCGGCTGAGAAAACTCGTATCTCCCCGCGTGACCGGCGGGCGCGAATAATTCAGATTCGCGTCCTGCAATCACCGCCGAATTGTCTTTGTAGGCAACCAGTGTTCCCACCGGATTGCGCTGATGCGTTTCGCGAATCATCGAAAACATCGAGCGCGTATCGTCACCGTCTTCAAAATCCCAAGTGGCGTTGAAAATCTTGTGCCTGCAGTGCTCTGAGTTGACTTGGGAGAACATCATAAGTTCAGTTTCGGTTGGATTACGCTTGGCCGCGCCATACCAATCGTTCAGGTATAGCAACTCCGATTCTGACAGTGCCAGGCCCATATCGATGTTTGCCTCGCGTAAAGCGTCAATACCACCGTCCAACAGATTGATTCTAACTGTTTGTCTGGGGCTACTGTGGTCGAACAGGGATTCAATCTGCGATTCACAATCGAGCCATGACTCAGTCATGCGATCATGAAGCAATCGTGCAAGCGCACTCTTTTGTGAGCCATCCAATGCCTGTTGGCATCGAATCTGCCATAGCGTACCGCGTTCCATGCGGTCGACCCAGTCAAAGCCGCAACGATGGACAATATCGGTCGCCTTGGTACACCATGATGAAGTTGTCCCCAAGCGGGGAACAACTAAAATGGCATTGTCACGGAACAATTCGGCTGCACC
The DNA here is from genome assembly GCA_965243645.1 of Arenicellales bacterium. Classification (GTDB taxonomy): domain Bacteria; phylum Pseudomonadota; class Gammaproteobacteria; order Arenicellales; family JAJDZL01; genus JAJDZL01. The sequence goes on along the minus strand of CBDEVD010000006.1, from coordinate 87,370 downwards.
AACACGTTGCGCCTCGACCATACCCAAAATTGAGTCAAGGTGTGTCTTTAGCTCTGGTGTTTTTCGTCCACGTAGAATGTAACAGTGGCTGGCCCACAGCTCATCCAGTTTCAGTTCCGTCGCCTGACGGACTCTGTCAAGCAGCTGGCTGGTTTTGAAACTTGATAATGCCGACCCACCTTTGGCACACACGATTTGCGCATCTTCGCCGGCAATTGGCATCGTTCAGGAAGGTCTGGAGAGCTTAAGAATTAACCGCATTTCCCTGCTTCAGAATCCTGTGGGTGATGTGTTCAAATGGTTGAGATCCCCAAGCGTCTGGCAGCGATCTCATAGGACTCAACCACATCACCAAGATCCTGACGATAACGGTCTTTATCCAATTTTTCCCGGGTATCGACGTCCCACATCCGACAGCCGTCTGGGGTAAATTCATCGCCAAGCAGCAGTTCACCCTGGTAGCGGCCGAACTCCAGCTTGAAGTCGACCAAAATGATATTTGCAGCCCGAAATAAGGGCACAAGTACCGCATTGGTGGCAAAGGTCAACTCCGTCATCCTACTGACTTCTGCATCGCTTGCCCAGTTGAATGACCGGATGTGATATTCATTGATCATCGGATCATGGAGTTCATCATTCTTGAGAAAAAATTCAAAAGTGGGCGGGTCGAGTTCCAACCCATCCTGTACTCCCAATCGCCTGCAAATTGAACCGGTCGCGATATTTCGAACCACGCATTCAACGGGAATCATGTCAAGGTGGCGTACCATCGAACGAGTGTCATCCACTCTAGATACCAGATGGGTTTTGATGCCAGATGCTTCCAGACTTTGCATGATGAATGCGTTGAAATGGTTGTTCACCAGTCCTTTGCGGCTTAGAGCTTCAATTTTCCGACCGTCAAACGCCGATGTATCATCCCTGAATTCCATCATCAAAGTATCTTTGTCATCAGTCGCAAAAATAGATTTGGCTTTACCGGAGTACATCAAAGCACCCTGATTCATATTAACCTCCCAAAAGGTGTGTAATAGTGGCAGAAGATTTTTCGTCGATTAGAGAACGCCCGCACTGACCATCGCGGCTCGCATACGGGCTTGCGCTTCAGTTGACAACGGCACTAAAGGCAAACGTAGATTGTTTTTCATGTGACCCTGCTGCGAGACCCCCCATTTGGCTGGAATCGGATTGGACTCAATGAACATTGCCTCGTGCAAGGGATCTAACTGATCATTCAACGTCCTGGCGCGCTCGGTATCACCGGCAACGGCTGCGGAACACATCTCATGCATCAATTTCGGTGCCACATTCGCGGTGACTGAAATGGTGCCCTTGCCACCCACTAGCATCAAGTCAAGTGCTGCAGTATCCTGCCCGGAATAGGAAATGAAGCCATCAGCTGACTCTTCAATAAGCCTGCGGCCCCTTTCTATGTCAGCCGTTGCATCCTTGATGCCAATGACGTTATCGATGTGACTCAATCGAACGGCAGTGCTATTGTCGAGGTCAACTGAAGTTCGAGCCGGCACATTGTAAAGAATTTGTGGAATAGGTACTGATTCAGCGATGAGTTTGAAATGCTGATACAAACCCTCCTGGGTTGGTTTGTTGTAATATGGCACCACCAGCAGCGAAGCAGTTGCACCGAGCTCGCACGCAACCTTTGTCAATTCCAACGCCTCCGCGGTACTGTTAGAGCCTGTCCCCGCAATGACAGGGATGCGACCGGCTGCAGCCTTAATGGTCGACTCTATAACCAAATGATGTTCCTCGTGGCTGAGGGTCGCGGATTCACCGGTCGTGCCGACAGACACAATAGCGTCTGTTCCCGCTGCGATATGGTGCTCAACAAGACCCGCCAGTGAATCCAGGTCGACAGCACCATCTTCGTGCATCGGTGTGACTATTGCAACAATACTGCCAGTGATCATGATATGTCCTTCCCCAGAATCGGAATTTTGGTTTGTGAATGTTCGGTGTAAAGTGTAGACCTATTTATTTTCAATAATAAATTGGATTAAATAGTACTGACATTTCTTTGTTATTTAATGTTATTTTGGTAGATTATTTTGACTTATCAAGGTTTGTCATGTAGAATTTTCAATGGCATTTGATGGGCTGTCAATATAGAATCTGACTACTGATTTTGCCGCATTAGCGAGGCACACCGCCCCCATTCAAACTGCAAGTTACTGAGAGAACTTGGTGTTGGACCCGCAATCGAAATGAATCAGTTTATGGTGATAATGACTAACGCTCTGTAGATAATCCCATAATATAACCAATTCAATGGGATTTCTCAATCCAATCACCTCAATTCAAGTCGCTCTATGAGCAGCGCAGAATAAAGTGGTCATCGATTCACTTGAACCACAGTTGAATGATGGATAATTGGTGATCAGTTTGAACTTTGCAGAACTGGCGTTGACTCGCGCAAAATAATTCAGCGCGTAAATGAGCGTGCCCAATTCCTCATCGAACCGCCTGACGAAAAGAACTCTTTTTAATGACCAACTTCACAATTTAACTACGGTAGATATGGGGAACAGACTTTCAAAAATTTATACTCGTACCGGTGATGATGGCACAACTGGTCTCGGTGATGGCAGTCGCACACCGAAAGACTCCCACCGAATCGAAGCACTTGGTGCCATCGATGAACTCAATAGTTGCATTGGTCAGTTGTTAAGCTGTGATATCCCTGATGCGATAGACCAGTGTTTGTTCGAAGTGCAGCATACACTCTTTGACATCGGTGGCGAAATCTGCATTCCGGAGTTTCGAATGGTTGAAGCGGACCGAGTTAAAGCACTCGAAGGACACCTCGACCAGTTCAATGAAGAGCTCGAACCATTAAAGGAATTCATTCTACCCGGCGGGACCTATGCTGCCGCGATTTGTCATTCAGCCAGAAGCATTTGCCGAAGAGCTGAAAGAAGGCTTCACACACTCGCCCGAGAGGAAGACGTATCGGATATCTCGAGGCAGTATTTAAACCGCCTTTCTGATTTACTATTCGTTGTGGCCCGTTACCTCAACAAGCATGCTGGTCACACCGACGTTTTGTGGCGACACGATCGCACCCGCGAAAAATTCAAACGTCAAAAGCAGGCCAAGTAACCACCTGGAGTAATTTATCGAATTCTCGACCAGTCAAAATTCGGGCCTGGATCAGTCTTTCGACCTGGGGCAATCTCTGAGTGTCCAAAAATTCGGGAACGATCAATTTTGGGGAACCGTTCAAACAACAGTTCAATCAATGCTTCAAGACAAGCGTACTGTTCAGAACTAAACTGATCTTCATCACAACCTTCCAGCTCAATGCCAATAGAAAAATCATTGACTCGTTCCCGGCCCAAGCACGTTGATACTCCAGCATGCCAGGCACGCTTATCCACTGCAACATACTGAACCAGCGTGCCAGCGCGCCGAATCAGAAAATGTGAGGACACTTTAAGTCCTTTCAGTCCTTCAAAATACGGATGGTCTGTCGCATCGAGCTGATTGCAGAAAAGTGCGTCAATGTAATCACCGCCGTACTGTCCAGGTGGCAGACTTATGGCGTGAATGATGATCACTTCAGGCTCGAATCCAGGCGGTCGATCATCAAAGTTTGGCGAAGGAATACGCTCAACTCCCTCAATCCACTGACTGGTGTGGTCCATTTTCATTGTGCTTGCGGTACTGGGTCTGAACTCCCTTATTTTAGCAAGCACTCTATCGTTGTTCGTTAAGACGAAGTCGATCCGCCGTGGCGTTGATGTCCATAATACAAATGCCCAGAACTATTGATACGTCAATGTTTGATGTTGTCGAACTGTCTATAATTTGACGAACTATTCTTTGTCCACATCAATTTAATTGTCTTTTGGGGAAACAACAAAATCTTAAGCATTGTCGCTACGGAAACATATAGACCCAGTTGACTTCGACGCTTATTACAATTGAATTTGAGGACAGCCATCCCTGTGTTTCGTGGCGTGGTTACTCATTCTCCGATGGGATTGAATTCGATCATTTCCTTCAGACAGAAGTCTGTGAACGTTTCGACGATCAGACGGAAAAATTGGATTTTCGAGATCACCTCAATGGTCTGGATCTTACTGAAATGGGAAAAGAGAATCTCCAATCAGTATTGAATGCGGAGGTTCCCGAACAACGGGAATGGGCGGCAGGAGAAGCACTAGCTGAGGCTTTTCTTGTTCAGAAAAAGGAAGTGATACTTCCGTGGAATATGGCGCGAGATAAACGAAATTCCTTCGCATCGCTGCCGGGTCCCGACATTATTGGATTCGTACCTGCCAACAATGGTGGGCATTGTTTTGCATTCGGGGAAGTAAAGACATCTTCTGATAAAAAGACGCCACCGGGAATTATGTCAAGCCTAACCAGTCAGATTGACAGACTCGCCTTTAATGTGACAACGATAAATCAAATATTACAATGGTTATACTCAAGAGTTAAGCGTGAGCATTACCATGAATATCAGGAGGTTTTCGATAGTTGCTGCAAATCATATTTCAGTTCAAATCGCAAGTTGGTAGCACTATTTGGAATTCTGATTCGAGATACCAAGCCGGATGAACATGATCTTGTGTCCGGGGGAAAGAAATTGAGAGCCAAACTTTCGCCTCCAACTCAATGCGATCTGATTGCGCTCTATTTACCTTGGAAGAAGAGTCAACTGGTGCAAACTATCAGACAAGTGAGTTCTCTATGAGGCACTGGCTGCTTGATCAGATAAAAGACAGTCGCCAAACAGCACTAAAGATGGCTGATGAGGCACAAGTCTACAGTGAACTATTATCCATAGATAGAGATTTGGACTTTGACCTGATGGGCCGTGCATCTAGCGCGCTTGAGTTAGTTTGCCTTGATCTTATTCATGAGCAATTTGATGAAGATGAAAAAATCGAACAAATGCTTCGCTCGTCGGCGGGTGACGCTTTTCAACTTTTAAAAATTCAAATTGAATTTGGGGACCCTGGGGATCGAGGTAAAGCACTGCTGCGTGCTTCCTGTCTCGCTATATTAGGTGATCGGGGATCTGACGCAGTTAGATGGCTTCGAGTAATGGAAGATACGGCGAATTGGCCGGATCTGGCATTATCGTCAGAGGATTGGAGAGAGCGGACATGGGGGACGGTCATTGATGTCTGGCTTCGTTTAATTCGTAAGCGAGGTTGGGATGACCGTGACCTGGTGCTGGAACGAATCGCAAGTCTGCGACGCGCTCAGAATGAGTTCGAGAAAAGTTATCTTGATAGAGTGTCGGGCCAACACGCCAAGGCGCATGCCTTGGAACTCATTGGCCTCTACCACCTCGCAAAGTCTGCGGAAGTATTAGCCTATTTCATTACCGAAGGGGTGGTTGAGGGTAATCACCAGATTCAGCCGCTTCTTGATTCGCATTTTGATCGGGCATTGTCAACTTGCGATTCTGCGCGCCTTATCGAGTTGGAATCTGTACTAAGGTTGCTTCAGGCCGCTTCTTCGCAACTCGTGAGAAATTCAATTTGGACGGGCACGAGGGCTGTGAACACGCGAGTGACGGAGTTTGTCAAGCAACTGGTTTCCAAAGGCCGCGGGGATAGAGCGATATTTGATTTCTTGCCGCCGCAACGCCAAGCCCTTGCAGAGCAGGGACTGCTCGGTTCAAGCCGGAGAGCTGTTGTAGTTAGCTTGCCTACTTCTAGCGGTAAGACACTAATTGCAGAGTTCAGAATACTGCAGGCTATAAATCAGTTCGATGACCCAGGTAGTGAAGGATGGGTCGCATACTTAGCGCCTACTCGCGCACTAGTGAATCAAGTTACTCGACAATTGCGCAAAGATTTCCAGCCATTGGGACTATCTGTCGAAAGGGTTAGCCCTGCTCTTGAAGTAGATGGAATTGAAAGAGAGCTGATGACGAGTACTCATTCAGGAAATAAATTTCGGATTTTGGTGACTACACCGGAAAAACTTGACCTTATGCTTCGACAGGGCTGGGAAAGTAAGATTGGTCGTCCCTTGACACTGGTTGTTGTTGACGAAGCGCACAATCTTCAACGTTCACGAAGGGGACTCAACCTGGAACTGCTTTTGGCCACTATCAACCAGGAATGTAAAAATGCACAGTTCCTGCTGCTAACACCTTTCGTATCTAATGCCAATGAGGTTGCCAGGTGGTTGGGAGGCCAAAATTCAGATGACATCAGTCTTTCTTTGGACTGGCAGCCAAACGCTCGTGCGATTGGTGTGGTTCAAGCAGTTCGAAAAGAACCTCTGGCAAAGAACAGTTTCGACTATGCACTGAAGTTTGAAGCGACTCATACAACGCGAAAGACGATAGCATTGGATGATTGTTTGGAAATTCCAAAGGATAGTGATATTGCTGCGACATTTGCACAAGTCAACAACAAACGGTCGGTCGCCGCTGTTACAGCGCAGTTTCTAAAGCGTCGCGGACCGGTAATATTAATGCACCAAAGACCTGATTGGGTATGGTCGTTGGCAAATACTTTGAAGATGTCCAGCGAAAAAAAATCGCCGATTGATTCAGATGTCGAATTTGTTCAGCAATATTTGGCACTCGAAATGGGTGAAAATTTTCCACTAATTGACCTCTTGAACCATGGCATCGGTGTTCACCATTCTGGACTTCCAGACGAAGTAAGAGTTTTGATTGAATGGCTGTTTGAAACTTCCCATTTGGATTTTCTGGTTGCAACTACTACCATCGCTCAGGGGGTCAACTTTCCTGTGAGTGGTGTTGTGATGGCATCACATCAATATTTTTCCTCCAGCGGTCCGCCTGAAAATATGCCCCCAGAAGACTTTTGGAATATTGCGGGGCGCGCAGGTAGAACCTCTCAAGATCAACTAGGAGTAATTGCGTTGGCAACGAACAGCGAAAATGGAGCTTCTGCGTTAAAAGCCTATATCAATGAAAATACGGGAGACTTGAATTCTGCTCTTATTCAAATGGTAATCGAATCTGCAGAGCATTTGAGTGATCTTGGAAAAATCGTATACAGAAAACCAGAATGGTCTTGTTTTTTACAGTACCTCGCCCACACGTATCAACAAATGGGGCGGCCGGTAACTTATTTCCAACAGGTTGAGCAGGTTTTACGAGGTACGCTTGGTTTCAAAAAACTGAGACTACACGATAGTAACATTGCTCTTCAGTTCTTAACAGGCATTGAAAACTATGTCCAATATCTTCAAGAACCCGGGCAACCGATTGGGCTAGTCGATAGTACCGGATTTTCGCTCAATAGTATCAAGACGATCCTACAACACAAGGGGAACATAGATCAAAATTCCTGGAATTCCGAGACATTATTTGACAGTAGGAACGATACTCTGAGCGATATGATTGGTGTATTGATTCGAGTTCCTGAACTCCGAGACAATCTAAAAGCGGTGATTCAAGATCATGGAGAATACGGTACTACACTCTCAAACATCATCAAAGAATGGGTTGGTGGAAACACGTTGCCTGATATTGCGTCCTCGTATTTTTATAAAGTGAACGATAAGCCAGAAGATACGATTACACGTTGTGGACAAAACCTATTCGGAAAATTAACACAAACAACTTCATGGGGACTCGGTGCACTACTTTCGATTACCGCTTCGCAACTTCCAGAAAGTGAGTTCAGGCAACTTAGTAATTTACCATCCCGTGTTTTCTATGGAGTCAACTCTGACGGTGCAATCGCTTTGAGGTTATTAGGAGTTCCGAGAACCGCCGCTGAGCCATTAGTTTCATACTTTGGAACGCATGTTCAAGAGCCGTTGCCGACTCTGAGAAAATCCTTAACCGCTCTAACTGAACAAGATTGGAAAAATGCGATCGGTCAAAATGGCCCAATTTATCGCCGAGTATGGCATATTTTAGAAGGTTAGAGCAAGCGGGGATTCAAATTAGCTTTCCAAAGTGCACCGCTGTTGCACTGTTTCAGGATACTTTTGTAGAGATTTTGTAACAACAATGTTTGATCATCTAATAATATGGAGTTAAGGTCAACGCTGCCTATCGATCCTAACCTCCACATTAGTAACTCCTAATTTTTTTCCATTTATGCACTCTGAACACGCGCGCCGATGGCAATTCTGGATTGATCGAGGCGGAACATTTACAGACATTGTTGCGGTCAATCCCAGTGGACAACTCCATACTCACAAACTGTTGTCAGAAAATCCGGAACACTACCAAGATGCTGCAATTCAGGGGATCAAGGATGTGCTCGCGGCAACCGGCTCGGAACCCGTCATCAATCCCGAGTTTGTTCACACCGTTAAAATGGGTACCACGGTCGCGACCAACTCACTTTTGGAACGAACCGGCGCACCGTGCGTGTTGGTAACAACCCGCGGATTTAAAGACGCACTACGTATAGGTTATCAGACCCGACCGAGCCTGTTTGCCCGTCAAATTGCACGACCAGACCTGCTCTATCAACAGGTCATCGAGATCGACGAGCGCCATTCTGTCTCAGGTGAGGTTCTCGTACCACTCGATCGCAAGCTTGCTTTTACAGAACTCAAGAGTGCTTACGATTCAGGCATACGATCCTGCGCGATTGTTTTCATGCACGGCTATCGTTATCACCAGCATGAGAAAGAAGTGGCACAAATTGCCAGTGATATCGGCTACACCCAAATTTCCACATCACACGATGTCAGTCCGTTAATGAAACTGATTGGCCGCGGTGATACCACGGTCGTCGATGCTTATCTGTCGCCCGTGCTCAAACGCTACGTCAATCAGGTTGCAAATGAGCTCAATGGCGTTCGGTTGATGTTTATGCAATCCAATGGCGGACTGACGGATGCCAAGCGGTTCCAAGGCAAAGACAGCATTCTCTCGGGGCCTGCCGGTGGTGTTGTCGGAGCTGTCGAAACTAGCAAAATTGCCGATTGCAACAAAATCATCGCGTTTGATATGGGTGGTACTTCAACCGATGTTTCTCATTATGCGGGCAGCTACGAACGTGCTTACGAGACTTTGGTTGCCGGCGTCAGAATTCGATCTCCGATCATGCGGATTCATACAGTCGCGGCCGGTGGCGGTTCAATATTGAAATTCGATGGCCTGAAATACCGAGTAGGTCCTGAATCCGCAGGGGCCAATCCCGGGCCTGCCTGTTATCGTCGAGACGGACCTCTGACCATAACCGACTGCAACCTGATTTTAGGCAAGTTACAGCCAGAATTTTTCCCAAAGATATTTGGACCTGATGGCAACCAGGCACTCGACCTCGAAACCGTTCAGAAAAAGTTCAATCAGTTGGCAGAGTCTATTCGCGATGAAACCGGCGATAGTCGCACTGCTTATGGGGTTGCTGACGGCTTTCTGAAAATCGCAGTCGACAATATGGCGAATGCGATCAAGAAAATTTCAGTGCAGCGTGGTTATGACATCACCCAATACACCTTGTGCAGTTTTGGGGGCGCCGGCGGTCAGCATGCCTGTCTGGTAGCTGATGCACTTGGCATTGAAAAAGTGTTTGTGCATCCTCAGGCTGGCGTCCTGTCAGCCTACGGCATTGGCTTGGCGGATGTGCGGGCAATGTACGAGGAAGCTGTCGAAGCGCGTCTTTCCGAAGAATTGATAGCTTCACTGGCCCCTCGCTATGCGAAACTTGCTGAGCGCGGTACCAACGAGGTATCGAATCAAGGTATCGCAGAGAATAATATCGATATACACAAACGAATTCACGTCCGCTATGAAGGGACGGATTCTGCGGTGGAAGTTGACTGCAGTGATCACGATTCAATTCGTCGCAACTTTGAGGAGACACACCGGCAACGCTACGGCTTCATCATGCCCGACAAAGCCGTGATGGCCGAAGCGATTTCAGTCGAAACTGTTGGACGTACCGCAATGCATGTCGAACAGGAATACGATTTAAACGCACGCACCGCACCTCTGAATCCTGTCAGTGCTGCGAAAGTCTATTTTGCAGGTGAATTCCACGACACGCAAGTGTACTTGCGCGAGGACCTGCAACCTGGCGACGACATCACCGGCCCGGCAATCATTATTGAGTCTACCGGTACAACCGTTGTTGAGCAGGACTGGGCGGTTACCACGACTCGGCACAATCACTTAATTCTAAGGCGCGTCAAACCTCGTCCCAAGCAGCAAGCAGTGGGCACTAATGCTGACCCGGTGATGCTGGAAGTTTTCAATAACCTGTTCATGTCAATCGCGGAACAGATGGGCGCCTCGCTTGAAAACTCAGCTTATTCGGTCAACATTAAAGAACGACTGGATTTTTCCTGTGCCATTTTTGATGCTCAGGGTGACCTGGTTGCGAATGCTCCACATATGCCGGTTCACCTTGGTTCGATGAGTGAATCGGTCCACATCGTGATTCGTAATCGCCGGGGCAAGATGAAGCCCGGCGATGCCTATATCCTGAACAATCCCTACAACGGGGGCACTCACCTGCCCGACATTACAGTGATCACTCCCGTTTTTGAACAGGTTAAAGGCACCATTCTGTTTTATGTTGCTTCGCGCGGTCATCATGCAGATGTTGGCGGCATTACGCCAGGCTCAATGCCACCCGATAGTCAGGTGATTGAGGAAGAAGGCGTACTGATTGACGATGTTCAACTCATTGACCAAGGCCAATTTCTGGAAAACAATATCAAAGAGCTGCTGTTGGGAGCAAAATATCCGGTCCGCAATGTTGAACAAAACCTGGCAGACATCAAAGCACAAGTTGCAGCCAATGAGAAAGGCGTGCAAGAGCTTGGAGCAATGGTTGCTCATTTTGGACTCGATGTCGTCATCGCATACATGCAGCATGTACAAGACAATGCCGAAGGCGCAGTGAAGAATGTGCTAAAAGCGCTGCGCGATGGCCACTTTCGTTATGAAATGGACGATGGCAATGCAATTGAAGTTGCCATCTCAGTTGATCAGAATAACCAGACAGCAATGGTTGACTTTACTGGCACTTCCAACCAACTGGACAATAACTTCAATGCCCCGTCGTCAGTGGCGAGAGCTGCTGTCATGTATGTATTTCGGACACTGGTCGACGATGAGATTCCGATGAACGAAGGCTGCTTAAAGCCAATCGAAATCAATATTCCTGACAACTGTATGCTCAAACCTGTTTATCCCGCAGCAGTGGTCGCCGGTAACGTTGAAACCTCACAATACATTACTGATGCGCTTTATGGCGCACTCGGCGTAATGGCCGCCGCTCAAGGTACGATGAACAACCTGACATTTGGCAACGAACGCTACCAGTATTATGAAACCATTTGCGGTGGCTCTGGTGCTGGCCCAAATTTCGATGGAACGGACGCTGTGCACACCCATATGACCAATGCCAAGCTAACAGACCCGGAAATCCTGGAATGGCGTTTTCCCATTCGCCTGGACAGCTTCGAAATTCGGCCAGATAGCGGTGGACAAGGTCGCCACCGCGGTGGCAACGGAACCATTCGCAAACTGCGTTTCCTCGAACCGATGATCGCAGCAATATTATCGGGCCATCGCATTGTCCCTCCCTATGGTATGGCCGGCGGTGAACCGGGCGAGACGGGGCACAACTACGTTATCCGAGCAGATGGGAAACGCGAGAACTTGGGATCGACCGACCGTACCGAAATGAATGAAAATGATGTATTTGTTATTGAAACTCCTGGTGGTGGCGGATTCGGTAAACCCGGTTAACCGCAGTTGAGACAGAATTCACCACGAAACCAAACTGAATGCGCATGTTCCTTCGTTTTCAGGCTTTATTACTTATATTTATCAATATCTTATGAATTTAAGTCAAACTATTTCCGGACTCTTGAGTCGGTAACACTAAACTGGTACCGAATATCGACTGAAGAAAATAACCATGCACAAGGATTGTGCACGGCAATAGGCGTTGCAGTGATGTTCAATTCATACGCTACCACCCGCAAACACGCTCCAACAAAATTAGTGCGGGAAACGTCTGCAGATAAATCAAATATTTCTGTTGCAATGCAATATACTTGATGCAATTCTTTGGAATTCACAGTTTCACTCTGACATTTTCTTATTTATCAATTACATGGAGCATTATTTATGACCCAGAGATCGAATGGTAAATACTCATGGGACATCAACCCCACTGAAGATCTTAAAGAATTTCCAACCCCAAAGTACGCACCGAACCGGTGGGACGGCATCCGCAGGGACTACGACTGGACTGAAGTCGAACGCCTGCGAGGCAGTGTACACATTCGAAATACTTTGGCCGAAATGGGTTCCGAAAAACTTTGGAAGTTCCTTCACAACTCAGACTATGTTGCCAGCCTCGGCGCATACAGTGGTTGCCAGGCAGTACAGCAGGTACGCGCTGGCCTTAAGTCAATCTATCTGTCGGGTTGGCAGGTTGCTGCCGATGCCAATAACGCAGGTCAAACCTACCCCGATCAATCACTTTATCCTGCAAGTTCAGTCCCTCAGGTTATCGAACGCATAAACAACGCTTTCGCTCGTCAAGATCAAATCCAGACGCTGGAACGCCTAAGCGGCCAGGAAACAACCGACATCGATTGGTTTATGCCCATCGTCGCGGATGCTGAAGCAGGGTTCGGCGGCCCGCTGAATGTGTTTGAATTAACCAAAGCGATGATCAAGGCAGGAACCGCTGGTATTCACTACGAAGATCAGCTGTCATCTGAGAAAAAGTGTGGTCATCTTGGTGGCAAGGTACTGCTGTCGACCGCCAATGGGATTCGCAACCTGACCTCAGCACGGCTTGCAGCAGATGTGATGGGCGTTCCAACCATCATCATCGCGCGCACCGATGCAGAAGCGGCCCGCCTGTTGATTTCCGATGTTGATGAACGCGATCATCCATTCATCACCGGTGAACGAACCAACGAAGGTTTTTTTCGAATTACCGGTGGCATTGACATGTGTATTGCCCGCGGTTTGGCTTACGCTCCTTATGCAGACCTGATTTGGATGGAGACCTCAACACCAAATCTGGAAGATGCGAAGAAATTTGCAGATGCCGTTCACGCACAATTCCCGGGCAAAATGCTGGCATACAACTGCTCGCCGTCATTTAACTGGCAGCGTGACCTTGGAGCCGAAAATTTAGCTGATTTTCAAAAGACGCTTGGAAGCATGGGATTCAAATATCAGTTTGTTACGCTAGCAAGCTTTCACAGCGTCAATTATTCGAGCTTTGATATTGCCCGCAAGTACTTAGAACGAGGTATGGAAGGCTATGCCGAACTGCAGCAGGCTGAATTTGCCGCAGAAGAATTCGGATTTTCTGCGACCCGACACCAACACGAAGTTGGCGTGAGTTACTTCGATGCGGTCAACGAAGCCACGACCGGCGGGCGAGAAAGTTCAACAGTTGCAATGGCAGATTCAACTGAAACCGCTCAGTTTTAGTTTGCTCAAATCATCAGACAAACGGCACCGAACACACAATGGGTTCGGTGCCGTTTTTTTATGATCCGATCACAACATGCTGCAGACAGTTGCTGGCAGTCTTCAGCAGCGCTTCACACACGGTTGAATTCCGGGTCTCCGGAATCACCATCACCACGTATCAGTCGAGTGCAGCCTCAAGCTCTGGAATCGCGGTAAACAAATCCGTTACCCAGCCAAAATCGGCAACTTGAAAAATCGGTGCCTCTTCGTCCTTGTTAATTGCCACAATAACCTTGGAGTCTTTCATGCCCGCAAGGTGTTGAATCGCGCCGGAAATCCCAACTGCGATATAGAGGTCAGGTGCAACCACTTTACCCGTCTGCCCTACCTGGTAATCGTTTGGTACATAGCCGGCATCTACTGCTGCTCTGGAAGCGCCCACTGCAGCACCTAATTTGTCGGCAACCCGTTCCAGCATATTGAAGTTTTCGCCACTTTGCATCCCGCGTCCACCAGAAATCACAATACTTGCCGTAGTCAGTTCAGGCCGCTCGCTGCGGGTTAAATCATGGCGCACGAAACTGGAAAGTCCCGACTCGGCCGTCGCCGTCAGCTCTTCGACTTCACCGGTTCCACCCTGTTCGCTTGCCGCATCAAATGCGGTTGTTCGTACCGTAATGAGTTTGACAGTATCGGCAGAGCGGACCGTTGCCAATGCATTGCCAGCGTAGATCGGGCGCACGAACGTATCCTCACTGACGATTTCGCTGATGTCTGACACCTGCTGAACGTCCAGCATTGCAGCAACTCGCGGCATCAGGTTTTTACCGAACGTCGACGCGGGCGCGAATACGTGAGTGTAATCAGACGCGATGCTTGCAACGACCGGAGCAACATTTTCAACCAACCCGAACTGATAAACTTCGGCATCGCATTTAATGACCTTGGCGACACCATCAATTTGGGCTGCAGCACTGGCAACACCATCGCAGTTCGTTCCAATGACCAGGGCGTGCAAGTCGGCACTGATCTGTCTTGCTGCAGTTACTGTATTCAGTGTGGCAGCCTTGATTTCCGTATTGTCGTGTTCGACCAGAATTAATACACTCATTGCTACAGTACCTTCGCTTCATCTCTAAGTTTTTCAATTAATTCGTCCGCATTTGATACACGAATCCCGGCTTGCCGAGACGGCGGCTCATTCACCTTGAGTATCTCAACTCTTGGTGTCACATCGATACCGAGTTCATCGGGTGTTAGCGTTTCAATGGGTTTACGCCGTGCCTTCATAATGTTGGGTAAGGACGCATAACGGGGCTCATTCAAACGCAAATCTACTGTGATCACACTTGGCTTGGACAATGAAACTGTCTCCAAGCCACCGTCAACCTCGCGAACGACTTCAAAGCGGTCTTCTTGAATCTCAATTTTGGAAACGAAAGTACCCAATGACCAGTTCAGTACTGCAGACAACATTTGCCCGGTCTGATTGTTGTCGTTGTCGACTGCTTGCTTACCCATTAAGACCAGACCGGGTTGTTCCCGATCAACGACTGCTTTTAACAGTTTTGCAATAGCCAGGGGTTCAAGGGGCACGTCGGTTTCGATCAGAATGCCGCGATCAGCTCCCATCGCCAGTGCTGTACGAATCGTTTCCTGGCTCTGCTGGGGACCCGCCGCGACAACGATAATTTCCTCTGCTGCGCCCGACTCCTTCATACGAATGGATTCTTCGACTGCGATTTCACAGAACGGATTCATAGCCATTTTTACATTATTCAGTTCAACACCCGAATGGTCTGTCTTGACTCTGACTTTAATATTCGCGTCAATGACGCGCTTAACAGGAACAATTACTTTCATACCGCTCCCCGGTTTTAAAGAGTTGGTTGTGTGTTTTGGCTACGACTTGAGCCTGGCGTTATCTGGATCGTGAGGTGAATTATCGACAACGGTGCAATTATATCGTTCACCTAAAATTTCAATTTCGAATTTTGTACCAGGCTTGCCGTAGCCGGCTTTCACGTAACCCAGAGCCAGAGTCATATTGATGTAATGCCCGTGTGCTCCGGCAGTAGCCCGACCGATCATCGCATCGCCATCCCATAACGGTTCATTACCCAGTGGGTCCGCATCTTTGTTTCCATCCACTGCAACCGTTACGAATTCCTGTGGGACACCGTTGGCAAGCTGCGTTTGAAGCGCTGATCGACCGGTGAATTCACCTTTGTCCATGTGCACAAAAATTCCGAGGCCTGCTTCCAAAATCGTGTACTCACGAGTTAGATCTTGTCCCCACATGCGATAGGATTTCTCGATTCTCAGCGAATCCATGGCGCGCATGCCGCATTGTCCAAT
Organism: Arenicellales bacterium; assembly: GCA_965243645.1. Taxonomy (GTDB): domain Bacteria; phylum Pseudomonadota; class Gammaproteobacteria; order Arenicellales; family JAJDZL01; genus JAJDZL01. The sequence goes on along the minus strand of CBDEVD010000006.1, from coordinate 71,628 downwards.
ATTGAACGCAGCTCCAGCATCCATTAATTGTTCGAATATATGGCGTTGGTACTCAATGGGGTGATGCAATTCCCAACCCAATTCACCGACAAAATTAACCCGCATTGCACGAACCGGGGCAAGACCGACAAAAATATCCTGTGCAGTCAGCCACGGAAAATTATCGTTTGACAGGTCTGTACGGGTAAGTTTCTGCAAAACCTGTCTTGAATTTGGTCCGGCAACAACCAATGTTGCATGGCTGGTGGTCAGGTTCTCCAACTGAACAGACTGATCCGCTGGCAGATGATTCTGTAGAAAGCTCATATCGAAGCGTTCTGCCGCACCGGAACTGACAAGATAGAATGAGTCATCAGCATTGCGTGTGACGGTAAACTCACTTCTCACACCGCCATTTCGGGTCAATACGTGACACAACTGAACCCGCCCCACGGTTTTTGGTAACCTGCGTGCAACCAGTGAGTCGAGATAGGTAGCCGCACCCGGTCCTGCTACTCGAAATTTTGAGAAACTCGTAATGTCAATGATTCCAACATTCGTGCGCATGTTGTTATGCTCGCTACCCACATGCTCGAAATAGCGCGACCTGCGAAAACTCCAATCATCGACCGCGTCGACACCTTGCGGTGCAAACCAGTTGGGTCGCTCCCAGCCGTAACGTTGGCCCCAAACAGCTCCCAAACTGTCCAGTCGATCGTGAATGGGACTGGTCTTGGCAGGTCGACCGGCCGAGCGTTCTTCATCCGGATAGTGAACGGTGAATACGTTCTCATAGGCCTCTTCATTTTTATTCACCAGGTAGGGTCCACGCGCATAATCACCATAGCGACGTGGGTCAACGGCAAGCAGATCGATCGAAGGTTCACCTTCTACAATCCATTCGGCCAATTGCCAACCCGCACCACCGGATGCGGTCACCCCAAAACTGTGGCCCTCGTTGAGCCAAACATTTGGCAAATCCCAAGCCGGCCCAATCAAGGGACTGCCGTCCGGCGTATACGCGATCGGTCCGTTTACGATGTCCTTGATCCCTGCTGATTCAAACGATGGCACCCGATTGATGGCAGCCTCCACATGGGGCATTAACCGGTCGAGATCACCTGGAAAGAGATCTTTCTCGAAAGTTGTTGGAACACCATCTGCAAAGACCGCGGGAGCGCCTTTTTCGTACGGTCCCAGGATATAGCCCATCCGTTCTTCACGCAGATAGTAAGATGCATCAGATTCACGCAGTACCGCGAGTTCCTTACCGCCTCCGTCTCGGTATTCCTTGAGTTCCGCCACAACGTCTGTAACAATGTACTGATGCTGTACTGGAATCGAAGGAATCGTAATTCCCAGTAAGCGACTGATATCCTGCGAATAATTTCCAGTTGCGCACACTACATGTTCGCAAATAATGTCCCCTTTTGTCGTCGAAACCTTCCATTCCCCGCCTGCAGTCCGGGTCAAACCAGTCACCTCAGTGTGCTGATAAATCGTTGCACCTCGATCTCGGGCTCCTTTCGCCATGGCGTTGGTTACATCAACCGGTGCGATGTGACCATCGTCCGGATGATAAAGGGCACCCACCAGGCCAGCGGGATTGATCAGTGGCCAAAGGTCCTTGACTTCTGCCGGGGTGATCAGTTCAAAGGGCACGCCAATGGTGTTCGCGGTCCCGCAGTATTTTCGGTACTCATCCATTCGATCCCGGGTGCAGGCCAGTCTGAGGTTACCTGTTACGTGGAAACCAACATCCTGACCGGTTTCGGCTTCAAGAGATTTATACAGATCAACGGAGTACTTATGGAGCTGCCCTACCGCATAACTCATATTGAATAAAGGCAGTAATCCTGCCGCATGCCAAGTAGACCCTGCGGTGAGTTCTGTACGCTCACAAAGCACAACATCGCTCCAACCTTTTTTTGCCAGGTGATAGAGTGTCCCGACTCCGACGACACCACCACCGATGACCACGACTCGTGCGTGTTTATCCATTTCAACCTCTTATGATCGGTTCAAAGTAATTCTCGATATCAAATTCTGCGCGATGAGTATATTTCAACCTGCACCATATTGTTGTGTGGTTGTACGCAAAACAGCGTTGCTTCATGCTTAAACCATCGATATAGAAAGTCTGACTATTGGTGCCTTACCAATAACGTAAAGGATTTAACAAAGACAGGCTCAACCCGGTCGAACTCAACTCAACACTGACTGCCGGTTGTAAAATATGGAAAGACTGGACAGTCCCGATTATTTATAGTCGCGGTAATTTGAAATGCAAACCAATGGCAACGACTGTACTGAAACATCGGACTAGATTCAGTCATGCATTAATCCTTGGGATACTCGATTTACTTGTCGAGCAATCAAAAGTAACTGACTCCGACTTCATCTCCCATACACAGTCCCAATTCCGTGATGGCTAAATCGGCAAGAGCAATTTATTTTGACCAAGCATCAAGCTCTAAAAAAAGTGCTTGGCAGACCAACCTCACGCGCAGCAAACCAAAGCGCGCACAGAAAATAGCCCGCACTATTTTGGATGGTTTTGAAAACCATATCACCTTATTTCAAGAAATCACCGCGGGTGCACAAGAAAGATTTGAACAGGCAAAATGGCATGAAGCACGTGAATCAGCCAGACAGCGCATCCACTTCTACGATAAGCGTGTTCAGGAAACAGTCGACATATTACGGGCCCAACTGAAAATTTCGGAACTGGACAAGCCACTTTGGGAAGACGTTAAAACTCGCTACATTCGTCTACTTTTAGACCACCAGCAACCCGAGCTCGCAGAAAGCTTTTATAACTCTGTTTTTTGCAAGCTCTTTCACCGCCGCTATTTTAAAAACAATCATATCTTTGTAAGATCGTCGGTTTCTACCGAATACATTCAAGCAGACAATCCAGTTTACCGCTCCTATTATCCGGCCACCCGCGGTTTTCGCAACTCGATTCATGACATTCTGAAGGACCTGAACTTCAAAATCGATTTCGAAAATCTAAGCCATGATGTCAGGCAAATGCTCATCCATCTGGGCAAAGTCATTCCGCGCAATAAACGCTCAGTCTCACTGAATTTTCAAATCGATGTACTGTCATCGCTGTTTTTCAGAAACAAGGCAGCTTACCTGATTGGGCGCGTCATCAATGATTATCAGGTAACGCCATTCATCGTTCCTATCCTCAATAATGACAATGGTGGACTGTATGTCGATGCCTTGCTGCTGGACCCTGCGGACCTGGATGCCATATTTGGCTTTTCAAGAGCGTATTTCATGGTTGATACGCAAGTGCCTTCGGCAACTGTGAATTTTTTAATGGGAATACTGCCGGCCAAGAGCAAGGCAGACCTGTACTCAGCGATCGGTTTTCACAAGCAAGGTAAAACTGAATTCTATCGCGACTTCTTACATCACCTGTCACATTCAACCGACCAGTTCATCGAAGCGCCAGGGACACGCGGTATGGTAATGATGGTCTTCACCCTGCCATCCTATAACTATGTCTTCAAGCTGATCAAAGACTCGTTTGAACCGCCAAAGAAACTGTCGCGATCGACAGTCATCGAAAAATATCACTTGGTCAAGCAACACGATCGAGTTGGAAGACTGGCCGATACGCTCGAGTACTCCGAAGTCGCCTTGCCGCTTCACCGTTTCGATAAAGATTTGCTGGCCAACCTGCAAACCAACTGCTCGCACTCTGTCATCATCGAAGATGATGTGCTGGTCATGAAGCATGTCTATATTGAACATCGAATGATCCCACTTAATTTGTACTTGCAAAATTTTGAAACCGAAGAGGAAACCAAGTACTTCGCGCGCGGCTATGGCGACGCGATCAAAGAGATGGCAGCTGCCAATATTTTTCCTGGCGATATGCTGCTTAAGAATTTTGGTGTGACACGCAACCGCCGCGTGGTGTTTTACGACTACGATGAAATTCGCTATCTCGATGAATGTAAAATCAGGAAGTTTCCGCAGTCCTCCGACCCATTTGATGACATGGCAACCGAGCCGTGGTTTTCTGTTGGTGAAGACGATGTTTTTCCAGAAGAATTTGAAAAGTACTTCCTTGTTCACCCGCTAATCAAAAACCACTTTGCGCAACTGCATGGCGATCTCATGACTCCGGAATTCTGGCAGGAAAAACAACGACTCATTCGTGCGGGGATTCTGGAAGATGTCTATCCCTATCGACGTTCAAACCGATTTCCCAGACCCCAATAGACCGTGCAGAATTTGCCAAGGACTTAACTCATGAATGCAAGACGAACTCGATCCGGCGGTCGATCTGCGCGCCAGGCCGAACGATCAAAGATCTCAACAGCCGCACCACCCTACGTCAAACGGCGAGTGCCTGTCTACAGTGTCGCACCGGAACAAACACTCGCACTGATCGAAAATAATGCAGACCAGGTGCTGGCGGAAATCGGCATTGAATTTCGCGACGACCCAGAAGCACTGGATATCTGGCGCCAGGCAGGTGCATCACTGGACGGCGAGCGCGTCCGCTTTGAACCCGGTATGCTGCGTCAAATCATCCAATCCAATGCGCCTGCAGAGTTTATCCAGTACGCCAGGAATCCGGCAAAGAATGTACACATTTCCAAAGATACCGCCGTGTTCGCACCAGCTTATGGTCCGCCCTTTGTTCGCAGCCTGGACGAGGGTCGACGCTATGCCACCATCGAAGATTTTCGTAATTTTGTCAAGCTGACATACATGTCCCCCGCGTTACACCACTCCGGTGGCACGGTTTGTGAACCTGTTGATCTTCCAGTGAATAAACGACACTTGGATATGGTGTACTCCCACCTTAAGTATTCCGACAAACCATTCATGGGGTCAGTTACCAGCGGTGCGCGTGCGCAGGATACTGTGGATATGGCCAAGATCGTCTTCGGTGATGATTTTGTGGATGCAAATGCCTGTGTTATTTCACTCATCAACGTCAACTCGCCAATGACGTTTGACGATACCATGCTCGCCGCGCTCAAAGTTTACGCCAAGCATGGTCAGGGCACCGTAGTTTCACCGTTTATTCTGTCTGGTGCAATGTCGCCGGTAACAATAATCGGCACCTGCACCCAGATTCTGGCCGAGGCAATGGCCGGTATGGCATTCGCACAATTGGTACGTGCCGGTGCACCCGTCATTTTCGGCACCTTCAGCAGTTCAATTTCCATGCAGTCAGGCGCACCGACGTTCGGAACCCCGGAACCCTCCTTAGTCCTCTATATCTGCGCAGAGCTGGCACGCAGACTGGGCGTTCCGTTTCGCAGCGGTGGCGGACTTTGCGCCGCCAAAATTTCGGATGCTCAAGCTGCCTATGAATCGGCCAACACGCTGCAAACCGCCATGTTAGCCGGCGTCAATTTCATGTTGCATACAGCCGGCTGGCTTGAAGGCGGCTTGGTGATGGGATACGAAAAGTTTATTCTCGATGCAGACCAGGCAGGCATTATGCAAACTTTTCTCAATGGAATCGACACGTCCGAAAATGGCCAGGCATTAAGCGCTTTGCGCGAAGTCGGACCCGGCAACCATTTTCTCGGTTGTGCACATACACAAGAAAATTTTGAAACCGCGTTTTTCCGTTCAACGACTGCGGATAATAACAGTTTTGAGCAGTGGGAAGCCGACGGAGCGCTTGATGCAACCCAACGAGCCAACGCAATTTGGAAGAAAATGCTTGAAAACTATCAACTTCCGGAATTTGATCAATCTATCGACGCTGCATTGAACGATTTCATTACAATGCGTAAGGACTCGTTTCCAGACGCACTGGTTTAAGCACTTGGGCGACCTACCCTTGTTTACCCTTAATTTGAGGTTTCCGTGATGCAACTCTCATCTATAGCAGAAAAAGATATCAAGTCGAATTTACATCCATTCACCAACCACATTGTTCATCAACAAACCGGCCCGAAAACCTATGTACGCGGTGAGGGCATCTATATTTGGGATGAAAACAACGACAAATTTATTGAGGGTCTCGCAGGACTGTGGTGTGTCTCGCTTGGCTTTAGTGAACCGCGTCTGGTTGAAGCAGCCAAGCGCCAGTTGGAAACTCTACCTTACAACCACAGTTTTGCCGGGCGCACTGCACCGGTTGTTGCCGAACTTGCTGATCGACTGATCGGCATCGCACCGGATTCGATGTCGAAGGCATACTTTGTAACTTCGGGATCAGAAGCGGTCGATTCAGCAATCAAAATTGCCTGGTATTACAACAACGCGCTGGGACGTCCAGAGAAGAAGAAAATCATTTCCCGCCACAGAGGCTACCACGGTGTTACCATTGCCTGTACAAGTTTGACAGCAATTCCGGTGATCCAAGAAGCGTTTGATGCGCCACTTGACCGGTTCAAACAAACCGGCGCACCGCATTACTATCGCTTTGGTGAGGAAGGTGAGTCCGAAGAAGAATTTGCTTCTCGCCGCGCAGATGAATTGGAGCAACTGATTGTGGCCGAGGGGCCTGAAACCATTGCCGCGTTGATCGCGGAGCCCTTAATGGGTGCCGGTGGTGTGATTCCGCCGCCGAAAACATATTTTGAAAAAATACAAAAAGTACTCAAACAGTATGACATTCTATTGATTGCCGACGAAGTCATCAATGGATTTGGCCGTACCGGAAACCAGTGGGGATGCGATACGTTCGGCATTGTGGCACCGGACATGGTTACCTGCGCCAAACAACTGTCCTCGGCCTATATTCCAATTGGCGCGACCATGATTTCCGAAGAGATTTTTCAGGTCATCGCCGAAGCCAGTAATCGCCATGGCGTTTTTGGCACTGGATTTACCTACACCGGTCACCCGGTCGGTGCCGCAGTGGCACTCGAAACACTGGATATTTATGCAGAGCGCAACATTCTGGACCATGTTCGTAATGTCATGCAACCGTTCCAAAGTCGTTTGCAAGAACTTGGATCACATCCATTGGTGGGTGAGGCCCGCGGTGCCGGTTTAATTGGTGCCATTGAACTGGTCGCAAATAAAGACACCAAAACACCCTTTGATACGGATCTTAAAATCGCAATCCAGGTATATCAAAAATGCCTGACCAATGGTTTGATCTTACGCGCCCTGCCATCGGGCGATTCAGTCGGAATCTGTCCACCATTGATTATTACCGAACAACAGGTTCACGACCTTTTTGATGCATTGAGTCAATCACTGGATGCGGTCCACGATGAAATCAGGCCGGCCGCTGTCAGTGCTGCCGCGTCGAGTTAATCATTCGGACAATCAGATAGATTCTTGTTGGCAGCTCAATACTTGGTATCGGTTAATTTTTCGAAAGCATGACGTGACGCAGGGCGATATTGGCCCTGCCGTCGTCCGATGTTGGCGACAGGTTGGACTGAGCAATCTGTCCCAACGCGTTGTCATCGGGCGCGAATTTTGATGCGAACAGTTTATCTGCAGCGGTCTACCTGACCGGTAATATCTTGATTGACCCTCTGAATAACAATCAACCAATTGACGAAGCGGCCATTCGTCAGTACCGTTTGAATTCAGTGCGATCACATGCGGCGCGCCATGACTTGGCGGCGATCCTGTTATTCGATCCCATCAATATTCGCTATGCAAATGGTTCGCGGAACATGCAGGTCTGGACCATGCACAATTTCTGTCGCTATGCACTGATACTCACATCCGGTCCGTCGATTATGTTCGAATTGCCGACTGGCATACATCTACTCAAGGGGCTAGAAACCATTGACAGCGTGCGAGCTGCCTGGTCAACAGATTATTTTGTAACGGGCTACCGTACCGCGGAAATTGTCAGCAAGTGGGCGCAGGAAATCGATGACCTTGTCAGGACATACGGGGGTGATAACCGCAACGTGGCTGTCGATCGACTGGATGTGGATACCGCGCTGGCGCTGATTGACTGTGGACTGGTACCAACCGATGCGAAAAAGGTCATGGAACATGCCCGATCGATCAAGTCAGTCGAAGAAATTCGAGCTTTGCGACTGTCACTTGCGTCTTGCGAAGCCGCGATGCATGATTTACGAGAAAAAGTACAGCCTGGAATGACAGAACAGCAAGCTCTGTCGATACTACTCGCGCAGAGTATTCGACTTGGAGGCGAATATCCCGAAACACGCTTGATGACATCCGGTCCACGCACCAATCCATGGTTTCACGAAACCAGTAACCGAGTGATTGAAAATGGAGACTTCCTTTCCTTTGACACCGATTTGGTCGGCCCAATGGGATTTTACAACGATATTTCTCGAAGTTGGATCATCGGAGATGCCAAAGCAACAGATGAGCAACGACATCTATATGCAACGTCCCTGGCGCAACTGGAAACCAATATCGAGTTACTAACACCTGGTCTGTCTTTTCTTGAATACTCTGCTAAATCATACCAATTGCCGGAAAAATATCTTGCAAATCGATATGCCGACGTTGGCCATGGGTGCGGTCTCGGTGTTGAATATCCCTTCCTATGGTACCAAGAAGATGAACAATATGGCGCATACGATGGCGTATTAGAAGAGAACATGGTTGTCTGTATTGAAAGCTATGTTGGCGAAAAAGACGGACATGAAGGCGTTAAGCTCGAACAACCCGTATGGATAACTGCAAACGGACCGATTGTCCTGTCTGATTTTCCGCTGGAGGACCACTTGATCTGAAACCACCCTTTTTTCACCCTCTATTGAATCTCACCTGATTTGACTCGTAATGCAGCCGGGCGGATTTGTCTATTGCCAGAAAAATGATCGCTCAATTTCAGCCTGTCTCAACGCCTCCCAAGCGAGTTGAAACACACCTTACGATGACCGACCGCATATAGTTGTTCCACTCGTCAGAAGACATCAGTAAAGTTAACCCATATTAACTCCATATTATTGTTAATAAAAGTTTATTTAAAACTCATTCGAATCATATTGATATGCAATCCAAAGACCCGATGACTTACTTGTCTATATAATAATTCAATCCCATTTAATAAAAATTCAACATATTTTTATGAATCCATCTGCACAAGAATTTAATCACAAAGTCCGCCGCCAAGAGTTGATCTCAGCAACCATTGAATCGATCTATCAGGATGGTATATCGAATGTCACTTTAGCCAAAGTTGCATCAAGAAGCGACATGTCGGCGGGGATTGTTAATTTCTACTTCAAGTCAAAAAAGAATCTGTTACTTGACACACTCAATCATCTGTTGGATGAGTATGTGCAGGTGTTGAATCAGTGGTTAAAGCATGCAGATACCGCGGAGCAAAAGATTCATGGCTACATACACAGCTGTTTTGACAAACGAATTTACGTCAAAAATAAGATTGCCGCCTGGTATGCGTTTCGCAGCGAGTATCACGCCAATAAGGAATATCGAACCTTACTAACAAAAGTCGAAAAGTTCGAAACCGAACTGGTTCAGAACGGAATTAAAGAATGGTTAAAGCTGACTGGAAAATCCACGACTAATTCACAAGTTTTGGCACTCACCCTGCAAGGCCTGACTGATAGCATCTGGCAGCATGCGTTGATGTCGAATACGAAACTTGACCCATTGGCTGCCATTGAACAATGTGAGCACTATCTCGCCAGTATTGGATTGGGTGCAACAAAATCTAAATCCCAACAACCAGTACGCTATGATTCCGATCAGCTGTCTGATTTGCTGCCGTTTTGGACTTACCAGAACCAAGAGTTCTTCGACCTGGAAATTGAACATCTCTTTAAACCAAACTGGATGCTGGTTGGACATGTCAGTGAGATCGCTAAAGCCGGTGACTACCTCACATTTGAAGGTTTTGGAGAACGTGCCCTGGTCGTAAGGAATAAAGCAGGCGAAATTAATGCTTTTCACAATATTTGTCGACATCGTGGCTCAACTATTTTGGTCGGACAAGGTCACTGTCGCCAATCGCTGACCTGTCCATTTCATGGCTGGCGCTATGATTTTGACGGCAATCTTCAGTTCATACCTGGTAAAGAGGGATTTCCTGACATCAATCCGAAACGACATTCGCTTAAACTGATTGAATGTGAAATCTGGCATGGTTTTATCTTCATTCGCTTTGTTGGTGGCGGTCCAACGATAGACTCACAACTCCAGCCAATCGAAGACGAAATAAAGGAGTATCGCCTGCAAGAACTACAACCCTACCAGGAACCGCCACAGTATGTAGTCAATGAGACAGACAGCTTACCGGTCAACTGGAAAATTTACCACGATATCGACAATGAAGGTTATCACGTGCCCATCGGACATCCGGCGCTACAGCAACTATATGGACGCTCATACACTGATTTGTTTGTCAGCGACATACCGGTTTCCAAGGGGGTTTTTAATGAGCGGGTCGGCAATCTGTGGAGCGTAAAGAACTACAGAAATCTGATGCCAAGGTTCGATCACCTTTCCCAAGAACGCCAAGACTTGTGGCAGTACATCGGTGTTTTTCCAAATCTTGTCTTAGCGCTTTATCCGGAAATGATGGAAGTTTACATGACCATACCGGTCAGCTTGACTCGTACAAAAGTAATTGGCAAGTGCTATGCACTGCCAGACAGCCGTAAAGGCATTGAAGCGTTGCGGTACCTGAACCGTCGCATCAATATCCAAACAATGAGTGAAGATTATTTTTATATGGAATCCATGCAGCAAGGTATGAATTCTTCAGTCTACCCACAGTGGACACTGTCTGCAACTGCGGAAACCGGGATTCGAGCCTACCATCACGCGATTCAAGCTCGATTGCCGGTGGCGAAACTGAAAAATATACCACCGCACGGCACAATCGCTGAAGTCAATGACGATATGGTGATTAGCTGACCTGTTTTTGCTCCTCACCGAAGTCGTATTTTTCGGACTCTGCCAACTGCATATCCAAGGTTCGTTGTCGCTCCTGGCGCGACAATATCCAGCCTGCAATACAGACCCCAATGGTTACGATCACGATAATGATTGTGGCCAGCGCATTGACATCGGGCTTAAGACCGAGTTTGACTCGCGAGTAAATCAGCATTGGCAGGGTGTTTGCACCAGGTCCCGATACAAAACTTGCAATAACGAGGTCGTCGAGCGACAGTGTAAACGCCAGCAACCAGCCAGCAACCAAGGCAGGTGCCAGCAGCGGGACAGTGATGTCAATTAATACCCGAAAGGGCCTAGCGCCAAGGTCCTGGGCTGCTTCTTCCAGGGATTCATCAACGCCAACCAGTCTGGATTGCACAATCACTGCAACATAGGCCAATGAAAAAGTGACGTGCGCGATCGTAATTGTTGTAATCCCGCGCGGTGGCCAGCCAATCATTTCAGCCATCGTAATAAACAACAATAACAACGATAGCCCGGTAATCACCTCCGGCATGACTAACGGCGCAGAGATCATTCCTGAAAATAATGTACGCCCGCGAAATTTTCTGATCCTTGCCATCGCAATGCCTGCAAGTGCGCCGAGTAAGGTTGCAAATGTCGCATTCATGATGGCGATTTCCAGACTGAGAATCACTGACCGCCAAATCTCTTCACTCTGAAACAACTCAACATACCAGCGAACCGAGAATCCGCCCCAAACCGGTACAACCTTTGAGTAATTGAATGAATAGAAGATCAGGAGAAAGATTGGAATGTATAAGAATGCAAATCCCAGGCACAGCAGGGAAAACATGAATGGTGCGCGTTTCCAGCTCACAACGATCGCCTCACTGCCCGCTTGACTCTTTGGCCTGGTACTTTTGATAAATCATCATTGGTACAACCAACAGGATCAACAGTACGACTGCCACAGCCGAGGCAATTGGCCAGTCCTGGTTTGAATTGAATTCACTGTACAAAACTTTACCAATCATCAATACATTACCGCCGCCAAGCAAGTCAGGAATGACAAACTCACCGGTCGCTGGAATGAAAACCAGCAATGACCCCGCGATAATACCTGGCATGGTCATGGGAATCGTAATGGAACGAAATATGGTAAACGGTCGCGCGCCTAAATCTGCCGCTGCTTCATGCAATGTCATATCCAGTTTTTCAATGCTCGCGAACAAAGGCAGGATCATAAATGGAAGATAGGTGTAGACGATTCCGACGTACACAGCAAAATCGGTATAAAGCATCTTGATCGGCTGATCAATGATGCCAATCCAAATGAGAAAGTTGTTGATTGTTCCCTGATCTGCCAGCAGCCCGATCCAAGCATAGACTCGCAGTAAAAATGAAGTCCAAAATGGCAAAATCACCATCAACAACAGGATTTTCTTTGCGGTCGGTGTTGAACGTGCGATACCGTAAGCGATTGGATAACCAACCAACAAACAAAAGATCGTTGAAGTAACTGAGATTTTCAGCGAATTCAGATAAGTGTCCAGATAAAGACTGTCTTCCCAAAGATAGGCAAAATTATCGAAAATCAGCGTCATATAGAGCGCACCGGTATCCGCCACAGCAAACAGGGTCGAAAAAGGCGGACTGGCCAGGATATATTCTGCCAAGCTGATCTTGAGGACAATGAAAAACGGAATCAAAAAGAAAATCAGCAACCACACAAAAGGAATCGCAACAACGACGGTTTGCCATGCAGTTGAAGATTGAGACCAGCTTCTAAACCAACTCTTCAAACCTGCTTTCTCCTCTCAATGAACGACTGATCTGCAACCCGATCAGGTGAATTACTTGGTCAGAAGCACCGGACTGTGTGCTTCCCAACTTAAATAAACTTTTTCTTCCCACTTCGCGAGATGACTCCCGTGCTTGGGACGAGACTGATTGGGATGAGTAATTTCAATGATTCGATCGTTTGGCAACCTGATTTTGTAGATCGAAAAATTACCAAGATACCCGATGTCATCAACGACACCTTCAACCGCGTTGTGTTCAGACGCAGTTTGCGGTGCCGTCGCAGAGACCAGAATTTTCTCCGGTCGGAGCGCTACCCATACAGCAGTATTTTCACGAACAGCCGCACTGTGATCGATGTAAAAGGAAATTTCAGAGCGAACGCTTTTCACGATCACATAATCGGCTCCGTTTTCAACGACGCGTCCTTCGAACATATTGGCACTACCAATGAAATTCGCGACAAAGCGCGTTTCTGGATATTCATAGATATCGGTTGGTGTGCCAATCTGGGAAAAGCGTCCCTGATCCATCACTGCAATTCTGGTCGAAAGTGTCATCGCTTCTTCCTGATCATGAGTAACCACGATAAAAGTGATACCGAGCTGATCTTGAATATTCATCAATTCAAACTGCGTCTGTTCGCGCAGCCGCTTGTCAAGGGCACCTAAGGGTTCATCCAGCAGCAGCACTTTGGGATTCTTCACCAAGGCCCGCGCCAGCGCAACTCGTTGGCGCTGTCCACCGGACAACTGGTGAGGTTTGCGCTTGGAAAATTGAGTTAATTGAACGATCGACAGTATTTTTTCGACACGGTCCGCTATTTCATTTTTTGCAATACGATCCTGTTTGAGTCCATAACCGATGTTTTGCTCAACGGTCATATGTGGAAACAAAGCATAGGACTGAAACATCATATTAACGGGTCGTTGATATGGCGGCACTCCCGCCATATCAACGCCATCTATGAAAATATTGCCAGAAGTGGGTGGGTCAAACCCGGCAAGCATCCGCAATAGTGTCGATTTTCCACATCCGGAACCACCCAGTAGAGAAAATAGTTCCCCTTCGTAGATGTCTAAATCGACGCCGGATACTGCGGTAAATGATCCAAAAGTCTTGGTTATTCCCCGAATTTGAACAAATGGCTTTGCTTCGGGGTCGAGCCACGGCTGATCCGCAAATAGTTCATTTGATTCGACTTGCGTGTTCAATGCAGTTCCCTCCTTTATCCTACTGGATCCAAAGTAAGTCTACCCTACCGCTACCCCACTTCATGATTTGACAAAGTTCAATCAGTTACCTGATTTGAAATTTGTCCAGGTGCGCGTGCGGGCGCGTTGTACTTTCGGGGGAATGACTGCCAGCGTGTACATGTTAGCAACCGATTCCGGTGAGGGAAAACTCGCTTCATTGCCGGTTACAGCCGGATCGATTAATGGAATCGCATCGGCGTTTGCTGTTGCGTACCAGGTGTAATTACTATCCCCAGCAGCAACTTCAGGACGCATCATGTAGTTCAAAAACAGATAAGCGTTTTCTACGTTGGCAGCATCAGACGGGATGACCCAGCCATCAACCCAAAGATTGGCTTTGCCTTCACCGGGTGGTAAAAAGAAATCAAGTGTAACATCCGCACCAGCCTCTTCGGCAGTTGAAATAGCAAGCAATCCATCCGGACCCCAGGTAACGGCCAAACAGAACTCCTTTTGAACCATACGTTGGTAAGCGTAGTTATCAAAAGTTTTAATGTAAGGTCGGATTTTGAGCAACATTTCTTCAGCAGCCCGATAGTCCTTTGCATTTTTCGAACTTGGATCCAATCCCAAATGTGCAAGCGCCATCGGTATCACATCGGTTGGTGAGTCCAGAAATGACACACCACATTCGGCGATCTTCTCCATATGGACAGGATCAAAAATGAGGTCCATTGAACCGATTGGTGCATCCGGGTAAATGCTTCGAATGAACTCTTCGTTGTAGGTGACGCCATGAGTTCCCCACATATAAGGAACAATATGATCATTGTTCGGGTCCCAATTCGAGGCAACTTGGGCCATAACTTCCGCACTCATGTGCTTCATGTTGGGAAGTTTCGAAAGGTCTAATTGAGTAATTACACCGGTCGGAATTAATTTGGCAATTTGTGTTCCAGAATGAGACACAACATCATAACCACTATTGCCAGCCAGTAATTTGGCGTCAACCGTTTCGACAGAATCGTAGTTATCGTAGGTAACGTCGATGTTGAATTCTTTCTCAAAATTGGCAATCGTTTCTTCACCAATATATTCCGCCCAGTTATAGACGTTCAAGGTCCCTTCAGAATATGCACTTCCAGTAAATACTGAGAACGCGAAAAACACTGTCCCCAATACAAGGTTTTTTCCGTTAAAGTGTCGCAAGGTTCCACCCTCCATTAAATTTCTCTTTAAATCAAATTTTTGCAATTGCTAAGTCTAGTTGCTGCGATTATATAGACAATTTTGCTTGCTCTCTTTACTCTGAGGTTTGCCAGAGTTTCGAATGCCCTGCTGTTATGCACGGCTACAGAAGTATTCAAGGCATTCAGACATTCGATCTAATCAACCGCTACACACTGTTGGCAAGCACCTCGGAATTTTTACGCACCATAGTGTGTGGTCATTGATGTGGTAGGCGGTAATCGCATCGAAAACCAAGGCGATTGCAAGTCATCGTCCCGATTAAACTGGTGTTCACTGACGCTGGAAATAGTTGTTAGCACGCTGTGTCAATTCCGATCAAACACGCTGAACCAAGCCTCAATGCGACAGCGCATCTCATACTACCTGAATGGCCTATTCCGAATCTCTGACATTTGGACTAATACTACGGTTCCATCCATACCCAAGAATTACGTTCTCACCGTATTCGGTTGCATCGCAAAGCGCTGATTACTTTGGATTGACGCTTTGGCAAACGCACAAATTCCAGATGAAAGGAAATTCAGTAAGACAGCAATTGAGTAATCCGTGTTAAAGGTGTGAAATGAAACACCTGTGCCACTCATACTCGCTGTGAACCACCCGCCATGCAAGCGTGTTTCACATACCCCAGACAGTCACCTGGCGTGTGCCTACGGACGCTTCGCACCTGAACACCTTCTCATCCCAGGACCGCTCCTCCGAACGGTCGAATATCACCAGATGCCCGCAGTCAGTCCCGCAGCGCTCCATATACGCATCAATCTGCTTCAATCCTTCGTCAATTGTGCGCTGCATGCCGTTGCGACGCAGCTTGCACTCAATCACCTCCCTTTGCCGGTGCTCCCCCCATTCAACCAGCAGATCCGTGCGCATCCGGCCCAGCCCATACTCACGTTCAATCCGACCGCCGGCGTTGATCACGCGCTGCAAGAACGCCTGCAACAGCAGCTGAGGGCCTGCCTCAAGGTAGTCGAATCGCTTCACCCAGTGCTCCGAGTGCTCGCGGAAAAAGGTCTGAAACGATTCCATCAATTGGTCCATCATTAGCTGTCCGTCCTCCACGAACCACGCAGTCTGATACGGCAGCGCCTCGTCATTGGATGTAATCAACTCGCGCGGTATCACCTCACGGTAGATCGCATTGGCAATGCGAACTGGCTTGTCCCTGGCAATCAGCCCCAGGTCACGAACATACTGCATATCATCCGGAAGAAAGTTCTCCAATGGTCTGTCGCCGGTAACCAACGGTTCAATAACCCGCTTGACGCGCGCCTCGCGCAACTTGTCCGCCAACTGATCCAAGTGTGTGTCACGCCTTAAGATCAACTCCTCCCTGGCATCGATGACATCGTTGTGTTCGATGGTCACAGCAAGGTTCCTGACCTTCTTGAGGGCCTCGCTCGCCAGCGCATTAACCAGCCATGGCTGCCCAGAGGTTGAACGCCACACCTCAGCCAGTGCCGCCTCGCTCCAACTTTGGCCTGTGTCTTGCGTATGCTGCAACAAAAGCGCACGCGTCTCGGCTTCACTGAAATCACTCAGACGCAGAGACTCCGCCTTGATGTTGAACGCACTGCCGCCAGTGATCACCGTCTTGTCGGCGCTCGAATGAATGCGGTAGTCGCGCACATCGCGGATACCGCACAGAATCACGGATTGGGGAAAATGCTTTGGCCGCTCTGTATAACCAGAACGCAACTGGCGCAGCACCGAAATCAGCGTGTCGCCGATTAGCGCATCAATCTCATCGATCATCACCACCAGCGGCCGAGAATCCGACGCCGACCAGCGGCTCAACACTTCACGCAAAGCATGGTGCGGGCCGTAAGTGTCAAGAATACCGGCAAAGCACTCTTGTACAAAAAGATCATGCAAGTGGTCTCGTGCCGATGCGGATATAACACCCAGAATCGCCTGCATTGCAACGTAGGTGTCTTCCCGTGCCGCTTGCGCCCCTTCGATGTTGGCATACGCGACGCGATAGCGGCCCGTTTCGTTCAACTCGTCCATCAGTGCGCGCAGCACCGATGTTTTGCCGGTCTGGCGCGGAGCGTGCAAAATGAAGTATCTCTTCTTTTCAATTAATGCAAATACTTCATGGCGATCGATGCGCTCAAGTGGCGGAATGTGATAGTCATCTTCCGGTATTACGGGACCGGCGGTATTGAATGATCGCATAATGCGTGATTATACAGAGTGCATCCGGCACTTAAACCTTTCGGGGAAGAGCACATCACAGTCGCGGCGGTGCTTGCGGTCGCCACCACGGATATCGGCTATACCACACATAAGCGCCAGCAAACAGTCAAAACGCTGCCAGTCGTAATCGTTGAAATCCTCATAATCCAGTGCAATACCATAGATTCGTTGGTACAGCAACTGTTCGACCGTGAGTTAGATCTTATCTTGATTACGGTAATCAGTAAATCACTCGTTCAAATAAGTTGACTTTGCGTTCCACTTCCGACAGCAGTGTCCCGCCGGCATCTGAGGCGAATCATCCGCGATCAAAAGGGGAAAAGACATTACGGTGTAAAAATCAGCCAAATCAAAGCGTTGATGTGATACGCTGTCTAGTCATGGGTTTTCCGGGTTAGGCTTTCAGTCGTGAATGACTTGGTTCATACAGACATGATGCGCTCACCTTGGCAGAATAACACTCACCCAGTATTCCTATTTCGAAACCATTGTCGCGCGTCGCTACTGCTACGTTGACATAAGCATACGCAATGTTTCTCTCTACCCTGAAACCATATCCACCTGACGTAACCGAGCCCACTTGACAACCTTCGTAAAAGACTGGACTACCGCTATGAGCCGACGCATGATCACAATCGACAGTCATCACAACAAGACGAGACCGTGTTTCGGAACTCATTTGCTCTACAAGCGCACTTCGACCAATGAAATCTTTTGAGTTAATCTGTACAAACCGATCCAGTCCCGCTTCGAAAGGATTGAATTCATCAATCAAATCGGCTTTCCAGTGCAGATATCCCTTTTCAAGTCGCATCGACTCACTCGCATACAAGCCAAACTGGACCAGGTTGAATGTGCGTCCTGCTGTCATGATCAATTGATGGAGCGCCACAAGGTGCTCGTTTTTAACGTGTAGTTCATAAGCCAACTCACCCGAGTAGCTGACTCTCATGGCCAGTACTGGCAAGTGTTGCATATCCACTCTTTTAACTTGCATCGGTGCAAAAGCTTTATTTGACCAAATGTCGTGGTCACAAATCGACTGTAACAGCGCTCTTGACTGCGGACCAGCAATCACCAAAGACGTATACGTTGTTGTTTGCTCATTCAAATCAACTGATTCGGGCATCCATTTTAACAACCAGTCCCGGTCATGCCACTCTGCAGCGGCTGCCGATCCGTACCAGTAGTGATCTTCTGCCAAACGAGCAATGGTCGCTTCGGTAAGCAAATGACCTTTCTGTGTTAAAAAATAACACAACTTAATCTGGCCATCTTTTTGCGGAATCGCACTGCAGGTCATACGATCCAGAAATTGGCCCGCGCCAGGGCCGCTAATCTCATAGCGATTGAATCCTGAAACCTCCATCAAGCCCACACTCTTAGTAATACCTGCCACTTCCCTAGCGATTACTTCATGTGTTGGTGTAAAGCGATAGGAGTGCTGATCCTCAAAATTTTCCGCTGGTTTGAAAAAAAGAACTCGCTCCCAGCCATTAACGACACCCCAATGGGCAAGCTGGCGGTCCAGTTGTTCATACAGTGGAGTCGTACGAGCTTCGCGGGCCGCACTGCGATACTCATGCGGGAGGTGGTAATCGAATTCTTGCCGATACTCCTCGACGGCCTTCTGACAAGTTCTGTCAACATTGATCCACCCCGTTAATCGCCGCGGATCAAGATACCAGGCATCCCATTCACTTTCCCCGTAGACCATAATCTCAGCCAGCACCTTACCAAGCCCGCCGCCTTCACCGATGCCCGCACGTAATCCGAGACAGGCAAATGCGTTGGTCATGCCCGGAATGGCACCAACCAGCGGCGCACCATCTGCGCTGTATGTGATCGGACCATTGACGACCGTATGTATACCGGTCTTAGTAAGACAAGGCAAGCGCTCAAAAATACGTTCCATATTGTCCAGGCAACGATCAAGATCTGAGGGACATAAAGAGCGAGAAAACCCCGGATCAATGCCTTCCAATCCGAAAGGACGGCATGCATACTCATAAACACCAACCAGTAACCCCGTTTTTTCCTGCCGACTGTAAAAATTGTCGCCTGGATCTCGAATGATGGGGACACGAAAGTCAAGCGCAGCAATCTCGTCAATCGGTTCGGTCAAAAAATACATGTGCTCCATTGATATCACGGGATGGAAGACACCAAGCATTGCACCGACTTCGTTGACCCGATAGCCTGAAGCATTGACTACCATCTCGCAAATTATGTCACCATCCTGGGTATGCACAACATACTGACCATCCCGTTTCTGCGTTATTGCTTCGACCGGATTGAACCGATAGATTTCTGCACCAGCACGGCGTGCCTGCCGAGCCAGCGAAAACACCAATTGTGCAGGGTCAATGTCACCATCCAGCGGGTCCCACCAGGCTCCCAGCAGTCCCGCTGTCTGCATCATGGGGTGTCTGCGCCCTACTTCAGCGGCATCAATGAATTCCATCTCCACACCGACACCCGCTGCCATACCGATATAGTGGCGGTAAGTATCGACTTGCGACGGTGTGTAGGCCAATCGCATGCCACCGGTGATGTGATAGTTAATGGGATATTCAGCGTCCGCGGCCAATGCCCGATACAAATCGATTGAATGACGCTTCAAAGCAACCATTGTTTGGTTTGAACCAAACTGAGTCACCTGAGCTGCAGCATGCCAGGTAGAGCCGGACGTCAATTCATCGCGTTCGACCAGAACGACATCAGTCCAACCTTCACGCGTCAGGTGATACAGTGTTGATACACCACCAATGCCACCACCAATAATGACAACTCTTGCTTGGGTTTTCATAGCTTGGAATTACTCTGATGACTGAATGTCAAGCAGACTGCCCGACTGCGTCAATCGCACAGCAACTGATGACACACAGCCCGAATTGAATAAACGAACAACGCTTGCTTGAATGGCAAATCAAGCAGTCGATGCGCGACTCACGGTGCCAGAATTGCGGTTTGCCAACCCGTTCCATCAATGGAAAATCTTAACCGCTCGTGCAGCCGGTCGCGGCGACCTTGCCAAAACTCAATACAATCAGGAATGATGATGTATCCACCCCAATAATCCGGACGTGTAACCGGTTTGCCGACAAAATTTGTTTCGACTTCATTGAATTTTTCGTTGAGCGCAGCAAAACTGTCCAACACCTGGCTTTGGGGAGATGCCCAGGCACCAATTTGACTGCCTCTTGGACGTGTTGCGAAATACTCATCAGAAACTGTGGCTGCTGCGATTTCAACACGTCCTTCAATTCTGACCTGACGATGTAGTCGATCCCACCATAACACCGCACTTGCATAGGGATTGGCACTCAGTTCCTGCGCCTTGCGGCTGCTGTAGTTGGTATAGAACACAAAACCTTCCGGCCCATGTGACTTCAGCAGCACTTGCCGCGCTGATGGCCTGCCATTTGATCCAACCGTACACACAGTCATTGCCGCAGGTTCGATGAATTCGTTCGCGCGAGCTGCATCAAACCACTCGGAGAAGAGCCGAAATGGATCACGTTGTTCACCAAAGGCAGGCAATGTCTCCATCACGATTGCTCCACCCGATTCAATGAGCCATAAACTTTAAAGACCTGCCATACACAGGTACTTGATCTCGACATAATCATCGATGCCGTACTTCGAGCCCTCACGCCCGACACCGGATTCCTTCATGCCGCCAAATGGTGCGACTTCCGTTGAGATAATTCCGGTATTGACCCCGACGATTCCATATTCAAGTGCCTCCGACATGCGCCAAACCCGGCCGATATCGCGACTGTAGAAGTACGCAGCCAATCCAAATTCAGTGGCATTCGCCATCTCGACTGCCTCTGCTTCACTGCCGAATTGAAACAGTGGTGCAAGTGGACCAAAGGTCTCTTCATTGGCAACATCCATGTTGACTTCGACGTGCTTAATGACCGTTGGTTCAAAGAAAGTACCACCAAGTGTATGTCGCGAACCCCCGACTGCGACTTGGGCTCCCTTTGCAACCGCGTCTTCGATGTGGGCTTCAACCTTCTCTACCGCAGCAACATCAATCAACGGTCCAATTTCTGTGCCATTTTCGAGTCCATCACCAACTTTCATCTGGGTGACTGCAGCAGCAAATTTTTCGGCAAACTCATCATATACAGAGTCCTGTACCAGAATTCGATTCGCGCATACGCAAGTCTGCCCGGCATTTCGATACTTTGATTGAATTGCACCAGTAACCGCGGCATCAATATCAGCATCATCAAATACGATGAACGGTGCGTTGCCGCCCAATTCAAGGGATACTTTCTTGACGGTGTCTGCACACTGTTTCATCAAAATCTTACCGATGGCTGTCGAGCCTGTAAATGAAAGCTTCCGGACCTTATCACTGGCAGTCAATGCCCCACCGATTTCGGAAGATGAGCCGGTTACAACATTGATTACCCCGGCCGGTATTCCGGCTCGCTCAGCCAATTCACAAAGTGCAAGCGCTGAATACGGTGTACTGCTGGCTGGTTTGATGACAATCGTACACCCTGCTGCAAGTGCCGGTCCTGCCTTGCGAGTAATCATTGCTGCCGGAAAATTCCACGGCGTCACAGCTGCGCACACACCAATCGGTTCCTTGATGACCACGATACGCCGGTCCGGCAGCTGGTGAGGAATCACATCACCATAGATTCGTTTGCCCTCTTCGGCAAACCACTCAAAAAACGAAGCCGCATAGCCGACTTCTGCGCGCGATTCCGCCAGCGGTTTACCCTGCTCCATGGTCATCAATTTTGCGAGATCATCTGCGTTCGCCAGCATTAATTCTGCCAGTTTTTTCAGGCACAGCGATCGCTGTTTTGCAGTGCTCTTGCGCCAACTCTGAAAGGCAACTTCCGCTGCGTCAATTGCATTGTTTGTCTCAGCAGCCCCCAACTTTGGCACCGTACCAATTACCGCACCGTTCGCCGGATTGGTTACTTCAAAAATTGCACCGCTTTCAGAATCCACCCATTGGCCATTGATGTAACACTGTTGACGAAATAACGACTGATCGTTCAAATGTATTTTGATCATTTTTCTACCTTCTCTTCAATTGAACGCAGCAATTCCCGTTTGTGATCGACCAAGAATCAGTGCGTGTATATCGTGTGTGCCTTCATAAGTGTTGACAGCTTCCAGATTCATGCAATGGCGAATCACGTGAAATTCGTCACTGACACCATTACCACCATGAATGTCACGCGCCAAGCGGGCAATTTCCAAGGCTTTACCCGCATTGTTGCGTTTCATTAGGCTGACCAATTCATGCGGCGTTTGACCGGAATCCATCATGCGTCCGACTCTCAGCGAGCCCTGCAAACCCAGTGCGATTTCAGTTTGCATGTCTGCAAGCTTCTTTTGTACCAGTTGTGTTGCGGCGATGGGTTGTCCAAATTGAATGCGATTCATCGCGTAGTCAAGCGCGGCATGCCAGCAAAACTCAGCCGCACCCATTGCACCCCAGCTAATGCCATAGCGAGCCATCGTCAAACACGCAAACGGTCCCTTCAATCCGGACGCGTGCGGCAACAACATGTCATCAGGCACGAACACATCGTTCATGATGATGCTGCCGGTTGCTGAAGCTCGTAAGGAAAACTTGCCTTCAAGCTTAGGCGACGCGAGACCAGCCATCCCGCGCTCCAGGAGAAAACCCCGAATGACGTCGTCATCGTCCTTAGCCCAAACCAGAAACAGATCAGCCAAAGGTGCATTAGATATCCAGGTTTTCTCACCATTCAGACGATAGCCGGCATCCACTTTACGCGCGCGAGTCGTCATCCCGCCAGGATCCGACCCATGGTTCGGCTCCGTCAGTCCAAAACAACCGATCAACTGACCACTTGCTAACTGCGGCAAATACTTCTCACGCTGCGCATCCGTACCAAATCGGAAGATGGGATACATCACCAATGATGATTGCACACTCATGAAAGATCGATAACCGCTATCGACTCGTTCGATTTCTCGCGCGATCAGCCCGTAGCTGACATAACTCAACCCGGCACAACCATAGCCGTCAATAGTTGATCCCAACAGGCCAAGCTCACCCATCTCAGTTGCAATTTCCGGGTCAAAGACTTCGTTGCGATTGGCCTCAATAATACGCGGCATGAGACTGTCTTCAGCAAAACGACGCACGGTTTGCTGCACAATTCTTTCAGACTCATCGATTTGCTCATTGAGCAAAAATGGGTCTGACCATAAAAATTTATCGGTAGACATCTGTGTCACTGCAACCTGATTCTACGCAGCTTGAGGTGTTGATTCGGATTGCCGAATTGCCGTCAACAGCTGCTCAACTCTCAATTGTGTCTCATTGACGTGCTGCCGCTTAACATGACCATACCCGCGAATGGATTCCGGGAAACTCGCAAGTTCTACCGCCAATCGGTGATTGTCGCCTGAGAGGTTTGTATTCATTTCCTTGATGATTGATTCGTACTGATGAATCAAAGATCGTTCCAATTTTCGGTCTTTGGAGTAGTTAAAAGGATCGAGCGCGGTGCCGCGTAAAACCTTCAAGCGCGCCAACAACCCCATCCACCTAAGCGCCCAAGACCCAAAGGTACGTTTTTGCGGCATCCCCGTAACATTATCCTTTTTGGCGAGCAAGGGTGCAGCAAAGTGAAACTGGAGTCGATAATCACCTTCAAA
Organism: Arenicellales bacterium; assembly: GCA_965243645.1. GTDB lineage: Bacteria > Pseudomonadota > Gammaproteobacteria > Arenicellales > JAJDZL01 > JAJDZL01. Next base: position 47,719 of record CBDEVD010000006.1, on the reverse strand, counting down.
CTGTGCATCCAGTTCCGCCTTGAACGCGTGATCGCTGAAAAGTCGTGCAACCTCGTACTCATCCTTGTAGGCCAATAGCTTGTAATAATAGGTTGCAACACTGGAAGCATATCCAGTCATCCCGGGTGCCTGAGACTCCTCAGCCAGGCGGGCACCGTCAACAAAAGTTTGATAACGCCGCGCATAGGCCTCATTCTGATAACTGGTCAACAAGTCCGACCGGTGATTAACGATCTCATCCACTGTCTGCAGTTTCTGCTGCTCGGTTCTGCCCGCAACCTCAACCTTGACACCGATTTCCCGCTCGAGTGCAACGGAATCCTCGACAAATTGCCGGCCGCGATGCAACGCCAGACGATTCATTTCCACAGACCGGCCGTTCAGTTCTATCGCCCGTTCAATCGCTTCTACGGACATTGGCAAGTAACCTTTCTGTAACGCGATGCCAACCATAAACAGGTTGGCTGCAATGGTGTCTCCAAACAACTGATCAGCATAATGATTGGAATTGACGAAAGTTGCGTGCCCATCTACAGTCGAGCGTCCAATCATGCCTTCAAGTTCGGTGCGCGGAAACCTAAGATTACTGATCCGGGTAAAATCTCCGGACATCATTTCATAATTATTGACGACGGCCTTGGTTCGCTCTGGACTAGCGGTAAGCAACACCTTTTCCGAAGCAGAGACAACCAGGTCACAACCAATGATCAAATCAGCTGCGCCATAGGCAACATGCATGGAAGAAATCTCATCGGGTTGCTGTGCGATGACAAGGTTGCTTAACACCGAGCCGCCTTTTTGCGCCAGCCCGGTCATGTCAAGAACTGAACAGCCGAGCCTGTCAAGATGCGCAGCCATTCCCAATATTGCACTGACTGTGATCACGCCGGTTCCGCCAACGCCGGTCACCACGATGCAGTATTCCTGCTCGATTTGTGCAACTTGCGGAGCAGGTAACACCGATGGATCGAACCCGGAATCACGAGTGACGCTGATCGATTTTCTTACCGCTCCACCTTTGACTGTAACGAAACTCGGACAGAAACCGTCAATACAGGTATAGTCTTTATTGCACGCGGACTGATCGATTCGCCGCTTGCGACCAAGTTCGGTCTCATGTGGCAATATCGCGACACAATTTGACTGCAGGCCACAGTCCCCACAACCCTCACACACCGCGGTGTTAATAAACGCACGTTTGGGTGGGTCCGGATATTCGCCGCGTTTTCTGCGCCGGCGTTTCTCTGCTGCGCATGTCTGGTCATAAATAATCGCAGTCACACCAGAGTGCTCCCGCAGCTGTCTTTGTACCGCATCAAGTGCATGGCGATCAACAATCTCGACACCATCAGGCAGTTTGTTCCTCGCGCGACAACCAGCCACATCATCGGTAACTACCGAAACCTTGCCAACTCCTTCCGCCAATAGCTGATGCGCTACCTGCGAGACGGTCAATGGTCCGTCAAAAGGTTGGCCTCCGGTCATGGCCACTGCGTCGTTGTACAGCAACTTAAAGGTCATGGTTGTATTCGCCGCAACCGCGGCGCGAACGGCCAGCAATCCGGAATGCAAATAAGTACCGTCGCCAATGTTTTGAAAGACGTGAGTACGCTTACTGAACAAGCTCTCGCCAATCCAGCTGGCTCCTTCGCCACCCATTTGCGTAAACCGCTGAGTGGAACGATCCATCCATTGCGCCATGTAGTGGCAGCCGATTCCCGCAAGTGCAACACTGCCTTCGGGTACCTTAGTCGACGTATTATGGGGACAGCCGGCACAAAAATACGGCATCCGCTGCAGTGGTGCGAGTTCAGTGTCTTTTTCGAGCAGGGACTTGACCCGGCTGACACGTGCAGCCAGTTGCTCGGAATCAATCAGCATTAAGGTCTGCTCACCGATCGCTGTTGCGATCTCAATCGCACTCAATCTGGCTGTTGAAGTCAGCAGAATTTCTCCGTTTTCGTTGCGCTTGCCCACCACGACTGGTGCGCTTGAACGACCATAGAGCAATGTCTTGATCTGATCTTCAATGAGGCCTCGTTTTTCCTCAATCACAATGATTTTTTGAAGATTCGTGGCAAATCGTTCGAGCCCGGTTTGCTCCAGCGGCCAACTCATCGCAATCTTGTAGAGACGGATTCCCAGTCGATACGCCATGTCCCGGTTGATGCCAAGTTCCGTTAAGGCGCGCATCACGTCAGAATAGGACTTACCTGTTGTCACAATACCAACGCGTGCAGTGGGTGGATCATAGATCAGCCGGTCCAGACTGTTCTCGCGCCAAAATGCATGCACCGCTGGCAGCTTTTGTTCATGCAAGCGTTGCTCCTGTTGCAATGGCGTATCAGGCCAGCGAATATTTAATCCTCCAGAAGGCAGCAGGAAATCCTCGGGAATGACAAACGTATCCGTTGCGGCACTCAATTCGACCGAGGCAGTCGCTTCAACGGTGTCGTGTACGCACTTGAGTCCAACCCAGCAACCCGAATAGCGTGATAAAGCCCAGCCTGACAAACCAAAGTTCAAAATATCCTGGACCCCGGCAGGATTGAGAATCGGCATCATCGCATCGACCAACGCAAACTCACTCTGATGGGCGGTGGTTGAAGACTCACATGCGTGATCATCGCCCATGGCAGCCAACACACCGCCATATCTTGAGGTACCCGCGAGATTGGCATGACGAAATGCATCACCGGAACGATCGACACCCGGTCCCTTCCCATACCAAATGCCAAACACACCATCAAACTTGCCGTACCCATCAATTTCTGCCTGTTGCGTGCCCCACAAGGCAGTGGCAGCCAGGTCCTCGTTGATCGCGGGCTGAAAGTGAATATTGTGTGGTTTCAGATAGGTTTCGGCCTGCCAGTACTGCATGTCGAGGGCGCCCAGTGGCGAACCCCGGTAACCCGTAATATAGGCCGCGGTATTCAATCCAGCGACTCTGTCACGCTGCGATTGCAACAGCGGCAGCCGGACCAAAGCCTGAATGCCGGTCATAAAGACGCGGCCGGTGTCCTGCGTGTATTTATCGTCAAGTGCTACGTTAGCCAACATTGGTTGAAATCCTCAATCCGGGAATTCAGTGCTCAAGCACCCCACTTGAAAAACTCGTCACCTTCATTCATGTAGAACCTCGATAACACCATTTTATGAACTTCCGAGGCACCATCGACCAGTCTACCCTGGCGCTGATATCGGTAAATCCACTCCAGAATTGTGTCCTTTGAATAACCCTTGGCCCCCAACATTTGAATGGCAGTATCAACAACATGGTGCAAGGTGTCCGCGACCATAACCTTGGCAATTGAGACTTCTTTGCGAGCAAAATCACCCTGGGCGAGTTTCCATGCTGCGTGCATGGTGAGCAAGCGTCCCAAGTGAACTTGACTCGCAGCTTCACCCAGCATCCACTGCACACCTTCGTGCTCAGTCAATTTTTTACCAAACGCCTGTCGGTCGCGGGCGTATTCACTGGCAATTTCCAGGCAGCGCCGACATAGGCCCAACCAGCGCATGCAATGGGTCAAGCGGGCTGTTCCCAGCCGCATTTGCACAACTTTCATACCATCACCGACTTCGAGCAGTCGATTTTCATCGGGAATCTCCAGACCATTGAATTTCAGTTCACAATGACCGCCGTGTTCCTCGGGACCCATAATCGGCACACGGCGCACGAGTTCCCAGCCTGGGTCATCGCGATCAAACATAAATGCCGTTAGGCCTTTGCGCGGATCATCAGATGTCCGAGCCAGTAAGATAAAATGCTGTGCAACACCAGCGCCGGTAATGAACCATTTGTGTCCGTGGACAATCCACTTGTCATGGGATTTTTCAGCCTTGGTAAGCATCATGCCAAGCGGGTCGGATCCCGAACCCGGTGCAGGCTCAGTCATCGCCAGCGCGGAGCGTACTTTTCCATCAATGATGGGTTGCAGCCAGCGCTCCTTTTGCGCGGGGGTGCCAACTCGTTCCAGTACAATCATGTTGCCATCGTCCGGTGCAGCACTGTTGAACACAACAGGACCGAATATTGAGCGCCCCATCTCTTCGTAACAAGCAGCCATTCCGACTGTATTGAGGCCGCCGCCGCCCAACTCTTTTGGCATTTGCAGGCACCATAAGCCTTGCGAACGAGCCTTTTCCCGAAGTGGCAAGAAATACTGATCTGTAATATTTTCGCCTGCGTCGTAGGCATCCGCATACGATTCGACTGGAATGATGTGTGTGTTGACAAATTCGCGAATGCGTCGTTGCAAATCCTGCACTTCGGGGTCAAGCGTGAAATCCATTGTGTTTCCTTGTTTTACATCGAAGATTGTAAGTGGCCACCATCCGCGACAATAGTGCTACCCGTCATATAGGATGATGCATCTGAAGCCAATAACAACAGAGGACCATCCAAATCTGCGGGTTGACCAAATCGTTTCTGGGGTATTTTTGCCCTGGCTTTGTCGCCCAGTGGTGATTCAAGATAATCCCGGTTCATGTCGGTAAGGATATATCCGGGTGCAATCGCGTTAACACGAATCGAATGACGCGCCCACTCATAGGCAAGCAACCGGGTCAGGTGTTCAAGCGCGGCCTTGGCAACCGCATAGGGCGCGACTCCACCCATCACGCGCCGCCCGAGAATCGAGGCAATATTGATAATCGACCCGCCACTCGGGTTGGTTGACATGCACCGACCCGCCTGCTGAGCCACCAGCCAAGCACCGTTCAAATTGGTGTCAATGACCGCATCCCAGGCGCGCTCTGATATATCAAGTGCCTGGCCTTGAAACCCAATGCCGGCATTGTTCACCACAATGTCAATCTGACCATGCTCGGCAACCGATTTCGCGAATGCCGCCTCAATGCTCGTCGCATCGGTAACATCCAGTTGCACCCAACTGATGTGGTTGTCCCGCGTTGTGATTGACTTGGCACGGGCGCGCAAGCGATCCGTCCGCCGGGCCGCCAATATGACACTCGCTCCGGCTTGTGCGAGCGTCTGTACGAAATGCGAGCCAATACCACTCGATGCGCCTGTCACCAGTGCAGTTTTTCCGTTTAAAGCGAAAATCGAATTCATTTGCTGTTCGCAGATTGCTGGTCAACCTTTAGAGTCACTTTGGCATTAGGGACTGAATGTATTTTTCCTGGTCGACCTGCACATCAATGAGAGAAATTCCACGATGGGCTTGTGATGCCTCAAACGCATCCGCAAATTCCGCGATGGATTGCACACTTCGTCCAAATGCACCAAAACTTTCGGCAAATCTGGAAAAATCCGGATTCAGCAATTCGGTTGCAATGACACGTTGGGGAAATTGTTTTTCCTGGTGCTTGCGAATCGTCCCCAGTACACCATTGTTGATAACAATTACCAAAATTTCGAGATCCAACATCGCTGCGGTTGCAAGCTCTTGTGCGGTCATCATAAAACACCCATCACCGCAAATACAAACAACTTTGCGCTCGGGAGCACACAATTTGGCACTGATTGCCGCCGGGACCCCGTAGCCCATGGAACCTGCAATCGGTGCCAGTTGCGTTCGATAGACAGCACCATATCGATGAAGTCGATGCAACACACCGGTATTGATGCCTGATCCACTGACGACAATAGTCTCAGGCGGCAATCGATTCTGCAGCCAACTGATCACCTGTTCATTGGAAAAAGCAGGATCCTCATCACTCCATGTCGAGTGTTTCATATAAGCCGCGCGCCCGCGTTGAGTCCAGTTGATCCAGGCAGCCGTGTTTTCGAGTTGCAAATCTTCCAAACTGGTCAGAAATGCTGATGAAGTTGCATTGACCGCCACATCTGGATGGTAAACACGACCCAGCTCAGCGATATCGGGATGGACATGAAAAAATTTTGCTTGTGGCTGAGGCGCTTCCACCAGGGTGTATTTTTGAGTAGGCAATTCCCCAAGACGCGCACCAATACACAGAATGCGATCACTTTCGCGCATGGCAGCTGCCAGTCCTGGGCCCGTGCTGATACCAAGATCACCGAGATAATTTTCATGGAGATTGTCGATGTAATCCTGACAACGAAATTCAGCAACCACTGGCAGATGATTGCGCTCGGACAATAACGCCAACTTTACCCGGAGCTGTTCACTCCATCCACTGCCACCGACAACAACCAGGGGACGCTTCGAGCCGCGAAAAAATTCACGAACCAAATCAGCAGTGTTTGCGGGTACCGCCGCCTCAGATACAGCAACCGGTGGCAAATCAGCAACTTCAGCAGCCTCGAACAACACATCTTCAGGAAAGATCAAAGCAACCGGACCGGGACGACCGAACATGGCAGTCCGCCAGGCACGACTGACATATTCTGGAATACGCTTAACATCTTCGACCTGCGCAACCCACTTCGTCAAGGGCCGAAACATGGTGCAAAAGTCCACCTCCTGAAAAGCTTCGCGATCCAGAAAATCCCGCTGCACCTGTCCAATCATCAAAATCATTGGCGTTGAATCCTGATGTGCAATGTGCACGCCTACGGATGCATTGGTTGCACCGGGACCACGAGTCACGAAGCAGACCACTGGTCGGCCGGTCATCTTTCCATATGCTTCAGCCATGATCGCAGCCCCACCCTCATGTCGACAGGTAATGGTCTTTATGGACGGATGATCGTATAACCCGTCAAGGGCAGGTAAAAATGACTCACCGGCGACACAAAATACGGCTTTACATTGCTGAATCGCCAACTGATCAGCGAGTACTTTACCACCGTGACGGGTATGGGAGTATAGCGGTTGTATGCTCATATATGGTTTAATGGGGTAGTGACAGGGCAACTGTCGAAACTGGGCTTGATTTTTACAATTTTATCTTTGTTAATGAACATTTCTCAGTGCAATATGAACAGATTAAATTTTCGTAATACTTATCATCACTCACTTTAAAGAAAGATGTCTGGAAAAACCCCTGTAACGATCTATCACAATCCACGTTGTTCTAAATCCCGCCAAACGCTGATGATTCTGAATAGCAGATCCGATTGCGACACTGAGGTCGTCGAGTACTTGAAAACACCGCCTTCAATTTACGCGTTAAGAGAAATTCTTAATCTGCTTGGATTGGGTCCTCGTGAGTTGATGCGCACCAATGAGAAGCCATACAAAGACGAACAGCTGGACTCAATCGATCTGAGTGACGACGATTTGATGGCTAAAATGATTGAACATCCGGTTCTTATTCAACGACCCATCGTAGTCTCAGGAAACAAGGCTGTCATCGGCCGACCTCCGGAGCAAGTGCTGGAGATTCTGTAACAAAATCAAATCACTTCAAATCAGCCAATGAACTGTCCTTGTGGATGAAGGTAATTCCAATCCTGCGCACTACGGTGTTGTCACGACAATTTTGCTGCTCGCAGGATTGGGCAGTGCGATCGGAATTGTTGTCTCGATCCTGGCAATCGGTTTTTTAGAAGGCATCGCCTGGCTGAATACTGAATTCATCATCTCCCCGCATGAAAGAATTCAGTTCACGACGCGGCCACTGATTCTTGCACTGCTCACCGTCGGTGTACCGACCGTTGGCGGATTAATTGTTGGCTTTATCCTGCGTTATTTTGTCAGCGTACGACGGCCTCTAGGCCCCCCTGATACGATACTGGTTGTCCAGACTCGCGGCACGCCTCAACCCATAGGCAGCGGTGCCATGTCAACCCTGGCGGCGATGATCTCCCTGGGTTGCGGCGCATCAGTGGGACAATATGGCCCGCTGGTTTATCTTGGCACAATCGTCGGTTCTATCGCCAATTTCCTGAAGTTGAAAATACCAAACTTGCAGGCAATTTGTATCGCGAGCGGGGTCGCAGCGGCGATCTCAGTTTCGTTTAACGCACCAATTGCAGGTATGGTTTTTGCCCATGAAGTCATACTGCGACACTATGCGGTCAAAGCATTTGCACCGACAACGGTGGCGGCTGCCATGGGATTCATTTTTGCCAATGTTGTTTTTGATCGTCCACCGCTATTTCTGGTCATATTTGAAGGGGTACAACACGGCTATGAGTTTGTATTTTTCGCATTGATTGGTATTCTTGGTGCTTTTGTTGGGGTCGGCTTTTCTAAAGGAGTCCTTTATTGCCAAAAGCTAGTCAATCAAAGTCCGGTCCCGGCGGCGCTGCGACCCATGGTTGCCGGACTGGTGCTGGGATTGGTTGCACTGCAAATTCCAGATGTCCTCGGGATCGGCCAGGAAACCTTGCGATTCGCGACAATTGATGGTGCTTTCGAAATCAATGAATTGGCACTGATCATCATCGCCAAAGTCTTTGTGACCATTGTGTGCCTGGGATTTGGATTTGCGGGCGGTGTGTTCAGCCCAATCCTGTTAATCGGCATCCTGTTTGGTGCGTTATTCGGAACCGTGCTCGACCAGCTGCAGTTTGTGAGTCACTCCGGAGTTGTGCCATACGCCATTTGTGGGATGATGGCGGCAACTTCACCCGTCATTGGTGCGCCGCTGGCGATGATTCTCATTGTTTTTGAATTAACCCGAAACTATGACCTAACCACCGCGGCGATGGTCGCAGTGGTATTTTCCAACTTGCTTGCATCGAGAATTTTTGGTCGATCGCTATTTGATGTGCAATTGGCCGCGCGTGGATTTGATCTCGTTCTGGGCAGAGTCAACGCACTGATTGGTTATGACAGTGTCACCCATATTATGCGCACGGAATACCCCCGCTTCAGTCCAGGTGACAAAGTTGCAAAAGTTGCCTTTCAACTTGCCCACATTGGTCGAACTGCCGGCATCGTAATCGATGAAAATCACCGCGTCATTGGCATTATTCATGTTGGTGATTGCACCGGTCATGCACCAACAACACTACTTGAAGAAGTCATGAATCGTAATACCATACGATTCAGTGAAAACACCAACATCGGCGAAGCACTGGAAGCGTTTCGAAAATCCAAGTATGAAATCGCACCCATCGTTTCATCGAATACCCAGGAGTTACAAGGTGTTGTTTACGAAAGTGATGTCATTAACGAATATCGCAAGGTTACCGATCGTATCAGGCATGAAGAAAATGAACCGATTTAACTATGCGATCATTGCCGTGCTGCTGTTGGCAAATCCAATCGCCAAGGCACAAGACGATGAACTGACGATTTCAACTTGGGGTGGTGCTTACGAAACTGCCCAAATGAAAGCTTATTTTCGACCATTTGAACAAGCTCACCAGGTGCAAATTAAACTACGGCCGTATAACGGCGGTACCGACACCCTGCGTCTGCTCGATAACCCGGCCAGGGCGCGCTGGGATGTCGTTGATATGACCGAATCGGATGCACACGTGGCATGCAAGAATCGACTGATCACCGAATTTGATCGCTCTTTACTGCAGCCGGCACCCGATGGTACCCAACCACTTAACGATTTCTTTAGTGGTTCTTTTTTAAAATGTGGTATTGCACATTTGAGTTATGCTACAGTACTGGCTTACGATGAGCGTGCCTTCCCTACTGAGAAACCCAATTCAGTTGCTGACTTTTTTGACATCGACCGGTTTCCCGGAAAGCGAGCCATCCAGCGCAATCCAAAGGCAATCATGGAATGGGCCATGTTGTCTTACAACGTACCGGTCAGACAAATTTATGATTTGTTAAGTACCGAGCGAGGTTTTCGGCTGGTAAGCCATCGACTGAACAAGATAAAAGATCACATTGTGTGGTGGCACGAGGGACACGAACCGGTTGAGTTGTTACGCGATGGGAAAGTCGTGATGGCGTCTGGATTCAATGGCCGATTCTTCGATGCACGTGCGACCAACAACATACCGATTACGATGATTCAAGATGGGCAGTTTCTTGAAATGGGTGTTTGGACAATTCACCGGCAGGCAGCGCGGCCAGATCTTGCAGCAAAGTTCATCGGATTTGCGACCCGTACCGAATCCATGGCGACTTTCTCCAATACGCTGCCTTACGGTCCAACACGGGAATCTGCACTTGAACGAATCGGACTTAATGCCAGTACCAACGTAGCGGTACAGGAAAATCAATCTCAATCTGAGTCTGCAAGCAATCGCCGAATCCGCGCCGACATTCAGTGGTATCTAGGAACCGAAACCCTGCGCAATCGGTGGTTCAACGAATGGCTGGATTCGACAAAAGAATAAACAGCAAGGGATTTACTGCAGAGAAATGGAATAACCTGACTGCTAGCTGAGTCATAGGCTGCCACGCTGCGTTTAGCGGGCCTTAAGTCGTATCGCTCAACGATTGCGTCGTGCAGATTTCACGAAGATCACAACGGGTTTTTGACATAACCGTAACGAATTTGCAGCGGCAATCAAACTTGTTATTTGATCCACTGCTATCCTGAAGCAAAACACCGAACCACTTGGTGTGTCAATACTGGCCAAGTCAACCACGAGGCCAGCATTGTCAATTGGGAAGATTTTTCTTGCGCGTTAACTCTACGACGCATAAAGTCGTGCGAGTGGTACCCTTTCCCTTTAGTCCGGCAAATTGCCAGCGCCTCCCCTTACACGTTGCACTCTATCAGAGACTGACTTAACCTCAGGCATCTTCCGCTCTGGGGTAGACTGGTGGAACAAATGTCTGGTCCGACATCGGTGGACGAACGTAGCCCACACCTTCTTTTCGCTCGGGCAGTTTGATGGGTTTTGGAGTTAGATCTTCATAAGGAATCATACTCAAGAAGTGGCAAATACAGTTGAGTCTCGCAAGGCGCTTATCGTCCGCATTGACAACATACCACGGCGCTTGTTTGATGTCGGTATGGGCAAACATTTGATCCTTGGCTTTCGAATATTCCAACCAGCGCGTCCGAGATTCAAGGTCCATCGGCGAAAGTTTCCAGCGCTTGTGCGGTTCAAGCAGGCGGCTTTGAAATCGCTTTTCCTGTTCATCATCGGAGACGGAAAACCAATACTTAATCAATATGATTCCCGAGCGTACCAACATGCGCTCGAATTCCGGACAGGTTCGCATAAATTCACTGTACTCTTCATCGGTACAGAAATTCATAACACGCTCTACACCCGCGCGGTTGTACCAACTTCGATCAAACAGTACGATTTCCCCAGCAGCTGGGAGATGGGCACAATAACGTTGAAAATACCATTGGGTTTTTTCCCGTTCTGTAGGAGCAGGTAACGCTGCAACCCGACAAATCCGTGAATTTAAATGTTGCGTTATTCGCTTGATTACTCCGCCCTTGCCTGCAGCGTCGCGGCCTTCAAAAATCACCACGACTTTCAGCCCTTGATCTTTTACCCATTCTTGCATCTTGACGAGTTCAAGCTGCATTCGAAACAGTTCTTTCTCGTAAATCGACTTCTTAACTCTTTTACGAGCGGTGGGCTTCGAAGTAGTTTCAACTTTTTTCTGTGTGTTCATTGATTTTTTTCCTACGTGTAGTGAGATTTTTACTTGAGCGTTTCATGACGCAAGTCGATTCGGCAATCCGTCCTCTAAGTCATGACGTGTTCTATATCAGTATCGTTAAATAGATCGGACAAAAACGCTCCTTCCTGATTCGATTATTTACGAAATTAGCAACAATGATAACGATATTTTCTTGTGATTTTTGTACAAAAATATATGACCTGTCCTATCACTTCCGACCAAATTTGATCACGCCCTGTAGTTCCAAGGTATTTGTGCTTTGTCTCAGTCTATGTTGCCAATTAAATTCCAAGACACTAGTGTCCCAACGTTGAGGAACAAAATCTTTCTATCCTGTTGATAAAAATAAACTAAAACACTGTATTGGGGTGTTGGAGACTTGAATCTAGACGACTCATTTTCGTCCCACACACCCCGCCACAGTCAAAAAAATCAATCAGGAGCCCATAGATTATGTTTGAAGGCCAATTTGTATTTACCCAACTTATGAATGAATTACCTTGGCACACTTTTGATCGTTGCGTCGTTCGTTACGATGCCCATCACAAAGTGAAATCATTTCGCTGTTCGCACCAATTTCGCTGCCTCGCGATTGCCCAACTACTGCAACTGGAAAGTTTACGAGAAATTGAAATTTGCCTACGCGCACACACTGACAAATTGTACCATCTGGGACTGCCCGCCGGTGTTGCCCGCAACACCTTAGCCAATGCCAACCAGGTGCGTAGCTGGCAACTGTATGCTGATTTCGCACAGCGCTTAATTTGCATCGCCCAGCCTCTTTACAGCAAAGATGATTTTCAACTCCAGCTCGACGAGACCGTTTACGCCTTGGATTCCTCAACCGTAGACCTGTGTCTATCACTGTTTCCTTGGGCCGCATTTCGCACCCACAAAGCCGGCATAAAGATTCATACTTTATTGAATCTGCAAGGCAATATTCCATCGTTTATTGAAATCACCGAAGCCAAATTACATGATGTCAATATCCTCGATCAGTTAGTGTTCCAGCCTGGTGATATCTGCGTGATGGACCGCGCCTATCTGGATTTCGAGCGACTCTACCAGATGGAATGTCAGGGCAGCTATTTTGTGGTACGCAGTAAATCCAACACCCAGTGGCACCGGCTTTACACTCACAAAGTCGATCGCACCGACGGATTGATTTGCGATCAAACCATCGTGCTCACTGGTACGCAAACCGCGAAACGCTACCCCAGTCGATTGCGGCGCATCAAGTATGTCGATCGGGCCAGAAAAAAAACCTTGGTGTTCCTCACTAACAACAAAATATTACCGGCACAAACCATTGCCGATTTATACCAGCAAAGATGGCAGGTGGAGCTGTTCTTCAAGTGGCTCAAGCAACATTTACGGATTAAAGCGTTCTATGGACACAGCGACAATGCGGTCAAAACCCAGATTTGGATTGCCGTATCGGTTTATGTGCTGGTTGCAATCATCAAAAAACGGTTTCATGTCGAGGCGAGTATGTACAATTTGCTACAAATATTTCGATCAGTCCTATTCGAAAAAAAGCCATTAATACAACTATTTGCGGAATCGCAGTACAAACAGCACAGTTGCGATTTCCCTAAACAATTGACTTTATTCGATTAAACGTTGGGACACTAGTGATTCCAAGACTTGATTCCCAGCAATCTACAAAGCATTATTGTTTGGAAACATAGCAAGATTTGCTACTGTCAATCTTAGCATCTCAGCTCCGACTGCTTGTCGCCGATGTCCCCACCCGCGGGATCGGGTTGCCTTGTCCGGGAGGTCTGTATGCGGAACTGTGCCGATACTAGCCCATTCAGAGCGACATTCGCGAAATATCGACTACTATTAAGGACAAATTCGAGGATTTGCCTGCTGCTTGCCGATGCACGGTGTGTCGCGGCCAGAGGGTTACAACTGAATTTACCGCTTCTTTACGTCGCGGTTAATTCTGTCCGGGTAAATTCTCCTGCGAACAGCTTTTCACGGTGTGCAGACAAAGGCAGACTGATGTGATCTCGGTCTCCTTGCGACAGTGAAGACCTACTGTGGTTTAGAGTAACGCGAGCAAGTCCTGCTCGTCAAGATGATGACTGTATTTTTACCGCCTCTTGGTGGTAAGAGACTCGCCTAAGTTAGTGGCTGCACGACTAACACCCTGAGGTTTGATCTGCGATATTAGCACTAATCTTGAAACTTCCAGGCAATCCACCGGCACCTGAAGTCCAATCCGTCCATCCTGCCTTTGTCTTACCCTGCAGATCATAGTCCATATCGAATGTCTCGATACTTTCGCAAACATTGTCAGCTTTGGTTGTTACACGAGTGGTCTTAACATAAGTGGTGCCGCGTTGTGGGTTATTAAAGGTGTGGTTCCCAGTTTTACCGGAATAGTCATCCGAACTCTCTGCGGTATCATCTACTGTGCGGTAAGCATAACGAAATGTCTTCCATGACCATTTACTTACGTCGCACTTAATCGAGATTTCGAATTTAGCACGTTTCCCTTCGTCGACTGATACAGGATCTTGTGTAACTTCAAAACTACAATCGTTTGCCATAACGGGATTTGCAAGCACCAACACTGAAAGGCCGAGAAGCAACAAGTTTCCTGTTTTCAAAACATTGTTTTTCAAATTAATTTTCATTTTTATTGTCCTCCACGGAAATAGTCAATGTATGGACTGGTTCACAACGCTACTTGCATTTTATAGAAAAAACCTTAAAGCAATCCCTTAATCGGAAAATATCGGTCTGAAAATCGACATACGCCTCGAATAACGTCAACCACCTGGCTTTGAACGCTCGATTTGACCCTTTACGCCACCGAATCAGTGTGAGTTTACTGCGCCTATTGCACTGAGTATCGGATTAACTCGGAATTTACCGGCGAGATGCCGTGCTTAAGACCTGCCGAACCCTTCAAGCCGCGGCATACCTGCACACCAATTGATTGCGGCCCGCCCCAAAGGCAGCTTACTCATTTGAACCACAGATTGTCGCTCCCCTTGCTCCATTTCCCAGTATCCTTGTATCCGGAAATTCTCTTGGAGGGATTCTAGATCCTTTCGATTAAGTCTGATTCGTCTATACTTTTCAAATATCGGAACTCAGCCTGAGTAAAACAACTTAGGTTCTATGTTTTCATTGATTACGTGCTGGCGCACATCACACATCAAATAACTGCCTATTCAATATTTTCTGTAATTCGGCATTATTAAAGATCAATCATGAATAGATTATTCGTCGATTTGACAATAACTTTTGGAATATATCTAACCTGGTTTGTCATCGTAATCTATGGTAACTCGATGCCAACCCTACTGCTGTTCATCATGGGAGGATACTTGGTTTGCCTGCATGGCAGTCTACAGCACATCGCGGTGCACGGATATCCAACTCGTTGGCACTGGCTTAATACGCTATTGGTGTACCCGCCGCTCGCGTTTTTTTACCCCTATCAAACTTATCGCGACTCACATATTGTTCACCACAAAGTCGAAACGCTAACTGATGTTGAATCAGACCCGGAATCCGTTTATCTTTCAAGAGCGCACTGGGACAGTCTGAATACGCTAAGTCAATCAATTTATCGTTTTAATTTCACGCTGCTCGGTCGATTGCTTATTGGACCTTTCGTAGCACTGCACCGTCTTTGGATAAGCGAAGCGTCCAAAATTCTTGCCGGAGACAAAAGCGCGGCTGGTGTGTGGTTGGTTCATATCACCGCTTGTTCTGCGATTGCATTGTTCGTCCATTTTGTGACTGCAATGCCGCTTTGGAAATACCTGCTATGTTTTGTTTATCCTGGAATTTCTTTGACACTACTTCGGTCCTATACAGAACATCGATGGTCAAACGACGCTAAACAAAGATCAATTATTGTGGAAGGTTCATTTGTCAGTCGCTTGCTGTATCTCAATAACAATTTCCATTGGGTACACCACGAAAATCCAGCCTTGCCGTGGCAAGATGTTAGTAGTGTCTACCAGCAACGTCGCGCCGAGATTCTGAACGCCAACGGCAATTTCTACTACAAAGGATATTTCCAAATGTTACGGCGACTTTTTAGAGACCGGTGGATCGATCCTATCCATCCATTAGAAAACCAATAATTTATTCGGCTCTTCCGTAAGAATACTAATGTAAAAATAAAAAAGTTGTCATTGAAGAGGTAATGCTCGCTGACAGGAGAGATAATAACGTTATTGATTTGAACCCACCACCGCGCGGAACAAAAGCCCAGTCTTAATTGTGGCTGTATTCATTTTGCGTTCTGATGCGGATACGGCAAGCAATCATTCATCACAATCGAAAGGAGCAAGGGAATGCCCGACCAACGACAGGAAGACGCCGCCATGAAGCGGCTCGTCGCACTACCGGAGATGGTGCGATCTTATCTTGACCATGCACCGCTGCCGGAAAATCTAAGAGGTGCACTGGACTTTTCTACGCTGCGCAAGCTGCCAACTGAATTGATCAGCGACAATTTAGCCAAACGGCATGCCGACCAATTATGGGAGATTGACTACCATCACCGTGAAGGTCAGTTGTATGTGATCGTTGAGATTGAATATCAATCCACACCGGACCCGGCCATGCCACTTAGGATGCTGACGTACGCGGCACTCATTTATGCCTCGTTGTACCGTGAGGCGAAACCGCGTCAACCATCGTATCAGTTGCCAGCAGTTGTACCGCTGGTCATTTATACCGGTGAAGCCCCTTGGACTGTACCCCAAAGGGTTGATGAACTGATGGGGGAGGATTTAACAGAATTGCGGCCATCGTTTCAGTATCTGCTACTCGATGAAACGCGATTAGTAGAAGCCAAAGCGGTGCTGCTGGAGGGACCGGCAGGCGATTTGATGTTAATTCGACATGCGCGCGACTATGGTATGATGTTGGAAGTTTACGAGCGAATCATCAACTCCAGGATTTATCAATCGAATCAGAGTTTATATGCTGAACTGGCGCAGGAGTTTAGCAAAAGAGTGTTTAGCACGGAGGTGACAACCATGGATGAAATGAAAGCAAGACTGGCAGAGATGGACCGCAGGTCTATGGAGAGAGGGTTTGAGCAAGGGATTACACAAGGGATTGAACAGGGAGTGGCACAAGGCATTGAACAAGGGATCGAACGTGGAATGGACCGGGGGATCAAACACGGGATCGAGCAAGGTAAGGTGCAAGGGATTGAGTTCGTTGCCTTGCAGATGATTGCAAAAGGCTTATCGACAAATGATATTCAGGACTATACCGGATTGACTCATGAGCAGATTCAGGAGGGTGTGCGTCAAATTATTGGCAATTTTACGAATTGTCGGCTCTCGTGTACCAATAATCGTCAAATCGATTACTGATGACGCTGGCGCGCAGTGCCGCAATTTTGTTGGCTCCCGCTTCACTCCAATGCATCCCACCGCGCTTTAACCGAGTCCCAATGACATTTTTACAACCCGCCTCGACCACTGCACTTGATACACTAAGCCCCTGGGCGCGAAACCCAGCATAACGCATCCGCTCGCGGTTGCGGTCAAAATAACCAATGGCCACACCAACGTCGGCATGCTTGGTTGAAAACGATCTCAGGCGCGCAATGAGTTGTTCAATCTCACCAGCCCTGAGAATCTCAACGGTCGTTTCAGCCCACTGCTTACCCGTATCAGTGTCTTTGCCATAGATGAGTTTCGACAGCTCCCAAACTTTTTCTTTGGCATGATAAACATCGAGTATCTGAATGGCATCGGGAAACAATTCTGAAAAACACTGCCAAATCCAGCGCGCCCCGTCACCGAGTACAACCTGAGTGTCGGCATCATAAAACCCCCTTCTTAAGGCCTCTCGCTCCACCCGTTGCACAAACGGCGCCAACTGTTTGTCCACATCAGCAGTGTGCGCAGTTTCAATCGCAGCGGTGTAGGTCACCGAGGTTTTTGCAGTACGCGCATGACCGTGTTCATCATACTGGTCACACCACCAAGCAGCCGCGACCTTCATCTCCCGGGTCTTGGCACTGCCGTCGGCCTGTTTGCCTTTGATACCTGCGGTTGCTGAACTGATCATCGGTACCCCGGTCCCATCAACACCCAGGTACATGGTCGTTGCCGCTGGGGATTCAAGTTCAGTATCGTGGCGTTCATGATCACTTAGCTGTTCACCCAAGCGCTCTGCAGTGCGTTCCACCTGCTTGGTGCTGACTGTGACGCCAGCCAACTCGTGCAATAGAACCTGCGATTGCGCAAAACTTTCCCGGGCCGCACTTTGACCGATCATGCGAACCACCCCAGGTGATAGCGCACTTGAATCCAGCCCCATGGCCTGGTCTTTAGGGAAAAACCCACTGTTGCAAGCGCGACAGTGGTAATACGCCCGTTGATATTCAATCAAACCGACAACCGTGGTGAGCCGTCGGCTTCGAGTGCCGCTGTAGTGCGCCATTGCACCACATTGACAGCGCTGTTGATTGGTCTGGTGATCCGAGGTGTCGGCGTTCAAAAACACCTCAAGTACCGATGCAGCAAATGCCATCGTCTTGGCTTTGATGGCACATTCAACCGCATCGAAGTCAACGCACCGGGAAAAATCCTGACCACTGAGCAGCGCCACAATCTCCTGTTCAACTTCAGCTGCGAAGGTTTGTTTGAACGGGTTTGGTGTCGTGTTTTTTTTTACGCTTCGATTGCAGCTTTAAATCACACAGCGATTCACTGACTTCGGTCAACTCGTGCACCAGTTCCCGGAACCGTTGGTATTCGTCGACTTGTTGACCGGTGAGTTCTACCGCATTATGGGGGATGCGACGGGTGATGGTTTTCTGTTTGACTTTGCGCGACAGTTGCCAACCGGGGTGGCCGGGGTCGTCGGGGCGGGCGCAGTGGCAGTTGGGATTGCCGCATTGGCGGTAAACTTTGAGTAAATTACCGGGTCGGAAGTCTGTTATTTTGCTGATTTGAGCCAGCAGGGCTTCGCGTTTGGCTTTCAGTAGTTTGATGGTGTCCATGGGTAATGGGTATTATAGTGGCACTATGACAGTATTATATACTACCAGATATAAGGTAAAAATATATAGATTTCATACGCTAATTGAGTTGCTGCCAAAATTCTGACGCACACCCGATTCAGGAATTGCGCCAAGCTACCTGATGGGATGACCTATCAGTATTGATTCGCGGTCGTCGGTACTATCTGAATGAGACAGCGATTTCAGTGGGATATCTGCTTCGCTTGTCTTCTAATCTATTTGTCATGTAGTTGACAGGCTTTTTCTTCGGCTCGTTGCATCTCAGGTAAACTTTGAACTTGCGAACCACCAACCCCATTTGCATGGCTCGTTTCATCAGTTCAGCAACGTTCGGCAACGCACGACAATCCCACGTACAGGAAACGCAAGAATTGAGGGAGTTTCCAAACCCATAAATTACGCGATCTCAGAGCACAATGAGTGAGCCGAACTTAGTACCATAGAGATAGCAAACCACACAACGCGACGGAATTCAAGTAGGAACAAATGCTTTTTGACTGTTTTTGGTAACAGACAATATTTACGTCTTGGTTTATTTCGACGTCAGTTCACGTTGAGTTTGAATACAATCAGAATTCAGAAAACATCCAATAGCATCTTGAACTCAATCAAATGAAATAATATTTTGAAAACGTAGTAACGCAGTATCTTGTTTTCATAATGCGCTCGACCCATTCCAATTGGAGAAGAGCCATTCACTCAAGACTTTCACAAACATTTAACGGAGAGCAAATCAATGATTCAACGAATCGACACCAATGAAAGAATGAGTCAAATCGTTATCCACGATAACACAGTCTACTTAGCTGGTCAGGTTGCCCTTGGCGCTCCAGGTGAAAGCGCCACAGCACAAACCAAAGACATACTGGCCCGGATTGATGAATTATTGGGAAAAGCTGGAACTGACAAATCAAAACTACTGTCTGCGACGATCTGGCTTTCAAGCATCAGCGATTTTGACGAAATGAACGGTGTGTGGGATGCCTGGGTCAGTTCGGGCCATCAACCAGCCCGTGCCTGTGTTGAATCTAAACTTGCTGCACCGCAATTCAATGTAGAAATTGGCGTTATTGCTGCACTCGACTGACGGTGGAGCCGCAGATCGTCTGACGCTATATTCTTCACGTATTCGTCATGCGAATCGTCGTTCTTGGTGCCGGCATTATCGGTATCACAACGGCCTACGAACTCGCACGTAGCGGGCAACATCAAATAACAGTCGTTGACACAAGCGCTGAAGCTGCAACCGAAGCAAGTGCCGTTAACGCTTCAATGATCGCACCAGGCCACGCGTTCGCGTGGGCTTCACCCAAAGTGCCTGGTATTTTGATGCGATCTTTATATCGAAATGATCAGGCCTTTCGGATCCGGCTACGAGTCGATCGACAGTTTTGGAAATGGACCGCACTATTTCTCAAGGAATGCAATGCAAAAGATGCTGAGCGAAATACAGTGCGCAAGCATGCGCTTTGTCAATATTCTCAACAGCGTCTCGCCACTGTAGTTGCAGAAAATTCGATCGAATATGATCGAATTCAACGCGGGTTGATTTATTTATTTCGCAACTCTGATGCCTTTCGCAAAGGCGTTTCACATTCCAAACTGCTATCGGATCGCGGTCAGCAGACTGAAATTTTGACTACGGATGAGGTCGTTGAGTTGGAACCTGCCTACCGCAGTCAGCGCACCGAAATAGCAGGCGCCATTTATTGTCCGACTGATGAAACAGGTAATGCTCAAAAATTTGCCAGGGCACTCGCCGAAGTTTGTCTCACGAAAAATGTCAACTTCCAATTCAATACTCGCATCATCTCATTGATTTCCGCAGGGGATCAAATTGAATGCGTAACGAGTTCCAATGGCAACATCGAAGCAGACTTGTTCGTGGTATCCTTGGGTGCCCACACGCCACTGTTATTGAAATCAGCCGGATTGGATTTACCCATTTATCCAGTCAAGGGTTACTCGTTAACTCTACCGGTTCGCGCCGATGATGCACCCCCGACAATTGGGACAGTCGATGAAGACAGCCTGGTAGCCTTCGCGCCGATCGGCAAACAATTCAGAGCGACCGCAACAGCAGAATTTGCCGGCTATGACCTTAGCCATAGACCCAAGGACTTCTTACCAATGGTCGGGGCACTCAAGAGCCTTTTACCAAATGCTGCCAATTACGACCAACCCACCTACCGAACCTGCCTCCGACCCATGACACCGCAGGGTACGCCATACATTGGATTTACGCGGTTCAATAACCTGTTTGTCAATTCAGGCCAAGGGCATATGGGTTGGACCATGGCATGTGGGTCAGCAAAAATAGCCGCAGACTTGATTTCCGGTGTTGAGCCGGAAATTGACGTGCGTGGATTTCAGGTGACTTGATTGTTAATTTCCGACACTCGCGGTAGAATGGAGCAACGACGAGTAAAATCAACCCTATCATTCGTTAGACTACTAAAAAGAGGTCAGCCACCATGCAACAAGCGGTTCAGGCCATTGAGAACACCGAACGGATTGTTCGAACTCACATCCCATTTGAGGTTGATGATGGCATCGCCGAGCGCGCAGCCATCGGTCTCATTGTGCTGGGAACGGATCATACAATCGAACATGAATTTCGCATGTTTCTGGATATTGAAGGCGTTGCATTCTACGAAAGCAGAATCCGCAATTCCGCAACCATCACCCCGGAAACATTGGCTGACATGGAACAGCGCATCCCCGAGTGTGCCGAGATTATTCTAAAGGGCATGCCACTCGATGTTGTCGCGTATGGTTGCACATCAGCGTCTATGGTGATTGGTGAACAGCGGGTCTTTGAACGAATTCACGAAAGTCATCCGGAAGCAAAATGCACCACACCGATTACCGCGGCATTTGCTGCATTTGAAGCCCTCGAAGCCAGAAATCTGGCAGTACTGACCCCTTATCGACAAGATGTGAACGATAAAGTCTCCGAATATATTGAGGCGCGCGGGTTCAATGTCGTTGCGTTCGGTTCCTTTAATGAAGAAGACGATAATCGTGCAGCACGAATTACAACGGATTCAATTCAAAGAGCTGCGATTGAACTGGGGTCTCAGGACTCCGTTGACCTGGTATTTGTATCGTGTACGAACCTGAGAATCGCACCGGTAATCCTTGAAATTGAACAAGCTGTTGGGAAACCGGTTACTTCGAGTAACCACGCGCTGGCATGGCATTGTTTGCGGCTGGCCGGTGTGAACGACCAAAATCCAAACTTCGGTCAGCTGTTTATGGTTTGATTCCCGGAATTACTCGTGTGAGCCCGACACTGTCCGATCGTGCTCGTTCTGCTGAGTAACAAAAACATCCCGCGCCAGTCCGACGATTTGCGGCTCAGGAGAAACAACGATCTCTGTATTCTTATCCGGATAATCCAAACTGCATAAAAAATGTCGCATGCAATTCAACCGGGCGCGTCGTTTATCGTCTGACCGTACCACGGTCCAGGGGGCGTCACGCGTATCCGTATAGAAAAACATCGTCTCCTTAGCTTCAGTATATTCGGGCCACAAGTTCAACGATTCCTTATCAATCGGACTGAGTTTCCAGCGTTTTAACGGACTGTCTGCCCGCGCTTCAAAACGCCGTCGTTGTTCATTGCGACTCACAGAAAACCAGTACTTAAAAAGCATAATGCCACTGTCTACAAGCATTCGTTCCAGTGATGGTGTCTGACGCATGAATTCAAGATATTCGAGACGGGAACAAAACCCCATGACTCGCTCTACACCAGCCCGGTTGTACCATGAACGATCAAATAACACCATTTCACCTCGTGTTGGCAGCTGTTCAATGTATCGCTGGAAAAACCATTGGCCGCGTTCTTTTTCTCCTGGTTTCGGCAACGCCACGACTCGCGCGCTTCGAGGATTCAGATGTTCCATAAATCGTTTGATGGTGCCGCCCTTGCCCGCCGCGTCTCGTCCCTCAAATAAAACAACGACCTTTTGCCTGTTATCTTTAATCCAGTTTTGCGCCTTGACCAGTTCGACTTGGAGTTCAGCTTTGCGCGCTTCATACTCCTTTCGTTTGAGTTTATCCTGGTAAGGATAGGCTTCTACTGGTCGAGTCAATTCTGATTGTGACGAAGAGACGTCAGTCAACTTGACTTGTGTGGGAGTGGTTGGCTTTTCTGGTACTTTCGATTGGATTTGACTCATTTTGTACCTTCACTCGATTACTAATGAATTGGTTCTGCGGGAAATTGGTTAACTCAGTGAATTTAGGTATTTGTAGAGTGTTGATTTTATATCAAATATTAGTGATAAATTGTCGATTTTGCCAATTTAAGCTCTATGTCATTGTCATCACCAACGACTACAGTTGCCCTGTATTGGTTGTAGTCATTGGATTTGCGCACTCCATCAAGGTTCAAAGGTAATATGAAGATTTTGATTGACCAGTTGCAGATCTTGCTGTGCTGGAATTTTGATGTCCTGCAAACCACGACAACGGTGATTCGCTATGTAATTCCTATCCTATAGAGGATGCAATTACTTTCTTCAATGGAGAATCCACGAACCGCAGTAATCAAATTTTTCGGATTAAATTTTGCTAAGCTTGAGAGGGAAATATGAGCAGGGACGCGATTATTGCCAGAGAAAATGATAATAGTTCAAACGGCACAAAAAGTTCGAATAGCAATCGGAACCCTGTAACGATAAATACAGAGCTTGGCAGGATACTTCGAAATTTTCGTAAACTAAGGTTTGAAAAATCAAGCAACGACTGGAGCAGAAAACGCCAATTTTGGTTTGCCTTCCCAGGAGCCTTAAGTTACTTCATCGGGTTTTTTACTTTTGCCTTTTCAACGGGAGTTCTTGAATTTCGACTTGAATCAACCACAGGTATCGCTCCAAATATTGTTATTTCGTCCTTTGTAGTTTTAATTGTGTTATCAGCGTTCTTCGCTTGGATTCTCTCATGGACTCCAAAGAAAACTGGGCCTGTTCGCCTTTATTTGTCAGGGATCGCTTTACCGGCATTTGTCGCAACATTAATCATGCTGCCTCTCCGTGTGGGCAATTTGATCGGTGGATAGTGAACGCTATAGAGCATAGTAAAAAGTGATTTCATCTAATCGTATCCCATCGTTTTTGTACTGGATTGTTCTTCCAATGATCTTGTGCAGCTCGTTGAGTTTTGCTGAAACTACTGATGATGAGAAAAATGTTGATTATTGGAATTCTGAACAATTTTCGGAGGTGATATTTCCAAGTGAATTTGGGATTGGCGAGAATTTAATCTGGGGTTCCAAGCTACTATTTAATCATCCCGACTTAAATGAAATAGTTCCAGGATACGCTTATCGTTATGACAGTTATGCTCATTTATGTGAACTTGGGGACAGCGAGCTTGAAGACACAATTCAATCTCTACCTGAAGCACGGATCATTCACGTAGGGAAGAACACCACTAAGACTAATGAGTGGAAAAAAATTATTGAACCTGCTTGCAGCGATTCAATAACCAAAATAAATTTAGACGGTTGGGTAGCAACGGAAAGTGATGCCGAAGTCAAGAAAATAATGGAAATAGTTCTGAGAATCTATAGTAATTCAGAACACACTTTGCATCAGGACGGCGATCTATCTGACGAGTTTTTGATATTGACGAATGATGAGGTGCCAGATATCGATCCCGCTGTTGCGTTTTGGTGGAGGTGCGATAGTAAACAAAAGCAAATCCCGGATACGGTTTGTCACGAGGTTTTTACATACTCACCATTCACCAAACATAAGCAACTTGTTGAAACAGTCGCAGAAAAATAGCAAGTCCAAGGAAATCAGTCCTTCACACCTATCCCTACCGTGCTCAAACAAGAACGAGCACCATTGAAGGCAGTTTATTTCATTGCCGGAATCCTACTGTCCTTTCCAGTTGGCATCGCGTTTTTCTGCAAAGGCTTTCGGACCCTCCATCGCATCAGTGGATGCTTTCATTTTCTCGTAGTTTTCAAACTCACCCGTGTGCATCATCTGATAACATTCCGCAACACTTGCAGCCTCCGCTTTACGGAGAATTTCCTTGACTGCAGTAACGACAAGCGGTGCACCATCGGCTATGGTAGCCGCCAGTGACCGGGCAGTGTCCATCAGTTGGTCACTGGAGACGACTTGGTTAACCAATCCCCAACGCAACGCTTCTTGAGCAGACATTCGCCGTCCAGTCAGTAGCATCTCTATCGCGATTGCTCTTGGAATCCAACGCGCCAGTCGAAACGAAGCAGCATCCGCAACGACGCCTACCTTAATTTCGGGTAGAAAAAACTGGGCATGCTCAACTGCTACGATCAGATCTCCGGAAAGTGCCAGTTCGAACCCCCCTCCAACTGCATAACCATTGACCGCACTGATTACAGGTTTATTTAAATCATGTAATTCACACAGACCCGCAAATCCGCCAGGGCCATAGTCTCCGTCAAGCTCCGCCTCCCCGGCAGCGGCTTCTTTAAGGTCCCAACCCGCCGAGAAAAACTTATCACCGCTGCCGGTGACAATCGCCACTCTGAGTGCATCATCATCTCTGAAATTACAAAATACCTCACCCAATTGACGACTCGTCGCAGTATCGATTGCATTTGCTTTGGGACGGTTGATCGTAACTTCCAAAATTGCACCGTCGTGCTTGACCAAAACATTTTCTTCACTCATCACTATTACCTTTTTATGGAAAAATTTTTCAGAGCCTATCAGGCTGCGCGGTTTGATTTCATACGGTTCCGGTTCGCGCTAAATTCCGGAAAAAAAGAATTCTTGAATTTGGATTCATTGCCAGTGTCGATAAACAACATCGATGGCCGTGACACCTGCACCTTTTGCATAAACATAAAGCGGGTTAACTTCTATCTCAACAATCTGGTTGGTTTCATCGACCGCAAATTCCGCTAATTTCGTAATAAACTGCAATACGGCATCAATGTCACCTGACAGATTTCGAAATCCGTGTAGTAGTTTGCCGATTTTCAGTTCACTCAGAGCTGACATTACCTCAGCTTCCTGTATCGGAAAATGTAACACACAAGAATCTTCGACCAGGTTGGCCAGCTTGCCTCCTGCACCAACAACCATAACCAAACCAAATGTTGGATCAATCCGAATGGCGACCAACATTTCAACCACCGGGTCCGATACGTGACGCTCAATTAACAATTCATCGGACAATCCCAATAGTCGGTCAGCCGCGTCGGTCAGATGGGCTGGTGAATCAAGGCCTGGAACAACACCTTCAATTTCTGATTTATGAATCACTTGTGTCGAAGAAATCTTCGCTACCACAGGGTAGCCAAGCTGGAACGCAATGGCTTTGGCTGCATCCAAAGTGCTCGCCACCTGGCCGTCGACAACCGCCAAACCTGCCTCACGCAATTTCCTCTTGCCTTGATATTCGGTCAGCGTGGTGATTTCAGTTTGCCCTCGCCTCGTATGCAGCAAGGGCACCAGAGTCGAAGCGATCTGCGCCTTGCTGGCGAATTCAACGGATGCGGCAATTGCCGTGACGCATTCCTGCATTCCAAACATCGGCGGAATATTGTGTTTCAACAGAATGTCCTGGTACCTCAGCGGGCAATTTTCATGCAGCGTTGCAACCGCTACCACCCTGCCATCCGCTTGCTGCTTCGCATCGACAATTGCTTGCACTACATAACTCCATTCAACTGGATCGCAAATCCCATCCATGGGGAAATCAATAATATTCACGCTCATATTTTGCGAGCCTTCATAAACTGCAGCGAAACACGCGGTTTGTGCTGCCTGATTGCCCCAAATATAGGTATGGTAGTCGAGCGGATTGGCTACGCAAACCTTGTCACCGAGTACGGCCATCAACCGCTGCCTTTGGGAGTCAGTAAGCTGCGCAAATTCCAAGCCACTGCGCGCAACCTGATCAGCCATCAACGCTGCTTCGCCACCTGAACAACTGATCGAAGCGACCGTGGGGTTGGGTTGCGGCGGAATCAGCGAAACGAGCTTCAGCGTTTCCAGCATTTGTGGAATGCTGCTGACCTGAATGATGCCATATCGCCGGTAAAACGCTTGGCTGACCTGACTGTTTGAGGACAGCGAATACGAGTGTGTCCGGGTTACATTGGCACCTATTTCCGATTGACCGGATTCCAATACGACAATCGGAACACCCTTGTTTAACGCCTCGATTGCCGCGCAGGAAAACTCGTACGCATCAACGATACCTTCAAGATAGAGTCCAATCGCGGTGATAGCTGGATTATCCAGCAGTGCCAAAATATAGTCGTGCGTCTTAACGCCCGCCATATTACCGGTCGAAATCAGGAATGCGATTGGTACGCCGCGGCGCTGCATCGTCAGACTGACAGTGATATTGCCGCTCTGACTGATGATTGCGACACCTTTATTACAGCGCTTGCCGCCCTGTTCATCCGGCCAAAGTGCCACGCCATCCAAATAGTTCAAGACTCCATAACAATTCGGACCGATCAATGGCATCTCACCCATTGCTTCGTTTAGTCGAAGTTGATACTCGGTGCCCTCACGACCGAGTTCCGCAAAACCCGACGCATAACAAACAGCACCACCTGCACCCATTGATGACAAATCGCTCACCACGTTAACGGTTTCGTCTCTGGGAACCGCAATGAATGCTGCGTCAGGTACACCGGGTAAATCGCGCAACGTGCGGTAACAAGGGCGCGAGTACATCTCGTCACGATACGGATGAACAGGCCAAATATCGCCGGTAAATCCCAACAACTCACATTGCCGAATGGCGCGTTGAGCAAACTTTCCACCAATGACCGCAATACTACGCGGTCGAAGTAGCCGATTTAGCGCACGACTGTTCACGCGTTGCAAGAACCGCTACTGTTCGGTTGCTCTATATTGGGTTGCACCTGCCGAATAACCATACTTGCTGAGCACATCCAGAATTTCAATCAGACAATTGTCGCGCAGCCGTTCCAACTCCTGAACTGATTGTCCTTCAGATTGAGATTTCGTGCCCTCAATCATTTTCTCTTTCAGTGCCGGTGTAAGCTTCGGGGCTTGCAAGTAGGTCCACGGTAACTGCAATGCAGGTCCAAACTGTTCAAGCATATGTTTCATACCCTGTTCACCACCCGCCAGATGAAAGGTAAGACATACACCCATAATCGCCCACCGCAGACCAGGACCATAAACGATCGCATCATCAATATCTTGCGTTGAAGCAACACCATCGGTTACCAGGTGCAACGCTTCACGCCAAACAGCCTCCTGCAGGCGATCAGAGATGTATCCATCCACCTCTTTTTTCACCATTAGTGGGTACATCCCAATGTCTTGGTAAAACTGTGCGGCCCGTTGTGCCGTTTCGGCTGAGGTTCTCGCACCACGGACAATTTCAACAAGCGGCAGGATGTAAACCGGATTGAATGGATGGCCAATGACTACCCGTTCCGGATGTGTGGTGTTTTGTTGAATGTCGGTTGGCAGCAACCCGGATGAACTCGACGCAATAATCACCTCGGGAGTTGTCAAACGATCAAGCTCCTGGTGCAGTCTGGATTTGATTTGCAGTGAGTCAGGTGCGTTTTCCTGGATGAAATCAACATTGGCACACAATTGTTCGAGGCTGGCAACGTAGCTGAATTTCCCTGATTGGGTACGATCAAAACCCAGCTTTGCAAGGGCGGGCCAGGCATTATCGATATGCGATCGAATGACATCCTCGCCACAGGGAGAAGGATCGTATGCAATCACATCAATGTTTCTCGCAAGACAGCGAGCGGCCCAACCGGAACCAATCAATCCCGCTCCAACAATACCAATTGATCTGAATGAAGACATGTACGCACTGTTCCAAAAAAAGAGAATTATACGGGCTGACTAAACCCTTTCATCGGTCATCGTGTCATCCGTTCCAGGAACCGCGGGCGTGTCTTTATGCCGCTAATTTGAAAGCTTTTCTACAACCGAAATTTTAATTATGCTCACCCAATTTGGGCACTTGTTTGGGTGAGTCTTCCTGGCTGCGCAATGCCGGCACAATGGGCAACGGCAGTGCATCAATCAATTCGCCTGATTCTGTTTTGATTTTCTGGTCAAATACGCCACGCGCCTGATAATGAGTGTCCTGTACAGCTTCCTGCAAAGTATTCGCAACAACCGCACAGGCATCCTTTGCCGAGAACAGCAATCTGCACTCGTCAGCTGATTTGGTTCGAATCAAATTCCCTATTTCAGCAATCACAGTCTGTGGGTGATCACGTTCGCGACTGGCTTCGACTGTGTAGCCGATGGTGTTACAAAATACAGTCCAAAAGCGGTCCTCCAGTGCGGCAACTGCAAGATAACGATCATCCCGGGTTGGGTAAATCTGGTAACGCGGGGAACCGCCGGTGAGTAACTGTTGTCCCGAATGTGGCCATTGACCACTGCCCCAGCCGAGACCCAAACACCAGAACATCAGCGGAAACAAACAATCGGTCATCGAAACGTCGAGATAGCTTCCTTTACCTGTGTGGTTACGCTGCTGTAAGGCAAGCAAAATATTCATCACCGCCGGGTAGGCGCCACCCGCCAAATCCGCTGCCAGCAACGGGGGTATCGCTGGCTTACCGGCACGACACTCTCCCAGTGTCAACATTCCGGAATCCGCAACATAATTCAGATCGTGAGCTGCAATTTGTGCCTTTGGGCCTGATTGGCCAAACCCGGTAATTGAGCAGTACACGAGCCCGGGATTGATCTCACTAAGTGTGTCATAACCCAAACCCAAACGATTCATTACACCAGGTCTAAACTGTTCGATTACGACATCGCAATTTCGAATCATCGATTTAATCCGCTCGCAATCGTCGGCATTTTTGAGATCGGCAGTCACGCTGCGCTTGCCAGCATTCAGTAGCGAAAAGGTGACGTCGTTATCTCCGAACGCGTCTCCATAAACGCGCATTTCATCACCGCTTCCCGGCCGCTCAATTTTGGTGACTTCCGCGCCGGCATTGGCCAGAATCAGGGTTGCAAAAGGCCCCGGTGCCAAGGTCGTGAAATCGATAACTCGAATGCCCGAAAGTGGTGCATTGACTCCCGCAGGCATGAGTTTAATTTGCTAGGATTGGGATTGGCGAAGCCGCTGCAGCGTACTCGCATCCTGTCCAAAGAGTACCTTTTTCTCCTCTTCAGACATTTGCTGGGGATTGGGGTTAACCTGCTTGGCTACATCGTAAGCACGAACTGTGGCAGGCCGTGCACGAATCGTTTCAAACCAACGGTTCAAGTTGGGGAATTTCTCGATATGCTGTAATTGACGCTTGTGCGGAACAATCCATGGATAACTGGCCATATCGGCAATCGAATACTCACCACAAATGTATTCATTTTGATCAAGCTGATGATCCAGCACAGCATAAGGCCTGGAAACCTCGTTGACATAGCGATTGATGGCATAGTCGACTTTTTCCTCAAGATAGGTGACAAAATGATGATTCTGGCCACCCATTGGACCGAGATTGGCCATCTGCCAAAACAACCATTGCAAGACATTGGCACGACTTGCAGTATCCTCAGGGATAAAACACTTGTGTTTTTCGGCAAGATAAAGCAAAATCGCGCCCGATTCAAACAACGATACTGGAGCATCCTCCCCAATCGGTTGCTTATCGATTAACGCAGGAATACGGTTGTTCGGTGAAAACGTAAGAAACGTCGCGTCAAATTGTTCACCTTTACCGATGTTAACGGGGACAATTCGGTACTCGACACCAGTTTCTTCCAGGAACATCGTAATTTTGTGACCATTGGGAGTCGTCCAATAATACAAATCGTACATAATTCAATACTCTAAATCATTATCTTAATCTTTTTTATTATTGACAATCCGCACCTTCCATGAATGGATATTGGTGGCTCACAACAGCAGTCAGCTTGCAATGTCATTCAAGCTGCCAAAACGAGAAGCTGTCTGGCCTCTTCAGCAGATGCTGGGTGGCGACCATATTGGTCCGCGATATCAACAACCTTCGTCACCAATTCGGCATTGCTAGCCGCCAGGCGTTCTTTATCAAACTTGATGTTGTCTTCCAAACCGGTGCGACAGTGTCCACCAAGTTCCAGGCACCAATGGTTGACCTCGTACTGGTGTCGACCGATTCCGGCTGCAGTCCAAGTCGACCCTGGCAACACCTCGCGTGATTCAGCAATCAAGAATTCCAGCAAATTGCGCCGCGCGGGTAACGCGTTCGGAATACCCAGCACAAACTGAACATGTACGGGCGGTTTCAGCAAGCCTTTTCGCACCAGGTTTGCAGCGTTATAAAGCATGGCGACATCAAAAATTTCAATTTCTGGTTTGACATCATAGTTCAGCATGGTTGAGGCAAGACCCTCAACAAAAGCAGGCGGATTTTCATAAATCGACGTTGGAAAATTGACTGAACCCGTCGCGAGCGAAGCCATGTCGGGCTTGAGATTCAACATCGCACCGCGCTTTTCAAGCTCCCGACCACGCCCACCGGTCGAAAACTGAATGATCATGCCAGGACAATGCCGTTTGACACCTTCCTGAATTTCCCTGAACTTCTCCGGGTCAGACCCCGAACTCTGATCAGCGTTGCGAACGTGAATGTGCACCAGTGAGGCCCCTGCTTCAAATGCTTCATGAGTTGACTCAATTTGCTCAGCAGGAACCACCGGAACAGCGGGATTGTCTTCCTTGCGGGGCACAGCTCCTGTGATTGCAACTGTAATAATGCACGGCTCACTCATTCAAGTTTCCTCCCGGTAAATTTCATGCAGCGTTGCTGGTTAAACTGAAAGATCGAATTGCAGGACGCGCGGCCAATTGTTTGATCAGGGTAACCAAGGGTGTTGCACCAATTGCATCGGTGTCCAGACGAATGGGTCCGGCACGTTTTAGTTCCGCATATTCTTTATCAGCATAATAGGCCGCTAGCAGCAGATCATCATCGGATGCAAAAGGACCACGCGTTTTTCGAAGCTTCTCAAGCGCTTTGGGTACATGCGCGCCTGGCCGCTCAGTAATCGGCTGTGCACCTCGTACAATTTTGTCATATAAATTTGGATCAATGTCACCGACAACTTTACCGTAACCACCCCGTACGTAAAGCCGTACCTCATCGGGTACTGATTCATAGCGCGGCTTACCCTGATCACGACCCATCACGTTCAGCACTGCCTGAGTAATGATGTATTGCGCAAACGGACTGACGATGATGGGATAACCGAGATCTGCACGCACATGACCCGCCTCTTCCAGTATATCTTCAAGGCGATCTTCCAACCCAACCGTACTTAGCTGGTATTTGAGATTTGAAATCATCCCACCGGGCATCTGATGATGAAAGTGGAATTCATCGTATTGTGCAACTTCAGCCAATGGTTTGTCCGTGATTCTGGCGAGGTAAGCCAGTCGGTCAGCGACTTCCTCGACAGGTTCAAGATCGAGATCAACTGTATGTCCGCGCCGCCGACAATTCCTAACGAATAACTCCGTCGGCGAATGCGAGGCACCATTTGCCAAAGTCGAGGTGGCAGTATGAACAACTTCCACACCACAATCAACCGCCAGCAATGCCGTATACGGTGCGAGTCCTGACAGACAGTGTGAATGCAGTTGCAACGGCAAATCCCCGATCACCTGTTTGATCGCCGGCACCAGTTTCATTGCCCGGTCCGGTCGCAGCAAGCCGCTGGCATCCTTGATGTAAATACCATCAACATCAAGATTCAGCAACTCTCGGGCTTTGCCCGCATAATACTCATCGCTGTGAACCGGACTGTCCGTAAAGACCACGCCACCGATGGTATGCAACCCAACCTGCTTGGCTGAACGAATTGCAACTTCCAAATTACGGATGTCATTGAGCGCATCGTATGGTGTGTGATAGCGCATCCCATTGGCGGCAAATCGTTCTGCTGAAAGCGCAACAACATCATCTGCAAAAAACTCGAACGTAAACAGACTTTGTCCACGCGTGTGTATGATCAGCGGGGTATCTTTCACCCAACTTGATAGTATCCGCATCCGCTCCCACGGATCTTCTCGCAGATAGCGCACACATACATCGAATACTGCACCACCGACAAGGTCAATGGCTTCAAATCCTGCTTGATCCAATCGCGGCGCAATATCCTTCATCATCGCGGTAGTCATACGCGTCGCCCACAGGCACTGATGTGCATCACGCAACGTTAGGTCAATAATCTTTACCGAATGCGACACTAGCCGTTCTCCCGCAAGAATTCCTCTTCCACCCAGGTCGTATAAATGTCACCTGTTGTGAAAGACACATTGTCCAACAGATGCTGGTGAAATCCCACTGATGTATCGATCCCCACAATTTCAAAATCTGACAGTGCAGCCCGCGCACGCGTCAGCGCATGACTGCGATCATGTCCGTATACGATTAGTTTAGCAATCAATGAATCATAAAACACACTGATGTGAAACGTTTCATAGCAATGCGTATCCACCCGTATGCCAGCACCAGCTGGCAGTTTCCAACGCTGAATAGCCCCTGGCGAGGGACGAAAATCATGCCGCCAACTCTCTGCATTGATCCGGAATTCAATGGCATGACCGTAACCTCGATCTGTTTGAACAATATCTGATACAGATTCACCGCGTGCGAGACGTAATTGTGCTTCAACCAAATCGATGCCAAACAACTGCTCAGTAACCGGGTGCTCAACCTGTATTCGGGTATTCATTTCGATAAAGTAAAACTGCTGCCGATCTTGAGTCAAGACAAATTCAACGGTCCCCGCACCCTGATAAGCAATCGACTGACCCAATTGAACGGCTGCGTTATGTAGCTGTGCTCGCACATTAGGCGCGAGAACCGCACAGGGTGCCTCTTCTACGAGTTTCTGATGACGACGCTGAACTGTACAGTCGCGTTCCCCTAGAGCAACGACGTTACCATGCAAGTCGCCTAAAATCTGTACTTCTATATGTCTGACTTTATACAGGTATTTTTCCAGATACATGGCCGGATCTGAAAATGCCGACTCTGCCTCGCGCGACGCTTGGGTAAACTCAGCTGCAAATGATGCGGCCGTATGCACCACCCGCATGCCTCGACCTCCACCACCGCCACGGGCTTTAATCAGTACCGGATATCCAATACTCGCTGCTTGAGCAAACGCATCATCCGAGTTGGTAAATGGCTGCGATGTTCCAGGTACCACGTTGATACCGCTGCCGCTCGCCTCAGTGCGCGCTTGAACCTTGTCACCCATACGGCGGATGGTATCAGCCGTCGGTCCAATAAACTGCAGGCCCTGTAATTCACACAATTCAACAAACTCGGAATTTTCGGATAAAAAACCATAGCCCGGATGAATGGCATCACAACCCGTTTGCTGAGCAACGTGAACGATTGCGGACTGATTCAGATAACTGTCGCCCGCAGTTGATGGACCGATGCGGACTGCACGGTCCGCCTGCAAAACATGTAATGATTTGGCATCTGGCTCGGTGTAAATCGCCACGCTCTCAATGCCGAGGTGACGCGCAGCCCGAATAACCCGAACCGCAATTTCACCTCGATTTGCTACCAGAACACGTTTCATACGATGGATTCAAACCAATTCAAACGCAACTGCAATAAGCACCTGCGATTAGAATTGCTACACTGTTGATGCATTACCAATTTTGTATATTCCTAATATACGAGTAATATATTGCGGACATGTGAAATAATACAAACAAGATTTCCGTTCAATTTGAAAGATCTATCTTGTCTGACATAATTAGATTCAATACCGTATTTTGCTAATGACCTTAAGTTTTAAAGACATTGCTGAAATTTTAAAGGCGATTGATGAATCAAGCGCCGATGAAATCAACCTTGAGGTTGAAGGCTTACGGCTTGCGGTCAGCAAACGCACCGCGGTGCCAACTGGACCGAAGAAGATGCCGACATCTGCCGTCGATTCCGCGCCAGTCGCAGAGCACACCACGCCCGAACTGGTAGCGCATTCGACTGATGAAAACCAATATACGGCAAGCGATATACAGGTACCATCGGGACACGAAATTCTGCGCGCGCCAATGGTTGGAACGTTTTACCGCAAACCCAATCCCGATGAACCTACCTTTGTTGAAGTCGGAACAACGGTTGTCCAAGGTGATCCGATGTGCCTGATCGAAGTCATGAAACTATACACAACGATCGAAGCAACCACCGCTGGTGAAATTGTGTCAATCTTTGCAGAAGATGGCAATTTGGTCGAATTTGATCAGCCACTTTTCCTGATCAAGACAGCGTAGCCGCTTGGGGGTGGCAATTCACCAGTCTCGAAATTCACTTACATGAATCCAATCACTAAAACAAACAATTTTTAAACCAATAAAGGAGAAAGGCAAATGAAAAATTTATGCAGAGGCGCTTTAGCCCTAACCATGCTATTTTCGAGTATGCTCGCCATACCGGTTGTCAAGGCACAGGATATTGTCTCGATTCTTATATGGAAACCTCTCGAATTGCAAGTGTAATGTTGCGAATCAATGAACAAAAGATGGGGTGCGGTCTTATATTCGGCCTACTATTGAGGAGGGCATGAATGCCGTCCTCGTGCCATGATGATTTTCGCGCACAGGACTCCTTATCTAACTTTCGGCTTGCATGCTGCCGTAGAATTTATCAGGCTCTTCCCGTGCAGGCATCGCCCTTTTTGTCATCAGTTCACAATCTCACCAAGCAACTCCCTTGACAGGTTAACCGTTTCACTGCACCGGCCTCAATAGCCAGTGCAGTCATGTATTCATTTCGATGACCCACCCGCCGCAAAGCGACGCGGGTCGTATTTGACGCCTTGGGACAAAATCACCCAACTGATACGCGCCATCTGATTGGCCAGC
Source organism: Arenicellales bacterium (assembly GCA_965243645.1). Taxonomy (GTDB): domain Bacteria; phylum Pseudomonadota; class Gammaproteobacteria; order Arenicellales; family JAJDZL01; genus JAJDZL01. The sequence goes on along the minus strand of CBDEVD010000006.1, from coordinate 12,427 downwards.
GCCACCGCCGCCTTGTTGTTATTGCTGCGCCCGGCAATCCGTCTTGCCTTGTCATACAGCGGATCCGAGTTGTCCGTGTTTCGGCGCGCTGCAGACACCACCGAGCGGGCGCCATGAATCAACATCGTGCGCACATAGCGGTCACCGCATTTGGAGATGCCGCCGGACTTGTCATGTCCGCCACTTGAGTATTGGCGCGGCACCAGACCCAGCCAGGCGGCAAAGTCGCGTCCATTTTCAAAACCACTGCCATCACCAGCCGCAGCCACCAGTGCACTGGCCACCAGCGGACCAATGCCCGGCACCGTCTGCAACCGCTGCACCGCTTCGTCCTTTGAACCGTGCGCCTCAATCCGATGGGTGTAATAGGTCAACTGCTCTTTGGCCTGGGTCAAATTCAGTGCCTCGCGGCGCAGCGTGAGAGAAAACTCAAAGCTCACCTGACTGAGATCCAGGCCTTTGTGCGCGAGCGCATCATCACTGAGCACTTGGTTGATCAACTCATCCACAGCCCCTTTTGAGCGCCGCACCACCAATCCCCGTTCCGACAGATGCGCACGGATGGCATTGTAGCTCTGGGTTTGCTGCTTGAGTGCCTGCTGGCGAAGACCATGCAACATCGACAAGTCTTGCTGCGCGACCGTTTTGAGCGCGACCGCGTGCAACCGCGGGCGCAGCGATGCCTCGGCTATTGCCACCGAATCGTTGGCGTCGGTTTTGTTGTTCAGCACATAGGTCTTCACCCACCTTGGCGGCAACAGTCGAACCGGTAGCCCCAACTCCTCGAACTTCCGACCCCAGTAATGCGCCCCGCCACAGGCCTCCATCGCCACACAGCGCACCTTCGCTGCATCTAATCTGGCAAAATACCCCAACACCTGGTTGCGCTTGAGCTTGACCTGACGGATCAATTTCATGTTGCGATTCATCTCGGACAAGTAAAACACGTTCTTCGCCAAATCCAACCCAATGGTTGTGTTATCGTATGTAGTCTGCATTGTTAACCTCTCACTTTCGTGTTAGTTGGTTGGTTCAACCTTATTCTAACTGCCAAGGTGAGAGGTTTCCATATCATCTAACTTGTCCGTTTGGGTGTGGCGTCATGGAAGGCAACACAATATTCGGCAACGTGGTCGCCCGTAGTGGTGGTAACCTGTTTATTGCAGCGCAGGAAACGCCAGGATACATGTACAACGTTCGCGCAATGACTGAACCGCGGCGCTGGAAACATTCCGTATTTGGTACTGAAGATGCGATAATCCAGCTCGCATTGCAAGGTGGCAGCGAGGCCGTCAAGGAGTATCTCCCAGACCCCATCCCGATCAAGTTTCAACTGCTTCATGGCGAAGCTTATTGGTCGCAAGGCAAGTTCTTTGTAACAACGGATCCGAGTATCAAAACAATTGAAGACATGCGCGGCAAACGCGTTTCAATCGGACTACTTGGCCAAAGCGACTGGGGTGTATTCCCCGCACTGTTCCTGAAACATGCCTATGGTATCGACCAGTCAAATACCGACATCCGTCGCCTCAACCCAGGCGGACTGACTCAACAGTTGATTGACGGAACCACTGACGTATGTGTAACCGGATACGGCACCGACCCCTCCCAATCCTATCACCTGAAGAGTGGTCCACTCAGAAAGTTGGAAGCTTCCGGCAAGACGCTCTACTATATCCCGATGGATCAATGGGCAATAGACAAGATGAATGAGCAGTTTGGTACCACCTGGATTGGGATGACCATCAAGGCAGGTACACTACCTCATCAGGATGAAGATTTTCTGGCTGGATTCAATCGTGGATACAAGGCAGTACATCCGGAATTTCCGGAACAGTTGGCGTACGATTATGTTATCGCGACGCACAAGCATCTCGATGAAATGCGGGAATTGAATGCACTGTGGCAGGTATTGACCGAAGATATGATGGTCGATGGACTGTCGGAAGAAAATACCCATCCAGGTGCAATCCGAGCCTATAAAGATCTTGGATTATGGGACAAACGACTCAACTTTGTGCCAGTGACTTACCCGGAATCGTAGTCTAACCCACTCCGTTTACACCAATCACACCGGCTTACACCTAGCCGAGGAAATTAGCCGGTGTGATTGATTTCAACATTCATTTCTGCCGCATATCAAATCGGCACCCGCAATGATGGCTGCCACCAAGCTTCGCAGTGCCATCAGTACTGTTTTTGTCGTACTGGGCACGGCTCTGACCGTCTATATTGGCGTGTCGGTATTCGGGCTGATCAGCAACTCGAAAGTCTACTATGCAACTTTCGTGTTTTTTGTGATGTGTCTGTCATCGCTCCATGCATTCAAGGAACTGTTGGATGAACACATCAATCAAACCTGGCAAAAATACTGGAAAATCAGACTCATTATCGCGGTTTTAGGGAGTGCACTTGCAGTTGGCGGATCAGCCTATGTGCGCATCCACACCATCCGGTTGGATTCGGTTCATCCATTTTTCGAAACCTTTGACATCACGATTGGCATTCTTTTTATCGCAGGCGTGATGCTGCTCAATTTTCTGCATTGGGGTTGGCTGCTGACCTCACTGGTGGTGATCATCATCACCTATTTCTTTTTCGGCCATCTGGTTCCCTACCCCATATTGAAGTTACCGGAGTACGATGTCGGATTCGTAATTCATTACCTTGGTCTGGGTGTCAGTGAAGGGATGTTCTGGCTGGCACGACTGGCCGCTGACAAACTCTATTTCCTGGTGATTTTTGCAGCGATTCTACTGGGTGTCGGAATGTTGAAAATGGTCATCGAGATTGGCAAGGTAACGGGTCGTCATATACGCGGCGGGGCAGCGTTTCCCGCCATCATCGGCAGTGGCATCGTTGCCTCGGTCATGGGTCAGGCTGTATCCAACGTGGTTTTGACGGGTCGTTTGACCATTCCCATGATGAAGAACCATGGTTATCGTAAAGATATGGCCGGTGCCATCGAAGCAGTCGCGTCAACCTCCGGGCAAATAATGCCACCCATTCTGGGATTAGCGGGTTTCATCATTGCGCTGTTTTTAAACGTTCCGTATATTGAGGTTGCGCTGGCAGCACTAATCCCGGGCTTGCTGTTTCTGAGTGGCACCACCTTTGGCGTCGTTATTTGTGCCAAAAACGAAAAACTCAAACGGATGACGGGTCGCGTCGATTACCACGCGATTTGGCGCATGGCGCCGACTTTTGTCATTTCGTTTGCAGCCGTTGTGATCCTGTTGCATATTCCAGAGTTATGTGAACACTGATTCCAGGAATATGAACGTAATTCCAGACAATATGAACACGGATTCCGGAGAATATGAACGTCGATTCCAGCCAATGTGAACACCGTTTGTATTGGTTGATATTCTCGGAACTGGAGTACCGATAACGCCCGCTTTTCTCAGCACAATTTGACTGGGTTCACCGTTTCGGTTTCAATCGTAGTTTTCATCTACGACATTGAAACAGGAGGCAGTGGACATGAGCAGAGGAAGAATTGTGATGAGCAACCATCTTGAGATACTACGCTTGCGACACGACTGCGGGCTAACGATTCGGCGTATCGCTGAGGTATTGGGTCTGAGCGTTGGGTTGGTGCACAAAGTGGTGACCAAAACTACCGATTGTGGCATTCGGTGGCCGTTGCCCGACGGTATGGATGAAGATCAGCTGGCCGCACTGGTGTACGGTGGGCCGCAGGATTCACCGGCACACTTTGAAGTCGACTTTACCTGGGTGCATCAGGAAAAGCAAAAAAAGGCCGTCACCTTGCAGTTGCTGTGGCAGGAGTTGTGCGCGCAAGGCTACCGGTACAGCTACTCAAGTTTTTGCGAGCATTATGCCCGCTGGAAAAAATCACAGCGCCGTTCCATGCGGCAGTTTCACGAGCCCGGTGATACCGTATTTGTCGATTTCTGTGGCATGACGGTCAAGATCGGCACACGCACGGCGCAGATCTTTGTCGGGGTGCTGGGCGCATCGAACTACACCTTTGCGGTTGCCGTGTGGACCCAGCAGCTGCGCGACTGGCTCGAGTGTTTGAGCTTGATGCTGGAGTTCTTCAAAGGGTGTCCGAAACTGATTGTGTCTGACAACTTAGGCAGCGCGGTCGCTAAAGCCTGCCGCTATGATCCACAATTCAATTTCAGCTACCAGCAGTGGGCTGAGCATTACGGTGTCGCAGTCAAAGCTGCGCGGCCACGAAAACCCAAGGATAAAGCCAAAGTCGAACAAGCAGTACAGAACGCTGAACGCTGGATTTTGGCGCGGCTTCGAAACCACCACTTCACCAGCCTGTCCGAGCTCAATGCAGCCATTCGACCCTTAGTCGATGAGCTGAACCTAAAACCCTTTTCCAATCGCGACGGCTGTCGCCAAGACGCCTTTGATACACTCGACCGACCCGTGCTTCGACCCCTGCCACTGGTGCGCTTTCACTACGTTGAAATCAAAACCGCCACAGTCGGCTTTGATTACCACATCAAACACGGCAAACACTGGTATTCAGTGCCCCATCAATACGCCGGGCAAAAGGTCAAAGTCCACCTCGGTAATCAAACCCTGCGCATCTTCTTCAAACAACATCAAATCGCCACCCATCGGATCGAGCAGCAAGCCGGCATGTCCACCCACCCCCTGCATCGGCCGAAAAGTCATGACCAAAGCCACTGGCCACCTGCGCGGTTGAAAAACTGGGCCGCCGTCATCGGCGCAGACTGCTCAGCTTGGGTGTGTGCCAGAATCAACGAAGCCGACCACTTTGAGCAAGTCTGCCGCCGCTGTCTGGGGGTGTTGTCCCTGAGTAAGAAATTCTCCAACCAACGACTCAACGCAGCCTGCCGAATTGCCAACCGCCAGGCCCTGACGCGCGTTGCCCACATCGAGCAGATTCTGAAAAACGGCACCGATCTTGACGACTCACAGACTGAACTTAAACTGCCACAGCACCACGACAACATCCGCGGTGCAAAACATTTTAACTAATGGAGGCCGCCATGAGCACGAGTACCACTTTTGAACAACTGCGCCAACTCAGGCTGAGCAACCTCGCCCAGGCACTGGAACAACAGTTGCAGCAACCGGAACTTTACCGGGACCTGAGCTTTACCCAACGCCTCGAACTGCTGCTCGACCATGAGTTGCAGTGCCGCCACCAACGCCGTCAGCAGCGCCTGCTGCGCCAGGCTAATCTGCGCTTACAGGCGAGCTTGAATGAACTGGATTACCAGCCATCGAGAAACTTACAACGCAGCCACATCGCAGAGCTTGGACAGTGCACCTGGATTGCACGGGCACAGAACCTGCTGATCACCGGACCGTGCGGCTCCGGGAAGTCCTACGTTGGCTGCGCATTTGGGCACGCCGCCTGTCTGCTCGATTACACCGTGCGCTACGAGCGGCTATCTTTGTTGCTGGTACAGTTCGATCAGGCCCGGGCACTGGGAACTTACACCAAGTTTGTCAAAAAGCTCGCCGCCACCGCACTGCTGATCATTGATGATTGGGGACTCAAACCCCTGAACACCAGCCACCGTCATGATCTGCTGGAACTGATGGATGGGCGCTACGGGCGAACCGCAACCGTTGTGATCAGCCAATTACCCGTTGATCAATGGTATGCCACCGTTGGTGACGCCACTTTGGCCGATGCGATCCTCGACCGTTTAATCCACAATGCCCATCGTATCCAACTGACCGGTGACTCAATGCGAAAGCTGCAATCCAATTCACTGACCGTACCGGTGGCGCAATCCCACCGCAACGATAGCTGATGGCAATGACGACAAGATCTTACATTCACCGAGTGTCGCGAGCACTGCCGCAGTTATCAATTGATCCAACTGGCCAATTTGCATGGGTCAATTGGGATCAGTTGTTCATCACTGGTGCGTTATTTTCAATGCGTATCTGTGGTCATCACAATCTTACACTGAGCCCGCAGAATAAGTCCATAACCAACCCTGTGAAAAATTCCCAAAGACACTCGCGTCGAAAAAGTGCTTGCCTTTGGGTTTTTGCACAGGGTTGCTGACCGACTTATTTCCGCTCCGTGTGAGATTCAAACCAACAACAAATCCAAAGGAGGTATAACTCGCTCGAAAGATTCGAAAAACCGCTGAGATAAGCGTCGCGAATGCCAGTTTTTGGAGAAATGTTCATATTCTCTGGAATCGCGTTCATATTAATTGGAATACGCACCTGTTGGTTGGTTATTACTCACCAGCCATCGCTGGCGTTGTCGGCATTACACTGGCTGTGGGTCTTTGTCCTTTGCAGGGAAAATACAGACCGAAGCTCAAAGAGATGTACGCAGCCTATGTCGATGGCTTGGTTATCGTAACGCTGCTTAGCCTGTTGCTGGTCGCGATTGGTCCATTGGCACAGACCTTTCTGACAACCAACCTTTCCAATCGTCTCGCCATTTTATTGGTTCACGTTCTACCAGATAGTAAATTTCTGCTGCTGCTGGGCACCATGATCGTCTCGCTGTTCCTGGGCATGGGACTACCGACACCGGTCGCGTACGTTGTTGTATCGCTTACCCTTGTTCCTTTTCTTCAACAAGGCGGGATTGAGGCGATCCTCGCACACTTTTTTGTTTTTTACTTTGCAGTGTTTTCAACGCTGACACCGCCTGTCGCAGTCAGTGCACTGGCAGCTGCGAAGCTATCCGGTGGCACTTTCATTGGCACCGCCATTGATGGCATGAAACTGATGCTAACCACTTTCATTATTCCTTACGGTTTCGTTTACCATCCCGAGCTGTTATCGTTCCCCAACCTAACCTGGGCAGTCGCCCCTCCGGTATTGCTCATTTTGCTGTTACAATGGTCTTCTTCAGTCGTTTGTTACGGATATTTCATGCGCGACTTGAGTTGGACCGAACGCTGGGCATTTCTGGCGATTACTGCCGTCGGATTCTCGTACCTGGTCAATGAACGGCCCATCGAATTAATCGCACTCGTTGCGTTGCTGGTCGCGGTGGTCCTGTGGATCTATGTTTCGCGCAACCGCTCCATGCTCAATCACAGCTGACGGTACGCGACACCCCGAATTCAGCTGTTGCGCACACTCGCGACATTGAACTTGAACTGACGTTTCGTCCAAAACGTTGGTGCCACAACTGTGGTTGGTTTGCGACCTGTGATGCGAGTCGCGATTTGCCAAGCCTGATCAAAATCGCGAGCAGGTGTGATTCCTAATTTTCTGAATGCGCCTGGATTGCGGGTGCCCGCCATAATAACTGCAGATGCACGCTGTAGCGTATAGTGCCCAATGTACAACAGCCAAAATGGATGACGCGGATGGTAGGAATGACCTTTTTCATATAAATCAAGATAATCAGGTCGCGCACTGATCTCAAGTTCATGTTCAGCCAATTCACTGATATCATAATGTTTATCATATAAATCAATCACTTCTTGATAGGATGGATACATCACCGGATCGATCATACCGGCTGATGGATTGAGACCAATCACAACACCACCCTCCCTTAAAACAGGTTGATTGAGCCATATTCTGGGCGGATTTAAACAACCAATTGCAGCAATCATCGTATTGTCCGCTTCCCCGTAGGCGAACCAGCCGCCAAGGCCAAGCACCATGATATCGGCTTGCGGGGCCTGATAAATGTTAAAGGTATCAGCCAGGTCCCAGCATGGAGTCTCAATCTCCGGCGAATAACCAGCGAAGACACCAGCCATCTGCCCGCCAATTCCAACCACTGAGTTTACGTAAAAAATTCGTTTTCCCAATGCGCGTTCCATATGGTCATGGACTTCGGCCTTCATCCCGCGGTACATCATGGTTCGATGATCACCCGTGGTTGACTTTGGGTTATGCCAGAATCGATGCGCATGATGGGAAGCCAGACTCGTTGCTGATGCCAAGCCAGTGACCGCACCAGTACCTGAGTATCCGCCAACATAGGTTGCTGATACTGTACCGACATAAATGGATAGATCCGCCTCAACAAATCGCCGATTGTGCTCGACATAAGCACCGCGTTCAGTGGTTCCGAGATACGTCAGTCCAGCTGGATTCTGACAATCGTGATTGATGATTTGTCCAAGCGGCCAAAATCGATTGAATAATTCATCGCCCAAAAATTGTTGCAACTCTTCGGGAAACCATTTTCGGTGCGCACCATTTGCACAAATCAGTGATATATCCTGGTCCCGAACACCGCCGCGCGTCAAAACTTCGATTACCCGGGGAATTATCGTTTGCCAAGGCAACGGTGGGCGCGTCGGATCATCAAACCCGATTGCAACGGTCATTCCCGGACGTACAAGATCTGCAAGTGGCGGGCTGCCGACAGGGTTTTGCAGCGCCGCGACTACGCTGGCGACCGGCTGTTCAAGGAAAACTGGATTCTGAAACTCAACAATGGTTGAGTCATCGGGCACTTTGATCGAAACTTGTTCTGTGCCAAAATCAGCTTTGACTGCGATCATGATCTGGTCTCCCAATTACTGCGCCAGCGGCGGTTCCATAAGCCATTGTCTAAGCATCAGCTGTGTGACGATATCCCGTTAGATCAAGCACCGCTTTTGTGCTCTGTAACTCCATCCTGAACGGTTTGCAGTCGGTGATGGTTTAACACCCGAATCGCGGCACAAGCAGCCCCGTAGCCATTATCAATGTTCACGGTTGTGACGCCTGGAGCACAACTCGATAATATCGATTCAAGTGCCGATGTTCCACCTGCGGCCACACCGTAGCCCACTGAAGTTGGAACGGCAATGATGACAGACGGAATCAGACCGCCAACGACTGATGCCAGTGCGGCATCCATTCCAGCGACGATAATCACTACCGAATATCGACGTAATTCATCCTGAACGCTTAAAATTCGCCACAATCCTGCAACACCAACATCATAAAAAGGCGTACACTTGATCCCATGGTAATACAGTGTTCTTTGCGCTTCTGTTGCCACCGGCAGGTCTGAAGTCCCTGCAGTTACCACGGCGCAAAGCGATGCGTCCGGTGACAAGGATCGATTACCAACGATTCCGGTACCCGAAACCGCGTCATAATCCAGCAGCGATTGTATCTGCGGTGGCAACTCCTCAAACTGTCTTTCGGCACAGCGGGTGAGTAGCAGGTCTCGAGATTGACTGATCGCATCAAGCACAATCGCCTCGATCTGCGCGACGGATTTGCCCGCACAAAATACAGCTTCTTCGATACCGATTCGACTCAGTCGGTCGGTGTCCGGTCGAAACTCAGATATTGACATCAGTCCGATCCCCGACAAATGCACTGCCCATGCGATACGGCGCAAAATCGACCGATAACTCGTCCAGCCTGTCTGCAAAATGAGTGCCTACCACGCGTGTTATGAGTGCCCGGCCCTGCTTACCAATGCGATTGAGTGAAGGGTCGTCAAGTTCGATGACAACAGCCTGATTTTGAATGCGACAGCGAACTGTTGTCACTTTCAGTTGATCTCGGATTTCTACTTCTACCTGATCAATTGCATGCAGCCAGTCGGCTCGGATGGATGTGCCGGTTTGTATCCGGCTTGACAAACAAGGCGATGCCGGAAGTTCCGCCAGATCGTGCAATTGCATATGGTCAGCCAGGCGGCGAATGATAGATTTTGGTATGCTGGCTTCCACATAGGGATGACGTACCGCATGTTGTTCTGCAGCAGTCAACCCGGGACGAAAATCACTCATATCATCCAGGTTGGTACCGGAAACAATGAGTTTTGATGTATGACTCGCAATTCTCGAGTAAAGATGCGTTTTACAGAAGTAGCAACGGTTGAGCGGATTCCGCATATACCGTTCATCCTGAAATTCCCCGGCATCCGCTACAGTGAGATTCCAGTTTTCCGCTACTGCATAATGACGGACCCTTGCGGTCGCGTGCGCAGGCACCGCCGGAGATACAGCATGCAACACTTCCATGTCAACTTGTTTGATTCTGCCTGCGATCACCGCGAGCAGCGTACTGTCTATACCACCACTCACAGCAATGACAAAAGTACGCATTTCTGTGAGAATTACCTCCAGTTGCTGCAATCGCGTGCTACTTGCACTGTCCAGTGGTTGAATTGATAAGGGTTTAGCCGTTTTCATCGCGGTCGCGCATGGATTGTGTGTTACGTTCGATTTCCATTTCAGCAGCTTGCCTCATTGCCTTGCGTTGTCTGTAATCCCCGGCCTTAGTCAGTTGGTCGGCCGCAACTTTAGCGGTTTGGTTCCCGTCAGGTCGTGTGGCTAATTTGATCGCCATGGAAGTTCCATCCTGCTGACGATACTCCAGATTATCGCGCTCGAGCACCAGTCGGTCTACTGTTTGAATTCTCACACCAAGTGTCGCAGTTTCAAGCGCACATTGGGCGGCAACCGCGTCAACACATGCCAATTGCACCAACACCTGAACATGAACACTGAACCGCCCTTTTTTGCCCAGCGCAGGAATTTGCACCACATCCAGCACACCGTGATTGGCGCGCACATTATCGAGTCCAGTGCTCAAGTCCTCTGGTGACTGGTCATCGACTTCAAATGAAATGACACCAATCTTTTCGTCGCGTCCGACTCTTCGCGCATCTGCAAATGCGATCAGTCGCACAATGTTGCTCATACCGGGGAATGAAGCACTGCCGAATCCGTGTCCGACGCCGCTTAGCCGCATTGCTGATCGGCGCAAATCGAACTGAGGCTCAAGACTGCGTAATATTGCGGCCCCGGTTGGGGTTACTCGCTCACCCTGTCTGCCATCGTTGTAAACCGGGCAGCCTGCAAGAAGCTTGACAACTGCAGGGGCAGGCAATGGCAGTTCACCATGCCCGGTCATTACGGTGCCATTGCCACAAGGAAGCGCGCCACATGACCAGGAAGCGGCATTTGCGGCAGTAATCAGAAATGCGCTGCAGACGATGTCTGCCAGAGAATCGGGAGAACCTGCTTCATGTAAAGTCACCTGCTGCAATTCCACTCCATGAACGTCGGCTTCAGCTTGTGCAAGCCGCAGTAATATGTCACACGCCCTGTCCTTGACCTTCGGTGGCAGGCTTGAAGCTCTGAGACCATCGACCAAAACGGTGTAGCTGACATGCTCACCATCAAGCGCTGGACCGGTAACCGCGATTCGTTTACCTGCCAAGACACCATCGCTGCACGAGGATGCATTCACTGCAACGCCACTCAGCGCCTGAACGCAGCGCAGATTGTCTGTCATCTCAGCTTCAAACTGAGGATGTAAGTCTAGCATCGCGGCGACAAACATGTCGCCTGCAATACCACCTACCGGATCAATATGGATATGCAAAGCAGCGTCTGTTTAATTTTGATTGTAATCGCACGAGGAATCACTGCTGTCATTTTACTGAAATGCCACAAGATAGATTTTGTTCCTCAATGGTACTGCCAGGAAATTAATTCCAAATCAAGTCTAGTACAACGCAGATTTGGCGTATATATTTATTGTTTGTTTCAGGATAACTCCAAGGCTGAATCTCCAAAGCCGCGATACGGCTGCAACGAACTCGATTCTCGATCACAATAGTCCTGATAATTCAACAAATTACAAATACAATCTGGTGTAATGAGTGATGACTTATCTAAGCAACTCCGCAACCAATAATTGGCATTACCCTACCGCTATGCGGTTCGGGTGTGGTCGAATAGCAGAAATCGCCGCGACGTGCGAGGAATTTGGGATTAACAACCCTCTGCTGGTAACAGACCCTGGTTTGATCGAAATGCCAATGGTTGCAGAAATTCTCAGCCAATGTCAGCAACAGCTGGCAAACTGTACGCTTTTTTCGAACTTACAGCCCAATCCGGTTGAAGCCAATGTCAACGAAGGTGTTGCAATTTTCCGCGCGAATAGTCATGATGGCGTCATTGCACTGGGTGGCGGCAGCGCGCTTGATGTCGCCAAGGCAATCGCTCTCATGGCTGGACAGACTCGACCGATTTGGGATTTTGAAGATCGCGAAGACTGGTATACACGAGCCAATGCTGATGCAATCGCACCGGTCATCGCAATACCCACAACATCCGGTACCGGTTCAGAAGTCGGACGCGCATCGGTCATTACGGATGGTACGGACCAAACAAAAAAGATCATCTTCCATCCAAAAATGCTGCCTGTCTGTGTGATTTTGGATCCAGAAGCGACTGTCGGGCTACCGCCAGCACTGACTGCCGGTGTAGGAATGGATGCTTTGTCACACAATCTTGAGGCCTATTGCAGCCCGGTATTTCATCCGCTGGCACAAGGTATTGCACTGGAAGGCATGCGTCTGATTCGCGACTGGCTCGAACCTGCCTGCAAAAATGGCGGCGATATTGAAGCCCGTTCACAAATGCAGGTCGCTTCATCGATGGGTGCAACCGCTTTTCAGAAAGGTCTCGGTGCCATGCACAGTCTCAGTCACCCCTGTGGTTCGGTGCTC